>NZ_CBDCGN010000002.1:0-2827437 GCF_965216805.1 Panacagrimonas sp.
ACACCCCCAATCCGGGCACCAGCGGCGTCGACACCTTCAGCTACACCATCAGCGACGGCAACGGCGGCACCGATACCGCGACGGTCACGGTGATCGTGAATTCGCCTCCGCCACCTCCGCCACCTCCGGCTGCCCCGACGGTCGAGTCGGTGTCCGATGCGATGGCCACGGAAGGTGACGACCTGGTCCACACGGTGACACTGACGGGGACGACGTCGAATCCGACGACGTACGACTTCTCGCTGGTCGGTGTGACGGCGACCGAAGGCGACGACTACACCAACGCGCCGGTCTTCAGCGATGGCGTGATGTACGACGGCGTGGCGGGTCAGATCACCGTGCCGGCGGGTGTCACCAGCTTCACCGTGACCTACCCGACGCTGATGGATGCGATCACCGATCCGGGCGAGACCACGACCGTGACGGTGGGCGGTGAGACGGGCACCGGCACGATCAACGATCCGGCTGCCCCGACGGTCGAGTCGGTGTCCGATGCGATGGCCACGGAAGGTGACGACCTGGTCCACACGGTGACACTGACGGGGACGACGTCGAATCCGACGACGTACGACTTCTCGCTGGTCGGTGTGACGGCGACCGAAGGCGACGACTACACCAACGCGCCGGTCTTCAGCGATGGCGTGATGTACGACGGCGTGGCGGGTCAGATCACCGTGCCGGCGGGTGTCACCAGCTTCACCGTGACCTACCCGACGCTGATGGATGCGATCACCGATCCGGGCGAGACCACGACCGTGACGGTGGGCGGTGAGACGGGCACCGGCACGATCAACGATCCGGCTGCCCCGACGGTCGAGTCGGTGTCCGATGCGATGGCCACGGAAGGTGACGACCTGGTCCACACGGTGACACTGACGGGGACGACGTCGAATCCGACGACGTACGACTTCTCGCTGGTCGGTGTGACGGCGACCGAAGGCGACGACTACACCAACGCGCCGGTCTTCAGCGATGGCGTGATGTACGACGGCGTGGCGGGTCAGATCACCGTGCCGGCGGGTGTCACCAGCTTCACCGTGACCTACCCGACGCTGATGGATGCGATCACCGATCCGGGCGAGACCACGACCGTGACGGTGGGCGGTGAGACGGGCACCGGCACGATCAACGATCCGGCTGCCCCGACGGTCGAGTCGGTGTCCGATGCGATGGCCACGGAAGGTGACGACCTGGTCCACACGGTGACACTGACGGGGACGACGTCGAATCCGACGACGTACGACTTCTCGCTGGTCGGTGTGACGGCGACCGAAGGCGACGACTACACCAACGCGCCGGTCTTCAGCGATGGCGTGATGTACGACGGCGTGGCGGGTCAGATCACCGTGCCGGCGGGTGTCACCAGCTTCACCGTGACCTACCCGACGCTGATGGATGCGATCACCGATCCGGGCGAGACCACGACCGTGACGGTGGGCGGTGAGACGGGCACCGGCACGATCAACGATCCGGCTGCCCCGACGGTCGAGTCGGTGTCCGATGCGATGGCCACGGAAGGTGACGACCTGGTCCACACGGTGACACTGACGGGGACGACGTCGAATCCGACGACGTACGACTTCTCGCTGGTCGGTGTGACGGCGACCGAAGGCGACGACTACACCAACGCGCCGGTCTTCAGCGATGGCGTGATGTACGACGGCGTGGCGGGTCAGATCACCGTGCCGGCGGGTGTCACCAGCTTCACCGTGACCTACCCGACGCTGATGGATGCGATCACCGATCCGGGCGAGACCACGACCGTGACGGTGGGCGGTGAGACGGGCACCGGCACGATCAACGATCCGGCTGCCCCGACGGTCGAGTCGGTGTCCGATGCGATGGCCACGGAAGGTGACGACCTGGTCCACACGGTGACACTGACGGGGACGACGTCGAATCCGACGACGTACGACTTCTCGCTGGTCGGTGTGACGGCGACCGAAGGCGACGACTACACCAACGCGCCGGTCTTCAGCGATGGCGTGATGTACGACGGCGTGGCGGGTCAGATCACCGTGCCGGCGGGTGTCACCAGCTTCACCGTGACCTACCCGACGCTGATGGATGCGATCACCGATCCGGGCGAGACCACGACCGTGACGGTGGGCGGTGAGACGGGCACCGGCACGATCAACGATCCGGCTGCCCCGACGGTCGAGTCGGTGTCCGATGCGATGGCCACGGAAGGTGACGACCTGGTCCACACGGTGACACTGACGGGGACGACGTCGAATCCGACGACGTACGACTTCTCGCTGGTCGGTGTGACGGCGACCGAAGGCGACGACTACACCAACGCGCCGGTCTTCAGCGATGGCGTGATGTACGACGGCGTGGCGGGTCAGATCACCGTGCCGGCGGGTGTCACCAGCTTCACCGTGACCTACCCGACGCTGATGGATGCGATCACCGATCCGGGCGAGACCACGACCGTGACGGTGGGCGGTGAGACGGGCACCGGCACGATCAACGATCCGGCTGCCCCGACGGTCGAGTCGGTGTCCGATGCGATGGCCACGGAAGGTGACGACCTGGTCCACACGGTGACACTGACGGGGACGACGTCGAATCCGACGACGTACGACTTCTCGCTGGTCGGTGTGACGGCGACCGAAGGCGACGACTACACCAACGCGCCGGTCTTCAGCGATGGCGTGATGTACGACGGCGTGGCGGGTCAGATCACCGTGCCGGCGGGTGTCACCAGCTTCACCGTGACCTACCCGACGCTGATGGATGCGATCACCGATCCGGGCGAGACCACGACCGTGACGGTGGGCGGTGAGACGGGCACCGGCACGATCAACGATCCGGCTGCCCCGACGGTCGAGTCGGTGTCCGATGCGATGGCCACGGAAGGTGACGACCTGGTCCACACGGTGACACTGACGGGGACGACGTCGAATCCGACGACGTACGACTTCTCGCTGGTCGGTGTGACGGCGACCGAAGGCGACGACTACACCAACGCGCCGGTCTTCAGCGATGGCGTGATGTACGACGGCGTGGCGGGTCAGATCACCGTGCCGGCGGGTGTCACCAGCTTCACCGTGACCTACCCGACGCTGATGGATGCGATCACCGATCCGGGCGAGACCACGACCGTGACGGTGGGCGGTGAGACGGGCACCGGCACGATCAACGATCCGGCTGCCCCGACGGTCGAGTCGGTGTCCGATGCGATGGCCACGGAAGGTGACGACCTGGTCCACACGGTGACACTGACGGGGACGACGTCGAATCCGACGACGTACGACTTCTCGCTGGTCGGTGTGACGGCGACCGAAGGCGACGACTACACCAACGCGCCGGTCTTCAGCGATGGCGTGATGTACGACGGCGTGGCGGGTCAGATCACCGTGCCGGCGGGTGTCACCAGCTTCACCGTGACCTACCCGACGCTGATGGATGCGATCACCGATCCGGGCGAGACCACGACCGTGACGGTGGGCGGTGAGACGGGCACCGGCACGATCAACGATCCGGCTGCCCCGACGGTCGAGTCGGTGTCCGATGCGATGGCCACGGAAGGTGACGACCTGGTCCACACGGTGACACTGACGGGGACGACGTCGAATCCGACGACGTACGACTTCTCGCTGGTCGGTGTGACGGCGACCGAAGGCGACGACTACACCAACGCGCCGGTCTTCAGCGATGGCGTGATGTACGACGGCGTGGCGGGTCAGATCACCGTGCCGGCGGGTGTCACCAGCTTCACCGTGACCTACCCGACGCTGATGGATGCGATCACCGATCCGGGCGAGACCACGACCGTGACGGTGGGCGGTGAGACGGGCACCGGCACGATCAACGATCCGGCTGCCCCGACGGTCGAGTCGGTGTCCGATGCGATGGCCACGGAAGGTGACGACCTGGTCCACACGGTGACACTGACGGGGACGACGTCGAATCCGACGACGTACGACTTCTCGCTGGTCGGTGTGACGGCGACCGAAGGCGACGACTACACCAACGCGCCGGTCTTCAGCGATGGCGTGATGTACGACGGCGTGGCGGGTCAGATCACCGTGCCGGCGGGTGTCACCAGCTTCACCGTGACCTACCCGACGCTGATGGATGCGATCACCGATCCGGGCGAGACCACGACCGTGACGGTGGGCGGTGAGACGGGCACCGGCACGATCAACGATCCGGCTGCCCCGACGGTCGAGTCGGTGTCCGATGCGATGGCCACGGAAGGTGACGACCTGGTCCACACGGTGACACTGACGGGGACGACGTCGAATCCGACGACGTACGACTTCTCGCTGGTCGGTGTGACGGCGACCGAAGGCGACGACTACACCAACGCGCCGGTCTTCAGCGATGGCGTGATGTACGACGGCGTGGCGGGTCAGATCACCGTGCCGGCGGGTGTCACCAGCTTCACCGTGACCTACCCGACGCTGATGGATGCGATCACCGATCCGGGCGAGACCACGACCGTGACGGTGGGCGGTGAGACGGGCACCGGCACGATCAACGATCCGGCTGCCCCGACGGTCGAGTCGGTGTCCGATGCGATGGCCACGGAAGGTGACGACCTGGTCCACACGGTGACACTGACGGGGACGACGTCGAATCCGACGACGTACGACTTCTCGCTGGTCGGTGTGACGGCGACCGAAGGCGACGACTACACCAACGCGCCGGTCTTCAGCGATGGCGTGATGTACGACGGCGTGGCGGGTCAGATCACCGTGCCGGCGGGTGTCACCAGCTTCACCGTGACCTACCCGACGCTGATGGATGCGATCACCGATCCGGGCGAGACCACGACCGTGACGGTGGGCGGTGAGACGGGCACCGGCACGATCAACGATCCGGCTGCCCCGACGGTCGAGTCGGTGTCCGATGCGATGGCCACGGAAGGTGACGACCTGGTCCACACGGTGACACTGACGGGGACGACGTCGAATCCGACGACGTACGACTTCTCGCTGGTCGGTGTGACGGCGACCGAAGGCGACGACTACACCAACGCGCCGGTCTTCAGCGATGGCGTGATGTACGACGGCGTGGCGGGTCAGATCACCGTGCCGGCGGGTGTCACCAGCTTCACCGTGACCTACCCGACGCTGATGGATGCGATCACCGATCCGGGCGAGACCACGACCGTGACGGTGGGCGGTGAGACGGGCACCGGCACGATCAACGATCCGGCTGCCCCGACGGTCGAGTCGGTGTCCGATGCGATGGCCACGGAAGGTGACGACCTGGTCCACACGGTGACACTGACGGGGACGACGTCGAATCCGACGACGTACGACTTCTCGCTGGTCGGTGTGACGGCGACCGAAGGCGACGACTACACCAACGCGCCGGTCTTCAGCGATGGCGTGATGTACGACGGCGTGGCGGGTCAGATCACCGTGCCGGCGGGTGTCACCAGCTTCACCGTGACCTACCCGACGCTGATGGATGCGATCACCGATCCGGGCGAGACCACGACCGTGACGGTGGGCGGTGAGACGGGCACCGGCACGATCAACGATCCGGCTGCCCCGACGGTCGAGTCGGTGTCCGATGCGATGGCCACGGAAGGTGACGACCTGGTCCACACGGTGACACTGACGGGGACGACGTCGAATCCGACGACGTACGACTTCTCGCTGGTCGGTGTGACGGCGACCGAAGGCGACGACTACACCAACGCGCCGGTCTTCAGCGATGGCGTGATGTACGACGGCGTGGCGGGTCAGATCACCGTGCCGGCGGGTGTCACCAGCTTCACCGTGACCTACCCGACGCTGATGGATGCGATCACCGATCCGGGCGAGACCACGACCGTGACGGTGGGCGGTGAGACGGGCACCGGCACGATCAACGATCCGGCTGCCCCGACGGTCGAGTCGGTGTCCGATGCGATGGCCACGGAAGGTGACGACCTGGTCCACACGGTGACACTGACGGGGACGACGTCGAATCCGACGACGTACGACTTCTCGCTGGTCGGTGTGACGGCGACCGAAGGCGACGACTACACCAACGCGCCGGTCTTCAGCGATGGCGTGATGTACGACGGCGTGGCGGGTCAGATCACCGTGCCGGCGGGTGTCACCAGCTTCACCGTGACCTACCCGACGCTGATGGATGCGATCACCGATCCGGGCGAGACCACGACCGTGACGGTGGGCGGTGAGACGGGCACCGGCACGATCAACGATCCGGCTGCCCCGACGGTCGAGTCGGTGTCCGATGCGATGGCCACGGAAGGTGACGACCTGGTCCACACGGTGACACTGACGGGGACGACGTCGAATCCGACGACGTACGACTTCTCGCTGGTCGGTGTGACGGCGACCGAAGGCGACGACTACACCAACGCGCCGGTCTTCAGCGATGGCGTGATGTACGACGGCGTGGCGGGTCAGATCACCGTGCCGGCGGGTGTCACCAGCTTCACCGTGACCTACCCGACGCTGATGGATGCGATCACCGATCCGGGCGAGACCACGACCGTGACGGTGGGCGGTGAGACGGGCACCGGCACGATCAACGATCCGGCTGCCCCGACGGTCGAGTCGGTGTCCGATGCGATGGCCACGGAAGGTGACGACCTGGTCCACACGGTGACACTGACGGGGACGACGTCGAATCCGACGACGTACGACTTCTCGCTGGTCGGTGTGACGGCGACCGAAGGCGACGACTACACCAACGCGCCGGTCTTCAGCGATGGCGTGATGTACGACGGCGTGGCGGGTCAGATCACCGTGCCGGCGGGTGTCACCAGCTTCACCGTGACCTACCCGACGCTGATGGATGCGATCACCGATCCGGGCGAGACCACGACCGTGACGGTGGGCGGTGAGACGGGCACCGGCACGATCAACGATCCGGCTGCCCCGACGGTCGAGTCGGTGTCCGATGCGATGGCCACGGAAGGTGACGACCTGGTCCACACGGTGACACTGACGGGGACGACGTCGAATCCGACGACGTACGACTTCTCGCTGGTCGGTGTGACGGCGACCGAAGGCGACGACTACACCAACGCGCCGGTCTTCAGCGATGGCGTGATGTACGACGGCGTGGCGGGTCAGATCACCGTGCCGGCGGGTGTCACCAGCTTCACCGTGACCTACCCGACGCTGATGGATGCGATCACCGATCCGGGCGAGACCACGACCGTGACGGTGGGCGGTGAGACGGGCACCGGCACGATCAACGATCCGGCTGCCCCGACGGTCGAGTCGGTGTCCGATGCGATGGCCACGGAAGGTGACGACCTGGTCCACACGGTGACACTGACGGGGACGACGTCGAATCCGACGACGTACGACTTCTCGCTGGTCGGTGTGACGGCGACCGAAGGCGACGACTACACCAACGCGCCGGTCTTCAGCGATGGCGTGATGTACGACGGCGTGGCGGGTCAGATCACCGTGCCGGCGGGTGTCACCAGCTTCACCGTGACCTACCCGACGCTGATGGATGCGATCACCGATCCGGGCGAGACCACGACCGTGACGGTGGGCGGTGAGACGGGCACCGGCACGATCAACGATCCGGCTCCGCCAGTGATCGGCGCCAACCTAACTGCTTTGCTCGACGACGACGCACTGATCGGCGGCAATCCAGGCGGTACAGGCGATGACAGTGATGCTCAGAATGTAGCTGGAACGCTCAGCTTCGATGCAGGGACTGCGGGCGCAACCGTCGCCTTCCTGACCAGCGGCAGTCCGGATGGATTCACCTACGAGCTTGCGGCGAACGGTAACGACCTGCTGATCAATCAGGGAGCGATTACGGTGCTGACGGTGACGCTCGATCCGGCTACGGGCGCCTACACCGTGGCGCAGAACGCGCCGATGCTGCACGCTACGGGCGACAACGAGAACAATGCCGCGTTCGCAGTGACCTATCGAGTGACGGCAGGAAATGGCGCCTCTGCCAACGGCACTCTGAACATCAATGTCGATGACGACAGCCCTGTTCAGTTCGCGGCGGACCCGGGCGCGGTGCTCGATACGGACATCGCTCCGACGGCGTTCAATCTCAATCTTGACCTGGGCGCCGATGGCGCTGGCACGGCTACGTTCGACATCACCAACAACGGAATGATGGCGCGTGACATCGATGGTGCGCTGCTCAAGATCAACGGCGATCAGATTTATCTATTCGGAGACGGGGCTGGCACCCTGACGGGCAGCACCAGCCCGACTAATTCGGGCGGCGTTGTTGCTTTCACGATTGCCCTGGACCCGTTTGCCAATACCTACACGGTGGACTTGAACGGGACCATCAGCAATGGCACCGAGTTCAGTCTTACCGATCTGACCAGTGGCGTTGCAGGTAACGTGCAATTCAGGGGAATTGGATCTAACGCTAGTGTGGAGGCCGTCGACATATTGCTTTCGGGGCGTGGAGGAACCGTCAACACGAACGCCACTTCCATCGGCGTGGGCAACCAGGCGATCGATGCCAACGAGGCCGTGCGTATTGATTTCGTGACCAGCCTTGTAGATCCCGGCGTCGACGTGAGTGGGTTCAACTACGCGGCGCACCAGTCAGCGATTTCATTCAGGCAAGCGATTCCGCAGGTCAGTGGCGGCCCCAGCAACACTGTAGCTATCGTGGTGGCAGCTATCGTTGATCTCACCAACGATCAGACCTTCCCCAACACCCTGGCAACCATCGCTGCCGACCCGAATGAGGAATTGGCGGGAATCACCAAGGTTACGGTGTTGGAAGACGGCATCACTGAGCGGGTGTTCTCGTCTGATGGCACCGTCGGTGGCATCACGGTGGACTTCCGCGTCGACGGTACAGTTTCGATCTCTGGCCTGCAGGAGGGGGATATTTATCAGATTCACTCCAACACGCCCTTCCAGGCCGTTCTGGTTGAGTCCGTTCCGACCAACACTGTCAGCTTTGATCTCGGTCTATTCTCTCTCGAGACCGTCAATGATCGGTCCCCTATCAATCTCGCCTACGATGTGGTGGGCACGGATGCCGACGGCGATTCGGCCAGCGGTACTTTGAGCTTGGCGCTGCTGCCCAACAATGTGGATTCCATCATTGGTGATGCCTCCGGGCAGACGTTGAATGGGGATGCCGATGGAAACAGCCTTGCCGGCCTGCTGGGTAACGATACGATCAATGGCCTTGGCGGCAACGACTTCCTCTTCGGCGGCGCGGGCAATGACACGCTGACGGGTGGGGCTGGCAGCGATACCCTGTACGGCCAGACCGGGAATGACACGCTGACCGGTGGCACGGGCGCCGGTGGTCTGGACACTACCAGCGACCGTTTCGTGTTCCAGCGAGGCGATTCAGGGGTGGATACGATCGCCGACTTCAATCCTGCGACCGCGAGTGCGGGTGGAGATGTGCTCGACCTGCGCGATCTGCTTCAGGGTGAGTCCGGCACCGCAGCCAATCTTGATACCTACTTGAAGTTTGAAACCGTCGGGGCTGACACGAAGATTTCAGTCAGCAGTCAGTCAAACGGGGCTGTAGTGCAGGAGATTGTTCTGCAGAACGTCACCCTGGCCGGCAATTCGGACGCTGAAATCATTCAGAACCTGCTGAATGCTGGCAAGCTGGTCGCCGACGGAAATCCCTGAGGCAGGTCGCCTCTAGCATTTGCGCACACCATGCGCCGTGCAGGGGATCAAGGCTTGAGGCTTTTGAGCCGCGTCTGTTTCAGGCGCGGCTTTCTTATTGCGAACGAGCAAGGATATGAACGACCAAAAGGATGAGGGCGGTCTGGCAGTTTATCTGCGCCGCGACGCAGCGGGGCAGATTGCCTCGGTCAGCCGCCTGCCCTCGCCCGATCACCCGGAGTCCCGCTCGCCGGAGCACGCGGAAGTGGTGTTGTTTCTGCAATCTCTGACGCCGCGCAAGGCGGCCTTGCTGGAATCAGATCTGTCGCTGATTCGAGCGCTGGAGGACCTGATCGATGTGCTGATCCGCAAGGAGGTTCTTCGGCTCACCGACTTGCCGGAAAGTGTGCAGAACAAGCTCATGACGCGTCGCCGTCTGCGTCGGTCCTTGGACAGTCTGAGTCTGCTGGGTCGTGACGACGATACGGTTTAGCTGGCATTCCGGAATCTGCCCGAACGGGCTTGCAGAATCTGCGAGGCGGCATGCCTTACGAGGCGCAGGTGCAAGGCTGGCTGTTCCGTTGATCCTAAAAACGGCAATTGGACACGGATTTCGCGGATAAACACGGATCAAAACACAAACCTGCTGAGAATCGTTGCTTCACCGATTGGGTGCCTTGATCGGCGTTGGCAATTCGCTGATTTTCAATCCGTGTCATCCGTGAAATCCGTGTCGAATGCTTTTTCCAGGTTGATCACGCTGGTCAGGTGAAGCCGCTCCACGAGTTACGGCGCTGTGGACGCTGAGGCTCGCGTGGTTGCCTTTCCAGTGAAGCCGTCCACCCCGAGGTTGCCCAGAATGGGAATGTCCTTGTCGTCATGCACACCTGTGGCGATGGTGGTCATTCCCAACACGTGGGACACCGCGCAAAGGCTGCGCAGGAAAACCTGATGGTGCTCACTTTCGTGGACCCGCTGGACAATGGCGCTGTCGATCTTCAGGTAATCCAGCCCCAGATCGTGTAGGTCGGGGATGCTGGCGAATTGGTGGCCGGCATGCTTGAGCCCGACCCGACAACCCAGGGTCTTGGCGATCTGGCAGAAAAATCTGAACTCCGGAAGGTGCCGCAGGGCGCTGTACTCGGGCACTTCCACCCATAGCTTTGCGGCCGTTGCGGCACGTCCGTGCAACTGCTTCGAGAGCCGGGTGACGAACTCGGTGGAGCAGATCGCGTCGGCGGAGAGATTGATGCTGACCGGCGCATGCAACTTTTCGATCTGAGTCAGTGCAGCACCCAGGACGCGGGCGTCCAGCTCGGGCATCAGGGCGGTCCGCCCGGCCCAGGCGATAAATTGAGCCGCAGGTAACCACTGTCCACCGATATACAGCCTCGCTGGAGATTCGAAGTGCAGCGTCTCGCCAACGGCGTTCACAACCGGAAAGCGACCCAGCTTCACGCCATGAAAGCGCATGGCCTGATCCAGCGTGGTTCGCCAAGTGGCAATGTCAGTCGGCAGTTTGGACGGCTCCGCCGGGGCATCCGCGAGCACAACCGACCTTCCGCTTTGCTCGGCCAGCGCCAGCGCACCGTCCGCGCGCGCCAGTACGCTGGCGCGCGATTCCCCTCGCGCGTAGGTGGTGCAACCCGCCCACACCGGCTCGGTGTCGGCGGGCCCCCGTTCCTCCGACGCCAGCAGCGCGTTGGACAATAGAATTTCGGCCACTGCCATGGCGTCGGATTCTCCCGGTGCCATCGCGGCAAAGTCTGCAGATCCGAGTCTGGCCACAACCCACCGATGCGGCCGGTGCTGTGCTGCGCGCTGAAGTTGATCCCCTACCCGGCGCAGCAATTCGTCAACCGATTCGCGGCCGATCATTCGATTGAGTTCAGCCAGCCCGGAAACCCGCAGAATCACGATGATGCCGGACGCGCTGACGTCGTCCTGCCCCAAGGCGTCCTCCAACGTGGAGATGAAGGTTTCCCGATTGCTCAGGCCGGTGATGGGGTCAATTTGTATTTTCTGCCGAAGTTCCTCGAGCTGCTTGGTTCCGCGCGCCAGCATGGTCTGAACCCGCTCCGACAAGCTGTTCATGGCGCGCACCAATTGCTTGAATTCGAGCGTGACGGGTTCGGCCTGGGTCACGAAACGTCGTTCGCCCATGGCCTCGGCCTGGGCCACAACGCCTTGAAGCGGGCGCAGGATCACACGCAACAGAAGTGATCCCAGGGCGCCAACCAAAAGCGCGGCAACCGAAAACCAGCCCAGCAGCCGGACGCTACCGTTCCAAAGATCGATGTAGGCGAACTGGTCGTGACTTTCCAAGGTCAGCACGCCGTACTGTTTCCAGCCGTCCTGCACATGCGCAGTGCCCGGTGCAGTGTCCAGGTGCATGGCAGAGACAAAGGCGGTTGGGGCGCCCTGCACCGGCGTATCGTTCTGGCGCTCAAATAGGAGCGCTCCCTCTGGATCAGTCAGCCGGATCAGGCGGTAATGGCCGGCGTCGAACTGGGCAGACAGCATCAGTTCGATGGTGACCGGATCCTTGTCCATCTGTGTCATGGTCAGGGCCAGGGCAGTCACGTTGTCAATGTTCTTCACGTTCAACTGATGCGCCAGATAGTCCCTGGCCGCCGTGGTGCTGATGATGAACGTGCCGCCAAAAGCGAGCGTCATCACGACGATCACCGCGAGCCATAACTGGCGAGTCAAAGACATGGCGTCGCACCATTAACCAAGCGCACATCTGGTGACGGGAATCGCTTCATGGCATGCCTTCCTGTTCCAATCTGGCCAGCACCCGCCGCCAGCGAGACAGCCGCTCGGTCGGGTCGCTGGGAGTAAGGGTGGCGCCGGCCCACAAGCCGGCACCGTTGAAGCTAAACACGGGGGTCAGGTCGGTGCGGGCATGCGCCCATTCGATGCTTCCCACCAGGTTGTCGAGAATCTGCGGTTCGGCGTCCGTGCTCGCGTAGTAGCCCAACACCATGTGCGCTACCGAAGTTCGAAGGCCGGGCGAACCCGTTTGGGCCCTGACGTAAATCAGGCGCAAACGAGACTCCGGGACTCCCAGCGCGATCAGGCTGACGTACTTGGCGATGGCGATATCCTCGCAGTCGCCGCGACCGCGACCGAACAGTTCTACCGGCGTGGCCCAGTAGTCCACCTGTCCCCAGGTCTGCTCGTCGCTTTGAAACAGGGTTCTGGCATTGACAAATTCGTTGACCAGAGCGAGTTGTTCTGTCACCGGTTCACGCTTGGCAAAGTCGATCAGTTGAATCCACGCGGATATGGCCTGCAGCCCCGACTGACCGAACCGTTCGGTGGCAGCTTGGCGCAGGCGTTCGCGTTCTTGCGAATTCGATGTCGCTCCGCCCCATCCCAAAACCAAAAAAAACGGAATCGCCATCAATAGCGCGTGCCCGCGCTTGGCTCCCCATGGCAAAAAAAACCGCAGCAGGTTCGCGGCCATCCCTAGCTTGGTAGACCAGCGGTTGGCCAGCCCTTGAACTTAAAAAAGCATTGAGCTAGCCCATGTTCGTCGATCCGGCAAAAGTCGTAATCAAGAAAATTCAGGGCAATAGACCCCGACGTTCGCCTGGATGACAGGCTATTTAGCCCCCCCCCAGAGCTGCATATAGCGGTTCGCTGCACGATGGCGACTCTCAGTTGGCCGACCGATAGGGGGCATGGTGCAAAGCTTATTCCAGAAGCGAAGGAGAGCTACAACCTCGACCGTTCATCGCGGCGGATTCCGCCGCCGGTCATTCGGCGTTAACCGCTTGTCGCCCCTTTTTTTCTGTTGATCTCTCTCGTATTAGACTTCCGCGCTGAGCCGTGCAGGCGCGCGGTCAATAATAAAAACTTTGATTGGTTTGGGAGCACTTGAATGCATCGAATGATCCAGGGTCTTGTCCTCCTGGTAACGGCTGTTGTCGGCCAACAGGCCTGGGCTCAACCGGCCACAACCGCCGCCGAGGCCGCCCAAAAGGCGATCTCCACGAATCCTCAAGTGCAGCAGGCTTGGCATGCTTTCCTGGCGGCCGAGGATGAAGAAAAATCTGCGCGTGGAGGGTTCTTGCCAAAGGTCGATCTAGGGGCGTCGGCGGGTTTTCAACGCTACGACCTCGACCGACTCAATCGCGAAGAAGACTACGAGCCGGTTGGGGTCAACCTGACGATCACCCAACTGCTCTACGACGGTTTTGGAACCAGCCGCAATGTTTCTCGCCTGGACCGCGCCAAGCGCGCCCGGTACTTCGAACTTTTGAACGCTGCAGAGTCCACCGCGCTGGAAGCGGTCAGTGCATACGAAGATGTCCAGCGGTTTCGGGCGCTCGAAGCATTGGCTCAGAGTAACGTGGCCAGGCATCAGGACGTATTCGGCCGGATCAAGGAGCGGGTTGAGGCCGGCGTCGGCCGCGCGGTGGACCAGGAACAGGCAACCGGGCGCCGGGCGCTTGCTGAGTCCAACCTGATCATCGAGCAGAGCAACTTGCACGACGTCAGTGCCCGATATCAGCGGATTGTCGGCGAGTGGCCGGCTCCCAATCTGGCCCCCGCGGGGCACAGCGTTGCCGAACTCCCTTCAGATCTGTCGGCGTCGCTGATGTCGGCTTATGTGCAACATCCTTCGATCGCGGCCGCGTCTGCCAACATTGCGTCCGCCGAGGCCCAGAGGGACAACCGCCGCAGCCTTTATCACCCCAGATTGGACCTGCGTTTGCGCGGCGACTATGGCGACGACCTGGACCGTGAATTCGGCAACAGCACCGACACCCGCGCGGAGGTGGTGCTGACTTACAACCTGTTCAATGGCGGTTCTGATCGCGCAGCTGTCAATCAGGCCGAGGATCTGGTGTCAGTCGCGCGCGACCAACGGGAAGATGCCTGCAGGGACGTGCGTCAAGTTCTGCGCATTGCGCTTAATGACCGCAAACGGATCGGCAGCCAGCTCGAGTATCTGAAAGTCCATAAGGAAACCACTGAGAGAGCGCGTATCGCCTATCTGGACCAGTTCCAGATCGGGCAGCGCAGCCTGCTCGATCTTCTGGATACCGAGAATGAGCATTTCGAGGCGCAGCGCGCCTATGTGAATGGCGAGTACGACTACTCGATTGCCCATGCAAGGGCGCTCACCGGATTGGGGCGCATCCGCCAGACGATTGGTCTCACCCGCGCTGACCTGCCGGATGCCGAAACGCTGAGCGATGAAGATTCATACGCCGGAGTGGGCTGCCCCTCGCAGCCGGCAGATGCCGAGCCGATGATGGTGGTGAGTCGGGCAGCTCCGGTGCCGGCGGCCGCGGTGAACCGGGACCTCGATGGCGACGGGGTGGTCAATGCCAACGACCTTTGCCCCAACACCCCTCCCGATACCAAGGTCGACGGCGCCGGGTGCGCGCATCGTGAGGCTGTAGTTCTCAGCGGCGTGACTTTCGCCCATGACTCCACGGAGTTGACCGGCGGTTCGCAGAGCACTCTTGATAACGCCGCCAGAATTCTGAGCGCGAATCCGCAAGTGCGGGTGCAGATTGCGGGCCACACCGATTCGACCGGAGCACCGGAATACAACCTGAGATTGTCACAGGGCCGGGCCGCCTCGGTGGTGCGCTATCTGGTTGCCAAGGGCGTTACTGCTGATCGATTGGAAGCTCGCGGCTATGGTCTCACCGAGCCGGTTGCCAGTAACGACACGAGCGAGGGCCGTTCGCTGAATCGGCGCGTCGAGTTTCGCGTCCTCGGCGAGTAGGGCGGCGGTCTGCGGTCCACTGACTTTGGAACATTCCCCTTCCCACTCGTGGGAGAGGGCAGGGGAATGTGGTTACTGCCACACGCATGTTGAGCGCGTCGCACACACTTTTTGGCGCAGCCACTTGCGTCGGCCGGAGCGGCTGCGAGACAGGCGTGCCGGGCACCTGGGCGACACGGAGTAGGCAGTTCGGTCGAGCGCCCGTAACGCGGGCAAACAAATTCAGTGCCTGCGGTGGTCGCACCTGACCTCGCGGCGAGTCTTTCGGCTGGGGCTTATTCGCAGACCGTCCCTGCGGTAGGCTTCCGATCATGCGCCCCGAAAATTTTTCCAATGGCACCCCCGCCGAGCCGGCCGAGTCGTCCGGCAAGCCGCGCCTGGCCGTGATCGGTAGCGGCCTCGGAGGCCTGGCGGCGGCCTGGCTGTTGCGGCAGCAGTTCGACGTCACCGTGTTCGAGCAGCATGCGCGCCCCGGCATGGGCGTGTTCACCGTGGATTACACCAGCCGCGGCGCCACCACCCGGATCGACATTCCCACGCGCGTGTTCTGCGAGGGCTATTACCCCCACCTGTTCGCCCTGCTGAAAACCGTCGGCGTGCATATGCACGCCACCGATCATTCCGCTGCCTACGGCGATGCGCGCGGTGAGGTCTTTTTCCATTACGGCAACCTGCGCGTGTTCGGTCGCTCGGTGAGCTATCCCAAGGGGGCGAGCACATTCAGTGCCGATGCACGCTGCATCGGTCTGGACAGCGGGCGCTTCTTTGCCCAGGCACGCAAGGATCTGGCCGCACATCCCGAGCACCTTGCGCAGCAGACGCTGGATCACTACCTGGATGACCACCTCGCCGCCAAGACTTATGGTGCGGCGTTCGTGCAGCAAGTGCTGTTGCCAGCCCTGAGCGTGATCTGCACCTGCGACTACGACAGCGTGCTCGCCTATCCGGCCGATCTCATCCTCGGCTACTTGTGTAGCGGGGTGATGCAGCAGGGCGTGGTGCGTGCCGAGAAAGGCGTGGACGACATCGTGCCGCGCCTGCTCGCCGATGTGCAGCAGGTTTGTGGCCAGGCGGTGGCCCGCGTAGAAGAATCCGTCCGCGGAATGACCGTTACTACCGCCGACGGCGTGGGCCGGCACTTCGAATCAGTGGTCGTCGCCGCGCAGGCGCATCAAGCTGCGGCGATGCTGCACGGCTTCGATCACTACAAGACGCTGCTGGAGCAGGTGCCGTTCGAGGCCTCCAGCATGCTGGTGCACACCGATCATGCGCTGCTACCGCGCACTCGCGTGCCGCTGTCGCCAGTCACCTATCACCTGCCTGATGAGGCCACGCGCCCGGAAGTCACGGTGGATCTGACCAAGGC
The DNA here is from genome assembly GCF_965216805.1 of Panacagrimonas sp. Classification (NCBI taxonomy): domain Bacteria; kingdom Pseudomonadati; phylum Pseudomonadota; class Gammaproteobacteria; order Nevskiales; family Nevskiaceae; genus Panacagrimonas; species Panacagrimonas sp. The sequence goes on from NZ_CBDCGN010000002.1 coordinate 16,676, forward strand.
GTTTCCGACCTACCGCAAGCAGGATTCGGTGTTCCAGACCTGGAATCCGATCCGCCAGCCACGCGCGGAATGCGTGATTGCCGAGGCCCATTTCACGCGCCCGCTGGTCACCATGCAAAGCCGTCAGGCCATGGCCGCCCTGCGCAAGCTGCAGCAGGAAGAAGCGCAACCGACGCTGTGGTTTTGCGGCGCCTATGTGTCTGATCGCGTGCCATTGCTCGAAGCCGCCGCCGCGTCTGCGGTCGATGTCGCCCGGCGGCTGGGCGTCACCATTCCCTGGGATGCGTGACCGTTCCGGAGTTTCACGACCTCGCCGAGGCTGCGCTCAATCACGAATCTGGTGGCTGGACCTGTTGGGGCAATCTGGGCTGCTGGGCGCAGGCCCGTACCTATCCGGACGCCTGCGCCGCGCTGGCTGACGAGCTGGCCACCGCGCTGCAACTGAATCCACGAACCCACTTGATCGACATCGGCTTCGGCAGCGGCGACCAGTTGCTGCATTGGCGCACGCGCTACGGGGTTCGGCACATCGCAGGCCTCAACCTGTCACACAGCCAGACCGATTTCGCGAAACAGCGCCTGGTCGATCACGGTCATGCCGACATCGCTGGATGTATCCGGCAAGGCGACGCAAGCGAACTGCCAACCTGGGTCGCCGCGGCGCCTGTGGCGGCGGACACGATCCTCGCGCTCGACTGCGCGTATCACTTCGGTTCGCGCCAGAACTTCGTCGCCGATGTCGCGCAGGTCTTGCCCGCCGGCGGTCGCCTGGGCATGACCGACATCATTCTCGGGCGGCCCCGACTCAAGCTGCATGAGCACGCAGCGCTGCGCGTCATCAGCCGGCTCAGCCACCTTCCCTGGAATAACCTGCAGTCAGAGGACCGCTATCGCGGCGTCTGGCACGCCGCCGGCTTCGAACTGGAATCCTGGGCCGACATCACCGATCAGGTCTTCGAGCCCTTCGGCGACTGGCTGACACGCTACCAGGCCAGCCTGGACCCTGAGGTCGCGCGGCGCATCCGATGGACCAAGTACAACGCCACTGCCGGCTTTCTGCGCTGGGCCGCACGCAATGGCGTGTTGCGTTACGTTGTTTGCGTGGGCCGCAAGCGCTCAAGGGCGGCCCGTGGCCGCCGTCAGGCCCGTCTACTCGGCGCAGACGGCGGGTACGGCCCGCCCTTGGACCTACCGGCTACGCCAAGGGTTCTTGCGTGATCATGGAGTGCAATGGCGCGCTGAGCGCTTCTACACTCCCGTTCGCGCCGTAAGCCTAAGCGCCTCGCATGCCCAGGATCGCCACCCATACCCGCATCGATGTCGCCCATGGCGTGGTGCCGAGTACCTATGTGCGCCTGCTCTACGAATACCTGGATACACGCGGTGTCGATAGTGCGGCGCTGCTGGGCGAGCCCGCACCCAACCCGGTCGGATCGGCGCCGGGACGGTACCCGGTCGAGCGCTGGCGGCGCCATCTGCAGACCGCGGCGTCGCATCTGCGCGACGTGGACTTCGGATTGCACCTGGGGCAGACCGTCACGCCGCGACATTTCGGCGTCATGGGCTATGTGCTGCTGGCCTGCGGCACCCTGGGCGCGGCCTTGCAGCGCTTGCACCGCTATCAGCGCCTGGTCTACGACGTCAGCCCCATGCGCCTGCACGCTGCGCGCGACGCCGTCACCCTGGAATGGGGCACCGAGCACGGGCGGCCGGGACGACTGGTGGACGAAGCGGCGATCACCGCGCTGGTGCAGTTCGCCCGCGACGTCACCGGTGAGCGCAGTCACGCGGTACTGGCGGTGCATTTCGTCAATGAGCCGCCGCCTTCGCTGGCGCCGTACCGGAAATATTTCGGCGGCGAGGTCTTGTTCGAGCAGACCGCGACCCGCGTTCGACTGCCGGTGTCCTTGCTCGCGCGGCCCTTGCGTCAGCCGGATTCGGCACTGCTGGGTCTGCTCGAAGCGCAGGCGCAAACCCTGCTGGCCGAACTGCCCGAGGCCGGCGATCTGGAACAGGCAGTGCGGCGCGCGGTGGCGGCGTCAGCACGTGAAGGCGAGGTCAGCCTGGATCGTGTCTCCAGCGCCTTGCACACCTCCGCGCGCACCTTGCATCGCCGGCTGGAATCCATCGGCATGAATTTTCGCAACCTGCGCGATGACACCCGCCGGCGTCTGGCCGAACAACATCTCGCCGATCCGGGTATCGCCATTGCGGAGGTGGCGCTGCTGCTCGGTTACTCCGAGCAGAGCGCGTTCACGCGTGCGTTCCGGCGGTGGACGGGGGAGTCGCCGTTGCGCTTTCGCAAGCAGCGCCGGCTCGCCTGAATCGTTCAGGCTTTATTTCGAAAGCGCCATCGACAGCCCCGCCATCTTGAGCTGTACCACCGGCGACTTCGCCATCTTCATCAGCCGCGCGACTTGATCGAGCTCGGGTGAAGACAGCAGCGGGTAACTGGTCTTGACCGGACCCGCCGCGCGCATCTTCTCGATATCGGTCTGCGGCACCAGTGCGCGCAGGATCAGCTCGTCGTCATCGTCGGTGCCGTAGCGCTTGCGCAGCTCTTCGATGGTGGGCTGCTCCGGCGGATTCGACAGGACTTTTTTGGCGCTTGGCGCCGACAGGATCTTGTCGCGCACATTGGCGTCGATGGGCGCCACGGTGTCGCCGTAGTGGCCGGCGGCGTACTGGATCACCTCATCGGGCACGGTCTCGTAGCGCTTGCCGGTGACGATGTTGAGCACGGCCTGGATGCCCACAAGTTGCGAGAACGGCGTCGCCATTCCGGGATAGCCGAGTTCCTGGCGCACCACCGCGGTTTCGCGGAAGACTTCCTCAAGCCGATGGCTCATGCCGTGGCGTTCAAGCTGCGCCTTGAGCGTGCCGGTCATGCCGCCCGGCACCTGGTGACGGATGGCAAGCACGTCGTACTCGTTGTGCTGATTGACCAGAAAACCAGCCGCCTTGCCTACCTTCTCGAAGTGTTCGGCGACCGGTGCCAACAGCTTGGTATCCAGGTTGTGGGTGTGCCCCAGCAACTCCAGGTTATGCGCCATGATTTCCGTCGACGGCACCGAAGGGCCGTTGGCCATGGGGCGGCTGGCGGTATGCAGAATGCTCACGCCCAGCTCCACCGCATCCAGATAGGCCTTGGCGGACTGACCGAGAATATTGTTGGAGTGAAACTCGATCGGCTTGCCACGACAGTTCGCCTTGATCGCAGGGATCAGCGTTTTCATCCGCTCTTTTTCCAGCACGCCGGCGGTGTCGTAGAGCAGGATGGTGTCGATGTCGGGCGAGGCGGAAATGCGGTCGGCCTTGTCGGCGTAGTACGCATCGGTATGTACCGGCGACAGCGCGAACATGATGCTGCCCGCCACCTCGCTGCCGAACTCCTTGGCCACCTTGGCCAGCCGATGCATCTTGTCGATGTTGAACAGCACGTCGTAGATCCAGAAAGACCGGCAGCCGTGGCGGTTCAACTGGCGCATCCAGGCATCCATCAGCGCATCCGGCGTCACCCCGAAAGTAACGCTGGCATTGCTGCGCATGCCGCCGCGGATCGGTGTGCGCGGCATCGACTGCACCAGCAAGTCTAGACCCGCCCAAGGGTCTTCACGACACACGCGCACCATCACTTCAAACATCGAAGAGCCGGTGAGATCGATCACGCGAAAGCCGGTGCGATCCAGCAAGGGCGTCACCGGCAGGGCCATGCCGGCCTGCATGCGCATGCCCCACAGGGACTGCTGGCCGTCGCGCAGGGTTTCGTCTAGGAATTCGATGTGGGCCATGGATGCTCGCCTGTGTATTTTTTTTAAGTAGCGGTTTCACGCAAAGACGCGAAGAAAAGCGCAAAGGCGCCAAGAACAAAATTTCTGCGCCCTTTCCTTTTCCTTTGCGCCTTGGCGAGAAATGGTTACGGTTGGCTGTTTACCGTTTCGCATACGACGGCAGCAGCACCTGCTCCAGCCAGCGTGTCGAAATCCGGTTGTTCTGAAAATCCGCATGCGCGGCGATATGTCGCAGCAGTGGCAGATTGGTGGCGATGCCTTCGATGCAGAAATTGGCCAGCGCGTCGCGCAAGCGCAGCACGGCTTGCTGGCGATCCGCGCCCTGCACGATCAGCTTGGCGATCATGCTGTCGTAGAACGGCGGCACCATCGCACCTTCGAACATCGCGGTGTCCAGGCGCACGCCGTCGCCGCCGGGCGGATGCCAGCGCGTGATGCGGCCGGGACTGGGCGCGAAATTGCGGTCGGGGTCTTCGGCGATCACGCGCACTTCGATGGCGTGGCCGCGCGGCGCGATCTGCGCCTGGGTCAACGGCAGGGGCTGGCCCGCAGCGACGCGCAACTGCATCTGGATCAGATCGACACCGCAGATCATCTCCGACACCGGATGCTCCACCTGGATTCGCGCATTGACCTCGATGAAATAGAACTCGCGACGCTCAACGTCGTAGAGGAATTCCACCGTGCCGGCGTTGCGGTACTGGATCGAGGACAGCAGCCGCACCGCAGATTCGTGAAGTCTGACCCGCACGTCCTGCGGCAGGATCGCGCCGGGCGCTTCTTCCACCATTTTCTGGTAGCGGCGCTGGGACGAGCAGTCACGCTCGCCGAAGTGCAACACGGTGCCATGGCCATCGCCCATCGCCTGCACTTCGATGTGGCGCGCGGTCTGCACGAAGCGCTCTAGAAACAGGGTGCCGTCGCCAAACGCTTCCTGCGCTTCGTGCGAGGCACGCTCGAAACCCTCGCGCAACTGCTGTGCGTCCTGCGCCACCACCATGCCGCGTCCGCCGCCGCCGGCCGAAGCCTTGGTCACCACCGGGTAGCCGACCTGTTCGGCAAACGCCACCGCATCGGCCGCGCTGTCGAGCTTGCCGCTGCCTGGCACCAGCGGCACGCCTGCGGCTTGCGCGAGTTCACGCGCGGCGATCTTGCCGCCTACCTGTTCGATGGACTGCGGCGTGGGCCCGACAAAAGCGATGCCGTGTTCCTCGCACAAGCGCGCCAGCCCTGCACGCTCTGACAAAAAGCCATAGCCGGGATGCAGCGCATCGCAGCCGGTGGACTTGGCCGCGTGCACGATCAGGTTCGGATTCAGATACGAGGCCGAGGCCTTGGCCGGGCCCAGGATCACCGTGCGATCCGCCTCGCGCGCGGCCAGCGAGTCGCGATCTGCAGCAGACGCGGCGAGTACCGATTCGATCCCCAGCGCGCGCGCGGCGCGCACGATGCGCAGTGCGATCTCTCCGCGGTTGGCGACGAGCAGGCGCTTCACGGACTCACCGTAGCCCGGTTTCGCGCAAGCGAAGCCGGGGCCCTCGCCGACAAGCGCCACCCCGGCTTCGCTGCGAGAAACCGGGCTAGGTTGAAGCGCAGGCGATTCATGGCGCTCATGCCGGTTCGATGTACAGCAACACCTGATCGTGCTCGACCATCTCGGCGTCCTGTACTGCGATCTGGCGCACTACGCCAGCGATACCGGCGCGCACCGAGGTGAACAGTTTCATCACCTCGATCAGGCACACCTCGGTGTCGGGCGACACGCTTTGGCCGATCTCCACGTACGGCGCGGCGCCGGGCTTGGGCGAGCGATAGAAGGTGCCGAGATTGGGCGCTTTGATCGCCGTCCAGTTGGCAGGCACCGCTTGTGCTGCCGGCGCGGTCACGGGCGCGGCTGGCGCTGACGGCGACGGAGCGTCGCTGTGCTCGCGTGGGGCAGGGGCAGGCGATGCTGAGTCGTGACGTCGACGCGACGGGTCCTTCGACAGATACAACTCGAATCCGTCTGCGCGCAGATCCAGCTCTTTCCAGTCCGAGCTTTCAAACAACTCCATCAGGGCTTGCACATCGCGGGGTGTGGGTGTGCTCATGCGTGCGGGTTCTCGGCTTTGGGGGCGGCGCGTTGCCAGGCCATGAATTGCGCCAGTTGCGGGTCGCTGTTCTCGTCGGGTCGGATCACCGGCAGGGCCCCGGCGAATACGCGGCCGCTGCTGCCACAGACGGTGACGATCTGGCCGACCAGCGTGCTCAGGCTGCCGGCGCCACAGCCGACCACGCAGGGCCGGCCCAGCGAGCGGCTGACGACGGCGGCGTGCGAAGTGCTGCCGCCCTGTTCGGTGACGATGGCCTTGGCCGCGATCATGCCGTGCAGATCTTCGGGGCTGGTGGTGGGGCGCATCAGCACCACGTCCTCACCGGCGGCGGCGCGACGCTCGGCTTCATCGGAGTCCGCCACGCCGATGCCGATGCCGACACCCGGGCAGGCTGCTTCGCCCTGGGTCAGCGCAGATATCTCAGCTTGTTGCTGCAGGCGCGGATTCATCAGTGCCGCGAGTTGCTCCGGCGTCACCCGGGTCAGCGCGGTGGCGATGTCGATACGTTGCTCGCCGACCAGATCCACCGCGATGCGCAGCGCAGCGGGCGCTGCACGCTTGGCCGCGCGCGACTGCAACAGCCACAGCTTGCCGCGCTCCACCGTGAACTCGATGTCCTGCACGTCACCGTGCTCGTTCTCCAGCGTGCGTGCAGCGGCCAGCAGTTCCTGCAGCGCCTGCGGCACGCTCTGGTTCATCTCTTGTAACGGCCGTGGCGTGAACTTGCCGGAGACCACGTCTTCGCCCTGCGCGCGCGGCAGGTATTCACCATAGGGCTCGGGCGCGCCGTCGAGCGGATTGCGCGTGAACAGTACGCCGGTGCCGGAGGCCTCGTCGAGATTCCCGAACACCATCGCCTGCACCGTCACCGCGGTACCGAGGTCGTCGGGAATCTGGTTGTGCTGGCGATAACGTCGCGCGCGGCGCGAATTCCAGGAATCGAAAACCGCGCGCACCGCGGCCTGCAACTGCTCCACCGCCGTGGCCGGGACCGCCGCGCCGGCGGCACCGGCTATGGCGTCGCGCCACTGTGCAGGGTTCGCCGCGCGATCCAGTTCCGGCGCCGGGGCCTTGAGCACGATGCTGGCGTACAACTCCAGGAAGCGCCGGTGGGTGTCGCGCGCAAAAGCGGGGTCGCCGCATTCGGCCGCCAGCGCCGGTTCGGTGTCGTCGGTGATGCCCAGGTTGAGCACGGTGTCCATCATGCCGGGCATGGAGATGGCGGCACCCGAGCGCACCGAGACCAGCAGCGGTTGTGTACCGGCGCCGAAGCTGCGCCCGGTCTGCGCCTCCAGCCAGGCGATGCCGGTGGCAAGTTCGTCGGCGAGTTCCGGCGGTTCGGCGCCGTGCTGCAGAAAATGCGTACAGGCGCGCGAGGTGACGACAAACGCCGGTGGCACCGGCAGCCCCAGTGCGCGCATGCGCGCCAGCGACCAGGCCTTGCCGCCGATCAGCGATTTTTCCGGCGTGGCGCTGCCATCCAGCGCCACGGTCCAGTTGCCTAGCGACTTCGCCATCACATCATTCCTGGCGGATGCGGCCCATCAGCCGCAGCAGTTCTTCGTGCAGCTCAAACCACACGGTGTGATAGCTGTCGATGCGCGCATCGCTGACCCATTGGATGTCACCGTCCTCGGCTTTTTCCAGCGCCGCCAGCAGATGATCGCGATAGCGCTGCAGGCGCGGCAGTCCGGCTGCCAAGCGTGCGAACACCTTGTCGGCACGTTCGTGCAGATCGCCCAGGCGATCAATCACGCGTTGATCATGCGCTGCGTCGGAGTGGTCGTTGGGCACGCGCTGGCCTGCCATCTCCACCGTCTGCCAGTCGGTGATGAGCTGCTTGAGTTCGACGTTGATGCGCTCGAAACCCTCGTAGGCCGCAACGAAATCCTCGTTCTTGCGCAGGTCGCCGTAATACTTGGAGTAGTCGCCATCCAGCGACATCCGCGCCATCGGCGTGAGCAAGTAGCGGCCCTGGGCTTCGGCCACCTTGCCGCGCTGCACCGCCTGCGTCAGCAGTTCGCTCACGCGCGCCGTCGGCAACCCGACCAGGCCGGCGACGGCCGCCGCGTCGGCGTGCTTCTTGATGGCCAGGCCATGGAGCACGAGGTGCATGTCCTGCATCGACTTCTCCTCTTGGTGTTCTGTGTTTCGCGAATCAGAAAAATAGATGACGCGGATGATGCGGATGAACGCGGATTGAAGCGGATTGAAGCAGATGGGGTGTCGTGATCCGATTTAATCCGCGTCATCCGTGTCCAGAAATATTGCCATCCAGAGCGCAGCCATTGCGTGGTCAATCGCTCTTGGTAGCGCGCGCCACGATGCGATCCCGCACCACGCGGCGCAAGATTTTGTTGGCGGCCGATTTGGGCAGCTCCGGCCAGATCTCGATGCCGCGGGGCAGCTTGAAGCCGGCCAGTCGTTCCTTGGCAAACGCCAGCACCGCGTTGCCATCCACCCCCTCACGGGCGGCGATCACGGCATGCAGGCGATCACCCCATTTTTCGTCGGGCAGGCCGACCACCGCGGCTTCCACCACGCCCGGGTATGCCTGCAGCACGTCCTCGACTTCCCGCGGATAGACGTTGAAGCCGCCGGAAATCAGCATGTCGTTCTTGCGGTCCAGGATGTAATAGAAGCCGTCTTCGTCCGCGCGTCCGACATCGCCGGTGTGCAGCCAGCCGTTGCGAAACGCCTTTTCGGTAGCTTCCGGCCGGTTCCAGTAATAGGCCATGAGCTGCGGTCCGCGGCACACGATTTCGCCCACTTCACCCGGCGGCAGAAAGCGGTCGTCGTCATCGACGATGCCCACTTCCACGAACGAGAACGGCCGCCCGCAGGAGCCGACGCGATCATGATCGCGCGCCGCCAGGAACGTGATGACCATGGGGCTTTCGGCCTGTCCATAGGTCTGCGCGAACACGCGGCCGAAACGGGCCTCGGCGCGCGCCAGCACGCTCGGCGAAATCGGCGAGGCGCCGTAGCAGATCGAGCGTAGCTTGAGTTGTGCGTCGAACGATTCGCTCTGTTCGAGAATCATCGCCAGCATGGTCGGCACCAGGAAACTGTGCGTGGCCTGCTCGCGCGCCGCCAGTTCCAGAAATTGCGCGGGATCGAACTTGGTCATTACCAGCGAACGCACGCCACGCACCAGGCTGGGCAGGAAGAACGCGCCGGACGCGTGCGCAATTGGCGCCGCGTGCAGAAAGGTTTCGCCCGCGGTGAGGTCCGGCACCAGGTCCATCAGGAAGGCGGACAGTTCCGCCAGCTCGCCGCGCGTGGTCAGGGTCACCGCCTTGGCGTTGCCGGTGGTGCCGCCGGTAAATCCCAGCCGATAGGGCGCATCCAGCGCACGGTCCACCGCGCAGGGTGCATCGCTGCCGGTCTGCATCAGGTGGATCAGCCGCTCCAGCGGGATGTCGATCTCGCAGCCCAGCCGCTGGTCCAGGTTGTGGATCAGCCCGCGGGCGCCGCTCTCGCCGAGTTTGTAGCGATGGTTCTCCAGCGTTTCGCGGGTGTTGAGCCCCACCCGCACCAGGCCGTTCTTGGCCAGCGCGTAATACGCGACCAGGCAGTCGATGCCATTGGGTAGCAGCACGCCCACCCGGTCACCGGGCTGCAGGCCCTGGGCCAGCAGTGCGTTACCGAGCTGGTCGGTGAGGCGGTCGAACTCGCGAAAACTGACGTTGCGCGTGCCTTCGGTCAGGCAGGCGGCGTCGCCGAAGTACAGCGCGGCACGACGAATCAGGGCACCGATTTGCATGCGGGAGGGGCCTCCTGCGGCCCGGATTTCCGGCGAATGACGCGGGATTATAGGATTTGATTGTCCTACAAACTATCCGGAACTGCCCGCGGTGGTTTTCCCCGGCTGCTCAGGAGAACGGCCGCACTGGTCGATTCCGGGTGCGCCACCGAGGATGCTACATTTGTCCAACTTTCGGAGAACTAGCCCATGCCTGTCATCGCTTTGCGCCGCGCCGGAGGCTCGGTCACGTTCACCGTCCCGCCGATGTATCTCAAGCAGACGGGGCTCGGCGCCGGCCACCACGTGGACGTCGAGATCAAGGACGACGCATTGACCATCAGGCCCGTTGCCAGGAAGCGGATTTCTCTCGCCCAGATCATTCAGGGCACGCCGAAGTCGGTGGCCAAGTTGCGGTCGCCGGGCTGGGACGAAATGCCGCCGACGGGCCATGAAGCATGACCCCGGATGTAGGGGATGTACTTCACTTGGCTTTTGACCCCGCCAGCGGGCGGGAGATGAAAGGTGACCGCTATTGCCTGGTGGTCACGCCAAAGGCCTTCAACGCACATTTCGGACTGGCCTGGACCCTGCCGATTACGTCCGGCGCGCAGTCGGCGGCGCGCGGCGTCAGTGCTGTGACCTTGATGGGGACAGGCTTGAAGGTCAGCGGCAATGTGCTGTGCCATCAGATCAAGGCGTTGGAATGGGCAGCGCGCAAGGGCAAAAGGATCGACCGCCTGAGCGGCCCGGTGCTGGACGAAATCCTGGACATCTGTACCGGCATCATCGACCCCACGCGACGCCGCTGACCGGGCCGCCGCGCCAGCACCCCTTATCCGCAAGGCCACAGACCGCGGCCCCGCGAGGATAGGAGGATCGTCCCAGCCAACACCCGTGCGCGGTCCATCGGCCAGACGCCGCGTTAGGCTTGCCGCATCGTCATCTCAATAGCGAAAACTCGGAGATCCGCATGACGCAGGAACACTTGGACGTCCTCATCGTGGGAGCCGGCATTTCCGGCATCGGCTCGGCGTATCACCTGCAGGAGCAATGCCCCGGCAAGCGCTACGCCATCCTGGAAGGGCGCGATTCCATCGGCGGCACCTGGGATTTGTTCCGCTATCCCGGCATCCGCTCGGATTCCGACATGTTCACCCTGGGGTTTTCGTTTCATCCGTGGAAGGAGGCCAAGGCCATCGCCGACGGCCCGTCCATCCTGCGCTACCTCAAACAAACCGCGCAGGCTTACGGCATCGACCGCCATATCCGCTTCCAGCACAAGGTCATCGCCGCGTCCTGGTCGTCCGCAGAGGCAAAGTGGACGGTGGACGTCGAGCGCGGCCCGGATCGCGAAAAGGCCCGCCTGACCTGCAATTTTCTGTATAGCTGCAGCGGCTACTACCGCTATGACGCCGGCTACACGCCCGATTTCCCCGGTGCCAGCCAGTTCGAGGGCCAGCTCATCCATCCGCAGCAGTGGCCGGAAAACCTGGACTACGCCGGCAAGCGCGTGGTGGTCATCGGCAGCGGTGCCACTGCCGTCACCCTGGTGCCGTCGATGGCCGATGAGGCCGCACACGTCACCATGCTGCAGCGCTCGCCCAGCTACGTGCTCAGCCTGCCGGCCGAGGACCCGATCGCCAACGCCTTGCGCCGTCTGCTGCCGGAACAGATGGCGCATGGCGCCGCCCGCCTGAAGAACGTGCTGCTCAGCATGCTGATCTACCAGGTCTGCCGGCGCCGGCCGGAGTTCGCCAAGCGCATCATCCGCAAGTACGTGGCGCGCGCGCTGCCGCCGGGTTACCCGGTGGATACGCACTTCAAGCCCACCTACAACCCCTGGGAACAGCGCCTGTGCCTGGTGCCCAACAACGATCTGTTCAAGGCCATCCGCAAGGGTCGCGCCTCGGTGGAAACCGATCACGTCGAATCCTTCACCGCCACCGGCATCCAGCTCAAATCCGGCAAGCACCTGGACGCCGACATCATCGTCAGCGCCACCGGCCTGCAGCTCATCGCCATGGGCGGAGTCAAGATCAGCGTGGACGGCCAGGCGGTCGATCTGTCCAAGCGCTTCAGCTACAAGGGCGTGATGCTCAGCGGCGTGCCCAATGCGGCCGCCAGCATCGGCTACACCAACGCCTCCTGGACGTTGCGAGCAGACCTGATCTCGCGCTACGTCTGCCGTCTGCTCAATCACATGGACAAGCACAGCTACCAAGTGTGTACGCCGGTCAATACCGACAACTCCATGCCCGAACTACCGTTGCTGGACCTGACCTCCGGCTACGTGCAGCGCGCCGCTGCCATGTTCCCCAAGCAGGGCGGCAAGGCGCCTTGGCAGCTCAAGCAGAACTATTTCCTGGATCTGCTGAGCCTGTCCTTCGGGGCCCTGGAAGACGACGCCCTGCGCTATGAGCGCGAGCCTGCGCAAGCGCAGCCGCTACGGGAAGCGGCATAGCTTCGCAGCCGGGTTCGGGCGCGGCGAGAGGGATCGGGTGGCGCGGCCCCGGCCCGGGTACGCGAGCGCGCAATAGCGCGTATGGTGATCCGTTGCCCACTCCTCAACGGATCACATCATGACTACCGAAATCTCCGCTCCGGCCGCTGCGCCCGAGCTACCCGCAGCTCAGGCAATGCCCGCCAGCGCTGTGCCTGCTCCTGCCGTCTCCGCGCCGATACCGGCGTCGACCGGGGCAAAACCCGTATCCGCCGCCGTGCCGCGTGCCATGCCGGTGATGCGCACGCGCAAGCAGATCGCCGCCGCAGCCTCCGTCGAACAGGCCGAAGAGCGAGCACGCTGGAAGCGCGCCCTGCCGACCGCCACTTCCCTGTGGCCCAAGCTGGATCCGGCCCAACTCGCCGGCGTACACGGCAATCTCAACAAGCTCGCCGGCATGATCCAGTTGCGCTACCAGACCACCCGCGAAGTGGCCGATGCCCAGGTCGCGGCATTTCTGGTCAAGACCGCGGCTTGAGGCAGACCGGTCGAAGGGGCCGGCTGGCGCCCGAACGACCGGGGATGCGTTGCCCGATTCGACACGCCGTCCCGGAACGCCTACAGTGCGCCGGCATCGTGTCAAGCTTGTCATCCCCGGTATCGTTCGTCCGCTTTCCCCAAGCGGCTTTAGCGCAATCTCCCTCGGCTCGCTTCCTTGATTCTGTGCAACACGGCGCAGGGTTTGTCCTGTTCGTCGTTTTTAATTTTACTTTTCAAAGGAATGCAGCAATGTCAGATATCTCGACCGGCACCGTGAAGTGGTTCAACGACGCCAAGGGCTTTGGTTTCATCACCCCTGCCGACGGTGGCGAAGATCTTTTCGCACACTTCAAGGAAATTCAGGGCGACGGCTTCAAGTCCCTGACCGAAGGTCAGCGCGTGCAGTACAAGGCCGCTCGCGGCCAGAAGGGCATGCAGGCCACTCAGATCAAGCCGCTCTGAGCCGGCCGGTCCCACGTCTGGCCAGCCCGACCATAGGACCGACCACGATTCCCCGGACCGGCGCGCGCGCCACCGGGGAATCTGACCCCATGTCACCTTCCGCCAGTGCCGTAGGCCGCAGCAAGCGGTCCCCCAGAATCGACGATCGTCGCATTCGCGGCGTGGACGGCAAGACCTACCCCGCCGGGTCCATCCTCGGCACCGACGGTCGCTACTATCCCAAGGGATATTTCCTTGGCAGCGACCAACGCTACCACCCGCCCGGCTATCACCTGGGCGACGACGGGCGCTATCACAGCCCCGATCACGTGCGCTGCCCCGACGGCCAGTACCGGCACCACGAAGATTTTCAGGGCGTCGACGGGCGTTACTACCCGCGCTACTCCTTCATCGGCGACGACGGCCGCTACCATCCGCCCGGCGCCTTCAAGGGCATGGACGGCAAGTACCATCCGCGTGGCGCCTTTCGCGGCCAGGACGGCAAGTACCATAGTGCCGGCGCCTTCCTGGGCACCGACGGCCACTATCACATCGAGCAGGCCGTGCCGATCTCCGGCGGCCGCTATCGGGTTCCCGAAGCGCTGGCCGACCGGGAAAAGCAGGAACGCAAGGGCGTCGACTGCTGAACTGAGGCCAGACCGGGCCGGCGCTGGCGCAGCCCAGCCTGCAAACCCAGCCGGTCCCAAGCTGTCACTGCGCAGGAACTCTGCGCCAACCGCCGCAGCGTTGCTCGCCCAACTGACAGGATCTGCCCGCGTGACTCAGCGGTCCCGCAAGGCCTCCACATCCGCCCTGCGCAGGCCGGCACCCCTGTCCTTGAGCTTGCGCGAATACTGCTGCTCGGCGCGATACATTTCGTTGGCCATCGGCGAGTCGTAGTGGTATTTGACCCAGGTCTCGTCGAGATCGCGGAACTTCGCGGACGCCAGCGCGGGCGTAAAAGCCTTCACGCGGGCGTTGAACTCGGCGTTGGTGAGCACGCCCTGCGAGGTCCGATAGCGGTCGATCTTGTCCGGCAAGGTGCTGGTGCCGGCGTGCAGACCGCCCACCGAGCCAACGTAATCCTTGGCGTCCAACAACGCATACGAGAACGGGGTATAGACGCGCCGTGCCTGATTGCCGTGCACCATCATCAGGTATTCCTGCGCCTGCGAACTCGGCAGGGTCAGGGGTACCAGCATCGCGCCCAGGACTTCGTTGGCGTAATCGTCGTTGAGCAGGCCGCGAAAGCGGTTGGCGCGCTCGTCGATCTTCATCCAGTCGTCGATCTCGTAGCAGCCAGCGAAGTGGGCAAGGTCCTTGACGATCGAGTAGTAGACCAGCGCCCCGCAGTCGAGCAACTGGTCGCGGGTGTAGCCGGACAGGCGCATCCACAGCTTGGTGTTGGCCTGGCGCATTTTTTCGGCCAGTTCTTCGAAGGTCCGGGTGAGTTCTTCGCGACTGCCCATGCCGACCGGCACGTGGGTCTCGGTGAGCGGATCGGAAGTGTAGAGGCCGACACCGCAGATGTTCTCCGACTTGTAGTCCGGCTTGGCCTCGAAGCTGCCCCAGTCGTCCACCAGATAGAAGTGCGTGTCCTTCACCGCGGTGGTGACGGTGAGGCAGTTGTAGGGCATGTCGTCGGCGACGCCGTCGGTCCACGGGTAATCGTTCTGCGACAGGTCGTAGAAATTGCGCACCAGCATCTCGACGTTGTCGGCAATTTTGTACGGGCCGTGCGCGGTCATCGACACGCGGCTTTCGCAGGACACCAGAAAGCCGTATTGCGCCGTGGCGGCCATGAATTTGCCGGCCGCGGTGTGCAGGGCGTCGCCGGCCTCGCACGGGTACATGTCCGCGTGAAAGACCTGAAGCTTGCGCTCGGGATAAATCTGACAGCGATGATTGGCCTCACGCGCCGAGATATGCCCTTCGTTGCGGCGCCAGGACAGGGCGTAGCGCTTCCAGAAATCGCAGACATAGGCGACGTCCTCGATACCGTCCTGCGGACGGATCATGCCCATGTTGATCAGGTGTTCGCGGCCCAGCAGATAAAAGTTGGGCAGACACCAGGCAGTGCCGATGGTCTCGCACTTGGCGCTGACGTTGCGCACGCGATCGGCGATACGCTCGGCTGGCATGTGCCGCTCGATCTTGCGCAGCAGCGTCGGCCAACGATAGAACGCGTTGAGGTAGGACAGCAGGATGTAGGCCGAGACCGGGAATAGTTTGGATTCCTGCACGGTGCGCGTCACGCACAGCCAGTAAGTCTCCTCGCCGTGGTTCTGCAGCAGGTTGTTGGTTTCGAGCAGTTGGGTGTAGCTGAGTTCTTTATGCACGAACGGCGGCTCCATAATTTTTACGCCACGGATCTCACGGATCTCACGGATGGACACAAGCGGGCCTGGATGCGCCCCTGGACTTTGCGTCTATCGGTGTCGCTGCGTGTGCATCCGTGGCAAAAAGGTCTTACCTGAGGGACGTGTGGGTCAGGACAGCTTCCACACGCGTACCGCGCACTCTTCGCCGGTCTGGTACATCTCGCCGGTCCTGGCCGGGCCGCTGGTTTCGATCTCCACCCGATCGCCCTCGCGGATCCCGCTGATCTTGGCGTTCATCAGGCAGGGAATGCCGTACTCGCGGGTCAGAATGCCCAGGTGCGAGCGCACGGTGCCGCCAGCGCAGATCACGCCCTTGAATTTCTCCAGAATCGGTGCGGTGAGGGTGCCGCCGCTGTCGTCGATGATGCCGATGGTGTCGTCGGCGACGCCTTCGGTCAGCGCCTTCATGACCTGCTCGTTGTTGCGGAAATAGCGCGCCACGCCGATGGTGTTGCTGGCGCGCTGCACCACGTTGTCGCCCTGTCCACGCGCTACGCGGCCCTGGGCGTCGGCGGCGGCGACCTTCGCATCCGGATGCTCGAACGAAAACTGCGCCGGGTCGTCGCCGCCGGACAGGGGCTTGTAAGCCTCCGGCCGTTCGGTCTGGGAAATGGTGGCGGAGACGGTGTAGCGGTAGCCGGTCGCCAGCAGCTTTTTCTCGACCTCGGCGATGTCGGCCGCGGTGATCGTGTCGAAGGCGGCGCTGAACACGAATTCGTTCCAGTTGCCGCCGGCTTCATCGAGACGACGCCGCACCAGATCCTTGATTGCGCTGTGGAACGCGTCGACGATCGGCGGGCCTTCGTCGTCGGCGTACTTGTCGGTGTCCACGAACAGTCTGGCCATCGCTCCTCCTGTGTGCGGCTGCAGGACGAATCGTCACGCCCACCCGTGGCGAGCGTTCAATTCGGTATGTTTAGTTCGACGCGATTGTAGAACAATACCGTGAAGCTGCCAGTGAGCCGACATGACCGCCTCAGCCCCTCACCTGCCCGGACCCGTCGACCGAATTCCGTTGCAAGGCGCGATCAATCTGCGCGATCTTGGCGGACACCCGACCCGCGACGGTCGCCGCGTGGCCCCTGGTCGCCTGTATCGGTCCGATGCCTTGTGGGAACTCAGCGACGCCGATGTGGAGCGGCTCGCAGAGCTGGGGCTGCGCACGGTGTGCGACTTCCGCGCGCCGCACGAATGTGCGCGCCGGCAGAATCGCCTGCCGGCGCGCACGCCGCCGCGGACGCTGGAGCTGGGCTTCACGCCGCAGGGCACGCAGGAGAACTGGGACGCCATCAACCGGCGCGCGATCGCTCCGCAGGGGGTGGTTGCCTACATGCACGAGCATTACCGCGCGCTGGCGACGGTACACGTCGAGCACTTCGCGCAGCTGTTCCAGGGCCTGCTGGAGGCAGACGCGCTGCCGCTGCTGTTTCATTGCGCCAGCGGCAAGGATCGCACCGGGTTCGCCGCTGCCATCGTGCTGACCGCGCTGGACGTGCCGCGCGAACACATCGTGGCCGACTACGCGATCAGCGATCGTGCCGCGCATCGGCGCAACCTGGATCATCTGTTCGGGCCGCAGTCCGACCCTGCCTGTCGCGCCGCCGTAGCCGCAGCACATCCCGACTATCTCAATGCCGCCTTCCGGGCGGTGGAAGACGGCTGGGGCAGCACCGATGAATATCTGCGCCGCGCGATGCGGCTGGACGAGAAGGCGCGCGCGCGTCTGCGAGGTCTGCTGTTGATCTGAAGCGATGCTGCCCGGCCCCGTCGCAGCCGTGCGTGCGCCCGGTCGCCTGTCATGGTCTTGTCCGACAGCGATGCCGCCGGCGAATCCACTTTGGCCGGCAGCCCGTAATGGCGCCGGTGTAACGTGTGCGACTTATGACGCCTCTCAACGCTTTCCTGCTCACGGTGGCTATTGTGGTTGCCGCCAAGACCCTCGCCTGGCTGGTGCAGTTGAGCACCCGCAACGGCGGACTGGTGGACTCCGTGTGGGCGTTCACGCTCGGCGGATTGGCCGTGTTCTACGCCTGGGCCGGCGATGCGCCGCTGATCCTGCGCATTGTGGTGGCCCTGATGGGCGGCATCTGGGGCCTGCGCCTGGGCGTGCACCTGTTCATCCGCAACTGGGGCAAGACCGAAGACTGGCGCTACGCGGATTTCCGTCGGAGGTGGGGCGCAAACGCAGACTTCAACATGTTCTGGTTCTTCCAGTTCCAGAATCTGTTCACCCTGATGCTGTCCGCCAGCGCCTTCCTGCCGCTGGTGTATCGCGACGGCGTGCCACCGTTTGCCTGCCTGGTGCTGGCGCTGCTGATCTTCCTGGCCTCCATCGTCGGCGAGGGCATTGCGGATGCCCAGATGGAGCGCTTCCGCAGCAACCCCGACAACCGGGGGCAGGTGTGCCGCGCCGGTCTGTGGCGCTGGTCGCGCCACCCCAATTACTTCTTCGAATGCCTGCACTGGGTGGCCTATGTGCCGCTGGCCTGGGGCATGGACCTGTGGTGGCTCACCCTGGGCGCGCCGCTGGTGATGGCCTTCCTACTGATGAAGATGTCCGGCGTGCCGCTGATGGAAAAGGAAATGATGCAGCGCAAGCCCGGCTATGCCGAGTATGTGCGTACCACCTCGGCGCTGATCCCCTGGCCGCCCCGCAAAGCAGGCTTCGGGCGTTAGG
Source organism: Panacagrimonas sp. (assembly GCF_965216805.1). Lineage (NCBI taxonomy): Bacteria > Pseudomonadati > Pseudomonadota > Gammaproteobacteria > Nevskiales > Nevskiaceae > Panacagrimonas > Panacagrimonas sp. The sequence goes on from NZ_CBDCGN010000002.1 coordinate 34,787, forward strand.
ACGCTCGCGGCGCTCGCTTCAGGCTTCAGGCGTCAGCCATGCGCCACACTCTCCAAAATGACTTACGCCAGGAAAATATGGACCTGATTGATCTCTGCGAACGTGGCCTGATTCCTGACGCGCTGTCACGACTGGGCATGCGCCAGCTCATCTCCCGGCGCCTGACCGACGAGGCCAACGGCAATGGCGAGGTGCGCTCGCAGCGCTTCAACCAGTTCCTGTCCGAACTGCGGGCCAGCCCCATCGCCATCGAGGCGCCGGCGGCCAACGAACAGCATTACGAGGTGCCGGCCGAGTTCTTCCACCTGCACCTGGGGCCACGGCTGAAGTATTCGTGCTGTCTTTATCCGAACGGTGACGAGACCCTGGAGCAGGCCGAAGAACTGATGCTGATGCTGTATCTGGAGCGCCTCGGCGTGACGCCGGGCATGCGCGTGCTGGATCTGGGCTGCGGCTGGGGTTCGGTGTCGCTGTGGCTGGCGCAGCGCATGCCGGACTGCGAGGTGGTGGGCCTGTCCAATTCCAACGGCCAGCGCGAATTCATCCTGCAGCGGGCGCGCGAGCGCGGCATCGCCAACCTCAAGATACTCACCGGCAACATCGCCGACTACGAGATGCCGGTCGAGGCGCGCGGCGAGGGCTTCGACCGCGTGATCTCGATCGAGATGTTCGAGCACATGAAGAACTACGGCCTGCTGCTCAACAAGATCGCCGGCTGGATGAAGCCGCAGGCGCGCCTGTTCGTGCACATCTTCGTGCACAAGCTGCTGGCGTATCACTTCGAGCAGAAGGGCCGCAGCGACTGGATGACGCAGTATTTCTTCCGTGGCGGCACCATGCCGTCGGAAAACCTGCTGCTGAACTTTCAGGATGACCTGCGCGTGCTGCAGCAATGGTGGGTCGGTGGCCAGCACTACGAGCGCACCGCCAATCAGTGGCTGGCCGGCATGGATTCGCGCAAGGCCGAGATCATGCCGGTGTTCGCGCAGTGCTATGGCGAGCGCGATGCGGCGGTCTGGTTCCAGCGCTGGCGCATGTTCTACATGGCGGTGGCGGAGCTGTTCGGTTACCGCGGCGGCAACGAGTGGGGTGTGGGGCATTACCTGTTCGAGAAGCGCTGAGGCGGGCGTCATGTGCCGCTGAAATTCGGACGCGGATACGATGTCGTATCTCTGCCCATGACTACCGGATGTCCGCCATGATGCGTGCGCTGCTGGTTTGCTTACTGCTCGCCATGTCCCAGATCAGCCTTGCCGAGGACGGCACCCGTCGCTTCTACGGCTACGCCTACGATCTCGACAGCGACCGCTACATCTACACCGAGGTGCACGAACAGGTCTGGAAGGAGGGTCGCTGGGCCAGCGGAACCATCCGCTACTACGCGCCCGACAACACGCTGTGGGGGGTCAAGAAGCTGGATTTCTCCGCCGACCCCTACATTCCGCTGTACGAGTATTCGCTGCCGGCTCAGGGTTACGCCGAGGGCATCACCGCCATCGACACCAAGGTCACGCTGACCAAGACCAGCGACGGTAAGACCAAGACCGAGCAGGTCGACAAAAAAGACCCCATCACCGGCGATTCCGGCTTCCACAATTTCCTGCTGGCGCATTTCCAGCCGCTGATCGATCGCCAGACCGTGGCCTTCACCTTCATTGCCGCCGGCAATCTGGACAGCTACAAATTTCGCGCCCGGCGCATCGACGACGCCCGCTTCGAGGGCAAGCCCGCAGCACGATTCAAGGTGGAAGCCAATTCCCTGTTGCGGCTGGTGGCACCCGATCTGGAGGTGAGCTACGACCCCGATACCCAGCGCCTGCTGGAGTACCGGGGCCCGTCCAATGTCATCAATCCGGACACCGGCAAGGTCTTTGATGCGCGCATCGCCTACTACAGCGAGCCGCCGGCCGACGCCCCCACCACCCTGCCGCCGCTGCAGTGAGCCGGGCATGCACCGCGCGCTGCTGCTGACCGGACTGTGGTTGCTGAGCGTGGCGACGCAGGGTGCTACCACGGCACCAGATCTGGACGCGGCATTGAAGCTGGCTGCGCAACAGCGCAGCGCGGTGCTGGTGGAGTTCCGCGCACCCTGGTGCTACTCCTGCTACTACATGGCCAAGCACGTCCACACCGGCACCGAGTGGACGCAACTGCAGCAGCGCGCGGTACTGCTGGAATTCGACGCCGACAGCCCGCAAGGGGCGGCGCGCATGCAGCAGTGGAACGTCAAGGCCCTGCCGGCGTATCTGCTGCTGGATGCCGAGGGTGTCGAGATCGGACGCGTGCTCGGCGAACAGACGCGCGCAGACTTCTACGCCGCCATGGACCGTCTGCTGCAGTCCGGCGCCGGCCTGGCGGACTTGCAGACGCAAGCGCGCCAAGGCGGTGCGGCGGGCGCCGAGGCGGCGCTGGCGGCGCTGCAGGCCTTTCAGGCACGTGCCGATGCCGACGGCGGGCTGCAGTGGTTTGAAACCTTGCCGCCGCGACTGCGCCAGATCGACTACCCCCAACGGCCGGCCCTGAAGGCGGCGTTGGCACGCCTGCAATTGATGCAGTCCGCGGCCGTCCCGGACGGCCCGGGCTGTACGGCCGCCGCCGAGCAGGTACTGGACGCCGACCTGGGCTGCGAGCGCCCCTATGAACTGCGCCGCTACCTGGCCTGCCTGGATGCCGCCGCCGACCAGGGCGAGAGCGCGTCGCCGACGCTGTTGCAGGCGCAGCGCGCGCAGATGGAAACCCTGGTGCGCGAGCGTGTGCTCAGCGCGGATCGCGGCGCGGTCTGCGCGGACACCCGCAGCGCGGTGCTGGGCCTGGCCGATCTGCACCAGCGCCTGGGGCAGGCAGACGCGCGCGAGGCGGGTCTGCGCCGCGCCGTGGCGCATCTGCGCGCACAGATTGGCGACGATCTGGGTGCCGATCGCAGCGCGGCCGACAACCTGCGCGTGTTCGTCGAGGCGTTGGAAGATCACGCCGCCTACGATGCGCTGATGCCGCACCTGATCGCGCAGTGGCCGGACGATTACGTCTATCCCTACCGCTATGGCCGGCACTTGCTGGACCGGGGTGAGGCCGAAGCCGCGTTGCCTTACCTGGAGCAGGCCAGCGCGCAAGCCTATGGCGAGAACCGCCTGCGAGTCGCTGAGCTGCAGGTGCGCGCGTTGATGGCGCTGGACCGCGCCGCAGACGCCCGCAAGGTCGCGGCGCAGGCGTTCAAGGCCAATGGTCCGTGGTTCCCGGAACGCGTGGCCGCGGTGAAAGCGGCGCTGAAAAAGTAGCCCGGGTGCAACCCGGGATCCACCCGGTGTCTAACCCGATGTGGGTGCAACACCCGCCCCGGCTTTGCCTCGTCAGACCCGGCGACACGCGCAGTCCAGGACCCGCCGGTTGCCGAAACCGCCCGCGCCGGATGAAATGGCGGGCCTTCCTATTGATCCCACTGCGTTGAGCCCCTCTGCCGACACCACCGCCCGCCTGCTGATCACCTGTCCGGACCGCCCCGGCATCGTGTCGGCGGTGACCACATTTCTGTATCACCACCACGCCAACGTCACCGAGCTGGACCAGCATTCGTCGGACGCCTCGGGTGGTCGTTTCTTCCTGCGCCTGGAATTCCAGACCCCGGATGTGGAATTGTCGCGCGACGCCATGCAGCGCGCCTTTGGCGAAGTGGTGGGGACGCGCTTCGGCATGGACTGGCATATGTCCTTCGCCGCGGACCGGCCGCGCATGGCGATTCTGGTGTCGCGCCACGATCACGCGCTGCTGGAGCTGCTGTGGCGCTGGTCGCGCGGCGAGCTGCGCGCCGACATTCCGATGGTGATCTCCAACCATCCGGACCTGCGCACCGCGGTCGAGGGCTTCGGCGTGCGCTTCGAGCATGTGCCGTTCGCGCAGGACATCCAGGAGCAGGCCGAGGCGCGCATCCTGGAGCTGGTGCAGGGGCAGGCGGACTTCGTGGTGCTGGCGCGCTTTATGCGCATCCTGTCCGGCGATTTCGTGCGTCACTTCCCCAGCCGCATCATCAACATCCATCACTCCTTCCTGCCCGCCTTCGTCGGTGCCGATCCGTACCAGCAGGCCTATGTGAAGGGGGTGAAGATCATAGGCGCCACCGCGCATTACGTGACCGCCGATCTGGATCAGGGCCCCATCATCGAACAGGACGTCGCGCGCGTGGCGCACCACATGTCGGTGGAAGAACTCAAGCGCCTGGGTCGCGACCTGGAACGGCAGGTGCTGGCGCGCGCAGTACGCTGGCAAGTGGAAGACCGCATATTGCTCGACGGCAACAAGACCGTGGTGTTCGATTGAGCACGCGGTGGCCGGACTGATCGGATCATGTCGATCAAATGGTTTTTTGCCCTCAACGACGCGGGTAACGACTACGCCAACTACTGTCTGATGACGCAGGTGGCGGTGCGCTCGGCGCGCCGCCACACCTCACTGGAACCGATCTTCCTGTTCGACGGCGAGCCCTGCGCGCTGACCCGTTGGATGCAGGATCACGGCGTGCGCGTGGTGCATCACCGCACTTCCATGTACGAGCGGCTGGTCGAACATGCCCGCAGCAGCGGCCGCAAGCAGAGCGTGAGCACCGGCGCCGGGGCCTATCTGCGCCTGGACATTCCGGAGCTGTGCGAACAACTGGGCATCGAAGATCGGCACGTGCTCTACACCGACTGCGACGTGATGTTCCGTCGCGACGTGGCGGCGCAACTGCAGGTCCTGGAGCCGGAATTTTTTGCCGCCGCACCGCAGTCCGATCCGTCCAACTACCTGGACATGAACTCCGGGGTGCTGTGGATGAACGTGCCGCGCCTGCGCGAAATGCTGGTTCCGTTTCGCGCGTATATCAACGAGCACATGGACACGCTACGCAAGACCGGCTACGACCAGGCGGCCTTGCGCGCGTTCTATGGTTCGCGCCGCAATGGCAGCTTCGCCTGGGATCGCCTGCCGCTGGAGCTGAACTGGAAACCGCATTGGGGCCGCAACGACCGCGCCGCCATCGTGCACTTCCACGGCCCCAAGCCGACCTCGCGCACCCTGCTCGCGCGCGGGATGGCGCCGTTGCCGCACGCGGCGCTGGCGCGTGACGACTATTACCGCGCCTGCCAGGAATGGGATACCCATGCCGGGGGCCTGCAGCCCTTGCCGGTGGTTGCGGATGCGCCAGCGTCGCGGCGGACTGTCGTGGAAGTCCTGGCCGAAGTTCCCGTCGAGATCGAGGGTTTCGATGAGGCCGCCTACTTGCAGGCCTTCCCGGATGTCGCGCGTGCGGTGGCACAAGGTCGGTACGCCAGCGGGCGCGAGCACTATCGCGTGGCCGGGATCTGGGAGGGACGGCCGGTCGCGCCCGCGATTCACCGGCAGGTTCTGAACCTGATTCCGGAGGCCCGCAGTGCGCCGGGCGCACCGCCGGCCTGGGAACGCGCGGCCTCGCGCTGCTGGGGAGCCCTGGCGGCGGCGCTGGAGCCGGCCTCCGGCACGGCATCGCGATGCCTGCCGCTGATCGGACCGGCGGCCCTGGCCGAACGGATGCAGACCTATTGCGGGCCGACCTGGCAGGTGCGGTGCGCGCGCGGCGTGGCGGACATCGAGGCGGATGCAAAGAATGCAGGCGACGCGCAGAAACCCCGTGTGGCAATCGTGTCCATGAGCGCGGATCAGGTCGATGCAGGACGCAGCGTGGCACTGTTGACGGCACTGCGCGATGTGCTGGCACCGGGTGCGCGGGTGGTGCTCTGGGTCGTGTTGCCGGGACCGCCCAAGGTCCCCGATGCGGGCGTGCTACGCCTGGCGCGTGAGCATTGGAGCCGTGTGTGCCAAGTCCTGAGTGTTCAGCGAAAGGTGGGGGGCGACCGTCACGACCTGGTGGTGCTGAGCATGCCCGCCGCCGCGGTGGCATGAGCGCGCCGACGTCGTCGCCGTGTGGCGGGCCGCAGCCGACGGGATTGGTGTCGAGACGGCTGCGGGCGCTACGCCGCCTGTTGCACCAGGGACGTGAGTCGAGGGACCTGGATGCCGATCTGCGCGCGGTTGCCGATCCGGACGAGGATCAATGTCTGGACCTGGGCCGTCGCGGCCTGCCGGTCGGCCTGTGCCGGCTGCAGGGTCACCTCGCTGCGCCTGCCGACAGCCAGGCCCGGCTGCGGCTGGAGTTTCTGCCTGCGGACAGCACCGAGGCCCGGCATGTGTTGGACGCGATGCTGCCGCGGCCGGGGCGCTTCGAAATCACGGTTTATATCCCGACCTGGTGCACGCGCGTGCGCTGGCAGCTGCGGGACCCGCAGCGGCGGTCCCCGCGGACCGAGGCGGGCGTGGGGACGGAACCGGCGCCGTGCCGGTTCTACGCCCATGTCCATTTGCTGCGGTTGCGCTACCTGGGTCTGGGCGCAACCCTGCGTTTCGTCGCCAGCGATGAGCTGCGTCTGCGGCCCTTGCTGCATTGGCTGGTGTGGTTCTTGACGCAGCGTTGGCGTCGTCGTCCAAAGCTGCATTCCTCAGACCGGTCGCCGCGTAGCTATGCGGCGTTGTGCGCCCGCGCGGAAGCGGATCCGCTGCAGGTGGGGGACGAGGTGCGCGCACATATCGCGCGCATGCCCGAGCGGCCGCTGTTCACCCTGGTACTGGATGCCGCCGATGCCGACGCGGCTTGGGTGCAGGAGACGGTGGACAGCGTGACCGCCCAGCTATGGCCCCACTGGCAGCTTGAGATCCTGGGTGCGATTGCCGCGAAGTTGCCGCTGGCGCAAGGCGAGCGCATTCGAATTCACGCGGCGGGTGCCAGCCCGGCCCGGGTGATCGAGGACGTGACGCAGGGCTACCTCATCCGCCTGCGCGCGGGTGATCGAGTCCGGCCGCTGGCCCTGTACTTTGTGGCGGCCGAGCATCAGCTTCATCCCGAGGCCGTGCTGATCTACACCGACGAGGACGGCCTGAACGCACGAGGCGAGCGGGTCGAACCGCGGCTGAAATCGCAATGGAATCCGGAACTGCTGGAATCGCACGATTACATCGGTGCGCTGGCGGCGCTGCAGATTGCCGCGCTGCGCGGCTGCGGCGGCTGGCGCGAAGAGCTGGGCGGCATGGCGTATTACGACCTGCTGCTGCGCCTGACCCGCAATATGTCGGCCGACCGCATCCGTCATGTGCCGGTGATCGGCTGCTCGCGACCCGCCGCCTGCCTGACCGAGGAGCGGTTGGACGCGACCTGCAGCGCGCTGCAGGCGTACTGGCAGGACCTGCCCGGCTGCGAAGTGAGCGCCGGCCTTGTCCCCGGCCAGCTGCGCGTGCGCAGACCCTTGCCCAAGCCGGCACCGCGCGTGAGCGTGATCGTGCCCACACGCGATGGCGACGCGCACCTGCGCGTGTGCGTGGACAGCCTGCTGCGACTCACCGATTACCCGAACTACGAACTGATCCTGGTCGACAACCAGAGCCGTCACGCCGCGACCCTGGCCTACCTGGAGGTGCTGGCAGGCGATCCGCGCGTGCGCGTGCTGCCGTTCGACGCGGCGTTCAACTTCTCCGCCATCTGCAATCTAGCGGTGACTGCGGCCAGCGGCACGGTGGTGGTGCTGCTCAACGACGACACCGAGGTGTTGTCCGCGGGCTGGTTGCGCGAAATGGTCTCGCTGGCGGTGCGACCGGACGTGGGCGCCGTGGGCGCCAAGCTGTACTTCCCGGACGGCACCCTCCAGCACGGCGGCGTGGCGCTGGGCATCGGCGGGGTAGCGGGGCATGTGCACTGGGGCGCGCCGCGCAATGACGATGGCTATCTGGGGCGGCTCAAGGCGGTGCAGGCGGTCGGTGCCGTCACCGGTGCCTGCCTGGCGGTGAGTCGCGACAAATATCTGGCCGTCGGCGGCATGGACGAGGCGCATCTGCGCGTGGCGCTGAACGATATCGATCTGTGCCTGAAGCTGGCCGAGCGCGGCTGGCGCTGCGTGTGGACGCCCTACGCCGAGCTGGTGCATCACGAATCGAAGTCGCGCGGCCGCGACACCACGCCGGAGAAACGCGCGCTGTTCGCGCGTGAACACGCCACCATGCGCCAGCGCTGGCAGCATCGCCTGGACGCCGATCCCTACTATCATCCCTGGCTGTCGCGTCGCGATCTCGACCTGCGGCTCGAAGACCATCCGGCCCTGCACAGTCCTTGGTGGGACGATGAGCCGGCACTGCAGAAATCCCTCCAAACCTCCTCCGCACCGGTGTCATGGCAGGCCTGAAACCGCTCGAAGGCGCGATCACCGCGATCGGCGGCGAGACGCTGGGTGGCTGGGTCGATCCGGCAGGCCGACCCGAGCCGCTGGTGCTGTTGTTGACGGTCGACGGCGCCGAGCGGACCAGGACGGTCCTGGGGGCGCCGGTGGCTTCGGCCAGCGGCGACCATTCGCGGCGTGCGTTCCGCTTTCATCTGCCGGCCGATGCACCCTTGCAGGCCGGCGATCGCGTCGTGATCTCAGAAGCCGCGAGCGGCGCGGTGCTGCGCGGTTGCCCGTTGGTGTTCGACGGCCCCGCTGCCAAGGCCATCGAGAAGCGCGCTGCCACCGAGCCGACCCCCGAAGAGATCGAGGAGATGCGCGCGTTGATCGCGGCGCTGCCGCGACCCGGACAGCGCACCCAGTGGACCGTGTTCGGCAGTGCGCTCAAGGCCTTCGTGCTGCGCGAACTGCGCGACCGCTTCGGGCGTTCCCGCTCGGCCTTCATCTGGGCGATCCTGCAGCCGATGATTTTCATGGTGGGCCTGACCGCGATCCGCCACGCCCTGGGTCGCGGCCGCGAGGACATCTACGGCGTCAGCGGCATGTATTTCTTCTGGCTGGGCGTGGTGCCGTTCTTCATGTTTCTGCACGGTTTCAACCGCTGCCTGGGCGCCACGCGCAGCTATCGCGGGCTGTACCAGTTTCGCCAGGTGCAACCGTTCGACGTGCTGCTGGTGCGTGTGCTGTTCGAGTTTCTGACCATGATCGTGGTGTTTGCGCTGCTGCTCAGCGGCTTCGTCTGGTTCGGCCAGGACATCTCGGCCGACAACTGGCTGCTGTTCGGCGCCACCGTGGCCACCATGTTCGTGTTTACTCTGGGGATGGGGCTGCTGGCGGATGTCTGCGTGGTGAAGCTGCCGGAATCGCGCCAGGTCATCGGGGTGCTGGAACGCCCGCTGTTCCTGATCTCGGGGGTGTTCTTCACCATCGACCAAGTGCCGCCCGGCGTGCGCGAATGGCTGCTGTGGAACCCACTGCTGCACGGCGTGGACCTGGCGCGTGGCGCCATGCTGCACAAGTACGATCCGCTCGGGAGCTGGATGTATCTGCTGGGATCGGCGCTGGTCGCGATGTTGCTGGGCCTGGCGGCGTACCGGCGTTACCGGCGCGACCTGATCGGGCAATGATGCGGCCATGATCGAACTGGATCACGTCAGCAAGTGGTACGACCTGCCGCGCGGCGGCCGTCACCACGTCTACCGCGATCTGTGTCTGCGCCTGCCGGCCAGAACCAATATCGGCATTCTCGGCCGCAACGGCGCCGGCAAGTCCACTCTGATCCGCATGCTGGCGGGAATCGACCCTCCAAGCGCCGGCAGCATTCGCACCCAGGGCCGGGTGTCGCCGCCGATCGGCGTCAGCGGTGGACTGTCGAGCTGGCTGACCGGGGCGGAGAATGCCAAGTTCGTGTGCCGCATCTTCGGCGACAGCGACGAGGTGATGAGGCAACGCATGGCCTTCGTCAAGGAGTTCGCGCAGCTCGGGGATTTCTTCCAACAGCCGATCCGCACCTATTCGTCCGGCATGCGCGCGCGCTTCGGCTTTGCGGTCAGCATGGCGTTCGATTACGACTACTATCTGGTGGATGAAGTCACCGCGGTCGGCGACGAGCGTTTCCGCCGTCGCGCCAACGCCATGTTCGCATCCAAACGCGGCATGGCCGGGATCCTGCTGGTCAGCCACAACGTCGACAGCCTGCGCGAGCAATGCACGGTCGGCTTGCATATCAGTGGCGGGGTGGTGCGATATTTCGACGACATCAATGAGGCGATCTCCGCCTATCGCAAGGACAATCGATGAGGGACCGCTTGCTGGCTCTGCTGCGCCGTCGCTGGGCCTACGCCGGCATCGTGCTGCTGCCGACGCTGCTGCTGGGCGCCTACTATCTGCTGCTGTCCACCGACCGTTACGTCAGCGATACCCGCCTGATCGTGGAAGGCGACGATCCTGCCGGCATGGCGACCATCGCTCTGGGACTGCTTACGCCCAACGCATCGGGTTCGGCGCTGGACGCCGAGCTGGTCAAGAGTTTCATCCTGAGCCCGGCGATGCTGGATCATCTGCAGGAGACGCTGGATCTGCGCGCGCACTATTCGTCGCCGACGCTCGATCCGTTCTCGCGTATGGCGGCGGACGCGTCGTCCGAGCGCTTCCTCAAGCACTATCTGAATTACGTTGCGGTAGAGATCGACGAGGCCGCGCCCATCATTCGGTTGCGCGTGCAGGCGTTCGACCGCGCCTATGCCCAGCGCCTGTCGGCGGCGATCGCAGAGCGCGCCGAGCGTTTCGTCAACGAGGTGGGGCAGAGCCTGGCGCGCGAGCAGGTCGCCTTCGTGCAGGGCGAGCTGGACAAGACCGATCGGCGCCTGCGCGAGGAGACCGCGCGACTGGTGAATCTGCAGAACCGGAACCGAATGCTCGATCCGGTGCTGGAGAGCCAGGCGGTGGCGCAGATCATCGGCGGCCTGCAACAGGAGCTTTCGCGCGCGCGCACCGAACTGAAAGCCTTGCAGAGCTTCATGAGTCCGACCGCTTCGGAAGTGGTGTCTCAGCGCAAGAAGATTGCCGCCATCCAGAGCCAGATCGAGCAGGAACGCGGCAAGCAGGTCAAGGCCGGCGACACCCAACCGCTCAACGATCTGGTGCTGCAGTTCAAGGAGCGTGAATTGGCGCTACAGGTCGCTACCGACGTCTATCAGGGCAGCCTGCGCAGTCTGGAGGCGGCCAAACTCGATGCCTCACGCAAGGTCAAGCATCTGGTCAGGGTGTCGGGGCCGACGCTGCCGGAGGCCTCGCTGATGCCGCGCCGCTCCTATAACGTGACGACCCTGTTTTTCTTTCTCAATCTGCTTTACCTGATCGGGGGGCTGCTGATCGCCTCGATCCGCGATCACATGGAATGATCATGAAGGTTGCCCTTGCCCATCTGCTCGCCTCGACGCTGCTCGGTGCGGCGAGCCTGTCTGCGGCCTTGGCTCAGCAGGTCGATCCGCGCAATGGCATCCCGTTTCCGGGTCAGGCCGAGAACCAGACCTCGCAGACCCAGAACCAGACCTCGCAGCAAAGCCAGCAGACCGCACCGCGCATGCCGACACCGGAACCGCTGTTCGGCGACCGCGAGCAGCAGAGGCTGCAGTATTCCGATCCGCTGCGGTCCGAGCGCCAGGCCGACACCCGGCAGGCGCCGCCGGTGCCGGAGGCGTTGTACTCGGAAGAATGGCTGAGCCAGAGCGCGGTGTTCGGCAGCAGCCTGTTCCAGGGCCGCTTCGCCCAGGAGTCCTTCCGCGGCTTCAACCCCGATTACCTCATCAGCGTCGGCGATCAGGTCGACGTTCAGCTGTGGGGTGCGGTGGACGGACAGCTGCAACTGCAGGTCGACGCGCAAGGTAATCTGTTCATCCCGCGGGTCGGGCCGGTGCGCGTGGTCAACGTGCGCAACGGCGAGCTCAACGAGCACGTACTGCGCGAGGTGCGCAAGGTGTACCGGGAGGATGTCGGCGTCTACGCCACGCTGGCCAGCGCGGTGCCGGTCAAGGTGTTCGTGTCCGGGTTCGCACGGCGCCCCGGTCTGTACCCGGGTTATGCCTCGGATTCCATCCTCAATTTCATCGACCGCGCCGGCGGCGTCGACCCTGCGTCCGGCAGCTACCTGGACGTGCGGGTGTTGCGCGGCGACAAGCTGGTGACCGCGGTCAATCTCTACGATTTCCTCACCCGCGGCCGCCTGCCGCAGATCCAGCTGCGCGACGGCGACAGCATCTTCATCGGCCCGATCGGTCCCACCGTGCGCATCGAGGGCCTGGTGGCGAGCCCGGCACAGTTCGAGTTCCGCCCGCCGACCAGCATCGCCCAGATGCTGCAGATGGCCGGAATCAGCGGGCGTGCCACCCACGTCAGCCTGACCCGCAACCAGGGCACCAGGCGCGAAGCGGTCTACGTGCCGGTGGGCGATCCGCTGCTGAACGGCCCGGCGGTAACCGGCGACCTCATCGAAGTGGTGGCCGATCGACTGGTCGGCCAGATCGCGGTGACCCTGGAAGGCGAACACGAGGGCGCCGGCCAGTATGTGCTGCCGTACTCGGCCACCCTGGCCGACCTGATCGCGCAGGTGAAATTTTCCGAGCAGTCGCGGCCGGAGAGCCTGCAATTGTTCCGGGTGAGCGTGGCAGCCCGACAAAAGCAGGTGCTCGACGAGATGCTCAACCGCCTGGAGCAGGCGGTCCTGTCGGCGCGGTCGGCGACCCGCGAGGAAGCCGAGCTGCGCACGCGCGAGGCCGAGCTGGTGCTGCAGTTCGTGGAGCGCGCGCGCGACATCGTGCCCAAGGGACAGGTGGTGTTGCCGCGCGACCTGGACCCCAGCACGATCGCGCTGGAGGACGGCGACGTGGTTCGCGTGCCACGCGACAGCCAACTGGTGAACGTGCACGGCGAGGTGTATCTGCCCAACGCTTTTGTCTGGCGCAAGGGCTATCACGTGCGCGATTACATCAATCAGGCGGGGGGGCTGATCCAGCGCTCTTCGGCCGACCGCGTGCTGCTGATCCGCCAGTCGGGGGAGATCGCTTCCGAAAACGGTCAGGGTTTCGTGATGTCGACCCGGGTCGAGCCGGGCGATGAGATCATGATCCTGCCGGCCGTGGACACCAAGCGCTTCCAGTTCGGCAAGGACGTGGTGCAGGTGATCTACCAGATCGCCATCGCCGCCGGCGTGCTGGCACGGCTGTAACCGCACGTTCCGGGCGCCGGCCGGAGAATTGGCCGAGGTCGGTTTCGGGCGCGATCCCGGCAGCTTATAATCGCCGGGTTAGGCGGGGTGCCGAATCCGGGTTGGCGCTCTTACCCAGGTCCCCGCCGGACGTCAATACGATCCTCCAGGGGGCTTGATTCTGATGAGCACGCAAAGCGTGGCCGCCGCCGCGGCGCCGGGTGTGGACCCGGGCCGCCGGCGATTTCTGACACTGGCGACCAGCGGCGTAGGCGCCATCGGCGCCGGCTTCGTGGCCTGGCCCTTTCTGGCTTCGCTCAAACCCAGCGAGCGCGCCAAGGCGCTCGGTGCTCCGGTGACCGTCGACGTGTCGGCCCTGGGCGAAGGGCAGCTGCTGATCGTGGGCTGGCGCGGCAAGCCGGTGTGGATCGTCAAGCGCACACCGGAGATGATCGCCAGCCTGTCCAAGGTCACCGACGAGCTGGCGGATCCGGACAGCGAGCAGCCGCAGCAACCGAGCTACATCACCGGCGCCGAGCGCTCCATCAAGCCGGAGCTGCTGGTCATGATCGGGTCCTGCACGCATCTGGGCTGTTCGCCCAGCTTCCGTCCCAACACGCCGGCGCCCGAGATCGCAGCGGACTGGCAGGGCGGCTTCTATTGCCCCTGCCACGGTTCCAAGTTCGACCTGTCGGGTCGCGTATACGCCGGCGTCCCGGCGCCGATCAATTTGGCCGTTCCGCCGCATCGTTACGACGGTGACAACACCATCGTGATCGGCGAAGACCCGGTCGCGGCCTGAAGGACGAAAACAGAACATGGCTATCGTTCCCAATCCGTACAAGACCACCGGCTTCCTCGGCTGGATCGACGACCGCTTCCCGCTGACCAAGCTGTGGAAGGATCACCTGACCGAGTATTACGCGCCGAAGAACTTCAACTTCTGGTACTACTTCGGCTCGCTGGCGCTGCTGGTGCTGGTCAACCAGCTGCTCACCGGCATCTGGCTGGCCATGCACTACAAGCCGGACGCCGCGCTGGCCTTCGGCTCGGTCGAATACATCATGCGCGACGTGCCCTGGGGCAACATCCTCAGGTACATGCACTCCACCGGCGCCAGCATGTTCTTCGTGGTGGTGTACCTGCACATGTTTCGCGGCCTGATCTACGGCAGCTACAAGAAGCCGCGCGAACTGATCTGGATCTTCGGCTGCCTGATCTTCCTGGTGCTGATGGCCGAAGGCTTCGCCGGTTACGTGCTGCCCTGGGGCCAGATGAGCTACTGGGGTGCCAACGTCATCTTCAATCTGTTCGGCACCATCCCGGTGATCGGGCCCGATCTGGTGGTATGGATTCAGGGCGATTACATCCCGGCCGATGCCACGCTCAACCGCCTGTTCTCGCTGCACGTGGTGCTGCTGCCCTTCGCCCTGGTGGGCCTGGTGGTGGCGCATCTGATCGCATTGCACGAGGTCGGGTCCAACAACCCCGACGGCGTCGAGATCAAGAAGCACAAGAACGAAAACGGCGTTCCGCTGGACGGCATTCCGTTTCACCCTTACTACACGGTCAAGGACATCGTCGGCGTGGTGGTCTTCCTGATCATCTTCGCCAGCCTGATCTGTTTCGCGCCGGACGGCGGTGGTTATCTGCTGGAGAAGCCCAACTTCCAGGAAGCCAACCCGCTGGTCACGCCCGAGCACATCGCGCCAGCCTGGTACTTCGGTGCCTTCTACGCGATGTTGCGCGCCACCCCGTCCATGTTCGGTTCCGCGCTGCCGGGCGTGATCGTGATGTTTGCCGCGGTGCTGATCCTGTTCGTGCTGCCCTGGCTGGACAAGAACCCGATCAAGTCGATCCGCTACAAGGGCATGATCACCAAGGTCACCACGGTGGTGTTCGGCGTCAATTACATGATGCTCAACTACCTCGGGATGCAGGCGCCGACCGATCTGGGCACGCTGCTGTCGCAGATCGGTACGGTGTATTACTTCTACTTCTTCTTCAGCCTGCTGTTCATTCATAAACTCGAAAAATCCAAGCCGGTGCCGGAGAGGGTGACCGCATGAAGCTCCTGTCTCCCATCAGCAAGATGCTGACCTGTTCCCTGCTGATCGCCGGTGCCCTGTTCGGCGGCAGCGTGCTGGCGGCCGGCGGAGGCGCCTTGCCCTACGGCTACGAGGCCGATGTCGGCAACCTGCCGTCGGTGCAGCGCGGCGCCAAATACTTCATGGCGTACTGCTCGGGATGCCATTCGATGCAGTACATGCGCTACAGCCGGGTGGCGCAGGACCTGCAGATTCCCGAAGAAATGCTGCAGGCGAATCTGATGTTCACCAGCGACAAGATCGGCGACACCATCGTCAGCGCCATGCCCAAAGAAAAGGGCAAGGAATGGTTTGGCCAGTTGCCGCCGGACTTGACGCTGGAGACCCGGGCGCGCGGAGAAGACTGGGTCTACAGCTATCTCAAGAGTTTCTACGTCGACCCCGCACGCCCCCTGGGCGTCAACAATCTGGTGCTGGCCGGTGCGTCGATGCCGCATGTGCTGTGGGAACTGCAGGGCTGGCAGGTGCCGGCCACGCACGAGCATGACGAGGGTGGCGAGGACAGCCACGGCGGCCATGACGACCCTTTCGAGATCGTGCAGGCCGGTAGCCTGGAGCCGCGCGACTACGACAAGTTTGTCGGCGATCTGGTCAACTTCATGGCCTATGCCGCCGAGCCGGGCCGGTCTGCCCGACAGGCCCTGGGCGTCAAGGTGCTGGTGTACCTGTTCGTCCTGCTCGGCTTTGCCTTCCTGCTGAAAAAGGAATACTGGCGCGACGTGCACTGATCGCCCCCGCAGATTGATTTGGAAGCCGGCCTCGCGCCGGCTTTTTCTTGGGCGCATCGGCGGTCCGGCACCGCGGTGCGGTCGCTTTCCGCCTTCGGCCGGGCTGCTCCATGGGCACCGTGGCGAATCCCCGCATTCCGGCAACGCCCAGGATTTGCTTGCCGGGGACCGCGCGGTGCACATTGGTGGCCGGCCCGGGACGACGCAGACGAGCGACGCCATGGCATTGCGCAGCAAATCCAAGTACGTGCCGGCGGCCAAGCCGGCATCCAACGCAGGCGTCACGCTTTACTGCACCGACACCGGCACGGCCTGCCACTGGGTCCGTCTGGTGCTGTGCGAAAAAGATGTGCCCGGCGTGCGGGTGCGTGTGCAGCGCCCCGCCGGCTTCGACGAGGACCTGGCCACCATCAATCCGATGCGCAGTCTGCCAACCTTGACCGACCGCGAGACGGTGATCTACCCGGCTCGCTTGATCGCGGAATTTCTCGATGAGCGCTACCCGCATCCGCCGATGATGCCGCCGGAAGCTTCGGCACGCGCACGCCTGCGCATGGCCATGCAGCAACTCGAACAGGAGTGGATGAGCCTGGTCGGCGAAGTCGAAAGCGGCGCCGCTGCGGCAGCGCGTGCTGCGCGCAAGCAATTGGGCGATCGTCTGGCCGCCAGCGCGCGACTGTTTCCTTCGCGCGGATGGTTTCTGGGGCTGGAGTACGGCATCGCCGATTGCGCCTGGGCTGCGCTGCTGTGGCGCCTGGGCTCGCTGAAAATGCAGATGCCCGCAGGCACCGACCCGATCCGCCGTTACGCCGAGCGTGTTTTCGCGCGTCCCGCTTTCGCGACCAGCCTGGTCGACGCGCAACGGCCGGCCGGTCGGGTGCAAAGGCCTTAGAATCGCGGGATGAACCATCGATCCCGCCGGCCCTATCTGATCCGTGCCATCTACGACTGGGCGACCGATAACGGCTTCACTCCGCATCTGCTGGTGGCGGCCGACGTCGAGGGCGTGAACGTGCCGCGCGAATACGTGCAGGAAGGCCGCATCACTCTGAACGTCAGCCCGATGGCGGTGCAGAACCTGGACCTGCAGTCCGACCCGATCTGGTTTTCCGCGCGTTTCTCGGGCCGCGGATTCGAGGTGACCGTGCCGGTCGGCGCGGTGCTGGCGGTGTTTGCGCGCGAGAACGGCGAGGGCATCGTG
Source organism: Panacagrimonas sp. (assembly GCF_965216805.1). Lineage (NCBI taxonomy): Bacteria > Pseudomonadati > Pseudomonadota > Gammaproteobacteria > Nevskiales > Nevskiaceae > Panacagrimonas > Panacagrimonas sp. The sequence continues at coordinate 51,799 of NZ_CBDCGN010000002.1, forward strand.
TTCGGCGATGTCGAGTCGCCGCTGCCGCCCGATACCGTGCCGGAGTCCACCGCCAGTGCCGGCGAGACGCCGCCCAAACCCAAACCGGGCCGCAGTCATCTGCGCGTGGTGAAGTAGCCCGCGCGATCCCGTCGCAACGGCGCGAGGATGTGGAATGCATCTCGCAGCGCGGCGGCAGACAGCCGCCGTCTTTGCGTTCCGCGGCGCCTACACCGGATGCTTGAACCCCGGTTCCCGGCTTGTCCGCGACGGAGCGGTATCGGAGCCTTCCGATGCATCCGGTAGCGTCTTGCCCGGATTGAGGATGCCGGCGGGATCGAACACCACCTTGATCGCCCGCATCAAGGCCAGGCTGGGTGCATCGATTTCCCAATTCACGTAAGCGCGCTTTTCGATGCCCACGCCGTGTTCGCCGGACAGGCTGCCGCCCAAGGACAGCACCAGCTCGAACAGGGCGTGCAGGCAGGCCTCGATGGCCCGCGACTGCGCGCTGTCGAGCGGGTCGGCCAGCAGGTTCACGTGCAGGTTGCCGTTGCCGGCGTGGCCGAAGCTGACGACGCGCAAACCGTGGTCCGTGGACAGTTTGCGCAGGCCGGCCACCAGTGTGGGCAGCTGGGTGACGGGGACCACCACGTCCTCGTTGACCTTGCGCGGTGCCAGCTTGCGCAAAGAGGGCGACAGCGCCTTGCGCGCCGCCCACAGGTCCTCGGATTCGGCGGCGGTGGCGGCCTGCCGCAGCTCCAACAGTCCGGTGGTCCCGGCCGCTGCTGCAACCGCGGCGGTGTCGGCTTCCAGTCCGTCGCCGTCGCCATCGATATCGATCAACAGCAGCGCGCCGGTGCGCTCCGGGATGCCGCAATCGCGCCAGGCTTGCGCCAGCGCCACGGCATCGCCGTCGAAGAACTCGAGTGCGCAGGGCGTGGCGGGCTGGCCCATGATGCGGGTCACCGCGGCGATCGCGCTGGCGACGTCGCTATAGGCCGCGCGCAGGGTGCGCTTGTGCGGCGGGCGCGGCAGCAGTTTGAGGGCGGCCCGCGTGATCAACGCCAGCGTGCCTTCGCTGCCGATCAACAGCCGCGTCAAGTCGTAACCGACTACGCCCTTGGTGGTCAGGCTGCCGCAGCGCAGTCGCTGCCCGGCGCCGGTGACCGCGCTCAGGCCCAGCACGTTCTCGCGCGCGGTTCCGTACTTGACTGCGCGCGGCCCGCCGGCGCCGCAGGCCAGATTGCCGCCGACGGTGGAGTAGTCGGCGCTGGTCGGGTCCGGTGCCCAGAACAGCCCATGCGCTGCCGCGGCGCGCTGGACGTCGCCGTTGAGACAACCCGCCTCGCATTCGATCAGCCGATCACCCGGCGACAGTCGCAGGATGCGGTTCATGCGCTCCATCGACAGCACGATGCCGCCGTCGACCGGCACGCTGGCGCCGGTGGTATTGGTGCCGCGACCGCGCACGGTCAACGGCACGCGCCGATCGCGGCAGGCCTCGACGACGCGCACGACCTCGTCCTCGTCCAGCGCGAACACCACCGCCTGCGGTGCCACCACGCGACGCGAATTGTCGTAGCCGTAGGCCAGGCAATCGGCGGGATCGGTGAGCAGACGGCCGGCAGGCCAGTGCGCAGACAATGCGGCGATGGCGGCGCGGGCGCGATCCAGGCTGTCGGCGGTGTCTTTGGGGCGGTTCATGTCGGTTTGCCGAAAAGCGATTCACGCAAAGGCGCAAGGAAAAGCGCAAAGACACAACGGGTAAACGAGAGGCAAGGAAACCGGCGGCCGGACCCTACAGTTCACTCGTTCCCGGCCGGATTTCGCGAATTGTCCCACGATGCTCTCTGTGCCATTGCGCTGCACTTGGCGTCTTTGCGTGAAATGATTCCGGCCGTCCGGCGGGACCTTCAAAGCTCACACCTGCGCGTCGAACGCCGCCGGTATCCACTCGATCCGGTCCTGTGCGTCCAGGGTCACCACGTCGAAACGGATCGCCATGCGCGCCCAGTCCGGTCTGCGCGCCAGCAGTCCCAGCGTGGCGCGCACGATGCGCGCCTGCTTGCGGCGGTCCACCGATTCGGCGCCGCCGCCGTAGCCTGCGTGGCTGCGCTTGCGCACCTCGACGATTACCAGGACGTCGCGCTCGCGCATGACCAGGTCCAGTTCGCCGCCGGGCGCGCGCAGATTGCGGTCCACCAGGTGCAGGCCGCGCGACAACAGGTAATTCAAGGCGAGGTCTTCGGCCTCGGCGCCTTTCACGTCAGGTGCCGGCAACCGCGCGGCCCTCGACCACGCGGCTGCAGTCGAGCGTGCGAATGACGCGCCCGCCGGGCGCCACTTGCAGGCGGCCGGTGGCACCGGCGAGGTCCTGCATGCGATGCAAGTTGCCACCGAGCATGCCGCGCGCCAGCTCAAAAGCGTCGCGCCCCAGCGCGAACAGCCGCGGCTGCGTGCGCACCGGAAAGGGGAAATTGAGTGCGTCGCGTGCGCGCTGATCGTCCACCGCGCCACCGCCGGACATCACCCAGGGCATGTCGCACAGTTTGAGGCCCTCGAGCTGCTCGTCCACGCGCCCCGAGTGCGCGGCCGAGATCACATAGGTGGTCAGGCTGCCGGCGCGGAAGAACGCGAGCTGCGGCGACAGGGCGCGAATCTCCTCGGCACGCAGCGGCGCAAACAGCAGATTGGCGTCCTGACGCGGCCGCGGCTCGAACTCGCTGGGCACACCCAGCACCTGCGTCAGTTGCTGGTGGCGCGAGCGGCTGCCTTCGAGCCGCAGCAGCTGGCGCATGGCGTCGCCGAAATCCTGCGTGCCGGATTTCACGCGCACGCTGTCGAGCACGCGGCCGCCCTGGCTGACGAAGGTTTCGGTGAACGCCTGCAGCGCACGCGTGCCCCATTCGTTGTCGGGCACCAGCGCCAGTGCCTGGCGGCGGCCACTGGCCAGGGCGTCCACCGCGGCGGCACGCGCTTCGTCTTCGGGCGCCAAGCCGAACTGCAGCGCGCCGGATAGCGGCTGGTCGACGTAATTCAGTGCGATCCACGGACGCGGCGTGCCTTGTCGCGCGATGATCGCCACCGCCGGTTTGGTCAACGGTCCGACGATCAGATCGGCGCCGTCGAGCACGGCGGTCTCCCAGGCCACCAGCGCGGCGCCAGCATCGCCGCGGGTATCGTAAAAGCGCAGGCTTGGCCGCGGTGCGGGGGCGCCGAACCAGGCTGCGGCCATGCCGTCGCGCGCCGCGCTGCCGGCTGCACCCAGGCTTCCGCTCAGCGGTAACAGCACCGCCAAGCGGCCGCCGACCGCGCCAAGGCCGGGTATCGACAGGGCTGGCGGCGCCTGCGCTTGCGCCGAGCCGCCGCCGGGAAATCGCACCTGCGCCATCCACGACGAGGCGGGGTGGCCGGGATTGCGCCGCGACCACGCCGAGATCGCCTCGCCGGTCGGACCCTGCTGCAGCACCCGCGCGGCGTCCAGCCAGCCGCGTACCATGGGCGGCTGCGTGTCAAGCGCGGCGATAGTGCGGCCAGGCAAGGGCGCGGCAAGCAGGCCGCGCCAGATGTCTTCGCGGTTGTCGGCCAGTTCGTCGGGCGAGCGCAGCCAGCGTTCGCGCTCCACCAGCGCCGCGACCGCCTGTGCGGGGTCGCCGTCGAGGAAGTACGCCCGCGCGCGCAGCGACTCCATGCGTGCGGCCAGCGCCGGCACGTGCTGGCTGGTAGGCGGCAGCGCGCGCAGCATGGTGCCCGGCTGGCGCCGGATCAGGCCGATCTCGGCGCGCACCAGTTGAATGCGGGCCAGTTGCATGCCGTCGGCCGAACCGCTCGGGATGCGCGACAGCGCTGCTTCGGCGGCACGATCGTCTCCCTGCGCCACCGCCTGTTCGGCGGTGCCGATCAGCGACAGCACCGCCGCAGCCGTCGGCGGTTGCGCCTGAATCGCGAGCGTCCAGACGCTCAGCCACAGAACGAAAGACCAGCGTGCAAGTGTCATCGCTAAAGTATCGCACGCAGCCTTGCCTGGCCTTCCCAACGGATCATGCTTTGACCTCTGCCTCCGAACACGACGCCGACATCCAGCCGGGCAGCCTCTATGTGGTGGCCACGCCCATCGGCAATCTGGGCGATCTGTCGCCGCGTGCGCGCGCGGTGCTGGCCGGAGTCAGTCGCATCGCAGCCGAAGATACGCGCACCACCGCGGTGTTGCTGCGCCACTGCGGCGTCGATACGCCGATGACCGCCTTGCACGACCATAACGAGGCCCAGGTCGTCGATGGCCTGGTCGCGCGGCTGCAGGCGGGCGAATCGCTGGCGCTGGTGTCGGATGCCGGCACCCCACTGATTTCGGATCCGGGTTTTCAGCTGGTGCGTGCGGCGCGCAACGCCGGCTGCGCGGTGCTGGCGGTACCGGGACCCTGTGCGGCCATCGCGGCCCTGTCCATCGCCGGGCTGCCCAGCGACAGTTTCCTGTTCGTGGGCTTTCTGCCGCCGAAGCCGGCGGCACGGCGGCAACGCATCGCCGAGCTGGCGCACGAACCGCGCACGGTGCTGCTTTACGAATCCAGTCACCGCGTTGTCGACAGTCTGGCCGACCTCGCTGCGGTGCTGGGCGAGCGCCCGCTGATGCTGGGCCGAGAACTCAGCAAGCGTTTCGAGCAGAGCGTGCTGTTACCGGCGACGGCGCTGACGCAGTGGATCGCCGAGGACCCCAATCGGCAGCGCGGCGAGTTCGTGCTGGCTATCTCCCCAGCGCCGGCCGCCGACAGCGACCAGGCCCGGGAAGCCCAACGTCTGCTGCGCGTGCTGCTGGCGGAAATGCCGGCGTCGCGCGCGGCGCGGGCCGTCGCCGCACTGACCGGTTTACGCAAGCAGGTGGTATACGAACTGGCCCTGGGGCTGGGCGGCGCCGACGCCAACGACGCCGACGCTACCGAAGGCGCGTAGAATCCGTCGCAGAGTCGGCTGAACGATCGCCGCCGTGAACCTGCAAGGGCTATCGGGGGAGGAAAGTCCGGGCTCCACAGGGCAGAGTGCCAGGTAACGCCTGGGCGCCGTGAGGCGACGGAAAGTGCAACAGAGAGCAAACCGCCGATGGCCCCTCGCAAGACGGGATCAGGCAAGGGTGAAACGGTGCGGTAAGAGCGCACCGCGAGTCTGGCAACAGACCGGCACGGCAAACCCCACTCGGAGCAAGACCAAATAGGGAAGGGTTGTCCTTCGGGGCAAACGCGTGGCCCACGCGCCTTCCGGGTAGGTTGCTGGAGCGCCGTGGCGACACGGCGCCTAGAGGAATGATCGTTCTCGACAGAACCCGGCTTACAGGCCGACTCGTTTTCTGATTTCGCTGCTGCTGATCATCGGCACCGAACCGGGGCTGCGGGGGCGGGCGGTTTCGCCCGCCCCCGCAGCCCGCAGCGGCGTCCGCGCGCCTGCGATGTCTGCCCCCCACATGAAGAACGCCCGACATCACCCTGTTTTTGGTGAAGTTATTGCTCGTTGTTAAGCCGACGGTAAGCGCTTGTTCAGGCAAGAAATATTGCTCCGATTTGGCTTGTAGGGGGTGACGACGTGGTTTATAGTGCCTCGAAGGGGTTATTTGTGGGCAATTGTGGGGAGTCTGTCCACATTCACTAGGGGCCGAACGTGTTCTCCGGGTCACATCAACTGACCATCGACGACAAGGGTCGCGTGGCGATCCCGGCCCGCTATCGCCAGGAGCTGGCCGATAGCTGCGGTTCGCAGCTGGTCGTCACCCGTGGGCCCAACCCCTGCCTGGAGCTCTACCCGGCGCCCGAGTTCCAGCGTCTGGCCGACGAAATCCAGAACATGGACGACCGCGACAGCGCCGAACTGCTCAAGAGCGTGTTCATCGGCTTTGCCTGCGAAACCGAGATCGACAAACAAGGCCGCGTGCTGCTGCCGCCGATGCTGCGGCGTTACGCGCGCTTCAACGGTTCGGGCGTGTTGATGGGTCAGATTCGGCGCTTCGATCTGTGGCCGGAGGAACTCTGGAACGAGCGCTTCGGCGAGGGTTCCGCGCTCGGCGAGCGCGTGACCGATGCGTTCCGGACCTTGAAGCGGTGACGGGCGCCGATGCTGCAATCATCTGCCGCCATCCCCTGCGTCCCGGCGGTGCTGGGCCATTCGACCTCGTTTCGTGGCGGTCATGGCATCCCGGCGACGGTGCCCCGGCGCGGACGTATTGAGCCGATGCCTGCGCACCGCCCGGTGATGCTTGATGAAGCGCTCGCCGGGCTCGCGCTCAAGGCTGGCGGAACTTACGTGGACGCCACGTTCGGGCGCGGCGGTCATAGCGCGGCGATCCTGACGCAGATCGGCCCGCACGGCGTTCTGCACGCGCTGGACCACGACCCTGAAGCCTGTCGTGCAGCGGCCTCGCAATTCGCCGGGCGCACCCGCTTTCACTTTCACCGGCGCAATTTTTCGGCGCTGGGTGCCTGGGCGCGCGAACAGCAGCTGGTGGGAAAGGTCGACGGTCTGCTGCTGGATCTGGGCGTGTCCTCCCCGCAGCTCGACGATGCGGCCCGCGGATTCTCGTTCGTCCACGACGGGCCGCTGGACATGCGCATGGATCCGGACGCGGGCATGCCCGCCGCGCACTGGCTGGCCACTGCCGAGGAGGGCGAGATCGCCGAAGTCCTGTGGACCTACGGCGAGGAGCGTGCCAGCCGCCGCATCGCGCGAAGACTGGTGGCGGCGCGCGCCGAGGCGCCGATCACGCGCACCACGCAGCTGGCGGAGCTGATTGCGCGTGCGGTGCCGGGCCCGCGCCAGAAAATTCATCCGGCCACGCGCAGCTTCCAGGCCATCCGCATCCACATCAACGGCGAGCTCGACGCGCTCAAGACTGCGCTGGACGCCAGCCTCGACTTGCTGGCTGGCGGCGGCCGGCTCGCCGTGATCAGCTTTCACTCGCTGGAAGATCGCATCGTCAAGCGTTTCGTCCGCGAGGCCTCTAGCGCGAAGCATGAAGCGTTCGACCCGACGCAGGTCCTGTACGACGCGCGTCTCGGCTCGGGTCCGACGGCGCCGGCGTTTCGCGTCGTCGGGCGCGTGTTTCCGTCGGACGCCGAATGTGCCGACAACCCGCGTGCGCGCAGCGCGGTGCTGCGGGTGGCGGAGCGTCGCCCGTGAACTACACCTGGCAGCGGCTGTACCTGGGACTGATCGAAGCGCGGCCGCACGGGATGATGCTGCCGCTGGTGCTGGCCGTGCTGGTGATGGGTTCGGCGCTATGGGCGGTACGCATCAAGCACGACAACCGCAGCCTCACCGGCGCGCTCGAACAGGCGCGGGTGGAACGCGATCGCCTGCAGATGGAGTGGTCGCAGTTGCAGCTCGAGGAAGCCGCGCTGTCGCACCACGCGCGCATCGAGGCGACCGCGCGCGAAAGTCTGGGCATGTCGGAGCCGCGCAACTACGTCATCGTCAAGACCTCGCGGCTGGAGACCGCACCGTGAGCGCGCACATCCAGCACAAGTTGCGGCCGGTGGCGATCTGGCGTCGCCTGCTGGTGTTGTCGGTGCTGGCCGTCGGCGCGGTGGGCGTCACCGCCAGAGCGTTTCACTTGCAGGTGATCGAGCGGGACTACTTGACCCAGAAGGGCACCGAGCGACAGGTTCGCACGGTGACGCTGCAGGGCCATCGGGCCGCCATCCGCGACCGCCGCGGCGAGCCGCTGGCGTTGTCCGCCCCGGTGGATTCGTTGTGGTGCGTGCCCTCGGCCTTGCTGGCGTCGCCCGAACACCTGGCCGCGGTGGCCAAGGTGTTGCGTCAGCAGCCCGCGACCCTGATGCGCTTTCTGCAGGAACGGGCCAAGCGCCAGTTCGTCTACATCGAGCGCGGACTGCCGCCGGACGAGGCGCGCCGGGTGCTGGCGCTGAAAGCGCCTGGGGTGTTCTCCACACGCGAGTACCGGCGCTACTACCCGGCGGGCGAAGTGGCAGGTCAGGTGGTGGGTTTTGCCGACGTCGACGGCAGGGGTCAGGAGGGCATGGAGCTGGCGCACGACGACAGCCTGCGCGGCAAGGATGGCTCGCGCCGGGTGATCCGCGACGCCCGCGGGCGCATCGTCGAAGACACCACCGATGCGGTACCGGCGCATCCCGGCGAAGACTTGTACCTGTCGATGGACTTGCGGCTGCAGTACCTGGCCTATCGCGAACTCAAGCAGGCGGTGCGCGAACACAAGGCCAAGGGCGGGCTGGTGGTGGTCGCCGATGCGCAGACCGGCGAGATTCTGGCGGTGGCCAGCCAGCCCGGCTACAACCCCAACAAGCCGGAGGACCGCAAGCCAGGACGCATGCGCAACCGCGCCATTGTCGATTCCTTCGAGCCCGGCTCCACCGTCAAACCTTTGCTGGTGGCGCAGGCACTGGAAATAGGCGCGGTGGTGCCGGGCACCCGCATCGACACCGGCGATGGCTGGATGCAGGTGGCGCGCCTGACCGTGCGCGACATCCACGCGCTGGGCACTGCCGACATCGGGCTGATCCTGGCCAAGTCGAGCAACGTCGGCGCCGCCAAGCTCGGCATCCAGATCGGTGCCGAGAACATCTGGCAGGGCTATCAGAAGTTCGGCCTGGGCGATCGGGTCGCCTCCGGCTTTCCGGGCGAAACCGCGCCGCTGCTGCGCCCTCCCTCGCAGTGGGGGCAGATCGCCACCGCCACCGCCTCCTACGGATACGGGCTGTCGGTGAACGCCTTGCATCTGGTGCGCGCTTATGCGGCGCTGGCCAACGACGGCCTGATGCCGCAGCTCAAGCTGGTCAGCGACGGCCGCCAGGCGCCTCCGCAGCGGGCGGTGAGCGCGCAAACGGCGCGTCAGGTGCGGCACATGCTGGAGCTGGTTACCGCGCAGGGCGGCACCGGCACGCGCGCCAACATTCCCGGCTATCACGTCGCCGGCAAGACCGGCACCGTGCGCAAGGTGGCGGCCACCGGCGGTTACGACGCCAAGCGCCACCAGTCGGTGTTCATCGGCATGGTGCCGGCACGCAAACCGCGCCTGATCGGTCTGGTGATGATCGACGAACCGGCCACTGGCGATTACTACGGTGGCGTGGTGTCGGCTCCGGTGTTCTCCACCGTGCTGCAGGGCGCGTTGCGCCTGCTGCAGATTGCGCCGGACGAGTGTGCCGAAGACTGCATGCCGTCGCAGTCCGGCCCGCAGGTTGCGATGCCCGACACCCTGCCGACGAGGCCGCGTTCTTGAACGCGCAGTCCGCGTGCATGCTCAGCGATCTGCTCGCAGGCCTGACCCCGGTTGCGCCTGCGATCGCGGTGCGCGGGCTGGCGCTCGATACGCGGCAATTGCGGTCCGGCGAGGCCTTCCTGGCCGTGCGCGGCACGCACGGTCACGGTCTGGCGCACTTGCCGCAGGCGCTGGCGCGTGGCGCCAGTGCCATCGTCTGGGAGCCCGCCGATGACCAGTCGCCGCCGCAGGCGCCGGTCCCCTGCGTGGAGGTTCAAGGCCTGTCGGTGCATGTTGGGGAGATCGCCGCGCGGTTCTTCGGCAGGCCTTCGGAATCGATGTTCGTGGCCGGCGTCACCGGCACCGATGGCAAGACCTCGACCGCCCATCTGATCGCGCAGGCGCTGGACCTGCTCGGCCGTCGCTGCGGCTATGTCGGCACGCTGGGCAGCGGCAGCCTGCAGCAGCTCGATGCCGCCACGCACACCACGCCGGACCCGGTGAGCCTGCAGGGATGCCTGGCGACGTTGCGGGACCAAGGCATCGGCGCCTGCGCCATGGAAGTGTCCTCGCATGCGCTGGAACAGAACCGTGTCGGTGCCGTGCGCTTCGCCGCGGCGGTGCTGACCAACCTCAGTCGCGATCACCTGGACTACCACGGCACGCTGGAGCGTTATGCCGCGGCCAAACGACGCCTGTTCGAAGTGGCCGACGGCCGGGCGTTGATCCTCAATCGCGACGATGCGATGGGCGCCGTGTGGATCGAGGCGATCCGGCCTACGCCCGAGCGTTCGCGCCTGCGCGTGTATGGAATTGATGGCGACGCTCCCGCACAAACGATGCCGTATGCGCTGGCGCGCGATGTACGACTGCACCCGCAGGGGCTGAGTTTCGAGCTGCAGACCGAGGCGGGGCAGGTCGCCTTGCACTCGACCCTGCTGGGCCGCTTCAACGTTTACAACCTGCTCGCTGCGGTCTCGGTACTGCGCGAGGCGGGCCGTTCCCTGTCGGAAATCGCCGAGGTGCTGGCGCAGGTGAAGACCGTGCCGGGCCGTATCGAGGCGTTTCGCGGCTCCGCTACACCCGCACTGGCGGTGGTGGATTACGCGCACACGCCCAAGGCGCTGGAACAGGTGTTGGACGCGTTGCGCGCACATACCGCTGGTGCCCTGCACTGCGTGTTCGGTTGCGGAGGCGATCGCGATCGCGGCAAGCGCGCGCTGATGGGCGAGGTCGCAGCAAGGCTGGCGGATCGGGTGACGATCACCGACGACAATCCGCGCAGCGAAGATCCGGCGTTGATCGTCGAAGCGATCCTGCAGGGTGTCGCCGCCGCGGATCGCAGCCGCGTGGCGGTCCAGCACGAGCGTGCGCGCGCCATCGAGCAGGCGCTGCATCAAGCGCTCGCCGGCGACGTGGTGCTGATCGCCGGCAAGGGTCATGAAGCCACCCAGACGTATGGCGACCGTGTCGTGCCTTTCAGCGATCGCGAGTTTGTCGCGAACTGCATGGGGGCGGCATGAGCGGCATGGCGCCCCTGTCGTGGTTTGCGCAGGTCGCGCAGGCGCAGCTGATCGGCGCGGACGCCGACGTGCAGCGCGTGGTGACCGATTCGCGCGCAGCGCAGGCCGGCGACCTCTACGTGGCGCTGCGCGGCGAGCGTTTCGATGGACATGATTTCGTGGGCGGGGCTGCAGGGAAGGGCGCGGTCGGTGCAATCGTGGTTCGCAGGCTCAACGCACCGGCCGCGCAACTTCTTGTGGACGATCCGCTGCAGGCGCTGCAGGCGGTGTCCGTTGCCTGGCGACGGCGCTTCGAAGTGCCGGTGGTGGCGATCACCGGCAGCAACGGCAAGACCACCACCAAACAGCTGCTGGCCGCGGTATGCGCGGCACGCGGGCCGGTGCTGGCGACGCGCGGCAATCTCAACAATCACATCGGCGTGCCGCTGAGCCTGCTGGAACTGCGCGACTCGCATCGCACCGCGGTGATCGAAATGGGCGCCAATCGTGCAGGCGAGATCGCGCTGCTGACGTCGCTGGCGCAACCGCAGATCGGGGTGGTGACACAGGCGGGCGATGCACACCTGGAAGGCTTCGGCAGCCGCGCAGGCGTGGCGCGCGCCAAGGGCGAACTGTTCGCCGGCCTGGGTGCGGACGGCATCGCGGTGATCAATGTCGATGACGATTACGCCGATCTCTGGCGTGGCATGGCGCGCGGTCGCCAGATCGGGTTCGGTTTGAATGCGACCGCCGATGTCGGTGCCAGTGACATCGTGGCCACCGCCACCGGCACGCGCTTCGAGCTGCGTGTTCCCGGCAGCACCGCCAGCGCCGAACTGCCGCTGCCGGGTCGACACAACGTCATGAACGCGCTGGCAGCGGCGGCCTGTGCGGCGGCGCTGGGTATGGATGCACCGCAGATCGCATCAGGTCTGGCTCGGGTGCAGGCGCCGCAGGGGCGGGTGGCGTGGAAGCGCACGCCGCAGGGCGCGCGCGTGATCGACGACAGCTACAACGCCAATCCCACTTCGATGCAGGCGGCGTTGGAACTGCTGGCGCAGCAGCCCGGCCAGCGCTGGGCGGTGCTCGGTGCCATGGCCGAGCTGGGGACAGATTCGGCGGCGTTGCACCAGGCCTGCGGGGCCAGTGCCAAGGCGCTGGGGATCGAGCGTCTGTGCACGGTCGGCGCAGCCGGTGCGGACTACGCACGCGGTTATGGAGAGTCGGCCGAACGCTATGCCGACGTAACGGTATTGAGTCAGCGGTTGGCTGCACAACTGGGTGAAGGCATCACGGTGCTGGTCAAGGGGTCGCGCTCGGCGCGGATGGAATTACTGGTCGCCGCGCTGTGTGGCGAGACCGCGCGAGAGACGCACTGACGATGCTGTATCACCTTGCCATGTGGATGAAGGAGTCGGTCAGCGAGTTCAACCTGTTCGGCTATCTGACCTTTCGCAGCATTCTGGGCGTGCTCACTGCGCTGATCTTTTCGTTCATCGCCGGCCCCTGGATGATCCAGAAACTCCATGACTTCAAGTTCGGCCAGGTGATCCGCGAGGTCGGGCCGAAGTCGCATCAGGCCAAGACCGGCACTCCGACCATGGGCGGCGTGATGATCCTGGCGGCCATCACCATCGCCACCCTGGCGTGGTCGGATCTCACCAACCGTTTCGTGTGGTTCGCGCTGCTGGTCACGCTTTCGTTCGGCGCCGTGGGGTTTGCGGACGACTTCATCAAGATCAAGCACCGGCGCAACCTGGGCCTCACGGCGCGACAGAAATATTTCTGGTTGTCGCTAGCCGGCTTCGGCGTATCGGCGCTGATCTACGTCACCGCCCAGGCGCCGGTGGAAACCAGCCTGATCTTTCCGTTGCTGAAGGACGTGGCCGTCCCGATGGGACTGTTCTTCATCTTCTGGAGCTATCTGGTGATCGTGGGCACCAGCAACGCGGTGAATCTCACCGACGGGCTCGACGGCCTGGCCATCATGCCCTGCGTGCTGGTGGCTTCGGCGTTGGCGGTGTTCGCCTACTGCACCGGCAACGTCAAGATCGCGGGTTATCTGGGCATCCCGTACATCGCCGGGGTCGGTGAGCTGGTGGTCTTCTGCACCGCTCTAGCGGGCGCGGGGCTGGGCTTCCTGTGGTTCAACGCCTATCCGGCGCAGGTGTTCATGGGCGACGTCGGGGCCCTGGCGCTGGGCGCGGCGCTGGGCGTGGTGGCGATCCTGGTGCGCCAGGAACTGGTGCTGGTGGTGATGGGCGGCGTGTTCGTGGCCGAAACGCTGTCGGTGATGCTGCAGGTGGCCTACTTCAAGTACAGCGGCGGCAAGCGCATCTTCCGCATGGCGCCGCTGCACCATCACTTCGAACTCAAGGGCTGGCCCGAGCCCAAGATCATCGTGCGCTTCTGGATCGTGACCCTGATCCTGGTGCTGATCGGTCTGTCGACGCTGAAGGTGCGGTGATGGCCTCGGTCAGAAATCGGGAGTGGACCGGCGGGAGCCCCGAAGGAATCGGGAATCGCTACGACGGGGTTTCGCTGTTGATCGTCGGACTCGGTGCGTCCGGGGTCTCCGCACTCCGCTACCTCGCACGCGAAGGCGCGAAGCTGGTCGTTACCGATTCGCGTGCGGCGCCGGCTGGCGTCGAGGCGCTGCGTCGCGAGTTTCCGCAGGTCGAATTCCGGCTCGGCGCCTTCGACGCGCCGCGGCCACTGACGCAGTTTGCCGAGGCGGTGGTTTCACCGGGCGTGTCGCTCGACGAGCCCTTCGTGCACTCGCTGATCGCCGCCGGCATCCCCGTGATTGGCGACATCGAGTTGTTTGCGCGTGCGGTTTCGTCTCCCGTCTCCCGTCTCTCGTCTCCCGGCGTCATCGGCATCACCGGCAGCAACGGCAAGAGTACCGTCACCACCCTGGTCGGCGAGATGGCGCGCGCAGCCGGGCTACGTGTGAAGGTGGGCGGCAATCTGGGCACACCGGCGCTGGATCTGCTGAGCGACGACACCGAGCTGTACGTGCTGGAGCTGTCGAGTTTCCAGCTGGAAACCACCCACAGCCTGCGCTGCAGCGCGGCGGCCTTCCTCAATCTGGCGGAGGATCATCTCGACCGTCACCACGACATGGCGCGCTACGCCGCGATCAAGGCGCGCATTTTTCGCGGCTGCGAGGTGGCGGTGGTGAACCGGGACGATGCGTTTACGGGAATCGGGAATCGGGAATCGGGAGTCGCAAGAACGGTAGCGTTTGGTCTGGGCGCGCCGACACCCACGCAGCAATACGGTCTCGTGCAGCACCAAGCCGAAACCTGGCTTGCCTCGACGATTCCAGATTCCGGATTGCCGATTCCCGTGCTCCCATGTGCAGCGCTCAAGATCCACGGCCTGCACAACGTGGCCAATGCCCTCGCCACGCTGGCGCTGGCCGACGCAGTCGGGATCGCGCGCGAGGCTGCGCTGCAGGCCTTGCGCGAGTTCAGGGGTCTGCCGCATCGATGCGAGTTCGTTGCCGAACGCGGCGGCGTGACCTGGCTCAACGACTCCAAGGGCACCAACGTCGGGTCCACCCTGGCGGCGCTCAAGGGTTTGCCGGGCCCGATCGTCTGGCTCGGCGGCGGCCAGGGCAAGGGGCAGGATTTTTCACCGCTGGCGCAACCTTTGGCGGACAAGGGCCGTGCGGCGCTGCTGTTCGGCCAGGACGCACAGGCCATTGAAGACGCCATCTACGGCGCGCTGCCGGTGTATCGCGATCCCGACATGAACGCGGCGCTGTCGCGTGCCAAGACCCTGGCGCAGCCGGGTGATCAGGTGCTGCTGTCGCCGGCCTGCGCCAGTCTGGACCAGTTTCGCAACTACGTGGAGCGCGGTGAGCGCTTCAGCCGATGGGTGTGCGATCACGCATGAACCTGAGCCTGCCACGCTGGAACTCGCAGCCGCAGCAGTTGGTGTTGCCGTTGCCGCGTGCGCAGGTGGGTCTGGACCCGCTGATGTGCGCAGCGGTGGCCGCGGTGTTGTGTTGGGGTCTGGTGATGGTGGCCTCGGCTTCGGTGGCGCAGGCGCAGAAGCTCACCGGCGAGCCGTTCTATTTTTTCTATCGTCAACTGGTCTTCACCGGCATCGGCGGTCTGCTGGCCTGGGGCGCGTTCCTGGTACCGGCGCACGTATGGGAGCGCAAGAGCGGCTGGCTGGCGGTGGGCGGACTGATCCTGCTGGCGGTGGTGCTGATTCCCGGCATCGGCGTCAAGGTCAATCACGCGCGGCGCTGGATCGACCTGGAGTTCATCCGAATCCAGGCATCGGAACCGGCACGACTGGCGCTGATCACCTATCTGGCCGGTTATATCGTGCGCCGCCAGGGACGGCTGCAGAACACTCTCGGCGGCCTGCTGATTCCTTTTCTGCCGGTGCTCCTGGCCGGCGTGCTGCTGCTGTTGGAGCCCGACTTCGGCGCCACCGCCATCCTGATTGCGGTGGCCTTCATCATGCTGTTCCTGGGCGGCGCCCGCATGATCTATCTGATCGGGCTGGTGCTGGTGGCGAGTGTCGGGCTGGGCCTGCTGGCGATGGCCGAGGCTTATCGCGTGCGTCGCCTGATGAATTTCACCGATCCGTTCGCCGACATGGAGAACGGCGGCTGGCAGCTGGCCAACTCGCTGATCGCCATCGGTCGCGGCGAGTGGGTCGGCGTGGGCTTGGGCAACAGCGTGCAGAAGCTGTTGTACCTGCCGGAAATGCACACGGATTTCATCTTCGCCATCCTCGCCGAGGAGTTTGGTCTGTTCGGCGTGCTGGTGCTGTTGGGTCTGTTCTGCGTGATGGTGTGGCGCGGGTTTGTCATCGGTGCCAAGGCCGAGGCCCTGGGCGAACGCTTCAAGGCCTATCTGGTTTACGGCCTGACCACCTGGTTGGGCCTTCAGGCGCTGATCAACATGGCGGTCAACATGGGCGCGCTGCCGACCAAGGGACTGACCCTGCCCTTGATGAGCTACGGCGGATCGTCGCTGATCACCGTGATGATCCTACTGGCATTGATCCTGCGCGTGGACTACGAGAATCGCCAGGCCGAGTCGCGCAAGACGGTGCCGTCGTCATGAGCGACGCTCTGCGCTTTGTGATCATGGCGGGTGGCACTGGCGGCCACGTCTTTCCCGCCCTCGCGGTCGCGCACGAACTGCGTCGTCGCGGGCACGAGGTGGTGTGGATGGGCGCGCCGGACTCCTTCGAGGCGCGCACCGTTCCCCCGCAAGGCTATCCGCTGGAGCTGGTGCAGGTTGGCGGCCTGCGCGGCAAGGGCACTTGGACCCTGATCGGCGCGCCGCTGCGCCTGCTGCGGGCGGTCTGGCAGGCTTGGCGGATCCTGTCGCGACGGCGTCCACATGCCGTGCTCGGCATGGGCGGCTTCGCCGCCGGACCGGGCGGTCTGGCGGCCTGGCTGCGGCGCACGCCGCTGGTGATCCACGAGCAGAACGCCGCGCCGGGGCTGACCAATCGCCTATTATCGAAACTGGCGCGCCGGGTGCTCGAAGCTTTCCCCGGGACGTTCGTCGGCGCCACCACGGTCGGCAACCCGGTGCGCGACGGCTTTGCCGAACTGCCTTCGCCGTCGCGGCGCATGGTGGAGCGCGCCAGCGCGCCGCCGACGGTGCTGGTGTTGGGCGGCAGCCAGGGCGCGCGCGCGCTCAACGAGCGGATGCCGCAGGCGCTGGCATTGATGCCGCCGCAGTCGCGGCCGCAGGTGTGCCACCAGGCCGGCCGTACCCTGGAGCTGGCGCAACGCGCCTATGCCGATTGTGCGGTGCAGGCGCAGATCGAAGCCTTCATCCACGACATGCCCGCCGCCTACGCCGCAGCCGACCTGGTGGTGTGTCGTGCCGGTGCTTCGACCGTGGCCGAACTGTCCGCAGCCGGCTGTGCGGCGCTGCTGGTGCCGTTTCCGTTTGCGGTGGACGATCACCAGACCCGCAACGGCGAGCACCTGGTGCAGGCTTGCGCCGCACGCCTGATCGCCGAGGCCGAACTGAGCGCGCAGCGCCTTTGCGACGAGCTGACGGATCTGCTGTCCGACCGCATCAGGCTGATCGAAATGGCCGAGCGCGCGCGCACCACGGCCTGGGCGGACGCCACCGACACCATTGCCGACGTCTGCGTGGACGTCGCCGGGGCACGCTCATGATGGCGCCCCATCACGTGCATCCGGTGATGCGGCGGGTGCGACGCATCCACATGCTGGGCATCGGCGGCAGCGGTATGGCGGGCATCGCCGAGGTGCTGCTCAACCTGGGCTACCAGGTTTCCGGCACCGATCTGCGCGACAGCGCGGCCACGCGCAGGCTCGCCGGCCTGGGCGCGCAGATTTTCATCGGTCATGCGGAGTCCAACGCGCACGGCGCCGACGTGCTGGTGGTATCCACCGCGGTGCCGCCGGGCAATCCCGAACTGGAGTACGCCCGCGCACAGCGCGTTCCGGTGGTGCGTCGCGCCGAGATGCTGGCCGAACTGATGCGCTTCCGGCACGGCATCGCGATTGCCGGTACCCACGGCAAGACCACCACCACCAGTCTGGTGGCGGCGGTGCTGGCCGAGGGCGGACTCGATCCCACTTTTGTGGTCGGCGGCAAGGTCAAGAGCGCCGACACCAATGCACGCCTGGGCAGCAGCCAGTATCTGGTCGCCGAGGCCGACGAAAGCGACGCGTCCTTTCTGCATCTGAACCCGATGATCGCGGCCGTCACCAACATCGACGCCGATCATCTGGAGACCTACGGCGGCGACTTCGAACGGCTCAAGGACACCTTCATCGAATTCCTGCAGCGGCTGCCGTTCTACGGTCTGGCCGTGCTGTGCGCGGACGATCCGGTGGTGATGGAGCTGCAGACGCGCATCGGGCGCCCCATCCTCACCTACGGGTTCGACGCCGACGCCGACGTGCGCGCCGAAAGCGTCGTCGCCAGCGGCCATGGAAACGACTTCGTCGCGGTGTGGCGCGACGGCACGCGCGAAAACCTGCACCTGAACTTGCCCGGCCTGCACAACGTGCTCAACGCCATGGCGGCGGTGGCCATCGCGCGCGAGCTCGGCGTGAGCCTGCCCAGCATTCGCAAGGCGCTGCTGGAGTTTCAGGGCATCGGCCGGCGCTGCGAGTCGCATGGCTGGCTGACGCTGCCGCGGGGCCGCTGCTGGCTGGTGGACGACTACGGACATCACCCGCGCGAGCTCGCCGCCACCTTTCAGGCGATGCGCGCGGCGCATCCCGGCCAGCGCCTCGTGGCCGCGTTCCAGCCGCATCGCTACACCCGGACCCGTGACCTGTTCGACGACTTCTGCGAAATCCTGTCGCAGGTCGACGCGCTGCTGCTGCTGGAGATCTATCCGGCGGGCGAGGCGCCGATTGCCGGAGCCGACGCGCGCAGCCTGGCACGTGGCATCCGCGCGCGCGGCAAGGTCGAGCCGGTTTACGTCAAGGCGGTGGCAGAGCTGCCCGAAGCCCTGAGCGGGGTGCTGGAAGACGGCGACGTGCTGCTGACCATCGGCGCCGGTGACATCGGCAATGCACCGGCGCTGCTGCTGCAGCACTACGGGAGCGCTCCATGAGCGCGCGCGGCGGCGGCAAGTCGGGTCGCGGTACCGGCCTCAAGGCCGGCAAGCGCGCCCGCGCGGCATCGGCGCGGGCGTCGACGCCGGTGAGCCGCGCGCCGCAGCCGGCGTTGCGCGGCCGGCTGCTGCAGAACGAATCGCTGGCGACCCACACCAGCTGGCGCGTCGGCGGTCCCGCGGCGCGCTACTTCGAACCCGCCGACCGTGAAGACCTGATCGTGTTCGTGCGCTCGCTGCAGCCCGCCGAACCGCTGCTGTGGCTGGGTCTGGGCAGCAATCTGCTGGTCCGCGATGGCGGTTGGCCCGGCACTGTGATCTCCCTGCATGGCGCGCTTGACGGCCTCGCCGAAGCGGGTCCGTCGGAGATCTACGCCGAAGCCGGTGTGCATTGCGCGCGCCTGGCCAAGTTTGCGCAGACCCTCGGGCGCGCCGGGCTCGGTTTCATGGCCGGCATTCCGGGCACGGTGGGCGGCGCGCTGGCGATGAATGCTGGCGCCTGGGGCGGCGAGACCTGGCCGCATGTGGCCGCGGTGGAGGTGCTGTATCTGGACGGCCGCACCGCCTGGCTGGAAGCCAAGGACTTTCGCTTCGAGTATCGGCATATCGAAGCGCCGCCGGGCTTCTGCGGATTTCTCGGCGCGCGCTTTCGCGTCACCGAAGATGTCGACGGCGGCCATGAGCGCACCACGCGCGAGTGGCTGGCCCGGCGCAAGGCGACACAGCCGGTCGGCAAGCCCAGTGCGGGCAGCACCTTTCGCAATCCCCCCGGCGATTACGCGGCGCGGCTGATCGAGGCCTGCGGCCTGAAGGGCTATCGCATCGGCGGTGCCGAGGTGTCGAGCCTGCACGCCAATTTCATTGTCACCGACGACGGCGCCACCGCCGCCGACGTCGAACGTCTGATCGATCACCTCAGGCATACCGTACGCAGCCGGACCGGCGTCGATCTGAGCCCCGAAGTCCGCATTGTCGGAGCGCAGACATGAGCGCTCGTCGGCGTGTCGGCGATTCCGCCGAGTTCGGAAAGGTCGCCGTGCTCATGGGGGGGTGGGTGAGTCGCGCGTTTTGTGCGGAGCGACTCGATGTCGCTCCGCGCGCGACGAACGCCCGCGGACTTGTCCGTGGGCCGGAAGGCCAGACAAGGGTCCACCCCCACGCACGGAGGGATGCATGAGACCCAAGGTCTCCAATCCCGCCGAGTTCGGAAAGGTCGCCGTGCTCATGGGGGGGTGGTCCTCAGAGCGCGAAGTGTCGCTGAGCAGCGGTCGCGCCGTGCATGCCGCGCTGTTGGCGCGCGGGGTGGATGCGGTTGCAGTGGATGTCGACCGCGACAAGGTGCTGCGACTCGGGCAGGACGGTTACGCCCGCGCGTTCATCGTGATGCACGGCACCGGCGGCGAAGACGGCACGGTGCAGGCCGCACTCGAACTGCAGGGTCTGGCGTACACCGGCAGCGGGGTGCTCGCCTCGGCCCTGGCCATGGACAAGCTGCGCACCAAGGTGCTGTGGAAGGCCGCCGGCCTGCCGACCCCCGACTGGCAGCTGTTGCGCGGCAACGACGACGCTCTGCACGCCGGTGAAACGCTGGGCTATCCGTATTTCGTCAAGCCGGTGGCCGAGGGTTCCAGCGTCGGGATCGCCAAGGTCAAGTTTGCGACCTCGGCGGTGTCGGCGTACCGCCGCGCGGCGGGCGAACACCAGATGTTGCAGCGCGCGGTCATCGCCGAACGCTGCATCGAGGGCGGCGAGTACACCTGCGCGATCCTCGACGGCGCAGCGCTGCCGACAATCCGCATCGAGCCCGACGGCGAGTTCTACGACTACCACGCCAAGTACGTTTCCGAGCGCACCCGCTACGTCTGCCCGAGCGGCCTGCCTGCGGAGCTGGAAGCCCGCATCCAGGGCATCTGTCTGCAGGCCTTCGATCTGCTCGGCGCGCACGGCTGGGGCCGGGTGGATTTCCTGCTCGACGCGCAGCAGCAACCCTGGCTGCTCGAAGCGAATCTGGTGCCGGGCATGACCTCGCACTCGCTGGTGCCGATGGCAGCGGCGGCCGTCGGGATGGACTTCGGCGCGCTGTGCTGGGCGATTCTGGAAACGACGTTGCCGCAGGCGGTGTCGGATGCCGGCGGTGACGCGCCATGAGCCGCGCGCACAGCCTGCCGCGACCGTTGGCGCTGCCGAACTGGCGCCTGTCGCCGCTGCTGTCGTCGCTGCTGATGCTGGCATTGGTGCTCGCAGGCCTGTGGGCGCTGGTGCCGGAAGAGGCGCCGCTGACGCGTCTGGAAGTGCGTGGGCATTTCGAGCGCATGCAGGCGCACGACGTGCAGCGCGCGGTAGAGCCCTATCTGAGCAACAGCTTCTTCGCGCTGGACATGCACGCGCTGCGCGACGCGGTGGCGCAACTGCCCTGGGTGGCACAGGTCCGCGCGGAACGGCATTGGCCCGGAATGGTCAGTGTCCGCATCGTCGAGCGCCAGCCCTACGCACGCTGGAACGACGACGGCCTGCTCGATACCGAGGCGCGCGCCTTCGTGCCGCGTGCGGCACAGATTCCGGCCGGTCTGCCGTTGCTGGGCGGCAGCCCCGGACACGAGATCGAAGTGGCCCACACCTGGGAGCGGGTGTCGCGCGTGCTGGCGAACACGCCGGCGGCCCTGGCGGGATTGCAACTGGAAGCGCGCGGCGAGTGGACGGCGCGCACCGACAGCGGCATCGAGTTGCGATTCGGCCAGAGCCCGCCGGACGAAAAGCTGCCGATGTTGCGCGATGTGGTGCTGCGCACGCTCGACGGTCGCTGGCAGCAGGTGGAGTACGTGGATCTTCGTTACACCAACGGGTTCGCTGTCGGTTGGCGCGAGGCCGAAACAACCGGAGCTGATGAACCATGATGAACAAGCGCGAGTCGCGCGAGCTGCTGATGGGCCTGGACGTGGGCACGTCCAAGGTCGTTTGCGTGATCGGCGAGGTGATGCCAGGCGGGCAGATCCAGGTGGTGGGTCTGGGCCAGCAACCGTCGCGCGGACTCAAGCGCGGGGTGGTGATCAACATCGACGCCACCGTGCAGTCGATCCGCCGTGCGGTGGAAGAGGCCGAGATGATGGCCAACGCGCGCGTGCAGAACGTCTACGTGGGTCTGTCCGGCGCACACATCAAGAGCCACAACTCGGTGGGGGTGGTGCCGGTGAGTTCGCGCGAGGTGAGCCATCGCGACGTCGAGAAGGTGATCGAGGCCGGGCGCGCGATCGCGATTCCCGCCGACCAGAAAGTCATCCACGTGTTGCCGCAGGAGTTCGTGGTCGACAACCAGGAGGGCATTCTCAAGCCCGAAGGGATGTTCGGCGTGCGCCTGGAGGCCAAGGTGCACATCGTCACCGGTTCGATGAGCGCCGCGCAAAACCTGCAGAAGTGCGTGGAGTCCTGCGGGCTGCACGTGGAGAAGCTGTGCCTGCAGCACATCGCCTCCAGCAGCGCGGTGCTGTTGCCCGACGAAAAGGATCTGGGCATTTGCATGGTCGACATCGGCGGCGGCACCTCCGACATCGCGGTGTTCAAGGGCGGCTCGGTGCGTCACACCGCGGTGCTGCCGATCGCCGGCGAGCAGGTCACCAACGACATCAGCGTGGCGTTCCGCACGCCGACCGCGGCGGCCGAGGAGATCAAGGTCAAGTTCGGCTGCGCACTGCCGCAGATGGTGCAGCACGACGAGGAGATCGAAGTGCCGAGCGTGGGCGAGGGCCCACCGCGAAGGCTGTCGCGTTCGACGCTCGCGGAGGTGATCCGGCCGCGCTACGAGGAGCTGTTCCGCTTCGTGCGCAAGGAGCTGCATCGGGCGGATTGGTACGACGCCATCGCCGGTGGCGTGGTGCTGACCGGCGCGGCTTCGCTGATGCCGGGTGTCCCGGAACTGGCCGAGGAAGTGTTCGAGCTGCCCACGCGGGTCGGGCCGCCACACGAGGTCACCGGCATCCGCGACGTGGCGCACAGCCCGGCGTATGCGACCGCGGTGGGCCTGCTGATCTATGCCCGCTCTCAGACGCAATCGCGGCAGTCGCCCGGCGATCGCAACGCGCTGTCGTACTGGATCGAGCGGCTCAACAGCTGGTTCAAGGGCAATTTTTGAAGGGCGGTTTTCAGGAGCCGAGAAGGACTGCGGAATCGCGAAAAGAATGTTGTTAGAAGTGTTGCAATTAAATGATCGAGTAGTACACTTCAGAACAATCAAACTTTCTCGCTAAATCTAATCCGTTGTCACAATCGGATAGTCGAGTTCAACAAGGAATGGATCGGGCGGAGGTGGTCATGAATACGCGCACAAACGAGCTTTACGAGATCGTCGATGGGCAGCCGATGGACGCGGTCATCCGCGTCGTGGGTGTCGGCGGCGGTGGCTGCAATTCGGTCAACGAGATGGTGGTGGCGCAGATCGAAGGCGTGGAGCTGATCGCCGCCAACACCGATCGCAAGCACCTTGAGCGCTGCAAGACCACCAACATCCTGCAACTGGGACCGCGCACCACGCGCGGCCTGGGCGCTGGTAGCAACCCGGCCATGGGTCGCGAGGCGGCACTGGAATCGCGCGACCTGATCCGCGAGATGATCGAGGGCACCGATCTGCTCTTCATCACCGCCGGTATGGGCGGCGGCACCGGCACCGGCGCCGCGCCGGTGATCGCCGAGATCGCCAAGGAGCTGGGCATCCTCACCGTGGCGGTGGTGACCAAGCCCTACGCCTTCGAGCCGCCCAAGCGCACCCTGATGGCCGAGCGCGGCCTGCAGGAACTGCGCAATCTGGTGGACTCGCTGATCGTGATTCCCAACGAGAAGCTGCAGCTGGTGCTGCCGGAAGACATGACCGTGGTCGAGTGCCACCGCAAGGCCGACGAAGTGCTGAAGAACGCGGTGCAGGGCATCAGCGGCATCATCACCAGCCCGGGTGAGATCAGCGTGGACTTCGCCGACGTGCGCACGGTGATGTCCAACCGCGGCATGGCGATGATGGGCATCGGTACCGGCGACGGCGAGAATCGCGCGCTGCAGGCGGTGGAAGCGGCGCTGGCCTGCCCGTTGATCGACGACATCGAGCTGCACGACGCCAAGGGCATCCTGGTGACCCTGGCGCACAGCGGCTCGCTGAAGAAGAAAGAACTGACCGTAGTGATGGAGCGGGTCGGCCAGATCGGCAACGCCGACGTCGACATGAAGTTCGGCATCACCATCGACGAGTCCCTCGGCGACGAGTTGCGGGTGACCGTGGTCGCCACCGGCCTGGGCAGCAAGCACGTCGAACGCATGGCGCCGCCGCAGCCGCAGAAAGTGGTATCGATCACGACGCCGCGGCTGGAGCCCAGCGTGCCGCCGCTGCTGCAGCCGACCAAGGTGGACTATGAGAAGCCCGCGTTTGCCCGCGAAGGCAAGAAAGTGGCCGGCGGCGGCGGGGCACCCGCCTGGCTCAGCTCGCTGGACGAAAGCGTGCTGAACATTCCGACCTTCCTGCGGCAACAGGCGGACTGAAAAGCAGGCGCAAGGCGTCAGGACGCTCGCTGCGCGAGCTTTAGGCGTTAGCGTCACGACTAACGCCTGACGCCCGGCTGTTACACTTCGGTGCTATGGTCAGGCAACGTACGCTCAAGCAGTCGGTCCGCGCCGCCGGAATCGGCCTGCACTCGGGGCAGCGCGTGTTCATGTCGCTGCTGCCGGCGGGCCCGGACACGGGAATTCTGTTCCGCCGCGTGGACCTGTCGCCGCCGGTGGAAATTCCCGCCGACGCAGAGCTGGTGCGCGAGACCATGCTTTCCAGCAACCTGGTCAAGGACGGCGCCAAGGTCGGCACGGTGGAGCATCTGATGTCGGCGCTGGCCGGCCTGGGCATCGACAACTGCGTGGTCGAGTTGTCGGCGGCCGAGACGCCGATCATGGACGGCAGCGCCAGTCCGTTCGTGTTCCTGATCCAGTCAGCCGGGATTTTCGAGCAGGATGCGCCCAAGAAATTCGTTCGCATCAAACAACCGGTGCAGGTACAGGACGGCGACAAGTTCGCCCGTTTCGAGCCACACGACGGTTTCCGCCTTGGATTCAGCGTGGAGTTCAAGCATCCGGTGTTCAAGTCCGGCGTGCAGTCTGCGGTGGTGGATTTTTCCTCGACCTCGTACGTGCAGGAAGTGGCGCGTGCACGCACCTTCGGATTCATGCGCGAACTGGACCAGTTGCGCGCCAACAACCTCGGCCTGGGCGCCAGCCTCGACAATGTGGTGGCGCTGGACGAATTTCGCATCGTCAACACCGACGGCCTGCGCTATGAAGACGAGTTGGTGCGCCACAAGATTCTCGACGCCATCGGCGATCTCTACCTGATCGGGCACAGCATCATCGGCGCGTACACCGCCCACAAGTCGGGTCATGCGCTCAATAACAAGTTGCTGCGTGCGCTGCTGGCCGACACGTCTGCCTGGGAGCAGGTGACCTTCGAAGACGCCAAGCGGCCTGCTCCCATCGCCTACGTGCGCGGGGCCCTGGCGGGGGCCTGAGGGCCATCGGCGCCGGCCGCGTGTCTTGCGCCCGGTTTTCCGCCGCGCTTAGACTCCGGCCTTGGGGCGTCCCGGTCTCACCCTGGTCTCAAGTCGGTCGAACGGCAGTTGGTGGTGTTCTCGCAGGTAGCCCAGCAGGGCTTCGCGGCGGTATCGCAGGGCGGTCAGCGCCGCTGCGCTGTCGGAATGAGCCACTAGCGTGGTGCCGCGCAGATTGACCACGCGGATGGCACGCATCCACGGCTCGCCAGACCACTGCTGACAGGCACGATGGACCGCTTCGATGCGACGCACATGTTGTAGCAGCGGCTCAAGCTCTCCAGGGCTCCCAGCCAGTTTGCCGTGCAGCAAGGCGAGTTCGGCGCTCATTTGAAGTGGAATGACGGAAACAATATCGGCCAGATGGACATCATCGTAGTCAGCCGCAACCGGCAACGCACCTGGCGCCTTGCGCTGACCCCGCGAAACGTCCTGCTGTGGGCACCGCTGATCCTCGTACTGAGCGCAATCATGGTCGGCACCGGCACGCTGGGCTGGTTGCTGCGTGGGATCGGCCCCGGTCCGGCGGCGTCGCCGGAACTGGTGGAATTGTGGGCCCAGCAGGTTGCCGACCAGCGTCAGGAGCTGGCGCAGGCCAAGGCCCTGGCCGAACAGAACACCCGCGCGCTGTCGCAGAAAGTGGCGCAGTTGCAGGCACACGTGATGCGCCTGGACGCCGCCGGGCACCGCATGACCGAGGTTGCCGGCCTGGATGCGGATGAATTCAGCTTCGATAGCGCGCCCGCGGTCGGCGGGCCGGAAGTGGCGGAGGAACGCGAAAACTTCGATGGCGACCCGGTGCTTGGCGCGCTGGAAGCCTTCGAACGCAAGCTGCAGGCACGCGAACGACAGATGCGGGTGGTGGAGGACATCCTCATGGCCGGCCGCCTGCAGCGCGAACTCAAGCCCTCGGGATGGCCGGTGGTCGATGGCTACGTGTCGTCGATCTACGGTTGGCGCGCCGACCCGTTCAACGGACGCCGCGCACTGCATACCGGGATCGACTTTGCCGCCCCTGCCGGTGCCGAAGTACTGGCGGTGGCGGCCGGTATCGTCACCGAGGCCCTTGCCAAACCGGGCTACGGCCGCATGGTGGAGATCAACCACGGTAACGGCTATGTCACCCGTTACGGCCACAATCAGCGCCTGCTGGTAAAAGCGGGGCAGAAGGTCGGCAAGGGACAGAAGATCGCCACGGTAGGCAGTAGCGGCCGTGCCACCGGGCCGCACGTGCATTTCGAGGTGCTGCTCAACGGATACATGGTCAATCCTGCGCAGTACATCCGGGCTGCGCAGTAACCGCAGGGCGGCAAGATTCGGATCGACCGGGCTCGGATCCGCGCGACTTCGCCGCCACCGGCATAATGAGCGGGTAAAAATCCGCTCAATCCGGCGCGCCGAAGTTCGCCGCGCGCAACGCTCATTCAAGGTCAACATGCTCAACAACTGGCTCGCTCGCCTGTTCGGCAGCCGCAACCAGCGCATCGTTCGCGGCTTTCGCGGACTGGTCAAAACCGTCACCGATCTGGAACCGCGCTACGCCGCGCTCAGCGATGCCGAGCTCGCGCAGCAGACCGAGGTGTTCCGCGCGCGCCTGGCCAAGGGCGAGAAGCTCAAGGACATCCAGGCCGAGGCCTTCGCCTGCGTGCGCGAGGCCGGCAAGCGCGTGTTGGGCATGCGCCATTTCGACGTGCAGCTGATCGGCGGCGCGGTGCTCGACCAGGGCAAGATCGCCGAAATGCGCACCGGCGAAGGCAAGACCCTGGTTGCCACGCTGGGTGCTTATCTCAACGCCCTCGAAGGCCATGGCGTGCACGTGGTTACCGTCAACGATTACCTGGCGCGACGCGACTCCGAATGGATGGGCCGCATCTTCCGCTTCCTCGGTCTGAGCGTCGGCGTGATCGCCTCGGGTCAGAGCCAGGCGGAAAAACGCGAGGCCTACGCCTGCGACATCACCTACGCCACCAACAACGAGCTGGGTTTCGACTACCTGCGCGACAACATGGCCTTTCGGCCGGAGGACAAGGTCCAGCGCGGTCAGCATTACGCGATCATCGACGAAGTGGACTCCATCCTGATCGACGAGGCGCGTACGCCGCTGATCATCTCCGGCCCGACCGACGACGATCCGGACCTGTATCGCAAGATCAACGCCTTCATTCCCAAGCTGGTGCGCCAGCAGGCCGAGGACGGCGAAGGCGATTTCTGGGCCGACGAAAAATCGCGCCAGGCGATCCTGTCCGAAGCCGGGCACGAGAAGGTCGAAGACCTGATGCGCAGCAACGGCCTGCTCGGCGAGGACGACAGCCTTTACGACGCCGCCAACATCGTGCTGATGCATCACACCAACGCACTGCTGCGGGCGCATCATCTGTACCGCAAGGATGTCGAATACATCGTCCGCAACAATCAGATCGTCATCATCGACGAGTTCACCGGACGCATGATGCCGGGGCGGCGCTGGTCCGACGGTCTGCACCAGGCGATCGAAGCCAAGGAAGGGGTGAAGATCCAACAGGAAAACCAGACGCTGGCGAGCATCACCTTTCAGAACTACTTCCGCCTCTACAAGAAGCTGTCCGGCATGACCGGCACCGCGGATACCGAGGCGTTCGAGTTCCAGAGCATCTACGGTCTGGAAGTGGTCGTCATTCCCACCAACCGGCCGATGATTCGCGACGACCGTGGCGATCAGGTATTCATCTCGGCGCAGGAAAAATTCGACGCCGTCATTGCCGACATCAAGGAAGCGCACGCCAAGCAGCAACCGGTGCTGGTCGGTACCGCCAGCATCGAGACCTCCGAGTTGCTGTCGGGCCTGCTCGACAAGGCCGACATCAGGCATGAGGTCCTCAACGCCAAGCAGCACGAGCGCGAGGCCGAAATCGTCGCCCAGGCCGGACGTCCCGGCAGCGTGACCATCGCCACCAACATGGCCGGCCGCGGAACCGATATCGTGCTTGGCGGCTCGCTCGAAGCCGAGTTGAGCAAGATCGCCGAGGAAGACGTTGGCTCGCGGGAGGCAGCCAAGGCCGAATGGCAGCAACGCCATGACGCGGTCGTGGCCAGCGGCGGGCTGCTGGTGATCGGCTCCGAACGCCACGAGTCGCGGCGTATCGACAACCAGTTGCGCGGTCGCTCCGGTCGCCAGGGCGATCCCGGCGCATCGCGCTTCTACCTGTCGCTGGACGACACCCTGATGCGCATCTTCACCCCGCCGCGCATGCGCGCGATGCTCACCGGACTGGGTATGCAGCCTGGCGAGGCAATCGAGCACAAATGGGTGACCCGCGCCATCGAAACCGCGCAGCGCAAGGTCGAAGGTCACAATTTCGACATCCGAAAGAACCTGCTCGAATACGACAACGTCGCCAACGATCAGCGCAAGGCGGTGTACGAACTGCGCGACGAACTGATGGCCGCCGATCGCGTTACCCCCCTGATCGAGGAGATTCGCGGCGACGTCGTCAGCGCGGTGATCGACGCCCATGTGCCGCCGCAGTCGGTGGAGGAGCAATGGGATGTGCCGGCTCTGGAAGATGCGCTGCAGCGAGGCTTTTCGCTGTCGCTGCCGATCCGGCAATGGCTGGAAGAAGAGCAGGGCCTGGACGAGAAAGGGTTGCGCGCGCGCATCTCCGAACGCCTGCGCGAGGCCTACGAGCTGAAGAAGGAAAAGGTCGGCGCCCCGGTACTGGAGCACTTCGAGAAGGCCATCAGCCTGCAGGTGCTGGACAAGTTCTGGCAGGAGCATCTGGGTGCCATGGATTACCTGCGTCAAGGCATCCACCTGCGCGGCTACGCGCAGAAAGACCCCAAGCAGGAGTACAAGCGCGAAGCCTTCACCATGTTCAACGACATGCTGACGCGCTTCAAGCACGAGATCATTTCCATGGTCGCGCGCGTGCAGATCCAGACCGAGGAAGAAGTGCGCGCCATCGAAGAGAAGCGTCGCGCCGCCGAGGCCCGTCCCATGCAGTTCCAGCATGCCGAGGCGCCCGACGCCTCGCAGGTCGGCGCTACCGCGGCCGGTTCGGCCGAGACCGATACGACACCGCCGGCGCAGGCGCCGGGGCGTCCCTTGCCGGTCCGCGCTGCCGAGCCGGCACCGCGCCCGGAAACCTTCGTGCGCGAAGGGCGCAAGGTGGGACGCAACGACCCCTGTCCCTGCGGTTCGGGCCAGAAGTACAAGAACTGTCACGGCAAGCTCGGTTAGGCGCTAGGCGTTAGGTGCGGTGAAGTTCAAACGCACCCGGCGGCGCATCCACGCCATGCCCACCGCCGCAAAGGCTAGGCTCATCAGCAGGGCGTAGGCCCACTCCAGCGCGTTGAGCACCACGTCCTTGTCCGCCAGCAGGTGTTGCAACGGGATGCTGGCCAGACCCATCAGCAGCATCGCGGCGCACAGGGCGATCAGGGTTTTGCGCAGCAGGCCGCGATCCAGCACGCTGGCCAGCAGCATCTGCGCCAGCACCGTGAACGAGAAATACACGGTCACACCGTAACGACGCAGCCAGCGATAGAGATCGCCGTCGACGCCGAGGAATGTGGCGTAGAGCATCAGAAACAACGCGCCGATCACGCCCAGTGTCTGCATCGCAGCGATGCGCTTGCGACGGGACGCGGTCTGCGCACGCAGCCACTGCGCGGCCACCGACCAGTACACCAGCATCAGGCCCGCGATGGGCAGCATGGCCGCCTTGAACACGTGGTTGGCCATGCCGTGGCGTGCGGCACGCGAGATCGACGTGCAGCCCTCCAGGTAGGGCAGGCACAGCGGCACATGGCCGGCGTTGACGGAAATTGCATAGCACAGGTGGACGATCGCGATCGGCAGCAGGCCGATGGCCAGCGCCAGCCATGCCGGCGACAGCGCGGGAACTGCAGCCGATGCCATCGGTCTGCCTGGGCTAATCTTGCGTCCGATATCTTCAGGAGTCGTCATGCGTCGCCACCTCGCGGTCTCGATGCTGTTGTGCGTGCCCTCGCTCGTGCTCGGCGCCGAAGGCATGTGGACGCTGGACAAGCTGCCGCAGACGGCGCTCAAGGACAACTACGGATTCGAGCCCGACGCCGCCTGGATCGACACGGCGATGAAAGCCTCGGTGCGACTCGCCAGCGGCTGCTCGGGGTCCTTCGTCTCGGCCGACGGCCTGGTGCTGACCAACAATCACTGCGTGGTGGGTTGCGTGCAGGGCTTGTCGTCGGAGCAGCACGATTATCTGAACCAGGGATTCCTCGCCCACCGGCGCGAGGCCGAGCTGCAATGTCCGGCCACCGAGCTGAACCGGCTGGAGGCGATTGCCGACGTGACCGAACGCATACGCAAGGCCACCGACGGATTGCAGTCGCAGGCCTATCGCGAGGCCAAGGATGCCGAAAAGTCGCGCATCGAGTCCGAATGCGGCGACGACCCGCGCACCCGCTGCGACGTCGTGGAGCTCTACAACGGCGGGCGCTATCACCTGTATCGCTACTATCGCTACCAGGACGTGCGCCTGGTGTTTGCCCCGGAGTACGACATCGGTTTTTTTGGCGGCGATCCGGACAACTTCCAGTTTCCCCGCTACAACCTCGACGCTGCCTTCCTGCGGGCTTACGAAAACGGCAAGCCGGCGCGGGTCGCGCACTGGTTCCCCATCTCCACCAACGGTGTGGAGCCCGGAGAGCTGACTCTGGTGACCGGGCATCCGGGCCGCACCAGCCGCCTGCTGACCGTGGCGCAGCTCGAACGGCTGCGCGATCTGGATCTGTTCGAGCAGTTGCAGCACATGGCCGAACTGCGCGGCCTGCTCACGCGCTATCGCGCGGAGGGACCCGAACAGGCGCGGCAGGCGCAAGCCGATCTGACCTTTCTGGAAAATTCCATCAAGGTCTACACCGGCCAGTTCAAGGCGCTGCAATCCAGGCCGCGCATGCAAAGCAAACGCCAGGCCGAGGCCGCATTGCAGAAGGCGGCGAACGTCGAGGAGCGCGACGCCTGGCAGATCATCGCCGACGCCCAGCAGACCTACGCGGCGATGCGTGCGCCCTACGTGCTGATCGAGCGCGGCGATGGATTTCGCAGTCAGTACTTCCAGATTGCAAGGACGCTGGTGCGCGGTGCCGAAGAGCGCGACAAACCCAACGACGAGCGCCTGCGCGAATTCCAGGACGCCGGTCTGACCAGCCTGCAGCAGAAATTGTTTTCGCCAGCGCCGGTCTATCCCGCGTACGAGAAGGTCAAGCTCGGCTGGTCGTTGGCCAAGCTGCGCGAAAAGCTGGGACCCGACGATGCGTTCGTGAAGCTGGTGCTCGGCAAGGACGCGCCGGACGCGCTGGCGGCGCGGCTGGTGCAGGGCACTGCGCTTGGCGACGTGGCCGAGCGCAAACGGTTGTGGGAGGGCGGCAGTGCCGCGATCGCCGCTTCCAAGGATCCGTTCATCGAGCTGGCGCGCGCCATCGACACGCCTGCGCGTGCGATCCGCCGGAAGTTCGAGGACGAGGTCAAGTCGGTGGAGGAAAAACAGGCCGAGATCATCGCCGCGGTGCGCTTTCGCGAGCTCGGCACCGGCGTCTATCCGGACGCCACGTTCACCCTGCGGCTGTCCTACGGCGACGTACGCGGCTGGGACGAGGGCGAGCGCCGCATCGAGCCGTTCACCACCATCGACGGTTTGTACCGCCGCCAGACCGGTGCGCCGCCGTTTCGCATCAGCCCACGCTGGGCCGAGCGCGAGGCGCAGGTGGACAAGAGCACTCCGTTCAATTTCGTCACCACCAACGACATCATCGGCGGCAATTCCGGCAGCCCGGTGCTCAACCGCGACGGTCGCCTGATCGGCCTGGCCTTCGACGGCAATATCCACTCGCTGGGCGGCTCGTTCTGGTTTGACGAGGCAATCAACCGCTGCATCGCGGTAGACAGCCGTGCCATCGTCGAATCGTTGCGCCAGGTGTACCAGGCAGAAGCGCTGGTCAAAGAGATTGTGCCGACTGCGCCGGATGATCCCCCGGACCCGTAGCGCGGAGCGTGCCCGCGCCGCGATCCGCGCGCACCCCGAACGTCCTACAACAGACCCTCGGCGCGCAGCCAGGCGTGCGAGTCGCCGATCATCTTGCGCAAAGGACTCGAGGTGTAACCCAGCTCGGTCGTCGCGCGACGGTCGTTGCAGCGATAGGTGGCGGCGAAGACCTCGATGACTTCGGGTGTGTAGATCGGCCGCTGGCCGGTGTGGATGGCGATGTCCGACTCGATCTGCGCATAGCGCAGCACCAGTTCGCTCGGCAGGCGATGCGCCTTGAGCGGCATGCCCAGCAGTTCGGCCATGACGCCGAGCACCTCCCACAGGTCGGCTTCGGCACCGCCCAGGATGTAGTTGTGGCCACGTTGTCCTTTCTCGGCAGCGGTGATGTGCGCGGCGACCACATCGTCGACGTGGCACCAGGTCATCAGGCCGGTGTCCGGTACATAAGGAAGCAGGCCGTCGCGCACCAGGAAGAAAAAGGCACCCCAGGTCGTGCGATCAAAAGGACCGAAGATTCCACCGGGATTCATGATCACCGCGGGCAGGCCGCGCTGCACACCTTCACGTACCACTTCCTCTGCGGCCCACTTGGTACGTGAGTAGTTGATGCGGGACTGAGCCCCGAGCTGCGCGCTGCGCTCGGTGATTAGCCCCGGCCGATCGCCGTAAGTACCCAGCGTCGAGGTGTAGACCAAGCGCTTGGCCCCGCGTTGCAGCGCGGCTTCGACCAGATGGCGGGTGCCGTCGACATTGTTCGCCGTCTGCTGCGCATTGTTCTGCGCCCAGAAATTGAGATCGGACGCGACATGAAACACCGCGTCCACCCGCTCCGGCATCGCCGCCAGCAACGACGCGCTGTCGGTGAGATCGCCGGAGACCCGCTCGACCGGCAGGCGCTGCAGATAGGTCAGATCCGAGGACGGGCGGTGCAGCGCGGTGACCCGCCAGTCTTCCGCCACAAGCCGCCTGATGAGGTTGTGGCCGACGAAACCGCTACCGCCGGTGACGAATGCTGTGCGGGGCATGCCTGTCCTCCCGGGTTGCGGACCGCTGCCGGCAGCGGTCGGTTCAGAGCATTTCGATGGCCACGGCCACGGCCTCGCCGCCACCGATGCACAGGGTGGCGATACCGGTCTTGCCGCCGGTTTTCTTGAGCGCACCGACCAAGGTCGCCAGCACCCGCGCGCCGCTGGCCCCGATCGGATGACCCAGCGCGCAGGCGCCGCCGTGGATGTTGACCTTGGCGTGATCGAGCCGGTGCTCCTTCATCGCCGCCATGGTGACCACCGCAAAGGCCTCGTTGATCTCCCACAGATCCACATCCGGCGCTTTCCAGCCGAGCCGGTCCAGCAAGGTCTGCACCGCGTACACCGGGGCGATGGTGAACTCGCTGGGCAGGCGTGCGTGGGTGCTGTGACCGAGGATGCGCGCCAACGGCTTGATGCTGCGCCGGTCGGCTTCGGCACCGCTCATGACCACGATGGCGGCGGCGCCATCGGAGATGGAACTGGCGTTGGCCGCGGTAATGGTGCCGTCTTTCTTGAACGCGGGCTTGAGGCCGGGAATCTTGTCCGGCCGGCCCTTGGCCGGCTGTTCGTCCTGCGCGATCACGGTCTTGCCGTCGCGGCCGGTCAGCTCCACCGGCGCGATCTCGAACGCGAAACTGCCGTCCTCACCGGCGAGCTTGGCCCGGCGCAGGGATTCGATGGCGTACGCGTCCTGCTCTTCGCGGGTGAAGGAATACTTCTCTACGCAACGCTCCGCGAATACGCCCATCGGGGTGCGCTTTTCGTAAGCATCTTCCAGGCCGTCGAGCGCCATGTGATCCAGCAGTTCGCCGTGGCCGTAGCGATAGCCGGCGCGTGCCTTGGTCAGCAAGTGCGGGGCGTTGGTCATCGATTCCATGCCGCCCGCGACCATGACGCTGTTGGTACCGGCGCGGATCGAATCATGCGCCAGCATCACCGCCTTCAGGCCCGAGCCGCACATCTTGTTGATGGTGGTGGCCCCTGCCGAGTCGGGCAGCCCGGCGCCACGCGCGGCTTGGCGCGCCGGCGCCTGACCCTGCCCGGCGGGCAGGCAGTTGCCCATGATGACCTCCTGCACGTCCTCGGGCTTGAGGCCAGCGCGCTGGACCGCGGCCTGGATGGCGGCGGCGCCGAGCTGCGCGGCGGTGAATGGGCTGAGCACGCCCAGCATGCCGCCCATGGGGGTGCGGGCGACGGCGGCGATGACAATGTCTGAGGTCGACACGAGTGAATCTCCGGTGCGAATGACAAGACCTGCATTATCGCCCGCCCGCGGCGCCGATCCGCACCCCAGGCGGGTAGGGCGATGCCTCCCGGAGTGGGCGTCGGTGCCGCGCTGCGCTAGGCTTCGCGGTCTTGATTTCGTCGCGCGTATCGCCGGGCCGGTGTCCGCGTCGCTCAAAGGGGGCAGATCGATGGAGACAGATCGATGATTCGGTTCGTGGGCGGTGCAGGCCGGCTGAAGCGGGCCCGCCTGCTGGCCGCGGCGGGTGTGCTGTGCGGGATTCCCGCGCTGGTATCGGCGTCGCCGGATATCCGGCTGCAGGCCGCGGTACTGCAAGAAACCCAGGTCGCCAGCGTTGGTGGTGTCAGCCGCCCGGGCCTGGTGCCGGCCTCGCGCGTGACCCCCGGCAGCGAAGTGATCTACCAGGTTTCCTACACCAACACCGGCGCCGAGCCGGCGCAGCTGATCATCACCAACCCGTTGCCCGACGGCCTGCTGTACCAGCATGAAGCCTCTGCGGCGGCAGGATCGCGACTGGAGGTCTCGATCGACGGAGGGGCGCACTTTGGCGAACTGCCCTATCTGCGCCTGAACCAGGCCGGCGGGCAGACCCGCGCCGCGACGGCCGCGGACGTCACCCATGTGCGCTGGGTGCTGGACAAGCCGCTGCAGCCGGGCGAAGGCGGACGGGTCAGTCTGCGGGCAGTTATCCGCTAGTTTGCGGTTGCGTCGCCGACGGCATCGCGACCGGCGCGCGCTGCGACTTGTGCGGCGCATCGCTCGTCGCTGCTGCGACCGGGCGCAGCAGCGTGAGCCGGGAGAACGCCGACTCGACGCCGGCGGCGCGCAAGGGCATGTGCACGTAGGTCCGGTTGCGCCATCGGCCGAGCTGGTCGGCGTAGTTGTCGCTGCCGATCCAGCCATCGTTGCCGCCGAGCAGGACGAAATGGTTGGCATCCGGATCCGCCAGATCCGACACGTGGCGCGCCTGCGCGCCGTACTGCACGCGATGACGACCCGCCACCAGGCCATGCGAATTCTTCATCGGCGACTCGCGCGTTCCGCCCGCCCCCCATTCGGCCACCACCAGCCCGCGCCCGAACATCGGGATCAGACTCAGCAGGTGACCGACGCGCAGGCGATGCATGTCGCCCCAGCGCGGGTAGCGCCGCCGCGCCGCCAGCGCGCGTTGTGCCGCCCGGCGCAGCAGTGGATTCAGGCTGGCGCTGGGCAGGGCGTCGAGATCGTCGATCAGCAAGCGCGTGTGGCGGCCCCATTCGTCGTCGAGATCGACCGCACGATGCAGCGCGCGCTGCGGCCGCAGTCCGCTTGCCAGCGCATGCAGCAAGGATTCGAACAGCACCGGTGTACCGGCGTCGGCCGCGTAGTCGCCGTCCCAGTCACGCAAGGCGGCAACGACCTCGGCGTCGGCGTCGGCGCGCTCCAGTCTCAGCGCTAGCGATGCCGCCAGCCTGGCCGCGCCGGGCACGCGCGTATCGTTCTGCAGCGCGATCAGATCGGCCAGGCTCAGGCGTTCGCCGGCGGCCAGTTCGGCGAGGCGTGCGGCGCGGTCGCCTTCGCTGAAAAAGAATCCCAGCGGCGCCCGATCGAACTGCGGCCGATCGTTGGCCGACACGCGAAAGCCCGCCGCAGGGTCCACCGTCAGCGGCAGCGACAGCGCATCCCAGCGCTGCTGCCAGGCCTCGTCGGCCTGCAACGGGCTCAGGATGGGGCTGGTCTGCGGCAGTGCCGATCGACGCGGCAGATGCGCGGCGTAGACGTGGCCGATGTGGCCGTCGCGCGAGGCGAACAGGATGTTCTGCGCGCACACGCCGAAGTCGGCGAACGCCGAGCGGAACTGCTCCACCGTCCGCGCCCGCGCGGCCCCCAGAAACGCGCCGATCTCGTCCGAGGTCCGCGCTCCGACCCAACGCAGGGCGACATCGCCGCCGGCCACCCGCAGCACCCGCGCGTCGTTGAGGATGGGTCCCTGCGCGGTGCGGCGGATGCGGCGTCGGCGCGTGCCCATGCCGCGTACGCGGATGTCGGTGTAAGTGGTGTGGACTTCGGCGTGCGGCAGTTGGGAGACGTCCACCAGGTCGCTGGAGGCGGCGCGCATATTGGTGCCGCCCCAGGCGAAATGTGGGCCCACGCCCACACCCACGAACGGCAGGCCAGTCGGCATCAGACCGACCATGTGGTAGCTCGGACTGCGCACACCGGCCAGCACCCAGAAGTTGGGCAACTGCTGGCCCAGGTGTGGGTCGTTGGCCATCAGCGGCGCGCCGCTGGCCGAACGCGATGCGGCGATGACGACGCTGTTACTGCCCCCGCGCACCAGTTGCGTCATCGCCTGGCCGGCGCGACCCGCCAGCGCAGCGCCGCCGACCGCGCACAGGCGCTGCCACAGGCTTGCAAAGCCCGGATGCGCGCGTGTGCGCAGCAGACCCAGATAGCTCGACCAGTTGACGTCGGCGCCGGCCAGTCGCCCCAGGGTCAGCACGTCGACCAGCGTCCACGGCTCCGGTTTCAGGGCCAGCCAGCGGAACTCGGGCGGCCGCCGGCGCAGCCGCTGCTGGTAGTCGTTGAGGCCGCGCACGAAAGGCTCCACCCAGGCGCGGGTGTCGGCCGCCAGGGTCGCGGCACAGCGGGTCGCCACGCCCGGCAGGTCCAGCAGGCGCAGGGCGTGGTCCAGATTCACCGCCGGCGGTCCGAACATCTCCGCCACCCGGCCCTGGGCGATGCGCTTCATCAGGTGCAGTTGCGCCAGCCGCAAGTGGGCGTGACACAGGCCCAGCGCGTAGGCGGCATCGACGTCGTGCTCGGCCTCGATGTAGGGCACCGCGTGTTCGTTCCAGCGCAGATGCACCGGCGCCTGCAGGTCCAGGTCCGCGGTCGGAAAATCGGCCAGTCGTTGTTCTAGCGTCAGAGGCATCCGCCCAGTGTGGCCGGCGCAGATTGCAACGCGAAGAAGCTCCGCGGCCTGTCAGCGCGCAGCGGTCTGCTCGCCGGGGTCCAGCAGCGTCTCGCCATGCTGCAGCACGCGAAAAGCGGCGGCCGGGATGCCGGCTGCGGCCAGCGCCGCTGCGAGTCGGCGCGGCGGTTCGTCCAGCGACTCCAGGGTGAGGCGGAACGTGCCCCAGTGCATGGCCAGCGACTGCCGGCTGCCGACGTCCCCATGGATGCGCACGGCCTCCTCGGGGTCCACGTGGACCGGGCGCATGAAGTCGCGCGGGTCGTAGGCGCCGATCGGAATCATCGCAAGGTCGATCGGCGCGAAGCGGCGGCCGATCTCGACGAAGTCGGGCCCGTAGCCGGTATCGCCGGCAAAGTAATGCCGCCGGCCGCCGCATTCGTACACATACCCGCACCACAGCGTACGGTTGCGGTCGCCGGCCCCACGACCGGAAAAGTGTTGCGCGGGTACCGCATGCACGCGCAAGCCGCGCACCTCGGCGTGCTGCCACCAGTCCAGTTCGATCGCCTGCTCGATGCCGCGCCGTGCCAGCCACGCTTTCAGGCCCAGCGGCACCACGAATGCCGGGGCGTCGCGACCGGCCAGCTGGCGCACCGTGGCTTCGTCGAGATGGTCGTAGTGATTGTGCGAAATCAGCACCACGTCGATCTTCGGCAGCTCCGCCAGGCTCAGCCCCAGCGGCGCGATGCGCGCCGGTCCCGCCCACTGTACCGGCGAGGTGCGCCGCGACAGCACCGGGTCGGTGAGCAGGTTGATGCCGCCCAGCTGCACCAGAAAGCTGGCGTGCCCGATCCAGGTGATGCTGGTCTGGCTGCGATTGGCGGCCAGCCAGGCCGGATCGTTGTGCGCCTTGGGAAAGCCCGGTCGCGTCCAGCCGGCCTTGCGCCACTCGCGCAGAAACGCCAGCAGCGACTTGCCGCCGTGCGCGCTGTTGCGGTGGTTGTTGCGAAAGCGCCCGTCGCGGCTGCGCGGTGCGCCGGCCCCGGATTTCAAGTCCATGCGTTGAGATCGCTGTCGGTCACGCGCCACAGGTACCAGCTCGCGAGCGAACGATAGGGTGCCCAGCGCTGCACGATCTCCAGGGTGGCGGGCTCGTCGAGCTTGGCGCCCTGATTGAAGAGCCGGTTCACCCCATTGCGCAGGCCGACATCGCCCATGGAAAAAATATCCAGCCGGTCGAGCGCGAAGATCATGAACATTTCGGCGGTCCACAAGCCGACGCCGGGTAGATCGTCCAGGGTCTTGAGGGCAGTGGCGTCGTCAGCCTTGGCGAGCTGCTTGAAGTTGAGCTCGCCGGCCAGAACCTTCTCGCTCGCCGCGCGCAGCCATTTGACCTTGGCATTGGACAGGCCGCAGGCGCGCAGTTGTTCGGGCGTCACCGACAGCAGCTGCGCAGGCGTGAGCCTGGCCTTGGCACCGACCAGCGCATGCACGCGTGCCTGGATCGTGTCTGCCGCCTTGGATGAGAGCTGCTGGCCGATGATGGAACTGACCAGCACGTGAAACGGATCGCGTCGGCGCGCCCCCAGGGTGCAGGGGCCATGGGTGCGGATCAGTCCCCGCATGTGCTTGCAGCGTCGCGACAGATGGCGCTCGGCTGCAGCAATGATTTCGCGCTCGATCATGACAGGACGACTCGGAAGTTCGGGGTCGCGGCACCGCAGGGTGCCGTCTGATCGGCAAAGTATAAGGACGCCCGACGCGATTCAGGTGAGCCCGATGAGGGTCGGTCATCATGGGCAAGCGGACAGGACGAAGGCACACTCCGGCACTCGACACCGCCCATTCGCTGACTCGATGCTCAAGAAAAATGGCGGAATCCGGGCTCCGCGGCTGCTGGTGGGTCTGGCGCTGTACGTGTTGTCGGTGTCTGCAATGGCGGCGCCGCTGCTACTCGACGCGCAGGCGCGGTCTGTCGGCGGGCTGGAACTGGCCGGGCATCTGCAGGCCCTGCATGACGCCAGCGGTGAACTGACGTTCGAGCAGGTCAGGTCGACCGAACACGTCGCCCGCTTCGAGCCTTTGCGCGCCAACTTCAATGGTGGCTTTGCCGGTCGCGGCGCGTGGTGGCTGCGCTTTGATGTGCAGGCGGCGCCGGGTTCCACCCAGGACTGGTGGCTGCAATTGCGCTCGCCCTACGTCGACTACATCGACGTCTGGTTGCCGCAGGTGGGCGCAGACAGCGAGCCGACCTGGCGTCACCGTGCGCTCGGCGGTCTGCGGCCGGTATCGCAGCGTGACCTGGCCTCGCCGATCAATGTGCTGCGCATGGACGCGCTGCCGCAGAAGGGTCCGCACACGGTGTGGATCCGCCTGGCCGGTCATCGCACCCTGAGCCTGGCCGGCGCGGTGTGGCGGCTGGACGCGCTGGTCAGCGACCTGCAACGCATCATGCTGCAGGTCGCCGCGGTGATCGGCATGACCCTGCTGATGGCAGTGGTCACCCTGTTCCTCGGCGCTACGCTGCCGGACCGCAAATTCCTGTGGTACTCGGCCTATCTGGCCGCCAGCGCACTGCTGTTCGCCTGTTCGGAGAATCTGCTGTCGGTGCTGGTGCTGCCGGAACAGCCGGCGCTGGCGGTGCGCATCCACAACCTGTCGATGTGCCTGGGTCTGCTCACGGCACTGATCTTCGCGCGCAGCGTGCTGGACATGCCGATGCAGTTTCCGCGCATCGCCCGCGCGTTCCAGGTCATGGCCGCGCTCAGCGGCCTGGCCTTGCTGATGTCGCTGGCCGGCCACTACGGCAAGATCGCACCGCTGATCAATCTGCTGCGCCTGGGGACCGCGGTGCTGATCATCAGCTTGTGCGTGATCCTGGTGCGGCGCCACGCGCCCTCGGCCTGGCCCAACCTGATCGGCTACTCGGTGTACGGCACGGTGGGCGCGCTGCACTTCGCCAAGAACCTGGACTGGCTGCCGTTTTCCGCGTTCAACCAGTACAGCTATCTGGTCGGAATGATGGTGCACATGATCGCCATCTTTGTCGGTCTGGGGCTGCGCGTGAGGTTGCGCGAACGCCAGGCCCTGGCCGACTCGCAGGCGGCCGGCGCACGCCTGGAAACCACCGTCGCCGAGCGCACGCAGGCCTTGAACGCCGAGATCGCGGGGCACGAGAAGACCGAGGCGCAGTTGCGGGTGGCGATGGATGAACAGCGGAATTTCCTGTCCATGGTCTCGCACGAATTCCGCACGCCCATCAGCATCATCGGGGCCTCGGCGCAGATGATCGTCGACGAG
Source organism: Panacagrimonas sp. (assembly GCF_965216805.1). NCBI lineage: Bacteria > Pseudomonadati > Pseudomonadota > Gammaproteobacteria > Nevskiales > Nevskiaceae > Panacagrimonas > Panacagrimonas sp. The sequence goes on from NZ_CBDCGN010000002.1 coordinate 92,136, forward strand.
CGCCTGCCACCGGGCCCCGAAGACGTGCAGCGCGAGGCCGGCAAGATCAACCGCGCCGCGCAGCGCATGACCGCGCTGGTCGACACCCTGCTGGCGGACGAGTGGCTGGAGTCCTCGGCCATGCAGCTCAACCCGCGCGAACTGGAACTGTCGGCGGCGCTGTACCAAGTCGGGCAGCGTTACGCGCGCGGCAGCGGCCGCGACGTGGCTTTCGACCTGCCATCGCCGGCGCTGACCGTGCGCGCCGACCCCATGCTGCTCAACATCCTGTTCGACAACCTGATCGAGAACGCCATCAAGTACTCGCCGGCCGGGGGCAGCATCGACCTGCGCGCTTGGCGCGAAGGCAACACGGCGTGCTTTTCGGTGCGCGATCGCGGCGCCGGCATCAAGGACGCCGACGTGACGCAGATCTTCGAGCGTTTCTATCGCGCGTCCACGGTCAAGCGCCAACCCGGCATCGGGCTGGGGCTGTTCATGGTGCGACGCATCGCGGAATTGCATCGCGGCCAGGTGACCGCCGCCAACGCGGAGGGTGGCGGCGCGGTTTTCACCGTGCGTCTGCCAATCAACAGCCCGCATGACTGAGAACCTGTTCCGATCAACCTCGCGCGCCGGTAGGTCGGGTTTCAACCCGACACCCTGCGCTCGATCACCTGCGCGTTGCCGGCCTGAAGGCCGACCTACACGAATCCAAACTCGGGGCGCGCGCATCGTCGTCGCAATGCTGCTCATGCTGGCCGCTGCGGTCCCGCGCCCTGCGGCTGCAGACACGACCACCGACCCCGCGCCCTTGTCATCCGCGGCTGGCACCGCCCGCGCCGAAGACATCTTCGTCACCGCGCGCAAAGTCGAAGAAAAATTGCAGGACGTGCCGCTGGCCGTCACCCACCGCGATGCCGACCAGTTGCGCGATGCGGTGCTGACCGAGGTCGAGGACCTGCAGCGCACCGCGCCCAGCCTCTACATCCGTCCGGCTTCCGGTCAGGGCACCGCGCTGGTCCTGCAGATGCGCGGCCAGACCCAGTTCGACACCCTGGGCACGCTCGATCCGTCGGTGGCGGTGTACCAGGACCAGCTCTATCTGGCGCGACCGTTCGGCACCAACCTGTCCTTTGTGGATGTCGAGCAGGTGCAGGTGCTGCGCGGCCCGCAGGGCACGCTGTTCGGCCGCAACACCACCGGCGGCGCCATCCTGCTCAACACCCGCGATCCGGAGTTGAATGGCTGGAGCGGCAGCCTGCGCAGCAGTGTCGGCAGCGACGAAACTTTCGGCACCAGCGGCGTGCTCAACCTGCCGCTGCTGCGCGACACCTGGGCGCTGCGCGTGGTCGGCCAGCGCACGCGCTCCGACGGCTACGCGGTGGATACCATCAACAGCCAGGCACTGGGCGACAAGGACGACACCCTGCTACGGATCAAGTCGCTGTGGCAGCCACATCGCGCCTTCAGCCTGTTGCTGACGCACGAACACATCGACATCGACCGGCTCAACGGACCCGCCGAGCTTGCCTTCGCCGCGCAACCGAGATTCGTGGACGCCGACGGTGACGGCACGCCGGAGACGCCCATCGACGGCATCGGGCGGCTGGTGGTGGCCAATGCCTCGCAGGGCATGGACTCCATCGACAATTACCTTGGCGATCCGTATCGCGCACAGAACAATCCGGGTCTGGACCTGGCCTCCACCGCCCGCGTGCGCCTGTGGTCGGCCACCGCCAGCCTGGATCGCGACTGGGGGCGCATCCAGATCATTCTGGGCCGGCGCGACGCCGACGACATCGCCAACACCGTGGACTTCGACAGCACGCCGTATCCGGTGATCGGCACCACGTTTGAAGCCGACTACCGCCAGCACAGCGCGGAGCTGCAACTCACCGGCGAGCTGGTGCGCCTGCAGTGGGCCGCCGGCGTCCATGCCTTCGACGAGGAAGCCGTCGAGGCCACCGGCGGACAGGCCGCAGGCGGCGGCAACATCACCGACTTTGCCGGCGACGCCGAGGCCGACAGCGTCGGCATCTACGCGCAGGGCAGCTATCCCCTGCGCCCGGCGCTGAACCTGACCCTGGGCCTGCGACATTCGGCGGATCGCAAGTCGCTGGTGTCGCGCAACCGCGTCGGCACCGCGCAGACCGGCCTGCGCTGCGCGGTACCGGGCGTGCTAGAGGGCGCCCCCTGCGAGCGACGCTTCTCCAACCAGTCGAACCGCCTCAACTACCTGGTCGGGCTGGACTACCGGCTGGACGATGACTGGCTGATCTATTCCACGCTCACCACCGGGTACCGCTCCGGCGGACAGAACCTGCGCGGCCTGTCCGAGGCCACCTATCAGCCCTTCGAACCCGAGGACGTCACCCAACTCGAAGTCGGCGCCAAGGCCGAATTCCTCGACCGGCGCCTGCGCGCCAACCTGGCGCTGTACCGCTCTGAAGGCAAGGACGTGCAGCGTTCCATCCTGCTGCGCGTGAACGGATTTACCTCCACCTACACCGGCAACATCGCCGAGGTGTTGATCCACGGCGGCGAGCTGGAACTGGACTACCGCCCGTGGCCGAATCTGGCGCTCGGCGCCGTGGTCGGCATCGTGCGGCCCGAGTACGAAAGCTATGTCGATCTCAACGGCATCGATCGGTCCGATGAAGAGTTCGCCGGCATCCCCGAAACCCAGGTCGCGCTGAGCGCTGCGCACACCCAGCCATTCGCGCGTCTGGACTGGCGCAACAGCCTCAACTGGTCCTGGCAGGACCGCGTCTACAACTCCCAGGCCAACATCCGCGACTTCGCCCCCAATGAGCAGGCCGCCGCCGAACGCGCCTTGACCCAGTCCGCGCTGGGCCTGCTCAACGCACGCAGTGCGCTGGATTTTCGCAACGGCTTTGAACTCGCCGTGTGGGGCCGCAACCTCACCGACGAGATCTACGCCACCGGCGGGCTCGGCTTCAACGGTCTGGGCATCGCCGTGCGCTTCCCGCAGCCGGACCGGCAGGTGGGCGTGGAGGTGGGTTACCGATTTTGATCAGGCCTTGACGCCGAGCGCTCGCCCGCTCGAGACTTCTCACAGTTTCACAGTCATCGTTGGAGCACAGATGAAGAACATCACGCTGGCCGTGGATGACGCCACCTATCGCCGAGCGCGCCGCAAAGCAGCGGAGCGTGGAACTTCCGTGAGTGCCCTGGTTCGCGAGTGGTTGCAGACGCTCGATACTACGGACGCCGGGTGCAGCGAAGCGTCCAAGGCGCTGTTCGACGCCATGGATCGCGTCAAGGGCTATTCGGCGTCGACCCGGCTGGATCGTGATCGCGTGCATGACCGTGCGCTGCTTCGTTGATACCAATGTCCTGCTTTATGCGCTGTCTGATCGCGCCTCGGAACGGTCCAAGCGTCAGCGTGCTCGTGCGCTGCTCGCGTCCGAGCCGTTCGGGCTCTCTGTTCAGGTCTTGCAGGAATTGTTCGTCAATGCGCGCAAAGGCGGTGTCGACCCGGACGCGTTGGACGCGGTACTGGCAGAGCTGCGTCGAGTGCCCGTGATTGAATCGAGCCTGTCGCTGTTCGACACTGCTGTGGCGCTGCATCGGCGTTATGAAATTTCCTATTGGGACGCCGCCATCGTGGCCGCTGCACTGGAGCTTGGCGCACGAACCCTGTACTCCGAGGACCTCTCTCACGGCCAGCGCTATGCTGCAGTGCAGGTCGTCAATCCGTTTCGATAGCAAACCCGTCGTGCAGCGGCGACGCCCTTGCCGTCCGGCATCTCTTTCCAGGTGAGGCCGGGAACTGCAAGTGGACTCAAGGCCTGCGGCCGTCGCCTTGCCCGGAATGACCGCCCCTTGTTTGTCCGGCGGTTACGGCCCATCCGCGGGGCGAAACGCTCCAGCGAGCAAGTGATCGTGTAGGAGCGGCCCGTGGCCGCGACGATTCGCGCGCTTCTCATAAAGCCGCAGCGTTCAGACCTTGATGACGCCGTGGCCGTAAGCCATCAGTTGCGGGTCCTGGGTGAGCAGCAGCAGCGGCTCGGTGCGCGCCTGGGCCAGCAGCAGCCGGTCGAAAGGGTCGGCGTGCAATGTCGGAAGGCCCTCGACGGCGGCGGTGTGTTCCGGCCGGATGTCGAGCAGCAACCGTAGCCCGGATGAAATCCGGGGGCTGTTCTGGACCGAGCTTGCAATCCCGGATTTCATCCGGGCTACGCCGGCGCATATCTGAGGTCCGGTGCCGCCATCTCTGACGGCCGCAAGATTGCGCAAGAAATGCAAGAAAAGTGGCTCTGCGTGAAACAGTCGGAAACAAATATTTATTAGGCTTTACAGAAGCTTGGAAATAGTCTGAACCCCTCGCCGAAACGGCGATTGCGCGAGGGGAAAGCCAATGGCGGCAAGCGGCAAACGGGGTCGGGAGCGTGGCCGCGGATGCGCCTTGCGGCACCTGATGGCGCTGGCCGTACTGGTCCTGTTTCTGCCGGACACCTCCGCCCTTTCCCGTTTCGACCCCTACGGCGCCAACGTGCCGTGCCTGCCGGCTGCCGTCTTCTTTCGACTCGCCCACCTGTTGCAACCCATGCCGGGGCACCCGCCAGCCGGCACGTCATTCCTGTGTCTGCCGCCCCATTCTGGAGAGAATTCATGAAGCGTCTTGCCCCTGCCGCCCGTCACGGTGTCTTCGTCCGTAGCGCCCTGTCTGCTGCAATTCTGCTGGCTTTCGCTGCGCAGGCGCAGGCCGAGGTCTGCGATGCCGACGGCGCCGGCGGGACCGGCGGCAGCACCACCGATATCGGGACCTTCGCCTGCGGTATCCAGAACAGCGCGACGGGCGGCGCCGGCGGAGTACCCGAAAGCAGCGCGGTCGGCGTGCGCAATATTGCGAGCAACGCAGGCAGTGCGATTGGGCGCCTCAACACGGCGACCGGCCTTCAGGGCAGCGCGATCGGCGACGGCAACTTTGCAACCAACGAGCTCACTTCTGCGGTGGGGGTCGGCAATACGGCCAGCGGCGTGAACGCCACCGCACTCGGCACACTGAACTTTGCGCAGGGCCGGCTCAGCAGCGCCGTGGGCACCGACAATCAGGCGCTCGCAGATGGCAGCAGCGCCTACGGCCGCGGCAATATCGCGAACGGACTGGACAGCGCCGCGCTGGGTTTCGGCAACGGCACCCCCGGGGACGGCAGTAGTGCGGTGGGCTCCAACAACGTGGCGGCCGGAAACGCCAGCACCGCCCACGGCCGCGGCAATAACGCGAACGGGGGGAGCAGTGTTGCGCTGGGTCTGGGCAACACCACCGACCTCCTCGGGGTTAACAGCAGCGCCATAGGCGTCGTCAACACCGCAGCGGGTGAGGACAGCAGTGCGATCGGCCGTGGCAATGGCGCGCTCGGCGTCCAGAGCAGCGCCGTTGGTTTCGCCAACGAGGCGACGGTCATGGGCAGTAGTGCTTTCGGCAACAGCAATAGCGCGACCGGCGTCAACAGCACCGCGGTGGGTTTCAGCAACCAAGCCGCGATGCAGGACAGCAGCGCCATCGGCTTCGACAACTTCGCCAACGGCGTTGGCGCCAGCGCGGTCGGCTACTTCAATAACGCGCGAGCCCAATTCAGCGCCGCCGTGGGTTACGACAACGACGCGGACGCTTTTGGGAGCAGCGCGCTGGGTTCCTCCAACCAGGCAACTGGGGTTGTCAGCACCGCCGTCGGTGCCAGCAACGAAGCCGCGATGGCGCAGAGCAGCGCGATCGGCTTCGACAACTTCGCCAACGGCGTCGCCGCCAGCGCGGTGGGCAACTCCAATGCCGCGAGAAACGACTTCGCCACGGCCGTGGGCTTCGACAACGGCGCGGACGGGGAAGGGAGCAGCGCGATCGGCTTCAACAACCTTACAAACGCCGAGGACAGCAGCGCGATGGGTCACCAGAACGAGGCCAACGGCACCGCGAGCACGGCGTTCGGCTATCAGAATGAAGCCAACGGCGATTTCAGCACCGCACTGGGCGCCAACAGCACGGCCGCCGGGGACTTTTCGCTGACCATCGGCAACTCGGCCGATGACGAGGCCGGCACGTCCGTGGCCGCCACCGCCACCAACGGCATGGCGATCGGCCGCAATGCGACGGTCACGGCGGCCGGCGTGAATGCCATCGCGATGGGCACGGGCGCCTCAGCGTCGGCCGCCAACAGTGTCGCGCTCGGCGCCGGGTCAGTCGCCGACGTTGCCAACACGATCTCCGTCGGCGCAGCCGGTGCCGAACGCCGGATTGTCAACGTGGCGCCCGGCACGCTGGGCGCCGCGAGCACCGACGCGGTCAACGGCTCTCAGTTGTTCGCGACCAATCAGAACGTGGCGGCCAACACAGCGAATATCGCGACGAACACTGCAAGCATCGCCGCCAATACTGCGAATATTGGCACCAACACCACCAACATCGCCGCCAACACCGCCGCCATCGCCGGGCTCGACACCCGGCTCGACACGGCCGAGACCGGCATCGCCAGCAACACGGCCGCGATCGCCGCCGTAGCGGCCGACGTCGGCGCCATTGATGGCCGCCTGGACACCGCCGAGGCTGACATCGACAGCCTGGAGGGCCGCGTTACCGTCAACGAAGCCGACATCGCTCAGAACACCGCCGACATCGGCGTTCTCGACGGCCGTGCCGACGCCGCCGAGCTGCGGCTGGACGACGCTGAGGACCGCCTGGATACGGCTGAGCTGGACATCGACACCCTGCAAACCGACGTGGATGCGGTGGAAGCCGAGGTGGACAACCAGGGTGCCGGTCTTGCCGCCGCCCTGGGTGGCGGTGCTGAGGTAGATCCGGCCACCGGCACCGTCACCGCGCCCGACTACGCCGTACAGGACGGCAACTTCAACAACGTCGGCGATGCCCTGGGCGCCCTGGACACCGGCGTGACCAACGCCCAGGCCAGCGCCGACGCCGCCCAATCCACCGCCAACACCGCCCTGGCTGCTGCCGGGGCTGCCCAGGAGACCGCCGACACCGCCCTGTCGCGTGCCAACACCAACAGCAGCCGCATCACCGTGCTGGACGAGCGCGTCACCACCAACGAAGGCGACATCGTCGTGCTCGACAGCCGTCTGGATGACGCCGAAGACGACATCCAGGAACTCGACGGCCGTGTGGGTCTGAACACCTTCAACATCGCCCAGAACGCCGAGAACATCACCGACCTCGACGGTCGGGTCACCACCAATGAAGGCAACATTGTTCTCAACACTGCCGGCGTTGTGCAGAACCGCGCCGACATCGGCGCCCTGGGTCAACGAGTCAGCGTCAACGAAGGGGCCATCGGCAGCAACACCCAGAACATCTCGGTCAACACCCTGCAAATCGACCAGAACCTGACCTCCATCAACAGCCTTGAGGATCGTGCCACCGCCACCGAAGCCGACGTCGTCAATCTGGATCAGAGGGTCAACACCGCCCAGGGCACCGCCAACACCGCCCTGAACACCGCCCAGAGCAACGCCGCCTTCTGCGGCCGTGGCAGTGCCAGCGGCACCATCGAGTGTGGCGACAACGCCCAGTCCGGAGATCAGGCCATCAACAGCCTGGCCATCGGCACCAACGCAGAAGCCCAGTCTGCCGGGGGCATCGCCGTCGGCTTCAACGCCACCGCCGTGCAATCCAACTCCGTGGCCATCGGCAGTGGCGCGGTGGCTCAGTCCTCCGTCGCCGTCGGGACCGATGCCCAGGCAACGGGAACCAACACCACCGCCATCGGCGACAACGCCATCGCCTCCGGCGAACAAGCCGTCGCGGTCGGCAACAACGCCAACGCCAGTGCCGCCAACAGCGTCGCCGTGGGCAACGGCTCGGTCGCCGATCAGGCCAACACCGTCTCGGTAGGGTCGGCGGCCAATCAGCGGCGGGTTACCAACGTGGCAGCGGGGGTGGAGACGACCGATGCCGTCAACATGGGCCAGCTCGGCGCGCTGATGGAATCCGTGGATGACTTCCGCAAGGATCTCAACTCCGGTATCGCCTCGGTCGCGGCCATGGCAGCGCTGCCCGACCCGGCGCCGGGCAAGCGGTTCTCGGTGGGCGTGGGTGCCGGTTCCTACGACGGCGAGCAGGGCTATGCCATTGGCATGAAGGCGCAGTTCACCCACAACATCCGTCTCACCGGCGCTATCGGCGGCGGTGGCAGCGGTTCCACCAGCGCCTCGGTTGGCGCAGGATTCAGTTGGTGAGCGCGGAGTTCGACCTTGCGACCCGCGTCGCGTCTCCTCTCGTCGAAGTCCGGAGCCGGAACGATTCCATGAACGTACGTGTGCTGGTCATCGAGGACGACGAGGACCTGCGGGACACGCTGTGCCGCTACCTGTCGGGCATCGGCATGGAAGTGCACGGCCTGGACAGCGCAGAGCATCTGGACGAGCACCTGGCGCAGCATTCCGCGGACCTGCTGATCTGCGACGTCAATCTGCCCGGCGAGAACGGCTTTTCGATCGTGGCGCGCCTGCGCCAGAAGACGCGCGCGGGCATCGTCATGCTCACCGCGCGCGGGCAGGAGGACGACCGCATGCTGGGGCTGTCCTTGGGCGCCGATCATTACCTGGTCAAGCCGGTGAACCTGCGCGAACTGGAGTTCGTCATCCGCAACCTGCACCGGCGCCTGAGCGAAACCCCGGTGGCGGAACCGGAGCCGGCGGCGCAGGGCGTCTGGAAGTTCGACTCGATGGTGTGGGCGCTGACCGCACCCAACGGCGCCACCGCGCAACTGACCATGGCCGAATTCCGCATGCTGCAGTGCCTGGTCGCGCATCCGGGCGAGGTGGCCACGCGCGAACAACTGCTGGCAGCGATGGACCGGCCGAACCTGGAGATCTACAGCCGCAACCTGGATGTAACCGTGTCGCGCCTGCGCAAGAAGGTGGAAGACGCCTGCGGCCAGAAGCTGCCAGTGACCTCTGCCCGCGGCATGGGCTATGTGTTCAACGGGCGCGGAGAAGTGGTGGCCTGAGGTCGGCTGCCAACCAGTGAGAAGAAACGGCAGTTCGGGCTTTTGGGAGTATCGGGGATGTCGTCATAGCAAATGATCCCTGAGTAAAGCGCGCCGGGGCAGATTTCCCCGGTATCCGCTGAAGCAACCATAGTCTGGCGTCGATAGTTGGCGGACGGGCGGGGACGCCGGTACGGTCGGTTTCGCATCTCACGCCCGCGGAGAGCCGCAAGGGATTGCCGCCCCAACCCGCATTTCTCAGGGGTCGCCGGAGAATCCCTTGCCATTGCCAATCCGCACAGCGTTCTTCAACTTCGGTTCCGAAACAGACTGTAGAGAGATTCTCCGTCTGGATCGGCGCTGGCCTGTCTGCGGTGCGCAGGGCTTGGGGTTCACTCACCCCATGGGCAGTCCCGCCACGGTGTCGGGAGCGCAGCGAGCGCGGGCGCGGGCGGGACTGCAGCGTCGGCTCCCGCACCCCGGTTGGGTTTACGTGGGAGTGACTCAATGGCACTCCCACGCTGGGACCCAACCGCTGCGCAGGCACCGTGTCGCCGGCGCACTATGGGGTTCGCTCCACCCCGGCGCCCGCGTTCGGCCACGGCGGGGAGTGACTCAATGTCACTCCCCGCTAAGCCAAACGCCGTCCTCGACCTACGGCCTTCGCCCGATCCCCCCGTGAGAAATGCAGGCTATGGGATGGCGAGAAACTCCTCGTATTGCTTCATCACCCGCGGATAGACCTGGTTGCTGGGTTCCAGATGCGCGCGGACCAGCGGCATCGCCTGCTCGAACAGGGGCGCCGCCTCATCGCGGCGGCCGAGCCGGGTCAGAACGTAAGCCAGTCGCGCGGTCGCGATGCCGATCACGGCATGCGCGTCGGGCGTCAGCGCCTGCGCCTCGGCCAACGCCGCGCGGGCGTCGGCTTCGGCGGTGTGCCATTGCCCGGCGTCGACGACCGCATCGGCCACCAGTTCCAGCGCCTTTGCGGAGAACACCAGATCGCCCTGTGCTGCGCGCAAGGGCGCGACCAGTGCACGCAGCTCGGCAATGCCTTCGTCAAAGCGGCCATGCCGGGTTTTCATGCCGGCAAACATCATGCGGGTTCTGAGCGTTTCCGCGTTGCCGGCCCCGTAGACGGCAGTGAACCGCGCCAGTGCCAGCGGCGCCTCGGCCCCGGCTTCTTCGCGCTGACCCGCGTCGGAGAGCATCAGGACCGTCAGGCGATGCAGGTCGGCGGCCTCGCCCAGGTTGCGGGCACTGCCGTGTTCCAGTCGGGGCATCAACTCCCGCGCGATGGCCACGGCCTCGGCACTGCGCCCGAGGTTGCTCATCATCGCGAGCTGTTCCATTCGCAGTCTCACACGGAATCCGTCGTCCGCCGGCAGCCGCTGCGCGACCTCCGCATGAAGCGGGTCGAGTATCGCCAGCGCCTGGGTGTTCTCGCCTTTCCAGGCGTGGAGACGAGCGCGCAGAAAGCGCACCTGGGCGGCGATCTTCCAGCTTTGCAGGTCGTCCCGGCCCGCGACCAGGGCCTGCGCACGATCCAGGAGAGGGGCGTAGTCCTCGATGCCGCGCACCGCCAGATTGCGGCTCAGCGCCAGGTGGGCGCGCGCGGTCTCCAGGCGCGCCTCTTCGCCCAGCGGCGCCAGCACGGCGACGGCGCGCCTCAGATGGCGTTCGGCGTCCATGTCGTTGCCGATCAGGTGCCAGGCCGAGCCCAGCGTGGTGCGTACCGCGCCTTCCTGCAGCGGCTGTCCGCCAAAGCGCTCGGTGATTTTGGCGTCGGCGGCCTCGAGCACCTCGCGCATGCTCGGGTCCGGCTTGCCTGCCTGGCCGGGATCGGCGGCGGCTAACAGGTCCTTCTGCACGAAGTCGTTGACGGCGGAAGCGACCTCGCTCTGGCGCCGCGCCTGGTCCAGTGCGGCGCGCAACTGCCAGCTCAGAACGCTGGTCACAGCCAGGCCTGCAATCAGTACCAGCCCAATTCCGATCAGCAACGGCCGTCGCTGCCGGTATTGGTCCAGCTGCCGCTGCAGCGCAGCCGCGCGCAGCGCTTCCCGATGCTCTTGCGCGCGCCGCTCGCGGCGCTCCGGCAGGCTGCGCAACCGCCGTGCGAATTCCGCCGCATCGCTCAAGCGGCGCAACGGGTCGCCGGCCGCGGTCTGCGCGATGTCGTCGCGCAGGACTTCGTCCGGCACGTCGGCTTCCCAGCCCGCCGCGAGCGGCCGGCGAAAGTCTCCGACCACCAGTTGGTACAGCAGGATGCCCAACGCGTAGAGATCCGAACGTTCGGTCGAAGGCTGGCCGGCCAACACTTCCGGCGCCATGTACAACGGAGTGCCGCTGGAGGAGTCGACGTTGGTGACGGTAGGCGTCAGACCCAGCCGGGTCATGGCGAAGCGGCGCAGGCGTTCGCGATCCATGATCGTGGCGCTGCCGAAGTCCGTCAGGCGGATTCGGGGCGACGTCCCACTGTCGTCAACCAGCATATTGGCCGGCTTGAGGTCTTTGTGCAGGATGCTGGCGCCATGCGCGATGGCCAGCGACTCGGCGCACTGCGCGGCCAGCTCCAGCCGCTGTTCCAACGGTATCGTGGCCAGGCCGCCACGCGCCTGCGTCCACTGATCCAGATTTCCGCCGCCGATCCATTCGCTGGCGATGAACGCCGGCAGATGCTCGAACTGGCCGTCCAGCACGCGCACGAAACCGGCCGCGGCGATATCGCCGCCTGCGACTTCCTTCAGCAGCCGGCTGATCGCCAATTCGCGCTTCAAGGCCGCCACGGCGCGCATGTCGACTGCAAATTTGAATACCCGAAGCCGGTTTTCGCCATCGCGACCCAGCCACAGATCGGCCTGCCCGCCGACACTGAGAGGCTCGATCAATCGCCATTCGGCACGATCGGGTGGATGGTCGCCGGCCTTCAGGTCCAGCCGCGGGGCCGCCGGTGGCACCGGTCCGTCGAAACTCACCGGCACGGCCAGCCGGTAACCCAGGCCCCTGACCACCTGAATCGCTGCTGCCTCCGTTTCCCCCAACGCCGCCCGAAGGCGGCCGATGGTGGTGGTCAGCACCGTCTCCGACAAGATACGGCGGGGCCAGCAGCTCTCCGCCAACTCTTCCTTGCTCACCACTTCACCGGCGCAGTGAAGCAACTCGCGCAGCACCTGCAGCACCTTCTTCGGGGCTTCCGCCTCGACGCCGCGTACCGTCAGCCGCATGTTGCGTTCGTCGAACCGCACGTTGCCGAAACGCCAACTGCCGGCAACCGGCGCCGCCGGGGGGTGTCGCATCGGTGTCTCGGGTGCTGTCGGTTCGGCGGGCATGTGTAACTGTTCCGCTGTGGGTGGGCCTTCGGGCCGACATCCCACCCTTGATCGAGCGCACGCCGTCGGCCTGAAGGCCCACATATTTTAATCGGCGTCCCTTGTGGACACCCATCAGCGTGGACCGCGACGTTCCCGCCCGGAAAACCGCGCAGGTTAAACTTGCTGGCCGTGCGGCACAGGCCACACGCTCGAACTCAGCCGCCAACGCCTCGTGAACCCAGACTACGATCCGCGCACCGTAGAGCGCGCCGCCCAGGACTACTGGCAGTCCACCCGCGCCTTCGAGGTCACCGAAGACCCAAGCCGCGAGAAATATTACTGCCTGTCCATGTTCCCCTACCCCAGCGGCAAGCTGCACATGGGGCATGTCCGCAACTACACCATCGGCGACGTCATGAGCCGCTACCAGCGCATGCTGGGCAAGAACGTACTGCAGCCGATGGGCTTCGACGCCTTCGGCCTGCCGGCAGAGAACGCGGCGATTGCGAACAACACCGCGCCGGCCAAGTGGACCTACGCGAACATCGAGTACATGAAAGTCCAGCTCGCGGCGCTGGGCTTCGGCTACGACTGGACGCGCGAGGTGCAGACCTGCCGCCCGGATTACTACCGCTGGGAGCAGCTGCTGTTCACGCGCCTGATGAAGAAGGGCCTCGTCTACCGCAAGAACGCGGTCGTGAACTGGGACCCGATCGACCAGACCGTACTCGCGAACGAGCAGGTCGTGGAAGGGCGCGGCTGGCGCAGCGGCGCGCTCGTCGAGCGCAAGGAAATCCCTCAGTGGTTTTTGAAGATCACCGCCTACGCGCAGGAACTGCTCGACGGCCTGGATACGCTCAGCGGCTGGCCGGACTCGGTCAAGACCATGCAGCGCAACTGGATCGGGCGCTCGGAAGGTCTGGAGTTCCAGTTCGAGGTGCCGGGCCACGCGCCGCTGACGGTCTACACCACGCGCCCGGACACGATCATGGGCGTGACCTACGCGGCCGTGGCTGCGGAGCATCCGCTAGCGCTTGCGGCCGCTGCAAATAATCCTGAACTCGCCGCGTTCCTCAAGGACGCGGGACGCAGCGGTGTCGCCGAAGCCGAGATGGAGACGATGGAGAAGCGCGGCATGCCGCTCGGCATTTCTGCGATCCATCCGATCAGCAGCGAGCAGGTGCCGGTGTGGGTCGCGAACTTCGTGCTGATGGGCTACGGCTCCGGCGCGGTCATGGCCGTGCCGGGACATGACGAGCGCGACTTCGCGTTCGCGCTGAAATACGGGCTGCCGATCAAGCAGGTCATCGCGCCTCTGCTCCCCTCTACCGCAAGCGGGAGAGGGGCCGGGGGTGAGGGTCTGTCAGAGCGGCACGACTCTCGCTCAACGGCACCCGCACGACATTCCCCCGCGCCTCTACCTCCCGATCTACTGAACTTCGCGCGACAACTCCGCGGTAACTCCACGGACGCTGAGCAACGCCTATGGTTGCTGCTGCGGGACCGTCGATTCCGCGGACTGAAGTTCCGGCGCCAGCATCCCGTGGCGCCGTACGTACTCGACTACTACTGCGACGAACTGAAACTTGCCATCGAACTCGACGGCGGCCAGCACGCCGAAAATTTGCAAGCTCGGCGCGACGAACAGCGAACGGCTGCTCTGGCCGGGCATGGCATCACTGTGCTGAGATTCTGGAATGACGATGTGCTGCTGCGAACGGAGTCCGTTCTTCAGGCACTCTGGGATTGGTGCGAAGAACGGAGTCTGGTGCAGCCAGCGAGGCCCTCACCCCCGGCCCCTCTCCCGCTTGCGGGAGAGGGGAGCCAGGACGGCGCGTACACGGAGCACGGCATTCTCATCAACTCCGGCGAACTCGACGGCATGACTTACGAGCAGGCGTTCGATGCGCTCGCCGCACGCTTCGAAGCGCAGGGGATCGGCAAGCGCCGCGTGAATTTCCGGCTGCGCGACTGGGGCGTTTCGCGCCAGCGCTACTGGGGCTGCCCGATTCCGGTCATCTACTGTGCGAAGTGCGACGCACAGCCGGTACCCGAAGACCAGTTGCCCGTCGTGCTGCCGGAAGACATCGAGTTCACCGGCGTGAAGTCCCCCATCAAGGCCGACCCGGAGTGGCGCAAGACAACGTGCCCGAACTGCGGCGGGCCGGCGGAGCGCGAGACCGACACCTTCGACACCTTCTTCGAATCGAGCTGGTACCAGGCGCGCTACACCTCGCCAGGTGCGCAGCAGCTCTGCGACGAGCGCGCGAACTACTGGCTGCCGGTGGACCAGTACATCGGCGGCATCGAGCACGCGATCCTGCACCTGCTGTACTTCCGCTTCTTCCACAAGCTGATGCGCGATGAGGGCTTCGTGCCGGGCGACGAGCCGGCGACGAATCTGCTCACGCAAGGCATGGTGGTGAAGGAGACATATTTCACGGAAGACCAGGGCAAGAAAACCTGGATCAACCCGGCCGACGTGGAACTGACCTTTGATGCGAAGGGTCATCCGACGTCGGCGAAGCTCAAGACCGATGGGTCCACCGTGCAGATCGGCGGCGTGGAAAAAATGTCGAAGTCGAAGAACAACGGCATCGACCCGCAGCTGCTGATCGACCAGTACGGCGCCGACACCGTGCGCCTGTTCGCGATGTTCGCCTCGCCGCCGGATGCTTCGCTGGAGTGGAACGATGCCGGTGTGGAGGGCGCGGCGCGCTTCATGCGCCGGCTGTGGCGCGGCGTGCATACGCATATCTCTCAAGGCCCGGCGCCGAAGCTCGACACGTCCGTGCTCACGCAGCCGCAGAAAACGCTGCGCGCCGCGCTGCACGACGCCATCGCCAAGATCGGCGACGACTACGGCCGCCGCAAGCAGTACAACACCGCGATCGCCGCGGTGATGGAACTGATGAACACGGTCGCGAAGTTCGAGGACGCGAGTCCCCAGGGTCGCGCCGTACTGCAAGAGGTGTGGGAGAGCATCGTGCTGATGCTCAACCCCATCGTCCCGCACGCTGCGCACGCGCTGTGGCAGGCGCTCACCGGTAACAACAACGCGCTCGACGCGCGCTTTCCGGTTGCCGACGACGGAGCGCGCGTGAAGGACGAGCTCACGCTCGTGGTGCAGGTCAACGGCAAGCTGCGCGGCCAGATCACGGTGGCGCGCGAGGCGACTCAGGAGCAGATCCTGGCAACCGCTCTGGCTGACGACAACGTGCAGAAGTTCGTCAACGGTGCCGAGCCGAAGAAGAAGATCCTGGTGCCGGGCAAGCTGGTGAATCTGGTCGTATGAAGCCATGTGTACCGTTGCGGCACACGGCGGTGGCGCGTGACGCGAAACCGTTGATGCAGGAGAGCGAGAATTGAAACTGCACGCGGTTCGGGTCGCGCGACCGACTGACGGGCTCTGGCGTTTGCCGCACGCCGCGATGTTGGCGTTGACGCTCACCGCCTGTGGCTTCCAGCCGGCCGGCAGCCGCCCTCTGCCCGAACCCTTGCGCCTGGTGCGTATCGACATGGTGGCGCCGTTCCGCGTGTCGGAACCGCCGGTGGAGGCGGCGCTGCGAGACCGGTTGCTGCGGCGCGGCGCCGAGGTGGTTGAGAAGAGCGACACCGGGGTCACCGTGATCCGCCTGACCGATCTCAAGGGCTCGCGCGAGGTGCTCTCGGTCGGGCCCGACGGCAAGGCACTGGAATACGAACTGATCCTGCGGGTGAACTACGACGTGCGCACCGGCCAGCGCGTGTGGATTGCGCCGCAGCAGGCGGAGGTGCGACGCGATTTCAGTTTCAACGCCGACCAGATTCTGCCCAAGGAGCAGGAGGCCGATCGCCTGCGCGAATTCCTGGAGGGCGAGATGGCGGAGATCCTGATGCTCAGGATCGAGGCGGCGGTCGCCCGAGCTGAGCGGCAAGCACCAGCGCCGGATGCAGCACCGGCGGCGCCTGCGGCCGACCCAGGCGGGTAAGCCCTGCCTGCAGATGCAGGCGGCAACCGATGTTGCTGCTCAGCACCAGATCGGGCCGCAGCTGCTGCAGCGCATCCAGTTTCGGGGCCAGCAAGGCGTCGGCGGCCTGGGGATGCGTCAGGAAATGACTGCCAGCGGCACCGCAGCAAGCGGCGTTGCCGTCCAGCTCCACCACGTCCAGCTCGGGAATCGCGTGCAGCATATGGCGCAGGTCGCCGTCCGCCTTCATCACGTTGCACAGCGTGCAGGGCAGGTGCAGCACAGCCCGCATCGGCAGCGCACGAAACTGCAGATGCTCGATGCGGGCTCGCAGCAGGGTCGTGAGGTCTTGCACGCGTGCGGCGAACGCGGCGCCGCCGGCCACGCCGCAGGTCCGGTAATCGCGCAGGCTGGCCGCGCATCCGGAGGTGAAACTGGCGACGATGGCGTCCGCCGGGAATGCCGCGAGGTTGTGCTGCGCCAGCTCCAGCGCCCGCTCGCGCAGACCGGCGTGCTGGTGCAGGGCGCCACAGCAGGTCTGCGCAGGCGCGCCCACCAACTGGTAACCGGCGGCGCGCAGCAGGGCAGCGCTGGCATCCCGCACGTCGCGTTCCAGCACACTGCTGACGCAGTCCTCGAACAAGGCGACCCTGGGCGCATCGGCGCCAAGCTCGGCGGGTACCGGCAGCGCCCTTCTGGGGCGCCACCGGGCAGCCGCGGGCAGCAGCGATTCCAGTCGTGCCAGCCGGCCTGCGCCGAGCACACCGCTGGCGCGGACCAGTCGTTGCAGACCGCTCCTCCTGTACAGCGCGATCAGGCCGCGCAGCAGGCGGCGTGCGGCGCGCGGCACCAGCACGGTGGCGAGCCCGCGGGTCAGGCGGGTGCGCTGCGGCTGCTGCGCTGCCAGTTCGGTGCGCGCGGCGTCCAGGATGCGGCCGTACGGCACCTGCGCAGGGCAGACCACCTCGCATTTGCGGCACGACAGACAGCCATCGAGATGAGTCTGCAGCGAGGCCGTCGCCGGCACTGTTGCGCCCAGCAGCCCCTGCGTCAGGGCGATGCGCCCGCGCGGAGAATCCGCTTCGTGGCGGGTCAGACCGTAGGTTGGGCAATGCGGCAGGCACAGCCCGCACTTCACGCACAGGTCGGCGTCCTGCAGGACCGCAAGGCGGTACTCGGCTTGGGATGGTCCGGACATGGCCGGTATCATCGTCGATCCCCCGGCAAAAAACGGAGTTATTGATGATCCGCCGTCTTGCATTCGCGTTCCTTGCACTTGCGCCGTCGGCTGTCGCGGCCAGCGAATGGAAGGGCGAAGCCGCCGCCGGACTGCTGACCACCAGCGGCAACTCGGAAACGCAGTCGATCAACGGCAAGTTCAACCTGGAATATCTGACCACCAAGTGGAAGAACCGCTTCACCGCCACCGCGCTCAACAACAGCGACGAAGAAGAAAGCACCGCTGAGCGTTACACCGTGGGCGACCAGCTCGACTACAACTTCAATCCGAAGAACTACGCCTTTGTCGCGGTGGACTGGGAAAAGGACCGGTTCGGTGGATTCCGGGAACGCACGGTGCAGAGTCTGGGCTACGGCCATCGATTTCTGACCGGCCCCAAACACCTGCTGGATGCGGAGATCGGCGCCGGTGCGCGCCAGACCGAGGCGCAGGATACCGGCGAGCGCGAGGACGAGTTCATTGGCCGCCTCAGCAGTCGCTACCAGTGGGTGATCTCCGAAACCAGCACGTTCTCGCAGTCGATCAAGGTCGAAAGCGGCTCCGAAAACACCTTCAGCGAGGCGGTCAGCGAACTCAAGCTGTCCATCATCGGCAACGTGTTCGCCGGCATCTCGTTCACCGCGCGCAACAACTCCGACGTGCCGCCCGACACCAAGAAGACCGACACCTACACGGCCGTGAATCTGTCATATACCTTCGGCTCCAAGTGATCGCGACACGCCTCCAGTGAGCTACTACGAACACCACCTGTTCTTCTGCAACAACCAGCGCGCGCCGGGCGAGCGCACCTGCTGCAACGACAAGGGCGCAACCGCGGCGCGCGAACACGCCAAGGCGCGCATCAAGGCCTTGCGACTCAACCGGCCGGGCAAGGTGCGGGTCAATCAGGCCGGCTGCATGGAGCGCTGCGAGGAAGGGCCTTGCCTGGCGGTTTATCCGCAGGGCGTCTGGTACACCTACCGCAACGCCGCCGACATCGACGAGATCATCGACCGGCACGTGCTCAAGGGCGAGATCGTGGAACGCCTGTGCCTGCCCGACCAACCGCCCTGGATCAAGGCTGGATGAGCGGCCGTTTTTTCTCGCGATTTCTGCTGGTGACATGGATGTCGGCCGGGCCTGCCAGCGGCGCGCAGTGGACCGGCGAGGCGGGCATCGGCCTGCTCGCAACGCGCGGCAATTCGGACACCGAATCGCTCAGCGGCAAGTTGCTGCTCGACACGGTCCGGGAACGCTGGAAGAACAGCTTCACTGCCACGGCCATCAACAGCGGCGACGACCAGGGCCGCACCGTGGAGCGTTACGCAGTCGGCGACAAGCTGGACTACCACCTGAGCGAGCACAACTACCTGTTCGCTGCACTGGACTGGGAGAAAGACCTGTTCGGTGCCTACCGTGAGCGCACCTCGCAGGTCATCGGCTATGGCCGCCACCTGCTGACCGGGCCGGTCCATCTGCTGGATCTTGAGTTCGGCGCCGGCGCGCGCCAGACCGAAGAGCAGAACACGGGCCAGCGGGAAAGCGAGGCCATCGGCCGTCTCGGCGGCAAGTACATCTGGACCGTGTCGGACACCAGCGCGCTGGCGCAGTCGATCAAGATCGATACGGGGTCCAGCAATACCTCCACCGAGGCGATCACGGAGCTGAAGCTGACGGTGGTCGGCAACCTGTTCACCGCGCTTTCGTTCACCCTGCGGCACAACAGCGACGTGCCGGTAGACACCGATAAGACCGACACGGTGACGGCGGCGACCTTGTCTTACGCCTTTGGCGGCCGCTAGCAGACAGCCGCGCCGCCGGGCATGCTGCGCCCATGAGTAACCCGTCTCACCTCGTTACGCGCGGCTCTTCACCGCGGCAGCCACGATGATTCGCGAAGTCCTGCGCATGGGCGATCCACGCCTGCTGCGTCGCGCACGTGAGGTCGAACGCTACGACACCCCCGATCTGCATGCCCTGGTCGCCGACCTGTTCGACACCATGCGCGCACTGGACGGTGCCGGCCTGGCCGCGCCGCAGATCGGTGTGGACCTGCGCGTAGTGATCTTCGGCTTTGGCCGCAACGCCCGCTATCCGGATGCGCCGGCGGTGCCGGAAACGGTGCTGATCAATCCGGTATTGACGCCGCTGTCCACCGAGATGGAGGACGGCTGGGAGGGTTGCCTGTCGGTCCCCGGCCTGCGCGGCGTGGTGCCGCGTCACCAGCATTTGCACTACACCGGCGTCGACGCTCAGGGGCACGTCGTCGACCGCGAGGTGGAAGGTTTTCACGCCCGCGTCGTGCAGCACGAATGCGATCACCTCGACGGCATTCTGTACCCCATGCGCATCGTCGATTTCTCCCGCTTCGGCTTTCAAGACGTGCTGTTTCCGGGCCAGCCCGACCGCGACGAATAGCCCGCAGGTTCGTCTCCTGACCGGCCGGATGAGGGGATTGGCGCCCGCATCGCGCTTTGAAGGTTGAGGCGCCCCGATCAACGGTGCGCCCGGCCCTCACCCCGGCACGGAGAGCCGCCGACGCACACGCACATCCGAAATCAATCCTGTTCGGCCGCGCCTGACTTCCATGGCCGCCGTCCTCCCGCTGCTGCCGGTATGCCCGCGGCGCAGGCCGACGCCATTGGGGTGGGAAATCGCATTTGAACTTG
The DNA here is from genome assembly GCF_965216805.1 of Panacagrimonas sp. Lineage (NCBI taxonomy): Bacteria > Pseudomonadati > Pseudomonadota > Gammaproteobacteria > Nevskiales > Nevskiaceae > Panacagrimonas > Panacagrimonas sp. The sequence continues at coordinate 112,236 of NZ_CBDCGN010000002.1, forward strand.
TCTAGGAGATACGTATGAATTACCCCAACATGTATTTGATGCTCGCTGACGGGACGTTCAGCCAGCAAGCGCAAAATATTGATGTGGCGGTCGACGTCAGGATGATAACCAGTTCGGTATCGGGCGCAGCCCGGTGGGGTCAGATCATTGGCACCACTGGCATGAGCGATTGTGTAGGCGTTTTTTATTGCAACCGTTCTGGCGGAATGCTGTTTCATCATCTCTGTAACGACCCGTTGCCTCCCGCCCCTGCACCATTCGATTCTCAAGATACAAATGTGTTCGCCCTTTCGGGCAGCCAGTACAACAGTCGTCGCGGACCCCTGAGTGGACGCTCGGATTACGCATTTCATTTGGACCCTGACAAAGGCCTTTCGATCTACGCCTCGCAGTATCTCGGGCGGGATCCGGCTCCTCCGGGAGCGCCAATACCTAGCCGGGTGGCGCTTTCGGGGAGCGCCGAGATGTATTCCGAAATTGACTGGGAAGCGCACAAGGTCCCCAAGACGTGATGGTGCTGGGCCACGTGATGAAAGTTATGCTTATGGACAATTCCGACGTGGATGTAATTGTTGGCGCTTGATGAATGAGCCAGACAGCGAACAACGCCCGCCCGTCTGCAGCCGCCCCGGGTAGCGCGGCCTGCCGCCGTCAAAGCACCGGTGTACGGATGTTCAGCGGGTCGGGCTGCACTTCGGGCTGTGCCGGTGCGTCCGACTCGCCCGCCGGGCTTGTGGGCGCATCGCCAAAGATATAAACCAGCATGTCGTAGTAGGTGCGCACGTTGCCGACATAGGTCTCGGCCTCGTGTCCACGCGCGTAACCGTGCTTGGTCTGCTGATGCCAGCGCGGTTGCGTGAGCAGGCGCAGATTGGCACGCACGTCCACCCAGCGGCGTGAATCGCCGCCGCGTCGGCGGGTCAGTTCGCGCACGTCGATGACGTGCCCGTAACCCATGTTGTAGGCCGCCAGGGCGAGCCACACGCGGTCGGGATGCGGCACCTCGTCGGGAATGATGTCGATCAGCCGGCGGATGTAGCGTGCGCCGCCCATGATGCTCTGGGTGGGGTCTTCGCGATCGGAGACCTTGAGGAACTTGGCCGTCTGCAAGGTGAGCTGCATGATGCCCTTGACCCCGGTGGGACTGACCGCCGCCGGGTCCCAATGCGACTCCTGGTAGCCGATGGCCGCCAGCAGACGCCAGTCCAGGTCGAACTCCTGGGCGGCGCGCTCGAACACCTCGCGGTAGCGCGGCAGGCGCGTGTCGACATGGGTGGCCAGGGTCACCGCGCTCAGGTAATCCACCTGCTCGATATGTCCGAAATAGCGGTCGCGCAACTGCGCCAGCTCGCGCTCCGACAACCCGCTGAGGTAATGCTGGGCCGGCGTGAACAGGCTGTTGTCGATGGCGATCGGGAACGCCCAGGCGACGTCCTGCGCCCCGGTCAGATCGAAGGCCACGCGCAGTTGCGGGTAGTAGCGCTTGTTGATTGCCACCAGGTCCGACGGCGCCACGGTGTAGGTGATTTCGCCGTTGGCCACCTGCAGCAGCAATTCTTCGGTATCCAGATCGGGGCTTTCGGTCCAGACCAGACCCGGGTGCTGGCTTTGCAGATTGGCCAGGTAATCCGCCGCCGCGCTGCGCGCCGGCACCACCAGCCCCTCGCCGATCCGCGATGCGTCTGCCGGCGACGAGCGTCCCATGCGATACACCAGTTGTGGCACCACCTTGAGCAGCGGCCGGCCGAAACGTACCTCCTTCGAGCGGCGCGGCGTTACCACAACCCCCGCCGCCGCCAGATGCGCGCGACCGTTGCGGACCATGTCCAGGGCCTCGGTGGGCGTGGCCGCCAGAACCAGTTCCAGCCCGACCCCCAGCGATTCGGCAAAGCCATGAGCCAGGTCGTACTCGAACCCGGTCGGACCCGCGGGCCCCTCGTAGTACGTGGTGGGGCTGTTGATGGTGGCCACGCGCAGCGCGCCCAGCGCCTGTACCTGCTCCATCATGCCGATGCGCAGGGAACAGGTGCTGAGCAGACCGTAGAGGGCCAGGGCCGCACTCCAAGCGGCGACCCGCAGCCAACGAACCCTCGCGACGAAGTCACGCATCCACTAAGATACCGGCCGTCTGGAAAGCGCGAAACGCTAGCACAGACCCCGGCCGCAACGGCTCGGGATGCCCCGGAGAGGTGGCAGAGTGGTTGAATGTACCTGACTCGAAATCAGGCGTACGTGCAAACGTACCGGGGGTTCGAATCCCTCCCTCTCCGCCACACAAGCGAAAAAGCCCCGTGAATTGGGGCTTTTTTGTTTGTGCCGGGTCCGGTACGAGGGAGGGTTTCGAAGCCAGGCCCGCAGCACCTGCCCGTTACCGAGACGAAAAAGCTCGATCCGGGCATCCAACCCGCTTTGACGCCTCAGAGCGACTCGGATGCGCTGACCGGAATCAGTCGCGAATCCTGCAGGGCAGCGGTTCGGTGATGCGCGAAGGAGCGGTAGCGATCCGATTCCAGCATCTGGCGAAATCCCTGCAGACTCGGATATTCCACCAGCAGGACGTCGTCCCAGGACTCGGATTCGGGTCCGATCAGCGCAGCGCCGGAGGCACCGGCAAACACCACGCGTCCGCCGCAGGCTTGCAGGTAGGGGATGACCAGTGAGCCGTAGCGTCGGTAGGCCTCGCGGCCGCTGCAGGGGGCCTCATCCGGATGATCGGCGTAGTCGGCGCGCTCGCGGTAGCGCAGCAGGTTGAGCATGGTCACCGGTCCGGATGCACCAAACTGCCGGGTGAAGGTTTCCCATTGCATCTGACTAGGCCACAGATGGCTCATGGACACGTCTCCTGATCAGGTCTCGACCGGCACGGCTGGTACCGGCGGCTGGCATCGTAGCGCGACAGGCCCACGCGGAGGCTTCGCCTGAACGCGATCAATGAACGCGATCAAGCGCGATCAAAACTCGGCCGCCACGGACAGGCGCAGCGCGCGCGGCTCCACCGGATGGAAGTGAAAGTCGCTCACCCCGCCGGCGTTCGCCTCGCCCGACCCGCAGGCCTCATCGGCCAGGCAGGATTCGTAGAAGTAGGTGATGTCGTTGTCGCCGGAATCGAAGACGTTGAGCACGGTCAGGGTCGCGGTGTAGCGCTGCCACAGGCGGTAGCCGAGCTGCGCGTTGACCACGGTGGTGGCCTCCGAACGCGCGCTGTTGTCTTCGATCAGCGGGCCGCCGCCGAGGTGACGCAGGCGCAGACCAGCGCTCCAGCCACCCGTCTCCGGGACAGTCAGGCCCAAGGAGAACGTGTTCTCGATGGAGTTGGGAATGCGATCTTCGGGACCGGGCACGTCCAGCCGTGCATGGGCGTAGGCGTAATCGGCATCGAGGATCAGCCAGTTCAGCGGCGCCCAGTACGCCGACAGCTCGACGCCGCGGCGCTTGCTGGCAGCGCCCGCTTCGTTGTTGCCGGCGTCGCCGACATAGACCAGTTCGGAATCGAAATCCAGCCACCACAGCGCGGCGCTCAGGTGCAGGTTCGGTACCAAGGCGTTGTGCAGGCCCAGCTCGCCGCCACGCGCACGCACCAGCGGATCGACCGGGTCGGTGGGTGTCACGCCGTCGGCGGGATCGATGCGGGTCAGCACGCCGCGTGCGTCGTTGCTGTGAAAACCCTGTCCGTAGTTGAGGAACAGGCGGGTGTCGGCCCAGGGCCCGAAGATCAGCGCTGCCTTGGGGCTGAAGATGGCGTCATCGTCGTCACCGGAATTGGCGTCGAGGCCGGCGTCGACGTCGAAGCGGTAGACGTCGCCACGCACGCCGACCTCGGATCGCAGCCAATCGGTCCAGCGCTGGGTGCTGCTCAGATACACGCCGACGCTGGATTCGCGCACCGCGTCCTCGCGCACGGTGTCCAGCGGCGCGCGCGCGCGGGTCAGGTACAGGCCGACGCGGTCGATGTCGTCGTGGCGCAGCTGCACGCCCAGGCGCAGGTCGGCCTGCACGGCGGTGGGCAGCGCCCAGTGCCGGTGCGCGTTGAGGCCGTACACCCGGCGGTCGTCGAACTGGCGGAACTGATCGCCGTTGACCGCGTCGGCCAGGAAGTAGGTGAAGTTGGAATACAGGTCCATGCGGTAATCCAGCGCATAGGCCTGCGCCTGCCAGTGCGCGCCGTCGCTGGCGCCGCGCCATTCCAGATTGGCGCTGTAACGGTGGACCTCGCCACCATCGCTGGGATCGACGAAACCCAATCGGCCGATGCTGCCATCCTGCACCGCACGCAGCGGAATCTGGTCGGGGGCGGTGTAGTCGATGTCGTAGCCCATCAGCGACGCAGTGAATCCGCTGGCGGCATCTCCTTGGTTGTAGCGCAGGATGCCGGCGTACTTCTTCTGGTCGGATTCCAAGTCGTAGGGGCCATCGTAGCGGGTGGCCTGCAGGCCCATCAGCAGGCGTCCGTCGCCGAGCGTGGGCGAACCCGCGATCAGCCCGCTACGATAACCATTCTCGCCACCGGTGGCGCGCACCAGCGTGTGCGGCAGCTCGTCGACATAGCGCAGGTTCGCCGAACCGGCCGCCCCGAAGTCACCGACCTCGGCGTAGTACGGCCCCTTGCGATAATCCAGCGAGCCGATCAGCTCAGGGATGATGAAGTTGATGTCGGCATAGCCCTGGCCGTGACCATGGCTGCGCATGTTCACCGGCATGCCGTCGACCTCGGTGTAGAAGTCGGTGCCGTGATCGAGGTTGAAGCCGCGCAGGAAATACTGGTTGGCCTTGCCCTCGCCGCTGTGCTGGGTGGCGATCAGGCCGGGCACGAACTCCAACAGTTCACCGGAACGTGCGATCGGGCGCTGCGCCAACTGTTCGGCCTGCACCCGGCCCTGGGTGGCCGACGTCGGCAGTTCGTGCACGCCCAGACGTCCTTCCACCAACACCGGCTCCACCGTCACCGTCGGCAATCCGCCCGCGTGCGCGTCACTCACATGAGCCAACACGCTCAAGACGCTGGCCACGCAGATTGCGAATCGACGGCGTTGCATACGGGATCCCCGGTTCATGAAAATCCTGTGTACAGGTCGCGTCGTTGCGACGTCGGGGACGATCCGCTCATTCCGCCGCCGCCGCACCTGCAAACTGCTTGTCCCACGCCCGACGCTGCGCCTGTATACGTCGAATGACTTAGGCTCGGGGTTTGGTCCAAACCGGCGCTCACTTCAGACGATGCAGCCATGAAAGCAATCGAGATCATCCATCCCGGCGGCCCCGAGGTCCTGCGGCTTTGCGAGCGACCGCAGCCGGATCCGCGACCCGGCGAGGTGCTGATCCGCGTGACTGCCGCGGGCGTCAACCGACCCGACGTACTGCAGCGCGCCGGCCGTTACCCGCCGCCGCCCGACGCCTCGGACCTGCCCGGTCTGGAGGTGGCCGGCGAGATCGTCGGTGGTGACGTAGGCGACTCCGGCTTCGCCGTCGGCGACACCGTGTGTGCGCTGGTCAACGGCGGCGGCTACGCGCAGTTCTGCGCCGCCCCCATCGGCCAGTGCCTGCCGGTTCCTGCCGGGCTGAGCGCGGTGGAGGCGGCGTCGTTGCCGGAGACCTGCTTCACCGTGTGGAGCAACGTGTTCGACCGCGGGCAACTCGCAGCCGGCGAAACCCTGCTGGTGCAGGGCGGCAGCAGCGGCATCGGCGTCACCGCAATCCAGATGGCGCGCGCGCTCGGTCATCGCGTGTTCGCCACCGCCGGCAGCGCCGACAAGACACGCGCCTGCGAGGCGCTGGGCGCCGAGCGCGGCATCGACTACCGGCGCGAGGACTTCGCCGCAGTGGTCAAGCAACTGACCGAAGGCCGCGGCGTGGACGTGATTCTGGACATGGTCGCGGGCCCTTACGTGCCGCGCGAGCTGAGCTGCCTGGCCAACGACGGGCGCTTGGTGTTGATAGCCCTGCTCGGCGGCGCTCAGGCCGAGATTCCGCTCGGCGAGGTACTGGTGCGGCGCCTGCACCTGACCGGCTCGACGCTGCGACCGCGAAGCGCGGCCTTCAAGGCCGACATCGCCCGCCAGTTGCGGGCGCGCATCTGGCCACTCATCGAGTCGGGCGCGATCCGCCCGGTCATCCATCGCCAGTTCGCGCTGGAACACGCATCCGACGCCCACCGGTTGATGGAAAGCAGCACGCATATCGGCAAGATTGTGTTGAACGTGGAGCATTGATGAAAACGGTTTTCGATTTCCGACAGCGTTCGGTGCTGGTGGTGGGCGGCTCCAGCGGCATCGGCAACGGCATCGCCCAGGCGTTCCGCGCCGCCGGTGCCGACGTACAGGTCTGGGGCACACGCGCCAGCGCCGCGGACTACGCCGGCGAGGAGGGCTCGAATCTGGAGGGCCTGTCCTACACGCAGGTGAACCTGGCGCAGCCGGGGGCGGTGGAGACCGCGCCGGCCCCCGCGACGCTGGACGTGCTGGTGCAGGCGCAGGGCACGGTGTTGTACCGCCGCGGCGAGTTCGAGATGGACGGCTTTCGCAAGGTGATCGAGGTCAACCTCAACAGCGTCATGGCCTGCGCCATGAAGTTCCGGCCGTTGCTGGCGGCCAGCCAGGGCTCGATGATCGTGCTGGGTTCGCTGGCCTCGTTTCGTTCGGCTTTCGGCAACCCCGGCTACAGCGCCACCAAGTCAGGCGTGCTGGGTCTGGTGCGCAGCCTCGGCGAGGGCCTGATCCGTGAAGGCGTCCGCGTCAACGGCATTGCGCCGGGCTTCGTCGAAACCAAGATGACCGCCGTGACCATGGAAAACCCCAAGCGTCGCGATGCCGCGCTGGCCGCCATCCCTGCCGGCCGTTTCGGCAGCGCCGACGACATGGCCGGCGCCGCGCTGTTCCTGGCCTCGCCGCTGGCGTCCTACATCGTCGGCCAGATGCTGGTGGTGGATGGCGGGATGAGCTTGTCGGTGTAGCGCGACCTCAGGCCAGCGCCAGCGCCGAACCCGAGTGCGACAGGCGGCGCATGGCGTGATCCAGGCCTTCCAGGGTCATCGGGAACATGCGGTCCGCGCCGACCAGTTCCTGCACGATGCGTACGCTGGGCGAATACTCCCAGCGGTCCTCGTGGTCCGGATTGAGCCAGATGGTGCGCGGGAAGACGTTGAGCAGGCGCTTGAACCACACCGCGCCCGCCTCCTCGTTCCAGTGCTCGATGCTGCCGCCGGGCTGCAGGATCTCGTAGGGGCTCATGGACGCATCGCCGACGAAGATCACCTTGTAGTCGGGCGTGTACTTGTGCAGCACGTCGAACAGCGGGATGCGCTCGTTGTTGCGGCGCAGGTTGTCCTTCCACACGCTTTCGTAGAGGAAGTTGTGGAAGTAGAAATACTCGAGGTGCTTGAACTCGGTCTTGCAGGCGCTGAACAGCTCTTCGCAAACCTTGACGTGCGGATCCATGGAGCCGCCGACATCGAGGAACAGCAGCACCTTCACCGTGTTGCGCTTCTCGGCCACCATCTTCAGGTCCAGCCAGCCCGCATTGCGGGCGGTGCTGGCGATGGTGTCGTCGATGTCGAGCTGATCCTGCGCGCCCTCGCGTGCGAACTTGCGCAGCCGGCGCAGCGCGATCTTGATGTTGCGGGTGCCCAGTTCGATGGTGTCGTCGAGATTGCGGAATTCGCGCTTCTCCCAGATCTTCACCGCCTTCTTGTTGCCGCCCGCACCGCCGATGCGCACGCCTTCGGGGTTGTAGCCGCCGTGGCCGAAGGGGCTGGTGCCGCCGGTACCGATCCACTTGTTGCCGCCCTGATGGCGTTCTTTCTGCTCTTCAAGCCGTTTCTTGAGGGTCTCCATCAATTCGTCGAGCCCGCCGAGCGCCTTGATCTTTTCCTTTTCCTCGTCGGTGAGCAGCTTGTCGGCCTGCTTGCGCAGCCATTCTTCCGGAATGGACCCGAACAGCTCGCCGGTAACCGCCTCGATGCCCTTGAAGTAGGCCGCGAAGGCGCGGTCGAAACGATCATACTGAGACTCGTCCTTGACCAGGGTGGTGCGCGCCAGGTGATAGAAATCGTCCAGCGAGAACACCGCGACATGCTTGCTCAAGGCTTCGAGCAGCATCAGGAATTCCGACAGCGAGGTCTTGACCCCGGCTTCGCGGACGGTGAGAAAAAAGGTGAACAGCATGGGCAAACTCCGTCGATTGCCCCTTGATTCTACCCGCGCCGCCGGCTCGTCCACGCTCAGCGCACCGCCGTACCTGTCGGTGCTGCGTGGTTCGCGCACCCGGACGGTGGTGCGAAACCCTACGGATTCGGCAAGCTCGATGCCGCGCTGCCCCTGAGGCCGGCGGGCGCCAGCCGGTTCAGGGCGTCAGACCCAGATTCCGCCACAGGCGTCGGGTCGGCTCGCTCTGATTCAAGGTGTAGATGTGCAGGCCGGGTGCGCCGCCCGCGCGCAGGGATTCGCACAGTCGGGTCACCGTCTCGGTGCCGAAGTCCAGCAGCGCCGCCTTGTCGTCCTTGAGCTGTTCCAGACGCAGGCGGATCCAGCGCGGAATCTCCGCCCCGCAGGCCGCGGAAAAGCGCGTGAGCTGGGCGTGGTTGGTGATCGGCATGATGCCCGGCACGACGGGAAGAGTCAGGTTCGCGCGCACGCAGCGATCGACGAAATCGAAATAGGCGTCGGCGTTGAAAAAGTACTGCGTGATCGCCGCGTCTGCGCCGGCCTCGGCCTTGCGTCTGAACGCCTCGAAATCCGCCTCCGGACTGGCCGCCTGCGGATGCATTTCCGGATAGGCCGCCACCTCGATCCGGAAGTGATCGCCGTGCTGCTCGCGGACAAATGCGACCAGTTCGTTGGCATATCGAAAGGCGCCGGGCGCGTCGGAGCCCATTGACGTTGCCGGCAGATCGCCGCGCAGGGCGACGATGCGGCGCACACCCGCCTCGCGGTATTGCGTCAGCAGCGCCGCGATCCGCGCCCGCGTGGAGCCAACGCAGGTGAGGTGTGGCGCGGCCTCGATGCCGGTCTGATCCACGACTTTCATCAGCGTGTCGTAGGTGCCGTTCTGGTCCGAACCGCCGGCGCCGTAGGTGACGCTGAAGAACGAGGGCCGAAGCGTGGCCAGTTCGCCCAGCAACGCCGGCAGCTTGTCCCAGCCCGCGGGGGTGCGGGGGGGGAACAGTTCGAGGGAGCAGACGGGAGACGGGAGACGGGAGACGGGAGACGGCATTGTTAGACCTGGCTCGGATCCGAAAGCGACAATTTTTTGATCAGGGCGTTGAGGCGCGCAAACACTCTCTGGACGTGATCATCGAGCGCTTCATCGGCCGGTGCGAGGCCGAGTCGGACTGCAATGATGAGCTGGGTCTCGACTTCCGACACCGATCCCCGCGCAATGCTTAGAAAGTGCAGGTACTCCTTGCGCCGCGAGGTGCGCGCCGCGCCTTCCGCGATATTCGACGGCACGCTGACCGCGGCGCGACGCAACTGAGCCGTCAGGCCAAATCTTTCATCGGGCGGGAATCGAGCGGAGAAACGGTAAATCGCCTCGACCAAAGAAATCGCGTCGTGCCAAACGTCCAGCTGATGGTGGCCGCGGCCCACGTCTCCCGTCTCCCCGCTCTCGTCTCCCAGCCGGCTCAGTAGCGGTAATGATCCGGCTTGTACGGCCCTTCCACCGGCACGCCGAGGTACTCGGCCTGCTCGGCAGTGAGCGTGGTCAGCTTCACGCCGATCTGCTCCAGATGCAGCGCGGCGACTTCCTCATCCAGCTTCTTGGGCAGGCGGTACACGGTCTTCTCATAAGTGTCCTTGTTCTTCCACAGGTCCAGCGCGGCAAGGGTCTGGTTGGAGAAGCTGTTGGACATCACGAACGCCGGGTGACCGTGCGCACAGCCGAGGTTGATCAGGCGGCCCTCGGCCAGGATGTAGATGCTCCTGCCCGTGTCCTTGAACGTGTAGCGATCCACCTGCGGCTTGATCTGGTCGCGCTCGGCCTTACCGGCGGTGACCAGCGCGTTGAGGCGATCCATCTGGATCTCGTTGTCGAAGTGGCCGATGTTGCAGACCAGCGCGTTGTTCTTCATCGCGCGCATGTGTTCGAGCGTGATGATGTCGCGATTGCCGGTGGCGCTGACATAGATGTCGGCGAACGGCAGCGCGTCTTCGATGCGCTTGACCTCGAAGCCTTCCATCGCCGCCTGCAGGGCGTTGATGGGGTCGACCTCGGAGACAACCACGCGGGCGCCCAGGCCGCGCAGGCTGTGCGAGGAGCCCTTGCCCACATCGCCGTAGCCGGCCACGAACGCGACCTTGCCGGCGATCATCAGGTCGGTGGCACGCTTGATGCCGTCGGCCAGCGATTCGCGACAGCCGTAGAGGTTGTCGAACTTGGATTTGGTGACCGAGTCGTTGACGTTGATGGCCGGCACCAGCAGCTTGCCCTGCTCGAACATCTGGTACAGGCGGTGCACGCCGGTGGTGGTTTCTTCCGCCACCCCGCGCCACCCGGCCACCACGCGGGTCCAGAAGCCGGGGCGCTCTTTGGCGACTTTCTTGAGCAGGTCTTTGATGACCTTGACCTCATGATTGTCAGACGGCGTGTTGACCCAGGTGTCGCCCTGTTCCAGTTCGTAACCCTTGTGGATCAGCAGGGTCACGTCGCCGCCATCGTCGATCACGATCTCGGGACCGCTGAGGGTGCCGTCGGCCAGGGTGTGGGTGACCGCATCCAGGGTGCAGTCCCAGTACTCCTCCAGCGTCTCGCCTTTCCAGGCGAACACCGGCGTGCCGGCGGCGGCCACCGCGGCGGCGGCGTCGTCCTGGGTGGAAAAGATATTGCACGAGGCCCAGCGCACGCTGGCCCCCAGCGCGACCATCGTCTCCAGCAGCACCGCGGTTTCCTTGGTCATGTGCAGGGAACCGGTCAGGCGCACGTTCTTCAGCGGCTTGGACGGCGCGTACTTGGCGCGAATGCTCATCAGGCCGGGCATTTCCTCCTCGGCCATGCGCACGCGCTTGCGCCCGAATTCGGCCAGCGACAGGTCGCGGACTTTGTAGTCGGTAAAGGTTTGCGGTTTGAGGACGGCGTTCATGGGAATTTCTCGGTCGCGGTCGAAAAGAAGCGCCGGCAGCGGGCGCGAGCCACGAGTATATCCGCTTATGCGGATAAGAGGATAAGGGCACATCGGCGGCGCAAACCTGCTTTTGGCTGCGTCTTCACTGCATCGCCGTCGAGAGCTTCGCGCCATCTCCGCGCGGCGCGCCCTTGGCAGACCGCAGCGTCCGGCGTCCCTGCAGGAATAGGCAAAAGACGTCGAGGTTTCGGCAAGGGCTTGCCGGTCCTGGGCCCGCATCATGGGGTCCCAACCAGAGGAGTTCGAACATGGCCAAGATCGCCATCGTCACCGGTGCCAGCCGCGGTCTCGGCCGCAATACCGCCCTGAGCATTGCCCGCCGCGGCGGCGATGTCATCCTGACGTACCAGCAGCGCAGCGAGGAGGCCGAGTCCGCCGTTGCCGAAATCAAGGCCATGGGTCGCAAAGCGGTCGCCTTTCAGCTCGACGCCGGCAAGATCGCCGACTTCAAGCCCTTCGCCGAGCGCTTGCGCAAGGCGCTGCAGCAGACCTGGCAGCGTGACACCTTCGACCATCTGGTGAACAACGCCGGCCATGGCGATTACGCGCTGATCGAGAGCACGACCGAAGCGCAGTTCGACGGCTTGATCAACGTCCACTTCAAGGGCGTCTACTTTCTCACCCAGACGCTGCTGCCGCTGATCGCGGACGGCGGTCGCATCGTGAACCTGTCGTCTGGACTGACCCGGGTGTCGTATCCCGGTTACGCCGCCTATGCCTGCGCGAAGGCCGCGGTCGAATTGCTCAGCGTCTACATGGCCAAGGAGCTGGGTTCCCGCGGGATTGCGGTCAACACCGTCGCGCCTGGAGCCATCGAGACCGATTTCGGTGGCGGCGTGGTGCGCGACGACCCCGAGGTCAACCAGATCTTCGCCGGCATGACCGCGCTGGGCCGCGTCGGTTTGCCCGATGACATCGGGCCGATGATCGCGAGCCTGCTGTCGGAGGACAATCGTTGGATCAATGCCCAGCGGATCGAGGTGTCGGGCGGACAGGGCATCTGATCGGAACACCGGAATCGCGCCGCCGCGTCGCCAGCATGGCGGCGGCGCGAACTTGATGGGTTGATGCCGACGGGCGCGTCACTTCAGCGAGCAGTGAGATGGAAGGATATGCGAGCCGAAATTTCGCGCTCCTGCGGTATGGGGCGCTGTCGCCAGCGGCGGGCAGCGCTGGAGCGGGTCATGCGCGACGGAACTTCGAGACGACCCACGGCGAATCGCATGACACCATCGTATTTTGCGTATTCGGTGTGACCCCTTTGGCACTTGTACGCGATTTGCGGACGCCGTGCTGCAACAGCGTGGATAGACTCGAAGCCCTGAATGACAGTCAAGCCGACTGCTCTTTTGGGACATTCACAGCGAGGACTTCACCATGCCAAATCCCACGAACTTCATCGGCCAATGTATCCGGTACCGCGTCGATCCGGGCCAAGCCAATCTGGGTAACGGGCCGCTGGCGCCGATCACCGGTCAGACCACTGCTGCCAACGTGATGATTGGCAACGACCCGCGCAACCCGGCGGCGGGTGGAACCCCGTGGAGTTTCACCTTCCTCAAATACAACGCTGGCGAAGTCACCACTTGCGCCTTGAACGGCAACGTCATGACCGGCCCGTTCAGCGGTTGCTACGCCTTCACCTACAACGAAGCGGGCCAGCAAAAACTGGCCCACGTCGGGACCGCGCACAACGCGGAGGATCCAGGTTCAATCCGCGCCAAGCAGATTTGGCAGGGCATCGTCAGCGGCGGCGCCTCCAACATCAAGGGCGAGTCGCCGTTCAAGCACTTCCCGCACGCTGAGCAGGAGCGGGTCTCCCGAGAAAACCGCAGCCAGTTGCCCATCGTCTGCAGCTATTACGAAGGGGGTAATGCCTGGGCGATTCTGTTCGTGCCGGCCGTCGCCGGGGTGACCGTGATCCCCGGCGCATTGCGGATTGTAGCGGCTAAGCCGCTGCCACAACTGGCCTGGAATCTGGTCAAGGCGATGCGCGAGTTTCGCTAGCGGGCGGCGGCGCATTCCGCACCTCCCCGTTGCGTGCATCCAAGCGGCGTCGCCTGTCCTGGGCGGAGCCGCGAGCCGCAGCGCAATGGCTCTAAATCGTTCGCCGCTCGCCGTGGCAGGTGAACTACCACACCAGCGGCAGCTCCAGGATCTTGGCCACCGTGCCGCCGATCACCGGGACCCGCGCGTCAGCCGGTACGGAAAAATCGGGGTTGCGCTGCAGCCACTCCTGCAGCCCGATCACCGACAACGTCGAGGCCATGCAGGTCAGGTTCCGGCACAAGCGCTCGCTCGATGTTCGAGATGACGCCGAAGGTAGGCCGCGGTGTGGCTGTCGTCCGACTGCGCAAGCTGCTCGGGGGTCCCCGTCGCGACGATGGTGCCGCCCGCCTCACCGGCCCCCGGCCCGACATCGATGACCCAGTCGGCGCGCGCGATCACGCGCAGGTCGTGCTCGACGACGACGACGGTGTTGCCGCTCTCGACCAGCCCATCGAGCTGCGCGAACAGCCGATCGGCATCCACCGGATGCAGGCCAGTGGTGGGTTCGTCGAGCACGTAGAGCGTGTCGCCGCGCTGCGCGCGCTGCAGCTCGGTGGCGAGCTTGATGCGCTGGGCCTCGCCGCCGGAGAACTCCGTCGCGGGCTGCCCGAGGCGCAGATAGCCCAGTCCCAGATCGCGCAGCAGCGCCAGCGGCTTGCGCACGACCGGCTGGTCGGAGAACACCGATAGCGCCTCATCCACGGTCAGACGCAACACGTCGGCGATGGAGCGATCCTTCCAGCGCACCGACAGCGTGGCCTCGTTGTAGCGCGCGCCCTTGCAGGTGGGGCACGGCGCGAAGACGGAGGGCATGAACATCATCTCGACGCTCACGAAGCCTTCGCCCTCGCAGGTCGCACAGCGTCCCTTGCCGACGTTGAACGAGAATCGCCCGGCGTCGAAGCGCCTTGCGCGCGCCGCCGGTGTGGCCGCGAACAGGCGGCGCACCGGGTCGAGCAGGCCGGTGTAGGTCGCGAGGTTCGATCGCGGGGTGCGTCCGATCGGCTTCTGGTCCACCACGACGAGTCGGCGGATGCGGTCGATATCGCCGTCCAGTCGCCCGCGCGTGCGCTGCGCCGCCATGGCGGGGCCCTCGCCAGAATCAGCTCCCGTCTCCGCGTCCGCCGCCACGTCTTCGTGACCCAGATGATCGCGCACCAGGTCCACCAGCGCCCGGCTCACCAGGCGCGACTTGCCGGACCCCGACAGGCCGGTGACCACCGTGAAGACGCCGAGCGGAAACTGCACGTCGACATCGTGCAGGTTGTGGCGGGACACACCATGCAGTCCGAGGTGATGGGTCGCGCGGCGCCGCCCACCTGCCACGTCCGGTTGCACATCGAAGAGCACGCGCGCGGTCTGCGAGTCGGCAACGGCCCGCAGTCCTTCGGGCGGCCCGCTGTACAGCACGCGGCCGCCGTTCTCGCCGGCGCCGGGGCCGACATCGACGATCCAGTCGGCGCGCCGCATCGTGTCGAGGTCGTGCTCCACCACGAAGACGGAGTTGCCCCGTCCGCGCAACTGCTGCAGCGCTTCGATCAGCGCCTCGCCGTCGGCGGGGTGCAGGCCCGCGGACGGCTCGTCGAGCACGTAGACGACGCCGAAGAGTTGTGACTGGATCTGCGTGGCCAGTCGCAGGCGCTGCAGTTCTCCGGCGGAAAGGCTGGGCGTGGCGCGGTCCATCGAAAGATACCCGAGCCCGAGGCGTTCGAGCACCGCGATGCGGTCCACGACATTGCGTGCGATGCGCTGCGCCGCGACCCGCTTTTCCTCGGACAAGGCGGGCGTGCGATTCGAATCGAAAGCCTTCGTGTGGCCGGCGTGCCCGGCGGCCACTCGATCGTCGCGATCCCGGCGAGTGGCGGCGCGATCGACTTGGGAGCGACGGCCTTGCGCGGCGTCGTCGAAGCGGCCCTCGGCCGCGGGCGCGAGCAAGGTTGCGATCTCGTGCAGCGAGCGCTGGCTCAGGTCCCCGATGTCGAGACCCGCGAAGCGCACCGAAAGCGCCTCGGGCTTGAGACGCTTGCCCTCGCAGGACACGCAGCGCGTGCCACGCAGGAAGCGCGCGACGCGCCGCTTCATCAGCGCGCTCTGCGTGGTCGCAAAGGTGTGCAGCACGTACGCACGTGCGCCGGTGAACGTGCCCTGGTAGCTGGGCTCCATTTTCTGGCGGCGCGCGGTACGCACCTCGGCGAGCGTGAACCCGGCCCACACCGGCACGGTCGGCTGCTCGTCGGTGTACAGGATCCAGTCGCGGGTTTCCTTCGGCAGGCGATGCCAGGGAATCTCGATGTCCACGCCGCGCGAGGTGAGGATGTCGCGCAGATTCCCGCCGTGCCATCCCGGCGGCCACGCGGCGACCGCGCCGTCTGCGATCGAGCGCGACGGGTCCGGCACCAGCAGCGCCTCGCTCGTCTCGTAGACGTGGCCCAGGCCGTGGCACACCGGGCACGCGCCCTGGGGCGTGTTGGGCGAGAAGTCCTCCGCATACAGCATCGGCTGGTGCGGCGGGTACGTCCCGGCGCGTGAATACAGCATGCGGATGAGGCTCGACAGCGTGGTCACGCTGCCCACCGACGAGCGCACGCTCGGCGTGCCCCGCTGCTGTTGCAGGGCGACCGCGGGCGGAAGGCCCGTGATCGAATCGACGTCGGGAACACCGACCTGGTGGATCAGGCGGCGCGCGTAGGGCGATACCGAGTCGAAGTAGCGGCGTTGGGCTTCCGCGTAGATCGTCGAGAAGGCCAGCGAGGATTTGCCCGAACCCGAAACCCCGGAGAAGACGACGAGCGCCTCGCGCGGGATGTCCACGTCCACATCGCGCAGGTTGTGCTCGCGTGCGCCGCGAACCCTTACGAACCGGTCACTGGCGTCGTCGGTGCCCTTCACGATGGACACTGCACCCTCCTGCGATTTCACTGGCCGTTCGACAGTCCACGACGGCTGGTCTCGAACAAGAACCAGCTCCGCTTCTCGGTCTCGTCGATCCAGTTCTCGATCAGGCTCGCGGTGGCGATGTCGCGGTGCTCATCGCAGACTTCGTGCACTGCCCGCAAACGCGCCGCAAGAGTCAGGTTGTCGTCTCGCAGCTCGGCCAGCATATCGAGTGGTTCAACGAAGTCGGCATCGTTGTCCTGGATCCGCTGGAGCCGTCCGATGTGCCCGATCGACCGCAAGGTCGTACCGCCGACTTTCCGGATGCGCTCGGCAACGGGATCGGTCATCGAATAGAGCTGGTCCGCATGCTCGTCGAGCAGCAGATGGTAGTCGCGAAAATGCGGACCGCTCATATGCCAGTGGAAGTTCTTCGTCTTCAGATAAAGCGCGAATACATCGGCCAGGATGGCGTTCATGGCGCCGGCGATGTCCTTCGATGCTGCCGCTCCAAGGTCCGTTGGAGTGATCAGCGGCGCTTTCCTACGCTGCACGAGTTCGCTGCTCTTTTCTGAATCTCGCTTGGCCAGCAGCTTCAGCAACGCTCCCGCTGCGGGTCCCGAAGCGGCCGGGTTCTGGCCGGTCACCAGCTTGCCGTCCACTTGGACGTAGGGAGCCCAGTTGGCAGCCTTGCTGTAGATGCCACCCCGTTCCTTCAGCCGGTCTTCCAGCAGGAACGGCACGACCGCGGTCAAGCCCACCGCGTCTTCTTCTGCATTCGAGAACCCGGTCACGCGTTTGCCTTTGACCAGATACGCGCCGTCCTCTCCACGCGCGTTGACCAACGCCGCCGATGCGTGACACACCGCAGCGACGAGCTTGTCGGCCTTCACGAAGGCTTCAATCAGCGCGATGGACATTGCGTTGTCGGGCATGTCCCACATCGGGCCATGTCCGCCGGGATAGAAGACGGCGTCGAAATCGTCCGCAGACACGTCGGCCAGCTTTTTCGTGTTGGCCAGTTGAGCCCGAGCAGCGGTGTCTGTGCGGAAGCGCGTCGTTGATTCGGTCTGGTTTTCGGGTAGATCGCTTTTTGGATCGAGCGGCGGCTGGCCGCCCTTCGGCGAGGCGAGCGTGATCGTTGCGCCAGCATCCTTCAGCACGTAATAGGGAGCAGCGAACTCTTCCAGCCAGAAACCCGTTTTCTTTCCTGTGTCGCCGAGTTGGTCATGAGATGTGAGAACAATGAGAATCCTCATGGCAATGCTCCTTCATGTCTGAAAACCCAGCTTGAAAGGGCCGCATGCCGCCACCCCACGAGCTGACTCATTCGCATCTTGCTGCGCCGAACGCCTGAACCCGGCTGCCGTTTTGCCGTAGCGTTCAATCTCTAGACCCCGCGCACGTTCTGCTCGGCCGCGGCTTCCAGTGCTCCCATCAGCGGCTCGAACTCGGGACGTCCGTCGTAACGGATTCCCTGGATGAAAAAGGTCGGCGTGCCGTTCACGCCACTGCGGGCACCGCTGATGAAATCCTCGCGCACGCGGTCAAGGTAGAGGTCCTCGGCCAGAGCCCGGCGGACCCGCATGGGATCAACGCCGAGCGCGATGGCATACCTGACGAGGTGCGCCTCGTCGAGGGCGTGCTGGTGCGTGTATAGCGTGTCGTGCATTTCCCAGAACTTGTCCTGCGCGGCGGCGGCCTCGGCTGCCTCGGCGGCGTCCTGGGCGTGGGGGTGCATCTGCGCCAGCGGAAAGTGGCGAAAGACAACCCGCAGGCGATTCCCGAGCGCCCGCCGAAGCGCCTCTACGACCGGGTGCGCCATACCGCAATAGGGGCACTCGTAGTCGCCGTATTCCACCAGGGTCACGAGCGCCGTCGCCGGCCCCCGGATGTGATCGCGCTCAGTGACCGGCAGGGTGAGCCGGGGTGTGGGTAGTGTTCGCATTTGCCTTTTCCTCCTAGTGTGGGGTGAGGTCTTCCAGGGCCGCGAGAACGCCATCGGCCCCAGGGTTGATGCCGATCGGAGATACGTGGCTCCAGCGGATCGTTCCTGCCGCATCGATCACGAACAAGGCGCGTTCACAGATACCCTCGTGCGGGCGGTACACGCCGTAAGTGCGGGCGATGGCCCCTTTCGGCTCGAAGTCCGCGAGGAGCGGAAACCGCAGCTTGCGATCCTTCGCGAACGCGAGGTGGCACCAGACGCCATCCACCGAAATACCGAGTACCTCGGCGTGAAGACGGCGAAACTCGGGCAGCACCTCGTTGTACAGCACCATCTGGTCACCGCAGACAGGGCTCCAGTCGGCGGGGTAAAAAGCAAGGATGAGCGGCCGGCCGCGAAACTCTTTGAGGGAGACGAACTGATCGGGTGTGGTCGGCAACCGGAAATCAGGTGCGGGCGTTCCGGGCGCTAGGGCTTCGGCTGGATGTGTTGCGGCAAGACTGGCGTCGTCGTTACTCATGAGGGAATCCTCCTGGCTGTGAACGCGTTGGCCTTAGAGAGCGGCCAGAGAGGATCTTCCCGAGACCGGGATTCCTCGCTGGCCAGGGGCCTTTAGAACGCCGCCGCGCCAGCCTGCGCGACGTTCTGATCCTGCTCGCCCGAACCGCCGCTGACGCCGACGGCGCCGACCACGTGGCCGTTCTTCTTCAGCGGAATGCCGCCGGCAAAAATCATGATGCGGCCGTGATTGGAACCGTGGATGCCGAAGAACTGCTGGCCCGGCTGCGAGTTGTCCGCCAGATCCTTGGTGGCGATGTTGAAGGCGCGCGCGGTGAACGCCTTGTTGATCGAGATATCGACACTGCCGATCCACGCGCCGTCCATGCGCTCGTGCGCGATGAGATTGCCGCCGGCATCGACGACGGCGATGTTCATAGGCTGGCCGATTTCCGCGGCACGTTTTTCGGCGGCGGCCAGGATGTTCCTCGCGTCCTTCAGGGTGACCAGTGAGATTTCCATGAAATGAGACTCTGTGTGGTGTGGTCGTGAGATTCAGCCGGGAAGCTTGGAAGCGAGCACGTCGATCTTCTCGATGCTCGGCGGCTGCGAGAACAGATCGGGCGCCTGGGCCATCAGCGCCGCGGCGACTTTTCCGGACAGATGCGCCTGCCGGCCGGCGTCGTTGGGAAAGACATCGAAGATGGCGTAGCTCGAAGGTCCGAGCTTCACGCCGAACCAGGCGATGGTCGCCGGCTCTTCCATCACCAGCGGACGGCCCGCGAGCAGAAATTCCTCGACTTCCTTTTCCTTGCCGGGCTTGGCTTCCATGCGAACCCACAGTGCGGTCGTGACCATGATTGAACTCCAGTTGCGAGAGAGGGGATGAAACATTTTTGAAGCGCGCCGCGAGCGCGTCGTCGGCAACGGGGTGATTGCAGCGGACGTGCCACGCGGCGCCCACCTGAAATCAAGCACTTGCGACTTGGGCCGGCGCCGGGATTTCGCGAGCCAGCGATATCTCGTTGCCGTCCGCAACGAGATTTGGCGAGGACGCGCCGAACACGATCGCATCGGCGCGCTCGAACCAGACGAGCGCGTTCGCATCGACATCGGCGACCTGCACTTTTCGCGCGCGTACACAAAAAATTGACGCGGCACCCTCATGCACCGCCGCGGCCTGCCGCGCGGTTTGTCCGTATCCGCCGTGGTACACAATCAGAACATCGACGATCAGAACGTCAGCAATCGGAACATCAGCGACGATGAGTTCGGTCATGGCAACTCCTGTGTGCGCGGGCGTTCCTCGGCGCGGGTGGTGGACGAACGCGGCACTCGGCCGCTCGGCGCAGACAACCAGGGCTCGAGCAGCCGCGTCATGATCACCTAGCCGAGTATCGGCACCGCGATGCCGGTGGTGATCAGAATGAAAATCGGCGGCGGCAGGCTCACCGGGAGCTGCCGCAGCAGCCAGGACAGCAGCAGGACCTGGGGGTAGATCGCGAGCCAGGTCAGCAGCACCATGCGGTGCCGCGAAGGCGCTCGGGCGGGGTCGTGGTGGAAGTCCATGCGCAGTGCTACTGCACTGCGCATGCCAGTGGCCGCCTCGCGCCGAATCAAACACTGCAGCCACTTGCGCGCTCGGGCCGCTGCGAATTTTCGCGGACCTCGCGAAACCTCGTCGCGGATTCTCACTCAGTTGAGCGATGGTTCTCGTACTTCGTGATCAGCAAGTGGCATGAAGTGATCAACGGGCAGCTGGCTGAGTCGCCGGAGTAGGACCGGTGTGTGCCAGAAGCGGACGCTTAGAGACAGGTCTTCCGTCTATTCGCGTCCATTCTTCGTCGCAACTAGAGGCCGATTGGGATCACTACCGCTACCGGTGTTTGGATTATCTGCTGGACTGCGGTGTAGAGATCGACGTCGATTGGAAGATCGGGGGCTTGGATGGAGACGACCAGCGCATAACGGGCCTCACGCTCGAACCGCTGCTGTGCTTCCCGCGTCTTCCACCAACCACCGGTGGGGAATATCGCGATGTGTCCACGCGAGGCTAGGTCCACTGCACTGCATGTCAGCCGATCATGGTGGATTGAGCCGCGGAATCGCTTTCGCGATCCGAGTATCCATCCGCGATCGCCGCCGCCCGCCGGCTCGATGCCGGCCTCCGCGTCTGCTGCAAGCTGATTGATGCGCGCGCGGAAAGCTTGCAGCTTCTCGGTCGGTTTCTGGACCGCGAAGCGCAGGCCGTGGGAGGCATAGATGAAACGGCTGCTGCGGCCGCGCTCGCCAGGGTTTGGCTCGATGAAGTACGAGAGCGTGACTCTCAGTTCAACGTCCTGCTCCAGAAGGTCTTGCAGCGCATCCTGCGGCCAGGGCAGCTTGTGCAAGTGCATGTCGCGCGCGGTGATGTTGCCGCCTTTGGTCTTGCCATCTTCCTTGCGCTTTTCTTTGCGCCCGAAGGGTTGGAGCGTGCCCTGCACCAGCAGCGTCAGTGAATCCGCGCCGCTGTGGAGTGCGAGGTCGAGGTCCGGTTCACCCCAGCCGCAATGCCTGAGCCGGTGCTCCGTATCAGCCGGTGCGTCGCCTGGGTACTGCGCGAGAAGTTGCGGGGTCCACTTCGCGCTATGCACGGTGAGGGCGCGGACGGTCTCCGGCCACAGGTCCGGATAGCGCGCCATGACCTGCGCCGAGAAGCGCGAAGCGACGGCGGTCGCGGCACTGGTGGCACCGCTGGTGCTCAGGAGCCGCTGCGCTGGCTTGTGATGTGCGGTGAGCAGGCTGAGGCTGTCGAAGCGGCTGACCAGCGCCCCGTCATGGGCCAGATTGCCCCCTTCGAAAACGACGTCCGGTTTGAACGGCCTCTCTCGATGCCAGACGCTGGACGTGCTGCTGTACGGGCTGAGGCCTCCGGTGCTGGCGATCGGCGTGAACGCGGCGGTGTTCGGCTCGGTGATTTGGGTCTTGTGCGTGAGCGCACCCACGGTCAACGCGTTCCAGGCTTGAGCGGGGTCCTCGATGGATGTCGTCGAGTTGCACGCCGAGTATTCGTTGGGCTTCTGCTCCGGCACGTTGCCGCCGCTGACGATCATCAGGCGCGGCGATTCTCCGTTGCCTGACCAGTCGGAAGTCAGGGCATCGACCTCGGCCGACCACGCGGTAGGCCGGCCGCGCATGGTCGTTTTGGTGCTGGTGACAGCCAGCGAAAACAGGCGACGTCGGAACGGTGCATGAATCTCGGGGCGGCTGACGGCTTCAGCCGTCAAAGGCCCGAAGTGTTCCTCGCGATTGGCGTCGTCGTGTGGCATCAGCTTCACCGATTCGAGTCGGTGCCTCAACGCTACGGGTGCGCCGCTTTCCATCGGCACCGCGAGATCGCCCCACAGGGCAATCGCCGATTGCTCCGTGCCGTGACCATTCTCGTCCGCGGTTCCCCACGCCGGGTTGACGCTGTGCAGATCCGCTGGCGCCAGCGCCGGTGCCAGAAGCGGGTGAGCTTGCGTGCTGCCCGTGTCCAGCACGCAGACGTACGGGACCGTGTCATCCGGCGGAGGAAACTGGGTTCGCCCCAGCAGTTCCGTGGCCCACTCTCGCTGCTCGTCGGGCGCCAGGTGCATGAAGAAGTGCGGTGTCTCCGGGGCTCGTCGGAGTTCGGCGACCTGACCGAGCAGATGAACTGAACCACGAAGCTGCGCGATGGTTCCGCGAACCTGCAACACCGCGCGCTCGGGAAACTGCAGAGCCTTCTCACCGACCTGGAGTTGAGCGAGCCTAGCAATACGTTTGAATCGCTCGATGCGCGCATTCAAAACCGCGGCTCCAATCTGAGACGCGTCTCCCTTTGCTTCCGCGCGCGGCGTGCTGATCCAAGCCTCGAAGCGCGCGATCTCGTTATCCGGCGGCACCGGCGAGTCGTCGATCCACAGGTCCTCGATGACAGCCGTTCGAATTTCGCGGATAGCGTCGACCAGCTTGCGGTTGTCCCGAGGGTTGCCGTTCTTATCCGTCTTCTGGGCAACGTAGTCAGCGATTTTGCGCTCGAACAATTCGAGCTTGCCCTCGGGCACCCAGACAGCGGCCAAGGTCTCGGTACCTGACTGCCGGACGTTCAGCAGCTCGATGCCGGCCTGCCTCTGGTCGAGGCTATCGATGGCCAGTTCCACATCGGGGAAGCTGGCAAAACGCACCGTGAGGCCGAAGCCGCTTTCCCATCCCGCGGCCTGCTGCTCGGTTTTAATCTGGGCGAAGCTGGTAGCGGCCTGCTCGAGGCCAGCGCGGAGCTGCAAGGCCTGTCTGCCGCGCGGTTGCGCCGGGATCTCAATGTTTCGAGAGCCCGCGTTGTTGGCGCGGTAGGGCTCGGTCTTGGTGAGATTGTCAGGAAGGAGAAGGTGCGGCCGTGGATTCCTGGGCAGGGTCATGCCAGATCAGCCTTTGGCGCTGTTCTGTTTCCAGCCTGCGCGCATAACGCGACGCTCTTCCAACATGGCGATGACCTGCTTGATATCGACCTGAGCTTCCTCATTCATCAGCGCCTCTTTGAGCGCGTCCTCTGACGCCTTTGCAATTTCTGCATAGCTGAGGCCGGAGGCCTGGGTCGCCAGGCCTTTCCAAGCGACTCGCTTCGGTAGATGTCCCGCGAGGCGATGCCGCAGCAACGTCTGAGCTTGCTCGGTATCCGGTAGCCGGTAGTGCAACACGTCGTCGAAACGGCGCAGCAAGGCGGGGTCAAGGATGTCTGGATGGTTCGTTGCAGCCAGAACCAGACTCTGCGAGTGGTCCTGTTCCAGCATCTGGAGGAAGCTGTTGAGGATGCGCCGCGCCTCGCCCACATCATTGGGCATAGCGCGCTGAGAACCGATTGCGTCGAACTCGTCGAAGAAATAGACGCCGCGGGTCGCGGCAATGGCCTCAAAAACCTGCCGCAGCCTAGCGGCGGTCTCGCCCATGAATTTCGTAATCAGGATATCGAGCCGGATCAGGAACAGGGGCAGCCCCAGCTCACCGGCCAGGGCAGAGGCGGTCAGGGTCTTGCCGGTGCCAGGTGGGCCGACCAGCAGCAATTTCCGCCGCGGAGATAGACCGTGAGCGGCTATGCGGGTGATGTGACGCTGCTCTCGTACGACGCGATCAAGCTGCTTCCGCAGAGCGGCGTCGGCGACAAGATCCGCGAGACGATTCGCAGGGTACGATGCCAGCAACAATGCCGCGAGATCGCCGCGCGGCTGGTGCAGGGCAACGGTCTTGGAGGTGGACGGCGGACGCGACTTGGCAGCATCCACCAACGAGCGGATTTCTTCTGCGATCTTGCCGTGGCCCCGACGCGCCTCGACAGCGGCGAGCTGAAGCGCCACTGCGTAGAAGTGGGCGTCGTCGCCATCGCGATGGGACTGGACCAGGGCCTTAAATTGTTCAGCGTTCGACATGGGACTGAGGCCTTGAGACTGTGGGCACTATAGGCAGATGAACGCCTCGCTGCCATCGTAATCCGTAGCGGTTGAAAGTCGGGACTCGTCGTTGGAGAGCGATCAGCAATAACCGCAGTGTCATGAGGACTCTCCGCAGGTCCTTGCGGTACGAAAATAGTCACGGCGAGCCCTCTATGCGACTGATCTCCCGTGGATTGGACAACCAAGGACCGCAGACCCTAGATCGAGCGTTGCCGAAAAGTGAATGCCCGCTCGGGCTAGTATTGGCCTGTAACGACTTGAGCGGCGTCTGATCAGATCAGGATCGACGAAAGCCGGTGATCACGAACCACGACCGCGCGGATTCCTCGCCCAGCCCGCGGAACCACCCGCGGCTCAGGGCTCGATCCGGAGTTTCAGCGCCTTGACGCGCGACGCGAGCGTGGACGGCTTGAGCCCGAGCAATTCCGCGGCGCCGTCCGGGCCGTGGATGCGGCCCTTGGCGCGCTTGAGCGCGGCGCGGATATTGGCCCGCTCGCGGTCGCGCCATTCGGTTTCCGTGACGATGGTCTCGGCGTCCGGCTCGGGCCGTGCGCGCGGCGCGTCCGTCAGCGTCGCGCGCGCATCCGGCAGCACCTGATCCAGCCGCAGCGGGCCCGGTCCGCTGAGGATCACGGCACGCTCGACCAGATTGCCGAGTTCGCGGATGTTGCCGGGCCAACGGTAGCGCTGAAGCGCGGCGCACTGCGCAGCGCCGAGTCTGGGTTCCGGCATACCCAGGCGCCGCGCGGCCTGTTCGGCGAAGTGAGCGGCGAGCAGCGGGATGTCCTCGCTGCGCTCGCGGAGCGGTGGGATGGTGATGGGAAAAACGTTGAGCCGGTAATAAAGGTCTTCGCGAAACAGTCCCGCCTCGATCGCGGCGGGCAGATCGCGGTTGGTCGCGGCGATCACGCGCACGTTGACCTCGCGTGTCACGTCATCGCCCACGCGCTCGTACTGGCCTTCCTGCAGCACGCGCAGCAGTTTCGGCTGGAGTTCCAGCGGCAGATCGCCGACTTCATCGAGAAAGATCGTGCCGCCATGCGCGGCCTGGAAGCGCCCGAGCCGGTCGCGCAGCGCGCCAGTGAACGCGCCGCGCACGTGGCCGAAGAACTCGCTCTCGAACATGTCCTTGGGGATCGCGCTGCAATTGACCTTGATCAGCGCGCGGCCGGCACGCGCGCTGCGTTCGTGGATTTCCCGCGCGAGCAGTTCCTTGCCAGTGCCAGACTCGCCAAAGATCAGCACCGTGGCCTCGGTGCGCGCGACCTGCGCGATCTGCCCCAAAACCTTCCTGAGCGCCGCGGAACGGCCGATCGTGCCGCTCTGCGAAATCGCGGATTGGATCTCTTCGCGCAGGTAGAGGTTCTCGACTTCCAGTTCGCGCTTCTGGCGCTCGCGCTCCGCCAGCGCCGCGGTCGCGCGCTCGCGTTCCAGGTGCAGGCGCTCGCCGCGCAGCCAGATGCTGAGCTGCGTGCAGGCGGCGGAGAGCAGGAGATTGTCGGTATCGCAGGGAAAATCGTCGCGCTGCGAGGCCGCGATCACCACGCCCTGTTCGTCGATGGTCAGCGGGACCACACGCAGGTTGAGCGAACGCCCGTCCAGCGGACTGGCCGCGCGAACCCGGCCCTGCGCGTTCAGGATCGGCGCGAAGGCGATTCCGATTTCCCCCGCGCGGTCCGCAGCGTCGGCCTGCTCGGGTGCGCGCGCCGACTGCAACTCCGTACCGTCGGGATCGACAACCGATGCGAACGCAAGGTCGAGCCTGAGCGCAGAGACAATTAGTTCAAGGAAACTGCCGATCACCTTCGGCGGCGACGCGCCCACCCAGACCAGCGGCACCGCGCCGAGCGCGACCAAATCGCGCAGCGTATTGCGCAGACGCAGCAGCTCTGCGTCAGTCGCGCTCACGTTCCTCCTGCCGCTGCGCGCGCAGTTCGCGCAGGAACTGCTCGGGCGGCACGAAGAACGGATTGACCTGGAGCACGCCGCCCAGAATCACCATCGGGTGCGTGCGCAGCACGTCCATGATCAGACCGGCGCTGAACTTTGCGAGGTCGTAGCAGCACACCACCACGTCCCGGCCCGGTCGCAGCACGGTGTTGAAACGGCTTTCGTACTCGAGCAGCGCCTCGGTGCCGGGACGGTCCTGCAGCGCCCACTGCATGTCGCAGACCAGGCGCTGCAGCGGTTGCTCTGGCGCGTCGTTGAGCGCCGCGTCGAGCAGCGCGAGCATCCGCTCCTGATCGAACCCGCCGTCGGCAAAGTAGACCTCGTTCCAGTCGCCCAGGCGGAACTGACCCGAGTGCTGCGCCGACTCGGTCGGAATGGCCGCATCTTCCAGACGGTGCAGGTGGTCGTCGCGCAGCGCGGGATCGACGACGTGAAACGCGCGATCACCGCACTCGAAGCCGTCCTTCACGAAGGGCATCAGCACGCGATACGCCTCGTCGCGGCTGTTGTAGAACGCGCAGATGTGACGGTTCTCGCCGAGCGCGGTGCCGGCAATCCGTATGGTGTTTGCCTGCATGGAAGAGTTACCCCGCGTTGCCGGTGCGGGGACTATACGCCCGCTGTCCGGAGGCGTCCGTGAACGCCCGGCCGGGGGCCGAAAGCGATTTTTTTTACCTGGGCTGGTGGGCGCTCAGTGCCGTCGCCTTACTTACTGACTTCTGAGTAATGCCACTTACCTTCGGCCACGCTCACCACACCAGCGGCAGCTCCAGGATCTTGGCCACCGTGCCGCCGATCACCGGGACCCGCGCGTCAACGGGTACGGAAAAGTCCGGGATGCGTTGCAACCATTCCTGCAGCCCGATCACCAGTTCGTTGCGCCCCAGTACCTGGCCGGGGCAGCGGTGCGGGCCATTGCCGAAGGTCAGCACCTTGCCCACCTTGCGGTTCCAGTCCACGTCCATCGGCCGCTCGTAGATCGTCTCGTCCAGGTTGTAGAGCGCACTGGGCAGGGCCACCATCTGGCCGGCGCGCAGGCGCACGCCCAGGTAGTCCATGTCCATGCGCACCTGCCGCGCCATGGTCACCACCGGGAAGCGGCGGATCAGTTCCATCGCCGCGGTCGGGATCAGCTCGGGGTGGTCGACCAGCGCGCGGCGGTGTTCGGGGTGGCGGGCCAGGAACAGCATCACGAAGCTGAACAGGGACGACACCGTGTCGAGCCCCGCACCCAGGATATGAATGCAGGCACCCAGTGCCTCGGCGTCGGTGATCGGCCGTCCACCGATGTCGGCGTTGACCGCGCGGCTCAGCAGGTCTTCGCCCGGCTTGCCCTTGCGTGCCGCCAGGTGCGGCTGCAGGTAGGCGGCGATGCCGTTGATCGCCTGCACGCGGTGTGCCGGGTCCGGATCTCGGGTGGCGGCATCGGCCAGCGCGCCCAAATGTTCGCGATCCGTCAACGGCAGTTCCACCAGGTCCAGGAACACCGTCAGCGGCAGCACGTCGGCGAACTCGGTAATGAACTCGCAGCTCCCGCGTTCAACCAGCCCGCCCGCAAGGTCCGCGGCCAGTTGCTGCACCAGCGGCGTCTTGCCGCTGACGGTCTTGAATGCGAACCCGTGATTGAGAAACGTGCGGAACGGCTGGTGCTGCGGTGGGTCCAGCGTGAACGCACCCATCGGCACCTGGTCCGGCGCCGCCGGCACAAAGAAATGCCGAGAGCTGAAATGTTCGTGATCGGCGTAGAGATCGAACACGTCCTGCCCGCGCACTGCAATCCAGTGCCCGCCGTGGTGATGCGTCCACACCAGCGGATGCGGGGTGGTGCGCTGAAAATCCACGAACGCCTGGTGGTAGCGCTCGGCATCCGGCGTGGGGTTGTAGACGTCAAAGTCCACCACCCGCTCGGAAGGGACGTTGTCCGGCACCATCGTGTGTGCAAGGCCCATGTTCGGTTCTCCTCTTGTTGGTTTGGTCGTGCGTGCGGCTCCGAGTACGACCAGCCTGCACCGGCGCCGCTTCGATGAGTTGTTGTTTCGCGCAGAATAGTTGTCGAAACGCGCAAGCCGGCGCGAGCGACACCACGACGCGAGGAGTACGCACTTCACATGGCAGGGGCCCTGGTCAGAAGCATCATCCTGAGCGGTGCCGCCGAGAAGATCCGTGCCTGCGGCCGCCAGCCGGCGGCGGTTGCGCGCAAGGCCGGCATTCCAGCGGCGGCGCTGCAGGACCCGGATCTGCTGGTGAGCGGCCGCGCGGTGATGCGCTTCTTCGAGGCTGCCGCGCGGACCTGCCGCAACCGCAAATGGGGCCTGGAGCTGGCGCTGGATGCGCGCTTCGCCGCCATCGTCGGACCGCTATGGGTGCTGCTACGCAATGCCCGCAGCGTGCGCGAACTGTGCCGGGACATGGCGCGCCACTACGACCTCTACACCAACGCCGCACTGATGATCTGGGAGCCCGGTGTCCGCGGCGGCGTGCTCGGCTGGTCTCCCGCCAGCGGCCAGGCGGAAAGCGAAGTGCAGGTCGCGGAATTCGCCCTCGGCGTCATCCTCAATGAAATCCGTCTGCACGGCCCGCCCGGCTGGACCCCGCCCGCCGTCTGGTTCCGCCACGACGCACCGGACGATCTGCACCTGCACCGACGCCTGTTCGGCCCGCACCTGCACTTCAACGGCACCACCAACGCCCTGGAGATCGACGAGCCCATGCTGCAACGCCCGCTGCACGACGGCGTCGCCCGCAGTCGCGCCCTGGTGTTGGGGGTGCTGCGCCAGCAGGAGGACGTCGCCGCCACGCCGGTCACCCTGCAGGTGGAAAGCATCGTGCGCGCCCTGCTGCCCTTTGCCCCTTGCACCATCGCCAATGTCAGCCGTGCCCTGGGTCTGCCCACCCGCACCCTGCAGGCAAGGCTGAAAGCCGCCGACACCAGCTTCCGCGCCATCAAGGATGCCGTGCGCAGTGACCTTGCCGGCAAGTACGCAAGGCACTCCGAAATGAGCGCGACGCAGATCGCGGGCCTGCTCGGCTATGTGGAACTCGCATCCTTCAGCCGCGCGTTTCGGCGGTGGCAGGGGGAGGGATTTCGGAGCAGAAAGCGGGCCGGGCATTAGCGGGGCACGAGGGGGCCGAGCGTAGGTTGGCCGGACCTTCTCGCAGCAAATCCGTACGTGGCCGATGGAAAGGGGTCGCTTGCCGAATGCTTCGAGCCGATGGCGGTCGATGATCCCGGCAAGAAAGTGGAATTCAATCGCTCCATCGCGGAGGACAACGACTTCGTTTTTTCATCAGTACCGGCCGACCGACGTCAACGAGGCGTGGGCGGGCATCGGTCCCATCGGCTCTTGCGCCCCACGCGACCTGCCAATTAGCAGGTACCCGCGGCGCGGCGATCGCACTAGCTTGTCTGCGATCGCTGGGTCGAGGGGTGAGACATGCAACGGCGGCGTTCTCGAAAAACCCGCGCACGCGGGGACCGGACCGCGGTGCGGCCCGTGGCCCGGGTCAGCATTACGGTTCTGCTGGCGCCGGTGTTCGTATTGGCGGGTACCGACCAGGCCCGTGCCGCGCCCGCCGGCGGGCAGGTGCAGCACGGTGACGTGACGTGGTCTCAGAGCGGCGGCGAGTTCCAGATCGATCAGCAGTCGCACCTCGGCGTCGTCGACTGGCAGAGCTTTTCCATCGGACTCGATGAGCGGGTCCGTGTCCTGCAGCCGGATGCCGCGAGCGCGCTGCTCAGCCGGGTTCGCGGTGCCGATCCATCGGAACTGCTGGGCAGTCTGCAGGCCAACGGCCGTTTCTACCTGATCAACCCCAACGGCGTGGTCGTCGGCGCCGACGCGACGATCGACGTCGGCGAGTTTCTGGCCTCGACCCGCGACGTCACCGACCAGGACTTTCTTGACGGC
Source organism: Panacagrimonas sp. (assembly GCF_965216805.1). Classification (NCBI taxonomy): domain Bacteria; kingdom Pseudomonadati; phylum Pseudomonadota; class Gammaproteobacteria; order Nevskiales; family Nevskiaceae; genus Panacagrimonas; species Panacagrimonas sp. The sequence goes on from NZ_CBDCGN010000002.1 coordinate 142,020, forward strand.
GGCACGCTGCTGGTCGAGGGCGGCGGCAACGGCGCGGTGATCAACCTAGGCACCATCCGCGCCGCCAATGGCGACGTGGTGCTGGTCGGACACAGCGTCAGCAATCAAGGCGAGGTGTCCGCTGCCGAAGGCACGGCGGCATTCGCGGCCGGTGATCGCGTTCTGTTGAGCCCCGCCGGCACGGACCGCGTCACCGTGGAGCTGGCGATGCCCGAAGGCACCGCGGTCGGCGTGGATCAGGCCGGCGTGGTCGCAGCCGCCCAGGTGGAACTCGAAGCTGCCGGCGGCGACGTGTACGCGCTGGCGATCAATCATTCCGGCTTCACCCGTTCGACCGGCGTCGAGCACCGCGACGGCCGCGTGTTGCTTGTCGCCGACGGCGGCCGCATAGCGGTCGACGGCAGCATCCAGGCGCACGACGCGGACGGCGCGGGTGGCGATGTCCGCATCGGTGGTGGCGCGCGTGGCCGTGACCCCGACCTTCCAAACGCCGCCGAGGTTGAGGTCGTGGAGGGTGCGCGGATCGACACGGCCGCGCGCCGTGACGACGGCGACGCCGGCTCGCTGGTGGTGTGGTCCGAACAGCACACCGACTTCGCCGGCCAGGTCGATGGGCGTGCCACCGCGGGCCGCGGCGCGCAGGTCGAGGTCTCTTCCGCCAATGCCCTGCGCTATACCGGCCGCGCCGACCTGCGGGCGCCCGCGGGCGAGGCGGGCCGGCTGCTGCTGGACCCGCCGGACACCGAGATCTGCGACTGCCAGACACCGGGCGACAACCAGTTCCATTTCGCCGACATCGATGAGGCGCTGAGCCTGGGCGACCTCGAGATCGACGCCAGCATGGGTGGCGCCAACTTCGACGCGGACAGCATCCAGGTCAACGCGCCGCTGAGCTGGGCCACCGCCAGTACGCTGACCTTGCGGTCGGGTTTCGATATCGATGTCAATGCCGACATCTCCGGTGCCGACGGCGCGGTGGAATTCCTGCCGCGTGTGGCGCCGATGACGCCGGAAAGCGGCACCTTGCGGATCGATACCGCGGCCACGGTCTCGACCGGCACGCTGCGAATCGCCGCGAATGATCTGGACGCACAGCTCCCTCCATCGCTGGGGCCGCTGAGGATCGAAGGCGTCGTCGACACCGACACGCTGATCATCGACCGTGGCGACGGCCCCGGCGGTATCGGCAACATCTTCGACGGCGTCGACGCCATCGCGATCCAGAATGCCGGCAACGACATCGGCACCCTGGAACTCACCGGCAGCGGCGACATCGACGGACCGGTCCGCATCGTCGACGGCGCCGGCGGTCTGGTGCTGGCGGGCAATCTGGCCGAGGTGCGCGGCGCGATCGAAATCCTCACGCCCGGCACCCTGACCTTGAACGACGGCTTCGTGGCCAGCACGGCGGGCGACGCGGGACTGCCGGAGACGTTCGATCTGATCCTCGCTTCCGCAGGCGGAAGCTTCGTCAACCTGGCCGGTGCGGGTGCCCTGTCCACCCGCGATGCCGAGTCCGACCTCGACGGCCGCATCCTGGTGTACGCCGACGATCCGGCAACCAGCACGCTGGACGGCCTGGCGCTGCGGCCGGTGTACGACCGCGACCTGGCCGCCAACCCGCCGGCCGGGGTGACGGAAGCCGGAGACCGGGTGCTCTACGACCTGGCCCCGACCCTGACCATCACCTCCAACCTGGAACGAGCCATCGGCGAGTCCAATCCCGACCCGCTGCCGTTTCAGGTCAGCGGACTGGTCGGTGGCGATACGCTGGCCGACGCCATCACCGGCACGCCGCAGCTCGAGACCACCGCCGACGAGGGCTCCGCGGCAGGGCAATACCCCATCACCGTGACCCCGGGCACGGTGCAGGCCACCGATCTGAACTACGGGCTGAGCTTTACCAACGGCGTCCTCAACGTGGTGTCGGAACTGCTGGACGTCACCGCGGACGACTTCACCCGGTTCTTCGGCGACCCCAATCCCGCATTCACCGCCACCATCACCGGCTTCAACGACGGTGACGACGAAAGCCTGGTGTCCGGCCTGGAATTCATGGTTGCCGCCGACGCCACCAGCAACGTCGGCACCTACCAGATCACGCCTTTCGGGGCCACGGCCGCCGGCTATTCGGTGCAGTTCTTCCCCGGCACGCTGACCATCGATCCGCGCCTGCTGACCATCTCCGCCGACAGCGCAACGATGGTCTTTGGCGATGCCACGCCGTCGCTGGGCCTGAACTTCGACAACCTGGCGCCATTCCACTCTTCGGCCGCCATTGCCGGCGTGAGTCTGTCGGCGCCGAGCCACGGCGGTTTCCCGCTCGATCTCTCGCCGCCACCCGATGCGGGCCGGTACGCGGTGACCGTCACCGGCGGGGTCAATCCCAACTACGACATCACGCGCGTCGGCGGGACGCTGATCATCAACCCGCGGCCGGTCACCGCCATCGCCACCGATCGCACACGTGAATACGGCCTGGGCAACCCGACGCTGCTGTTCGGTATCGACAATGAGATCGGGACCGCGCCGCTCGACCGCAGCGGCATCGGGATCCAGACCGCGGCGGTGGCCGTTTCCGACGTCGGCACCTACCCGATCCAACTCACCGGCATGGCGGCGGATCCGAACTACCTGGTGAGTTTCCGGCCGGGCACGCTGACGGTCACGCCGGCGCCGCTGAGAGTCGACGTCGATGACGTCGAGCGCCAGTACGGCCTGGACAATCCAACCTTCACCGCCGACATCGACGGCCTGCGGGTCGGCGATTCGGCGGCAGAGGCGCTTGCCGGAATCACGTTCGACACGACGGCGGACCTTGGCTCCGGCGTGGGCTTCTACCCCATCACGGCCAGCACCGCGGCCACGTCCAATTATTCGCTCGATGTCCTCGGCGGCGTGCTGCGCATCCGGCCGGCGCCGCTGAGCTTCGTCGGCATCGCCCTGACCGAACGGCCTTACGGCGACCCCAACCCGGAAGCGTTCGACCTGGTCGTGGACGGCCTGCGCAATAACGATTTCGCCGACGAGGTGATCTTCGGAACCTTCTTCACCCTGGCCAATATCCGCTCGCCGGTCGGCAGCTACACGGTCACCCTGCGCGGAGCATCGGCCAGCAGCAACTATGTCCTGCCGCCGACCGGAGTCGCCAACGGCACGCTCAACGTGGTTCCGCGACCGGTCACGATCACGGCGCCGGACTTCACCCGCGAGTACGGCACGCCGAATCCGGTCGTCACCGTGACCGGCGACAACTTCCCGGATTTCGAAGACCTGGACCAAGCGTTCCCGAACCTGGAGGTGAGCGTCCCGGCGCTGGACAGCCCGGCCGATACGCGGCCGGTGGTGCCCTCCGATCCGGTGGGCAACCCCAACTACGACCCGACCTTCGTATCCGGCCTGGCCCACATCACGCCGGCGCCGATCTCCGTCTTCAGCGGCGAGTTTTCGCTGTTGTTCGGTGAGGCCGTGCCGTTTCTCGATGGCGCGGTGGGCGCTGAACAGATGCGGCTGGGCGAGGATCCGGCGATCCTGGGCCTGCGTTCGGAGTTGTCCGGCAGCGTGCCCGATGCCGGCACCTACAGCCTGGATTTCACCCTCACCAATCCCAACTACCGGATCGACAACGAAGCCCAGACGCTGACCGTCCTGCCGCGTCCGGTCACCGTCAGTTTCGGCCCGGACCTGGTGCGGCCCTACGGCGACGCCAACGACGAGCTCGCGGTGTTCGTCGACGCCCCGCAACGCGGCGACGCGGTGTTCGACATCATCGAGGTCTTCAGCGAAGGCGGACAATTCTCGCCGCCCGGGGACTACCCGGTCCGCGCCGAGGTGATCAATCCCAACTACGTGCTCGGGGAACAGGCCCTCGGTCAGATGACCATCGTGCCGCGCGTGATCGCACTCAAGCCCGAGAATTTCATCCGCACCTACGGCGACCTGTCCCGTCCCCTGCAGATCCTGATCGGCGAAAACGGCCTGGCGCCGGGCGACAGCATCGAGGACCTGGTCGGCGATGTGCGCATCATCACCGATGACGGCACGGCGAATCTTTCGGAGCTGCTGTCCAACCCCGGTGTCGACCGCGGCCTGGGCGCCGGCATCAACCTGTCCCTGGTCCAGCTCGATGGGCCGCTGATCGACAACTACGCCGTCAACAGCCTGCCCGGCTGGTTCGAGGTGCAGCCGCGGCCGGTGACGCTGACCGTCCTGGACGAAGTCAGCCGCAACGACTTCATCCCCACGTTCACGATCGGCGTGGACAATCTGGCGCCGGGCGACCTGCCGGGCCTGGCCTACCCGGACCTGGATTTCGAGATCATCACCCGTGATGGCGCCGCCGAGATCCAGTCGCTGGAGCCGGTGGAGATCCCCGACTTCCTCACCGACGCGCGCTTTCTTTCGACCTATCCGATCCGCACCACGGTCGACCTGACCGGGGCCGACGGCACGCTCAATTGCGATACGGGATGCACGCAGGTGTTCGATCAGGAAGCCACGCTTGCGACGCAGGCGCCGGAGAACCTGCCGGTGGCCATCACCGAGACCGCGAGCGAATCCGGGACGGGTCGGCCGACGACGGAGATCGAAACCACCTACCTGGCCCTGGCCGACGTCGAGACCGTGCAGCTGGCGATTCCCGCCGATGCCGAGGCCATCGGTCTGCTCGACACCATCGAGATCGGCGAATCGCTGGAACTGGAGTTCGATGACTCGGACCTGGTCCTGCTTCCCGACGGCAGCCTGGCCGTGCGCGACGAACTGCCCGACGACGACTTTCCGGCCTTCGAGGAAGTGCGCATCGTGGACAGCCAGCTGTTCTACGTGCGCCCGTCGGGCTACGACAACCCGAACTATGTGGTGACCGCGGTCAACAACGGCCGCATGACCGTCATCGAGGATCCCAACGTGGTCGCGGCCCTGCGCGAGGCCCAGGACGAGGCGCGCAGGCAGCACGAGATGCGACGCGCCTTCTACCGGCCCGAAGGCGGTGTCGGCGCCTATGGCATGCGCGAAGAAGAGCTGCCGGTGATGATCGATGCGATCAAGTGGTTTCTCCAGCGCGAGAGCGCCACCGCCGACATCATCAACGACACCCTCGGCACCGATCTCGATGGCGAGAGCTGGCTGTCGGTGACCTTGCGCCAGTCCTCCCTGTACGAGGAGGACCGCGAAAACATCACCGACGCCGACTGGGCGTACTTCCTGAGCGACGTCCATAGCGATCCCCTGAAGCAGGCGGCGATCGGGCCGGTGCTGATGGATTACTCGATGACCCTGCTGCAGAAAGACGCCGCCGACATGAACGCATCCGAGCTGGCCTATGCCCAGCGCTTCCAGGACGCCGCGCAGGTGACGACGCGGCGCTTCACGGAGAATCTGGAAGCCGCGTATGAGCGCGACGAAGCCGAACGCATCCGCAACCAGGAGCTGGCCGGCAACGTGCCGGTCTGGGAGTTGCCGGACTATCGCCAGATGATCCGCGAGGCCAGCCAGGACACCGTGACCCAGACTGTGGACACGGCCCTGATCGCCACGGTGACCACCTCGGGCGTCGTCGCCGGCACCGCCGCGTTCGCCACCATCGCGGCGACCGCGGGAACCATCCTGCCCTTTGCCACCGTGAGCATCGCCGCGACCAAGGCGGGCGCCATGATCGCGTCGGCCGCGATGATGACCGCCGGGACGGCCGTTGCCGGCGTCGCCGGCGCCGCGCTCGGTGTCGTCGCCGGGGCGGCCGCGATCGGCTACCAGATCTACGGCCTGGTCGACGACAACTACATGCGCCAGAAATTCAGCGCGCTCAAGGAAGGCGGTGGCGACGCCGCGCAGTTCACGGATCCGACGCCCGGCGGGATCCACGTCGAAGCGGACAACCCGGTGCAGGAACACCTGATGATGGCGACCCTGACCGAGATGTTCTACGGCCAGGGCGCGCAAATGGGTCCGGCGGCACTGGACTGGCGGCCATGAGGTCGCGGCGCGCATGGATTTGTGGGGTTGCCCTGACGCTGGTGGCGGTGGGCTTCGCCCCGTCATCGCCAGCGCAAGTCGCGAACGAACCCGATGTCTCCGCGCCGGCGCCTGCACCCGGGGCCCCGCCGGCGAGCGTTCCCGCGACCGAACCGCCGGAGCCGGTGGTGCTGTTGCCGGCCCTGCGGGGCATCCGGTTTCTGAGTGACGAGGCCGGCCTGGTCGAGGCATTGCCGACGCTGGACGACCCGCTGGACCGGACACGGGTCCCGGTTCTGGATCACCCGGAATTCGAGCTGGCCATGCAGGCCCACCTCGGCCAGGCGGTGACCGAGGCTTCGCTCGATGGCCTGCAACGGCAGGTGCAGGTCTTCCTGGCCGCGCAGGGGCTGCCGTTTTCCGTCGTCTATCTTCCGCCGCAGGACATCACCGGCGGGTTTCTTCAGGTGGTGGTGACCACCTCGGTGACCGATGACGAAGTGGCCGTCGAGGGTGCCCGCCATTTCGATGCCGGTAACTACCTTCGCTGGGTACGCCAGCGCCCGGGCGTGCCGCCGGACATCGCGGCGTTCAAGCAGGACATTGCCTGGATCAGCCGCAATCCCTACCGCGTGGCCGAACCGCGCATCCGCCCCGGGACACAGCCGGGAACCACGCAGCTGATGATGGCGGTGCGCGATCGCACCCCCTGGCGGGTCTACACGGCCTTCAGCAACACCGGAACCCGGGCCACCGACCGCGAGCGCTGGGCCGCCGGCTTCAATTGGGGCAACGCCTTCGGACGGGATCACGAGCTCAGCGTGAACCTTGCCGGATCGGTCGACGTCCACCGTTCGCGCAGCATCGCGCTGAGCTATCTGGTGCCACTGCCCTGGCGTCATCTGTTGCACCTGGACTGGTCCCTGTCCGAGTCCGCCGGCAAGGTGCCGGCGGGACTCGACCAGGAGGGAGGTGGCCGTCAGCTCGGGCTGAAATACGAGGTGCCGCTCGGCGGCGTCGCGTCCGGACACAGCCTGAGCGCCGGCGTCGAATTCAAGCGCAGCGACAACCTGCTGCTGCTGAACCTGGGCGCCGAAAACATTCCGCTGGTCGATGGCAGCACCGAGGTGTATCAGCTGCGCCTGGGTTATGACGGCCGCGCGGTTCACACCGCGAAGGGGGCGACCACCGATTTCGGCGTCAGTGCGGTCTACTCGCCAGGCGGACTGTCGGACCGCAATGAAGACCGCGCCTTCGCCAACAGCCGGGCCTTTGCCGCCGCCGACTACGAGTACGTCACGGCCAGGGCGCGGCACGTCAGGCCGTTCTGGCGCAACCGCTGGGAGTATTCCCTGCGCGGCAACCTGCAATGGACCGAGGACACGCTGATCGGCATCGAGCAGATGGTCGTCGGCGGGATGTCCACGGTCCGGGGTTACGAGGAGAACGAGGCCTTCGGCGACCGTGGCATCGTGCTCGGACAGGAGCTCGCGTTCCCCGCCGTTCGCCTTGCCGGGCTGGGCAGGGACGAATTGCGCCCATTCGCGTTCCACGAAGGCGGATGGACCGAGAGCGTGCGCAGGCTGCCGGGGGAACACAGCATGGCGCTGCACGCGGTCGGCCTGGGCTTGCGTTACCGCTACGGCCAGAATGTTTCGCTCAACGTCGCCGGCGGCTGGCCGTTGCGCAGGGCCGAGTCGGGAGCGGACACGGATGCCAAGGCGCACCTTTCACTCCAGCTCGGCTTTTGAGGGCGTCCCCAGCCGAGCGCACCGGCGATCTCGCTGCGGCCACGAGCGCACGAATCGCTCGACGGGTGTTGGGATTGGCACGGAGACCGGCGGGTGTCCGTGCCCCTAGACCAATCCCGTTCGCGATCATCCGGTGGGAAGCAGGGAGATTCGCCCGTACCACCGATTCCGGCTGTCGCTGTTTCGCGGCGCGATCTTTCAACGTTGCACGCCTTGCTGGCCCGCTGCGCACGCGCTGCGGTGGCGGACGTGACCGCCTCGAATGCCCTCATGCTGAGCGATCTGGGTCGGCTGATGCGCGCCGACAGCACGCTGTGGTTCGGCAGCACGCGAGTGTCGGGCGCGAACAAGGTTCGGCGGATCACGTCGGTGTATCGGCACGGCCGGATACTTGGGGACTCGACATTGCAATGTCTGTTGGAAGCGGTGGCGCAGGACGCGGGCGGGCCTCGGCGCGACGCGCGCTGTGGCGAGATCTGGATCGCACCCTTGCAACGACCGCTCCACGCCCCGGATGGCGACAATCTCCGCGGACCGCTGTTGCCGGACGGCTTGGCGCACGGGTTGACTGCAAGTCTGCGGGTCGCGCCCGGCTGCGCGGCGCACCTGCTGCTCGCGCGTCGCAAGGGCGCCCGGGCTTTTTCCGCGCGCGACATCGACCTGCTGTATCTGTTCATGGCGGGGACCATGCATTGGCATCGCGAACAGCTGCTCTGCGGCGGCTGGATAGAAGCGGACAAGCCGTTGACGGCGCGCCAACGCGATGTGCTGTCGCGCCTGCTGAGCGATGCCACCGAGCCCGAGATCGCTGCCAGCCTCGGCCTGACGCCAAGAACGACGCATCAGTACGCAACGGAGATCTTCCGGCGTTTCGGCGTTTCCGGGCGACGTGGACTGATGGCCCTGTTCCTGCGCTACCGGGAGCCGCCAGCACCACGCCCGGGTTGAGCTTGTCGCCTACGGCCCCTGCTAAAGTTCAGGCCACAGGCGCAAGGCAGGAGGGGGCGCTGCGCCGTCGGCGCGCACTGCGAGATGAGCATCCGCGACAGCGATCCCGGCTGCGGCTTGCGGGCTCCGCGCGCCGGCCATGTGCGGGTCGTGCTGCTCTGTGCTGCGCTGGCACCGGGCGGGGCGACCGGGCAGGACATGGCGCTCGACATCATCGAGCTGCCGCCGCGGGTACTGGAAACCTCGACCGCGCCACCGGTCATCGAGCCTGCGCCGACGCAGACCATCGTCGTCACCGCCCGCAAGCGCCCGGAACGCCTGCAGGAGGTGCCGATCTCGATGACCGTGCTGTCGGCATCGGATATCGCCGAGCGCCAGATCGACGACATCGACGACATCGCGGCGCAGGTCCCCGGGCTTGAGTTCGGCGAATTTTCGGGTAGCGGCCAGGTTTCGATCCGGGGCGTCGGATTCAACCTGATTTCAGGTATCGGCGAGAATTCGGTCGCAATCCACACCGACGGGGTCTACCTGCCGCGCCCCAGCGCCAGCAACCTGATGCACGACGATCTGGTCCGAATCGAGGTGCTGCGCGGGCCGCAGGGCACGCTGTACGGGCGCAACGCGACCGGCGGAGTCCTGAACCTGATTTCCAGGCCACCACCGGCCACGACCGAGCTGTCGGCCGGCATCCTGCACGGAAACTACGACCGCCGACGGGTCAAGCTGTCCGCAGGTTCGGGCATTGCCGACGGCCGGCTGCGCCTGCGCGCTTCGGCAACCTGGGATGACCAGCTCGACGATGTCTTCATCAATCTGGAGTTTCCCGGCCGGGATCTGGGTGCGCGGGAGCGGCGCGGCCTGCGCCTCAATGCTGATCTCGCACTGAGTGATGCCCTGCACATGAAGCTGCGCAGCTTTCGGATCGACGAGACCTCCAACGGCTACCACATCGAAGCCTACCGGCCGCCAGCGGGATCCTTGCTGGCACCGCCCGGCAGCTTTACCGCCGACCCCTACACCCATCGCAACAACGACCGCGGATTGACGCGCAAGACACTCACCGGGGGCTCCCTGAATCTGACCTACGATCTCTCCGAACAATGGTCGTTGACCGCGCTGAGCGGTTACACCCGTTTCGTCTTCGACAGCGACGGCGCGGACGCCGACGGAACGTCCCTCGACCTGTTCAGGACCGAGCGGCTGAACCGGGATCGCACCTTGTCGCAGGAGTTGATGCTGGCCTTCACCGGGCGCCGGCTGCAGTGGAGCGCGGGCGTTTTCTATCTTGACGAAGCCTTCGACCCGATCACGGACGCGCTGCTCGATCCGGTGGGTCTGACCGGGCTGGTTCCGGGTCCGCTTTCCGACCGGCTGGGTGCCGGGGTGGCCGAACTGGTGGAGTCCGCGCTGGCCCTGGAGCCCCTGGCGGGCCGGCTCGAGCTACGGTTGAACAATGCCGCGCTGGAGGACACCCGCAGCTTGGCTGTCTACAGCGACATGACCTACCTGGTGGTGGAGGGGTTGCGGCTCTACGCCGGCCTGCGATTCGTCGACGAACGCAAGGATCAGGTGCTGACCGTGCGGCAGGTGGTCGACGGCACCGACCTGGGCATCACCAACTGCCGGCAGCAGCGCAGCCAGCTCCACGCCAGACCGGTGACCGGCCGCTTCGGCGTGCAGTTTCTGCTCCATCCCGAAGTGATGACCTACGCGCATTACGCGCGCGGCTTCAAGGCCGGGGGCTTTGCGATCGCCTCCTGCGACGATCGCTATGCACCAGAGGAACTCGATGCCATCGAGCTCGGTTTCAAGATCACGTGGTTCGATCAGCGCCTGCGCGCCAACGGCGCGCTCTTTCACTACCGGTACACCAACCTGCAGGTCGAGGAAGTCAGCCTGCCCTTTGTCTTCGTCAACAACGCGCAGGCCCGCGTCAACGGCGCGGAACTCGAACTGCTGCTGATGCCGACACCGGCCTGGACCCTGTCGACGCATCTCGGGTGGCTGGACGCCGTGTATACCGACTTCGCCAACAGCGACAACGCCGAGTCGCTGCTGGGAGCGACGCTCTTGGCCCGGCCCATGGACCTGGCCGGCAACCGGCTCAACCGGTCGCCAGAATGGACGCTGGGTGCCGCAATCGAGCGTCGTCTGCTGCTGGCTTCCGGCGCAAGGCTGTCGCTGCGCCTGGACGCGGTCCACAAGCGCGAATATTTCCTGCGCGAGTTCAACACGCCGACGGATCGCCAGGCGCCGCACATGATCGTCAACGCGTTCATTAACTATCGATTTGCAAATGGCGGCGTGACGATCCGCGGTTTCATCAACAACGCCACCGACGAGGCGGTGCTCGGCGGCTTGCTGGGTGTGGCCGGTTTCAAGGCCGCGTCTTTCGGCACGCCGCGCACCTGGGGCGTTGGGGTGGATTATGCGTTCGGCTCGTGACCGTACACGGCCGCGAGAGCACCTGGAAGCCGTCGCAAGACCGGGCGCTATACTGAATCTGTGTTGGGCGCCTGATCGGGTGGGTCTGACGTGAGCCTGAGCATAACGAGATCGGATCTGGACCAACTGCGCCGGCTCTGGAGCGAGCTGGCCGAGTTCCCGGTTGCACACGCGCCTGCCGCGCTCGATCACGCGTTGTCGCGGCTCGGGTCCCTGGTCGGTGTCGAAAGAATCTGGTGGATCGGCACACAGCACACGCCGATCGATCCGGAAAACCCGTGGCGGGGCTGGAATGTCCTGATGGTTCATTACCTCGACAACACCGACGACGATCAGGCGACGGTGAACCGGCTCGTGGAACGCGCACGTAACAATCAGCCGCCCCGATTCCACGCACTGCGCGCCGGCATCGATGAGCGCTGTCACGTCGAGCGGCCGGGCGACCTGATGCTCGAACGGCAGTGGTATGACGACTGGTACTACAACGAGATTCTCCGCCCTGCCGGGCAGGACGCGCAGATGGTCGGAACCTACAAGGTGGATGCGATGCTCGCCGGTCATGTCGGGATGGATCGCGCTACCGGCGCGAGACACTTCAGCGATCGGGACCGGGACCTGCTGCACGTGTTTCTGGCCGGTGCGCCGGCCCTGCAACAGGATCTTTTCCGCCTGCAGGGTGCCTGCGCCGACCAGGCCGCCCTGGCGCCACGCGTTCGCGAAGTGCTCAGGCTGTTGCTGACCGATTTGAGCGAAAAGCAGATCGCCGCCGAACTCGGCCTGACAGTGCGTACGACCCACCAGTACGTCACCAGCGTATTCCGGCATTTCGGAGTATCGGGCCGGCGCGGGTTGATGTCCCGGTTCCTGCGGCACGATGTGGGCAATCACCATCGCCGATGACGCTGTCGACCTTGCCCACGCCAGGCTTGCAAAGCCTTGGGGCTGGTTGATCCTGACCTCGATGTAACCGGGGCATGGTGCATCGCTCTTCGATTGTTGCCGAGCGTTCTTCGGCGATGACGCTCTCCACCAGTCCGAGCCGAAGTTTTTGCCGCGCCCAGGGCGTCAATGCCGCGGCCCGACCGAAGCGTTGGACGCCACGATGGCCGACTATCGCGACGGCACGGCAAGTCGTGCGGTCGTGGACCACAACGAGTCGGCGCGCAGTCCGGCGATCCGGCGCCGACGCGTGCCATGACCTCAGCAGCCGCCCTGATGCACTTGGCAGCCGTAACGCGCGAAAGTCCGGGGTCACACGTTGGAGCGCTCGTTCGTGTCCCGGACCACACGCCGCCGTCTTCGCTTCGTCATCCTCGGTGCCGGCATGTCCGGCATCCTGGCGGCTATCCGCCTGCGCCAGGCGGGCCATGACGACATCACGCTGTACGAGAAAACCGATCGCCTCGGCGGCACCTGGCGCGAGAACACCTATCCGGGCATTGCCTGTGACGTGCCGGCGCATCTGTACACCTATTCCTTCGAGCCCAACGCTGGCTGGTCGCGCATGCTGGCGCCGGGCAGCGAGATCCTGCAGTACTTCGAGCGCACCGCCGACCGCTACGGCATCCGCCCGCTGATCCGCTTCGGCGAGGAGGTGACGGCCTGCGTCTTCGATGAAGGTCGCTGGCAGCTGCAGACCGCGCGCGGCACGCGCGACGAGGCCGACGTGGTGATCGCCGCCACCGGCGTGCTGCATCACCCGCGCATGCCGGAGTTGCCCGGCATCGAACGTTTCGGCGGGGCATATTTCCACAGCGCGCGCTGGGATCATGGCGTGCCGCTCGATGGGCGGCGCGTCGGCGTGATCGGCACCGGCTCCACCGCCATCCAGATCACCTCGGCGCTGTCGCGGCGCGCATCGAAGTACAGCCTGTTCCAGCGCACCGCGCAGTGGATCTTCCCGATGGAGAATCCCGCTTACAGCACCGAGGAGAAACAGGTGTTCGCCCGAGAACCGGAAAGGCTCGGCGCGCTGCGCGAGGAGCTCAACCGGATGATGATCGACGTCATCGCCGATGCGGTGATCGACGCCGAATCTGCGGGCGTGAAGAATCTTGCCGACGCCTGCCTGCAGAACCTGGAACAGGGCGTGCGCGACCCGCTGCTCCGTGAGAAGCTGCGGCCAACCTACCGCGCCGGCTGCAAGCGCCTGATCCTGTCGCCGGATTTCTACGAGGCGATCCAGCAGCCGATGGCGGAACTGGTCACCGAGTCCATCGAAGGGGTCGAGCCGGCGGGCGTGCGGACCCGGGACGGATGCCTGCACCAACTCGATGTGCTCATCGCCGCGACCGGCTTTGTCGCCGACCGCTTCGTGCGGCCCACCGTGGTGCGGGGCCGCAACGGCGTGGACCTCGATGAAGTCTGGGCCGCCAAGCCTGCCGCCTACCTGTCGGTGGCCATCCCGGACTTTCCCAATTTGTTCCTGCTCAACGGACCCAACGGACCGGTGGGCAATTTCTCGTTGATCCAGGTCGCCGAGTTTCAGCTCGACTACATCCTGCAACTGGTCGAACACCTGCGCGACGGCAGCCTGCGCGAAATCCGCGTCAGGCCGGAAGTCGCCACCGCTTACGAGGAACGTCGTGTGGAAGCGGCGCGCAAGACCATCTGGTCGACCGGCTGCAACAGTTGGTATCTCGATGCCCAGGGCGTGCCTGCGAGCTGGCCGTGGACGTTTTCGAAGTTCGCGCAAACCATGGCGCGGCCCGAGATGACCGCGTTCGAAGACGTTGCCTGAGGCGTAGGTTTATTGATTGAGCGTGTCGGAACCGAAACAGAATTCACGTATTGCCCGCGCGCGATATTGGTCGGTCCATCCGGCGCGCAGACCTCACTACCGGAGCACAAGATGAAAGACCCCGTCGAGCAATCCAACCAGATCGTCGCCGCCTACAACGCCAAGGACTTCGCCAGGATGCGGACGCTGGTGCATCCGTCGCTGGACTTCTCCCACGTCAATCGGGGCTTCTCCTTCAACAAGAGCGAGGATCTGTTCGGCGTGCTCGAAATGTTCGCGGCGCAACTGATGCCGGACCGGCGCATGAGCGAGCCTGAGCGGGTCATTGCGCATCAGGATACGGTGGTGCGCGTCGCCCGATGGGGCGGAACCGCCCAGGCCGACATCCCCGGCTTCGGCAGTGCCGGCGACAAGGTCGAACTGACCCTGTGCAGCATCATGCGCTTCGATGCGCAAGGGCTGCTGGTGGAGTGGAAGGATTACGGCTGATCGTCCCGTTGCCTGGAAGCACGCTCAGGGTGCGCGCGAACGGAGATCGCATTGAGTTCAGTCCAAGACATTCTCGGCACCTATCTGCATTTTCAGGACGGCGGTCGGGCGGATGCCATACCCGTGTCGGATTCGTTCTGGCAGGAGCTCGCCGCAGGCGCGCATCCGCAACTGGATCGGGGACGGCTGATGTCCGCGTTCACCTTCTCCGAGCCGTGGTCGATGTGGGAGCGGCATCCTGCAGGCGAGGAACTGGTGATGCTGCTCTCCGGTGCCGCGACCGTCGTGCTCGATGAGGCTGGCGAGCAGCGCAGCGTCCTTCTCGACAGCCCGGGTTCTTACGTGCTGGTGCCTCGGAATATCTGGCACACGGCGCACACGGCCGTGCCCACCACGATGCTGTTCCTGACCCCAGGCGCCGGTACCGAACACCGTCCGGTGGAGGCGTGACCGCTGCTGGCGCGATGGTGATGCAGGTGTGTCGTGCGGGGCTATCAATCAAGCGCAGACGGCGGTCGCGGGCCGCCCTACGCCTCGTCCGGTGGACGGATCGTGACCGTCGTCATCGCATTCGCATGCGAACCTCAAATCTCTCACGACCCGTAGGGCGGGCCGTGCCCGCCGAATGCAGGACATGCCGATACATTCCCGGCCCGTTTTGGTGATCTGCGCGTGCAGGATCGACCGGGCGTTCGACCGGCAGTCCGCGTAGCGCTCAGCGCAGCGCTTGCAGCAGATAGGGCTTGAGCAGGGCGACCGCTTCTTTCTCCAGCGCGCCGGAACGCAGCCAGTCGGGCGCCTCGACCACCGCGCGATGCGTGAGCGCCTCGATGCTGGTTTCCAGAACCAGCGCGACGGTGCGCGTCCGTGTTCGTGAAATGCCGGGCAATTTTCTGCGCAGAACGGCTTCGATCATGGCCTGCAGCCGGCTGCTCACGTCCGGCGCCTGGCCGAGAATCTGTTCTGTCGGCACCTGTTCGAACAGGACCTTGTGCAGCGGTGGATTCAGTCGGTGTGCTTCGATGCCCGCGCGGACCAGCGCACGCAGGGTGGTGTCCAGAGGCGAGCCTTCATGTTCGGCGAGTGCGGTCTCGACCAGGTACAGCACCTCGTCGACGTGTTGACGGATGAGCGCGGCGACCAGAGACGCCTTGTTCGGAAAGTATTGATACAGCGTGCCGATGCTGACCCCGGCGCGGGCGGCGATGGCGTCGGTGCTCGCCCGCTCATAGCCACTGGACACCAAAACCTGAGCCGTCGCCTCCAGCAGGGTATCCACGGTCATGCGCGAGCGTTTCTGGACGGGCTGTTTTCTAGGTGCGAAGCGGGCCTGTAGGGCACTCACGGACGGTCTCCTGAAATGCGAGTTCTCAATCTGAGGAATCCCTCGCATTCTACTTGGACCGGAATCGGTTGCAGCAGGCGCTTCGATGAAACGAGTTGACGTGGTGTTCGAGTCTGGCGGCGTGCGCTGCGAGGCCTGGCTGTACCTGCCGCACACGCAAGGCCCGCATCCCTGCGTCGTGGTGGCCCATGGCATCGGCGCCATCCGGCAGGTCCGGCTTTCGGCCTACGCCGAGCGGTTCACCGCCGCCGGCTACGCCATGCTCAGTTTCGACTATCGGCACTGGGGCGCCAGCGCTGGAAGTCCCCGTTTTCTGTGCTCGGTACGCAAGCAGTTGCAGGACATCAGCGCGGCCATCGCGTGTGCCGCCGCACGGCCCGAGATCGATGACGGCCGGATCGCATTGTTCGGGACCTCGTTCGGCGGTGGGCATGCCATCGTGATTGGTGCACGTCATCGGGGGCTTGCCGCGGTGGTGTCGCAGTGCACGGTATCGGATTGCCTGGCCGTGGCGATGCACACACCTTTCACGCAGATCATGCAATGGGTGGCTGCAGCGCTGCTCGATCAGGCTCGCGCGGTTCTGGGCATGTCGCCGAAGTACATCAAGCTCGCCGGCGCGCCGGGCGAGACGGCGATGATGACCCGGCTCGGTGCCGAGGAAGCCTATGGGCGCATGCTCGACGGCCCGTCGCCGTGGCGCAATCAGATCGCCGCTAGGCTGATGCTCACCTTGCCGCTCTATCGGCCGATCCGCTACGCAAGAAAAGTCAGGTCGCCCCTGCTGATGGTGGTGTGCGAGCGCGACGAGATCTGTCCGGCTGCGCTCGCGCACGAGGTGGCAAGGCGGGCACCGAACGGATCTGCCGCGTCGTTCGACGCCAGCCACTTCGAGATCTACTTCGGAGAGCTCTTCGAAGCCGCGACGCGCACCATGCTGCAGTTTTTCGATCAGCACCTCGGCCGGCACAGCGACGCTGAGCGCAGCGGGCCGCTCGCATCTCTCGAGGCGCTTCGTGCGGCGGAGGGAACTCCGGGATGACGACGGCGCAGGTGTACTTCCCGCAGCTCCTGGCGATGGTCGCGCTGTCGTTCGCGGTCGCGCTTTGGATCCTGATCACGCGCGTCAGCGATCTGGTGTCCCGGCGCAAACCCGTCTCCTATTACGAGAACTGGGACGGGGCGGGGGCGTCGGTTGCCGTCATGCGCCCGACGCGGCAGCTTGCCAATCTGTTCGAGTTCCCGGTGCTGTTCTACACCGCCGTCGTTTTCATCATCGTGCTTGGTGTCAGCGACGCATGGCTGCCTGCGCTGAGTACGCTGTACGTGGTGTTCCGGTGGGCGCATGCCCTGGCCCACCTCGGGTTCAATCGCCTGTGGGTGCGCACCCCGATCTTCATGCTCGGGCAGTTCGTGCTGTTGGCGATCTGGCTGCGCCTGGGATGGGTGATTTACAACTGAGAGAGGGTAGGGCGGCGAGTCGGGAGGGCCGCACAGCTCGGAGGGGTGACGCAGACGGCGGGCACGGCCCGCCCTGCGCCTCGTCCGGCGAGCGGACATGACCGCCGCCATCGCTGCTAGCGAATCTCGAACCCCTCGTAGCCCTTGGCTGCAATATCGAAGCACAACTGGCGATAGGTGCCGAAGCCGCCGATGTAGGGCGTGAACACGCGCGGCTTGCCGGGGATGTTGGCGCCCATGTACCAGGAGTCGGTCTTCGGAAACAGCGTGGCGTCGGCCAGTTCCTTGACGTGGGCGCCCCAGTGGTCCTCGGCCTGCGGTGTCGGCTCGATGCTGTGCGCACCGCGCGCCCCCAGGTCCTTCAGGCAGGTGCTGATCCACTCCACGTGCTGCTCGATGGAAGTGGGCATGTTGCCCAGCACCGACGGGCTGCCCGGCCCGGTGATCATGAACAGGTTGGGAAAGCCGACACTGGCGATTCCCAGATACGTCTGCGGACCCTGCGCCCACTTTTCCGCCAGCGCCTGGCCGCCGCGGCCGCGGATGCCCAGCCGGTTGAGCGGGCCGGTCATGGCGTCGAAGCCGGTGGCAAAGACCAGGGCGTCCAGCGCGTGCAGGGTTCCATCCTGCATGCGGATGCCGGCGGCCTCGATGCGTTCGATGGCGATTTCACGCAGGTCCACCAGCGCCACCTTGTCGCGATTGAAGGTCTCGAAGTAGCCCTGGTCCAGCGGCAGGCGCTTGGTGCCGATGGGATAGCCCTGGGGAATCAGTTTGCGCGCGGTGTCGGGGTTGCGGACGATGCTGCGGATCTTGTCGCGCACGAAGTCGGCCGCCATGTCGTTGGCGCGCGCATCGGCGAGCAGATCGTTGTAGCTGCCGAACATCCACTCGAAGCTGCCCTTTTCCCAGTCCGCCTCGAACTGCGCGCGGCGCTCGGCTTCGCTGACCTGTAGCGCGCCGACGTCCTTGAAGTCGTAGGGCTGGCCGATGGCGGCCCAGCGGCAGCGTTCGCGGATCTGCTGGATGTTGGCCTTGAGCTCGGCCACTTCCTGCGACGAGAGCTTGCGGTTGCCGGCCGGCACGCTGAAGTTGGGTGTGCGCTGAAACACCGTCAGATGCTGTGCCTGTCCGGCGATGATGGGAATGGACTGGATGCCCGACGAACCGGTGCCGATCACGCCCACGCGCAGGCCGGAAAAGTCCACGCCTTCGTGTGGCCAGCGGCCGGTGTGATACCAGCGGCCGGCAAAGTCTTCCAGCCCCGCAATCTTCGGCACCTGCGCGGCCGACAGACAGCCGACGGCGGTGATGACATAGCGCGCGCTTACGGACTCGCCGGTGTCGGTTTCAACCTACCAGCGGCCGGCGGTTTCGTCGTAGCGCACGCCGGTGACGCAGGTGTTGAAATCGAAGGCCGGGCGCAGGTCGAAGCGATCCGCCACGTGTTCCAAGTAGCGCAGGATCTCGGCCTGCTCGGGGAAGCGGCAGCTCCATGTCCATTCCTGTTCGAGCTCCGGGGAAAAGGTGAACGAATAGACCCAGCTTTCCGAGTCCGAACTGGCGCCCGGATAGCGGTTCCAGTACCAGGTGCCACCGACGCCGCTGCCCTGCTCGAAGCCGCGATGGCTCAGGCCGAGCTCGCGCAGGCGATAGGTCATGTACAGCCCGGCAAAGCCGGCGCCGATGACCACGGCATCGACCTCGCGCAGTTTGTTGCCGGCAGGCGCCTGGATGCTGGCGGACATGGGCGATCTCCTCGAATGATTGTCGGAAGAATCTATGCTTCAATGTCCTACAAGTAAATTAACAATGTAGGACATTGGGAATCGCCCTCATGGCCTCCACCGTCGCCGCCAAGCGTCGTCCCCAACGCACCGCAACCCCGGCGCCATCGGCGCGCACGCGCCACGCGGCCCGTGGCACGCGGCAGCGCTCGCCGGACGCGGTGGTGCAGACGGTCAAGCAAGGCATCCTCACCGGCCACTATCTGCCGGGTGCCCGGCTCACCGAAGCCGATCTGTGCAGCACCTTCGGTCTCAGCCGTGGCCCGGTGCGAGAAGCGATGACCCGCCTGGCCGCCGAAGGCGTGGTGATGGCCGGCCCAGCCCGCGGGCTCTACATCCGCCGCCTGCGGCGCCAGGAAGCGCTGGACCACATCGAGGTGCTGCAGGCCCTGATCGAACTGGCCGCACGGCTCGCCTGCACACGCTGCAAGTACGAACCCAGTCGCGGCCGGCTGCGCGAGGCCCATGCGCGGCTCGCGGCCAGCCTGGCGCGGGGCGATTCGCAGCGCCGCTCGATCGAGCGCACGCGCTTCTACGAGGTGTTGTTCGAGGTGGCCGGCAACCCCGAACTGGCGCGCCTGCACCCGGCCATCACCGGCCAGATCCTGCGCGCTCAGGTCTATCCCTTCCTGACCGCCGAGGATCGCAGCAGCCAGTACGCCGACTACGCACCGCTGTGCCAGGCGATCTTGGACGGTGATGTGCGCGCCGCGGTGCGCATCGTCGGATCGCACCTCGGTCGCAGCCGCAAGCACGCACTGCATCTGCCGGATGCGGCATTCGAGTCCGCGGCAGTGCTCTGAAAGGCAGGGTGCGGATTCGCCGCCTGTCGACCATTGAATGTCGTCTCAGGCGATCGGCGAATCGCGCCCCTGTGTGCTTACATGCGCGCTCCGCAATGCGGGCGGCGGCAATGAGCCACAGGCGGACATTGAGCCTTGGCCTACTGGCGACGAAATAGTTGGTCCGAGCTTCATTTGAAAGCAAGAAGGCGGACTTGTATCCCTCCGCTTCAGCGCCCAACGTCCGCCAGTAGCGGTTCGTTGTTGGCGGATTACATGTCTAGCGTGTTTAATCAAACATAGGCCGACCGACCGACCCAGAGGCACGCGTGGATTTCGACCGCTATCAGGAACTTAGTTTTCAGACCGACCAGCAGTCAGAGAAGAAGGATGGGCAGAAGGGGCTTTTGATCCCGCTGCTGGGCTTGGCGGGAGAGACTGGGACGCTGCTTGCCGAGTTCAAGAAGAAGCTCCGTGATAAGCAGACCTACGACGGCTTCGATGATCGCGCAGAGGAGGAGCTGGGTGACATCCTTTGGTACGTGAGCAATATCGCCAGCAGGTTGAAGCTATCGATGTCCAAAATTGCCGCGCGCAACCTGCTCAAGACGCAAGAGCGCTGGCCTATCGACCGGGACACCTCGAAGCGGCGCGTGTTCGACCTCGATTACCCCGACGCCGAGCGGCTTCCGCGTCAAGCCGCAATTCGAGTGTTTCAGGACGAGAAGCGCGTCGCCCATTTGGAGTTGGTCTCGAAGCAATGTTTGCTCGGTGACAAGCTCACGGACAACGCTTACGACGACGACGGCTATCGCTTTCACGACGTACTGCACCTCGCTCATTGGGCTGTTCTCGGTTGGTCGCCTGTCGCAAGAAAAATGCTAGGCGCCAAACGGCGGAGCAACCCAGAAGTGGACGAGGTGGAGGACGGCGCCAGAGCAGCGATCATCGAAGAGCTGCTTGTGGCGTTCGTTTATAGCAACGCGAAGCAGCACTCGCTGTACCGAGGTGCTAAGCATCTCGATTCCGAGATGCTTAGCACCATCAAGCGGCTGGTCCTCCATCTCGAAGTGAAAGAGAGACCAGTACGTGATTGGGATCGGGCTATTCAGCAGGGATATGCCGCTTTTCGGTTCCTTCGTGAGCACGGGGAGGCGACGCTGCTGATCGACATGGACAAACGCACGCTGAAGGTTATGCGATGAGCATGGAACCCCGGCTCCTTTCGGGCGACACCATCATCGAGGTCTGGTCAGAAGCGTTTCGCCTTCTCGCCGACGACAGAGCGCGCTTCAATCTGACACTTCATGTGCGCCAACCTCTCGCATACACCCAGCCGCGGTTGGCCGCATTGAATCCGAGAGGGGTAGATCGGAACGCGCGCTCAGTGTTCGATGTCGCTAGCACGATCTTTCCGGCCCGTTGTGCGCGATGGGACTTGCCGGTCGCGGAGTTCACCGAGCATTACCGCGAAGCCTACGAGCGGCTCTTGAGCCGCGGGCCGCGATCTTGGGGCTGCTATTTCAGCCGCCTCGCTGAGTTCGGAGACGAGAAAATCGACCAACTCGAACGTACCGTTGCAGGGCTGAGCACGTGGGGATGGGGGCACAAGGCTGCGTTCGTCGTTCATTTTTCGTCCTCGGCCACGGACAAACTGAAATGGTTCGGTGCGCCATGTCTTCAATATGCGCAATTCTCAGTGGGGCCGGATCGAGCCCTATCTCTCACCGCGGTTTACCGCTCACATGACTACTTTTACAAGACGTTGGGCAATCTCTTAGGTCTTTCTCGCCTGCTCGACTACGTGGCGTGCAAAACTGCGCACCCCGTCGGATCACTGACCTGCTTGTCCGCCTACGCATTCGTTGACGCCTCTCGCGCGAAGGTTACAGCGCTTCTGAACAAGGCAAATGGGAACCGTATCATTGTCTAAATCCGCACAATTTCAGTCCCTTGTAGCCGAGGTGACTGCCTGCACGTCATGTCCGCGGATGGCCGACAGCGCCCGGATGCTGGGGTACTCTGCTGGAAACCTCAGTGCAGACCTAATGTTTGTGGGAGAAGCGCCAGGAAGGCTGGGTGCCGACCAGACTCACATCCCCTTCCACGGCGACACTTCGGGGCAGAATTTCGAAGACCTCATTTCTTTCGCCGGCATCGACAGGGCAGACATCTACGTCACCAACGGCGTGCTGTGTAACCCTCGGGATGAAAAGGGGAATAACTCGACGCCGCTCCCGAGTGAGATTGCGAACTGTAGCGGCTACCTCCGTCGCCAAGTGGAACTCGTGCAGCCCAAGATCGTCGTCTCACTCGGTGCAACCGCTCTGAAAGCACTTTCAATGGTTCAACCGCACGGTCTCTCCCTGAAAGAGCACGTGCGCACGGCGCAGTCTTGGCTCGGCCGCATGCTGATCCCGCTATACCATCCCGGACAGCGCGCGATGATCCATCGCAGTCATGCCAACCAGCGATCCGACTATCAGTTCGTCGCCGAGACCCTAAAAAATCTGACCGCCCCGCGATCACGCACGGGTGGCGCTACGCGCCAAGACTTGCTCGCAGCCTGTCGGTTCATGGTGGAACGACGTTCGGAGGTTTCATATTTCGAGTTGCATAAACTTGCCTACTTGGCCGAGTACGTTCACGTAAAGAGGACAGGCAAGCGATTGACGGGTGCGTTCTTCATTCGTCAGAAGGACGGCCCGTATTGCGTCGATCTGCACATCCAGCGCCTTAAAAAAGCAGACGCGGACTTTGTTGTTACTAGCGATGGCGGGCGTTTGATGATCCGCTTGAGCAAGTCTAGGGCGGGCACTCTGTTCGATGACAGGAGTGACGTTCCGGAATCCGCTCGTCAAACACTCGAAGAGGTCGTCAGTCGGTATCGCTACCCCAGTGATGCCGATTTGAAGCGCGCGGTTTACCTCACTGCTCCGATGAGGATGATGTTGCGTAAGGAAAAGCACGATGGCACGAATCTGTATAACGCCCCGATCGACTTCCTTGCAGCATAAACAGCCTTCGTTGCGATCCCAGTCAGATCCTAATCGGGCGCCTGCGCGCTATCGGCGACCGTCCGCTTCGGGCTCCTCGTGCCAGACAGACCTTTCCCCTTTTAAAGAGGATTCTGTCCATGGACGATACCAATGACGGCTCACGCGACTGGATTGATCGGGGTGACGCGTCACAAGCGCGAATTTCCATCCTACTGGCCGGTCGACCGCGCACACCGATTCTCTGGAGGATGCCGCGATGAGCCCTGCCATACTCGGCGAGGAACATCGTTACACGGTATCCGGCCGGCCGATCCGGAAACCCAGGTGGCAGGCAACCGCAGGTGATGGGCATTCCCGATCTGGATCATCCAGGGCTCCGACAGCCGCGCGTACGCGGCTGGTCACCGCCACTAAATCTGCAGCAGGCTCCGGTCTTCGCCGCAACCGAAAAGGCCGCCTTGCGGCGGCCTCGATGCAATCGACAGGCGCCGCCGGCTTACTTCAGACCGGCGTCGGCTTTGAGCGCTTCGGCCCTGTCGGTGCGCTCCCAGGTAAAGCCGATGAAGGCATGCAGCTTGCCGGTTTCGGCGCAGGTGTATTTGATGGTCTGCGGCTTGCGCCCGAAGTGCCCGTAAGCGGCGGTGGCGCGATAGATCGGGTGCAGCAGGTCGAGCATCTCGATGATGCCGTAGGGTCGCAGGTCGAAGTGCTTGCGCACCAGCTTTTCCAGCTTGACCGGATCGAGCTTGCCGGTGCCGAAGGTCTCGATGGCGATCGAGGTGGGCTCGGCCACGCCGATGGCGTAGCTGACCTGCACCTCGACCTTGTCGGCCAGCCCGGCGGCGACGAGGTTCTTGGCCACGTAGCGCGCGGCATACGCGGCGCTGCGATCGACCTTGGACGGGTCCTTGCCGGAAAACGCGCCGCCACCGTGGCGCGCGTAGCCGCCGTAGGTGTCGACGATGATCTTGCGGCCGGTCAGGCCGGCGTCGCCCATCGGACCGCCGACCACGAAGCGACCGGTCGGGTTGATGTGGAACTTGGTGCCCTTGTGCAGCAGCTTGGCCGGCAGCACCGGCTTGATGACCTGCTCCATCACCGCTTCCACCAGGTCCTTCTGCTTGACCTCGGGCGCGTGCTGGGTGGACAGCACCACCGCGTCGATCGCCACCGGCTTGCCGTCGCGGTAGCGCAGCGTGACCTGGCTCTTGGCATCCGGACGCAGCCAGCCGAGCTTTCCCGACTTGCGCTGCTGCGCCTGCTTTTCCACCAGGCGGTGCGCGTACTGGATCGGCGCCGGCATCAGTTCGGCGGTCTCGCGGGTGGCGAAGCCGAACATCAGGCCCT
Organism: Panacagrimonas sp.; assembly: GCF_965216805.1. Lineage (NCBI taxonomy): Bacteria > Pseudomonadati > Pseudomonadota > Gammaproteobacteria > Nevskiales > Nevskiaceae > Panacagrimonas > Panacagrimonas sp. The sequence continues at coordinate 166,069 of NZ_CBDCGN010000002.1, forward strand.
GGTCGCCGGCGCCCATCTTCTTGCGGTCCTTGCGATCGACGCCGCGGTTGATGTCCAGCGACTGCTTGCCCAGGCCGTTGAGCACGGCGCAGGTCTCGGCGTCGAAGCCATGATCGGAGTGGGTGTAGCCGATGTCGGCGATCACCTTGCGCACGATGGCTTCGGAATCGATGTGCACGCCCTTGATCACCTTGACCTCGCCGGCCAGCATGGCGATGCCGGTCTTGGTCAGCGTCTCGCAGGCGATGCGCGCATCGGCGTCCTGCGCCAGGTAGGCATCGAGGATGGCATCGGAGATCTGGTCGCACATCTTGTCCGGATGGCCTTCGGAGACGGACTCGGACGTGAACAGGGTTTCGGACATCGGGACTCCCAGGGATTCGGTGACGGGGCGGAGCGGGTGCGGAAGGAGCGCTGCAGCATCCGTCTATGCGGATAGCCGAATATGGTAGCTGAAATCGGCGTCGAAACGGCGTCGCTGCCCGGCCCGGATACGGCAGCGGCGGCGACCGCGCCGCAACCGGCTCTGGCAGACTGAAGGCTTGCCCTGCTGCTGTTCGTTATCGCGTCCATGAATCCGGTCGATCTCACCGCCGTGCCGCTCGCCTACGCGCTGGCGGCTGTTGGCGTGGTCGGCGCCCTGCTCATCACGCTGCTGGTGCTGGCGGTGATGTTTGCACGCGCCAGGACACGCGCCGAGGCGGCCCTGCAGGCCTCGCGCGAACTCGAACGCTTGGCGGCCGATCGCGCCACCGTTGCCGAGTCGCGACTGCAGGCGCAGGACGAGCGGTTGCAGGAGCTGCGGGCGCAACAGGATGCGCTCGGGCAGTTGCAGGGCCAGCATGCGCAACTGCAGGAACGCTACGCGCAGGAGCAGCAACGGCTGCGCGAACAGCAGGCCCTCCTGGACGACGCCAAGGCCAAGCTGGCGGAAGCGTTCAAATCCCTGTCCGCCGATGCCTTGCGCGCCAACAACCAGTCTTTCCTGGAACTGGCGCGCGAAAACCTGCAGCGCTTCCAGCAGGGCGCGCAGGAAGACCTGGCGGCGCGGCACAAGTCGATCGAACAACTCACCCAGCCGATCCGCGACAAGCTGGAAAAATTCGAAGGCCATCTCGGTGAGATGGAAAAGACGCGCATCGGCGCCTACGAGGCGCTCAACACCCAGGTTCATGAGCTGGTGGCCACGCATCTGCCGCGCCTGCACGCGGAGACCGCCAACCTGGTCAAAGCCCTGCGCCAACCCAGCGCGCGCGGCCGCTGGGGTGAGGTGCAGTTGCGCCGCGTGGTCGAGATGGCCGGCATGCTCGAACACTGCGATTTCGACGAGCAGGCTTCGCGCAGCACCGAAGAAGGCCGATTGCGTCCGGACCTGATCGTGCGCCTGCCCGGCGGGCGCCAGATCGTGGTTGACGCCAAGGCGCCGGTGGACGCCTATCTGACCGCGGTCGAAGCGCGCGACGACGCGGCACGCGACGCCGCGCTGGTGCTGCACGCGCAGCAGGTGCGTACACATGTCACGCAACTCGGCAAGAAAAGCTACTTCGAGCAGTTCAGCCCGGCGCCGGAGTTCGTGGTGCTGTTCGTGCCGGGCGAGGCGTTCTTCTCCGCCGCGTTGGCGCAGGACCCGCACCTGATCGAGTACGGCGCCGAAGTGCGCGTGATTCCGGCCAGCCCCACCACGCTGATCGCACTGCTCAAGGCGGTCGCCTATGGCTGGCGTCAGGAAGCGCTGGCGCGCAATGCGCAGCAGGTCGCGGCGCTGGGCAAGGAGCTTTACGAACGCCTGTGCACCATGGGCGATCACTGGGCCAAGGTTGGCACCCAGCTCGACAAGGCCGTGGAGAGTTACAACAAGGCCAGCGCCAGTCTGGATACGCGGGTGATGAGCAGCGCGCGAAAATTCGTGGAGCTGCGCGCCGCTGCCGCCGACGAACTGCCGGCGGTCACGCTGATCGATCGGGGTGCGCGTCCGCCGCGCGCGGGCGAACTGGCCGCGCTACTGGAACCGGACGATCAGCCGAAGTGACAGACGTAGTGCAGCGTCTCGGTCACTTCGATATCGAATGCGGAATTTCCCGGTACGTCGAACGACTGTCCGCCGGTGTAGTCGCGGAATGCATCGTCGCTCGCCAGCTTTACTCGGCAGCGGCCCTCGATCAGTTCCATCACTTCCGGCGCGCCGGTGGTGAAGTGCAGGGTCGAGGGCAGGATCACGCCCACACTCTTGCGCGTGCCATCGGCCAGCAGCACGGTGTGGCTCACACACTTGCCGTCAAAGTAAACGTTGGCCTTTTTGAGGACGGAGACGTGGTCGAACTGGGACATGGGGCGGCGCCGCGACGGTAAAAAGGGGCGCGACGATGCGCGTGCGTGCCGGTCGTCGTCAAGCCGGCCGCCGTCCGACCCGTGCGTGCTCAGGCGGCCTGCAGCAGCGCCGCGCTGGCCGCCTGTTCGCGGATGCGGCCGAGCAGGTATTCGGCGTCGCGCCCGACGTCGGCCAGGCGCCCGGAACCCCAGGTGTTCTGCCACGACAGCCCGAGGAAATAGGCGCCCGGCACCGGCGTGACGCCGCGGCTGTGGATGGGCGCGCCGCGGCCGTTGAACACCGGCAGATCGATCCAGGAGTAGTCCGGCGCAAAGCCGATCGCCCACACCACGCTGGTGATGCCGGCGGAGCGCAAGTCCAGCTCGGTGGTTTCGGCCTGCGGCGCCCAGGGCGGCTGGTAAGGCGGCTCGACGGGCGCCTCGATGCCGGCGGATTCGATGTACTGGTCCACCAGTGCGCGGATGCCGTTGTAGGAGCGGTCAGCCTCGTCGAGGTTACGTGCCAGATCCGGCGCGAATTGCAGGCGCGTGCCGTCCACGCCGCGGAAGCTTCCGTGGAGCTGCATCCCTTCTAGCGCGCGGCGGCGCAGGTCGATCTCGCGGCCGCCGTCGCGGCCGGTGAGGTAGTGGTTGGTCTTCTCCCGCACGGTCGCCTTCTGCGGATGGCGGTCGTAGGGAATGTCGTAGTAGCCCGATTCGGTCAGCCAGTCGGTGACCTCGCGGCCGCGATAGACACGCGGTGAGCGCGGCGCGCGGCCGACGCAGAGGTGCACCTTGCGCCCGGCCAGGTGCAGGTCCTCCGCAATCTGGCAACCGGACTGGCCGCTGCCCACCACCAGGATCGCGCCGTCGGGCATCGATTGCGGATTGCGGTAGCGCGATGCGTCGAGCTGCAGCAGCTGCGGCGGCAGGCGTTCGGCTGCGCGCGGTACCACCGGGGTCTGGTAGACGCCGCTGGCAATGACCACCTGGGCGGCGTGCAGGGCACCGGCGCTGGTGTCGAGCTCGAAGCCGCCGCCCTGGGCCTGCGCCAGCCGGGTCGCCGCCACGCCTTCGAGCAGCGGTGGGGCGAAGCTGGCGGTGTAGGCGTCGAGATAGCGCACGATCTCGGCGCGCGGCATGTAGCCCTGCGGGTCGGGGCCCTGGTAGGCAAAGCCCGGCAGCCGGCATTGCCAATTGGGCGTGACCAGGCAGAACGAATCCCAGCGCGCGTGCTTCCACTGGCTGAAGGCGCAGTCGCGCTCGAACACGCGGTGGTCGATGCCGGCCTGCTGGAGATGCCAGCTGATGGACAGGCCGGCCTGGCCGCCGCCGATGACGGCGACCGGTAGCGAACGCGGCAGGGATGGGGCAGGGCTTGTGGCGGGCATGAGGGTCTAGCCGGTGATCGGAAGCTTCAGGGATGGAAGGCCTGCACCACGACCTGCGGGTCGGGCCGGTCGCGGTACTGCGCGGCCTGTCGCTCGATCGTCGCGATCTGGGCCAGCGCCTGGCCGCAGCCGAAGCCGTAGAGCCCGGCGACGCGTGCGCTGGCCTGTTGCAGCGCCTCTCGGGCGCGTAAGACGAACTCGTCCAGGGGATACGGCTGGCCGAGCACGAAGGCTTCGCGGATGCGGCTGGACGGCGAGTAGCAGACGCACTCGGACTGATCCGGCCAGCGCACGGTGAAGCGCAGCTCAGGCATGGATCGCACCGCGGGTGCAGCCGGTGAGCGGGGATTCGCGCAGGTCCCAGGCCGGCAGGCGCTGCTCGCCGTGGACCAGGGTCAGCCGCCGCGTCGCGTCGCAGTGGCCGATCACGGCGCAGGCCAGGTCACGCTGCTGGAAGGTGTCGATGACGGCGGCGACGTGTTGCGGTGTCACCGCCAGGCAGAAGCCGTAGCTGGGAAAGGTCGACAGCAGCCAGGCCCGGGCCTCGACTTCGGGCGGGCGCGGCACCGCGGCGGGCTGCACCACGGCGCCGACGCCGGAACCCTCCAGCAGCATCAGCAGGGTGCCGAGCACGCCGGCCTGACTGATGTCCTTGGCCGCGCGGCAGCGCCCGCTTTCGGCCAGTTGCGGTAGCAGTTCGAGATCGCCGCGCAACCGTTCGGCCGGCGCCTGTTCGGTGCAGTTCCAGTGCGGAAAAGGCTTGCGGTAGGCACCGCGCAGATCGATGGCAACCACCAGCGCATCGCCAGGCCGGGCGTCGAAGCTGGTCAGTAGCCGGCGCGCGCGGCCGAGGATGGCAGCCGCCAGGTACGGCGCCTCGGCGCGCGTGTTGCTGTGGCCGCCGACAATGGGCACGCGGTAGGTCTGTGCCGCGGCGGCCATGCCCGCCAGCATCTGCCGGCAGCTCGGTGCATCGCCGCTCCACAGCGCGTTGACCAGCGCCGTGGGGCGTCCGCCCATGGCGTAGACGTCGGCGAGGTTGACCATCACCGCGCACCAACCGGCGAACCAGGGGTCGCAGGCCACGAACTCGGGCTGGAAACCCTCCATCGCCAGCAGGTTCCAGCCCTCGCCGTCGGGGATGGCGGCACAGTCGTCACCTACCGCGATCGATGAATCCCCCGAGAGACCGAGGTCCTGCACCACCGCCGCGATGTCGCGCTTGTGCTGCACGCCGCGGCTGCTGTGCAGGCCGTCGATCAGGGCCGTGAGGTTCACGCCGCGCGCTCCAGCGGCAGGGGCCCGATCCCGCAGGCGGGGTAGTGCGCCAGCTCGGCCTGCATCAGGCAGTGCGGTCGGCCCTGCAGTTCGATGCGTTCCAACGCGCGCCAGTGCAGGCGTTCGAACAGCGCTACATTCTGCGCCTGTACCTGCGCGGTGAAGCGCTGCGCACCGCGCGCCACCGCGATGCCCACCGCCAGGCGGATCAGCTGCGTGCCAATCTGGCGATGCGCGCGGTAGTCGGCCTGAACCGCCAGTCGCGAGCCCTGCCACTGACCCGGCGCGGTCTGCGCGATACGCACCGTGCCGACCACGTCCTCGGGCATGCCGAACACGCAGTTGAGCACCACCAGCAGCAGCGCCTCGCGGTCCTGCGCGTCGCGGTCGTGATGGCGGAACAGGCCCTGCTCGGTGCAGAACACGGTGCGCCGCAGGCGCATCGCCTGACGCCGCTCCCAGCGCTCGGTGACCGGCTTGTAGCGCAGCTCCGCCGCGCGATAAGGCCCGGCGCCGGCCAGGCCCGCTGGCGTCCAGTCCAGCGACTCAGACGAGGGCGGCATCGGTCTCGTAACTCGCCAGCGCCGAGCAGGCGCCGCACTTGCCGCAGCCGGCCTTGATGTCGGCGGACTTCAGGCCGCCTTCGATCAGCATCCGGCCCAGCGGCTGCAACAGCCCGCGCATGCGCGCCGCGTCCGGTGCCGGGTGGCCCGCCAGTGGCGTGCCGATCAGCGGCACGAAGGGCACCACGAAGGGATACACGCCGAGCGCGATCAAGGTCCGGCACATGGCCAGGATCGCCTCGTCGCTGTCGCCCAGCCCGGCCAGGATGTAGGTGCTGACCTGGCCGCGCCCGAACACCCCGACCGCGGCCTCGAAGGCGCGCAGGTAGTCCTCGACCGAGACGCTGGCCTTGCCCGGCATGATGCGCGCGCGCACCGTCGGCGTAACCGCTTCCAGATGCATGCCCAGGCTGTCGACGCCGGCATCGCGCAGGCGCGCAAACCAGGCCGCGTCGTCGGGGGGTTCGCACTGCGCCTGAATCGGCAGGTTCACCGCCGCCTTGACGCCGAAGGCGCTCTCGCACAGCAGCTCGGCGCCGCGGTCGGTGAAGTTGGGGGTGCCGGTGGTCATCACCATGTGGCGCACGCCGTCGAGCAGCACCGCGGCGCGCGCCACCTCGCCGAGTTGCTCGGGCGTCTTGCGGTTGATGGTGCGGCCGGCCTTGAGCGATTCGCCGATGGCGCAGAACTGGCAGGAGGTGCTGCGTCGCCCGTAGCGGATGCAGGTCTGCAGCACGGTGGTGGCAAGCACGTCGCGCCCGTGCAGCTGCGCGATCATCGAGTAGGGCACGCCGTCGAAAGTTTGCAGCGCGTAGAAGCGCGGCTGGCGCGGAAACTCGATGCGGCCCACCGCCAGGCCGTGGCGTTCCAGCACGCTGACGCCGCGCGCATCCGGTGCGCGGGCGATGAAGGGCGACTGGCGCGCGCCATCGCCGTGCACCGGCACCATCACCGTGCGGCCGAGCACGGTGACAGCCTTGTGATCGCTGGGACCGGCACCGCCCTGGCGCGCCGCGGCGCCGGCGCTTGCGTCTTCCAGGCGCAGACCCAGGGCCTGCAATTCGGTGATCAGGTGCCGGCCGGACTCGGCGGGCAGCCGCAGCGCGTCGTCCATGTCATTTCTCCATCAGTGTGCTCAGGGCCTGCAGATAGGCCGCCTCGATGCCCTGGCCTCGCGTCGGCGGCGCGGCGGCCACGAGCTGGGCGGCGAGGTCGGCGTCGGCCGCGTTCGGCGCGTGCTCCGCGCTGCTCAGCGGCGCGGCGACGCGGCGATCAAGCCGCAGACTCAGCAGTTCGGGGCGCGCGTAGTGGCCGACCGAATCCATCATCCGCTTGCGCTTGTCGATCAGCGCGAAGTCCAGGTCGGCGATCACCATGCCGGCGCCCTCGCGCAGCGGCTCGGCCAGGTGCTTGCCCTCGGGCGAGATGATCGCGCTGTAGCAGCCGCCGCGGAACGCCTTTTCCAGCTCCGGCGTCGGCGCCTGCGCCTTGCACTGTTCTGGCGTCAGCCAGGCGGTGGCGTTGACCACGAAGCAGCCGGACTCGAGCGCGTGGTGGCGCATGGTCACTTCCATCTGCTCGGCGAACACCGGGCCCACCAGCGAGCCGGGGAACTGGCTGCAGTGGATCTGCTCGTGCTGGGCCATCAGCGCGTAACGTGCCAGCGGGTTGTAGTGCTCCCAGCAGGCGAGCGCCCCGAGCGTGCCGACCGCGGTGTCCACCGTGCGCAGGCCGGAGCCGTCGCCCATGCCCCAGACCATGCGCTCGTGATAGGTCGGCGTGATCTTGCGACGCTTCAGCACCAGCGCGCCGTCGGCGTCGAACACCAGCTGCGCGTTGTACAGCGTGCCGTGGTCGCGCTCATTGACGCCCAGCACCACCACCATGCGGGCGTCGCGCGCCGCCGCGCCCACCGCATCGCACAGCGGGCCGGGTACCGTGGGCGAGCGCTCGTAGAGCTTCAGGTGCGGCGGGCCCATCGTCACCGCGGGAGTGACGAAGGAGAAGTACGGGTAGTAAGGCACCACCGTTTCCGGAAACACGATCAACTGCACGCCCTGCGTCGCGGCCTCGGCGATCGCTGCCAGCACCCGCTGCAGGGTGCCGTCGGCCGAGTCCAGATCCGGGTTGAGCTGGACTGCGGCGGCGCGGACGATCGCGTGGGCCATGGCGGTGCCTGACTTGCGTGCGCGAGCCGGCTCAGACGGTCCAGGTGTGGATCATGAAAGCGTTGTCGTTGCGGTGGATCAGGATCAGGTCCAGCACGTCGAGCGGATTGATCGGCACGATGCCCGGCACCAGCGAGTGCTCGCCGTGGCCGTACAGCATCTGCAGCGCGAAGCGGCAGCAGTAGACCTTGCCGCCCTCGGACATGAAGGCTTCGAGCTGCTTGGCAAAGTTCTGCGCGCCGGGGAAGGCCTCGTCGCCGATGGTGGGAAAGCCGCGCTGGATGCCCAGGGTCACGCCCGGACCGTAGAGCAGGATCGAGGTCTCGAAGCCCTTGCGCATGAGGCGCTTGGCCTGAAGGATGTTGACCAGGCCGATGGAGCCTTCGAAGGCCACCGTGTGAAAGGTCACCAGCGCTTTTTCGCCGGGCTTGGCCTTGACGTCCTCGAACACCTTTTCTTCGTAATCGACAAAGAAATCGCCTTTCTTGGTGGCGGGATGGCTGACGGCGGGCATGATCGGATCTCCGTGGCTGCTGCGTTTCAAGGATTCGAAAACGCCGCTGCGATGCGCGTCGGCGTGTGCTCAGGGCTTTTCAGACCTGCGCGGGAATCGGAGCAACGGCGATGCCATGTGGCGGGCCGGACCGCAGGCCTCGATGCGATCAAGACGAGACATTGCGGATCGGTCTGGAGTTTTTTCCACCGCGACCCTGGGGTTCGGCGAACACTCAAGCTGCAACAAGTCGAAACATTGGGCTTCGCATCTGGCATATGCGCGGTCGCGGTGCACAGGCCAGCCGTCGCCGCCCCAAGGCAGCGCGCAAAGCGGTGCCGCGCGCCGCGCAACACGCGCAACGCGACGGAACAATTGTTGCGGTGCTGTTGCCGGGCCTGTGACGGCAACGGTAATGAGCAATGAAACCCGACGCTGGGCGGCAGCGATCCGCGGCAGTCAGCGACCGGCCTACCTGGCCCTGGCCGACGCGCTGGCCGAGGACATCCAGTCCGGCCAGTTGGTGGCGCACCAGCGCCTGCCGACCTTGCGGGTGCTGGCCGCGGCGCTGGGCCTGAACTTCAGTACCGTGGCACGCGGCTACGCCGAGGCTGAGCGGCGCGGTCTGCTGGACGCGCGTGCCGGCAGCGGCACCTATGTGCGCGAGGTGCTGCGTAGTGGGCCGGTGCGCCGCGCGCCACCTGGCACCTTGATCGACATGACCATGAACATGCCGCCCGAGCCGGACGATGCGGCGCTGCTGCAGCGCCTGCGCGAGGGTCTGGGCTGGCTGGCCAGCGATCGCGAGGTGCACGCCTGGTTGCGCTACCAGCCGTTCGGCGGGCAGATCGAGGACCGCGAGGCGGGTGCGCAGTGGCTGCGCGATCTGCTGCCCGCACTCGAGCCCTCGCGCGTGCTGATCTGCCCCGGCGCACAGGGCGCGCTGCTGGGCCTGTTCACCCTGCTGGCGCGGCCCGGCGATCACATCGCCTGCGAGGCGGTGACCTATCCCGGCATCAAGGGGCTGGCCGCGCAGCTCGGCATCCGCCTGGTGGGCCTTCCGGCCGACGACGCCGGGCTCGACCCCGAGGCCTTCGCTGCGCTGTGCGCCGCCGACCTGCCCAAGGCGCTGTATCTGAATCCCACCTTCAACAATCCCACCACCGCGGTGATGACGCCGGAACGGCGCGCGGCGGTGTGCGAGATCGCGCGTCGCTACAACGTGCCGATCATCGAGGACGACCCCTACATCTGGCTGTGCGCGCGCCGTCCGCTACCGCTGGCGGCGATGGCGCCGGAGCTGTGCTTCTACGTCACCAGCTTTGCCAAGTGCCTGGGCGCCGGCCTGCGCATCGGCTACGTGGTGTCGCCCAACGCGCGCTACACCGCGCGCCTGTCGGCGATCCTGCGTACCACCTCGGTGATGGCGGCGCCACCGATGATCCGCCTGGCCACGCGCTGGATCGAGGACGGCACCGTCGAGGCGATGACCGCCGCCATCCGTGCCGAGTCGGCGGCGCGCCAGGCGCTGGCGCGTCGCATCCTGCGGCGTGCGAGCTACCGCAGTCGCAGCGAGGCCTTCCACCTGTGGCTGGCGGTGCCCGAGCCCTGGACGCGCATCGAATTCGCCTTGCACCTGCGCGCCCACGGCGTCGGCGTGGTGGTGTCCGACACCTTCACCGTCAGCGGCAAGGCGCCGGCCGCGGTGCGCGTGTGCCTGGGCGGCGAAGGCGATCGCCTGGCCTGCCAGCACAGTCTGGAAATCATCGAGGACGCCATCGAACAGGCGCCGGCCATCACCTCCAAGGTGATGTGAGCGCTGCCCGCGGCGATAATCCACAGATGACTGCCCACAAGACCGCCGCCTGTCCGCAGTGCCGCCAGCCCTCGTCATTGGAAAAGAGCAATCGCTTCCGGCCGTTCTGCAGCGAACGCTGCAAGCTGCTGGACCTGGGCGAATGGTTTGCGGAGAAGCATTCGATTCCGGTCAGCGAATCTGACTCGGAGATCGAGGACGCTGTGCCGCGCACTCAGGATTCGGACCGGCTCCAGTAGGCCGAGATGCCCGCCACGCCCTGAGCGTGATGCGCAAACGCGCGGTCCCGGTCGCGGGGTCCGATGCCGCCGATGGCGTAGACCGGCAGGTTGGCGTTGCCGGCCAGCGTCGCGAAACCGCGCCATCCCAGTGCTGTCGCGCCGGGATGAGTGGACGTGGCGTGCACGGCGCCGAGCACCGCCGCGTCGCAGCCCAACATCCTGGCCTGCTCCAGCGACGCGCGGTCGTGACACGAAACCAGGCGCAACCAGCCCGGTGGCCGGGGTGAACGTTCTGCGCATGCCATCAGCTCCGCCTGGCGTTGATGCCAGCCGGCGGCACCGAGTTCGCGCGCCAGCGCTTCACCCCGATCCAGGGTCACGCGCAAGCCCAGCGCGCGCGCGTCGGCGATCACGCGCCCGGCAAGTGCGGCGTAGGACTGATCGGATCGCGCCGGCAAGCGCAGCCGCAGCAGCGCCCCCGACGGCAATTGCGACAGGCTGCCGCGAATCAGGTGTTCGTCGGCGTCCGGCGGGGTGAAGACATAGTCGGTGGGCAGCAGCAGCGCACGCAGGATGGGCGCCACCGTCGGCAGTACGTCTAGATTGATCGCCGCATCCGCTGCATGCCACTCCACGCACTGGGATTCACGTCCATGCGCTTCACCGGCCCATGCCATGACCAGCCAGGTGTGCAGGGTGACGATGCGATCATGGTAGGCATGCGTGAAGCGGATCAGTGGTCGCGCCTGCTGCAGCGACACGCCCAGTTCTTCGTGCAGCTCGCGGTCCAGTGCTGCGCGCGGCGACTCGCCCGCTTCGATCTTGCCGCCGGGGAATTCCCACTTGCCGGCGGCGATCTTGCCGGGCGGACGCTGCGCGATCAGCACGCGGCCATCGGCGCGCTGCAGCACGCCGCAGGCGACGTCGATATGCGGAAGCGGGACGGCCGCAGCGTTCACCTGCGGACCCTCAGGTTCGATACTCCGCATTGATCCTGACGTAGTCGTAGCTGAAGTCGCAGGTCCAGATGCGCGCGCTCGCAGTGCCGCGACCCAGGCCGATGCGGATGCTGAACTCCTCCTTGGCGACCACCGCGCTGCCCCGTTCTTCGCGATAGTCGGGATGCGGCTGGCCGCGTTCGATCAGTTGCACTTCGTCCAGGGCGATGCTGACGGTGGATTGATCGAGTCCGTCCACGCCGGCCTTGCCGATGGCCATGGCGATGCGGCCCCAGTTGGCGTCGGAGGCGAACATCGCGGTCTTGACCAGCGGCGAATGCGCCACCGAATACGCCACCTGACGCGCTTCACTTTCGGACGTGGCGCCGCCGACCTCGATGGTGATGAACTTGGTGGCGCCTTCGCCATCGCGCACCACCGCTTGAGCGAGCTCCGTGCAGACCTCGGTGATGGCGGCCTGCACCGGCGCATAGTCGGCATGTGCAGTATTGATCGGCGCGCCGGTGGCACCGGTGGCCACCAGCACGCAGGCATCGTTGGTGGAGGTGTCGCCGTCCACCGTCACGCAGTTGAAGGACACGCCGACGGCGCTGCGCAGCGCCGCGTCCGCCGCCGCCTGATCCAGCCCGGCATCGGTGGCGATGAACGCCAGCATCGTCGCCATGTCCGGGCAGATCATGCCCACGCCCTTGGCGATGCCGGTGACGGTGATCTCGCCCTGCGAGGTCCTCACCTTGCGCGTCGCACCCTTGGGCACGGTGTCGGTGGTCATGATCGCGCGCATCGCGTCCAGCCAGCCGTCGGGGCGGGCAGTGGCGACGGCGCCCGGAATGGCCGCCTGCATGCGCGCGACCGGCAGGCGCTGGCCGATCACGCCGGTGGAAAACGGCAGCACCGCCTGCGGCGCGCAGCCGAGCGCCTCGGCCACCGCCGCACAAGTTGCGTGCGCATCGTCGATGCCGCCCTGGCCGGTGGCCGCGTTGGCGTTACCGGCGTTGATCAGCAGCGCGCGAATGTCGTCTCCGCGCCCGAGCCGTTCCCGACAGACCGTGACAGGCGCGGCACAGAACGCATTGCGGGTGAACACGCCTGCTGCGCGCGTGCCCGGCGCCAGTGTCATCACCAGCAGATCGTGTCGGCCCGGCTTCTTGATGGCGGCTTCGGCCACGCCCAGGCGCACGCCCGGCACGCTGTGCAGGAATTCGGGAACAGAAAGCTTGACGGCCATGGCCAGACTCGGCGCTGTGGGAAAAGGCGCGCGAGTTTATCGCGGGCCAGGGGGTTTCGAGCGCGAATCTGAAGAATCATCCAAGGGCGCCAAGGAGCCGCAGAGGCGCAAAAAGTGGGTGGTGCTGCGCGCGTGCGAGCAGGGATTTTCGCGTCCGTCTGCGTCTTTGTGGCCTCTTCGCGCCTTTGCGTGATTCTTGAAAAAGTCTCTCGCCTGGGAACGCGAACTCACCCGTTCGCCGCACGCCGCTGGCGCAGGGACGCGGCGCGGTCGGTTTCCGCCGGTACGCGGCGCAGGAAATCCAGGATCTGCGGCATCAGCCGTTCCGGCTGCGTGCGCAGTTCCCAGATTGAACGCGCGGCCAGGATTTCGGCATTGGGCAACTGGCGCTTGAGCGCCTTGGCGTCGGCCAGATCATGCAGCGGATCGCGCGCATGGCCGATCACCAGGGTGGGCTGCTGGATGTGCTTGCGGCGACGCAGCGAGGGCACCACCGGGCCGACCAGGATGCCGTGGAGGATCGCGCGGATCACCTCGGGTTCGGCGGCGAATGCGTTGCGCAGGCTGGTCATGACGGCGCGCCGCGGTTCCGGCAGGCGCCGCAGCAGCCGCGCGAACACCCGGTAGGCCGGGGTGATGTAATGCACGGCGATCATCAGCGGCACCAGCATCAATGCGGCAGCGGGCACTGCGTTTTCCATCACCGGCATTTCCAGGATCAGCGCGCGCACGCGATGCGGTGCCAGGCAGGCGGCGGTGAGCGCGGTGATGGCGCCCAGCGACACGCCGCCGAGCACGGCACGTTCCAGACCCAGGTGATCCATCAGGCCCAGGACCTGCTCGGCATAGAAATCTACGCGATGCTCGGCAGCCTTGACTGGCTTGTCGCTGCGGCCGTGGCCGAGCAGATCGAGCAGGATCACGCGATAACCTTCAGCGGCGAGGTGCGCGGCGATATCGCGATTGCAATAGCTGTCCAGCAGGATGCCGTGGACCAGGATCACCGTCGTGCCGCTGGCAGGACCGTGGGTTTCGAAAGCAAGCCGGTAATGGCCGTGGAAGAAGTAACTCTGCTCCACCGGCAGAACCGACGCGGGCAAGGTGATATTCATGGCAGCAAGCCTGACATCTTGGTCAGCCGCATGTCAGCGTGGGGTAATTACCGAGTGAATCGGGCCGACGACCGGCTACAGCGACAGGACCCTGTGCGCGGCAGCGCATGACCGCCGTCGGCGACCGGACTAGGCTCGGTCAACTTTGAAGGCAAGGATGCGGATGTCGCCCTACCCACATTTGCTGGCCCCGCTGGACCTGGGATTCACCACGCTCAAGAACCGGGTGCTGATGGGCTCCATGCACACCGGGCTGGAGGATCGCGCCAAGCATTTTCCACGGCTGGCGGCGTACTTCGCCGAACGCGCGCGCGGCGGCGTCGGGCTGATGGTCACCGGCGGCTTTGCACCCAACGTGGCGGGCTGGGTGTCGCCATTTGCGGGGCGGCTGGCGACGTCCGCAGCAGCCAGGCAGCACCGCGTGATCACCGATGCGGTGCATGCCGACGGCGGCAAGATCGCGCTGCAGATCCTGCATGCAGGTCGCTACGGCTATCACCCGCTGGCGGTGAGTGCCTCGCGCGTCAAGAGCCCGATCTCGCCGTTCGCGCCGCGCGAACTGTCCAGCCGCGGCGTGGAACAGCAGATTCGCGCTTACGTCCGCTGTGCCGCGCTGGCGCGCGAAGCCGGCTACGACGGCGTCGAGGTGATGGGCTCCGAGGGTTATTTCATCAATCAGTTTCTGGTCACCCACGTCAACCGGCGCAAGGACGAATGGGGCGGGGCTTATGCCAATCGCATGCGCCTGCCGCTGGAGATCGTGTCGCGCACGCGCGAGGCGTTGGGCCGCGACTTCATCATCATCTATCGCATCTCGGCGCTGGACCTGATCCTCGACGGCCAGAGCTGGGACGAGGTGGCGATGCTGGCGCGCGCGATGGAGAAGGCCGGTGCCAGCATCCTCAACACCGGTATCGGCTGGCACGAGGCGCGGGTGCCGACCATCGCCACCTCGGTGCCGCGCGCCGCGTTTGCCTGGGTCACGCAGAAACTCAAGGCCGAGGTGGGCATTCCGGTTTGCACCACCAACCGCATCAACGCGCCTGAGGTGGCCGAACGGATTCTTGCGGACGGCCAGGCCGACATGGTCAGCATGGCGCGACCGTTTCTGGCCGACGCCGATTTCGTGACCAAGGCGGCACAGGACCGCGCGCAGGACATCAACACCTGCATCGGCTGCAACCAGGCCTGCCTGGATCACACCTTCAAGCTGAAGATCGCGAGCTGCCTGGTCAATCCGCGCGCCTGCCACGAGACCGAGCTGAATTACCTGAAGGCGCCGCATCACAAGAAGGTCGCCGTGGTCGGCGCCGGTCCTGCGGGACTGGCGGCCGCGACGGTGGCAGCCGAGCGCGGACACACGGTGGACCTGTTCGATGCGGCGGATCGCATCGGCGGCCAGTTCAATCTGGCCAAACAGATTCCCGGCAAGGAGGAATTCCATGAGACCTTGCGCTATTTTGCCCGCAAACTCGAAGCCACCGGCGTGCGCCTGAAACTGCAAGCGCCGATGACCGCAGAAGCGCTGCTGGCCGGGCAGTACGACGAAATCATCCTGGCTACCGGCGTCACGCCGCGCCGCGTGATGATCCCGGGGCTGGAAGAGCAGTCGCGCGCCGGTCGCGTGCTCAGCTACGTGGATGTGCTCGGCGGCAAGGCCGAAATCGGGCGGCGGGTGGCGCTGATCGGCGCCGGCGGTATCGGCTTTGATGTTGCCGAATACCTGGCGCATGAAAGCGGCGCCATGTCACCGACCCTGGACCTGGCGGAGTGGATGAAGGAGTGGGGTGTCACCGATCCGGGCAAGGCGCGCGGAGGCGTCGCACGTCCGCAGCCGCCGTCCGCGGCACGCGAAATTTTTCTCCTGCAGCGCAAGGCCGGCAAGCCGGGCGCGGGGCTGGGCAAGACCACCGGCTGGATCCACCGCGCCTCGCTGCAGGCGCGCAAGGTGCAGACGCGCAGCGGCGTCAACTACGAATCGATGGACGAACGCGGCGTGCTGATCAGTTACGGCAATCGTCGCGAAAAGCACGAGCTGATCGAGGTGGATCACATCGTGATCTGCGCCGGTCAGGAGCCGCTGCGCGAACTGCATCAGCCCTTGCTGGCCGCTGGTGCCAACGTGCATCTGATCGGCGGCGCCGATGAGGCTGCCGAACTCGATGCCAAACGCGCCATCGACCAGGGCAGCCGGCTGGCAGCGGCGTTATGAAACAGACGTTGCACCGGCTGCTGATCGTGGCGCTGGGCCTGCTCGGCACGGCGGCCATGGAAGTCACCACGCAGACGCCGGTGGTGCAGGTGGTGGAGTGCGTGCGCGACAACGCGCCGCCGCACCTGACCATCGGCGACCTGCGCATCCAAGCCCGCGGCGAGCAGGTCACCACGCCGCAGTTGTCGGCACGCTTCTACAGCCATCGCGACCGTGACGGATTGCGCGCGATGCTGCACATCACCGCGCCGTCCGATTTGGCCGGCATGCGCTACCTGCTGGTGGAACAGAGCGGCGACGATGCGTTGCATCTTTACCTGCCGGCGCTGGGCAAGGTGCGGCGGGTGAACAGTGCCGGTCCCGATGGCCGGATCGCCGGTACCACGCTGGACGTGTCCGATCTGCGTCTGATCAGCCAGTTGCTCGGCGCATCGTCGATCTCGCGGGACCGGGCCACCCGCTGGCACGATCGCGCGGCGCAGGTGCTGCGTTTCTCGCCCACGGTGGCGGACTCGCCGTATCGGCGGGTGCTGGCCACGGTCGACGAGCAGACCTGTGTGGTGGTGCGCGCCGAGTTCCAGGACGCGCAGGACACGGTCAAGACCTATCAGGTGGAGCCGGCCAGCCTGCGCCAGGCCGGGCGTTACTGGTACGCCTCGCGCGGGCGCATGCACGACCATCGGCTGGGATCGCACATCGATCTTTCTCTCGGCGCGGTGCGGGTCGACCGCAAGCCGCCGCCGCGCAGCTTCGACCCGGCCCATTTCCACAAGGTCGACTAGGGACAAGCGTCGCCGTCGGGACGGCTTGCCCTGATCGGTGCGGCGGCGCTACTGCATGAACCAGCCCGAGATTGGGCGTGTGCTGGGCTCGCCGCCGTCCTTGTGGCGGCATTTGATTTGGCCTGATATCACGTACTTCCCGCCTTCACGCGATAGCCCGACCTCGTCGGTTGGTGCCATGCCGGAAACGCCGCGTGTGCAGATGGTGTCGGTTTCCAGATAGATGATCTGCGCCAGGTACGGTTCGCCCGGCAGATCGGCGTGGACCTCGATAGTGATCATCGACTGGCTGCCCCCGATCAGGTTGAATTTTTCCAGCTTCCCGAGCTGGGTGCGCATCACCACCTTGCCGTTGAGCTCGGACTGACCCTCAACCGCGATCTGCCACTTGTTGTCGCCAGCAGCGTGTGCGGTCCCCACCATCAGGATCAACACAACGCTCAGGGGGCGAAGCCGGCTCCATCCGTGATTTCGGCTTACGGTCATGCGGGTCTGTCCCCTTGCAATGAAAGCCACGCCTTGACCCGGAAGCCCTGGGGGGGCGATGGCCAAGGCCGAGTTCGGGTCGCCGGGATGAGGTCCCGGTCCGGCACTCGATCGACCGTAGTGCATCTGCGACTTCTTGAACACGCCCGGGGCGGGCCGTCGCGCACCTTGCGGGAATATCGAGCAGGTTTAGCGTGACAGGCCTCACGTGGGTCTCCGGTTGTTGCAGCCGAGCGCTGGGATTACGCGTGAGTGGCCGTCCTAGCTTGCCTGTCACGGGGCCGTCGCACGACCCTGAGATGCGGACCGGACTGTGTTCCGCGGCGCCGCGACATTCCAATGACAACACCTCAGGAGAGAGAAAGTGAATCGAATCCAGCAAGGACTGTGGCCCGCTGCGGCCTGTGTTGCCGGCGCGATCTGCGCGTTCCCGGCGCAGGCCGGCACCACCGCCCACGTCGGCGCCTTCAGCGAGTACGTGTTCCGTGGTGTGGTTGCCGACGGCGGCGCCGCGGTGCAGGGTGGCATCGACTACGCCGGAGACAGCGGCCTGCTCGCCGGCGTGTGGGCCACCAATGCCAACAAGTTCGGCGGCACCGAGTTCGACGTCTACGCGGCCTATCTGTACAAGATCAGCGACACCGTGATGGTGGACGTGGGTGCGCTGTACTACTTCCTCACCGAGGACAAGGAAGACCTGAGCATCAACCCGGAACGTCGCGATTTCGACACCCTGGAGTGGTTCGGCACCTTGTTCGCCGGGCCGGTGAAGCTGCAGGCGTACTACTCGCACGACTATCTGGCCACCCGCGCCGAAGGCTATTACTACTCCGGTTTCTATACCCACGCGATCAACCCCACCATCGCCGTGACCGCGCAGGTGGGCTATACCCACGGCAACGGTGCCGAAGCCATCTACGGTGACAGCTATACCGACTACAGCATCACCCTGGCCAAGACGGTCAGCAAAGGTCTGGTGTTCTCGCTGGCGGCGATCGACACCGACATCGAAGACGACTACACCTTCCTCGGCACCAAGGACGATCCCAAGGTGCTGGTGAGCGTGAAGAAGACCTTCCCGTTCTGAATGCGCGCTCCGCAACCGGCCCCGCCGCCAGGCGGCGCCGGTTGCGGTCTGTGCCCCGCCGCCCGACCGGCTTCAGTCCGGCCGCTAGCCCGCATTTCTCACGAGGGGATCGAGCGATGGCCGTATGTCGAGGACGTGCAGCGCACCGGGACGGAGCGAACCCCATAGCGCGCCGGAGAATCTTCCGACTGTCTATTTCTAAAGCGAGCTTGAAGAACGCAGCGAGGACCGGAAATGGCAATGGATTCTCCGGCGACCTGTGAGAAATGCGGGCTAGCTGCCCTGGAGTTCGAGCAGGCTGCGCCGGTAGTGACGGCAGCCGAGCAGCAATAGCAGACAGGCCAGACCCTGGGCGGCGGCCATGACGATGCCCAGCGACCAGCCCACCAGGCGATCGTCGGCGAACACGTAGTCGGTCAGCAGCGCCACCGCAGTCGGGCCGATGCCCAGGCCGACCAGATTGACCACGAACAGGTAGATCGCCGAGGTCTGTCCGCGCATGCGATTGGGCATCAGGTCCTGGATGGCGCTGGCCGACACCCCGAACGGCATGCTGAAGAAGAAGGTCATCGGCACCACCATCCAGGCCAGCGCGGCGCCGCTGGGCATCAGCGCCACCGACATCGCCAGCAGCGCGCCGCAGCCGGCAGCGATGGCGCCCACGCGCAGCGTGGCATCGGTGATGCCGCGCGACTTCCAGCGATCCGCCAGGGCGCCGCCGAAGACGATGCCGATGGCGCCGAACACCGCCACCACGCTGCCGTAGATCAAGCCGACGTCGCGGATCGGCCAGCCGTGTACGCGCTGCCACACCGACGGCAGCCAGGCGTTGGCCGAATACGAGGCCAGCGCGACCATGGCGAATCCCAGGTTGTGCAGCAGCACCGTTCTGCGATGCTGTCCCAGGGTCCGCAGCACCTCCGCGAGCGGGATCGAGGCCTGCGAGGCGCCGCGGCGCACCGGCTCGCGAATCAGCAACAGACCCCAGGCGAACAGCAATCCCACCGCGCCCAGGACGTAGAACACCAGTTGCCACGGCCGCGTGGCGCCGACCAGCGGCAGCACCACCTCGCCGCGCTCGGCGGCGAAGCCGACGATCAGGCCGCCCAGGATGTAGGCGAGCCCGGCGCCGATGAAGATGCCCATGCCGTAGACGCTGATGGCGGTGGCGCGCCGGTCCGGCGGGAAGTAATCGGCGATCAGCGAGTACGCCGACGGCGACAGTGCGGCCTCGCCGATGCCGACACCGATGCGGCCCAGGAACAGCTGCCAGTAATACTGCGCCATGCCGCAGGCCGCGGTGGCGGCGCTCCAGAACATCACCCCCAGGGTCACGATCCAGCGCCGGCTCCAGCTGTCGGCCAGGCGTCCCAGTGGAATGCCGCAGACGGTGTAGAACAGCGCAAACGAGAATCCCATCAGCAGACTCATCTGCGTATCCGAGATGCCCAGGTCCGCGCGCACCGGACCCACCAGCAGGCTGAGAATCTGCCGATCGATGAAGGACAGCACGTAGGCAGCGGTGAGCAGGCCCACCACTGTCCAGGCGTAGGGTCGCGCTGGGTACGGCGCACGCTCGGACGCGGCGAGATCGTTCACGGGTTCTCCCTGCCGCGCTTGCGGCTTGTCGTTGTCGTGGGTGCCGCCGGCGGGTTCAAGGCGCCTCGGCGAAGCGTCGGCGGATCTCCTCCAGCCGTCGGCGGTTGACCTGGAAGTCGTAGTAGCCGATGCGGCTGGAAGAGCGCAACTCGATCAGGCGGGTGTCGGGCACGAAACGGAACTCCAGATCGTCGACGAAACGCATCCAGCGCGTCACCGCCTGCGCGTAGACGTAGTCGTCGCGGGTTTCGATCACCTCGATATCCGGCAGCGTCGCCAGCACTGCGAGCAGTTGTCGACGTGCGGCGTCGGTGGCGCCGCGGTAGTGGATGGGTTCGATGGCGTGATGCGCCTCGCGGTTGCGTGAAGACACGCAGTGAGGCCCCGAGTCGCAGCGCTGCAGCGCGCTGTCTGCCGGCCGCAGGTTGGCAGTGCCCAGCCCGCAGCCCGCGCTGAGCAGCGCAAGGCTCATGCAGAACAGTCGATGCGTCCGGCACATATGCGTTCCCCGAGTCGCCACCCGACCTTACGCGAGCTACCCGCAACCCAGACGCAAGAGTTCTGCATCAGTTCGACGAGTTGACCGGCCACCAACGGACGCGAGGGAGCTTTGCCGGGGATTTCATGGATCACACGGATTGGATCAAAAGCATCTGGCCGGCGGCTCAGGTGCCCCATGGGTGAGCGAGTCCTGGCCGGTCTTTCGACTTGTCCGGGTTCGTCCGTGCGATCCGCGACAAAAGAAAACGCCGGGACCAGCCCGGCGTTTCTTGCAGCCTGCAACGGGAACAGCTACTTGGTACGCGACTTGCGCTTCAGCGCCGACGGTTCGAACTCCTTGTCGTCGAACGACGCATGGAAGTCGGAGATCTTGTCCTCGTTGGCCATCGCGGTGACGAAGTAGCGCGTGCTCTGCAGGTCGTAGATGATTTCCGGCGAACCGGTCACCGTCGGCACGAACGGCGCGGTGATCAGGTGCGCCTCCTGCACTTTCCACAATTCGCCGCGACCGTCGTAGCAGTCCACAGCGGCAATCGACCAGGAATCCTCGTCGACGTAGAACACGCGCTTGGCGAAGTTGTGGCGCACGCCCTGCTTGACGTTGGCTTCCACCACCCACACGCGATGCAGCTCGTAACGCGCGTTGTCCTGATTGACGTGGAAGGGCTTGAGCATGTCCTTGTACTTCACCAGCGGCGAGTTCATCTGATAGGAGTTGTAAGGGATGTACATCTCCTTGCGGCCGATCAGCTTCCAGTCGTAGCGGTCCAAGGACCCGTTGAACACGTCGATCTGGTCGAAGTACTGCTCGTTGTCGGTGCCCACCGCCGGGTTGTCGTAGCCCACGTCCGGCGCGCGGTTCACGCGGCCCAGGCCCGGCGAGAAGATCCAGGCAGCGCGACCGGAGCCGGCGTCGGGACCGATCAGTTCGTGCGCCAGCGTGAGCTGGCCGGCCACGCGCGGCGGCGAAATGGTTTCCGACAGATACATCAACAGGTATTTGTTGTCCGCCGCGGCCGGGTCCTTGAAGTTCGCGTACTTGAACTTGACCTCTTCGGTCAGCTTGGTGATCTGGTAGCTGCCGTCAGGCTTGACGATGGCCTGGTTGTTGTAGCGCGTGACCGCGTTGCCGCGGTACTTCATGCGATGGTTCCAGATCACCTCGGCGCCGCTCTTGGGAATCGGGAACGGGAAGCCGATGCTGGCGCCGGTCACCAGGTCGGTGCCGGTGAGCTTGGCGGTGGACGCATTCTTGATCGTGGCTTCCTCGATCTCCTTGGGGAAGAAGCCCGTGCGCACGCCCTTGAACAGCGGCATCTTGTAGGTGGGGTACTTCTCCAGCAGCGCCTTGTGGCCGTCGGTGAGCTTGTCCGCATACTTGGCCATGTTGGCCTTGGTCACGGTGTCGAAGGGCTTGAGCAGTTCGGGCTTGATCGCCTTCTGGAATTCCGCTTCGAGCTTCTTGGCGTCCTGTGTGCGCAGGCTCTCCAGGTGCTCCGGCGTCCAGGTCTTCATGTCCTCGGGGAAATTCTTCTCCCCAGTGAACTCCGGAATGGAGCCGTCGGCATTGGCCGCGCGAATGGCACCGATGGGCGTCAGCTCTCCGCCGAGTTTGCTGGCATCGGCTTGCGCTGCGGACCAGGTCAGCGCCGGGGCCACCGCGACCAGCGCTGCGACAGCCAGGCGCCGGCGGGTGTGACGGTTTGTGCTCGGGGTTGCGGAATCGCGCATCTTGATCTCCTCGCGTTGGAGCGTTGTCGAATTCTGCGGCGGCTCGTGACGGTGGCCAGCCTGTGCCGATAGTAGGCCGCGCCTGCCGACCCTGCCATCAGTCCATCCGTCAGGCGCGCCTGTCGCCGCGGCCAAGTGGCTGGATTCAGTCCAGCGGATCGACGGCGCGTGCCGGCCGATTACGGCGCGACTCGCGGTATTGCACCGGCGTCATGCCCGACCAGCGCTTGAACGCGCGGTAGAAAGTGCTGGGCTCGGAGAAGCCGGTGAGATACACGATGTCCTCGACCGGCTCGGCGGTGCGGGCGAGCAGCTTGCGTGCCAGCGCGAAGCGGAAGTCCGCAAGCACCTGCGAGAAGCTGGTGCCGGCGCGGGCGAGCTCGAAACGCAGGCGTCGGGGCGGAATGTCCAGCTCGCGCGACACTTCTTCCAGATCGCAGCGGTCCAGCTCCAGGCGCTGCGCGAACACCGCACGAATCTTCTCGATCAGGTCCTGGCGCTTGAGCGTGGTCAGGCGTTTCTCGGCGTGTTCCTCGTGCAGTTGCAGCAGTTCCGGGCTGGATCGCGGCGAGCGATAGGCCAGCATCTCGGGGTCGAACCAGATTTCGCTCTCGGCGCCTTCGAACTCCACCGGGCAGCCGAAGATGTGCTCGTACTCGCTCTGCGGCGCCCGGCGGCTGGCGCGCAGGCGCACGCGCGACGGCGCGTAGCGGCCTTCGGTGACGGTCTGGCCGAAGCGGATGACCTGGTGGGCCGCGAGGATCTCGGTGTGGCGCAGCTGCGGCGCTTCGATGGTGCTGCCCTTGACCACCACCCGGGTGCCGCGCTCGTCCTGATCCAGCCGCATGTTGAGGGCGTCGGACACCAGCCGCAGGTACTTGACCGCGCGTTGCAGACCCTCGCCGAAGGTGCCGCTGGACAGCATCAGATACTCGATCACCTCGCCGCGGAAGACCGGCGCGTGCGGGCACAGATGCAGGCCGATGTCGGGGTCCCGGGTGGCCACTTCCACGGTCTCCCAGAAGAAGGCCTGCAGCTCGTGAGGGGTACGCATCTGGCGCAGCGGCAGGACCTCGGCGTTGTAGCCCAGGCGGCGATAGATGGTCTCGACGTCGTAGCCGCCGGCCACGAGCGCCTGATGAACGATCTCCAGCAGTTGTCCCGAATCGCGCATGGGCCGGTTTTGGTTATCCGCTTTTGGCATTGGGGCAAGGCCTGCCCGTTGTTGGCCTACCTGCACATAGTTTGCCCCAAGCCCGTCCGCCGTGCGGCCCGGTGGCGGCCGCATCGCCAGTTCCCGACTGTCTCATTGGCCGGTGTCCTTTTCGGCGGGCCGGGCGTAACCTGCCTGCCCCGTCAGCAGAAATGGGACCCGGGCCGCCATGGACCCCGAAGTAGAACGACCAGGCCCCGCGCCTACGGCAGCGGCGGGGGGAGGACCGGAACCGGCGCGGGACATGACCGTGCGCGGCCTGCTGCGGCAGTTGTTCGACTTCGAGATGCGCGAGATCGTGACCACGCGCATGCTGCCCATCATCTACCGGGTCGCGGTGCTGGCAATGGCCGCGCTGGTGGTGCTGGGTATCGTCACCGCGTTCATTCAGTCGTGGTTGGCCGGGCTGGTGTGGCTGCTGTTCGGGCCGGTGGTGTTCCTGATCCTGGTGGTGGTGGTACGGGTGTTCCTGGAGTTCGTGATGGCGGTGTTCCGCATGCTGGTCTATATCGAGATCCTGGACCGGCGCACGTCCACCATCGAGGGCCATACCGAAGAAGTGGTGCAGGATCTGCCGCGTATCCAGTTCTGGAAGCTGAGCCTGTCCAAGCGGCGCGACCGCCTGGGCTGAGCCATTCACGCATGAGCGCCCGTAGCCGCGGGTGGTGCCGGGTGTCGAAGAGCCGTCGGGGGAGACAGGAACGGATGTCGCAACGAGAAAACCGCGAAGACGACGGTGCCGACCAGGCCGCCCCGCAGTCGCAGGAAGGCGGATCGCTGATCGGCACGCTCGCCAACGGCGCCTGGAAGCTGGCCGCCGAGGGGCCGCGTCTGGCGCTGGACCTGGCGCAGAAGGGTCTGTCGGAGGCCGAACGGGTAGCCCTGTCCACCCTGCGCCGGCGCATGGACGCGGTGGCCGAAGAGGAGTTGCCCGAAACATCGGCCACGCGCGAGCCCTTTTCGCGCGCGACATCCGCCGCCGCGGGAGGCGAGGGACCGGTCGCGCCAACGGCTGCCGCCGAGGTCATGGCAGCGCTGCTGGAACAGGCGCAGGAGCAATCCAGGGACGATGCCCAGCGTTATCTTGCGCTGCGCATCGTGCGCCAGCTGGTACCGGACGAGGCGCGCATCCTGGCGGCCTTGTCCGACGGTCACGAGTCGGCCCTGCTGCACCTGGCGGCGGGCCCCAGGATCGGTCGCGCGACCCAGCGCTGGCTGGAAAACCTGAGCCCGGTCGGCCGCGAGGCCGGCATTCAACTGCTCGATCAGGTTCCGCAGTACATCGAGCACCTGCGCGGCCTGGATCTGCTGGAGTCAGGCGAGGAAGACCCGGCGATGCAGGTCAAGTATCAGTTGCTGGAGGCCGACACGCGGGTGCGCGCGTTGTGCGAGGAAATCGAAAAACTGGGCATGCGACCGCGTTTCGTGCGCCGCACCATCCGTTTGTCCGAGGCGGGCAAGGCGTTCTGGGCGGCCTGCGCGACCGAGACCCCGCAGGGCTGGTAGGGGCAACGGGCTGGAATAACGGGTTGGGAGAGCGGCGGCCGGCGGGCTGACCGGCGGCGACGGCACTGCCGGCGGGGCGATCGGACACCAGGGTTAATCGCGGTCCACAGGGGAGCGAGATGCTGAGCTGGGCGGAAGTGGTGGCGGACGTGCAGGCCAACTGGTTTCTCTACGCGTCCATGCCGATCGTGGCCGCGGCGATCGGCTACGTGACCAAGATCGTGGCGATCAGGATGATGTTCCAGCCGATCAAGTTCCTCGGCGTGCCGCCCTATCTGGGCTGGCAGGGCATTGTGCCGCGCAAGGCCGCGATCATGGCCTCGATCGCCTGCGACACCATGACCGAGCACCTGATCAAGCCGCGCGACATCTTCATGAAGCTCGATCCCAAGCGCATCGCCCGGGAGATCGAGGCGCCGCTGCTGGCGGCCATCGAAGACATCACCCGCGACGTCGCCGCGCACTATCAGCCGGGTCTGTGGGAAATGGCGCCGGAGTCGGTCAAGCAGCTCATCATCTCGCGCATCAAGGCCGAGGCGCCGCGTCTGGTGGAGCAGATCATGCTCGACATCCAGAACAACATCGATTCGGTGTTCGACCTCAAGGACATGGTGGTCACCAACCTGATGCGCGATGTGGAACTGCTCAATCGCATCTTTCTGGAAGCCGGCGAGGGCGAGTTCCGGTTCATCCGCAACAGCGGCATCTACTTCGGCTTTGTCATCGGCTGCGTGCAGGCGGTGACCTGGGCGTTCACCCAGAATCCCTGGGTGATGCCCCTGTTCGGCGGCTTTACCGGCTGGTTCACCGACTGGTTGGCGCTGAAGATGATCTTCAACCCCAAGCGCCCGACGCGTTACCTGGGCCTGTTCGAATGGCAGGGCCTGTTTCTCAAGCGCCGCCAGGTCGTTGCCGCCGAGTACGGTCGTCTGATCGCCAAGGAGATCATCACGCCCAACCGCATCATCGACGCGGTGCTGCGCGGGCCGCTTTCGGACCGCATCTTCGGCATGGTGCAGAAGCAGGTGCAGAAGCTGGTGGACGAGCAGGCCGGGCTGGCGCGGCCCATCGTGGTGTTCGCAGTCGGCAGCCGTCAGTACCAGGAAATGAAGCAGGTGATCGCACAGAAGGTGATGGCGCGCCTGCCCGAGGCGCTCAAGAGCATGGAAACCTATGCTGCCGACGCCATGGATATCGAAAACACGCTGGTGGCGCGCATGCAGCAGCTCACCCCGGAACAGTTCGAGGGGCTGTTGCGCCCGGCCTTTGAGCAGGACGAATGGATCCTGATCACGGTGGGTGCGGCGCTGGGCTTCCTGGTGGGCGAGATGCAGGTGCAGGTGATGCTCAATTTCG
This sequence comes from Panacagrimonas sp., assembly GCF_965216805.1. Classification (NCBI taxonomy): domain Bacteria; kingdom Pseudomonadati; phylum Pseudomonadota; class Gammaproteobacteria; order Nevskiales; family Nevskiaceae; genus Panacagrimonas; species Panacagrimonas sp. The sequence continues at coordinate 192,078 of NZ_CBDCGN010000002.1, forward strand.
CAGGGGTTGGAGGTTAGCGGTGGGGGAAAAATTTCTGGCCATGGGTGAACACGGATGAACGCGGACAAATGCAGCGAGGTCGGAATGTGGCGCATGCATTCGAAGCCGACTTCTTCGGAGTTGATCCGAGTCATCCTTGGCAAGTCGGTCGCGCTGGCGGCGCTCGCGATGCTGTCCACCTCGGTGCCCGCCTACGAGAAGGAATTCGATGAGGGCATGCTCGACGGCATGACCCTGCAGTGGCGCAGCCGCATCTCGGTGGGCGCGGCATGGCGCATGCAGGATCGCGCCAATCGCCTGGTCGGCAAGGCGAGCCTGGATCCGAACCTGTGTGCGCCAGACGACTGCATCGCGCTGACGCCCAACAACACCGAGCCCAACGAGCGCTATCTGGCGGCCCCGGGGTCGATGTCGTCCAACACCGATGACGGCACGCTCAACTACGACAAGGGCGACATCGTCAGCTCCGGGGCCAAGTTCACTTCCACCCTGCAACTGGGCACGGTGGACTACGGTATCGAACTGGGCGTGCTGGCCTATTACGACCCGGTCAATACCGACTTCTCCGAGACCCACTTCAACCGCATCGTCGAGCCCGGCCCGGGCCCCGGCGTTGCCACCCGGTCGGATCGCGCCACCGCCACCGAACGACAGATCGGCACCGACATCGAGCTGTTCGAGGCCAACGTCTATTACGTCACCGATTCCTGGGCCGACCAGCCGTTGGAGTTCCGGCTCGGTCGCCAGGTGCTGACCTGGGGCGAGGCCGCGATCAACGTGCAGGGCACGCTCAACTTCGTCAATCCGCCCGACGCCAACAACCTGTCGCGACCGGGCGTGGAGCTGCAGGACATCTATCTGCCGCAGAACATGTTCGTGGTCAGCGGTCCGGTCGCCGGCACGGTGTCGTTCGAGGCCTTCTACCAGCTCGAATGGCGGCCTTACGGGTTTCCCGCGCGCGGCTCGTTCTTCTCCTTCTTCGATGGCGGCAACGAGGTCACCCCCAACGAGTACGTGGTGGCGCCGTTCGCCAAGACCCCGGAAGACCCGTTCCAGATCGGTGTGCCCGCGCTGGAACTGGCGCAGCTGGTCACCGATACCAGCTTCTCGCTGCGGCGCGTGGCCAACCGCGAACCCGACGACACCGGCCAGTACGGCATCGCGCTGTACTGGTTCCTGGACGAGTATTTCGACAGCCCGGTGTCGATCAATTTCTACCACGCCAACTATCACTCGCGGCTGCCCTCGGTGAGCGCGTTCGCCGCCGATGCCGCCTGCACCCGCGCCGAAGGCAATGCGCGCGGCCAGGACACCATGAACGTGGTGGAATTCCTGGGCGACTGCGGCCTGGGCAACCCCGGGCCCGACACGTTCGATGCGCTGCCGCTGGACACCGGCACCTACTTCCTCGACTTCGCAGAGGACATCCGCCTGTGGGGCCTGTCCTTCGACACCGAGGCGTTCAACCTCGCGGTGCAGGGCGAGCTGGTGTACCGCGAAAACCAGCCGGTACAGATCGACCTTGAAGATGTGCTGTTCGCCGCGTTCCAGCCGATCTTTCCGCGCAACGACGTGGTTATCGCCCCCGGCGTGGCGACGCTGGCCGCGTCCACCCGCGCGATTCCCGATTACCTCACCGCTTATCGCGGTGGCACCCCGGGCGAGGTGGTGCCCAACAGCTACATCCAGGGCTACGAGCGCCTCAAGACCGTGCACGGCACCCTGGGCCTGACCCGCATCACCGGCGCCCGGTCCTGGTTTGGCGCCAGCGAGGCGGTGTACCTGCTGGAGGCCAGCGCCAACTGGATTCCGGAACTGCCGTCGCTGGACGAGCTGCAGCTCGAAGGCCCCGGCACCCACACGCATTTTTCACCCGGCATCGCCGACACCGGCGACGCGCTCAAGATCAATCCGATCGCCAACGGCCGCGACGGCTACGTCACCGAGGTCGCGTACGGCTACCGGCTGGCCGCGCTGCTGCGCTACACCAATGTGCTGATGCCGGGCCTGGCCTTGCGACCGCTGGTGATCTATGCCCACGACGTCGACGGCGTGGCGCCCGGTCTGGCCGAGAATTTTCTGGAAGGCCGCAAGGTCATCGTGAGCAACCTGCAGGCGCAGTACCGGGATTTTCGCGTGGATTTGGTCTACGCCATCTTCACCGGCGGCGGCGATGCTCACGTGCTGCGCGATCGCGATGCCTTCGGTATTTCGGTGAGCTATGAATTCTGAGAACAGGCCATGAACGAACATGCAGGAGCGGCTCTGCCGCGGCGGATCAGAGCAAAGCCCCTCCTACGGGATCAGCGCGGCGGCCTGTTGCTGTGGCTGATTCTGCTGATGGTGTTCGTCGGGGCGGTCGCCGGCGGTGCGCTGGCCGCCTACTGGGTGTTCCAGAATATCGACGCGCGTCTGCTACTGCGCGACCAGCCGGCGCGGATCACCATCGACGAAAAACTCGAGGTCACCGCGCGCGCGCTGGAAAATCTCAACATCCGCCTGGACGACTCCATCCGCACCCGGGTGCCGGTGGACCAGATCATCACGGTGCCGGTCAAGGAGAAGCTCAACGTCATCGCCGATTTCGACGGTGAGGTGCCGATCCGCATGAACGTTGCGGTGCGCGACAAGATCATCCTCGACCAGGTGCTGGATCTGAACGCGGTGGTCGACGCCGAAATCCTTGGCGACAAGCTCAAGATTCCGATCCGCGGCAAGGTGCCGGTCAAGGCGGAGGTGCCGGTGGCGTTGGACATCCCGGTGGATCAGCCGGTGCGCATCAAGTTCACCGCGCCGGTGGGCGTGCGCATCCAGCAGGACCTGACGGTGCCATTGCGCACGGTGATCGAGGCCGATATCCCCATCCAGGCCGACCTGTCGGTGCCGGTGAAGTCGGATATCCCGGCCGAAGCCGAGTTCTCGCGCGATCCCATCGCCGCCACCATCGTCGACGCCGATCTGCGCCTGCCGCTGCGCTCGCTGCGCCTGGAGAAGAAGGAGGAAGGCCAGCACAGCGCCCCGCCCGTCGCGGCGCCAGAGTCCACGCCGTGAATCGCGACGACGACTTCTTCGGCCTGCCCAAGGCGCGCAATCCTTTGCGTCGCCAGCCGTCAGCCAGCGAGCCAGCCAAGCCGGCGCCACCGTCGGCAGCGTTGCCAGCGGCCAGCGTAGCCGCCAGCTCAGGCGTATCGACGCCAACACCGCGCCGCACCGCGCCCAGCGCCGCCACCTCGGGGTCGATGTCTCCGCCCCCCGCTCCGCCGCCACCACCCGCAGCCGGACGGCGCGGCTGGCTGTGGCCGCTGTTCGGTCTGGGCGTGGTCGGCGTGGTGATCGTCGGCGGCCTGCTCGGCTACTGGGTGTTCATGAACGTTGCTGCACGCATGCTGCTCACCGATCAGGCGCTGACCATCCGCCTGCCGCCGGAGGCGGACACCGTGCTCACCGCCACCAACAGCATCGACGTCACCATGAAAGGGGTGATCAGCGCCCAGGTCCCGCTGAATCAGACTCTGGACCTTCCCATCGACGGCACCTACGACACCCTGATCGATCTGGACACGCAGGTGCCGCTGGAAACCACCATCGTCTACGAGGGCATCATCCCCATCGACACCATGGCGGATATCGAGGCCAACGTCCCGGTGAATTTCCAGAACGTCAAGAAGTACAAGAATCTGGGGCTCAAGGCCAAGCTGCCGATGAAGCTGAGTCTGCCGGTGAAGCTGGTGGTGCCGGTCAAGCAGAACATTCCCTTCAAGTATTCCGGTCCGCTGCGGGTCAAAATCAATCACGTCATCCGCTCACCGGTCGGCACCACGCTCAATACCAAGCTCAACGTGAACCAGGATTTCACCGTGCCCATCACCACCAGCCTGCCGATCCGCATGCAACTGCCGCAGCACCCGGTGGCCGCCACCATCGTGGAGTCCTACCTGTTCCTGAATCTGGAAACCTTGCGCCTGGAGCGCAAGCAGGAACCGCCCGAGGCTGCCGAAGCACCGCTGGCGACGCCCGGGGCGGCGTCGTGAGCGCGGCCACCGACGCGTTGCGACGCGAGCTCGGCAGTCCGCCGCCGGCTGCGTTCGGCGCGCTGCCGGATGCGGTCTGCAAGCGTCTGGCCGAGGCCTTGCGCGATGCGCGTCTGCGCCAGCAACAAGAGCTGGATCAGGCGCTGACGCGGGCACTGGAATACGTGCCGGCACTGATGCGCCGTCCGGTGCGCAAGATTCTCGGCTTATGAGCAAGCTCGCGCGCCGTGCCGAAACGATCAAGCTGGCGCGCCTGCTGCGCGTGCAGCCCGCCGCCCTGAAGGAAGTGGAAACGCTGGACGCCGCCAGCCTGCGCGAATTCCGCCAGCGTGCCGCTGCGCGCCTGTTCGATGCCGATGAGGCCCGGCTCAAGCGGGTGGCGCTGGCCAGCAAATTGTTGCCGACACCGCTGATCGCGCTGATCGGCGAGCACGTGTTCGGCGCGCTGCTGTGCGCGCGCGTGGCCGGGCTGATCGCGCCGGATCGTGCCGCCGACGTGGCGCTGCGCCTGAAGAGCGAGTTCCTGGCCGACGTGACCCTGGAGATCGATCCGCGTCACGTGCGCGAGGTGATCGCCCGCATTCCGATTCCCAAGCTGGTGGAAGTGGCGCTGATCCTGGCCAGGCGCGGCGAATTCGTGACCTTGGCGCGCTTCGTCGACTACGTGAGTACCGATGCAATCCGCGCAGTGATGGCAGAACTCAAGGACAACGCGGCGCTGCTGCACATCGCATTCTTCATGGAGGACAAGTCACGCCTCAACGATCTGGTCGGACTGCTGCCGGAAGCGCGCCTGCGCGAGATCATCTACGTGGCGGCGGACGAGACCCAGGACCTGTGGGCCGAGGCGCTGGCGTTGATGAACGATGTCGACGATCGCTGGCGCAAATCGCTCGGCGAGCTGGCCGCCTCCCTCGACGAATCGGTGCTGCTGAGCATGGCGCGCTCGGCGCAGGCGCAGAAACTGTGGGGCGCGCTGCTGCCGATCATCGCCATCATGGATGCGCCCCATCAACGGCGGCTGCTGGGCCTGTCGGTGCTGCGCGACGACGTCGTCCTCGAATCCATCCTTGAGGCGGCCGACGGCGAGGCGCTGTGGCCGCAACTGCTGCCGATGCTGTCGCTGATGGACGAGGACACTCAGCAACGCCTGGCGCGGGCGGCCGAGAAGCTCGGCGACGCCACCTTCGGCCGCGTGTTCGACGCCGTGCAGGCGGGACGCGAGTGGGGGCCGCTGCTAATCCTGTTGCTGCGCCTGCGCGGCGAAGTGCAGGATCGGCTCAAGCCGCTGGTGCAGAAGCTGTCGCCGGAAGTGGCCAGGCAGTTGCTGCAGGAAGCCGACCGCCTCGGCGTGCTGACGCGGGTCGACACGCTGTGGCAGCGGTTGTCGCGCCCGTAGCGCGTCGTCCACCGCGCGCGCCGAATCGGTAGCCCGGGTGCAACCCGGGGTCGCACGGCGCTGACTGACCGGACCCGGGTTGCACCCGGGCTACGACACTCCCCGCCGTCCCGGCTTCGTCGCCGGGCTACGGAGAGATCACCGTGATGCGACCGATGCCGGAGCGGGCGTTGAAGCCGCGGTCGTACAGACCTTCGCCATAGGCCGGCGGCAACGTGTAGGTGCCGGTGTTGGTGGCCTTGAGCCGGTAGACGATTTCCGACATCTCCGGGGTGACGGTCACGTAGAACACATTGCGATCCTCGCGGAAGTCGGCATAGGCCAAACCGGCGCGCGTGCCCTGCTGGCAGATGGCGCAGGTCCAGCCATTACCGCCGTCGCCGTCGGCCGTGGCGCTGGCATCGTCCGCGCTTGCCGCACCGATCCGGGTGTCGGCTGCCGTTGTCGGCACCACCGGTTCGAAGCCACCGGGTAGCAGATCCACCAGCGCGACGTTGCTGCTGTGGCCGCCGTCGACGGCGCGGAATTTCAGCCGTGCGACGATCTCCTGACCCTGGGTGACCGTACCGAGCGGCGCGCCCTGCGCGTCGGTGTATTCGCGCAGGATCTCGAAGCCCTCGCGCAGCACGCCCTGGTCTGCGTCGCGATCGAAACCGCTCTGCGCGATCACCGCATAGGCGGGCAGGCTGCCACGGTTGTCGAAGCGCAGGCCGCTGACCTCAGGTTCGATGTCGGTGCGCCGGAACAGGCCGTCCGGCAGCTTCAGTTCGGTGGCACTGCCATCGGCGGCCAGCGCAGCGATGGACAAGGCGTCGCCGGCCTGGGGGCCGGCAACTTCGGCATAGGCGTCGAGCGCTAGCAGCGTGCTGGCGGCCGACAGCGAGTGGTAGCGTTTCTGCGTGATGCGATCGGCCAGGCGCTGTACGAAATCGGCCGGCAGCTTCGTCAGACTTGCGGGGAAATGCCGCGCTGCCAGGTACAGCAGACTGGCGTCGGCGGTCATCGCGTCGAACCAGCCATCGGTGGGACGCTTGGCGCGCCAGTCCAGTTTTGCAAACAGGGCGTCGGCCTCTTGCTGCTGCTGCATCAGCTTCAACGCGGCGGCCAGGTAGGCACTTGCGATGTCGCCACGCCATTGCTCCGGATAGCGCGTCTCCAGACGCTGGCGCAGGCGCGACGCTTGCGCTCCGAGCGCGTGACCCTGCCGGGTGAGCAGGTACAGCGCGTAGGCGGAGTTGCGCTCGCCCTGCAGATTGTCGGCGTCGCGTGCGGCAAGCTGGCGCAGATATTCGTTGCCCTGCTCCAGCAGATCGCGCGGGACTGCGATGGCGCGGTCCTGGGCTTCGATCAGCACGTGCTGGGTATAGACCGACACGAACTCGCGGGTCTCGAAACCGCCGGGCCAGTAGCGATAGGCACCGTCCGGATTCTGCCGCGCGCGCAATTCGGCGATCAGCTCGTCGATGCCGCCGGCCTGCGTATCGCCCTGCACCCGCCCGAATTCGGGCCGCCGCGACAACACCAGCGCCGGCATTGCCTGGCTCACCAGCTGCTCGGTACAGGCGTAGGGATAGTGATCCAGGTAGGCGACGAAACCCTGCGCCAGGCCCAGAGGCAGGGCGGAGATACCGGCCTGCTGTTCGCGGAACTGCGGGAACAGCGTGCGCGCGAGCGCACGGTCCACCGATTTTCCGGGGGCGATCAGCGCCGCATCGAGTGTGCTGCGATAAGGCACGGCCGGGCGTACCGACAGCCCGATCTCGCGCCTGGCCGAATGCGGTCCCTGCGTGGCGATGAAGCGCAGGCGTGCGTCGCCCAGGTCTGCAGTCGCCTTGAGCTGGAAGCGCAGGCTGCTCTCGGCACCTTCGGCGACCGCCAGGGTGTGACGGGCCTGGCCCAGCACTTCGAGGCCGCCGGTGGCACTCAGGGCCAGTTCCACCTCGGCGGCGGCGCCGGAACCCTCGGCCTGGTTGGACACGCCCAGGCTGACCTCGAAGGTGTCGCCGGGCGCCACGAAAGCGGGCGCGTTGGGCGTCAGCACGAAGTCGCCGCGGACGGTGGTGGCCCCCTCGAACACGCCGACGGCGCTGTCCGCCACCGCCACCGCCATCACCCGCAGGCGGCCGTTGAAGTGATCCGGCACCGTGTATTCCAGGCTGCGTTCGGTGCGGTCGGCGTCGACGATGCCGGACCAGTAGGCCACTGGCGGATCGCCTCTGCGCTTGAACGGATTGAGGTGCTTGGCCAGCAGTCCGTCGGCGTCTCCGCCCGGCGCGGCCTGCATCAGGGCGCGGCGGAATTCGGGCAGGATCAGGTCCAGGATCTGGATGGTGCCGACGTCCAGGCTTTTCTTCTGGAACAGGAAGCCGATCGGATCAGGCGTGGTGTAGCGCGCGACCTGCAGGATGCCCTCGTCCACCGCAAACAGCAGCAGCTTCGAGGGCCGGTCGGTGCGATAGCGGAAGTGCGCGGTCTCGCCCGGCTTGACCCGCGCCGGCAGCTGCACCTCCACGCGGCTGCGGCGGGCGTCCAGGTGCACCGAGAACGGCGCCACGCCGTAGCTGAGCGGTCGGGTGTAGATCTCCGGCGAGGCCGGATCGCGCACGAAGCTGACGCTGACATAGGCGTTGCCCTCGATCCCCTCGGGCAGGCGGATGCGCTGGGTGCTGGCGGTGGTGTCGCTGCGGAACCACTGCCAAGCGTAGACCTTGTCGCGTTCGATGGTGATCAGGCCGGCGCCGGTGTAGGGCGCGTTGATCTGGAGTTCGATCTCCTCGCCCGGGCTGTAGTCTTTCTTCGACAACGCGATCTGCAGCTCGGCGTTCTTCTCCAGCCGTGCGCTGAGGTTGGCGTCGCCGGCCACGGTGTAGTCGACGCGCGCGAGCGACTGGTCCTGGGCGTCGACCAGCACGTAGGCGAAGCTGCCGGGACTGCTGCTGTCCAGACGCAGGCGCTCGCCGGCTGCGGCGATGGCGAAATCGGCTTCCGTCAGCAGATTTTCGCGTCGGCGCGACTCGTACTTGTACGTTCCGTTGTTCTGCTTGACCAGGGTGGAGACGTGGACAATCTCCAGCCGGCGCAGCCGCAGTCCCGCCGCCGCGGTTTTTTCCAGGGCCGGATCGACCGCGATCAGCTCGACCGTACGTTCGGCATCGCGGCTCACGTAAGCCAGATCGCCGTCGGCCTTCACGCCCACCAGGAACGGCATGCTGGACACCAGCTGGGTGACTTGCGCCGCCACGCCGCGCCCGCCTTGCGCCTCGAAGCCCTGCGTCACCAGTTGCAGGCGATAGGTGGCCTTGGCGAAACGGTTCAGGCGCAGGTCGAGCTGCGCCATTCCCTGGGCGTCGGTGGTGGTTTCGGCCAGGTCCTCGCTGTAGCCCTCGCGCGCGGCGTGCGGATCCGAGAACTGGTAGGCGGGGTATTCGTCGAAGCGCGGCAGGCTGGGCGACAGCCGCAGCGAAGCAGTGACCCTGCGGTTCTGCGCCGGTGCACCGAACAGGTTCTGCAGGTCCACCGAGGCGCTCAGCTTGTCCGGCGACACCCAGCCCTGAGCGCGCTGCGCGGACAGGCGTGCCGTCATCTTCATGCGATCGGGCTCGAAGTCGCGCACCAGCACCGTGGTGGATCCCACCAGATCGTTGCGATAACGATCGCGGACGATGGACAGCGCGAACGTCCAGGTGCCGGTGGGCGAGGCCGCGCCGGTGAGATGGCGGATGTCCTCGAAACCGACGGCCGACAGCGGCAGACGTTCCCTGCGTACGGTCTGTCCGCGCGGGTCGGTCACCTCCAGCAGCAGCGGCAGGCCCTGCGGCAGCGCCTGCCAGTTCTGCGTACGCACGATCGCGCCCAGGCGGATCTCCTCGCCCGGCCGGTATACCCCGCGGTCGGAGAACAGGTAGGCGCTGAGCGCGCCGGCATCGGCGACGTTGGCGGCGCCGCCAACGTCGAAGCGCGAAAGGTCCAGCGGACGCATGCGCCAGTCGATGGGCAGGAAACTGGTGTCGCCGCCCTTGCGCGCCAGGTACAGCACCGGCTCCTGTTCGCGCTGAAAATCCTTCAAGCCTGGAAAGTGCACATGACCCTGCGCGTCGCTGCTGCGGCTGAGCACCGGCAGGCCGTTGCGGCCGATCACCTCCACCCGCACGTCCGCCACCGGCAGGCCGTCGTGGATCGACTGTACGAACAGGTCCTGCGAGCCATCGAGATTGCGCTTGACCAGCAGCCCGAGGTCGGTGACCACGATCAGGCGAGTGTCGGTCACCGGCCCTTCGAAGCGTTCGCCCCATTGATCGAGTTGCGGTCCGTGGATCGGCTGTTCGCTGTCGGTGTCCCAGCCCTGCAGTTTGAGCAGAAATACACCGCGCCGGTCCTGTGGATCGTCGGCTTTCAGGTAGGGCGCAAGGTCCAGCGCGGTATAGGCCGGTTGCCCCGGCGCCAGGGTCTGCAGGCGTTCCACGCGCGAGAAGCGTTCGCTGAGGTTGTCCTGGTTGAGCGCCCAGTTGTGAAACTGCGGGGTGGAAAAATCCCCGCGCGTCTGCGACACCAGATGCTGCAGCTGCCTGGGCAGCAGGCGCGAGACTTCGATGCGCATCGCCGGCAGATCGCGCGTGAGCACGTCGAGCTGGCGTGCGCCGGACATGGCCAGCAGCGATCCCGGCGCCACGATGCGCAGCTCGCGCGGGTAGTCGGGTACGCGCAGCACGCGCTCCTGGGTCTGCGCCAGGCGATAACCGCCAAAGGATTCCAGGCCCTGGTCGACACGCAGGTAGACGTAGCGACCGGGCGCGGCGGCGTGACGGTAGGAATGCAGCTCGCGTTGTTCGCGCTCGCCTGGCACTGCTTCGAGCTCCAGCGTGGCTGCGCGCTGCAGCACCCGGTTGTCGACACCGCGGGTCCAGTCGTAGGGCTGGCCGGGATGGCTCTGCGCGAAATCGGCTTGCAGCCCGGCGTCGGGATGCTCGGTGGGCAGCAGCCAGCCCTTGAGCTTCGAAGGCAGCGTTTTTTCCGAGACCGGAAAGCCGAATTCCAGGATCGCCACCTGCTGCGGGTCCTGGTTGTCGTCGCGCGCCAGGTCCAGGCGCAGCGTCTGCACCGCCAACGCATCTCGGCCGGGCACTCCGACTTCGGCCTGCAGGGCCTCGGTGGTCTGGTTGCCGCCGCGCGCCGCACGCAGGCCCTTGCCGATGCGAAATTCCAGCCGGCCCTGTTTGGCCGGCACGCTCAGGGCATTGGAACTGACGTAGGCCTCCAAGCCGAGCGCATCGTAGGTCACGCGGTAGGCCACGGCCCCGAGTTCGGTTTCCCGGTCGTCGGCGACGCGGTCGAACAAGGTCAGGCCGATGCGTTCCTCGAACGCCGCGCGGTCCACCGGGTGCGAAAACCCGACGGTCAGTACGGCTTTCTTGTCGGTGACGACCTGCGGGTCCTGGTAGAACTCAGTGTCACGCACCTGCGCCTCGAAAGCGGGCGCCGAGAACGCAAATCCGTACTCGTTCAGGCGCAGATGCGCGGCGATCAGGCCGCTGCGCTTGAAGTCCACGGCGAAGCGCTGGCCCACCGGCCAGTCTTCGGCCGGGTCGAAACGCAGCGTCTTGTCGTCTTCCCAATGCCACTGGCCGGGATGTGCCGGCACCAGTTCGAGGCGGGAAGCGGCGTCTGCGAGTGGTTTGCCGGCCGCTTCCAGCGGTGCCACCGAGGCGGCGAAACGCACCCGCAGGGGCTCGGGCGCGCCGGGCGGATCGCATTCGTAGCAGGTGCGGGCCGGTGCTTCGACCGTGTAGGCGACGACCTGCGGCTTGGGTTGACGCTCGTACCACTGCCAGAGCGCCACCGCGCCGATCGCTGCGATCGCCGCCAGCGCCGCGATGCCCGCAGTCCGCGCCGGGTGTGCGCGGCGATGTTCGCGCAATCGCTGCCAGCCGTTACGCAGGCGGCGTCCCAGCAAGCGCAGCCAGTCCGGGGCGTACCAGTCGACGGAACCGAAAACCGCGGCGAACAGCCCGGCCAGCGCGGCGCCGATTACGCGCAGCGCGCCCACCGCCGCGTTCCAGCCCGCCTTGTATGCCGCCATTTGCCGCTCCTGCACCGGTATCGGCGACATTCTAGAAACAGCACGTGGCAGCGCGCTGGCGTTTTGGTGCAAATGCCGTGGCGCGGCGACGGGCTCAGGGCACGTCCGGGTATTGTTCGCGCAGTGCCATGAATTCCGGCACCAGCGGCAGGCTCAGGTCCACCAGGTGCGGGTCGAAGTGTTTGCCGCGCTGCTCGACCAGGTAGGCCACCACCTGTTCCACCGGCCACGCGGGTTTGTACGGGCGCACGCTGCACAGGGCGTCGAATACGTCCGCGATCGCCACGATGCGTCCGACCAGGGGAATGGCTTCGCCGGCCAGACCGTCGGGATAGCCGCTGCCGTCCCACTTCTCGTGATGGGTTAGGGCGATGGTGTTGGCCAGCCGCAGCAGCTCCGAGCGATGCGTGCCTAGAATCTCGGCGCCGTACTGCACGTGCTGCTGCATGGTCGCCCACTCGTCGGCGTCGAGCTTGGCCGGTTTGCGCAGGATGTGGTCGGGGATGCCGATCTTGCCGACATCGTGCATCGGCGCCGCCAGCATCAACAACTCGGCGTCGGCGGCGGTCATCCCGCAGGCGCGCCCCAGCAGGCGCGCGTAATGGCTCATGCGGATGACGTGAAAGCCGGTGTGATCGTCCTTGAATTCGGCAGCCTTGCCCAGCGAGCGGATGATCTCGACCTGGTTGTCGGCCAGCTCCGCGGTTTTTTCCGCCACGCGTCGTTCGAGGGTGCGTTCGGTGCGGTACAGCGTCAGGTGGGTCTGCACCCGGGCCAGCACCAGCGGCGCGCTCACCGGCTTGGCGATGTAGTCCACGCAGCCCAGTTCGAAGCCGCGCCGCTCGTCCTCCACCTCGCCCATCGCGGTGCAGAAAATGACCGGGATGTGCCGCGTCGGCAGATGCTCCTTGAGCGCTGCGCAGACCTCATAGCCGGACAGCCCCGGCATCATGATGTCCAGCAGGATCAGGTCCGGCGCTTCGGCCGATCGCGCCAGCGCCAGCGCGCGCTCGCCGTTGATGGCGACCTTGACCCGATAGTGCGGCCGCAGGATGCCGCCCAGCACGTCGATGTTTTCGGGCGTGTCGTCGACCACCAGGACGGTGGTTTGCTCTGCGTTCATGGGCCACCTCCTGGAGCGGGGCGGTCGCTGTCCAGTTGTCGGATCAGGGTATCGGCCACGCCACCGGCCACCTGGAAATCGTACGCTTCCACCCGGCGTTTCAGATGCTGCACCAGCGGCCACATGGCGTCCTCGGTGTCGGCCGGTGTCAGTTGCGCGGCCAGATCGAGTGCGGCGATATCGTCCTCGGCCAGGTGTTGGCGGAGTTGCTGCAGCAACGAGCGCAGACGCCCGGCACGCGGCAACGAATCCGCGCTGGATTCCGCCGCGGTCGCGGGGTCGCCGCTGGCGTCGTTGGTCGCGATGGCGCGCGCCAGGCGGGCCAGTTCCTGCTCCAGTAACTGCAGTTCGCCGGCTGCCGGCAACTGGCCGGCGCGCAGGTCGCGCTCGATGCCGGCGGCCAGGCTCTGCACGCCGGCGGCGCCCAGACTGCCGGCCACCGACTTGAGAGTGTGCGACAGGCGTACCGCGGCGTCGCGATCTTCGCCATCGAGCAGTTGGCGCAGACGGGTGGCGGTGTCGCCGTAGGTGTCGCGAAACCTGAGCAGCAGTTTGCGCAGCAGTGCGGGATTGTCGGCGGTGTTCTTCAGCGCCACCTCCAGGTCCAGACCGTCGAGCCGTGGTGGCAGCGGCGCCGCGGCGGCTGACGCCGCGGATCTGATTGGCGCCGGCGTCGGTGTGCGGCGACCGGGCCCGAGCCATCGCGCCAGCTTGGCCATCAATTCTTCGAACTCGATGGGTTTGCCGACGTGATCGTTCATGCCGGCGTCCAGGCAGCGCTGGATGTCCTCGGCCATGACGTTGGCGGTCATTGCGACGATGGGCAGGTCGCGGTGGCGCGGGTCTTCGCGGATGGCGCGGGTGGCGGCGACACCGTCCAGCACCGGCATCTGCATGTCCATCAGCACCAGGTCGAATTCCTGCGAGCCGACCTTGCCGACGGCCTGGCGGCCGTCGACGGCCTCGCTGACCACCATGCCGGCCTGTTGCAGGATTTCGGTGGCGATTTCGCGATTGATCTCGTTGTCTTCCACCACCAGCACCCGGCACCCGCGCAGCGAGGGGTGCGCGGACAGCGTGCTGGCCGCGCGACCGCGCGGGCGCTGCGGCTGGCGCCCGAAGGCGACCAGGGTGGCATCGAGCAGGGCGGAGGGGCTGGCCGGCTTCACCAGCAGGCCGTCGATGGCGACGTCGGCCAATTCGTCGTGCAGATCTTCGCGACCGTAGGCGGTCACCATCACGATCGCCGGTTGCGGCTGGATGTCGGGGTGAGCGCGTACCGCGCGGGCGGTTTCGGCGCCGCTGATGCCGCCCATTTTCCAGTCCAGCACCACCAGGGCATGCGGCTGTCCGGCGGCGGCGGCGGAGATCAGTTCATGCAGCGCCTGTTCGCCGCTGTCGCAGGCGTCTGCGCGAAACCCCAGCGTGTGCAGCATGGACAGCAGGATTTCGCGCGCGGTGGCGTTGTCGTCCACCACCAGCACGCGGCGGCCGACCAGATCATGTGTGCCCACCCAGCTCGGCGAGCGGCTGTCGGCCTGCACCCCCAGCGTGGCGGTGAACCAGAAACAGCTGCCGAGTCCGGCCTCGCTTTCCACGCCCACCGCGCCGCCCATCAGCTCGGCCAGGTGTTTGGCGATGGTCAGACCCAGACCGGTGCCGCCGAAGCGTCGGGTGGTGGAGCTGTCCGCCTGCTCGAACGCCTGGAACAGGCGTGCGGTCTGTTCTTCGCTCATGCCGATGCCGGTGTCGGTGACCGCCAGTTTCAGCACCGCGGTGTCCAGACGGCGCTCCACCAGTTCCACCGAGACCACGATCTCGCCGGTGTCGGTGAACTTGGCGGCGTTGCTCAGAAAATTGCTCAGCACCTGGCCCAGGCGCAGCGGATCGCCGAGCAGACCGTTGGGGACCTGCGGGTCGATGCGGAACAGCATCTCCAGTCCCTTGTCCTGAATTTTCTGGCCCAGCAACAGGGTCAGATTGTCCAGCACCTCGTTGAGCTGGAACGGCACCGACTCCACCACCAGCTTGCCGGCTTCGATCTTGGACACGTCCAGCACATCGTTGACGATGCCGAGCAGCGCATGCGCCGCACCGTCGATCTTGCTCAGATAGGTGTGCTGGCGCTCGTCTAGCCGGGTCTGCAACACCAGATGGCTGATGCCGATGATGGCGTTGAGCGGGGTGCGGATCTCGTGGCTCATGTTGGCCAGAAAGCTGGCCTTGGTGCGCGCTGCCGATTCGGCCGCTTCGCGCGCGCTGGCCAGGTCGTTTTCCAGGCGCTTGATCTCGGTGATGTCGGTGAAGAACCCGCGCGATTGGCGCACGCCGCCGGCGCCCTGCTGTTGCGAGGCGGTCACCAGCAGCCAGCGCACTTCGCCGTTGCCTGCGTGGCGCACGCGAAACGAGGCGCGCGCCTGGCCGCTGCGGTCGTCGAACAGTGCGCTCAACTGCGGGCGGTCTTCTTGCAGCACCGTCTCGAACAGCGCACCGATGTCATCGGTCACGCGCTGCGGGTCGATGCCCAGGATGTCGACCGCGGCGCCGCTCATGAACGGGATGCGGTGCTGCCCACCCGGAAAATGCAGGCCTTCGAACACGATGCCGGGCAGGTGATCGGACAGCTCGACGATGCGCTCGCTGGCGGCATCAGCGGCCGCACTGCGCTCGACGATGCGACGCTCCAGCGTGGCGTTGAGCGCTTCCAGTTCTTCCTGCATGCGCATCTGCTCGGTGATGTCCATGCCGACGCCGCCGACCGACTGGACTTCACCCTGCTCGTCGCGGATCGCAAACCGCACGGTCAGCAGCCGCCGGCCTGGTGCCTGCGCCGCGGCGACCGGTTCGACCGCGCTGTAAGACACCCCGCTGGCCATCACCTGCGCCTCGGTGCGCCGCGCCGCCAGCGCAGTCTTGGCGGGGAACAGGGAATCGTCGCGCTCGCCGACGATGGCGCGCCCGGGCTGGATATCGAACAGATCGCGGTAGGTCTCGTTGGCCAGCAGGTAGCGGCCGTCGCGATCCTTCACCCAGATCGCCATCGGCGCGTTGTTGAGAATCGCCTCGAACTGGGTGCGGGTCTTGGCCAGGTCGGCGCCGGTCTGGGCTTGCGCCCGCCGCAGTTCGCGCTCCAGCGCAGCACGCTGCCGGATTTCGCGGCGCAGGTGCAGTGCCCAGAACAGCAGCAGCACACCGGCCACCAGCAAGGGTAGCGATACGCTTATGTTCCAGAACAGCGTTGTTTCGGTTGCCGCGGCGGCGTCGGACAGGACGGCTCTAGCCGGCGCCGGAACCGCCGCTGCCGCGACCGCAACCCCCGTCCGCGCTGACCCCATGCCGGTGTTGTCCCCACCTGTACGGGACCATACTAACCAGCTTGCTGCGACTGGGCATCAGCGGCCGCGGAGGGCTCAGTGAAAGGCGAAGTGCTCCGGCGCCAGCTTGGTCAGCGACTTGCCGGGCTTGGTCATGGCGCTGGCGTGGGCCTTGGCGCGCGGCAGCAGGTGGTCGAAGTAAAACCGCGCGGTGGCGATCTTGGCCTTGTAGAAGGCGGCCGATTCCGAGCCGTTTTCCTGCGCCAGCTTCTGCGACGCCACCGCCGCCTGCAAGGCCCAGAAGTAGGCCATGACCACGTAACCCGAATACATCAGGAAGTGATGGCTGGCGGCGCTGACCACGTCGCGATCCTTGCGCGCCGCCAGCATGATGCGCACGGTCAGTACGTTCCATTCCGCCGCCAGCTTGGCCAGATCGGTGGCATAGCGGCGCAGCTTGGCGTGGGTCATGTGCTCCATCGCGAACTTGGCGATCATGCCGGTGAACTCGCGCACCGCCTTGCCGCGCGTCTGCAGCAGCACCTTGCGACCCAGCAGGTCCAGCGCCTGGATGCCGGTGGTGCCTTCATAGAGCGTGGCGATGCGGGCGTCCCGCGCAATCTGTTCCATGCCGTGTTCGGCGATGTAGCCGTGGCCGCCGAACACCTGCATGCCGTGGTTGGCTGCCTCCAGGCCCATCTCGGTCAGGAAGCCTTTGAGGATGGGGGTGAGAAAGCCGAGCTTGTCGTCCCACCTCTTGTACTTGGCCTCATCGTTTTCCAGGATGCCGTTGACCATGTGATCGGCGTACTGGCCGGCGAAGTACAGCATCGCGCGGCCGCCCTCGGCGACAGCTTTCTGCGTCAGCAGCATGCGCCGCACGTCGGCGTGATGGATGATGCTGTCGGCGACCTCGTCGGGTTCCTTCTTGCCCGACAACGCGCGCATCGAGCGCCGGTCCTTTGCGTAGGCCAGCGCTCCCTGGAACGACAGTTCGGCATGGCACACGCCCTGGGTCGCGGTGCCGATGCGCGCGGTGTTCATGAAGGTGAACATGGCCTCCAGGCCCTGGTTGGGCTCGCCGATCATGTGCCCGACGGCGCTGTCGAAGTTCAGCACTGCGGTGGCCGAGGCCTTGATGCCCATCTTGTGTTCGATGGACGCGCACACCACCGGGTTTCGCTCGCCCACTGTTCCGTCTGCGTTGGGCAGGAACTTGGGCACCACGAACAGCGAGATGCCGCGCGTGCCGGCAGGCGCGTCGGGCAGGCGCGCCAGCACCACGTGAACGATGTTCTCGGCCAGATCGTGTTCGCCGGCCGAGATGAAGATCTTGGTGCCGGTCAGCGCATAGGTGCCGTCGGCGCGCGGCTCGGCCCGGGTCTTGACCTGGCCCAGGTCGGTGCCGCACTGCGGCTCGGTCAGGCACATGGTGCCGGTCCAGCGGCCTTCGACCAGCGGCGGCATGTAGACCTTGAGCAGCTCCGGGCCGGCGTACTGCATGATCGTGTTCATCGCCCCCAGCGACAGCCCCGGGTACATGGTGAACGACCAGTTGGCGGTGCCCATCATCTCGGACTTGAACAGGCCCATCGACATCGGCAGGCCCTGACCGCCGTATTCGGCGGGATGCGAAAGGCCCTGCCAGCCGCCGGCCACGTACTGGTCGTAGGCGTCCTTGAAGCCTCTGGGCGTCCGCACCTCGCCGTTGTCGAAATGACAGCCCTCGGCGTCGCCGGGCAGGTTGATCGGCGCCAGTACTTCCTCGCAGAAGCGCGCGCACTCGTCGAGGATGCTGTTGACCGTGTCCGGATCGGCGTCCTTGCCGTTGGACAGGCCGGCGTAGTGCTTCGGGTAGTCGAACACTTCGTTGATCAGGAAGCGCATGTCGCGCAGCGGGGCTTTGTAGACAGGCATGAGGCTGATCCGGAGGGGGATCGGCGATTCTTGCCCAGCCACCGCTCGAAGCCATTGGCCAATCGGTTTTGCCACGTGGCGCTCGGGCCGAAGCGTCCGGCCGGATCTCGATCAATGGTGGCAGCAGGGTTAGAGAAGTTTCGCCACGTCTCTGATCGTGCGAACAATCCTCATGACATGCTCGCAGAGATACCCGCAAATGTACCCGCACTTTCGTTGCGTGCCTGCCTGATCGCGCCCGTTGTCATGCTTGTTGAGCCGAATCAGCCGCGAACGGGCAGGGTCGATTCTGACGAACGGCGCCCCTCGCTGGCCGATGTAGTCGCCGGCCGCGCGCGGACACGCGGCGGCTCTGCGCCCCGTTTTTCGGCGCGGCTTAGCAGGGGTCGGGGATCACCAGGAACGGGCCGGATCAGGGGGCGGGCGGTGCCTGCGCGGCGCCGCAGGCTCTGATTGCAGCTCGAATCGGTCCCGCAACCCGGAAACGTCAACCGTCAACCATCCTGTCAAGCCAACCAATAGCCAGCCGCTGGCGCGCGAGGGGGGCTCGAATTACCCCGTACCGTGATGCCCAGAAGGACCCGCGCCCATGCCGAAACCTGCGGGGTCAGCGGGGTCAGCGGGGACAAACTCTCTAACTTCATGATCCTGATATGGTTATTTGTCCCCGCATCAGCGTGCATGCCGGGGGTCACTGCGGGGTCAGCGGGGACAACTTGCGGTCGCGGAATCTGTCCCCGCATGGTGGTGGGCGGGGACAAAGCAGGGGCAGAAGCGGGGACAGGGAAACTCTGTCAACTCAATAGCTTCCATGGAGTGTCCCCGCTGTCCCCGCTGACCCCGCAACATTTCTAGCTCGCCGCCCTCGGCATGTGCCCGGCTTCGCCTGTTTCCGCTGCCGCTGCGTCGTCGCCGGCCTGCCAGATGCTCGGCAGGATCATGTAGCACCAGGTCAGCCCGAGCCGGGGCAAGCGCACCCGCTGGGTGAACTTGCGGCTCTTCTCATCCCGCTGCAGCGCCCCGGCATCCTCCAAGGCCCTGGCCACGTCGCGCGGATCGAATCCGGCGCACATTTCATCGCGGAAGGTCTCGCGCAGCACATAGAACCCATCGGCGGATTCCAGCGTGCCTTCCTGTACGAACGCCTTGCGAAAGCCGGCGCGGTCCTTGGTGATCCAGTCGCCCGAGCCGTCATCCTTCCAGGGTGCAAAGCGGGACTCGCCGTGTCGTTCGAGGAACTGGCGCACCTGCGCCACCATGCGGGCCGGCTCCACATTGGCGGCACCGCCGCGCAGCTCCAACCACGCGCGAAAACAGGTGCGCGCTGCGCCGTCGGCCTCGCCGGCCTCCCATCCGGTGATGCCCAGGCGCGAGGCCAGCTCACCGGCCACCGCCACCAGGGCAAAGCGATTCGCCACGCGGTGCGCCTGGCCGTCGGCCCGCGGTGGCAGCACCGCCGCACAGAACCCGGCGCGCTCGGTCTTGATCGCGTCCGCCAGCGTGCCCACCTGGCGCAATACCCCCTCGATAAAGGCGGGTGCTGCCGTCCCGTGGTACTGCGCGGCGGTGGCGCACAGCGCACGCGAGAACGCTGCGGCATCGCGATGGCCGTGCAGCTGCTCGAACAACCCGCGCCCGGCGCCGGCATCGGCCGGGATCTCTGCCAGGCGTGTTTCCTGCCCGGCCTGTGCGCGCTTGCCGTCCTGGCGCATGTGTTCAGCCAGGGAGATTTCACCCGCACTCAGGAACAGCAGACGCCAGCGCAGCACCGGGCGAGCCGATCCGCCGCGGTGGGCGCGTTGTTTCCCGGCGCCGTTCCCAAGGGCGTACGCCGCAGCGCCGGCCGCCTTAGGCTCAATCTGCGCCAGCTCATCGAGCGTCAGCAGCGCATCGTTGTGCATGGCGGCTACAGGTTCCAGACCATTCGCTGTCGTATTCCATCGCCGCAAATAGTCCGGCCCGCCAAACACGCTCGCCGCCACGCGCAGCGCCGTGGTCTTGCCGGTGCTCGAACCGCCGCGCAGGTGAAAGCCGCCGGATTCTTCATCCACCCAGTGCAGCAGCATCGAGGCGAAGGACATCGACACCGCGAACACCAGGCGCGAATTGCCGCGGCACAGATCGGCCACATCGCTGCGCCACTCCGCCAGCTCGCCAGCCTGGCGATACACGCGGTCGCGCAGGGATTCGGATTGGAAATACACCGCCTCGGCGGCGTCGCCGATGGTGCGATCCGGCAGCACGAACACGCGCCGCGCGCCCTCGCCATGCCAGCCGGTGCGCTCCACCGATCGCGCGTGCTGATTGGGCCGCGCCTGCGCCAGATACTCCACGAACAGATTGCGCGCGCGCTGCGATGGCGGCACGAAGAACCCCTGGCGCAGCAGCTCGGAGCGCATCTCTTCACCCGAGCCGCTGAACATCCGCCAGGGCAAGGCCCATCGATGCGCGTGGCCGTCGGCGTCGGCGAACTCGATCAGCAAACCCCAGTTCTCTTGCTCGGTGTCGCGCAGCCGCGCCAGCACGCGCAGGGGCGGGCTGACGCGAAAGGGCGGCTCCAGGGGTTCGTCGGGACCCCTACCGCGAGCGCGAAACCACACCGCATCGATATCGACCGTGAACCCCGCGGGGTAATCGTCGCGCGCGCGATTCGTGGCCGGCGCCGCGGGCTTGCCGCTGCTGCCGCGCTTCTTGCTGCGCGCTTCGTCCAGGCTCGCCACGCGGCGGCCGGTGGCTGCGGGCTGGGGCGCGGCGTCGGCCACAGGCGCAGGCGCTTCTGCGCTGCGCTGCGGCGGCTCCACCGGGTTGGCCGCGGTGGCAACCTCCACCCCTCGCAAAAGCTCGCTGCGCGCGCGCTCCGCGCCCCAGGCCCGCGCCGCATCGTTCCAGTCGCTCAGCTCGCCTTCGGCCTGGCTGAACTCGGGTGCGATCACCACCGCGCCCACCGCCTGCGCGGCGTCCTGTGCCTTGGCTATTCCGGGATTCAAAAAGGTGACGTGGTCGTTATCGGCGCAGACCACCAGGCGCACGTCCGGCAGCTTGGCGCGCAGGGCCTCGGCAACGGGTCGCAGGTTGCCGGCGTCGAAGGCGATGGCCACCGGCCAGCCGGTCAGCTCATGCACCGTGGCGCCGGTGGCGTAGCCCTCGCAGATCGCGAGCACCGCGCCGGCCTGCGGCCTGCCGATGCCGTGATAGTGGCCAGCCTTGGCGGTGCCGGTGCCGAACTTCTTAGAGCCGTCCGCCTGTATGAACTGCAGGCCCTGCAGCGCGCCAGCGGTATCGCGCAACGGCACCAGCAATTGCTCGCGTAGCTGGCGGATGCCGTAGGGCTTCACACCCTTGGCCACCAGGTAAGGATGCGTGACGGTGACGGCCTGGCGCGCTTCCTTCCACAGCCGTGCGGCCTTGGCCCTGGCCTTGGCGCGGTCGGCTTCCAATGCCGCAGCCCTGGCCGTGCGTGCGGCCTCGATCCGGCGCCGGGCTTGCTCACGCTCCGCGGCGGTCAGCTCGCGCTCGATCTTCGCGCACCAGGTGTGCGACGCGCCGGCGTCCTTCCAGGTGCCGAACTCGCCGGCCGGTATGCCGTCGGCATGCAGCACCAGCCAGCCGTTGCGCGTGTTGCGCTTGTCGCCCTCCACATGAAAGCGATGTAGCGTCCCGTCGGCCACGATCACGGAAGGATCAGACGGTGCCAGTCCCGCGTCAGCCATCGCGGCGCGGAACTGGTCGAGGATTTCCGATAGGGACAGCAGGGGGCGGTCAGTCATGCTCAGTCCGTGGCGAAAACCGGTCGCACCAGTCGTGGATCGTCACCGGCTTGCGGCGCGCAAAGAGCGCGCCTTGCGGGTCGAATAGATCGGCGTCGCACAGCCCGCGGCATGCGTCGGTGGTGTCGCGATTGAAGTGCCGGCAGGCCCTGCAACTCTCGCCGGCCGCGCGTGTGCGCGGCGGCTTGCCGTCACCGCCCGGTGGCCTGGCGCGATAGCCAGGCAGCACCGGGGCGGGGCCTGCGGGCAATAAGTCGCTCATTGCGAATCAGCCGCGCCGATGTCCAGCTCTACGCGGATCGCATCGGCGCGCTCGCGGATGCTGACGCGGTCCAACTGCAGGGTTAGCGGTGCCGCGCTCCACGAACCGGTCGCCAGCGATTGCGCCGCGCGCAGCGCTTCGGCCGCGGGCAGAAATTCCGCCTTGGCCGCTTCGAACCGCAGCTCCGCAACGGACGCGCGGGCGAGGTAAAGCACACGCTGCGCGTTGAGCGCTTCAGCCGCTGCTTCAGCGGTCTCGGTCGTCGCTGCAGCGTGGCGTCGCTGCGCCTCGGTGTGCTCAGCCTCCAGGGCCTGCAGCGTGGTTTCGAACGGCTGCGCGGGTCGCTTGTACTGGCGCCCTTCGATGCGTGCGGCGATGGCTGCAGTCGCCGAATCATTCAGCGCGGCGGTGGCCTGCTCTTTGGCCGTGCTCAGTTCCTGCGCAATGTCGGAAAGCACCTTGTCCATACGCGCGAGCCGTTCGCGGCATTCGGTTGCACGGGCTTGCGCGCTGCGCCGCGTTGCAATGGCCGCCTGCAGATTGTTGTCGGCGTGAATCAGCCGGTCGAGGCGCGAAAGCTGCGCGTCATAGTGGCGCTTGTTGTCCGCGTCGCGCGTGGCCTCGATCTTCGCCGCGTACTCGCTGCGGCTGCGCTTCAGGGATTCAAGAAAGCTCTTCATGGTTTACTCCGATATGTGATGGATCAGCCCGCCAAACGCGGGCCGCAAAGGTCCACACGGCGCCCGGTGGGGCCGTCGTGGGGTGAAACGGGGAAAGGGAGAAAGGGCCGCTAGTCGGCCGGCGTCACGGCGGAGAACTTGCCGCACCACTGGTCCGCGCGAACCTGCGGCCAGCTCGCGTGTCCAGTGCCGGCGCGTAGCCCTGGCGATTGGGCGCGGCAATCCCCCAGGGGTTCGGCTTCGGCCGCATCAAGGGGAGCTGCGTAGAACCGGCAGCGGCGACATTCGAAGGGGCTTGCGGGGCGCGGGCTCATGCTTGGCTCGCGGTCGGGGTGGATCGGGCGGCGGCGATGCGACCCTGCACCCATCGGTCAACTTCACTCGCGACCCAGGCGACGGAACGGCCGCCAGGCACAAGCGAGATGCTGCGGGGAAAGTCGCCACGCGACATGGCGGCGTAGATCGCGGCGCGGGATAGGCCCGTGCGGGCCTCAACCTCGGGGCGGCGGATCAGAGCGCTTCGTAGTTCTTCGGTCATCACTGGAATCCGGTTGCTCATGGGATTCCAGAATCAGGGGGCGGCGGCTGTCCTTACTACGGCGTCATTTCCCGCCCGACGCTGTGTTTTCGCGCACTGGATTTGCCTGCCAGATTGTGCAGCCGCGTGGCCGTCAATGGTGCCGACTTGGCCCATTCCACGGGCTCGCAAGCAGCGAACGTCACGCGCAGAACGCGAATCAGAACACTCTCATGGGTTTGCGTGGCTTGCAGACCGCGGCGCGCGTGCATTGCCTCGGCGATTCGTTGTGCCGCGCGCCGGCGGATCATGCCGATGGCCTTGTGATTTGGTCCCGCCGTGGAGCTGCCGCGCTGCCCGAATTGCTTCGCCTGCGCCGCTGGAACGTAGCGATCCACCAGCGCGGCGTACTCGCGCAGCAGGGCCGGCAACATCCACCCCCATAGGTGCGTTTTCTCGCCCGGGGCGAGGGTCTCGGTCGTGATCCGTTCCGGCGCCGCTTGGATGTCTGCAGCCAGGGCGCGGACTCGCGTTGCGAGCGCGGCCGCTGATTCAGATTCCTTTGCCCTCTCAAGATAGCGCGAGGAATCTGCGTACTCGAATAGGACGATCCTCTCAATCTCGGCAATCAGGCGGTCGTCAATCTGACGGGGCCTTCCATTTGGACGTTTCGGCGTGATCGCCTTCAACTCCGCCCGTTGTGCCTCGGTGAACTTGAACGGGCGCGCGTCCAGTCCTTCGCTGGTCCACTGCAGGCGGGCCGGTTCGACGAACACCCTGCGTCGCTTCCCGCGCCCGCGCGGCGGTGGTTTGTCGCTGTCCCCGTCATCCATCGCGCACCTTCCTGCGCAACCTTCAAGAAGGTCGCCGCACCAGGCCGCTGAAGGTGTCCGGCTTTTCGCCCCGTCGGGCTAGGTGCGGCGATTTAACGATGCCGGATCGCGGGACCCGGCGCCAGCGCCTCAGTCCGCGTCAGGGGGCGGGGCGCCGGGGACGGCCGGGATCGCGGCGTCTAACGCGCCCTTGGCCATCTCCACCAGGCGGGCCGCGGTCATCAGCAGGTCGCCATGGCGCAGTTCGCTGTCGTGCTGCTGCGCCATGCCCATCAGCTCGATGATGGTCTGAGCTTCGCCCATGAAGGTACTGGCATCTTCAAGCAGGTCCGCGGCCAGGGCGTCGGGCGGGATTAGATATCGAGTGCAGTTCGAGAACAGCTCGGCTTCGGTGCCGATGGCGACGGATTGGGGGATCGGGTTGTTCATGATGACTCCAAGGTGAAGGTGCCCCGCGCGAGACGGGGCGGGAAGGTCGAGGGGGCGAACGGCGCCCCTCCCGGATGGGTGCGGCAAAGCGGCTCCAGTGGTGAGCGAAGCGCATTGCTTCGGTTACCGTGGTGCAGCTGCTTGGCTCAGTGCGGGTTCGGCAACCGCGTTCGCCGCATCCATTGCAGCCTTGGCCATCGAAGCCAGTCTGGCCGCGGCCTCGATCAGATCGGGGCATCGTGATTCGGCCGCAACCGCCAGGACGGCCAGCGCCTCCCCGGTAAAGACGCTGGCATCGTTCATCAGAGCAGTGGCGAGGGTGCCGGCGGGGATCACATAGCTGGCGTTCATGCCGAACAGCTCGGCATCCTTGCGGGTGCAGACGGCGCCATCCGACGCGGTACTGGCACCAGGGATCGGCGGGGCCGCTTCGTTTGGGGTAGCGTTCAAATCAGCTTGCTTCATGGGTCTACTCCATGTTGCGAGTCAGGGCCGGCGGCGTGTGTCACCACGCCATCGGCCCGCCTCATGCCCGGCTGTGATCCGCCGCCGGGCGTCGCGGTGAATCGATCAATCAGGCAGCGCGACCGAAAGCGCCCTGCACCACGGTGCCGCGCTTCAATCCGTCCAGGTAATCGGCCCAGGCCTGCATCATCTGTCGGCGCTCCTGCAGGTACTGCGCGCGGTCATAGGCCGCGCCCAATGGGCCGCTGGCCTTGTGCGCCAATTGGCGTTCGATGGCGTCAGGCTTCCAGCCCAGCTCGGACAGCAGCGTGCGCGCCGTGGCCCGGAATCCGTGGCCGGTCATCTGCTCGCCGGTGTAGCCCAGGCCGCGCAACGCGGCATTCACGGCGTTCTCGCACATGGGGCGCAGGCGGCTTCGAGCGCCCGGAAAAACGTAGCGCGGCGCGTCCGGCTTGCCATGGATGCCGCCGCCAGTGAGCGTGCGCAGCTCGCGCAGAATCGCGACAGCCTGCGTGCACAACGGCACGATGTGGTCGGCGCGGGTCTTCGAGACGTGGTAGCGCCACGATGGCGCCGGGCCGTCAATGTCGAACTGCGGCCATTGCGCGGTGCGCAGCTCGCCAGGGCGAACGAACAGCAGGGGCGCCAGGCGCAACGCGCCGCGGACGGTGAATGTCCCGCTGTAGCCGTCGATGGCCCGCATCAAGGCGCCTACCGCGACGGGATCAGTCAGGGCGCTGAAATGGCGCGTCGATGGCTTGGCCTTGAGTGCGCCGCGCAGATCGCGGCACGGATCGCTGGTCGCGGCGCCGATCCCGACGGCGTATCGGAAAACCTGCGATATGCGGGCCTTGACCCGGTGCATCGTTTCCAGCTTGCCGGCGCTTTCGAGGGGGCGGAGTGCGCGGAGCACGTCCGGTGGTTGGATTTCCACCAGGGCCATGTGCCCAAGGTGCGGGTAGACCAACTCCAGCATCCATCGGGCCTTGTCGAATGTGATGGGCGCCAGTGATCCGCGTTGTAGCTGTAGCCACGCCTCCGCAATCGTCCCGAAAGTGTTTGCTGAATCGAGCGTCCGACGGGCCTTGTCGGACTTCCGTTGCGCGCTCGGGTCGATCCCGTCAGCAATCAGGCGTCGCGCCTGCTCGCGGCGCTCGCGCGCCTGCCGTAGCGTGACGGCGGGATAGCTGCCGAAGGACAGCAATCGTTCCTTGCCGCCGAAGCGATAGCCGAACCGCCACAGCTTGCCGCCGGTAGGCGTCACCAGGACAAACAGGCCGGACTCGCGAGGGAGCTTGTGAGGCTTTGTGGCCGGACGCGCGCTGCGAATTAGCGTGTCGGTAAGGGTAGCCATGCGGGTATCTCGGTTCGCCAGAATTCGGCGAATCAGAAAATACCCGCAAAAGTACCCGCATCAAGCAATGGCTTCCCTCGGACGCTCTTGGACGTTGTTTGACGGGAAAACCTGCAAAACCGCGCACTTCCGGGCCAATTAACGCCGTACTCGGAAGCCCTTGGATGTTCAAATGGTGCCGGCAGCAGGGATCGAACCCGCGACCCCCTGATTACAAATCAGGTGCTCTACCAACTGAGCTATGCCGGCTTGGCCTGCGGGCCGCGATTCTAGCCTACTGACCGGACCGACATCCGCCGATCAGCGGTAGGGTTTGGCGCGGCAACGGTGCGCTATGCCAAAGTTGCAGACCGGGTCCGACAAAAGGGCTGCAGCGGAGGGTTGTACGGCGCCGTGTCGGAATCTTGGCGTGGCAGGATGTTGGCAGGCGGGAAAGCATGGTCTGGGCGCGATGCCCGAGCGCTTTTCCAGGGAGCCAGCGCAATGATCATTGCCCACGTTTTCCTGTCATTTCTGCCGATGGCGCGGCGTGTCAGCGGCTTTGCGACGTGCTACAAAGGCTTGGCGCCGATTCGTGAGAGGACCGGCGCTTTTGCATGCCCGCAGTAATTTCCTATTTTCTGCTTTTTTATCAATTGACTACGGATTATTTTTCATGTCAGGCGGTCTTGAATGAGCGGCAACAACCTAATCTTTCTGGTCATGGATAGCTGCCGCTTCGACAGCTACCAGCGGGCCAAGACGCCAAACATGGATCGTCTGGGGTTGGGCGAGCGGCGCTATTCGTTTGCCTCCTGGACGTCGCCGTCGCACTACACCTACCTGATGGGCATGATCCCCCATCGCAGCCCGCAAGGGGTGTTTGCCTCAGAGGTGTACAAGCAGGATTTCGTGAAGTGGGTGGACCGTCTGGGCATCGATGGGCTGTCGTTCAAGAGCTTCGTGCCGAACCTGTCGTTACCCAAGGTGTTGCAGGACCACGGCTACCGCACCTGTGCGCGCATGTCGCTGCCGGTGCTCAACCCGACCTGTCACCTCAACAAGCATTTCGACGACTACAAGCTGATGGCGAACCACAACGACTTCGCCGGCATGGTCAAGGACATCGAATTCGACGAGGACGAGCCGCAGTTCTATTTCTGCAATCTCGGCGAGACCCATTATCCCTACATGCTGGACGGCGACTCACTGCCGCACATCTCTGGCGTGCACGGCGTGTTCAAGCGCATGGACGACGAATTGGGCCAGGCGCAGCAGGATCAGTTTTTTGACGAGCGGCAGATGCAGGACCTGCATCAGCAACAGATCAAGACGGTCGAGTACGTCGATGGCGTGCTCGATGCCCTCATCAGTCAATCGCCGGTCGGCACGCATTTCATCGTGACCGCCGATCACGGCGAATGCTTCGGCGAGAGCGGCTATTTCGGGCATGGCCCGATCGTGCACGAGAAGGTGCTCGAAGTGCCGTTCCTCGAGGGGCGAAAAAAGTGACGGTTGCCGGCGCTCTTGGAGAGGGGCGCGGCTTCGACCGGGGTTTTCAAGAAACATGACTCGATCATCATTTCAGGTCTTCGGCCTGGTTCCTGCCGATCTGTCCCACGCCGGGCTGGCGCTGGCGGTGGCCCGCGCGGGCGGCACCGCGCTGCTGGATCTGGAATTTGCCGCCAGCCCCGCACGCGCGCTGACGCATTTCGAACGCCTGCTCGCCGGGACCGACGGACGGGTGGGGCTGCGTGTGGGTCCGTCGCAGGTGGCGCTGGCCCGCGCGCTGATCGCGCTGGCGCAGGATCGCGCGCTGTGCGTGGTGCTGACCGGTCCGGCAACGGAGCTGCGGCGACTGCGCGAGGCCGTCGGCCTGCGTGACGGCGACACCTGCCTTGCAGAAATTCTGGCGGCGGAAGATGCCGAGATCGCGGCGTCGATATGCGACGGCCTGCTGGCCCGCGGCCACGAGGCCGGCGGCTGGGTGTCGGAAGACAGCAGTTTCATCCTGCTGCAGAAGTTGCACGGTCGGGTGTCGACGCCGGTGTACATCCAGGGTGGCATCGGGGTACGCACGGCCGCCGCCTGCCGTGTGGCGGGTGCGGCGGGCGTGGTGCTGGACGATTGTCTGCTGCTGATGGCGGAGTCTCCGCTGTCCGCGGCATTGCAGCAGGACCTATCCCGTCTCAATGGCGCTGAATGCAAGCTGTTCGGCGAACTGATCGGCCGTCCCTGCCGCGCGTTTGCGCGGCCCGGAAGCCCGGCACTCAAGGCCGCCGAGGAGCTGCAGCGCGGTGCCGAGGGCGGCGAACTCGAACTCGAGGACTGGATTGCACAGACCCAGGCCAGTCTGGGTTGGGGTGGTCAGGGTTTGTTGCCGCTGGGTCAGGGCATCGGGCTGGCTGCGCAGTACCGCGATACCTATCGTCATGCCGGGCGCCTGGTGCAAGCGGTGCGCCGCGCATCGCTGGCGCAGATGGACAAGGCAGCCGGTCTCGGCGCGCTGAACGAGAACGCGCCGCTGGCACGTTCGCACGGCACCCGTTACCCCTTGGCGCAGGGCCCGATGACGCGCGTGTCGGATTCGCCCGCATTTGCGGTGGACGTGGCCAAGGCGGGTGCGCTGCCGTTCCTGGCGCTGGCGCTGATGCGCGGGCCGCAGGTCGCGCAGATGCTGGAACAGACCCGTGCGCAGATCGGCGATCTGCCCTGGGGCGTCGGCATGCTGGGTTTCGTGCCGCATGCGCTGCGCGAAGAACAGTGCGCGGAGATCTGGAAGTGCAAGCCCGGCTTTGCGTTGATCGCCGGCGGACGTCCCGATCAGGCGGCAGAGTTCGAGAGCCGCGGCATACCCACCTACATCCACGCGCCGGCGCCGGCGCTGCTCAAGATGTATCTGGAGCAGGGCGCGCGACGCTTTGTGTTCGAGGGTCGCGAGTGCGGCGGTCACGTCGGTCCGCTCGGCAGCTTCCCGCTGTGGGAGCAGATGATCGAAGTGTTGCTGGCCCACGTGCCGGCCGGCGAAGACAAGAAGATTCATATCCTGTTCGCTGGCGGCGTGCACGACGCGCAGTCCGGGGCCATGGTGGCGGCGCTGGCGGCGCCGCTGGCCGAGCGCGGCATGAAGGTCGGTGCGCTGATGGGCACGGCCTATCTGTTCACCCAGGAGATCGTCAGCTCCGGTGCGGTGGTGGAGGGTTTCCAGGCCGAGGCGCTGCGTTGCCGGCGCACGCTCAATCTGGAGTCCGGGCCGGGCCATGCCTCGCGCTGTGTGGACACGCAGTTCGCCCACGATTTCTACGACACCCGCCGCCGCCTGATCCGCGAGGGCAAGAGCGCAGAAGAAATCCGCGAGGTGCTGGAAGACCTCAATCTCGGTCGTCTGCGCATCGCCTCCAAGGGCGTTGATCGCGACGATACCGGCCGCGTGGTGGACATTGCGCCGGAGCAGCAGCGGGCCGATGGCATGTACATGATCGGCCAGGTCGCCACGCTGCGCGATCACGTGGTGCCGGTGGCGCAACTGCATGACGACGTCTGCGCCGGCTCGCAGCGGGCGCTCGAGCGCCTGGCGCAGGATCGGATGGAGCGTGCGCTGGACGCGCAGCCCTCCGACATCGCCATCGTCGGCGTCGGCATCACCTTGCCCAAAGCCGACAGCGCGGACGACTACTGGAAGCTCATCCTGGACAAGCACTGCGTGATCCGCGAAGTGCACAAGGAACGCTGGGACTCCGAGCTGTATTTCGATGCCGATCGCAAGGCGCGCGACAAGGTCTACTCCAAGTGGGGCGGCTTTCTCGACGAAGTGCCGTTCGATCCGCTGCGCTTCGGCATTCCGCCGAAGTCGATGAAGTCGATCGACCCCCTGCAGTTGCTGACCCTGGAGACCGCTGCCCGCACCCTGGCCGACGCCGGCTATGCCGATGGTCAGTTCGATCGCGAGAACACTTCGGTCATTCTGGGCGCCAGCGGCGGCGCCGGCGATCTGGGCGTGCAGTACAGCATGCGCGCGGAACTGCCGCGCTTCGTGGAAAACCTTACGCCCGACGTGTGGGAGCGCCTGCCGGAATGGACCGAGGAGTCCTTCGCCGGCACTCTGCTCAACGTGGCCGCCGGGCGCGTCGCCAACCGGCTGGACTTCGGCGGCGTCAACATGACTGTGGACGCAGCCTGCGGCTCCTCGCTGGCCGCGATCAGCATCGCGGTGCACGAACTGGAAACCGGGCGTAGCAGCCTGGTGCTGGCCGGCGGGTTCGACACCACCCAGTCCATGTTCGGCTATACCGCGTTCGCCAAGACCCAGGCGCTGTCGGCCAAGGGCCAGCCGCGCACCTTCGATCAGAATGCGGACGGCATCGCCATCTCCGAAGGCGTGGCGATGATCGCGCTCAAGCGTCTGGCGGACGCCGAGCGCGACGGCGATCGCATCTACGCGGTGATCAAGTCGGCATCCGGTTCCAGCGATGGACGTGCCCTGGGCATGACCGCGCCGCGCACCGAAGGCCAGGTGCGCGCGCTCAAGCGCGCTTATCGCAAGGCCGGCTTTTCGCCTGCCACCCTGGGGCTGGTGGAGGCGCACGGTACCGGTACGCCGGTGGGCGACCGCACCGAAGCGCAGACCATTGCGCACACCCTCAACGAAGCGCACGCCGCCCCGCGCAGCGTCGCCATCGGCTCGGTCAAGACCTTGATTGGTCACACCAAGGCCGCGGCCGGCGTGTCCGGCCTGATCAAGGTGGCGCTGGCGCTGCATCATCGCGTGCTGCCGGCGCACCACGGTGTCGATCAGCCGATCGACACCGTCGCCAGTTCCGATTCCCCGGTGTACCTGCTCAAGGATGCCCGCCCCTGGGTCGCGCATCCCGATCACCCACGCCGTGCCTGCGCCTCGGCCTTCGGCTTCGGTGGTGCCAACTTCCACGCCGTGCTCGAGGAGTATGGCGGTGGCGCCGGCCCCAGCGGCGGCAACCGCTGGCCGGCGGAGCTGTGCCTGTGGCGCGCGGCCGACGTGCCCGCGCTGGTGCGCGAGCTGGAAAAAGTGCTGCCGCACGTGCAGGCCGGGTCGCGTCTGCGCCTGGGCGAACTGGCCAACGCGCTGGCGCGCCAGGCCGAGCTGAGGCCGGCGGCCCCGGTGGCGCTGGCGGTGGTGGCCACCGACCTCAAGTCGCTGGCTGCCGATCTTGCTGCGGCCATCGCCCATCTGCAGGGCGGCACCAAGCCGCTGCCGCCCAGCGTGCGCTTCGGCAAGTCGGTGCCCGCGCAGTCGCCGCCGGTGGCTTTCCTGTTCCCCGGTCAGGGTGCGCAATACCTCAATATGGGACGCGAGGCGGCGCTGTACCTGCCCGAGATCCGTGAGGCGTTGGAGCTGGCCGACCGCGTGCTGGCGGACGATTTCCGCGCGCCGCTGTCCACCCGGATCCTTCCGGCCAGCGCGTTCGATCCAGACACCGAAGCCGCGCAGGCCGCGGCGCTCACCGACACCCGTGTGGCGCAACCGGCGATCGGGACACTCGCGCTGGGATACCTGCGCCTGGCCGAACGGCTGGGCCTCGAAGCGGTGGCCAGCGCCGGGCACAGCTACGGCGAATACGCCGCGCTGATGGCTGCCGGCGTGCTCGATCCGGCCGATTTCCTGCGTCTGTCCGCGGTGCGCGGTCGCGCCATGGGCGCGGCGGCGCGCTCTACCGAACCGGGCGGCATGGCCGCGGTACAGGGGCGGCGCGAGCGGGTGGCGGCGCTGGTCAAGGACTTTCCCGGCGTGCGTGTGGCCAATCACAACGCGCCCGAGCAATCGGTGATTTCCGGCCCCAAGGCGGCGGTCGAACAGGCTGCGGCCAAGCTCAGCAGCGAAGGTCTGCGCGCCTCCCTGTTGCCGGTGTCCGGAGCCTTTCATACCGAGTTGGTGGCACCGGCCAAGGCGCCGTTGTCGGCAGCGATCCACGCCACGCCATTCAAGCCGGCGCGCTTCCCGGTGTATTCCAACAGCAGCGGTACGGCCTACCCGGCCGATCCCGAGGCGATGCAGAACCTGCTCGACGGCCACCTGCTGTCCAGCGTGGAGTTCGTCACCGAAATCGAAACCATGTACGCCGCGGGTTGCCGCGTGTTCCTGGAGTTGGGTCCCAAGGGCATCTGCACCGGCATGGCGCGCCAAACGCTGGTGGGACGCGACGCCGTGGCGGTCTCGCTGGACGCCTCCGGCGGCGGCATGCGCGGGCTGCTGTCGGGTCTGGCCGAGCTGTTCGTCGCCGGGGTGCGCTTCGACAGCGCGGTGCTGTTTGCCGACCGCGAACTGCGCGCGCTGGATCTGGGCAAGCTCGCCGATGCGGCGGCGCCGACGGTCTACCCGAAGCACTGGTGGATGCTCAGCGGCGGCTGCGCGCGTCCCATCGACGACCCCATCGTGCGCACCGGCAAGCTGCCGGCACTGACCCGCGAGACCGCGGCCGCCGCCAGAGAGGCCTTGAACGCGCGCCTGTTGGCAGAGGCGCGTGCCAGCCTGCCGCCGGCAGCGTCTGCGATCGCTGCCCCCACGGTAGCCGGCCCAGCTGCGAGCCCTGCGGTCCAGCCCGTCAATGCCTTGAGCAACGAGGCGCTGGTGGCTTACCAGCAGACCATGCGCCAGTTCCTGGCCTTGCAGGAGCGCGTGGTGCAGCAGTTCCTGGGTGGCGCGCCGCTGCCCGGGGTCGGCACCGCGGTGTCGATGCCGAATCCGGCACCCGCGCCGGTGGTCCGCCCGTCTGCGCCGGCGCCCACATCTGCAACTGCGGCGCCGCCGGTGCCAGCCAGCAACGGACCGGCGCCGACCGCGCGCCCGGCGGCGCTGGAAGCGCCGGCCCCGCGGCTCGACCTGCGCGCGAGCCTGCTCGACATCGTGGCCGAGCGCACCGGCTATCCGGCGGAGATGCTGGCACTGGACGCCGATATGGAAGCCGATCTGGGGATCGACTCGATCAAGCGCGTGGAAATTTTCGGTGCCTTGCGCAAGGCCCTGCCGGAGTCCACCGCGCAGGCCATGCAGCAGGCCATGGAGCGGCTGACCCGGGCGCGCAGCCTGCAGGCGGTGCTGCATGAGGTGGAAGCGCTGGCCCCGGTGACCGCGCCGCCGGCCGCGCCGGCGCCGCCGCGCGAGGCGCCTGCCGCGACACCGACCGCAGCGCGGGCCTTCGACGGCCGCAGCCTGCTGCTCGACATCGTCGCCGAGCGCACCGGCTACCCGGTGGAAATGCTGGCGCTGGACGCCGACATGGAAGCCGATCTGGGGATCGACTCGATCAAGCGCGTGGAAATTCTCGGCGCGCTGCAGAAATCGCTGCCGCCGGAGGTCGCCGCGCGGGTGCAGGAGCAGATGGAGCGCCTGACCAAGGCGCGGTCTCTGCAAGCGATTCTGCAGGTGCTGGGCGAACACCTCGCGGCGCCGGTGGCGATGCCGGCAACGGCGCCGACCCGCCCGCTGCAGGCCGCGGCTGCCTTAGACGGCGACCACGATCCGGCGGCGGTCCGCAGCAAGCTGCTGCAGGTGGTCGCCGAGCGCACCGGCTATCCGGTGGAAATGCTGGACCTGGACGCCGACCTCGAAGCCGATCTGGGGATCGACTCGATCAAGCGCGTGGAAGTGCTGGGCGCGTTGCAGAATTCATTGGAGGGCGAGTGGGCCGAGGCGGTGCGCGGGCGGATGGAGCGCCTGACCCAGGCGCGCAGTCTGCAGGCCGTGCTGTCGGAACTGTCGGCGGTGCGGCGCCTGCCGCGTGGCGAGGGCCAGACCCGTGCCAAACCGCCTGCCGGTGCCGCACCGGCGCCTGCCGCGTCGGTCCCGGTGAAAGCCGATTTCCAGACCCTGTTGCTGCAGGTGGTGGCGGATCGCACCGGCTATCCGGTGGAAATGCTCGGCCTGGAGGCCGATCTCGAAGCCGACCTGGGCATCGACTCGATCAAACGCGTCGAAATTCTCGGCGCGTTCCAGAAAGCCGTACCCGCTGCCGCGGCGACCGTCGTGCAGGCCGGGATGGAGCGCCTGACCAAGGCGCGCTCGCTGCAGGCGATCCTCGCCGTGCTGCGCGGTCCCGGCAGCACCGTGGCGGCGCCGAACCCGCCGGCGACCACCGCAGTGGCGATCTCGACGGCGGTCCACGCCGGTGCGGGAGCCGTGTCGGCTGACGGCCGCAATGCGGCTCCGCTGCCGCGATATGTCATCAAGTCGGTGGCGGCGCCGCTGAACGGCAAGGTGCTGAGTCTGCAAGGACTGGCGCTGGTGCTCGGCGCCAGGGACGCGATCACGCGGGAAGTCTGCGGCTCGCTCAAGGCGCGCGGTCTGACCCCGGTGGCGGTGGCCGCAACCGAACCTGCGGCCCTGCAGCAGGCCATCGCGGAAGCCCGGCACCTGCATGGGCCGGTGCGTGCGCTGGTCCATCTGCACGGGCTGGGCATGCAGACGGCCAAGGAGCTTGCGGCTTGGCGCGGCTTGTACCGGCGCGACCTGCTGAGCCTGTTCCACGCCCTGCAAGCGACGCTGGACGATCTGCCGCAGGCGCGAGTGATCGGCGTGAGCCGCCTGGGCGGCAGCTTCGGGCGCGACGCCGTCGGTCGCGGTCAGCCGGTGGCCGGTGGTGTCAACGGCATGCTCAACTGCCTGCGTGCCGAGGTGCCCGGCTGCATCGCTCGCGCGGTGGATTTCGACGGCCAGTCCGACGCCGAAGTGATCCGCTTGCTGGTGGAAGAAATCCTGGCCGAAGACCACGCTCCGGAAGCCGGCTATATCGGCCTGGAACGATTCGGTTCGGCCACCCTGGCGCAGCCGTTGGCGCCGAGCCCGTTTCCGCCTCATGTCACGCCGGAGGCCGACTGGGTGCTGCTGGCAACCGGCGGTGCGCGCGGTATCACCGCCGAGATCCTGCACACGATGGTCTGTCCGGGCATGCAGATGATCCTGCTCGGTCGCACCGCCGAACCCGGTCCGGAGCCGGTCGCTCTGTCCGCCCACGCCGACGCCGCCGCGCTGCGCCGCGCGCTGCTGGCCGAACGCGTTGCGCGCGGAGAAAAACCCCGACCGGTGGAGATCGATCGCGAAGTCCAGCGGCTGCTGGTGGACCGCGAGATCCGTCTGAATCTGGCGCGCCTGCGCCGGGCCGGCGCCAAGGTGCGCTATCTCGCCTGCGATGTTCGCGACGAAGCGGCGCTGGGCCAGTTGCTGGACGAGCTGTATACCCGGCACGGGCGCATTGACGCCGTAATCCACGGTGCCGGCGTCATCGAGGACAAGCGCCTGGCCGACAAGACCGCCGAATCCTTTGAGCGCGTGCTGGGCACCAAGCTCGATCCGGCCTTCGTGTTCGCCCGCAAGCTGCGGCCGCAGACGCTCAAGTTGCTGGCGTTCTTCACCTCCGTGGCCGGGCGTTACGGCAACCTCGGACAGACCGACTACGCCGCAGCCAACGAGGCGCTCAATCGCCTGGCCTGGGAGCTGCAGCGGCAGTGGACGCAGACGCGCGTGGTATCGGTGAACTGGGGACCCTGGGACGCCGGCATGGCCAGCGACGGCGTCAAGCGCGCGATGCGCGAACGCGGCATGGAGCCCATCGACATCGCCGCCGGCTGTCGCTTCTTCAGAGACGAACTCGCTTACGGTCCGCGCCACGACGTGGAGCTGGTGGCCGGACAAGGCCCCTGGGGCGAGGTGTCTGCGGGTGTATCGGCGGATGCCGCACCGCGCTCGGAACAGGCCGCCCGCTATCCGCTGGTGCGCCGGGTGCCGCGCATCGGGGTGGGTGGTGCGCTCACCCTGGAACACCGGCTGTGCCTGGCCGACGATCCGTACCTGGCAGACCACGTCATCGACGGCAAGGCGGTGTTGCCGATGGCCGGCGCGCTGGAATACATGGCGCAGTTCGTCGCCGCCGGCTGGCCGGAATGGAAGCTCGCCGAGCTGCGCGACCTGCGCCTGTTCTCGGGGCTGGTGCTGGATGGCGATCAAGGCCATTGCGACATCGTGTTGCGCGCCCGTGCTGCCACTCATTCCGAGCCCGGCGTGCAGGCGGTGACGGTGGAGATCGCCGACACCCGACACAAGGGCAACCCCAACTACCGCGCCACCGCGGTGCTGATGCAGGACCTGCCGTTGCCGATCGCGCCCATGCTGGACGTGGCCGACGCGATGGAGACACTGGACGTGGCGCAAACCTACGACCGCGTGCTGTTTCACGGCGCCCGCTTCCGCAGCCTGACAAGCTTGCGCATGGCGATGCAGCCGCCGGTGGCGGACGCCGCGCTGCAGGCGTCGACGCCGCAGGGCTTTCTGAGTGCGGCCGACGCCGCGGCGAGCTGGCTGTTCGATCCCGCGTTGATCGACGTAGCGCCGCAGCTGGCCTTCATCTGGGCGGCGCGCGACAGCCAGGCGGGGGCGTTGCCCAACCGCATGGGCTGCGTACAGCGCTTCGGCGAGGCACCGATCCGCGGCGAGTTGCAGTTGCGCCTGCGCGCGCAGGCGGTGAGCGCGGGCGGCGGTTTCGAGTACGAGGCCGAATTCGTCGACGCCAGCGGCAAGGTGCGTCTGGCCATCCGTGAAGGCGAAAGCACCATCAGCGCTGCGCTCGGGCGGTTGTCGCCGGGTAACAGCGCCAGCGCCGCGGTGGCGCCGAAGCCGGGCCCGCGACGCTGACGTCAGGATTCTCTTGGCCGTTCGCGCGGATGAGCACGACGCGGGCCCGGATCGACGGACCCGCGGGTTCCGGCCGGCGCCGGTTCCGGCCACGGGTGGACCCGGGCTGGCGCCCGGCAGAGCGTTCTTCGTAGTCCCGACCACTTGATCGCAGGGCTGAGGTTTTCCGCATGACCGCACCGCTGGACATCGCCATCATCGGACTCGCCGGCGTCTATCCCGGCGCGGCCGACGCGGGCGCGTTCTGGCAGAACATCTGCGACAAGGTCGACGCCATCACCGATGCCGATCCCGAATGGGTGGGCCCGTATTTCGAGGCCGACACCAAGGCCGACGACCGCATCTACACGGTCAAGGGCGGCTTTCTGCGCGAACTGGCGCACGTCGATCCGCTGGAAGTGGGGGTCATGCCCAACATTGCCGCGGGCGCCGATCCCGATCACCTGATTTCGTTGAAGATGGCGCGCGACGCCATGCGCGACGCCGGTTACCTGGACCGCAAGTTCGATTCGAGCCGCGCCGGTATCGTCATCGGCCGGGGCACTTACGGCAATCGCGGCTTTGCGAGCATGCTGTCGCGCGGCTTCTTCCTCGATCAGATGATGGAGGTGATCCATCACCTGCGGCCGGACTTCAGCGCGCAGGACATCCGTGCGCTGCACACCGATTTCAAGAAGCAGTTGCCGCCCTATGGCGGCGATATGGTGGGGGTGCTCACCCCCAACGCCATCGCCGGCCTGATCGCCAATCGGCTGGACCTGATGGGGCCCAGCTTCATCGTCGACGCGGCGTGTGCCTCCACCCTGATCGCGCTCGACGCGGCCACGCGTGAGCTGTCCACCGGACGCTGCGACCTGATGATCGCCGGCGGCACCCATGTGCAGACACCGGCCATGCTGTTTATCCAGTTCTCGCAGATCGGCGCGCTGTCGCGCGACCGCCTGCGGCCGTTCCAGAAGGGCGCCGAAGGCACCTTGCTGGGCGAGGGCTGCGGCATGCTGGTACTCAAGCGCCTCGCCGATGCCGAGCGCGACGGCGATCGCGTCTACGCCGTCATCAAGGGCATCGGTACGGCGTCGGACGGCAAGGCCAAGGGTCTGCTGGCGCCACGCCTGGAAGGCGAGGTACTGGCGGTGCGTCGCGCTTACGAGTCCAGCGGCATCGATCCGTTGACGGTGGATCTGATCGAGGCTCACGGCACTGGCACCAGCGTCGGCGACGCCACCGAGATCCAATCGCTGACGCAGGTCTACGGCGCCCGCGGCGTCGGCCCGCACATCGCCGTGTCTGCGGTGAAGTCGATGATCGGTCACTGCCTGCCCGGTACCGCGGCGGCGTCGATGATCAAGACGGCGCTGGCGCTGCATCACAAGATCCTGCCGCCGATGCTGTGCGACGAGCCTGATCCGGCGCTCAACCTGGAACGCACGCCGTTCTACATCAACAACCAGACGCGGCCGTGGATCCACGGCGGCGCCACGCCGCGGCGCGCCGGGGTCAACGCCTTTGGATTTGGCGGCATCAACGCCCACGTGATCCTGGAAGAGTATTCCGGGCCGCGGCGCGAGCTGGTGCCGTCGTCGCAACTGCTGCCGCCGCGCGCCAGCGAGATGCTGCTGCTGTCGGCGGCCAACCATGCGCAACTGGTGAGCCTGGTGCGCTCGGTATTGGCGCACCTGCGCAGCGCGCATCCGCCGGGGCTGGCAGAACTGGCGCAGTCCGCGGCGCGGCGCGCGGTCGGCGAGCATCGCCTGGCGCTGGTGGCGGAGAGTGCGGAGGAGCTGACCCGCAAGCTCGAAGCGGCGCTGGAAAAACTCATTGCACCGGATTGTCGCCCGTTCAAATTGCGTGGCGGCGCCGCCTACGGTCGCGGCGCGGCGCCGGGCAAGCTGTGCCTGTTGTTCCCCGGCGAAGGTTCGCAGTATCCCGGCATGCTGGCCGAGTTGTGCCTGCACTTTCCGCAGGTGCGCGACTGGTTCGATTTCATCGAGGACAACGCGCGCGCCCGCGGCAGTCGCTCGCGTTCGGAACTGTTGTTCCCTGCGCCCACGGTGCTCAACACCGAGCAGCGCGCCGCGCTCGAAGCGGCGCTGTTCGACATGGATGTGGGCGCCGAGAGCGTCTACGCCGCCAGTCTCGGGCTGCAGGCGTTGATCGACGATATCGGTCTGCTGCCGGATGCGATGCTGGGTCATTCCACCGGCGAGAACACCGCGCTTACGGCCGGCAAGGTGCGCCGCTTCGTGCACCGCGAAGAGGTCGCCGAGGCGGTGCAGTCAGTCAATGCCTTCTTTCGCAAGCTGGAGGCTGAAGGCCGCATCGCCCACGGCAGCTTGCTCACAGTCGGCGGCTTGACCCGCGACACCCGCTCGCAACTGATGGCGCAGGTGCAGGCCGCGGGTTGCCGCATGCAGCTGGCGATGGACAACTGTCCCAACCAGGTGGTGCTGTTCGGTCCCAGCGACGTCGCCGCGCAGTGGCGCGAACGCCTGGCCGCCGACGGCGCAATCTGTCAGGAGCTGCCGTTCGGGCGCGCTTACCACACGCCATTGTTCAAGCCGCTGGCGGACGCCTTTCGCGCGTACTTCAAGACCCTGGATTTCGGTCCAGGCCGGGTACCGCTGTACAGCGCGCGTGCCTGTGCGCCGTTCCCCGAAGAGCCCGACGCCATTCGCGAACTGGCTGCGCAGCAATGGGAAAATCCGGTGCGTTTTACCGAAACCCTGGAGCGCCTGTACGCCGACGGTTTCCGCGTGTTCCTGGAAGTGGGTCCCAGCGCCAACCTCACGGCCTTCGTGTCCGACACCCTGCGCGGGAAAGCCGACGTGCTGGCACTGGCCACCAACAGCCGCCGCAAGGATGGACTGGCGCATCTGCAGCAGACCTTGGCGCAGTTGTTCGTCGCCGGAGTGCGCTTCGACGCCGCGCGGCTCTATGCGCATCGGCGTATCGACGAATTCGACCTGCTGGCCGATCCGCGTCCGGCTCCGAAGGCACGGCCGCGCAATGCCATCCCGATGCCGGAGGTGCGGCTGCCGGAGGCCTGGAAGCAGCGCAAGCCGCCACCGATCGTCGCGGCGCCGGCGCCGGCGACGCCGGCCGCTGCATCGGCACACGCGGCCGAGTCGGCGCCGTCAGCGGCGGCGGTATCCGAGGACCCGCGCGCGCAGGCGCTGCGCGCCCACTTCGGGTTGATGCAGGAATTCCTTGACAGCCAGGCGCGCGTGCTCGAAATGGCGGGCGTGCTGCCTTCGTCCGCAGCCGCTGGCGCAACGCTGCTGGCCGCCGATGCGGACCGGTTTCCCTTGCTCGGGCCCATCGTCGACAGCAGTGCCGACATGCTGGTCAGCGAGCGTCGCTACGATCTGCTCACCGACCTGTTCATTCGCGATCACTGCATTGGCGGAGCGCCCAGCGCACGCGAGCCCGAGCTGCTCGCCATACCGGTGATCCCTTTCACCTTCAGCATGGAGATCTGTGCCGAGGCGGCGATGCGCCTGCTCGACCGCAGCGATCGCGTGGTGGTGGCGCTGGAGAAATGTCGCGGCAGCCGCTGGCTGTCGCTGGACGATGGCCAGGTTCAACTGCGCATCGTGGCCGAACGCGCGGGCAGCGACGGCGAGCAGGACCGCATCCAGTGTCGTCTGTTCCTGCAGGATCCGGGTGGTCCGGCCGGTGGCATGGCGGTATTCGAAGCCCAGGTGTTGCTGGCGGAGGCTTATCCCGCGCCGCCGGCGCCGATGGGCTGGACCTCGCCCGATGCGCAGGCGCCGGTGTTCAACGCCGACGGCAGGCTCTACCGCCGCGGCATGTTTCACGGACCGCGTCTGCAAGGCGCCGTGCAGGTGCGCCGGCATGGCGACGCGCACATCGACATGGATCTGCAGACGCTGCCGACGCAGGATTATTTCGCCTTCACCACGGCGCCGCGGCTGCAATTGGATGCCACCCTGGCCGATGTGCTCGGGCAGACGTTCTATTACTGGCTGCAGGAACGTGAGGGCGCGCTGACCAATTGTTTTCCCTACCAGGTCGCGCGCCTGAGCCTGTATGCGCCGCCGCTCCCGGCGGGTACGCGCGTGAGCAGCCGTACGCAGCTTGGCGTCGCCGGTCCGGAGCGTCTGAGCGGCACCATCGAGGCGCTGGGGCCCGACGGACGCGTGCTGATGCGCGCCGAGGGTTGGGACGATCGAACCTTCGAGGTACCGCAACGCTTCCACCGTTTCCGTCTGGAGCCGGCGCAGGGCGCGCTGGGCGAACCCTGGATGGACGGCTTGTTGCCGCCGGGGCTGTTCGCACGCCGGGTGGCACCGTTCGAAAACGATCTGTTGAGTGCCGGGGGCGGTATCTGGGGTCGCGGCCTGGCACACATGGTGCTGGGCCGCGCAGAGCGCCAGCAGTTCTATGCGCTGCCGGCCACCGGGCCACGGCGTGCGCAGTGGCTGATGGGTCGTGTTGCGGCCAAGGAGGCGGTGCGCGACTGGGTGCGTTACAAGCACGGCCAGACACTGGCCAGCGCCGACGTCGAGATCGTGGCGGACACGCACGGCAAGCCGCTGGCTCGCTGCGCAGCGTTGGGCCTGAGCCCGATGCCGGCCGTATCGATCTCGCACAGCCAGCAGTGGGCGGCCGCGGTCGTTGCCGAACCGGGGCTGGATCTGGGGCTGGACTATCAGCGCCTGGATCGTCTGCAGGACGAGTCGCGCCTGATCGCGGCGTTCGATGCCGAGGAGCGGCGCTACATCGATGCTGCCAACGACCGGCCGCGCGTCGCCTGCGCCCTGTGGTGCGCGCGCGAAGCCGCCGCCAAGGCTGCGGGTCTGGGCTTGCAGGGCCGCCCGCAGGATTGGCGCGTGGTGGATGCGCGGCTGGATCCGCGCGCAGTGAGTTTCGGTTCCGTGCGCATCCGGCACGGTGACAGACTGTACGACGTGGCCCTGCAGTTCGAGGGCCGCGAGGCGCTCAGCGCGCTGTGTCTGAGCGCCGCCAGCGGCATGCCGGTGGCCACCGGCTGAGCATCCGATTCCGGTTTTCCATCATTCTTGCGGACACCATGACCAAAACACTTTTCATCGGACTGGACGGATGCACCTTCACCGTCCTCGACCAGATGACGCGCGACCTGCCGGGCGAAGGCCTGACCATGCCCTTCATGAAATCGGTGATGGAGCGCGGCGTGCGCGCCAGGCTGCGTTCCACGCCCAACCCGCTGACGCCGCCGGCCTGGTGTTCGATCATGACCGGCAAGAACCCGGGCGAGCACGGCGTGTTCGATTTCATCCGTGCCGAGGACAAGGGCGGCGAGGTGTTCTGGACCCTGTACGACGCACGCGACATCGATACCGAAACCATCTGGTCGATCTGCTCGCGCAAGAACCGTTCGGTGGCCGCGCTGAATTTTCCGCTGACCGCGCCGGCACCCGAGGAACTCAAGGGATCGATCGTGCCCGGCTTCATACCGGCCAAGCACCTGCGCCGCAACACCCATCCTCGCGAATTGTTCGAGCGCATCAAGACGCAGATTCCGGGCTTCGACCCCAGGGAGCTGGCCTGGGATTTCGACAAGGAAAAGCAGGCGATGGAGTCGCTGTCCGCCGACGAGACCGCCAAGTGGGTGCGATATCACCTGCCGCGCGAAGAGCAGTGGTTCAAGGTGGCGGAGTTCATTCTGGGCAACGATGCGCCGGAACTGATGGCAGTGATGTTCGACGGTACCGACAAGATCCAGCACCAGGCCTGGCCCTGGCTGGACCAGGCCCTGCTGCCTTCGAATCCGCAAGGCCACGACAAGCAGATGCGCGAGGTGTGCCTGGAGTACTTCCACAACCTCGACGGCTATATCGAGAAACTGGTGACGATGGCAGGACCGGACACGCAGGTGTTCTTCGCCAGCGACCACGGCTTCACCGCATCGACCTTCGTGCTGCGCATCAACGCCTACCTGGAGGACATGGGTTATCTGGCGTGGGCGCACAGCGACGGCAGCGACCAGGCGATCCGGCGCGAGGCCAGCGATTTCGCAAACCTCGACTGGAGCAAGACCACCGCGTACTGCCGCACGCCCTCGTCCAACGGCATCCACATCCGTGTCGCCGAAAAGCCCGGCGATCCCGGTATCCGCCCCGAGGACTACACCCGCTTCCGCGACCAGCTCATCGTCGATCTGCTGGCGCTGAAGGACCCCGACACCGGCGAGCAGGTGATCGTGGAGGTGCTCAAGCGCGAAGAGTGGTTTCCCGGCAAGCACATGCTGCGCGCCTGTGATCTCACCCTGGTACTGCGCGATCACGGCTTCGTGTCGATCAAAAACCTGCGGCCGGTGGTGGCTCAGCGTCCGCACGCGGCCGGCACCCATCACCCGGACGGCATCTTCATGGCAGTGGGGCCAGGCATCCCGGCGGCGGGCGAGGTGGGCCTGCGCCAGATCGTGGACGTGGCGCCTACGCTGCTCTACAGCCTGGGCGTGTCGGTGCCGTCGGACTTCGAGGGCGTGGTTCCGGGCACGTTCTTCAGTCCTGAATGGATGGCCGCGCACCCGGTCAAGAAGGGCGCGAAAACCCGCGCCAGCGGGCGCCGCGCGCTGGACCAGGAAATGGATGCCGGCGAAAAACAGCAGATCATCGAGCAGCTCCAGATGCTCGGTTACATGGAGTAGG
The DNA here is from genome assembly GCF_965216805.1 of Panacagrimonas sp. NCBI lineage: Bacteria > Pseudomonadati > Pseudomonadota > Gammaproteobacteria > Nevskiales > Nevskiaceae > Panacagrimonas > Panacagrimonas sp. Next base: position 235,540 of record NZ_CBDCGN010000002.1, read on the forward strand.
CGGCAATGGACCCGGCGACGCCCGAACTCGATGCGCAGGGTCTGGTACTGGGCCCCGGGCCCGGCGTGCAAGGCTGGATGGATTTCGAAGCGCCGGTGTATCCCTTCGGACACCGGCTGAAAAACTGCACCTTGGGCGCGTTCACATTCTTCAATGCGGCTGGCCAGACCAGCGCCTATCGCGTGCGTTTCGGCCGCTATTCGCAGATCGGGGAGGGTTCGGTGCTCGGTCCACCGGAGCATCCACAGGACTGGTTTTCCAATCATCCCTTCGCCTTCACCCGACCCTCGTTGATGCCCAGCATCTACCGTGCGCCGCAGTTCGTGCGGCTGGGGCCCGAAGAAGGCAGCGCCGATTCGTACGTCGACGGTGTGGTCAACGACACCTGGATCGGCCACGAGGCCTATGTCGGCGTCGGCTGCTACGTCAGCCGGGGCGTGCGTATCGGTGACGGTGCGGTGATCGGCGCGCGCAGCGTGGTTACCCGCGATATCCCGCCCTATGCGGTGGCCGTCGGTGCGCCCGCGCGGGTGATCCGCCTGCGATTCGCCGAGCCGCTGGTCGAACGCCTGCTGAAGCTCCAGTGGTGGCGCTACGACCTGGCTCCCTACAAGCAGCGTGTGAATTACGCGCACCTGGAAGACACGCTGGCCTTCTTCGAGGATGAGTTGGCCGCCGGGCGCCTGCAGCCCCTGCGACCCGAGTGTCATCGCTACGTGCCTGGCACTCCGTTGCAACCGATCGCCTCGCCGTTGTACTGCGGATGAGCGTGCGGCGCTGGCCGGAAGCGGAAAGCGGAAGGCGGAAGGCGTTCAACGCAAGGGCGTGCATAACAGCCGAAGGACGCAAGCAAAGACGATTGGCGTGGTCGGGCGGCTCCTCGGGTGCATGTGCGGGCATGGCTTGGGTTAAGTTATGGCGCGTCCCGCCTTCCACGCACCAGACCAAATAAATGCTCCCTGCCGACAATCCCCACCTGACCCCGCTGATCGAGTTGCTGGAGGACTTCACGCAGGACTGGGATCACGAGTTCTCCGGCGAGATGGGGCCGGACACGCGCCTGCTCGCCGATCTGGGCTTCGAATCCATCGACATCATCCAGTTGGTGGTGGCGATTCAAGAGGAAGTGGTGCGCAGGAAGCTGTCCTTCGATCAATTGCTGATGAAGGACGGCCGCTACGTGGACGATTTGTCCATCGGGCAGATCGCGGGTTACCTCGCAGCCAACACCTGAAGCCCGGCTTTGTCACGCTTGATCTCCGCCGCCTGTCGTCCGTGCCCCGCAGGCGCAGCGCACCCGCGGCGGCACGGTGCGGCCCGTCCTCGCCGCTGGCGAATCCCGGCTGCGGTCGTCGTCCATGGCTTTCATTGAAGTCAACGGTGCGCGGCTGGCCTGGCAGCAACTGGGCGAAGGCCCCGATCTGATTCTGGTCCACGGGCTGGCGACCAGCCGCGCATTCTGGATGCCGACCGCGATGCGCCTGCAGACGCGGTTCCGGGTGACTCTGTTCGACCTGCGCGGCCACGGCTATAGCAGCCGCCCGCAGCAGGGATATCGCCCGCAGGATTTTGCCGCCGACCTCGTCGGATTGATGGACGCGCTGCAGCTTCAGCGCGCAGCCCTGGTCGGTCACAGCTATGGTGGCGCCGCGGCGCTGGAAGCCGCCGGGCTGATCGGGGATCGCGTGACGCATCTGGGTTTGCTGGATACGCGGGTGGCGCGTCTGCAGCCGCTGATGCGGCTGCACGACGGTCCGCGTATCAGTGAAGTCGAGAAACAGGTCGCTGCCACCACCGCACACGACTGGGCGGCACTGCCGCAGGTCGGGTATCTGTTCCTGGAAGCCGCCGCGCGCATGCAACTGTCCGGGCAGCCAGTGCAGGCGCGTGACGACTTCGCGCCTTTCGGCCAGGGCCGCGGCGCGGCCCGCGCGGCCAAGGCCTGGCTGGACCTGCTGGACCAGACCAGCGCGCGGGCGGACCTGGACCAGCCCGGCATGCATGAAGATCGGATCGCGGCGCTGGCCATGCCGGTGTACCTGATCTACGCGGAATATTCGCGCTGCGCCGCGTCGGCCGAAGCGCTGCGGCGACTGCTGCCGCAGGCGCGCTATCGCCTGGTCGCCGACGCCGGCCATTTTTTTCCGTTGAGCCAGCCCGATTGGGTGGCGCAGTGGATCGAGGCACTGGTCTCGGAGACCTCGTCCGCGGAGCCTGGGCGGTAGAAGCGCGCGTTTGCCTGCGCGGCTGCGGCCTCGCCGACTCGATCAGACTCTCTGGAGCGGCGCGGTCAGCCCTGCGCTCGCGGCAACTGCACCACCTCGGTGCCCGACACCCAGTCGCAGGGTGCGCGGCGGCGTGCATCGGCCCGCATCCATGCTGCGGCCACGACGGTTACCAGCACACAGGCGAGCGCGATCGGGCGCATCGCATCGTGCTGCGCGTAACGCGGAATCAGCAGCAGACCGGGCGTCAGCACCACGGCCCAGGTGGTCAGCATCGCGGTGTATCGCAGCAAGGCGATCGGCCAGCGCAGCGACGCCGCATCCAGCCGGCGCACCTGCAGTCGCCAGGCATGCATGCCCAGGGTCTGGCCGCCGCGCGTCCATGACCAGCCGAAAAATCCCAGCCCGATCGCGAAAAAGTAAAGCTGCATCCACGCGGCCGAGCGCGGCAGGCCCAGCATCTGTTGGCGCACGATCACTTCGATCAGTGCCGCCGCCATCCATAGGCCCAGCAGCAACAGGCCGTCGTAGGTGGCGCTAGCCAGTCGGCGCCACAACGGCGCGGGAACGATCAAGTTGGACATGGAAGACTCGCAAGGCGCAGCCTGTTAGTTTGCGGCAAACCGTTTCCGGGAGAGAGCCCATGCGTCTGGTCGTCGCCCTGTTGCTGATGCTGGCCGGCTCTGCCGCCTGGGCCATCGATTGCGATCGTTCCGACATCGATGTCGACATGCGCCGCTTGATGGGTGGCGCGGAGAATCTGTGCCAGACCTACGGCGGGCAGGTGATGCTGGTCGTCAACGTGGCCAGCCAATGCGGGTTCACGCCCCAGTACGAGGCGCTGGAGCAGACCTATCGCCGCTTTCGCGAACGGGGCTTTGTGGTGCTGGGGTTTCCTTCCGGCGATTTCGGTGACCAGGAATACGACGACGAGGCGCAGATCGCCAAGTTCTGCAAGGTCAATTTCGGCGTCAGCTTTCCGATGTTCGGCAAGAGCGCGGTCAAGGGCGACAAGGCCAACCCGCTGTTCCGCGGCCTGATCGCGCGGACCGGCCAGGCGCCGGGGTGGAACTTCAACAAATACCTGATCGGGCGCGACGGCCGCGTCATTCGACACTTCCCCAGCGATGTCGCGCCCGACAGCGCCGAGTTGCGCACGGCCATCGATGCAGCACTGGTGGGCGCCGCTGCGCGCGAAGTGACCGGCCGTTGAGGCTTGCAAACCGCGGAATCGGATGGTCAGGGCGGGTGTTGCGCCCATCCCGTCGCTGTCGGGAGAAGGGTGCTGTAGTTGGGCCTGCTTCCAGTCGTGTCAGCCAGGTGGCAAGACGCTGACAAGACGATCGGGCGCAGTCGTAACGCCTGGGAAGTTAAAGCGAACATAAAAGAAGTTGAGGTGGTGCCCCGGGCAGGAATCGAACCTGCGACCCTCCGCTTAGGAGGCGCAGGTACGATATTCTCTAGGCTCATGTTCACAAAGAGTTTTTACAGGTCCAGATGGTTGCCCATCTGCTCTGTATCTGCTCGTCGAGACAATGGCCTACTACAAAGAGCGTCGCTGGGAAGTAGAACGCGAATACGCGGACGGACGCAAGAAAGTCCTGAAGCAAGTTCGCCACGATTTCCGCATCACCCAGCCTGACGGGCGGCGGGTTACGCGCTCGTTCAAAACGCTGGAGGCAGGCAAGCGTTGGCTCGCGGAGCAGGAGCGCTTCGTTGAACTTGGCGCTGATCTGGCGGGCGTCGAACGCGCGAAGAAGATCACCGTCGCGAAGATCGTCGATCAGTACATGGACGAAATCGCGGGAACGCTCCGTTCGCCGGGAGCAGCCAAAAGTTGCGCGGACCCCATCCGGCGCGAGCTGGGGACCATCCCGCTGGCCGCGCTCACTCCGGAAAGGGTCGGCGAATACCGCGACAGTCGCCTGCGGCAACGCTGCCGTCGGGGCGGCGGCCGGGAGGGTGATCCGGTTGTCGAGCTGGACAGACTCGTGAAGCCGCCGACGGTGAAGAAGGAGATGGCCTTTCTCGCGCGCGTCATCGACATCGCGATCAAGCGCTGGGGGTACCGACTACCGTTTGGCAATCCCGCGCGCGGCGTCGACCGCCCCCCGGAAGGTGATGGCCGCGATCGGAGGCTCAATGAGGGCGAGGAAACGCGACTGCTTGCGGCGTGCGTCTACAACGAGCCGTTGAAAAATGCCGTCATCCTTGCCATCGAAACCGCGGCTCGTCGCGGCGAGTTGTGCGCCCTAGGGATTCTCTGATTTACCTCTCGAAGTTGCACGCTGTTTGCGTTTCAATCTGGAACGGACAGACGGATGACTTTGATGAAGCAACAGAGCCTGGGCAGTGGATTTGAGAAGTACGCGCGCACGACCAAGCGGGCGCGCTTCCTGGAGCAGATGGACTCGGTGATGCCGTGGTCCTCGCTGTGCGAGGTGATCGAGCCGTATTACTTCAAGGATACCGGCAGCGGCGGACGGCCACCGATAGCACTGGAGCGGATGCTGCGGATCTACTTTCTGCAGCAGTGGTTCGATCTGTCGGACCCGGCGGCCGAGGAGGCCTTGTACGACTCGGCGTCGATGCGCCGTTTTGCGGGGATTGACCTGGGCCTGGAGGCGCCGCCGGACGAAACCACGATCTGCAAGTTCCGCCACCTGCTGGAGCGCAACACCCTGGGCAAGCCGCTGTTTGACCAGGTCCAGCGCTACCTTCAGGAGCAGGGCTTCAAGATCAGCAAAGGGACGATCGTGGATGCCACGATCATTGGCGCGCCGAGTTCGACCAAGAATCAGCAACAGCAGCGCGATCCCGAGATGCACCAGACCAAGAAAGGCAACCAGTGGTACTTCGGCATGAAGGCGCACGTGGGTGTCGACAGCCGGACCCGGCTGATTCATTCGGTACAAGCCACGGCGGCGAACGTGGCCGACTGCCGGGTATTGCCGGAACTGCTGCACGGCCAGGAGACGCGGGTGTGGGGTGATCAGGCGTATCGCGGTCAGGGCAGCGTCATTCGTGAGAAGGCCCCGCAGGCGCTGGATTTCACCAACCGGCGCTACCGTCTCAAGGGCGTCATCGACGAATCAGAGCGGGCGAAGAACCGGACCAAGTCCAAGGTGCGCGCCAAGGTCGAGCACGTCTTTGCGGTGATCAAGCTGCGCTTCGGTTTTACCAAGGTCCGCTACCGCGGTCTGGCGAAGAACCTGCACCGGCTGCAGGTGACCTGCGCGCTGGCCAACCTGTACCTGGCGCGCGCTCAATTGATGAAGCTGCAGCAGGCGTAATCCGCCTGCTGCACAGCGATTGAGGCCGAAAGGCCAAGAAACGAGGCATCCGAGGCGATCCAAGCACCCATAATTCGGATTTCTTATCGGCTTGGGGCGCCAGTCACCAGGTAAATCAGAGAATCCCTAGTCTGGGGAGATGTGAACTTCGAACGTCGCACACTGCAAATCCGAGCAGAAGATGCCGGGGCAGCCAAGACCGGCACGAAACGAACGGTGCCACTCAGCCAGCGAGCCATTGATCTTCTGACGGAGACGAAGCCGAAGCGTGCCAAGGACGACGACTCCCTGCTCGGGTTCAAGGTCGATTCCCTGAGCCAGGCGTTCGACCGGGCGTGCAGACGTGCTGCGATCGACGGCCTACGTTTTCACGACCTTCGGCATGAGGCCACGTCTAGGCTCTTTGAGCTGGGCCTCGACATGATGGAAGTCAGCGCCATCACCGGGCACAAGACGCTGGATATGCTCAAGCGTTACACTCAGCTTCGTGCCGAGCAGATCGCCGCCAAGATGGATCGGCTGGCTTTGCAGGCGGCCGACAGTGCGTCTCTGGACGTGCAAATTGCCGCAATTTTTAAGGAATTGCGGCTGCTGCGGCAGATGAAATAGTCGCCGCCTCGGTAGCTCAGTGGATAGAGCATCTTCCTCCTAAGAAGAGGGTCGCAGGTTCGATTCCTGCTCGGGGCACCAACTTCATCTCCGTGATGTTCCCGTTCGGTGAGCATCCAAGCACAACAGTGCAGCCCGCACGGCCAGCCGTTGGGATTCGATCGTCACTTTCTTCTCTTCCGCGATCCATGCTGACGGCGCCCCGACGATCTCATCCAGGATTTTCTCAACTTGAACCTTCGCTCGGTCAGCTGCTGCTCGGTGATGAGATATTCGCTGGCGGCTCACGCCCATAGTTTCAGCAAGCCTGCTCGCCCCGCCTCGGCTCACGAAAGCTGGGTTCTTCAGCATTAGGCCTATACGAAAAGCGTTCGGTCGAATCCTTCTCCTGACGAGCTCATGAGCAATTTGGCGAACAGAGCGGCTTGAAAGTAAAAGCTCGTCCCGCTGGACCCACTGATCGAATCGAACGCCGGTGTTTCGAAACTCGTTCAGGGCCTCTTCAGAGCCGTGTTGACTCAAATGTGCCCGCGCAAATTCATATAGCGATTCTTGCCGAGCGAGCTTCTGACGGAGGTGGGCGAACTCTTCGAGCTCAAAGATTTGCTTCTCCACGCGACGGACGTAGTGCAGAAGGTCTCGGCTTAGGGATGCGAAACGTTCATGGTGGGCGCTTCGGCGATCGCTGTGAACGTGACGAGCGCATCGAAACGTCCTTGGCCGCGCGTCTCGAAAGCACAGCTCGCAGGTCCTGGTGATCCCGATCGGCGCGTTCGGGATGATCGTGATGCGCGGCCGCAGTGCCTCGCCGAGCTCGGAGAGGAACACGGTCAAGACGTAGTCGGGGTCTGCGCGCCACTCGACGCCGCGGTTCTTTGATTGGCACACGCGCTTGTACGCGGCCAACACGCTGGAAACGCTCTCTGCCCGCTGCCCGCGTGGGTCTCTGGAGACTTCGCGAAGATAGCCGGCGGGGTTGAGCGCGAGATCGGGCATCCCGGGCATCGTCCGAACAATACGATCAGGTGCTAGGCGATCCAGCAGGCCGGTGCGAGACACCGCGCCAATGACGGCGCGCAGGTCGACCGTTGCATCGCCATCGCGACGTCTCGCCGCCGAGAAGCTGTTGATTGCCTCTACCGCCGATGCTAACGCCGGACAGTCGTCTCGGTTGGGACTGGACCTCCGGTGAACGGACGTCGCAGACAAGATCAAGACGTCCCGTATAAAGAGCCGCCCATCGGCATCCACCTCGTGCGCGGCGGCGGACATCACCGCATCGACGCGCTTGGCTGCGGCGAGGATCGATCGGGGCGAGAGGAACGTCCGCGCGCTGATGCCGGTTACGGGAGCTCCAGCCAGGCGCTGAGCCCAGATTGATAGATCGCGCTGCCACCGGTCCCTGCCGTGGCGATCGCGTGCTGCTGTTAGGCAAGCGAAGTCCCGAACAACTGCCGCGAATGAAACGCTCTGCTGCCCGGATATTCCTCTGTCTTGCGCGAGTTCGTCCGCATGTCGCCAGAGCTCAGCGAGCCCCTCACGGAAGCCGGGAATCACGCGCTTGTGGAGAGCGCAATAGCGCCGAGCTGGCAGCGCTCGCGACGCGCCCTCTGCCTCGCGTTGCGCTTCGGCCGGCCGGCCGCAGGTCGCGCAGAACCGGATCCGTGGGATGGAATCTGGCTTGTCAACGATCTGGCCGGTTGATCTCGACATCGGAAGCATTCTGAACAATCGAATGCTCGTCCCGCCACCGCTGCAGGAATAATTTTCGAAGCCACCGCAAACAACTGCACGGGTGGCGCGATGGAACAGCAAGACAGCACAAACGGAATGCTCGGCATTGCCGAGGTCAGCCAACTGCTCGGGGTGAGCCCGGCGACACTTCTCACACTGAGGTGCCGCGCCCCCGAACGGCTCCCGCCTTCCTGGCGGTCAAGGCCGCTGCGTTGGCGGCGCAAGACGGTGCTCAAGTGGATCGAGGATCAGGAGACGATCGAACGGCGGCGTTGCGAGCTGAAGGGCCGTCCTGAGCGATCCGGACCGCTCGACCTCTGATCGGGATTCACAGACGTGAAATGCCCCGACCGTCCCCGGCGACGTCTGGTTGATGCCGCCGTCGCCATCGGCCTCGATCGGCCGCACGGCGACGACCTCGGCTTCGTCGACGCGCTTTTCTGCAGCGTCACATTTCCTCGGTCGCGTATCGATGGCCGGGTCTATGAATCAATGTCGGGCCGTGCGCATCTCCGCGTCGAGGCCGGTTGCGTTCTCGTGGGCGAGCGCTGGGTCCAAGTGCCGCTTCCGTTCGGCCCACTGCCGCGCTTGTTGATGTGCTGGTTGGTGACACAGTCACTGAGGCGTGACACGCAAAAGGTTTGTGTCGGCGGCTCTGCAAGCGCTTTCCTACGCGCGCTTGGCAAGACACCCCGAGGTGCGCAAACGAACCGTGGCGGACTGGCAGCGCTGCGGCAGCAAATCGAAGCGCTCGCTGTTTGCCGTATACAAATCGGGTGGATCCAGAATGGGCGCACGCGTACAGAAAACGTGCAGCCAGTCGCTTCAATTGAGGTGTGGACGCGTCGAAACGACGAGCTGCGATCCGAATGGGAGCCAATCGTCGAGTTGACGGAAGATTTCCGGCGTCGGCTGCAGAAACACGCCGTCCCGATCGACATTCGTGCGCTACGGGCGCTCGGATCGTCAGCATTGGCAATCGACGTCTACTGTTGGCTCATTCGGCGGACAGCCAAGCTCAAGGCGCCTGTGTTCATTCCTTGGCTGGCGTTGCATCGACAGTTCAATGCTGAGTCGGCACCTGTCGGCCGGAAAAACTTCAAACGTCAACTAAAGGCGTCGTTGAGCCGGGTTCTCGTCGTCGCGCCGAGTCTTGGCGTGTCGGTTGTCCGCGGCGGCGTGCGGATCGTGCCTTCGGATGCTTCCGCCGCGCGTGGTCGCAGTTGTCCACAGAAAGCTGTGGGTACGAAGAGTTATCCCAACGACATCGCCACCCCCCGAAGTACGACATCGTCACCCCGTTCGACCGGGGCGATGTACGACATCGCCACCCCCCTAAAACTGATTGCGTCTTCTGAACGCGATCCTGATAGCAGCGAGCCGCAACCTGTGGGTAGCTACCTGCCGCTCGCACGGTTGGGAGCTCGCTGATGCTTTCGATGGCAGCAGTAAGCTCCAGCGCCGTTGCCGCGTCCTACTTCGAACGAGACGATTACTACGTTGGTGATCGTGATGGCGAAACCGTTGGCGAATGGTTCGGCGATGGCGCGAGCCGCCTCGGGATGAACGGTGCTGTCGACAAAGACGATTTCAAAGCGCTACTCGATGGTCGTCTGCCCGCGGGTGAGCAACTCGGCACGGTTCGCGAGAAGGGCGGCGACGTCGAACACAGGCCCGGCTGGGATCTCACTTTCTCGGCGCCAAAGTCGGTTTCGCTGCTCGCGGAAGTCGGCGCAGATAGAAGCGTCATGTCGGCGCATGATCGTGCGGTGAAAGCTGCTTTGAGCTGGATCGAAGCGTCAGTGGTCGGGGCGCGCATCCGCAAGGACGGTATCGTTGATCGTGTCTCGACGGGGAACCTGGTCGCCGCCACGTTCCGCCACCACACGAGCCGCAACCACGATCCGCAGCTGCACACGCACGCGATCGTGATGAATGCGACGCAAAGCGCGGATGGCCGTTGGCGTTCCTTGGACGACAAAAAGTTGTTCGAGAACAAAATGGCTGCAGGCGCGGTATACCGAGCCGAGCTCGCCGTCGAGATGCGCAAGCTCGGCTTTCAGATCGAGCAGACGTGTGCCGATGGTCGTTGGGAGGTAGCAGGTGTCTCTGCCGCGGCGCTGCGGGAGTTCAGTACGCGGCGTCAGGAGATCGAAGCGTCGCTCGCCGCCAGAGGCGAATCCGGCGCGGAGGCGTCGGCGCAGGCGGCGCTGATGACCCGCCATACCAAAGTGCCGGAGAACCGGGCCGAGCTGGCGAAGGAATGGCGTGCGCGCGCTGAAGTGATCGGTTTCGATCCGCAGCAACTCATTCGAGCGGCCGGCCAGCGTGAGACGTCGTACCAGGTGGCGGATGCAGAGGATCAGTCACGCGCACTGCACGCCGCGATCAACCGACTCGCAGACCGGGAAGCCGTGTTCAAGCACTCCGCGCTGATTGCGTGGACGCTCGCTGGCGGCATGGGCCGCCTGACGGTTGGGCAGGCTGAAGCCCAGATAGAGCGTGAGCGGGCAGCGGGCCGACTGCATTCAGCGAAGCTGGGCGATCAAGCCGGTTGGACGACGATCAGCGCGCTTCAGCAGGAGCTGCGGATTCAGGTCGCCGTCGACACAGGGAAAGACGCTGTCGCGTCCGCCTATACGGGGACGGACGCTGCGGCCGCACTTGCCACCACGTCCCTAAATACGGGGCAGCGCACAGCGGTCGAGATGATCCTGACGACGCATGATCGCCATGTTGGCGTCGTCGGCCGGCCGGGGAGCGGCAAGACGTTCATGCTTGGGAAGGCGCGTGAGCTGATGGAAGCACGCGGTTTCGAGTTGGTAGGGATGGCCGCGAATGCCGAAGCGGCCAGGCAACTTGAGCAATCAGCCGGGATGAGTTCACGGACGCTGCGGAAGCACTTGGGCGAAATCGCGAAGGATGCCGCCCGTCTTCAGTCGGACAATCCTGCCATTCGGTCGGAGGTTGAAGCGCGATACCGGAAGCAGGTCTGGGTGGTGGACGAGGCATCGCAGGTGAACAACGCCACCATGCGGCGGCTCCTTGATTTAGCGGCAAAGCTGGGCGCGAGAACCGTTCATGTCGGCGACACCGCGCAGCTTGGCGCGATCGATGCCGGCAAGCCGTTCGCGCAAATGATTTCTCACGGCATGCAAAGCGTCGAAATGGATGAGATCCGCCGTCAGACGGACGCCCGGCACGTCGAGGCAATCCGCGATGTGATCGGTGCGGACATTGTTGCCGCGATCCGGAAACTGGCGCCCGAGACGCGGGAGATCGCTGATCGTGAGGATCGGGTTTCAGCGATGCTCAGGGACTGGACGGCTGCCGGCGATGGGCGTGAAAGGCCCTTGATGCTCGCCGTGAAGAATGCGACCCGCACCGAGCTGAACGACCGTGCGCGAGACATCCTGCGCATTGAGGGCCGGCTGGCGAACGAAAAACCAGCCCAGCAGCTGATCGCGGTGTATGCCGCGCGAGCGGACACTGCTCTGGCCAACAGCTACAAACCCGGCCATATCGTGCATTTTCCGCGGGCACTCGGCAGCCTCGGCATTGCGCGCGGTGCCTATGCGCGCGTGATAGCGGTCGATCTTCAAACTGGAACGGTGCGGCTGGACGTCGGCGGTAGCGCTGTCGACTGGCAGCCCAGCGTGATCGCCGGTGGCTCGAAGATGCCGCCGCAGATCTACACGCCGAGACAAACCTCGCTCGCGCCGGGGGAACACATCGTATGGTCTAAGAACAACGCCGATCTTGGACTCACCAACGGCCAGCGGCTGACAGTCATCGCTAACGGTGAGTCGTCGATGACGGCGCAGACCGAGAACGACCGGCGCGTAGTGATTGATCAGACGATCCCACGGAATCAGCACTGGGAGCATGGCTACGCGACGACCGTCTACAAGGCGCAGGGCCAGACCGCCGAACGTGTGCTGGTCGAGGCCAGCAGCGCTGACAAAACGCTACTCAGCCAAAAGGCGTTTCTGGTCGCCATTAGCCGCCAGAGAAACAGCCTGACGATCTACACCGACTCTGTATCGAAACTCTCCAGCACGGTCGAGCGCGAAACTGGCGACAAGACGTCAGCCCTCGAAGCGCGGATCGCGGCGCCAGCTCCTGATCAGCGAGACCGGTTCGAGCGTCGCTACCAACAGCTCAGCGAATCGCGGCAGGTCGAGCCGCGAGGGGTGCTCCGGCGTACACGGGATATTGATCGTGGGTGGGAGCGATGACCCGCCGCCACCCACTTTCGCATGCGAAAGTCCCCGCTCACTTACGGCGAGGTTTACGGGCATTTATAACTACAGAGTTATAATTGAGCACCGTTCGAGGCGCAGCCAATCCATGGATACCGTTGACGCAAGCACCATCAGCCAAGCCTACGAGGATGCCTTCGAGGCAGTTCATCCAGCCGATATCGCCGCGGTTCATCGCGCGCGTGCCGAGGCGCTGCGTTCGCTGCGTCGGTGCCTGTTGTCACTGCCGGGTACCCAACAGCAGATCGCAGGGCAACTCGGTCTCAAACAACCCCGGCTGAACCGGCTGCTGCGCGGCGAGATGTCTGCGATCTCGCTGGACAACATCGTCAAGATCGCCGCCCGGGCTGGACTGCGCGTGCGGGTGGAATTGCTGGCCGGCGGTGCGGACGCTGCTTGAGGAGCGCAACGGGCACCGTCGATTGGATGGTGAGCGATGCCGTCGAGGCATTGGCCCGCGCCGACCGTCACTGTGATCTGGAGGGATTGCCCGTCGCCTCTGGCTTCGCGCGTGGCCTGGACGACCGTCTCGTCAGCGGCCGAATCAGCGCGGAAGACGCGGTGCAGATGTTGATCGCGTTCCATCGCGAGCGAACGAAAGCACCGGACAGTCGCGGCTGACGATCAGTCATCGACTTTCGCATGCGAAAGTCCGGGCGGATTGTGTGTAGCGTAGTGTTGTGTAGCGCTACACGACACTACACCGCCGCCAACTCATGCAATCACGCCGGCTTGCGTGGGCGTCTCGGGGCCTTTGATCGCTCCGGGAGATTCGTCAGCGCATCGAGGGCCGGCATCAACTCGCCAGGCGCGCATTGCAAGCCGCGGGCGATTCGGAACAGTACCGACAGGGTGATGTTGTAGCGGCCTCGCTCGACGTGGCTGTAGTAGGCGCGGTCGAGCCCGACCACCGCCGCAAACTCTTCTTGCGAATGCCCGGAGGCCTCGCGCCGGGAACGAATCGCATGAGCGACGGAGACGATGGCGGGATGCTGAATTTGCATCCTGCCCATTCTTGGCAGATTGCGCTATAACTCCACGGTGTTTTACACACATGGAGATAATGATGAAGCAGCACAAGGGGAGCTCCGGCCAGCGAGCCAGATCCGGAGACGATGTTTTGCAGATGGATGCAGAAACTGCGTTCGAAACGTTTGGCCTCGTCTGGACGGACCCGCCGCCGCTCTTCGAGATGCGAAGCCCGTACGCACTGAACGCGGTGCAGTCGCTGGATGCCCTGATGGACATCGCCGAGGCCGGCGAGGAGGACGCAGAGGCAGTGATCGACGTGCTCGCCGCGTTTGCCGATCCCGTCGCACGGCCGCTGTCGCTCCATCTGCTCGGCGCGCTGAAGCCGCAAGCCTGGGCACACGTCGCGCTGTGTCTGGACATGCTGCGGCTCACCCAGGGCGTGAGTCCGCGCGACTTCCGGGACGGCGGCCAACGCCTCAAGTCGATTCTCGATCGCGCGGAGCGTGACGAGTCATGACGCCTGCGTACCGAACTCGCCACCAATTGATCCTCGTTGCTGCCGTCGTCGCAACCCTCGGCGCGCTAATGCCGATCGCGGAGCGCGGGGTCCTGTTCCTCTCGATCAGTCACATCGGCGGCCTGTCAGTTGCGCTATACCTGACCGGGCCGCTGATCGCTCTGTTCGCGTTGCTGTCTTTGACGGGGAAAATGCACGCCACGCGCATTTGGTACCTGCCGCCTGCCGTCTTCAGCCTCGCACTTTCGCTACTGATTTCCTTCGGGGTGGCAGAGAGTTTGGACCAGCGACCTTCGCTGCGCGATGCAAGCCCGGCGTCGTTCGGGCTGGGCGCGTACGCGCTGATGCTAGGTCATGCGGTGGTGACGTTCGCCACCATCGGATTGAAGGCGTCGAGAGCGTCCGTTGATGATCAGACTTAACAGATCTGTCCACACTTTCGCATGCGAAACGTCCGCTCGCCGGGAGCGGTGGTGTTGCCGTCGCCGCACCAACCTTGCTGGGCTGCCGTCAGCAAAACTGTGTGACTCACGCTGACACGCGGCTGTCCCGAAGCGTTTTGCCGAGGTACGAAGGTGTCAGCAGTCGTGGATACTTAGACTTGCCAGCGAGGCGCTACCAGCTGAGGGCATCGATGCGAGCAATCATGCTGCCGGCCGCAAAACGACGGACCTCGCCGACCCGCGTCCGCCGCCACCAAGCTGACGACAGGGCAGGCCCGGTTCCGTTGCCTCGTTACCCACGGCGACGCATGCAAATCTGCACGCCGAGCGTCAACAGCGGCGTTACGTCAATGTCGTCAGAGAACTCCCCGTGGTGTGGAAAATCCGTTAACGGATTTGTTGAGCCGACGCGAAACGGACGTCAGCGCTGACGGCATCACCGGACGAGTCTCGGGCACAACTTCTTGCAAACGTGCTGACGACATGACGGCTGCACAATCGTACGCGCGGATGACGACAAGATGCTGACGAGGTGTCCTCGCGCGTGACGACAAAAGTGACGTCGTCTCGCGAACAGGTCGTCGACAAGTTCGTCGCGAAGTCGTCAACACAGGAAAGTTGGGAAAGCATCAGCCGTGAAGGCGCTACGGTTACACGGCGTCAACAGAATTGACGACATGCTGTTGACTGAACCGCCCCGGTTTTCCCGGAGGCTCGTTGTTGTGAGTCACGCCGCGAGGGCGAGACTCGGGATTTGTGAATAGTAGGCAGCTTCTGCTTCGGCGGGTGGGATGTCGCCAAGCGGTTCCATCAGTCGGCGATTGTTGTACCAGTCCACCCACTGCAGCGTGGCCCACTCGACGTCTTCGCGGCGTTGCCAGGAAGGCCGCCGGTGAATCACCTCGGCCTTGTACAAGCCGTTGATGGTCTCGGCCAGCGCGTTGTCGTAGGAATCGCCCACACTGCCCACGGAAGGTTCGAGACCCGCGTCGGCAAGACGCTCGGTGTAGCGGATCGACACGTACTGGACACCTCTGTCGCTGTGATGCACCAGCCGATCCGGGCCGACCGGTTTGCGCTCATGCAGCGCCTGCTCCAGCGCGTCGAGCACCAGGTCGGTCCGCGCCGAGGACGAAGCCCGCCAGCCGACGATGCGCCGGGCGAAGACGTCGATGACGAAGGCGACGTAGACGAAGCCCTGCCAGGTCGACACGTAGGTGAAGTCCGAGACCCACAGCTTGTTCGGCCGATCCGCCTTGAAGTGACGACGGACATGATCCAGCGGGCAAGGTGCGTTGGCATCACTCACCGTCGTGCGCACCGACTTGCCGCGGATGACGCCACGCAAGCCCAGGCGCTTCATCAGGCGCGCCACCGTGCAGCGGGCCAGATCAAAGCCTTCGCGCCGCAGTTGCCGCCACACCTTGCGCACGCCGTAGACCTGGAAGTTTTCGTTCCAGACCCGTTCGATCTCCGGCACCAGCGCTCGATCTCGCTGGTCCCTCGTAGAACGGCGCTGTGGGTCGGCCTCGCGAGCCGCATGGGCGTAGTACGTCGACGGGGCAATCGGCAGCACCTTGCAGATCGGCTCGACCCCGTGGACCGAGCGATGCTCGTCGATGAACGCCTTCATCGTTTGAACGGGCGGTCGAGCTCCGCCTGCGCAAAATACGCTGACGCCTTGCGCAGGATTTCGTTGGCTTGGCGCAGCTCGCGATTCTCGCGCTCCAGCGCCTTGATGCGCTCGCCCTCGGCCGTGGTCAGGCCGGGCCGCACGCCGGCGTCACGCTCGCCCTGGCGCACCCAGCGCCGCAGCGTCTCGGCCGTACAACCAATCTTGGCGGCAATCGATTCGATCGCCGCCCACTGCGAGGTGTGCTGCGCCGCGTGCTCCGCCACCATCCGGACCGCGCGCTCCTGCACTTCCGGGGAATACTTCGATGCTCTGGTCATGGCTCCATTCTCTCAAGTGAGGGAGCCTCCGAGATTCCCGGGGCGGTTCAGACGCCATGCCTGCAAGATTGTTGCGTGACCCCATCACGCCTGCATGCAAGGTTGATGGCGTCGTGCAACAGATCCCTCCGCCTGTGGCGTAGGGTCAGAATCTTCACACCTGATGCACTGTTTCAGTTCGGACAAAAGCCGGCCCATCTCATTGAGCCGCTTGTCTTTTCCGCCGCTGAGTCGTCTAATGTACAAGCGCGTGGCAGACGCCACGCGACCTCGCAGAATCAATGCATTGCGGGCTTTCGACGGCGCACCGCGCCGTCGTGTCGTTTAGTGCATAGGGGGACGTGATGGCGGAGCAGATAGATGCCGGTTTGAAGTTCAGCCTGCGCCTAAGCGGGGAGATGGCCGAGCAGGCGCGGCAGCTGGCAAAAACGCGCCGGTCAACGCCCTATCGCGTCGTCAAGGACATGCTGGCGACCGCATTGCCGGCAGCGCTCGCCCAGCCCGCTGAACCCGCGGTGACGACCGAAGATTTAGCTGCCCAACTGCAGGAACAGCGCAAGACCATCGACCGACTGACACGGATGCTGCAGACCTCCACCGATTTCACGGCAGAAACCCTGATGCTTCTTCGTCGTGTCTCGGAGGAGCTGTCGATCACCCGGGACTTGCCTGGGAAACAAGCACTCTGGCGGAGCGTCAACAAGCAGATTCAGGATATGCGCGATGGCAACAAGGGCGGCGCTCACTGACGGAAGTGACAGGAGCCAATCTTTATCACTGGAAGAGCCGCCGAACGAAGCAACTCAATGAACGTCTGAGGCAGGACGGTGGGAAATGGGGTAGGTCGAATATGAAAAAAATTGCTTGTGTAGATCTGTTTTGCGGTGCTGGGGGACTGACGCATGGCTTCTCACTCGAAGGCCTTCCGGTCGTCGCAGGCATTGATCTCGACCCCGCCTGCCGTTTCCCCTACGAGGCCAACAACGAGGCCCGCTTCATTGAGCGCGACATCAGCACCGTCACGACCGAAGACCTCAGACAGCTCTTCGGCGACGCCGAACTGACGATCTTGGCGGGGTGTGCGCCGTGCCAGCCGTTCTCTACCTACGCCCAGCGTTACGAACTGGATGGCAAGGACGGCAAGTGGGGGCTGCTCTATCAGTTCGCCCGTCTCGCCCAAGGCACGATGCCGGACGTCATCACGATGGAGAACGTGCCGACGGTCGCCAAGCACGCGGTGTTCCATGACTTCGTCGATACGCTGAAACGGCTCGGCTACGGCGTCTGGTTCGATGTCGTTGACAGCTCTCTCTACGGCGTCCCGCAGTTGCGGCGTCGGATGGTGCTGCTGGCTTCCAAGCACGGCAGCATTCAGATGATCGAACCGACCCACAAAAAGCCGAAAACCGTGAAGAAGGCCATTGGACGGTTGCGCAAGCTGGGGGCTGGAGAATCTGCTCCACGGGACAAACTGCACGTTACCTCGACACTGTCCGAAACCAATCTCAAGCGGATCAAGGTCTCCAAACCCGGTGGTACGTGGCGCGACTGGCCGAAGCATTTGGTTGCCGAATGCCACCGCGCCGAGACCGGCCGCACCTATCCCGGCGTCTATGGGCGCATGGAGTGGGGCAAGCCCGCACCGACGATGACGACCCAGTGCTATGGGTTCGGCAACGGTCGCTTTGGCCACCCCGAGCAGGATCGCGCTATCTCCCTGCGGGAAGCCGCCATCCTGCAGAGCTTTCCGCGCGGCTATGCGTTCATCCCGCAGGACGGAGAGGTGAACTTCAAAGTGCTCGGCCGGCTCATCGGCAATGCGGTGCCGGTCGATCTCGGTCGCGCCATCGCCCGCAGCATTGGACAACATCTCGCATCGGTTGCGCGGTGATGGCCTGACATGGGCTGTCCGATGCCCAGACTCGCGTCTCTGCCATCCGATGCTAGTGACCGCATGGCGAGGGTGCGGCAGACCGGCACGGACGTCGAACTGGCGCTGCGTCGGGAGATGTACCGGATCGGTCTGCGCTACCGGGTCGGCTACGAGGTGCTGAAGAAGCCGCGCCGCGTCGCTGATGTGGCTTTCCCCGGTCGCAAGATCGCAGTCTTCGTCGATGGCTGCTTTTGGCACGGCTGCCCGGATCATGCCACGTGGCCGAAACGGAACGCGGAGTTCTGGCGGCAAAAGATCGAGGCCAACCGCCAGCGGGATGCCGATACGAATGCGAGGCTCGAAGCTGCCGGTTGGACGGCGCTGAGGTTCTGGTCACACGAGTCGTCAGTCGAAGCCGCTGCGACGGTCGCCCGCGCGGTCGCCAATGCTGACGCGAAGCCCGGTGTTCCGTCATCCGGCGCGAACGAGAAGAACTAAAAAGGTAGATGGCCACCAGATGGGCACCCCAAACGAACGGCAACCGCAGACATATCGCGCCCGCCCCGAGCCAGGGCAACTCGTGGAGGTGCGTCGTCGTCAATGGGTGGTGGCCGACGTCGACGCCGCGGGGCTGGAAACCGGCGCTCCCCAACACTGCGTGACGCTATCGTCCATCGACGAGGACGGTCTCGGCGAGGAGCTGCAAGTCGTCTGGGAAATCGAGCCGGGTGCTCAGATCATCGAGCGCGCAGGCCTGCCCTCGGTGACGGGGCAAGACGATTCGAGCGTGCTCGACGCTTTCCTCGATGCCGTGAGGTGGGGCGCAGCCACCAACGCCGACCGCGGGTTTCTCCAGGCTCCATTCCGCAGTGGCGTCAGCATTCAGGACTTCCAGCTCGATCCGCTGGTGCGTGCCATCGACATGGCTCGCGTCAACCTGCTCATCGCCGATGACGTCGGTATCGGCAAGACCATCGAAGCTGGACTGGTCATTCAGGAACTGCTGCTGCGGCACCGCGCACGCACCGTCCTGATCGTCTGCCCCGCATCGCTTCAGGAGAAGTGGCGCGTCGAGATGCTTGAGAAATTCGGACTCGACTTCCGCGTGGTGGACACCGACTACATCAAGCAGCTACGGCGCGAACGCGGCATCCACGCCAACCCGTGGACGTCGCATCCGCGTCTCATCACGTCGATGGATTGGGCGAAGAGTGGCGAAGGATTGCGCGCCATGCGCGACGTGATCCCTGCGCACGTCGGCCATCCGCGCAAGTTCGATCTCCTTGTCGTGGACGAAGCCCACAACGTCGCGCCCGCCGCAGGCGCGCACTACGCGCTGGAGAGCCAACGCACGCGCTTCGTTCGCACCATCGGCCCACACTTCCAGCATCGTTTGTTCCTGACTGCGACGCCGCACAACGGCTATACCGAGTCGTTCACCTCACTACTGGAATTGCTCGACGACCAGCGTTTCGCACGCAACATCCTTCCCGACGAAAAGCGCCTCGGTCAGGTGATGATCCGTCGCCTGAAAAGCGATCTGGTCGATGCGGACGGCAATCCCCTGTACGCCCGGCGCACCTTGCAGGCGCTCGAAGTTCCGTACTCGGCGGAGGAGCGCGAGATCCATCGCAAGCTGGACGCCTACTGCGCCAGCCGCGAGAAGGGCGCCGGGACCGCGGGCATCGGGTTCGGCACGGTCTTCGTCAATCGCCTCCTCAAAAAGCGGCTGCTCTCGTCGCCTGCGGCGTTCGCGTCCACGCTCGAAAAGCACGTTGCGTCGCTATCGCAAGCGCGTCCCGAGAAACCGGACGCGATGGCCGAGCGCATCCTGCACAAGGCCATCCTGAAGGTCGACGAGGACTATGCCGACGACCGGGAAGTCGAGAACGCCCAAGCTGAAGCCATCGAGGAAGCCACGCGCCGCTCGATGCCCTCGACGGCGGAACAGCGAGCGATGCTGGATGACTTGAGGGCGTGGGCGCAGCGTGCCCGCAATCAGGCCGACTCCAAGGCGCAAGCCATCCTCGACTGGCTCGCGGTCAATCTCAAGACGAACGGCGAGTGGAACGACCGCCGGGTGATCCTGTTCACCGAATACCGCACTACGCACCAGTGGATGCAGCAAATCCTGGCGAGCCACGGTTTCGGCGGCGAACGTCTCGGCCTGCTCCACGGCGGCCTATCCCAAGAAGAACGCGAGCCCATCAAGGCCGCGTTCCAAGCATCGCCGAAGGATTCGTCCGTCCGCATCCTGCTCGCCACCGATGCCGCATCCGAAGGCATCGACTTGCAGAACCACTGCAATCTGCTCATTCACTTGGAGATTCCCTACAACCCCAACGTGATGGAGCAGCGCAACGGGCGTATCGACCGCCACGGACAGCGCGAGAAGGAAGTGCTGATCTGGCACCCAGTCGACGGCGGCGGCATGAACGGCGCATCGGTCGGCGGGCACGGCGAAGACATACTCCGTGCTCTGCGGAAGCTGGACTCGATGCGCGCCGACATGGGCAGCGTCAACCCAGTCATTGCGCCGCAAATGTCAGGTCTCATCGAAGGCTCGCTGAAGGAATTGGACACCCGCATGGCCGAGGCGCGGATCGCCCGCGCCAAGAACTTCGTGCGCGCCGAGCGCGAGTTGAAGGAGCGCATCGCCAAGCTGCACGAGCGTCTGCTCACCACCAAGCGGGATTTTCACCTCACGCCCGACCATGTTCTGATGGCCGTGAAGACCGGGCTCGCGCTGGCGGGCCGTCCGCCGCTGGAACCCTTTGAACTGACGGGCGCACCTTCGGGAAGTGTCTTCCGGATGCCCGCACTGTCCGGCTCGTGGGCGCGCTGCCTGGAGGGGCTGCGCCACCCGCACACCCAGAAGATTCGGCCCATCACCTTTGACCATGCCGTCGCCAGTGGCCGCGACGACGTCGTGCTCGTCCACCTGAACCATCGCTTGGTGCAGATGTGCCTTCGGCTACTGCGAGCCGAGATCTGGGCGCATGACGATGTAAAGAAACTGCACCGCGTCGCTGTCCGCAGCGTGCCGGATGGGCTCATCGATGGCCCGGCCGTGATCGTCGTCTCGCGGCTGGTCGTCACCGGCGGCAACCACCATCGGTTGCATGAGGAACTGACTCTGGCGGGCGGCTACCTGCGCGACCAATCCTTCCGCCGCGAGGAAGGTGTCACCCGCGTCCAGCATTGGCTAGACGAATCCAAGCCGATCACGGCGGATCCGTCCCTGTTCGACACGCTGCGCGTCCGCTTAGACAGTCATCAGGAAGCCATCCTGAAAGCCGTGGATGTCCGTTCCAAAGAGCGGCTCCGCTACCTCACAAACACGCTCCAGACCCGCAAGCAGCAGGAGGTCGGCGACATTGGCGCAGTGCTCGACGAACTGGAGAAGGCGATCCAGTCCGAGTTGAAGAAGGGCGAACAGCCCGAACAGTTCACGCTCTTCACCGAGGACGAGCGCTCGCAACTGCGGCGCGACACTGCCGCGCTGGAAGCGCGCCTCGCGCGCATCCCTGACGAGCGCAGGACGGAGACACAGGCCATCGACGCCCGCTACGCCAAGCTCGACGACCGCACCTTTCCGGTTGCAGTGATTTTCATCGTGCCCGAATCTGCCGGAGGTGCCGCATGACCATGCACCACGACTGGCTCTCCCTCGTCGAGATTTCCGGCCCTTTCCTCGCCGTTCCCGTCCTGAAGGAAGCCTTCCCGCAAGGGCTGGACGAACTCGATGGCGGCAAGCGCAAACGGTTGCGCCAAGCCTACGACGAATGGCGTGACGCGCTGGACACGGACGACCCTGACTTCGCTGATCTGCACGCGGCATGGACCGACGAAGTGCTATCGCGCGGACTGGAACTCGACGAGGACCGTCGCGGCGACGTACTGCGACGCAATGACTGGTGTGCCGCGCACGTGAACGTCGCGCTGCCCGAGCACGGCATCAGTCTGTCGCCGGACTTTGCCGTCGTTGGGAACGGCGACATGCCACTGATGCTCATACACGCCTACGGGCCGGACATCGACCTCGATGCCACCCGGAAGATGGACGGCTGGGCCAGCACACCGGCGGAACGCATGGTGACGCTCTGCCGCGCCACCGGCTGCCGCCTCGGGCTGGTGACCAACGGCGAACGGTGGATGCTGGTCGATGCGCCAGTGGGCGCAGTCACCACCTTCGCCAGTTGGTACGCACGCATCTGGGCTCAGGAACCCTTCACCCTCCAAGCCTTCGTCCACCTCTTGGGTATCCGGCGCTTCTTCGTCGACGAGTCGGAACGGCTGCCAGCGCTCTTCGATCGCTCACTGAAGTTCCAGGACGACGTGACCGACGCCCTGGGCGAGCAGGTCCGGCGCGCGGTCGAAGTGCTGATCCAGTCGCTCGACAAAGCCGATCAGGACCGCGACCGCGCACTGTTGCATGGCGTGAAGGAAGCCGAGATCTACGAAGCTGCGCTTACGGTGATGATGCGGCTGGTCTTCCTGCTCTCCGCCGAGGAACGCGGCCTGCTGCTCTTGGGCGATGAACGCTACGAAGCCAACTATGCGATCTCGACCCTGCGCATGCAGTTGCGCGCCGAGTCCGACGAGATTCTGGAACGCCGCTGGGATGCGTGGTCGCGTCTGCTTGCCGTTTTCCGCGCCGTATACGGCGGCATCGAGCACGAAAACCTACGCCTGCCGGCGCTCGGGGGCTCGTTGTTCGATCCGGATCGCTTTCCATTCCTCGAAGGCCGAGCGAAAGGCTCTGACTGGCGCACCGACGTCGCCAAGCCGCTGCCGATCGACAACCGTACGGTGTTGTTGCTGCTCGAAGCCATTCAGCAATTTCAGGGCCGCACGCTGTCGTACCGAGCGCTGGACGTGGAGCAGATCGGCTACGTCTATGAGGGTCTGCTGGAACGCACCGTCAAGCGCACCGCCGAGGTCACGCTGGAACTCGATGGCACCAAGAGCGCCCAGTCCCCCTGGGTGAGGTTGGCCGAACTCGAATCTGCGAGTCTGGATGGCCGGGACCGACTGGCCGAACTGCTGCAGCAGCGTTCCGGCAGTTCCGCCAGCCGCGTTCGCAACGACCTGGCTCGTCCCGTGGACGATGCGCTTGCCGATCGCCTGCTGACGGCCTGCCACGGCGACACGGCGCTGCGCGACCGCATCAAGCCGTTCGGCCATCTGGTACGCACCGACCCTTGGGGCTACCCGTTGGTCTATCCCGCCGGGGCCTTCATTGTCACCACCGGCTCCGAACGGCGCGAGACCGGCACCCACTACACGCCGAAGTCGCTCACCGAAGCCATCGTCGCCGAGACGCTCACGCCCATCGCCTACGTCGGTCCGGCGCAGGGTACGCCGCGGGCGGGCTGGGTGCTGAAGTCGCCTGCCGAACTGCTCGACCTGAAGATCTGCGACCCGGCGATGGGTTCGGGCGCGTTCCTCGTGCAAGCCTGTCGGTGGCTGGCCGACCGGCTGGTGGAGGCTTGGGCCATTGCCGAAGTGCAAGGGCACGCGGTTGGCATCGATGGGCGGGTTGTGGCCACCGACGCCAACGTCGAGGCGCTGCCGCGCGACAGCGAAGCGCGCACCGTCGTCGCGCGCCGCCTCATCGCTGAACGCTGCCTCTACGGCGTCGATCTGAACCCGCTAGCGGTCGAACTGGCCAAACTCTCCATCTGGCTGGTTACGCTGGCCAAGGGCCGCCCCTTCGGCTTCCTCGACCACAATCTGCGCTGCGGCGATAGCCTGCTTGGCATCCACGAGTTGGATCAGCTCACCCAGCTTTCGATGAGCCCCACAGGCCAGGGCCAACTGCGCCTGTTCGGGCAGAATATCGAGCAAGCCGTGCGCGAGGCCACCGAACTGCGCTCTCGCCTGCGCGAGATGCCTATCCGCGACATCCACGACGTGGAGGTGATGGCGCATCTGGACGCCGATGCGCGCCGCAGGCTCGAAGTGCCGGAAAGCATCGCCGATGCGTTCATCGGGGAGGTCTTGGCTTCGGGTGGCAATAGTGCGGGGCTGGAGAACACGCTGACCTCGCTGACTGTCCAGGCTGGACAGGTCATCGACGGCGACCGCGACGTGCTCGCCTCGATGCACCGGAGGTCGATTGCCGCGCTCTCGACCGATCTGCCCGCCGACAAGCCCGCGCGTCTGCCTTTCCATTGGCCGTTGGAGTTTCCGGAGGTGTTCGCGCTCAAGCGCGGTGGCTTCGATGGCATGGTCGGCAATCCGCCCTTTCTGGGCGGTCAACGCATCACTGGCGTCGCGGGCACGGCATTCCGCGATTGGCTGGTTGCCCATATCGCTGAGCGGCGGCGCGGCTCTGCCGATCTGGTCGCCTATTTCTTCCTGCGTGCTTGGAGCCTGTTGCGCGATGGAGGCGGATTTGGGCTGCTCGCAGTCAATACCATCGCGGAAGGCGACACGCGGCAGGTCGGGCTGGAAGCGATGGTCGGCGCGGGTGCCGTCATCCATGCGGCATACCCGAACGAACCTTGGCCGGGCAAGGCGGCGGTCGTCACCAGTCGCGTGCATGTCCACAAGGGCGTGTGGCAGGGCGAACGCTCGTTGCTCGGACGACCTGCTCCCTTCATATCGGCCTTTCTGTCCGATCGTGAAGAGTGGAGTCCAGAAAGACTGAAAGCGAACGAAGGTCTTGCATATCAGGGTTCGATAGTGCTCGGCATGGGCTTTGTGCTCGCACCCGGCCAGGCTCGCAGGATGCTGGACGCCGATCCAAGAAACGCCGAAGTGGTCTTCCCTTACATCAATGGCGATGACCTCAATTCAGACCCCGGGCAGCAGCCGAGCCGCTGGGTAATCAACTTCTGGGATTGGCCCGAAGAAAAGGCGAAGACATACGCACTGCCCTACGAGTGGCTGGTAGAAAACGTAAAGACGGAGCGCCTTGCCAACAACGACAAGGGGGCACGCGAAAAGTGGTGGCTGTTTCTCCGAGCGCGGTCTGAGCTGTACCACGCCATCGGTCGTGGCCGCCATTTCGAGCGTCACCCGGATGGTTGGTCGCCCGCCAGTCGCCAACCGCCGCGGGTGCTGGCAATCACTCGCGTGAGCAAGACGCTGGCGTTCTCGTTCGTCGATTCCAACATAGTGTTCTCCGATGCGACTGTCATGTTCTCGCTCGGTCGCGGGCGGGACTTCGCGCTCTTGCAATCAAACATCCACGCCGTCTTCGCGTGGCAGCACGCGTCACGCCTCAAGAGCGACTTGCGGTATAGCCAGACGGATGCGCTTGAACCGTTCGTCTTTCCCGATGGTTTCAGTGGCGCACAGAACGACCCGCTTGATGGCTTGGGAGATCGCTTTCACCAAGCGCGCATCGACGTCATGCTAGCCGATCGCATCGGCCTGACCAAGGTCTATAACCGCTTCCATACCGACACCGAACGCGATCCCCGCTTCCACGGGCTACGCGCATTGCAGCGCGAAATGGATGTAGCCGTAGCGCGCGCCTACGGCTGGAACGACCTCGACTTATCGCACGGCTTCCACGAAGTACCTTACCTGCCGGAGAACGACCGCGTCCGCTTCACCATCTCGGAAACCGCGCGCGTCGAAGTGCTGCGGCGGCTGTCGGAGTTGAACCGTCAGCGATACCAGGAAGAGGTTGTCCGTGGCCTGCATGGCGACGCCACGCCACGCGCTTCGACCCGTGCCCCACGCGCCAGTAGCACCACCAGTACCGCAACAGTTCAACCCTCGCTCGACTTCGAAGCCATTCCCGCCAATGAAGGCCAATACCTCAAAGTCGCCGAACCTCGCGCCAACTATCACGCTGGCCCAGCCCACGCCATCGCCGAATATCTGAGCGCCCATCCCGGCTGGCACGCCAAGGCCGATGTTCTCGCTGCTACCGGCATCACGGACGGCCAATGGAATGCCACGATCACCGACCTGATCTCGCGCGGCAGAGTCGAGCGCCAGGGCGAGCGGCGCGGCGCTCGGTACCGCCTCATTGGAGATGGCGCATGACACCCCTTTCTGCCGATCGTCCCAGCATCGACCCTATGGACGATCTCTTCGGCCATGCGCCATTCGCAAAGAGCCTGGCTGAGAGCATTTGCCGTTATCCGGGCAGCGATGGCCTGGTACTCGCCCTTTACGGCCCGTGGGGTTCAGGCAAATCCACGGTGCTCGCCTATGTCAGCCATTACATTGATCAAGAGCCTGAAGAGAGCCAGCCTGTCGTTGTAGCGTTCAATCCTTGGTGGTTCTCCGGGCAGGAAAACCTTGCACGCGCATTTCTCGGTCAACTCCAAGCAGTGCTACCTAGCAGGAGCGATAAGTTCAAGAAGTTGGGCGATCTGCTGGGCGACTTTGCGGAAGGTGTGGGCGGACTGATCGACCTTTCTGGCGTAACTGGCGGTGCAGCCGGCACCATCGGAAAGTTCATCGCGAAGCTGACCAAACGGAAGCCGAAAGACGTTCCGGCCTTAAAGGCCGAGATCAGCCAAATATTGAGGGATGCCAAAAAACGCATCTTGGTCGTCATAGATGACATTGATCGCCTGGCGCCAGATGAAACACGGCAGTTGTTTACCGTCATCAAGGCGCTGGCTGACTTCCCGAACGTTGTCTACTTACTGGCCTTCGACCGTGATGTCGCCGCGCAGGCCATCGAGCAGCAGAGCGGCCTACCTGGCGAACGCTATCTGGAGAAGATCATTCAGGTGCCGTTCGAGTTGCCACCCATCGATCGCGTGGCGTTGAGGGCTGCCCTGTTCAAGCGCCTCGATCAGGTACTGGGCAACACGCCTGATGGTCTGTTCGACCAGTCTTATTGGACGAATGTGTTCTTTGATGGCATCGACCCTCTGATAAAAGTGCCACGGGATGTCGTTCGCTTCACGAATACTCTGTCAGTGACGTATCCGGCGGTGCGTGGAGAGGTCAACCCCGTCGACTTTATCGCGCTCGAGGCGATCAGAGTATTCCTGCCTGATCTGTACGGGGTCGTTCGGGCGAATTCCGAGAGGTTCTCCGGCCACAGCCGTGACGCGAGGTATGAGGGTGATCGGAATGCAGCACAAGCCTTCCATCAGACATGGGCAAATCAGGTGACGGAGTCGCTGCGAGCCAGCACCAAAGCACTGCTGGAGCGCATCTTTCCGAAGATCGGTCAGATGGGGCACGGCTCCGAGTGGTTGGCTGAATGGCGCAGAAATCTGCGGGCCTGTCACCCCGAAGTATTCCCGATCTACTTCAAACTCACCGTGCCTCTTGGGGCCGTACGCCGTAACGAGATGATGGCCTTACTGAGCCTGGCGGCCTCGCCAGTGGATTTCGGCGACGCACTCGTCCGCGCCAAAACAGAGCGGCGCCCGGATGGCCTATCGAAAGCTCGCGCCCTGCTTGAACGCCTAATGGATTACGTCGAAAAAGACGTGCCTGCCGAGCACATCTCGACGGTCATTCAAGCTCTCTTCAACGTAGGCGATTCATTGATCGATCCTGCCGATGAGCGGGGGATGTTCGACTTCGGCAACGTCTCACGCGCGTCTCGTCCCGTATATCACTTGCTAAAGCGCTTGCCTGCCAATCAGCGCGTCGGAGTTTTGGATGCGGCCATCAAGGCAGGTATAGCCGTCGCAGTTCACTCGTGCGTGCTGCGAGAGTTGGAGGACGACGCCACCAAGGCGAAGGAGTCGGGCGAGGTCACACTGCTGTCGCCTGATGAAGTCGCGCAACTGAAAGCCACTTGGCTCGATAAGGTGCGTACGCTTTCGTGTGAAGCTAGCTTCATAGTTCACCCGGAACTATCCAGGCTGCTCGCGGTGTGGCGGCAATGGGGTGATGACGCCGAGGTGCGAGCGTGGTGTGGCCGATTCACTGAGTCCGACGATGGACTTTTGGCGTTGCTGCCGAAATTCCTCCAGCACACCAGATCCCAGACCATGGGCGATTGGGCCGTGCGCCTTGAGCCTCGCCTCAATCCGACATGGCTGGAGAATTATCTCGATACTGCCGCTTGTTCCCAACGATTGGCTGAACTTACAAGGAAAGGAATGATTCCCGGTGAAGCCGAGGAAGCCGTTTCCCAATTTCTGAAGGAGTTCGAAATGCTGAGAGCGGGGAAGAGCCCAGATGGTTTGGGTGCATTCGATGAGTGACGGGGAAATCATGTCCGAGAACAACACCGCCGATAAGGGATCGACCATGCCGACGTTCGAGATGACCGTCGACCTCAACGTCCTCGAACATCTCGGCATCAACCTCTACAGCAACATCGCCGCCGTTCTCACGGAAGCGGTTGCCAATGCTTGGGATGCGGATGCGTCGAGCGTGCAGATTCGCGTCGATTCGAAAAACGAATGGATCGAGATCGAGGACGACGGTATCGGAATGTCCGTCGATGACCTGAACGGTAAGTATCTGCGCGTCGGCTACCGCCGCCGTGATGAGGATGCGGAACACGGACGCAAGACGGCCAAGGGTCGTCCGGTCATGGGCCGCAAGGGGCTCGGCAAGCTGTCGCTGTTCTCCATCGCCAACGTCATCGAAGTGCAGTCCGCCAAGAATGGGGGAAAGCACGGCTTTCGCATGAGCGTGCCGGGTATCCAGCAGGCGGTACAGGAAAAGCGGGCATATCACCCAGAGCCGCTGACGACCGAAGCACTCACAGTAACGCTAGGTACGAAGATCATGCTGCGCGACATCAAGCGACAGCGTCTCGGCAAGGGCGTTGCCGCGCTACGCAAGCGTCTGGCCCGACGCTTTTCGATCATTGGTCCAGCCAACGGCTTCGAGATCAAGATCGACGGCCAGCCCATCACAGCGGCGGATCGCGGTGATTTGCCCAAAGTCCAGTTTCTCTGGACGTTCGAAGGTTACGAGCCGGAAGCCAATTCCATTGCTCACGTTGTCGAGCGCGAATCGCTGCCCGCGCGGTTCGAGGCTTGGGATTCGGGATGGCGCGTGAGCGGCTGGCTCGGCACCGCGCGTAAGCCGAAAGACCTCGACGACGATGAAGCGGGCAATCTAAACGGCATCGTGGTCTTTGCCCGGGGCCGCCTTTTCCACGAGAACGTCCTCGACCGTCTGAACGACGGACGGCTCTACACCAAATATCTCACCGGTCAGATAGAGGCGGACTTCCTCGATGCCGACGATCAGCCGGACATCGCCACTAGCGACCGCCAGCGCGTACAAGAGGATGACGAGCGATACATCCAGCTGATCGTTTTCCTCGGCTCGCAGCTCAACAAGCTCGAAAAGCGCTGGAACGAATGGCGCAGGAAGCACGAGGTGGAAAAGGCCAAGGAAACGTCCCCCGCCCTTGCCGAATGGTTGGACACGCTCCGTGAAGGCCACAGGAAGAACGCGGAAACGCTGATCGCCAAGCTGAGCGCACTCCCGGTGGACGACGAGGAAGACCGCAAGACCCTCTACAAACACGGCATCCTTGCCTTCGAGCGCATGAAGTTGCGCGGCTCCACGGATGAATTCGTGAGCGGCGTGGAGAGCGCCGACAAGTTGCTGGCCGTGCTTGCCGACCGCGATGCACTCGAGGATTCGCTCTACCGCGACATCGTGCGATCAAGGCTCGACGCCATCCGCGCCTTCCAAAAGCTTGTCGATGACGACGAGAAAGAAAAGGTGCTTCAGAAGTACCTGTTCGACCACCTATGGCTGCTCGACCCCTCGTGGGAGCGGGCGACTGGAACCGAAGTCATGGAAACGCGCCTGCTGGATTCAGGAATCGTCGTCGAAGATTTGACCGAGAAGGAGAAGCTCGGCCGCGTGGATATCAAATACCGCACGACAGCAGGTAAGCACATCGTGGTTGAATTGAAGAAGGGTCAGCGGACGATGAAGCTGCTTGAACTTCAGGAGCAGGGCCAGACCTACGTGGACAAGCTCAAGAAGATTCTGCTCGCTCAGAACGAGCCGACGCCAAACATCGAGGTCATATTCGTGATCGGGAAGCCAGTCGATGAGGAAGCGTCGAATCCAGACCGCCTCAAGTCGTCGATGGCTGCCGTGTCGCCGGGCAGCCGCATCGTTCACTACGACACGCTGATCCGCGGGGCGCAGGTGGCCTATTCGGCCTACATCGACAAGAGCAAGGAACTCGACAAGCTCGAAAACATCGTGAACAGGATTTGAGGGGCAGCGGCATGGCGACGACCAAGAAGGCCACCCGAAAGAAAATCGCACCAGCGGTGCGAGAACCCCTTGCGACCAAGGATTACCCGGCCTTGCTGGCCGAGGTAAAGGCGCGCATCCAGTCCGCGCAATACGCGGCGTTGCGCGCGGTCAATAAGGAACTGGTCGGTCTGTATTGGGACATTGGACGGCTGATCGTGGAGCGTCAGCAAAGCGCAGGATGGGGCAAGGCCGTGGTGGCGCAGCTCGCCGCCGACCTTCAAGCAGCTTTTCCAGGCACGGGTGGTTTCTCGGCCTCCAATCTGTGGCGGATGAAGAGCTTCTTCGAGACCTACAGCGGCGCGGGAAAACTCGCACCACTGGTGCGAGAAATCGGCTGGAGCCACAACCTGGTCATCCTCGAACGCTGCGGGGATGCGCAGGAGCGCGAGTTCTACCTGCGCATGGCGCGCAAGTTCGGCTGGTCGAAGAACGTGCTCTCCCACCAGATCGACAACCAGAGCTACGAGAAATCATTGCTTGGCCAGACCAATTTCGACCAGACGCTGACCCCGGCCCTGCGCGCGCAAGCCAAGCTGGCGGTGAAGGACGAGTATGCCTTCGATTTCCTCGAACTGGGCGAGCAGCACAGCGAGCGCGAACTGGAACGCGCGCTGATCGCCCGCATCGAGGAGTTCCTGCGCGCGATGGGCGGCATGTTCGCCTTCATGGGTAGCCAGTACCGGCTGGAAGTTGAGGGGAAGGAATATTTCATAGACCTACTTCTGTTCCACCGGAGGCTGCATGCGCTGGTCGCAATCGAGTTGAAGATCGGCGAGTTCGAGCCGGAGTTCGTGGGCAAGATGCAGTTCTACCTCGCCGCGCTGGACGCGCAGGTGCGGCAGGAGGATGAGAACCCGTCAATCGGCATCATCCTGTGCAAGGAGAAAACTCGCACCATCGTCGAGTACGCGCTCCGCGAGGCGCGCAAGCCCATCGGCGTGGCGACTTACGAAATCACCAAGACGCTGCCGAAGAATCTGAAAGACCAGTTGCCGTCTCCGGAAGCCATCGCCCGCCTTCTGGAGAGCATATGAATGACGCACTGGTGAGTGACGCCAACGCATGGATTGCTGTCGATCACGGTTTCGGCATCAATCGCAGGCTCGCGCCTTACACCCTCGTCTTGAAGGGCGATCGCTCCCTGCATCAGGCCATCGCCGAGGACGATTGGGTGCTCGTGCTGAACCCTGCTGGGGAGATCGTCCGCGCCGGGCGCGTGCTGCGTCTTCGTTCCGACCTCGGAGCCACGACGCTTTTCTTTGACCGGCTGTCCGCCGCCGACGCTCCGGTGGCGGTCGCCAACGTCTCGCTTGTTCCTCCGTCGGCGGGCAACGTCGGGCGCATCCAGTGGGACGAGTTCGTAGCGGCCTTGTCCACGGCGCTGCACCAGACCGTCACTGGCATGCCGCCGGTCGAGGATCGCGCCTACATCCGTGAACTGCTGCAACTGGCCGTGGTGGACGATCTGCTCGGTCCGGCGGGTGGCCCGCACGAACGCATCGTGGACATGGGTGTGCGCGACCGTTATCTGGTCGGCAAGCTGGCACCGCGCGACGATGCTCAGGGAGGCATCGAAGGTCTGGAAGGCCCGCTGGCCGAGGACGAGGTCGAGGAACCCACCGACCCCATCGTGCCTGGCCAGCACGAACCCGGTGCCGAGTTCGGCACGGCGACGGGGCGGGTGGAACCCGAGGACGGTTCGGACGAAATCGACGCGGCCAGCAATCAGTCGCTGGTGCCCAGCAGCTTCGGCATGACCTTCTGCGTGGATGGCGACGCCGAGCAGATCGAGGTCGAGGCGCGATGGGGCAGCTACGAGCGTATTCCCAACGAGGAACACGAGCTGACCCGGCCCAACGGGCAGAAGGTCAAGATTTGGCAGCGCATTCCCTGCGGCGGGAAGCTGGTTCTGCCACTCACCGAAGGTGGGATTCCCCATCGGGCACCGGACGCGGGTCGTCCGGCGGTGCGGATACAAGGCTCCGTCCGTGCCAAGAACGCCAATGGCGACCGCTTGGTGACGCTGTTCCTGATCAACGCGCAGGAGGAACCCGATACCAACCGCGATACGGCGTGGCTGTTCCAACCGGAGCTGATCGTGCGAGCGGAAGCGGAGGCATCCAAGCGCGCCATCTTCCGCCGCCGCCCCGTGCTCGACGCCAACGGGGACGACCAAGAGCGCGAATCGCTGGAGATGATCTACCGCAATCGCGTGGAGTTCGCAGTCGGACATGGCGTCGCCGTCCACGCGGAGACGGCGGACGACGTGACGCTGGCCACCGAGGTGCGCACCACCGTGCTGCCGCAGTACGAAGTTCAGGTTACGGAGACGCCGGGCCTTGATCCCACCGACCGTCCGGCAATGAAGGAGATGCTGGCGAGTGGCCTGCTCGACATGCAGCGGCTCGCCACGCTCGGTGTCGCCGAGTTGGTCGATGCACTGAACGTGCTGACGAAGGACTACGCGGCGTGGATTGCCGAGCAGCGCGAGCGTATCGGTGAGGACGTGGTCGGATATGACGCACAGGCTGCGCAGGCGATGGATCGCTGTCAGGAAATCCAGTCGCGCTTGCAGCAGGGCATCGACACGCTGAAGAACGACGAAAAGGCACTGGCCGCTTTCCGTTTCGCCAACCGGGCGATGGCAATCCAGCGCGTGCGCAGCCTGTATGCGCTCGAAGTGCGGCGTGGACGTGACGTGGCAGTCGATCAGTTCGACCTCCCGAAAAACCGGAGCTGGCGTCCGTTCCAGTTGGCGTTCCTGTTGCTATCGATCCCATCGCTGGCCGACCCCATGCATCCGGATCGCGTGCAGCCGATGGAAGCGCATGCCGATCTGCTGTGGTTCCCAACCGGCGGCGGCAAGACCGAAGCCTATCTGGGTGTGGCTGCGTTCACGATGGCCATCCGCCGCCTGCAAGGCAAGCTCGGCTGCTACGACAACTCGCGCGGTTTGGCTGTGATCATGCGCTACACGCTGCGTCTGCTGACCCTGCAACAATTTCAGCGCGCTACTGCGCTGATCTGCGCGATGGAGATGCTGCGGCGAGAGGCGCTGGCCAGCGGCGATTCCGCCTTGGGTAACGAGCCGTTCACCATTGGTCTATGGGTCGGCAACAAGGTGACGCCAGGAACGACCGAGGACAGCCACCGGGCCATCGACGACATTCGCAACCCCGGCAAGCACCACGCCGGGGCGGCGTCACCCGTGCAGCTGACCAGCTGCCCTTGGTGTGGCTCCGACATCGCGCCGGGGCGCGACGTGGAAGTCGACAAGAACCGCGGCCGCACGCTCGTCTATTGCGGCGACAAGAAGGGCCACTGCGATTTCTCTCGTGGAAAATCCAGCAAGTCGCCGCATCCCGGTATCCCGGTGCTGACGGTGGATGAGGAGATCTACCACCGCCCGCCAACGATGATGATCGCCACCGTGGACAAGTTCGCCATGATGGCGTGGCGCGGTCAGGTGCGCACGCTATTCGGTCGAGTGAGTCAGGAATGCGAGCGCCACGGATTGCTCTGGCCTGACTGCGAATGCAATACAGGTCATCGTGCTGCGAAAGGATTGCCTGCGGCGGCGGTGAAACCTGCCGGCCGTATTCGCCCGCCCGATCTGATCATCCAAGACGAGTTCCACCTCATCAGCGGCCCTTTGGGCACGATGGTCGGGCTATACGAATCCGCCGTCGATGAACTTTCCGGCTGGACGCTGGATGGCAAGACGGTGAAGCCCAAGATCGTCGCGTCCACGGCGACGGTTCGAAAAGCCAAGGAACAGGTGAACAACGTGTTCATGCGGCGCGTGTCGGTGTTCCCGCCGCCCGGCTTGGACGTGGAGGACAACTATTTCTCGGTGCAGCGCCCGATCGAAGCGCGGCCCGGACGGCGCTATCTCGGTGTGTGCTCGCCGGGCAGCTCACGGCCCGCGATGCTGATCCGCGTCTATACCGCCTTCCTCACCGCCGCCCAAGCCTTGTTCGATCGCTTCGGCGAGCCCGCCGATCCTTACATGACGATGGTCGGCTACTTCAATTCGCTGCGCGAACTGGGCGGGATGCGGCGTTTGGCCGAGGACGATGTGCAGACACGTTCCTACCGCGTGCAGATGAGCATGGTCGAACGGCCCGCACTCGCGCAGCGCAGCGTCAACAACATCCGCGAGCTGACTTCTCGCGTCTCCAGTCAGGACATCCCGAAGTACCTCGACGATCTGGAGGTCAAGTTCAAGGCCACGTTCGACGCGGCTGCTGGGAAGTACGTGACGAAATGGAGCGAGGGTGACACCCGCGCAATCGACGTAGTGCTGGCAACCAACATGCTGTCGGTCGGCGTGGACGTGAATCGCTTGGGCCTGATGGCGGTCAATGGCCAGCCCAAGGGCACGGCTGAATACATCCAGGCCACCAGCCGCGTGGGCCGTTCGTTCCCCGGTCTGGTCTGTACCGTGCTCACATGGGCGCGTCCGCGCGACCTATCGCACTACGAGACCTTCGAGCATTACCACGCGACCTTCTACAAGCATGTGGAAGCGCAGTCGGTGACGCCGTTCTCGCCGCGTGCAATGGATCGTGGCCTGACCGGCGCGCTCCTGAGTCTGATGCGCCTGGAGAACGACGCCTTCAGCCCGAATGTGGGCGCGGGCGAGCTGGACAAGTCTGACAAGCCCGAGATCCTCGATGCCATCGACGTGCTGGTGAGGCGGGCTTGGAACGTCAGCGAGACGACCGCCATCAAGAGTCTGGCCGAGCGTGAATTGAAAGAACGCGCGGACGAATGGGCGAAGGCAGTAAGCGTCCCCGGTCGTACGCTCGCCTACGAAAAGCGCGGCGCACAAGCGGCGACGATGGTCGGGCTAGTCAAGTCGCCGGGCATACATGCGTGGGACAACTGGACGGTGCCGATGTCGATGCGCGAGGTGGAACCCGGCGTGCGCCTGATCATGAATACGGGACACATCTCGGACGACCACGGGTGGAAGCCCCGTCCAGTGTCGAAGGACGAGGACTGACCATGACCTCCAATAGAACCCCTGTCGGTGAGGTCCGGCCCAGTCAACTGCTCTGGACGTACGGGCCGGGCGCGCTGATCGACCTGCCGAGCCTGTCGGTCGTGACGCTGGGCATCGACCAGTGGGAGAAGGATCGCTGCCAACCCATCTCTGAACCACGCCTGCTCACCGCCGTCCGTAAGGTTCTCGGTGCGCAGGTGGAGAACCTGCGCGTACCGCCGTTCCAGAAAAGCGAACTCGTCGATCCGTGGTCCGCGGAATCGAACATCGGTGTCCCCGTCCGTCCGTTTCCGCGCTGGATGCGCTGCGTGAAGTGTGGCCTGCTGTCGCCCTTCGACGCCGGGCTGTTCGAGATAAAGGAAAACCGTTTCCGCCCAGAGCGCACCCGCTTCGTCCACAAGGGATGTCGTGGCTCCAAGGGCGATCAGCCCGCGAGGGATGCCGACGCTGTTCCGGCGCGCTTTCTCTTGGCCTGCCGCGACGGACACCTCGACGATTTCCCGTGGCACTACTTCGTCCACGGCGGCAACAGATCGTGCAAGGGGACGCTACGCTTTTTCGAGAGTGGCGCTTCGTTGCAGACCGAGAATCTGTGGGTAAAATGCGATGCCTGCAGTGCATCGCGCAGCATGGCCCACGCCTTCGGCAAGGCTGGGAAGGAGAACCTGCCGAGTTGTCGAGGCAGGCATCCCCACCTCGATCATTTCGACGAGGAATGTGACGAGGACGCGCGGGCCGTCCTGCTGGGTTCGACTAACAGTTGGTTCCCGATCACGCTGTCGGCGCTCGCCATCCCGCAGGCCAAAGACCCGCTGGGCCAACTGATTCAAGACGGATGGGAGTTCTTCGACGATTTGGATTCCGAGGTCGCCGTCGCCGTGACGGTGAAGACGCTGAAGAAGACGGGAGCCTTGCCGGGTATCGACAAGTACCCGTCATCGGACATTTGGGCGGCTATCGAAGCCCATCGTAGCGGTGGCGGACAGGATGCGGTTGGCGAAGCCGACATCAAGGGACCGGAGTGGGAAGTGCTGACGGCGGCCAACCCGCCTGCCGACTACCCGCACTTCATGAGCAAGAAGGCGGGCACGCCCACAGGCTTCGAGAACCAGATCGGCAGGGTGTTGCTGCTCGAAAGGCTGCGCGAGGTCAATGCCCTACTGGGCTTCACTCGGGTGGAAGCACCCGAGGAATCGAGCGATCCGAACGAGCGTCCGCAGATGGCGGGTCTCGCACGTCGCAGGCCGGATTGGGTTCCGGCGAATCAGGTTCACGGCGAAGGCATCTTCATCCAGTTCGACGAAGCGGCGCTGCAGACGTGGGAGGCGCAGCCTGGCGTCACGCGTGTGGATGGGATGCTTGAAGGTGGTCATCGCGGATGGCGCAATTCGCGCCACCTCGACCCGAACGAGGGCTATCCCGGGATCCGGTACGCCATGCTCCACACGCTCTCGCACCTGCTCATCCGCGAACTGGCCCTGGAATGCGGCTACAACGCAGCGAGCATCCGCGAACGCATCTACGCCGACGTGTCGTCGGGCGCGAATCCACAAGCAGGCATCCTCATCTACACGGCGGCTGCTGATTCCGATGGGACGCTGGGCGGCCTCGTCGATCTCGGCAAACCGGAAAACCTCGGCCGACTGCTCCGACAGGCGCTGAATCGATCGAAGATCTGCTCGTCCGATCCGCTCTGCTCGGAGCACGACCCAGGCAAAGATCGCTCGCTTCACGCGGCGGCCTGCCATGCGTGCAGCCTCGTCGCCGAGACTTCCTGCGAGCGGGGTAACCGTTACCTCGACAGATCGTTACTGGTGCAGACCCTCGACAGAGGGGATGCCGCGTTCTTCACGGGGCTGTGACATGGAAAGGCTGCTGGAAGCCGTGACAGCCGTGGTCTGTCTCGTGTCGCCGGAGAAGGTTAGAGCACTGGCAGGGGCGATTCGGAAGATTGAGGCTATGAAAGCGAACGTCGCCTTGTCAGATGTCGTTGGCACGGCCGCGGCCAAATCGGTCATCGAACGGCTCGTCGAAGCGTGGCGGGCCACGTCGATTGGCTCCAGCGAGTTGGCCTCGATGCTGCTCTCCGCCAGCCATGCATTCGAGAACGTGTCGAAGCAGCAGTCCACCGAACTCGTATGGACGGGGCCGACGACGCCGTTCGTTTCCGCGCGTCGCACCGAGCAGGCGCTGCTGCAAGTCATCGGGGCGGCCAAGCAGACCCTGTTCGTCACCAGTTTCGTCGCCTATGACGTCTCGACCATCGTGAAAGCTTTGAACGACGCGAGCACGCGCGGCGTAACTATTTCGATGCTGCTCGAATCATCACAGGATCACGGGGGCAGCGTCTCATTCGACGTGATCGGCAAGATGCGGACACTGGTTCCAACCGCGAAGCTCTACGCTTGGCGTGAGCGGGCAGCCCCGTTCGCGGACGGGAGGGTCCACGCCAAGGTTGCGGTAGCTGACGGCGCAGTCAGCTTCATCACCAGCGCCAATCTGACGGGCCACGCGATGGAGCAGAACATGGAAGCTGGGGTGCTCATCCGCGGCGGACACGTCCCCAAGACACTCGATGACCATCTGCGATATTTGGTCGATACGAACCTAGTCAAGCTCGTCTGAACAGTGTCACCTCAGACCCTGGCTGTGTGGCGCATGGATGGAAGTCAGCGAGCCACTCTGCGACCTGTTGCAGGAGGTTTTCAGTGGCTTCACCGGGCATGCCGACCCAGGAAAAATATCTGCTCCACATCTGCTCTACCGAAGCAAAAACCAGCAAAACAGCGCATTGCCGAGCAATGACGCGCAAAGTAAGGTTCTCAATCAGAACAGATAGATACGCGAAAACACCATGTTTTCGTGCCCTGAGAGGCTTCCCTTAGGAGGCGGATGCTCTATCCACTGGGCTACCGGGGCGATCACGGCAGTTTAGCGAATTGGCCGGTCCAGCTGGCGCCACCGCCGGCACTTGCCAAACTACTTGTTGTTTGAATTGGATTTGGTTGTTTGCCCTGTACTTTCAAGCTAGCATCCTGACCGAATCAGGGCGTCACTTTCTCTTGAGTGGCGAAAGCTTTCCGGGGGGTCTATGGGCAGTCACCGTTACCTGCGGTTCATATGTGCCGCGCTGTGCGCGTTGACCGTGGCTGGCTGCGGCGGTAGTGGAAGCAGTGGCGAAGCCGGTTTCGGCGAAGGCGGAGGAGGAGGTGGCGGAAGCGCGTCGGCGTCCGCGGTCTCGATCTCGCTTCCCGGCGGCAACCAGCTGCCTGCAGACGCCGATTCGGTGGATGAAGGTCTGCCGGTGGTCGCGTTGGCGGTGGATCGCAACAACAATGCGGTGCCCGGCGTGCTGGTGACGTTCGCTGCAACGTCCGGAGAACTGGCGGTGATCAACGCCACCACCGACGACAACGGTCGTGCCTCCGCGACCCTGACCACGGCGAGCAATTCCCAACTTCGCGATATCACCCTGCTGGCTTCGGCCGGCGGTGCTCAGACCACCGCGGTGGTCAGTGTGGTGGCGCCGTCGCGCGACAACGAGCCCGATCCGCGGCTGGGCCTGATCCAGCCCGACGGCGGTTTCATGGCTGGCGTGATCGGCGTGGCGGTCAGTCCGCTTGCGTCGGGCGGTAGTTCCGGTCTGCGCATCGACGTCGTCGATGTGGCCAACGGCAACGCCTTGTTCACCGATCCGCTGGACGTGACGTTCAGCTCTTCGTGCATCAGCAGCAGTCTGGCCAGCGTCACGCCCAATCCGACCGTGTCGGCCAACGGTGCGGTGTCGGCCACCTACGTCGCGCAGGGTTGCAGCGGCGAAGACGTGGTCACTGCGCGCGTGGTGGTGGACGGCGTGGCGCGCACGGCGCAGGGCAGCATTCAGGTGCTGCCCTCGGTGCTGGGGGCGATCGAATTCGTTTCCGCCGAGCCCATCAACATCGGACTGCGCGGTGCGGGTCGCGCGGAGACTTCCACGGTGCGTTTCCGGGTGCGCAACTCGGCAGGCGGCCCGGTGGCCGATCAGCAGGTCACATTCTCGCTGAACACCACCTTGGGCGGCATCACGCTGGATCCGCCCGATGGCAGAACCAACACCGATGGCATCGTGCAGACGGTGGTGCGCTCGGGCACGGTGGCGACCGCAGTGCGCGTGACCGCCCGTGCCACACAGGACGGCAACACCGTATCCAGCCAGTCCGAACAGCTCACCATCACCACTGGCATTCCCGACCAGGACAGTTTTTCGCTTTCGGCCGAATGTCTGAACGTGGAAGGGCTCAACCGCGACGGCACCACCGCAGAGGTCACCCTGCGTGCGGCGGACCGATACAACAACCCGGTGCCCGATGGCACGGCGGTCAACTTCACCACCGAAGGCGGCTCCATCGACGGCAGTTGCGTGACATTGGGGGGCGCCTGCAGCGTGACCTGGACCAGTCAGGATCCGCGGCCCATTTCATATAATGGATGCAGTCCAAGCGGTGACAATGACAACGGCTGCTCGGTCATTGGCTCCCAGGGTGCTTCTCGCGCGGGTCGCAGCACTGTACTGGCTTTTGCCATCGGCGAAGAGACCTTCATCGACAGCGACAGCGACGGCCTCTTCGACGTGGTCAATCCGACGGAGACGTTCACCGATCAGCCCGAGGCCTGGCTGGACGTGGATGAAGACGGGCAGCGTGACACGCAATCGCATGTCGAGCCCTTCTTCGATTTCGGTGCCGACGGCATCAGTACCAACGGGGCCTACGATGGCCCTGACGGGCAGTTCAACGGCTTGCTGTGCGACAACAGCGATCCTGCGGACATCCTGTGCCCGACTCCTCGAACGATCCACGTTCGCGACACCGTCACGATCATCATGTCCGGCTCCAGCCCATTGATCGACCTCCAGCCGCTGGAGGGCGATGGCGGCGACGGCGGCGGTGACGTCCTGGTTTCGCCGGCGGACGCTTACAACCCTGATTCCGGGGTCATCACCATTGGTGCCAACGAATTTTTTGTTCTGAGGGTGGTCATTCGCGACGTCAACGAACAGCCGATGCCGGCTGACACCGAGATCGCGTTCAACGCCAGCGGCGACGCCGGGGCCATCCAGGGCACCAGCACCTTCGCAGTGCCGTGCTCGATCGACGACACCGCGGGCGGTAACGCATACGGTGTCGCCTTCAAGGGCGCCGATCTGGATGCCGGCGACCCCAATGGGGTCAGCACGCTCGAGTTGAGCGTGACCACGCCGGCTGGTTTGAACACCTTGTTCGCGTTCACGGTCGTAACCGAGGCGCCTGGCAGCGATTGAGTCGAACGCCATATGGTCCCAGAGGCCCGGGGCGTACCCGGGCCTTTTCATTTATGGGTGTGCTCGCTTGCCGCCAGCAAAGCGCTTCCGAGCATCGATTTCCTGCGTGCCGGTTGACGTGCGCATCCTGTACCGCCGGTCACGCCATCGTGGGTATCCAAATAAATTGAAGCGTAGAAAAGTTTTCTGTTGGCGAGATATTTCCGGACTGCTTGCCTTGATGTCGCTGCTCGTTGCCGGCGCGGCTCACGCCGACTGGCAGGCCCTGCGGGCCCTGGAACGCGAGGGTGCCGAAGTCAGTGCGCAGGTGCTGGATCTGGGCTCCGGCGATGTCCTGCAGGGCTTGCATGCCGCTACCCGGCGCGGTCCGGCCTCCATCACCAAGCTGGTGGTGGCCGCCGCCGCTTTGGACACCTGGCCGGCGGACAAGACGTTTGAGACTCGCGCGCTGGCGGCGGGCAAGATCGAAGACGGCGAGCTGCAGGGCGATCTGATTCTGCATGGCGACGGCGATTCCACGCTGGATCACCGCGACCTGTGGATGCTGGCCGGGCAGATCCGCGCCACCGGTCTGCGCAGCATTCGCGGCAACGTGGTGGCGCACCCGGTATTCGGTCCGCTGGGCTGCGACAACCTGGACCGCTGCGAGGCGCTGAGCCGCAGCGATACCGCATACAACGTGCCGATCTCGGCGCTGGGCGTGGATTACGGCACCTGGTGCATGGAGGTGGATGCCGTTCGACGCGGCGCCCCGGCCGCCCTGCGCGCCTGTGGCGGGGTCGCGCTGCCGATTCCGGTGGAGGGCCGCATCGACACGGTGTCGCCCACCGCGAAAGAGGCGTACTGGGCGGAGCGCCGTACGGTGGACGGACGCGACACCCTGCACGTGGGTGGCACCGTCCGCGAGGGCAAGCTGCAACAGATTCATCGCGCGATGTCAGACCCGGCCCTGGGCGCGGCACTGTTGCTCAGGCAGATGCTGGTGGAGCTGGGTGTGCGCGTGACCGGATCCGGCCAAGTGCGCCATGAGGCGCCGCCAGCCATCGCGATCACCCTGGCCCGCGTTCAGGGGCTGGCGCTGCGCGAGCAGCTTGGACGCATGTTGCGTTATTCCAACAACTACGTGGCCGACCTGCTGACTCTGAACATTGCAGCCGCGCGCGGTGCGCGCCCGCCCGAGCAATTGGGCGAGGCATCCGAGGTGCTGGCGCGTTTTGTCCAGGGTAGCGGCGCTGAGGGTGCGGACGCGCCGCGGCTTTACAGCGGCAGCGGCCTGACCCCCGAAAACCGGCTGTCGGCAGCGGAGATGGTGTCGATGCTGGCAACGCAATACCACGACGCCGAGACCTTCTCCGCGTTCTACGGCGGGCTGGTGGTGCCGCGTCAGGCGCCTTACGCGTTCCTGCGTCGCGGCAACGCGGCCTGGCTGGATCGGGTGGCGCTCAAGACCGGCACCATGAACGACCCCCGGTCGGTCTGCGCGGTAGCGGGATACCTGCGCCGCAAGGACGGCGGCTGGATGGCGTTTGCGGTCATGGTCAACGGCAGCGAGCGCAAGCGCCGGGTGCCGCTTTACAAGGCAATGGAGGCGATCCGCGCGGACATCGAGGACGTGCTGGCGCACCATTGAGGCGGGTGGCTCGATCGGGAGCGGTCCTGCATTGTCAGGCCGGGGGTGCGGCCAGTAAGGTGCATTCCTGGGGCACTTCACGGGGAGAATCTCGATGTCCAAGCTCGATGCGGTCAGCGTTCGCGACTACATGACCACGCAACTGGTGACGCTGTCGCCGCAGATGGAGGTGATGGCCGCCATCAATCAGTTGGTGAAGAACCGGATCTCCGGTGCGCCGGTGCTGGACGCCGACGGGCAGCTGGTGGGCATGCTGTCGGAAATGGACTGCATGCAGGTGGGCCTGATTGCGGCCGAAGACACCTGCGTGGCCGGCCCGGTCCAGCAGTTCATGAAGACCAGCGTAGTCGCGGTGTCGCCGGACGATAGCCTGACCCAGCTCGCGCAGATGTTCCTGAGCAAGCCTTACCGGCGCTTCCCCGTGTTGGAGGGCGGCAAGCTGGTCGGCCAGATTTCGCGCTCCGACGTTTTGCGTGCCATCAACGCCATGTGCTGAGCGTGGGTCGGGCGCAGAACCGATCGGGAGCGGACCGGCACGCCGAGGATGACGGCGCGGTACGCCTGGACAAATGGCTGTGGGCAGCGCGATTTTTTCGCACGCGCAACCTGGCCAGGCAAGCAATCGAATCCGGGCATGTGCGCTACCAGGGCGAGCGCGCCAAGGTCGGTCGTGCGGTGCGGATCGGCGCCGGCTTGCAGATCAGGCAGGGCTGGGACGAGCGCGAAGTGGTCGTGCTCGCGCTGAGCGATGAGCGTCGCGGCGCCCCCGAGGCGCAGCGACTCTACGAGGAGACCGCACAGAGCATCCGGGCACGCGAGGAAAAGCGCGAACTGCGTGCACAGGGACCGCGCTTCGACGACCCCAAACCCGACAAGCGCGACCGCCGCCAAGGCGCGCAGTTCAAGCGCAGCGCGGTTGATTCGTGAGCGCGGCGCGCGTGATCGACGACGCTGCCGGTATCGCCGCCCTGATCGGATCGGTTCGGCGCATCGCGGTGCTGGGGATCAAGACCGCGCAGCAGGCTCGTCAGCCGGCCTACTACGTGCCGGAGTATCTGGCACAGGCCGGATTCGAGGTGATTCCGGTGCCGGTATATTTCCCCGAGGTGCGCGAGATTCTGGGGCGGCCGGTGTTGCGGGCACTGCGCGATATCCGGGGCACGGTCGATCTGGTGAACGTGTTCCGTCGCTCCGAACAGGTCGCCGACCATCTCGACGATCTGCTGGCCTGCGCGCCGCGCGCGGTGTGGATGCAACTGGGCATTCGCGACGATGCGGTTGCGGCGCGGCTGGTCCAGGCAGGCATCGACGTCGTGCAGGATCGCTGCCTGATGGTGGAGCATCGTCGGCTGGTCTGAGCCGGGCGCTGGGTGCTAGGCGCATACGTGTTCGATTCAGGCTGGCGACG
This sequence comes from Panacagrimonas sp., assembly GCF_965216805.1. Taxonomy (NCBI): domain Bacteria; kingdom Pseudomonadati; phylum Pseudomonadota; class Gammaproteobacteria; order Nevskiales; family Nevskiaceae; genus Panacagrimonas; species Panacagrimonas sp. Next base: position 278,949 of record NZ_CBDCGN010000002.1, read on the forward strand.
TTAAGCTTCCCATCCTCCGGGACACGGGCCAGTACCTGGCTCGATCCGCCAACTGCCTTGACTTCAGGTATGAATCGACGAGACCTGCTGAAAGCCGGCGCTTCGCTGTGTGCCGCCGGTATCCCCTTGCCGCTGGCGTTGTTCGCCCTGCCGGCGCAGGCGGTGCCGATCCGCCATGTGGGCAAGCGCCAACCCTTCGATTACGCCTGGCTCAAGGGCGAGGCGCTGAGCCTGTCCGCCCGGGAGTATGTGTCGCGCAAGGGCGAACTGCCCGAGCAAGTGGCAAATCTGGATTGGGACGCCTACCAGGCCATCCGCTATCGCGACGAACATCGACTTTGGCGCGATGACGATCGCTTCTTCGAGGCCGCGTTCTTCCATCTGGGGCTGTTCTTCAAGTCGCCCGTTCACATCTACGATCTTGCCGACGGACAAGCGCAGGAAATCGCCTACGACCCGGCCATGTTCGATTACGGCAAGAGCGGGGTGAACGGCCGCAAGCTGCCCAGGGACCTGGGCTTTGCCGGATTTCGGTTGGTGTTCCATACCGATCCGGTGCGGGACGTGGCCGCGTTTCTCGGCGCCAGCTACTTCCGCGCAGTCGGGGGTGAATGGCAGTACGGGCTGTCCGCGCGAGGCTTGGCTATCGACTGCGGCATGGATCGGCCGGAGGAGTTTCCCGACTTTGTCGCGTTCTGGCTGGAGCGCCCGGCAACCGGGTCCAACAAGGTCACCGTCTACGCGTTGCTGGATTCGCCCAGCGTGGCGGGGGCTTACCGTTTCGACATCACCCCCGGGGACACCCTGGTGATGGACCTGGACGTGGCTCTGTACCCGCGCAAGCCCATCGAGCGACTGGGGATCGCGCCGCTGACCAGCATGTACCAGACCGGCGAAAACGACCGCCGCAAGGCCAACGACTGGCGCCCGGAAATTCACGACTCCGACGGTCTGTCGATGTGGCGCGGCAACGACGAATGGGTATGGCGGCCGCTGACCAACCCGCGCCACCTGCGCTTCAACGTGCACGTGGACGAAAATCCGAAGGGCTTCGGCCTGCTGCAGCGTGACCGCAACTTCGAAAACTACCAGGATGACGGCGTGTTCTACGACCGCCGCCCCAGCCTTTGGGTGGAGCCGCGCGCCGGCTGGGGCAAGGGCTCGGTGCAGTTGCTCGAACTTCCGACCGAGGACGAGACCTTCGACAACATCGTCGCGTTCTGGTGTCCCGAAACCCCCACCCAGCCTGGACAGGAGCTGCTCTACAGCTATCGCCTGCACTGGGCCGGCAACCCACCGGTGCGGCCGTCGCGCGCGCGCGTCGTGGCCACACGGCTCGGCATCGGAGGCGTCATCGGCCGGCCACGGCCCTATTACTCCCAGCGTTTCGCGGTCGATTTCGCCGGCGGCGATCTGTCGCTGCTGGGACCCGAGGCGGGTGTGGAGGCGGTGATCACCACCTCCCGCGGACGGGTGGAGATCACCTCGGCGCGGCCGCTGCACTCGGTGCGCGGTTATCGGGCGATGTTCGATCTGGTCCCCCCGGACGATTCCGAACAAGCCATCGACCTGCGCCTGTTCCTCAGTGTCAACGGTCAGCCGTTGAGCGAAACCTGGCTGTATCAATGGACGCCGCCGCCGGTATCGGAGCGGCGCCTGAGCTAGCCCGCATTTCTCACGGGTCGCCGGAGAATCCCTTGCCATTTTCCGTCCTCGCAGCGTTCTTCGAGTTCGGTTCCGAAACAGACAGTCGGAAGATTCTCCGTCTGGATCGGCGCTGGCCTGTCTGCGGTGCGCAGGGCTTGGGGTTCGCTCCACCCCGGCGCCCTGCACGTCCTCGACCTACGGCCATCGCTCGATCCCCCTGTGAGAAATGCGGGCCAGACCTCTTCACGCGAGGTTGATCGCTGCCGCCAGTGGTACCCCGGGCGGTGTCGTGGCGACCGGCGCATCTCCGTAGGCCAGCATCTCGCCCGGCTTGCTGCCGCTTTCGATGCGGTAATCCAGCGTCCGCAACAAGGCGCCGCAGTCGACGCGCAATCGCGTGCTGTGGACCGACAGCAGCACGGTCGGCCGGTGCAGGGCCAGACAGCGCAGCGCACCTCGCAATGCCAGCAGCTCGGCGCCCTCGACGTCCATCTTGATGAAATGCGGCGGCGGGATGCGTCCGCTGTCGATCTCGTCGTCAAGGCTGACGACCTTCATCGCGCCGTGACCTAGAGTGCCCAGTCGTCCGCGGCCGGTGCCCTTGCCGTGGTCGAAATCCGCGAAGCCTGCGGTTTCGGCCACACACGCGGCGAGCACGTTGACGTTGGCGATCCGGTTGGCGCGCAGATGGGCGCGCAGATACTTCAGATTCAGGGCCAGCGGCTCGATCGCCACCACCGTGCCTTGGGGCCCGACCTGTTGCGCGGCCAGCATGGTCAGGTAACCGACATGCGCGCCGATGTCGTAGACCGTAGCGTCGCGAGGGATCAGGCGGACGAACTGTTGTACCGCGGAGCGATCGTAGCGCCCCCGTATGAAGCGCATGCCGCAGAACAACCCGATCCACTGACCGCGCAAGGGTCCCGAGCGAATCGGCACTCGCAGCCAGGCGAAGCGCGCCTTGAGCCTAACGTAACGTTTTCACACGCCACCGCTCGGGTTTAGGAAGGTCGGGTTTAGGCGGACGACGATGACAATCGCGGGAAACCGGGCGGGCGCGACTGGGCAGCCAGGTCGTACTACGGGCCAGCTGGCCGCATCTCGGGCCAGTTCTTCTGCGCCGTCTGGATGCGGACAACCTGCTCGGCGCTCCACTGCTCAGCAACCGCCTCGTTGTAGTTCAGGTAGAGCCGATCGTCGACAACACTCCAGACAGTGGGATCGCTGTTGGCGGTATAGCCTTCACTGACGGCGTAAGCGCAATAGCCGCCGAACTGGGGCGCGTATTTCGCGGGATCGGCCGCAAACGCGTCGCGGTTCTCGGCGCTGGAAAACAGCCATTTCGCGCCGTTCCAGACATGATGGAACTGAGGCTCGCCCGGCACCGCCTGCCCTTGAGCGAAGTAGGCCACGGGATCGTAGCCGCCAATGGCGCCCGTGGCGTCCGCGTAGACGGCCTGGCCGGAAAACACGCCCAGCGACTTCAGATAAAGGAAGCCGCCGACGCTCATCAGCATCAGCAGCAATGACGAGCCGATCAGAATGCGGCGCAGGCGCATGGACGTTCCGGGGTGCGAGGACATCGAATCCTAAACGGCCCGGCTCGGGTCTGTCCCGGCCGCAGTGGTGTCGAAGTGCCTGCCCGCGCGGGCAGGCACTTCGACGTCAAGATCTGAAGAGTTCAACCTATTGCGGCTGATTTTCCTGGATACGCTCCCTGCGCTCCACCGCCTGCTCGCGGCGCTGCTCGCGCGTGGCGTCGGCCCGATCCCGGTGCAGTTCCTTGCGTGCCTCGCGACCTTCCTGCCGTCGTTCCTGGCGCTCGTCGCGGTGTTCGCGCAACTGCTCCCGGCGCTCGTCCGCACGCTCGGCGGCGCTGTCTTCGGCGACGGCGGTGCCCGTGGCCAGGTTGCCGGCCAGCAGCGCGGCCGCTAACGCGATCAGGGTCTTGTTCATGGCGTTTCTCCAAGCGAGGTGAGGGTGACGGATCATGCGGCGCCTTTAACGAATGACGGATGAACGGGGTAAACGGTTGCTACGAGGCCCCGACCCGTCGCGCGACCCGCCGCCGCCGCAGCGAGGCGCCGAAACTTGCGGATCACGTTTACGCCCACGCGATCCTGCTGGCCTGGCAACGTTGATAGGCTTGCCGCCCATGGACAAGCCCAAATCCAGGAAAGCACCGGCCAAGGCTGCCAAGGCCGCGCCGTCCGCTCGCGGCACGCGCCGCAGTCACGCCGCGCGTCTGACGACGCGGGCATCCGCGCAGCCGCAGAGCAAGGACGGCGACGCCAAGCGTCCGCGCGGCGCCGAGGTGCGCGAGCGTGTGCTGCACGCAGCGCTCGAATGCTTCGGCGCGTTCGGTTTCGAAGGGACCTCGACGCGCGCGGTGGCCGAGCGCGCCGGCATCAGCCACACCCTGCTGCTCTATCACTTCGACTCCAAGGACAAGCTATGGCTGAGCACGATGGAGGACGTCATCGGCCGCTATCGCCACGAGTTCGAATTGCGTCTGAAGCACGTGGACCGCCAGGACTCCGCCGCATGCCTGCGAGCCTTTATCGAGAACTTCGTGCGCTTCTCGGCGCAGGTGCCGCAGCTGTATCGCATCATGACCCAGGAGAGCACGCAGGGCAGCGAGCGCATCCATTGGCTGCTGGACACCCACCTGCGCGCTTCCTTCAACGATGTGCGCGACATGATCCGGCGCGGCCAGGCCGCCGGCGCGGTGCGCGAAGGCGAATCCGCGCGGCTGTACTACGCGATCATCGGTCTGGCCGGCACGCTGCTGTCGGTGTCCACCGAGTTCAAGCTGCTGGCCGGGCGCGACGTGTTCGCGGAGGCCGAGATCCACCACACCATCGGGTTTATTTTCGACTTCGTGTTTGTGTAGGGAGCCTGTTCGCCGAAGTATTTGCCACGGATTTCACGGATGACACGGATTGAAAGTCGGCTACTTGCCAGCGCCGGGCAAGGCCCCCAATCGGTGCAGCAAAGATTCTCAGCAGGCTTATGTTTGGATCCGTGCTTATCCGTGAAATCCGTGGCTGAAACGCTTCTCCCAGGCTGATCGTCTACCCCGCGCGCCGGCGCCGGCGCACCGCACGGACCTTGCCGCTGGGACCACCGCCGCAATAGAACAGGTCGCCGCCGTCGGATTCCAGGCCGCTGACGCCGATGCCGGGCGGCATCTGCAGTTGCTCCAGCACTTCGCCGCTGGCGGGATCGATGCGACGCAGGTCGCTGTCGTCACCTTCCCAGGTGCCGTGCCACAGCTCGCCGTCGACCCAGGTCACGCCGGTGACGAAGCGATTGGACTCGATGGTGCGCAGCACCGCGCCGGTGTCGGGATCGATCTGGTGAATCTTGCGATCGCGATACTGGCCGACCCACAGGCTGCCCTCGGCCCAGGCCATGCCGGAGTCGGCGCCGTGGCCCGGCGCCGGAATGGAAGCCAGCACCTTGCCGCTGGCGGGATCGATCTTGTCGATGCGCGCCTCGGCGATCTGGTAGAGAAATTTGCCGTCGAAGGCGGTGCCGGCGTCGCCGTTGCAGGCCAGCGTCTGCGCGATCTGGCCGCTGTCGGGATCCAGGGCGAGCAGGCGGGCGCCGGTGGCGGCCCACACCCGGCTGCCGTCGTGGGTGACGCCGTGGATGCTCTCGGCACCGGGGTAGGGGCCGTACTCGCGCACGATCTCGGCGGTGCGGGTGCGGTTGTCGACGGCGGTATCGCGAGGCCTGACTGCAGTGTTCATCTGTGGTTCTCCTGTGGGACGCCGGAGCGGCGCCGTGGCAACAATCTATCCAGGCGCCAGCACAGCAGGGAGTAACAAGTTCGTCGTGAATCCGGTCAGCGGCGGCGCCAGCCAGCGCTGCGCGCGAGCACGTCCGACCGAACGTGCGCGTCCTTCGGCTTCCAGGGCCACCAGGGCGCGCTGGATGGTGCGCTGACTGGCGCCCAGGGCCAGCGCCAGCGCGGACGTGGACCAGGCGGCGCCGTCGCCGAGCAGCGCCAGCAGCGAGGCCTGGTCGCCGTCGATGGGGGGCAGCAGCACGGCGACCTCGCGTTTGCCATGCGCGATGAGCGCGAAACCACGCGCGCTGGCCTCGATGCGCGCCAGCTGCGCGACCAAGGCACGCAGCCGCCCGATTTCTACGCGCAGGCGTGCACGGTGGGTGTCGTCGGGTCGGCGCATGCGGAACGCGCGGGCAATCAGCGCATTGCGATCGACATCGCCGGGCCAGGCCGTGGCGAGCGCGCACAGGAGTTCAAACAGCAGGGGTCGGCGCGCCAACGGCAGCCAGAACCCGTCTGCGCGCAGGCCGCGGCGGCAGGCGTCGATCACCAGCGTGCCCGAGGCCAGCAGCGCCTCGACTTCGTGCAGACGCAGGACCTGATGTGCGCCGTCCCGCACCCGCCGCGCGGCGGGCCGATCCAGCGCAGCACGCGCCTCTTCCACCTCGACGCGCAGCGCCGGGACACGCGCCCGATCCGCGGCGTCGCTGGCGCGGTCCAGCGCTGCACTCGCCGCTGCGGTGCGCAAGCCGCGCAGTGCCAGCTCGGCGCCGGCCAGTTCGGCCACCGCCTGCAGCGCGGGCGGCATCCCGCGGGTGTCGAGTGTGGCCAGTTCGGCACCGGCCTGATCCAGACGACCCAGCAACAGCAGCCGGCGCAGCGCGATCAGGCGCGCCTGCAAGGCATTGGCGTGATCGCCGCGCGCTGCCAGTGCCGCCGCCGCTGCGGCCAGCGTGCGCGGCGAACCGCCCAGATCGCGCATCGCCAGCGCCACTTCGGCGGCGGCCACCACGCAGCGTGCGCGTGCCAGTTCCTCGTGTGCACCGAAGCCACGCGCGGCGCGGCGCAGCAAGTCCCGCGCGCGGGGATGCTCGCCGAGCTGGGCCATGGCGATGCCGCGCAGCGCCAGCGCTGGCGGATCGTCGCGCAGGCTGACGTGCTTGAGCGCGCCCAGCGCATCGCCGACGGCAAGCGCTCGTGCGGCTGCGGCGATCAGGGAGTCCATCGGTGCATGCTAATCGGGCCGTGCAGAAGGGTCGCGGCCGCACGCAGCGGGTAGACGGTTCGAACCGCAGCGGTCGGTGTCCGCCCCAGCTTTTTCCGCGCCCCCGCACTGGTGCACCATGTCGGAGCGGAGCGCTGGCCCTCCGCGATCCTCCCACCCACTGGCAGAGGGACATGCGATGCGCGCAGCAACCTTTCGCGGCATCGGTGAGGCATTCGAGATCGGCCAGGTCGACGACCCGGTCGCGCGGCCGGGCAGACTGATCCTCAAGCTGCTGGTCGATCAGCTGTCGATGGCGACGCACTGAATGAACCGGCCTTCGACCTCTCCCGAACCCAGCACGAACCTATCCGGAGCACTCATGTCCGACCTGATCCGCAACAACCTGGCCGTGGCGCAACGCTACGTCGATCTCTACAACACCGATCCCGAGCGCTTCGTGCGCGAGTGCTACCACAGCGATTACACGGTGGGCGTGATGGGTGTCGGTTCGTTCGAAGGCATCGACAAGTTCATCGAGGTGGAGAAGAGCGTGTGGAACGCCGCCCCCGGACGACGCATGCGCGTGGCGCACATGCATGCGACCGAAACAGCCGTGACCGTCGAAGCGGTCGTCGTCGACGAATCGCGCGGCAAGGACTGGGGCATTCCCTTCTGCGCGGTGCTGGAGATACGCGGCGACAAGATTGCAGTCGACCGCACCTACGCCGACTTCAAGGATTGGCCGGGGCTCGCGGGATAACCATAAGCTGCCGGTCTTCCAAATTTTCTTTTCGCAAAATTTATCCTTTCGGAAACCGAGATCCATCCATGGCGACGCATACGTTTGACGACAGCAACATCAACTGGAAACGGCTCGGCGATTACGAGCATCTGCACTTCTCGATCCTGGCCATCGACGAAACCAACGGTATCGCCGACGTGCTGTTCAAATTTGCCGCCAACGAGAAGATCGTTCTGCATCGGCATCTGGCGCACAACAATACCTTCGTGGTGCAGGGCGAACACCGCCTGTACAAGCCTGATGGCTCGATCAAGGAAATCCGCGCGGTCGGGTCCATGACTTCGAGCCCGCCAGCAGAGGAGCCGCATCGCGAGGGCGGCGGCGACCAGGACGTCATCATCGCCTTCAGCATCCGCGGGCGCGGCGTGCTCTACGAGCTGCTCGACGACGACATGCAGGTCATGGGCACCATCAGCATGCAGGACCTGATCGAGCTGAAGAAGGCCGGCTGAATGCCGGCACTCTGCTGCCATCGCGCTGGCGCCAGCTTTGATTCGCACATGACGCTCCTGATCACGCCTTCCGGACAAGCCTGCGGGGCTACGGTGACCGGCGTGGATCTGTCGCGGCCGCTGGATGCCGCGAGCGTGAAAGCGATACGCGCGGCCTGGCTGGAACACCATGTGCTGGCGTTTCCGGACCAGGTGCTGAGCGACGATGACCTGGAGCGCTACACGCGGTGCTTCGGCGACTTCGGCGAGGACCCTTTCATCGCGCCGATCGAAGGGCGCCAACACGTCATCGCGGTGGAGCGACGCGCCGACGAGACCTCGTCGCTGTTCGCCGAGACCTGGCACAGCGACTGGAGCTTTCAGGCGCGACCGCCGGCCGGCACCTGCCTGTACGGCATCACGATTCCCCCGGTGGGCGGCGACACTCTGTTTGCCAATCAGCACGCCGCGCTGGCGGCCATGCCCGATACCTTGCGCAGGCGGATCGACGGCCGCATCGCGATCCACTCTGCCAGGCGCGCTTACGCCCCCGACGGTCTTTACGGCGCCAGCGACCGCAAGGGCCGCTCGATGGTGATCCGGCCCTCGAAAGATGCCGAGCACACGCAGCGACATCCCTTGATCCGCCGGCATCCCGAGAGCGGCCGCGAAGGGCTGTTCGGATGCTTCGGCTACATCATCGGCATCGAGGACATGATCGAGGCCGAGGCGGTGCCGCTGCTGATGGAGCTCTACCAGTGGCAATCGCGCGAGGCGTTCTGGTATCGCCATCGCTGGCAGCCGAACATGCTGGTGATGTGGGACAACCGCTCACTACTGCATGCGGCGACCGGAGGTTACGCCGGCCACCACCGCTTGCTGCACCGGACCACCATTGCGGCTGCTTGAGACATCAGGCTGAATTCAACCGAGTTCGGCGCGCCCCAGGTGCTGCATCAACTGATCGGTGGTCAGGGGATGAAACGGCCCGCTGCGCGCGTCGCGGTAAAGCTTCTCCAACACGTGGCCGCGACGGAACGCACCGCCGCCGACCAGACGCATGCCGATGTCGACCACGCGGATCGCGTTTTCGGTCGACACCACCTTGGGAATTTCCAGCCAGCCCAGGCGCAGAGACGGATCGGCCGGCAGGTCGCGATCTTCGTTCAAGCGTGTCGCTGCCACCTCGATGCAATTGGCGGCGGTTTCGATCAGCACGCGCATTTCGCCAATACCGACCTGCACCAGTTGCTGTTCGCTGAGCTTGACGTCGGCCGCTTCGGACACCGCGCCCAGGCGCTTCTTGCGCAGGATGGCGAGGGTCTCGTCGTAGGCGCGTCGCGCCAGGCCAAGATAGATCGAGGCGAAGCTCAGGGTCTGCCATTCAAGGTTGGCGAACAGGCCGGGCCGGAACGCCGCCGACACCAGATCGGCCTGCGGCACGAAGACATCCTCGAACACCACGGTTTCGGTGCCCGAAGCGCGCATGCCCAGCGCATCCCAGGTCTTCTCGATGCGCACGCCGGGGGCGGTGGCGGGGCAGACCAGCATCACTTCGCGCGCCGCGCGCTCGGCATGGTCGCCGGGCAGTTCGCCATTGGGGTTGGTGACGGTGGCATTGAAGGTGTGGAAGTCGGCCACCAGCGACAGCGTGCCCCAGCTCTTGCGCCCGCTGACGCGATAGCCGCCTTCCACCGGCACCGCGCGCGTATCGGCCAGCCCCATCACGCCGGCGCGCGTCTCACTGTAGGCGCCATCGAACAGATGCCCGTGCTGCGCCACACCGGGGAAGAAGCGCGCCTGGTGTTCGGCGCTCCACATGCCGCGGAAGAAGCCAATCACGCCGAAGTGCATGTTGAATCCCAGCGTGATCGCCGGATCGCCGTAGGCCAGCAGTTCGACGCAGCGCGCGGTGGTGGCAATGTCGGCGCCCCAGCCACCGTAACGCTTCGGAATGTTGAGCCCGGGCAGGCGCAATTCGCGAACGCGTGCCGCCATCGCGTGAGGAAACGAATTCTCGGCGTCGTGTCGCGGACCGACCGCGCGGAATTCCTCGGCCAGCTCGCGGCAGACGGCGAAGGCGTGTTCGCGTTCGTCCGCACTCATTTCGACGACATGGACGGGAGTGGGCATGCGCGGTTGCTCCGGAAGCGGGTTGGATTCCCTGCCCGATTCGACCGCCGCAGGCCTGCCAGCGACAAGTAGGCCGATCACTGAACTCGCAGGGGCATCGTCCTGCATGGCCGAGGGCCTGCTGGCGCGGCGCGGGTGCTGCGATACTGCGCGCCATGATCATCCCGCCCCAGGAGCCGTCATGTCGGACACGCCCAGCTACATCCTCTACGACAACCCGGCCGAGCACGTCGCCCGCATCACGCTGAACCGCCCGGCGCAGGCCAACTCGCAGGACACCCACCTGCTGTACCAGCTCAATGAGGCGTTCGACCGCGCCGCGCATGACGACGATGTCCACGTCATCATCCTGGCCGCCAACGGCAAGCACTTCTCGGCCGGCCACGACCTGATCGAGCCGCTCGAAGACTATCCGCAGAACATGGGCGAGCACCGCACCGTGTTTCCGCTGTGCGGCTTCGGCTGCGCCGGGGCGGCGTCGCAGATGGCGCGCGAAGAGGAAATCTACCTGGGCTTCTCCGAGCGCTGGCGCAACATTCCCAAGCCGACCATCGCGGCCGTGCAGGGCAAGTGCATCGCCGGCGGCCTGATGCTGGTGTGGCCCTGCGACCTCATCATCGCCAGCGAGGATGCGCGCTTCAGCGACATGACCGTCACCCTCGGCGTCGGCGGCATCGAATACTTCACCCACGTCTGGGAAATCGGCATCCGCAAGGCCAAGGAGATGCTGTTCACCAGCGACGAGTTCACCGCGCAGCAGGCACAGGACTGGGGCATGGTCAACCAGGTGGTGCCGCGCGAGGCACTCTCACAGGCAGCAGTGGACATGGCGGTGAAGATCGCGCGCAAGCCGCCGTTCGCGCTCAAGCTGGTCAAGAAGGCGCTCAACGGTTCGGTCGACGCCCAGGGCCGCGACATCGCGATGCAGAACGCCTTTCACCTGCACCAGCTCGCCCATACCCACAACCTCAAGCTCTACGACCAGCTCATCGATCCCAGCGGCCTGTCGCCAGCGATCCGTAAGGGCTCCGGGTAAGTGACGAACCTGAAACTATATGCCACGGATTTCACGGAGGACACGGATCGAAAATCAGCGACCTGCGCGTGCCGCACGTCACCCTGCACTGTGGGGGTGCTCAGGCCGAAGCTGACCAGGAAGTCCAGGTTGGTTCTGGAGGCATCGTCGATCTCCACGATCAAGGGCGAGTCCAGTGCCGGGAAGGCGCCGCAGGCTTCGCCTTCGTCGCCGATGAAGCCGTCGTTGGCGCTGTCGGTGCCGGAGTAGCCGTAGGGTGGGCAAAGGCCGCAGAGAGCGGCGAGGCTTTGCAAGCCCTACATTCCGCACCATTCCCGTAGGGCGGGCCATGCCCGCTGGCGACGTCCGATACGGGGCAGACACGGCGGGCACGGCCCGCCCTACGGTTGGCGCAGGCCGTAGCACGGCGGCCAATTGCGCTGCCTCCAGCGACTGCACTGCAATACATGCCGGTGGAGGGTGGCACCGATACGCTGCCCGGTATGTGACATTCGTCACATCTTCCCTGGTCGTCGCCGCGGAATAAGCGTGCTCGACTATTCGATCATCAAACCGGCCCGCCCAATGAAAAAACCCCTGCCGATGACCCGCTCGTCACACCTGCGTCGTGGCCTGAGGCTGTCCTATCTCGACAGCGCCCCCGGCGACACCGAACGCCCGGTGGCGCTGTTGCTGCACGGCTTCCCGGACGAGGCGCGCATGTGGGACGGGGTCATTCCGAAGCTGCATGCCGCGGGGTATCGCTGCATCGCGCCGGACACCGTGGGTTGCGGCGAGTCCGACATGGCGGCCCGACGTGGCGATTACCGGATCGCCGAGGTCTGCGCCGATTTCATGGCCTTGCTCGATCACCTAGGGGTGGAGCGGGTGACGCTCGTCGGACACGACTGGGGCGCGGCGCTGGCCTGGTATCTGGCCATCCATCATCCCGGAAGGATCACGCAACTGGTGGCGGTCTCGGTCGGCCACCCGACCGCTTTCGCGCGCGCTGGGCTGAAGCAGAAGCTGCGCAGTTGGTACATGGTGTATTTCACGGTGGCCGGACTGGTCGAGCGGATGCTGTTGGGCTCGGGTCCGCTCAGTGCCCGCCGCCTGCTGGCCTCGCACCCCGACGTGGACGGGGTGCTCGAGCGCATGCGCCAGCCCGGCCGCCTGACCGCGGGGCTGCGTCTCTACCGCGCCAACCTGCTCACCCTGCTGCTGAAGAGTTTTGCGCCTGCGCAGTGCCCGGTGCTGGGCATCTGGAGCGACGGCGATGTCTATCTCACCGAGCGCCAGATGCTGGACTCCGAGCCCAGGGTCAAGGCGTCTTTTCGCTATCGGCGGGTTATCGGCGGGCATTGGATTCCGCTGGATCAGCCCGAGCGCCTGGCGTCGGAGATTCTCGATTTTGCAGCACCCGTTCGTTCGTAGCAGTAGGGCGGCCCGTGGCCGCCGGGGTTGGGACATGAATCAAGGTCGGATGGCGGGCACGGCCCGCCCTACAACCGATCAAAAGAACGCGACAGCAGGAAAAGGAGAGCCGCAGACATGAACACAACGAGCACAACCATCGATTGCGAGCTGTGCGTGATCGGGGCCGGCATCGCCGGGCTCAACGCACTGCACTCGGCCTCGCGCTATCTCAAGCCCACTGATCAGGTCGTGCTGATCGACGCCCGTCCCGGGGCGGGCGGCATGTGGCGGGACACCTACGACTACGTGCGCCTGCATCAGCCGTACCAGATGTTCACGGTGGGCGACATTCCCTGGGTGCTGAAGAAGCCCGCTACTTATCTCGCCGACAAGACCGAGGTGGGCGAGCAGTTAACGCACTGCATGGCGCAACTGCGTCAGAGATTTCAATTGCAGGAACACTACTGCCACCGCTATCTGGCCCATCAGGAATCCAGTGATGCCGAAGGTCCCGTCGAGATCCAGTGCAAACGGATCAACGACGGGCAGCGGCTGCGCGTTCGCGCACGGCGTCTGGTCAAGGCGATCAGCTACGACATCAAACCCAGTGCGGCGATGAAGTTTTCGAGTAGCGCGGTGCGCTCGCTGAGTCCGCACGACTTGGGCGCGAACGCGGCGACGCTCGGTGCCGACGATGCCCCGGTGTATGTCGTCGGCGGCGGCAAGACGGCGATGGACACCGCGCATCTGCTCGTCCGGCGGTTTCCAGGACGCGACATCCGCATGCTGATCGGTGAGGGCTGCCTGTTTCTGGATCGCAGCAGAAGCAGCGCGACCGGCTGGCGGCGCTGGTTCGGCGGCCAGGTGGCGTTCGAGACCTTCCTGGACACCGCGCTACGGTTTGACGGCGGCAACATCCAGGCGACCTACCAGCACTTCCTGTCGCACCACGGCCTCGCACTCAACGAACGCGCGCGGCAGTTTCAGTTCGGCGCCATTTCACCCGAGGAGATTGCGGCGATCCGCAGCAGCGCGCGCGAAGTGATCGAGGATTACTTGGTCGACGTGACCGATGGCGATGACGGCCCGCTACTGCAACTGCGCCAGGGACAAGCCCGGCCCATTCCAGCCGGGAGCTGGTTGATCAATTGCACCGGCTACATCGCGCGCGACGTAGGCCTGGCCCCTGAGCCCTACATTTCCGAAGGCGGCAAAGTACTGTCAATCAACCAGACCTCGATGGTGTTCTTTCTCGGCAGTTTCAGCGGCTATTTCCTGACCCACCTGTTCTACCGCGACCGCCTGCGCGACTTGCCGCTGTATCAGGGCGACGTGACCGCCCTGCGCGGGCCGAACAAATCGGCTCTCGGCGTTATCGGCGCGACCCAGACCGTGCTCAACGTGCTGCTGTGCATGCAGGCCTTGCCGGTGTCGGTGTTCAACGAATGCCGGCTGGATTTCAACCGCTGGTACCCGCTGCCGCGCCGCTTGCCAATTCTGTTGCGCTTCCAGATCAACAGCGCCAAGTACCTCAAGCATTGCCGCGCCGCGCTGGACCGTATCGAAGCCACGACCGGGGTGCGTTGGGGTGTGCTGCCGCATGTACAGGCTGCGGCGACCAACATGATGGACAAGGCGGCGTAAACCGTAGGGCGCACCTTGTCCGCCGTGTTTGGCACGTGAACCAATCCCTGTCGGCGGGCGCGGCCCGCCCTACGCGATAAGCGATGTGCAGTAGCCGTAGGGTGGGCAAAGGCCGCTGGCGCGCGCGCGTGGGCACGTGAGCCGCGGAGAGCGGCGAGGCTTTGCAAGCCCTACATTCCGCACCATACCCGGGTGGGCAACCACGGTTGCCCACCCGGAATCCGGCAACCGGCACCGCGCAACACCCGTCCCATCGCAACGCCATCGCGACAGCGCAACACCGACGACGCCGCCCCTCGCCGGGCGGCGTTTTTCATGGGCATGCTCGATGACGCGACGACCACGGCGGGCAGATGCAACCTGCCCGCCCTACGGCTCCTGCCAGTGGATCAGCCATCAGGAAACTCGAACCCTGTCTGAACCGGCATGCGGCTGCGTTGCGGTCGCCAGATGGGGTGCCGTCCCGTCGGGACGGGCGGCGGGGTCGGGTCAAGGTTGGGCCGGAACGTCGGACAGTAGCCGATACCCCGCCCGCGGCGGACGTACACCTCCCTGCACGGTGGGGGTGCTCAGGCCGAAGCTGACCAGGAAATCCAGGTTGGTTCTGGAGGCATCGTCGATCTCCACGATCAAGGGCGAGTCCAGCGCCGGGAAGGCGCCGCAGGCTTCGCCGTCGTCGCAGATGAAGCCGTCGTTGTCGCTGTCGGTGCCGGAGATGAGCTGGTAATTGCCCGGCGCGACGTTCTGGAACGAGAACGCGTAGGTGCCGTCGTTGCCGATGCTCACCTCGTCCTGGGCCAAGGCTGCCGAGGTGGCGGGGTCGATCAGCAGCACATACTGCTTGCCCGCATCGATCCTGCCGCTGACCTGACCCACCGAGATCAACACCGGCACGCTGACGGTGTTGATTGCAGAAGTGAAAGTGAGGGTGGCTGCGAGGGTGCCGTCGGTCAGTCCGCTGCGATCCACCACCACCTGGTAGCGGCCGAGCCCGTCGTCGTCGATCGCTTGCGCGCTCACGCTCAGCCAGGGCGCATCGTCGGAGACCGAGGTCACCGCCAGGGCGCCGGTGCCGGCGTTGGTCACGTCCACGGTGGCAGTGGTCAGCGTGTTGCCGAAGTTGAGCGAATCGGGCTGCGCCGACAGGCGCGGGTTGTCGGCCGGCGCCTGACCATTGGCGAGACGGATGGCCTCGCGCACCGCCAGGTTGGCGTCGATCAGGCCGTGGCCGAACGAGCTGTCGCGACCCGGCGTGCCGAGGTCCTCGGTGATGGAGCCGCCGGCGAGCAACTGATCGAGCTGCGCGGGGGTCAGGCGGGGGTTCACCGCCTTCATCAGCGCCACCACGCCGGCCATGTGCGGTGCGGCCATGGAGGTGCCCTGCAGAAAGCCGACGCCGTCGCGGATCGGCAGGCTGCTGTCGCTGGACAGGGTGCTGAGCACGCCGTCGGGGTTGGCGCGCGACTGGTCGCCGCCGGGCGCGGCGACGTCCACCGCGGCGTTGAACTGCGAATACGGCGCGCGCTGCTTCTGCCGCCCGACCGCAGCCACCGACACCACGCCCGGATACGAGGCGGGAAAACTCTGCCGCGAGTCGCCGCTGTTGCCGGCGGCGGCGATCACGATCAAGCCGGCGTTGACCGCCGCCGCATACGCGGCCTGCTCGCTTTGCGAGGCGGTGTCGGCGCCCAGGCTCAGGTTGATGAGGTCGGCCGGTCGCGGCGGCAGTTGTCCGGTCGCGTTGTTCAGGCCGGCGGCGTAGAGCACGGCATTCTGGATGTCGAAGCTGCTGCCGCTGCCGCCGGCACCCAGTACGCGCAGCGGCATGACGCGGGTGTCCCAGCCGACCGCGGCGGCGCCGAACCCTCCGTTGTCGGTGGCCGCGCCGATGGTGCCGGCGACGTGGGTGCCGTGGAAGCTGCTGTTGCCGGCCAGGCCGCCGTCGCCCGGATCGTCGGCATTGCCGTCGATGCCGTTGCCGTCCAAGGAGCGGCTGGGGTCGCTGACGAAATCGAAACCGTCAGGATCCAGCGGGTCGAACTTGCCGACCAGATCCGGGTGATTCAGGCGCACCCCGGTATCGGCCACCGCCACGATCACATCGGGCGAGCCGGTGGTGATGTCCCACGCCTGCGGCAGGTTGATCAGGTTGTAATGCCACTGCTGGTTGAAGAACTCGTCGTTGGGCACCGCGCTGGCGCGGCGGATCAGGTTGGGCTCGGCGTAGGCCACGCCGGGCTGACGGGCGATGGCCTTGATCGTCGTGAGGGTGGCGATCCTGGCGGCGAGATCGGGGTCGGCGATGCGCAAGCCATTGAGATCGTCCGACGTCTGCGACTTCGCGCGCGTGGAGATGTCCAGCAAGTCGACCCCGCCCGGCACGCCGGCCAGCCAGTCGCCGCCCATGGACTTGGCGCGTGCCTGCGGCGCAGTGCCGTCTTCGGCGCGGTACTGCACCAGCACCTGGTCCGGCATGAACTCCGCCTGCGTGCTCATGGCTGAGATCGTGGCCGGCGCGCTGCCACCAGCGCCGGGCTGGGTGATGGTCAGCACGTAGTTGGAGGCACCGGCAAAGGCGTTGACCTGAATGATGTAGGTCGCAGTGCCGCTGCCCGGCACGGTCAGCGATTCGAACTTTCCAGTGTCCAGCGATTGGTCGACGATATTGAGATTGCTGTCGGCCAGGGTCAGATCCAGATCGTTCGCAGCACCGTCCTCGGCGATGAACAGGTTGATGATCTGGCCGCCGGCCAACTCCACCTGGAAGACGTCGAACTCGTCGGTCGCCAGATTGGCGTAGCCGCCCAGGGTCACCGGGTTGCGGATGAGCTGCGGCGTGTTGGTGAAGTTGTTGGAGACGCTGGGGACGGTGGGATCGGCGGTATCGCTGTCGATGGCGGCATCGCCGGCCGCGGTCATGCTGCCGCTGAGACTGAAGGGACCGGGCGCCGGGCTTGGTGTCGGGGTCGGCGAGGGTGTCGGGGCGGGCGCCGGGCTTGGCGTTGGGGTGGGCGCCGGAGTCGGCGTCGGGGCGGGCGCTGGACTGGGGGTTGGCGCCGGCGCCGGACCGGCGGAACTGCCGCCGCCACCGCATCCCGCCAGCGCGAAAGACAATGCAAAGCCGGCGAGAGCGTGGCGCATGGCAGAACCCGAAAGTCGGCGGATAGACGACGACCAGACTAGCGCAGGCGGCATGCGGCAGCGAGCACAACTGTTACGTGACGCACAGCGCTTGCTTCGCCGCTTCGTCGACACCGCGACCCTCGCGATAGCGGCGGGTGCCGGCTTCCAGCCTTGCGGTCGCGTGCGCCGAAGGACTGTACCGAAGGTCTGCGCCGATTAGGCCCCCGCCTGGGTCCAGGCGCGTCGGCTTCAGCGCTACATGTTGCGCCGGTAACGGCCCCCCACCTCGAACAGGGTCTGGGTGATCTGGCCCAGCGAGCAGTGACGCACCGCGTCCATCAACACGTCGAAGGTGTTGCCGTTGTTCATCACGGTGTCGCGCAGCCGCTGCAGCACGCGCTGACCTTCGTCGCGATTGCGCGTCTGGAAGTCCTTGAGCCGGGCGAGCTGGCTCTGCTTCTCGTCGTCGGTGGAACGCATCAGCTCGATCGGGCCGGACGCCTCCTCACCCTTGGGATTGCGGAAGGTGTTGACGCCGATCAGGGGCAGCGAACCGTCGTGCTTCTTGTGCTCGTAGAGCATCGACTCGTCCTGGATCTTGCCGCGCTGGAAGCCGGTTTCCATCGCGCCCAGCACGCCGCCGCGCGAGGAGATCGCCTCGAACTCGCGCAGCACCGCTTCTTCGACCAGATCGGTCAGCTCGTCGATGATGAAGCTGCCCTGCAGGCCGTTCTCGTTCTTGGCCAGGCCGAACTCGCGGTTGATGATGAGCTGGATCGCCATGGCGCGGCGCACCGACTCCTCGGTCGGCGTGGTGATCGCCTCGTCGTAGGCGTTGGTGTGCAGGGAGTTGCAGTTGTCGTTGATCGCGATCAGCGCCTGCAAGGTGGTGCGGATGTCGTTGAAGTTCATTTCCTGCGCGTGCAGTGATCGACCGGAGGTCTGCACGTGGTACTTGAGCTTCTGCGAACGCTCGTTGGCGCCGTACTTGTTCTTCATCGTCACCGCCCAGATGCGACGCGCCACGCGGCCGATCACCGAGTATTCCGGGTCCATGCCGTTGCTGAAGAAGAACGAAAGATTGGGCGCGAAGTCGTCGATGTGCATGCCGCGCGCCAGGTACGACTCCACGTAGGTGAAGCCGTTGGACAAGGTGAACGCGAGCTGCGAAATCGGGTTGGCCCCGGCCTCGGCGATGTGATAGCCGGAGATCGACACCGAGTAGAAGTTCTGCACCTTGTGGTGCACGAAGTATTCCTGGATGTCGCCCATCATCTTGAGCGCGAACTCGGTGCTGAAGATGCAGGTGTTCTGACCCTGATCCTCTTTCAGGATGTCGGCCTGCACGGTGCCGCGTACGGTCGACAGCGTGTAGGCCCGGATCTTGGCGAGTTCGTCGTCGCTGGGATCGCGATCGTTGTCGGTCTTGAACTTGTCGACCTGCTGTTCGATGGCGGTGTTCATGAACATCGCCAGGATCATCGGCGCGGGCCCGTTGATGGTCATGCTGACCGATGTGGTGGGCGCGCACAGGTCGAAGCCCGAGTACAGCACCTTCATGTCGTCCAGCGTGCAGATCGACACGCCGGAGTTGCCGATCTTGCCGTAGATGTCCGGGCGCAGGTCCGGGTCCCAGCCGTACAGCGTCACCGAGTCGAACGCGGTGGACAGGCGGTGCGCGGGCATGCCCTCGGACACGCGCTTGAAGCGCTTGTTGGTGCGGAAGGCATCGCCTTCGCCGGCGAACATGCGGGTGGGGTCTTCGCCCTCGCGCTTGAACGCGAATACGCCGGCGGTGTAGGGGAACGAGCCCGGAACGTTCTCTTTCATCAGGAAGCGCAGGGTCTCGCCCTCGTCCTCGAAGCGCGGCAGCGACACCTTGCGGATCTTGGTACCGGACAGCGATTCGCTGGTGAGCCTGGTGCGGATCTCCTTGTCGCGCACCTTCACCACGTACTCGTCCTTGGAATACAGCTCCTGCTCCTTGGGCCACTGCGCCAGCAGCTTGCGCGCGGCCGGCAGCAGCTCGCCGTCCTTGGACGAGATCAGCTCGTCCAGTCCGGTCACCGGCTGGCCGGCGGCTTCCAGCAGCGCCTTGGCGGTCTTGAGCGACTGGCGCTCGCGGGCCACCCGCGCCTGCGCCGCCACGTCCTTGTGATAGCCGCGCACGGTTTCGGCAATCTCCGCCAGATAGCGGGTGCGATCCGCCGGCACGATGGCGCGGCTGCTGGTGCTGGCGCTGACCTCGACCTTGGGCAACTTGCCCGGCTGCGGTTTGAGGCCCTTTTCCGCCAGCCGCGGAAGGATCGCCTGGTACAGCGCGGTGACGCCGTCGTCGTTGAAGCGCGAGGCCATGGTGCCGTATACCGGCATGCTGTCGGGACGCTGGGTGAACAGCTCGCGGTTACGCTGGTACTGCTTGCGCACGTCGCGCAGCGCATCTTCGGCGCCCTTGCGGTCGAACTTGTTGATCGCCACGAAATCCGCAAAGTCCAGCATGTCGATCTTCTCGAGCTGGCTGGCGGCGCCGAATTCCGGCGTCATCACGTACAGCGACAGGTCCACGAACGGCACGATGGCCGCGTCGCCCTGGCCGATGCCGGAAGTCTCCACAATTACCAGGTTGAAACCTGCGAGTTTGCAGGCGGCGATCACTTCCGGCAGCGCGGCGGCGATCTCCATGCCGGTGTCGCGGGTGGCCAGCGAGCGCATGTAGATGTTCTCGCCCTCGATCGCGTTCATGCGGATGCGATCGCCCAGCAGCGCGCCGCCGGTGCGCTTGCGCGACGGGTCGATCGAGATCACCGCAACCCTGAGCCGATCCTCCTGATCCAGGCGCAGGCGCAGGATCAACTCGTCGGTGAGCGAGGATTTGCCGGCGCCGCCGGTGCCGGTGATGCCCAGCACCGGGGCCGCGACGGTCTTGGCGCGTTCGATCAGGTCCTGGCGCAGCGCGTCCGGGTAGGTGCCGGCCTCCAGTGCGGTGACGATGCGCGACAGCGCGCGCAGGTCGCCGCCCTGCAAGGCCTCGTCGACCTTGGCGGCGGGTGGCGCGGCACTGGCCAGATCGGCATCGGACTTGGACAGCAGATCGTTGATCATGCCCTGCAAGCCCAGGGTGGCGCCGTCTTCGGGCGAGTAGATGCGGGTGACGCCGTACTCCATCAGCTCCTTGATCTCGGAGGACACGATGACGCCGCCACCACCGCCAAAGACCTTGATGTTCTCGCCGCCCTGCGCGCGCAGCAGATCGACGATGTACTTGAAGAATTCGATATGCCCGCCCTGGTAGGAGGTAATGCAGATGCCGTGAGCGTCCTCCTGCAGTGCGGCGTTGACGATCTCGCCGGCCGAGCGGTTGTGTCCCAGGTGGACCACTTCGGCGCCGGAGCCCTGGATGATGCGGCGCATGATGTTGATCGAGGCGTCGTGGCCGTCGAACAGCGAAGTGGCCGTGACGAAGCGGACCTTGTTGGCCGGCTTGTAGGGCATCAGCTTGGCGGGCATGGAAAGATCGTTCATGGCGGGCGTGTCGGGCTGGTTTTCGAACCGTGGAAGGTAACCCAGGCGCGCCGCCATCGCGATGCCGGAAAATCGCGGCGCGCGTGAGAGAATTTGCCACCCCCCGAGGATCGCCATCCATTCCCCGTGCGCGAAGACGCCGAAAGCAAGGACAGTGTGTCGATCTGGTTCGTGCGCCAGGCCGTCGCTGGGCTGGTGCGCCATCAGCGCGATGCCGCGCCCATCCTGCAGGCCGCCGGCATTCCGATGGCGCTGCTGCAGGTGGATCAGGCGCGGGTGTCGGCCGCCAGTTTCGGTGCCCTGTGGCTGGCCATCGCAGCGGAGCTGGACGACGAGCTGTTCGGCATGGACCGGCGCCGCATGAAGGTCGGCAGCTTTGCGCTGCTGTGCCGCGGCATGGCGCGTGCCGCCGATCTGGGCGATGCCCTGCAACTGGCGGTGCAGTTCTTCAACGTCACCATGGACGACGCCCGCGTGGACGTGGAAGAGTCCGGCCCGGTGGCACGGCTGTCGATGATGGAGCGCCAGCCCGGCCAGCGGCCGTCCGCTTATGCGGTGTTTGCGCACGAAACCGTGATGATGATGCTGCACGGCCTGATGTGCTGGCTGGTGGGCCGGCGCATCCGCATTCAACGTGCGGCGTTCCCGCACGCGCGACCGCCGTGGTGGCGCGAGTACCAGGCCATGTTCTCCGCCGAACTGGAGTTCGACGCCGCCCGCAGCGAGATCGCTTTCGATGCCCGAACGCTGGCGGCGGCGCCGGAGCGAGGCGAGGCCGAAGTTCGCGAGTTTCTGCGCTCGGCGCCGCACAATTTCATCGTCAAGTTCCGCGATCGCAACAGTTGCTCGGCGCGTATCCGCCGTCGCATGCGCCACACCGCGCCGACGCATTGGCCCGACCTGCCGCAGCTGGCGGCGGAGATGGACCTTGCTTTGTCCACCCTGCACCGGCGGCTGGACCAGGAGGGCACCAGCTTTCGCGAGATCAAGGACAGCCTGCGGCGCGATCTGGCCATCGACCTGCTGACGCATTCGCAGGACCGCATCGCCAGCATCGCCGCGACCTTGGGCTTTGCCGAGCCCAGCGCGTTCCATCGCGCGTTCAAGCAATGGACCGGCGCGCGACCCGGCGACTATCGGCAGCGCGCAGGCTCACGCTGCCTGGAATGAGCCGGGCTACGTTGTTGGCATTGAACCCGCAGGGTCGTCCCCAATGTCGGGCACCGCGCAGGGCGTGAGATTATCGGCGTCCGACAATCGGGGGCCCGGAGGAGAGCGGACTCAAGATGAGTGAATTTTCCGAACGCGAGTTTCGCCAGGCGATGGGGCAGTTCTGCACGGGCGTGGTGATCGTGACGGGCCGCGATGCGCAGGGCGCACCCTGCGGTTTTTCCGCGCAGTCGTTCGTGTCGGTGTCGCTGGCGCCGCCGTTGATCGCAGTGTGTCCCGCCAACACCAGCAAGAGCTGGCCGGCGATGCGCGCCAACGGCAGCTTCGGCATCAACATCCTGGCTGCCGACCAGCAGCCGCTGTGCGCCGGCTTTGCGCGCTCCGGGGGCGACAAGTTCAAAGGCCTGGAATGGAGCGCCTCCGCCGCCGGTGTGCCGATCCTGGATCGCGTGCTGGGCTACATCGAATGCAGGCTGGAAGCCGAACACCCGGTCGGCGATCACCAGATGGTGATCGGCCGCGTGCATGACGTGCAGATCCGCGCCACCGACCGCCAGCCGCTGCTGTTCTTCCGCGGCGCCTACGGCGCCTTCGGCGATCTGCCGGCGGCGGCCTGAGCCCGCCGCCGCGCCCCGGGGTTCTCAGGGAGTGCAGAAAATCTCGTTGGTGTGCATGGTGTCCAGGTACTCGCGCACCTCGAAGATGTGGCCGTCGCGAACCTTGAACAGGAAGTGGTAGTGGTTGTTGTAGACGCGGCCGTTCTTGAGATGCGCCAGCGATTCGGTCTCCACCGCCACCCGCTCGCCCTGCACGGTGAACGCCTTGGGCGTGAGCTTGATCGCGCCTTCGCAGGACTCGCCGATGCCGGCCAGCAGCTTGGCGAACTCGGCCTTCGGGTAGAGGCCGGAGATCGGCATAGTGCCGGCCACCCACCAGGTGGCGCTGTCGTCCAGCATGCTCAGCACCTGCTCGACATCGCCGCGCGAAAACGCACTCATGAAGCTCAGGACGGTGTCCTGATTGGTTTGTTCCAGCGTCATCGTTGCTCCTCCTGGTCGTGGGGCTGCGGGCGGGACCTACTGGGACGAGTCCTGACGGCGCCCGGATTGCTTACCGGAATATAGTTCAGGCAGCGAAATCGGACTCGATCCGGCGCCTTCGGCGTCGGTTGCACACCCCATCAGGAGAGACCCTCAATGAAAGGCATCGCGATCCTCGGCGCTACCGGCGGGCTGGGCAGCGCCATCGCACCGCTGCTGGCGCAGCGCGCGCCGTTGACCATCGGCTACAGCCGCAGCCGCGACAAGGCCACCGCACTGGTCAGCAACATCGAAGGCGCGGGCGGCAAGGCACAGGCGCTGCAGGTGGACATGACCCAGGGCGAATCGGTGCGCGCCTTCTTCGAGCAGGCCTCGGCCAGATGGGGCGGGTTGCAGGCCATCGTGTCCTCCACTGGCCCGGCGATTCCGCTGCGGCCGATGTCGCAGGTCAGCGAAGACGATTTCCAGCGCATCTACCAGACCGACGTCTATGGCTCGTTCAACGTGCTGCGCCATGGCTCGGCGCTGCTGGCAGCCAACGGCGGCGGCGCCATGGTGCTGTTCGTCACCACCGCGGTGCTGCGCACCCTGGAGAACGACGGCATGTCCGGCGGGCCCAAGACCGCGGTGGCCGGACTCATCCGCCAGTTCGCGCGCGAGACCGGCGCGGCCAACGTGCGCTGCAACGGCGTGGCGCCGGGCGTGATCGACGCCGGTATCGTGCATTCCTCATTCGAGGCCGACGAGGTCGCCAAGGGCGTCATCGCCGACTGCATGAACAAGACGCCGATGGGCCGCATGGGCAAGCCCGAGGAGATCGCCGCGCTGGTCGATTTTCTGGTGTCGCCCGGCGCCGGCTACATCAGCGGCCAGATCATCGGTATCGACGGCGGCTACAGCGCCTGAGCGGGGCGCCGCGGCTCAGGGTTTTCCCGGGTTGTGGCGCCCGCGGGCGAGGTATAGCGTCCGGGTGCGGGTTTCCGATCAATTCTACGGGCGAGCCCAGGCATTGCCCCAAGGCAGGAGGAGCGACATGGACGTAGGCGTACTGGGTGTATTCCAGAACTGGCACAAGAATCTCACCGACGAACAGATGTTCATGGAAGAGCTGCGCATGCTGGAGCGCTGCGAGGAGCTCGGCTTCGATTCCATCTGGATGGCCGAGCACCACTTCGACGACTACTCGATGTGCCCGGACAACATGCAGGCCTTGTCGTATCTGGCCGGGCGCACCAAACGCATCAAGCTCGCCACCGGCGCGGTGATCCTGCCCTGGAACAACCCGCTGCGAGTGGTCGAGAAGATCACCATGCTCGACCACCTCGCCGGCGGCCGCATGATGTTCGGCATGGGCCGCGGCCTGGCCAAGATGGAATACAAGGGTTTCGGCATCGACATGAACGAGGCGCGCGAGCGCTTCGACGAAGCGGCGCCGATGATCATCAAGGGCCTGGAAACCGGCTATGTCGAGGGCGACGGCAAGCACTACCCGCAGCCGAAGGTGGAGGTGCGGCCCAAGCCCACCCGCGGCATCCGCGATCGCCTGTTCTGCGTGGCGATGAGCCCGGACTCGGTGGACGTGGCGGCCCAGCTCGGCGCCACCATGACCAGCTTCATCCAGTACGACATCGAAAAGCACGCACCCGAGATCCTGCGCTACAAGAAGATGTTCAAGGAGATCCACGGGCGCGAAGCCCCGCCGCCGGTGCTCACCGACTTCTGCTACGTCGATACCGACATGGCCGAGGCCGAGCGCGTGTCCAAGGAATACATCGCGCAGTACTTCCTGTCGGTGTGCAAGCACTACGAATTCACCGGCACCCACTTCGATAACACCAAGGGCTACAAGAGCTACGGCGAAGGCGCAGCGCTGATCCGCCAGTTCGGTCTGGAGGCGTCCGCAGAGGCCTACCGCAACGCGCAAAGCTGGGGCACGCCGGACAAGGTGCTGGCCAACTACGCGCGCTGGCGCGGGCTGATCGGCGACTTCTCGCTCAATACGGTGTTCAGCTACGCCGGCCTGCCCTACGAGCAGGTCGAGCGCAGTCAGCGCCTGTTCGCCGCCGAGGTGCTGCCGCAGCTCAAGAAGCAGGTCGCTGCCGACAAGCCTGCGCGCGCGCTGGCGGCCTGAGTCACCGCGCATCACACCACAATCCGCGACCGGCCCGGCGCGCTGCGCAACGAGGCAGCGCGCCGGGCCGGTCGCGGTCGCGATGACCGCCGCGCGCCTTTTCCCATTTGCCGGCCGACCGACGGGGCCCCGCCGTGATCGAGTTCTACTTCGACATTTCCAGCCCCTGGACCTATCTGGCGTTCCACAACGTGCAGCCGCTGGCGGCGGAGCTGCAGGTGACCATCGACTGGAAGCCGATCCTGGTCGGCGGCATCTTCAACAGCGTCAATCACTCGGTGTACGAATCGCGTACCCGCGGCGTGCCGGCCAAGCAGAACTACATGGTCAAGGACCTGCGCGATTGGGTGCGCCACACCGGCCTGAACATCCGGTTCCCGCCCAGCGTGTTTCCGGTCAACAGCGTCAAGGTCATGCGCGCCTGCCTGTGGCTGGCGCCGCAGGGACGCCTGCCGGATTTCGCACGCGCCGCGTTCGAGGTCTACTGGGGCGATGACCAGGACATCTCGCAGGACGACGTCATCCGCGGTCTGTGCAAGCGCACGGGTATCGATGCCGAGGCCTTGTTTGCCGGCATCGCGCAGCCAGCAATCAAGGATCGGCTCCGCCACAACACCGAGGAGTTGATCGCCCGCGGCGGCTTCGGCACGCCCACCTGCTTCGTCAACGGCGACGACATGTACTTCGGCAACGACCGCCTGCCGCTGATGCGCGAGGCGATCCTGCGTACGCGCAAGACTTGAAGCTCAGCACGGATTCCAGCGACGGCTAACCGGGTTCCGCGCCGCGAGGCCGGGCGCTTTTGCGGGCAAGGCGTGAACCCCCCCGCGATTCGCTGCACGCATCGCAGGCGACACAGCACCGGTGAGCATGCTGCGAAGCGCACACACGCCATAATTGGCGGCAACTCGAACTATTCCGGAGGCCCCATGAGCCAGGTGCACTACCGCGCGCAGGACGGCGTTGCCGTGCTGACCATTGACAACCCCCCGGTGAACGCGGCCTCGCACGGCGTGCGCGCCGGCATCGTCGACGGCATCGCCCGCGCGGCGGGCGACACTGCGGTGCGCGCGGTGGTGCTGATCGGCGGCGGCAAGACCTTCGTCGCCGGTGCCGACATCCGCGAGTTCGGCCAGCCGCCGCAGCCGCCGCATTTCCCCGAGGTGCTCGACGCCCTGGAAGGCTCGGCCAAACCGGTGGTCGCCGCGCTGCACGGCACCGCGCTCGGCGGTGGGCTGGAGTTTGCGCTCGCCTGTCATTACCGGGTGGCCTTGAAATCCACCCGGCTCGGACTGCCGGAAGTGAATCTGGGCCTGCTGCCCGGCGGCGGCGGTACCCAGCGCCTGCCGCGCCTGGCCGGCGGCGCCAAGGCGCTGGACATGATTCTGAGCGGCAAGCCGATTGCGGCCGCCGAAGCGCTGAGCCTGAGCGTGATCGACGCGGTGGTCGCTGGCGAGTCGCAGACGGATCTGGAGCGCGAGGCCATCGCCTTCGTGCGGGCCAAGGCCGACGCTGGCGGCGCACACCCGCGTGCGCGCAATCGACAAGCGCGGGCCGAAGCGGGCCTGTTCGATCAGGTGCGCGAAAAGAACGCCAGGAAATGGAAGGGTGTGCTGGCGCAGTGGAAGATCGTGGATTGCGTGCAGGCGGCTTGCGAGCTGCCGTTCGAACAAGGCCTGGAGATCGAGCGCGAGCGCTTTCTGGAACTGCGCGCCAGCCCGCAGTCTGCGGCGCTGCGCTACGCCTTTTTTGCCGAGCGCGAGGCCGCCAAGATTCCCGGCCTGCCGCGAGAGGTGCAGCCGCGCGAGATTCGCAGCGCGGCGGTTATCGGCGCCGGTACGATGGGCGGCGGCATCGCCATGTGCTTTGCCAATGCCGGTATCCCGGTGCAGATCCTGGACACCGCGCAGGCCGCCATCGACGCCGGAATGGAGCGCGTGCGCGGCAACTACGCCACCTCGGTGGCACGCGGTTCCATGGCGCAGTCCAAGGCCGATCAGGCGCTGGCCTTGATCACCGCGACCACCGCGTACGAAGAGATCGGTCAGGCCGATATCGTGATCGAGGCGGTGTTCGAGGAGATGAAGATCAAGCACGCCGTGTTCGGCGCGCTGGACCGCGTGATGAAGCCCGGCGCGGTGCTGGCCAGCAACACCTCGACCCTGGATATCGACAGCATCGCCAACGTCACGCAGCGGCCGCAGGACGTCATCGGCACTCATTTCTTCTCGCCGGCCAATGTGATGAAGCTGCAGGAGAACGTGCGCGGCAAGGCGTCCAGCAGCGAGGTCATCGCCACCGCGATGCATCTGGCCAAGCGCATCGGCAAGGTGCCGGTGCTGGCCGGCAACTGCACCGGCTTCATCGGCAACCGCATCCTCTACGCCTACGGCCGCGAGTGCGACTTCATGCTCGAAGAAGGCGCCACGCCCTGGCAGATCGACCGCGCGCTACAGGACTTCGGCTTTCCGATGGGCCTGTACCTGATGCGCGATCTGGCTGGGCTGGATGTGGGCTGGCGCGTACGCCAGGGTGCCGAGGCCACGCGCGACAAGTCGCTGCGCTACTCGCCGGTGGCTGATCGCATCTGCGAGCTGGGTCGCTTCGGGCAGAAGACCGGCAGCGGCTACTACCGCTACGAGGGCCGCACGCCGACGCCCGATCCCGACATCGAAAGGCTGATCGAATCCGTGGCAGCGGAACTAGGAGTCGAACGTCGCACCGTGAACGACGACGAGATCGTCGCCCGCGTGCTCTGCGCCATGGTCAACGAAGGCGCCAGAATCCTGGACGAAGGCATTGCCATCCGCGCTTCCGACATCGATGTGACCTATCTCTACGGGTACGGCTTCCCGCGCTATCGCGGCGGCCCGATGTTCTGGGCCGAGCAACACGGCCTGGCCAAGGTGCTGCAGACCGTGCAGCGCTATCACGCCGAGCAGGGCCCGGCATGGATCCCGGCCAGGCTGCTCGAACGGCGCGCAGCGTCCGGTCGCTGGGTGGACTGAGCACGGATTCGTGGATGCCTTACTTCATCGAGATGTTTTTGCGAGCCGGCTTTCGTAGGGCGGGCCGTGCCCGCCATCCGACCTTGATTCATGGCCCCACCCCGGCGGCCACGGGCCGCCCTTGCGAATGACCGCCGCGTCAGGGGCATGTCGGGCATGCGCAAACTTGATCCCTGCGCCCGCATGTGTTTCCGTGCGGGCCTACTCCCAAATGATCCTGGCCGATGGGTGTCCTGCATCCTCTCGACTACGGCGTCCTTGCGGCGTACGTGGTGTTCGTCATCGTGGTGGGCGTGCTGGTGGCAAGGCGCAGTCCCGATTCCGACGAACTGTTCCTGGCGGGCCGCAGTCTCGGCTTCGGCGTGGTGGGCCTGTCGCTGTTCGCCTCCAACATCTCGTCGACCACGCTGATCGGCCTGCCGGGTGCGGCCTGGGAACACGGCATCGCGGTGGCCAACTACGAATGGATGGCAGCGCTGGTGCTGGTGTTCAGCGCGGTGTTCGTCGTCCCGATGCTGCTGCGCCATCGCGTCACCACTATTCCGCAATGGCTGGAGCAGCGCTTTGATGCGCGCATGCGCAAGTACCTTTCCGGCGTCGCCATCTTTCTGAGTGTGGTGCTGGATACGGCGGGCAGCCTCTACGCCGGTGCGGTGGTGCTGGACCTGTTCGTTCCGGGGTTGACGCTGGGCTGGACCTGCGCGGGCATCGCGGTGTTCGTCGGCCTCTACACCGCTGCGGGTGGATTGCGCGCGGTGGCGTATACCGACGTCATGCAGGTGATCGTGCTGATGGCGGGCTCGCTGATGCTGACCGTCATCGTGTTCGGCGAATTCGATTACTCCTGGGCGAACGTCAAGGCGGCGATTCCGGACGATCATCTGTCGCTGATCCGGCCGCTGGACGATGCCGCGCTGCCCTGGCTGGGCACGCTGATAGGGCTGCCGGTGCTGGGCTTCTACTACTGGACCATGAACCAGTACGTGTCGCAGCGCGTGCTGGCGGCGCGCGATCAGGCCGCCGCCGGTTATGGCGCGCTACTGGCGGCGTTCCTCAAGCTGCTGCCCTTGTTCCTGATGGTGCTGCCGGGGGCGATGGCGATCAGTCTGCTGCCGGACCTGGACCGCGCCGATAGCGTGTTTCCCGCGCTGATTGCGGAGTATGCGCCGGTGGGTCTGGCTGGGCTGATCCTGGCCGGCCTGCTGGCGGCGATCATGTCCAGCATCGATTCGGCGCTGAATTCGGCGTCCACCCTGATCTCGGTGGATTTCGTACTGCCGCGCCGCCCAAACACCACACCGCAGCAACTGGCGTTCATCGGCCGCGGGGTCACTTTCGGGCTGGTCGCGTTTGCCGCGGTGTGGGCACCGGCCATCGATAACTTCCCCGGCCTGTTCGCCTATCTGCAGCAGGGCTTTGCCTATGTCACCCCGCCGCTGGTGGCGGTATTCCTGCTCGGTGTTTTCACCCAGCGACTAGGTGCGCGCGGCGCGCTGTACGCCACGCTGTGCGGGCATGCGGTGAGCGCAGCGTGGTTCGTGGCCACGCAGATGGGCCTGCTGGACGTGCATTTCACCATCGTCGCCGGTGGCCTGTTCCTGTTCACCCTGGCGGTCGCCTGGGGGTGGAGCGTGACGCTGGGCGAAAGCGCCAATGCCGGCGTCGGCTACGTGCGCGGGGCGATCGCCCTGCCGGCCGGTGTCAAGGCCGGCGCGCTGGGCCTGCTGGCACTGACCGTCACGCTGGTACTGGCATTTTGGTGAGCTGCATCACCGGCTCGATGCTGGCCGGCTCGCCGGGCTCCATCGGCACGCCGGTGACCTCCGACAGGAAGTGACGTCCCCAGTAGCGGATGTCGTAGTAGCACACGATCTCGAACATGGTGCGCAGGCGGCTGCGCGCCTCGGTGGGCCCCATGGAAAGTCCCAGATAGCAGGCGTTGGCCAGGTCGACCGGGTCGTGCGGATTGCACAGCACGGCGTCCTTGAGTTCGGCGGCGGCCCCGGCAAATTCGCTCAGCACCAGCACGCCGCGGCCGCTGACCATGCCCTGGGCGGCGACGAATTCCTTGGCCACCAGGTTCAGACCGTCGCGCAGCGGGGTCACCCAGGCCAGATCGGCGATGGCGTAGTAGGGCACCACCTCCTCAAACGGCAGGCTGCGGAAGAAGAACTGCAACGGCGTCCAGCCCACCTGCGCGAAGCGTCCATTGATGCGCCCCACCGCCTGCTCGATCTGCGACTGCAGGGTCGCGTAGATCTTCATTTCCTTGGCTGCAGGCACGCAGATGGAGACCAGCGTGACCTTGCCGAGCAGCTCCGGATTCTCCGACAGCAGTCGCTCGTAGGCCTGCAGGCGCTCCAGCGTGCCCTTGGTGTAGTCCAGGCGCTCCACCGACAGGATCAGCTTCTGCTTGCCCAGGTCCTGGCGCAGTTGCGCCATGCGCTTTTGCACGCCCTCGCTCTTGAGCAGGCTGCGGATGCGCTCCACGTCCAGGCCCACCGGGTGAGCGCCGAGCCCCACCTTGCGACCGTGGACTTCGATGGATTTGGTCATCTCGTCCAGGCCCATGGCGCAGCCGTAGGTCAGGAAGCGCGGCGCGCAGTTCTCGCGCTCCAGCACTTTGATCGGGGCCACGCCGCGGGCGACGTCAACAAAATTTTCCACCTGCCGCGGAATGTGGAAGGCCACGTAATCGCACATCAGCAGGCTGCCCACGATCTGGCGCCGCCACGGCACCACGTTGAACACGTCGGCGGACGGGAAATAGGTGTGGTGGAAGAACGCAATCTTGACGTCGGGGCGCAATTCGCGCAGGTACGCCGGAACCATCCACAAATTGTAATCATGGATCCACACCACCGCGCCCGGCGCCGCCTCCGAGGCGGTGGTTTCGGCAAAGGCGCGGTTGACGCGCAGAAACACCTGCCAGTGGTCCTCGCGAAAACGCGCGCGTTCCCAGAACGTGTGCAGCAGCGGCCAGAACGCTTCCTTGGAAAAGGTCTTGTAGAAGATGTCGACGTCAGATTTGCTCAGCGCCACACGCGCCGCCACCACATTGGGGTAGCGCTCCACGTCCACCGGCGTGTGGGTTTCGAATTCGCCGCCGCGCTTGGCATCGTGGACCGACCACGCCACCCAGGTGCCGCGCTGGTCCTTGCTGCGGCCATCGGCGAAGAAGCTCATCAGGGTCGGGATGATGCCGTTGGGCGAGGTGTGGCGGCGCCGCACCGTCTTGCCGTCCACCACCGCCTCTTCGTAGGGCAGGCGGTGATAGACCATGACCAGGTCCGACGTGCCGGACTCGCGGATCGGGTCGCCGTGCAGCGAGAAGCCTTCTGGCCCGATAAATCCGAAATGCGTCATCGCGTCCAGAATGCCGGCGCAGCCGATCTGCTCGGCATGCAGCACCTGGGGCAGATCGCGCGTGCGCTGCAACAGCTCTGCCTCCGAGCCGCCGACGCACACGCCCTTGAAGCCGTGCTCGTACATCGGCAGATCGTTGAGCGTATCGCCGGCCACCAGCACCTGATCCAGGCCGATGTCGACCAGCTCCGCCAGGTGTTTGAGGCTGGAACCCTTGTTGACGCCCCGCGGCAGCACGTCCAGATACAGGCTGGCCGAATACAGCAGCTCGCAGTCCAGCGCCGCCGCGGCCTGCACCATGGCATCGGTGATGACGCCGTCTTCGCAGAAATACGAACAACGCCGTTGCTGCGGCGTGGCCTGCCGGTGCAGACTGGGAAATCCGGAAAACGCCGCGCTCACCGCCTGCTCGCCGGGCCACAGCGCATCCAGGCGATTCTGCAGTGGCTGGATCGGCTGCAGCGTGTGACCGTCGACCACGGTGGCGCCGACGTCGCAGACGATGTAATCCGGCTGCGGCAGTTGCGGGTCTGCCAGCAGCGGGATGACCGATTCCAGCCCGCGTCCGGTGACGTAGGCCAGGCGAATGTCCGGGTGGCGCGCGATCAGGCGATAGAGCTGCTGGCGCGCTTCGGCGCTGCCGGCGAGAAAGGTTCCATCCAGATCGGTGGCAAGCAGCATGCGCATTCTCCATTAGCTAGCGAGGATGACGCCGAATGCGCACAGCACAAACGACCCCAAAGCGAAATTGTAGCTTTTTAAGCGCGATTCGATCAAATAACTCAACATTTACCGAACTATTACAAATAGCGGGTATTACGGCGCTGCCGCCAATGCCTAGAGCTCGAACAGCGCCGCCGCCCCCATGCCGCCGCCGACGCACATGGTCGCCACCACGTAACGCGCGCCGCGGCGACGGCCCTCGATCAGCGCATGACCGGCCAGCCGCGCGCCGCTCATGCCGAACGGATGGCCGATGCTGATGGCGCCGCCGTTGACGTTGAGACGCTCGTTGGGAATGCCCAGCCGGTCGCGGCAGTACACCACCTGCACCGCGAACGCCTCATTGAGCTCCCACAGGTCGATGTCCTGCACCTTCAGGCCATGGCGGGCCAGCAGCTTGGGTACAGCAAATACCGGGCCGATGCCCATCTCGTCGGGCTCGCAGCCAGCCACCGCCCAGCCGCGGAAGCGCCCCAGCACCGGCAGGCCGCGCCGCTGCGCCAGACCGGCGTTCATCAGCACGCAGGCGCTGGAGCCGTCGGACAATTGGCTGGCGTTGCCGGCGGTGATGAACTGTTCGGGGCCGGACACCGGCTGCAGCTTGGCCAGCGCCTCCAGCCGCGTGTCGGGACGGTTGCCCTCGTCGCGCGCCAGATGCACGGCCTCTTCGCCGATCGCCTGGCCTTCGCGGTCGAACACCTGCTTGATCGTGTCGATCGGCGCGATCTCGGCGTCGAAGCGCCCGGCGGCCTGCGCCGCGGCGGTGCGCTGCTGGCTCTGCAGCGCGTAGGCGTCTTGCGCCTCGCGGCTGACGCCGTAGCGCGCGGCCACGTTATCGGCGGTGCGGATCATCGGCCAGTACATTTCCGGCTTGTGCTGCAGCAACCAATCGTCCTTGAAGCGGTGACGATTGAGGTGCTTGGACACCAGCGACACCGACTCCACCCCGCCCGCCACCAGCACATCGGCTTCGCCGGTCATGATGCGGTGCGCGCACAACGCGATGGCGTTGAGGCCGGACGAACACTTGCGGTCGATGGTGGCGCCCGCCACCGTGACCGGCAGGCCGGCGCGGATCGCGCCCAGGCGCGCCACATTGGCGGCGGTGGTGCCTTCCTGCCAGCAGCAGCCCATCACCACATCTTCGACTTCGCTGGGTTCGATGCCCGCGCGCTGCACCGCCGCGCCGATGCTGTGCGCCGCCAGCTCGGTGCCGCCGAGGTTGTTGAGTGCCCCCTTGAACGCACGGCCGATGCCGGTGCGCGCGGTGGAAACGATCACGGCTTCGTTCATGTCCGGGTTCCTCGATTTTCGATGTGCCAGTGTTGTGATCGCATGGAACGACCGGCTCGCCGCTGGCGAATTTCAGCGCCCGCGTGGAAGCCGGTGCGGATAATCAGCGGATAATCGCCAGCCTTCACGTCCCGATGCCCGAGCGCAAATCATGACCCAAACCCCATCACCTTCGCCTTTCGTGCTGTGCACTCGTGAAGGGCGCATCGCCACGATCAGCTTCAACAGCCCGCAGACGCGCAATGCCATCGGCACCCTGCAGGACTGCGAGGACATCCTCGCCGCGCTGGAGCAGGTCAGTGCCGATCCACAGGTGAGCTGCCTGATTCTGACCGGCGTGGGCAGCGCGTTTTCGGCCGGCGGCAATCTCAAGAGCATGAAGACGCGCAGCGGCATCGGCCGGCTGGACGCACCGGTGGACACGCGTGCCAACTACCGGCGCGGCGTGCAGCGCGTGATTCGCGCGCTGTGGGATTGCGAACTGCCGATGATCGCGGCCATCAATGGCCACGCCATCGGCCTGGGCCTGGATCTGGCCTGCACCTGCGATCTGCGCATTGCCGCCGACAGCGCCAGGTTCGCATCGAGCTTCATCAAGATGGGCCTGATCCCCGGTGATGGCGGCGCCTGGATCCTGCCGCGCGCCATCGGCCTGGCGCGGGCCTCCGAGATGATCCTCACCGGCGACACCTTCGACGCCGCGCGCATGCTGGAGTGGGGCCTGGTGTCGCAACTGGTGCCGGAAGCGCAACTGATGGACGCCGCCCGGCAACTCGCGCAGCGCATCGTCGCCAATCCGGCCAAGAGTCTGCGTCTGGCCAAGCGGCTGCTGCGCGAAGGCCAGCAGCAGCGCCTGGGCGACGTGCTGGAACTGTCCGCCGCGCTGCAGGCCCTGGCCCACGAAACTGCCGACCACGCCGAGGCGGTGGACGCCTTTCTGGACAAGCGCCCGCCGCAGTTCAGCGGACTCTGAATCCGCGTCCGCTGTCGTTGCGCCGCGCGGCGCGGCGACAATGACAGTCCCATCGAACCGGAGACCGCTGCCATGAGCACCTACCCACAAACGCTGTTCGACCTCAGCGGTCGCAAGGCCCTGGTCACCGGCGCCTCGGGCGGACTGGGCGAACACTTCGCGCACACCCTGGCGCGCGCCGGCGCCGAGGTCGTGCTGGCCGCGCGGCGCGCCGACAAGCTGGAGGCCACGGTGCAGGCCATCCGCGCCGCCGGCGGCAAGGCCTGCGCGGTGGCCATGGACGTGGTGGATCGCGCCAGCGTGATCGATGCCCTGGACCGGGCCAACGAGCAGGTCGGCACCCTCGACATCCTGGTCAACAATGCCGGCGTGTCCGGCACCAAGCGGGCGCTGGACTACACCGACGAGGATTGGGACTGGGTGGTGAACACCAACCTCAAGGGTGCCTGGATCGTGGCGCAGGAAACCGCACGCCGACTGATCCAGGCCAAGCAGCCGGGCAGCCTGATCAACATCACCTCCATCCTGGCCAGTCGCGTCACCGGCCTGCTCAGTCCGTACGCGGCGGCCAAGTCCGGCCTGCAGCAACTGACGCGCGCGCTGGCGCTGGAATTTGCGCGCTACGACATCCGCGTCAACAGCATCGCACCCGGCTACTTCATCACCGAAATCAACCGCGAGCACCTGTCCGGCGCCGAGGGCGAAAAATTCAAGCAGCGCATACCCACGCGCCGCTTCGGCGAGTATGCGGACCTGGAGGGTCCGTTGCTGCTGCTGGCCTCGCCGGCCGGGCGTCACATGACCGGGTCCGAGATCGTGGTCGACGGTGGCCATCTGGTGAGCGCGCTCTAGGAGCCTGGGCTGCATCGCGACGCGAATCGCGCGACGGGTGAATTATTTTGATGCGCGTGGTCTGATCGTCTGTCTCGCTGTCCTGCCGATGGAGTAATTCACGATGCGTGCGCGCCCCTTGCTGGTCCTTGGTCTGCTCATCGTCAGCGGCGTGGCGCTGTGGTTTTTCCAGCCCTGGTCGGATGACCGCAAACGCTTCTTCGTCAACGAATCCATCGCCGCCAGCGAACAGGACCTGTACGTCCAGGGCGAGCCCGGCTTCAAGACCGAGGTCGCCATCGAAGGGTTGGATGCGCCCTGGGACATCGCCTTCATCAGCGACACCAACGTGCTGGTTACCGAAAAGGCCGGGCGCCTGCTG
This sequence comes from Panacagrimonas sp., assembly GCF_965216805.1. Classification (NCBI taxonomy): domain Bacteria; kingdom Pseudomonadati; phylum Pseudomonadota; class Gammaproteobacteria; order Nevskiales; family Nevskiaceae; genus Panacagrimonas; species Panacagrimonas sp. The sequence continues at coordinate 314,602 of NZ_CBDCGN010000002.1, forward strand.
CGCATCGACCTCGCCACCGGCAAGCAGCAGGCCGTGACCGGCGTGCCGGAAGTGGACGTGCACGGACAGGGCGGCCTGCACGCGGTGCTGCTGCACCCCGACTTCAAGCAGAACGGCTACGTGTACCTGAGCTACGCGCGCGAAAGCCCCGACGGCGGCTACACCACGCACTTCTCGCGTGGGCGCCTGCAAGGCACCGAGCTGAGCGACGTGCGCCTGCTGCTGCAGGCCAAGGCCGAGACCGGACGCGGACAGCATTTCGGCGGCGCCATGGCCTTCGACAACGATGGCTTTCTGTTCGTGTCCATCGGTGATCGCGGCGAGCGCGACGACGCTCAGAACCTGGAGCGTCACAACGGCAAGATCCTGCGCCTGACCGACGACGGCCGCGTGCCCGAGAGCAATCCTTTCCAGCTCAAGCACAACGCCCTGCCGGAGATCTGGAGCTACGGCCATCGCAATCCGCAGGGCATGGATTTCGATCGTGCCACCGGCAAGCTGTGGGCGGTGGAGCACGGTCCGCGCGGCGGTGACGAAGTGAATCTGGTAGAGCCCGGCGTCAACTACGGCTGGCCGGTCATCACCTACGGCAAGGAATACGTGGGCGGCAGCATCGGTGAAGGCACCGCCAAGCAAGGCATGGCGCAACCGGTGCATTACTACGTGCCCAGCATCGCCACCGCCGGCATGGCCTATTACCAGTCCGACCTGTTCCCGCAATGGAAGAACAGCGTGTTCGTCACCGCCCTGCGCGGCCACCTCAATCGCGTGCAACTCGACGCCGACAGCAAGTTCGTCGCGGAAGAACGCCTGCTGGCCGACCGCAACCTGCGCATGCGTGCCGTAAGAGTCAGCCCCAGCGGCGAAGTCTGGGTCGTCGCCGACGACGGCGTGGTGCTGCGCCTGCGCAAAGCCACGTAGCCCGGGCGCAACCCGGGTTGGCGACACCTGATCACCGCGCCGCGCAACAACCGACACAACCCCGGGCTACGTTATGTCGGCGGCTCAATGGCGGCCGGTATGGCCGAAACCGCCGGCACCGCGGTGGCTGGTCTCGAACTCGTTGACCAACTCGAACTCCGCGCGCACCACCGGCACGATCACCAACTGCGCAATGCGCTCGCCGGGGTTGATCGTGAACGGGCTCTGCCCGCGGTTCCAGCACGACACCATCAGCTCGCCCTGGTAATCCGAATCGATCAAGCCCACCAGGTTGCCCAGCACAATGCCGTGCTTATGGCCCAGGCCCGAGCGCGGCAGGATCACCGCCGCCATGCCCGGATCGGCAATATGGATGGCAATGCCGGTGCGCAGCAGCGTGGTCGCACCGGGCGCCAGCTCCTGCGGCGCCTCGAGCAGCGCGCGCAGGTCCATGCCGGCCGAACCGTCGGTGGCGTGGGCGGGCAGCGGCAGTTCGCGGCCCAGGCGCGGGTCAAGAATCTTGAGCTGAATTCGGGTCATGTGAGCGGAGTCGGAGCAAGTGGAGGTTGCGAAGGCGGCGAGAACACCAGTGTAAATCGCCAACCGCGTCATGCCGCATCGAGTCGATTGCAGGCTGCCGCGAGCCGGGTCTGGAATAACCGAAGGTGCGCCTGAACTCCAACACCTGATCCTTGCTCGACCTCCGCTCCGTTACGCCGTTACGGTGACACGATATTACCGTTACGGTGACACGATATTAAATCCCTAAATTCCCCTGCCCGGGTCCGCTGTCCGCAGATCTTTTCGGTCCTCGACGTTGGCGCCGCACCAGTCGCCCGAGCCTGGTTTCTAGGGCCGCCAGGGCCTGATCGTCCATCAGCGGCCGACCGATGCCCTGAGCGTTGAGCAGCCTCTGCTCCGTCTCATGATCTGCCGGCAGGGCCAGAAAGCCCGCCACGTTGTCGATCCGATCCAGCACCGGGCCCACCCGCACCAAGCCATCGTCCTGACCCGCCAGCAGGGCTCGCGTGCTCGCCCACGGCCAGGCATCCGCCCGCGTCACCAACTCCGCCTTCACCGGATTCAATGCCACGTAGCGGATTGCCGCCAGCAGGTGCGCCTCATCCATCGCCACCGACCCGAAACGCGACTGGAACAGGTGGCCTGTCACGCGTGCCCGCGCATTGACGAAGGCCGTGTAGCGCCGATGGGTCTCGCCAACCGCTCGCGACAACCCCTCCTCCGTGCTTGGCACAAGAATCAGGTGCACGTGGTTGGGCATCAGGCAGTACGACCACACCTCCACGCCGCAGTCCTGGCATCGCGCCGCCAGCAGATCGCGGTAAAGCGCGTAATCCTGTTCGCCCTCAAAGATGCGCTGCCGCCGATTGCCGCGTTGGGTGACGTGGTGAGCGACGCCGGGAACGACGATGCGTGCGAATCGGGCCATGGGACTGGGAAGCTACGGAAAGGAAAGGGGCAGGAAGGGGGACAAGTTATCATGTCACCGTAATGCCGTAATGCCCCACCGTAGTGCCCGTAATGCCCAGGCTATTTCCTGCCGTAGGTGGCGTCGTGATCCGGCGGAATGGCCAGCAGGCGTATGAAGTCGCCTTCGCGGTAGGCCACGGCACGGCGTGCCTGGGTGATGCGCAGGCTGTAGAGCGCAGCCGCGTTGGCTGGCGGCTCGATGCTGGCGATCTTCTCCCAGCGCAGACCCTTATCCCGATAAACCTGATGCCAGGTGAGCTGGCGCAGCTTGCCCAGCATGTCCAACGCCGCGTGACGTTCGGTCTTTTGCAGTGCGAACAGGTCGCGCTGGAAAACGGGATTGTTCAAGTCCAGCCGAACCGTGGCGTCGCGCTCAGTTGCGACCGTCATCGCGCAGGCGCTTTAACAGAGCTTCGCTATCGTCGTCGCTAGCGGGGTGGGATTGCGCCCAGGTCAGCGCCTCACGCAGGCTCGCCGCCGTTTGCGGGTGGTGCAGCCAGCGCTCGTTGTCGGGAATCACCGTAGCGGTACGTACCAACCAGACCCCCGGCTCCTGTTCTTCCAGCAGCACTTGGCGCCCGGCGTACTGCTTGCCGAGCGAAATGGTCCCGTTGGCGCCAACAACCTTCACAGCGGGCTGGCTTGCGAGTGCGGGCATGGCGACCTTCCTGATACCAAAATACAAAGGCACTATAGCACCAAGATCAGGATCCGTTTTCGTTGGCGTCGCCGACCTGATCACCCCTCGCGCAGACGACCCTCCACATACTTGTGGAGAATGCTCGCCACCAGCGTCTGGTACGGAATGCCCTCGGTCAGCGGCTTTTTCTGCAAGCCGCGGAGATCCTTTGACGGCAATCGGATATTGATCCGCGCATCTTTACGGAACATCGCTTCTGCGTATTCCTGATGCCGCTGCTGGGGTCCGCGCGCCGTCGGCAGCGCGCTTGACCTCGCCCGTCTCGAACGCCTCCAGGATTTCAGCAGTTACGGTGACACGATACTAAATCCCCAAATGTCTCGGACCCGCCCCCCGTCGCCTGATCATTGGCGTTGAAATGAGGTTTCCAGGTTGATGGCACTCCCACGCTGGGACCCAATCATCTGCCCCGGTAGTCGTTGCTTTATCGAGCGCGCATAAAAACGCCGCCTGGTGAGGGGCGGCGCGGGTGTTGCGGTGTAGCGGTCAGTCAGTACCAGGGTGACAACTTATCATGTCACCGTAACTCAGGGTGACAACTTATCATGTCACCGTAACTAAACCATGTCACCGTAACTCCATGTCACCGTAACTCACTGCGCGAGTTCCAGCGCGTACCGGACCTGCTTGTCGAGAGCTGGATGTAGCTCGCGTAGGACGGCCCGCCGCCGCCTTCGCTCCGCCAGCCTCAACCCACGCCGGGTGAGGCCATCGGCCGCGGACTTGGTGCCGGGCTCGGAGTTTCCGGCGCCGGGCTTGATGCTGGCGCAGGCTCGGTTTGCGTAGCCGGCGCCACCGGCGTCGGCGCATCGCCGGGCGGTTTCTTCAGCGCCGCGTAACTGGGAATCAGCAGACGCATGCCCAAAACCTCACCGGTCTGCGCATCCAGAATCATGGCGCCGTCTTTCACGTTGCCGCTCACCGGCAGATAACCCAACTCCAACTCGGTCGGGGTCTGCTTGCCGAAAGACGCCAGCAACGCGGCCCACGCTGCGTCGTCCAGTTCATTGAGTTTGCGCAGCTCCTCCATCGGACGCAGGCGCGCCAGCATCGCCGCGCGTTCGGCGTCCAGCGCCACGTAATACTCCGGGAGCTGCGCCAGGTCCGCGCCGCCGCTGATGGATGAAAACAGGACATCGCTGCGCTTTTCGGGGTCATCCGGCATCCGCGCCGCCACCGTCGCCGGCCGCCAGAACGAAGGCTGGAATTCCGCCGCGGTGCGGCCCAGGCTGTCCTGGTTTACGTCCTGCACCGGCACCACCTCGAAGCGATCCACACTAAACACCACGTACGCCGGCCGGCCGTCGTAGATCGCCTGCAAACCATAGAGCAGCGCCAACGTCTGCAGCATGGCAATCACGCCCAGGTCAAAGCGCAGGGATTTCTTCGCCGGGTTGTAGACAATCAGGGTGATCAGCGGCCCGATCACCACGTCCACCCCGATCATGATCAGCACCAGCCGGTCCACGCCCTGCAGGTCCGACAGCGGTGCCGGGTACCACACCTGAAAGATCACCAGCATCGCCAGCATCGCAATCAGCGCGCTGATGCCCAGGTGGATCAAGGCCGGTCTGAAGCTGATGCGCAGGCGTTGGGCAATCGCGTTCATGGCATACCTGGGCAAAGTGTGAATGGGCAAGAGTCAGCGCAGCCGCGGCAGGTAATGTAACGGTGCGAGCAATCGATTCAAGGTTGAAGCCGCGCGGGTAAATGGTGGTAAATCGACGGATGGGAAAGCCCAAGCGTCTGCCCACCGCCATCGTGACGTCATCGAGCGCACATAAAAAAACCGCCGCCCGGTGAAGGGCGGCGCGGGTGTTGCGGTGTAGTGGTTCAGTCCGCGTCAGGGGCAGGGTGACAACTGATCAAGTCGCCATAACTCCAAACGGATTGGCGATCTGCAAGCCCCCGAAGCGCAAGCCATCGTGCATATCCTCACTCCATAACCGGGCGCAGCCAGCAGCAATCGCCGCGCGCACAATCAGCGCGTCGTACAAGGCCAGTTGATGCGAGGCATGCAGGTCCACCGCCGCTGCAATCAGATCCGCTGTCACCGGCACGACTTCAAAACCGGCGTAAAACTTCAAACGCTCTCTGACCAGACCGGGTGGCAGGCGCAGCTTGCGCAGCGCCACATTCGCGAACTCCTGCAACACCTGGGTGGACACCACGCCTTCGCCGCTCAAGCGAGCCGCTGCAACCAGACGCAGCGCACGCTCCTGTTTGACCGGCTCGTCGCCTGCGTCCGCGTAGACCAGGATGTTGGTGTCGATGAAGCTACGCACGGGCGTTGGCGTCCTCGCGGTCAAAGCGCCAGCCCGCCAGCCGGCCGGGTGTTTGCCGGGCAGACCGCTCGAAAGCCTGCACCTGCGCCTCCAGGGCTTCGGCGCCCGCCAATTGCTCCAGATAGTCCCGCACCGCCTGGTTCAAGCTCTTGCCCATGTTCTGCGCCGTTCTGCGCGCCTTCTCGGCGATGCGCTCGTCAACCGATAACGTGATGTTCATTGATTGCTCCAGATGGAGAGACAGAGACACGTAATATGTGCGCACAGCATGCGTGCGATTCTGCCGGATCACAACTTCGGGTGCCGTTCCTGTCCACAGTCGGGGTCTGCATGCGCTGCCCGCCACATCGTGATCGAGCGCCCACAAAAAAACGCCGCCCGGTGAAGGGCGGCGCGGGTGTTGTGGTGCAGCGGGTCAGGCAGTGTCAGAGGAAGGGTGACAACTTATCATGTCACCGTAACTGCCGTTCCTGTCCACAGTCGGGGTCTGCATGCGCTGCCCGCCACATCGTGATCGAGCGCCCACAAAAAAACGCCGCCCGGTGAAGGGCGGCGCGGGTGTTGTGGTGCAGCGGGTCAGGCAGTGTCAGAGGAAGGGTGACAACTTATCATGTCACCGTAACTGCCGGCGTCACGCTCGCCCTGGCGCACCCAGCGCCGCAACGTCTCGGCTGTACAACCAATCTTGGCAGCAATCGATTCAATCGCTGCCCACTGCGAGGTGTGCTGCGCCGCGTGCTCCGCCACCATCCGGACCGCGCGCTCCTGCACTTCCGGGGAATACTTCGATGCTCTGGTCATGGCTCCATTCTCTCAAGTGAGGGAGCCTCCGAGATTCCCGGGGCGGTTCACGGCGCGGGTGTTGCGGTGCAGCGGGTCAGGCAGTTTCAGAAGTAGGGTGACAACTTATCATGTCACCGTAACTCCACAAGAAACGCCGCCCCCCGGTGAGGGGCGGCGCGGGTGTCGCGGTGTAGCGGGTCAGTCTGTGTCAGGGTGACAATCTATCGTGTCACCGTAACCCTTATCGTGTCACCGTAACCCATTTCGTTCCAGCTCAGGCGGCTGCGGGCACGACCTCGCGTTCCACGCGCCTGCCGTTGGCGATCTCCGCAACGCGCAGATCGTAGGCGGCCTGCAAGTTCATCCACGTGCGCGCATCGCCGCCGAAGTAGCGCGCCAGCCGCATTGCGGTATCTGCCGACATTCCGCGCCGCTCGCGCACCACGTCGTTGAGGCGCGGCGTGGGCACGTTCAGCGCCTTCGCCAGCGCGTTGACCGACAGTTCCAGTGGCAGGAGGTATTCCTCCCTGAGCACCTCGCCGGGGTGTACCGGTCGCATTCCGTTTTTGAACATGAGTTGCACCTTTTCAGTGGTAGTCCACGATCTCGACGTCCGCGGGGCCGTCTGGAGTCCATTTGAAGCAGAGCCGGAACTGATCGTTGACCCGGATGCTGTAGCGGCCGGACCGATCACCCTTGAGCGCCTCAAGCCGATTGCCCGGCGGCGCTCGCAATGCGTCCAGCGTCTGCGCCGCATCGAGCAGCGCGAGCTTTCGCTGTGCGACCACGAGCAGGCTCGCGAAGCGCTTCGCCTTTCCGATCTCGAATAGCGCTTGCGTATCGCGGCAACGAAACGAGCGGATCATGCGAAATCGTATAACGATAAACGTTAAACGACAAGCCCGGGGCCTCAGCCGCCCTTCTTCCCCGCCTGCACGATCACCCGGTCGTCCGCCACCACGAACAGCTCGCCCAGCGGGCTTACGCGCGCCGAGCGGCAGGTTACGGTGACACGATACTAAATCCCCAAATGTCCCAGACCCGACCCCTCGTCGTCTGATCATTTGCGTTGAAAAGAGGTTGCCAGGTCGATGGCACTCCCACGCTGGGACCCAATCATCTGCCCACGGTCGTCGTCGCTTCATCGAGCGCCCACAAAAAACGCCGCCCGGTGAAGGGCGGCGCGGGTGTTGCGGTGCAGCGGGTCAGGCAGTTTCAGAAGTAGGGTGACAACTTATCATGTCACCGTAACTTGGCGCTGCTGATCAGGCTCCCGAGTCGCCACCAAATACCAGTGGTCACTATCCTCGCCCTTACCGCGTCTGCCGTGCGAATTCATGCGCTGTGGTTCAGTGCCAACTTGGACCAAGTTTATTGTTACTCGCACTTGCGCCTGTCCGGGCTCATGACCGGATCGCTTCTCGCCTTAGTTTTGACGCGGACTCAGATCCACTGGCTCGTCGCGCAGGCTCTGGGGGTTCTAGGCCTCATCGGTTTTATGGCCCTGCACCAGGCCGATCTCTGGAAGACTGCCAGCGGACTGACCCTTGGCATCTTCGGTGCCGAGCTGGCTGCCGTAGGTCTGATCGTATGGGCGACCGGCCAGCCTCACCTGCTCAGCAATCCCCTGTTGATGTGGCTAGGCCGTTATTCCTATGGGATCTACCTCTGGCATTACCCCGTCTTCAGATGGCTACGCGTGGACAATCCGTGGTGGCTCACCCTCGCAATCGGGTTCTGCCTCGCAGTGGCACTAGCTGCGCTGAGCTATCACACAGTCGAGGCGCTCTTCCGCCGAAGGCCCCCCTCCGCTGCGGCCAGACGATCAATCCAAGGCTGAAACGAGTTCGCTTGTGCGCAGCCGACGAGACTGGTTGCCCACCAGGAGGTCGCGTCAAAGTTCAATTCGTGTTGGGACTGGGAGCGTATTCAGAAGGATCGACCGTCTTACACCACGCCGGAATTCGCGCTTTGATTTCCGAGTGATCGCAGGCAAGCGCGAGGAGTTCGGTGTCCATTCGCTCATCAGCGACTGGTGCAAAAGCGAACACGTCCCAAGATCGCGCATTGATATCCGAAATGACGACCGCTGGGACGCCTTGTGGTCCGGTGACGACCAGTGATCGACGCCCATCTGTTATGCCGAGACTCTTGCGATTCATCGCGGCGCTATAGACATCCGGCTTCATCTCGATCCGGCCGTCCTGCGCGACGTTGTAGCTCGACTCGGCAATTCGGAGTGCTGCGGAACCATTGGGATTCAGGATATTGAACCCGCTGGGCGCCCAGCCCGTTTCCATGAGTACGTGCGTCCGGGGTCCGAATGCCGGCGAAATTTCGTGCGCACTCGGGTGCCGTTCGTCCCCGAACACCAATGAGCGGACTTTGGGCGCAACGTCTTCGAGCGACGCCAGCGAACTGGAGCGATTCACCTGAATGGCACCCGCGCGACTGGCACCGAGAACAGCACGAAGCTCTGCCATTGCTCCGGCGCCAGCAAGGAACCGCCGTGGCCTCCCATGGGCCAACTCAGGTCCACGTCCACACCGTGCGTGCGAACGGTCAGCGGCGCGGCGCTGTCAGAAGGAAGCCCTTCGCCATGGTCGGATAGCACTACGAGGAGGGTTTCCTGCGTCAGGTAACCCTCGTCACCCAACTGGTCGAGCATGTCGCCCAGTTGCCGGTCGACCAGGCGCAGCATGTGTTGGTACTTGGCCACGTCCAGAGGCCCGCCGCCGGGTTCCTGCACGGCGCTGCCGGCTTCAGCCGCGAAGAACGGCCAGTGCGCCGTGCACAGGTGAACAGAAAGAAACAGCGGCCGGTCACCCTTGCTGCCCAAGGCCGCCACGAATCTGCGGTTGAACCGCTCCGGAACGTAGGCATGGGCAAATGCCCGATTCCCTACCAGCGCCGGCAGGAAGTGCTCGGCACCTGGCATCTGGACAAAGAAGTTGATCAGGGGCTGGTCAGAGAACTGACCAAGGAGGAAGTCAGTCACGCCGATCTGCGGCCCAATGACCTCGTCGAAGCCAAAGGCGGGAAGGATATGGCTGAATCGGGTTTCGTCCGTGGCGTACACGGTTCGATACCCTGCGTCTCGGAATGTCCAGGCCATGCTCGCGTTGCGCGCCACCCGCTCCTGCGGCGCGTGATTGGTTCGGGCGCCGCTCTGCGTCGGGTGCATGCCGGTCAGGATCGTGACCCATGAAGGAAACGTCCGGGCCAGCGGCGTCACCACGTTGTCATTGAGGTGACCATTGGCCACCAGTGCGGCGAGGTTCGGCATGCCCCAGGACGCCGGGTCTTCAACGACCTCGCGCCGCAGCGAGTCCAGCCCAAGGATGACCACGTCGCGGTTCGTGTTCGCGGTGACAGCTGCAGGTGCTCTCAGCTTGCCGGTGGAAGCAGGACCGGGCGCGAGCGCATTCACGACAGCTGATGCGCAGAACAGGAAGATTAGGTACGACCACGGCGACAGCGCAATGCGCCGCATCCGGAATCCGTCATGACGGCCACGGTCTCGGAGCCGCCGGATCAAGGTGGGGGCTGCGCGAAATAGCAGGTATCCGAGTGCGATGGCGCACAGCAGGTCGACACCCCATACCGCAGCACGGTCGAACAGCGGCTCGGTCGCCCACGTCCACGACGAATTCGGAAACCAGGCGGCGTGCGCCCGAAGAAGAATCCAGGTGGACGCAAGCCATAACCATGCGAGGCAGGCCGCGGGATGCTGCGACCAGTGCCCGCCGGCGCCGGCCAATCCCGAGATGCGCCACAGCGCGGTCAGCCAGAGTGCGTAGAGACCCACCATTGCCACTAGCTGCGCCGCAACGCTCGCAAGGATGAGCGGCGAGCCAAGCAGAGTCGTGAGCAGGAATCCGGCCGCCTTTCGATTCCCCAGTTGGATCTCATAGCCGACAGTTGCCATGAACAGGCAGGTGGCCAGCACGGCGAGGCAAATGATCAGGAAGAGGAATGTCCGCAGCACGAAGGTGGCCCCCAATCAGCTCAAAAGAAAACGCCGCCCGAAGGCGGCGTCATAGTGATGGGTCCGGGCGGATCTGTTAGCGGCAGTTCGCCGGCAGGTACTTGGACGCAATGGTCGAGGTATCGCAAGCCCACTCCACAGTGCCGACGGAAGCGGTGTAGGTCGGCACGAGAACGAAGTTCCCGGCCGCATTGGCAATTGCCGACACGGCGGTGATCGTGCCGTTTGCAACAGCCAGGCTGGTAACGTACTGCGTCGGGTTGCTGGAGCAGCCGGCGGTATCAGTGTCTGCCGGGGCGGCATTTTCAGACTGGTAGTACTCGGAAACGGACGTCTTGCAGGCGCTGGCGGCAGTTGCAATTTCCGTCACCTTCGAGCGGGTGATGTAGTCCTGATACGCCGGAATCGCGATGGCAGCCAGGATGCCGATGATCGCGACCACGATCATCAGTTCGATCAGGGTAAAGCCCTTCTGAGTCTTCAACATGGGTAACTCCTTGATGATTGATTGCTTGTTGGTGTTGCGGCAAAGCGTTAATTCGCAGGTTCTGTTCAGCATTGCGTGTGCCAGCGAACAGACCGGTGGGCGGGGTTTATGGAAATCAATCGTTTACGTGGTGCGCCCGGTTGGCGGCCACGCCGGCCTGCCTTCGTGATCTGTCAATAAGTGACACGAAGCGTCGGGTCCGTTCAGGAAAGGGGCGGTTTTGCGGTGGCGCGGGGTGTTTTTGGGGTGGCAAACCGGCGGGGCGCGGCGCGGCCGGTGTGCCGGGCCGGGGGTTCAAGACCAGCGGTGCGGTTTGCGGGGGTGGGCGGCGTCGACCGCGGCCGCCGACCGATCTTCATGGGGTGATCGGGGTGCAACGTGGGGTGGTTCGCGACGTGGCCGACGCGACCCCGGGCTGCGCCCGGGCTACTGGCTGCGGGGTTCATGGGGTAGCCCGGGTGCAACCCGGGATTGCGCTGCATCGGGACCGACACCACCCCGGGCTGCGCCCAGGCTACTGATGAGGCCGCGAGTTCGCGAGATGGTCGATCGCTGCAGGAGGATTACGCGGCGCTGGCATCACGGGTTAATCGCCGGGGCGAGCGGACTTCAGCAAATGGGAAAGCGCCTGGACTTGATCCGTTGAACGAACCCCGCTTTGGCGGGGTTTTCGAGTTATGTGCAAAAAAAGTTGGGCAGCCCAGCATTCCAGCCACCTCTTGCCCAGAACGCTTATGCGGCCCTGGGAGAAACGCGCTGATTGATCAAGCTCTCGGCGGGGATGTTGAACCGCTTGTTCAGCGCCTGGATCATCCGCACCGTCAGCGGCCGCCGACGGGCCAGCACTTCGTAAACGCGGTTCTTCCGACCAATCGCAGGCACCAGGTCATCGACCGTCAGGCCTTGCTGTTCCATCCTGAACTTGATGGCTTCTACCGCATCCGGGAGATCCATCGGAAAGTGTGTGCGCTCGTAGGCTTCGACCAAGGTTGCCAGCACGTCGAGGCGGTCGCCTGCCTCAGTGCCCGCTTCCGCCGACATGAGCGTTTCAATCTCACGCAGTGTCTCGCGATAGTCGGCTTCGGTCTTGATGGGTCGGATGTTCATGGCGCGCTCTTTACACGCGAATCCTGGTTGCGCCGTATCGGGTGGCCAGGCGGGCGACCTGTTGGCGCTTGGCGTGCAGGCTTTCCAGCAGCATGGTTGTGCTCCAGGGCGTTGACCGGGGTGACCTTACGGTGACGCAGGGGTAGCCCGGGTGCAACCCGGGGTTGCGCCACCTCGCGACCGACACCACCCCGGGCTGCGCCCGGGCTACGGGTGAGGCCGGCGAGCAGCGCGCCAAAGTCGAGGTCGTTGGTGACGTCCACTTCTTGCGAAGCTCTGGCAACCGCCATGATCTCGAGATCGCTCGCGGTCACGTTGCCCACCTCGCTCCAGTGCCGCACCTGATGCCCACTCGGCACAAGAAAGTCCCGCCACCGGGGCGACAGGTTCATATCCAACAGGAGTTTCACGCAGCCTGCAGGTGGAATTCACGGGCCTCGAGCCGCCATGCGGCATAAGCCAGCGACTCTCGGATATCTCCGGGCTCCAGATAGGGATAATCGGCCAGCAATGCCGGCTCGGTGCCGCCGTTGGCAAGGTGGCGGATGATCATGCCGACGGTGGCTCGCATGTTTCGGACACAGGGCTGACCGCCCATCACGGCCGGGTCGTGGGTGATGCGGGGGAACTCTTTCATGGCTTGGCCCGATGCGTACCAAGGCAGAGGCTAGAGCGCTTTTGACTTTAGGACGTAGCCCCTCGGCTCGTCGCGATGTTGCGGCGAGCCGGAGCTTTCGCCGACGTTCGCTCCCGGCGCCACGTTCGCGTAAATCGGGCCACGCGGCACCAGACCGGGTTAGGGCATGTGGCCCATGCGTTGGGCGATGAGGGTGGCGAGTTCGCGGGCGACCTGGTCCTTGGCGCCGTGCGCAATCTGGTGCTGGCCGTCGGCCCAGAACACGCTGAGCTGGTTGTCGTCGCGGTCGAAGGCGCGGCCGTTGCCGACCCAGTTGGCGGCGATCAGGTCCAGCTTCTTGCGGCTGAGCTTGTCGCGGGCGTTGGCTTCCAGGTCCCGGGTTTCGGCGGCAAAGCCCACCATGAACAGTTGCGGGCAGGCGCTGCGCACGCGCACCAGGATGTCGTCATTGCGGGTCAGCGACAGGGTCATGCGGGCATCGCTTTTCTTGATCTTGTCGGTGGACGCCGTTTCCACGCGATAGTCGGCCACCGCGGCGGCGCCGACGAACAGGTCGGCTTGCTCGGCGGCAGTCAGAGCGGCGTCGCACATGGCCTGGGCACTGTCGACGTCCACGCGGTTGCAGCCGGCGGGCGCGTCCAGGTGGGTGGGGCCGGAGATCAGGGTGACCTGCGCGCCCAACTCGGCCAGCGCGCGCGCCACCGCATAGCCCTGCTTGCCCGAGGAGTGGTTGCTGATGAAGCGCACCGGGTCGATGGCCTCGCGCGTGGGTCCGGCGGTGACCACCGCGCGCTTGCCGCTGAGCGGGCCGGCCGGTGCGGCCAGCAGGGCGGCGACGTCGGCACGCAGGTCCAGCGGTTCGCGCATGCGGCCTTCACCGGTTTCACCGCAGGCCTGAAAGCCGGCGCCGGGGCCCAGCACCTGCACGCCGCGCGCGATCAGGGTGGCCAGGTTGTCCTGGGTGGCGCGGGCGGACCACATCAGGCGGTTCATGGCCGGCGCCACCGCGACGGGTCTGTCGGTGGCCAGCACCAGGGTGGCCAGCAGATCGTCGGCCAGGCCGTGCGCCAACCGCGCCAGCGTGTTGGCGCTGGCCGGCGCGATCAGGATCAGGTCGGGCCAGCGCGCCAGTTCGATGTGGCCCATGGCGCTTTCGGCCTGCGCGTCCCACAGCGAGTCGCGCACCGGCTTGCCCGACAGCGCCTGAAAGGTGGCAGCGCCAACAAAATGTTGGGCGCCATCGGTCATCACCACCTGCACTTCGGCGCCGGCTTCCATCAGGCGGCGGGTGAGATCCGCGGCCTTGTAGGCGGCGATGCCGCCGGTGACGCCGAGCAGGATGCGGCGGCCTTGCAGCTTGGGCGTCTCGGTGGGGTCCATGGGCGAGCAGTTTAGGCAAGCTGCGGGCACGCCGCATGCCGATCACGGGAAGTGCAGGTAAGGTTGGGTTTGGAACCGTCCAACCTTGCGCCGTGACCGCCGCTGTTGCCGATCTTTCTCCCCGCCATCGCCTGCGATCGATCTTCAGCGGTTCGGTGGGCAACCTGGTGGAGTGGTACGACTGGTACGTGTACGCGGCGTTTTCGCTGTACTTCGCCAAGAGTTTTTTCCCGCAGGGCGATCTGACCGCGCAGTTGCTCAACACCGCGGCGATCTTTGCGGTGGGTTTTTTGATGCGGCCCATCGGCGGTTGGCTGCTGGGCATTTACGCGGACCGGCGCGGGCGCAAGGCGGCGCTGCTGCTGAGCGTGTGGATGATGTGCGGCGGCTCGCTGATGATTGCAATCACGCCCGGCTTCGAGCAGATCGGCATCGCCGCGCCGATCCTGCTGGTGGTGGCGCGGCTGATCCAGGGCCTGTCGGTGGGCGGCGAATACGGCACCTCGGCGACCTACCTGAGCGAGATGGCCACGCGCCGGCATCGCGGCTTCTGGTCCAGCTTCCAGTACGTGACACTGATCCTGGGCCATTTGTTGGCGCTGGGCGTGCTGATTCTGCTGCAGCGCGTGTTCCTCACCACCGAAGAGCTGGAAGCCTGGGGCTGGCGCATTCCGTTTGCGATCGGTGCGGTGCTGGCGCTGGTGGCGCTGTGGTTGCGTCGGCGCATGGACGAGACCGAATCGTTCAAGCGCGACACCGCACAAGGGCCGCGCCGCAACGTGATGCGCGAACTGCTGGCCCACCCGCGCGAGCTGGCCACGGTGGTGGGCCTGACCCTGGGCGGCACGGTGGCGTTCTACACCTACACCACGTACACGCATAAATATCTGGTCAACACCGCCGGCATGGATCGGCATGACGCCACCCTGGTCAACGCGCTGAGCCTGTTCCTGTTCATGCTGATCCAGCCGCTGATGGGGGCGCTGTCGGATCGCATCGGGCGGCGACCGCTGCTGATCGGGTTTGGCGTGCTGGGCGCGCTGTGCACGGTGCCGATCCTGTCGGCGCTGGGGCAGGTGCAAACGGTGTGGGCGGCGTTTGTGCTGATCATGCTGGCGCTGGTGATCGTCAGCGGTTACACCTCGATCAACGCGGTGGTGAAAGCCGAGCTGTTTCCCACCAGCATCCGCGCGCTGGGCGTGGGCCTGCCTTATGCGCTGACGGTGTCGATCTTCGGCGGCACCGCCGAGTGGGTGGCGCTGTGGTTCAAGTCGGTGGGCGCAGAGAGCGGCTTCTACTGGTACGTGAGCGGCTGCATCGCGTGCTCGCTGCTGGTGTACCTGTGGATGCCGGACACGCAAAAGACCTCGCGCATCGTGGATGCGGGGTAGGACGGGCCTTTCTGTCGAGCGCGCACGGCGGCCACGGGCGGCCCAGCGGAAGACGGTGATCGGTAGGGCGGGCCCCCGCCATGGGGTGTTTCCACCGAGTGCTGACGGCGGCCATGGGCCGCCCTACCGTCGGGTCATGCCGAATTACGTGCGCTCGCGGGTGGCTGGCGGAACCTATTTCTTCACCGTGGTGACACGTGATCGACGGCCGGTGCTCACGGACGACGCATGTCGCGGCGCGCTACGCGCGGCCGTCCTGTCCACCCGCCAGCGCTGGCCGTTCACGGTGGACGCCTGGGTGTTGCTGCCGGGTCATCTGCATTGCATCTGGACCTTGCCGAGCGGCGATGCGGATTTCTCCAAGCGCTGGTCTGCCACCAAGCGCATGACCTCGCAGGCGCTGGGCAGGTCGGTGTGGCAGCCGCGCTTCTGGGAGCACAGCATTCGCGACGAGTCGGACCTGCAACGCCACATGGATTATCTGCATGGCAACCCGGTGAAGCACGGGTACGTTCCACGCGCAATCGATTGGCCGTATTCCACGTTTCATCGTTATGTTGCGCTCGGCCGGTATGCCGCCGATTGGTACGACACCGCGCCCGACGAGGATTGGGATTGAACGAGTGGGGCGGCCCGTGCCCGCCACCGGGAGTTTCTATGCAGAGCGGACGGCGGCCACGGGCCGCCCTACGGGGTTCGGCCGATATGTAATCGCGCCCGACGAGGATGGTTTTGAGCACAGACGGCGGCGGGTAGGGCGGGCCGTGCCCGCCGTCGGGTCTTTCTATGCAGCGCGGATGGTGGGCATGGCCGTCCCACGGCGGGGGGCATCACATTTCGGCCGCGGGCCGGTGGAGGTTGGCTTCCACCACCGTCAGTGCGGCCATGTTGACGATGCGTCGCACGGTGGCGGACGGGGTCATGATGTGCACCGGTGCGCCGCAGCCGAGCAGGATCGGGCCGATGGCGACGTTGTTGCCGGCAGCGGCCTTGAGCAGGTTGTAGGCGATGTTGGCGGCGTCCAGGCTGGGCATCACCAGCAGGTTGGCGGTGCCGCTAAGGGTGGAGTCGGGCAGGATCGCCTGGCGCATGGATTCGTTGAGCGCGCAGTCGCCGTGCATCTCGCCGTCCACCTCCAGTTGCGGCGCGCGCTGACGCAGCAGGGCCAGCACTTCGCGCATCTTCAGCGCCGACGGCGCATCGGAGCTGCCGAAGTTGGAGTGCGACAGCAGCGCGGCCTTGGGCTCGATGCCGAAGCGGCGGATGTGCTCGGCGGCGCTCAGCGTGATCTCGGCCAGTTGCTCGGCGCTGGGCTCCACATTGACGTGGGTGTCCACCACGAACACCTGGCGGTCCGGCAGGATCAGTGCGTTCATGGCGCCATAGCAGCTCGCGCCGGCTTCCAGGCCGAGCACACGATCCACGTACTGCAGGTGACGACCGTAGTTGCTGACGGTGCCGCAGATCATGCCGTCGCCTTCGCCCTTCTTGAGCAGCATGGCGGCGATCAGGGTCGGGCGGCGGCGCATTTCCAGCTTGGCGTACTGGGCGGTGACGCCGCGGCGCGCCATGAGCAGGTGATAGTCCTTCCAGTATTCGGGAAAGCGCGGGTCGTATTCGGTGTTGACGATGTCGACGTTGGTGCCGGGCCTCAGCCGCAGTCCGAATTTTTTGATGCGCTTTTCGATCACCGCCGGCCGGCCGACCAGGATGGGCACGGCCAGGCGATCATCCACCAGCACCTGCACCGCACGCAGCACGCGCTCTTCTTCGCCTTCGGCAAAGATGATGCGCTTGCGCTCGGGCAGCTCCTTGCGCGCGCGCTCGGTCACCGGTTTCATCATGGTGCCGCTGCGGGTGGTGAAGCGCTGTAGCTGTTCGCGATAGGCGTCGAAGTCGGCGATGGGCCGCGTCGCCACGCCGGAGTCCATCGCCGCGCGCGCCACCGCCGGTGCGATGTTGACGATCAGGCGCGGATCGAAGGGCTTGGGGATCAGGTACTGCGGGCCGAACTGCAGGTCCTCGATGCCGTAGGCCGAGGCCACCACATCGCTCTGCTCCATGCGCGCCAGATCGGCGATGGCATTGACGGTGGCAATTTCCATCTGCCGCGTGATGGTGGTGGCGCCCACATCCAGCGCGCCGCGGAAGATGAAGGGAAAGCACAAAACGTTGTTGACCTGGTTGGGGTAGTCGGTGCGGCCAGTGGCGATCACCGCGTCGTCGCGCACGGACTGCACTTCTTCGGGCAGGATTTCGGGCGTGGGATTGGCCAGCGCGAAGATCAGCGGTTGCGCGGCCATGCCGGCCACCATGTCCGGTTTGAGCACGCCGCCGGCCGACAGGCCCAGAAACATGTCGGCGCCGACGATCACCTCTGCCAGGGTGCGCCGGTCGGTGGGTTGCGCAAAGCGTGCCTTGTCCGGGTCCATCAGCTCGGTGCGGCCCTGGTAGACCACGCCGGCCAGGTCGGTGAGCCAGATGTTTTGGATGGGCAGGCCCAGGTCCACCAACAGGTCCACGCAGGCCAGAGCAGCGGCACCGGCGCCGCTGACCACCAGCTTGATCTGCGCAATGTCCTTGCCCACCACCTTGAGGCCGTTGAGGGTGGCGGCGCCGACGATGATCGCGGTGCCGTGCTGATCGTCGTGAAACACCGGAATCTTCATGCGGCTGCGCAGCGCGCGCTCCACGTGAAAACACTCCGGCGCCTTGATGTCTTCCAGATTGACGCCGCCGAAGGTCGGTTCCAGCGCGGCGATGATCTCGATCAGTCTGGAAGGGTCGCGCTCGTTGATCTCGATGTCGAACACGTCGATGCCGGCAAACTTCTTGAACAGCACGCCCTTGCCTTCCATCACCGGCTTGGCGGCCAGCGGGCCGATGGCGCCCAGGCCCAGCACCGCGGTGCCGTTGGTGATCACCGCCACCAGGTTGCCGCGCGCGGTGTAGCGAAAGGCGTTGACCGGATCGGCGACGATCTCTTCGCAGGCCGCCGCCACGCCAGGCGAGTAGGCCAGCGCCAGGTCGCGCTGGTTGACCAACTGCTTGGTCGGCGTGACCGAGATTTTTCCCGGGGTGGGGTACTCGTGATAGTCGAGGGCGGCCTGGCGCAGGCCTTCGCGAAGTTTCAAGGTAAGACCGGAGACGGCGAGGTAAGCGTCCATCTTGCCATGCAAGGTGAGTTGCACGGCATCGCGAAAAGTGACTAGATGCGGATGAAAACCGCAGGGAGCCCGGCCATGGCGATCAGCGACTGGCCTCAAGCCGAACGTCCGCGCGAGAAGCTGCTCGCGCAAGGGCCGGTTGCGCTGTCGGACGCCGAGCTGCTGGCGATCTTTCTGCGCACCGGCGTGCCGGGGTGCAGCGCGGTGGACCTGGCGCGCGATCTCATCACCCGCTTCGGCAGTCTGCGTGCGCTGGCCGCGGCCTCGCCGCAAGCCTTCTGCGAGGCGCGCGGTCTGGGCCTGGCCAAGTACGTGCAACTGCAGGCGGCGGTGGAAATGTCGCGTCGCGTGCTGGCCGAAGACCTGCGTCAACGCGACGCCCTGGCCGACCCCGCCGCCACCCGGCGCTACCTGAGCGCCTGGCTGCGAGATCGCGACCGCGAAATCTTTGCCGCGCTATTCCTGGACAGCCAGCACCGCGTGCTGCGCATCGAAGAACTCAGCCAGGGCACCCTGGACGCCGCCAGCGTCTATCCGCGCGAGGTGGTCAAGCGCGCCCTGGCCCTGGGCGCGGCGGCGGTGATCTTTGCCCACAACCATCCCAGCGGCGTGGCCGAACCCTCCGCGGCGGACCGCGTACTTACTGATCGCCTCAAGCAGGCGCTGGCGCTGGTGGACGTGCGCGTGCTGGATCACTTCGTGGTTGGTGAGGGCAGCCCGGTGAGCTTTGCCGAGCGCGGCTGGCTGTAGATTGCGTGGACCGACGGGAGCATCGAAGGAATCGGGAATCGGGAATCGGGAATCGGGGGTCAGTCCTGGGGCGCCATTCCGGACGAAAACGATCGCCAAGGTGGCCGAAGGCATTGTGTCGGGTCGGCCGCCGCCCGGCGCCGACGGTAGCCGCGGACCGTTGTTCCGCGCGGAGCGACAGGTTTTGCCTTCGACTCGGCCGGGGATAGCTGCCGCCTTGCTCCGGTCGGTTCGCGCTGGTATCTTTCGCGCCCCCCAAAATCCGGGGTCAACCCTGGGCGGTCGTCTGCCGTCCCCACGAGAGCGCGTCATGTCCAAAGTCTGCCAAGTCACCGGTAAGAAGCCGATGGTGGGCAACACCGTCTCGCACGCCAACAACCGGCGTCGTCGGCGTTTCGAGCCCAACCTGCACACCCATCGTTTCTGGGTGGAAGGCGAGAAGAAATTCATCAAGCTGCGCGTGTCGCATCACGGCCTGCGCATCATCGACAAGAAAGGCATCGAGACGGTGATCGCCGAACTGCGTGCCAACGGGCAGAAGGTGTAAGGCACATGGCCAAGGGCAAGAAAGACCGCGAAAAGATCAAGCTCGTGTCCACCGCCGGCACCGGCTTCTACTACACCACCACCAAGAACAAGAAGAACACGCCCGACAAGTTCGAGTTCTCCAAATACGACCCCGTCGTGCGCAAGCATGTCGCGTTCAAAGAGGCGAAGATAAAGTGACCGAGCACCCGGCCGCGTAGGCCGTCGGCCCTTGGTGAGGGCTGACTCGAAGTCAGCCCGAAGTCAGCCGACGGCGGCAAGCGAGTGTCGGCTGTATCGGCGCATAGCTCGAATGCAAATCCTGTTGGTGGGCGGCGCAACGCGAGCACCCGCCCTCACAGACCCGCCTGTCGGCCAGCCCCTGGCTTGCTTTTATCCGCCAGCGGAGTAGTCTCCAACGCCCGGTCGCGAAAAAGCGCCGGTTCAAAGAACCTGTCACAGGAATGTCGTTTCGATCGGACATTCTCAACAAGTGAGAACAACGAGTAGCGGCGCCGCCCACGGCCACCGTTGCCAGTCTGGAGAGGCCCAATCGGCGCCCGCGCAAGCGGGCGTTTTTGTTTTTGTCGTTTGGCGGGGCGGCTGCAGCGAGATCGCAGCGCCGACTTTCCGGTGGGAGCATGCATGGACGAGGCCCAGGCGACACGAACCCATCACCATCGGCACCTGGAGCACGCGCGTGCGCAGGTGATCGAGCTGCTGTCGCGGCAGGCGGTGGAGCGCGAGCTGGTTCATCGCAGCGAGGCGGTCATCGGCGCCGCCCGGCAGGACGTGGTGGCGCAACTGGTGGAACGCCAGCACCACGCGGCCCTGCAGCAGCGGCTGGCGCATTTCCATCCGGCGGACATCGCCTTCGTGCTGGAGGCCCTGGAGGTCGATGCGCGCGCGCTGGCGTGGTCGCTGGTGCGGCCCGAGCGACGCGGCGCGGTGTTGCTGGAGACCACGGCGGCGGTGCGTCGTGCGCTGGTGCAGTCGATGCCGGTGTCGGAGATTGCCGACGTGGTGCGGCCGCTGGATCCGGAAGACATCGCCGATCTGGTCCAGGACTTGCCCGAAGAGGATCGTCGCCAGGTGCTGGCGCAGCTGGACCAGACCGATCAGGCCGAGGTGCGCTCGGTGCTGTCGTTTCCGCCCGATTCGGTGGGTGCGGCGATGGACCTGGATTTCGTGCAAGTGCGCGAGGATGCCTCGCTGGAGGCGGTGCTGCGCCTGCTGCGCCGCCGCCGCGAACTGCCGGCGCATACCAACGAGCTGATCGTGGTGGACCGCGGCAACCGCCTGCGCGGCTTTCTGCCGCTGGCCAAGCTGCTGCTGGGCGATCCCGACGACCAGGTGGCGCAGGCGATGTCGCGCGACCCGGTGTTCTTCTACACCGACGACCGCATGCCGGAAGCCGCCAACGCGTTCGAGAAGTACGACCTGGTGTCGGCGCCGGTGGTGAATCTGCACGATCAGGTGGTGGGCCGCATCACCGTGGACGCGGTGGTGGACGATATCCGTGAGCGCGCGCAGACCGAGGGTCTGCGCAAGGTGGGCCTGTCGGAGGCCGACGAAGACCTGTTCGCACCGCTGCAACAGGCCGCGCGGCGCCGCTGGCCGTGGCTGGCGATCAACCTGGCCACCGCGTTCCTGGCCTCGCGGGTGATCGACGCCTTCGAAGGGGTCATCGCGGCGGTGGTGGCGCTGGCGGCACTGATGCCCATCGTCGCCAGCATCGGCGGCAATTCCGGCAACCAGTCGGTGGCCCTGGTGATCCGCGCGCTGGCGCTCAAGGCGGTCAGCGCCGCGCAGTGGCGCCGGCTGCTGCTGCGTGAGCTGGGTATTGCGCTGACCAATGGCGCGCTGTGGGGCCTGGCGCTGGGCGCCGCCACCTGGATGCTGTACCGGAACGCGGCGCTGGCGGGGGTGATCGCGGTGGCCCTGCTGCTGAACCTGACGGTGGCGGCGGCGGTGGGCGTGTGCGCACCGGTGCTGCTGCAGCGATTCGGGCGCGACCCGGTGATGGGTTCCAGCATCATCCTGACCGCCACCACCGACAGCATGGGCTTCTTCATCTTTCTGGGCCTGGCCGGGATTTTCCTGGCCTGAAACCGCCACCGGATGCGGTCTGCACAGCGGTCGTACGGTGGCGGCGGAATCGACCGAGCGTTTCGTTGCGCCCCCCGGGGGCTTGGCGTAAGGTGCCGCGCCCCATGACTCCCGACGACCTCGCGCAAGACCTGATTGCGGCCGGCGAATTGTTTCACCGGCGCGGCTGGGTGCCGGCCACCGGCGGCAATTTTTCGGCGCGCCTGGGCGCCGAGCGCATGCTCATTACCGCCTCCGGCTGGCACAAGGGCGAGCTCAAGCCCGAAGCGTTTCTGGTCGCCGATCTGCACGGCATCCCCGAAGACGCTGCCCGCAAGGCCTCCTACGAAACCTTGCTGCATTGCCAGACGTATCGTTTCGACGCCGCGGTGGGCAGCGTGCTGCACACCCATTCGGTGGCCAACACGGTGCTGTCACGACGCCATGCCAGCATCCGCCTGTCGGGCTACGAGCTCTTGAAACTGTTGCCGGGAATCCAAACTCATGGAACCACGGTGGAGGTTCCCGTGTTTGACAACGATCAGGACATCGCGCGGCTGGCAGACCGGGTCGATCGGCACATGCAACGGCATCCGGCCATGCCGGCCTATCTGATCCGTGGGCACGGTCTGTACGCCTGGGGCGCCACGGTGGCACAGGCACGACATCGTGTGGAGGCACTGGAGTTCATGTTTGAGTGCGAGATGCACTCAAACCCATGATGAGCAGCGAGTGCGAGATGCACTCGAAGTCGTGATGAGCAACGAGTGCGAACTGCACCCGAACCCATGATGAGTAGCGAGTGCGAAATGCGCTCGATTCGGCTTTCGGCGGCCTGTGCAAGGCGCGGGCCGCGATAGCGGCACAGACGGGCGCGATGCGTCCGGACCGACGGTAGGTAACGGGCGCAATCGGCGCCTTTAAGATGATCCGGGTGCAACACGGTGCCCGCGTTGAGAGGAGTACACCCCATGAGCGAACTGCGCATCTACGATGAAAACAACCCCAAGCAGGCCGAGCGCGTGCTGACCCGGTTTGCCGACATCCAGGCGGCCCTGGCCGAGATCGAGGTGGGATTCGAACGCTGGGAAGCGTCGCGGCAACTGGATGCCATGGCCTCGCAGGATGAAGTGATCGAGGCCTATCGCGGCCCCATCGACCAGTTGATGAAGAAATACGGTTTCCAATCGGTGGACGTCATCAGCCTGACCGCCAATCACCCGCAGAAGCAGGCCATGCGCGAGAAATTCCTGAGCGAGCACACCCACGACGATTTCGAGACGCGCTTCTTCGTGGAAGGCGAGGGTCTGTTCAACATCCGCAAGGGCGGGCGCGTGTACGCCACCCTGTGCACGCGCGGCGATCTGCTCAACCTGCCGGCCCATACCACCCACTGGTTCGACCTGGGCCCGCACCCCCAGCTCAAGGCGATCCGCCTGTTCACCACGCCGGAAGGCTGGGTCGCCAATTTCACCGGCGACAAGATCGCCGACCGTTTCCCCAAGCTCGAAGCACCGCATTACCCGCTGGCCCGCGCGGCATGACGTTGCGCGCGGTTCTCACCGACATCGAGGGCACCACGTCGTCGATCGACTTTGTGCACCGGACGCTGTTTCCGTACGCCCGCCAGCACCTGCGCGCGTTCCTGCGCGCGCAGGCCGGGCAGACGCAGATCCAGCAGATCATCGACGACGTGGAAGCTCTCGAGCACTGCGATCTGTCGCTGGATGACGCTGCCGACGTGCTGGAGCAGTGGATCGACGAGGACCGCAAGCTCACGCCGCTGAAAACCCTGCAGGGCCTGATCTGGCGGCAAGGCTACGCCGCCGGCGAGCTCAAGGGTCACGTTTATCCCGACACGCCGGAGGCGCTGCGCCGCTGGCACGCCCAGGGGCTCAAGCTGTTCGTGTATTCCTCGGGTTCGGTGGAGGCGCAGCAACTGATCTTCGGCCACACCGACTATGGTGACCTCAACCCGTTGTTCTCCGGGTACTTCGATACCCGCGTCGGGCCCAAGCGCGCGGCGGCCTCGTACCGCGAGATCCTGCGCCTGACCGGCCATGCGGGCGCCGAGATGCTGTTTCTATCCGATGTCGGCGAAGAACTGGATGCGGCGCGCGCCGCCGGCCTGCAGACCCTGCAACTGATCCGCGACGACAAGACCATCCCTTCTCCGTCGCATCCGCAGGCGCGCGACTTTGCGGGCGTGCTCGCCGGCTGAGGCTCGGCGTTTCCAGAGGCCGGCGCCGCGCGGGGCGTGATCGTGGCGGCTGCGGGTTCCTCGTCACGCTGTCTTCATCGGGCTTTCAAGGCGCGGTCACATCGGCCCGCTAGCGTCCAGGGTCTTCTTCTGTCCTGGATATTCCGGCAATGCGCGTCGTCCGCCTGATTGCTCCCGCCCTCGTCCTGAGCCTGGTCGCCTGCGGCGGTGACAGCAATCGCAATTCAGTTCCCTCGCCCAGCCCGAGCCCGGCGCCCGCGCCAGCCCCGACGCCGACGCCAACCCCGACGCCAACCCCGACGCCAACCCCGACGCCTACGCCGGCCGCAACGTTCACCCTGCAATTGATCCACGCCGCCGACATGGAAGGCGCCGGCAACGCGGTGGAGGATGCGCCGCGCTTCTCGGCGGTCCTCGACGCGCTGCGTGCGCAGTCGCCGGACAACAGTCTGGTGCTGTCCTCGGGCGACAACTACATCCCCAGCCCCTTCTTCTCGGCCAGCAACGACAGTAGCGTGGACCCGCTGCTCGGCGCCGGCTGCGGCGACACGGTGGACTGCAGCGGACGCGGCGACATCCTGATGCTCAACGCCATGGGCTTCCAGGCCGCGGCCATGGGTAACCATGAGTTCGACCAGGGCCCTGCGCGCATCGCGGCCCTGATCGAGCCGGCCGACGGCTATGCCGGGCAGAGCTTTCCGTATCTGTCGGCCAATCTCGATTTTTCTGCCGACGCCGAGCTGTCCGACCGCGTGGTGGCCGACGGCGCCGCGCCACAGGCCGGGCGCATCGCCCGCAGCGTGGTGATCACAGTCGACGGCGTGCGCATCGGCGTGGTCGGTGCCACCACCCCGACCCTGGCCTCGATCTCTTCGCCGGGCGCCGATATCGCCATCACGCCGGCGGGCTTTGCCGCCAGCCCCGACGCTGCCGATCTCGATGCCCTGGCCGCGGTGATCCAGGATTCGGTCGACCCGCTGCTGGACCAGGGCGTCGACAAGATCGTGCTGCTGGCGCACATGCAGCAGATCAGCATCGAAGAGGGCCTGATCCCGCGCCTGAGCGGCGTCGACATCGTGGTCGGCGGCGGCTCGGATTCGATTTTCGCCGATGGCAATGATCGCCTGCGCGTCGGCGATGCGGCGGTGCGCGACTATCCCGAGTTGCTCGAAGACGCCGACGGCAACCCGGTGGCGCTGGTCAACACCGACGGCCAGTACCGCTACGTCGGTCGCCTGACGGTGGGCTTCGACGACAACGGCCTGCTGTTGCCCGACACCATCGATGACGAGGTCAGCGGCGCCTATGCCACCGACGACGCTGGCGTAGTGGCGCTCGGCGGTCCCGATCCGATCGATGAGGTCGCCGAGATCGCCGCTGCGCTGGGCACGGTGCTGGCGGCGCGCGAAGGCAATGTGCAGGGCATCAGCACGGTGTATCTCAACGGCAATCGCGGTGCGGTGACCGGCAACGGCGAGGTCTTTGGCGGCGTGCGCCAGGAAGAAACCAACCTCGGCAATCTGACCGCCGACGCCAACCTCGCCGCGGCGCAGGTGGTCGATCCCACCGCCAGCGTGTCGATCAAGAACGGCGGCGGCATTCGCGCGCCGATCGGCAGCATCGTGGTGCCGGCGGGCAGCAGCGATCCGCTGCAGGCGCAGTTGCTGCCGACCGAGGCGATTGCGGCAGCCGGCAAGCCGGCCGGCGGCGTGTCGCAGTTCGACATCCAGAATGCGCTGTCCTTCAACAACGCGCTGAGCCTGCTGACCCTGAGCGCGGCCGAGCTCAAGGACGCGCTGGAACACGGCATCAGCGGCGAGTTCGACGGCGCCGGGCGTTTCCCGCAGGTGGGCGGCATCCGTTTCAGCTTCGATCCGGCACAGACCTCGCGCCAGGCCGGCATGCCCAACAGCGGCAGCCGCATCCGCTCGCTGGTGGTGCTGGACAGCAACGGCGCCGCCGAGGGCGGCAGTGCCGATGTGGTGGTGCAGAACGGCGCCATCGTCGGCGATCCGGCGCGCACCTTCCGCGTCACCACCCTGAGCTTTCTGGCCGACGGCGGCGACGATTATCCGTTTGGCCTGGCCACCAGCCCGGCGCGGGTCGACCTGCTCAACAACGCCGCCTACGCGGCGGGCGGCGCCACCTTTGCCGAGCCCGGCTCGGAGCAGGATGCGCTCGCCGAATTTCTGCAGGCGGGCTTCCAGGCGGATTCGCCCTTTGCGGCAAGCGAGACCACGGCCGAGGACGACACCCGCATCCAGAACCTGTCGCGCCGCGACGATACGGTGATCGCGCCGTAGGCTCCTCCGGGGTCACCCTGCCGGCTCAGGGATGACCCCCATCGACTTCTCCAGCGCAGATTTCCGAGCGGAAAATCCGGATACTGCGCGTTGTGGCCGGTTGATCATCGACGCCTGCAGAAGCGATGACGCCGCCGGATGCCTGGAGGAGAACTTCATGGACGAGGTGCTGGGCCAGTCGCTGCAACTGCCCTGCGGCGTGACACTGCCCAATCGCATCGCCAAGGCCGCGATGACTGAAGGGCTGGCAGATCGTTATCTGCGCGCCACCGCGCGCCTGTGCCGTTTGTACGAGCGCTGGTCGCTGGGCGGCGCAGGCTTGCTCATCACCGGCAATGTGCAGATCGACAAGCGCGTGCTGGAGCGGCCGGGCAATGTCGCCATCGACGCCAACGGCGGACGCCGCATGCTGGAGCTGTGGGCGCAGGCCGGCACCGTCGCCGGCAATCACCTGTGGATGCAGATCTCGCACGCTGGCCGGCAGGCGCCCTGGTACGCAACCTGGGAGCCGCTGGCGCCGTCGCCGGTGCAGCTCAGGATTCTCGGCACCTATCGCAAGCCGCGTGCGCTGAACGACGCCGAGATCCGCGAGCTGATCTGCCGCTGGGCGGCCGTGGCCGGCGTGGCCAAGGACAGCGGCTTCACCGGCGTGCAGGTTCACGCCGCGCACGGGTATCTGCTCAGCTCCTTCCTGTCGCCGGCGGTGAACCGGCGCATCGATGCCTGGGGTGGGTCGCTGGAAAATCGCGCGCGCATGTTGCTCGAATCCATACGCGCCGTTCGCAAGCGCGTGGGCCCCTCGTTCCCGGTTGCGGTCAAACTCAACTCCGCGGACTTCCAACGTGGCGGTTTCGAGTTCGACGATTGCCTGAAGCTGGTCGAAATGCTCAATGCCGAAGGCGTGGACCTCCTGGAGATTTCCGGCGGCTCCTACGAGCAGCCGCGCCTGCTCGGCTTCAGCGGCGATGCGCAGACCGCGCAGGGCGAGAGCAGCACCGCCAAACGCGAGGCCTATTTCCTCGAATACGCCAAGCAAGTGCGCGCCATCGCGAAGATGCCGGTGATGGTCACCGGCGGTTTTCGCACCCGCGCCGGCATGCGCGCGGCCATCGAATCCGGCGACACCGACGTGGTGGGCATCGCGCGTCCGATGTGCGGCGATCCGGAGATCGTCGGCAAGCTGCTGCGTGCCGAAGTCGCGGAGACCCCGCGCTTCGAGCAGACGCTCAAGGTCATGTCCGGCAATCAGAGCACGCCGATGTGGCTGTGGCCGATCCAGGTGTTCGGCCAGCAGGCCTGGTACTACGTGCAGATCTTCCTGCTCGGTCGCGGCATGAATCCGAAGCTGGGGCTGTGGCCGATGCTGTGTTTCATGATCTTCCAGACCGATGAGATGGTGCGCGCGCTGCTGCTGCGGCGACGCAAGCCGCCACTAGAACGCGAGGAGCCGAGGTATGTTGGCCATGGCTGATTCCGACGCGCCAAACCTGCGATCACCCATTGCGCCCCTCGCGCCGGACCAGCGCCGCGCCGCCGCCATCGCGGGCCGCGATGCGCGACTGCCGGACTGGGTGGTCAGCGGCCGGCCCATCGTCGAGCGCCCGCGCTACGACAGCGTGATCGTCGTCGGCGCAGGCATCGGCGGCCTGTGCCTGGCTGCGCGACTGGCGCGCAGCCCGGCGTTCGCAGGCCGCGTCACAATCGTCGGTAAGCCGCCGGAACAGAATCCGCGCCTGATTGGCGGACTCACCTTGCGGGCGCGCTCGCTGGATTATTTCGCCGCCTGTCTCGGCATTCCGCGCGCGGACCTGATCGAGCACCTCTACGGCCCGCACAAGGCCGAGGTCGCGAGCAATCGGCAGATCGCGGCGCGCTTCGATCGTGACCGCGAGGGTCGCTACGAGATCGGCCCGACCGGCGAGTGGATGAGCCGCTGGGATCACGACGGCCGGGTGCTGTCCTACGGCGTGCGCAACTCGCACATGTCCGGCGCCATCTACGATTTCATGGCGGGGCTGGACATCGCCTGGCATTCGACCAAGCCGGCTTCGCTAGACGATTGCAGGGGCCTTGCGCGGGGCAGCAAGCCGTTCGTGGTGGTCACCGAGCCGATGGCACTACCCGGCGCGGGCGGGATTCCACCGAATCCGAAGAAGTTCGTGGTGGCCGCGCAACTGCCGTTCGCCGATCCGCAGCGCAGATCGAGGCGCGTGCTGCCCGACAACACCAGCATGCTGTGCGGCCGTCGTCGCAACGGCAGCCTCGACGCCTCAGTTTGGTATCCGCTGCGTGACCCGCTGTCGCCCGACGCGCGCTACTACGGCATTTTCTACAAGGTGGTGCGCGGCGGCGTGGACCTGCATCGCAACGCCGAGATCGAGGTGATGAAGGACAACCTGCTCGGTGTGTCCGCCGCGCTGGGACTGGAGCCTGTGTCGCCCGCAGACACGATGGGCACCGCCATGATTCCCTGCTCCGACTGGCGCGCGATTCACGAGCACACCGAGGGCTATCTGGATCTGGCCAAGCTCGCCAACGCCGGCACGCCCATCATCTGTGGCGACGGCATGCTGCGCGCCGGCCTCGCCGCGTACGTTGCGGGCGAGGCGCTGATCGCCGGCGTCGAACCTCAGGCGCACTTGAACCGCGCGATGCGCGGCTGGAAGTGGCGCAACTGGCTGGTCTACCAGGCGGTGGGTCCGTCGAGCTTGCTGGGCGATACCGCGCTGCGCTGGTTCCCGGGGATGGGCCTGAATCTGATCCAGGAATTCGGCGAGACCTGGGCCGGGGTGGAGTAGCGCCGCGGCGTGGTCTGACTCGGCTGGCTCTAGTCGATCAGACCACGACCCTCGCCATCGCGCTGGCCCTGGAAGCGCAGCAGGCGCCCGAACAGTTTTTCCGGGTCCACATCCAGGGCTTCGAACGAGCTGGAGATCGGCCGCAGCATGTCCACCATGCCGGTGCGGGTCAGCTCGTAGCAGTCGCGAAAATTGGCCGAGTTGAAGCCCAGGTCCACCGCATGGTCGCGCGATTTGCGCACGTGGGTGGCCTCGTCGTGGCGGATGTGCTTGATCAGCCGTGCGAAGCCGTTGGCGCGCCGCACCTTGGGCGAACCCAGCAGCGCCGACAGCGAGATGCATACCCCTGAATCCAGCCCGGTGATGCGGGCGAAGTGTTCGCCCAGGTCGCGGCTGGCCACACGCATGAACAGGCGCTTGGTGCGGCGGCGCACGGCGTCGATGTCGTCCGGTTGCGGGTAATGGCTGCGCGCTTGCTGGATCAGCCAGTTGTGTACGCGCTCTTCGGATTCGATTTCGCGCAGGGCGCGCTGTTCGCTGGCGGCGCGCTGCGCATCCAGCCGCCCGCTTTCGTGATGAAAGATGTTGATGGCCGATTCCTCGGCGCAGATCAGCACGCCGAGGATGCGCGCAATGCCGAGCTGGGCGGCATCGTCCACACCACACAGCATGGCGTCGCGGGTCGCCCGGGCATCGCTGTAGTCGCGCATCATGGCGGCGGCACGCAGGCGTGAGTCGGCGTCCCAGTCCAGTTCGCGCAGGATCGCCGCCGGGTTGTCGCCGCAGTGATCGGGGGCGGGATAGCCAAAGCAGAAGTGCGGCGTGGTCGAGGTCTGTTCCAGAGTCGGCGGCAGTCCCTCGATCGGGACATAGACCTCCACCGGCTCGGCCTGGATGGCCACCAGTTGTTCGTCGAACGTGGCTTCGAAATCGTCCCGCATGCGGCTGCCGACCCTGTTCAGAAAAGTCAATCCGCGCACGCTAGCACGGTCGTCGCAAAGCTCGTAGGCGGCGCTGGCAAATAAATGACCATGAACCCCTACACGGTTTCGACCAGCGCCACCAGCCGCATCAGCTCCCGCTCCACCGCCTGGCGGCAGCGTTCCAGCTCGGCCTCGTCGGCGTGCTTGCCGACGTGGATGGGCTCGCCGTAGGCAAAGTGCAGCCGATTGAACGGGTAGGGCACGATCATCGAATCCCAGGAGCGCAGGATTTTTCGGCGCTGTGCCTGATAGGCCATGGGAATGATGGGGATGCCGGTGAGCCGGGCAGTGGTCACGACGCCGGCCTGCACCACGTACTTGGGGCCGCGCGGACCGTCGGGGGTGATGCCCAGGTCGTGCCCGTGCTTGACCGCGCGCAGCATCTGGCGCAGGGCCTTGCTGCCGCCCTGGCTGGATGAGCCGCGGATGCATTCAACCCCCAGCGAGCGCATCGCCGCCGCCGCCAGGGAGCCGTCGCGCGAGGCGCTGGCCAGCGGTCGGAAACGTCGACCGCGCCGGGCATGAGCCAGGTAGCCGAAGCAGGCCAGGATGTTGCGGTTGTGCCAGGACACCAGGATGAAGGGCTGGTCGTTGTCCAGGTGCCGGTGCAGGGTGGCCAGGTTGGTGAAGGTCTTGCGGCTGGTGAAGTAGATCAGCCGCATGACCTGGGCCAGCGCCCAGCCGGCGATGCGCGCCTTGAGCGGCAGTTGCGCGGGTTCGTCTTCGGTCACGGCGGCGGTGGTGGTGTTCAGGACACCGTCTCCAGCAAGGAACGCCAGTTGTGCTGCGGGTCGCCCAGCACTGCAAAGCAGGGGTTGAGCAGCGAATCCTTGCGGTTGTAGGTCAGCCGCTGGAAGCCCGGCAGTTGCAGCACCTGCGCGCCGGCCTGCTCGGCCACGCACTGGCCGGCGGCGGTGTCCCATTCCGAGGTCGGGCCGGTGCGCGGATACAGGTCGGCGCTGCCTTCGGCGATCTGGCAGAACTTGAGCGAAGAGCCGCGGCTGAGCGCCTCGTGCGGTGGTGCCGCCGCTAGTAGGCGTTGCAGCGCAGCGTCCTGGTGCGACTGGCTGACCACCAGAGTCGGCCGCGTGGGCGTGCGACGGCTGCGGATAGCCTGACGCTGGCCGTCGACCAGCTTCCAGGCCCCGCCCTCGCCCGCGGCCAGATAGCTCAGGTCCAGGGCCGGCGCGTGCACCACGCCGAGCAGCGGATAGCCGTGATCGATCAGCGCGATGTTGACGGTGAAGTCGCCGTTGCGCTTGATGAATTCCTTGGTGCCGTCCAGCGGGTCCACCAGCCAGTAGCGGGTCCAGCGGCTGCGCACGTCGAAGCCGATGTCGGCGGCCTCTTCGGACAGGATCGGGGTGTCCGGCGTGAGCCGCGCCAGCGCCTCGACGATGCAGCGATGCGCGGCGAGATCGGCCTGCGTCAGCGGCGAGGCATCGTCTTTGTGCGTCACGCCGAAGTCGGCCGAGCGGTAGACCGCCATGATGCGGCGGCCGGCTTCGAGCGCAATGTCGAACACCGGGTGCAGTAGTTCGGCGGGATTCATGCAGCGGAAGGGGTCGGGTGACCGCTTATGATAGAGGACTGAGCGCGCACGACCGCGCGGGCCCTTCACTCGTTTTTTCGAACATGCCTGTTGCCCCTCCCGACTGGTCGGTCGTGGAATGCGTCCTGCTCGACATGGACGGCACCGTCCTCGACCTGGCCTTCGACAATTTCATCTGGATGCAGGCCGTACCCAGCCGCTACGCCGAACGTCGTGGCCTGAGTCTGGAAGCGGCGCGGGCGGAACTGGCGCCGCAGTTCATGTCGGTGGCGCACACCCTGCCCTGGTACGACCTGAATTACTGGACACGTCTGACCGGGGTGGATCTGGCTGCGCTGCACGATGAGTTTCGCGACCGCGTCGGCATCCTGGAGGGCAGCGTGGCGTTCCTGGACGCGGTGCGCGCCAGCGGCCGGCCGATGTGGCTGACCACCAATGCGCATCCCGACAGTTGGCGACCGAAGCTGGCGCAGACCGGATTGGCACATTATTTCGATCACATCGTCTCGTCCGACGATCTCAAAGCGCCCAAGGAAGACCCGCGCTACTGGCAGGGTCTGCGGGATCGGTACGGCATGAACGCCGCGCGCTGCCTGTTCGCAGACGACAGCCGTCGGGTGCTGGAAGCGGCGCGCAGGTTCGGCATCGGCCAGATCGTGGCGATGACCCACCCCGACACCACCCGGCCGCCACATGTGTTCGAGGATTTTTTCAGCGTGGCGCGCCTGCATGAACTGTTGCCGGTGCCGCCGCTGCATCGCGTCTGAGCGCGCGCTCATTGCAGGCAACAAAACCGCGTGCATTGTCGGTGACCTGAGCTCAGTCGCGCGCCTGCACCGGCCGCAGCACGCTGTCCTGGAATTCCGGCAGCTTTTCCATTGCCTGGCGGTAGCCGATTTCGACCAGCTCGTCGATGCGCTTCCAGTCGAATACGCCGATGCCGCCCACCGGCATGCGCAGGTACAGGTCGGCGCGCGCGGCGCGCGCCGCCACGCCCGATTCGCTGGTCAACGTGGCGGTGCGAAACAGGATGGAGAACAGGCTCGGCCGTTTGCCCTGCGCCTGCCAGCGCAACAGGCATTCGGGATCCGGGCCCTCGATACCGGGCGCGCCGATGCCACCTTCGGTGCTGACGTCGGAAGCGATGATCGGGCCCCGCTCCAGGTCCTGCATCACGTCGGTCGGCAGGCTGTTGATGACCGCGCCATCGACCAGCAGATCGCCGCGATAGGCCACCGGCGGCGCCACGCCGGGGATGCACATGCTGGTGGCCAGCCAGGTGCTGAGCGGGCCGCGGTCGTGGACCTGGGCGCAGCCGCGCGTGAGGTTGGTGGATACGCAGAAGAACGGCGTGCGCAGATCCTCGATGCGGCGATCCTCGAAGATCTCCTGCATGCGGCGCAGGAACTTGCGGCCGCGAATCAGCGCCACCGACGGAAACAGGTAATCGTTGAGCAGGTTGCGCCTGACGAAGGTGTCGCGCGCGATGCGCAGCATCTCGTAGCTGCTGAAACCGGAAGCCTGCAGCGCGGCAAAGAATGCACCCATGCTGGTGCCGCCAATCGCATCGATCTCGATACCGGTTTCTTCCAGCGCACGGATCAGGCCGATGTGGGCGAAGCCGCGCGCGCCGCCGCCGCCCAGTACCAGCCCCAGCGCGCGCCCGGTCAGGCTGCGCACGACGTGGGCGACGTCGCGCAGTTGATGCGGCCGCACGAAGTAATGTGCGCCGGCGCCGACGCGATCGCGCCAGACGGCGGCGCGACCGGGCGGCGTGGTGTGCGCGCGCAGCAGCACCAGGTCCACCGGTGCGCGCACGCCGCTGCGGCGCAGCATGTCCAGGGTCGGGTGCGGCGCGGCGGGTTCCTGGTGGGCGTCGGCCAGCACCAGCACGCGATCCACCTGGCGCAGACAGCGCTGCGACCACGCGCTGGTGTCGCCGTCGCCGACATAGAGCAGATGACGGCTGGCCATCTCGCGCGACTGCAGCCACTGGATCAGGCGGTCTTCGGCCTCGCCGCCACCAATGGGGGTCTGCGCCGCGCCGACGCCCAGTTCGGCGTCCACCCGCGCGGCGTTCATCAGTTCGGCCGAGCCGCAGTTCGCCAAGGTCTGCAGCAGGTCCTGCGCAAAGCCCGCCAGGTCCAGTCCCGGGCTGGCCGACAGCAACGCGAACGAGCGCCAGCGACGCCCGGCCGCGAGCGTGGCGGCGCGCTGGTTCTGGCGCAGGCGTTCGATGACGGTGCGACTCACTTCCAGCAGCGCCGCGGGGTGAGCGTCGAACACCTGCATCATCGCGGCGCGATCAATCTTGAGCACCTTGGAATCGCGCACCGCATAGACGGTGGCCGAGCGCGCCTCGCCCGACAGCAGGCTGATCTCGCCCACCGGTTCCAGACGGCCGATCTCGTTGACCACGGTGCCGTCGGCCAGGCGCACGCGCAGGCGGCCTACCGCCAGGATGTAGAGGTGATCGGCGGAGGTGCCGATCTCGATCAGCACCTGGCCGCTGCGGATCGCCACCACCTCGGTACGCGCGGCAAGCTGGTCCAGCGCAGCCGCAGGCATGCCTGCGAGCAGACTGGTTTCGGCCAGCAATGCGCGGATGTCCAAGCGAGGCTCCTCCCGGACGGAAGTCTAGCCGGCCTATCGCTGCGTCAGATGTCGGCGCCGGTGCCGACGGGTGCGCGCGAAGTTGAGCGCCCGACGCGGCTCGGATAGCGTCGGCCGATGACCACGACCCAATTGAACGCCTGTCTGCACGCGCACATCCCCGTGAGCCGGCACATGGGCCTGCAGGTGTT
Organism: Panacagrimonas sp.; assembly: GCF_965216805.1. Lineage (NCBI taxonomy): Bacteria > Pseudomonadati > Pseudomonadota > Gammaproteobacteria > Nevskiales > Nevskiaceae > Panacagrimonas > Panacagrimonas sp. The sequence goes on from NZ_CBDCGN010000002.1 coordinate 348,963, forward strand.
GCACCTGGACGCGCGCTCGATCCGCGTGGGCCTGCCGCTGGCGCTCAACCTCAATCCACATGGCACCGTGTTCGGCGGCTCGCTCACCGCGTTGGGTCTGGCCACCGCGTGGATGTTGCTGCATGCGCGCTTTGCGGCCGCCGGCCTGCCGGTGAAGCTGGTCGGCAAGCGCAGCGAGTGCGATTTCCTAGCGCCGGCCAATGGCGACTGCGTGGCCGAAACCGTGTGCGACGCCGACACGCTGGACGCGCTGTTCGCAGGCTATCGACGCCAGGGTCGCATGCGGCAGGCGCTGCAGACGGTCATCCGCGTGGGTGCGGTGGAGGTGGCCCATCACCGCGGGCTTTACACTGCGCTGGATCCCGAATCCGACCGCCGCCGACCATGAATCCTGCGTTCCGCTTTTGCCCGCAGTGCGCCCAGCCCCTGCAAACCGTCGAGATGAACGGCACCCCACGCCGCGCCTGCGAAGCGACCGGTTGCGGATACGTGCATTGGGACAACCCCACGCCGGTGGTCGCCGCCATCGTCGAGTACGAGGGCAGGATCGTGCTGGCACGCAACGTTGCCTGGCCCAAGGAGTGGTACGCGCTGATCACCGGCTTTCTGGAGCGCGACGAACATCCGCGCGAGGCGGTGATGCGCGAGGTCAAGGAAGAGCTGAACCTGGACGCGCAGGACGCCACCTTCGTGGGCCATTACGAATTCCGCCGCATGAACCAGCTCATCATCGCTTACCACGTGCCGGCCACCGGGACGATCCGGCTCAACGAAGAGCTCAACGATTACCGCCTGGACGCCTTCGAGGACGTGCGCTACTGGGAGGCCGGTACCGGCTACGCGCTGCGCGACTGGCTGCAGGCCAAGGGCTACGATCCGCAGGTGGTGGGCTGGGCCCGCGGCGCGGGCTGATTCAGGGGCAAATCAACCGACCTACGCAGGCAGGGAGAAACACGATGGCCATCGTCGATCGCATCGAATCGCTGGACGCTTTGCTGGAACGTTACGCCGACACTCTGGGTCCGGCGCGTCAGCCCTACACCAACCACAACTACCGCGTCGCCAATTTCTGCATCGAGTTGGCCGGTTGCGGTGATGACGCCGAGGCTGTCGACAAGATCGGCATCGCCTGCGCGTTTCACGACATCGGCGTGTGGACCGTGGGCACGCTGGATTACCTGGAGCCTTCGCGCAAGCTGGCGGCGGAGTACCTGGAACAGATCGGCAAGTCGCAGTGGCTGGCCGAGATCGAGGCGATGGTGATGGAGCATCACAAGCTGCGGACTGCCGGTGCCAGTGCGGGGCCGCTGGTAGAGCCGTTCCGCAAGGCGGATTGGATCGACGTGTCGCTGGGCCTGCTGCGCTTCGGGTTGTCCGGCGAGTTCATCGGACAGGTGAAGGCGCGCTTTCCCAACGCTGGTTTTCACAAGCTGTTGATGCGCGCCACCGGCGCGCAACTGATGCGCGATCCCTTGCACCCGATGCCGATGATGCGGTTCTGAGGCTGGGCCGGGTCGACGCTCGCCGCCGGCGCTCCGCCGCGGATCGCGGTCGGCCCCCTATCGCAGCAACTGGTACGGACCGCCCTTGGCCAGCGCGCGCTGGTAGGCCGGTCGGGCATGGATTTTTTGCAGGAAGGTGGCCAGCCGCGGGCGCGAGGCGTCCAGTCCGCCGCGGCTGGCGGCCGCTTCCAGCGGAAAGCTCATCTGCACGTCGGCGGCGCTGAATTCCGGGCCTGCGAACCACTCGCTCCGGCCCAGCTCAGATTCCAGGTAGTCCAGGTGCAGCTTGATCTGCGGCCCGAGGAAGGCGGTCTTGACCTTGCCTTCAATGGCCCGCATCAGCGGCCGAAGCAATGCGGGCGACATCGGCGCCAGGCGGCTGAAGATCAGGGTCATGACCATCAGCGGCATCACCGAGCCTTCGGCGTAGTGCAGCCAGTAGCGGTAGCGCAGGCGGTCTGCAGTGTCGGCAGGAGGAATCAGCTTGCCGCCACCGTGCGTCTCGACCAGGTACTCGATGATATTTCCGGATTCCGCGACGACCACCTCGCCGTCGGTGATCACGGGAGACTTGCCCAGCGGATGCACCGCTTTGAGTTCCGGCGGTGCCAGCATGGTTTTGCGGTCGCGCTCGTAGCGCTTGACTTCGTAGAGTAGCCCCAACTCTTCAAGCAGCCAGATGACGCGCTGCGAGCGGGAATTCTCCAGATGATGGACGACGATCATGAAACGGTCTCGGTACTGGGCGCTGTCACCGGCCTGAGCTGAGCGGCGAGCCGGGTGGCGTGCTTGGAAATCAGCGCGTAGATGGACAACTGCGGATTGGCGCCGATGCTGGTCGGAAACAGCGATCCGTCCAGCACCGACAGGTTCTGTACCTGATGGTGGCGGCCGTGGCTGTCGCAGACCGAGGTCTTTGCGTCGCTCCCCATCGCGCAGCCGCCCATGAGATGCGCGGTGAACACGCCGGCGCGGAATTTCTTCATCGGCAGGTCGGCAATGCCGCGCTGCGCCTCGGCCCAACTGCGGTACCAGGGGCTGTCCAGGTGACCGGCCATGACACGCCTGGCGCCAGCGGCGAACTGCGCTTCGGCCATCTTCAGGTAGGCGCGGTGCGCGCCGCGCCAGAGGTAGTCGCTCAGTTGGTAATCCAGGATCGGCATGCCGCCGGCGTCCACACGGATCTCGCCGCCGATGCTGTGGTCATGAAAGCCGTCGCGCAGCAGCGCAAGAAAGGCGTTCAGATGCGGCAGCAGTTGCATACCCTGGGTCAGCGCCGGGCCGTGCGCGCCGAAAATGGCCGAGGCCAGGAAGGGAAAGATCGGCGGCACTTCCAATTTGAAGCCGGGCAGTTCGCCGTCGGGCTGCCATTGGAACTGGTCGCTGGCGATGGACTGCGGCGCGCCGTAGTACGGATCGACGCGATCCGGCATTTCGGCCAGGGTCAGCACTACCGGATGGATCATGGTGCGCTTGCCCAGCCGGCCGTAGGGGTCGGGCGTGCCGGAACGCAGCAGCAGCGCGGGGCTGTTGATGGCGCCACCAGCGACAACGTAGTGGCGCGCGCGGATGGTCAGCGTCACGCCGTTCGGCGTGGTGCCGTCGGCGCCGAGCGCGACGGCCTGCAGGTCCTGCACCTGATCGCCGCGATAACGCAGACGCTGGGCGCGAACGCGGTAGATCAAGCTAGCGCCGCGTTGGAGTGCGGCCGGAAGGGTGGTGACCAGCATGCCCTGCTTGGCGTTGACCGGGCAGCCGACGCTGCAGTAACCGCTGTTCCAGCAGCCGCGCACGTTGCGGGGAATAACGTGCCATTCCCAGCCTAGCTTGTCGCAGCCATCGCGCAGCACCGCGTTGTTGGCGTTGGGCGCAGCGGCCCAGGGTGCGACACCCAGACGCGACTCGGCCTGCTCGAACCAGGGCCGCATGCTGGCGGCGTCGGCATCGATCACGCCATGCGCGTCGGCCCAGCGCGCCAGCGTCTGCGTCGGGGTACGAAAGCTGGAGGTCCAATTGACGGTGGTGGTGCCGCCGACGGAGCGTCCTTGCAGAACGGAGATGGCGCCGTCGGCCGTCATCCGCGCAGCGCCTTCCTGGTAGAGGTCGCGATAGGCGCGCTGCTCGTCCATGTCCTTGAACTGCGCGGCAGTCTGCAGCGGACCTTCTTCCAGCATCAGCACCTGCAGACCCGCGGCGCTGAGGATGTCGGCCGCGGTGCCGCCGCCGGCGCCGGTGCCGATGATGACGACATCGGCTTCCAGCGTCTGGTTGTTCTGCAGCGTGGCGGCGTCGGTGACGCTCCAGCCGGATGCAATGCCCGCGGTGTAGAGATCGTCGATGGCCATGGTGATGGTGCTCAGGCGTTGACGGCCTTGAACATGAACTCCAGCGGCCCCGGATAGCCGCTGGCCTGGGCGCCTTGCGGGCCACCGTAATAGCCGACGGCGCACAGCTTGGTCAGCACGCGATATCCGGCGTTGAGCAGGCCGATGCTGCTGTTGCGCCAGCGCAGCAGAAAGGCGTCGGTCTGTTCCGCCGTGGCCTCGCTCCAGGGCGACGCGATGCCCGCCACCGCCCAGCGCGTGAGGCGCAGATGCAGCAGGTCGAACAACTGGAACAGGCTCTTGAGTGCCGGTGGCTGCGCTTGCGCCAGGGTGTTGTCGACGATGCGCAGTGCCTGCTCGAGGTCGGCGGCCGTGAGGGTGACACCCTCGAGCACCACCGGGGTCAAAGCGCGCAGCAGTTGCAGGTCCGCATCGCGCAGCACGGTGTAACCCTGGGCTGCGGCGGTTTCGCGTGTGCTGCAGCCGACGAGGCTGCCGGCCAGGCCCGCGGTGGCAAGTACGGCGGTGGCGCTCAGCCCCAGGCGCAGGAATTCCCGGCGTGAATCATCAGCAAGGTCTGTGGATGTCATGGCGGCGTGCCCCTACGGATCGCGCTGGAAAAGTCCGTCCGTTTAATTCATCGCCGGAATAAATGCGCGGCCGACGTGCCAGGCGACGCTGTCTGTCCGGTGCGATGAGCCCGGGTGCAGGTCGCTACGCTAGCCGGGATCTATCAATGATCCGAACGCTGCGCCATGAAGGCGATTCGTTCGTTGCTCATCATTGACTCGAACGCCTCGCCATAAAGGCGATGCGCTCGAACAGGTGCACGTCCTGCTCGTTCTTGAGCAACGCGCCGTACAGCGGCGGCAGGCTCTTCTTGGTGCTGGCCTCGCGCAGCACGGAAGGATCGATGTCCTCAGCCAGCAGTAGCTTGAGCCAATCCAGCAGTTCCGAGGTCGACGGCTTCTTCTTCAGGCCCGGCAGCTCGCGCAGACCGAAGAACACCTCCATCGCTTCCTTGACCAGGTTCTTCTTCAGGTCCGGGAAGTGCACGTCCACGATCTGCTGCATCGTGTCCTTGTCCGGGAAGCGGATGTAATGGAAGAAGCAGCGGCGCAGAAAGGCGTCCGGCAGTTCCTTCTCATTGTTCGAGGTGATGATGATCACCGGCCGGTTGGTCGCAGTGACGGTCTGGCGCGTCTCGTAGACGTAGAACGCCATCTGGTCGAGTTCGCGCAGCAGATCGTTCGGGAACTCGATGTCGGCCTTGTCGATCTCGTCGATCAGCAGCAGCGGGCGCTTGCCAGCCTCGAAGCACTCCCACAGCTTGCCCTTGACGATGTAGTTGGCAATGTCCTTGACCTTCTCGTCGCCAAGCTGCGAGTCGCGCAGGCGCGACACCGCGTCGTACTCGTACAGGCCCTGCTGCGCCTTGGTCGTCGACTTGATGTGCCACTCGAAGTAGGGCATGTCGAGCTGCTGCGCGACTTCCTGCGCCAGCCGGGTCTTGCCGGTGCCCGGCTCACCCTTGACCAGCAGCGGGCGCTGCAAGGTGACGGCAGCGTTGACGGCCATCTTGAGGTCGTCGGTGGCAACATAATTATCAGTACCCTGGAAGCGCACGGCGCGGTCTCGGCGGTAGTGGAAAGCGTCGAGTTTAATGGACATGCGCCCGGGCCCGCTGAAATGTGGCGGAAAGCACGAATACCGCGACCCGGTGTCGGATACGCGGCATCGCGGAATCTCAGGCGTGGCAGATCAGGCCGCCATCAGTTCCGGCATTTCTTCGCGCACGGCCCCGATCGTTGCCGCCGCAGCCTGCGTTTTCGCAGGCCGGCTCGGCAGCGCCTCGCGGAAGATGCGCTTCCACACGCCGAGGAACTGCTTGGCCATCGGCGCGCTGTTGTAGTGCTGGCCGTACTTCGCGCAGATCTTGCGCACCTCGACCGACATCTCGGCGTAGCGGCGCCCCGGAATGTCCGGGAACAGGTGGTGCTCGATCTGGTGCGACAGGTTGCCGCTCATGATGTGCATGAGCTTGTTGCCGGTGAAGTTGCTCGACCCGCGCATCTGGCGCAGGTACCACTGTCCGCGGGTCTCGTTTTCCAGCGACTCCAGCGGGAACACCTCGGCGTCCTCGGTGAAGTGGCCGCAGTAGATCACCGCGGACGACCAGAAATTGCGCATCAGGTTGGCGGCGATGTTGCCGGTCAGCACGGGCAGGAAGAACGGACCCGCGGTGGCCGGGAAGAACACGTAGTCCTTGAACAGCTGCTTGCGCATCTTCTTCCAGATCGGCTTGATGTCCTTCTTCACGCGCGCGAGTTCCTGCTTGCGCGCGTCCTTGCTCTTCGCGCCGACCACGCGCTCCAGCTCCAGGCTTTGCAAGGCCAGCAGGTGCTGGAAGCCGGCCATCAGGATCAGCGCCATCAGCGGGTTGGCGAGGAAGCGCGGTTCCCACTTCTGCTCGGGGTACAGGCGCAGCACGCCGTAGCCGATGTCGTGGTCCTTGCCCATCACGTTGGTGTACGTGTGGTGCTCGTAGTTGTGCGTCTTGCGCCAGTTGTCGCTGGTGCAGCTCGTGTCCCACTCGTACGTCTGGCCGTTGAGCTCGGGATCGTTCATCCAGTCGTACTGGGCGTGCATCACGTTGTGGCCCAGCTCCATGTTCTCGACGATCTTCGAGAAGCCGAGCAGCGCGCTGCCCGCAATCCAGGCCGGCGGGAAGAAACCGGCGTAGAGCAGGCCGCGACCGGCGACTTCCGTGTAGCGCACGGTGCGCACGATGTTCTTGATGTACTTCGCGTCGACTTCGCCGAGGTCGGCGACGGTGCGCGCGCGCAGCGCGTCGAGTTCGGCACCGAAGGCTTCGATTTCGGCGGGGGAGAGTTTGCGGTCAGGGGTGTTGCTCATAGGAGTGCTCCGGAAAATGGTTGAACGCAGAGGCGCAAAGGGCCGCAAAGGAACTGCTTGAAACCTTTTTTCTTTGCGCCCTTTGCGCCTTTGCGTTGAATTGTTTTGGCTTACAGGTCCAGGGTGAGGTCGGACTGCGCGCTGCTGATGCAGATGCGCAGGTTGGCTTCCGGGTCGGCGGAGTCGCCGCCGTTCTTGAGATTGCGCGTGAGGCCCTCGCGCTTGCCGCAGGCGCAGGTGTTGCAGATGCCCATGCGGCAGCCGTACTTCGGTTTCACGCCCTGCGCTTCGAGCGCGGCGAGCAGCGGCTCGCCGGTCTTCACGGTCAGCACGCGGTTGCTCTTGGCGAGCATCAGGGTGACGGTCTGCGTGCCCACAACCGGCTCGAAGGTCGGCGGGGTGAACGCTTCGGACTGGAAGCTGCGCGCAACCGGCTTCACGAGGTTCTCGATCTGCTGCACGAAGCCGGCCGGTCCGCAGGCATACGCGGTCTGGTTCGCGAGTTCCGGCACCGCGTCGGCAAACAGCTCGGCCGAAGGGCGGCCGCGCAGCTCGTCGCTGCCGGTGACGGCGTCGCCAGTCAGCGCAATGCGCAGCTTGAAATTCGGTTCGCGCGCGGCGAGCGCACGCAGCTCCGGCAGGAAGCACAGGTCGGCGCGGTGGCGCGCCCAGTAGATCAGGGTGGTCTCGACCGGCATGCCGCGACGGTCCAGTTCGCGCGTCAGGCTCATCAGCGGGGTGATGCCGCTGCCGGCGGCCAGAAACAGCAGGCGGCCCGGCAGGACTTCCGGCAGGGTCATCTCGCCGAACGCGCTGCCCAGCTCGACGATGTCGCCGACTTGGATTTCGGCGAACAGATGTGTACTCACCAGGCCGCCTTCGACCTTCTGCACAGTCAGACTGACCCTGCCATCAGCGCGCGGCGTGCCGGTGAGGCTGTAGCTGCGCGTGTGGCGGCGACCGTCGATCTCGACCGTAAGGTTGACGTGCTGACCGGCGCTGAAACCTTGGAACCGCTTGTTGGGCTGCAGCTCCAGGGTCACCGCGCGAGCGGATTCATCGCGCTTGGCGATGACGCGGGCCAATACGCGCTCGCGGCTGGCCAGGCTGCCGAACTCGCGGGCCCAGAAGTCGAACACCGCCGTGTCCATCGGGCCGAGTGCGCGACGCAGCAACTGCGCTGCGCCTCTCAGCCCACCGTTGGCCTTCGCCACCGGTCCTCCCCTCTCCCGCTGAGCGGGCGAGGGGCCAAGGTCTCGCGGCGCGAGATCAGTGCTCGTGGGGCGGGTAAGTGGCGAGGCCATCGGGAGCTCCATTTGAGTGAACAAGTGTTCACACAATGCCGGAAGCCCGAAAATGAGTCAACAATTGTTCACTGAAGTTCCGACGAACGGCGAGAGGAGCCCCTCATCTACATGAGCACATTGATTTTTCCTTTTGAACATCCGTGATGCTAGCCTGCGCGATCATGGCGATACGCGACGAAAAAAAGCAGCAAACGCGACAGGCGCTGCTGGAGGCCGCCATCGATCAGGTCGCCGGCGGCCGCAGCTTCGCCAGCCTGTCGCTGCGCGAGGTGACGCGCGACGCCGGCGTCGTCCCCGCTTCGTTCTACCGCCATTTCCGCGACATGGACGAGCTGGGGCTGGCGCTGGTGGACGAGACCTGCCAGCAGTTGCGCAGACTGATCCGTGCTGCGCGTACCACGCAGGCGCCGGGCGACAACATGCTGGCGGCCTCGGTCAGCACCTTTCTGCTCTACGTGGAGGCCAACCGGCCCGCGTTTCACTTCCTGACCCGGGAACGTTACGGCGGGAGCAAGCCCTTGCGTGAAGCCATCGCGCGCGAGATCCGCGGCTTCGTGGTGGATCTGGCCGCCGACTTTGCCCGCTTTCCCCACTTCAACCAGTTGCCGCGCGACGACCTGGAGATGATGGCGAGCCTGCTGGTGAACACGGTGGTGTCGGCGCTGGGCGAATTGCTGGAACTGCCGCCCCACCACCCCGATGCCAAGGGCGCCCTGGCTCAGCATCTCACCGATCAGATGCGCGTGGTGATTCTGGGCGCGCTGGCGTGGAAGCCCGGCACGCGGGTGCCGACAACGACATCGGCCGCCTGAGCCCGGCTGCGTTAGGCTTCGGTCCGTCGACCTCCACCAGTGACGGAGAGCTGCCGCCGTGTCGCATCGCTACGCCGAACTTGCTTTCACACCCGCGGTGGAGCGCGCGCAGGAACACTACGGTACGCGCCTGCAGAATCAGCGCATGCAGAGCGACTTCGGGCCCAACGATGCCTTGACTGCACGCGAGACGGCGTTCATCGCGCAACGCGACAGCTTCTATCTGGCCAGCGTGAGCGAAACCGGCTGGCCCTATGTGCAGCATCGGGGTGGACCGGCAGGGTTTCTCAAGGTGCTCGATCCGCGGCAACTGGCGTACGCCGACTTTCGTGGCAACAACCAGTACATCAGTGTGGGCAACCTCGCGGGCAACGATCGCGTCTCGCTGTTCCTGATGGACTACCCGAACCGGCTGCGGCTGAAGATCATGGGCCGCCTGCGCATGCAGGACGTGGCCGACGCCGACGCCGATCTGGTGGAGGCCTTGCGTCCGTATCCGTATCGTGCGTCGATGGAGCGGGTCGCGCGCGTCGAGGTCCAGGCCTTCGACTGGAACTGCAGTCAGCACATCGCGCGGCGATTCACCGAAGCGCAGGTGCGCGATGCAATGGCGCCGCTGCAATCGCGCATCGCCGAACTGGAACAGCAACTGGCGCAGCGCGACGCCGGTTGATCATGGGTCGAAGCCGCGCAACCGGCCGCCCTCTGCCCGGAGAAAACGAGGAATGAAACTGCAAGGTTCATGTCACTGCGGTGCCGTGCGCTTCAAGCTGGAGTCGAACAGCCCGGTGCCGTTCATGCGCTGTTATTGCTCGATCTGCCGCAAGACCTCCGGTTCGGGTGGCTACGGCATCAACCTGGGCGGCGACAAGTCCACACTCAAGGTCAAGGGCCGCAAGCACCTGTCGGTGTATCGCGCCATGATCGCCGAGACCGGGACCGGCAAGCGCAAGCGCAGCGCCGCGCGGCGTCATTTCTGCAAGCACTGCGGCAGCCCCTTGTGGTTGTGGGATCCGACCTGGCCGGAGTTGGTGCATCCGCATGCCTCGGCGATCGATACCGAGCTGCCGGTGCCGCCGGAAGTCACCCACATCCTGCTCGCCTCCAAGGCCAACTGGGTGAAGGTGCGGGCCGGTCGCAAGGACCTGAAGTTCGACGAGTATCCAACGGAGTCGCTAGCCGAGTGGCACCAGCGGGTCGGCCTGGGATCGTGATGGCTTTTGCCTGCCGCAGCCGGTCCCGCGCGCCCGCGGCCTGAGCCGCGTCGTGCGCTGCGAAAAGCATCCGCTGCGTTGTCAGCGCTGCAGTCATGCGCGGATGTCCGCGCGGGGCTGCCCCAATGCCGCGCCGCAGCGGACACCGGGATAATCGAGGGCGGCCCGGCCCGGTGAGTTGCAGCGCGGGGCATAACCAAAACGACAGCCCCGGAGGACACCTTGAGCACGCGCATCCGCCGCAACCTTGTCTGCGGCCTGGGCCGGCCAGCAATGGCGGCACTGCTCGCGATGGCCGCCGATGCGCGTGCCAGTAACGGTCTCAACCTGGTCGGCTTCGGTGCCGAGTCGTTGGGGCTGGGCAGTGCCGACATCGCGATGTCGCGCGACAGCAACGCCGTCAACATCAATCCGGCCGGCCTGACGCAGATTGCCGCGCAGCGTTTCGACGGCTCGCTGGTGCCGTTCTACACCTTCGGTTACGCGCACACCGACGCCTTCAACGATAACGACAAGATCGACAACCCCTTCGGATTGTTCGGCAACGGTGCCTACGCGCGTCGCGCGCCGCACCCGGACCTGGTGTTCGGCCTGGGTCTGTTCGTTTCCGGCGGCACCGGCGTCACCTACGAGACGCTGCAAACCGCGTTCGGCACCACCGACGAATACTCGGCAGTGCTCGGCATCACCAAGATCGCCACCGGCATCGGCTGGCAGGTGAGCGAACAACTGAGCTTGGGCGCAGGCCTGAACCTGAGCTACTCGCAAACGCGACAGAAGGTGTTTCCCGATACGTCCGACGCCGATGCCGGATTCTTCGGCCTGCGCTTGGACGGCGCCGACGGGGTCAGTTTCAACGGCCGCCTGGGACTGCAGTACCGGGTCACACCCGAGCTGACCCTGGGCGCGAGCTGGGCCAGCGAAACCGACATCAAGCTCGAAGGTGGCACGCTGACGGTCAACTACGAGGATATCGGCTTGGGCAGGGTCAAGTACGAGGATGCCGAGGTCGATGGCTTCGCGCTGGCGCAGGAGCTGGGCGTCGGCCTGGCCTGGCAGTTCCATCCACGCTGGCTGCTGGCGGCCGAGGTCACCTGGCTGGACTGGTCCGGCGCGTTGGGTGACGCGCGACTGCGCGCGACGCGGCCGCGAAACGGCGATGCACCGGCGGTGGTGGAGATCACGCAGGCGCTGGACCATCGGGACCAGTACGTCGTCGGTGTGGGCCTGGCCTACGACTGGGACGACAAGACCGTGCTGCGCGTGGGGGTGAACATTGCCGACAACCCCATCCCCGCGCAGACCCTCACGCCGGTGCTGAACCTGACCGCCGATGGTGAGCTTGACCTGGGCCTGACGCGCCGGTTTGGCAAGGGCTGGGAATTCGGCACCGCGCTGCAATACCAGCCCTACAAATCGGTGGACTACAACAACCCGCAACAGCCCTTCGGGCCCTCGCGCGAGGACTACGGCGTGGTCGCACTGACGCTGCAGCTCAGCCGCAGTTGGTAGGGGGTATCGACATCGCGATGGCGACCGGTTTCGCCGTCGCGGTCGCTGCGATCCGCACGTGCCACGGTCGAAACCTTGTCCCCGGATCAGGCACGCGACTCGATCAACCCGATCAACCCGATCAACTCGGCGGTACGCGCCTGCATCAGTTCCGCATCGCCGCGCGATTCCACGTTGAGGCGGATCACCGGCTCGGTATTGGAGCCACGCAGGTTGAAGCGCCAGTCGGCAAAGCTCATGCCCAGGCCGTCGGTGCGATCGATCTGCGCCGCCTCGTCGCCGTAGTGCGCCTCGACCGCGACCAAGGTCGCCGCGACGTCCGTCACTTTCCGGTTCACCTCGCCACTGCAAGGGAAACGCGCCATGCGCTCGGCCACCAGCGCGCTGAGCGGCTGACCGCTAACGCAGACCAGCGCGGCGACCAGCAGCCAGGGGATGTTGCCGTTGTCGCAGTAGGCGAAGTCGCGAAAATAATGGTGCGCGCTCATCTCGCCGCCGTAGATGGCGTTCTCGGCCCGCATGCGCTCCTTGACGAAGGCGTGGCCGGTCTTGGATTGAATCGGCATGCCGCCGGCAGCCTGCACCATCTCGATGGTGTTCCAGGTCAGGCGCGGATCGTGGACGACCTTGGCGCCCGGCTCCCTGGCGAGCAGCGCCTGCGCCAGCAGGCCGACGATGTAATAGCCCTCGATGAACTCGCCACGCTCGTCGAACAGGAAGCAGCGGTCGAAGTCGCCGTCCCAGGCCACGCCAAACGCGGCACCGCTTTGCCGCACCGCGCGCACGGTATCGGCACGCATCTCCGGCAGCAGCGGGTTGGGAATGCCGTTGGGAAAGCGACCGTCGGGCTGGTGATGAACGCGCACGAACTCGAACGGCAGATGCGGGGCCAGCGCGTCGATCACTGCGCCGGCACCGCCATTGCCCGCGTTGACCACGATCTTCAGGGGCTTGAGCGCAGCCCGGTCGACGTAGCCCAGCAGGTGCTGCACGTAGGCGGGTCGAAAGTCGGTGGGCTGCATCTGTGGCACCGTCGACGGGGGCTTCCCGAACTGCGCCAGCGTGCGCGACTGCAGCTCGCGCAGCCCACTGTCCCCCGAGATCGGAATGGCGCCGGCGCGCACCAGCTTCATGCCGTTGTAGTCCATCGGGTTGTGGCTGGCGGTGATGGCGATGGCGCCGTCGACTCCGGGCTGCTGCGCGGCCCAGTAGGCTTCTTCGGTGCCGGCCAGCCCGAGGTCCAGCACCCGCACCTTGCGTGCGATCAACCCGTGCGCGAGCGCGTGAAGCAGCGGCTCGGACGACAGTCGCACGTCGCGACCCAGCGCCACGCAGCGCGGTTCGAACTGTTCGGCATAGGCCATGCCCAGGCGGTAGGCCAGGCCCGGATTCAGCTCGTCGGGTACGCGGCCGCGGATGTCGTAGGCCTTGAAGCAGCTCATGACCGAATGTTCTCCGGGAATTACTCCGCCCTGCGACCGTACACGTCGTCGAAGCGCACGATGTCATCCTCGCCCAGGTAGGCGCCGGACTGCACTTCGATCATTTCCAGCGGCACCTTGCCGGGATTCTCCACCCGGTGGGTGGTGCCCAGCGGAATGTAAGTGGACTGATCTTCGCTCACCAGGTATTCGCGCTCGCCGCAGGTGACCTTCGCGGTGCCGCGCACCACCACCCAGTGCTCGGCACGGTGATGGTGCATCTGCAGCGACAGCTTGTGCCCGGGCTTGACCGTGATGCGCTTGACCTGGAAACGGTCACCCAATGCCACGGTTTCATAGTGTCCCCAGGGGCGTGCCACCCGCGGCAGCGATTCGGCCTCGGGGCGCTTCAGGGCCTGCAGGCGCTTGACCAGCCTGCCCACGTCCTGCACGCGATCGCGCGCCGCCACCAGGATGGCGTCGTCGCTCTCCACCACCACGCAGTCGTCGACCCCGAGCATCGCCACCAGGCGTCGCCGTGCCTGCACCAGGTTGCGGTGCGAATCTTCCATCAGGCCCTGGCCGCGGACGTGGTTGCCGTGCTCGTCGGAAGCCGGCGTCAGCCCCAGGAATGACCACGAGCCGACGTCATCCCAGCCCGCATCCAGCGGCACCAGCGCGATGTTGCGGCTCTTTTCCATCACCGCGTAGTCGATCGAGTCGCTGCGGCAGGCCTTGAACGATTCGGCGTCCAGGCGCAGGAAGTCCAGATCGCGGGTGGCGCCGTCCAGCGCAGCTAGCGCGTGCGAGTGCATGTCCGGTTCCAGCGTCTGCAGCTCCGCCAGAAAGGTACCGGCCTTGAACATGAACATGCCGCCGTTCCAGTAGTAGCCGCCTTCCCGCAGGTACTGCTGCGCCTTGTCCAGTGACGGCTTCTCGAAGAAGCCGGAGACCTCGAATGCCCCCGGCACCACCGTTAGCGGCGCACCCACGTGCACGTAGCCGAAACCGGTTTCCGGGCGCTGTGGCTGAATGCCGAAAGTGACGAGCCGGCCCGCGGCGGCGGCCCCGGCCGCCTTCCCGGCGCTGGCCTGAAACGCCGCCACGTCGGTCACGGTCTGGTCCGCGGCCATCAGGAACACGATGGCGTCGTCGCCGTAAAGTTTCGCGACGTGATGCGCAGCGACCGCCGCCACCGGTGCGGTATTGCGGCCTTCCGGCTCCAGCAGGATGCCGGGATGTTCCAGGCCGAGCTCCTGCAACTGCTCCGCGATGATGAAGCGGTGACGCTCGTTGCCGATCACCAGTGGTGCCACCGCGCCGTCGATCTGCTGTGCGCGCCTGACCGTGGCCTGCAGCAGGCTGTCGTGATCGAGCAAGCGCAGGAACTGTTTCGGGTAATGCGCCCGCGACAGCGGCCACAGCCGCGTGCCGGATCCGCCTGCCATCAGCACGGGAACGACGGTCATGGAGGGTCCTTCGGAGTGGCGAAGAGTCACGGGCACAGACTATGCAAAAAGAAGCGCCCGCGAAATGGCGGGCGCGATCGAAAGCCGGATAAAGGTGAACCCGGTCAATGTCCGCCGTCCAGCGACTTGACGGCCTGGATCATCGACACCATCACCTTCTGGGCATCGCCGTCACGAACGATGGCGGTGTTGTCCTGGTGAGGTCGGAGCCGCGACTCGCTCAATGTCCGCCGTCCAGCGACTTGACGGCCTGGATCATCGACACCATCACCTTCTGCGCGTCGCCGTAGACCATGTTGGTGTTATCCGCGAAGAACAGTTCGTTCTCCACTCCAGAGTAGCCCTTGCCCTGACCGCGCTTGACCACGTAGACCTGCTTGGCGTGATCGACGTTGAGGATGGGCATGCCGTAGATGGGGCTGCTCTTGTTGGTGCGCGCAGCCGGATTCACGGTGTCGTTGGCGCCGATGACGATGGCGACGTCGGCTTCCTTGAACTCGCCGTTGATGTCTTCCATGTCGTAGATGATGTCGTAGGGCACCCCGGCTTCCGCCAGCAGCACGTTCATGTGACCGGGCATGCGGCCGGCGACCGGGTGGATGGCGAACTTCACGTCGACGTCGTTGGCCTGCAGGATCTTCACGAACTCGTAGAGCTTGTGCTGCGCCTGCGCCACCGCCAGACCGTAACCGGGCGCGATGATGACCTTCTGCGCGTAGCGCATGTTGATGCCGGCATCGCCCGCATCGACCGGCTTCATGCTGCCCTTGATCTCGCCCTGCTGTTCGTCGCCCGCCGCGCCGAAGTTGGAGAACAGCACATTCGACACGCTGCGGTTCATGGCCTTGGCCATGAGCAAGGTCAGCAAGGTGCCGGCCGAGCCCACCACCATGCCGGCAATCATCAGCGCCGGGTTGTTGATCACATAGCCTTCGAAGCCGACGGCCAGACCGGTGAACGCGTTGTACAAGGAGATCACCACCGGCATGTCGGCACCGCCGATCGGCATGGTCATCATCACGCCGTAGACCAGCGCCATGGCAAAGAAGATGGTGATTTCCAGCGCGCCGACCTGCCCGCCGTTGTAGATGATCCAGGCGCCCAGACCTGCGGTCACCGCCAGAAAGGTACCGTTGATGAGTTGCAGGCCGGCCAGTCGCAGGGTCTTTTCGATGCGTCCGTCGAGCTTGGCCCAGGCGATCAGCGAGCCGGACAGCGACACCGATCCGATCAGTCCGCCGAGCACCGCCAGGGTGAGCACGATGTGGCCATGAGTCTTGTAGCCGTAGAGCTCGATCGCGGCGATGGCCGCCGCTGCGCCGCCGCCCATGCCGTTGTAGAGCGCAACCATCTGCGGCATCGCGGTCATCGCGACCTTCTTGCCGCTCCACCAGGCCCAGCCCAGGCCGACGCCTAGCGCGATGGCCGCGAGGACGATGTTGGTGGTCAGATGCGGGCGGGCGGCCTCGTTGACGTCCAGCGTGTAAAGAAAGCTGGCGACCACTGCGACCACCATGCCCCAGCCGGCGACGACGATGCCCGAGCGCGCGGTGACCGGCGAGGACATGCGCTTCAAGCCGTAGATGAAGAGAAACGCGGCGACAAAGTAGCTGGCGTCGATGATGAGGGCTGCGTTCATGGGTTTTCCGTGAGGCGTGAGGCGCAAGGCGTGAGGTGTCGAGGGTCAGGCGTTCTCATGGCGAGGCAGGCGGCGCGGTTTGCGCCTCACGCCTCACCCCTGACGCCTCACGTCTTCTTCTTGTCCGAAGGCTTGAACATTTCGAGCATGCGCTCGGTCACCACGTAGCCGCCGGCCGCGTTGCCGGCGCCGAGCAGCACGCCGAAGAAGCCGATCACCTGTTCCAAGGTGCTCGACGCATTGACCAGCGCCCACAGCGCGCCCACCACCACGATGCCGTGCACGAAGTTGGAGCCCGACATCAGCGGCGTGTGCAGGATCGAGGGCACGCGGCCGATGATCTCGTACCCGGTGAAGGCCGCGAGCATGAAGATGTACAGGGCGACGAAGCCGGTCAGGATGGTGGTGGTGTATTCCATTAGAGAAGCTCCGGGAATCGGGAATGGAGAATCGGGAATCGGAAAAACGGATGCGTCGGCGACTCAGCGATTCCCGATTCCCGATTCCCGATTCCCAGTGGTTTCGACGGCGTTCTTGGCCATCTCGTTCTTGATCTCGCCAGCGTGCGTCAGGCAGGCCTTGGCCAGCACCTCGTCCTCCCAGTCGATGCCGATCGCACCTTCCTTGACGAACAGTTCGATCAGATTGAACTGATTCTTCGCATACAGCTCGCTGGCATGTTCGCCGAGCAGGCTGGGCACGTTGAGCGGCGCACAGATCGTGACCTGGCCGACCTGCGTGGTTTCGCCCGGCACCGTGTATTCGCAGTTGCCGCCGCCTTCCGCCGCCAGATCCACGATCACCGCGCCCGCCTTCATCCCGTCGACCTGCGCCTTGCCGATCAGCTTCGGCGAGGGGCGGCCCGGGATGGCGGCGGTAGTGATGATCAGGTCGGCGGCCTGAATGTGCTTGGTCACCACCGCGGCGATCTTGTCCTTCTCCTCGGCGGTGAGCTCACGGGCGTAGCCGCCCTGGCCGCGCGCATCGACGCCGGTGTCGACGAACTTCGCGCCCAGCGACTCGGCCTGCTCCTTGGTTTCCGGGCGCACGTCGTAACCCTCGGTCATCGCACCCAGGCGGCGTGCGGTGGCCAGGGCCTGCAGGCCGGCCACGCCCAAGCCCATCACCAGGCACTTGGCCGGCCGGATCGAACCCACCGCCGTGGTCATCATGGGAAGAATTCGCGCGAGCTGCGTGGCGCCCAGCAGCGCGGCGTAGTAGCCGGCCAGCGCGGCTTGGCTGGACAGCGCGTCCATCGCCTGCGCACGTGTGATGCGCGGCACCAGCTCCATCGCAAAGCAGGTGATCTTGCGGTCGCGCAGTTTGGCGGTGAGCGCGGTCTCCTTGTGCGCATAGACGAAGGAAATGAGGATCGCGCCTTCCTTCATCGCGTCCACCACGTCGGACGAGGGCGGCTGCACTGCGAGCACGATGTCGGCGTCCGAGACCAGCCCCAGTGGGTTGGCCGCGAAATGCACGGCCTTGTAGGCGCTGTCCGGCAGCTTCACCGCCAGCCCGGCGCCTGCCTGCATGTGCAGCTCGGCCCCGAGCTTGTTGAGCTTGTCGGCGACGACGGGAACCAGCGCGACGCGCTTCTCGCGTGGCGCGGTCTCCTTGAGCACGGCGATTTTGACCGGCATGCGGTGATCCCTTCCCGGAAGTTTTGATGATGAGGACTGCGGGCCGGACCCTATTGTGAAAGCGCCGTTACCCGTTTAGGGGGGAGGAGTTTAATCCAAGCCGCGCCGGCTCAGGGCGACCGGCTATCCGCAGGCCGGCTCCAGAGTCCTGGTGAGCCCGGTTCCTCCGCGGCTACTTTCTGAGCAGGTCGCGGATCTCGGTCAGCAGCTTTTCCTCGTTGCTGGGTCCGGGCGGCGGCGGTGGCGGTACTGCCGCCGCTTCCTCTTTGCGCTTGGCAGCGTTGATCGCCTTGATCACCATGAAGACGGCAAACGCGACAATGACGAAATCGAAAGTGACCTGGATGAATTTGCCGTAGCCCAGCAGGACCGCGGGGGTGTCGCCCTCGGCGGCCTTGAGCGTGATGGCCATTTCCGAGAAATCGATTCCGCCGATGATCAGGCCCAACACCGGCATCACGATGTCCCCGACCAGGGAAGACACGATCTTGCCAAAGGCGGCGCCGATGATGACGCCGACGGCCAGATCGACCACGTTGCCGCGCATTGCGAACTGCTTGAATTCCTGGACCATGCTCATGGCTTTGTTTTCCCGGTTTTTTTGCCCTGGATGGGGCGGGTGGATTCTAGGGATTCTCTGATTTACCTGGTGACTGGCGCCCCAAGCCGATAAGAAATCCGAATTATGGGTGCTTGGATCGCCTCGGATGCCTCGTTTCTTGGCCTTTCGGCCTCAATCGCTGTGCAGCAGGCGGATTACGCCTGCTGCAGCTTCATCAATTGAGCGCGCGCCAGGTACAGGTTGGCCAGCGCGCAGGTCACCTGCAGCCGGTGCAGGTTCTTCGCCAGACCGCGGTAGCGGACCTTGGTAAAACCGAAGCGCAGCTTGATCACCGCAAAGACGTGCTCGACCTTGGCGCGCACCTTGGACTTGGTCCGGTTCTTCGCCCGCTCTGATTCGTCGATGACGCCCTTGAGACGGTAGCGCCGGTTGGTGAAATCCAGCGCCTGCGGGGCCTTCTCACGAATGACGCTGCCCTGACCGCGATACGCCTGATCACCCCACACCCGCGTCTCCTGGCCGTGCAGCAGTTCCGGCAATACCCGGCAGTCGGCCACGTTCGCCGCCGTGGCTTGTACCGAATGAATCAGCCGGGTCCGGCTGTCGACACCCACGTGCGCCTTCATGCCGAAGTACCACTGGTTGCCTTTCTTGGTCTGGTGCATCTCGGGATCGCGCTGCTGTTGCTGATTCTTGGTCGAACTCGGCGCGCCAATGATCGTGGCATCCACGATCGTCCCTTTGCTGATCTTGAAGCCCTGCTCCTGAAGGTAGCGCTGGACCTGGTCAAACAGCGGCTTGCCCAGGGTGTTGCGCTCCAGCAGGTGGCGGAACTTGCAGATCGTGGTTTCGTCCGGCGGCGCCTCCAGGCCCAGGTCAATCCCCGCAAAACGGCGCATCGACGCCGAGTCGTACAAGGCCTCCTCGGCCGCCGGGTCCGACAGATCGAACCACTGCTGCAGAAAGTAGATCCGCAGCATCCGCTCCAGTGCTATCGGTGGCCGTCCGCCGCTGCCGGTATCCTTGAAGTAATACGGCTCGATCACCTCGCACAGCGAGGACCACGGCATCACCGAGTCCATCTGCTCCAGGAAGCGCGCCCGCTTGGTCGTGCGCGCGTACTTCTCAAATCCACTGCCCAGGCTCTGTTGCTTCATCAAAGTCATCCGTCTGTCCGTTCCAGATTGAAACGCAAACAGCGTGCAACTTCGAGAGGTAAATCAGAGAATCCCTAGCCAGTCTGGCCAGCGCGCCGGGCCCGTCGCGAACCTGCGTGAACGCAGGGTCCGGGGCCGCTCAGGCCAGGCAACTGGGCAGGCCGCTGGCGATGTCCGGGTAGCGCAGCTGCACGTGCAGGTCTTCGAGCATGCGGTTGTTGCGCAGGCGTTTGGACTCTTCCAGGAATGACAGCAAGGCAGGGCTGAGCGCGCTGCGCGCCTCGTCCAGCGACACCTGCGGCGGTTCCGGCAGGCCCAGCAGGCGTGCGCAGCGACCGAAATAGTCGCTCATGGTGCTGGGGTGGCCGTCGCTGGCGTTGTAGGCCGCCGCATGCTTTCCGCGCTGCATCGCCGCCAGCACCGCGTCGGCCAGGTCTTCGGCGTGAATGCGGTTGGTCCAGCGTCGCTGCGCGGGGTCGTCAACATCGCGCACCACGGGCAGTCCGCGGCGCAGTCGCTCTACCGGGAGCCGGCCCGGACCGTAGATGCCGGGGACGCGCAGGACGCAGTAGCGGCTGCTGCCGTTGGCCGGCAGAGCGGCCAGCATCCGCTCGGCATCGAGCCGCCTGCGGCCGCGGTCGGTCTGCGGCTTTAGGGGTTCGTCTTCGTCGATCCAGCGACCCTCGCAATCGCCGTAAACGCCGGACGTGGACAGATACACGATCTTGCGCGGTGACGACGCCAGCCCGTGCAGCCAGCGCTGCAGGCGCGGATCGCGGTCGCCCGTGCTTGGCGGTGGTGCCAGCCAGTAAACCTGTTCGGCGTCCGCAGGCGCCTGGTGATCGAGGTCCAGGGTCAGCGCGTCGATCCGCTGTGCCCGCAGCCGTGCGGCGCTGGACGGCGACCGCACCACGCCGGTGACCGGCTCGCCTGCCTGCTGCAGCCGCGCCGCCAGCCGCAGTCCGATGTCGCCGCAACCGACGATCAGATTCTTCAGCGGACGCATGCGGATCGGCCGTCCGCTCAGCGGCAATGGGTGTCGGCCTGTTCCTTGGCCGCATTCAGACGACGCATGAACTCGTCTTCTTCCATGCGCGCGAGATTGCCGTCGTCGGCCGGGATCACCAGGCGCCGCGCCGTGCGCTCTTCCAGAAACGCCACGCGATCGCGTGCCTCTCGGCATTTGCGCTGCGCGGTTTCCTTTTCCTGCTTGGCCTTGGCCTCTGCTTCCTCGCGCGCTTTGTTTTCGGCCTCGCGCCTTTGCAGGAACTGGCGGGTGCGCTCCTGCATGCTGGGTTCGCTGGCTGCGGGCGCGGCCCCGGCGCCCTCGTCGGCGCTGCTGCGCGGCGCGCCGTGTGCTTCGATAACGTCGTAGGCGGTGCCGCGGGGCGGCACCTGACCGAAGTGAACCTGGCCATTGGCGTCCACCCAGCGGTACACGGTGGCAGCGGCGGCAGGTGGCACCAGTCCTGGATGCAGGCTGGGCACCAGGGCCAGCAGCAACGCAACGATGACAGGCTTCATGCAGGGCTCCGGTTCCACCAAGGTGCGACCGGGATCATAACGTCAGCTCAGCGCGGCGCCTGATCGCGCGCACCGGAGAGCGTGAAGCGCTCGGGGTCGAACGCGATCTCGACCCGTTCCGGATCGCCCTCGTCGATGCCCAGGACCAGATAGCGTCGGGTGCCCAGTTCGTAGGACACCTCCACGGCTGGAATCAGCGTGGCGCGGTCGTAGGCCATGATCGTGTGCACTTCCTGCGAGCGCCACAAACGATCGCGGTTGTCGTACAGGTCGACCATCAGAATCTGCCAGCTGTCCTCGTCGATGTAGAACGTACGGCGCTTGTAGCGATGCGTGGCGTTGGGCTTAAGGCTGGCCTCGATCACCCACACGCGATGGACCTCGTAGCGTGTCAGCGCCGGGTTCAGGTGCGCCGGGCGGATCAGCTCGCGCAGGTTCACGCGCCCGCTGTGGGCGGCGTAGGCGTTGTACGGCACCACCATCTCGCGCTTGTCGGCGATCCGCCACAGGTAGCGTTCGGGACTGCCGAAGTAGGTGTCGAGCTGATCGTCGGTGCGCAGGTTCTCGGACAGAATGGCGGGGCTGTCGTAGCCGTAGGTCTTCTCCAGCCGCATGCGACGCGGGCCCGGCAATTGTCGCCACAGCTTCTGCGGCTGGGCGTCGAAGTTGGCCGGTTCGTGGATCAGACTCAGAAAACCTTCTATGCGCTCGGGCTGCAGCGCCACCTGCAGCCATTTCAGCGCGATGCCGTCCTCGACCGCGCCTTCGGGTCCGGCGTACGGCATGCCGACGTCCTCGCGCATTCGCAGCACGTGCGCGCCGCCGGACTGGGTGACCGTTGCCTGTGTCACCCAGCGACTGTAGCCGGTGCCGCGATAACGCAGCTTGTGGTTCCAGATCGGCTCCACGCCGTCCTTGGGAATGGGGAAGGGCACCGCGGTGGCTGCGTCGCGCACACCGTTGCCGCTCGGCAGCAGGCTGGCGCCGATGGCGTTGCGATAGGCCGCCTCGTACACCGCCCCGGGATTGGCGAAACTGCGCCGCGTCGGGTAGACCGGCATGCTGAAGCTGGGATGCTCGCGCACCATCTCGATCTGCGCCGGCGACAGGAAATCCAGCCACTTCTCCAGGGTATCGCCGTTGATCACGGCGTAGGGTTGGTCGTCCGCATAGGGGTTGCAGTAACGGTTGCCTTCAACGTGGCAGGGTGGCGGTGCGGTCAGGCCGCCGCGCCACTCGGGAATGGTGCCTTCGGCATTGCCCGCTCGTTCGGCACCCATCGGCGTCAGGCGGGCGCGCAGCTGGCTGGCCTCGCGCTCGGTGACCTTGGCGGCCACGGGCAGGGTGGCGAACAGAAAAATCAAACAAGCGTGCAGCCGCATTTCCAGCCTCGTTGGTGGAATGGAGGGGGTCAAACTCGATAGTGCAGCAGATTTCAGCGCTTGAGCCAAGAACGCGGATCGACGGCATTGGTTCCCTGCCGAATCTCGAAGTAGACGCCGTTGCGATCCTGTCCGCCGCTGTTGCCGGCGGTTCCGAGCGAGTTGCCGGCGGTCAGCGTTTCGCCGACTTCCACCGCGGATTCCTGCAAATGGCCGTAAAGCGACAGATAAGGGCCGGGATGATCGACGATCACCAGCAGCCCGTAGCGCTGCACCCAGCCGACGTACACCACGCGACCGTCGGCCACCGCGCGCACCGGGGCGCCGGCCGGGGACTCGATCCACCAGCCGTTCCAGGTCAGCGGGCCGCCGCCCTTGGGACTGCCGAAGCCGGCCAGCAGCTTGCCGCGTAGCGGCCATGGCAGGCGTCCGCGCTGGCTCTTGAACGGCACGCCGCGTTCGTATTTCATGGTGGGCGAATCGCGCAGCGCCTGGCGCAGGCTCTCCAGCAGCTTCTCGACGCGCCCCTGCTCGGCGCGCGCGCGCGCAATTTCGGTGTCGCGGCTGACGGTGCGTTGGCGCAGCGCCTCGAGCTGGGTGCGCCGCGCCTTCTGCGCCGCCTGCAACTCGCCTAATCGCGCCTGCTGCTGCTGCTGTTTGGTCTCCAGCCCGGCCTGTTCTTCCTTGAGGAAGGCTTCGGCGATGCGCAGCTGCTCGATGGTGGCAAGCAGATCGCGCACCTGTTCCTGCAGCGCACCGGCCAGGGTCGATGTGTCGGCGTCCAGGCGTTCCATCCCGCCTTGCGGACCTTGGCGGAACAGCATCTGCAGGCGCCCGGGGTTGCCGGCCATGTAGCTGGCGCGCAGAGCCCGCGCGAGGTCGTCGCGGCGGGCTTCGGCCTGTTGCAGGGCTTTGTCCTGCTCGGCCTGGGCGGCGCGTACCTGCTGCTGTTGCGCCTCAACCTCGGCGCGCGCGAGACGCAGGGCGGCGGCCGCGGCGGACAGCGCCTTTTCCGCAGCCTCAATGTCTTGGCGCAAGCGGTCCTGATGGCGCCGGTCGCCCGCCTGCTCGCGATCCAGTTCGGCCACGCGCGCGCGCAAGGTCTTGAGTTCGGACTCGCGGCGCTGGGATTCGGTATCGCCCAGCGTCGCCGTCGGCACGAGGATTGCAAAGCAGAGCAGAGCGATCCGGCTCGCGGCGCAAGGATGGGTTCGGCGTCGGCGGGCGCACGATGCGATAATCGACATACGCGATGGTGTCACGTCGCGTACGCCTTTCGCAGCCGGCAATGCTGCGCGCTCCGTTTTTTCGCGTCACCGCAACGATCGGTCCACAACCATGCAGCAGTTCATCGAATTCATCGGTAACAACATTCCGCTGTTTGCGGCGTTCGTCGTGGTGCTGGCCCTGTTGGTTGCCAACGAGGTGCACGGCAGCCTCACCGGTGGCAAGCGCCTGACCGCGCTGGAAGCGGTACGCATGATCAACGACCGCGAGCCCCTGATCGTCGATCTTCGTCCGCTCGGCGAGTTCAAGAAAGGCCACATGCTCAACGCCGTCAACCTGCCGCTAGCCAAGCTGGAGGATCGCGTCGGCGAGCTGGGCAAGGACCGTAGCCGGCCGGTGCTGGTGTACTGCGCGATGGGCGTTTCCAGCACGGATGGGGTGGCCAGGCTCAAGAAGCTGGGCTTCACCGAGGTCTACCCCATTCGGGGCGGGCTCAACGCCTGGCTGCAGAACAACCTGCCGGTGACCACGAAATAAAGCGATGCCATGAACGCCGTTCGCGTCTACAGCACCCTGTTTTGTCCGTACTGCGTGATGGCCAAGCGTCTGCTCGACGGCAAGGGCGTGCGCTTCGAGGAAATCCGCGTCGACGAAGACCAGGCGCGGCGCGAAGAGATGATGCGCGTCAGCGGGCGCCGTACGGTGCCGCAGATTTTCGTTGGCGATACCCACGTCGGCGGGTGCGACGAGCTGTACGCACTGGACCGGGCCGGCCAGCTGGACCCCTTGCTGCGCGGAAGCTGAGGGCGGCAGCGGTTCCGAGCGGGTATCCTTGCGCCCGCTTCGACGTCTCGCGATTCATCCGCGAGCATCGGATTCTTTCCCTGCCCCGCCACGAGAAATCACCCATGGCTGAAGAAAACGCCGCTGCCGGCAACGGCGCGCAAAAGCCCAACCGACAGGTTCTATTGCAGAAGATCTACGTCAAGGACGCGTCCATCGAGGTGCCGCAGGCACCGCAGATCTTCGCCACCAATGTACAACCGCAGATCGACGTCAACGTCGGCACCCAGATGAAGCCGATGAAGGATGATCTGTTCGATGTCGTCCTGACCGTTACCGTCACCGCCAAGACCGGCGACGACACCGCGTTTCTGGTCGAAGTGCAGCAGGCAGGCATTTTTCTGGTGCGCGGCTTCGACAATCCTCAGGAAAAAGGCGCAATTCTCGGCGGCTACTGCCCAAGCATGCTGTTCGCGTTCGCCCGCGAAGCGGTATGCGACTTCGTGCAGAAGGCCGGCTTCCCGCAGTTGTTGTTGCAGCCGATCAACTTCGAGGCCCTGTATCTGGAGCACTTGGCGCGCCAGCGTGCCGAATCCAAATCCGTCATCACCGACCCCTCCGCGGCACCGGCCACGCACTGAGGTCTTGACGCCATGATCGAGCTGGGGGTGCTCGGCGCCGGCTCCTACGGCACGGCCATGGCGATCCAGCTGGCCCGTCGCGGCACGCCGACCCGTCTGTGGGGGCGCAATGCCGACGAAATTGCGGTCATGCAGGACGCGCGGGTCAATGCGCGCTATCTGGCGGGATGCCATTTCCCGGCCTCGCTGACGGCCACCGCCGACCTGCCGGGCACGGTGCAGGGCAGTGCCCATCTGCTGGTCGTGGTGCCCAGCCACGCTCTGCGCGAAACCCTGATCCGCATCGAGCCGATGCTGAATCCTGAGCAAGGCCTGGCCTGCGCCTGCAAGGGCCTGGAACCTGGCAGCGGCCTTCTGGTTCACGAAGTGGTGGCCGACGTGCTGGGCGCTGCCCGGACGCTGGCGGTGGTTTCAGGACCCACCTTTGCCAAGGAGATGGGCATGGGGCTGCCCACCGCGGTGACGGTGGCGTCGCGCACGCCGGCCTTCGCCGATCTGGTGGCGCAGGCCCTGCACGGCGACGGCTTTCGCGCCTACACCTCGGTCGATGTGGTCGGGGTGGAAATCGGCGGTTCTGCGAAGAACGTGATGGCCATCGCCGTCGGTATCGCCGATGGCATGGGCCTGGGCGCCAATACCCGCGCAGCGCTCATCACCCGCGGTCTGGCCGAGATCATGCGCCTGGGCGAAGCCTTGGGCGCGAGTCCCGAAACGATGATGGGTCTGGCCGGGATGGGCGACCTGGTCCTGACCTGTACCGACAACCAGTCGCGCAACCGCCGGATGGGGCTGTTGCTGGCGCAGGGCAGGAGCGTGGCGGATTCGATCGCCGAAATTCAACAGGTGGTGGAAGGCGTCAAGGCGGCGCCGGAAGTGCTGCGCTTGGCGCGTCGCCTGCAGGTGGACATGCCCATCACCGAGCAGGTCGTGGAGTTGATCGAGGGCCGCATCACGCCGGTGCAGGCGGTCAAGAATCTGGCCACACGCCCGTCGCGGGCCGAGGCCGAGTAGGTCCTGGGGCCGGACTCAGACCGACGGCACCAGCGGCGTAGCGACCAGCACCGGCCCGCTGGGACCATCTTTTGCCGGAGAACCGCCAGCGGGCTCCAGGCTGACGGCGATGCGGCCACTCGGTCGTACGCGCACCTGCGCCGGCAACGCGATCTGCCAGGCGCCCTGGCGCGGCAGCAGGCCCAGCGACACCACGCCTTCGTCGCCCAGCCACCAGAGTTCGTAATCCTGGTCGAAGCCCAGCTTGGCCGGACCGTTGGCCAACACGCGTACCGCGCGGGTATCCGGAAGGATGCTGACGGTCCACTGCGCTTCTTCCTCGGGCAGCCTCAGCGCGGCGACGTAGGCCTGCGTCTGTACCTTGACTTCGACGATGCGCGGGCCCGGTTCGGGTGTGACCGTAGCCGGCATGAACTGGCGCAGCAGCAGCAGCGCCATGACCAGCGAAGCGGCGGTGGCGAAGCCGGCCCACAGGCGCCAGAAACTCAAGTTGGCACGACGTCGCTGCTCGGTGATCGGCACCACCTTGCCGTCCATCTCGCGCACGCGGTGTTCGATTTCCGCCCATACCTGCATGCGCGGCGGCACCGGCTCGAATATGCCGAGGTCGTCGAAGCGTGCCTCCCAGTAGCGAACCTCGGCGCGCAGCACCGGGTCTTCGGCGAGCAGGCGCCGAAACCGGCGGCGGGCGGCGCCGGTCAGGGTGCCCGCCACGTATTCGGCGGCGAGCATCTGTTGGAGTCGTGGCGAGCGGTAGTTCACGTTACTCGTCCAGGCAGTCGCGCAAGCGCGCCAGGCCGCGGCGCACCCAGCTTTTGACGGTGCCCAACGGTGCTTTCAAGCGCACGGCCAGTTCCTGGTGGGTATAGCCCTCGTAATAGGCCAGCAGCAGCGCGTCGCGCTGTTCTTTGGGCAGTTCGCGCAGACAGGCTTCCATGCGCGCGATGCCCTGACCCTCGACGGCGCGAGCCATCGGATCCTCGGCCTCGTCGTGCAGGGTCAGCGGCGGTAGCGAGAAGTCGTCGTCGCCGTCGGGCATCTCCACTTCCGGCCGCTTCATTCTCAGCAGATCGAGCGCGCGATAGCGGGCCACACTGAGCAACCAGGTAAGCGGGGCACCTTTTTCCGCATCGTAGGTTTCCGCTTTTTGCCATATCTTGATGTAGCAATCCTGGAGAGCTTCTTCCGCCCAATCGCGACGTTGCAGCATACGCAGCAGCAATCCGAACAGATGCGAACTGGACTCGCGGTAAAGCTCCGCAAACGCCCGCCGGTCGCCCGTTGCGGTCGCGTGCAATAGTCGGGTGAGTTCCTGTGAATCGGCCATTCGGCTCGTTCTCGTCCTCCAAACGACATGATAGCGGGCCCGCGTGTGCGTGGCGGGCAATGTTGCTCCGCACGCCAGTGCGCCGGGTTCGGACCGACGTTGCAAATGGTCGCACCAAGTCCCTGATCGATGGTTACAGCACGGGAACGATGATGCAGCAGACGGCGGTCCGCTGCGCGGGAAACGCGGCGCAGCGGGCCTATAATCCGCAGAGCATTTCTGAGAGCAAGAACTTGACTCACGCCAGCTTTCCCGCGATCCGTCCGCGCCGCCTGCGTCGTACCGCCGCGCTTCGCGCCATGGTGCGCGAGTCTGTGCTGGCACCGGAACATCTGATCCAGCCGCTGTTCGTAGCCGAAGGCGATCTAGCCGGGTCGATCGGTTCCATGCCCGGCGTCCATCGGATGGACATCGCCGCGCTGGTGCGCGAATGCGAGCAGTTGCAGGCGCTGGGTATCGCCTGCGTTGCGCTGTTTCCAGTGATCCCGCAGGGCCTCAAGAGCGACGAGGGCGACGAGGCGCTGAACCCTCAAGGTCTGGTGCCGCGCGCCGTACAGGCGGTCAAGCAGGCCTGTCCTGAGCTGGCGGTGATGGTCGATGTGGCGTTGGATCCGTTCACCACGCACGGACACGACGGTGTGCTGGATGGCGGCGACGTCGATAACGAGCGCACCGTGGAAATCCTGCGGCGCCAGGCCTTGGTGTACGCGCGAGCGGGCGCCGACATCGTGGCGCCCAGCGACATGATGGATGGCCGCGTCGGGCAGCTGCGCGAGGTGCTGGAGCGCGACGGGCAGCGGCACACTCTGATCCT
Organism: Panacagrimonas sp.; assembly: GCF_965216805.1. Taxonomy (NCBI): domain Bacteria; kingdom Pseudomonadati; phylum Pseudomonadota; class Gammaproteobacteria; order Nevskiales; family Nevskiaceae; genus Panacagrimonas; species Panacagrimonas sp. The sequence continues at coordinate 377,147 of NZ_CBDCGN010000002.1, forward strand.
GTCCTACGCCGCCAAGTACGCTTCCGGCTTTTACGGGCCTTTTCGCGATGCGGTGGGCTCGGCGCGAAATCTCGGCAAGGCCGACAAGCGCACCTACCAGATGGATCCGGCGAACAGCGACGAGGCCCTGCGCGAGGTGGAACTGGATCTGGACGAGGGCGCCGACATCGTCATGGTCAAACCCGGCATGCCCTATCTGGACATCGTGCGCCGGGTCAAGGATCGCTTCGCAGTACCGGTGGCGGCCTATCAGGTCAGCGGCGAGTACGCGATGCTGCACGCCGCCATCGACAATGGCTGGCTGGACCGCCGTACTGTTCTGATGGAAGCGCTGCTGTGCTTCCGCCGCGCGGGCGCCGACCTGATTCTCAGCTACTACGCCAAGCAGGCCGCGGTCTGGCTGGCGGAATAAATACGCGCTCACTCCACATGGACCGTTACGCCGTCATCGGGCAGCCCATCGCCCACTCCAAGTCGCCCTCGATCCATGCGCACTTCGCGCGGCAGACCGGGCAGGTGCTGGAATACACCGCGCTGGCCGTGCCGGCAGATCGCCTTGCCGAGGAATTGCAGCGCCTGCATGCGCTCGGCCTGCGCGGGCTCAATGTGACCCTGCCGCACAAGCAGGCAGTAGCGGCACAGTGCGAATCGATTTCCGAGCGCGCGCGGCAGGCAGGTGCGGTGAACACGCTGCAGCGCACGGAAAGCGGCTGGAGCGGCGACAACACCGACGGTGTCGGCTTTGCGGCGGACCTGAAACGCCTGGGCATCGCGCTGCGCGCCAGGCGCGTGCTGGTGCTCGGCGCCGGCGGTGCGGCGCGTGGGATTCTCGAACCCATCCTGGCGGCGTCGCCGGCACTGGTTGCGGTATCCAACCGCAACCCCTGGAAGCCGGAGGCGCTGGCCGAGTCTTTCAAGCCCCTCGGCGAGGTTCTGCCGCGCACGCATGTGGCGCTCAAGGGCGATCGTTTCGATGTGATCGTCAACGCCACCTCGGCCGGACATTCGGGTCAGATGCCGCTGATGCCATCAGGACTGCTGGCGCCGGGCGGCGATTGCTACGACCTCAGCTACGGTCCCGCGCATGCTCCGTTTGCCGCTTGGGCGGTGCGCCAGAACGCGGCGCGCATCGAGGACGGCCTGGGCATGCTGGTGGGCCAGGCTGCTTCCGCGTTCGAGATCTGGCGCGGCGTCGAGCCGGCGTGGGAAGCGGTGATCGTGGCGCTGCGGCGCGAATTGCAGGTCGGTACGGACACCGACCTGGTGGCGGCGGTGCACGCGCCGGTGCATCGATCCCACGTCGAGCTGCCGCCGCAGGACTGAAGCGGCTCCGCAGCCGCAATCAATCAGTCGCGCTCGGCAACCTTGGCCTGCGCCTCGACTTCACGTGCCTCCGGCGTGGTCCATTGCGCTACCAGGATGCCCAGCTCGTAAAGCAGATAGGTCGGCACCGCCAGCAGAATCTGCGACAAGACGTCCGGCGGCGTCAGCACCGCTGCAATGACGAACACACCGACCAGCACGTACTCGCGCTTGTCCTTGAGCTGTTGCGGAGTGACAAAGCCGGTTTTCACCATCAACACGATCGCCACCGGCGTTTCGAACGCCAGGCCGAAGGCCAGAAAGATCGACAGGATGAAGTTGAGGTATTTGTTGATGTCCGTCATCACCGCCACGCCCTCGGGCGCAACGCTGATCAGGAAATGGAACACCGTCGGCAGTACCAGGAAATACGCCATGGCCATGCCCAGATAAAACAGCAGAGAGCTGGAGATGAGTACCGGCGCGACCAGCCGTCGTTCGGTCTTGTACAGGCCCGGCGCCACGAATGACCACATCTGGTAGAGCGTCCACGGAATGGAGATCGCCACTGCCAGCACCCCGGCCAGTTTGATCGGGGCGAAGAATGGCGATGCCACCTCGGTGGCGATCATCGACGTGCCTGCGGGCAGCAGGGTCATCAGCGGCTTGGCCGCGAATGCGTAGATTTCCTTGGCGAAATATGCCAGCGGGATGAAGGCCAGGCCGACGCCATAGATGATGCGCACGACGCAGTCGCGCAGCTCCAGCAGATGCGCGATCAGCGGCTGCTCGGGCGCCGAGTTTTCTGGCGGGGTGTCGCTCACGGTTTGGGCTTGAGATCCTGCGACACGTCATCGGCGATGCTGCGACTTTCGCGTTCGACGGCGGTTTCCGCCTCACGCAGGGCGCTCTTGGCCTCTTGCAGCTGCTGCTTGATCTCCCGCACCTGGGTCTCGCGCTCCAGTTCGGTGGACAGATTCCGCATGTAGCCGCGGGCCTGACCGGCCCACCGGCCGACGGTGCGCGCGACCTTGGGCAGCTTCTCCGGTCCCAGAACGATCAGAGCGACCACGAAAGCCAGCGCCAGCTCGGTGAAGCTGATGTCGAACAAGGCGGCGGTCCGTCAGACCTTGTGCGAATCGCGCGCCGGGGTTTCGGACGTGGACTTGTCTTCGTCCGCGGTGAGTTCGGCGGTGTGTTTGTCTGCGGTGTCCTCGCCGTCCTTCATCGAGCCCTTGAAGTTCTTGATTGCACCGCCGAGGTCGCCGCCCAAGTTGCGCAGCTTCTTGGTGCCGAACACCAAGATCACGATCGCCAGAACGATCAACCAATGCCAGACACTGAATGTACCCATGATGCTTTTCTCCTTGCCGACGCGGTGTCGCGCGGCGAATTGTGCGCCTATTTGTCTTTGCCGTCGGTGCGGCTGGCTTTTTCCGCCAGGCCCGACCGACCGCTCCTTCTGTCCAGCTCTACGGCCAAATCGGCCGGAGAGATGCCTGCCTGCGCCATCAGGACGAACAAGTGGTAAAGCAGATCCACCGTTTCATAGACCAGCTCCGGACGGGTTCCGTTCTTGGCGGCGATCAGCGTTTCGGTCGCTTCCTCGCCCAGCTTCTTGAGAATGTGGTCCAAACCCTTGGAATAAAGGCTGGCTGCGTACGATTTCGTCGGATCGGCCGATTTGCGGTCCAGCAAGGTGGCATAGAGCGCGTCCAGCGCGCGGCCGATGTCGGATGAGTCGCTCACCCTAGCGTGCTCAGATGACGAATGCGGGAAGCGACTGCTCCCGCACGCGCACGCCGTGTTCCGAAAGATAGCGCTTGGCGTCGCCGACGGTGTGAGTGCCGTGGTGGAAGATGCTGGCCGCCAGCACCGCGTCGGCATGGCCCTCCTGCAGGCCATGGACGAGGTGATCGAGGTTGCCGACGCCGCCGGAGGCGATCACCGGTACCGGGACCGAATCGCAGATCGCGCGCAGCAACTCCACGTCGTAGCCTTCCTTGGTGCCGTCGCGGTCCATGCTGGTGACCAGCAGTTCGCCAGCGCCGTGCTTGACCATGCGTACCGACCATTCCACCGCATCGATGCCGGTGGATTTACGCCCTCCATGGGTAAAGACTTCCCAGCGCAGCGGTTCCTTTTTTTTCGACACGCGCTTGGCGTCGATCGCCACCACGATGCACTGCACGCCATAACGGTCGGCGGCCTCGGTCACCAGTTCAGGACGCTGCACCGCCGCGGTGTTGATCGACACCTTGTCGGCGCCGGCTTTGAGCAGTGCGCGCACGTCGGCGCAGGTTCGCACGCCGCCGCCCACCGTCAATGGGATGTAGATTTCCCGTGCCACCGCCTCCACCGTCTGGAACAGGGTAGGGCGGTCGTCGGAGCTGGCGGTGATGTCCAGGAACACCAGTTCATCGGCGCCCTGGCGGTCGTATTTGCGCGCCACTTCGACCGGGTCGCCGGCATCGCGCACGTCTTCGAACTTGACACCCTTGACCACGCGCCCGCGGTCGATGTCCAGGCAGGGGATGACGCGTTTGGCGAGCATGGGAGTCGGAAATGGCGAATCGGGAATCGTTCGAATCAAAGGCACCGAGCGTCGTCGGCTTGGGCGATTCCCGGATTCATCACAGCGCCGCCTTCAGACAATCCTTGAGGCTCAATCCGCCCTCGTAAAGCGCGCGTCCGATGACAGCACCGGCCACGCCTTCGACCTCGAGTTCCTTGAGCCGGCGAATGTCCTCCAGCGAGGACACGCCGCCACTGGCAATCACCGGTGTGTTAACCGCGGCCGCCAGCTTGCGCGTCGATTCCACGTTGAAACCGGCCATCATGCCGTCGCGGCCGATGTCGGTGTAGATGATGGCTTCGACGCCATCGCGCTCGCAGTGCTGTGCCATCTCCACCACATCGTGGTGGGTCAGCTTGGCCCAGCCGTTGAGGGCGACTCGGCCGTCTTTGGCGTCGAGCCCGACAATGATGTGACGAGGGAACTCCAGGCACAGGTCGTGCAGAAAATGCGGGGTGTTGACCGCCTTGGTGCCGATGATGACGTAGGAAACGCCGGCATCCAGATAACGCTGCACGGTTTCCTCGTCGCGGATACCGCCGCCGACCTGCACCGGCACCTCGATCGCCTCGGCGATCTGTTCGACGATGCGCAGATTCATCGGCTGGCCCTTGACCGCACCGTCGAGGTCGACGATGTGCAGGCGTTCTGCTCCTTCGTCGGCCCAGCGCCTGGCCATGGAAACCGGGTCGGAGGAGAACACGGTGACGTCGTCCATGCGCCCTTGGCGCAGGCGAACGCATTCGCCGTTCTTGAGATCGATTGCAGGGATCAACAGCATTGCGAGCGTGCCGGGCGGGTGGTCGCGTATGGGAGGAAAGCGCCGCAGCGGCGCGACAAATCTGCAGAATGAAGGTTCCCCGTGTGCACGCGACTGTGCCTCAATCATTCGGTGCGGGCAATAGGGGGTACGGCATGCGCATCAACGGTTGCCGATGCCGTATTCGCGGCAATCAGGGAACGTCATGACGACTGCCCGGTCCGCGTCAGTCGACTATCCGGGCACCGTCCCGTCCCATTGCACGAAGTTGGCGAGCAGGCGCAAGCCGGCGCCCTGGCTTTTTTCCGGGTGGAACTGGAATGCCACCAGATTCTCGCGCGCGATCGCACAGGCAAACGCGTGCACGTAATCGGCGCTGCCGATCACGTGCCGCGATTCGCGTGGGCGTGCGTAGTAGCTGTGCACAAAATAAAACCAGCTGTCGTCAGGTACGCCGGCCCAGATCGGGTGCGCGTGCGTCTGATGCACCCGATTCCAGCCCATGTGCGGAACCTTCAGTCGTTCTGCGCCGGCTTCCGGCAGCCGTGGCGGGTCGGTGAAGCGCACCACCTCGCCGGGGAACAGTCCCAGCGCCGGGACGCCCTCGTTCTCTTCCGAGAATTCCAGCATGACCTGCATGCCCAGGCAGATTCCGAGCATGGGCAGCTTCTGCGAGGCCTCCAACACCAGATCGCTGAGTTCCAGACGCCGCAGCTCGTTCATGCAGCCGCGCACGCCGCCGACGCCGGGCAGTACCAGCTTGTCGCACTTGATGAGTTTCTCTGGATCGAAGGAGATCTCGATGCGGTCCGACCCTGCGACCCGCTCCAGCGATTTGCCGAGCGAATGCAGGTTGCCCATGCCGTAGTCGATGACGCCGATAATACTCATCGGAGCGTTGGCTCCGGCCAACGTCCCCCTACCGCGAATCGGGAGAGGGGGCGACCGTCTGCGGTAGCAGACGGTGGGGTGGGGGCATCTCGCAGCAAGGAGCTAGTCTCGTTGACGAGGTTCAGAGCGAACCCTTGGTCGACGGGGTGACGTCGCCCATCCGTGCGTCTTTGGACACCGCCACGCGCAATGCGCGGCCGAACGCCTTGAACACGGTTTCCGCGATGTGGTGCGCGTTGCGTCCGCGCAGGGCGTCTACGTGCAGGGTGGTCTTGGCGTGGTTGACGAACCCGCCGAAGAACTCGCGAAACAGATCGACATCGAATTCGCCGATGTGCGAACGCGGGAATTCGACGAACCACTCCAGCCCCGGACGACCCGACAGATCGATCACCACGCGCGACAGCGCCTCGTCCAGCGGAACGTAGGCGTGGCCGTAGCGGGTGACGCCCTTCTTGTCGCCGACCGCCTGGTCCAGGGCCTGGCCCAGAGTGATACCAATGTCCTCGACCGTGTGATGGGCGTCGATATGCAGGTCGCCGTCGGCCTGAATGCTCAGGTCGATCAATCCATGGCGCGCGACCTGGTCCAGCATGTGGTCGAGGAACGGCAGGCCGGTGGCAAGCCTGGACACCCCGGTACCGTCGAGGTTGATGTCGACGCGGATGGTCGTCTCTCGCGTCTGGCGGGAAACGCTGGCAGTGCGGGCTTGCATCGGACTTCGCGGTTCGGGGGGCGGCAAGGATAGCGCCAGTCAGGTTGCTTTTGAACTGATGGTCAATTTGGTCGCCGACGCGTTGACGCGGGATTTTCAGGCTTGCAACCGGAAAGTCACCGGGCCGTCGTTGGTCAGGGTCACCTGCATGTCGGCGCCAAAGTGGCCGCAGGCGACCGGGCCGTGGCTTCGGCGCGCCTGCGCGACCAGGTGATCGAACAGCTGCCGCGCCAGCATAGGCTCGGCCGCAGCCGAGAAGCTTGCGCGCATGCCTTGGCGTGTATCGGCGGCCAAGGTGAACTGCGGTACCAGCAGCAGGCCGCCTCCGCAGTCGGCCAGGGAGAGATTCATGCGTCCCTGCGCATCCGCGAACATGCGGTAGCCCAGTACGCGCTGCAGCAGACGCTCGGCCCGCGCCGCCGAATCGTCTGCCTGCACACCAACCAGCACCAGCAAGCCGGCGCCGATCTCCGCGATTCGCTGGCCCGCGACATCGACGTGGGCGCGACTGACGCGCTGCAGGAGGCCGATCACGAGGGGCCGGCAGCCTGGGCGGCAGCAACGCGCGCGGCTACGGCTGCGTCCTTTCTGAGAATGCTTCGCTGCGTCTTATCAAGCCGAATCACGGTTCGCCCCGCCGCCTCAAAAAGTCCGAATCGAAATGGCCACGCGTTGCCTGCGCCCTTGCTGCCAACGGGGCCCCGGGCAGGTTCGCGAAGATAGAAGGATGCGTTCGCAGCGCGCAACGTCAAGACCGGCGCTTCCGCCGCGCGCGGGATTGGCCAACAATTGCCGACATGCCTCTGTTACCGAGGCGGCCACTGTTCTCTTGAAGAAAAATGATTCCAAGGTGTGAGCAATCTCCGGATTGCGAGACCGGCGCGGGTCGCCTCAATAACCCTGGGCAACGTTGGGTTGCCGATCCGGCCACCCGAACTGCGGTTGGTCTCCGAAATTCAAGTTGATTGTGGCCGGGTCGATAACGCGCGTATTCCTGATCGGGCTCGGATATCTGCCGCTGGTGGTACTCCATGGTCTGGCCACCAGCCTCGGCAGCTTGATGTGGTGGCTGCCCAACAAGCGCAGCCGCATCGCGCTGCGACACCTGGACCTGTGTCTGCCCGAACTGCCTGAATCGGAGCGCCGCCGCATCGCGCGTGCGTCGCTGATCCACTTCGTCAAGGCGATCCTGGAAGCACCGGCGATCTGGTTCGGGCCCGAGCGGCGCCTGCGTGCCTGGCTCAACGATCCGCCTGCGGCCGCGCAGCTTCGCCAGGTGACGTCTGCTGGCGGCGCCATCCTGTTGTGTCCGCATATCGGGTCCTGGGAACTGGCCGGGATGTTCTGCGCGTCGCTGGGCGGCATCACCTCGTTGTACAAGCCGCAGAAAGGCGCCATTGATGCCCTGATTCTGGAAGGCCGTGCGCGCCTGGGTGCCAACCTGGTGCCGACTACCGGGGGCGGTGTGCGCGCGTTGCTGCACGCATTGCGTCAAGGGCAGATGATCGGCGTGCTGCCGGACCAGGATCCGCCCCAGGGTTCGGGCGTATTTGCGCCGCTGTTCGGCATTCCCGCGCATACCAGCGAACTGGTCAGCAAGCTCGCCGCGCGCAGCGGCGCGCCGGTGTGCTTCTGCTACGCCGAGCGTCTGACCTGGGGGCGCGGCTTTCGATTCCACATCGTGCCGCTGGGGGTCGAGGTGGCGGACGCTGCGGGCGGCGCCGCCGCGCTCAATCGTGGCATCGAGTCGGTTCTGACCCATCTGCCAGAACAGTATTGGTGGAGCTACAAGCGTTTCCGACGACTGCCCCGGGGCATCCAGAGTCCCTACCGCCGGAAGCGCCTCTAAGCGCCCCCGATCACACTTCAGGGAATTTGATGCCGGATTGGGTGAGCAGGCCCGGCGCCCGGGCAGCGATCGCGCCCCAGAACAGCAGCAGAATGAAGCGCTCGGCCTCGCGCTTGATCTGTGCGTGATTTTCCGGGCGCTCCAGGTAGTCCATGGAGAAGAACACCATCTGACGCACGATCACGCGAGCCACTCCGATCAGCTCTTCGGGCGTCACCGCCGGCAGCTTGAGCACGCCGAGCAGATCCTCGGTCATGTCCTGGGCGATGCCTTCGAGCAGGTCCTGCATGGCCTTGCGCATGATCGGGCTGGTGCCGTGCAGCTCGCGGATGCCGACGGTGTAGGCCTCGCGGTGGTCCATCACGAAGTCCAGCACCAGGCCGACCGACTCGCGAGCCAGCGCCTGCGCCTCGTTCAGGCCCTTGGCCGGATCGCTGAAGTCCGACAGACGGAAACCCTTGGCGGCAGGGTGCATGCGCCGCTCGCGCAGGCCAGAGCGCAACTCGGTTCCGAGATCCTTGAGCATGGCCACGCCCAGGTCGTCGAAGTCTTTGAAGTGACGATAGAAGGTGTTGGGATTCAGGCCAGCATGCCGCGCCACTTCGCGCAGGCCCAGGCTCGCCAGGCTGCGGGTGGTGGCGGCCAGTTCCAGCGCCGCCTCCATGATCTTCTGGCGGCCGCTCGGCGGTCGCTCTGGAGCCCCTTTTTTGGGCGGTGATCGGCCTACATTTTTCGCCATATCAAATACCTATGATATTTACATCGCTCAATGGCACAGACGGTGTTGACGTCTAAGTAGACACTCGTCTACATTGCCAGTAGACGATTGTATACCGACCGCGGGCCGTTGCCCCGGGAACTGCACAAGCAAGGGTTTCGTCGGCCCGAGGAGCATAGAGAAATGAACACGTTGAAGTCCGTGAAGTCCGCCACCCGCAACGCGAAGTCGGAATCCGTGATGCCGACGCGCCGCGACCTCAACTTCCCGCTGCCCGCCGAGCGCGTGCACGACTGGGTTGGCGATGGCCAGGGTAGCGTGCACTTCACCCACCTGATGAACACCATGAGTTTGGTCATCCCGGTCGGCGAGCGCTTCTTCATCGACGCCGTACGCCATTACCGCGACCAGATCCAGGACCCGGAACTGAAGAAGGCCGCCACCGCGTTCATCGGCCAGGAGGCCATGCACGGTCGCGAGCACGACGAGTACAACGCCAAGATGTTCGAGCGCCTGCCGTCCGCCGCGGTGTTCGAGAAGCGCGTGAAGAAGCTGCTCGACCTGTTCGCGCAGAACACCTCGCCCGCGTTCCGCCTGTCCGGCACCATCGCGCTGGAGCACCTGACCGCGATCATGGCCGACGGCCTGCTCAAGGAGCCGCGCATCGCCGCTGATGCCGAACCGGGCTATCTGGCGCTGTGGAAGTGGCATGCGCTGGAAGAGACCGAGCACAAGGGTGTGGCCTACGACGTGTGGGAAGCCACGCAGGGTCGCGGCCTGAAGGCCTACACCATCCGTGCGTTCGGCCTGGTGCTGGCGACCACGATCTTCTGGGCCATGGTGCTGCCGCATTACGCGAACTTCGTGCGCCAGGAAGGCAAGCTGAGCGACGTCAAGGGCTGGCGCTCGTTCTACAAGATGGCCATCGGCGAGGTCGGCTTCCTGCGCAAGATGGTGCGCCCGTGGTTCGCGTACTTCCGCCCGGACTTCCATCCCTGGGATGACGACAACAGCCACTACCTGGAAGGCATCGAGCAGTTCAGCGCGCCGTATGCGCGTCGCGCGGCGCCGTTGGCGGCGGCTGCGTAAAGCGCTTCACGCCCCGCGTCGAAACCGGCGCGGGGCGTCATTCCATCCGGCCGGAGGAGAATCTTGGCCAAGCAGAAACTCACCACGAACGCGGCCGCCGTCGTCACCGGCGCCGGCAGCGGTATCGGCCGCGCGTTCGCGCTGGAACTTGCGCGACGCGGCGGACGCATCGTCTGCGCGGACATCAATCTCGCCGCGGCGCAGGAAACCGTCGCGCTGGTCGAGGCGGAGGGCCAGGCCGCAACCGCGATTGCCTGTGACGTCTCCAAGCTCGCCGAGGTCGAGGCGCTCGCCGCAGCGAGCGAGCGCTGGCTCGACGGCCCGATCGACATCGTCATCAACAACGCCGGCGTCGGCGCGGGCGGCAAGCCGGTGGGCGAGACCTCGATCGAGGACTGGAACTGGGTCCTCGGCGTGAATCTCTACGGCGTGATCCACGGCTGCCACGTGTTCACGCCCAAACTCAGGGCCAACGGCCGCGGCGGAATCATCAATGTCGGCTCCACCGCCAGCTTCGCGGCCGCGCCGACCATGGGCCCGTACAACGTCTCGAAGTCCGCGGTGCTTGCGCTGACCGAGACCATGGCGGCGGAATTCCAGGGCAGCGGCCTGCACATCACGGCGCTGTGCCCGACCTTCGTGAAGACCAACATCGTCCGCGACGGCCGCATCGCCGCGGGCGCCTCGGGCTTTGCGCACAAGGTCATGAAGTGGACCGGCATCGAGGCCGAGGGCGTTGCGAAGCTCACGCTCGACGCGCTGGATCGCAATCAGCTCTACGTGCTGCCGCAGCTCGATGCACGAACCATCTGGCGCATGAAGCGCCTTGCCCCATCGCTGTACGCGCGCGGGACGGGTGTGCTGAACCGCCTGCTCGCCGCAAAGACTGCCTGAGGAGAACACCATGCAACTCGACGAAACCAAGATGCTGGCGAAGATCAAGGCCAGCCAGTGGGCGCTCGCGGACATCGACTGGGACGCGCCGGGCCGCGAACTCGTGACCGAAAACAAAGAGCTGTATCCCAAGCTCAAGGCCTTCATGGCCGACCTGATGTGGATCGAGCATGTCGGCGCGCGCGGCTTTGCCGCGATGGCGAAGAAGGCGCCGAACGAGACGCTGGCCGAGATCTATCGCTACTTCCACGCCGAAGAGCAGAAGCACGCGAACGCCGAGATGGCGCTGATGAAGCGCTGGGGCATGCTCGACGGCGACGAGTTGCCCGAGCCGAACATCAACATCCGCCTCGTCGTCGAGTGGCTCGACACCTACGCCGACCAGATGCCGCTGTCGGTGCTCGGCTCGGTGATCCCGATGCTGGAGATCACACTCGACGGCGCGCTGTGCAAGTTCCTGCTCGACACGGTCGAAGACCCGGTGTGTCACACCGCGTTCAAGCACATCAACGACGACGAGTCGCGCCACCTCGGCGTGGACTTCCACGTGCTGGAACTGCTTGGCCACGGCCCGCTGTATCGGCAGGGCATCGAGTTCATCGGCCGCATGCTCGATCCGCGCCTGCTGCTGGGCATCGCGTCCTACCTGCCGCTGCTCAACAAGATGCGCGACAACCTCGTCGAGCTGGGCCTCAAGGAGGAGAAGCTCTACGACGCAGTGCGCAAGTACGAGCGTGTCGGCGGCACGCCGGGCGGACGCCGCAATCCCTGGTTCCAGCTCATCTCGCGCCAGGGGCGCTGGGTGATCGACCGCGGCGTGCGCGCCTACCACGTGCCGGTCGACACGCTGGTGAAACTCACCGCGAGAATTCCGGCGAAGGCGCTGCCGCGCGTGCCGACCTGGGTCAATGAGCTGACCTGGAAACCAGCCGCGTAGGGCGGGCCGCGCCCGCCAACTGCGCTCTGCCGATCAACCGAACAACGCGGGCGGGCACGGCCCGCCCTACCTCCCTACGGAGATTTGCGCTGTGAACGACATCCGCCTGCCCAGCTTCAAGCGCCGCAAGAAATCCGATGCCGCCGCGAGCGTCGATCTGCCGAAGTCCGATTCGCGCGTGGTCGACGTGCTGATCGTCGGCGCCGGCTTCGCGGGACTCGGTACCGCGATCCGTCTGCAGCAGGCCGGTATCCGCGACATCGTGATCCTGGAGCGCGGCAGCGAGGTCGGTGGCACCTGGCGCGACAACCAGTATCCGGGCGCGGCCTGCGATATCCCGTCGAACCTGTACTCGTATTCCTTCGCGCAGAACCCGGAGTGGACGCGCGGATTTTCGGGCAGTCGCGAGATTCTCGGTTATGTGCATCAACTTGTGCAGCGCTTCGACCTGGCGAAGTTCGTGCGCTTCAATCAGAACGTCACCAGCATGGCGTTCGACGAGTCCGCCGGCGTCTGGAACGTACAGACCGCGGGCGGCGAGACGCATCGCGCGCGCAGCGTGGTGATGGCGCAGGGCCCGCTGAGCAATTCGAGCTGGCCCAAGATCGCCGGCCTGGAAACCTACGAAGGCCACAAGATTCACAGCGCGCGTTGGGATCACAGCTACGACTTCACGGGCAAGAAGGTCGCCGTGGTCGGCACCGGCGCGAGCGCGATCCAGATCGTGCCCGAGCTGGTGAAGCAGGCGGCGCAGGTCAAGGTGTTCCAGCGCACACCGGCCTGGGTGATGCCGCGGCCGGATTACGTCTCGCCCGCGTGGAGCAAGAAGCTGTTCGTGCGCTTCCCCGCCGCGCAGACCGCGTTCCGCGAACTGCTGTACTGGGTGCACGAGTCGATGGCGGTAGGCGTGGTGTGGACGACGCCGGTCACCACCCTGTTCGAGCGCCTCGCCAAGCTCTATCTGCGATCCGAAGTGAAGGACGGCTGGCTGCGTCGCCAGCTCACGCCGGACTTCCGGCTCGGTTGCAAGCGAATTCTCATTTCCAACGACTGGTACAAGAGCTTGCAGGCACCGAACGCCAAGCTCATCACCTGGCCGATCGCGAATCTCTCGCCGAAGGGCATCCGCACCGTCGAAGGCATCGAGCACCAGTTCGACTGCATCGTGTTCGCCACCGGCTTCGACGTGAGCAAATCCGGCGCGCCGTTTCCGGTCAACGGTCTGAAGGGTTGTCAGCTCAACGACGAGTGGTCGCGCGGTGCGCAGGCCTACAAGAGCGTGAGCGTGTCCGGCTACCCGAACCTGTTCCTGACCTTCGGTCCCAATTCCGGCCCCGGGCACAACTCCGCGCTGGTCTACATGGAAGCGCAGATCGACTACATCGTGCAGGGCGTCGGCAAGCTGCTTGGCGAGAATCTCAAGGTCCTGGACGTGAAGCCCGAGGCGCAAAAGACCTATAACCAGGGCATCCAGAAGCGCCTGATGCGGACCAACTGGAACAGCGGCTGCAAGAGCTGGTATCTGACCGAGGATGGCTACAACGCCACCATGTATCCGGGCCTTGCAACTCAGTTCCGGGCGCAGATGGCGCGCTGGAACCCGCAGCATTACCGCACGATTGCCGTTTGAGGTCTCATTCAGCGCCCGGCAGGGCGAAGTGCAGCACCGGGAGGGCAGGCGACATAAGCTAGACGGCCTTCTGTAACGGTGGTGATGTAGCGAGATGAGAGTTTTTCATTGCGATGGCTGTGGGCAGACCGTATTTTTCGAGAACTCGGTCTGCGTGGCTTGCGAGCGAACATTGGCCTATCTGCCGGAACTCGGCGCGATGGCGGCCCTGGAGCCGCTGGACGACGGGACCTGGCGTTCGCTGGCGCCGGCATCCGACGGTGCGGAGGTGCGCTTGTGCGAGAACGGCATCACCCACGCCATCTGCAACTGGGCGGTAGCGATGGAGGACGCCGATTCACTGTGCAGATCCTGCCGCCTCACGCAGATGCTGCCGGCGCTCGACGTGGGCGGAAACCTGGAGGCGTGGCGCAAACTGGAGGCGGCCAAGCGTCGCCTGGTCTACACCCTGCTCGATCTGGGCCTGCCTCTGGACGGGTTGCGTTATCGCTTCCTCAGCGATGATGGCGACGACGTGCAGGGCAGCGTGCTGACCGGGCACGAAGACGGCATCATCACCATCAACATTGCCGAAGCGGACGACCTCGAGCGCGAGCGTCGAAGGCTGAATCTGCACGAGCCTTATCGCACCTTGCTCGGACATTTCCGCCACGAGGTCGGCCATTACTACTGGGATCGCCTGATTCGCGATGGTGATCGCCTGCAAGCCTTTCGCGAGTGTTTCGGTGACGAGCGTCAGGATTACGCCAGCGCACTGCAGCGGCATTACGAACGCGGTCCCGCACCGCAGTGGCAGGCCAGCCACGTCAGCGCTTACGCCAGCGTCCATCCTTGGGAAGATTGGGCCGAGACCTGGGCGCATTACCTGCACATGCTGGACTCGCTGGAAACCGCGGTCCGCTGTGGCGTGCGCATCCGTCCGCAGCGCGACGACGAGCCGAGTCTGACGAGCTGGGATGGCACGCCGCTGGAGCAACGTCCGTTCGATATGCTGATCCGCGAGTGGCTGGCCCTGACCTACGTGCTCAACAACCTCAATCGCAGTCTGGGACTCGCCGACGGCTATCCTTTCGTGCTGGCCGAGCCGGTCATTCGCAAGCTGCGCTTCATACACGAGAACCTGAGGCCGGCCGCCCCCCCGAGCGCGGTCGCGAATGGCGTCGCGCCGTGATCGCGCTGCCATCGATGGACTGAGCCAGTCGATCCGGGCCGATGGATCTGCAGCACTGTCACAACGTCGATGACCTGCGCGCCCGCGCCCGCCGACGCCTGCCGGCGCCCCTGTTTCACTACATCGACGGCGGTGCCGACGATGAATGGACGCTGCGTCACAACACGCAAGCCTTCGACGACTGGAACCTGCTGCCCTCGATCCTGCGCGATGTTTCCCGCATCGATCTGAGCACTCGCGTGCTCGGCTGCGATCTGGAGCTGCCGTTCTTCCTGGCGCCGACCGGCATGTCGCGACTGTTTCACCACGATAAGGAGCTGGGCGCTGCTCGCGCTGCGCATCGCTACGGCACGCTGTACTCCCTGTCCACACTCGGTACCACCAGTCTTGAGGACGTGGCCCAGGTGCCCGGCCCGAAGATGTTTCAGGTCTACATTCATCGCGATCGGGGACTGACCCTGGAGTTCGCGCAGCGCTGCAAGGCCGCCGGATATGCCGCCCTGTGTCTGACCGTGGACACGCCGCTGGCCGGAAACCGCGAACGCGACCGTCGCACCGGGATGATCATGCCGCCGCGGCTCGGCCTGCGCAGTCTGCTCAGCTTCGCGGCCTCGCCGCACTGGGCTTGGCATTGGCTGCGCGATCCGGACTTTCGCCTCGCCAACGTCGTGCACCGGGTCGATGCCCTCGCCGGCGGCGCCATGGGCCTGATCGATTACGTCAACAGCCAGCTCGATCGCAGCGTGAGCTGGCGCGATGCCGAGTGGTTGCGCGCCCAGTGGGATGGGCCGCTGGTGATCAAGGGCATCGGCACGGCGAGCGACGCCCGACAGGCGCTGGCGGTGGGAGCCGATGCGGTGATGATTTCCAACCATGGCGGACGGCAGCTCGACGGCACGCCGGCTCCGATCGAGGCGCTGCCGGCGATGCGCGAGGCGGTCGGCACCCGGCTGGAGTTGATCGTCGACGGCGGCGTCCGCCGCGGTACCCACGTGCTCAAGGCGCTCGCGCTCGGCGCCAACGCCTGCAGCATCGGTCGTGGTTATCTCTACGGCCTGGCCGCTGGCGGACAGGCCGGCGTCGAGCGCGCATTGCATCTGCTGCGCGAGGAGCTGCTGCGCGACATGGCATTACTCGGCTGCACACGTATCGACGAGTTGGGCCGCGCCCAGGTGCGGCGCCGGGATGGCCGCACCGACGTCGAGGTATGACGCGCGCGCCGGCCTGAAACGCTCAGCGGTAAGCTGCGGGGCGACGTGCTGTCCCTATTTCATGCGAAGAGTCCGACACCATGAGCGCATCAGACTGCTGGATCGACATCGCCGCCGAAGGCGGCAGGTTTCAGGCGTACCTGGCCACGCCGCCGACCGGGAGCGGACCCGGCATTCTGCTTATCCAGGAAATCTTTGGTGTAAACGCGCACATTCAGGCAGTGGCTGCCCAGTACGCCATGGATGGCTACACGGTGTTGGCACCCGACGTGTTCTGGCGGCAGCGGCCAGGGGTGCAACTGGGCTACGACGGCCAGGATTTCGCGCGCGGTATCGAGCTGATGCAAGGCCTCGATTTTCCGTGCGCGCTGGCGGATTTGACCGCTGCGCTCGCAGCCCTGCGCGAACGCCCGGAGTGCAAGGGGCCGGCGGCGGTCATGGGTTATTGCATGGGCGGGCGCCTGAGCTTTCACGTCGCAGCGCAGACCGACGTGGATGCGGCGGTCTGCTACTACGGCGGTGGTATCCCCTCGGTACTGGATCTGGCGCCGCAGATCCGCGCGCCGATCCTGTTTCACTTCGCGGAGCAGGATCGCTTCATTCCGCTCGAAGGGGTGGAGGCGGTGCGGCAAGCCTTTGGACCGCGCGACAACGCCATGGTCGAGGTCTACGCCGGCGTGGATCACGGCTTCAACTGCTGGGCGCGCGGCAGCTATGACCAGACCGCCGCGGCACTGGCGCGCGGCCGCACCCTGGCATTTCTGGCCACCAATATGCCCTCCTCCTAGGAACTCGGGACGCACCCGCCGCCATGCATTCCGCGCAGCTGGAGGTCGCTCCGGCCGGGCGGGCGCCCCCGCCACAGGATGAGGGCGGTCCCTAGTTTCTTCGCTTCGGGTCGCGGCGCAAACTGGCCAACACTCAAGGATCGGCTTCGGGCCAGATCGGATGTCGCCCAGGCGGAGGAGACGATCATGCAACTAGGAGCCTGCCCCATCTTCCAGGCTGTCGCCCGTACCAACGACGCACCGATCACGGCCTGGTCCTTCTGCGACGACAACGCTGATCATGCCGAGGAGAAGGCGCGCAATTGCATCGGCGGCTACCGGCGCTCGGTGATCGATCACGATGAACCAGTCGGCGATCGCTTGGGCAGGACCAAGGAGCAAGTCTGATGGCGACCTGGATCGTGACCGGAGCAGATCGTGGCATCGGAGCGGCGATCTGCGCACAGATCGCCGCGCGCGGCGACACCGCGATCGGGGCCTGCCTGGAGGACGCGCCTGCATTGAGCGACAAAGGCGTCGAGGTCGCGGCGGGCATCGACATCACCTCGGCCGCAGCGGTGCGCAAGCTGGTCGGACAGATCGGCAGTCGCGGCGTCGACGTGCTGCTGCACAACGCCGGGCTGGTGGTCGAACGCAAGCTGGGCGAGTTCGACTACGACATGTTCCAGCGCGAATTTGCGGTCAACGCCTTGGGACCGCTGCGCGTCACCGAGGCCTTGCTGCCGAGGATGGCTGCGGGCGGCAAGATCGGGTTGGTGACCAGCCGCGTCGGCTCGCTGAGCGAGAACGGCAGCGGCGGCTTGTACGGTTACCGGATCTCCAAGGCGGCGGCGAACATGGCCGGCATCAATCTCGCGCATGAGCTGCGCCCGCGCGGCATTGCGGTGATCTGCCTGCACCCGGGCAGCGTGCGCACGCGTATGACGGCGGGCTTGAGCGATCAGACCACGGTCGGAACCCTGATCGACCCCGATGAATCCGCGCGTGGGCTGATCGCGCGACTCGACGAGCTGAGTCTGGAAACGACGGGAACGTTCCGTCACGCCAACGGCCAGGCGTTGCCCTGGTAGCCGATTTCAGCGGCCGCAAGTGCCGCGACCTGAGGAGAGTTGCATCATGATCACACTGTATGGATATCTGCCGGCCTGGGGCCTCTCCGACATGAGTCCCTATGTCTCCTATACCGATGCCTACCTGCGCATGGCGGAAATTCCGTTCAAGGCGGTGATCCTGGAAAAGGGCGATCTGGCCAAGACCCCCAAGGGCAAGCTGCCGTGGATCGTCGACAGCGACGGCACCAACGTGGACGACACCCAACTCATCCAGTACTACCTGGAAGACAAGTACGGCGACAAGCTCGATGGCTGGCTGACCAAGGAGCAGAAGGCCACGGCCACACTGATCCACCGCATGTTCGGCGAGTGCTGGTACTGGATGGCGGTACAGACGCGCTATCGCCGCGACCAGGATTTTGCGATCTACGACCCGCTGTGGGTCACCTTCCTGTCGTGGCTGCCGGAAGAGCAGCGCCGCGCGCCGGTCGAGGCCTTCCGCGACAACCTGCTCACGCAGTTCTGGTTCCACGGCACCGGGCGCAACAGCGAGCAGGATGTCGAGTTCATCTGTCGCAAGCTCACCGATGCGATGTCCGATCTGCTCGGCGACAAGCCCTATCTGTTCGGCGATCGGCCGTCGTCGCTGGACGCGAACATGTATGCCGCGCTGGGCCACTGTGCGATGACGCCGTTCCCGAGTCCGATCGGTCAGTACATCCGGGCCAAGCCGAATCTGGCGGCCTTCCTGAAGCGCGTGTTCGACAAGTACTACCCCGAGCTGCGCAAGGATCGTGAAGCGGCCGAGGCCTACCTGGCGGAAAATCTCAAGAAGCCGCGGCCTAACGACGAGCACGCGGACCATCGCCTGCGTAGCCTGTTCGATCCGGCCAAACCGAAATTCAGAGAGGTTTCCTGACATGCAAGGCAAGCTGGATACGCGTAAGGCGCTGATCTCGGGCGGTGCCTCGGGCATCGGCGAAGCGACTGCAAGGCTGTTCGCCAGCGAGGGCGCGGCGGTGTTGATCGCCGACATCGACGACGCCGGCGGCGAGCGCGTGGTTCGCGAGATTCGTGAGGCCGGCGGCGTTGCGCATTACCGCCGCGTCGACGTGACCGACCGCTCCGCAGTGCGGCGCATGGTGCATGACGCCGCCGACACGCTCGGCGGCCTCGGCATCCTCTTCAACAACGCGATGACCAATCCGAGCGCGGATTACAGCGAAGACGAGCGCTGGAACCTGATGCTGGAAAGCGGCCTGTCG
This sequence comes from Panacagrimonas sp., assembly GCF_965216805.1. NCBI lineage: Bacteria > Pseudomonadati > Pseudomonadota > Gammaproteobacteria > Nevskiales > Nevskiaceae > Panacagrimonas > Panacagrimonas sp. The sequence continues at coordinate 395,994 of NZ_CBDCGN010000002.1, forward strand.
GCGTACTGGGCGGCGGCAACCGAGGCCGCGCCCATCCTCGCGCGCTCCGGCCACGGCGCGATCGTCAGTAATGCCTCGATTGCCGGCGCAAGACTCGGCATCGAGTTCGCGAGCGAGGCCTACAGCGCGGCCAAGGCCGGTGTGCTTGGGCTGTCGCGCAAGCTCGCCAAGCGCTTCGGGCCGGAGGGCGTGCGCTCCAACGCGATCTGCCCCGGCATCATCGAGACGCCGCGCTGGCGCAGTCCGGGACAGGCGGAGCCGCAGTTTGCCCGGCGCTGGCGGCAGATGGCCCCGCTCGGTCGCTTCGGCAAAACCGACGAGGTTGCCAGGCTGGTGCTGTTCTTCGCCAGCGACGATGCGTCCTACATCACCGGCCAGGACATTGCCATCGACGGCGGCTTCACCACTGCGATGCGCTTCGAGTCGGTGGACTTTCTGGCCGATTGAGCGGCCGCAGCCCACGCGGCTCACGGGTCAGGTCGGCACCGCCGGCGGCGTCTCGACGAACCCCCGGCGGCGCCGCCCACCGTTCGTTGCGCGCCTCTTCGAGCAGCCACGCCCGGAATGCGGCAACCGAAGCATCCTTCACCGCGTCTTCGGAGTGGACGAGGTAGTAGTCCGCGTTGACGCGCAGGCTCAGCGGGAAGGGCATGACCAGCCGGCCGGCGGCCAGATCGGCCGCCGCGACCACCGGGATGCCCAGCACCACGCCCATGCCGTCCGCAGCGGCCTCGATCGCCATCGCCACCTGGTTGAACGTGGGACCACGGCGCCCGTGCAGACCTTTGACCCCCGCAGCGTCCAGCCAGACGCTCCAGTTGGGGCGGTCGGTCGCGGCCGATTCCGACCCCATCACGTAATGCAACAAGGTGTGGTGGCGCAGGTCGTCCGGCGTTTTCAGCGGATGTTCGCCTTCGAGCAGGCGCGGATGGCACATCGGCGTGACGTAGGCCATGAACAGGCGCTCGACCGCGTAGCCGGGGTAGTCACCGTCGCCGGAGCGGATCGCCAGATCCGCCTCCTCGATCAGGCTGCCGGTATCGCCGGTATCTTCTCGCACGATATCGATCAGCGTGCCTTGCGCGGTGATCCTCAGATCGATGTCCTGATGAGCCGCGGTGAAGCGATGCAGGCGGGGCGCCAGCCATTTCGCAGCCAGAGCCGGCGGCGCGGCCACCGTCACCCGTCCGGCGTTCTGGGCGCGACGGACCGTGGCCACCGCGTCCGCCAACTGCTCGAAAGCTGTCGACAGCGGTTCGATGAAGGCCTCGCCCGCAGGCGTCAATTCGACCCGGCCCGGCAGGCGGCGAAACAGGCTGACCCCCAGCGATTCCTCCAGGGCCCGCACTTGGTGGCTGATCGCCGCCGGCGTGACGTGCAACTCCGCCGCCGCCCGTCGCAGGCTCATGTGCCGGGCGGCGGACTCGAAGGCGCGAAGGGCGTTAAGTGGAGGGAGGCGCATGGCTTTCGTGCTTAGATTTCCTAATGCTGGAATCAAGAACAAATCAATTGATGCACTGCAGCATCGAGGAGTAATGTATCACCTGTCGGATACGCCACTGCGGTTCCCCCTAGCCTCGGCGGCATCGGTATTCGATCGGTTAGACCATGGGCAGCATTGAGGAAAACTCAATCTGACCATAGTTCTAACCACGATCTCCTCCAGTCCCGCGCAAAGCGGGACCGCACTCAAGGCCACCGCAAGGTGGCCTCTTTTTTTGGGGCTCCCCGGTTGAAGGCAGCCTTGAATTGAATCAAATCGCGGCGCCGACCTGACCTTCGATTTTCGCCCGCGATCACGGTGAGCAATTCTATCCGGCGAGACCAGCAGAATTCATTTGCTGCACTGCAGCATCAAGTGCACAATGGGCTCACTGAGATTGATGGCAAACGGTGTCACGTCCTTTGCCGATCACCTCAAGTCGCGCCGCGCATAGTTCTTGCTTTGAACTTGAACAAGTGCCGTCGCCTGCGACGCACCCGTCTCCTCCAGTCCCGCGCAAAGCGGGACCGCACTCAAGGCCACCGCAAGGTGGCCTCTTTTTTGGTGCGTGTGGGCGACTGGCTACCGACGCGACTGGTAGATCGACGACTCGAACTGGTGCAGCAGGTCCACCACCGGCCCGTCGTAGAACGGCAGGATCTGCGTCATCAGCGCGCCGGTAACCTGCGCCGTGGGGTCGATCCAGAAATAGCAGTTGGACAGCCCCGCCCAGGACAGGCTACCCGCCGAGCGACCCTGCGCCGTCTTGCCCATGTTGATCAGGAAGCTCAGGCCCCATTTGCAGTTCACGCCGGGGTGGAAGTCCACGGGATTGGAGTAGGGCCCCGCCGCCGGCAGAGGGGTGACGTTGAGTTCGCCCATCTGGTTTTGCGCCATGTCCGCTACGGTCCTGGCTTCCAGCACCCTGACGCCGTCGAGCTGTCCGCCACCCATGATCATGCGGGTGAACCTCAGATAATCGGGCAGCGTGCCGTAGAGGGCATGCCCGCCCATGTCCAGCGGCGCGTTCTGGTCGACCTCGAACGGATAAGGCACCAGATTGCCTTCCGGCAGGCGGGCGTGCATGCCGGCCAGCCGTTGACGTTGCTCGGGGGTGAGGCGAAATCCCGTGCTGTCCATGCCCAGCGGCTTGAACAGGTTGTCGCGCATGAAGTCGCCCAGGCGCTGCCCGCTGACTTCCTCAACCATGCGGCCGGCCCAGTCGATGCCGGGGCCGTAATCCCATACGGTGTCGGGATCGTGCAGCAGCGGCCGGTTCAGGGTGGCCTGCGTGCCCGACAGGATGTTGTCTATCCCGCGCGATTCCAGTTCCTGCGCGGCGACCGGGTTCCAGATCTCGTAGCTGAAGCCGGCGCTGTGGGTGAGCAGATTGCGCAAGGTCACGTTGCCGCGTGCCGGGCGCAGGCGCGGGTTGCCCGCGTCGTCAAAGCCTTCCAACACCTGCGGATTTGCAAGTTCCGGGCAGACCTTGCCCGCGGGTGCATCCAGCGACAGCTTGCCGCGCTCCACCAGTTGCATCGCCGCGGCGCCGGTCACCGCCTTGGTCATCGAAGCATACCAGGCGACCGTGTCGATGGTCATCGGCGCAGGCTGCCCCAGGCTGCGCGCGCCGGAGGCGCCCTCGTAGATCACGCCACTGCCGTCGGCGACCGTGGCGATCACCCCGGGGATTTTGCCGCTGGCGGTGGCCTGGTTCAGCAGCGTGTCCAGGGTGGTGCTCAGACTCATCGGTCTTCTCCTTTGGTTGTAGCTATGGGTACGTTGCCCGCTGGGTTCCCCGGCTCAGGGTTCGCGCGGGATGGCGGCGCGAAAGCGGCTGCTGAGCTCGCGTGCGCTGCCGATCTCGAGTTTGCGCAGAATGTTGGCGCGGTGCACGTCCACCGTCTTGGGACTGATGTCCAGCTGGCGACCGATCTGTTTGCTGCTGCCGCCATCGAGCATCTGCTTGAGCACCTCGCGCTCGCGCGCCGACAGCCTTGCCAGGCTGGCGTCGTAATCACAGCGGCGCAGCCATTCGCCGTGACGTTCCAGCGCGTGCCGGCGTGCGCGCTGGATGCAATCCAGGAACTGCTGCGGGTTGAAGGGCTTCTGCAGGAAGTCGAAGGCGCCGAGCTTCATCGCCCGCACCGCGCTGGGAATGTCGCCATGTGCGGAAAGGAAGACGATGGGAATGTCCGGCCGACGCTGCACCAGACGCTCCATCACTTCCAGGCCGGACAGGCCGGGCATGCGCAGATCCAGCACCACGCAGGCGGGTAGGTTCTCCGCATCCAGCGCCGCCAGGAAGGGCTCTGCCAGGGCAAAGGCCTGCGCCTGCAGACCTACCGACTCCAGCAACCACGACAGGCCGCGGGTGACGTCGTCTTCGTCATCGACCAGGAAAATGCGAACTTCGGCGTCCATCAGCAAGCGGGCAGTGCGGTGGGCAGGGTGACGCGAAAGCTTGCGCCGCGCTTGCGCCGGTTATCCAGTTCCAGCTCGCCGCCGTGCGATTCGACAATGGTACGGCACATCATCAGCCCCATTCCGAGCCCGCCGGACTTGGTGGTGGTGTAGGGCTGGAAGATCGATTCGTGCAACGACGGGGGTACGCCGGGGCCGTTGTCGCTCACCTGTATCCGAACCCGGCGACGGGCGGCGCGGGTCACCCGCAGATCGATGCGCGGGGTTCGGGTGCCGGTGCCGCGCATGGCCTCGACCGCATTCAGGATCAGGTTCACCAGCACTTGCTGTAGCTCCACGCGGGTGCCCTGCAGCTTGGGCAGGTCGGGATCGACGGCGATGCGTACCACCGCGCCGTTCTCGCGCAACTGCAGCTGCAGCAGCTCCAGGGTGGCGTGCACCAGCGCGTCGAGGTCGATCTCCTCGTTTCCGGGACGATGCCTGGCGATGAAAGCGCGCACGTTGCGCACCACGTCGCCGGCCTGATGCAGATGCAACTGGATGCGGCTCAGCGCCTCCTGTGCGTCCGGCCGGGTGCGCAGCTCCGGCCCCAGCCGGTGTTCGATGCCGGCCGCGTAGCTGATGCAGGCATTGAGCGGCTGACCCAGCTCATGGGCCAGAGCCGACGCGAACTGGCCCATCATCGAAAGCCGCGTGGCGTGCGCCAGTTGCTGCTGCTGGCTGTGCTCGCGCGCCCGCGCGCGACGTTGTTCGGTGCGATCCAGGAACACGATGGCACAGCCCAAGTCGCGCACCGGCACGCGCACGCCGATCACGTCGAACCACAGCGGCTTGCCGCTGGCCTGGGTCCAGCGCACGGTGAGGTGTTCGACGCGACGGGTGACGCTGGGCGAGCAGGTGCCGATGAGCTCGCGCAGGCTGAGCACCGCGCCGTCGCGCAGCACGGTGCAAGGGGTGCGGCGCGACAGCGTATCGAAGCCGGCGAGGTCGGCGGCGCCGAAGAATTCCTGCATCGCCGGATTGATCTCCACGAAGTCGCCGGCGGCGTCGGTGATGACGATGCCCAACGGGATATTGCGGATCAGCACGCGATACTTCTCGCGGCTTTCGATCATCGCGCGCTCGGTGTCGCGGCGGCGCTCCACTTCCAGCTTGAGCGCTGCATTGGTCTTCTGCAGGTTGAGCGTGCGGCTTTGCACGATCTGTTCGAGGCGCTGGTTGGCGCGTGCCAGTTGGTCCTCGGCGTGCCGCGACGCCGACATGTCCTGCACCACCCACACCGACGGCGAGTTCGGATCGGCGGGGTCGATCTTGCGCCCGGCGATCAACCCCCACAGCAGCGAGCCGTGGCGTGTTACCAGCGGACGCTCGTGCACGTAGCGGTTATCGCGGGGGAAATCCTGCACCACGCGTCCGACTTCTTCGAAATCCTCCTGTCGCGCATAGACCATACGGACCGACTGGCCGGTCAGCTCGCCGGGGCCGTAGCCGAGCATTTCTTCCATGCGCGCGTTGACCCGCAGGAAGCGACGTTCGTGCATGAAGCAGATGCCGACCAATGCATTGTCGAACACCTGCTCGTAGATCAGCCGGTCGGTGTCGGCTTGCAACGCAGCGGAATCGGTCAAGGGGCGGCCCATGGCCGGATCATCGGCAACCGCCGATGGCGCGCGCAAGCGCTTGGCCGCTGCGGCGATGTCTTCCGGGCTAGGGCGCGTCCGGGTATTCGCAACTGGCGGCAGCGACGATCATCGGACGGCCGTGCTCAAACGACATTTATTCGGAAGTCCCGACCATGCGCATCATCGAATTCTTCGACCGCGGTGTGCACCTCGATCCACGACGCGCCTGTCTCAAAGATGCGCAAGTCTCGCGCAGCTATGCCGAGGTGCAGAAACGCAGCTACCGCATCGGTCACGCCCTGATCGCCGACGGGCTGGCGCCACAGTCCAGAGCTGCGGTCTACAGCCCCAACGCTGCAGTGGCCTTCGAGTGCGTGCTCGGCATCCTGCGCGCCGGCGGCGCCTGGGTCCCGGTCAACGCCCGCAACGTGGCGGACGAAAACGCCTACATCCTCGACAACTGCGATGTTGAAGTGCTGTTCTACCACTCGGAGTTCGAAGCCAACATCGGCCTGTTCCGCGCGCACTGCTCGCGCCTGCGACGCACCGTGTGCATCGATCGCGCGACCGACGCCTCGCCTTTCCTGGAGGACTGGATCGCCACCGCGCCCGATACCGATCCCGATGTGCCGGCGCGGCGCGACGACCTGGCCACCGTGTTCAGCTCCGGCGGCACCACCGGCAGACCCAAGGGCGTGCTGCTGTCGCACCTCAACTGGGAGACCATGATTGCCAACTTCTACAGTTCGCTGCCGGTGAGCGAGCCGCCGGTACATCTGGTGGTAGCCCCCATGACCCACGCGGCGGGTGCCGTCGGGATGACCTTGATGGCGAGCGGGGCAACGCAGGTCATCCTGCCGCACTTCGACGCCGAACGGGTGATGGAGGCGATCCAGAACGAACGGGTGACACATCTGTTCCTGCCGCCCACCGCCATCTACGTGCTGCTCGCGCACCCGCGGCTGCGCGACTACGACTATTCCTCGCTGCGGGCCTTCATCTACGCCGCCGCGCCGATGTCGGTGGACAAGCTCAAGCAATGCCTGGAAGTGTTCGGGTCGGTGATGGCGCAGACCTTCGGCCAGACCGAAGCACCGATGCTGTGCACCTGCCTGACCCAGAACGATCACCAGGTGGTCGGCGACCCGGCGCGCGAGCATCGCCTGGCCAGCTGCGGCCGTGCCACGCTGTTCACTCCGGTGGCGGTGATGGATGACGACGGCCATCTGCTGCCCAACGGCGAGCGCGGCGAGATCGTGGTGCGCGGCAACCTGGTCATGCTCGGGTATCACAAGAACGAGGAGGCCACTCGCGAGGCCTCCGCGCACGGCTGGCACCACACCGGCGACATCGGCTACATCGACGGGGACGGCTTTGTTTATCTGGTCGACCGCAAGAAGGACATGATCATTTCCGGCGGCTTCAACGTGTACCCCAGCGAGATCGAGCAGGTGATCTGGTCGCATCCCGCGGTGCAGGACTGCGCGGTGGTCGGCGTGCCCGACGACAAGTGGGGCGAGGCGGTCAAGGCCGTGATCGAACTCAAGCCGGGCGCAGCGGTGGGCGCCGAGGAAATCCTGGCGCTGTGCAAACGGCAGCTCGGTAGCGTCAAAGCACCCAAGAGCGTGGAATTCTGGGACAGCCTGCCGCGCAGTGCGGTGGGCAAGGTGCGCAAGAAGGATATCCGCGAGCATTTCTGGAAAGGGGCAACTCGGAACATCTAGCGTCGCCATCGCAGGCACGAAAAAGCCGCACACCGCGTTGCCGGGCGCGGCTTTTTTTGTGCCCGTAGACGCCCTGGCAGGCGACATCGGCCGCACCTGAGACGGCCGCACGTGTGTTTCCCGATAAATTGTCCTACAGTGTCGACCAACAACTTTGAGCTGAACTTGTCAGGCAGGCGCTCTAGGGTTTCCCTAGGCCGACCTGAACCGATAACGAAAAGCGCGCCGATCAGGGCCCGCGATACACGGGGGATTCATGCAGCACTGAGCGACACCATCGAGGTTCGCGGGCGACCGTGGGCGCAAGACTCCCGGCACGCGCGACCTCCCCAGCGAGGAGAAAACGATGTTCAGCAAGCCAGGCAGGCGTCACGGACGTATCGCAGCCGTCATCATTGCGGCGATCGGCGGCATCACGGCCGGTCACATGGCCACAAATGCGGTCTACGCGCAGGAGCCTGAACAGGCTCCACCCGAAGACCATCAGGTCACCTGGAGCCTCAGCGGCCTGGTCCGCTACGAGGCCGCCTTCAAGACCACCAGCGACGAGAACATCGTCAACCAGCGCGGCAACCCCTTCAACGGGGTCGAAGTGCAGCGCGACAGCACGGCGCTCGGCGGCGGCCCCGACACCGTCATCCGTAACGGCGAGCCTGCCGACAACGACTGGAATCTGATGCAGTTGCGCACGCAGCTGGACCTGTCGGCCGGCCTCACACCCAACCTGCGTTTCTTCGGGCGCCTGCGCGGCATCTACGATCTGGCGCCGTACGACGAATTCGATCCGGACGCCGTCGGCAGCCAGGCGGCCGGCTTCAACTACCAGGAGCCGGAATACTTCGAGTACGACAGCTTCAACAACGGTGGCAGCCAGAACCTGCTGGAAATCGCAGGCGAGAAGTTCATGATCGACCTGCCGTCGTTCTATCTGGATTACCAGCGCGGCCCGCTGCTGGTGCGGGTGGGCCAACAGCAGATCGCCTGGGGCCAGGCCCTGTTCTTCCGGGTGCTGGATGTGCCCAACGGCCTGGACCTGCGGCGGCACCTGTTCCTGGACTACGCGCCGGAGGAATACGCCGACGAGCGCATCGGCTCACCGGCGATCCGCACCACCTGGCAGGCCACTCAGGAGTGGGAGGTGGACGCCTTCGTGCAGAAGTTCCAGCCCACCATCTACCCCAATGCCAACACCCCGTACAACGCCATCGCCTCGCAGTTCACCATCCGTGATCGCTACGACGACTACGACGACAAGCTCAATACAGGACTGCGCCTGCGCGGCAGTCACGGCCAGTGGAGCACCCAGTTCGTCGCCGCGCGTCGGTACAACCCGGACGGCGTATTTCGCTGGACCGAATCGCAGGTCAATCGCGACCTGCCAGATGCGCCGGGTAGCGGCGCGGTATTGCAGGACACGGCGTTCGAAGTGGACTCCACCGGCGTGCAGTCGGCGCGCGAGTGGTTCACCTTCGCCGGCAACGCGCGTCTTGACGGACTTGAAGGTTTGAACGCCAGCATCACCGAGTTCCCGGCAGCGGCGCTGCTCGGCGCCGCCGCGGTGCCCACCATGGATCTCGCATCTGCCGAACTGGATCTGTTCTTCCAGCTTTCCGGAGGCCTGCGCGGGCATCTGGCACGGGAGTACATGCGCGAGACCAACCTCGGCGCCGGCGTGGGTTATGTGTTCAACGCCGGACCCGGTTCGTTGCTGGACCAGCTGATCGTCAACTTCGAAGCCTCGTTCACGCCGGATCGCAAGTTCACCAATACCACGCTGTCGCGCGACTACATCGAGGAAGACGAGTGGATCACCGCGCTGGTGGTGGAGAAGTACCAGCGCTTCAGCCAGCACGTGCCGGCGACGTATCTGGTGTTCCAGTGGATGCACCGCACCGAGTCCGATCTGTACGGCCGTCACCTGAGCGGCATGGGCGGTAGCGCCGACATGGTCGCACCGGGTGTCAGTGGCGGCTGGAATGGGCTGGTGTTTGCGCTGCAGCAGCCGTCGCCCACCTTGACCTGGCGCTTCGACGGGGCGCTGCTTTACGACACCCGCGGTGGCCTGCTGGTCCAGCCAGCGCTGAAATGGTCGCCCAACACCAAGTACACGGTGGAAGCGTTCTACAACTTCCTCGACGGCGACATCGGCGGTGCCGACCCCAACGAGAACATCATCCAGACCCTGGAATACGGTGACGAGCTGGGCATCCGTATCGCCTACCAGTTCTGATGCCGGAACGCTGAAAACTCCCGGCGTCGGCATGGCGCCGGGAGTCCTTCCGGTCGGCTAGAGAAGATCAAGTTGCGCGCGGAAGCCGGCGCCCGGAAGTTTCCGCTTGCTGCACTGCACTACGGAAAAGCGCCTAGGTCTTAGGGAATCGCTCCACCTGTTACGCGCGCGCGTCGCCGCCTAGTCTTGCTCGCACAGACCAGCCGTCGCCTACGGGCCGCGGACAGCGCAGCGAGGAGAGGCGATGCTCACAATCGATATCGATACGGGCGGCACCATGACCGACGCCCTGGTGACAGACGGCGCGACGCGTCACTGCATCAAGGTGGATACCACTCCGCACGATTTCACCGTGTCCTTCCAGTCCTGTCTGCGCGAGGCCGCGAGCCTGTATGGCATGGATGACCTCGATGTCTTCCTGCAGAAGGTCGCGCTGATCCGCTGGTCGTCCACCATCACCACCAACGTGCTGGCCGAGCGGCGCGGCGCCAAGGTCGGATTGCTGGTGACGCGCGGACACGAGCAGGACCTTTACGGCGAGGGGCGCTCGGCGATCATCGACGAGCTGGTAGCGGCCGAAGCGGTGATCGGCCTGCCGCAGAACCCCGAGGCCAAGGACATCCTGCTGGGCGTGAAGTCCTTGCTCGAATCGGGGGTGCGGCGCATCTGCGTGGCACTGGCGGGGTCCTTCCCCGACAGCCGCGAGGAAGTCGCCATCAAGCAGATCATCGAAGGCCAGTATCCGGATCACATCATCGGATCGGTGCCGGTGCTGCTCGGTTCGGATATGGCGCAGATCGGTCACGACCAGACCCGTGCGCACTACTCGGCGATGAACGCGTACACCCACTCGCATCTGGCCACCAGCCTGTTCAAGGCCGAAGACGTGCTGCGCGACGAGTTCAACTGGCGCGGCGCGCTGTTGATCGGACAGACCAGCGGTGGCGTCGCCCGCATCGGCAAGACCAAGGCGGTCGACACCATCGAGTCGGGCCCCGTGTTCGGCACGTTCGGTGGCGCCTTCGTCGCTCGCGAATACGGCCTGGAAAACGTGGTCTGTGTGGACGTCGGCGGCACTACGACCAAGTGTTCCATCGTGCGCGACGGCGAGCCGGTGGTTCAGCGCGGCGGCGATCTGATGGAGATTCCGGTCAAGACCGCGTTCGCCATGCTGCGCTCGGCGGCGATTGGCGGCGGTTCGATCGCGCGGGTCAAGGACGGTCGTTTGCGCCTGGGCCCCGACAGCCAGGGCGCTGCGCCCGGGCCGGCCTGCTACGCCCTGGGCGGGCGCGAGGCCACGCTCACCGACGCCATCCTGCTGCTGGGCTATCTGGACCCGGACAGCTTCCTCGGCGGACGCCGCAAGCTGTCGGCCGATCACGCGCGCAAGGTCGTCGAGAACAAGGTGGCCAAGCCGCTGGGCCTCACGGTGGAGCAGGCGGCGCTGATGATCCGCGACGAGGCCGTCGCTGTCATGGCCGAACTGATCTCCACCACCCTGGCCGAGGCCGGTTTGGGTGGCAGCGAGACGACGCGGCAAGCCGGCCGCGTGGCCGGCGTCCCAGCCTTGTTTTCGTTCGGCGGCAACGGGCCCATGTTCGCGGCGCTGGTCGCCGAGAAGCTGGGGATCGGGCAGGCCTACGCCTTCGATTTCGGTCCGGTGTTCGGTGCCTTCGGCTCGTCGGTCTCGGACGTGGCGCACGTCTACGAGCGCGGCGTCGGCATGGCTTGGTCCGCCGAGCATCAGGATGCGGTGCTGCGGGTGGCGCAGCAGCTGCACACGCAAGCGACGCGCGATCTGCAAGGGGAGGGCTTCGAACCCGCCTCGGCCGCGTATCGCTACGAACTCGAGTTCGGCCGCCAGGACCGGCTGTCGGGAGCCTGTCGTTTCGAATGTGCCGACGTGCCCGCCACCCAATGGATCGAAGCAGCCCGGCAGGCCATGGCGGCAGCAGGGCTGGACACCCATGATCCGCTGCAACTGATCCGGCTCAACGCGCGCCTGGAAGTAGGACCGAACCGCCTGCAACCGCGCGTGGGGCGCAGCGAGAGCGTCAAGCCCGCCAGTCGCGCCATGCAGTTCAGCGGACGCGCCGCGGAGACGCTGCCGACCTACGTGTGGGAGCAGCTCAATGTCGACGATCGCATTGTCGGGCCCGCCATGATCAACGGCGCCACGCTGACCTGTCCGGTGCCGCCGGGCTGGACCTTGAAAGTCGACGCCTACGGCAACGCAGCGCTGCTGCACAGCGACTGATGTCCAGCGCAATCACCGGGGGGACGCCCTAGGCGGTCAGGCGCCGGTCCGGCTGCCAAGCTTCGAGGGTCCAGCCCATCCCGGGTCGGGTGACCAGGAGGAACACCACCATGAAACAGCGTGAAGTCCAGTTCTACAGCGAGGGATTCAAGATCCTCGGCGACTACTTCCTGCCCGACGATCTCAAGCCGGGCGAGAAGCGCCCCGGCATCGTGCTCTGCCACGGCTACAGCGGCATCCGACCGCTGATCCTGCCGGACTATGCCGCGGTCTTCGTCGCCGCCGGGTTCCCCTGCCTGACCTTCGACTACCGTGGCTTCAACGGCAGCGAAGGTCCGAAGTGGCGCATCCAGGCGCTCGAGCAGATCGACGACATCCGTAACGCCATCACCTATCTGCAGGCGCAGGACGAGGTGGATGCCGACCAGATCGGCATCTGGGGCACGTCCAACGGCGGCGCGCACGTGGTCTATACCGCGGGTATCGATGAGCGCGTCAAGGTTGCCGTGGGTCAGGTGGGTTACGGCGACGGCGAGCGTCTGCTGATGGACATCCGCTCCCCGGAGGAGCGTCGACAACTGCTCGATACCTTGGCCAAGGACCGGACGCAACGCGTGCTGACCGGCAAGGGCGGCGCTGCCGACACCGCCAGTCTGCTCGCCAGTCCGCAGACCAAGGCTTTCTTCGCCGAGGCATTGAAAGTCATGCCGGACTTCTATTGCGAAATTCCCTGGCAGTCGGCCGAGGCGACGATGGAATACCGGCCGATCGACGTGGCGCACAAGATCGCACCGCGCGCCCTGATGCTGATCGGCGCCGAGCAGGACGACCTTTGCAAGATCGACGGCTACAAGGCGGTCTTCGATGCGGCCGGCCAGCCCAAGAAGTGGCTGCAGTACCCGATCTCGCACTACCAGATCTACACGCCCGAGTGGGTGGCGCCATCGGCCAAGGCCGCGGCGGAATTTTTCACCGAGCACCTGAAGAGATAGCGACGGAGAGCGTTTCACCGCAAAGGCGCAAACGGATAAAGAAAGGACGCAGAGAAAAAGAAAAGCGGAAATATCGAGGGCTTCCGATCGAAGTCTTTGCGACCCCTCCTTTTCTTTTGCGCTGTTGCGGTGAAGTTTTTTTGAGGAGAAACATCGCGTGGCCGATAGAATCCGCTTCACCGAGTATCTCGATCTCGATGTCAAAACCGAGATGTGGCACTGCCACAGTTGCGATCGCGCGCTGATCGGTGCGCGTGAGAGCTACAAGCGCGGCTGCCTGGTGGCGGAGCGCGATCCGCGCGAAATCCACGCGCCGGTGCTGGAGGGCGAGTACAGCTTCTCGCCCGATCCGGACTGGTCGCGCATCGTAGAGTTCTACTGTCCGAACTGCGGGCGGCAGATCGAGACCGAGTACCTGCCGCCGGGGCATCCGATCACGCACGACATCGAACTGGACGTGAACAGCCTACAGCGACGTCTCGCCTCCGGCGAGCTGACGATCAGTGACGGCGGCAAGCTGTGCATAGCAGAGGAGTCGGCATGAGCAGTTCAATGACGCAGAGCGCGCCCAAGACCACGTCGGTGATGAACTCCATCGACATCGACGTCGGCGGCACGTTTACCGACTTCGTGCTGACGCTCGACGGCGAGCGTCACATCGTGAAATCGCCGACCACGCCGCATGACCTCTCCATCGGATTTCTGAACGCGGTCGAATCCGGTGCGGAGAAGGTCGGGCTCACCGTAGACGAGCTGCTGCCACGCATCGACATCGTGCGTTACTCCACGACCGTGGCGCTCAATCGCCTGCTGCAGCGTCAGGGACCGCGCATCGGCTTCGTCACCACCGAGGGCCATGAGGACATGGTCCATATCGGTCGCGGTGCGCAGTGGGTGGATGGCCAGATCATCTCCGAGCGGCGCAATCTCTGCGCGCAGAACAAGCCGCACCCATTGATCCAGCGTGATCTGGTTGTTGGCATCAAGGAGCGCATCGATTCCAAGGGCGTGGTCGTGCGCCCGCTGGACGAGGAAGACGTGCGGCGCAAGCTGAGGGTGCTGATGGATCGCGGCGCGCGCGCCATCGTCGTCTGCACCCTGTGGTCGTTCGTGAACCCGGCGCACGAGAAGCGCATCCGCGAAATCATTCGCGAGGAGTACAAGGAATTTCACATCGGCTTCGTGCCGGTGGTGATGAGCCACGCGGTCACTGCCAAGCTCGGCGAATACGAGCGCGCGATGACCGCCATCCTCGATGCCTACCTGCAGCACGCGATGCAGACCGAGATCTGCGCCACCTGGGACAAGCTGCGCGATCAGGGTTATCGCGGCACCTTCCTGATGATCCATAACAGCGGCGGCTCGGCGGACATCTTCAAGACGCCGGCCTCGCGCACCTTCAACGGCGGCCCGGTGTCCGGCCTGATGGGCAGCGCATTCTTCGCGGCGAAGCTCGGCTACCGCAACGTGATCATGGGCGATGTCGGCGGCACCAGCTTCGATGTGGCGCTCGTCGTCGAATCCGGCGTGCGCAACTACGAGTTCAAGCCGGTGATCGACCGCTGGATGGTCAACGTGACCATGATGCAGACCATCTCCATCGGTGCCGGCGGCGGTTCGATTGCGAGCGTCGACAGGAACGGACGCCTGACCGTCGGTCCGAAAAGCGCGGGCTCCATGCCCGGGCCGGTGTGCTATGACCTCGGCGGCACCGAGCCGACGACGACGGATGCGGACGTGGTGCTCGGCTACATCAACCCGGACGGTTACTTCGGCGGCCAGATGCCGCTGAACAAATCCAAGGCCGAGAAGGCGATCAAGGACAAGATCGCCGACAAGCTCGGCGTCACCGTCTTTGAGGCCGCGGCGAAGATGCGCAACGTCATCGACGAGAACATGGCTTCCGCGATCAAGCGCGAAGTCCACATGCGCGGCTACCACCCGGAAGAGTTCGTGCTGTTCGCCATCGGCGGTGCGGGCCCCACGCACGTGTCCGGGTTTCAGGCCGATGTGCCCAAGGCCGTGGTGTTTCCCGCCGCACCGGTGTTCTGCGCCATGGGCAGCTCGATCATGGACATCGTGCACCTGTACGAGCAGTCGCGGCGTATGGTGTTCATGGAACCGGTCAGCGAGAAGCTGATCGTGGATCGCGTTGCGTTCAACGCTGTGGTGCAGGAGATGATCGACAAGGCGAACCAGGAACTGGTGTCGGAGAACCTCGATCCGCGCGAAGCGAAGTATTCGCTGGAGCTGGACATGCTCTACGGAGGCCAGGTGAATGTGAAGCGTACCGACTGTCCCGTGCTCAAGATCGAAAGCGATGCGGACGCGCAGGCGACCTACGACGCGTTCGAGAAGGAATTCTCTGCGGCTTTCAGCCCGCTGGTCGTGAATCGGCCGGGCGGTGTGTATCTCGACAATTTCGTGCTGCGCGTGACGGTGCCGGTGAAGAAGCCGCCCATCCCCGAGTACCCGCTGCAAGGAAAAGACCCGTCCGCCGCGAAGAGCGGAACGCGCGAGTGCTACTGGATGGAACTCAAGAACACCGCGCCGACCGCGATCTACCAGTTCGAGAAGCTGCAGCCGGGCAACGAGCTGCTCGGCCCCGCGGTGATCGAGGCCGAGCTGACCACGGTGGTGGTGCCGCCGGGTCGGCGCTTCCACATCGACAAGCATCGGCTGGGAATTCTCGAATACGTCGAGGGCGCAAACCCTGCGCAGCGTGCAAAGTCTGCGGCGAAGAAGAAGGCCGTTACCGCCTAAACCTGCTGTCATTCTGAGCGAAGCGAAGAATCTTCTATCCGACCGCACCAGAGTCCTGCGAGTAGATCCTTCGCTGCGCTCAGGACGACAGCCCAAGAGAGAACACATGGCCATTCCCACCCTCGAACAGAAGCTCAACTGGCTCAAGACCGTGCCACCGACGCCGGAGGTGCAGGCTGCGGCCGACGCCATCGACGCCGCGCGTTTCGAGATCGGCTTCCAGCGCACCAACGACATCCTCGACGAGGGCATGGACGTGTTCCAGCGCTCGGTGCGCTGCGCGATGGGCGTGGCCGGCGATTCGCTGGTCGGCATTTGCACCGCGGACGGCGACATCGTCAACGGCTCGATGGGCACCTATCTGCACGCGGTGATTCCGCCCATCGTCATCAAGTACATCATTCACACCTACGGCAAGAGCATCGGCATCAACGACGGCGACTACTGGTTCGCCAACGACGCGGTGTACGGCGGCGTGCACAACCCGGATCAGGGCGTGATGACGCCGGTGTTCTACAAGGGCGAGCTGATCGCCTGGACCGTCGCGCTGGTTCACACCACCGAGACCGGCGCCATCGAACCGGGCGGCATGCCGGTGTCGGCGACCACGCGCTTCGAGGAGGGCATGAACCTGCCGCCCATGCGCATCGGACAGAACCACAAGCTCTCGCCGGACATCGAGACCATGTTCCAGGCCTTCGGCATCCGTGCGCCGCAGATGATCGCGGTGGACCTGAAGGGTCGGTGCACGACGGCGGATCGCGTGCGCACGCGCCTGATCGAATTCTGTGATCGCGAAGGCCCGGAGTTCGTGAAGGGCCTGTTCGCGAAGATGATCCAGAGCGCGGACACCGGGGCGCGCGAGCTGATCCGCCAGTGGCCGGACGGCAAGTTCCGCTGCGTGAATTTCTCCGACGGCGTGGGCTTGAAGCAGGGCCTGATCCGCAACTGCTACATGACCCTGCACAAGAACGGCGACCGCATCCTGGTCGACTTCCGCGGTACCGGGCCGGAGACGCCATCGAGCTACAACGCGCATCCGCAGGCGGCGATAGCGCACTTCACGAACTACATCTACGAATACCTGTTCCACGAACTGCCGCTGTCGAACGGCACCTTCAACAACATCGACTTCGCCTTCGATCCCGGCACCTGCCTGTCGCCCGATCCGCGCGCGGCAACCAGCAACTCGGTGATGATCGCGACCGGCATCATGAGCGCGGTGCACAACTGCTTTGCGAAGACCCTGTTCTCCACGCCGAACTGGAAGCAGGCCGGCGCGAGCATGGCCAACGCCGGCAACGCGCTGGTGCTCGCGGGCCTGTCGCAGTGGGGCGTGCCGTTCGCCGACATGCTCGCGTACTCGATCAACTCGGAAGGCCAGGGCGGTCGCCCGACCGAGGACGGCATGGATGCCTACGGCTTTCCCTGGGCGCACGGCGGCCGCGCGCCGAACACCGAGAATGTGGAAAACGAATTCCCGCTGCTGATCCCGCTGTCGAATCACTGGATCGATTCCTGCGGCCACGGCAAGTACCGCGGCGGCGTCGGCACGGTGCAGATGTGGGTCGCGCACCACGTGCCGCAGGTCTACATGATGTGCATCGCGGACAACACGAAATTGCAGACACCGCAGCCGCTGTTCGGCGGCTATGCGCCCTGCACCGTGCCCGGCATCTCGATCAGCAACTCAAAGGTCATGGAGCAGATGGCGGGTCGCGGCGAGTTGAAGCTGGAGCTTCAGGAAATACTGAAGGACCACACCATCGAGGGCGACTACAAGACCGAGTTCCTTGGTCGCTCGGTGCGTCCGTACAACAACGGCGATGTGATTACGTTTGGCTTCTCCGCCGGCGGCACCGGCTACGGCGATCCGCTGGATCGCGAACCGGAGTCCGTCGCACTTGATCTGGACAAGGGCACGATCACCGCCGAGACCGCCAAGCGCATCTACAAGGTGATCTGGGACGAAACCACGCGGCGCATCGACAAGGCCGCGACGGCGGACGCGCGCAAGGCCGAGTTCGCGGCGCGGCTGCGGCGTGGCAAGCCTTACGATGCCTTCGAGGCGGAGTGGTCGCAGAAAAAGCCGCCGGAAGAAATTCTCGAGTACTACGGCACCTGGCCGGACGCCAAGCCCAACAAGGTGTGGATGCGTGCGTAAATGACCGATATCAATCGCCAATGGCTGCTGAAGTCGCGCCCGCAGGCAGCGCTGCCGGAGCGCAGCGATTTTGAACGACGCGATGTGCCGATCCCGACCATCCGCGACGGCGAGTTCCTGCTGCGCAACCGCTGGTTGTCCTGCGATCCCTCGCAGCGCGCCTGGATGGATTCGGAAACCTACATCCGACCGGTCGGGCTCGGTGAAACCATGCGCTCCTTCACCGGCGGCGAGGTCGTCGAATCGCGTCATCCCGGATTCAAGCCGGGCGATCTGGTCACCGGCACCTTCGACTGGCAGGACTACGCGGTCAGCGACGGCCACGATCCGCTGCTCGGCAAGCTGACGCCGCTCGCGCCGGACATCGATCTGCCTTCCGCGCTGTCGCTGTTCGGCATCACGGGACTGACCGCGTACTTTGGCCTGTTCGACGTAGGCCGGCCGGTTGAAGGCGATACGGTCGCCGTCAGTGGCGCGGCCGGAGCCACCGGCGTGATCGCCGTGCAGCTCGCCAAGGCGAAAGGCCTGCGCACGATCGGCATCGCAGGCGGCGAAGCGAAATGTCGCTGGCTGCGCGAGGACCTTGGTCTTGACGATGCGGTGGATTACAAGGCCGTCGATACGATGGCCGCACTGCGCGAGAAGTGCCCGGACGGCATCCACGTCTACTTCGACAACGTCGGCGGCGAGATGCTCGACGCGGGCCTCGCGAATCTCGCGCCGGGCGCGAGGGTCGTGCTCAGCGGCGCGATCTCCGGCTACGGCAACTTCGCCGAGATGCCGGTGATCCGGCACTACCCGAACCTCATTCTCAAGAAGGCGCGCATGGAAGTTTTCTGGTGTTCGACTACCTGCCACGCAGCGTCGAGGCCATCGCGGTGATGAGTCCCTGGCTCGCTGCGGGCAGGATCAAGAACCCGGTCGACATTGCGGAAGGTTTCGATGCCGCGCCCGACGCGCTGCGCCGCCTGTTCACCGGCCAGAATCGCGGCAAGCAGCTCGTGCGGCTGGATTGAGATGAGCGCTTCGATCCCTTGGCGTCGCCGGCTATCCGAACTTGGTCGCGGCGTCGGAAAATCGCACGCGCCGCTGTTCGCGCCCTTGCTCTACGGTGTCGCCGCGCAGATCGAGGCGCTGCCGCCCGCTGAGGTCACCGCTGATCCGACACGGCTCGGCAAATGCCTGACCGAGCTGCGTCGCGCGGTCGGCACTGCATCGTTCGTCGTCGCAGCGCCGACGGCGATGGAAGCCGAAGCGCTGGGCGCAGGCGTGGACCGCGAGGTGTGGCCGCCGAAAGTGATCGCAGCCGCGTCACCGGGCGTGATCGAGCGGGTCGAGTTCGATCAGGTCTGGACGCAATCCGAGGCGCTGGCCGCGGGCCTGGAAACCTGCAAGCGCTTGTCGAGCACGCAGCAGAACGAACCGGTGCTGCTCGCCGCACTGACCGGGCCGGCCTCGCTGCTCGCAGAACTGCTCGGCGATGAGGCCGATGGCGATGCCGCCTGGGAGTTCGCAGGCCGTGCCTTGAGCGCGCTGTGCCGCCAGTTCGCGCAGTCCGGGGCCTCGGCGATCTTGCTGTGCGAGCGTGGGTTGCCTGCCGATCTGCAGGGCTGGTCGGCCGCGCTCAGCACCATCTCCAACATCGCGCGCTTCCATCGCATTCCCGCCTTGCTGGCCTTTGACGGTGCCATGCCGGCGGATTGGCCTGGCGCGACCATCGCCTGCCCGCCGACGGAACAGGAAGCGCTGATCGAAAAGCCGCATGGCCTGTGCATCACCGCCGAACCGGAGAGCTGGCGATACCTCGTCGGGCAGACCGGCGATTCGCGCGTCGTGGTGACCGCGCGCGAGGTCGCGGCGGATACCGACATCGAAGCCCTGGCCGATGCCTGCAGCGATGCGCTGGATATGCAGACGCAATGAGACCGCAAGCCGTCCCGGTCACCGTGCTCACCGGCTTTCTCGGCTCGGGCAAGACCACGCTCATCAATCGCATCCTGAAAGAAGCGCACGGCCGGCGCTTTGCGGTGATCGAGAACGAGTACGGCGAGATCAATGTCGATGCCGATCTGCTGGTGAAGGACGGTGGCGAGACCGTGGTGCAGCTCACCAATGGCTGCGTGTGCTGCACGGTACGCGGTGATCTCGCGAATGCACTGAACGATCTGGCATCGAAGCGCGACAAGGGCGAGATCGAGTTCGATCATGTGCTGATCGAACCCACCGGCCTCGCCGATCCCGGACCCATCGTGCGCACCTTCATGGCCGAGACCGAGGTTCTGGGAAAGTATTTTCTCGACGGCGTGGTGACCTTGTTCGATGCCGTGAACGGCGAGCGCAATCTCGCCGAGTCGGTCGAAGCGCAGGCGCAGCTCGCCTACGCGGACCGCGTGCTCGTCACCAAGGTGGACCTGCTGGGTGGGCCGGGCTTCAGCCCGACAGCCGAACCTGCGAGTCGGCCTGAAGGCCGACCTACGGATGCGGCGGACGAACTGGTCGCGCGCGTGTCGGCGCTGAACACCATGGCGGGTGTAGCGAGCGTGGATACACACCGCGCGCCCTGGGACGAGGTGTTCGAGAAATTGCTGGAGCTACGCGGCTACCAGTTCGACCGGGTCGTATTTGCCCCGCAGGCCAGCGATGCGCAAGGCGGTACGCACACCCGGGGAGTCGGCAGCATCAGCTTCAACGCGGAAACCCCGCTCGACGGGGTACAGCTTAATCGCGCGCTGGCTGCAATCAACGAGCGCTACGGCGAGGCGCTGTGGCGCATCAAGGGCGTGCTCGCCATCGACGGCATGCGTAACCGCATCATCGTGCAGGGCGTGCAGGGACTGATCCAGGCCAACCCCTCCACCGTGTGGCGCATGTTCGAGCCCAAGCTGAGTCGGCTGGTACTGATCGGGCGCGAGTTGGATCGTGACTGGGTGCTGGGTCTGCTGCAGGGTTGCGTGTCGGCGGCGACGAACGCGCCGCCGGAGCATTGAGATGAGTTCCTTGTTTGCCGTCCCGAAACTCGAGATCGCAAGGCGCAGCGACGGCAGCCTGATCGTCGCCTCTGCCGATCCGCTGCGGTCGTCGCCGCGAGCGGTTGGCGTGTGGCTGCAGCATTGGGCGCAGGTCGACGGGAAACGGACTTTCTTGGCGCAGCGCGATGAACCCGGAGGCTGGCAGCGCCTGAGCTACGGGGAGGCCTATCGACGTGTGCTCGCTGCGGCGAGCGGGCTCCTTCGTAACGCCGAGTCCCGACCCGGACCGGTCGCCATCCTGTCCGACAACAGTCTGGATCACGCGGTGCTGATGCTCGCAGCGATGCAGGTCGGTATTCCGGTGGCGGCCATCTCTACCGCGTACTCGCTGGCGTCGAAAGATCACGCCAAGCTCGGCAAGCTGATCCGGGAACTGGCGCCGGGCGTGATCTATGTCGCCGACGCGCAAATCTATGGCGCGGCGCTCGAGGCGATCGCGCCGCTGCATCGCGCGCGCGTAATGACGTCGAACCATGCGGGTGGCGACGTGCACAGGCTGAGCGAATTGATGGCGACCACCCAGGCCGAAGCCGTACAGCGTGCATTCGATCGCGTCACCCCCGACACGGTTGGAAAGATTCTCTATACCTCCGGCTCCACCGGCGAGCCCAAGGGCGTGCTCAATACCCAGCGCATGCTGTGTAGCAACCAGCAGGCGCGGGTACAGGTCTGGCCGTTCCTGGAAACCACGCCGCCGGTGATTGTGGACTGGTTGCCGTGGAACCACACCTTCGGCGCCAACCACAATTTCAATATGGTCCTGCGCAACGGCGGCACGCTTTACATCGACGGCGGCCGGCCGATGCCGGGCCTGTTCGACACCAGCCTGGCCAATCTGCGCGAGATCGCGCCCACACTGTATTTCAACGTGCCGCGCGGCTACGACATGCTGGTCGGCGCACTGCGCGAGGACCCAGCCCTGCGCGAGCATTTCTTCTCGCGCCTGCAGATGCTGTTCTATGCTGCCGCGGCGTTGCCCCAGCATCTTTGGGATGCGCTGCGTGAACTGTCTCAGCAAACGTTGGGACACGAGATTCCGATGGTGTCGGCCTGGGGCACCACCGAGACCGCGCCGCTGGCCACGGACTGCCATTTCCAGGCCGAGAGTTCCGGCAACATCGGGCTGCCGGTGCCGGGCACGGAACTGAAGCTGCTGCCCTTGGGCGCGACCGAGGCTGGCGCCGCGGCCGCGAGCTCGGGTGCGCAGGCGGGCAGTTTCGAGATTCGCGTGCGCGGTCCCAACATCACGCCCGGCTACTTCAAGCGTCCTTCGCTGTCCGCGCAGGCGTTCGATGACGATGGCTTCTATATCACCGGCGACGCCGTCCGTTTCGCCGACCCCGCGCGGCCCGAAGCCGGCCTGATCTTCGGCGGCCGCATTTCCGAGGACTTCAAGCTTTCCACCGGCACCTGGGTCAACGTGGGCGGTGCCCGGATCCGTGCGCTGGAATGCCTGGCGCCGGTGGCGCAGGACCTGGTCATCGCCGGGCACGATCGGGATCATCTGGCCTTCCTGATCTTTCCCAATTTGGCCGCGTGTCGGCAGATCGCCAGTCTGCCCGCGGATGCCGATATCGTCGAAGTGCTGCAACACACGGCGGTGCGTGCCGCCACGCGCGCGGGCATGCGGCGGCTCAAGGCACTCGGCGGCGGCAGCTCCATGTACGCGCCGCGTGGCGTACTGCTGGCCGAGCCGCCCCACATCGATGCCGGCGAGATCACCGACAAGGGCTACATCAATCAGCGCGCGGTGCTGAACCGGCGTGCGCAACAGGTCGAGCGGCTGTACGCGGAACCCCCCGAAGCCTGCATCATCACCTTATGAGATTCGACAACGCGTTCATTCCCATCGGCGCTTGCTGGTCTTCGCCCTTCGTACGCTGGCAGGGCGCGCTGGCCGACGTGTCCAGTCTGGATGTGGCGATGCACGTCACTCGCGACGCGCTGGCGGCCCGTCAGCTCGATCCCCAGTCCTTCACCCAACTGGTGATGGGTCTGACCATTCCGCAGAACGACGCCTTCTACGCCGTACCCTGGACCGCCTCGCGCCTGGGCATGGAGGCGGTGACCGGCCCGCTGATCGCGCAGGCCTGTGCCACCTCGGTGGCCTGCCTCGCGGCTGCGGCCGCGGCGGTGCAAGGCGACAGCAACGAGCAGGTACTGGTGGTGGCCGCCGATCGCACCAGCAACGGACCGGTGCTGATCTACCCGTCGCCGTCCGGCATGGGTGGTGCCCCGCAGATCGAGAACTGGGTGCTGGACAACTTTGCCGCTGATCCCAATACCGGCAGCGCCATGGTGACCACCGCCGAGAACGTGGCCAGGCAGGGCGGTCTGTCGCGCGAGGCGCTCGACGACCTGACGATGCTGCGCTACCAGCAATATGCCAGCAGCCTGCGCGACGATCGCGCCGTGCAGAAGCGCTACCTGCAGCCGGTGAACCTGCCCGCTCGCAAGGGTCAGGTGCACTGCGTCGACACCGACCAGGGCATCCACCCCTACGATCGCGAGAATCTGCGCAGTCTCAAACCCACCACCGCGGGTGGGGTCGTCACCTTCGGGTCGCAGACGCATCCGGCTGATGGCGCAGCCGGTGCGGTGGTATGCAGCGCCGAGCGTGCGCGCGCATTGTCGAAAGGCGAGGGCAGCGTGCGCCTGCTGGGCGTTGCCCAGGCGCGGGTGGAAAAGGCGTGCATGCCCAAGGCCGCAACCCTGGCCGCGCAGAAGGTGCTGGCCGAGTGCGGCAGGAACATGGCCGAGGTGCGGCTCGTCGCCACGCATAATCCTTTTGCCGTCAACGACGCCTGGTTCTGTCGCCAGACCGGCTTCGACGCCGAGAAGATGAACGTCTACGGCTGCAGTCTGATCTACGGCCACCCGCAAGGTCCCACCGGTCTGCGCACCATCGCCGAACTCATCGTGGCCTTGCATGCGCAGGGCGGCGGCCTGGGTCTGTTTACCGGCTGTGCTGCGGGCGATACCGGCGCAGCCCTGCTGCTGTCGGTGCAGTGAGACGCGCCGGTGTCGGCTCCGTTGCCCGATGCGTTGATCTCGCCGCTGCAGCGCTATCTCGACGAGGACGACGACGAAGCCGCGCTGCGCGCTGCTGCCGACTGGGCTCGGGCGCATACGGTGGACATTGCTGGACTGTTCGATTGGTTGCAGCACTACCCCGCCGACAAGGCGCGTCGCAGCCGGGCGCAGGTGGTACTGCGCGCCGCGCTGGGGCTGCCGCTGGTGCCGGGGCCGGTGTGCCGGCCGACGCCTTCGGACTGAGGGACCGGAATCTCGGTGGGCCAGCGTCCGACGGCGCGCTGCCGACGTATGCAAAGCCACACGTTCAAACCGGTGGCGGTCATGACGCACATCAAGCTCCCACGATTCTCCGCGCTCTCAGGCATCGGCGGCCTGGCCATGCTGATGCTTGCGCTGCTCGTCGAGGTTCCCGTACGGGCGGCGGAGTGGCGTTCCAGCCAGACCGCCGAGCTTGCGGGTCAGGCTTTGATCGAAGAGGTCGCACGCGGCGAACTCGACCGCGCCTTCGAACAGGCTGCTGCGCTGGGTCGCCCCGACGACAGCGGCCTGCGGGAAAGGCTGCAGGCACACCAGCGTGAGGTGGCCGCGACCGTGTCCGATCTGGGTGCGGCGCGCAGCGTGTCGACTCCGGAAGAGACCTTGTTCGCCGGCTGTGTCACCCGCAGTTACCTGGTCCGTCATGACGAGGGCCATCAGCGCTGGTTGCTCAAGTTCCGTCGCGGGGTCGAAGGCTGGCACCTGAGCGAGTTGAACGTGCGGGTGTTCTGACCGCGTTGCGAGCCTCGTAGTCGGTTGGCGCAGACACCGAGGCAGGTAGGTCTTCTCGAATTCGATCGCCCTTCTCAGGCGCGTCGAGCGCGATGGTGGGGGCCTTTCCGGGCGCGTGGCGATCGTTTGCCTGGACGAGGTCGGCCCGGTCGCGGCCGAAAGACGCTCGTCATTCTGGACTTTGCGCAAGGGTGACAGCAGTCTTGGCGCCGTCATCACCCTGCGGCCGGTCGACCGATCGTGAATCTCCATATGCCGAACATGAGTGCGTTCAACGATTCCGTCGTGCAAGCCGCCGCGGTGGTGCAGGCGGCGCTGACCTCACCCGCAACCTACGTGCAACTGGCGCTGGCCTTGGCGGCGCTGCTGCTGAGTTGGGCGCTGTCGACGCGCCTGGTGAAACTCGGGGCGGCCGGCACCCCCTTGCGGCGAACCCTGGAGCGGCTGCACACGCTGGTGCAGCCGGCGCTATCGACCCTGCTGGTGGTGGTCGCAGCGGGCTTGAGCCTGACCTGGGTCGGCGAGGACTGGTTGTTGCGGGCGGTGACGTTGGTGCTGGTGCTGTGGCTGGTGGAGAGCGTGATCCGCCTGATGCACGTGGGACCGCTGACGGCGCGCCTGCTGCGTCTGGCGGTGCTGCTGTTGGTGCCGCTGCACTTGCTGGGGGTACTGAGCACCGTCACGGCGACCCTGGAGTCGATGTCGCTGGAGATCGGCAATCTGCGCTTCACCGTCAGCGGCCTGCTGCGCGTATTGGTGTTCGGGTCGCTGCTGTTCTGGCTTGGCTGGATCTCCAACACCGCGGGCATCAACGCCATCCGCCGGCAGGAACGCCTAGCAGTGCGGACCCGCGAGGTCATTGCCAAGCTGTTCCAGATCGCCCTTTCGGTCCTGGTGCTGCTGCTGTTCCTGCAGGTGCTGGGCATCAACCTGACCGCGCTGGCGGTGTTCGGCGGCGCCGTCGGTGTGGGCCTGGGCTTTGGCCTGCAGTCCATCGCCTCCAACTTCATCTCCGGCATCATCATCCTGTTCGACCGCTCGCTATCGGTCGGCGACTACGTGGAGATCGAGGGCGGGCAATCCGGCTATGTGCGCGAACTGACCCTGCGCTACACCAC
The DNA here is from genome assembly GCF_965216805.1 of Panacagrimonas sp. Taxonomy (NCBI): domain Bacteria; kingdom Pseudomonadati; phylum Pseudomonadota; class Gammaproteobacteria; order Nevskiales; family Nevskiaceae; genus Panacagrimonas; species Panacagrimonas sp. The sequence goes on from NZ_CBDCGN010000002.1 coordinate 421,604, forward strand.
CTTGGAAGGCTTTGACGGCAAGGATGTGCTGGTGCCCAACGAAACCTTCATCACCAAGTCCTTCACCAACTGGACGCACAAGAACCACAAGCAGCGCTACCGGGTGGATTTCTCGGTGGCCTACAGCACCGATATCCGCGCCATGTGCGAGCTGATTCGTAACGCAGTCGCCAGCCATCCGCAGGTCATCAGTGGGGTCGATATCCCCATCGAAGAGCGTCCCGACTGCGAGATCGACAGCTTCGGCGACTCCGGCGTGAACATGTTCGTGGAGTTCTGGATGGATGGTATCGACGACGGGCGCAATCGGGTGGGCGGCGATCTGCTGCTGCTGATCTTCGAGACGCTGCGCGAGCACGGCATCGAAATTCCCTTCCCGCAACGCGAAGTGCGCCTGCTGCCGTCGTCGGCTGCTGCACCGTCGTCGTGAAGCCGGCAGGCCCGTAGGGCAATTCGTCGGCGCCGCGATAGCGGTCGGGCGCAACCCGCGTATTCAGGTTGCGGGTTTATCCATCGCGGCGATGGTGCGTAGACTACGGACCTCAGCCGAGGCCCGTACCTTGCTGCGACGTGTGGACCGCGCCGCGATTCGTCCAAGAAAAATCAACTTTCACGTTACCGTCACGTGCTCGAACGAACCCGAAATCCACCGGACTCGCCCGGCCGCCAGGCGACTGCGGATGCCTACCGGCAGGTGCGTGACGCCAGTGTGGCGCTGATCGCGGGGCTGGCCCCTGAAGATGCCGCGCTGCAGTCGATGCCCGATGCCAGCCCCAGCAAGTGGCATCTGGCCCACACCACCTGGTTCTTCGAGCAGTTCGTGCTCGGGCGCGATCCCGGCTACAACCCCTACGACGCGCGTTGGAACTACCTGTTCAATTCCTACTACCAGAGCGTGGGCCCGATGCACGCGCGTCCGCAGCGTGGGCTGCTGTCGCGGCCGACCTTGGCCGAGGTGCTCGATTACCGCGCGCAGATCGACGCTCGCATGGAAGCGCTGCTGGCCGACGCCGAAGACGATGCCGAGGACGATGCCCAAACGCGCAGCCTGGTGACGCTGGGTCTGCACCACGAACAGCAGCACCAGGAGTTGTTGCTCACCGACATCAAGCATCTGTTCTCGCTCAATCCGCTGGAGCCGGCGTTCCGGCCTGCCAAACCGCGGGACACGTGCGCGGTGGTGCCGCTGCGTTACCTGCAGGGCGCGCAAGGCATCGCCGAGATCGGTCATGCCGGCGCTGCCTTCGCATTCGACTGCGAGACCCCGCGGCATCGTGTGCTGCTGCAGCCGCACGCACTGGCCAATCGTCCCGTCAACAACGGCGAGTTCCGCGACTTCGTTCGCGACGGCGGCTATCGCCAGCCGGCGCTATGGATGTCGGAAGGCTGGAATACGGTGCAGCAGCGGCAGTGGGCGCATCCGCTGTACTGGTCGGACGATCTGGAAAGCGAGTTCACTCTGGGTGGCCGCGTGAGCCTGGATGCAGCCGCGCCGGTATGCCACATCAGCTTCTTCGAGGCAGACGCCTACGCGCGCTGGGCCGGTGCCCGCCTGCCGACCGAAGCCGAGTGGGAAAGCGCAGTGGCGACCCAAGAAGTGCAGGGCCATTTTGCCGATGACGGCGCGCTGCATCCGCTTCCTCCGCAAGTCGGGCCAGGCATCCTGCAGGCCTACGGCGACGTATGGGAGTGGACTGCAAGCCCCTACGTGAACTACCCAGGCTATCGACCGCTGGCCGGCGCGCTGGGCGAGTACAACGGCAAGTTCATGTGCGGGCAGTACGTTCTGCGGGGCGGCTCCTGCGTGACGCCGCCCGGCCACGTGCGCGCCACCTATCGCAATTTCTTCACACCGGCAGACCGCTGGCAGTTCACCGGACTGCGCTTGGGGCAGGACCGATGAAACTTCCGAGCAGCGCGTGGCAGTTGTCCCCCGAGCACGCTGCGCGTGATGAATTGGCCGCGGACGTACGCAAGGGTCTGCGCGCCACACCCAAGCGCCTGCCATCGAAATATTTCTACGATGCGCGCGGCTCCGCGCTTTTTGAGCAGATCTGCGAGCAGCCGGAGTACTACTTGACGCGAGTCGAACTGGACATCCTGCAGCAACAAGCAGCCAGCATGGCGCAGGTGATCGGGCCCGGTGCGCTGGTGGTGGAGTACGGCAGCGGCAGCGGCATCAAGACCCAATTGCTGCTCGCCGCTTTGGAAGCGCCGGTTGCCTATGTGCCGATCGAGATTTCCTCCAGCGCGCTGGATACCAGCCTGGACGAACTGGCCGCGCGTTTCCCTGACATCCAGATGTTGCCGCTGTGCGCCGACTTCAACACCACCGTCAGCTTGCCCAGGCCCAGGCGCGAGCCGCGCAGCGTGCTGATCTTCTTTCCGGGGTCCACGCTCGGAAATTTCGAGTCTGCCGAAGCCCTGCGCCTGCTCAAGGTGATGCACGCGGAGATGGGGCCGCAGGGCGCTGCGCTGGTCGGCATCGATCTGAAGAAGGACCCGAAAGTCCTCGAAGCCGCCTACAACGATGCGGCCGGTGTCACCGCCGAGTTCACGCTCAATCTGCTGCACCGGCTCAATCGCGAGCTGGATATGGATTTCGACGTGGAGCAGTTTCAGCATCGCGCCCGCTACAACGTGCTGGCCGGGCGCATCGAAACGCACATCGTCAGCCGTGCCGACCAGCAGGTACACCTGGACGGGGCCACCATCGAGTTTGCGGCCTGCGAAAAGATGCTGGTGGAATACAGCTGCAAGTACGCGCTACCGGAGTTCGCGCGCATGGCCGCGCAGGCCGGGCTGGCGGTGCATCAGACCTGGACCGACGACGAGCAGCGCTTCGCGATCCAGTTGTTGCGGAGGGTGTAGCTCTAAGCGGTGACGGTCACGCCCTTCCAGAACGCGACGTAACCGCGGATGTTCTCTGCCGCCGGCATCGGCTCGGGGTAGTACCAGGCGGCATTCGCGTTCACCGCGTCAGCCACCACCACGTCGTAATAGCGCGCCGTGCCTTTCCAACCGCAGAAACTTTCGTGCGTTGAAGCGCGAAATCGATCCTGCTTGATTGCGTCCGGCGGAAAGTAGTGATTGCCTTCCACCACCACGGTGTCGTCGCTCTCGGCAATGACGGTGTCGTTCCAGATTGCTTTCATGTCTTGTGTCCTTGGTTGATCAACATGGAAACACCAGTTCGCTGCGGATCTGCGCAGATCGGTGCTAAAGAAATGGCGCACGGCGGCTGGTTTGCCGGGGCAAAGATGCTCCGTATCGACTTGTGTTCATTCGCATCATCTGCGGCGAAAGCGTTTTCAAGGCGGGCAGGCTCGCATACCTGCAGGCGCGAGTCATCAGGTCTACGTGATGGATCGGCTTCACAGCCTTGAGCATGGGCTGGACGGCTGATTCGCCGTGGCCATCAACCCGTCAGCTCCCGCATCACCACCGTGGCATAGGTTCCCGGCGGCAGTTGGAACTCGAGCTGCAGCACCTCGTCCTGCCGCCAGTGCCAGCGCAGGTCCTGCGGCTGCAGTCGCAGGGCGCGGCGGTCCTGTTCCAGGCCGGCTTTCTCCAGGCCGTGCTTGAGCGCGGTGTACGGTTGCAGCACCTCGGTTTCCAGCGCCAGCGCCTGTGCTGCGGTCGGCAGGGCGCCGCGTCCCCACAAGGGGCCAGAGGGATGGATGTCGCCGCTGCGCAGACGTTGTTCCAGAGTGTCGGTGTGGGCCTCAGGGCCGAACCAGGAACGCGACCCGGACAGGCTCCAGATTTCGCCTGCCAGCGCCTGATCCCAGCTCTGAGCACGCACGCGTTCTGCCAGCACGCAGTTGAACAGGTGCGAGCGCACGGCCGACAGCAACATGGAACGCGCTTGGCGATCCACCCGCTTGCCGGCAAACATCGCCTGCGCGCGTTCGATATTGGCGCCGCCCAGGCCGAAGCGCTGTTCACCGAAGTAGTTGGGCACGCCACGTGCGGCGATGGCTTGCAGGCAGCGTTCGGCGTCGTCGCGGTCGCCCTGCACGTTGCGCAGGATCAGGCGGAAGCGATTGCCGATCAGCGCGCCGCGCTTGAGCTTGCGACGGTGATGGTGATGTTCAATGACCTGCACGTTGTCGTGCGGGAACGCCGACCAGTCGGGATGTGCGCGACCTGGCAGGTGCAGGGTGTAGACCTGCGTGGTCACGGCGTCGCGATCCTTGAGGCCGGCGAAGCCGACGTCCACCGGTGCCACGCCCGCAAAGCGTGCCAGTTCGCGGGCAAGCCATTCGGTGTTGGCGCCCCGTTTACGCACCAGCAGCCAGGCGTGATCGCCGTCGCCATCGGGGCAGATGCCCTGGACTTCGTCGACGATGAAGTCTTCGGGGACGCTGCGCAGAGTGGCGGTCAACGGCGGGCCACCGTGGGCAAAGGGAAGCTGGTCCATGGAGTGCGTGTGCGTTGGCGCCAGCTTCAATGGATCGGATCGGATCGGTCGTCGCTTGGGCAGCCTGCGTTAGCCGTAACGCGCGCGGATGGCGTCGCGATGCCGCGTCAGGTAGGCGCGGCTCAGGCCCATCTGCTGCACGCCGTAGCCGATCTTGCCCGCATGGCTGACGCGGTGAAACGCTTGCAGAAAGGTGTTGGACGGATACGGTGCCCAGTAGCAGGAGTTGAGCGTCGAATAGGTGATGGCAAAGGTCTTGCCGCGGGTGTCGGTGACTTCCAGCTCGCCGCCCTGTGGCACCGCCTTGCGATAGTCCTGGGTGCCGCGCGAATCGACCAGGCCGTAGGTCTGGCCGTTCTCCAGCACGTAGCCGCTGACGTGCGGACCGAGCGCGTTGGTCTTGGCGATGTCGTGACCGGTGAACAAGTGCACGGTCAGTTCCTCGCCGAAACTCGCGTGCCACCAGATCACCGAGGAGTTATCGCGCTCCACGCGCGGGCCCCAACTGCGGTCGCCGGTATCCACGCAGTCCACTTGGTAGCGCCTGCCACGGGCCACCAGTTCGCCGGTGATGCGGTAGGTCTGTTCGTAATGTCCGGACCATGAGGTGTCCCAGGCGCCGGCGCCACGCTTGGCGGCCATGGGGTCCATTTCGGGGTCGTTGATGTCGTAGGGCTGGTGCAGCGCGTGGAAGTGCAGATCGAAGCGGGTGTCGTCGATACCTTCATAACGCGCGTGATAGTGCTTGAGCGGCTCCACCACGTTCAGACTCAGGCCATTGGGCAGGGTGAACTCCAGCAGCGACTTCGGACAGGGCATGTGCTGCTGGTTGTCGATGTACAGCTGCTCTTCCCACAGGTCGGCGATGCGGTCGTGCAGGGAGATATCGCACATGCACACGCCCAGCATTGGTCGTGCCAGCACGTAGATGATGCCGTTGAGGCTGGCCTCCGGCACGCAGAACGGCAGTGCGATGGTCTCCACCCACTGCCAATGGGAATCGGGTTTGAAATGGAATTCGGCGTCTTCGGGCTTGATCACGATGGCTCTCCTTGGCCGGATGTTCTCGAGCGCGGCGACGTGGCGGCGCGCGCCAGACAGTATGCCACCCTACCAATTTGGGGCTCTCGATTCGGAGCGCTGGGCGAGTAGAACGAGAGTCACCCAACGAAACCGCGATCAAAGCTGCGATGGAAGTGCCTGGTAGCCCGGGTTGGAACTACCAGGTTGAACTGGCCTTATCGGCTCTCAACGAAGCGTAGGCTCGCGCGGATCAGCGCCTCCGGCTGATCGCGGTGCGGCGAATGGCCGCAGCGCGGCAGCTTGAGCAGCTCGGTTTGGGGCACGCTTAGTGCAACGTGCTCGATCTGCGCGAGGGTGCCGTATTCGTCGTCCAGACCCTGCACGGCGAGCACCGGGCAGCGAATGCCGGCGATGTCGCGCTCGATATTCCAGTCGCGAAAAGCCGGGTCCAGCCAGATGTCGTTCCAACCCCAGAACGCCGAATCCACGTCCTGGTGATGGCGTGCGAGCTTGTCGCGCAGATCGGTGTGCCGATAGGCCTCGCGCGCCTTGGCGATGCTGTCTACGCTGAGGTCCTCCACGAACAGGTGCGGAGCCAGCGCGATGACGCCGCGTACGCGTTGCGGGAAGTGCGCCGCGTGCAGCAGCGCGATGGAGCCGCCGTCGCTGTGCCCGAACAGCCATGCCGGCTCGCTGGTGGTGTCGATGCCCAGCGCATCGAGGACCGCAGGCAGCACGTCCTGCGCCTGGTGGTGCATGAAGGTGACCGGCCATTTTTCGTGAGCTGGCCGCGCGGTCGACCGGCCATAGCCGGGCCGCGAATACACCAGGCCGCGCAGACCGCCGGCATCGCACAGTTGCCGCGGAAAGTCGCGCCACATCGAGACCGACCCCAGGCCCTCATGCAGAAACACCAGCAGCGGCGCGCTGGCACGCTCGGCGAACAGCAACTGCGTTTCGATCCGATAGTCGCGCTCGCCGACGCGAATCGCGGTCAGGGCGTCGCTCGCGCTCATCCGCGGGCGGATTCCTGTTCGCGCAGCTTGAAGCGCTGGATCTTGCCGGTGGGCGTTTTGGGCAGTTCTTCGATGAAATCGATGCGCCGCGGATACTTGTGCGGCGCCAGGCGTTCCTTGACGAAGTGCTTGATCTGCACGGCCAGCGCATCGCTGCCCTCGATGCCGGTCTTGAGCACCACGAAAGCCTTGGTCTTGGTCAGGCCGTCGCCGTCGGAAACGCCGATCATCGCCGCTTCGAGCACCGCTTCGTGCTGCATCAAACAGCTTTCGACCTCGAACGGCGACACGTACTGGCCGCTGACCTTGAGCATGTCGTCGCTGCGACCGGCGTAGGTGTACCAGCCCTGCGCGTCGCGCACGTACTTATCACCGGTCCTGGTCCAGGGGCCCAGGAAAGTGGCGCGCGATTTGTCGCGATTGCCCCAGTACATCAGCGCGGCGCTGTCGCCCCTGACGTAGAGATCGCCGACCTCGTCGTCGTCGACCGGCTGGCCGTCGTCGTCGAGCAGCTGCATCTCGTAGCCCGGAACCGGCTTGCCGCTGGTGCCGTAACGCAACTGCCCGGCGCTGTTGGACAGGAAGATATGCAGCATTTCGGTGGAACCGATGCCATCGAGAACCGGGCAGCCGAAGTGCGCCTGAAATCGCTCGCCGATCTCCTTGGGCAAAGCCTCGCCGGCGGAGGTACACAGGCGCAGGCTCACCGCGTCTCCGGGCGGCAGCTCCGGTGCGGCCAGCATCGCCGCGTACAGGGTGGGCACGCCGAAGAACACGGTGGGGCGGCGTTCGGTCAGGCGCTTGAATACGGCGAGCGGCGTCGGCCGTTCCGGCATCAGCACCACGGTGGCGCCGACGCTGAGCGGAAACGTAAGGCCATTGCCCAGACCGTAGGCAAAGAACAGCTTGGCGGCGGAGAAGGTCACATCGGCTTCCATCAAGCCCAGAACCTGGGCGCCGTAGGTTGCCGTGGTGGCGAACAGGTTCCCGTGGGTGTGCACGGTGCCCTTGGGGCGACCGGTGGAGCCGGAGGAGTACAGCCAGAACGCGGCTTCGTCGCGACCGGTATCGGCGCAGGCCGGCCGCTCCGGACCATCCTGGATCAGGTTTTCGAAGCGCAGCGCGGATTCGGGGAGGGGGCCTTCGGCGCGCGACACGATCAGGGCATCGGGCGTGTGACGGCTGGAAGCCAGCGCCGCCTGCAGTACCGGCACCAAGGCGCCGGACACCACCACGGCGCGCGCCCGACTGTGTTGCAGCATGTAGGCGTAATCGGCGGCCGTCAGCAGGGTGTTTACCGCAACCGGCACCACGCCGGCATACAGGCAACCCAGGAAAGCCACCGGCCAGTCGGTGGTGTCATGCGCACATAGCAGCACGCGCTCTTCGCGGCGCACGCCCAGCGCATCGAGCCGGGCGGCGAAGCAGCGAATCGCGCGCGTCAGTTCCGCGTAGCTCAACGAATGGGCGTCGTCGAGGTAGGCGATCTTGTCGGCGCGGCCGCTGTTCTGCGCGATCAGATGCTGGGCAAAGTTGAGCCGGTCGGGCGTCTGCTCGGCGGTCTGCTCAAGGCTTGCAGCGATCATCTTTCCTCCAGGCGGCGGGTGGTCCCGCCGATTCTGCTTTTGGGTTGAACGGCGATCGTCCAGGAGCACACGCGAACAGGCGGTGAGGTCGCGGACGCGAGGGTCATAGCGTAAAGACGTGACGGCCGCGGGGCGTCGCCACATAAGGTGACGAGCGGCGGGGCGCCGTGCGACAAGATGGCGTTGGCATGAGGGTCGGCGATTGGGCGGTTCGGGGTGCGCTTTGGCGTTCCTGGGTCCGACGGCACAGGCGGCTGAAAATGCACGATAATGCATGGGGAGTCAAAATCAGGTGAAACCCGATGTCGGTCCGTAATCCAACTCCAGGTCACCCCTTGCCCACCGTTGCGCCGCGGTCCGCGGCGGCGCTGCAGTCGTCCCTGGGCAGCCGGGTGAGGCGCCTGCGCGCACGCCGCGGCATCACGCGCAAGGTGCTGGCGCAGATGGCCGATGTATCCGAACGACACCTGGCGAACCTGGAAGCCGGCGAGGGCAATCCGTCCATCCTCATCCTCAGCCAGATCGCGGGTGCGCTGGATTGCTCGCTGGCCGAACTGTTGGGGGATGAGACCACCGATTCGCCGGAATGGCTGCTGATCCGCGATCTCCTGCACGGCCGCAGTCAGACCCAGCTGGAAGCCGCGCGGCACGCTTTGACGAGCTTGTTTGGCGGCATGACCAGCTCCGATCACCGGCTTGATCGCATTGCCTTGATCGGCCTGCGCGGGGCCGGGAAGTCCACCCTGGGCCGGGCCTTGGCCAAATACCTGGAGCGACCGCTGGTGGATCTCAATCGCGAGATCGAGCGCATCGCCGGCTGCCGGCCCGACGAGATCCATGCCTTGTACGGCCCTGCCGCGTACCGGCGCTACGAGCGCCGCGCGCTGGACGAGGCGGTGGACGCGCACCCGCTGTCGGTGATCGACACGCCCGGCGGCATCGTTACCGAAGCCGCCACCTTCAATCTCCTGCTGTCGCGCTGCTACACGCTGTGGCTGACCGCCTCGCCTGAGGAGCACATGAATCGCGTCATCGCCCAGGGCGACCTGCGACCCATGGCGGGCAACCGCCAGGCGATGGACGATCTGCGCCTGATTCTGGAAGAGCGCACGCCGTTCTACGCCAAGGCCGACCTGGTGCTGGACACCAGCGGCAAGTCGGCAGCGGATTGCCTGAGCGCGGTCGCCGCGAGCCTCGACGAGGCTTTGGCGCGGCGCCTTTGAGTGTCACCGGCTGTGATCATCGCTTGACATGCATAATAGTGCATGCACAATGCTGCACTATTGCTCATCCGAGGAGTCGTCATGCAAGCCACCCATTCTGAAGTCGCCAGCTGTCCGGTCGACTACCAGACCGACCCCTCGCGATATCGACACTGGAGTCTGAGCTTCGACGGCTTGGTCGCCACCCTGGCCATGGATGTCGCCGAAGACGCCGGCCTGCGCCCGGGCTACAAGCTCAAGCTCAATTCCTATGATCTGGGCGTGGACATCGAGCTGCACGATGCGCTGCAACGCATCCGCTTCGAGCACCCGGAAGTGCGCACCGTGGTGGTCACCAGCCTCAAGGACCGCATTTTCTGCTCCGGCGCCAACATCTTCATGCTGGGTTCGTCGTCGCACGCCTGGAAGGTGAACTTCTGCAAGTTCACCAACGAGACACGCAACGGCATCGAGGATTCGTCACGGCATTCGGGCCTCAAGTTCCTGGCCGCGGTCAACGGCGCCTGTGCCGGCGGCGGCTACGAGATGGCGCTGGCCTGCGACGAGATCTATCTGGTCGACGACCGTTCCTCCTCGGTATCGCTGCCAGAGGTTCCGCTGCTCGGCGTGCTGCCCGGCACCGGCGGACTGACCCGAATCACCGATAAGCGCAAGGTGCGCCACGACCGTGCCGACATCTTCTGCACCAGCGTCGAGGGCCAGCGCGGCCAGCGCGCCAAGGACTGGAAGCTGGTCGACGAGATCGCCAAGCCGGCCAAGTTTGCGCAGACCGTGCGGGCGCGCGCGCTGGAACTGGCGGCGCAGAGCGATCGTCCGGCCGATGCGCAGGGCGTGACGCTGACCCCGCTGGACCGCAACATCTCGGCCGACTCCCTTGAATACCGTTACGTCGCGGTGCAGATCGATCGCAATCGGCGGCTCGCCAACCTCACCGTCAAGGCGCCGGACGCACCGCAGCCGACCGACATCGAGGGCATCCTCAAGGCCGGCGCCAACTGGTGGCCACTGCGCCTGGCGCGCGAGCTGGACGACGCCATCCTGTCGCTGCGCACCAACGAGCTGGAGATCGGCACCTGGATCCTGCGCAGCCAGGGCGACGCAGCGGCAGTGCTGGCCTGCGACGCCACGCTGGAGGCCCATCAGGGCCACTGGTTCGTGCGCGAAACCCTCGGCTTTCTGCGCCGCACCCTGGCGCGGCTGGACGTGTCCTCGCGTACCCTGTTCGCGCTGATCGAGAAGGGCTCCTGCTTCGCCGGCACGCTGCTGGAAATGGCGCTGGCGGCCGATCGCAGCTACATGCAATTGCTGGAGGCCGACTCGCCGCGTGTGCAGGTGTCGAATCTCAATTTCGGCAGCTACCCGATGGTCAACGGCAAGAGCCGCATCGCGCAGCGCTACTACGACGATGCCGGCGAGATCGAGGCGGTACGCGCCACGCTCGGCCAGGCGCTGGGGCCGGAACAGGCCGAACAACTGGGCCTGATCACGGCGGCGCCCGACGACATCGACTGGGACGACGAGATCCGCATCGCGCTCGAGGAGCGCGCCGCGTTGTCGCCCGACGCGCTGACAGGACTGGAGGCCAACCTGCGCTTCGGTGTCACCGAGACCATGGAGACGCGCGTGTTCGGGCGACTGTCGGCCTGGCAGAACTGGATCTTCATCCGCCCCAATGCCGTCGGCGACAAGGGCGCGCTCAAGGTCTACGGCAAGGGTGAGAAAGCAGCATTCGACTTCCAGCGGGTTTGATCAGACAACGACGTTCAACGCAAAGGCGCAAAGGAAGAAAAGAAGGGGCACAGCCTTCCATCGATTTTATTTCGATTCTTCCGTGCGTTCTTTCTGTTCCCTTCGCGCCTTCGCGTTGATTTTTTCTTGAGAGACAACCATGACTATCGACTACAGCCAGAAGATTCCCAACAACGTGAACCTGTCATCCGACCGCGTGCTGCAGCGCGCGCTGGAGAACTGGCAGCCCAATTTTCTCGACTGGTGGGGTGACATGGGTCCGGCCGGCTCGCACCAGCACGATGTTTACCTGCGCACCGCGACCAGCGCCGAACCCGGCGGCTGGGCGCACTTCGACTACGTCAAGATGCCGGACTACCGCTGGGGCATCTTCCTGGCGCCGCAGGTGCAGGATCGCAAGATCCATTTCGGCGAACACAAGGGCGAAGACGCCTGGCAGGAAGTGCCCGGCGAGCACCGCGCCAACCTGCGCCGCATCATCGTCACCCAGGGCGACACCGAGCCGGCGTCGGTGGAGCAGCAACGCCACCTCGGGCTGACCGCGCCCAGCCTCTACGACCTGCGCAATCTGTTCCAGATCAACGTGGAGGAAGGTCGTCATCTGTGGGCGATGGTGTATCTGCTGCACCGCTATTTCGGCCGCGATGGCCGCGAGGAGGCGGATGCATTGCTGGAGCGACGCTCCGGGCAGGAAGACAATCCGCGCATCCTCGGGGCGTTCAACGAGCAGACGCCGGACTGGCTGAGTTTCTTCATGTTCACCTATTTCACCGACCGTGACGGCAAGTTCCAGCTCTGCGCCCTGGCCGAGTCCAGCTTCGATCCTTTGGCGCGCACCACCAAGTTCATGCTCACCGAAGAAGCGCACCATATGTTCGTGGGCGAGTCCGGCGTGTCGCGTGTGATTGCGCGTACCTGCGAGCTGATGAAGAAGCACAACGTCGAGGCGCCCGATCAGGTGCGTGCCCTGGGCGCCATCGATCTGCAGACCCTGCAGCGCTACCTGAATTTCCACTACAGCGTCACCCTGGATCTGTTCGGGGCGGACCAGTCGTCCAACGCCGCGACGTTCTACAACTCTGGTCTCAAGGGGCGTTTCGAGGAAGGCAAGCGCAACGACGATCACCGCTTGCAGGATATGGGCTACAAGATTCTCGATGTGGTCGACGGCAAGCTGGTGGAAAAGGAAGCGCCGATGCTCAATGCGCTCAACGAGGTGCTGCGCGACGACTTCATCCGCGACTCCGAGGCCGGCGTGGGTCGCTGGAACAAGGTCATCGAGAAGTCCGGGATGCCGTTTCGCCTCACGGTTCCGCACAAGGCATTCAACCGCCAGATCGGCACTTTGTCCGGCGTGCGCATCGCCCCCGACGGCCGCCCGCTGACGCAGGATGAATGGAACGCGAACGTCGCCAAATGGATGCCCAGCGCTGAGGATCGTGCCTACGTGGCCTCGCTGATGGGCCGCGTCGCCGAACCCGGTCAGTACGCCAACTGGATTTCCGCCCCGCTGGTGGGCATCAACAAGCAGCCGATGGACATGCAGTATGTGCGGTTCGACTGAGTTTTAACGCAACAGCTTCCACCGCAAAGGCGCAAAGTCAGAAAGAGAGAACGCAAAGAAAATCTGCCGAAGGCAGGAAGCGGTTGCCGGGTGCTATCTCTTTCGATCCTTTGCGACCTTCCTTTTCCCTTTGCGCCTTTGCGGTGAAGGCTTTGATTTTCGGAATTCCCGATGAACGCCCCCACCGAAATCCTGCGCCAGCACCTGATCGATCCAGTCATCTGCATTCGCTGCAACACCTGCGAAGAGACCTGTCCGGTCGACGCGATCACGCACGATTCGCGCAATTACGTCGTCGACCCGGCCATCTGCAATGGCTGCAACGCCTGCATCTCGCCGTGTCCGACCGGGTCCATCGACAACTGGCGCAAGGTGATCCGGGTCGAGGCTTATTCCATCGACGAGCAGCTGACCTGGGACGAGTTGCCCGAAGAGAAAGACATCGAAGGTTCCGAGGCAGGTACGCCATCCGAATCTGCTTTCGTGCCGCCGCCGGTCGATGCGACGCGCGGCTCCACCACGGCGCCACGCTCTGCGCCGACGCCGACGGTCAATCTCTACACGCTCAAGCAGACTGCGACGGCCACGGTCGCCGGCAACTTTCGCGTCACCGCCGCGGATCGCGATAGCGACACCCACCACATCGTGCTGGATTTCGGCTCGGTGCCGTTTCCGGTGCTCGAAGGCCAGTCGATCGGCATCATCGCGCCGGGCACCGACGTGCACGGTCGCCCGCACCACGCGCGCCAGTATTCGATCGCCAGTCCACGCGACGGCGAGCGCCCGCGCTACAACAATCTGTCGCTGACCGTGAAGCGGGTGACCACCGACCACGACGGCAGGCCTACCCGCGGCGTGGCCTCCAACTATGTCTGCGATCTGGCCAAGGGCGATCAGGTCAAGGTGATCGGGCCATTCGGGTCCACCTTCCTGATGCCGGACGATCCCCGGTCCAATCTGTTGATGATCTGCACCGGTACGGGCTCGGCCCCGATGCGCGCCATGACCGAGCGCCGCCGCCGACTGTGCCGTCCGGGTCTGTGCGAGGAGGAGCGATCGAAGGCGTCGCCGGACACCGCCAACGGCCGCCTGATGCTGTTCTTCGGAGCCCGCACGCAGGAGGAACTGCCTTACTTCGGGCCGCTCACGCAGCTGCCGAAAGATTTCATCGACATCAATCTTGCGTTCTCGCGCACCCCAGGCCAACCGCGCAAATACGTGCAGGACCTGATGCGCGAACGCGCCGACGATGTGTTGGATCTGCTTCGCAGCGAGCACACGCACATCTACGTGTGCGGTCTCAAGGGCATGGAGGACGGCGTGATGGATGCGCTTCGCTTCGCGACCGACAGTCACGGCCTGTCGTGGAAGGAGCTGCATCCACGACTCAAGGGCGAAGGGCGGCTGCACCTGGAAACCTACTAGCCAGCGCGCCGAGTCGTTCCAATCCGGAGGCTCCAATGCGATTTTCAGAGTTTCATGACGCACAGACCATCGAGCTCGGGCCGATCTCGGTCGATGCCCGCCAGATCGTGGAGTTTGCACAAGCCTACGATCCGCAATGGTTTCACACCGACCCGGTGCGCGCGGAGCAAGGCCGCTGGAACGGCCTGATTGCCAGCGGCTGGCAGACCTGTGCACTGGCGATGAAGTTGGTGGTGCAGGAGCTGTTGAGCGATTCGGAATCGTTCGGGTCGCCGGGCTTGTCGTACCTCAAATGGACGGCCCCGGTGCGCCCTGACGACAAGCTGCGCCTGCGCCTGACCGTGCTCGAGAAGCGCGTTTCGTCCAGCGGCAGCATCGGGTCCTTGCGCTGGCGTTGGCAGTTGTTCAATGCGGCCGCGGTTCAGGTGCTGGACCTGGAAGCCACCAGCCTATTTGCGCTGGACCCCGCAGGAGCGCAATTCACATGACCGATGCCTACCTCTGTTAGCCCCTATGATCCAATTCTTGCGGCGTCGGCGTACTGGAAAAATCACGAACCGGGTCGGCTCATGACGCTGGAGCAAATATCGATACGCGCGGCAGTAGCGCGCCGACAGCACGTCCAGTACATCGACTTTGTCGAGCGCTGCGAACTGGTCTTGCAGCAGGCGCATGACCTCGGCTGGCGGGTGGCCCAGATGCTGAACGACGAACATTCGGTGCGTGCAGCCGAATCGCTCATGGGTGCACACCTGAAATCCGATTTCTGCGAGTCCACGCCGTTATCGAGGTTGATCTACGGCTTCTGAGGCGGCGGTCGTTTCGGTCCCCGGCGCCTGCAGACGGGAAAACGGCCGGGGGTAGGGCGCGGGTAGGGCGCCGCGCCGCGCGGCCTTTTAGACTTGTGCAGTGACCAGAGGACCTGGAGCAAACGGGTCCCTACAAGACGCACCGCTACCTACTCAGAGGAGATGCACATGAAAACTCGGTACCGATGGGTTCCGCTGATCGCGCTCGGCCTTCTCGCTGCCTGCGGTCAGCAAGGCAATGCGCCTTCCGGCAGCGCCGACAAGTCCGGCAGCGACATTCCAGGGGCAACGGTGGACGGCG
Source organism: Panacagrimonas sp. (assembly GCF_965216805.1). NCBI lineage: Bacteria > Pseudomonadati > Pseudomonadota > Gammaproteobacteria > Nevskiales > Nevskiaceae > Panacagrimonas > Panacagrimonas sp. The sequence continues at coordinate 436,723 of NZ_CBDCGN010000002.1, forward strand.
CGCGCATCATCGCCGCCGACACCGAGCCTGGCGCCTGGATGAGCCACGGCCGCACCTATGACGAGCAGCGCTACAGCCCGCTGGACAAGATCAACCAGGAGAGCGTCGCCGACCTGGGCCTGGCCTGGAGCTACCGGCTGGACGTCGATCGCGCCACTGAGGCGACGCCCATCGTGGTCGATGGGGTGATGTATGTCACCGGCGCATTCTCCATCGTCTCCGCGCTGGACCCGGTGAGCGGTAAGGAACTGTGGAAATACGATCCCAAGGTGCCTCGCGACAAGGGCCGCGACGGCTGCTGCGACGTTGCCAATCGTGGTGTGGCGATCTGGAAAGGCAAGGTCTACGTCGGCGCCTACGATGGCCGCCTGATTGCGCTGGACGCCAAGACCGGCGCCAAGGTGTGGGAAGTGGATACGGTGCTCAATGCCAACCGCAGCTACACCATCACCGGTGCGCCGCGCATCATCCAGGACAAGGTCATCATCGGTAACGGTGGCGCCGAACTCGGCGTGCGCGGCTACATCACCGCCTACGATTCCGAGACCGGCAAGGAGCTGTGGCGCTTCTTCACCGTGCCCGGCAATCCGGAAGATCCGCCCGAGAGCAAGGCCATGGAAATGGCGCTGCCGACCTGGAAAGGCGATCACTACTGGAAGTTTGGTGGCGGCGGCACGGTGTGGGACGCCATGGCCTACGACCCGGATCTGAATCTGCTCTACATCGGCGTGGGCAACGGCTCCACCTGGAACCGCGAGGTGCGCAGCCCCGGCGGCGGCGACAACCTGTTCCTGTCGTCCATCGTCGCGCTCAAGCCCGATACCGGCGAATACGTCTGGCATTACCAGACCACGCCAGCCGATCACTGGGACTACACCGCCACCCAGCACATGATCCTGGCCGATCTGGACATCGACGGCACTCCGCGCAAGGTGCTGATGCAGGCGCCCAAGAACGGCTTCTTCTACGTGCTGGATCGCGCCACCGGCGAGCTGCTGAGTGCCGAGAAATTCGCCCCCGCCAACTGGGCCACGCATGTCGATATGGAGACCGGCCGGCCGGTGGAGAATCCGGAGGCCGACTGGAGCAAGGAACCCAGGCTCGTTTCGCCGGGCCCGCTGGGCGCGCACAACTGGCAGCCGATGTCGTACAGCCCCAAGACCGGCCTGGTCTACATTCCGATGCAGGAGGCGGTTGCCTATTTCGTTCCCGAGGATCAGGAATACAGCGGCAAGGGCACCTGGCACATGGGCTCCAAGCCCATCGCCCTGCCCGAAGATCCCAAGGAGCTTGCGGGAGCGGTCGCCGCTCACAAAGGTCATCTGATCGCCTGGGACCCGGTGGCGCAGAAGGAAGTCTGGCGCCAGAGCTATGTCACCCTGTGGAACGGTGGCACCCTGAGCACCGCGGGCGACCTGGTGTTTCAGGGCACCGCAGACGGCCGCTTCGTGGCGTACTCCGCCGCCAAAGGCGACAAGCTGTGGGAAACCCCGGCCAACACCGGCGTGATGGCCGGTCCCGTCAGCTACGAGATCGACGGCGAGCAATACGTGACCGTGGCGGCCGGCTGGGGCGGTGCCTTCCCGCTGGCGCTGGGCGGTCTGTCGGAACCCGCCAAGGTGCGCCCCGAGGCGCGCATCCTGACCTACAAGCTTGGCGGCAAGGCGACGCTGCCGCCGCCGAACAACGAGGTGCTGCCACTGCCCGAGCCCCCGGAAGTCACCGCTGACGAAGCGACCATCGCCAAGGGTCGCGACCTTTACAACGCCGGCTGCGGCATGTGCCACGGGCCCAACGCGATCTCCGGTTCGGTGCTGCCCGACCTGCGCTACATGACGCCGGAAACGCACAAGCTGTTCGCCGGCATTCTGGCGGGCGCCTATGCCGGCAAGGGCATGCCTTCGGTGATGGACAAGTTCAGTCCCGAAGATGTGGAGGCTGTGCACCAGTACATCATCCAGCGCGCGCACGACCTCAAGAAGCAGATGCCCGAGGCGGACAAGGCCGGGAGCCCGGCGGGCTGATCACTGGCAAGCGACCGCAGACGCCCGGCCTGAGTGCCGGGCGTTTTTTTGGCCTAACCCGAAAAAGCGTTTGACGCCGATTTCGCGGATGAACGCGGATCAAAGCGCCTAATGAAAGTTTTATCTTGGAAACCGCATTTCAACGCAAAGGCGCAAAGCCAACAGAAAGGACGCCAAGGATTTTCTGGATGGCGCCCTGCACCAGATGGGTGAACGCCGTCCACGGTGTTTTCATTTGCGCCTTGCTTGCTGTTCTTTGCGTCCTTCGCGTTCAACCGCTTTTCCCAGGTTAATCCGCGTCGTCGGTGGCGTTCGCGTTTGTTCTCCGTCGATTCGTGTATAGCCTTGGTCGATTGCTGTTCCTAGCCCGTATCCTTGCGACCGCGCAGCAGGGGGAATAAAGCCCACACGCCGAGTATCGGCCCCAACCCCATCCACGGAATCAGGCTGGCCAGAGGGTAGTGCTGCGCCAGGCTCACGAACAGCTGGATGCTGATGATGGAAATGGCGAAGCCGATGCTGTTGGTCAGGGTCAGGACGCTGCCGACCAGGGCCGGCGGCGAATTTACCGCGGTCAGCGCAGAGAACTGCGGCGAATCGCCGGAGATGGTGATCCCCCACACTACCAGCCAGATGGCGAACAGCACGAAGGGCGCATCGAGCATCCACGGCGCGATCAGGCAGCACAGCCCGCTGACCGCCAGTTGCACACCGGCCACCGGTGCGCTTCCAGCCCGCTGGGCAATCCAGCCGCCGACGGCGCACCCGAGCGCACCCGAGCCCAGCGCGGCGAACGCCCACCACGAGATCGCGACAGGATCGCTCAGCCGTAGCGCCAGGATCATCGGCATCAGCACCCACAGGGTGTACAGCTCCCACATGTGGCCGAAGTAGCCGAGTACCGAGGCGCGTACCTTGCGGTCGCCCGCCACCGCCCATAGCGCCCGAAACTGCAGACCGACGGCGCGTGCCGGTGCGTGCGCGGGTTCCGGGATGAGCAGGAACAGGGCCACCCCGGCGGCCGCCGCGATGGCCGCCACGCTGTAGAACACGCTCTGCCAGGGCCAGCCGGCCGACAGTGCGCGCAGGGCGTGGGGAAATGCACTGCCCAACACCAGCGCGCCGATCAGCAAGCCGAGCGCCGCGCCCAGGCCGCGCGGAAACCACTGCGCGGCGATCTTCATGCCCACCGGATAGATGCCGGCCAGGAAGAAGCCGGTCAGCGCTCGCCAGACGCACAGCGCGACAAACGATTCTGCCGCGTACACCGCGGCCAGCGTGCAGACCGTCTGCGCCAGCGAGCACAGCAGAAAAACGCGGCGCGCGGAAAAGCGATCCGCCACCGACAGCAGCGCAAACACCAGCGCGCCGGTGATGAAGCCGAGCTGCACCGCCGAGGTGAGGGTGCCGACGTCGGATGCCGCCCAACCAAAGGCGAGCTGCAGGTCCGGCATCACCGCATTGACCGCGAACCAGGTACTGGTGCCGGCCAGCTGTGCCAGCACCAGCACCGGCAGCACGCGGGCTGGTGCGGCAATCGGCGACGCCGGCGTCACGGTTCTGGAGGCGTCGTGCGTGCCGACTCGCGCGTCGCGCTAGCGGGCGGCCATCGGCGCGGCGACGCCGGCCGATTCCAGCGAGATTTGCGAGGTCTCCGGAACGAAGCGCGATGCAATCAAACCAATGCTCACCGAGACAAAGATGTACGCCGAGATCGCCATCGAGGTGCCGTACACCTGGTACAGGGTGGTCGCAATCACCGGCACGAAGGCGCCGCCGAACAAGGTGCCGACCTGGTAGGCCAGCGAGTTTCCGGTGTAGCGCAGCCGCGTGGGGAACAGCTCGGACAGCATCGCGGCGACCGGCGAGTACATGGCTGCCAGCGGCAATGCCAGCACGAACATGGCCAGCGTCATCAACGCCAGGTTGCGTGTGTCCATCAGCAGGAAGAACGGAAACGCCCACAGCAGTCCGCCCAGCGCGCCCCAGGTGTAGACGCGCCGTCGGCCCCAGCGGTCCGACCAGTGCGCAAAGATCAGACAGGTGAACAGCCACACCGTGGACGACAGCAGCACCAGTGTGATCATGGTGCTGCGCGGCATCTCCAGGTTGTTGACGCCGTAGCTGAGGATGTAGGCGATCAGGACATAGCCGATCATGGCGGTGCTGGACATGGTCAGACCACCGGCAAGCACGCCTTTCCAGTGCGAACGCAACACCACGAACAGCGGCACTTTCTCCTTTTTCGGCGCCTTGGCGGTGGCGTCGGCGAACACCGGCGTCTCTTCCAGCTGCAGGCGGATCACCAGGCCCACGATCACCAGCACCGCGCTGAGCAGAAAGGGAACGCGCCAGCCCCAGGTCAGGAACTGATCTTCGGGCACGAAGGCCACCACGCTCAGGAATGCGAGATTGGCCAGGATCAGGCCGGCCGGCGTGCCGATCTGCACAAAGCCGCCATAAAGCCCGCGCCGGTTCGGCGGTGCGTACTCCACCGCCATCAGCACCGCGCCGCCCCATTCGCCGCCGATGCCGATACCCTGCAGCACACGCAGCAGTACCAGCAGGATCGGCGCCCAGATGCCGATCTGCTCGTAGGTCGGCAGCAGGCCGATCAGCACCGTGGCCAGGCCCATGCTGAGCAGGCAGAACACCAGCATGTGCTTGCGCCCCACGCGATCGCCGAAATGGCCGATGACGATGCCGCCCAACGGCCGCGCGATGAAGCCCACCGCGAACGTGGAGAACGCCGCGAGCTGGCCGGCGAAGTCCGACACGTTGGGAAAGAACAACGGGCCGAACACCAGCGCCGCCGCCGAGGCGTATATGAAGAAGTCGTACCACTCGAAGGTGGTGCCGATGAAGCTCGCGGCCAGCACCTTGCGGGCCTGGCGCGCCTTGTCCGCAGGAACCTGCGGCTTGTCTTGCTGCGTCATGTGCTTGTAGTGCTTGATTGATGCCGGTCAGAAGGCCGACGCTCCCCTTTTGACAACCATTTTCACTCAGCCGCGTATCGGGTGAAACCGTTGCTTCAGAAATCGCCGTTTGCCGCCTGCGCCCAGGCCAGAGCGGCCTCCAGTCGATCGTTGCCCCAGAACACTTCGTTGCCGACCACGAAGCTGGGTGCGCCGAACAGATCCAGCGCCTGCGCGCGCTCGGTCTGGGCCCGGAGTTGTGCCTTGGCTTGCGGCGCCTGGCCCGCTGCCAGCACGCTTGCCGGCAAGTCCAGCGAGTGCAGCACCTGCTGGATCACGGCCGGGTCGGCGATGTCCAGATCCTCGGCGAAGTTGGCGCTGTAGACGCGGCGGACGAATTCCGGCAACCAGGCGGCGTGCGCGTGCGCACAGGCGATACGGGCCGCCAGCAGACCATTGCGCGGAAACTGCGAGGGCTGGCGCAGGGGCAGCCCGGTTGCCGCACAGATACGTGCCAGGTCGCGCCACATGTAGCGGCCCTTGGCGGGATAAACGTTGAACGGCGAATCGTTCCAGCCCTGCATGCTGAAAATTGGGCCGAGCAGGAATGGGTGCCACGCCAGCGTCACGCCCGCTTCGAGGGCCGCGCTTTCCACCCGCATCGCCGCGGGATAGGAGTAGGTACTGGCGAACTCGAACCAGAATTCCAGGAGCGGTGCGGCCGCATTCGAAGAGGAGGGTGTGCTCACGCGCGCAGGATGACAGAGTGATCTGGATGGGCGAAGTGGGCCGGGCTTCGGGACGCATCGCTCAGTCGCCAAAGGCGTCGTTCAAGGTCAACACCTGGCCGGAGGTCATCGCATCGTAGCCGGGCAGCGCGTTGATGACCGCACGGAATTCCGCGCTGCGCAGCTCGGCCAGCACCGGCTGCATCGCCACCGATTGCAGTGCGTCGGTCCGGCAGGCGAAGAAATAGCGCTCTGATATCAAGGGCAGGAAATCCAGGCCGAAACGCTGCGCCGGGGTTTCCACCCCGAAGCCCACGTCGGCCATGCCGCTGGCGATGTAGGCCGCTACCGCCGCGTGCGTGAACTCGTGCGTGTCGTAGCCGCGTATCTGTGCCGGGTCGATCCGCGCGTTGCGCAGCAGCAGGTCGATCAGCAGGCGGGTGCCGGCGCCCGGTTGCCGGTTGACGAAACGCACCTCGGGGCGCGTCAGGTCCTGCCAGCTGTGTACCTGCTTGGCATTGCCGCGGGCGGTCATCAGACCGAGCCGGCGCGTGGCCAGACAGATCAGGCGTGCGCCGCTGCTGCGCAGGTCGCGCTGGTAGTGGGTCAGGGTGGGCTGTTCGAATTCACCGACCGGAACATGGAAGCCAGCCATGTCGCAGCCGCCGCGAGCCAGCGCGCTCAAGGCCTCGATGCTGGTGCAGTACTTGAGATCCAGCGGAATCTGCTGTTCGTGAAAACGGCGGCGCAAGGCTTCCACCGCGAAGCCGTGACTGGCGTGCAGGCGCAGGATGCCCTGGGCATGGCTCAGCGCACGTTCGATTTCCGCTTCGAGTTCCGAGGCCAGCGAGTCGAATACCGGGGTCAACCGAGCGGCGATGCGGCGGTCGGCCCACACCAGCTTTTCGCCCAGCGCGCTGAGCACGGCGCCGCGACCGCGCCGGCTCACCACCAGCGGCAGGCCGAAGGTACGGCTGGCGTCGCGCAGCACCCCCCAGGCGTAGCGGTAGCTCAGGCCCATGCGCTGACAGGCCGCCGCCAGAGTGCCGCATTCGTCGATATGCACCAGCAGCTCGATCAGGCGCGGCAGCAGGGTGGCGCCCTGGCCGCGATCCAGTTGCCACTGGGGTTTGATGGAGACCCGGAACATGGCAGCAGCATATCGGCTCTTTAGAGCCTATAGAAGCGGAAGCGCCTGGCCGATTGTTGGCGACAGCCTGTGTCCGGAATATGGTGTGGGCTTGAGCCGACGGGCTTTTTCCCCGACCAGGGAAATAGGCTGAGCCGGAACCGATACTGCCAGCGCGAGCCAGCCGAATGAAGCAGGCCAGGAAGGTCATTCCCATCAAGCCTGAACCCGGCGCCGACCTGTCGCCGCAGGTGCGCGCAGCGGTGTCTTCGGCGGTGGAGGCGCATCGGCATCGACCCGGCAATCTGCTGGAAGTGCTGCATGCGGTGCAGGACGCCTTGGGCCATGTGCCGCCGGCCACCATCGTGTTGATTGCGCATCTGCTTAACCTGTCTCGCGCCGAAGTCCACGGCGTGCTGAGCTTCTATCACTGGTACCGCAGCGAGGCGCCCGGCCGGCACGTGCTGCACCTGTGCCGCGCAGAGGCCTGTCAGGCGGTCGGCGCGGTGCACCTGGAAGCGCACGCCAAGCAGACTCTGGGCGTGGACTTTCACGGCACCACCGCCGACGGCGCGGTGACCCTGCAACCGGTTTACTGCCTGGGCAATTGCGCGCTGGGGCCGGCGCTTATGATCGACGACACCCTGTGCGGGCGGGTCACGCCGCAACGGTTCGACCAGTTGATCGGGGACCTGCGCGCATGATCAGGGTCTACGTTCCGCGTGACGCCGCCGCCCTGTCGGTCGGGGCCGATGACATCGCGCACGCCATCGCCGCCGAGGCCGGCCCGCGCGGCGCGGAGATCCGGCTGGTCCGCAACGGCTCGCGCGGCATGCTGTGGCTGGAGCCGCTGGTCGAAGTGGAGACGCCGCAAGGGCGCATCGCCTACGGTCCGGTGACCCTGGAGGACGTCCGCGATCTGTTCGACAGCGGCTTCCTGCAGGGGGGCGATCATCCGCTGCGCCTGGGGCCGACCGAGCAGATTCCGTATTTCAGGAATCAGCAGCGCCTCACCTTTGCGCGCTGCGGGGTGACGGATCCGGTCAGCCTGGACGACTACCTCGCCTATGGCGGCTACCGCGGATTACAGCGTGCGCTGCTGATGGAACCGGGCGCAATCGTGATGGCGGTGACCGAATCCGGGTTGCGCGGTCGCGGCGGCGCCGCGTTTCCGGCCGGCATCAAGTGGAAAACGGTCCTCGATGCGCCAAGCCCGGCTGCCCACGATTCCGGATTCCCGATGGCCGATTCCCAGCCTTCGAAGTACATCGTCTGCAACGCCGACGAAGGCGACTCCGGCACCTTCTCCGATCGCATGATCATGGAGGGTGATCCGTTTCAGCTGATCGAGGGCATGACCATCGCCGGCATCGCCACCGGCGCCACCCAGGGCTACATCTACCTGCGCTGCGAGTACCCGCACGCGCTACGTACTTTGAACGCGGCCATCGGCACGGCGCGTGAACAGGGGTATCTGGGCCGCGATATCCGCGGCAGCGGCCTGGACTTCGACGTCGAGGTGCGCCTGGGTGCCGGCGCCTACATCTGCGGCGAGGAAACCTCGCTGCTGGAATCGCTGGAAGGCAAGCGCGGACAGGTGCGCTTCAAGCCGCCGCTGCCGGCCATATCGGGGCTGTTCGGCAAACCCACGGTGATCAACAACGTCATCACCCTGGCCTCGGTGCCGGTGATCCTGGAGAGGGGCGCGGAGCACTACCGGGATTTCGGCATGGGCCGTTCGCGCGGCACCCTGCCGATCCAGCTTGCGGGCAACATCAAACGTGGCGGACTGGTGGAACTGGCCTTCGGCGTCACCCTGCGCGAGCTGCTGTACGACTACGGTGGTGGATCGCTGTCCGGACGACCGATCCGCGCGGTACAGGTGGGCGGTCCGCTGGGGGCCTACATGCCGGAGTCGCAGTTCGATACGCCGCTAGATTACGAGGCCTTCGCCAGCATTGGCGCGATGCTCGGCCACGGCGGCATCGTGGTGTTTGACGATGGTGTCGACATGGCTGCGCAGGCGCGCTACGCGATGGAATTCTGCGCGGTGGAGTCCTGCGGCAAGTGCACACCCTGCCGCATCGGCTCGACGCGTGGGGTCGAGGTGATCGACCGACTGCTGGCCGGGACCGAGACCGGAAAGCAGGAAACCTTGCTGCGCGACCTGTGCGAGACCCTGACCCACGGTTCCCTGTGTGCCCTGGGTGGGCTGACGCCGTATCCGGTGTTGAGCGCCTTGAACCACTTTCCGGGAGACTTCCGGGGTGCGGCACGGTCGGTATGAAAGATTTCAACGCAAAGGCGCAAAGGGGGAACAAGAGGGCGCAAAAGTGGACGAGAACGAATGCTCGAATATCGTCATTGGAGCCGCGATCGAGGTCCACAGGACGCTCGGGATCGGCCTGCTCTAATCTGCCTATGAGTTGGCCCTGGCCATCGAACTGGAGCAGCGCGGCTTGCGATTCGAGCGCCAGCATCTCCTTGCCGCGACCTATAAGGGCATGGATCTCGGGGATGCATACAGGGTCGACTTACTGGTCGAAAATCTGCTCATCATCAAGATCAAGGCGGTCGCGCAGCTCGCTCCGATTCATGCCGCGCAGTTGCTCACCTATTTGCGACTGGCCGGCAAGCGGCTCGGTCTCATTCTCAACTTTCACGCCGAAACCATTCGGGCCGGCACCAAGCGCGTCGTCAACCATCTTTGATCCTTCGCGTCCTTTCATCATTTCTTCTTCGCGCCTTTGCGTTGAACGCTTCTTTTCGTGAGGTAAGCACCATGCGCTCGATTGCCGAAAACGATCTTGGAACACCGGCCCGTAGCGGTGACGCGATGGTGACGTTGACCATCGACGGTCGGCAGGTCAGCGTGCCCGAGGGCAGCAGCGTGATGCGCGCCGCGTCGCTGGCCGACCTGAAGATTCCCAAGCTCTGCGCCACCGACACCCTCGAGGCCTTCGGGTCCTGCCGGCTGTGCCTGGTGCAGATCGAGGGCATGAAGGGCTACCCGGCCTCGTGCACGACGCCGGTGGCCGAAGGCATGAAGGTGACCACGCAGAACGGCAAGCTGGCGCAACTGCGCCGCGGGGTGATGGAGCTGTACATCTCCGATCATCCGCTGGACTGCCTGACCTGTCCGGCCAATGGCCACTGCGAGCTGCAGGACATGGCCGGCGCCGTCGGGCTGCGCGAAGTGCGCTATGGCTACGAAGGCGACAACCATGTCCACAAGTACGTGCCGGGTCAGGGCGCCGTGCCGAATCCGCGCTTCGTCGACAAGGACGAGTCCAATCCCTACTTCACCTTCGATGCTTCCAAGTGCATCGTCTGCTCGCGCTGCGTGCGCGCCTGCGACGAGCAGCAAGGCACCCTGGCGCTGACGGTGCAGGGCCGCGGGTTCGAGTCGAAGATCGCCGCCAGCGTGGACGAGTCTTTCCTGTCCTCGGAGTGCGTCTCCTGCGGTGCCTGCGTGCAGGCCTGCCCGACCGCCACGCTGACCGAGAAGACCGTCATCGAACAGGGTCAGGCCGAACACAGCGAGATCACCACCTGCGCCTACTGCGGCGTGGGCTGCTCGTTCCGCGCCGAGATGCGCGGGCAGGAAGTGATCCGCATGGTGCCGAACGTCGACGGCCACGCCAATCATGGTCACTCCTGCGTCAAGGGCCGTTTCGCGATCGGCTACGCCACGCATAGCGACCGCATTACCAAGCCCATGATCCGCGCGAAGATCACCGACCCCTGGCGCGAGGTGAGCTGGGACGAAGCCATCGACTACGCCGCGTCGGAGTTCAAGCGCATCCAGTCCAGCTACGGGCGCGACTCGGTGGGTGCCATCACCTCCAGCCGCTGCACCAACGAGGAGGTCTACATCGTCCAGAAGCTGGTGCGAGCGGCTTTCGGCAACAACAACGTCGATACTTGCGCCCGCGTGTGTCACTCGCCGACCGGCTACGGTTTGAAGCAGACCTTGGGCGAATCGGCCGGCACGCAGACCTTCGACTCGGTGATGCAGGCCGATGTCATCATGGTGATCGGCGCCAACCCAACCGACGGCCATCCGGTGTTCGCCTCGCAGATGAAGCGGCGCTTGCGGCAGGGGGCCAAGCTGATCGTGGCCGACCCGCGCCGCATCGACCTGATCCGCACGCCGCATATCGAGGCCGCCCACCACCTGGCGCTGCGCCCTGGCACCAACGTGGCGCTGATCAATTCGCTGGCCCACGTCGTGGTGACCGAAGGCCTGGTGAAGGAGGACTTTGTCCGCGCCCGCTGCGAGATCGAATCCTTCGACAAGTGGCGCGCCTTCGTCGCCCAGGAGCGCAACTCGCCGGAGGCGATGGAGGCGGCCACAGGGGTGCCGGCCGCGGACGTTCGCGCGGCGGCGCGTCTGTACGCCACCGCCGGCAACGGTGCCATCTACTACGGCCTGGGCGTCACCGAGCACAGCCAGGGCTCGACCATGGTCATGGGCATCGCCAATCTGGCCATGGCCACCGGCAATGTCGGCCGCGAGGGTGTCGGCGTGAACCCGCTGCGCGGACAGAACAATGTGCAGGGCTCCTGCGATATGGGCTCGTTCCCGCACGAGCTGCCGGGCTATCGCCACGTGTCCGACGCGGCGGCGCGCGGTGCGTTCGAAGCCGAGTGGGGTGTGACGCTGTCGCCGGAGCAGGGCCTGCGCATTCCCAACATGTTCGAGGCCGCGCTCGATGGCGAGTTCAAGGGGCTCTACGTGCAGGGCGAGGACATCGCACAGTCCGATCCCAATACCCAGCACGTCACCGCCTCGCTCAGCGCGATGGAATGCATCGTGGTGCAGGACTTGTTCCTCAACGAGACGGCCAAGTTCGCGCACGTGTTCCTGCCCGGCAGCTCGTTCCTGGAAAAGGACGGCACCTTCACCAACGCCGAGCGGCGCATCTCGCGCGTGCGCAAGGTCATGGCGCCGAAGTCGGGGGTCGGGGAATGGGAGGCCACTGCGATGCTGGCCAACGCGCTGGGCTATCCGATGCATTACACGCATCCGTCCGAGATCATGGACGAGATCGCGCGTCTGACCCCGACGTTCCAGGGCGTGAGCTTCGACGAGATCGACCGCCTGGGTTCGATTCAATGGCCGTGCAACGAATTGCATCCACAAGGTACGCCGACGATGCATGTGGATACGTTCGTGCGCGGCAAAGGCCGCTTCCTGGTGACCGAATACGTACCCACGCAGGAGAAGGTCACCGCCCGCTATCCGCTGATCCTCACCACCGGGCGCATTCTGTCGCAATACAACGTCGGTGCGCAGACGCGGCGCACGCACAATCTGGCCTGGCACAGCGAGGACCTCATCGAGATTCATCCGCACGACGCCGAGGTGCGTGGCATCGCCGAGGGCGACTGGGTGGGCGTATCCAGCCGCGCCGGCGAAACCGTCCTGCGCGCCACCTTGACCGCGCGCGTCCAAGCCGGCGTGGTCTACACCACATTTCATCATCCGTTCTCGGGTGCCAACGTCATCACCACCGAGAATTCCGACTGGGCCACCAACTGCCCCGAATACAAGGTCACGGCGGTGCAGGTGGCGCGCGTGAGTCAGCCCTCCGAGTGGCAGAAGCGCTATCGCGAGTTCAGTGACCGGCAGGAGGCGCTGCTGCGCGCCGCCGATATCGTGGCGGCCAGATAAGCGATGACGCTACCTGCGCATCGCGGTATCCAGGTCTGGCGCGAGGACGGCGCGGCGCCCGACCGCGTGGCCGAAGAAGTGCCGGTGGCGTTGCGCTACAACGGCGAACCGCACGTGGTGATGATGTGCACGCCCTCGGACCTGGAAGACTTTGCCCGCGGCTTTTCGGTGACCGAAGGCATCGTCGAGGATGTGGCGCAGATCGGCGCGATCCAGCTCCGCGAGCTGTCCGAGGATCAGGGCTTTGAAATGGATGTGGCGATTCCGCAGTCGTGCGCGCAGCGCTTGGCCGGTCGCCAGCGCCAACTGCGGGGTCGTACCGGCTGCGGTCTGTGTGGTGCGCAGACCTTGGCCGACGTGTTGCGGCCGGCGCGTCGCGTGCCGGCCGGCGTTGCCGTCGCCGCCGGGGCGGTACGGCGCGCGTTGGAGGCTTTGCGCCGGCAGCAGCCGCTCAACGCCGCCACCGGCTCCACCCACGCGGCCGCCTGGGCAACACCCGATGGGCTGATCGTGGCCGTGCGCGAAGATGTCGGTCGGCATAACGCCCTGGACAAGTTGATCGGTCATCTGCTGGCGACGAACAGCGACCTTGCGCGCGGATTCGTTGTGGTGACCAGTCGTGCCAGCTACGAAATGGTTGCCAAGTCGGTGGCCGTGGGCATGCCGATGCTGGTGGCGATCTCTGCGCCGACTGCGTATGCGGTCAGGCTGGCAGAGGATGCCGGCCTGACCCTGATCGGCTTTGCCCGCGCGCATCGCCACGTGGTGTACGCCTGCCCAGGGCGCGTGAGCAGTGCCCCGCTAGGGACGCCAGGATGAAAGTGGATCGCCTGGTGACCATGGCCAACGACATCGGCCAGTTCTTCGCGGGTGAGCCCGATCCGGCGGAAGCCGTAGCGGGCACTCTCAATCACTTGAGGCGATTCTGGGACCCGCGCATGCGCAAACAGATTCTGGAATATGCGCTGCGCGACGGCGGCGCATTACAGGAGCCTGCCCGTTCGGCGGTGCTGGCGCTGGCGCAGGGCGACCGCAGCCCGGCGGCATGAGCCTCACGACCTGACGAACGCAAACCTTTACCGGATAAGGTCCATCGACGAGCTTTCCCCTATGCCTACCGATACCCGCTCATTGCTGCAACGCTACTACGCCGCCTTCAATCAGGCGGACTGGCCGCAGTTTCTCGGTCTGCTGACGGACGACGTGATTCACGATCTCAACCAGGGTGATCGCCAGGTGGGTCGCGCTGCATTCGCCCGGTTCATGCAGCGCATGAACCGCTGCTATGCCGAGCAGATCGCGGATATCGAGATCATGGTCAACCCTGACGGTAGTCGCGCGGCGGTTGAGTACACCGTGTTGGGCACCTACCTGAGCACCGACGAAGGTCTGCCGGCTGCCAACGGACAGAAATACCGGCTGCCGGGCGGTGCGTTCTTCGAGATACGCAAGAACCATGTGGCGCGAGTCACCAACTACTACAACCTGGAAGATTGGCTGCGGCAGGTGAAGGGTTAAATGGCGGAGCTTCGAATTCAGACGCTGCAAGCTGCCGCGATCGCCGACGGTCTGGATCCGTTGGCGGCGCTGCGCATCGCGGTGTTTCGCGAGTGGCCCTATCTGTACGAAGGCAGTTCCGAGTACGAGAAGAAATATCTGGACACCTATCTGCGCAGTGCGCGCAGTCTGGCGATACTGGTGTGGGACGGCGAGCATTGCATCGGCGCATCCACCGCCTTGCCGCTGATCGAAGCGGAGCCCGCTGCGCAGCGACCGTTCCTGGAGCAGGGCCAGGCGCTGGCGCAGATCGATTATTTCGGCGAGTCGATCATCCTGCGCTCCTACCGCGGCCGCGGGCTGGGCGTGAAATTTTTCGAGTTGCGCGAAGCGCACGCGCGCGAACACGGGCTCAAGCACTGCGCATTCTGTGCGGTCGAGCGCCCTGTGGACCATCCGGCGCGTCCGGCCGACTACGTTCCAAACGATGCGTTCTGGACGCGACGCGGCTACCGCAAGCAGACCGCTTTGCAGGCCAGCTACGATTGGCCGGACATCGGCCAGACGCAGTCCAGCGCCAAGGCCATGAGCTTCTGGATGAAGACGCTGTGACTGCGTCTTTCGTCGCTGCGGTGGCGCAGTATCCGGTGAGCCGACCAGGCTCGTGGGAGCAGGCGGCTACTACGCTTGCGCAATGGGTGGCCGAGGCGGCTGCGTATGGCGCGCGCTTGCTGGTGTTCCCGGAGTACGCCTCGATGAGCATGGCCGCGTTGCTCGAACCGACGATGCAGGATGACCTGCGCCTGCAGTTGCCCGCCCTGCAAGCGTTGCGTACGCGTTATCTGGACCTGCATCGGGAGCTTGCCCGCGAGCATCGCGTGTACCTGCTGGCCGGTAGCTTCCCCTGGCAACTGGATGCGCAGCGCTACGTCAATCGCGCGTGGCTGTGCGCGCCCTCCGGGCGGGCTGCGTTTCAGGACAAGCAGATCATGACGCGCTTCGAGCGCGAACACTGGGGCGTCACCGCTGGCGAGCCGGCCAAGGTGTTCGACACCGCACTGGGCCGTATTGGCGTGGCGATCTGCTACGACGCGGAGTTTCCGTTGCTGGTGCGTGCGCAGATCGCGGCTGGCGCTACCGCATTGCTGGTGCCCTCCTGCACCGACGCGCTGGCGGGTTACCACCGCGTGCGAGTCGCTGCGCAGGCGCGTGCCTTGGAGTCGCAGTGCCACGTGCTGTTGGCGCCGCTGGTGGGCGTTGCGCCGTGGTCGCCGGCCGTTGACGTCAATATCGGTGCGGCGGCGGTCTACGGCCCGCCCGACCGCGGCTTTCCCGACGATGGCGTGCTGGCACAAGGCGAGCTGAATACGCCGGGCTGGGTCTACGCCGCGATCGATCCGTCGATGGTCGAGTCCGTCAGGGCCGACGGCCAGGTTCTCAATCATCTTCACTGGGCAGAGCAGGACGAACGGCGGACCGCTCTGGTGGAAACCCTGTAAGTCCCGACGACGACGATGGCTGCACCCGAAAGGCAACCCGGGCGTCGGTTGCCGCGATCACTGACCTGAGCAGGAGAACAACTATGGATACCCGCGCTGCGGTTGCATTTGAAGCCGGCAAGCCCCTGAGCATCGAAACCGTGCAGCTCGATGGACCGCGCGAGGGCGAGGTGCTGGTGGAGATCAAGGCGACCGGCCTCTGTCATACCGACAAGTTCACGCTGTCCGGCGCAGACCCGGAGGGCGCGTTTCCCGCCATCCTCGGACACGAGGGCGCTGGCGTCGTGGTGGATGTGGGCCCGGGCGTGAAAGGCCTGAAAAAAGGCGACCACGTCATTCCGCTGTATACGCCCGAATGCCGCGAGTGCGACTACTGCACCTCGCAGAAGACCAACTTGTGCCAGAAGATTCGCGTTACTCAGGGCAAGGGGATGATGCCGGATGGCAGCAGCCGCTTCAGCTTCAAGGGCAAGCCGGTGCTGCATTACATGGGCTGCAGCACGTTCTCCAACTACACGGTGGTACCCGAGATCGCGCTGGCCAAGGTTCGCGAGGACGCACCTTTCGATAAGATCTGTTACATCGGGTGCGGCGTCACCACCGGCATCGGCGCGGTGCTGTTCACCGCCAAGGTCGAGGCCGGCACCAACTGCGTGGTGTTCGGGCTGGGCGGCATCGGCCTCAACGTGATCCAGGGGCTGAAGATGGTCGGCGCCAACATGATCGTCGGTGTGGACATGAATTCGGCGCGCGAGGCCATGGGCCGCAAGTTCGGCATGACCCACTTCGTCAATCCCAAGGACGTGCAGGGCGATTTGGTAGCGCATCTGGTGGAACTGACCAAGGGCGGCGCCGATTACAGTTTCGAGTGCATCGGCAACGTGCAGGTGATGCGCCAGGCGCTGGAGTGCTGCCACAAGGGCTGGGGGGTGTCGACCATCATCGGGGTGGCACCGGCCGGTGCGGAGATCGCGACGCGCCCCTTCCAGCTGGTGACCGGGCGTCGCTGGATCGGCTCGGCCTTCGGTGGCGCGCGCGGGCGCACCGACGTGCCGAAGATCGTCGACTGGTACATGGACAAGAAGATCAACATCGACGATCTCATCACCCACGTCATGCCGCTGGAAAAAATCAACGACGGATTCGATCTCATGACCCGCGGCGAATCGATTCGCGGGGTGGTCGTTTTCTGAACTGAAGTTGCAATAACGGAGAACGGCTTCGGCATCGACCGAAGCCCGGGGCCGGCGCCGCGAGGTGCCGGTCTTTTTCGTTGGCGCGCGGCTTTGCACAAGCGCTGGAGCGCCCCTTGGGGAAACCCCCTTGACGCCTAGGGGGCGTCCTAATTGCTGGTCTTGAGGGGCAATTTCATATTGGTCGGGCGTCTAGCACGCCTGCCGCTGGCGACGGCATCCCCTTAAAAATCTACAGAGGCGGACTCTATGTCCATGTTGATCAGTATCGATAACGGCGGCACGCTGACCGACGCCTGCGTCATTTACGGAGCCCAGGTTTTCCATGCGAAAACGCTGACGACTCCGCACGATCTGACCCAGTGCTTCGTGCAGGTACTCAAAGAGGTATCGAAGCGCATCTATGGTGAAGCCCGGCTCGATGCTTTGCTCGAAGAAGTCGACTACATCCGCTATTCGACCACCCAGGGCACCAACGCCGTCGTTCAGCGCAAGGGTCCCCGCCTGGGTCTGATCCTGCGCAGAGGACAGAAGCTCGACAGCATCATCCGCAACGAGGACGAGCGCGAACTGCTCGACGCCATGGTGTCGGACCGGGTTGCATCTATCGACCCGACGTTGGCCGAGGACAAGCTGGAGTCGCATCTGACCAAGGTTATCAACGAGTTGATGTCCGCGGGCGCCAATCGCGTGGTGGTCAGTTTGGGTGGCGATTCGCTAGCCGCCGACGAGACCAAGGTCAAGCGCATGGCTTTACTGCGCTATCCGCGCCATTTGCTCGGAGCGGTGCCGATCCTCTATTCGCACCAGTTGTCCGATGATGCCGATGATGGCCGCCGCACCTGGAGCAGCATCATCAATGCGTTCCTGCATCCGGCGATGGAGCGCTTTCTCTACAACGCTGAGAATGTGCTGCGAGAGGCACGAGCCCGCAATCCCTTGTTGATTTTCTGTAACGATGGCACTTCGTCCCGCGTGGCAAAGACGGTGGCGCTCAAAACCTGGGGTTCGGGTCCCCGCGGTGGCATGGAAGGCGCAAAGGCGCTGGCCCGGCATTATCGTAAAAACACATTGCTGACGATGGACATCGGCGGTACCACGACTGATATCGGCGTGGTTGATCGCGGCAACGTGCGCGAGCAGCGCTGGGGCGCACTGGAAAACATCAAGATTTCGTTCCCGCTGTGCGAGGTTGAAAGTCTTGGCGCGGGCGGCAGCTCGGTGTTCAAAGTGGTTGACGGCAAAATCCAGGTCGGTCCCGAGTCGGTCGGTGGCGCGCCTGGCCCGGCCTGCTTTGGCTACGGCGGCACAGAAGCGACGATCACAGACGCCTACCTGCTGCTTGGAATCCTGGACGGAGATTCCTATTTCGGAGGCACGCTCAAGCTCGACAGCGATCGCGCCAAGGCCGCAATTACGGAAAACGTCGCCAAGCCCCTGGGCCTGTCACTCGATGAGGCGCTGGTGCGGATGGAGAGCGCATACACGGTCAAGATTGCCGACGCGATGCGTGAGATCGCTCCGAGTTTGACGGACGCGGCGCTGCTGGCCTTCGGTGGCGCCGGCCCGATGTCGGCCTGTCGTGTGGCCGATGCGCTTGGCGTCAGGGAGATCATCGTGCCGCGCATGGCCGCGGTGTTCAGCGCTTTCGGCATCGGTTTTTCGGATATCGCGCATAGCTACGACGCAGCGCTCACGGACAGCGGTGAAAAAGGCCTGACGGATGTCATTGATCGGCTGACGGAGCGTGCAACCCGTGACATGTTCGCGGAGGGCTTCGATCTGTCGGAGTGCACCCTCGAGAAGACGCTGAGCTTCACTCAAAACGGAGAACAGGCCACGCGCCGCCTCAACGGCGAAATGAAGGTCCCGGATGGTCTGAAGGACGCGCAGGACCTGCGTATGCAGTTGCGCGCAACCAAAGCCATCCCGCACTTTGCGCTCAAGCCCGACGATATCCAGGGCGGCAAAGCGGCAGCCACCGAACTCACCCGCCGGGTGCGTCTGAGCGACGGCGGCAAGCTGGCCGATGCGAGCCTGCCCCTGTATCGCCATGCGGAACTTGCTGCTGGACAAGGCGCGACCGGCCCGGCAGTGGTGGAGGAGGAGTACTTCACGTGCCTGATCCCCGCCGGCTGGAAGTTCCAGGTCAACGACAACCACGATCTCGTTCTGCAGAAGAACTAAGAGAGAACATTCATGAAAATCGCGATGACGGAATACCTGCAGATCGACCTTGAGAAGGAACGCTGGATGTGCCGCGTGTGCGAACACGACGTCGGTCCTGCACGCGGCAACTACAAGGAGGGTCTGCTGGTCCACGCGCGAGATCCGCGCGAGATCCACAAACCGATTCTGGACACGTCCTATGAATTCACGTTCGCACCAGATCCGAAATGGGTACAGAT
The DNA here is from genome assembly GCF_965216805.1 of Panacagrimonas sp. Lineage (NCBI taxonomy): Bacteria > Pseudomonadati > Pseudomonadota > Gammaproteobacteria > Nevskiales > Nevskiaceae > Panacagrimonas > Panacagrimonas sp. Next base: position 455,793 of record NZ_CBDCGN010000002.1, read on the forward strand.
CGTGGAGTACTACTGTCCGAGTTGCGGTACGCAGATGGAGGTCGAGTATCTGACGCCCGGCCACCCGCCGCTGCACGACATGGAGTTCGACATCGACGCGCTCAAGGCGCAGTGGGCCAAGCGAAGCCCGCAGGATCTGAGCAAGATCGCCGGACCCGAGCCGATGGGTGTCGAGTACCACACCCAGAAGTCCACCGGCCTGCGCTGAGGAGCCACCGATAATGAAACGAGTTGCCGTCGATATCGGTGGAACCTTCACCGACTGTTTCATGGTCTGGAACGAGCACACCATCCAGTCCAAGGCCCTGACCACGCACCACAACCTCGCGCTCGGATTCCGCGAGGCGCTGCAGGCCAGCTGTGCCAAGCTCGACCTCGACATGCTGGACGTGCTGTCGCAGGTCGATTCGGTCCGCTATGCCACCACGCTGGGCACTAACGCCTTGATCCAGCGCAAGGGCCCGAAGGTGGCTCTGCTGGTCACCTGTGGGTACGAGTCCACCGTGCCGCTGGCGCGCGGCCGCGGCTATGGCGAAGGCCTGAGCGAGAAAAGCCAGGCCGATCTGCCGGGCGCCTGTCGCCCGCCGCCGCTGGTACCGGTGCCCATGATCGCCGGCGTCCGCGAACGCCTGGACGCGGTCGGCAACGTGCTGATGCCGCTGGACGAGAACGACCTTCGGAAGAAGATTCGCAACCTCGTCGACCGGGGTGCGCAGAGCTTCTGCGTGGCGCTGGTCAATTCGGTCTCCAATCCGGTCCACGAGCGCCGCATCCAGGAAATCCTGCTCGAGGAGTATCCGGAGCACATGCTGGGCGCCATGCCGATCGTGATGTCGCACAAGGTTGCCGGTCGTAAGGGTGAGTACGTGCGGGCGTCCTCGACGATCATGGATGCGTTCCTGCACGACGTCATGTACCACGGCCTGTCGTCGCTGGAACTGAACCTGCGCGAGTCCAGTTACAAGAAACCGATGCTGGTCATCCACAACTCCGGTGGCATGGCGCAGCTGAACTCCACCGACGCGCTACAGACCATTCATTCGGGTCCGGTGGCGGGCGTGAGTGCCTCTGAGCATCTGGCCAAGGAGGCCGATCTGGGCAACGTGATCTGCACCGACATGGGCGGCACCAGCTTCGACATCGGTCTGGTGGTCGAAGGCGGCGTCAAGCATTACGACTTCAACCCGGTGATCGAACGCTGGATGGTCAGCGTGCCGATGATTCATCTGGTCACGCTGGGCGCAGGGGGTGGTTCGATCTGCCGGTACGATCGCATGTATCACACCGTGCAGGTGGGGCCCGAGTCCGCAGGGTCAAATCCAGGCCCCGCCTGTTACGACCGCGGGGGTCTGAAACCGACAGTGGCAGACGCCGACCTGTTGCTCGGCTACCTGGATCCGGCCAATTACGCTGGCGGCGCCATCAAGCTCAAAGCCAACCGCGCGAAGCAAGCCATCGAGGACGAGATCTGCGAGGCGCTTGACATCTCGGTGACCGAGGCAGCGCTGATGATCAAGCGCAAGGTCGATGCCAACATGGCCAACGGCATCGCCACCGAGCTGCGTGCACGTGGCTACGATCCCTCAAACTTCACCATGCTGGCCTACGGCGGAAACGGCCCCCTGCATGGTTGCGGCATTGCTGACCAGCTGGGCATCAATCGCATGCTGGTGCCACCGTTCTGTTCGGTCTTCTCGGCCGTGGGTGCCGGCAACATGCACCAGCTGCACATCCACGAGAAGTCGCTGTTCATGTGGATCTTCGACAGCAACACGCGGCGGCTCTACAACGACTATGAAACCTTCAACAATATCGTCGCCGAACTGGAAGAAAACGGCCGCCAGGATTTGCTTCGCCAGGGCATGAAGCCGTCGGACATTCAGCACCGGCTGGAGCTGGATATGCGCTACGGCAATCAGCTCGCGACCACCACCGTTGTGGCGCCCAAGCTCCGCTTCGAGTCGATCGACGACGTGATGGCAATCATCAAGCAGTTTTCGGTCGATTACGGCAACCGCTTCGGCAAGGGCTCGGAGGCGCCGGAGGCCGGCATTCGCATCAATACCGTGCGCGTCCAGAGTTTCGTGGAACTGGAGACCGTGAATCTGGGTAAATTGCGTGCCGAGCGTACCGTCCCGGTGGGGCCGGCAGACGGTTCTCGCAAATGCCATTTCGTCGGCCACGAAGGACCGGTCGACACGGCGGTCTACAAGCACGAGTCCCTGGAGGTCGGCACGGTGGTCACCGGGCCGGCGGTTGTGGTCTCCGCCGTTACCACCTATCTGGTCGAGCCGGGCTGGACGATGGAGATTGGCGTGCACGGCGCCGCGTGGTTCATGCGCGGCACGGCGACTGCTGGTGGCAAGGCCGAGAAGGCTTCCAACAAGCTCAAGGCCAAGGCCTGAGTCTCAACCGAATCCCGGAGTTCACATGGGCAACAACGATACCGTTCAAAGTTATACCGAGAAGGAAAAGTCCGTTATCGACCAGTTTCTGGCCGATAACGTGCTGTTCCTGGGGCCAGACCCCGACATCATGAACACGCATGATCTTTCGCCGCGGAGTGCATCGGAAGAGCGCGCACTTGCAAGCTGCACCGATGCGGCGATGCACGCGCTGGTCCGTGATCGTCTGCAGGCCGGTGCTAACGAATCGTTCGAGATGCTCGAACAGATGGGTGCCGCACCGGGCGCGAAGTGGGGCGACCTGATCACCGGCGTGTTCACCGCCGCGGGGGACTTGGCCGTCTCCAGCGCCGGCGGCGTGCTGATCTTCTCGGCGGTGGTTCACCACCCGATCAAGTTCATCGTCAAGTACTGGACCGGCGATCCCACCGTGGGGGTCAGGGAGGGCGACGGATTCATCCACAACGACGCTCGCTACGGCAACATCCACAACACCGACCAGTCGATGATGATGCCGGTGTTCTGGGAAGGCGAGCTGGTGTGCTGGGTCAGCACCACCGTGCACGAGGGCGAAAACGGAGCGATCGAACCGGGCGGCATGCCGTCCCTGGCCGAATCGGTTTACGAAGAAGGGCTGAAGATGTCGCCCTTCAAGTGCGCCGAGAACTACGAGCTCAAGAAGGATCTTGTCACCTTTCTTCAGAACTCGGTCCGCGAGCCGAAACTGCAGTTCGAGGACATGAAGACCAAGCTTTTCACGTGTCGCCGCATGGAGCAGCGCATCCATGGCTGCATTCAGGAGTTCGGCCTGGATTATGTGCTGGCTTCACTGCGCAAGGGCCTGGAGGACGCCAAGGCCGAGACGCAGCGTCGTCTGGCCGAGTGGCCCGACGGCAAGGTCCGTTCGATTGTCATGGCGGATTCGACCCTGCGCGAGAACGCGCTGATCAAGATCCAGTGCGAAGTGAGCAAGATCGGCAGCGAGCTGATCTGCGATTTCCGCGGTTCGTCACCCGAATTCGCCAATCGGGCCAACAACACGCTGCTGTCCTCGCTCAAAGGCATGCTGGCGCAGCTTTTCCTCGCGTTCGTGTGGCCGGACATGCCACGCAACCAGGCGGTATTCGCGCCGATCAAGGTCATCACGGATCCCAAATCTGCGCTGCACTCTTCGTACAATGCGCCGAACGCGCAGTCGATGATGACGTTCTTCCCGTCCTTCAGCTGTGTGCAGCTGGCGGTGGCGAAGTTCGTGTACTCGACGCCTCTGAAATATTCAAAGGTCATCGCGCCCTGGCACAACATGATCCGCACCTTCATCTGGGGCGGCATCACCCAGCACAACGAGATGGTTGGCAACCTGTGCGCCGATCTCAACGGCATGGGCGGCGGCGCACGCGCGGATCGCGACGGCGAACATGCTGTTGCCCCAATCTTCGCGGCCATGTCCGACCTCGGCGAGCAGGAACTCAACGAGGAGGAGATCCCGTTCATCCAGATCGTCAGCAAGAAGGTGATGACGGATAACGTCGCCTTCGGCAAGTTCCGCGGTGGCCAGGGCTACGAGATGATCGCCAGCTCCATCGGCAGCCCGCTGTGGGGTTTCATGACCACCTGCATCGGCAGCAAGGTGGGCTGCGTTCCGGGAGTCTTCGGTGGCTACGGCGCGCCGACCTACCCGCTATGCAAGATCAAAGACGTCGATGTGTTCGAGGTCATGAAGACCGACCCCGAGGCGTTCGAGTTTTCGATCGTCGATCTTATGAACAAGAAGCCGTTCAAGGATGCTACGTACACCACGCATCACACCGGTCTGCAATTTGAACTGGCCAAGCGGGGCGAGCTGTACATGATTACGCAGGGTTCGGGCGGTGGTTATGGAGATGTGCTCGACCGTGACCCGGAGCTGGTGATCAGGGATATCGAGGAGAATCTGCTGTCGCACGACGCGGCGCGGCGGGTGTATCACGTCGTCTACAACCCCGAGACCTTGGTACTCGACCGCGAGGGAACCCAGAAAGCGCGCCAGGCCGAGCGTGAGGCGCGAAAGAAGCGCGGTGTTCCGTTCAAGGAATTCGTCAAGCAATGGAACAAGCCGGAACCTCCGGCGGACCTACCGTATTATGGAAGCTGGGGAGGGGATCGCGAAACCATCTATGCGGGCCCTTACGGTGGCGTGCCAAGAGCAACCATGAACGCATCTGATATCCAACCGATTTACATGCCGAACCCGCGCGACGTCAAGATCGCTCAGTTGGAGGCGCGCATCAGGCAGTTGGAGGGCGGCAACTAGGTGTAGTCTATAGCCGGAAGATACAGCGTTAACACTTAAGGGTAATTGCTAGTTCCTGACGGATCGGAATCCAGGTTACCCCGGTTGAACGTAACGGATATGTCTTACGTTTTAAGCGCTGCGCACCGCGTGTCGGGTGCTAAGCGTGCGCCAAACTAGAACCGGATTTCAACCGCCGGAACCCCAGGTTGAACTGAGGAGGAGGGAAACAGCATGCGTATCAGAAAGTATGATTTTGACTACAGCCGTCGCATCTTCATGGAGAAGGTGGCGATGGGTGCTGGAGCCGGGGTATTGGCGCCGTTGTGGCCGACGATTGCCAACTCTGCCGATGACATCAGCAAGGCCTATCCGGACGAGCTGCTGTCCATCGAGATGTACACCAAGGGCAAGGTCAAGCCAGGTGACGTCATCACCGCCGACAACGTCGAGGTGGTCAAGGATCTGCTGGAGCCGATTGCCTACGAACAGGTCAAGAACCACGGCCGCCGGATCAATATCGTCGAATCCAACAAGGACGTCACCAAGCTGTTCAACGCCACCTACCTGGAAAAGACCCTGCAGAACAAGGGACGCGCCAAGGTCGGACCGGACGGCAACATCTGGACCGACGGCGACACCTCCAAGCCCTGGATTGGCGGCCTGCCCTTCCCCGACGCCACCGATGGCTTCCAGACCCAGGCCAACCTCACCCTCAACTGGGGACGGCATGACTACAGCCAGTACGCCATCCCCTTCTACAGCCTGAACCCGGACGGCGAAGTCGGCTACCGGCATGAGCTGGTGTGGTGCGAACTCAACACCACCTCGCGCCTTGACGGTACCGTGTTCCAGGGCCAGGGCGACAAGCTGCGTCTGCAGTCGGTGTTCTTCACCGCCCCCAACGACACCAAGGGCAGCTCCTTCCTGTCAGTGTGGTACTACGACCAGCGCAAGTTCCCCGATCTGTACGGGTACTTCCCCGCGTTCAAGCGCGTGCGCCAGTTCCCCACCAACCAGCGTTTCGAGCCGCTGGTGCCGGGCGTCACCTTCTTCCTGTCCGACGCCTGGGCCGCTGGCGACCCCATCCTGACCTGGGGCAACTACAAGATCGTCAAGCGCATGCCCATGCTGGGTGCGATCTCGGGCTACCACAATTGGCCGGGCGGCAAGCACCCCACCTGGGACATGACCACCCATGGCGGCCCCAAGGGCAAGACCTTCTACGACACCTGGATGGAACTGATTCCCGAAGCCATCGTGTTCTCGGCCGAGCCCACCGGCTACCCACGCGCCCCGGTGGGTCGCAAGGAAGTCTATGTGGACGCCCGCAACATGATGTTCCCCAGCCAGGTCACCTATGACCGTCGTGGCGACATCTGGAAGCAGTTCGAGCCTGGCTTTGGCCAGTACAAGAACGATGTCGAAGAGATTCTGGCGCTGGACGGCAAGCCGGACTGGAGCTGGATCTACTGCCATACCCACGACATCCAGTCGGGCCGCATGACCCGTTTCCGCCACGAAAAGAGCCTGCCCTCGGGCTACAAGAGCAAGTACTCGACCGAAGGCGAGGACGTCTATAACAAGTACCTCACCACCTCAGCCATGGCACGCCTGGGGACCTGAGGCAGAACTGTCCACGACAGAACGGTTGTCTCCTCAACAGCGCCCGGCCTTTATGGCCGGGCGTTTTTTTTGCTAGGTCTGGCCGCGTCGCGGTCGTGTCTCCAGCATTCGCGACCACGGGGCTTCGGCCTATTTACCGAATACAGGAACCCAAGTTCGCGTAAACGCCGACAAGCGGTGCGTCCACTGCATTGGAAGCCCCGTAGATAGGACATCTGATCGGTTTTCGGAACGGTAATACAGGTTTCGGGTCGATCAGATGAGGAACCCATAAAGTCGGTGTCGGGCTTGCGCCCAGTCACCGAATCCCAGCGCAACGATTTGAGGACTACGGTAGGAGACTCACCATGCGTATCAGGAAATACGATTTTGATTACAGTCGCCGCACATTCATGGAGAAGGTCGCCATGGGTGCCGGGGCGGGCGTGTTGGCGCCGTTGTGGCCGACGATTGCCAACTCTGCCGATGACATCAGCAAGGCCTATCCGGACGAGCTGCTGTCCATCGAGATGTACACCAAGGGCAAGGTCAAGCCAGGTGACGTCATCACTGCCGACAACGTCGAGGTGGTCAAGGACCTGCTGGAGCCGATTGCCTATCAGCAGGTGAAAGAGCAGGGTCGCCGCATCAACATCGTCGAGTCCACCAAGGACGTCACCAAGCTGTTCAACGCCACCTACCTTGAGAACACCCTCAAGAACGCGGGTCGCGCCAAGCTGGATGCCGACGGCAACATCTGGACCGACGGCGACACCTCCAAGCCCTGGATTGGCGGCAACCCCTTCCCCGATGCCAAGACCGGCTTTGAAGTGCAGGCCAACCTCACCCTCAGCTGGGGTCGTCACGACTACAGCCAGTACACCGTTCCCTTCTACAGTCTGAGCCCGGACGGCGAAGTCGGTTACCGGCATGAGCTGGTGTGGTGCGAGCTTAACACCACCGCCCGCAGCGACGGCACCGTCTTTCAGGGCCACGACGACAAGCTGCGCTTCCAGTCCGTCTTCTTCACCGCCCCCAACGACACCAAGGGTAGCTCCTTCCTGAGCGTCTGGTATTACGACCAGCGCAAGTTCCCCGACCTGTACGGGTACTTCCCCGCGTTCAAGCGCGTGCGCCAGTTCCCCACCAACCAGCGTTTCGAGCCGCTGGTGCCGGGCGTCACCTTCTTCCTGTCCGACGCCTGGGCCGCCGGCGACCCCATCCTGACCTGGGGCAACTACAAGATCGTCAAGCGCATGCCCATGCTGGGTGCGATCTCGGGCTACCACAATTGGCCGGGCGGCAAGCACCCCACCGACGACATGACGGTCCACGGCGGCCCCAAGGGCAAGACCTTCTACGACACCTGGATGGAACTGATTCCCGAAGCCATCGTGTTCTCGGCCGAGCCCACCGGCTACCCACGCGCCCCGGTGGGTCGCAAGGAAGTCTATGTGGACGCCCGCAACATGATGTTCCCCAGCCAGGTCACCTATGACCGTCGTGGCGACATCTGGAAGCAGTTCGAGCCTGGCTTTGGCCAGTACAAGAACGACGTGGCCGAAGTGGCCGGTCCTGGCGGCAAGCCGGACTGGAGCTGGATCTACTGCCACACCCACGACATCCAGTCGGGCCGCATGACCCGTTTCCGCAACGAGAAGAGCATCCCCTCGGGCTACAAGCGCCAGTTCACCACCGAGGGCGTAGACGTCTACAACAAGTTCCTCACCACTTCGGCGATGGCACGCCTGGGGACCTGAGAAACCTGTTTTACGTTCAAATGCGCCCGGCCTTCATGGCCGGGCGTTTTTTTTTGGCGCGATCCGGAAGCTGCGTCTGAACAAGGCATCCAACGGATTGGTGGACAGCCAGCGCAGGACTTCCCGGCGATCCGCGGTCCTGCCGGACTGGATCGCCGCGCGTTCGCGCCAGGTCGCCGGAAGGCCGGCCAGGCCGTCGCGCACCGCCGTCAGCATCGCTGCACGCTGTGCAAGCGAACCGCGCTTGAGCACGCTGCGCAGCAGCGTCCATGCCACGCTGCCCGGCAGGCTGAGGGCGAGCCAGGGCATCGGCAAACAGCGTGTCAGTACCCAGATCAGATTGCGGTTGCCGTGGTAAAGCGAAAAAACGCTGGTGCCCGACTCGGTGCTGGCGCCGCCAACGTGTTGGATCTGCGCCAGTGCTGACTGCCACACCTGCGCGCCCTGCAGTCGTGCTCGCAGGCACAGGTCCACATCCTCGACGTAGCAGAACAGTCGTTCCTCGAAGCCGCCCAACCGTTCGAACCAATCCCTGCGGATCATCATGGCGGCTCCGCAAGCCGCCAGGACCGGTCCTTGCGCAAGCACAGCCGGCACCGGCCTGCCGTAGCCGGCACGCCAGGTCACGCCGAACAGGGACAGACAGTCACCGCTACCGTCCATCGTCGTCGCTGTCCCGGCGCGGAACTGGGTGGACCCGAAGATCGAATAATCCGGATGCCGGCGTGCCTCCTCCAGCAGACAGTCCAACCAGTTCGGGGCCGCGATGGCATCCGGATTGAGCAACGCCAACCACGGCGCGACGGCGTCGCGTGCGGCCAGATTGTTGCCGGCAGCGAAGCCCAGGTTATGTGGCAGCGCAATGCGTCGAAACCGCCGGTCCGGCAACGTTGGATAAGCCGACTCGTCGGTGGACGCGTTATCTACCAACACCACCTCGAACTCCGGCATCGTCTGCATGCGCAAGGACTCCAGGCAGCGTGCGAGCCAGCGGCCGCTGTTGTAATTGACCACCAGCACGCGCACACGGGGTGGATGCGGGGGAGCACCGCTCATGGTCTTATCCGGCCGCCAATTCGCGCAGCGCGGCGTCCAGCCCGACCCGCCAATCCGGCGCGGTCAAGCCGAGTTCCGCGCAGGCGCGCCCGCTGTCGAGGCGCGAATTGCCGGGGCGCGGCGCACGTGTGGGGTACTCTGCGGTGGCGATCGCTTCGATCTGCGGCAGGCTGTCAATCAAGCCGGCCGCCTGTGCGCGGATGAGAATCTCCTGTGCAAATCCGTGCCAGTTCAGATGTGGCACGCCGCCGTAATGCCACGTGCCCGTCGGCACGGGCTGGCCGTCCATTAGTCTGCCCGTCAGCGCCAGCACGGCTTCTGCGATGTGTCCCGCCCAAGTGGGCCCGCCCCATTGGTCGCTGACGACGCGCAGGTGGTCGCGGGTTGCGCCCAGGCGCAACATGGTCCGTACAAAGTTGCTGCCATGGGCAGCGAATACCCAGCCCACGCGCAGAACCGAATGCCGCTCTGCGCTGCGGGCCGCCAATTCACCGGCGAGCTTGGAAGCGCCGTAGATGCCGCGCGGATTGGCGAGGTCATCTTCGCGGTACGGCCGTTCCAGCTTGCCGTCAAAGACGTAGTCGGTCGAAAGGTGGATGAGGTGAGCCTGAGCCTGCTGCGCATAAGCGGCCAGAACCTCGATGGCGTCGCGATTGACGCTAAACGCCAGGGCGGATTCGTCTTCCGCGCGGTCCACCGCGGTGTAGGCGCCGACCGACAACACCAGCTCCGGGCGAAATCGTTGCAGCCAAGGTCGCAGCGTGGCGGGGCGGGCGAGATCGAACTCGGCCCGACCCGGCGCCAGCAGCTGGAAGCCGGCCGCTCTCCGACGCACCTCGGTGCCGACCTGCCCGCTGCCGCCTGTCAGCAGGACCCGCATCGTCCGCTCAGTCATAACCGGGCAGGTCGGGGTGGTCCGACAGTGCGGGTAACTCGCGGTCCTTGCCAGAAAGTATGGGCGCCACCCCCGTGTCCGGCCAGACGATGCCGATATCCGGGTCATTCCAGATCACGCCACGTTCCGATTGCGGGTGGTAGTAGTCGGTACATTTGTAGATGAAGTCGGCCTCCTCCGACAGCACCAGGAAGCCGTGCGCAAAGTCGGGCGGTACATACAGCATGCGGTGACGAATATCGTCGAGCTCCAGACCGAACCACTGGCCGAAATGCGGCGATCCGCGGCGGATGTCGACCGCCACGTCAAACACCCGACCGCGCGAAACCCGCACCAGCTTGCCCTGTGGCTGCACGCGCTGGAAATGCAGGCCTCGCAAGGTGCCCCGACGCGACCGCGAATGGTTGTCCTGCACGAACCGCCCGCCGATGCCGGCCTCGCGCAGCAGCGAATCGCGAAAGGTTTCGACAAAAAATCCACGAGCGTCGCCATGAACCTCAGGCTCCAGGACGAATACGCCAGGCAGTGCAGTGGAAGCGACGTTCATGCGACAGACTCTGAAGCGCGGTGCATTGGTGAAGCGGGGTAGAAGAAGGCTAACAGCTTGAAGCCGGCTCTCCCAAGGTCGTATCCGGGCGCGCCGGCTGCACTAAAATGCGGGCTCCGGTCCGGCCCGCGCGCGGACACCCCAGTTGCCGGCGCAAGGGCGCCCATCCGATCCCGTGATTGCCGCCACCACCCTCAGCGAAGCTTTCGGTCATTGCTACCTGACCGACCCCGAACGCTGCCGTCCTTACGAAGTTCCCGAACGAGGCCTGCCGGGCTACAGCAGCGGTGTACTGCTGCCGGATACGCCGGAGCAGGTTTGGCAGGCGCTGGAAATCGCCAACCGCGAGGGGCTGAGTTACGTGCTCAGCGCCGGTCGCACCGGCTTGGTCGAGGCGCAGCGGCCGCAAGGCGAAGTCGTGCTGAGCCTGGAGCGCCTGCGGGAGGTGAAAGCGTTTCGCCTCGCCGACGGACGCGGGTGCGAGTTTGCGCCTGGCATCGGCATCGATGAGGCGCGCCGGCAGTTACTGGCGTGGTGGACGCACCAGGGACGGCCCGAGCTGGCCGGTGCCACCGTCATCGCCGAGGCGGGCCTTGCTGTGGACGCGCTCAACGAGCTGCTTGGCGCGGTCGGTCGGATGTTTCCGATGGAGATGGGATCCACCGCGACCGCCAGCGTCGGCGCCTGCGTGGCCAATGCCTCGGCCGGGGCCAACGCGGTGTGCTACGGCACCGCTGCGCATATGGCGGCGGCGGCTTGGGGTTACTGGGGCGATGCGAGCGAGGCGGGGCCGTGTAGCGCTGGAGGTTGGACGCGACCCGCGGTGGACGAGCTGGCCATCGATTCCATGCGTCTGCCGCCTGCCTGGGGACTGGCCGGATCGCAGGGCGTTTTCGGCCTGATCACGCGAGTCGAGTTACGTACTCAGGCGATCCCGCAAAGTCGGGAGGGCGTGCTGCTGGCAGTGGACGGCATGCCCGAAGCGATGGCCCTGCTGTCGCTCGCCCGCGCCGAATTCGGCAACGGCATCGAAGAATTCGAGTTTCTGTCGCGCAGCGCCGTCGAGTTGGTGCTGCGACGCCGGGGCGGCGACGTGCGCCTGCCGTTCGATGCCACCCCGGACCTGCCCTACCTAGTGCTGCTGCAGATCAGAAGCGATCGCGAGGACGAAACCCTGGCCGAGCGGCTCTATGCATTCTGCAGCGGTGCCGGCGGAATCGATGACCGTCGCATCGGCTACGCGCCGCTGCCCGCGCTGAAAAAAATCCGCCACTCGGTGACCGAGGCCAGCAACCTCGAACTGCGCGCCCTCGGCGGCGGTCGGCTGTCGTTCGACACGGCCACCCCGGTGGCCCGTTTCGGTGCTTATCTGCACAAGCTGGCCACCGAACTGCGCCGCATCCGGCCGGATGTGCAGCTGATCGACTTCGGTCATGCCGGCGTCGGCGGCGCGCACCTGCACCTCCTCGGCAGCGCCGATCGTTCGGTCGCTGCGGATGCCGCCGAACTGACCCGCTGCGTCATCAACATCACTCTGGACGCTGACGGCACTTTCAGCGCCGAGCACGGCGTCGGACCGAAGTGGGCAGACGAGATGCTGTCCTGCACACCGGCGGCGCGGCTGCAGGAACTGGCCGCGCGCAAGCGCCGCTACGATCCCCGCTTGGTGCTGCAGCCGCGCAGCTTCGGCTTTGACCGTCTGCTGAAAGTTTGAGCGCATTCTTGCTCCTGCTGACCTGCCCGTTACTGGGTTGGATGGCGGCGCGCTATCGGTGGGTGCCCGAAGGTGCGCGCGACGGCATCAATGCCTGGGTCCTGCGCATCGCCTTTCCGGCCTTGGTGCTGGAACTGGTGCCGCGTTTGCAATGGGACAGCCGCCTGCTGTTCGCCGCCGCCACCCCGTGGCTGACCGTGCTGGGGGCCGCCATCCTGATTCCCCGGATCGGGCGTCGCGCCGGCTGGAGTCGCGACAGTATCGGCGCGTTGGTGTTGACGTGCGGGCTGGGCAACACCGCTTTCATCGGCTTGCCCATGATCCAGGCGCTGGCAGGTCCGCAGGCACTCGGACCTGCGCTGATCGCCGATCAGCTTGGCAGCTTTCTGGCGCTGTCTTCGGTTGGGGTGGTGCTGGCGTCCGTGTATGCCGGGGATCGCGTCGAGGTCCGCGACGTGGCGCGGCGTCTGTTGAAGTTTCCACCTTTCATAGCACTGCTGCTCGCGTTCGCGGTGCGGCTGACGGTCGGCGACTGGCCGGCGCCGGTTTCGACCGTGCTGCACCGCCTGGGCGATACGCTGACCCCGCTGGCCTTGTTCGCCGTGGGCCTGCAGTTCCGCTTCGGAGCCCTGCGCGGTCGGGCGCCGATGCTGGCGACCGGATTGGCGTGGAAGCTGGTCCTGGCGCCGCTGGCAGCGGTGCTGCTGGCCTCCGCTGTGGGCGTGGGCGGTACGCCGATGCTGGCTGGGGTGCTGCAGGCTGCCCAGGGCCCGATGATTACTGCGGGCATTCTGGCGCAGGAGCACCGGCTGGATCCGGAGTTGGTGACCGTGGTCGTCGGCGCCGGCATCGCCATCTCGTTCGTCACCGCGCCGTTGTGGTACCTGCTGTTGTCGTAACCCGGTGGGCCACCGCGTCTCGATGGCGTATCTTTCGGGCTACCAGATCAACCCGACAGGAAAGCCTTGCATGCACCGTCTACCGATTTTCCTGGTCCTGGCCGCGCTGAGCGGTTGCGCCAGCCTGCAGCCGGCGCCGCCGCCGGCCCCGAGTGCGCAGTTCGTGGTGCCGGAAGGCAGCGAGTTCGTCTCCAACCTGTTTGGTTATTCTCAGGCTGTACGTGTCGGGCCGTGGATCATGGTCTCGGCGCAGCCGGGATACGACGTGGACAAGCGTGGCTTTCCGGAGACCCTGGCGGAGCAGGCGGCGATGGCATTCAAGAATCTGGCACTGGTGCTGGCCGCTTCGGGGGCCACGCTGAACGATGTCGTCTCCCTCGCCAGCCATCAGACCGACATGGAGCAGTTTCCGGAAGTGGTGGATGCGCGCAACGAGGCCTTCGGCGAGCATCGCCCGACCTGGACTGCGGTAGGCGTGTCGGCACTGCCGCTGGCCGCGATGCAGTTTCAGATCAGCGCCACGGCTTATGTCGGTCCTGGGGGCGTGCAGGGCGCTGCCCCACCAGCTGCCGTCGCACCGGCTGCGGGGAACGAGACCCTGGAATCAGCCGAACAAGGCAATCCGCCGCGCTTCTTCAATCGGCCGGGGTATTGACGATCACGCGGCGGTCTTGCGCAACCAGCCACCGTCGGCGGCCTGTTCGAACACATTGAGTTCGTAACCGCGTTCCTTGTAGTAGCGATAACGGTCGCGCGATTGCGCGCGTCGCGCAGGGTCTTCGGACACCACCTCCAGCACGCGTTCGAAGCTGGAGAACCAGGCGGGCACGCCCTCGGCCAAATTGACCAGAATGCTGCGATGACTGTCGGGAGGCTCCGCTCCACCGATCAGTACCGGCGGAATTGGATCTTCGATCGGTGACCCCGGGTGGTGACGTTCGTGCGGCACGAAGCCGCCCTGGCGGAAGCTCCATAGGGCTCCGTCCACGGCGTCGGCGGCGGCGGGGTCGGGCGCGTGCACATAGAGGCGATGACCGGCGCCTACCGCTTTCTCGCACAGACGGCAAGCGGCGGCCACCGCACCGCCGCCGTCCGACAGCAGATAGAAGTCGATCCGCGTCATGTCGGGTCAGTCTTCGCTCTGCCGCGCCGCCAGGTTGAGCAGGTACTGCACCAGCAGCGGCACCGGTCGACCGGTGGCTTTCTTGCCGATCCAGGCGGTGCCGGCGATATCCAGGTGCGCCCATTTCATCTTGCGGGTGAAGCGGTGCAGGAAGGTGGCGCCGATAATGGCGCCGCCCTCGCGGCCATTCTTGGTAGCGATGTTGGCGATGTCGGCGCACTCGCTCTTGATGTGGTCATCGTATTCCGGCCACAGCGGCAGTTCCCACACGCGGTCGCCGATCTGTTCGCCCGCCTGGGTCAGGGCACGTGCCAGTCCGGCGTTGTTGGCAAACAGGCCGCTGGGATAGCCGCCGAGTGCGACGACGCAGGCGCCGGTGAGCGTCGCCATGTCGATGCACACCGCGGGATCGAATTCGCGCTCCACGTAGGTCAGCGCATCGGCCAGGATGAGCCGGCCCTCGGCATCGGTGTTGAGGACCTCGATGGTGATGCCGGCCATGCTGGTCACCACGTCGCCAGGCTTGACCGCCTGGCCATCCGGCAGATTCTCCGACGCCGCCACCACGCCCACCAGGTTGATCGGCAGCTCCAGTTCCTGCACGGCCTTGAAGGTGCCCAGCACCGCCGCCCCGCCGCACATGTCGAACTTCATCTCGTCCATCTGCGCAGCGGGCTTGATGCTGATGCCGCCGGCGTCGAAGGTCAGCCCCTTGCCGACCAGCGCCACCGGCTTTTCGCCTTTCGGGCCGTTGAGATACTCCAGCACGATCAGTTTGGCCGGCTGCCGACTGCCGGCCGACACGGACAGCAGGGAGCCCATGCCGAGCTGCTGCATGTCCGCCTCTTCCAGCACCCGGACCTTGACGCCCTTGCGGGAAGCCAGCGCCTGGGCGGTTTCGGCCAGATAGGTCGGGGTGCAAAGATTGCCGGGCAGATTACCCAGATCTTTAGCCAGCGCCTGACCGACGCCGATGGCCAGCGCATCGCGCATACCGGCTTCGCCAGCCGGAAGGTCGGAGCGGCGCGGCACATCGAAGGTCAGGCGTTCGAGCTTGTAGCTGGGCAAATCTTCGCGCGCCTGCTCTCCGCGGCAGGCGTCGAAGCGGTAGTACTCCGCCTGCGTGGCGAGCAATGCCTGCAGCACGTTCCAGCGGAAATCGCGGCCCTTGATTTCCTGATGGGTGAGAAAGTTGACCGCGTCGATCGAGCCGGTGTTGCGCAACGCACTGCTGCTTGCCGCGATCGCCTTGCGGAAAGCGGCTTCGTCGAACCCGCGTTCGCGTCCCAGTCCCACCAGCATCACGCGGTCCGCGAAAGTACCCGGTACGTTGTGCAGGACCAGTGACTGGCCGAGTTTGCCGTCCATATCGCCGCGACGCATGACGCTGCCGACGGCGCCACCCGACGCGCGGTCGATGATCTCGGCCATCGTCGTCGGGCTGCGGCGTTCGAATATGCCCACAATCACACAGGCAACGCGCTGCTTTTCGGGGTTGCCGCTCTTGACGAAATATTCCATGGCTTCCTTTTTCATGACGAGTGCCGCGGGGCGCTTATTTGTTCGAGTCCAGGATCGCGAATCTGCCCCAAATTGAAATCCTTGCAGGGCCGAGACCGGCAAGGACGCGTCAAAGTTCAACGGTGGCGGCCGGGCCGCCGATATTATCCGGTTTGCGTGGAATTCATTCGTTCTGTCGGAGGCAGCGGCGACTAAAAACTTTCTGCGGTGCGCTTGCGAACCGGGGCAGACCGGTGGCGTCCAAGGGCTGCGGGCATTTGCCGATTAAACTTGTGTTTTCGACCGCCGGACTCTCGCTCCCGATGCTGCGTAGCACCCTAGACCGATATCTGCTGCGCGAAACGCTGGCCGCAACTTTGGCGGTCACCCTGGTCCTGCTGGCCATCATGCTGTCGGCACGCTTCGCGCGCTTCCTGGCGGCGGTCGCCACCGGCGATCTGCCGCGCGATCTGCTGGCACTGGTGGTGGGCCTTTCCAGTCTGCAGTACCTGGTGCTGCTGCTGCCGGCCGCCTTGTTGCTGGCGGTGATGCTGACTCTGGGCCGGCTCTACAAGGACAGCGAGATCGCCGCGATGATGGGTTGCGGTGTCAGCCTGGGCGGGCTTTATCGGCCGTTTCTCGGTTTGTCGGTGCTGATGGCGATCATCACCGCCTGGCTGGCGTTCGACGCCGGCCCGTGGGCCGGCCGGCAGGTCGACTTCATCTCCAAGGACGCCCGCCGACTGGTGCAGTACACGCCGTTCGAACCGGGGCGATTTCGTGAAGTCGGCGGCGGGCGCGCCGTGTTCTACACCGAGCAACTCGATGCCACGGGCGAAAAGCTCACCACGGTGTTCGCCCGAATTCAGGAAGACGATTCGGAAAGCGTGGTCATCGCCAGCGAAGGACGGCAGGTGATCGACACCCAAACCGGGGAGCGCCACGTGACGCTTTACGGGGGCTGGCGCTACGCCGGCACGCCGGGTCAGGCCAGCTTCGAGGTCGTGCGATTCGAGGAGTTCGAAACGCGCATCACCCCACCAGACTTTGTCTACGCCAGCAGCAAGCGCAAGCTGTCGACGACCGCGGACCTGTGGGCTTCGGACGACCCCGAAGACCAGGCCGAACTGGCCTGGCGGGTGGCGGCGCCGGTATCGGTGCTGGTGCTCGGCCTGCTGGCGGTACCGCTGGCACATCTGCGTCCGCGGCAGGGGCGTTACGGCAAGCTGGTGATCGGTATCGTGCTGTACCTGCTCTACTCGAATCTGCTCGGTCTGGGGCAGGCCTGGATCGCCAAGGGGCAGGTGCCGCCCTGGATCGGGTTGTGGTGGGTGCATCTGTTGTTCGGGGCAGGTGCGCTGTGGTTGTTCGCGCGGCGCCAGGGCTGGTGGCAGCGGGGCGCGCGGACATGAGGCTCT
The DNA here is from genome assembly GCF_965216805.1 of Panacagrimonas sp. Classification (NCBI taxonomy): domain Bacteria; kingdom Pseudomonadati; phylum Pseudomonadota; class Gammaproteobacteria; order Nevskiales; family Nevskiaceae; genus Panacagrimonas; species Panacagrimonas sp. Next base: position 472,987 of record NZ_CBDCGN010000002.1, read on the forward strand.
GGTTCGGGCGCCTGGACCGCTACGTGATGACGGCCATCCTGGGCCTGAGTGCCGTCGTCGGGCTGGGACTAGTGTCGCTGTACAGCTTCATCAGTTTCATCACCGAGATCGACCAGAGCAATGATCGCCTGGGCGTGGCCCAGATATTTGTCGTGACCCTGCTGACCATGCCGGCCGGTCTGTACCTGCTGATGCCGTTGGTGGCCATGCTTGGAACCTTGCTGGGCGTGGGCCAGCTGGCGACCCAAAGCGAGATCACTGCGATGCGCGCTGCCGGCTACTCCAACCTGCGGCTGGGTCGCGCCGCACTGATCGCCGGCCTGTTTCTGGGTTTGCTGGCGATGGCGCTGGGCGAAAGCGTGGCGCCGCTTGGGCAACAGGCGGCCGAGCGCATGAAGTCTGGTGTGCGCGCCGACAACCTCGACGACACCGGCGTGGGCCCGGTGTGGCTACGCGATGGAGCCGACTTCTATTACATCCGCCGTCTGCAGGCCGACGATCGCTTTGCCGATGCCGAGATCTACCGCTTCGACGACGAGCTGAACCTCAACTCCATACTCTCGGTCGACGGCGCCAGCTACGACGCCGGGAACTGGCAGTTCGAAGGCGTGGTGGAGACCCGTTTCGAGGCATCGGCCGTGCACGTGGAACGCCGGGCGACGCAGATCTGGCCCAGCGGTATCGAGCCGGAGGTGTTGGAGCTGTACGTGCTGGAAGCCGACACCTTGTCGGCGGCGGGTTTGATGCGGCTGATCGGCTACCTGGACAGCAACGGGCTGGATACTCGCGAGCAGCAACTGGAGCTTTGGCGCAAGTTTGTGGCGCCGCTGACCGTCATGGCCATGGTGTTGTTCGCGGTGCCGTTCGTGTTCGGGCCGACGCGCGGCGGTGGCGCCGGCCAACGACTGCTGATCGGCGTGTTGGTGGGTATCGGGTTCCATCTGCTCAACGAGATTTCCGCCAATTTCGGGGCGCTTTACGGCTGGCCAGCGCCTGTCGCGGCGGGCCTGCCCACTGCCTTGCTGATGGCAGTGGGAACCGCCAGGCTGGGTTTCGCCCGCTAGCCCGCATTTCTCTCGGGTGGATCGAGCGATGGCTGTATGTCGAGGACATGCAGGGCGCCGGGGTGGAGCGAACCCGGGGCGAGTGAACCGCAAGCCCTGCGCGCCGCAGGCAGGCCAGCGCCGATCCAGCCGGAGAATCCTCCCGACAGGTCGTTTCCGAACCCAGCTCCGGGAACGCCGTGAGGATGGGAAGTGGCAAGGGATTCTGCGGCGACCCGTGGGAAATGCGGGCTGGGGGTTCGGCATCTTTCCCGCGGCAGTCCGGGCAGCAGCTAGGGCGCGTCGGTCTCTTCGCCCACCAGTCGGTACAGCATGCCGTCGTAAGCGGTGACCAGAATCTCGCCGTCCGGATCGAAGCCGAAGCTGCTTGGGTTGGGCAGGCTGCCGATCTCCACATTGCCGGTTGCCACGCCGCCGGCCTCGGTCAACACCCAGACCCGGCCGCTGATGAAGTCGCCGTAGACGTAGCGACCCACCAGGGAGGGCAGCGCGCGCCCGCGATACACCACCCCGCCGGTGACGCTGCGACCCTGGGAGCGTGGATAGGTGAACACGGGCGCCACGAACTCGGTGAACGCCACATCGTCCGGGTTGACGTTGGAGCGAGTGCCTTCGTAAAGGCGCCAGCCGTAGTTGCCGCCGCGCTGGATCAGATCGATCTCCTCCTGGCTGCCCTGACCGACATCGCCCGCCCACAGGCGCCCGTCGGCGCTGTCGAACGACATCCGGAACGGATTGCGCAGGCCGTAGGCCCAGATCTCGCCGCGCGCGCCGGCGGTGTTCACGAAGGGATTGTCGGCGGGAATGCTGCCGTCGCTTGCGATGCGCAGAATCTTGCCGAGCAGATTGCCCAGATTCTGTGCGTTGTTCTGCGGGTCGTTGGCGCTGCCACCGTCGCCCGAGGCCACATAAAGACGTCCCTCCGGTCCGAATGCCAGCGCGCCGCCGTTGTGATTGCTGAAGGGCTGCGAGAAGCGCAGCAACTGCACCTCGCTGGACACATCGGCGACGCGGGTGATGCGGTCGGCGGTGAAACGGGCGACCACTGAATCGCCGGTGTCAGCGTTCGGATTGACGTTGGCGTTGTAATAGACGTAGACGTGACCGTTGCTGGCATAGTCGGGATCGAACGTCAGGCCCAGCAGGCCTTGTTCGCCGGCGGCGCGGGTGCGGTCGCGCAGGTCCAGGAAGGTCGGCGCCGCCGAGGCCGTCTCATCGCTGGCATCGAACACACGGATCAGGCCGCCTTGCTGGGCCACATACAAATGCGTGTCGTCGCCGGGCGCAGCGCTGATCGCCAGCGGCGAGTCGAAGCTCAAGCCGGGATACGCCGGCTGCAATGCCAGCTGCTGATCGATAGGCGGCTCACCGAATCCGCCACTGCCGCCACCGCCGCACGCGCACAGCATGGCCGCGAGCAAGAGCACACCGGGTTTGTACATGAGGACGCTCCGAATAGGTCGACTGGACCCTGCCGAAGCATACGCAGACATGGCACTCCGCGATGCAGGCCGTCCGTCTGACCGGCGGGCCGATTGGTTAGAATGTCTCTCCGTTCCGACCGACCTAGCGCATGTCGCGTACCGCACTCGTTGCCGGCCACACCGGGCTGGTGGGTCGCCAGCTGATCGCCGCCTTGGTGCTTGATCCGCGCTATGCCAGCGTCAAGGCGGTCGGCCGGCGGGCGCCTGACGTCAGCCACCCCAAGCTGGAGTTCGTGCAGACCGAGCTCGCAGAGCTGCGGCGTGTGCAGGACCGGCTGGGTGCCGACGATGCATATTGCTGCCTGGGCACGACCTTGCGTGCCGCCGGCTCCAAGACCGCATTCGAACGGGTCGACTACCACATGGTGGTGGACTTCGCGCGTGCAGCATGCGAGGCCGGCGCGCGCAGGTTCTATCTGGTGTCGTCGTTGTCGGCCAGTCCGCGATCACCGCTCTACTACAGCCGCGTCAAGGGCCGCACCGAGCAGGCGGTGATCGAGGTCGGATTCGACACCGTGCATATTCTCAGACCCTCGCTGTTGCTGGGTGCGCGCCAGGAGCATCGTCCGGGCGAAGCCATCGCGCAGAAGCTGGCGCCGCTGGTCAACCTGCTGCTTTCCGGGCCGTTGCGACGATATCGCGCGGTGCCGGCCGAGGAAGTGGCGCAGGCATTGCTGAGCTTGTCGAGCCGGGATACGACCGGGCCACACGTGCACACGTTGCCGCTGGAAGCTGAAGCCGCCTAGACCGCACTTCTCACGGGTCGCCGGAGAATCCCTTGCCATTTTCCGTCCTCGCAGCGTTCTTCGAGTTCGGTTCCGAAACAGACAGTCGGAAGATTCTCCGGCGCGTTTGGCTAGCAGGGAGTGACTCAATGTCACTCCCGGCCAAGGCCAAACGCCGTCCTCGACCTACGGCCATCGCTTGATCCCCCCGTGAGAAATGCGGGCTAGTGGTGGCGTGAACGCAGCGCCGCAATCGCCTGCAATTGCACTGGCGACGCATTGACCGGTTCCGAGCGACCGCTGACCAGGTCGGCAATGAACTGGGCGTCGCGGATCGACAGGGCCTGCTTGGCGTCGAATCCGGTGAAGCCGACGCTGCCGTGCTCGGCGTAGTAGCGCGACACCTTGAGCCACAGCGTCTGGTTGCGGCTGCGGTCGAATACGCGAAACCAGCTTTCCGCCGGCAGACTCAGCGCGAGCAATTCACTGTCGGGCGTGTCATCCCCGATCACCGGCGCGGCGAAGCTGCCCGCCGAAGTGGCTTGCGCCGCTGCGATGACGGGTTCGGGTCCGCCCGACGAAATCGGCGGCACCGGTTCTTCGATCCGCGGTGTCTGCGACTTGGCTGACGCGGCGATGGATGAATCCGGGCGCCGCTCGATCGGCGCCTGCATCGCTGTTTCCTCACCGGGCTCCTTGCCGCTCTGCACTAGGTCGGGCAGGCGCTGTGGCTCGGGTGGCGGGTCCAGACGCAGTTCCGGAACCATCGGCGGACGCAGCAACTCCGCGCCAGGCACGCGCAGTTGCGGCGAACCCGGGGCGGGGAATTCGGCCATCACCGCCGCGGTTTCCTGTGGACTGAGCAATTGCAGATCTTGTCGCTCGCGATCTTCCGGCGTCATCGCGGCCAGACGCTGATCCAGCTCGTCATAAGCCTGGCGCAGGCAGTCGGCAGCGGCTTCGATCTTGTCGTCGCGCATGCCGATCTCACCGAGGTCGGCGCGTACGGCGTCGATCAGGCGCTGGCGCATGCCGCGGTGATCGTCGTTGACCTCCAGAGCGTCCGTGCCGATCAGGATCTGCACCAGGCGGTTGATCGCATCGATCCACGGCCGGCTGTTCATGCCGTGCCGCAGGAGTCGCGCGGCCATCAGCGGGCCCCAGCCCAGGCGCAGAAAGCTCACCAGCGCCTGCGGCGGCCGCCGACCCAGGGTATGGACTTCCAGTTCCTGAGCCACCGTGCGCCGCACCTTGTTGAGCACGTTTTCGCGGCGGGTTTCGGATTCGTCGCGCTGCTGGTCCAGGAACGAGGCGATCTCGGTCATGGTCAGTGGCAGCAGGCGGCGCACCTCGGGTCGCACAAACGTGGCGGACAGGTCGATCTGTTCGGCGATATGGCGCAGGCGCTCTTCCAGGCGTTTGACCACCGCCGGGCTGGCGACGCGCGAGGACGCTGCGGTCTCCGCGGCCTCGGCCACCAGGCGGCGCACGGGATGCACGCGGTTGGCGAAGAAGCTGCCGTCGGCCAAAGCGATCTTGATCAGCGGAAAGCGCAGCCGTTCGAACAGCGGCCGCATGGCCTTGGGCAGGTGCGGATCGGACAGGATTTCGTTGCACATCTGCCCGACCAGCGACATCCGCTGGGCCGGGGCAACCTGGCCGATCGTAGGATGAGCCAGTGCGTCGATGGAGGTGAAGCCGAGCAGTTCCTCCGCGAACGCGGCATCTTGTGGCCGAAAGTCGCCCAGTCGGTCGCCGATATCCTGCAACGCCTCGCGGGTGGAGCGGTCCAGCGCCGGCAGTTCCAGCAGATCGCCGTCTTCCACCGGCGGCGTCGGCACACCGTAGGGCGACCACTTCGGCGCAGCCGCCTGGGGGGACGCCAACGGCGTCACGCCATGCGCGTCGAGCAAGCGGATGGCGGACTGGTACAACTCGCCCAGGCGCGAGGCGCAGTACTGGTCGAACAACTTGTACAACAGCAGCCGCACCGACAGCGCAAGGTCCAGTCCGCGCAGGCTGGCCTTGAAGGCGTTGCAGACGGTGGCGGGCGATAAGGCATGGCGCGACACCGGCACGCCCAGGTTGCGCACCAAGTGCTGCAGTCGCAGACCGAGTTCGCGCAGCGCGTCGCGATGCAGGGTTTCGGCCTTGGTCGACAGGTTGCCGACCGCGATTTTCTCCTCCAGCTCTTCGGTCTGCTGCAGCGCCAGGCGATCGAGGTCGAACTCGTCGGTCTCGTCGGGGGTCGCGCTTTCGAAACTGGATTGCACCGCGTGGTCGAACTCGCGTTCGATGCGCGCCCGTTCCAGGCGCAGCAACCGCATGGTATCGAAGGCAAAGCGCTGTTCGTCCCCTGCCACGGCGCGCTGGCTCATCGCAAACAGGCTGTCGTCGGCGCCCTCGAACAGCGCGCGCAACTGGTCACCGAGAATCGGCTGCGCCAAGTCGCGCAGCGCTGCGATCAGGGGATGAGCCATCGGCCGCTTTTCAGCAGCCGAACTGGGCGGCGGTTTGCTTCCGGGGTACGGAAACAGGCGGTGCACGGTGGCGCTCATCGCAGGACGCGTCGCAAAGGTTCGAAGGTTTGGCCGAGACCGGGTGGGGCCCGGTCGATGAATGCAAAGACGAGGCCCAACCTTAACCGGCGAGAATGAATTGTGCGCGTCAAGCGATCTCCCTCAGGGGTGGCGCAGACGCCGGGTGGACCTGCGCCGACGGACGGAACGCAGATGTGCTTGATCATTCATATCCGCTTATCCGCATAAGAGGATATGAAGCGTATAATCGTCGGATGTATGACGCCAGCGCCCCCGCCCTTCGCCCCGATTGCACCGCCCAGCTCCGGGACCTGCTCGCCCGCCGCATCCTCGTGATCGACGGCGCGATGGGCACCATGGTCCAGGGCTACAGGCTGGGCGAGGCCGATTACTGCGGCGCGCGGTTCAAGGACTGGCCGTCGGACCTCAAGGGCAACAACGATCTGCTGGTGCTGACCCAGCCCGACATCATTCGCGAGATCCACGCGAAGTACCTTGCGGCCGGCGCGGACATCATCGAGACCAACAGCTTCAACGCGCAGCGCATCTCGATGGCCGATTACGGCATGGAGGCGCTGAGCTACGAGATGAACGTGGCGGCGGCGCGTGTCGCGCGCGAGGCGGTGGACGCGATCAGTACCCCTGAGCGTCCGCGCTTCGTTGCGGGCGCCCTCGGGCCGACCAATCGCACCGCGAGCATCAGTCCGGACGTGAACGATCCGGCCAAGCGGAACGTGAGCTACGACGAGCTGGTCGAGGCTTATCTCGAACAGGCGCGCGGGCTGGTGGATGGCGGCTCCGACCTGTTCCTGATCGAGACCATCTTCGACACGCTCAACGCCAAGGCAGCGATTTTCGCTTGCCTCACGCTGTTCGAGGAGCGCGGGCGCGACTGGCCGATCATCATCTCCGGCACCATCACCGATGCCTCGGGTCGCACACTCTCGGGCCAGGTCGCCGAAGCATTCTGGAACTCGGTGCGCCACGCTCGTCCGCTGGCCATTGGCCTGAACTGCGCGCTGGGCGGCAAGGACATGCGGCCCTACATCGCCGAGCTGTCGCGGCTCGCCGATTGCCACATCTCCTGCTATCCGAACGCCGGCCTGCCCAATGCCTTCGGCGAGTACGACGAGCTGCCTCAGGACACCGCTGCGATCATCCGCGAGTTCGCCCAGAGCGGGCTGGTCAACATCGTCGGCGGCTGCTGCGGAACCACGCCGCCGCACATCGGCGCGATTGCGCAGGCCGTGTCGGATGTATCGCCGCGCGTGCCGAGCGAGGTGCCGCGCCTGTGCAAGCTCGCCGGCCTGGAGCCGCTGACGATCACCAAGGAGCGCGGCTTCATCAACGTCGGCGAGCGCACCAACATCACCGGTTCGGCTGCGTTCAAGAAGCTGATCAAGGAGGGTGACTACAACGCCGCGCTGACCGTCGCGCGTCAGCAGGTCGAGGCCGGCGCGCCGGTGATCGACATCAACATGGACGAGGGCATGATCGACGGCGTCGCTGCGATGACCCGGTTCCTGAACTTGATCGCGGGCGAACCCGACATCTCGCGCGTGCCGATCATGATCGACTCCTCGAAGTGGGAGGTGATAGAGGCCGGCCTCAAGTGCGTACAGGGCAAGCCCATCGTCAACTCCATCTCGATGAAGGAGGGCGAGGAGAAATTCGTCCGCGAGGCCAAGCTGTGCCTGAAGTACGGCGCGGCGGTGGTGGTGATGGCCTTCGACGAGCAGGGCCAGGCGGACAATCTCGAACGCCGCAAGGTGATCTGTTCGCGCGCGTACAAGATTCTTGTGGAGCAGGTCGGCTTTCCGCCCGAGGACATCATCTTCGACCCGAACGTGTTCGCGGTCGCGACCGGCATCGCCGAGCACAATCTGTACGGGCTGGATTTCATCGAGGCCACGCGCTGGATCCGCCAGAACCTGCCGCACGCGCATGTCAGCGGTGGCGTGAGCAATGTGTCGTTCTCGTTCCGCGGCAACAACCCGGTTCGCGAAGCGATTCACAGCGTGTTCCTGTACCACGCGATTGGCGCGGGCATGGACATGGGCATCGTCAACGCCGGCGTGCTACCGGTGTATGCGGATCTCTATCCCGAACTGCGCGAGCGCATCGAGGACGTGATTCTCAATCGCCGGCCCGAGGACGGCACCGAGCGGCTCATCGAAATTGCCGGCAAGTTCAAGGGCGATGGCGCGAAGCAGGAAGTGGCCGACGAAGCCTGGCGCGCGTTGCCGCACGGCGAGCGCATCACGCACGCGCTGGTGAAAGGCATCGACGCCTTCGTGGAAGCCGATACCGAGGCGCTGCGCGCCGAGATCGCCGCGCGCGGCGGACGGCCGATCGAGGTCATCGAAGGGCCGCTGATGGACGGCATGAACGTGGTCGGCGACCTGTTCGGCGCCGGCAAGATGTTCCTGCCCCAGGTGGTGAAATCCGCGCGCGTGATGAAGAAGGCGGTGGCCTACCTGATCCCCTTCATCGAGGCCGAGAAGGCCGCTTCGCCAGAAGCGGCGGGCGCTGCAAGACCCAAGGGCAAGATCGTGATGGCCACGGTCAAGGGCGACGTGCACGACATCGGCAAGAACATCGTCGGCGTGGTACTCCAGTGCAACAACTACGACGTCGTGGACCTGGGCGTGATGGTGCCTGCGCAGAAGATTCTCGATGCCGCGAGGGCCGAGAAGGCCGATGTGATCGGCCTGTCTGGCCTGATCACGCCCTCGCTCGACGAGATGGCGAACTTCGCCAAGGAGATGGAGCGCCAGGGCTTCGACATTCCGCTGATGATCGGCGGCGCGACGACCTCACGCGCGCACACCGCGGTGAAGATCGACAAGAGCTATCGCGGCCCGGTCGTGTGGGTGAAGGACGCCTCGCGCTCGGTGCCCGTCGTGTCTGCGCTGCTCTCACCTGAGCAGAAGCCCAAGCTGGTCGCCGAGCTCGAGAAGGAATACGAGAGCATCCGCGAGCGCCACGCGAACAAGGATCGGCAGGAGAAGTTCCTGCCGCTCGCGGCGGCGCGCGCGAATCGCACGCCGATCGACTGGAAGAGCTATCGGCCGTTCAGGCCGCGCATGCTTTTGCAGCAGGCCAGGGACGTCTGTGAGGGCCCCGCGTGCGATCACCACCACGAGCACGCGACGCAGTTCGTAAAGGTGCTTCGCGACTACCCGCTGGCCGAGCTGCGCGAATACATCGATTGGCAACCCTTCTTCATTGCCTGGGAGATGAAGGGCAAGTTCCCCGAGCTGCTCAACAACCCGGCGACGAGCGAGGTCGCGCGCAAGCTGTATGCCGACGCGCAGACCATGCTCGACAAGATCATCGAGGAGAAGTGGCTGACGGCTAGTGGCGTGATCGGCCTGTTTCCGGCGCAGCAGGTCGGCGACGACGACGTCGCGATCTACGCCGACGAAACCTATTCGAGCGAGATCGCGCGTCTGCACAACCTGCGTCAGCAGACCGAACATCGCCCCGGGGTTCCGAACCGATCTCTGGCCGATTACATCGCGCCGAAAGACTCCGGCCTGCCCGATTACGTCGGGGCGTTCGCGGTGACCGCGGGTCTCGGGTGCAAGGAACGTGTCGATGCCTTCAAGAAGGCCAACGACGACTACAGCGCAATCCTGCTCGAATCGCTCGCGGATCGTCTAGCCGAGGCCTTCGCCGAACGCCTGCACCAGCGCGTGCGCAAGGAGTTCTGGGGCTATGTGCCGGACGAGCATCTCGACAGCGTCTCGCTGATCGACGAGAAGTACCAGGGCGTGCGTCCCGCACCCGGCTATCCGGCCTGCCCGGAGCACACTGAGAAGGCGACGCTCTGGAAGCTGCTGAACGTGGAGCACAACATCGGCATGCAGCTCACCGAGTCTATGGCCATGTGGCCGGCGGCCGCGGTGAGCGGATGGTACTTCGCGCATCCGCAATCGCAGTACTTCATCCTCGGCCGCATCGACAGGGAGCAGGTCGAGGACTACGCGCGGCGGAAGGGCTGGGACCTGCGCACCGCTGAGAAGTGGCTGGCGCCCAACCTGGGGTACGAACCGGAGGACTGAGGGTGGGTGGATGCCGGGAGGGTAAGAGGCTTTCGGCCATCGCACCCGGCCGCAATGCCGCCGAAGGCGTGAGTATTCCGAGTTCGAAAGGGCCTGAAGGGTTCGGATGCTCGGTTGTGTCGGCGAGACCTTTCACGAAGGCTGCCGGTCTGGCCGCATTTGCAGACTCGACGCCGCGAGGTCGTGCCGCGTCGCATTACACTCCAGCTCCGCCACAAGCCCCATTTCGAGAACCGCGCATGAGCGATACCGCCGATAAGCCGGAGCCCCCGCACTGGCTGGATCCGCCGCGCTGGTGGCGCCGGATTCGGCCGTTGCGCTGGGTGTTGGCGGCCGTCGCGGGAGCGTGGGTTGCGTATGCGCTGGGTTGGCTGGACCGTCTGGCCTGGAAGGATCGCACGCTGCCTGAACTGCTGAGCGTCGGCACGCATCCCGACCAAGGTCTGTATACCAAGGTCGCGGTGGGTGTGAGGCTGGTCGACTCGTTCCGAAGCTATGCGGATGTGGTTGCGACCACGGCGACGCTGGAAAACCAGGGGTACTCGGATTATTCGCTCGCCACTCGCCGGGCGCCGGATTCTTCGCGCTATCCGATGTATCGCTTCGAAACCCTGCGGGTCCCGGAGTATCGCCACCTGGACTCGCCGGGCGAGTTGACCCTGCAGTTCTTCAACGACCGCCTGTTCGAGGCCGAATTCGTGCCGACCGAGCCCGAGCGCTATGCGCGCAAGATTCGTGCGCTGGGCCTGCAGCGCCAGGCTAATGCTCGTGCCGAAAAAATCGACGGGCATCTGCGCATCGCCAGTACCGTGGACTTGGCGATCAGCCAGGTTGGTCGCCACCTGCGCTCGCGCGCCTACGTGCTGTGGCAGGACCTGCGGCTGGTGGACGAGCGCACGCAGTGGGACGAGGCGTACGGCGCCATCCCCAAGCGCATCGTCGACCAATGAAGGCCGACGGCGGGAGCGCGCGCCGCGCTCAGTGGTGGTGACCGCCGGGACCGTGCACGTGGCCGTGCTGAAGCTCTTCTTCGCTGGCTTCGCGCACCTCGGCAATTTCCACGTCGAAGTTGAGCGTTTGGCCGGCTAGCGGGTGGTTGCCGTCCACGGTCACCATGTCGCCGGCGACGCGCGTGACCATGACCGAGGTCGGCCCATTGGGTCCCTGGGTCTGGAAACGCATGCCTTCCTTGACGTCGTTGATGCCCTGGAAGGCGCGGCGTGGCACCTGCTGGATGAGCTGCTCGTTGCGCTCTCCATAGCCCTGCGCGGGCTCGACCCGTACCTGCAATTTGTCGCCAGCCTGCTTGCCGACGAGCGCGGATTCCAGCCCCGGAATGATGTTGCCGGAGCCGTGCAGGTAGGCCAGCGCGTCGCTGCCCTGAGAAGAGTCGAGGATTTCCCCACCTTCGTTGGTGAGCGTGTAGTGGATGCTGACGACGCAGCGATCTGCGATTTCCATATTGAGAGTCCAACGGATGCGAACGGCTTTTCAGGGTAACGCAAAGCATTGCATGCTGCTGCCCCGTTGCAGGCAGCAGTTGCAGGCAGCAATCATGGAGAAACACATCAGATGGCGGATTCGAATCAGGGCTCGATCATGGGCGGCGCGATCTGGATGATCGTGATTTCGGTGTTGTTGTTCTGGCTGCCTGGAGTCGGTGGATTCATCGGTGGGCTGGCGGGCGGCAAGGTGTCGGGCGGAGTGGGGCCGGCGCTGCTGGCTTGGCTGCTGTCCTCGATCCTGGTGGGCATCCTGTTTGCGCTGCTCGGCACGCTCATGAGCGGCATGATCCTGATTGGCGCGCTGGCCGGTTTCGGTGGGTTGGTGCTGGGTTTTATCGATGCCGGCACACGCCTGCTCGGCGCGGTGATTGGCGGATTGCTGGCCTGACCGGCGATCGGACGCCGGCCTTACCAGGGGACCTGACTGCCGTCCCAGGCGTAGAAGCCGCCGCTGTCGGCTGCGGTACGCGCGCCGATGACATTCAGAAGATGCGCTGCGGCCTGTTCGGGGCTGAAGCGGTCGGCCGCTTTGGAACTGCCCTGGAACGGCCGCGACAGGTCGGTATCGACCGTCCCCGGATGCAATGCCAGCACGCACAACCGCGGCGCGCGTCGTTTCGCTTCCACGGCCAGGGTACGCAGATACTGGTTGTGGGCAGCCTTGGCGCCGCGATAGGCGTACCAGCCTCCCAGGCGGTTGTCGCCGATGGAGCCCACCCGCGCGGACAGACTGGCGAACACCGCCGGTTGGTCGTGCGACAGCGCAGCCAGTGCGTGACGACCCAACAGCAACGGGCCAACCGCGTTGACCCGCAGGCTGTGCAGCAGCGTGTCGGTGTCGAGATCTTCCCACCGGCGCTCCGGGCGCAGACCAAGCGGTTCGTCCTGCAAAACCCCCACTGTATTGAGCAGCAGGTGCAAGGGTTCGCGCCGCATGATCAGGGGCGCGAACGCCGAGCGCACCGTGGATTCGTCGGTGATATCCAAGCGCAGGAGTTGCAGGCGCTGCGGATTGGACGCGGCCAGCGCCCGCAGCGTCGGGGCGGCCAATGGGTCGCGACAGGCCGCGTAGAGCCGTTGACAGCGTGAATCGCCCAGCAGCGTTTTGGCCAGGGCCAGGCCGATGCCGCGGCTGGCCCCGACCACGCAGGCGGTGAAGGGCTGTGGGAACAAGGCTTGAAGTGACGGCAGGATCATGGTCCAGGCGATGTGAGGGGCTCGGTGTCGGCGTCAAGTAATAGCGTGCCGGAGCCGTTGTCATCGGTTTCGTGCAGGCTTTTGTCGGTCGGCGCATGCCGGTGGTCGGTGGCCGGTTTGCCGCAGCGAACGGCCGGGTGACATGATCCGGGAGAGATTTCGCGCTGAACGCGCAGTGCAGATGGAGGAGCCGTGCCCCTTTTGAATCGACTGGTCGTGGCGACCGGCCTGCTGATCGGACTGGCAGGATGCGGCGGTGGCAGCTCCACCAATGCTCCAGGCTCCCCCGGCGACCCCGGCACCGATCCCGGTAGTGGGGAGCCGCGGGCGACCTGCCAGCAGGACTTCACCCCCGAACGCGTCGCCGCTGGCGAGAACTGCGATCCCAATCTCAACCGAACTCAGTTCTGTCCGCTGGTGCCGGGGGCCGAGTACCTTCGCAGCCGGTCGGAGGTGATCGCCTGCGACGGCGTGACCGTCAGCAAGCACCCGATCGTGGGCGGTGGGTTTCAAACCGACTACATCGCCATTCGCAGCAGCGCTGGCGGCGCGCCCTCCGCAGTCTATCTGGCACTGCACTATCTGGGCGCGTCGGCCGATTATCAGGCCAATCTGACCCGTTTGAGCGAGCTGGCCAAGGCGCGCAACGTGCTGGTGGTCGTGCCTCAGGCGCCGGGGATAGGCGGCCTGCTTCCCCTGCCGGACGGCCTGCCACCGGTCGACGGCAATTTTCTCGCGCGCTGGCCGACCGCACTCAGTCAGCCGGTCGAAAGCTACCTGCAGCTGCTCGACGCCACCGTGGCCGATGCCCGCGTCCGTTTCGGGGCTGGCAGCGCGCCGCTCTACGCGGCCGGGCTGTCCAACGGCGTACCCATGGCCTATTTTTACGCCTGTGGTCGCGCTGATCGGGTCGACGCGATTCTGGCGGTGGCCGGCAACCAGAACAACGAGAGTGCGTCGGCCTGCCAACCCTCGCGCGCGGTCGGGTTGGTGATCATCCATGGCACTGCGGATCCGATCATCGCCTACGGCGGACTGCTGGGCTTGACCCGTCCGATCCCGACCAACTTCGAAGACTTCAAGGCGCTCAACCAGTGTGTGGGCAGCGACGGCGAGGCGACCCTGGTCGGTGCCCAGGGCGACGTCAGGCTGGACTTTGCGCCCGATTGCGCGGGCGGACGCAGGGTGGTGCTGGCCAGTCTGCTCGGCGGCGGCCACAACTGGCCGGGCGATGACTCCGGTCTGTTGCTCGGATTGGACCTGCCGGTCGGCCCTTTCGGCCCGGCCCGCAACGACATCGACGCGACCATCCAGGGCTTCGACCTGCTGCGTTACGCGGCCGGAGATTGAAGGCTGCACCGTCGCCGTATCGGCAGGCGCCCGCGCGTTGACACTCCCGGGGCTCGCCCCTATGATTCGCGCCCCTATACGACGGGCAGGTAGTCAATCCTGCTCGTCGTTTCTTTCTCAAAGGCGGGATTCTCGCAGTGCCAACGATCAATCAGCTTGTGCGCAGCGGGCGCACAGTCGCCAGCTACAAGAGCAAGGCGCCGGCCCTGACGGCCTGCCCCCAGAAGCGCGGCGTCTGCACCCGTGTCTACACCACCACCCCCAAGAAACCCAACTCGGCGCTGCGCAAGGTCTGCCGCGTGCGGCTGACCAATGGCTTCGAGGTGACCAGCTACATCGGCGGTGAAGGGCACAACCTGCAGGAGCACTCGGTGGTCATGATTCGCGGCGGTCGCGTCAAGGACCTTCCCGGTGTGCGCTATCACACCGTGCGCGGCGCGCTCGATTGCGCCGGCATCGACAAGCGTCGCCAGAGCCGTTCCAAGTACGGCGCCAAGCGTCCCAAGCCCGGCGCCGCCACCGCCGGCGCTGCCAAGAAGAAGTAAGAGAGCCCTATGTCTCGTCGTCGCAGTCCCGAGATCCGCGTCATCCTGCCGGATCCGAAGTACAAGAATCTCGTCGTCACCAAGTTCATGAACATGGTGATGGAGGATGGCAAGAAATCGGTTGCCGAAAAAATCGTCTATGGCGCACTTAGCCAGATTGCGGCCAAGAAGAAGTCGGACGAGCCCGCTGCCATCCTGCAACAGGCGTTCGATAACGTGGCGCCAGCGGTTGAGGTCAAGTCTCGCCGGGTCGGTGGTGCGACCTACCAGGTCCCGGTTGAAGTGCGTGCTGTGCGTCGCGTGACGCTCGCCATGCGTTGGGTCATCGACGCGGCCTCCAAGCGCGGCGAGAAGTCCATGGCCGACCGCCTCGCAGGCGAATTGCTGGACGCCTCCGAACATCGCGGTGCCGCTGTCAAGAAGCGTGAAGACACGCACAAGATGGCCGAGGCCAACAAGGCGTTCGCACACTTCCGCTGGTAAGCGGACCAATGTACAACCCGGTCCGGTAGCGGCGCCCTTGGCGGCTTCGCGACCCGGGCCCGTATCACACTGAGTCTGGTCATGGCCCGCAATACGCCCATCGAGCTCTACCGCAATATCGGTATCTCCGCTCACATCGACGCCGGTAAAACGACAACCACCGAGCGCGTCCTGTTTTACACGGGCGTCAACCACAAGATCGGTGAAGTCCACGATGGCGCTGCCACCATGGACTGGATGGAGCAGGAACAGGAACGCGGCATCACCATTACGTCGGCGGCGACGACGACGTTCTGGAAGGGCATGGCGAACCAGTTCGACCAGCACCGTATCAACATCATCGACACCCCGGGGCACGTCGACTTCACCATCGAGGTCGAGCGCTCCATGCGCGTGCTCGACGGCGCCTGCATGCTGTACTGCGCGGTCGGCGGCGTGCAGCCGCAGTCCGAGACCGTGTGGCGCCAGGCCACCAAGTACAAGGTGCCGCGTCTTGCGTTCGTCAACAAGATGGACCGTACCGGCGCCGATTTCTTCAAGGTGGTCAAGCAGATGAAGGAAAAGCTCCGGGCCAACCCGGTGCCGATCCAGATTCCGATCGGCGCCGAGGAAAAGTTCCAGGGCGTGGTGGACCTGGTGAAGATGAAGGCCATCATCTGGAGCGAGGAGGACCGCGGGATCACCTTCACCTACGGCGAGATTCCGGCCGAGTTGGTCGAGACGGCCAAGGAATGGCGCGAGAAGATGGTCGAGGCCGCGGCCGAGTCTTCCGAAGAGCTGATGAACAAGTACCTGGACGAGGGCGACCTCACCGAGGACGAGATCAAGTCGGCCTTGCGCAAGCGCACCCTGGCGCTGGAAATCTTCCCGATGCTGTGCGGCTCTGCGTTCAAGAACAAGGGCGTGCAGGCCATGCTCGACGCTGTCGTCGAATACCTGCCGTCGCCGACCGAAGTGGCTGCCATCGAGGCGCACGATGTCGACGATTACGAGAAACTGATCGAACGCAAGGCAGACGACAAGGAGCCGTTCTCGGCCCTGGCGTTCAAGATCATGACCGACAAGTACGTCGGCGCATTGACCTTCATCCGCGTGTATTCCGGCGTGCTCAAGCAGGGCGACTCGGTGTACAACTCGCGCAACGGCAAAACCGAGCGTATCGGTCGCTTGGTGCAGATGCACGCCAATGAGCAGAAGGCGGTCGAAGAAGTCCGCGCGGGCGACATCGCGGCCTGCGTCGGTCTCAAGGACGTTTATACCGGCACCACCCTGGCCGACCAGAACAAGCCGGTTGTGCTGGAGCGCATGGTGTTCCCGGAGCCGGTGATCAGCCAGGCAGTGGAACCCAAGACCAAGGCCGACCAGGAAAAGATGGGCATTGCGCTGTCGCGCCTGGCTCAGGAAGACCCTTCGTTCCGCGTCCATACCGACGAAGAAACCGCCCAGACCATCATGTCCGGCATGGGCGAACTGCACCTGGAAATTCTCGTCGACCGCATGAAGCGCGAATACAGCGTGGAAGCCAATGTCGGCGCGCCACAGGTGGCCTACCGCGAAACGATCCGCAAGAGCGTCGAGCAGGAAGGCAAGTACGCCAAGCAGTCGGGCGGCAAGGGGCAGTTCGGCCACGTCTATCTGAAGCTGGAACCGAACGAGACCGGCAAGGGCTACGAGTTCGTCAACGAGATCGTCGGCGGGTCGGTGCCCAAGGAATTCATCCCGGCGGTCGACAAGGGCTTGCGCGACGCCGTCAAGACCGGAGTGCTCGCCGGTTACCCGGTGGTCGACATCAAGATCACGCTGTTCGACGGCTCGTACCACGAGGTCGACTCCAGCGAAATCGCCTTCCGCGTCGCCGCGTCCATGGCCTTCAAGGAAGGCTGCCAGAAGGCCGACCCGGTGGTGCTCGAGCCGATCATGGCGGTGGAAGTGGAGACGCCCGAAGATTACACCGGCGACGTGATCGGAGATCTCAACCGCCGTCGCGGCGTCATCCTGGGCATGGACGACAACTTCGGCGCCAAGAAAGTCAATGCCGAGGTGCCGCTGGCGGAGATGTTCGGTTACTCCACGACCTTGCGTTCGATGAGCCAGGGCCGTGCGACGTACACCATGGAATTCAAGAAGTATCAGGAAGCGCCGCGTCACGTGACCGATCAGCTGGTCAAGAAGAAGTAACGAACTCAGAAACTGGAACTTGAGGTTTTAAGAGATGGCCAAGGAAAAATTCGAGCGCATCAAGCCGCACGTGAACGTGGGGACCATTGGGCATGTGGATCACGGCAAGACCACCACTACGGCGGCGCTGACCAAGATTTCGTCCGACAAGTACGGCAAGACCAAGTACGTGGCGTATGACGAGGTGGCCAAGGCCTCCGAAAGCCAAGGTCGTCGCGACAGCACCAAGATCCTGACCATTGCCACCAGTCACGTCGAATACGAGACCGACTCTCGTCACTACGCCCACGTCGACTGCCCGGGCCATGCCGACTACGTCAAGAACATGATCACCGGCGCTGCCCAGATGGACGGTGCCATTCTGGTCGTGTCGGCGGTCGACGGCCCCATGCCGCAGACCCGCGAACACGTCCTGCTGGCCAAGCAGGTCAACGTGCCCAAGATCGTCGTGTGGCTCAACAAGTGCGACCTGGTCGAAGACGAAGAACTGCTCGACCTGGTCGAGATGGAAGTGCGCGACCTGCTCAGCAAGTACGGCTTTCCGGGCGACGACACCCCCGTCATCCGTGGCTCTGCCACCAAGGCCATTGCCGGCGAAGCCGACTGGGTCAAGAAAGTCGAAGAGCTCTATACCGCCCTCGACACCTTCATCCCCGAACCCGCTCGCGAGACCGACAAGCCCTTCCTGCTGCCCGTCGAAGACGTCTTCTCCATCTCCGGTCGCGGTACCGTGGCCACTGGCCGTATCGAGCGCGGCATCATCAAGGTGGGCGAATCCGTCGAGATTGTCGGCATTCGCCCCACCGCGGTGAGCACCATCACCGGCGTCGAGATGTTTCGCAAGCTGCTCGACCAGGGTCAGGCTGGCGACAACGTCGGACTGCTGCTGCGCGGCACCAAGAAGGAAGACATCGAGCGCGGCCAGGTGCTGTGCAAGCCGGGCTCCATCACCCCGCACACCAAGTTCGAGGGCGAGGTGTACGTTCTGACCAAGGAAGAAGGCGGCCGTCACACCCCGTTCTTCAAGGGCTACCGGCCGCAGTTCTATTTTCGCACCACCGATGTCACCGGCAATGTGCAGCTGCAGGAAGGCACCGAGATGGTGATGCCGGGCGACAACGTCAAGGTCACGGTGGAACTGATCAACCCGATTGCGATGGAAGAGCAGGTTCGCTTTGCGATCCGCGAAGGCGGCCGCACCGTCGGCGCCGGCGTGGTCACCAAGATCCTGGCGTAACGTTCCAATCCCCGCCGCGAGCTTGATCGCGGCGGGGATTGCAGGCAGCAGACACGGCGCGTGGAAATCGCGCCTTTTTTGTCGGCGCGAGCTTTCGCGGGCGCCGGAGTCGCCGTAAAAATTTCGTTTGGAAAGTCGTTGCAGATGCCAATACGCATGGCTATACTGCGCGCCCTTTCAAGCTTGCCCCCGATTTACATCCGCCCCGAAAATGCCTTTCGGTGCGCGTCCATCCAGAGATTTTCTGATGACGTTGCGGATGTTCCGGGGTCGTTCTTTAAGACCTGAGTGAGAGCATGGCCGCGACCAGCCAGTCGATTCGTATTCGGCTAAAAGCCTTCGACCACCGCCTGATTGACAAATCGGCGCGTGAGATCGTGGAAACAGCCAAGCGCACGGGCGCCGTGGTACACGGACCCATTCCGCTGCCGACCCGCAAAGAGCGCTTCACGATCCTCGTGTCGCCGCACGCCGACAAGGATGCGCGCGACCAGTACGAGATTCGTACGCACAAGCGATTGATGCAGATCGTCGATCCTACGGAAAAGACCGTGGATGCCCTCTCCAAGCTGGACTTGCCTGCGGGCGTTGAAGTCCAGATCAAGGTCAACTAAGGACGAGGACGCCACCATGTCGATTGCCATCATTGGCCGCAAGGCCGGCATGACGCGGGTTTTCACCGAAGCCGGTGAGTCCATCCCCGTCACTGTCATCGAATGCACCCCCAACCGCGTCACCCAGGTTAAGTCCGTCGAGATCGACGGCTATCGCGCGGTGCAGGTTACGGCGGGCGAGGTCAAGCCGTCGCGGGTCAACAAAGCGCAGACCGGCCACTTCAAGAAGGCTGGCGTGGCCGCCGGCCGCGGACTCTGGGAAATTCGCGTGCAAGGCGACGAGTTCGGCGACGCCGCCCCCGGTTCGGAGATCAAGGTCGATGCCTTCGCCGACGTCAAGCGCGTCGACGTCACGGGCACGTCGATCGGCAAGGGTTTCGCCGGCGTGCAGAAACGCTGGCATTTCGGCGGCGGTCGTGCCAGCCACGGTAACTCGCTGAGCCACCGCGTACCGGGCTCTATCGGCCAGCGCCAGTCGCCCGGCAAGGTTTGGAAAGGCAAGAAGATGGCGGGCCACCTGGGCGCGGATCGTGTCACCGCGCTGAACCTCGATCTGGTTCGTGTGGACGCCGAAAAGAATCTGCTGCTGGTCAAGGGTGCGGTCCCCGGGTTTGCCGGTGCCGATGTCATTGTCCGGCCTACGGTGAAGTAAAGAGCCACCCATGGAAATCCAGGTCCACAACAGCGACGTCAAGGTATCGGTTGCCGATACCGTGTTCGGCGTCGAATACAACGAGCCCCTGATCCATCAGGTCGTGACCGCCTATATGAATGGCGGTCGTGCGGGCACCAAGAAGCAGAAGACCAAGGCCGAAGTTCGCGGCGGCGGACGCAAGCCATGGAAGCAGAAGGGCACCGGCCGCGCGCGTTCGGGGTCCATCCGCAGCCCGCTGTGGCGTGGTGGCGGCCGCACGTTCGCGGCGGTGCCGCGCGACTTCTCGCAGAAGGTCAATCGCAAGATGTATCGCGGCGCCATCCGCTCCATCGTGTCCGAGCTGGCCCGTGGCGGTCATCTGCTGGTGACCGATGCGGTGGCCGCGGATTCGGCCAAGACCAAGGGCATGATCGAACGGCTCAAGACCTTCGGCAGCAACGACGTGCTGTTCGTGACCGACAGCGTTGACCAGAATCTGTTTCTGTCGGCGCGCAACCTGCACAAGGTGGGCGTTACCGATGTGTCCGGACTGGATCCGGTGGCGTTGCTGACCCACGAGAAGGTGGTTATCACGACCGAAGCGGTCAAGAAACTCGAGGCCTGGCTGTCATGAGCACCCCGATCCAAGCAAAGGTAACGGCCGGCCGGCTGCACCGCATCATCGTGGCGCCGGTGGTTTCCGAAAAGTCCACCCGCGTCGCCGAAAAGCGCAATCAGGCTGTATTCAAGGTTGCCCGCGATGCGACCAAACCGGAAATCAAGACCGCGGTGGAGACCCTGTTCAAGGTCCGGGTGACCGACGTGAACACGCTCAACATGGCAGGCAAGAACAAGCGCTTCGGCCAGTCCATGGGCCGTCGCTCCGATTGGAAGAAGGCGTACGTCACCCTGGCCGAAGGCCAGGAGATCGACTTCGTCGGCGGCGTGAAGGAGTAAGCCATGCCATTGGTCAAGATGAAACCGACCTCTCCGGGTCGGCGCCACCAAGTCAAGGTCGTCACGCCGGGACTGTGGAAGGGCGAGCCGCATGCGGCCCTGCTCGAAAAGAACAACCCGGGCGGCGCACGCAACAACAACGGCCACATGACCACGCGCCACAAGGGCGGCGGTCACAAGCATCACTACCGGCTGGTGGATTTCAAGCGCAACAAGGACGGCATCACCGCCCAGGTGGAGCGCATCGAGTACGACCCCAACCGTTCGGCGCACATCGCCTTGCTGTGCTATGCCGACGGCGAGCGTCGCTACATCATCGCGCCGCGCAATCTGGCGGCCGGCGACACCGTGCAGTCGGGTAAGGATTCGCCGATCAAGCCCGGCAATGTGCTGCCGCTGCGCAACATTCCGATCGGCTCGACGATCCACTGCATCGAGATGCGTCCGGGCAAGGGCGCACAGCTCGCGCGCTCGGCCGGTGCCGGCGTGCAGCTCGTCGCCCGCGAAGGCGAGTACGCCACCCTGCGTCTGCGCTCCGGCGAGATGCGCAAGGTGCACGCGGATTGCCGCGCCGCCATCGGTGAGGTCGGCAACTTCGAGCACAACCTGCGCCAGTACGGCAAGGCCGGGGCCAAACGCTGGAAGGGTATTCGTCCGACCGTGCGCGGCGTGGTGATGAACCCGGTCGACCATCCGCACGGTGGCGGTGAAGGCAAGTCCGGCCAGGGCAACCCGCATCCCGTCACGCCGTGGGGGCAGCAGACCAAGGGTCTGCGCACTCGCAACAACAAGCGCACGCAGAAATTCATCGTGCGTAGTCGCCACAAGAAGAAGTAAGGATCGAAGGCCATGCCGCGTTCGCTCAAGAAAGGCCCGTTCGTCGACCACCATCTGGAAAAGAAGGTGGCGGACATGTCGGGGTCACGCATCAAGAAGCCGATCAAGACCTGGTCGCGCCGCTCCATGATCACGCCCGAATTCGTGGGTCTGACCCTGCAGGTTCACAACGGCAAGCTGCACATGCCGGTGTTCGTGACCGAGAACATGGTCGGCCACAAGCTCGGCGAGTTCGCCCCCACGCGGACCTTCAAGGGCCACGGTGGCGACAAGAAGGCCGGAGGTAAGTGATCGTGCAGACCCAATCCGTACTCAAGTTCGTTCGCCTGTCGCCCATGAAGGGCCGGCTGGTGGCGGATCTCGTCCGCGGCAAGAAGGTGGACGAGGCGATCAACATCCTGAAGTTCTCGAATCAGCGCGCAGCCGGCATCATCAAGAAAGTGCTGGATTCGGCGATCGCCAACGCCGAGAACAACGACGGCGCCGATGTCGACGAACTCAAGGTCACCGAGATTTTCGTCGACGAAGGTCCGACCATGAAGCGCATCCGTCCGCGGGCCAAGGGCCGCGCCGATCGTATTCTCAAGCGCACCTCGCACATCACCGTGCGTGTCAGCGACGGGCAGAAGGGTTAATCCATGGGTCATAAAGTCAATCCGACCGGCTTCCGTCTGGGCATCACCACGCAGTGGACGTCCAACTGGTATGCCGAGCGCAGCGCCTACGGCGAGAACCTGCGTCGCGACATGGAAGTGCGTCAGTTCCTGCGCAAAAAGCTGGCTGCGGCGTCGGTGTCCAAGATCCGCATCGAGCGTCCCTCCAAGTCGGCTCGTGTGACCATTTCGACGGCCCGCCCCGGCATCGTCATCGGCAAGAAGGGTGAGGACATCGAGAAGCTGAAGGTCGAAGTGGCCGCCAAGATGGGTCTCAAGCCGGACAGCGTGCACATCTCGGTTGAAGAGATTCGCAAGCCCGAGCTGGACTCCCAGCTCATCGCGGAAAGCGTCGCCCAGCAGCTTGAGCGCCGCATCATGTTCCGTCGCGCCATGAAACGCGCGGTGCAGAACGCGATGCGCCAGGGCGCCCAGGGGATCAAGATCCAGGTCGGCGGTCGCCTCAACGGCGCGGAGATTGCGCGCGTCGAGTGGTACCGCGAGGGCCGGGTACCGCTCCACACGCTGCGCGCGCATGTCGACTACGCCACCGCCGAGGCCAAGACCACCTACGGCGTCATCGGGGTCAAGGTCTGGGTGTTCAGCGGTGAAGTGTTCGACGACCGTCGCAGCCACAAGAAGGATGAGGCCGCCGAAGCCACGGCAGCCTGATCCGGAACCATCAATAGGAGCTCGCTGCCATGATGCAGCCCAAGCGAACCAAATTCAGAAAGCAGCAGAAGGGCCGCAACACCGGCCTCGCCCAGACCGCGAACAAGGTCAGCTTTGGCGACTTCGGCCTGAAGGCCACGGAGCGCGGCATGCTGACTGCGCGCCAGATCGAGGCAGCCCGCCGCGTCATCACCCGCTACGTCAAGCGGGGCGGCAAGCTGTGGATCCGCGTGTTTCCGGATGTGCCGGTCACCAAGAAGCCCCTGGAAGTGCGCATGGGTTCGGGCAAGGGCAACGTCGAATACTGGGTCGCCAAGGTGCAGCCGGGTCGCATGCTTTACGAGATGGAAGGCGTCACCGAGACCGAGGCGCGCGAAGCGTTCCGTCTGGCGGCCGCCAAATTGTGCGTGAAATCCACGTTCGTGCAGCGGACGATCCTCTGATGAAGACCACCGAATACCTGAAGACCCAGCGTGCCAAGGACGCGGTCGGATTGAAGGAAGAGCTCACGGCGTTGCGCCGAGAGCAGTTCAACCTGCGCATGCAGGCTTCCATGGGCCAGATGAACCAGCCGCACCTGACGCGCGAAGCGCGCAAGAAGGTGGCGCGCGTGATGACGCTGCTGTCCGCGCAAACTGTCGGAAAGAGCAAGTGAGATGAGCCAAAGCAACGAACCCAAGGTCGAGCGCCGCATCGTCGGACGTGTGATCTCGAACAAGATGAACAAGACGATCACGGTGCTGGTCGAGCGCAGCGTGAAGCACCCGCTGTACGGCAAGATCATGCGTCGCTCCACCAAGTTGCACGCGCACGACGAACAGAGCGCAGCCAAGGAAGGCGATCTGGTTGCCGTGGTCGAAACCCGGCCGATGTCCCGCACCAAGCACTTCAAGCTGGTTGAAGTGCTGTCCGCCCACGCTTAAGCGCATCTCGAAAGGCAAGCCATGCTGCAACAGGAATCGTTCCTTGTCGCTGCCGACAATAGCGGCGCCAAGCTGGTCCAGGTGATTCAGGTCAAGGGTGCGACACGGCGGCGCTACGCCAATGTCGGTGACCTGATCAAGGTCACGGTCAAGGACGCCATCCCCCGTGGCAAGGTCAAGAAAGGCGAGGTGCACGATGCGGTGGTCGTGCGCACGCGGCATCCCATCCGCCGTCCGGACGGCTCCGCCATCCGCTTCGACACCAACGCGGCGGTGCTGCTCACCAGCAAGCTGGAGCCCATCGGCACTCGTATCTTCGGGCCCGTGACGCGCGAACTGCGCGACCGGTTCATGAAGATCGTATCCCTGGCTCCCGAAGTGATCTGAGGTTGGTCTGACATGAACAAGATTCGCAAGGGCGACGACGTCGTCGTCATCACGGGCCGGGACAAGGGTCGCCGCGGAACGGTCAACACCGTTCGCGCGGACGGCAAGCTGGTGGTGCAGGGCATCAACGTCGTCAAGAAGCACCAGAAGGGCAACCCGCAGGCGGGTGTGGCCGGGGGCATCGTCGAGAAGGAGATGCCGATCCAGACCTCCAACGTGATGCTGTGGAATGCCAAGGCCAGCAAGGGCGACCGCGTAGGCTTCCGTTTCGAGGGCGAAGGCGAGCAGCGCCGCAAAGTGCGCTATTTCAAGTCCAACCAGGAACTGGTGGACGGTTGAGACGGAACATCAAGATGGCAACTCTCCAAACCCCGACGCTACAGAAAGACTTTCGCGAGAAGATCGCGCCCGCGTTGCAGAAGCAGCTCGGTTGCAATGCGATGGCCGTGCCGCGCCTGCAGAAGATCACGCTCAACATGGGCGTGGGCGAAGCGACCACCGACAAGAAGGTTATCGAGCACGCGGTGGCCGACATGACCGCCATCGCCGGTCAGAAGCCGGTGGTGACCAAGACGCGCATGTCCATCGCCACCTTCAAGGTGCGCGAGAACTATCCGGTCGGCGTCAAGGTCACCCTGCGTGCCGAGCGCATGTACGAGTTCCTGGAGCGCCTGATCGCGGTGGCGCTGCCCCGCATCCGCGATTTCCGCGGCATTTCGGCGCGCGGCTTCGACGGTCAGGGCAACTTCAATTTCGGTATCACCGAGCAGATCATCTTTCCGGAAATCGAGTACGAGAAGGTCGATGCGCTGCGCGGCATGAACATCACTTTCACCACCACGGCGAAGACGGACGATGAAGGTCGGGCTCTGCTCGATGCCTTCAGCTTCCCCTTCCGCAAGTAACAGGCGTCGAGTCCCATGGCCAAACGCAACATGATCGAGCGCGAAAAGAAGCGCGCAAAGCTGGTCGCCAAGTTCGAGAAGAAGCGCGAGGCGCTGCGCGTCGTGCTCAAGGACGCCAACGCGTCCTTCGAGGACAAGCAGGCGGCTTCGGTGACGCTGCAGAAGATGCCGCGCGACGGCAGCTATACGCGGCAGCGCAACCGCTGCGCCATCACCGGGCGTACGCGCGGTGTGTATCGCAAGTTCGGCCTGGCCCGCCACAAGCTGCGCGAGGCGGCGATGCGTGGCGAAGTGCCCGGCCTGAAGATGGCGAGCTGGTAAAGGTAAGGACGTGATGGGTGACGGGTGATCGGTGACGCAAGGCTCACCCCACCACATTGCCTATCACCGATCACGAATCACAGGAAGCACCCATGTCAATGACCGATCCGATTGCCGATTTCCTCACGCGCCTGCGCAATGGCCAGACTGCGCGCAAGAAGTCGGTTCGCTGCCCGTCCTCGAAAGCCAAGGAAGCCATCGCCCGCGTGCTTCAGGACGAGGGATACATCCTGGGCTTCGACGTCGCCAGCGAAGAAGGCAACAAGAAGACCATGACCGTGGCGTTGAAGTATTTCGACGGCAAGCCGGTCATCGAGCGCATCGAGCGCGTCAGCACGCCATCGCTGCGGGTCTACAAGGCCAGCGACGAGATTCCGACCGTGCTGGGCGGACTGGGCGTGGCGATCGTGTCGACTTCGGCTGGTGTGGTGACCGACAAGCAGGCGCGCGCAGCCGGCCAAGGCGGCGAAGTGCTGTGCGTTGTCGCCTAAGACTGAATTGATCAGGAAGAAAGAAACATGTCCCGCGTAGCAAAAATGCCGGTCAAAATTCCGGCGGGCGTGCAGATCACCATGGCGGACCGTTTGGTGACGGTGAAGGGCGCCAAGGCGTCTCTGAATCTGGACCTGCCGGCGTCGGTGGAAGTCGAGATCGTCGATGGTGTGCTCAGCGTCAGCAGTGCCTCGGTGCAGAGCAATGCCATGCAGTCGGGCACTGTGCGTGCGCTAATTGCCAACATGGTCGAAGGCGTAACCCAGGGTTATCAGAAGAAACTGCAACTGGTCGGCGTCGGTTATCGCGCCGCCTCGCAGGGCAAGAAAGTGAATCTGGCGCTGGGCTTTTCGCACCCCATCGAGTACCCGATTCCGGAAGGCGTGACGGTGGAAACGCCCAGCCAGACCGAAATCGTCGTCAAGGGCGCGGACAAGAAGATGGTCGGCCAGGTGGCAGCAGACATCCGGCGTTTCCGTCCGCCCGAGCCCTACAAGGGCAAGGGCGTGCGTTACTCGGACGAGAAAGTCGAACTGAAGGAAGCGAAGAAGAAGTAAGAACACCGGGCACCCGTCGAGGTTGAATTGCCGGAAGGCAATAGGCGCTGCGGTATCGACGGCAAGCCGAGTGGTTCTCTTGCAGAGCAGAGCCGCACAAGTTTCAAGGCGTACCTGACCACCCCCGCGAACGCATCGAGGGCGGGGATCCAGGCATCCGTAACGAGTCACAGGACATCGCGGTATGAAAGACAAAAGAACTTCCCGTCAGCGCCGGGCCAAGCGCACGCGACATCACATCCGGGCGCTCGGCGCGCATCGGCTGGCGGTGCACCGCACGCCGCGGCACATCTATGCCCAGATCATCGCGCCCGACGCCGCGCACACGATCGTCGCGGCGTCGACGGTGGAGAAGGCGGTTGCCGAGGGGCTGGAATCGACCGGCAACGTCGAGGCTGCCAGGAAAGTCGGTGCCGCAATCGCCGAGCGTGCCAAGGCGGCCGGCATCACCAAGGTCGCGTTCGACCGTTCCGGATTCAAATACCACGGCCGTGTACAGGCCCTGGCCGATGCCGCGCGCGAAGCCGGCCTGGAGTTTTAAGCGATGGCTCAGCACCAATACGACGACGCGCAATCCGGCAGCGATCTCAAGGAGAAGCTGGTCACGGTCAACCGCGTCAGCAAGACGGTCAAGGGCGGCAAGCAGTTCGCCTTCACCGCACTGACGGTGGTCGGCGACGGTGCCGGTCGGGTCGGTTTCGGTTATGGCAAGGCGCGCGAAGTGCCGCAGGCGATCTCCAAGGCGATGGAGCAGGCCCGCAAGAACATGATCAACGTGCCGCTCAAGGGCCTCACCCTGCAGCACGAAATCTGGGGCACTCACGGCGCCACCAAAGTGTTCATGCGCCCCGCCTCGGACGGTACCGGCGTCATCGCCGGTGGCGCCATGCGTGCGGTGTTCGAAGTCGCCGGCGTGCAGAACGTATTGGCCAAGTCTTTCGGGTCGCGCAATCCCATCAACATGGTGCGTGCGACGCTGGAAGGCCTGAAGAAAATGAACATGCCGTCGGAGATCGCTGCCAAGCGTGGCAAGACTCTCGACGAGTTGATGGCCTGAGGGAGCCGACATGGCCGACACCAAGCAGATCAAACTGACCCTGATCAAGAGCACCTTTGGCCGCCTGCAGAAGCACAAGGACACCGTGCGCGGACTGGGCCTGGGCAAGATGCACTCGACGTCCGTTCTCACTGCCACGCCGGAAGTCATGGGCATGGTCAATAAGATCGGGTACATGCTCAAGGTCGAGGACGCCTAGCGGCGCTGGCCCCTCGTTCAGGCACGGGGCCGGACCGCCGCAATCGAACGTAATGGAACACACATGAAACTCAACACCATCAAACCCGCCGACGGTGCCAAGACCGAGCGTGTGCGTGTCGGACGCGGCATCGGCTCGGGCATGGGCAAGACCGCCGGTCGCGGCCACAAGGGCCAGCGCGCCCGCAAAGGCGGTCGCGGCAAGAAGGGCTTCGAGGGTGGCCAGATGCCGATCCAGCGTCGCCTGCCCAAGCGTGGCTTCAACTCGCCGTTGCTCGGTCTGACCGCGCAGGTGCGGCTGTCCGACCTGCAGAAACTCAAGGCTGAGGGGGTGATCGACATCGCCGTGCTCAAGGCCGAAGGCTTCGTGCCGGCCGGCGCCGAGATCGTCAAGGTCATCAAGACCGGTTCGCTGTCGCGCTCCATGAGCCTCAAGGGTTTGAAGCTCAGCGCCGGTGCGCTGGAAGCGGTCACCGCTGCCGGCGGCACCGTTTCCGACTAAGACCACCCGAGCGCTCCCGACGACCATGGCGAAAACGCCTGCCAGCGCTGGAATGGTGCCGGACCTCTCGAAGCTCGGAGAGGTGCGCGGACGCCTGTTTTTCCTGATTGGCGCGCTGGTCGTGTTCCGCATCGGCTGCTTTATTCCGGTGCCCGGCGTCGATCCGGTGCAGCTCGCGGCGTTGTTCGACCAGACACGCGGCTCGATCCTGGACATGTTCAACATGTTTTCGGGAGGAGCGCTGGAGCGCCTGTCGATCATGGCGCTCGGCGTGATGCCGTACATCTCGGCGTCGATCATCGTGCAGCTGATGGCAGCGACAGTGCCGCAGCTCAAGGAGCTGAAGAAGGAAGGCGAGGCCGGCCGTCGCCAGCTCACCAAATACACCCGCTACGGAACCCTGGGCCTCGCGATTTTCCAGGCCATCGGGGCGTCGTTGGCGCTGCAGAAAAGCGGCGTCGCGATCGCGCCCGGCTTCGCCTTCGTGTTCACGGCGACGGTGTCGCTGGTCACCGGCACCATGTTCCTGATGTGGCTGGGCGAGCAGATCACCGAGCGCGGGATCGGCAATGGCATGTCGATGATCATCTTTGCCGGCATCGTGGCCGCCTTGCCGCCGGCGGTGGGATCAACCGCGCAGCTGGTTAGCGAGGGTTCGCTGAATCCGGCACTGGTGATCGTGCTCGCGCTGCTGACAGTGGCTGTCACCTATGCCGTGGTGTTCGTGGAGCGCGCCCAGCGACGCATTCCGGTGCATCACGCGCGTCGCCAGCAGGGGCGCAAGATGTTCGCCGCGCAGACCCAGCATCTACCCTTGAAACTTAACATGGCGGGCGTGATCCCCCCGATCTTCGCGTCGTCGATCATCCTGTTTCCGGCGACGCTGGCCCAGCTTTTCGGCGGTGCCGACGGCGGCGGCGGCTTCATGCAGGTGCTGTCCAATGCCCTGTCGCCGGGACAGGCGCTGCACGGCTTTCTATACGCCGGCATGATCATCTTCTTCTGCTTCTTCTACACCGCGCTGGTATTCGATTCTCGCGACACCGCGGAGAACCTGAAGAAATCCGGTGCGTTCATCCCGGGCGTCCGTCCTGGCGCGATGACCGCCAAGTACATCGATCAGGTGCTGACGCGTCTGACCGTGGCGGGCGCCGCGTACATCACGATCATCTGCCTGATGCCCGAGTTCATGATCGCCTACGCGGCGGTGCCGTTCGCCTTCGGCGGCACTTCTCTGCTGATCGTGGTGGTCGTGATCATGGACTTCATGGCGCAGTTGCAGGCCCACCTGATGTCGCACCAGTACGACGGTCTGCTGAAGAAGGCAAACCTCAAGGGGCTGGGCGGTTCAGGTTCCGGGGACAACAAGAAATCGGGCGCAGGCATGAAAGCGCTGGGTTCGAACAAGGCCCCGACCCGCTGAGCGGGGCTCCATCTGTAGCTTCGAGGTTTTTATGAAAGTCCGTACCTCCGTCAAGAAGATTTGCCGCAACTGCAAGATCGTGCGCCGCCAGGGTGTCGTGCGGGTGATCTGCTCCGATCTGCGTCACAAGCAGCGCCAAGGGTGAGCAGACACGCGCTTTTTTTGGAGCTTCGGAGCCGGTCGGCCACAGATCGAGGAATCGGTCAGGTGGACCCACTCCAGGTGGTGCAGAAGGCCGCGTAGCGGCAGGTGCCGCAGGGGCCAGGTAAGGCCGGGAGGGTGCCTGCGAAGGCCGAATCCCAGGCCGAAGTCAACGTCGCAAGTTGTAGATGATCTTGTTGTTCCGTACAATTCGCGCCCTTTTTCGCGCGTCCCAGATTCTGGAGTCCACCGCGTCATGGCACGTATCGCCGGCGTCAATATCCCCGATAAGAAGCACACGGTCATCGCCCTGAGGGCGATCTACGGCATCGGTGCCACGCGCGCGAAAGCGATCTGCGCGGGCGCCAACGTCGATCCCACCATCCAGGTGCGCAACCTGACCGAAGGTCAGCTCGATGCCATCCGCGCCGAGATCGGCAAGGTCACGGTCGAGGGCGATCTGCGCCGCGAAGTGTCCATGAGCATCAAGCGATTGATGGATCTGGGCTGCTATCGCGGCCAGCGTCATCGTCGCGGTCTGCCGGTGCGCGGCCAGCGTACCCGCACCAACGCCCGCACCCGCAAGGGTCCGCGTCGCGCCATCAAGAAGTAATCAAAGGCCGTCTATTCCATGGCAACAGCCTCCAGCTCGAACAAGCCGCGCAGCAAGCGCGTCAAGAAGAACGTGACCGACGCCGTCGTGCACGTGCATGCGTCCTTCAACAACACCATCGTGTTGATCACCGATCGGCAGGGCAATGCGATCTCGTGGTCCACCGCCGGTGCGGCTGGCTTCAAGGGCTCGCGCAAGTCAACGCCTTTCGCCGCGCAGGTCGCCGCCGACAAGGCTGCACAAGCTGCCGCCGAGCATGGCGTGAAGAATGTGGAAGTCCGCATCAAGGGGCCTGGCCCCGGCCGCGAGTCGGCGGTTCGTGCGCTCAACGCTGCCGGCTTCAAGGTTTCCAATATCACCGACGTCACGCCGATCCCGCATAACGGGTGCCGGCCGCCCAAGCGTCGTCGCGTCTAGAGGATCGGATCATGGCTCGTTATATCGGTCCCAAGTGCAAGCTGTCCCGCCGTGCCGGCACCGACCTGCTGCTGAAGTCGCGCGGTCGTTCGCTGGAAACCAAGTGCAAGCTCGACACGCCTCCTGGCCAGCACGGTGCGCGCAAGCCGCGGCCGTCGGATTACGCCAACCAGTTGCGCGAAAAGCAGAAGCTCAAGCAGATGTACGGCGTGCTGGAACGGCAGTTTCGTAACTACTATCTGAAGGCTTCCACGCAGAAGGGCGCCACCGGCCTGAATCTGTTGTTGCTACTGGAAGGGCGGCTGGACAATGTGACCTATCGCATGGGCTTTGGCCGTACGCGCTCGGAATCCCGGCAGTTGGTGAGTCACGGTGCGATGCTCGTCAATGGAAAGCCGGTGAACATCGCGTCCTACCAAGTGCAAGAAGGCGACACGGTGGAGATTCGCGAGAAGTCGCGCGGTCAGGCCCGCATCGCCGAATCCCTGTCGATCGCGTCGCAGATCGGCTTCCCGGAATGGATCGAAGTGGACGAAAAAGGCCTCAAGGGCACCTTCAAGTCCAAGCCCAGCCGCGATCAGATCCTGCCCGACATCAACGAAAATCTCGTTGTCGAGTTGTATTCGAAGTAAGGCCGCAACCCGCGGCGTGTTTGCGGTATCCCCAAGGTCAGACGATTCGCTGTTCTGAAATCCGGATACAGGCAACTACCAAACAGAGGTTCACATGCAAGGTTTTGTTTCCGAGTTGCTCAAGCCGCGCGAGATCAAGGTAGAAACGGTCTCCACCAATCGGGCTCGCGTGGCCATGGAGCCGCTGGAGCGCGGCTTCGGCCACACGCTGGGCAACGCGCTGCGGCGCATTCTGCTATCTTCGATCCCCGGCGCCGCCGTCACCGAAGTGCAGATCGACGGGGTGGTGCACGAGTACAGCGCGATCGAGGGCGTGCAGGAAGACGTCATCGACATCCTGCTCAACATCAAGAATGTCGCCATCCGCATGCACGCCCGCGAAGAGGCGACCCTGCGTCTGGAGAAATCCGGCAATGGGCCGGTGACTGCGGCCGATATCCAGCTCGACCATGACGTCGAGATCGTGAACCCCGAACTGGTGCTTGCCCACCTCACCGGCGGCAAGATCAAGGCGACACTCAGGGTGACGCGCGGTCGCGGCTACCAGCCGGTAGCGGCGCAGGCGATCGATGCCGAATCGACGACGGTCGGCCTGCTCAAGCTCGAAGCCTCCTACAGCCCGGTGCGCCGTGTCAGCTACAGCGTCGAGCGTGCGCGCGTCGAACAACGTACCGACCTCGACCGGCTGATCCTGGACGTGGACACCAACGGCGGCGTCGACGCCTCCGAGGCCGTGCGTCAGGCCGCGCGCATTCTGCGCGACCAGTTGACCGTGTTTGCCGACCTGGAGCCCGAGACTGGCGTGCAGGCGGTCGGGGTAAAGGCGCCGAGCGGTTCGCTCGACCCCATCCTGTTCCGTCCGATCGACGAGCTGGAGTTGACGGTACGTTCGGCCAACTGCCTCAAGGCGGAGAGTGTTTACTACATCGGCGAGCTGGTGCAGCGCACCGAGAACGAACTGATGAAGACGCCCAACCTGGGCAAGAAGTCGCTCAACGAGATCAAGGAAGCGCTTCGTGCGCACGACCTCGAGCTCGGCATGCGGCTGGACAACTGGTCGGCGCCGAAGTCGGCGGCCAACTGATCGCAAGTCACAAGAGTTAAGGGAATCGACGATGCGTCACGGAAATGCAGGCCGCTCGTTCGGCCGCACCAGCAGCCACCGCAAGGCGACCATGCAGGCTGTTGCGGTGGCCTTGTTCAAGCACGAGCTGATTCGCACCACGGTGCCCAAGGCCAAGGAGTTGCGCCGTCTGGCGGAGCCCTTGATCACGCGCGCCAAGGAAGACAGCGTTCACAACCGTCGCATCGCGTTCTCGCGCCTGCGCGATCGCGACACCGTGCAGAAGCTCTTCAATGAACTGGGCCCGCGCTACAGCAAGCGCCCCGGCGGTTATCTGCGCATCCTGCGCTGCGGTTATCGCGCCGGCGATAACGCACCGATGGCGTACGTGGAGTTGGTGGGTCGCCCGGTGGGTGCGGTCGCAGAGAACGCCGAAAGCAACGCAGACTAGTTGCCGGGCGGTCGGAGCGATGACAATCAAGGCGCCCGCGCGGCGCCTTTTTTGTGTCTCGTGTTTTTGGCGTCGGCAACACGCCGGATCGAGCGCGTAAAGCTCGTTGACGCCCTGAGTTGGCGCCTTTGAATGGAGCGTGGTTCGCTTTCCGCAGCGGCTCGAGTCGGATCGCGGCCAGCATGGAGGGTCTGCCGCGGTAGGTTTGACCCGCCGGCTCTGCTAGCATTCTGCGCCCGTTTTCCGACCCCGCAGCGGGCCCAGGACCCACGCCATGACGTTTGTCACCGAGAACACCCGCATACGCTCGATTCGGGCGGTATCCACGCCTGCGCAGGTGCAGGCAGAGCTGCCGCTGAGCGAGCGCGCCGCCGATACGGTGCTGCAGACCCGCAGGGAAGTTCAGGACATCCTTGCCGGGCGCGACCACCGGCTGCTGGTGGTGATCGGGCCGTGCTCGATTCACGACCCGGAAGCCGCGCTGGAATACGCTGGCAGGCTCAAGGGCCTGCGCGAGCAGGTCAAGAAGAACCTCCTCGTGGTGATGCGGGTGTACTTCGAAAAACCTCGCACCACGGTGGGCTGGAAAGGGCTCATCAACGATCCCGACCTGAACGACGGTTACGACATCGATCGTGGTCTGCGGGTCGGTCGCAAATTGCTGCTCGACCTCAACGAGATGGGGATGCCGGCGGGAGTGGAGTATCTGGACATCCTCACCCCACAGTATCTGTCGGACCTGGTGTCCTGGGGTGCCATCGGCGCACGCACCACGGAATCGCAGTTGCACCGTGAAATGGCTTCCGGGCTGTCCTGCCCGGTGGGATTCAAGAACGGTACCGACGGTAGTGTGAAGGTGGCGGTGGACGCCTGTTTGTCGGCGCGTTCGCCCCATCGCTTCCTGTCGTTGACCAACAACGGCGAGATCTCGATTTTCGAGACCGCGGGCAACGAGGACTGCCACATCATCCTGCGCGGCGGCAGCTCCGGTACCAATTACGACGCGGCAAGCGTCGAGGCCGCCAGCGCGGCGATGACCAAGGCCGGCTTGGCCCCGCAGCTCATGGTGGATTTTTCGCACGCCAACTCGTCCAAGCAGCACAAGCGCCAAGTGGTGGTGGCTCAGGACGTGGGCGGCCAGATCGCCGGCGGAGAGCAACGCATCATGGGGGTGATGATCGAATCGCACCTGATGGAGGGGCGACAGGAGATCGGACCTCGCCAGAGCATGGTCTACGGTCAGAGCGTGACCGATGCCTGCATCCACTGGGAAGACAGTGTGGAAGTGATGCGCGCCTTGTCGGCGGCGGTGGCGCAGCGTCGCGAGGGCTTGGCCAAGAGCGCCTGAGCGCCCGCCTCCCGCGGCGTGTTCCGATACGCTGGCGCGGACGCGAATCAGTCTGCCCGATTCAGCGTGACGCGCGCGTAGCGGCGCGAGCCCACCTGCAACAGGTAGGTGGCGCCCGGCTGCAGGGTCAAGGCCTTGTCCTCGACCCGCTGCTGGTCGACCCGCACGGCGCGTTGCTCGATCATGCGTGAGCCCTCGCCATTGCTTGCCACCAGGCTGGCCTCCTTGAGAACGCGCGCCAGCGGCATGCCGGTTGCGGGTACGGCGATGCTCAGTTCGGGGATGTGATCGGGCAGCGCGCCCTTGGAGAACTGTTCGATGAATGCGGTCCGCGCGGCTTCCCCCGCTGCAGCACCGTGAAAGCGCGCGGCGATCTCCACCCCCAGCTCCATCTTGATGTCGCGCGGATTGGCGCCGTCGGTCACGCGCCGCCGTAGCTGTTCGATCTCCGCCAGCGGTCGGAACGACAGCAACTCGTAGTAGCGCCACATGAGGGTGTCGGAGATCGACATGATCTTCCCGAACATCTCCCGGGCCGGTTCGTCGACGCCGATGTAGTTGCCCAGCGATTTGCTCATCTTCTGCACGCCGTCCAGCCCTTCCAGGATCGGCACCATCAGCACCGACTGCGGTTTCTGGCCGTAGGCCTGCTGCAGGTGGCGGCCCATGAGCAGGTTGAACTTCTGGTCGGTACCACCGAGTTCGACGTCGGCGCGCAGTTCCACCGAGTCGTAGCCCTGCAGCAGCGGGTAGAGGAACTCGTGGACAGCGATGGGCTGGCCGTCCTTGTAGCGCTTGGAGAAGTCGTCGCGCTCCAGCATGCGTGCCACGGTCTGCTGGGCCGCCAGGCGGATCATGCCGTCGGCGCCGAGCTTGTCCAGCCAGCGGGAGTTGAACTCCAGCGTCGTGCGCTCGGGGTCCAGCACCTTGAATACCTGCTCGCGATAGGTGCGGGCGTTGGCTTCGACCTCGGCGCGCGTCAGCGCCTTGCGCGTCTCGTTCTTGCCGGTCGGGTCGCCGATCATGCCGGTGAAGTCGCCGATCAGGAAGATCGCCTCGTGGCCGGCCTCCTGAAAGGCACGCATCTTGTTAAGCAAAAGCGTATGGCCGAGGTGCAGGTCGCGCGCGGTGGGATCGAAGCCGGCCTTGATGCGCAGGCGGGCGCCGGTCCGGGTCGCCTCGGCGATTTTCTTTCGGAACTCTTCGAGGGGGAGGATTTCAGAGCTACCGCGTTCGATTTCGGACAGAAGCATTTGGGCGAATGGCCGGGTGGTGACGGTCGTCGGCAAACCTCAGGCGGGATGGCAGAAGCCGGCGAGAAGCGCTTGCGCGACCTGAGGATTTGTGTTTTCGTACGCCCCTGTTTTGCCCGAGTTGCGACACGCGTCACATTCCAAAAGCGCCGGGCCGCGTCCGCAAGGATCTGCTCGCGGACGAAAGCCTCAATCGAGTCAACAGGATGAAGCTGGATTATAGCCCAGTCGAGCGGTCCCCCCGCTCGGCCAGAAGAATCATAATGGTCGCGGCCGTCTGTGTAGTCGGACTCGCAACGCTCATTTCCCGAGAGACCAACGCCAAGCGCCACAGCCTGGAACCGTCCGAGCTGCTGGCTGACGTCGCAGTGGCCGAGGCCATCGCTTACGAGCAGGCGCTGCAGGGCGCGGTCGCCGACAGCCTGATCGTGCCTTCTGCCAGCGACTGGACGCGGATCGAGATCAAGGCCGGGGAAACCCTTTCCACCCTGTTCGAAGCCGAGGGCCTTAGCCCGGAGCAGTGGATGTCCATTCTGGAACTGGGCAAGGACGCGCGGCAGCTCAAGAGCATCAAGGCGGGCGAGGTGCTGGAACTGCGCAAGTCCGGCGACCAGTTGCTGGAGCTGCGCTACGACCTGGACGAGTTGCGGACCCTGCAGGTGCGCCGGGTGGAGCAACGTTTCGAGGCCAGCACCAACACCGCCGCGCTGGACCGCCATCCCCGTACAGTGTCCGGCACCATTGACAGTTCACTGTTCATGTCCGGCCAGAAGGCGGGACTACCGGTTCGCGTGGTGATGGAACTGGCCGAACTGTTCCGCTACGACATCGATTTTGCGCTGGACCTGCGCGTGGGCGACCGCTTCACCGTGGTGCTCGAAGAGCTCTACAAGGACGGCGACAAGCTGCGGGACGGCGACCTGCTGGCTGCGGAATTCGTCAACCAGGGCAAGGTCCATCGCGCCGTGCGCTTCCGCGATGCGCAGGGCCGTTCGGCTTTCTATACCCCTGACGGCCAGTCGCTGCGCAAGGCCTTCTTTCGCACGCCGCTGGACGTGGTACGCATCAGTTCGCATTTCAACCTGCGCCGGCGCCATCCCATCCTCAACACCATTCGTGCGCACAAGGGCACCGATTACGCGGCAGCATCCGGTACGCCGATCAAGGCCACCGGCGATGGCAAGGTCGCCTTCATGGGCACCAAAGGTGGCTACGGGCGGGTGGTGATCCTCAAGCACGGCTCGCAGTACGAAACCCTGTACGCGCACATGTCCCGCTATCGCGCCGGGCTCAAGACCGGCGCACCGGTCAAGCAGGGTCAGGTAATCGGTTACGTTGGTGCCTCGGGTTTGGCGACGGCGCCGCATCTGCATTACGAATTTCGCGTCAACGGCATCCACAAAAACCCGGTCAACATCGTGATGCCGCGCGCCAATCCCATTGCGCGCAACCAGCTCGCCGCGTTCCAGCACCAGATTGCGCCGTATATTGCGCAGATCGAAAGCGCTAAGTCGCCGAAGTTGGCGCAGGCGCCATCGGCGGTGGTGCCGGCCATCTCGGCGCTGGAACCCGCGGCGCGCTGAGGCGCCCGCCGGCATGCCCGAGCGCTATATCGGGGCGATGTCGGGCACCAGTCAGGACGGCATCGATGCGGTCCTGGCGGAATTCGAAGACGGCCGCTTCGTGTCCGTGCTGGCGCATTGGACCGGCCACTACGAGCCGGCACTGCGCCCGGCGCTGCTGGAACTGAGCCGCGAGGCCACCCCGGTGACCCTGGCGGGCTACGCCCGGCTGGACCGCCAGGTGGCTGACGTGTTTGCCGATACCGTGCTGGCGCTGCTGCGCTCGGCCGGGGTGGATCCGCGCAGTGTCCGCGCAGTGGGCAGTCACGGCCAGACCGTGTTTCACGACGCGAAAGGCGTGCAATCCAGTCTGCAGCTCGGGGACCCTTCGCGGATCGCCGCGCGCCTGGGGATTCCGGTGGTGGCCGATTTCCGCCGCGCCGACGTCGCGCTGGGTGGTCACGGGGCGCCCCTGCTGCCGGTGTTCCACCACGCCTTGTTTGCCCGCGACGACGAGATTCGGGCGGTGCTCAACCTGGGCGGTATCGCCAATCTCACCCTGCTCCCCAACGCCGACCCCGGCCAGGTGCGCGGCTTCGACTGCGGCCCCGCCAACTGCCTGATGGACGAGTGGATCGAGCATCATCAAGGCAAGACCTGCGATCTCGATGGTGCCTGGGCCGGCCGCGGTACGCTGCTGCCGGACCTGCTGGCCGCATTGATGTCGGAGCCCTATTTCGGCCTGGGGGTACCCAAGAGCACCGGGCGCGGATTGTTCAATCTGGATTGGGTGGCGGCACGGGATCCGGTCCTGGCCGGTCGCGAACCGGCCGACGTGCAGCGCAGCCTGTGCGAGCTGACGGTACGCACGGTGGTGCAGGCTCTGCAACGGGAAGCCCCGGCCACACGTCGGCTGATCGTGTGCGGCGGCGGTACGCGTAACGGATTCCTGATGCACTGTTTAGGTGCGGCGTTGCCACAAGTGGTGGTGGAAACGGCCGGCGACCACGGTATCGAACCGCAATGCGTCGAGGCCGCTGCGTTCGCCTGGCTGGCCTGCCGACGCCTGCGCGGTGAAGCCGGCAACCTGCCGTCGGTCACCGGCGCGCGCCGTGCAGCGGTGCTGGGCGGCGTCTATGCGCCCTGAAGAAATCAGCGGCCACCTAAAAAAACGGCGATTAGCCACGGATCAATCCATAAACCTGCCGAAAATGGTCGCTTCACCGATCGGGTGACTTGATCGTCGCTGCCAAGTCGCCGAACTTCAACCCGTGTCATCCGTGAAATTCGCGGCAAGTGCTTTTCCCAGGGTCATCAGTAGAGATCCACCGGGTCCACGTCCACCGACCAGCGTAGGCGCCGAGCACCAGGAATTCCGGCCCAGTCCCCGACCTGCTCCTTGAGCACGACCTGCAGTCGCTGTCGGTGCGTGCTGCGCAGCAGCAGTTGCACGCGGTAGCGGCTGGCGCGGCGTTCCATCGGCGCTGGAACCGGGCCCATCACCTCCAGCCCGCAGTTGCCCAGCCGATCGGCCACTGCTTGCAGAAATTTGAGCGGCGCAGCAGCGTCCAGGGCGTCGGCGCGGATCAGCGCGAGATGACCGAACGGCGGCAGGCCGGCCATGCGCCGTTCCTCTAGCAGCTCGTCGGCCAGACCACGATAACCGTCGCGCAGCCAGCGCTGCAGTCGTGGATGCTGCGGCTGGTGCGTCTGCAGGATCACTTCGCCCAGGGTGTCGCCGCGTCCCGCGCGTCCCGACACCTGGGTGAGTAATTGGCCCATGCGTTCCAGCGCCCGGAAGTCGGCACTGAACAGGGCGGCGTCGGCGTCGACGACACCGACCAGGCTGAGTCGGGGAAAATCGTGACCCTTGGCCAGCATCTGGGTGCCGACCAGAATGCACGGCCGCCCTCGCCGAACCTCGTCGAGCAAGCGTTCCAGCTCGCCCGCGCGACCGACGCGGTCGGAGTCGAAGCGTTCGACCGGAATCCGCGGAAAGATGGTTCGCAGCGCGTCCTCCAACCGCTCGGTGCCCTGGCCGACCGGCACCAAATGCGTGCCGGAACATTGCTCGCAGCGCAGCGGTACCCGGGCGGCGTTGCCACAGTGATGGCAGATCATGCGTCCACGCGCACGGTGCAGGGTCATGCGCGCGTCGCAGGCCGTACATGGCGCCACCCAACCGCACTCATGACATAGCAGGGCCGGCGCGTAGCCGCGACGGTTGACGAACATCAGCGCCTGACCGCCGGCCGCGGTATGCCGGTGCAGGGCTTCCAGCAATGTCGGCGACAGGCCGTCGCTCAGGTGCAGGCCGCGCATGTCGGCCAGGCGCAGATTCGGCATCGCCCGCGCCTGCACACGCGTGTCGATGCGCCAGTGCCGGTAACGGCCACGTCGGGCGTTGTGCAGCGTCTCCAGCGCAGGAGTGGCCGAACCCAGCAGTACCGGAATGTGGGCCTGACGCGCACGCATGATGGCGCTGTCGCGTGCGGAGTAGCGGAAGCCCTCCTGCTGCTTGTAGGAGACGTCGTGCTCTTCGTCGACCACGATCATCGCCAGCCGCGGCATCGGTACGAATACCGCGGAGCGCGTGCCGACCAGGATACGACAACGGCCGTCGGCCGCCGCCAGCCAGGCCTGACGGCGCTGGGCCTCGGTCAGACCGGAGTGGAAAATTCCAACGTCGTCGCCGAAGCGCTGGCGAAAGCGGTCCAGCAGTTGCGGCGTCAGGCCGATCTCAGGCGTCAGGACCATGGCCTGACCGCCGGCTTGCATCGCGTCGGCGATCCAGCGCAGATAGACCTCGGTTTTGCCGCTGCCGGTAACGCCTTCGATCAGGCTCACCGAAAAGCCGGCAACGCCGGACCGCAACGCGGCCAGCACGCTTTGCTGTTCCGGCGTGGGCAACGGCTGCGAGGCGGCGGCGAGGGCGTCGAACTCCTGGCGCGGCCGGGCAACCGCTTTCCGCGCCCTGCGGCCCGGTATGCGTGCCACGCGCAGGCTGGCCGGCAGTGCCGCGGCCAGGACTTCGCCGATGGGATGCGAGTAGTAATCGGCCGCCCAGCGGCACAACTCGAGAATGGCCGCCGGAACCAACGGCTCGGGATCCAGGCAACGCAGCACCGGCCGGCACGCCAAGCCGTCGGCGGCCACTGCGGTCGGTGATTCCAGCGCCACCCCTACCACTTGCCGCCGTCCCAGCGGCACCAGCAAGCGATGCCCGGGACGGATATCGAGCTCGCCAGCCAGATAGTCGAGCGGGTGACGGAAGGGGGCAGGCACCGCGACCCGCACGCGCCGTTCCATCATGGGGCGAAACTGTGGATAAGCCTGTGAATTTGCGATCGGATGGTGCCCATCACGTTCAGCTTGGAGCGTAAGCCGACGTCATCCCAGCGCGTGAAATGGCCAATAAGTTAATTAAATTCATATTGATGGATTTACATTGCAGCAATTTGAATGAACTTGGGGTTGACGCCATGCCCTCTGTATGAGCGGCTCGGAAATGTGCATAAGCGATTCGTTTGACCCCGGCGCCATGCCTCCGAAGCCGCACAAGCGACGCCGCAGAAGACCCGACGAGTGTGGTGCATCCGCAGCGTCGATGCACCGATTCCAACTGGATTGCGCGCCGAGATGCGAGCGACGGGCGCGATGCACCGCAATGGTGCGTTGTCGCGACGATATCGCCTGCAAAACCGATCCGTGGCGCCCGATGTGGCTGGCACGCTCCGTGCTCAACCCGCCTTGGTGCCGGCCCGGGGATTCGAGGTCAGTGCATGTATCTAGACCTTACGCAGCTTAATCAAGGAGTTACAAATGAAATTGATTACAGCCATCATCAAGCCTTTCAAGCTCGATGAAGTGCGCGAGGCGCTATCCGAAATTGGCGTGGCCGGCATTACGGTGACTGAAGTCAAAGGCTTCGGTCGCCAGAAAGGCCACACCGAGCTTTATCGGGGCGCCGAATACGTGGTGGATTTTCTGCCCAAAGTGAAGATCGAGGTGGCCCTCGACGACGACAAGGTCGACGCCGCCATCGACGCGATCAGCAAGGCAGCGCACACGGGAAAGATCGGAGACGGGAAGATTTTCGTTTTCAGTCTCGATCAGGCCGTTCGCATTCGCACCGGCGAGAC
The DNA here is from genome assembly GCF_965216805.1 of Panacagrimonas sp. Classification (NCBI taxonomy): domain Bacteria; kingdom Pseudomonadati; phylum Pseudomonadota; class Gammaproteobacteria; order Nevskiales; family Nevskiaceae; genus Panacagrimonas; species Panacagrimonas sp. The sequence continues at coordinate 514,116 of NZ_CBDCGN010000002.1, forward strand.
CGGCAAAGACGCCCTCTAACGGAGCCATTCCCAATGATGCGTAACTTTCTGGCTGTAATGATGATGACCCTGGTCTGCGCGTTTGCGCCGGCCTGGGCCCAGGATGAAGCACCCGCAGAAGCAACGGTGGAGGCTGTGGAAGAGGTCGCCACGGAAGCTGCGGAAGTGGTGGAGGAAGCGGTGGTAGAAGTTGCTGCAGCGATCACCACCACCGAGTTGGCGTACGCGATGGATACGTTCTACTTCCTTATTGCCGGCGCATTCGTCATGTGGATGGCGGCGGGATTCGCGATGCTTGAGGCAGGCTTGGTCCGGTCCAAGAGCACGGTCGAAATCCTGACCAAAAACATCGCGCTGTTCGCGATTGCCTGCGTGATGTATCTCGTGATCGGTTACAACTTTATGTATACCGAAGCGGGCATGTATTTCCCGGGCATCGATTTCATCCTTTCGATGGATGACAACACTGCCGAAGCGGTGCTGGCAGGTGGGGAAGAGCCGCCTTACTACTCTTCGCTGTCTGACTTTTTCTTCCAGGTGGTGTTTGTAGCCACAGCGATGTCCATCGTTTCGGGTGCAGTGGCAGAGCGCATGAAGCTGTGGTCTTTCCTGGCCTTCGCTGTTGTGATGACTGCGGTGATCTACCCGATCCAGGGTATGTGGAGCTGGGGCGGCGGTTTCCTCGGTGAAACCTTCGGGTACTCCGACTATGCGGGTTCGGGCATCGTCCACATGTGCGGTGCTGCAGCGGCTCTTGCCTTGGTCATTCTGATTGGACCTCGCAAAGGCAAGTACGGGGCAGACGGCCGGATCAACCCGATTCCGGGCGCCAACCTGCCCCTGGCGACGCTGGGCACGTTCATCCTCTGGATGGGCTGGTTCGGCTTCAACGGCGGCTCTGAGCTCAAGCTGGCGGCAGTGGACTCGGCCAACAACGTGGCGCGTGTCTTCGTCAACACCAACATGGCAGCCGCCGGTGGCGTGATCGCAGCGTTGCTGATGGCCAAGATCCGGTTCGGCAAGGCTGACCTGACCATGGCGCTCAACGGCGCGCTGGCGGGCTTGGTATCGATCACTGCGGATCCGCTGTCGCCTTCGTCCTTGCTGGCCACGGGTATCGGTGCGGTCGGTGGCCTGATCGTGTTCATGTCCATTCTGATGCTCGACAAGCTCAAGCTCGATGATCCGGTCGGTGCCATCTCGGTGCACGGTACCGCCGGCATCTGGGGCGTGCTGGCGGTGCTGCTGGCCAACAGCGAGGCGACGTTCATGGGTCAGGCCACGGGCATCGTGGTGATCTTCGCCTGGACCTTCGCCACCACCATGATCGTGGGTTTGATCATTAAGGCGGTGATGGGTCTGCGCATCTCCGAGGAAGAGGAGCACGAAGGAGCGGACCTCGCCGAGTGCGGTATGGAAGCGTATCCAGAGTTCAAGCAGTCGTAAGTGAGTACCAAAGGCGGCGCCGGTGTTCGGCGCCGCTTTTTTGAGAGTTGATCCGGCCGCGCCCGGAGCGTCACACCGAATGAAATTCCAAGGAGCTGGGAAGATGATTCGCAAATGGGGGATCGCCTTGATGCTGGCAAGCGCGCTGGGAGTCGGCGCCACCGCATCCTGGGCACAGGATGAAATACCGGCGACACCAGCCGAGGTGATAGAAGGCGCAGCACCGGCCGAAGAATCGATGGCTGAACCCGTCGCACTGGCCGCTGAAGAAGAAGTCGAGGCCGCCCCCACGCTGGATACCGGCGACACCGCGTGGATGATTGTGGCGACGGTGCTGGTTCTGTTCATGACCATTCCCGGCTTGTCACTTTTCTATGCCGGCATGGTGCGATCCAAGAACGTGTTGTCGGTGATGATGCAGTGCTTCGCCATCTGCTCGCTGATGTCGGTGGTTTGGATGGTGTACGGCTACAGCATGTCGTTCGACACCACGGGGATGGAGTCCGGCGTGCTCAACGTCGCCAGTTTCGTCGGTGGCTTTGATCGCTTGTTTTTGTCGGGGCTGACCCTCGACGGCCTGGTTGGCACGATTCCCGAATCGGTCTTCATCACCTTCCAGATGACCTTCGCCATCATCACGCCGGCGCTGATCGTGGGCGCGTTTGCCGAGCGCATGAAGTTCTCTTCCATGCTCCTGTTCATGCTGCTCTGGGGCACGTTCTGCTACTTCCCGATGGTGCACATGGTGTGGAGTGGCGACGGCGCCCTGATGTGGGACTGGGGTGTGCTCGATTTTGCCGGCGGCACGGTGGTGCATATCAACGCCGGTATCGCGGGGCTGGTTGCTGCGCTGGTGCTGGGCAAGCGTCGTGGCTACGGCACCACGGCCATGCCTCCGAACAACCTCGGCTACACCATGATCGGTGCCAGCATGCTGTGGGTCGGCTGGTTTGGATTCAACGCCGGATCAGCGGTGTCGGCCGGCGCTGCGGCCGGCATGGCCATGCTCGTGACCCAGATTGCCACCGCGGGTGCGGCCCTGACCTGGATGTTCGCCGAATGGGTGCTGCACCGTAAGCCCTCCGTCCTAGGTGTTGCGTCCGGCGCCGTTGGTGGTCTGGTAGCCATCACGCCCGCTTCGGGAACGGTGGGTCCGAGTGGCGCGTTGATCATCGGTATCGCGGCTGGCCTGATCTGCTTCCTGGCCTCCACCCGACTCAAGAAAGCGCTGGGCTATGACGATTCGCTGGACGTGTTCGGTGTCCATGCGGTGGGCGGTATCGTCGGCGCCCTCCTGACGGGGGTGTTTGCTTTTCCCTCGATGGGTGGCGTTTGGACCCCGGGCGAGGGCGCCACTATTGGTGGTCAGGTCTGGATCCAGTTCAAGAGTGTGATCTTTACCGTGGTCTACACCGGAATTTTGAGCTTCATCCTGCTCAAGATCGTTGCGGTGGTCACCGGCGGGCTGCGCGTAACCGAAGAAGCCGAGAACGAGGGACTCGATCTCAATCAACACAACGAACGCGGTTACATCCTTTAAGTACAAGGTGGGTGCCGACGTTCGGCGCTCGCCTTTTCATGCCTCCCAGGGGTGTTGTGTTGGGGCGGATCCAAGGATCCGCCCATTTTTTTGCCGGTCGCGGGGGCTTGCTTCACCGAACCCGGGCACAAAAAAAGACCCCGTCCAGCGGGGTCTTTTTTATGCAGCGCCGGACGTTTACTCGGCGGCGGGTGCTTCGGCTTCCGGTGCCGCTTCTTCCATTGCAGGCGCCGCTTCTTCCGCTGCGGGCTCTTCCATCGCAGGGGCGGTGGGTTCGACGGGCGGAGCGGGTTCGTCCTTCTTGCCGCAGGCAGCGAGGAAGACCACGGAGGACAGGCCCAGGGCCAGAATCAGGTTACGCATGTGAGCAACTCCCATAATGACTTTCGAGATGTATCGCGCGAATCGGTCCAAACTCGCGGACCGCGCGCATTTATTCAGTTTTTTGCGCACTGCACAAGAGCGGTCGACGGTCCGACCGAATGGCGCTCAAGCCAGTGCGGAGGCAGCATAGAAACGCCCTGAGCAGGGCTCAGGTCAGCTTGGCCCGCGCCGCCGCAGCCACCAGTTCGGCGATCATTTCCAGGAACATCCGCCCCTGCCGCGGTTGGAAACGCTGCGGGTCGCGTGAGCCTAGCACCAGCATACCGAGCGTCTTTTCCTTTTCCAGCGGGACCACCGCGGCCGACTGCGGCAGCTCGACCGCTTTGGGAAACAGCAGCCGTGCCTGCGCCTCGGCCAGCGGCCCGCACTCGATCAGCTTGGTGCGGAAAAAGTTATCGAAGCTGCGGGCGATGGCCCCTTCCGGGTCCAATCGTGCCAGGCCCTCGATATCGCTGCGCTTGAGCACCCCCGACATCAGACCCACGAACACTTCGTCGATGCCGAAATCCTCGCGCATGCGGGTCTGCAGTCCGAGGATGGCGCTGGCCAGGGTCGGTGCGCGGATCAGGGTGCGGGCCAGCCGATGCACGCTGGTGGCACGCTTTTCGTTGTCCCGCGCAGCGTCCAGCAGGTTGCTGAGCCGATCTTCGAGGCGCTGACTGCGACCGCGCAGGATGTCTACCTGGCGTTCGATCAGCGATACCGCCGAGCCCGCGGCATGCGCCAGTTCCAGGGACTCCAGCAACTCCGGATAACGGCTCAGAAAGTCCGGATGCTCGCGCAGATAGCTCGCTACCTGTTCGTCGGTCAGCGCCGATGACACGGCCGGATTCTGCGCCGGTGCTTCCACGGATCGGCTCATGCGGCCCCGGCTCCTGCGATGCGATTCAACATGCCAACTCCCCCTTGAAGACGGTCAATGCCGGGCCGGTCAGCCGCAGCGGCTGCGCCTGTCCGGCCCATTCGATGCAAAGGCTGCCGCCACGCACGTTCACCTGCACGCGCTCGTCCACACGATCCCACAGCCGTGCCACGGCCACCGCCGCACAAGCGCCGCTGCCGCAAGCCAGGGTTTCGCCGGACCCGCGCTCGAACACGCGCAGGCGCACCTGCGTGCGCGACACGATCTGCACAAAGCCGACGTTGACCCGCTGCGGGAAATCCGCATGAACCTCCAGTCGCGGGCCTAACGTTTCCACCGGCGCGAGATCGATATCGGCAACTTCCATCACCAGATGTGGGTTGCCCATGCCGACCGCACCGAAGCTCAGGGTTTGGCCATCCACTGCGCGCTGATAACGCAAGGCGCGCGCGGGCTCCAGAAACGGAATCTGGTCGGGTTCGAAACGCGGCACGCCCATGTTCACCGTGACCTGGCCATCGTCGCGTAGCAGAAGCTCCAGCGCCGCCGTGCGTGTGCGCACGCGCAACGCCGACTTGTCCGACAGCCCCTGCTCGACCACGAAGCGGGCCAGGCAACGCGCGCCGTTGCCGCACTGACCCACTTCGGAGCCGTCGGCATTGAAGATGCGGTAGTCGAAATCCACGTCCGGCGATGACGGCGCTTCCACCACCAGAACCTGATCGCAGCCCACGCCGAAACGGCGGTCGGTGAGCCGCTGCAACAGCGCTGGCGTCGGCTCGAAGCGCGCGCGCGTGGCATCGATCACGACGAAGTCGTTGCCGGTACCGTGCATCTTGGTAAAGCGCAGGGTCATGGTGCGAAAACGCCCGCTGGGCGGGCATGAGGACTGTTATATTGTATTGACTTTCAGGTCAGCCGGCAGCGCCCCGATGTCGTCGAACCTTGACTCCGCCGCTTTCGCCGACGCCGCCCTTGCCACCCATCGCGGCGGCTGTCACTGCGGCGACGTGCGTTTCGAGTTTCGCGCGCCGCGCCGCGTGATGCTGCAGCGCTGCAACTGTTCGATCTGCAGCATGACCGGTTATCTGCACCTGATCGTACCCGCCGCGCATTTCAGGCTGTTGACCGATCCCGCAGGCCTGGCCAGCTACCGTTTCAACACCGGCGTGGCCGATCACCGCTACTGCCGCCGCTGTGGCATCAAGAGTTTCTACGTGCCGCGCTCCAACCCCGACGGGTTCTCCATTCACTTCGGCTGCGTGGACGCGAGCAGCTTCGAAGACGTGCAGATCGAAGATTTCGACGGCCGCAACTGGGAGCAGCACGCCGGTGCGCTCGCACACCTGTCGCAAACCGCGACCGCACCCGCGGCGCGACCGGGCCCGGATAACGAGCGCCGCTGAACTTGGCCACCTGCTTCTGCACGCTGGCCATTCACCCGCCCTACCGCCAGCGCGCACGTCTGTTGTGCGCAGATACCGGCTCGATACCCTGGGTTGTATTGACCGACGAGCCCGCCGACTTCGATGAACTGCCGCAGGTGCAGGCGGTCCGTCACGTGCCGACCGGACCCATGGCCATCGACTATCTGGCCCGGATGCCGGATATCCGCGGCCGCAAGGGCTCGGCCGCCTACCACGACAAGCGCCATGTACTGGCGTACAGCCTTGAGCGCTTTGACACCGCCATCTTCTTCGACGCCGATACCCGGCTGCGGGAACTGCCGGCGTTGCCGACGTTTCCGCCCGGGCTGTCGGTGCTGCCGGTGATACGGCACAGCGTGGACCAGCATCTTTCCAAGTGGGGTGCATGGCGGCGGCCAGCGTTCGAGGATCTGGCCCGAGAGTTGGCCGGGGACCCGGCGGTGCTGGCGCGTGCGCCCTGGTGCCTGGAGTCCGCCATGGCGATCACGCGGGATACCCGGCAGGCCCAGTTCTTCGATTACTGGGGCCGCGCGGCGGATTACCTGCAGTCGCGCGAAATGTATTCGGGCGAGGGCGGCGTCATCGGCCTGGCCGCGTATCTCGCGGGCTGGTCGGTCGACTACCGCGCATGGGCACCGCTCGCGAGCTGCATCAGCCACGAAGGTCGTGGCCCCAAGGGCGCGTCGTAGGCGGTCGCCAGGCAGGCGTTGGTTTCGCCTGCGCTACCTTGCGTGCCGCGGCGGCAACTCTCGAGCCGTCCACCGCTCTTCGGCGTTCCCAGGCTCACTGCATCGGAACCAGTCCCGGCTGCGACCACACCCGCTGCAGCCATGCGCGTACCAACGGGTAGTTGCCAAGGTCGTAGCCGCCCTGATGCGCGACCTGGGTGTAAGCGCACAGTGCGATGTCCGCCACCGTGTACCCGCATTCGCAGATGAACGGGCTGCGCGCCAACTGCGCCTCCATCACCCCGAGCGCGGCGTAACCGCGCGGCATGGCCTCATTGATGCGCTCGCGCCGCAGTTCGGCCTCGCCGAGCAGGTGCACCCAGAAGCGCACGGTGGCGATGTAGGGCTCGTGCGAATACTGCTCGAAGAACAGCCACTCCATCACCTTGGCGCGGGCGTAACGATCCTGCGGCAGCAGCGGCGTGCCTTCGGACAGGTACACCAGCATGGCGTTGGATTCAGCCAGAAATTGCCCGGATTCGAGTTCTAGCAAGGGCACGCGGCCGTTGGGATTGCGTACCAGGAATTCCGGCGTGCGGCTCTGGCCCTGCAGGATGTTCACCTCGACCCACTGGTAGGGCAGCGCCAGTTGATCCATCAGGGTGGCCACCTTCCAGCAGTTGCCGGAACCGGTCATGCCGTAGAGCTTCATCGCGGGCCTCGCAGAAAAGGATCTCTCGCTGCCAGCTTCGCCGCATCGCGAACCCGCGGCAACGGATAATGCGCCGGTGGACCCCCTCGTTCCGATCCTGACGCTGTTCGCCTTTCTGACCGCGGCGCTGTCGGCGTTCACCGGTCTGGGCGGCGGCACCGTCCTGATCGCGGCGTTCTTCGCGCTGGGCATGACGCCGGTGGAGGCGGTGCCGCTGTTTGCCGCGGTGCAGTTCGTCTCCAACGCCTCGCGCACGGTGGCCTACGTACGCCATGTGGAATGGCGCGGCGCCGGCTGGTTCGCGCTGATGGCGGTGGCGGCCACCGTGCTGGTGGCGCCGTATGCGGCGGGCGTCGACGTGGACGTGGTGCGCCTGATCCTGGCCGGCCTGATCCTGGTCTCGCTGCTGCCGACCCGGCATAACCTCGCGCCGCTGCCACCACGGGCATCGTTCATCGTGGCCGGACTGCTCAACGGTGGCCTGGGCATGTTCGTGGGCGCTACCGGTCCCTTCACCGGGCGCCTGTTTCTACGGCCGGAATGGACCAAGGAAACCACCATCGCCACCCTGGCCTTCACCCAGGTGCTGGGCCACGGGCTGCGGGTGCTGGCCTACGGCGCGATCGGCTACAGCGCGTTCGCGCGGCCCGAGCTGCTGTTGCCGCTGTGCGTGGCGGCGATCCTTGGCACCTGGGCAGGCAAGCATCTCAATCGGCGCATCAGCGGCGAGCAGTTCACCGGCCTGTTCAAGGCGGTCCTGCTGATACTGTCGGTCAAACTCGTTTACGACTCCTTGAGGGGATTTGGATGGATCTGAAGCTGGTGCTGAGCGCATCCGAAGTGGTGCAACTGATCACGGCCGGATTCAAGTCCGATACGCCGTTCTTTCATGTCGACGAACTGCAGCCCGGCTTCGCACGCGTGCACATGCCGTTTCGCAAGTGGATGCTGCGACCCGGCGGTGTCATTTCGGGGCCCGCGCTGTTCACCACCGCAGACCTGGCGATGTATGCGCTGGTGCTGTCGCATCTGGGGCCGCGGATGATGGCAGTCACCTCCAACCTCAATCTCAACTTTCTCAACAAAGGTCTGGCCGCGGACGTGCATGCCGAGGCCAGCCTGCTCAAGCTCGGTCGCAAGCTGGCGGTGATGGAGGTCAGGCTGTGCTGCGGCGACGATCCCACCCTGGTGGCACAGGCCACCGGCAGTTACAGCCTGCCTTCGGCCTAAGGCCTCGGGCACTCAGCGCAGGTAGCGGTCCAGAAAATCCAGCGCCGCCTGCACCGCCTTGCCGTCGGCGAAGAAGCCGCTGATGTGGCCGTGGCCGTGAATCACGAACAGTTCGTTGGGCACTCCGGCCGCGCTCAACGCCACGCGGTAGTTCTCGGCTTGTTCGAACGGCACGTAATCGTCGAGCGTGGCGTGGTACTGGAACACCGGCGGATGCCCGGGCCGGACGTAGGTGATGGGCGATGCGGCACGAAAGGTGTCGAAGATCTCGTCGCGTTCGCCGCCGAGGAAATTCGGCACCAGATAGCCACCTTCGTAAGCGGCCAGATCGCTCGGATTGCCGCCGGCCACCAGCGCTTTCATCTGCGTGTTGGCAGCCCCCAGCTCGGGGTCGTCCGCCACCGCCGCGGTCAGCGAGATCAGATGCGCGCCGGCGGAGTAACCGAAACCGCCGATGCGATCCGGATCGATGCCGTAGGCCGCAGCCTGTTCGCGCATCCAGCGGGCCGCCTGCTGCACGTCCTGCAACTGCGCAGGAAAGATGTGCTCCGGCACCAGCCGGTAGGTGCTGTTCACCACCAGATAGCCGCGCGTCGCGATGCGCTCGGCCAGGCCCTCCACCTGATCGCGATCACCGCGTTTCCAGGCGCCGCCATGCACCAGCAGCACCGAGGGATGCGGGCCCTTGGCTTCCGGCGTGTAGATGTCCGCCAGCAGCTCCTGCGGCCAGCCTGGCGGGCTCACCACTACGTCGCGAACCACGCTGTAGCCACCGACCACCGGCGCCGGCGGCGGTGAGGCCGGCTTGCCGATATGGGTGGTGCCGCAGGCGCTCAGCAGCAGCGCGATCAATGCCAGGACAAGAGCTGAAAGTTTCATGCCGACGCGGCCTCAAGATCAGTTGGACCTTACGCACCCCAGGCTTGGGCAGACGCAATGCCGGTGTCGGAGTGCGGACGCTGGGCGCAGCGGCCGCACTGCTACCGCTCCTGGCGCCGGTCAGGAAAGGTCTGCAATAGGGTCCGTGATCAGCGCCAACAAACAAACACCGCGAGTAGGGCGGCCCGTGGCCGCCGATTCATGCTCGGAATGCCTGACCAACAGGAACGGTTCTATCGCACCGGGACCTTGCATGGAAACCCGGGCGTTACGCCACAGCTCTGACAATCTCCGCGCTCCGCCCGCGATGCTGCCGATAGATGCCGGCCGCCCATTGCGCCGCAGGGTGCTCGATCAGCGCCGCGCGGTACGCTTGCAGATAGGACGGCAGCTCCACCTGCAGCGGGTATTGAAGTTCCGGCGGCTGCAGCGCCGGGGCCAGCAGCGCAGCCGCGGTCAGGTCCGCCACGCTGAAGGCCTCGCCAACCAGATATGCACGGCCATGACGTTGCTGCTCGATGCGGTCCAGCGCGGCTGCCACGATGGCGCGGTCCTTCTCCAGATTCGCCGCACTGATTTTGTGGCGCAGCCGGTAGAACGCCGGAAACACCCTCAGCAGGGGACGCAAACTGCGGTAGGCCTGCTCCGGCATGCCGGTGGTCAACACGCGCAGTGCAATGTCCGGATCATCGCGGAACAGCGGCGTGACAACGGCCGCACGCAGCGCCGGCCCCAGGGTTTCATCCAGATCCTCCTCCAGCGCCAGCGCGCGTTCACGCACGGAGGCATCCTGCGGATACAGCGGCGGATCCGGATAGCGCGTCTCCAGCCGGTCGATGATGCGCGTGGAGTCGGCTATCGCCGCGCCGTCCAGCCACAGGATCGGCAAATGACCCTGCCCGGTGGCCCGCCACGCACGGATCAAATAGTTTGGCCCCAGCACGCGACGGCGATGGGCGATGCCCTTGTAGTCCAGCGCCCAGCGCACCTTTTCGTTGAAGTGCGACAGCGGGATGTGCCAGAGCAGTGGGGTGTTCATGGTGGGCTCTAGTCGCGTTGACTGTTCTCTCAGCCAGCTTGGCCCGGATGAAATCCGGGATTTTTTCGATCTAAAGAATGAATCTTGAAGGATGGACTGCCCCGGATTTCATCCGGGCTACGACGACTGACCGGTCGAGCAGAGTGCACTCCCGCCGGCGACGCTTTGCGGGCAACGCCAGCCGCTGGATGGGGGCATATGCTGTTCCGCGGCGTGCAGCTCTGCCGCGCGCCTCCGGCTCAGTCTTGCGCCCGGCTTCGCCGCAACCGCCCCGGTGGATGCCCGGTCCAGCGCTTGAAGGCGCGCTGGAAGCTTGCCTCGTCGGCAAAGCCCAGTTCCTGTGCCAGCGCCAGGGTGGGCGTGGCGCTGGTCTGCAACCGGTAGATCGCCCAGTCACGACGCAGGTGGTCGCGAAGGGTCTGGAACGAGGTCTGGTCCTTGGCCAGATGACGCTGCAGTGAGCTGGGCGAGCAATGCAGTGCGTCTGCGGTCTGCTTCAGGTCCTGCCACTGGCCGTGGCGGGTGTGTTCGAGTTGCAGGTGCGCACGCACGCGGTCGGCGTAGCGGGTGGCGATGACCGGCACCACCATGTCGAGCACGGCTTTCTCCAGATAATCGGCCAGCGTGCTGGCGTCGCGGCGCACCGGACCCTGCATGCGAGCGGACTGGAACCAGATGGCGGAGTGCGCGGCGCCGAACACCAGCTCGGTCGGAAAGATGTTGAGGTAGAAGTCGCCATGCGCAGGCCGCGGGAACGCCAGCTCCACGCGCTCGGCGCGCAGCCTGCCGGTGTCCAGCCAGCTCATCAGGCGCCACATCAACCGCAGCAGCAGGCCATGCACGAACGGCCGCTCGGCGACCGCGGCGGTGACGAAGCGCAGGATCACGCGCACATGACGGCCATCGTCCTCCAGCACCGGCGTCAGATCGTCCTGCAGCAGGCTCAAGGTGCGCAGGTACTGATCGAGGGCTTCGACCAGGGTGGCGCCGCCGTGCAGTGCCGCCGAGGCCAGCAGCGCGTAGCTGCCCCGGCGCAGCTTGCGCGTGAACAGGCCCATCGTTTCGTCGTTGAGCGCCGCCATCGCGCGAAGCAGCAGCCGGGCGTACTGCGTGGCGCTGACGTAGTGGTCGCGATCCAGTGGCAGCAGCGGATCGATGCCGGCAGCTTCCAGCAGCGGCGCGGTGTCGATTCCCTGGTGGCGCACGCCGGCCAGCGCTTCGAATGCGAAGACGGCCGGAATGGCGACAGGGGCGTCTGCAGGCACGGACACGGATCGGGCTGATGGATAGTGCAAGTTGAATGCGGTCTGCCGCCATGGTGCACGCCGGGCGCGGCGCGGAACATCGCAGGGTCCCCGGGCAGTCTGCCCCATACCCTGAAGGTGGAACCAAGATGACTCAGAACGTGATGGTGGCCGGTGTCGGCCTGGTGCCGTTTTCCAAGCCTGGCGCCAGCGAACCCTATCCGAAGATGTCCGCGCAGGCGGTGCGCGCGGCGCTCGCCGATGCCGGCATCGAGTACGCGCACGTCGAGCAGGCCTATGTGGGCTATGTGTACGGCGATTCCACCGCCGGCCAGCGTGCGTTGTACGAGGTGGGCATGACCGGCATCCCGGTGGTCAACGTCAACAACAACTGCTCCACCGGCTCCACCGCGCTGTACCTGGCCAACCACGCGGTGGCCAGTGGCCAGGCCGAGTGCGTGCTGGCGCTGGGCTTCGAGCAGATGAATCGCGGTGCCATCGCCAGCCAGTTCGGTGACCGGCCGAGCCCGTTCGACCGCTTCGACGAGGCCACGCAGGCGCTGGTCGGCCACAGCGAGGTACCGCTGGCACTGCGCTACTTCGGCGGCGCCGGCCAGGCGCACATGCAGCAGTACGGCACGCGGCTCGAGACCTTCGCGAAGATTCGCGCCAAGGCCAGCCGCCACGCCGCGCGCAATCCGGTAGCGCTGTTCCGCGACGTGGTCACCGCCGAGGATGTGATGAACTCGCCGGCCGTGTGGCCCGGGGTGATGACGCGCCTGATGGCCTGCCCGCCCACCTGCGGCGCCGGTGCCGCGATTCTGTGCACGGAAGCCTTCGCCCAGCGTCACGGCATCGTCGCTGGAGTACGCATCCGCGCCCAGGCCATGACCACCGACACCGCAACCACGTTCGAGGCGCGCGACATGCGCGAGGTCGTGGGCTATTCGATGGCCAAGCGCGCGGCGCAGAAGGTCTACGAGGCGGCCGGCATCGGGCCGCAGGACATCGACGTGGTCGAGCTGCACGACTGCTTCGCGCAGAACGAGCTGATCAGCTACGAATCGCTGGGCCTGTGCCCCGAGGGCGGTGCCGAAAAGTTCGTGGAAGACGGCGACAACACCTACGGGGGCCGCTACGTGGTCAATCCCTCCGGCGGCCTGCTATCCAAGGGACACCCGCTGGGCGCCACCGGCCTTGCGCAGTGCAGCGAGCTGGTACAGCAACTGCGCGGGCAGGCCGGGCCGCGCCAGGTGGAAGGCGCGCGGCTGGCGCTGCAGCACAACCTGGGATTGGGCGGCGCCTGCGTCGTTACGCTGTACGAGGCGGTCTGAACCCGAACCGCGAAGTCCGGTAGCCCGGGTGTAACCCGGGGTTTCCGCCACACGTCGAGACCTCACCCCGGGGTGCACCCGGGCCACCCACTGCTGTCCGACGCGGCTTGAATCTAGACCGACTCATAAACTTGACGAGGAGCGCGAACAACATGATTGACCGCAGCTGGATCGGGCGCGAACTGGCGCCGGTGGACCTCACGCTGGAACGTGGCCGTCTGCGCTTCTTCGCGCGGGCCATCGGCGAGACCGATCCGGTCTACACCGACGTGCAGGCCGCGCAGCGCGCGGGCTATGCGGACCTGCCGGCGCCGCCGACGTTTCTGTTCGGTGCCGAGCTGGACGGCGGCACTTTGGACCGTCTGCTGGCCGACTTGGGCGTGCCCATCGCCAAGATCCTCCACGGCGAGCAGGGGTTCACCTATCACCGCCCCGCCTGTGCTGGCGAGACCATCACGGTGCAGTCGCGCATCGCCGACATCTTCGACAAGAAAAGCGGCGCTCTGGAATTCGTGGTGAAGACCAGCGAGGCACGCAATGCCGCCGGCGAGCTGGTGGCCGAGCTGCGCAGCGTCATCGTCGTGCGCCACTGACACGAAAGGACAACATGAACCCGAAGACTTCCGTCAACGTCGGCGACGCGCTGCCCGAGCTGCAGCTGCCCGCCATTGATCGCGCGACGCTGGCGCTGTTCGCCGGCGCCTCCGGCGATCACAACCCGATTCACATCGACCTCGACTTTGCGCGGCGTGCCGGCATGGCCGACGTGTTCGCCCACGGCATGCTCGGCATGGCCTGGCTCGGCCGGCTGCTGACCGGCTGGCGGCCGCAGGCACAACTGCGCCGATTCGATGTCCGCTTCGGCGCCATCACGCACCTGGGCAACGCGCCGGTGCTGAGCGGCAAGGTGCTGGAAGTGCTGGAGCAGGACGGTGAGACGTGCGCCCGCGTGCAGGTGGAGATGCGCAACCAGTTCGGACTATCCAAGATTCAGGGCGAAGCCCTGGTCGCGCTGGGCTGATCCGGACACCAACCAAAACCGACAAGGAGAACACAGATGGGCAAGCTGGACGGCAAGGTCGCAATCGTGACCGGATCGGGGCGCGGCATCGGGCAGGCGGTGGCGCTGAAACTGGTGGAGGAAGGCGCCAGCGTGGTGATCAACGATCTCGACGCCGGCCCGGCCGAGGAGACCGTTGCACGCATCACCGCTGCCGGCGGCAAGGCGGTGGCCTGCATCGGCAGCGTGACCGCGCCGGACTTTGCGGAGCGCTTCGTCGGGACCGCGGTGGAGCAGCTTGGCGGGCTGCATATCATCGTCAACAACGCCGGCTACACCTGGGACAACGTGCTGCAGAAGATGAGCGACGAGCAGTGGTACGGCATGGTCGACGTGCACATGACCGCACCCTTCCGCATCCTGCGCGCAGCCAGCGAATACATCCGCATCGCCTCGAAGAAGGAGGCCGAGAGCGGCCTGTCCGTGCACCGCAAGGTCGTCAATATCTCCTCGATCGCGGGTGTCGGCGGCAATGCGGGGCAGATCAACTACGCCGCCGCCAAGGCCGGCATCATCGGCCTGACGCGGGCGCTGGCCAAGGAGTGGGGGCGTTACAAGGTGAACGTCAACTGCGTGGCTTTCGGCCTGATCAACACGCGCCTGACCAATGCGCCCGCGGACGGGTCCTCGTCGGTGGAGATCGAAGGGCGCAAGATCAAGACCGGCGTGAACCCGGATCTGCTCAAGGCGATGGAAGCGCAGATTCCGCTCGGTCGCGGCGGTACGCCCGAGGAGGCTGCAGGCGCGGTGGCAATGCTCTGCTATCCGGAATCCAATTACGTGTCGGGCGAACTGCTGGTCTGCGGAGGCGGCTTCCGGATCTGAACGCTGGGGTTGCACCGCTGCGCCCGCGAGCTGCGTAGTCCTGTCGGCGGCGCTGCAGATGAGTAGTCCGGGTGCAACCCGGGGCCCCCGGTCCGCTGATGACCATCGGCCCCGGGTTGCACCCGGGCTATGGGAGCAGGGGGTGCTGCCCGACTTCCCACGCGCGCCGTCCCGACCAAGAATCGGGGCTATGAACTGACGAGGAGAGCCCCAGCGATGTACCTGACCCAGTCCCTGCACCGCGCCACGCGGGTACACCCGAACAAGCTCGCCACGGTTTTCGGCGCGCGCCGACACGACTACGCCACCGTCACCGACCGCGTGGCACGCCTGGCCGGTGCCCTGCGCGGGCTCGGGGTGGCGACCGGCGATCGTGTCGGCATCCTGTCGCTCAATTCCGATCGCTACTTCGAGTACTACTACGCCACCTGGTGGGCCGGTGCGGTTGTGAACCCCTGCAACACACGCTGGAGCGTGGCGGAGATCGCGTACTCACTGCAGGACTGCGATACGCGCGTGTTGCTGGTCGACGATGCGTTCCTGCCCAAGCTGCCCGAGCTGCGGGCGCAGGCGAGCTGCCTGAAGCTGCTGATCCACTGCGGCGACGAGCCGACCCCCGATGGCCTGCTGCGCTACGGCGATCTGGTTGCAAGCACCGCGCCGGCTGAAGAGCAATTGCGCTCCGGAGAAGATCTGGCGGGCATCTTTTACACCGGCGGCACCACCGGCTTTCCCAAGGGCGTCATGCTGCCTCACCGCGCGCTCTATGCGAACGCGCTTGCGCTGGGCTGTGCGTACCGCGGCGACATGAGCCAGCTCGTCGGCCTGCATGCCGCGCCGATGTTCCACCTCGCCGATGGCATGTACCTGCAGGCGCTGGCGTTCGCGGGTGCCACGCACGTGGTGTTGCCGGCATTCGCCCCCGACGCGGTGGCAGCAGCCATCGCTGGCGAGAAGATCAGCGCCGCGCTGCTGGTTCCAACCATGATCCAGATGCTCGTGGATTCGCCCGCCGCGCAGGAGCACGACCTCTCCAGCCTGCAACTTCTAATGTACGGCGGCTCACCCATCGCTGAGGCAGTGATCGACCGTGCGCTGACGCTGATGCCGAAGCTCAACATGTTGCAGGCCTACGGCATGACCGAGATGGCGCCGGTCGTCACGATCCTGACTGCCGCGTATCACGCCGGTGCCGGGCGCGCACAAGGCAAAGTGCGCTCTGCCGGCAAGCCCTGTTCGATCTGCGACGCGAAGATCGTCGACGAGGACGGCGTCGAGGTGCCGCGCGGAACGGTCGGCGAGATCGCGGTACGTGGGCCGGGCATGATGCTCGGTTACTGGAACAAGCCGGCCGAGACCGACAAGGCGATCCGCGACGGCTGGTATTTCACTGGCGACGGCGCCTACATGGACGCCGACGGCTTCATCTTCATCGCCGACCGTCTCAAGGACATGATCGTCACCGGCGGCGAGAACGTGTACTCGGTGGAAGTAGAGAACGCCATCGCGCAGCACCCGGCGGTGCTGCAGTGCGCGGTCATCGCCATCCCGGACGATCGCTGGGGCGAACTGGTGCACGCTTGCGTGGTGGTGCGGCCGGGCGCAAGCGTGACGCTCGAAGAACTGCAGGCGCACTGCAAGGCGCGCATCGCCAACTACAAGGTGCCGCGTTCGATACAGACGGTCGAGGCGCTGCCGATATCGGGCGCCGGCAAAATCCTCAAGAACAAGCTGCGCGAGCCTTACTGGTCGGGGCGTGAACGCCGGGTCGGGTAGCGCCCGTGTGGTCGCCGCCCGGCCGGGGCTTGGTCGGGACGGCCGCTGATCGCACTCCCTTGCGGGGGAGGTCGCGCGCACCTGGCAGTGTGCTGCCGGGCACAAAAACTGTGCGGGGACCGGCCACCACGCTGCTTGCGGGCGGTGCGATCCGTTACGCTGCAGACATGTCCTCGCCCGACGACGACCTTGACCGGACCATCGTGGTGCCCGCCGCGCCGCGGATGTTCGTGCGTTTCGGACCCAACCAGCTTGGGCGGGATTACGTGGTCGGCGATGTACACGGACAGTTCGAGCTGCTGGATCGCCTGTTACGCGCGGTCGCGTTCGACCAGGACTTCGACCGCCTGTTTTCGCTGGGCGACCTGATTGATCGCGGTCCGGACAGCGAGCGGCTGCTGCGGCTGTTTCACACCGAGCCTGCGCTGTATTGCATCCGCGGCAATCATGAGGCGCTGCTGCTGGCCTCGCGCTCCAACCCGGTCTATCGCCGCGTGTGGGAGCGCAACGGCGGCGACTGGGCCGACGACCTGCCCGAAGCGCAGCTTGCACAACTGGCCTGGATCATCGAGCAGATGCCCCTGGCGATGGAGCTGGAACTGGGCGATGGCCGCTGCGTCGGCCTGGTCCATGCCGAAGTGCCACCCGGCACGGACTGGGACACGGTCCGTCGCGTGCAGGCGGGCCCGGCCGACCAGATCGACGATCAGGATTCCACGCTGGAGTCCAGCCTGTTGTGGGGCCGTCGGCGCGTCAACGCGCTGATGCTGATGGCGCAGAACCCGGAGGCCGACGAGATCGACGACGACACGCGTACACGCGCAATTCGCGCGGTGACGCCGGTCGAGGGCATCGACCTGGTGATGGTGGGTCACACCATCATCCCCGCGCACCGGCCGGCGCGCGCGGGCAACGTGATGTTCCTGGATACCGGCGCGTACAAGGTCGACGGCCGCCTCACGCTTGCCGAGCCCGCCGCCAACCGCTACTGGCAGTGCGACCGCGAAGGCCACCTGCGCACCGAGCCCGACGGCATGCCGCTGCCCAACGCGGTGCCGCTGCGCGAAGCTTATCTGCGTGCGCCGGGCGTGATGGCGTAAGGCGCTCAGGCGCGTTGGTGGGGCGATCTCGCTCTGCATCGCACGGCCGTTTCGCCCGAAGAAGGGTGGGTGCAGACGGTCTCGGCGCCTTTCACCCCGCGGGCTTGCACCTATAGCTGCGAATCACAGAACGCGCTTAGCTGCCAACCCAGCTTCCGCGCCGGTGCCAGCGCCCGGTGCTGCACTCAATCAGGAGAAGTCCGATGCGTCGCAATGTCGAATTCAACGCCGATGGCGTCACCTTGCGTGGCTGGTTCTACGTGCCGGACCACCAGAGCGGCAAGTTCCCGACCGTCGTCATGGCCCACGGTTTCACCGCGCTCAAGGAGATGACGCTGGACCAGTATGCCGAGGTCTTCTGCAAGGGTGGCATGGCGGTGCTGGTCTACGACAACCGCTGCCTGGGAGAGAGCGATGGCACGCGGCGACACGACATCGATCCGGTCGCGCAGCGTCGCGACTATCGCTGCGCGATCACGTTCGCGCTGCAGCAGCCGGAGGCCGACCCCGAACGGATCGGCATCTGGGGAACCAGTTACACCGGCGGTGCGGTGCTTGGCGTGGCGGCGCTCGACAAGCGCGTGAAAGCGGTGGTCAGCCAGGTTCCGTTCGTGCACGGGCCGAAGAACATCCAGCAGTTCCTGCGGCTCGCCGAAATTCCCGACTTCATGAAGATGATCGACGACGACCGCGCACGTCGGATGAAGGGCGAGCCTTCGCAGTATTTGCCGGTGACCAGCGATAAGGAGGGTGAGCCCTGCGCATTTCCCGGCACGCGTACGCACGCCTATTTCCACAAGTACGTCAATGCAATTCCCGGCCTGAAATGGGAGAACAAGGTCACCATCCGTTCGCTTGAATACCTGCTCGACTACGACGTCACCGGATACATGGAGCTGATCGCGCCGACACCGCTGCTGATGATCGTGTCGAACAACGATTCGTCGACGCCGACCGATCTGGCGCTGGAGATGTTCCAGCGCGCCCGTGAACCCAAGGAGCTCTACGTCATCAAGGCCGACCACTACGCCTCGTATCTGGAAGGCTTCGACGGAACCAGCGCCGCAGCGCGCGATTTTCTGCTGAAGCACCTCTGATCCCGTCCGCGGCTGCGCGCCCGGCGGCGAGCAGCGCCAGCGTGGCTAATCCGCCAAGGCTTTCCCCCGCGTCTCCACCACCAGCGGCATCAGCAGCAGACCCGCCAGTGGAATGAAGCCGACGTAGAACAGCACGGCCATTGCGGTCGAGAAGGCATTGAGGCCCTGACTGGCGATATAGCCCACCAGGAAGGGGCCACCCGAGGCGAAGATGCGGCCGAAGTTGTAGCAGAAGCCACTGCCGGTGCCGCGCAGGCGGGTGGGGAACAACTCCGGCAGGTAGTAGGTGAAGCTGCCGAACACGCCAAACACGGTCAGGCCGATGAAGAAATACATCGCCAGCCTGAGTTGCGGGCTCAGATCCAGGCCATAGGTGGCGAAGATCGCCGCAGCCGAGCCGAGGAAATAGATCGCGAACATGGGCCGGCGACCGAGCAGCTTGGACGCGGGTATGGTCAGCAGGGTGCCGATCAGTCCACCAAGGTTGAAGTAGTTGGTGGCGGTGGCTTTCCAGCTTTCAATGAGCGCGAAGGTGGCGCTGCGGTCCAGGCCCAGCGCCAGTGCCTCGGTCTGCGCCAGGCCGGTGGAGATCAGCGGAATGAAGGCGTTGTTGCTCCACCACATCAGCAGGCACACGATGGACATCAGCAGGCCTGACAGTGTGGCAAAACGATAGGCCGGCCCGAACAGTTCCGACAGCTTCGGTGGCGTGGTGGTGGCGGCGACCTTCTGCCAGCGTTCCGGCTCCTTGATGAAGATGCGCACCAGAAACGCCACAAACGCGGGTAGCAGGCCAAACAGGAACACGTAGCGCCAGGAGACTTCGGGGTTGTCCGGAAACCATTTCCCTGCCACTTGCAGATTCACGAACGTGGCGAGGAACAAACCCATGGGCGCCGCGGTGTAGAGCAGGGCGCCGGCCTCCACGCGCTTATCCTCGGGGACGACTTCGGCGACCATCGCCGCACCGGCCGCCCACTCTCCGCCGATGCCCAGCGCGGTGATGATGCGGAACACCAGCAGCATCTCGATGCTGGTGGCAAAGGCGCAGGCAAAGGTGCCCAGCGAATACATCAGCATCGTGAGCATCAGCGTGCGCTTGCGCCCGATGCGATCGCACACCCAGCCGAAGGCAACGCCGCCCACCGCCCAGCCGATCAGCAGCACCGCGGTGAGTAGTCCGGTCCAGTAGATGGTCTGCTGCTTGGCTTCCGGCGAGCCGATCTCCAGGCCGAGCAGGGTGGGCACGGCATTGGGTGCCACGTAGTTGAACAGCAGGCTGTCGAATACATCGAAGCCCCAACCCAGCCAGGCGGCGAACAGCACGGTCCACTGATACCGATTCAGCCCCAGCATCGACGCTTGCTCCCCAATTCCTGTGTGCGATCGGCCCCGCCGTTCCCGGGTGGCGAAGCCCGACGATCATCCGGTCAGCCGCGGGCTTGCCTGCGATTGTTCGCTACCGCTGAGCATGCGGTCCAGCCGCAGGTCCTTGCGCGACCAGATGCTGTTGGCCCAGTGCTGGAAGCGTGCGCGGAATTCCTCGTCGCGGTCGTAATTGCCGTGCAACAGGTCGGCCGGGATGGGAAGACTGTCGACGTGGATCGTCATGCCGCTCTGTTCTCCGCACAGCCAACTCCATAGCAACGGCTTTCTGGAAACCTGCTGATACGCCAGGGTCACGTCGATGACGCCGCCGAATTGTTCGCCCATGGCGTTGAGCATGAAGCTCAGGCCGGCCGACTTGGGCCGCAGCAGATGCCGGTAGGGCGAACGTCGCGCCTGGCGTTTGGCTTCCGAAAAGCGCGTGCCTTCCAGAAAGTTGACCGCGGTGATCGGTCGGTTGCGGTAGTGCTCGCAGAAGCGTCGTGTGGTGGCCAGGTCCTCGTCGCGCAAGGCTGGGTTGGCGTCGATGGCTTCGCGCGAATGGCGTTTCATGAACGGCATGTCCAGCGCCCAGCAGATGACGCCGATCAGTGGAATCCAGATCAGTTCCTGTTTGAGGAAAAAGCGCAGGAAGGGCGTGCGCCCATGAAACAGGTCGAACAGGATCAGGATGTCGGCCCAGGACTGGTGGTTGCACACCAGCACGTAACTTTTGTGCGGGTCGAGTCGCGCGTGATAGTCCAGGTGCCAGGCCGGTGCGTGCATCACCCGGAACACCAACTGGTTGGAAGCCACCCACTGGCTGGCGATGCCGGCCAGCACTTGGGCGAACGGGCCTTGCAGGATCGGAAACGGTAGCAACAGCTTGAGCAACATCACCGGCAGGAAGAACAGCAGAGACCAGAACAACAGCACTGCAAGCATGACCAGAAAGGTCAGCACACCCACCAGCCATGCGGGGAGCAGAACCGAGATCATCGGGGTGCCTCTTCGAATCTCTTACCGGTGATAGGGGGGTGACAATTCGATCACGGCCTCGATCATGGCTGCCGCATGTTCCGGCGGCGTCTGCGGCACGATGCCATGGCCGAGGTTGAAGATATGTCCGGGGCCGTGTCCGTAGTCTGCCAATACTCGCGCCGTCTCTTCGCGGATGCGGTCCGGGTGTGCGAACAGGGTGATCGGGTCCAGGTTGCCCTGCAGCGCCACCCGGTCGCCGACCCGACGGCGGGCATCGGCCAGCGACGTGGTCCAGTCCAGGCCCAGTGCAGCGCAGCCGGTGGCCGCCATCTTTTCCAGATGCTGGCCGCCGTTCTTGGTGAACAGGATCACCGGCACCCCGGGCGCCAGTTCGGCCAGGCGCTCGACGATGTGGGCCATCGGCGCCAGCGAAAACCGCGCGTAGGCCGGGGGCGACAGCACGCCGCCCCAGGTGTCGAACACCATCAGGGCGTCGGCCCCCGCGGCATGCTGCGCGGCCAGGTACTGCACCACAGTGTCGGCAAGGTGTCGTGCCAGCTGATCGAAAGCCTCGGGCTCTTCCAGCGCCATCCGTTTGACCCGGGCAAAATCATGGCCGCCGCAGCCCTCGATCATGTAGGTCGCCAGGGTCCAGGGGCTGCCGGAAAAACCGATCAGCGGCAGGCGGTCGCCCAGCGCGGCGCGAATGGTGCGCACCGCGTCCATCACGTAACGCAGCTCGCCTTCCGGGTCGGGCGAGGACAGCTTGCGGATGGCGTCGACCGTGCGCAGGGGCTTGTCGAAGATCGGTCCTTCGCCTTCCACGAAGCGCAGGCCCAGGCCCATCGCGTCCGGAATGGTGAGGATGTCGGAGAACAGGATCGCGGTATCCAGCGGGTAGCGGTCCAGCGGCTGCAGGGTGACCTCGCAGCACAGCTCCGGGTTGCGGCACAGGGACATGAAGTCGCCGGCCTTGGCGCGGCTGGCGCGGTACTCCGGCAGGTAGCGCCCGGCCTGGCGCATCATCCAGATCGGGGTGCGGTCCACGCTCTGGCGAAGCAGCGCGCGCAGGAACCGGTCGTTGCGCAGTGTTTTCATGATTTTCCGTATGGACGGCAAGGTCGGCAGCCGTCAGTTTAGCGCCCGGGTGCATGAGTTTCGGACCGTGTCCACGTGCGGGCGCATGTTCGGCGGCATCCAATACACGGCATCGAGAAAAACGACGGCGAACCCGTCGACGGCGTGGCCAGTCCGTCGCGGCGACCGCAACCCCCTTCCGGGCACAGACCCGACGGAGCACACATGGACAAGAGTTGGCAAAGCGCCCGCCCGGGCGTCGCAGGCGGTGCGTTCGGGCTGGGCTTGGCCCTGGCTGCGGTGGTGCCGGTCGCGCTGTCCCAGACGGACGCGGCAGAGCTGGATGTCCAGGTCGCGCCGACCACCGAAACGGTGACGGTCACCGCCACGCGGGTGTCCGAGTCGGCCTTCGAGATTCCGGCGTCCATCGATGTCATCGGCGGCGAAGCCTTCAACGACGGCACCCTGGGGGTGAACCTGTCGGAAGGCCTGGGCGCGGTGCCCGGCATGCTGGCACGCGACCGGCAGAACTATGCGCAGGACACGCAGATTTCCATCCGCGGCTTCGGGTCGCGCGCCACCTTCGGCATCCGCGGCGTGCGCCTCTATCTGGACGGCATTCCCGCCACCCAGCCGGACGGGTCCGGGCAGGTGTCCCACTTCAACCTGGCCACTGCCGATCGCGTGGAGATTCTGCGCGGGCCGTTCTCCACCCTGTACGGGAATTCCTCCGGCGGCGTCATCCAGATGTTCACCGCCGACGGCACCGATTTACCGCGCGTCAGCGGCGGCCTGGCCGCCGGCAGTTTCGGCACGCTGCGCGCCAACATCGGCACCCGCGGCAAGCTCGGCATCGCCGACTACAACCTCGACTACACCCATTTCGAGACCGACGGCTTTCGCGATCACAGCGAGGCCGAGCGCGAGTCTTTCAACAGCAAGGTGAACTTTGCCGTCGGTGGCAGCGGGCGCCTGTCGCTGGTGCTCAACTACTTCGACTCGCCGGACGTGCTGGACCCGCAGGGCCTGACCCGCGAGCAGTTCGAGCAGGATCCCAGTTCGGTGGCGCCGCAACCGGTGCAGTTCAACACGCGCAAGAGCGTCGAGCAGAGCCAGGTCGGCGCGGTGTACTCGCACGATCTGGGCGCCGGCCACGAGCTGCGGGTGGCCGCCTACGGCGGCAATCGCCGGGTGGAACAGTTTCTGTCGGTGCCGCCGGGCGCGCAGGCCAGCCCGTTCTCGCAGGGCGGCGTGATCGATCTGGACAGCGACTACGTCGGCACCGATGCGCGCTGGAGCTGGCGCGACACGGTCCGCGGCCGCCCGTTCACCGTGGTAGCCGGACTGACCTACGACGATCTGTCGCAGGACCGGCTGGCCTACGAGAACTTCATCGGCGACACCCTGGGCGTACGCGGTGCCCTGCGTCGCGACGAAGTCAACGACATCGACAATTTCGACCAGTACCTGCAGGTCAGCCTCGATCCGCATCCGCGCTGGAACACCATGGTCGGCGTGCGCCGCAGCAAGGTGAAATTCGACTCTGCCGACCGCTACATCGTGGGCCCCAACGGCGACGACAGCGGCAAGGCGGATTTCTCGGAGACCACGCCGGTGGCCGGGGCGCTGTTCCGCCTCAGTCCGCAGGTGCATCTGTACGGCGCTTACGGTCGCGGCTTCGAGACCCCCACGTTCGTCGAGCTGGCCTACCGGCCCGATGGTTCGCCCGGCCTGAATTTCGACCTCGATGCTGCGGTGACCGACAACACCGAACTGGGCGCCAAGTTCCGCATAGGGCCGAATACCCGCTCGCAGATCGCGGTGTTCCATGCCGACACCGAGGACGAACTGGTGGTGGCCACCAACAGCGGCGGCCGCTCCACCTTCCAGAACGCCGGCAAGACGCGGCGCCAGGGCGTCGAGCTGCTGACCCGGACTGTGGTGGTGCCGAACCTGTCGGCGCAGGTCGCAATGACCTGGCTGGAGGCCGAGGTGCGCGAAGGCTATCTGGCCTGCACCGGCACGCCGTGTACCGAGCCGGCGACGCCGGTGGAGAAGGGCAACCGTCTGCCGGGCATTCCCGAGTGGCATCTGTTTGCCGCGCTCAACTGGGGCGCCGCTGTCGGTTGGCAGGCGGGCGTGGAAGCCCGCTATTTGGACGCGGTGCCGGTCAACGACGTCAACGCCGAGTCGGCGCCGTCCTACCACCTGGTGACGCTCGACGGCGGATACGTCTTTCGCCCGTCGTGGGGACGGCTGCACGGGTTTGTGCGGGTCGAAAACCTGTTCGACGAGGAGTACGTCGGTTCGGTCATCGTCAATGACGGCAACGGCCGCTTCTACGAGCCCGGCCCCGAGCGCAACGTGCTGGTCGGTGTGCGCATGGACTGGGATTACTGAACGTCATCCATCGCGGGTCCGGCACCGCGATGGGGGGCGCGACCGACCCAAGGGCTGCGGCGGGCGCGGCCCCGCCTCACACCACCTGCATCGCGCCCACGGCCCCAGGCGGGGCGACCCGATTCAACCCAGCAACTGGCGCGCGTGATGCTGCAGGTGATCGGCCATGAAACTCTGGATGAACCAGTAGGAGTGGTCGTAGCCGGGCTGGCGGCGCAGCGTCAGTTGCTGTCCCGAAGCCTGCGCCGCGGCCTCCAGCGCCTGCGGGCGTAACTGGTTTTCCAGGAACTGGTCGGCCAGGCCCTGGTCGACCAGCAGTTCGCGCGGGTAGGGGCGGGCGCGCAGCAGCAGGCTGGCATCGTAGGCCTCCCAGGTTTTGCGGTCGGGGCCCAGATAATTGCCGAAGGCCTTTTCGCCCCAGGGCACCGCCACCGGATTGGCGATCGGCGCGAACGCCGAAGCCGAATGCCATCGCTGCGGGTCGCGCAGCGCCAGGGTCAGCGCGCCGTGACCGCCCATGGAGTGGCCGAAGATGCCGCGGCGATCGCTGCGCGCCGGAAAATTCGCCTCGATCAGCGCCGGCAGTTCCAGATTCACGTAGCTGCCCATGCGGTAGTGCTTCGCCCAGGGCTCGGCGACGGCATCCAGATAGAAGCCGGCGGCCACGCCGAAATCCCAGGCGTCGGAATCGCCGGGCAGGTTGAGATCGCGCGGGCTGGTGTCGCAGGCCACCAGCATCAGGCCCAGCTCGGCGGCCAGGCGTTGCGCGCCGGCCTTGATGACGAAAGTCTCCTCGGTGCAGGTCAGCCCGGCCAGGTAGTACAGCGCCGGGACCTTGCCCGTGCGCGCCTGCGGCGGTTGGTACACCGCGAAGCGCATCGGCGTGCCGGTCTGCTGCGAGGCATGCGTGTAGAACCCCTGGGTGCCGCCGAAGCAGGCGTGTTCGCTGCGCTTCTCCACATTC
The DNA here is from genome assembly GCF_965216805.1 of Panacagrimonas sp. Classification (NCBI taxonomy): domain Bacteria; kingdom Pseudomonadati; phylum Pseudomonadota; class Gammaproteobacteria; order Nevskiales; family Nevskiaceae; genus Panacagrimonas; species Panacagrimonas sp. The sequence goes on from NZ_CBDCGN010000002.1 coordinate 539,526, forward strand.
ATCGGGTCGTGCTCCTCTGGGTGATGGGCGTGGCGGCGGACGCTACCCTCAGCCGCCGGTCGCGACAAGGCGATGCAGACTTCGCGCCGGACGTGGCACCCTGCAAACGTCGTCGGAACCCGCGGCCGCTGTGTCGGTGGCGTCACAGCCGGCGCCACGATGTGGGTCACCACAAAGGACCGATCGCAGATGGAAACCGAACCGTCACCGCCCTTGCCGCGAGCCGCGCCAACCAGCGTGCTGGACCCGCAGTTGATCCTCACCTACCGCACCGCACGCTATCGCGTGTTCGACCCGCCGGCCGGCTTCGCGCTCGGCGTGGATGCCTTCAGCAGCCGACTGGCGGCGCTGGTGAGCGCACTGCCGGTGCGCGCGGCGGCCCTGATTACCGCGTGCAACCCCGGCGGCGAGTTGCGGACGGTGGCCGAGAACCGGGTGGCGATGATGCAGTTGCGCGGCGAGCTGCGCGGACGCTGCGCCCGCCTGCTCGACGCCGAAAACAGCGGTGCGGGCGGCGACTGGGTCGAGCCCAGCGTGCTGGTGCTGGGCATCGCACGCATCGCCGCACTGGAACTGGGGCGTCGCTGGGGTCAGAACGCCATTCTGTATGCGGGCGCCGACGCGGTGCCGCGTCTGGAACTGCTGCGCTGATCCGGTTGCGCTGAACGGCGCGCCGCTCAGGCGGCGGCGGGCTTGCGCTTGGACGGCAAGGTGCCGGTGAGCTTGCAGATGATGCCGAGCATGATCTCGTCGGCGCCGCCGCCGATGGAGACCAGGCGCGTATCGCGGTAGGCACGCGCGACGTTGTTGTCCCACATGAAACCCTGACCGCCCCAGAACTGCAGGCAGGCGTCGGTGACCTCGCGCGCCACGCGGCCGATCTTGAGCTTGGCCATGGACGCCAGCAGGGTGGCGTCCTGACCAGCCACGTAGTCCTCGGTGGCCTGATACACCAGCGCCTTGAGCGCGGTGACCTCGGTGCGCAACTCCGCCAGCCGGAAATGCACGTACTGGTTGTCCAGCACGTTCTGCCCGAAAGCCTGGCGCTGGCGGGTGTATTCGGTGGTCTCGTCGATCAGATTGAACAGGCCGTCGATGCCGCTGGCGGCGCCGAACAGGCGCTCTTCCTGGAATTGCATCATCTGGTAGACGAAACCCATGCCTTCCTGGCCGATCAGATTGCGCTGCGGCACGCGCACCTCGTCGAGGAAGATCATCGCGGTGTCCGACGAGCGCATGCCCAGCTTGTCCAGCTTGGTCTTGCGGTCGATGCCCTTGGCGTCCAGCGGCACCACGATCAGGCTCTTGTTCTGATGCACCCTGCCTTCCGAGGTGTTCGCCAGCAGGCAGGCCCAGTCCGACTGGGTGCCATTGGTGATCCACATCTTGGAGCCGGTGATGACGTAGTCGCCGCCGTCCTTGCGCGCGGTGGTCTTGATGCTGGCCACGTCAGAGCCGGCGCCGGCTTCGGACACCGCGATCGAACAGCACTGCTCGCCGGCGATCACCGGGGCCAGATACTCGCGCTGCAGTTCGATCGATCCGAAACGCGCCAGCGCTGGCGTGGCCATGTCGGTCACCACGCCGATGCCCATCGGCACCCCGCCGCAAAGGCAGTTGCCCAGCGCCTGGGCGAGCATCAACTGGTAGCTGTAGTCCAGACCCTGGCCGCCGACCGCTTCCGGCTTGTTGATGCCCAGCAGGCCCAGTGTCGCCATCTTCTTCAACACCTCGTGGGCCGGCCAGATACCGTCCTTCTCCCACTGGGCGACATGCGGGTTGAGCTCGTCCGTCACGAATTTCCTGACCGTGCGATACAGCTCTTTGTGTTCGTGGGAAAGAATCATTTCCGCGATGCTCCTGTGCGTATAACCTAGATATTTTGGGTTTCCAGGCAGAGTTTATACGGAACGTTCAAGCGCGTTTAAAGACATTTCGGAACGTACGATTACTTATCCCCGTGAGCCTGCACGCAGCCGCCCAGCTCCACTTCGAACAGGCGCGGCCAGCGCTTGCCGGTGATCAGTACACGGCCGCTGCGCTCGTCGAAGGCCACGCCGTTTAGATCGGTTTCCGGCGGCACCACTTGCGGCCAGCGCAGCTCGCGCCGCAGCGGCGCAAAGTCGTAGCGACCGCGCACCGCGCCCGACTGCGGATCGATGGCGATCACCTCGTCGAGGTGCCAGACATTGGCCAGAATCTCGCCGCGTACGAATTCGAGCTCGTTCAGCCGAGGCACTGCGCGACCGCCGTCGCGGACCTCGATCTGCCGCAGCCGCTGCAGGCTGTCGTGATGCAGCAGTTGCAGACGGTGGCTGCCGTCGCTCATCACCAGGGTCGGCGTGGGCTTGTCCGCGGTCGGCGGCAGGGTGGTCAGGCCCCAGCCTTCGCCCGCGTACTTCACCGTCCCCAGCGGGTTCAGGTCCAGGTCGTAAACCCAGGCGCGTTGTTCGCGCCAGGTCAGTTGCAGCAGCCGATCGCCAACGCGGGTCAGGCCTTCGCCGAAATCGCTGCGCGGTAATCGGTACCGGCGCAGCCGCGTGCCGCTGGCACGATCCACCTCCTGCACCGCCGAACTGCCGTACAGGCCGGTGCTCTCGTAGAGCCGGCCGTCGGTGACCAACAGGCCCTGGGTGAAGTGCGAAGGATCGTGCGGATGCTGTGCCACCACGCGCCAGCTTCGCTCGCACGCAGCGGGCTGTGACGAGGCCGCCGGCAGCGTCGTCGCAAGCGCCGGCGACAGTGCAAAAAAAAGCCACGCACACAGCCATGCAACACGATTGACTTTTGGCCGCAACAGCCTAGAGTCGCGGGCACGCGAAGAAGAAAAAATTTCTTCGCTATTTTTTTTCTGGGGTTGGTCTGACATTCGAGTGGAGGATAGGGAAATGGCGGTGAAGTCCAAAGCAGCGAAGAAGGGAGCGGCCAAGTCCAAGGCCGCAGCCAAACCGGCCAAGAAGGCCGTGAAGAAAGCGGCCAAGAAGGCCACGACAAAGGCGGCAAAGGTGAGCGGCAAGGCCAAGACGGCGGCCAAGTCGGTCGCCAAGAAGGTGTCGGCCAAGAAAGCATCGGCCAAGAAGACGATCAAGAAAGTCGTCTCCAAGGCAGCAGGCCAGAAGGCGGCAGCCAAGAAGTCGGTGGGCAAGGCCAAGGCAGCAGTGAAGAAGTCGGTCGACAAGGCCAAGACCAAGGTCGAATCGCTGGTGAAGAGAGCCAAGAAGGCCGCACGCAAGGTTGCTCCGGCGCTGGTGGCGGCAGTGGAAGCGCCTGCGGCGACCAACGACACGCCACCGGCACCCGAAGCGGCGCCGGCGCAGGCCTGAGCACGCTGGCGACATCGCCGCCCCCGCCACGACATCGTGGCGGCTAGCGGGTCACAATGGGCACGGGGCGGATTTCCGCCCCGTGTTTTTTTGTGTCCGGGGCGGGCGCCCCCCCGGTCGCCTAAGACCCGAAACCGTCCACCCACGTCAATGCAACCATCGCCATGATCCGAAGCATGACGGGCTATGCCCGTGTCGAAACCCACGGCGCCTACGGCCGGCTGAGCTGGGAATTGCGCGCGGTCAATCACCGCTATCTGGACTTCGGGTTTCGCATGCCGGAGGACTTTCGCGCGCTGGAAGGCGAGCTGCGCCAGTACGCCGCGGCGCACGTGTCGCGCGGCAAGCTCGAGGCCTCGCTGCGTCTGGTCGCCGATGCCTCGGCACAGAGCGCGATCGAGCCGGACCTGGATCGGGTGCGGATGCTGCGCGAGGTGCTCGACAAGGTGGCGCAGCAGTGGGGCACGCTGGGCGATGCCGATCCGCTGCGCCTGCTGGCATTTCCCGGTGTGCTGCGCGAGGCGGCTGCCGATCCCGCGCCGATGCTCGAAGCCGCGCGACAGTCGTTCAAACGGCTGTTGAGCGAATTCAACGACAGCCGCGGCAGCGAGGGCGAACGGCTGACCGGATTCCTGACCGAGCGCTGCGACACGGTCGAGCGGCTGGTGGCCGCGGTGCGAGCCCGCTACGCCGAGATACCGGCGCTGGGGATGGAGCGCCTGCGCCTGCGTGCACGCGAGCTGGGGGTCGAACTCGACCCCGGCCGCCTGGAGCAGGAAATGGTGGTGGCGCTGCAGCGGCTGGACGTGGAAGAGGAGATGTCGCGCCTGCTGTCGCACCTGATCGAGGTGCGGTCCGCCCTGGGCCGTGACGAGGCGGTGGGACGCCGGCTGGATTTTCTGATGCAGGAGCTCAACCGCGAGGCCAACACCCTGTCGTCGAAATCGCAGGATGCCGAGATGACGCGTCTGGCGGTGGACATGAAGGTGCTGATCGAGCAGATGCGCGAGCAGGTGCAGAACATCGAATAAGGGACGCGCATCGCGCGAAGGGGGGCTTGCTCCGCTCGCGCAGGAGGGCCATCGTTAGGGTATGCCGGTGGCTCGTTGCCAGGTCTGCGGTCTTTCCATCAGCGCCCGTTGCGTGCGCTGCCCGCGCTGCCTGTCCCGCAGTCCCACGGTACGGCGGGTGTCCGTGGCCGGGGCCTTGGTGGTGTTGCTGATCTCGCTCTACTTCCTGCTGCTTTACAAGTTCGCCTGAGCGCCTGCCGCAGGCGTAGGGTCGGAGTCTTGTCGATTGCATATATCAATCGAACATATTCTGTTAATCAATTTCAAATATGTTGAACGCGTCCGTAGGATAGAGGGTGTTCCCTTACCCCATCCATCCAAACGGAGCTTCTGATGTCGTTGATCAACACGGTTGTCCAACCTTTCAAAGCCACTGCTTTCCAGCAGGGCGAGTTCATCCAGGTCACCGAGGCCAGCCTCAAGGGCAAATGGTCGGTGCTCGTCTTCATGCCGGCGGCATTCACCTTCAACTGCCCCACCGAGGTCGAGGACGCGGCGGATCACTACGCCGAATTCCAGAAGCTCGGCGCCGAGGTCTACATCGTCACCACCGACACGCATTTTTCGCACAAGGTGTGGCATGCCACGTCGCCGGCCGTGGGCAAGGCCAGGTTTCCGCTGGTTGGTGACCCCACCCACGCCCTGACCCGCGCCTTTGGCGTACACATCGACGAGGAAGGTCTGGCCTTGCGCGGCACCTTCGTGATCAACCCGGAAGGCGTCATCAAGACCATGGAAGTGCATGACAACGCCATCGCCCGCGACATGAAGGAAACCCTGCGCAAGCTCAAGGCCGCCCAGTTCATCGCCGCCAATCCCGGCCAGGTCTGCCCCGCCAAGTGGCAGGAAGGCGCCAAGACCCTGAAGCCGTCGCTGGATTTGGTCGGGAAGATCTGACCCCGAGCCACCCGTCGAGGGCGCCGGGGTCGGCTTCATCGACCCCGGGATCGACCGCAAGGCGGTCGGGTCATTTCCTCGCCCGAGCGTAGCCGTTACGAACACCTCCCACCCGGCAGCCTACCGCCGGGCCGGGAGACTCTTGCCCCAAAATTCGAAACTCAGGATGCATACCATGTTGGACGCCGATCTCAAGGAACAACTCAAGGCCTATCTCGAACGGGTGACGCGGCCGATCGAGATCACCGCTTACCCGGACGATTCCGCCGCCTCGCCTGAAATGCTGGGCCTGCTGACAGACCTCACCGCCCTGAGCCCGCGGATCACCGTCACCGAGCGGCACGATGGCGAGCAGCGCCGGCCTTCGTTCGCGCTGAATTCGCCGGGGCAGGACATCTCGCTGTGCTTCGCCGGCATTCCGCTGGGTCACGAGTTCACCTCGCTGGTACTGGCACTGCTGCAGGTGGGCGGTCATCCGTCCAGGCTCGCGGCCGAGGTCATCGAGCAGATCAGGAATCTCGATGGCGACTACACGTTCGAAACGTATTTCTCGCTGTCATGCCACAACTGCCCGGACGTGGTGCAGGCGCTGAATCTGATGGCGGTGCTCAACCCGCGCGTCAAGCATGTGGCGATCGACGGCGCCCTGTTCCAGGATGAGGTCGAGCAGCGCCAGGTGGGTTCGGTGCCGATGGTGTTTCTCAACGGTCAGAGCTTCGGCGCCGGTCGCATGAGTGCCGAAGAGATTCTGGCCAAGCTCGACACCGGCGCGGCCATGCGCGAGGCGGAGAAGCTCAAGACCAAGCGCCCCTTCGACGTGCTGATTGTCGGCGGCGGGCCGGCCGGCGCAGCCGCGGCAATCTATTCGGCGCGCAAGGGCATCCGCACCGGTGTCGCTGCAGAGCGCTTCGGCGGTCAGGTGCTGGACACCCTGGGCATCGAGAATTTCATATCGGTGAAGGAGACTGAGGGGCCTAAGATGGTCGCGGCGCTGGAACAGCACGTGCGCCACTACGACGTCGACATCATGAACCTGCAGCGCGCCGAGAAGCTGATCCCGGCGGGCGCCGATGGTCTGATCGAAGTGCAGCTCGCCAGCGGCGCCTCGCTCAAGTCCAGGACCGTGATCCTGTCCACCGGCGCGCGCTGGCGCCAGATGAACGTGCCCGGCGAGAATGAATACCGGAACCGCGGCGTGGCCTACTGCCCGCATTGCGACGGCCCGCTGTTCAAGGGCAAGCGCGTGGCGGTGATCGGCGGCGGCAATTCGGGCGTCGAAGCGGCGATCGATCTGGCCGGCATCGTCAGCCACGTCACCCTGATCGAGTTCGATGCCCAGCTGCGCGCCGACGCGGTGCTGCAGAGCAAGCTTTACAGCCTGCCCAACGTGCGCGTGATCGTGTCGGCGCAGAGCACCGAGGTCACCGGCGACGGCCACAAGGTCAATGGCCTGAGCTACCGGGATCGCGGCACCGGCGAGCTGCATCACCTGGAGCTGGAAGGCGTCTTCGTGCAGATCGGCCTGCTGCCAAACAGCGACTGGCTCAGGGGCACGCTGGAGCTGTCGGCGCGCGGCGAGATCATCGTCGACGAGCGCGGGCAGACCTCGCTGCCCGGCGTGTTTGCCGCCGGCGACGTCACCACGGTGCCGTACAAGCAGATCGTCATTGCGATGGGCGACGGCTCCAAGGCGGCGCTCGGCGCCTTCGATCATCTGATCCGCGACTCGGCGCCGATGGAGAACGCGAAAGCGGCCTGAGGCCGGCAGCGCGCAGCAACTGCACCGCCACGGTCGCGGTCAGTCTGTGGCGTGCTGAGCCGGCCTTGCCGGCATTATCTTTTCCTTCTGACGGCTAAACCCCAAAAGTGGGATTTCATACAGCTATACGACCGGGAAGTTCGGGCTCAGAGGTATGGCTCGGTCACTGGCGAAAGCCTACGCGAGCAACGGCATTCATGTGGCGCACATCCGCCTCGAATGTGTCGCGACTTATTAATGCGGACCAAGGATCGCTTTCAATCGCCGCGGTGCTGATCAGCAGAACACGAGAAACGCCGTGGGTCCGAAGTTGATGTCTACCGATTCAAGCGACGACGCGGGCAGGCTTTCGCACGCGTGGACTGGCAGCCTGGTCCTTTAACGCGACGCCCAGGATGCGGTCGCGCTCGTCGAGCAAGCGCTCTCCAAAGAACTTAAGGAAAGCACGAACTCGTGCGCTACGGCGAAGATCAGGGTGCGCGAGTACCCAAAGATGCATGTTGGTGGGCGCATAGGAACCCGGGACGCGCTCGAGCCGCATGTCCGAGTCGCCGATAAAGCAGGGCAGTACGCCGACCCCGACCCCTTCAGCTACCGCTGCACGCATAGCCTCCACGCTGTCGAAGCGGAGCTTCACCCTGGACGTCGACGCGCGGCGCAATTGCGATTTCACCTCGGGGAGACGCGCGAAGCCGCACTCCAGCGACAGCCAAGGGAGAGCATCCAAAGGGCTGTCTGTTCCCCAACGTTCTAATACCTTGGTCGTGGCGTACGCGGCCATCCCAAGTCGAGCAACCTTCCGACCTACCAGATGCTCGGGTGCGCGCGGCGAGTCGCGGATCACGACGTCCACATCCCGCCGAGCGAGATCGACAATTTCGTCGGTGACCCCGACCTCAAGCGAGATGCCGGGATACTGGGCAGTGAATGCTGCGAGGTGGCGCGGAAGGAGATGAAAGGCCACACCGCCGCCGGTGCTCAGACGCAGAGGTCCTTCCAACCGCTCATCTGCGCCGCGTACCCGGCGCGCCGCTTCCTTCGCCTCCGCGTCCATCCTTTCGGCTGCTGCGGCGAGTGCCTGGCCTGCCGAAGTCAGTCGATAGCGGTCGCGCAAGCGATCGAAGAGCTTTACGCCCAAGGACTGCTCAAGTCCTTCGAGACGCCGATAGACGCTCGAAATATTCACGTCCAGGTTGCGAGCGGCCGCGGCGAGACTTCCACCTTGGGTGATCGCCAATACAAATCGAAGATCGTTCCAATCCATGAAAGGAGGCTGCCCAAGGTGGGCGATCCCGTCGTGCCCAGGCCCATCGTGCCCCACGACTTCAAGAGCGACCCGACACTCGCCAACAAGGGGCGCGACCTCTACGTGGGCAGGTGCGTGTGGTGCCATGGCTCCGGGGCCGTATCTGGAGGCTACGCACCCGATCTCCGCGCCTCTCCAATTCCACTGTCATTCGATGCCTTCAAGGCGGTGGTTGTCGGCGGTGCCAAGGTTCAGCCATACGGAATGCCGAAGTTCTCAGACCTTCAAGCCGAGGATCTCAAGGCTCTTCAGCATTTTATTCGTCAGCAGGCGGCAGTCGGGACGAAAGCGGCCGCGAAGGCAGCGACGGAATAAGTTGGTGTCGAACCGCTGGGAGCACCACGCAGAAATGAATAGCCCATCGGTCGAAGGCGGTCCGCCTTTTGGTTATGAGGAGACGTGCCATTTCGGCCCGTCGTCGCTCAGGCAGCCAATGTGCCAATCGTGCGCGCGGCCGGAATGACTGACGGCCCGCGCGGCCGGGTACCTGCTCGATGGGGGCCTCATCTTTTCGGGACTATTCAATCCGGACTGACGACTCTGATCGCGACCGGGATTGCATCCATCCCCGCATGGGGCCACGGGACTTTCTTTCGCGCATGGATCTCGGCATGGTTGCTGGCTTGGTGCGCCATGCTGCCAATCGTGCTGCTCGCGGCCCCATTGATCAGAAGAGCTGTCGACCGACTGACGAGCGCGACCTAATCCCCTGAGAAGATGGTTCTTTGCCGCGCGATAGAGGTTCCCTCTGACCGCGCGCCCGGATACGCCTCATCAGTTCATCGGCAATGGGGCTGAATCCAGATTGCCATCTTGGGACATCCGGATTCACGTCGACATACGGCACTCACCACCGACGGCTCCACGCCAGATAGATCGTATCCACACGGGGCTCGACCTTTTCGGTCGCGCCGGGGAAGACGGCCGAGTCACCCGAGTACTCTCCTCGACGGTAGGCACCGTAAGCGAAATGAATCTCGTCAGTTCCGGATGGCCGAAACGAGAATCCTGCAGTGAGATTCAAAGCGGGTGTCGGTGCCAAAACGGCGAAGCTCGCAGTGTTGATTGTGCTGTCGGCTTGAGGGACTCGGCCATAGGCGAATCCGGCCCGGACGTCCAAATTGGGTGTGGCGGCCCACGTCAGTCCGACGCGATAATTGGTCTGGTGAGTCCAATGAAAACCACTGCCGTCCCGGCTGCCCAGCGGCTTCTCCTCAGGGGCCTCGAGTGTGTTGAGCACGCCGTTTGCGAGCGCTGGAATGTGCCCGAAGAAAATCCGCTGGATATCGAGCGCGAGAGTCATCTCTTGTTTCGTGACGGCGACTCCCACACTAAAGTTGTCGGGTATGTCGAAGGAGCCACCGGCCAGGAGCCCGCGATACTCCTTGAAATCCTGCATATGGACTCGCGTTGCGTACGTTGCCCCGACATTCATCCAAGGCCAAATCGTGCCGAGCCATCCGAATCGCACGCCGGCTCCGGTCGCTCCCTCGACACCCTTGTTCGTTACGCGATCCGGCTCACGAGAAAGCGCTTCAAAAGCTTGCAGGCCGTAGACGCGAAACTGCTGGTAGGCCAACAGAGGAGCTATCCCGAAGGTGTGTCTCTCTATCGGCCGATAGGACAATGTTGGGGCGACGATGATCTGGAGAAGATCGAATCCCAATTCGCCGCAGCCCCCGAAATAGTTGCCCGGTTTATTGCCGCAGCGAGACGGATTGTTGTTTGAACCCGGGATACCAGTGGTCTCGTGATACTCGGTATTGAGGCCACCGTTGCCGTAGAACGTGATGCCCCACGCCCAAATATCGTTGAGATGATGAGCATAGGCACCATCCGGGATCAGAAAAACATCGTTGCGGCTCTTGGTTTTGAAGTCGAACGCGGTACCAGACCCGGTCCTCGTCATCCGCCGTGACGGCAAGAAGGTGAGCATTCCGAGATCCAGACGCGTCCCGGCGGCCGCCAGCTTGCCGGGGTTGGATGAGCCCGCGAATGCATCGAATCCCGTGGCCGTAGATGCTCCCGCCGATTGATGGGCGTACGGACCATAGCCGAGGACAAAGTATCCGCCCGCCGCGTGAGCGCCGCTCGTCAGCGCTCCTCCGAGCAGGAATGCCACGGCGCAGCGGCGAAGGCGGCGAGTAAGTGTCCGTTTCATTTCACGCTCGATCTCATGCTTTTGAAAGGGGCCAGGGAGACCGCCGATGTCACCGGAAATCATTCCTCGAACGGCTCGGGGACCTCACCGGACCCGGTGAGGTCCCGCTATCACATCGGACGGAGCGCGCCCGATGCCGAAGGTCGAAGCGCCTTTTTCAGCAGAGCGCCCCAAAGTCCGACCGAGGCGCGACGAGACAGGATGCGTCGTCCCACCAGGTTTCCCATGAATCGGTTCAAGCGACCGACAACGTGGTGAGGTTCGTTTCGCATCAGCGCTTTTAACGCTTCATCAGCCACCGCACCCACTGCCATGGGCTTGATAGGCAGGGACATGAGATCTGCGTCTGGATTCTGAACAACCAACGGGGTTGCAGTCGGACCAGGGGAGACGACGGTGACGTAGACACCTGCATCTTTGAGTTCCGCGTTGACCGCTTCCCCTAGCGCGATTACCGCAGCTTTGGCTGCCGAGTACGTCGCCCCGTAAGGAATTCCATGCAGGCCCATCGTCGACCCAAACAGCATGATTGCGCCGCGATTCGACCTGCCCTGAAAGCGGCGCGCGAAGTGATGGAGCAGCACGACACTCGCCGTCGCATTCAACTGAAGAACGGCGACATGATTTGCGAGCGGCCGATCGGTAAACGCGTCGAGATCTCCGCCACCGGCACAAGCGATGACGACCCCGATATCGAGGGTATCGGTAAGCGACGTCAGTTCCGAAAGGAAGTCGGCCTGCGTAACGTCCAGCGCTCGCGTGCGTACCTCGACCGCGTGCTGCGCGCGGAGCGCAGTCGCGCATCGCTCAAGTTCCGCCGCACGCCGCGCGACCAGCACCAGGTTGAACCCCCTAGCCGCCAAGCGTTCTGCTACCGCTTCGCCGATTCCGGAAGTGCCTCCGGTGATGAGTGCCCACTCTCCGAAGCGTCTCAGGTCAGTCATTGCTTGATCTCATTTCAGGTGTCCACTCGACTTGTCCTTGCTCGCCTCCCCTGCGATGCCTAGATGCCACGAGATGTCGCTCTGCGAGGAGGTATTGCATTACCCAGTTGCTTCCCTGCACTGTGAATGCAGAAAGCAGCCTTGCACAGTCTCGATTGATGCAAGCACAGGCATGCATTTCTGCAATTAACGTCAGGAGACCGAATGTGGACTGGAACGACCTTCGCTTTCTTTTGGCAGTAAACCGCGCGTCGGGGCTAAAGGGGGCGGCACGCGCGCTGGGGACCAATCCATCGACGGTCTATCGCCGACTGGAGGCGCTGGAAGGTCAGCTCGGCGTGCAACTGTTCGAACGCCGTCGCGGCGGATACCGCCCGACCACCATTGGAGCTCTTATCGCTGAACGCGCGCAACGAATCGAGGGTGAAACGCTGGCGATCGAGCGGCAGGTTATAGGCGCGGATCGCCGTCTCGAAGGACAGATCCGGGTCTCCACCAACGAAGCATTCGGCTCATACCTGCTGCCGCCGTTGCTGGCGGAGTTCCGCAAGCTCCATCCTCGATTGCATATCACCCTTTCGGTCAATAATCAGAACGTCGACTTGACCAGGCGCGACGCCGATATCGTCGTCCGCGCGTCCGATACGAAGCCGGTCGATCTCGTCGGCAAGCCCGTGGGGTCTGTCGGGTATGCAAGCTACGCGGCTCGGTCTTACCTTGATCGAGTGGGCCGTGGGCGCCCTTTAGGAGACTATGAATGGTTGGTGCATGACCTATCGAAGGCCCGCCCCGTACTCGCGGACTGGATGGGAAAACACGTTCCCGAGTCGCGCAATATCTTCGCTTGCGATTCACTGACAGCACTGATCGAGGCAGCTTCGCAGGAAATGGGCTGCTGCATACTCCCATGCTTCACCGCCGCTCGGTTCCCCGTTCTGGAGCAATTGCCGGGAACCTATCTGCTCACGGACATCGCCGCTTGGGTGCTCACTCATTCCGACATGCGGAAGAGCGCGCGTGTACGCGCTTTCATACAATTCTTCAGTGCTCGACTCGCTGCCGACTCGGATCGCTTGTCAGGACGCGCTTGGCACACTTGATAAATTGCTCGGCGCAATGGTCTGCCGTTAGCAGCTTGCTGAAATAGCTCTTTGGGCATCACCGCGAGACGCCGAAGCTGTCTTCATTGCCTGTGTGGAGCGACTGAACGCCGCCTTGAAATCGTTCAAAGACCTACCAAGCAATGTCGCGCGGTTCGGTAAGCACTCCACGGGAGGTCGAATAGTTTTTTTCAGCACGCTTTTGGCTCGCGGGCTGATCAAATCCGTCATACGACGGAAAAGCAGCTGTCTCTATTTGTCGCTGATTTCACAGATAAACACGGATCAAGACGTAAACCTGCTGTGAAAGTTAGCTTCCTCGACCGAGTGCCGTGATCGGCGCTGGCAAGTCGCCGGGTTTCAATCTGTGTCATCCGTGAAATCCGTGGCAAATGCTTTCTCCTGGCTAAAGCAAGTTCAGCGCCTTCCGCTGTGCGGCCGAGCGATCACCCCGCTCAATCCGGCGAGCGGTGCGTGAACTGGATCGTCGGTCCGATCCAGGTGTCGCCCGGCGCCAGCGCGGGCGGGGCCGGCTCGCCCTTGGGGCCCAGCCACTGGACGAAGGTGAGAATCGACAACAGATCGTGGTCGCTCATCGCGGCCAGGTTGAACCAGGGCATCGGCGGCGCGGTGCGCAGGCTGCGGGCGTAGTCCAGCCACTGTTCGTCGTTGAAGCGCAGCAGGGTCAGGCGCAGGTTGCTGGCGAACGTGGTGCCCCAGGGTCCTTCCCAAGCGGTGGTGTCGCCGGTCAGCCATGCGTCGTGCGGCACCTGTCCTGCCGACTGGCTGTAGCCGGGTGTGTGGCAGTCGTGGCAGCCGCTCACCCGGGTCAGGTACTCGCCGCGCGCCAACCGTTCCGGGTCGGGCGGCACGCTGCCGGCAATGACCGGCTCGACGGCCACCGCCGACATGGCCGGGGTCAGGCTCAACAGTGCGACGGCAGTGGATCGGCGCAAGTTCATGGCGGGGCTCCTGCAGCGGGTGAGTGGGCGTGGATGCACTGTAGGAATTCGCTCGCTGCAGATCAGCGCAGGCGTCGGAATAAGATTGCTTCCATTCCGGCAACCGGTGACAGGCAGGACATGGACGATCCGACGCACATGGTCACCTTCGCCCGCGTGGTCGAGGCCAAGGGTTTTGCCGAAGGCGCGCGGCGCCTGGGGTTGAGCACCTCGGTGGCAAGCAAGCACGTGGCCAAGCTGGAGCAGAGCCTGGGCGCGCGCCTGCTCAATCGCAGCACCCGCAAGCTGTCGCTGACCGAAGCCGGCCAGGCGTTCTACGCACACTGTGTCCGCCTGGTGGAAGAACTGGAGGCGGCCGAGCAGTCCATCGCCAATCTAGGTGTGGATCCGCAGGGTCTGCTCCGGGTCAGTGCGCCACCGTCGATCACTGCGCTGCACATTGCTCCGGCACTGACGGAATTCCGCCGACGCTATCCGCGACTCGATCTGGAGTTCGATCTCAGTGGTCGGGTGGTGGATTTTTCCGAAGAAGGCTACGACCTGGCCCTGCGCATCGGCATGTCGCCCGGCGCCGGACTCAACGGTCGCCCGCTGGCGCCGCTCAAGATCGGCGTGGTGGCGGCGCCAACCTATCTGCAGCAGCGGGGTACGCCGCAGCAGCCGGAGGAGCTGTCCTCGCACGAGTGCCTGCTGCTGTCGCTGGAGGCCGATCCCACGCGCTGGACGCTGGAAAGCATGGCGCGCCGGGTGGCGGTCGATGTGCAGGGAGCGCTGCGCTGCAATGTGATGGAGCCCTTGCACCAGATGGCCCTGCATGGCCTGGGAGTGGCGCGCCTGCCCAGCTTCATGACCGGCCAGGACGTGCGCGAAGGGCGACTGGTGCACCTGCTGCGCGGGTGGCGCCAGGCGCACGACGCGCGCCTGTGGGCGGTGTGGCCGGCGCGCCGCGATACGCTGCCCAAGGTGCGGCTGTTCGTGGATTTCCTGGCCGCACAGTTCGGCGAAGAGCCTTACTGGGATCGCGCCCAGCGTGAAGGTCCGCGCTCGTGAAACACCTGGCGCAGATGCTGACGTTTGCGCGGGTGGTGGACGCCGGCAGTTTCGCCGGTGCCGCCCGCGAGCTCGGGGTGAACACTTCGGTCACCAGCAAGCACGTCTCTGCGCTGGAACAGCATCTGGGCATGCGCCTGCTGGTTCGCGGATCGCGCCGGCTGCAATTGACTGCCGCCGGCCGTACTTACGCGGAGCATTGCCGGCGCATCGCCGTGGAGATCGCGCAGGCGCGCGACACGGTGACGCAGATGCAGTCGGCCCCGCGTGGGCGTCTGCGTGTGAGCGGACCGCCAGGGATGATGGCGGAGCTGGTGGTGCCGTGGCTGGCGGAGTTCCGCCGCCGCTATCCGGCGGTGGAGCTGGACCTGTCCGCCGACGAACGCATGATCGATCTCGCCGACGAGGGCTACGACCTGGCGCTGCGGGTGACCGATCAACTGCCCGCGCAGGCGGTGGCGCGCAAGCTGGCCGATATGCGCCTGGCGGTGTGCGCGTCGCCGGACTACGTGGAGCGCCACGGTGCGCCGGTCGAGCCGATGGACTTGCTGGCGCACGACTGCCTGCAGTTCACGCCGCCGGGCCTGATGTCCGGTGCCGTCTTCGAAAAGGACGGCGTGCGGGTGGACGTGCCGGTCCACGGCATCATCCGATTCAATCACGTCGAGCCCCTGCATCTGCTGGCCCGCGCCGGGCTCGGCGTGGCTTTGCTGCCGCGCCACCTCCTGCAGCGGGATCTGGTGGAAGGTCGTCTGGTGCGACTCCTGCCCGACTGGCGTCCCGTGGTAGATGCCGCGCTTTACGCGGTGTACCTGCCCAATCGTTACGGACTGCCCAAGCTACGCGTGTTCGTCGATTTTCTGCTGGAGAAGTTCGAGCCGGCGCGGCGGCCTCGCTAAACTGCGGCCTCTCTCGACGCCACCCCTCGCATGACCGACCCACGCGGCCGCCTGTTCATCGTCTCGGCTCCCTCCGGCGGCGGCAAGACCAGCCTGACCCGGGCACTGTTGCCGCGGCTGGCGCAGCGCCGGCATGCGGCGGCGATCTCGGTGTCGTACACCACCCGTGCGCCGCGCGCCGGTGAAACCGACGGCGAGCATTACCACTTCGTCGACGAAGCGCGCTTTGTGCAGATGATCCAGGCCGGCGAGTTCCTGGAGCACGCCCAGGTCTTCGGCCGTCGCTACGGCACCGGTCGGCGGCGTACCGTCGAGCTGCTCGAGCAGGGCGTGGATCTGATTCTGGACATCGACTGGCAGGGCGCGCAGCAGGTGCGTCAGGCCATGCCGGAGGCGCGTTCGGTGTTCATCCTGCCGCCGTCGCTGCAGGAGCTGGAACGGCGCCTGAGCGGACGTGGCCAGGACGATGCCGCCACCGTCGCGGCGCGCATGGCACTGGCGCGGGCGGAGATGTCGCACTACGCCGAATACGAGGCGCTGATCGTCAACCAGGACTTTGCCGGCGCGCTGGAGGACCTGTGCGCCCTGTTCCTGGCGCCACGGCTGGCATTGGCCGCGCAGCAGGCCCGTCACGCTGCCCTGATCCGGGCCTTGCTGGATTAGAAGGGGGGATTTCCGCTACACTTCGCGCCCTTTTTTGTGAGCAATGAGCGCACAACATGGCTCGTGTCACTGTTGAAGATTGCCTGGACAAGATTCCCAACCAGTTCGAGTTGACCCTGGTCGCCGCCAAGCGCGCCCGCCAACTGGCTCGCGGCGCCGACGCCAAGCTGCCCTGGGGCAACCACAAGTCCACCGTCCTGAGCCTGCGCGAAATCGCCGACGGCTTCGTGGGCAAGGAAGTGCTGGAAGAGCAGGACCTGCCGGCCATCCAGCAGCCCAAGGTCGACCTTGAGCCGCTCGATCCCAGTTACGACCTGTAAGTAAAAGCGTTTCCGGGCCCGCACTGGCGGGCCTCTGCGTTTGCTGCGACCGCCGCTGCTCGGCCGCGAGCGGGGGCACTTCGAGCGATACCGCTCACCCTTCGCCTTGTCCGGACCCGACGATGACCACCCGCCTTGATCTTGCCAACGCCATCCGCGCGCTTGCCATGGATGCGGTGCAAAAGGCGAACTCCGGGCACCCGGGCATGCCGATGGGCATGGCTGACATCGCCGAAGTGCTGTGGAACGACTTCCTCCAGCACGATCCGAAAGACCCGCACTGGTTCAACCGCGACCGCTTCGTGGTCAGTAATGGCCACGGCTCGATGCTGCTGTACGCGCTGCTGCACCTGACCGGCTACGACCTGCCGATCGAAGAGCTGAAGAATTTTCGGCAGCTGCACTCGAAGACGCCGGGTCACCCCGAGAACGGCCTGACGCCGGGCGTGGAAACCACCACCGGCCCGCTCGGCCAGGGTTTCGCGAACGCGGTCGGCATGGCCATCGCCGAGGAACTGCTCGCCGCGCGCTTCAACCGCGACGGGTTCCCGCTGATCGATCACCGCACCTACGTGTTCGTCGGCGACGGCTGCCTGATGGAGGGCATCTCGCACGAAGCTGCCTCGCTGGCCGGCGTGATGGGCCTGGGCAAGCTCGTGGTGCTGTACGACGACAACAACATCTCCATCGACGGTGAGGTCCACGACTGGTTCGCCGACGACACGCCGATGCGCTTCGAGGCCTACGGCTGGCAGGTGGTGCGCAATGTCAACGGCCACGATCCCAACGAGGTCCAGATCGCGCTGGAGACCGCCCGGGCGTCTGCCGACAAGCCCACCCTGATCTGTTGCAAGACCGTCATCGGCTTTGGGGCGCCCAACAAGCAGGGCAAGGAATCCAGCCACGGCTCGCCGTTGGGCGAGGCCGAGATCGCGCTGGCCCGCGAGCAGCTCAAGTGGCCGCACGCGCCGTTCGAGATTCCGGCCGAGATCCGCGCCGGTTGGGATGCGACCTCCAAGGGCTCCGAGCGCAGCACGGCGTGGAAGCAGATGCTCGATCGCTATGCCGCGGAGTTCGCCGCCGAGGGTGCAGAGCTGAAGCGTCGCATCGCGGGCGAGCTGCCGGCGGACTGGGAGCAGATTGCATCCGCGGCCGTCGCCAAGCTTGCAGCCGCGGACAAGCCGCTGGCGACGCGCAAATGCTCGCAGATGGCGCTCGAAGCCATCGCGCCGCAGCTGCCCGAACTGATTGGTGGCTCGGCTGACCTCACCGAATCCAACCTCACGCTTTGGAAGGGTGCGACCGCCTCGCGTGCGGGCAATCCCACTGGCAATCACTTCAGCTGGGGCGTGCGCGAGTTCGGCATGGCCGCGGCCATGAACGGCATGGCGCTGCACGGCGGCATCATTCCCTACGGCGGCACCTTCCTGGTGTTCTCCGACTACGCGCGCAACGCGGTGCGCATGTCGGCGCTGATGAAGATCGGTTCGATCTTCGTGTTCACCCACGACTCCATCGGCCTGGGCGAAGACGGCCCGACGCACCAAGCGGTCGAGCACGTGTCGAGCCTGCGGCTGATTCCGAACATGGAAACCTGGCGGCCGGCGGATGCGTTCGAGACCGCGGTCGCGTGGCGTGCGGCCATCGAGCGGCGCAACGGCCCGAGCGTGCTCGCGCTGTCGCGCCAGAACCTGCCGCCGCAGGCGCACGGTGCGGATCACGAGGCCGGTGCGCTGCGTGGCGGCTATGTCCTGCTGGAGCCCTTGAGCCCGCCGGACGCGCTGATCATCGCGACCGGGTCCGAGGTGAGCCTCGCGGTGGACGCTGCGAAAAAAATGCATGCAGAAGGCCGCGCGGTGCGGGTGGTCTCCATGCCCTGCGCCGAGCGCTTCCTCAAGCAGGACGCCGCGTATCGCGACGCCGTGCTGCCCAAGTCGATCCGTGCGCGTGTCTCAGTCGAGGCCGGCATCACGCATTACTGGCGCGCCTTTGTCGGCGATGAGGGCATCGCGATGGGTGTGGATACCTTCGGCGAGTCTGCGCCCGCGCCGGCGGTGTTCAAGCACTTCGGTCTGACGGTGGACAACGTGGTTGCCGCGGTACAAGGACTTCTGTAGCCCGGTTTCGCTATAGCGAAGCCGGGACGCTTCCCGGGCGACGATCCCGGCTCCGCCCGCGGCGGAACCGGGCTACACATTTCGCGGCGCGGTGTGCGTGCCGCATTTGACGAGGACAGTGAAATGGCAGTGAAGGTTGGCATCAATGGTTTCGGTCGCATCGGTCGCAACGTGCTGCGCGCCGCCGTGCAGAACTTCGGCAAGGACATCGAGATCGTCGGCATCAACGATCTGCTGGAGCCGGACTACCTCGCCTACATGCTGCAGTACGACTCGGTGCACGGCCGCTTCAAGGGCGAGATCGCAGTCAAGGACGGCGCGCTGTTCGTCAACGGATCGAGGATTCGTCTCACGCAGGAGCGCGATCCCGCGAACCTGAAGTGGGCCGAAATCGGCGCCGAGGTGGTTATCGAATCCACCGGCCTGTTCCTCGACAAGGTCACCGCGCAGAAGCATCTCGATGCGGGCGCCAAGAAGGTCGTGTTGTCGGCACCGAGCAAGGACGACACCCCCATGTTCGTCTACGGCGTGAACCACAAGACCTACGCCGGCCAGGCCATCGTGTCGAATGCGTCGTGCACCACCAACTGCCTCGCGCCGCTGGCCAAGGTCATCCACGACAAGTGGGGCATCAAGCGCGGCCTGATGACCACCGTGCACGCGGCAACCGCGACGCAGAAGACCGTGGACGGCCCGAGCAACAAGGACTGGCGCGGCGGTCGCGGCATCCTCGAGAACATCATCCCGTCGAGCACCGGCGCTGCGAAGGCCGTTGGCGTCGTGATTCCCGAGCTCAACAAGAAGCTCACCGGCATGAGCTTCCGCGTGCCGACCTCCGACGTGTCGGTGGTGGACCTGACCTGCGAACTCGAAAAGCCCGCGACCTATGCCGAGATCTGCGCCGAGATGAAGGCGCAGTCCGAGGGCGCGCTCAAGGGCGTGCTCGGCTACACCGAGGACAAGGTCGTCGCCACGGATTTTGTCGGCGAGACGCGCACCTCGGTGTTCGACGCCGAGGCCGGCATCGCGCTCGACTCCACGTTCGTGAAGTTGGTGAGCTGGTACGACAACGAGTGGGGCTACTCGAACAAGTGCCTGGAGATGGTTCGCGTGGTGGCGGAAAAATAAGGCTCGCGCGCTGCAACAGAAACCCCGCCGATGGCGGGGTTTCTGCGTTATGGGGGTATGCAAAGCCCTGCGCCTTGCCGACAATCATCGAGCGTCCGGGATAGGAAGATCGTCGCCCGGAAATCGGAGGAATCCCCCATGTCCATTCCAGCCACCAAGACGGACCGCCACTACACCTACGCGGACTATCTGAAATTTCCCGAGGATGAATGCTGGGAGATCATCGATGGCGTGGCGTACAGCATGTCGCCCGCGCCGTCGTCGAACCATCAGGACATAAGCGGCGAGTTGCTCGCTCAGGTCCACACCCAACTGCGCGGTAAGCCCTGCAAGGTCTTCGCCGCACCCTTCGATGTACGCTTCGAGGATTCCGACAAGACCGACAAGGTGGTGCAGCCCGATCTGCTGGTGGTCTGCGACCGCAGCAAGATCACGCCGCGCGGCCTGATCGGGGCGCCGGACTGGATCGTGGAAATCCTGTCGGCGATCACCGCAGGCAAGGACCAGATTTTGAAGCGTGCCCTCTACGAGAAGCGCGGCGTGCGCGAGTACTGGCTGGTGCATCCGATTGATCGCGTCGTGACGATCCATCGCTTGGGTGCTGAGGGGCGTTACGGAGTGGCGGACGCGGCCTTGCTGCAAGGTCGGCTGCCGGTGTCCGCCGTGCCCGGTGTGGAGATCGACTGGGACCTGTGGCAGCCGCTGGAACAGGACGCGCTCTGACTCTCCGCCGCGAGCGCGCGGCCGTTTTGACCTTGGTTTTTCAGGCGCGTCCCGTCGAAAATGTGACTTCAGCTCCGAACCGCCGTGCCCTGCCATGAACTTTCTCCGCCTTGCCGATCTCGATCTGACCAACAAGCGCGTCTTCATCCGCGCCGATCTCAACGTGCCGCAGGATGACGCGGGTCGCGTGACCGACGACACACGCATCCGTGCGTCGATTCCCGGCATCCAGCTCGCGCTTCAGCGCGGCGCAGCGGTGATGGTGACCTCGCATCTCGGCCGTCCGACCGAGGGCGAGCTGAAACCTGCGGACTCGCTTGCGCCGATCGCGCTGCGCATGAGCGAGCTGCTCGGGCAGAAGGTCGAGCTGATCCAGAACTGGGTCGACGGCGGCTTCAGCGTGAAGCCCGGCCAGGTCGTGCTGCTCGAGAACTGCCGCTGCAACAAGGGCGAGAAGAAGAACAGCGAAGAACTCGCCACGAAGATGGCCAAGCTCTGCGACGTGTATGCGAACGATGCCTTCGGCACCGCGCACCGCGCCGAGGCGACGACGCACGCGCTTGCGCTGAAGGCCACGGTGGCTTGCGCGGGCCCGCTGGTCGCCGCCGAACTCGAAGCGCTCGGCAAGGCGCTGCACGCGCCGGCGCGGCCGCTGGTCGCCATCGTCGGCGGCAGCAAGGTTTCGACCAAGCTGACGATTCTCGATTCACTCGCCGACAAGGTCGACCAGCTCGTGGTCGGCGGTGGCATCGCAAACACCTTCCTGCTCGCCATGGGCCTGCCCATCGGCAAGTCACTGGCCGAACCGGACCTGGTCAACGAGGCCAAGCGCATCATCGACAAGATGGCCAAGCGTGGTGCCTCGGTGCCGATTCCAACCGACGTGGTCACCGCCAAGGAATTCAGCGCAACTGCGGTCGCAACGGTGAAAGCCGCGAAGGATGTGGCGCCGGATGACCTGATTCTCGACGTGGGTCCCGAGACCGCGGCGTTGTTGGCAGCGGCGATGGAGCAGGCCGGCACCATCGTCTGGAACGGTCCGCTCGGTGTGTTCGAGTTCGAATCCTTCGCCAACGGCACCAAGCTGCTGGCCGAGGCGATCGCGAAGTCCAAGGCCATGTCGATCGCTGGCGGCGGCGACACCGTGGCCGCGATCACCAAGTTCGGCATCGAGAAAGACGTGGGCTACATCTCCACGGCCGGCGGTGCGTTCCTGGAATTCCTGGAGGGCAAGCAACTGCCGGCCGTCGCCGCGCTGGAAGCCCGCGCGGGCGCCTGACCGGGCGCCTGATCCCGGCAGAATTTGCGCTAAGGTGAAGGCGGGCGCGAGCCCGCCTTTTTTCTGGGGGACGTGTTGATGAGCCAGCACACATCATGAGGATCGGCATCCTCGGTAGCGGCGACGTCGGCAAGACGCTGGCCGCGGGGTTTCTGCAAGCCGGTCACGAGGTCCTGATCGGCACGCGCGAGACCGCCAAGCTGCGCGACTGGCTCAAGGCGCATCCGCGCAGCAGCGCCGGCAGCTTTACCGACGCCGCCAAGTTCGGCGATGTCATCGTGCTGGCGGTGCGCGGCTCGGTGGCCAACCGGGCGTTGCGGCTGGCCGGCACTAGCCACCTGCTGGGCAAGATCGTCATCGACGCCAGCAATCCCGTTGCCGATCAGCCGCCGGTCAATGGCGTGCTGCGTTTCTTCACTTCGCTGGACGATTCCTTGATGGAGCGTCTGCAGAAGGAGTTTTCCGTTGCGCGCTTCGTCAAGGCCTTCAACAGCGTGGGTCATGCGCAGATGGTGAAGCCGCAGTTCGCGGGCGGGCCGCCCAGCATGTTCATCTGCGGCAACGACGCCGAGGCCAAGCGCACCGTGGGCGAGCTATTGGCCGAACTTGGCTGGGAGGCGGCCGACATGGGCATGATGGAGGCCGCGCGCGCCATCGAGCCGCTGTGCATGCTGTGGTGTATCCCGGCGTTGCGCGACGCCAGCACCGGGCACGCCTTCAAACTGCTGCGTAACTGAGTCGGAGAGACCGATGAAAAACCTGCCCCTCGGCAGCCTGGTTGCGCTGAGCCTGATGCTCGCTGCCTGCGGCGGCTCCGACCCGGTCGACCCGCCACTGAGCGTCGAAATCGCCAAGCTCGACGCCGCGCTCAAATGCACGCCGTTCGAACACCCGGAGCGCAACCCGGTGCTGCTGGTCCACGGCACCATCACCACCGGCTTCGAGCAATGGGAGCTCACCTACATCCCGCTGCTGGTGGCGCGCGGCTTCGATGTCTGCGCGGTGACCTATCCGGACCGCGGTAGCATCGATCAGCAGATCTCGGCGGAATACGTGGCCCACGCCCTGCGCTCCATCGCGGCGCAGACCGGGCGCCAGGTGGACATGATCGGCCACAGTCAGGGCGCGTCGATGCCGCGCTGGGCGCTCAAGTTCTGGCCCACCGCGCGCGAGGTGGTGGACGACTTCGTGCTGCTGGCTGGCCCCAATCACGGCACCAGCGTGTCGCTGCCGTTTGCCATCGCGGCCGAGGCGCTGGACGTGCTCGGCCTGGCCGAGTTTCCGGTCGGCCTGCTGCCGGAGGCCTTCTACCAGTTCGCGCCGGGCTCGCAGTTCACCGCCGCAGTCAACCGCGGTGACGAAACCCCCGGCGACATCGACTACACCAGCCTCTACACCGTGTTCGACGAGCTGGTGCAGCCGGTGTTTCCGGTGCCGACCGCGGCGCTGGATTTCGGCCAGGACAATCCGCGGGTCACCAACCTGCTGCTGCAGGACTTGTGTCCGGGTCGCTTCGTCGATCACTTCACCATCGGCCTGACCGATCGCCTCACCTTCGAGCTGGCGCTGGATGCCATCGACAACCCCGGCCCGGCCAATATCGAGCGCGCCGGCGGTGCGGCGGAGCTGTGCGGCCTGCTGCCCATCATTCCCGACCAGATCATCGCCCCGCAGGCCGCGCTGAATCTGATCAGCGTGCTGCGTCAGGAGCTGGAGAACGGCCTGCCCGCACCCAACCTGGCCAATGCCGAGCCACCGCTGCGGGATTACGCGCGGTAGCGGGCGGCAGGATTAGCCTGTAGGTCGGCATTCATGCCGACATCCGACCTTGGCATGTCGGGTTGAAACCCGACCTACAATGCGCTGCCGATGCCGGAGCCCTGTAATGCGATCCCTGCGCCTGTTGCTGCTGCCGCTTCTACTACCACTGCTGTCTGCCTGCGGCTACAACGCCATTCAGCAGCAGGACGAGGGCGTCAAGTCCGCCTGGGCCGAGGTGCTCAACCAGTACCAGCGTCGCGCCGACCTGGTGCCCAACCTGGTGTCCACGGTCAAGGGGTTTGCCGAGCAGGAAAAGGACGTGCTGCTGGGCGTGACCGAGGCGCGCTCGCGCGTGGGTGGCATCAACGCCACGCCGGAGATGGTCAACGACCCGGCCGCGATGGAACGCTTTTCGCAGGCGCAGGGCGAACTCACTTCCGCGTTGTCGCGTCTGCTGGTGGTGGTGGAAAACTATCCCCAGCTCAAGTCCGACGCCTTGTTCCGCGATCTTCAGGCGCAGCTCGAAGGCACCGAGAATCGCATCAGCGTGGCGCGCAACCGCTATATCGAAGCGGTGCAGGTCTACAACATCACCGTGCGCTCGTTTCCTACTAACCTGACTGCCATGATCTTCGGGCATGAGGTGAAACCCAGCTTCACGGTGGAAGACGAAGACGCCATCGCCAAGCCGCCTCAGGTGGATTTCGGCGGGTGATCCACGCTGCGTTCAGGCGCTGGGCGGCGCTGACGGGAGTTTTCCTGTTCGCGCTGGCGACCGGACCGACGTGGGCGCAGGTTCCGGTCCCCGAGCTGAATTCGCGGGTGACCGATCAGACCGACACGCTGAGCATCACCCAGCGCGGCGCACTGGAATCCAGGCTCGCCGCGTTCGAGCGCGAACACGGCAGCCAGGTCGCGCTGCTGCTGGTGCCGACCACGCAGCCCGAATCCATCGAGCAGTATTCGATCCGCGTGGTCGACGCCTGGAAGCTCGGTCGCGCCGAGCAGGACGACGGCGTGCTGCTGCTGATTGCCAAGAACGATCGTGCGCTGCGCATCGAGGTGGGGCGCGGGCTGGAAGGGGTGATTCCGGACGCGGTCGCCAATCG
Source organism: Panacagrimonas sp. (assembly GCF_965216805.1). Lineage (NCBI taxonomy): Bacteria > Pseudomonadati > Pseudomonadota > Gammaproteobacteria > Nevskiales > Nevskiaceae > Panacagrimonas > Panacagrimonas sp. The sequence continues at coordinate 564,097 of NZ_CBDCGN010000002.1, forward strand.
GGTGATCGACGAGATCATCGTGCCGCGCTTTCGGGAGGATGATTTCGTCGGCGGCATCGAGGCTGGCGTCGAGCAGATCCTGGACCTGATCCGCGGCGAGTCGCTGCCGCCGCCGCAGGCCACCAGCGCCGGCAGCGGCACTGACGGGCTGGGTCAGGCCTTCCCGCTGGTCTTTGGGCTCATCATCTTCCTCGGCCAGTTCCTGCGTCGCAGCCTGGGGGCACTGCCGGGCGCGGCCTTGGTGGGCGGCGGCGCATTCGTCCTGGGCTGGTGGCTCACCGGCTTTCTGGTCGCCGCGATCTTTCTGGCCATTCTCGGTTTCGTGTTGACCCTGGTCGGCATGAACACTGGCGGTGGTTACGGCTATGGCGGTGGCCGCGGCGGGTTCGGCGGTGGTGGTGGATTCGGCGGCGGTGGCGGCAGCTTTGGCGGCGGGGGCGCATCGGGACGATGGTGAACCGGGTTCAACGTTGGTGGCGACACCTGACCACCGGCACGCTGGCGCGTCGCGCGGCGTTTCCGGCGCATGTGCTCAATGCCGTCGAACAGGCGATCCGCGACTGCGAGTCGCGTCATGCCGGCGAGATCCGCTTCGCGGTGGACGCGGCCCTGTCGCTGTCCGACCTCTGGCATGGCGTGACGCCGCGCGAGGCTGCGCAAGAAGCCTTCGCAAGACTGGGCGTGTGGGACACCGCCCACAACAACGGCGTGCTGATCTACGTGCTGCTGGCCGATCGCGATGTGGAGATCGTGGCAGATCGCGCGGTCGGCAGCGGACGGGTGGCGCAGACCGAATGGGAAGCCTGCTGCCGGGTGATGGAAAAGCACTTCGCGCAAGGACGTTTCCGCGACGGCGCGATCGCCGGTATCCAGGCGGTGGCGGAAGTCCTGGCGCGACATCCGCCGGGCGCCGCAGACGCCGGCAACGAATTGCCGGATGCACCCGCGCTGATCTGATCCTGCAGAAAGCGGTGGAACGCAAAGGACGCAAAGAAGAGCAGGCGAGGCGCAAAGCAAGTCATCGCGGACTGTGCATACCCATTCTGGTGAATGACGCTGTTCGGAAAAATCCCTGGCGTCCTCTCCGTTCCCTTTGCACCTTTGCGCTAAAACGTTTTCTAGATTGATTGACAACCCCCGGGCCGCTCCCTGGTGCGCGGCATACTGCCAATATCCCATTTCGGCGCCACTGGCATGAAGAGCTATCGCTACTACGACTTCCTGGTCGCCGGCCTGGTGGCGGTGTTGCTGTGCTCCAATCTGATCGGACCGGGCAAGGTCTGCACCCTGCATCTGCCGTGGATCGGCGAACTCAACTTCGGTGCCGGCAACCTGTTCTTTCCCATCGGCTACATCTTTGCCGACGTGCTCACCGAGGTGTACGGCTACGCCCGTGCGCGGCGCGCGATCTGGGCCGGCTTCGGCGCCATGATCTTCGCCAGCTTCATGTCGTTCGTGGTGGTGAGCATGCCGCCGGCCACCAACGAGCCCTGGAACAAAACTTTGCAGCCGGCGCTGGAAGTGGTGTTCGGCAACACCTGGCGCATTGTCGCCGCCAGCATCCTGGCCTACTGGGTGGGCGACTTCATCAACTCCTACGTGATGGCGCGGATGAAGGTGTGGACCCAAGGCCGGCACCTGTGGACGCGCACCATCGGCTCCACCGCGGTCGGCCAGGCGGCGGACTCGATGATCTTCTACCCGCTGGCGTTCTACGGTATCTGGAGCAACAACGCGCTGGTGGCGGTGATCGTGTTCAACTTCGCGTTCAAGGTGATGGTGGAGGTGTTGTTCACGCCGGTGACCTACGCGGTGGTGGGCTGGCTCAAGCGCGCCGAGAACGTCGACACCTTTGATACCGACACCCGCTTCAATCCCTTTTCGCTGCGTGACGAGGGGCACAATCGTCGACAGCGCCAACCGGAGAACCAACCGTGACCAAACTTCTGGGCATCTCGGGCAGCCTGCGCAAGGCCTCGTACAACACCGCACTGCTGCGCGCCGCGCAGGGGCTGGTGCCGCCCGATGTGGAACTGGAGCTCGTCACCCTGCACGGCATTCCGCTCTACGACGGCGATCTGGAACAGGCCGAAGGCATCCCCGAGGCGGTCACCGCACTCAAGCAGAAAGTGCTGGCCTGCCACGGGCTGCTGATCGCCACGCCGGAGTACAACAACGGCATGCCCGGCGTGCTCAAGAACGCGCTGGACTGGTTGTCGCGGCCGCCGAAGGAGTCGGCATCGGTGTTCGGCGACCGTGCGGTGGCGCTGCTCGGTGCCACGCCGGGCGGCATGGGCACGGTCTCGGCCCAAGCGGCGTGGCTGCCGGTGCTCAAGGCGCTGGGCGTGCGTACCTGGAGCGGAGGGCGATTGCTCGCGTCGCGTGCCGGTCAGTTGTTCGACGATCAGGGCGCGCTCTCCGACGAGACGATGCGCAAGCAGTTGCAGGTGTTCGTGGCAGGGTTTGCCGCTTTCGCGGTAAGACCCGCGTAGCCCGCGTACAACCCGGGAGCTATTGCCACACGTCGAGACCTGAGACGCGAAGCGGTGTGATGTGCGGCCAGCGGAGCACTGGATTCCGGGTTCGCCTGCGGCGCCCCGGAATGACGGGTTCACGCAATGTGAAACCCCGTACCGTCATTCCGGGGCGCCGCAGGCGAACCCGGAATCCAGTTCAGACTCATCCATGGGGCGGTCCGTGTCGGTCCTCATCCGCGCCAGTTGGCATGCCGGTCCCAGTACTCGACGCTGCGCTGATAGGCGGCACGATCCAGCCTCACGCCGGAGCCACCCTCGTCCACGCCCAGCGCATTGCGCATCATCGTGATCGGGGCCATCGGGATTTCCTCCGGCTCGGCGGTGGCCAGGCAGCCGACCACGCCCCAGTCGCCCTTGATCTTGTCGTTCTCGCGCCGCAGTTGCTCGCGGGTGTAGAGAATCGCGATCAGGTACTCGGCCACCGGCGCCTCCAGCCCTTCGAACCAGCGGTTGAGCACCGGCAGTTCCTTCGGCGTGCGTGTCTCGTAGCCGCTGCGCAACAGGTGACGGTTGTCATCGGTGACAGGAATCGTCAGGCAGCGTGTCGGCGTCCAGTTGCGATGCACGTGCAGCACGCAGAAGTCCGCATAACCGGGCAGGACCTGCAGCGGCGCGTGTTCGTTGAGATGGCGCGCGAAGCCTTCCGGCGTTTCCCCCTGGATGGTGTTGCGCCGGCTGGCCTTGGGAAACAGCCGGCCGCGGGCGAAGTCGGTGAGGACGATGCGGGGTGTGCTCATGGGTGATGGATCAAGAATCTGCGTAGCCCGGTTTGCCAGCGGTAAGCCGGGGTTCTGGACGTAAACCTGGAAGCAGCGGTTTAACGCAAAGGCGCAAAGCGAACAGAAAGGACGCCAGGATGTTTTGGGGCACCAACTTTCGCCGGATGGATGGATGAACGCCGTCCACGGTGTTTTTCTTGGCGCCTTGCTCGCTGTTCTTTGCGTCCTTTGCGTTAAACCGCTGCTTGCAGGTGGATGCATTCCCCGGCTTCGCTGCGCGAAACCGGGCTACGGGATTGGCCTCAATCCCCGACTTCCCTCAGGCCGGCAGCCCGGCCAGCGGCACCGCGGGCTCGGCCAGCGACTGCACGCGCATCAGCATGGCGACGTTGCGATGGCGATGGCTCAGCAGCGGCATCAGGCCGCGGCCGAGCAGCTTTTCGGCCTGCGCATCGGTGAGAAAGACTTCGGCGCAGGGCAGCAATTCGGGTTCGCCGTCGCGGTCCGGGCGGGTGAAGGAGGGCAGGTCGTCGACCTCGCGTTCGTCGCCAGGTGAGAACGACCAGCCCTCGTTGAGGGTATAGCTGCGGCCCAGCAGCAGCGGCAGCACCAGCGAGCCCGGCGCCCACAAATAGTGTTCGTGGGTGCCGGTGTCGGCCAGCTCCTCGAACGCGAAGCGCTCGATCTTCTCGCTGCGCGCACCGTAGGGCAGGCGCAGTAGCAGGCGCGGCGACACCAGGCCCAGCCAGCGCGCGGCGGGGGACTGGCGCAGCGCGGTCCACGCGGGCGAAGGGGCAGCGTCGGCGTCCGGCCGCGCCGCACTGCCGATGAAGGCCGCGCCGAGTTGCGAGCCCAGCGCGCCCAGCGCGGTCAGCAGTGTGGTGTCGTCGTCGGTGTCAGCGAAGCCGTACAGGCCGGCCAGCAGCGAGAATCCTGCCTCGCCGCTGTGACGTCGCGCGGCGGCCGACAGTGCGGTGCAACTGGCACTGTCCTGCAGCGGCCGTTCTGCTGCCAGCAGGTCTTCTGCCAGTTCCTCACGCGTGACATCGAACAGCCACAGCTGCAGGTTCTCCTCCAGCTCCAGGCGCGACACCAGCCACTGCACGCCACGCCAGTTCGCCTCCATGGCCTGGAACGCCGGCGCGTGCAGCAACTGGCGCATCTGCTCGGCGATGGCCGCGTCCACCGCACGCAGGTAGGCCTGCGTCTGCGCGCTGGTATCCGGCACGATGTGCGGCGCCACCACGCGCTCGATCAAGCCCTCCAGGCCCGACTTCGGCGTGCTGCTGCCCGTCGTCGCGGACGCCGGCTTGCCGCCGAGCAATGCCGCCAGCGGTGAATCCTCCCCCTGCGGTGCCGGGCGCGCGCGCGCCTCGCGCAGGGCGCCGAACAGCTCCAGCCGGTCGTACAGCGCATCGGGATGAAAGTCGTCCAGCGTGGCAAAGGTCACCGGCCCGGCGGGCGTCTGTACCCGCGGCGCCAGCTTGGCCAGCACGCGCTCGAGACTGTCGATATCCACCCGCAGCGGCGGGCGCTGCGCCAGCGGCGTGCGCTCGGCCGCGGTCTGCCCGGAGAAATCGCCCAGCAGCAGCAGGCGCATCGGCGCGTCGGGTTCGCGCGGCGTCGCATCGCCGGAACCGAAGTTGAACTGGAAGCTGGCGGCGGGCATGGCAGGGCACTCCGTGGGCGGCGGGCACCCATTATGGCGGGCTGGGTTGTCGGCTGATCAAGCGCTGCGGTGGTGGAATGGGGCGTTCGACCCGGCCCGGTAGAAACCGCCAAACCGAGTAGTCGTTCTGTCGGCATCGCGAAGTTGCTACTCGACGGGAAACTATGGCGGCGGCTGGTTCCGCTTCTGCAGGATGACGATCCCGAATCAAGCCAGGTTGCACCGTTGAATCTGGAGCAATCGAGCGATGCTGCAATCCGCGAAGCGCGCTATGCCACCTGGGCGGCCTGCAGCGTCCCCGCTTCAAGCAGCCGACGATGAACGGATGCGGCGCTCAGTTCCAAGCCATTGGGCCAACACAAGGCGCCGAGTTCAAGAAAGAAACGGCTGCGGAACGTTTCGTCCGCCAGTGGCAAGGTCAGCTCGGCGCCTCGTGCGATCAGGGATGCGAGATCGAATTCGCCGACCGTACCGTCCGAAAACAGCAGGCCGATCCGTGTGCCGCCCGCCGGGTTGGCTTGAACGACCTTAATCATTGTCCGCTCCCGGAATTCGCTTCAATGGCAATAGTTCCTGCGCAAGCCGCCAGTCTTCCTGCAACTCATCCTGATAATCAAGGCACCACTCCCAGACGAGCTTCGCCGCACGCCGCGGCAGCGAACCTCGCATGATCTCGCCGGTGCCAATGGAACCCAGCGCTTCGTGGCCTTGGTACTCCACGTGGAAATGCGGCGGCGCATGATCGTCGTGATACATGCGGATGTAGATACCGAAAAGTATGAAATGACGGGCATGCGGCGAGTATAGGTCCGGGTGCTCTGCAGCAACGTAACCTGGCTGAAGCCCCCGGACGGCCCGCGCCATACTCCGGGATCGCACCCGCGCCACGAGTTCGAGACGGCAATCCGGCGACCGACTCCGAACAAAGTGCTGGTCCTGCCCAGGCATACCGCCACCCCCCGATCCATCGGATTCTTGGGTCGGCGCAGCAACATAGATACCGTGTTTCCCGTCAAGCGGTTTTGGCGAGGATATTGGGGTTGAAGGGTTGATTGGATTTGAGGACGCCGAAGGCGATGTGGAGGAGTTTTCGCATTGCGGCGGCGAGGATGAGTTTTGGTGGTTTGCCGCTGTGACGTAGGCGTTCGGCAAAGGCTTTGAGCAGGGGGTTGTATCGGATTGCGCTCATGGCGGGGAAGTAGAGCAGCTTGCGCAGATCGGCATGGCCGATCTTCGACAGCCGGGTCTTGCTCCGCACGGAGCTACCGGACTCATGGCGTTTTGGCGTCAGTCCGGCGAAGGCGGCCAACTGGCGAGCACGGTCGAAGGTTTCGATACGGCTGATGAAGCTCAGCAGGGTGTGGCTGACCACCGTGCCGATGCCTGGGATGGTTTCCAGCAGCTGCTGTTTCTGCGGTAGGTCGGGGTCCTGGTCGATGTGATCCTCGATGCGCTGGCGCAGTGCGGCGATTTCCTGATCCAGATAGGCCAAGTGACGCTGGATGGAGTCCTGTACGCCCGCATCGGCCACCATCAGGCGGTTGTGCTCCTGCTGGCGGGTCTGCTGGAGTGCGGCAAGGCGCCGCACCAGGGCACGCAGCAGACGCACCGCCGGGGGTGGCGGGCGCCAGGCCGGTGGACTCATCGCCACGCCAAACCGCGCCAACACCGCTGCATCGACCGTGTCGGTCTTGTTGCGGGTCAGCAGGCTCTTGGCAAAGTCCTTGACCTGCGCGGGGTTGAGCACGCTGACGATATGGCCTGCATCGAACAGCCATTCCGACAGCGCCTCGCCATAAGGGCCGGTGGCCTCCAGACAGGCCTGCACCTGCGCCACGCCCAAGTCCTGCAACCACTGCCGTAGCTGCTCGAACCCGGCTGGCTGGTTGTCGAAGGTCTTGAACTTGAGCTTGCCCTCCCGCCAGAGCGCCACATCAAACTTGGCCTTGGCGACATCAATTCCCAGCACGTGCATCAAACCGCTTCCTTGAGACAAAGATTTCGAGGCTTCGGCAAGACGACGGGCGATCCAGCTTGTGAGTGCGGGCTTCAATGCCCCAGATACCGTTCGATCTGTTCGTCGCAAAAACTTAAGGCGGAAGGAGGCTGATCTACGCAACAGGTTCAATGACCACAGCCCGGGTACAGCCTGCCCTCCCGCCCGCCAAAGTCTCCTTCAGCCGTCAGATTGCTCCGACTCGTCCAACATACAAGCCCGGGTGCAACCCGGGTTTTGCCTTCGCCGGCACGTAAAACCCCGGGTTTCACCCGGGCTAGGGGGCTGCTCCTTCCGCCTGCGGCAGAGAGGTTCCCGCGAAGCGCGGCCGGCGGGCTCCGCCGTTCGCACTAGTCCCAAAGGACTAGCACTACTGACCGATGTTGACGCGCGCGGAATTCGGGCGAAATCCATACCGCTCGGGCCTCTGGAATCGGCGTCTGTTTTTCAAGCGGTGCCCTTTCCAATTCCGGCGGTGTCCCGCGATTCGCGAGGCCGTCGGACAGCGATTCCAGTGACGAGCAACCGGCGTGCAGCGCCCAAGGGCGACGGGCCGGTACCGGTTCCCGGCGGCCCAGGGTGCTGCACCGGCGGGATTCGAAATCCCTCGTTCAACACTGGAGAGTCAAACATGTCTGCCAAGAACACACACTGCAAAGTCCCGTCCCAGACCACCGCCGCGCGGTGCTCTGTCTCCCCCTTCCGGCGCAACCTGATTTCGGCCGCGTTGCTGATGGCGCTGGCCCCGCCGGCCTGGTCGGTGAACTGTGAGCTGTCTGACGGTACCGAGGGTGGAAGTACCTCGACCGGGACGCCTTCCCTGGCCTGCGGCAATTCGAACACCGCAAGCGGCAACGGCTCCACCGCGGTGGGGACGGACAACCAAGCCATCGGTGTCAACTCGACCGCGGTCGGTTTCGAATCCATCGCACAGGGGGGTGGCTCGCTCGCCATCGGGGCGGGAGCTCAAGCAATCGGGGGGCTCAGCACGGCGGTCGGCACGAATGCCGTATCGACGAGTCAGGGCGGGAGCAGCTTTGGCGTGAACAGCCTGGCCTCCGGTACCAACGCGACCGCGCTCGGTGTCAACACGGATGCGCTGGCAGGGGGCTCGGTCGCAATCGGCAACAGTGCCCAGGTCGAAGCCGCGGCGTCCTCATCGGTGGCCCTGGGCGCCGGTTCGGTGGCGACCGAGGTCAACACGGTTTCCGTGGGTAACTCGGGCACCCAGCGCCGCATCGTGAACCTGGCTGCGGGCACGGTCGGCACCGATGCGGTAAATGTCAATCAACTCACTGCGGTGGAGACGCTCGCGCAGCAGGGTGTGGATGATGCCGCCGCTGCACAGGCCAGCGCGGACGCTGCACAGACCACCGCTAACCAGGGTGTGGCTGACGCTGCCGCTGCACAGGCCAGCGCGGACGCTGCACAGACCACCGCCAACCAGGGTGTGGCTGACGCTGCAGCGGCACAGACCAGTGCCGACAACGCACAGACGACCGCTGACCAGGGTGTGGCTGACGCTGCTGCGGCACAGGCCAGCGCGGACGCTGCACAGACCACCGCCAACCAGGGTGTGGCTGACGCTGCAGCGGCACAGACCAGTGCCGACAACGCACAGACGACCGCTGACCAGGGTGTGGCTGACGCCGCTGCTGCGCAGACCAGTGCCGACAACGCACAGACCACCGCTGACCAGGGCGTGGCCGACGCGGCTGCGGCACAGGGCACCGCCAACACGGCGCTTTCCGATGCCGCCGCTGCCCAGGCGGATGTCGACGCGCTCGAAACTCGGGTGACGACGGCCGAAGGTGACATAAATGCGCTGGATACGCGGGTCACGACCAACGAGACCGACATCGCGACCAATGCCGATGGTATCGCCCAGAACGCCACCGACATCGACGGCCTCGATACCCGTCTGACCACCGCCGAAGGCGAGATCGACACCCTGCAAACCGACGTGGGTGCGCTGCAAACCGAGGTCGATAACCAGGGTGCCGGCCTTGCGGCCGCGTTGGGCGGCGGTGCGGCGGTCGACCCGGTGGACGGCACCGTCACCGCCCCCGACTACGCCGTGCAGGCTGGCAACTTCGACAATGTCGGTGATGCACTGGGTGCGCTGGACACCGGGGTGAACAACGCCCAGGCCAGCGCCGACAATGCGCAGGCCAGCGCCGATGCCGCGCAGGGCACGGCCAACACCGCCCTGGCCGCTGCCGGTGCGGCGCAGACCACCGCCAACACCGCCCTGTCGCGTGCCAACTCCAACAGCAGCCGCATCACGGTGCTGGACGAACGCGTCACCACCAACGAAGGCGACATCGTGGTGCTCGACAACCGGCTGGACGACGCCGAAGACGTCATCCAGGCGCTTGACGGCCGCGTGGGTCTGAACAGCCTCAACATCGCCCAGAACGCCGGGGACATCTCCGACCTCGACGGTCGCGTCACCAGCAACGCCGCCGGGATCGCGCAGAACAGTGCCGGACTCGACACGCTGGGGGGCCGCGTCAGCGTCAGCGAGGGCGCCATCGAGACCAACCAGGGCAACATCTCGATGAACTCGCTGCGCATCGACCAGAACCTGTCGTCGATCAACGACCTCGAAGGCCGCGTCGCCACCAACGAAGACGGCATCGACCAGCTCGACACCCGCGTTGGCAACGCGCAAACCGTCGCCGACATGGCAATGAGCACGGCCCAGTCGAATGCCGCCTTCTGCGGCCGCGGCAGCGCCAGCGGAACCGTGGAATGTGGCGACAACGCGCAGTCCGGAGATGAGGCCGTCAACAGCCTGGCGATCGGCACCGACGCCCGGGCCCAGGCCGCGGGCGGCATCGCGGTGGGCTTCGGCGCCAACGCGGTGCAGGCCAACTCGGTGGCCATCGGCAGCGGGGCGATTGCGCAGTCCTCGGTGGCGGTGGGCACCGGCGCGCAGGCGCTGGGCACCAACACCACCGCGGTCGGTGACAACGCGCAGGCCGGTGGCGAGTTTGCGGTGGCGGTCGGCAACGAGGCCAATGCCAGTGCCGCCAACAGCGTCGCGCTGGGCAATGGCTCGGTGGCCGATCAGGCCAACACCGTCTCCGTCGGCGCGGTCGGCAACGAACGTCGCGTCACCAACGTGGCGGCGGGTATGGAAGCTACCGATGCGGTCAACCTCGGTCAGCTCGATGCGTTTCGAGGCGACGTGGGCTTCGCGCTGGATCGCCAGGACGGGCGTATCGATCGCATCTCGGCGATGGCGGTGGCGATGGCGACGATGACCGGCAGCGCGGCCGGCAGCCAGCAGAAGAACCGCCTGGCTATGGGTGTCGGCAACCACGGCGGCGCCAATGCACTGTCGGTGGGTTACCAGCACGCCCTGCGCGAGAACGTCACCGTCACCTTCGGCGGCTCGTTCAGCGGCAGCGAAAGCGCGGCCGGCGGCGGTATCAGCATCGGTTGGTGAGTGGGGCCAGGCCGGGGGCGGTGGATACCGTCCCCGGCCTTTGCGCGTCTGCCCGCAGGTGCTGGTCCGCATTCTTCGACCTCGTGGCAGACCGGGGTCGCTTTTTATTGCGTAGTGGCAGATTGGCCTGGATTACGCGCATCGTCCGGCACGATCTGCGGCCCCGCCAGCAGCCGCTGCGCCAGCACCGCGGCCTGGGTGCGGGTGTGCAGATCCAGCTTGCGCAGCAGGGTGCTGATGTGGGTCTTGACGGTGGATTCGCTGATGCCCAGGTCCCAGGCGATCTGCTTGTTGAGCTGGCCGTCGCGAATCTGCAGCAGGATGCGCAGTTCCTGCCGGGTCAGACGTTCCAGCTTGCCTTCCAGGGTCAGGGTCTGCGGGGCGTGTCGTGAAGCGGGTGAGGCCACGGTGACGGGTTCTGATTCCGGTTGTGGCCACCAGCACCCCCCCGCCAACAGAAGCCCGATCACTTCCAGGGTGGTTTCCAGCGGCGTGGCCTTGGGAATGAAGGCCACCGCGCCCAGGGCCTCGGCCGAGCGCACCCAGTGACGTTCGCCGGCCGCCGACACCAGCGCCACCGGCACCTGCGGGAACTGCTCGCGCAGAAACTGCAGGGCGGATAAGCCTTCGACGTCCGGCATCATCAGGTCCAGCAGTACCAGGGCGGCGTCGGGATGCGCCGTGATCGCCTCGCGCAGACCCGCAAAGGATTCCACCGCCACGACCTGCGCATCCGGCGCGGCGCGCTGTACGCCCAGGCGCAGGGCAACTCCGAACAGCGGGTGGTCGTCGGCAACGATGACGGTGGGTGCGGCCTTGGACATGGACGATGAGGGATCGGCGGTGCGCGGAGTCTAGTGCAGGGCTGCGCTCCGGATGGAGCTTGGCTTGCGCCGCGCAAACGGACTTTGTGCCTGGCGCAGAGGCCCTCACCCCGGCCCTCTCCCGCTTGCGGGAGAGGGGGGTCTGGTTCCTTCGCCCGCGAGCGGGAGAGCAGCCGTCGTTCCTTCTCCCGCAGGCGGGAGAAGGTGCCCCGAAGGGGCGGATGAGGGGCTTGGCGGCGCGCGCGCACGTTGCCTTGGGTGCGGTCGTCGACGCACTCGCGGTATCCGGCGGCCGAGGTTGGCGCGGCGCTGGCAGACCCTCACCCCGGCCCTCTCCCGCTTGCGGGAGAGGGGGTCTGGTTCCTTCGCCCGCGAGCCGGAGGGCAGCCGTCATTCCTTCTCCCGCAGGCGGGAGAAGGTGCCCCGAAGGGGCGGATGAGGGGCTGGGACCCGCGCGGACCCGTTCAGGATCCAACGAGCGGCAGCGTCAGATTTTCCGGTCCGCGGCGAGCGCCTCGATCAGCGCGCGGTAACGCTTCGCGACCCCAGCGCAGTCCGCGGCCGGCGGCATCGGCGTCAGAGCGGCCAGACGTTCGATCTCCTGCGCCAGTGTCGCAGCGCCCACGAGACCCGCGTTGGCGGCGAGCTGGCGCAGGCGCTTGCGGCGGGCGTCATCGTCGCCCTGGACCAGCTCTTCGCAGGCCGCTTCGGCGTCTTCGATCATCGCGTCGAGCACCGCGTTTGCGCCGTCGTCGCCAAGTTGTTCGCACAGTGCAGCAAGATCGGGCACGTCACCGGGCACATCACCGGCGGCGACCACCTTGGCGTCGACCTGCGCGAGCTCGTCGAGAATCTCCTCCAGTTCCCGGCGCCGCAGCGGCTTGGCCAGATGGCGGTCCATGCCGGCGTCCAGGCAGGCCTGGCGTTCGCGGTCGAGCACGCTGGCGCTCATGGCGTAGATGCGCGGCTGACGCGGCAGCGGTAGCGCGCGGATGCGACGCGTGGCTTCCAGGCCGTCCATCACCGGCATCTGCATGTCCATCAGCAGCAGGTCGTACTCGCTGGCATTGACCGCATCCAGCGCCACCTGGCCGTTTTCCGCGAGGTCGGCGCCATAACCCAGCGACTCGATCATGCGCAGACCGACCTGCTGGTTGAGCGGGTTGTCTTCCACCAGCAGGATGCGCAGTGCGCGCTTGGGTGCGCGCGGTTGGCGTGCATCGGTCGCCACCACGGCGGTGCCGACCCCCAGCAGTTGCAGCAGTGCCTCCCCCAGCGCGGCGCGTCGCAAGGGCTTGAGGCGCACCAGCCTGAAATCAGACAGGTCGCGACCGGCCTGGCGCGCGCTGCTGAGCAGCAGCAGGGGCAGGTCCACGGCAGCGACATGCCGGCGGATACGCGCGGCCAGGGTCACGCCGTCCAGCTCCGGCATCTGGTCGTCGAGAATGGCGAGGTCGTAGCGCTCGCCCTGCTCGATCCAGGCCAGGGCCTGCAGCGGCGAGGCGGTGTCGCGCACCTGCAGACCCCAGTCCTGGGTGGCGGCGCGCAGGATGCGGCGGTTGGTGTCGTTGTCGTCCACGATCAGCAGCCGGCGCCCGGCGAGCGCCGACAGGTCGGTTGGTGCAACGACCGTCCAGGCCGGATCGGTGGCGGCCACGAACGTGAACGAGAACACCGAGCCGCGACCCGGGTGGCTTTCCACCGCCACTTCGCCGCCGAGCAGCTCGGCCAGGCGCTTGGTGATGGCCAGCCCCAGACCGCTGCCGCCGTAACGGCGCGTGGTGGAGGCGTCGACCTGGCTGAAGCTCTTGAACAGCCGGTCCAGCCGTTCGGGCGGAATGCCGATGCCGGTGTCGCGTACCGCGATGCGGAAGCGATGCCGGCCGGGCTCGAGTTCGCGAGCGGAGACTTCCACTGCCACGTCGCCCGACTCGGTGAACTTGATCGCGTTGGACAGGTAATTCACCAGCATCTGGCGCACCCGCGCCGCATCGCTGCACGCGGTCTCCGGCGTGCCCGGCGCAAAGTCGCAGGACAGTTCCAGCCCCTTCTGCGCGGCGCGATGCGAGACCAGCTCCAGCGCCTCTTCCACGGTGCGGCGCAGATCGAACACCTGCGGGTCCAGCTCCAGCAGACCGGCCTCGACCTTGCTGAAGTCGAGGATGTCGTTGATCACGCCCAGCAGGTGATCGCCGCTCTGGGAGATGGTGCTCAGGCTCTCGCGTTGATCGGTGTCGAGCCGGGTGTCGCCGAGCAACTCGGCGGTGCCGAGAATGGCGTTGAGCGGCGTGCGGATCTCGTGGCTCATGTTGGCCAGGAAGTTGCTCTTGGCCAGATTCGCGGAATCGGCAGCGGCGCGCGCCTCGCGCAGCGAGTTCGCCTGTTCGGCCAGCAGCCGCGCCTGCGACTGCCAGCGGCTGCCGGCGCGACCGATGACGTACAGCAGCAGCGCCGCCATCAGGCCGCCGAAGGTGACCAGCCAGGGCACGATCCGCTCGGTCGGGGTGGCGAATCCCGGTCGGCTGCGCAGATGCGCGGTCCACGCGCGTCCGGGCATCCGCAGTGGCTGCACGGCTTCGTAGTCCGAGCGCCGTGCGGACGGCAGCGGCAGCGGCTCGCCGTCCGCGGTCACGCCGGCCGTCGAATACAGCAGCGTATCGGCCTCGGCCGTCGGGCCGTCATGGATTTCGAAGACGAGCGGATCATCGGCATCGCCGAGCAGTCCGCGCATGAATTGCTCGGCGTGGAAGACCGCGGTGAGCCAGCCTAGGTGGCGGGCGTCGCGATAGACCGGCACGTAGGCGATGAAACCGACCTGCGTGCCGCTGGGACGCAGGATGCGCAGGCGCGGACTGAGCACGGCATGATCGGTGGCCACCGCGGCTTCCATCGACAGCCTGCGCCCCAGGTCCCGCATCATGTCGATGCCCAGTGCGCGTTCGTTGTCCGCGTTCAGCGGCTCGGTGTAGTACACCGGCACGTGCACGGTCGGGTCGCTTGGAACGATCGGTGGCGGCGGCGCGCGCAGGGTGAATTCGGTCAGGACTTTCGGGTTGGTGAAGCGGGCAGGCGATTCGCTGCGCACCGTCGCAATGAAGTCCGCGAGTTCGTGCGGTGCGACCTTCGGCGCGAAGGTCATCGCCCGGATGCCAGGGTAGTTGTCGGCCAGCCGCAATTGCTCGACGTAGATCCGCCAGTCGTCGCGGCTGACGAAGCTGGATGCTTCGAACATGCCGCGCCCACCGCGCAGGATCTGCACGTAGGCGCTCATGCGCTGCTGGATGGCGGACGTCAGTCGCCGCACCTCGTAGTCGAAGCGGGATTGCTGATGGGCCTGGATCAGGCGGTGGGTCTGCCAGCCGGCGGCGAGGCTGACCAGCACGATCAGCGCGACCGCGATATGCGACCACGCTGACGTGCCGCCGACCCGCGGTTCAGGATTCAAGCTGCCGCTCCAGATAGCGGACCAGGGCCTCGAAGCGGCCGAGCACGCGCAGCAGCCGCGACAACGTCTGCGCGGCGTCCGCATCGGTATCCGACGCGGCGAGTTGTTCAGCCCTGGCGCCGTGCAGGGCCAGGTTGCCCGCTCCGAGCTGCAGCGCCGCGCCGCGCAGTCGGTGGGCGATCCCGCGCAGCTGTGTCCGGTCCGCCGGGTTTTGCGCCAGAACTTCGCGTTGGGCCCGCAGGTCGCGTTGCAGCGCGGCCAGCATTTCGCGCGCGCCAGCCGGGCCGAACAGGCGCAGCAGTTCGGCCCAGGTTTCGGCGTGATGATCGAGCGCATCCAGCGCGGCTTGAAGGGCGTCGCGCTGCAGGGGTTTGCGCAGTGCAAGTGGCAGCTCCGCTGCCGCGCTGTCCTGCAACTCGATCCAGATCGGCGGCGCCGCGGCAGGGTCTTCGGTAGCGTTGCGCGGCGCTGTCAGTGCCGATACATCCAGACTTGGCAGCCGCAGGTTGATCAGCAGCACGTCCAGGTCGCCACCGGCCAGCGCGTGGTGCAGCGCGGCGGCGTCGCGTGCGATCCGCGCTCCGGGAAGGCCGAGGCGCTGCAGCAGGGCGCCGGCCAGCGCAGCGGACACCGCATCGTCGTCGGCAATCAGGATGTTCACTCGGGTCGCTGGCGCTGCTGCGGCAGGGCGCACCGCAAGGGGTCGGTCGTTACGGCCGACAAGCTGCAGCCGTTGGGCCCATGGCTTGGGAGCGCAATCCTTCTCCCGGTCGTCCCCATGCTCTTGCAGCCTGCTTGCCGCTGTCGGATGTATTGATCCGAGCTTAGCATTCGGCCTGCGATTCGCGGTTCGGCAAGGGAGCTGCGCGACGATGGGAGATCGCCGCAAGGGGTGAGTGCCCGCTGCGACGATGGCGCTGGTCGCCTTGAGCTGCGGCACGGCGTCGGCGACGGACACTCTTTTGATGAATTACGGCGATTGCCTCCCAGCTTCTGCGAAACTGCCGTCAGTTTCACCGAACGCGAGGAGCCCGACCCATGCTGGAGCGCCTGATGACGCCGCTGCGCCGCCTGGCCGGCATCCGCGTGGTGGCCGATCTCGGCGAGGTCCACCAGGGCAAGCTCGGCCAGGTCGATTGCGAGGTCCGGCTGTGGCTGGAGCAGTGGCGTGGCCGTTACTTCGTCGCCATCCAGGTGGCGCATCGGCGCGGCAGCAATTTCAGTCGCACGCGCGTGCTCAAGTGGCCTTACAGCAAGGGTCAGCCGCAGGACCTGCAGGCGGTGATCGACGATCTGCAGGTGGTGGAGCGCGCCGCGCAGGGCCAGGGTCTGAAGGAGGGGCGCGGCTGGGTCGGCCGCGCGGTGGACCGCGTGTTTCGCCGCGACTACCTCGGCGAGTACCGCTTCGCCTCGCCGCTGGCGGGCAGGCCAGCGTCGCGGGTCGAGGCGACGGTAGAGAATGCCTCGCGCCAGACCTGGGTCAGTCTGGTCGAACGCCGTGGCCGCAAGGGCAGCATCATGGTGCAGTTTCCGCACGCGGCGGTGCGGGCTTTGCGCGAGGCGCTGGAGACTTACGCGACGCGGGGTTGAGCCCGAGCGCCAGCTGCCGCGGCCAGACCAGTAGCCCGGGTGCGACCCGGGGGTTCCACGTGCCGGCGCAGGCAAGCCCCGGGTTGCACTCGGGCTACCAAGGCGGATGGTCGATCCGCGCGCTCTGTGCTTCGAGCGGTTGCAAGGTTCAAACGTCCACGGCCACCTTGAAGCCGCCGAAGATCAGCCGCTGCCCGTCGAAGGGCATGGACTCGGGACTCATCATCTCCTTCATGCGCGGGTCGGCCATGACCTTGGCATTGACCTCGTCGCGATGCTCGCGCGAGGTGTAGACGATCCAGGCGAACACCACGGTCTCGTCGTCCTTGAGTTGCACGCTCTGGGGGAACGAGGTGTGCACGCCGGGTTTGACGTCATCGGCGACGCACTCGCGATACTCCAGCGCGCCGTGTTCGCGCCATATCGCGCCGCAGGTGCGCGACATCTGGTAGTAGGCCTCCAGCTTGGCCTTGGGAACCGGCACCACAAATCCGTCGACGTAGTTCATGACTGCTCCTTGCAAAGTAGGGTAAGCAATCCAATGTGCATCGATCTCAAGGCATCACGTTGATCATCCAGGCGACGCCGAAGCGGTCCACCACCATGCCGAAGCAGGGCGACCAGAAAGTCTTGCCCAGCGGCATGCGCACCTGACCACCCTCGGAGAGCGCGGCGAAGCGCGTCGCCGCCTCGGCTTCGTCGCTGAGCGCGATGGACAGCGAAAAGCCGTGAAAGCCGGTGTGAGGCTGGCCCCCGCAGGCTTCCGCACACACACCGCCGTCGTCGACCATGATCATGGTTTCGCCGACATGAAAACTTGCGTGCATGACCTTGTCGTCGCTGCCCGGCGGCAGCATCCCGGGCGGCATCGGTTCGGGGCTGTCCTTGAAGCGCAGCAGCATGTCCAGCTTGGCGCCGAGGGCCTGGGTGTAGAACTCGATGGCCTCTTCGCAGCGGCCGTTGAAGCTCAGATAGGCTTGTACGAGCATGGGCTGTTACTCCTTCAGTTTTGACGGTTGATCTGTGCCCGCAGGCGCGCTTCCTGCTCGCGCAGCTCGGGGGTGAATTCGGCGCCGAAATCCTCCTCCTCGAACACCTGGCGGATCTCGATCTCGCTGTCGCCCGGCATCGGATTGGGGCAGCGCTTGACCCACTCGATGGCCTCGTCCAGCGAGCGCAGCTGCCACAGCCAGAAGCCCGCGATCAGCTCCTTGGTCTCGGCGAACGGCCCGTCCATCACGGTGCGCTGCTTGCCGGAAAAACGTACGCGCACGCCCTTCGAACTGGGATGCAGTCCTTCGCCCGCCAGCATCACACCGGCCTTGACCAGTTCCTCGTTGTAGCGGCCCATGGCGGCGAGCAGTTGCTCGTCGGGCATGTGTCCGGCCTCGGAATCGGCAGTGGCTTTCACAATCACCATGAATCGCATCGTCGTCTCTCCACTATTCGGATCGGGGAGCCTGCAGATAGTGCCGGCTCTTGATGACACGACGAACGATGTGCGCCCGAATCGACCGCGATTCGGCTGCTTTTTGAGCGGGGCGCGTAAATGATTATCAGGAAAAGGATTTATGTTTTGATCAGAGTCCCAATTGGAGCCGCCTGCGCCGATCCGAATGGCAACCGATGGCATAAAGTAGTGCGCTCGAACCGGGGTGCGCGTGCGTATGGCAGCTGAACCAGGAGCAGGGAAAGGCGAGTCGGTGCGCGTGCTGTCGCTCACCCCGCCGATGACGCAGCTCAACACGCCGTATCCGTCCACGGCCTACCTCACCGGCTTTCTGCGCTCGCGCGGAGTGAACGCCGTGCAGGAGGACATGGCGCTCGCGCTGGTGCTGGAACTGTTTTCGGCGACGGGCTTGCGCTGTGTCATCGAGCGCATCGCGGCAGTGCCGGAACCAGAGCGCTCGTCGCGCGTGCGGAGTTTCCTCGCGCAGGCGGATCGCTACCTGTCCAGCATTACTCCCACCATCGCCTTCCTGCAGGGGCGCGACGCCACCCTGGCCCATCGCATCTGCGGCCGTCAGTTCTTGCCGGAAGGTTCGCGTTTTGAGTCGCTGGCCGTTTACGTGGACGAGGACGGCGGCGATGCCCTGGCCTGGGCCTTTGGCGCGCTGGGCCTTCAGGACCGCGCGCGCCACCTGGCGACGCTGTATCTCAACGACATCGCCGACGTGCTGCGCGAAGCGGTGGATGCGCGTTTCGAGTTTGTGCGCTATGCCGAATCCCTGGCACAGAGCCAGCCGAGTTTCGATCCGCTGGCCGCGGCGCTCGCCGCCGAGCCGAATCTGGTCGACCAGACGCTGCAACGGCTCGCGCAGGACGCGATCGGCCGCCACGCGCCGGACGTGGTGCTGATCTCGGTGCCGTTTCCGGGTGCGGTCTATGCGGCATTTCGCATCGCCCAGCGCATCAAGGCCGACGCTCCGCACATCATCACCGTACTCGGCGGCGGCTACGTCAACACCGAGTTGCGCGAACTGGCCGAGCCGCGCGTGTTCGACTACTTCGATTACGTCACGCTCGATTCCGGCGAACGTCCGCTGCTGTCGCTGCTGGAGCATCTGCGCGGCGAGCGCACGCAGGACCGGCTGGTGCGAACTTACTTGCGCGATGCCGAGTCGCCCGCGGTGCGCTACATCGACAGCGGCGAGCGCGACATCCCCTTCAACGAGGTCGGCACCCCGACCTGGGATGGCCTGCCGCTGGATCGTTATCTATCCCTGCTGGACATGCTCAATCCCATGCACCGCCTGTGGTCGGACGGGCGCTGGAACAAGCTCACCGCCGCGCATGGTTGTTACTGGAAGCAATGCAGCTTCTGCGACGTGAGCCTGGATTACATCTCGCGCTACGACGCCGCCAGCGCCACCACTTTGGTGGATCGCATCGAGCAGATTGTGCGCGAGACCGGCCAGACCGGGTTTCATTTCGTTGATGAAGCCGCACCGCCCAAGGTGCTCAAGGCGATGGCGCAGGAGCTGATCCGCCGCGGCGTGTCGATTTCCTGGTGGGGCAATATCCGCTTCGAAAAATCCTTCTCGCCTGCGCTGTGCGAGTTGCTGGCGCAGAGCGGATGCATCGCCATTTCCGGCGGTCTTGAAGTGGCGTCGGATCGTCTGCTCAAGCTGATGAAGAAGGGCGTGTCGGTGGAGCAGGTGGCCAGAGTCACGCGCGCCTTCAGCGATGCCGGTGTGCTGGTCCATGCCTATCTGATGTACGGCTTTCCGACCCAGACCGTGCAGGATACGGTGGACGCGCTGGAATACGTGCGCCAGCTGTTCGAGCAGGGCTGCCTGCAATCCGGATATTTCCACCGCTTCAGCTGCACCGTGCATTCGCCGGTCGGAAAAAACCCACAGGATTACGGGGTCGAGTTGCTTGCATCGGCGCCGGGCACGTTCGCCAACAACGACATCGGCTTCATCGACCCCTGCGGGGTGGATCACGACGCGCTTGGCGCTGCCTTGAGCAAGGCGATCTACAACTACATGCACGGCATCGGCCTGGAACGGGACGTGCGCAGTTGGTTCGACCTGCGGGTGCCGCGGAGCAAGGTGGCCAAGAACTTCATCGCCCGCGCGCTGCTGGCCGCAGGCGAGCCGGGCAGGGCGAGCCCCAGCAAGCCGGCAAGGGCCTGAGCGAGAACGAACCCAGCGGGTGTTCCTGATCCGCGCCATCACGTTGGCACACTTGCCTGCGTTGCGCGGGCCTGAAACGCTGGCGGTGCCGGCCCCTCCATCGACCCACTCATGACGACGACGGCTCTCGACCTCGATTTCGTGCGCGCGCAGTTCCCTGCCTTTGGCGAGCCCAGCTTGCGCGACCAGGCGTTCTTCGAGAATGCCGGCGGCTCCTATGCGTGCCGACAGGTGATCGCGCGCCTGGGCGAGTACTACACGCGCCTCAAGCTGCAGCCCTACTACGCCTACGCCGCCTCCAGCGAGGCCGGGCGGTGGATGGACGCGGCGCATGCGCGCCTGGCCGCCTATCTGGGCGTGGCCGCAGATGCGATCCACTTCGGTCCGTCGACCTCGCAGAACACCTATGTGCTGGCGCAGGCCTTGCGCCCAAGCCTGCGTCCGGGCGACGAGATTGTCGTCACCAATCAGGATCACGAGGCCAATGTCGGCGTCTGGCGCCGACTCGCCAGCGACCGTGGCGCGGTGCTGCGTGTATGGCAGGTGGATCCGGAAAGCGGCGTGCTGGACCCTGCCGATCTCGACCGGCTGTTGTCGACGCGGACGCGCCTGCTGGCGTTTTCACATTGCTCCAACATCGTCGCCCATCTCAACCCGGTGGCGGCGATCACCGCCCGCGCGCGCGCGGTCGGGGCGATCAGCGTGGTCGACGGTGTCAACTACGCGCCGCACGGCTTTCCCGACGTCGACCGTCTGGGCGCCGATATCTACCTGTTCTCGCTGTACAAGACTTTCGGTCCGCACCAGGGCCTGATGGTGCTGCGGCCCGAGCTGCTGGACCTGCTGGGCAATCAGGGCCACGAGTTCAACGCGGCCTATCCGCGCAAGCGCCTGGTGCCGGCCGGCCCGGACCACGCACAGATCGCCGCCGCGGCCGGCATTGCCGATTATTTCGATGCACTGGACGCGCATCACCATGCCGACCGCTCCGACACCGCCAGGCGCCCGCAGCGGATCCGCGAACTGCTGCACACAGCGGAACGGCCGCTGCTCGCACGCCTGCTCGGATATCTGGCGGCGCATCCGCGGGTGCGCCTGCTGGGTCCCGCCGATGCGGCGCATCGCGCGGCGACGGTGGCGCTGGTGCCCTTGCTGCGCCCGCCGGCGGAGGTGGCGGTGCGCCTGGCTGCGGCGGGTATCATGGCCGCTGCCGGCAATTTCTATGCGGTGCGACTGCTGCAGGCCCTGGGCGTGGATGTCGCGCGCGGCGTGCTGCGGCTGTCCTTCGTCCACTACAACACGGCGGCGGAGGTGGAGCGCCTGATCGAAGCGCTGGACGCGGCGCTATAACTGCTCTGCACGTCCGCTGCGGGTCGAGTCAGCCGGCGTGACCTGGCTCAGGACGTCGGCGGATCGCGAAAGCGCATCGTCTGCACGCCGTGATCCTCGCCCAGCTTCAGCACCACGTCGGCACGCTCCGCCATCACCTCCAGGGCGTGTGCCGTGAGCCGTTCGTAATGCTGGATAAAGCGCTCGATCCGACTTTGCGATAGCAGACCGCTGGCCGCAGGCTGCGCGCCGAGCGCGGTGTCCTGCTCCTGCTGCCAGCGCCAGCGCCGTACGCAGGCCAAGTCGGGAACGCGCAGGAACACCAGGGCATCGAGCAGCGCGAACCAAGCCGCGTAGGACGAGCCAAGCTGCTCGTTCACCGCGCGGCGCCAGCGGCCGTCGGCATCCTCGCGGGCCTCCAGCTCATTGACTGGTGTCTGCAGCAAGGCCTGCGGCTGCGCCGGCAGGCCGACGCACCAGCCTTCCAGCAGGATCAGATCGACCGGTCCTTCGACCCGCTGCCAATCGGCGGCGGGCATGCGCTCGTCGTCGGCTTTCGAGAAGCGGGGCAGCGCCAGAGTCTTGCCGACGGTCAGGGCGCGCAACTGTGTCAGCGTACGCGTTCCCAACGCGGGGTCGTGGGTGCCGGGCACGCCGCGCGTCGCGAACAGCGGGTGGACTTGGGCCGCAAGGGCGTGGCGCGCTGCGCGCGGCAGATAGAAATCGTCCAGCGACAAGGCCACCGCCCTGAGGCCATGGACGGCGGAGAGTTCGCCCTGCAGGAAGCGCGCGGCGGTGCTCTTGCCGGAGCCCTGGGCGCCGTTGATGCCAAAGATCGGGCAGCGCTGCGCACCGCGGCGCTGCGCCATCCAGGCGGCCAGGTCGCGGTAGAAGCTTTGCGTGCGCGGGGCGAGCGGACCGCTGTCGGTCGGCATTACAAGCGTGTCCCGACGGCGTTGCGCATGGTGCCACGGCGCGACTCGCGCAGGCTCCGGCCGTTCCAGCGCCGGAACGAGCGGCTGAACGAGGTGGGGTCGGCGTAGCCCAGAATCTCGGCGATGTCGGCGGCACTGAGTTCGGAATGGCGCAGGTACTTGGCCGCCAGGTCGGCGCGTACCGCATCGCGAATGTGGACGAAGCTGGTGCCCTGCCGCTGCAAGCGGACCTGCAGGGTGCGCGGCGCCAGGTCCAGCGCGCGGCTGACCTCGCCGACGGTGCA
This sequence comes from Panacagrimonas sp., assembly GCF_965216805.1. Taxonomy (NCBI): domain Bacteria; kingdom Pseudomonadati; phylum Pseudomonadota; class Gammaproteobacteria; order Nevskiales; family Nevskiaceae; genus Panacagrimonas; species Panacagrimonas sp. Next base: position 586,520 of record NZ_CBDCGN010000002.1, read on the forward strand.
GGGCGCATACGGCATCAGCGAGCGCACCACCGACTCGACGCTGCGCGCCAGGTCCTTCTCCAGCCGGTCCTCCTCCAAGCGCACCACCCGGCTGGCCAGGGCCCGCGCCGCCGAGCCGCGTGCCCGCAGCGGCGCTTCGAGCGTCTCGGCGTCGAGCATCAACGCATTGCGATCCTGGTTGAAGCGCAGATCGGCGCCGAAGCTGGCGTGGTAGGGCGCCAGCGCCTCGGTCGGGCGCGCGTGACGAAACAGCACTGCGGCCGGCATCCAGTCGCGGTGCAGGTGGCTGCGAATCTCGCCGGCCAGCACACTCAGGGAGAATCCGGCCATCTGTATTTCGCTGTCATGCTGGCCAGCGGTGGTGGTCCAGCTCAGCAGTGCACCGCCCTTGATCCGCTCCACGCCGACCAGTGCCGCATCGCTGTAAAGATCGAAGTTGTCGGCCAGTTCCTCGCACATCCGACCCACCGTGCGGGCATTGCGCAGCAAAATCCACAGCGGCCCGATCAGGGCAGCCAGGCGCGCGCCTCGCGCCATCGCCAGGCCCCAGGTCGGCATCCGGCAAGCGGCGGCCGCGGCCTCGAAGAAGCGCAGCACCGCAACCGCGTGTACCAGCAGATCCGGGTCATGCAGCGCTGCTGCGGGCAGGCCGCAAGCGCGCGCGATCTGCGCCGGGCGGGCACCGTGGGCGCGGATCAGGTCCGCGGCGCCGTCGAGGATTGCACTGCGTATCAGCGGACCCGCCATCGCGTTGATCTCCTGGACTTACTGCGCATGATGCCAAGTCTGCTGCGCAGAATGCCAAGTCTACAAGCGCCGGCAGGCGCATCCTCGAATCCCGAAGGCAGCGGTCGGGCGAGGTGCCGGCCGCGGGCACGACACAACCGAAGAATCGAATGAGGAGATCTGCGATGACTGCTTTGCCAAACGAGCCGCTGGACGCCGTGATCATCGGCGCCGGCTTCACCGGCCTGTACCAATTGTGGGCGCTGCGCCGGCTGGGCCTGCGCGTACGCGTGCTCGATGCCGCTTCCGGCGTCGGCGGCACCTGGTACTGGAACTGCTATCCGGGGGCGCGAACCGACTCGCCTTCCAACATCTACCAGTACTGGTTCTCCGACGAACTGCTGGAGGAGTGGGACTGGAAGGAGCGCTACCCCGGACAGGCCGAATCCGAGCGCTACTTCAACCACGTGGCCGACCGTTTCGACCTGCGGCGCGACATCAGCTTCAACACCCGCGTCGACGCCGCTACCTGGGACGATGCCACCCAGCGCTGGAACCTTGCGACCGACACCGGCGAGACCGTGAACGCGCAGTTCGTGATCACCGCCCTGGGGCCGCTGAGCGCGCCGGTGGTGCCGCCGTTCGAAGGCCATGAAAAATTCCGTGGCCGGCTCGTGCACACCGCACGCTGGCCGCGCGAAGGGGTGGATCTCAAGGGCAAGCGGGTCGGCGTGATCGGTACCGGCGCCACCGGCATCCAGGTGATTCAGACCATCGCGGCCGAGGTGGCCCATCTGAGCGTGTTCCAGCGCACCGCCAACTACGCGGTGCCGATGACCAACACGCGTTATACCGATGCCGATCGCGCCGCCATCCGCGCGCGCTATCCGCACACGCGTGAAGCGATCTGGACCACCTTCGTCGGATTCGACGAGCAAGGCGAGACGCGCCCCTATTTCAGCCTGCCGCCGGAAGAACGACGCGCCACCCTGGAACGGCTGTGGGCAGACGGCTCCTTGCGGATCTGGGTGGCGGGTTTCATGGAGATTTTCTTCGACCCGGCCGCCAGCGAGGAAATCTCCGACTTCGTGCGCGAGAAGATCCGCGCGCGGATCCATGATCCGAAGATCGCCGAAAAGCTGGTGCCTCGCGACCACGGCTTCGGCACCCGTCGCGTGCCGCTGGAGAACGGCTATTTCGATGTCTACAACCGCGACAACGTCGATCTGATCGATCTGCGCGAAACGCCGATCGAATGTCTGACGGCCGACGGCATTCGCACCTCGGTGGGCGAAGTTTCGCTCGACGTGATCGTTCTTGCCACCGGCTTCGATGCCGGCACTGGTGCACTGACCGCAATCGACATCCGCGGGCGCGGCGGCCGCTCCTTGCGCGACGAGTGGAAGCGGGAGGTCCGCACCACCATGGGCCTGCAGATTCATGGTTATCCGAACCTGTTCACCACCAGCGCTCCGTACGCGCCCGCGGCGGCATTCTGCAACGCGCCCACCTGCCTGCAGCACCAGGTGCAGTGGATCACCGAATGTATCGGCTATCTGCGTGCCAACGGCCGCAAATGCATCGAGCCGTCGGCGCAGGCCGAGCAGAGCTGGCTGACTCACCACGATGAACTCGCCGACCAGACGCTGGTGGCCAAGACCAAGTCCTGGTACACCGGTGCCAACATCGAGGGCAAGCACAACCGGCTGCTCAGCTACATCGGCGGTGTGCCGGCCTACCGGGAAGCCTGCGAGAAAGTGAAGCAACAGCACTACGAAGGTTTTGAACTGGCCTGATCATCGGACACCCGCCGGCTTGCTGGCGGGTGTCGGCCTCGCCGCAGACCACTTGAACGCATACTGCACGACAGTGCAGCGGGCCTGGCTCGCACACTCACGCTTCGTCAGGGCCAGTCGCGAACGTTGATTCGGTCACAACCCCCTTGCCAGGACTCGATCGGATGGAGACAAGGCTATGGATCCAGAGCGGATCTATCGGATGAAATTTTCGAGCGTCTATCCGATGTATGTTCAGAAGGCCGAGCGCAAGGATCGCACGAAGGAAGAGGTCGATCGCGTCATCTGCTGGTTGACCGGCTACAGCCCGAAGGAACTGCAACGGCAGATCGAACGCGAAACCGACATGGAGACCTTCTTTTCCCAGGCGTCCTCGTTCAATCCGAATGCCTCGCTGATCAAGGGCGTGGTGTGCGGGGTGCGGGTGGAAAACGTCGAGGACCCGCTCATGCGAAAGATCCGCTACCTGGACAAGCTCGTCGACGAGTTGGCAAAGGGAAAGGCGCTGGACAAGATCCTGCGGCAATAGCCGGTGGCGGCCGGTAGCGAGGGGCGTCGACCCGTGCAGGTCCCGACGTTCCCTCCTTCGGTCGATCCGTATCCCGACACCGACGATTGCGGACACCGGTCGTATTTCGGCATCCGGGGCGGTCAGCGTCGAACCCCCGGTCATGCCTTGCGCTCGAACTCCAGGATGACGAACGCGGCGGCGGTCTGCAGCGCGGTCCGGCCTGCCATCGCCTCGCGTCGCTCGGGCCGCGCCTTCCAGGCGTACGGGGTCATGCACAGAAGATTGGACACGTCGGCGTGGTTCAGGAGCAGATCGAAATTCAGTGTCTGTGTGCTCTGCAGGGCGAAGCCGGTACCGAGCGTCTCCACGAACTTGTCGGGCTCGTGTGGCTGCACGGTTTCGAACAGACCCTCGCGCAGCTGCTGCAGATGATCGGCCGCGGGGGTGACCACCAGCAGCAGGCCGCCCGGTTTGAGCACCCGCTGCATCTCGCGCAGGTGGAGCTGGGTGAACAGGCAGGTGATGGCGTCCAGCGAGGCGTCGGCGAACGGCAGTTGTGCGCCGCTGGCGATCAGCCAGGTCGCGACTTCTCGATGGCGCTTGGCAGCGAGCTGGATGGCAGGCTTGGCGATGTCCAGGCCGATGACTTCGGGCGCGGCTCCGGTAGCCGTGGCGCCCGTCGCCGCGCCCATGGCCGCCGTGTAATAGCCCTCGCCGCAGCCGATGTCGAGCACGCTCTGCGGCGCGTGCGCGCGCAGCTGTTCGACCACCGCACGGCGCAACGGCGCGTAGTGGCCGGCATCGAGAAACGCGCGGCGCGCCTGCAGGGAATCGCTGCGATCGCCGGGGTCCAGGCTGTGCTTGTACTGCACCAGCAACAGGTTGACGTAACCGGCGCGCGCCACGTCGAAGCTGTGCCGTTGTGCGCACTGCCAGGTGCGCGGCGCGCGCTGCAGGGGTTGTGTGCAGGCCGGACAAAGGATGTCGATCATGCGTAAGGGTAGCCGCAGCTCCGGCAGCGAACCGAATCGCTGAAGACGGGGTCCCTCCAGCGTGAAGCCCTCTTTCCGCATGTCGATGCTGCGCACATTGCTGCTGGCTGGCAGTGTGTTGGCCCTGCCGTGGACGGCCTCGGCGCAGGCCGACCTGGAGGTGCGGGTGCGCGACGAGCTGGGTCTGTCGACCGCGCAGCGGGAGGCGCTACTGCAGCGCTTGCGGCCGTGGTCGCGACGGGTCTACGCCTACCTTGGCGACCCGCGTCCGCAACCGGTCAACCTGATCCTCACGCAGCGCATCCGTATCGGCTATTACGCCTCGCCCAATCTCTATCTGCCGCCGGCGGATGACGGCGAGATGCTCGAAACCTGGATCCACGAGCTGGCGCATCACGTCACCGGCCACCAGTCCAATTTCTTGTTCAAGGAAGGCATCGCCACCCACGTGCTGGAGGCATTGTTGGTCGAGACCGGCAGGGTGCCGCAGGGTTTTCCGCAGTACGGTCAGTCCAACGACGCCTGGGTCGCCCTGTTCGACCGCAGCGGCACCCTGCCGACGCTCGACGATCTGATGCCCCTGCAACGCTACGACGGACGCACGCCGCAATCGGATTTCCGTTCCTGGCAGGTGTATGTGATCGGCGCCTCGTTCGTGGGCTGGCTGATCCGCAACCAGGGGCTGCAGACCTTCCACGACGTGTTCGGGGCGGAGTCGCTGGGTCCGCGCGGCGCCGATTGGGAGCGTCGCTGGCGGGCCGACATCCGCGCCGCGAATCACCCGCCGTTCGACCCCATGCGGCACCTGCCGGACCGCACGCGCTATCGGCGCTACGCCGCCAGGCTGGGTTTCTGAGACGCCGGGCGCGAGGCGCTGCGACACAGCAAGATGCCCGCCAGGATCACCGCACCGCCGACGAGTTGCGCCAGGCCGAAACCCTCGGCCAGCAACCACCACGCGAACAGCGCAGCCGCCAATGGCTGCAGCAGCAGACCCACCGCCGACAGCGCAGCCGGCAGCGATGCCATGGACTGTGCGATCAGGCCTTGCCCGCCGACGTGGGACAGCAATGCCAGTCCGGCCAGCACCCACCAACCCTGGGCGGACGCCGGCCAGATGCGCTCGCCGAGCAGCCATGCCGTCGGCAGCAGCACGGCGGCCACCGTGGCGCTGCTCCAGGTCATCACGCGCAGGGCGCCGACGTCGCGGCGCAGGCGGGTGACGGCAAGGATGTAGGCGGCGTAGAACAGCGCTGCGGCGATCGCCAGGCTGTCGCCTACCAGGCCCTGCACATCCAGTTGTGCGCTACGGCCCACCAGCACCACGGTGCCGGCCAGTGCCAGCGCCATACCCAGCGCGAAGCGTCGGCTCACCGCTTCGCGCCACAGCAGCCAGGCTGCCGGCGCCACGAACAATGGCGCCAGATTGGCCAGCAGGGTGGCGTTGGCCACCGAAGTGCGCTGGATCGCGTAATGCCACAGAGCCAGATCGGCGGCGAAGAACAGGCCCGCCAGAATCAGCCAGGCGTAGGGCAGGCGTGTCGCGGGAGCATCCGCCACGGGGGTGAACGAGGCATCGCTCCAGCGCAGCGCCAGCGCGAATATCGGCCAGGCCAGGAAGCAGCGCCAGAACGCCGCCGCCGCCGGACCTACATCGGCCAGCCGCACAAAGATCGGCGCCAGGCCGATCAGCATGGCACCCAGGCTCAGGGCAATGAAGGCGCGATGGGCAGGCACGTGGTGGTCACTCGGGTGTGGAGCTTTCTTGCCGCGGTGGTTTCGAAAACCAGGTGCAACAGGTTGATCAACCAGTTCGAGGAAGTTGAAAGAGTCTGGCAGGAACAGGTCTGCAGGGCACTTCCAAGCGACGCTTTTTCAGGTGGCATGGGATCTATCCACCAGGCGATCCGATCAAGCTCGTTTTTGCTGAAGGCGTACGGATCGGCGCCCTCGGGCAGGTACTGACGGAGCAAGCTGTTGGTGTTGTCGTTGACCGCGCTGCCCGGCGCAATGCGGATCCGCAAAATTGAGCTTGATGCCGACGATGGCAGCGCCGCCAGCTTGTCGCAGGTTGGGGCGTCACGCCGCCAGCGGTCGACTTTGCCGCCGACGGGAAGCTGATCAGCGCCCGAGGCGCCACAGCCGGTAGTGGCGCCAGGCCTGCTTCATCAGCGCGTCGCGGCGTTGCGCGTGCGGCAGTTCGGGGTGGTCGTAGCGATAGTGTGCGACCAGCGTCGACGCCTCGCCGGCGCCGTCGTCCGGGCCGTCGATGCCCGGGATCATGAGCACGTAGGTGTGTTCGCCGTCCTCGAAGATGTAGGCGGCCTCGCCGGGATATTGCAGCTTCTCGTCGTGCGGCTCGCCGCCGGTCGCGAAGCCGGCGTTGAAATCGAGCTGCTCGGCCGGCAGGGCCTTGGCGTCGAACATCTCCTTGACCATGAACTTGAAGGCGACGCTGATCATGTACCCGCCGCGTTCCAAGCCGGTGAAGGCGCATTGGCTGTGCAGCGTCGGGATGTGCTCGTTGGAGGCCACCGGCTTGACCGGCTGGCCGAGAAGTTCGATGGCGAGCGTCTCGGTCAGCAGCGAGCAGGCATTGGTGACCTCGTCGAGGCGCCGATCCTCGGCCTGCAGCGGCGCCGCGAAAAACAGCGCCGCGGCCGCCAGCAGGGCGGTCATGCCGCTGCGGCGGATCACGCTGTCCGCGCAGGCGATGCCTCTGTCCAGGCGGCGCATCAGCGCTTCGCCGTGATTGCGGCCTCGAAGTCGACCGTCTTGCCGCCGTCACACGCGAGGGCGCCTGACAGCTCGGCGCGGAAGCTCTCGCGATCGCCGTCGATGATCCGGGCCGTCGACTCGTCGCTGCTGCGGCATTTCGTGCCGTCCGCGAGGGTCAGCTTGACCGTTGCCGTGGGCGAACTGCCCGAGGTGACAATGGTGGCGCTCAGCTGCTCGGTGGCCTTGGACTTCCGGTCCGGCGAGATTGCCCCGCCGGCAAGCACGACGTTACCCGGAATCATCGTCTGCACATTCAGGATCGAGCCCTGCACGGAGCCTTCGAAGCCGCCGGTGTAGTCGACTTTCCACTTCGGCGTGCGCGTGCCCGACGGCTCCGCACCCCCGCCGGGCGCTGTCGCTGCAGACGGCTGGCCGTCGCAGGCGCTGATCAGGCCAAGCACCAGCATTGCAATCAAGGTTCTCATGTCAGTCTCCTTGTGTGTTCGTGCCAAAGATCATGCTTCATGACTGGGCCGCGGCGATCTCGGCCTGAAGGCTCAGCGCCATCGCGCGCGGGTCGGCGGCGTCACGAATCGGGCGGCCCACCACCAGGTAATCCGCACCGGCCTTGATCGCCTCGGCCGGTGACATCACGCGCTTCTGGTCGGCCTCCACGCGGTTCTCCACCGGCCGGATGCCCGGGGTGACGCAGATCAGTTCCCGCGGCGCCTCGCGGCGCAGGCGCGCCACCTCGAGGCCGGACGACACCACGCCGTCGCAGCCCGCGGCCAGCGCGCGGCGCGCGCGTGACAGCACCAGTTCGGCGATGTCGCACTGAAAACCCAGATCGTCGAGATCGCCCTGATCCAGGCTGGTGAGCGCCGTCACCGCCAGGACCTTGAGACGGCCCGACTTCGCGCCGGCCGCCGCCTGCATGATCGACTGGTTGCCGTGCACGGTGCAGAAGTCAGCGCCGCGCGCCGCCAGGTTGCCGACCGCGCGCGCGACAGTTTCCGGGATGTCAAAGAACTTGAGGTCCACGAACACCTGCTTGTCCTGTGCCTTGAGCCAGGCCAGCAGTTCGAAGAAGCCGGGCGCCATGCACAGCTCCATGCCGATCTTGTAGAAGCCGACCGCATCGCCGATGCGGGTGACCAGCGCGCGCGCGGCCTCCGCGTCGGGAACATCGAGGGCGGCGATCAGGCGGTCGTGCGGGCGGGGCATGGTCAGAATCCGGTCAGCAGAAAGTCGATGACATGGAGGGTGAGGCTGGCCAGTGCCGACAGGCCTGCCGTCGACATGACGACTTTCAGATCGAGCACGGCGAACCTAGAGTGCAGGGACTCGATTTTCGCATCGAAGCGTTCGGCTTTCACCAACGGGATCACCCTGCGTATTTCCAGATCCAGGGAATCCGTCTGCACGTCGAGCGGGAACGGTACGCTCGGCTTGCCGGGACGGGGGTTGCAATAGACCTGGTAACGGGCCGCGGTGACCTCAGAAAGAGATCAGGTCCTTGTTCCAGGGGCCGTCACGGCGCACCCGCGCGTTGTAGGTCTTGATCGCCGGCTGCTTGGCTTGTAGCCAGCATCGTGCCTGTTGCTCGCGGATCGCCTCGGCGATCTTGGCGTCGGCCAGCCGCGACAGGTTCAGGCCCATTGCGCGAGCCTGCGCCACAGCACTCGCCTGCAGGGTGAGGTCGGTGCGCGTGCGGCCAGCAGGTGTCTTGGCCGCCGCGGCACGGCGTTGAGAGGCTGCAGTGTGGACAGTTCGTGCCATCGTGATGCTCAGTAATGATGTGTAGGCACCATGCGCATCGGATGCCGGGGCGTCAATCGCGCAGAGCGTCCTGTACCTTGGCGGCGCTTGGCGACCCCAGCGCGCGCAGCTCCTGCGCGAACAGCGCCACGCGCCATTCCTCGATCACCCAGCGCGCCGCATGCCAGGGGCCGGGCAGGCGTTCGATCCAGGGCTGCAATTGAGCGCTCAGTTCCAGGTCGCGCTGCGGCTTGTTGGGCAGGCGATCCAGACGCACGCCCATCGCCTTCAGATAGGTGCCGATGCGCGGCCATTGCGCGGCCGGGATGGCGGCGACGAAGTCCGGCATCAGCAGGGACTCAAGTTGGGTTTGCAGGTCGGCCTGCGCCTGCGGCCAGGCCTCACCGAGGGTGCGCAGGCGCTTGCGCAATTCGGCGGCGGCGATCAGCCACTCGCAAGCCTCGTCGAGCAGCTTGACGACGATGCGCCCGAACTCGCCACGGTGCTGCTGCGCGGTCTGGAACGCGTCCTGGCTGCGGATGGCATCCAGTGCCCAGGCCTGTCCGGCGGCACGCTCGGCAATGGCGCGCGCCAGGGTCTCGGGCGTGATCGATGAACCGATCAGCGCCAGGCCCAGGCGGGTGCGCGCGCTGCGCACCAGGTCCTTGACGCGATCATTGAGACGCTTGAGCAGCAGCTCGCGCACGCCCAGCTGATGCGCCTGTGCAGCCGCGTCGGCGGACTCGACCAGACCGAGGAACAGTCGCCCCTCGGCGGCCTGCAGCGCCGGCCAGGCACGCGCGCCGCTGGCCAGCACCACGTACTCGGGCAGATCGCCGAAATCCCAGTCCAGCACCGGGTCGCGCATCCAGCGCCGGATGGCATCGTCGCGCTGCGCTGCCGCGGCCAGCGCCTGGCGCACGCTGCCGGCCTGGGACACCAGCAGGTCCTCAAGGCTCTGCGCCTGCGCCACTGCGCGTCCGCGCGCATCTTCCAGCACCAGGCGTGGACGCAGATGGGCTTCGAGCTTGTCGGGCGCGAAGTCGTCGGGCTCGAGCTTCACGCCGGTCATGACCTGGAAGTGCGCGCAGATCGCCGTCAGCAGCGCGCCCTTTGTTGGCGACATGCGGTTGGCGAGCGCGGTGGCGTACTCGGCCACCGGCGTGCACTGGCGCCGCAGGTGATGCGGCAGCGAGCGGATCAGGCCCTCGATGCGTGCCGGCAGCAGGCCCGGCACTAGCCAGTCGAAGCGTTCCGCCGGCAGGCCGTAGAGATGCTCGATGGGGATGTGGAAGCTCACGCCGTCCTGCTCGGCGCCGGGTTCGTGCGCATAACTCAGGCGCAGACGCTGGCCGCCGATGTCCAGGTGATCGGGAAACAGGCTGTGCACGTCGCTGTCAGCGCCCGGACGCAGCAGTTCGGGCTCGCCCATGCGCAGCGCTTCGTTGCGCCGCTTTCCCGGCACCGCCAGCCAACGCTTGAGCGCGGCCACGGTGCACAGGCCCGGTGGGATGCGCTGGTCGTACCAGGCCAGTAGCTGGTCTTCGTCGGCGAGCAGGTCGGGCCGGCGCAGGCGCGCTTCCTTGTCGCGCACCGACTCGGCGAGTTCGAGGTTGTGCTTGAGAAAAGCCGGCTTGTGCGGGATATCGCCGCGCACCAGTCCGTCCAGCAGGAAGATCCGACGGGCACCTTCGGCGTCGATGCTGCCGTAGTGACGCTGCTGCGTCATCAGCGGCATGCCGAAGATATGGAAGTGCTCGGTGCAGCTCACTTCACCCCGTTCGGCGCTCCACTCGGGCTGCAGCGCAGTGCGTTTGACCAGATGCGGCGCCACCGTGAGTAGCCATTCGGGTTCGATGGCGGCGCAGGTGCGCGCGAACACCTGGCTGGTATGCACGATAGCGGCGCACATCAACCATTGCGGCGATTTCCTGGCGATCTTCGAACCCGGGAAAATCTTGAAGCGCCGCCCGCGCGGGCCTTGATACTCAGGCCTTTCCGGTAGTTTGAGACCGATGTGATCCACCAGCCCGGCGAGCAGCGCCTGGTGCAGCGGCGTGTACAGTTTTTCGATGGCCTCGGGGGTGGCTGCAAATGCGCCCTTGCGGTCCTCGCGCTCGCCGAGCAGGTCGACGATCTGGCGATACACCAGTTCCCATTCCTCCATGCGCAGGTAGGACACGTAGTGGGATTTGCACAGCTTGCGCAACTGGCGGTTGGAGGCGCCCTCTCCCCACTGCTGCCAACGGTTCCACAACTGCAGCAGGGTGAGGAAGTCCGAGCGCGGGTGGCGCCACTCGGCATGCTTCTGGCGCGCCTGTTCCTGCGCGTCGGGCGGCACTTCGTGAGGGTCCTGCACCGACAACGCCGCCGCCAGCACCCAGGTTTCGCGCGCACAGCCGCTACCCCGCCCGGCCAGGGCGATGCGCGCGACGCGCGGGTCCAGCGGCAGGCGCGACAGCTCGCGGCCCAGCGGCGCGAGCGCGCGTTCCTCATCGAGCGCGCCCAGGGTCTGCAGCAGCCGATAGCCTTCCGAGATCTGGCGTGAGTCCGGTGCTTCGATCCAGGGGAATTCCTCCACATCGCCCAGGCCGAGCATCGCCATCTGCAGAATCACGCCGGCGAGGTTGGCGCGCAGCACCTCGGGGTCGGTGAAGGCTGGCCGCGCGGAGAACTGGTCTTCCGCGTACAGCCGCACGCAGGTGCCGGGGCCGATACGCCCGCAGCGTCCGGCACGCTGGTTGGCCGCAGCCTGGCTGACCGCTTCAATGTGCAGTTGCTGAATGCCCAGGCGGGTGGACCAGCGGCTCATGCGCGCGGTGCCGGTGTCCACCACATAACGAATGCCGGGCACCGTGATCGAGGTCTCGGCCACGTTGGTGGTCAGCACGATGCGCGGCGGGCCGCCACTGGAAAACACCTTGTCCTGCTGTGCGACCGGCAGTCGCGAATACAGCGGCAACACCTGCGCACGTGGAAAGCGGCCACTGAGCATGCGGGAGAGTTCGTTGATCTCGCGCTCGCCGGGCAGGAACACCAGGACGTCGCCGAGCTTGCCACCGGACCAGAGATGTTCGATCGCCTCGGCCACCGCGTCCTCGGTGTCGATCTCTTCGGCGTCGGCGCGGTACTGCACCGTCACCGGGTAGGTGCGGCCTTCCACGGTGATGATGGGCGCGCCGTTGAAATGCCGGGACAGGCGCTCCGGATCGAGCGTGGCGGAGGTCACGATGATCTTCAGATCCGGCCGTCGTGGTGCCAGGCGCTTGAGCCAGCCCAGCAAGAAATCGATGTTGAGACTGCGCTCGTGGGCCTCGTCGATGATGATCGTGTCATAGGCCAACAACTCGCGGTCGCGCTGCAGCTCGGCCAGCAGGATGCCGTCGGTCATCAGCTTGATGAGGCTGGTTTCCGACACGCGGCGATCAAATCGCGTCTCGAAACCGACCAGTCCACCCACCGGGCTGTTCAGCTCGCTGGCGATGCGTGCCGCGACGCTGCGCGCCGCCAACCGGCGCGGCTGGGTGTGGCCGATCAGGCCGCGCGTGCCGCGACCCAGCTCCAGGCACAGCTTGGGCAACTGGGTGGTCTTGCCCGACCCGGTTTCGCCACACACGATCAGCACCTGATGGTCGCGCAGGGCTTCCAGCAAGGTTTCGCGGGCCTGCGCAACCGGCAGTTCCTCGGGGTAGGCGATGTGAGCGGGCCGTGCCGCGTCGCGCGCGCGCTTACGCTGCAGACCGGCGGCCAGATCGCGCAGGAAACGCTCGGCATCAAAACGCTTGGCGTCGGCACGCCGCAGTTGCTGCGACAGTCGGGTGGCGTCGCGCAGGCTCAGGGTGGTCTCGGCATGCGCCAGGCGCTGGCGCAGGTCGCTGAGGTTGATGTGGCTGGGAGACGTTTCGGCTGAGGCGGTGCCGGGCGATTGGCGCACCCTCGTCCGGCCGCCTGCAGTCTTTCGCTTATCCGTGTTCATCCGCGTCCAGAACTGTCGGCACCGCCCGCGCCTGCGACCGATGGATGCGGCTTCAACCCGCTGCAGGCGGTGCCGGCTCGACGCCGAGCTGGCGTTCGAGTTCGGCCAGGCGCTGTTCCAGATAGGCTACTCGCTGCGTCAGCGAGGGCACGCCCGCTTCCGGCGCCGGTGCCGCTTCAAAGGCGCCGGTCTGCAGGCCTTCGGCTGCGTCCGGGCAGATTAACTGCGTGTAGCGCTGCGCAGACTGGCCGGGCTGGCGCGCCAGCCCGGCAACCAGGGGCTGCGCGCGGTCGGCCAGGTCTTCCAGCGCGGCGTGGACGCCCGCGGTGTCGGCCGGGCCGTTGATGGGCGCGGCGCTGGCACGCAGTTCGGCCAAGGTCAGCGGGCCGCGCAGCATCAGGGTGACCAGCACCGCCATCGGCGCATCCTTGAGCAGCAGTTCGTGCTGAAAGCGATGGCGCCACTTCGGCACACGGCTGATCTGGTCCTCGCGCTTGGCCAGACGCAGCTCCTCAAGCTGGTTGAGGGTGGCGCCGACCTCGCCCTCGCTGAGGTTCATGATCGGCTGGCGCGAGGATTTCTGATTGCAGGCGGTGACCACCGCGTTGACGCTGAGCGGGTAGTACTGCGGCGTGGTGATGGATTTTTCCACCAGGCAGGCGATGACTCTGGCCTGGACTGCCGTCAGGGTTGGGTTCATGGGGATCGCGGCGGGGGATGCGGCAGGGACACCGTTCGCAACGGCAGGACGGCAGCAGCTGGCGGCGGACCGGCCGCGGCGTGGCGGCGATCAGGGCTGCGCGGCCGGGGTCTCGGCATCGTCGTCTGCGGCCGCTTCGTCGTCGTCTTCATAGGGCTCGTAGAACACTTCGAGCTGTTTGCCGGGCTCGGACGCCTGCGCGGTCGGATCGGGGTTGACGGGTTCGATCGCACTGTCGGCGGTCGCCGGGTCTGCGCTGGCCGGGTCCGCGTCGCTACGCTCCTCGGCCGGTGCGGGCAGCACCATCTCCAGCCCGTCCGACTCGCTGCTGTCGAACGGCGAGAACAGCCCGGCCAGCTTGGCCAGAAAGCCGGTATCCGAATCCTGGACCGGCGCCGCTGCCTCGGCGGCTGCGAGTGCGCCGCTCGACGAGATTTCCGACACCATCACCGGCCGCTTCTGCGCCTCCAGCAAGGCCCGGGCGTCCTGTGCCTGCAGCTCCAGCCCGGCCAGTTCGTAGCACCTGACCAGCAACTGCAGCGCGCGATAACTGGCGGGCGTGCCCGGGTACTGGCCGATGATCTGCTCGGCGCGCTTGGCCGCCGCCACGTAGGCGCCGCGACGGACGTAGAAGTCGACCACGTGCAATTCGTGCGCCGCGATGCGGTTGCGGATGAAGACCATGCGGTCGTAGGAATCGCCCGCATAAGGGCTGTCGGGGAAGCGCTGGATCAGCAGCGAGAAATCGTCGAACGCGCGTCGCTGGCTGGTGACGTCGGACTTGGTCTCGTCCACCGGCAGGATCGCCAGGCCGCCCTCTTCGCGGTGATAGTTCACCAGGCCCTTGAGGTAGTAGATGTAGTCCACTTCCGGGTGGCGAGGGTGTTCGCGCAGGAAACGATCGGCGGCGGACAGCGCCAGATCGGGTTCGAAATTGCGATATAGCGAATAGATGCGCTCGAGCTCGCCCTGGGTGGCAAAGGGCGAAAACGGATGCTGGGTCGACAGGCGGTCGTAGCTCTCGATTGCGCTGGTGAAGTCGGAACTGTCCAGCGCAACGCGAGCACGTCGGTACAATTGCTCGGCACTCAAGGCCGCCAGCCGCGCTTCTTCGCGCCGCTTCGCCAACGGGTTGTCGCTCTCCGAAAACACGCTGGGGCGGTCGGCCTCCGTGCGTTCGGATCGCTCGCGATCGGTTTCGTCCCCTTCCTTCTTGGGGCTGGAACTGCACGCAGTTACGGAAACGGCGAGGATCGCCACCAGTAGCGACAGATTCTTCATTTGTTGAGGCAGGAACACTGGGCAAAAAACGTGCACGAGTATAGCCGATGACCACTCACGGGCCGGGCGAGCCCGACGGCAATGCGCCGGACCATGGCGCGTTGGAAGCGGACCTGGAACCGGATTCGGGACCGGACGAGAACTCTGCAGACTGCCCCGACCCGGTGCGGGTTCCCGAGCGCCTTGCCGGTCAGCGGCTGGACGCGGTGGCCGCCAAGCTGTTTCCCGACTGGTCGCGCTCGCGCTTGCAGGTATGGATCGAGCAGGGCCGCTTGCGACTTAACGGGGCTGCGGCCGAGCGCGCGCGGGTCGCCGTTGCCGTTGGCGACTTGCTGGAACTGGAGCCGGTGGCGGAACCCGATTTTCGCGTGCTGCCGCAGGCCATCGCCTTCGACGTGCTGTACGCCGACGAGCATCTGGCGATCGTGCACAAGCCGGCCGGCCTTACCACGCATCCGGGGGCCGGTCAGGCGGACGGTACCCTGCAGAATGGCCTGCTGCATCGCTTTGCGCAGACCGCCTTGGTGCCGCGCGCCGGCATCGTGCACCGGCTCGACAAGGACACCTCGGGACTACTGGCGGTGGCATTGAGCCTGCCGGCGCACACGCGTCTGGTGGCGATGCTGGCGCGCCGCGAGATTCGTCGCGAATACGATGCGGTGATCAACGGCACGCCGGTGAGCGGCACCACCATCGACGAGCCGATCGGCCGCAGCCCGCGCGACCGGCTCAAGATGGCGGTGGTCGAAGGCGGCCGCGATGCGGTCACGCATTTTCGCATCCACGAACGCTTTACCCATCACACCCATTTGCGGGTGCGCCTGGAAACCGGCCGCACCCACCAGATTCGCGTGCATCTGGCGTATCAGCGCATGCCGCTGGTGGGCGATGCGCTCTATGGCGGCGGCGGCGCGCGCGGCGCCGGATTATCCGAGCCGACTCGAGCCGTGCTGCAGGGCTTCCGAAGGCAGGCTCTGCATGCGCGCGAACTGGCTTTCGATCACCCCATCACCGGCGAAGCCCTGTGCGCGGCGGCCGAGATGCCGGAGGACATGCAGGCGCTGATCGCGGCGCTGCGGGCGGGCTGATTTTTCGGCCACGGATGCAAACGGATCCACACCGATGAAAGCGGACGCACGGACCACGGATGACGTGGATGAACACGGATAAAGCTACGGTGATTCGCGTGGATCGGCGTTCGTCTGCGCAATCCGCGGCATAAACCTTTTCGGCTTCAACCCGTGTCGATCGGTGTGCATCCGTGGCAAGAAGTCACCGCAGCTCGCGGTCCAGGAACGCCGCCCCTGCCTCGAACGCCGGACCGTCGGTCAGGAACGCGGTGATGTGCCCGCGGCCGCGCAGGATGAACAGCTCGCTGCGCACCCCGGCGGTGACCAGCGCTGCGTGGTAGTCCTCGGCATGGTCGACCGAGACCAGCAGGTCCGAGCCGCCGTGATAAATGAAGTGCGGTGAGTCGTCGGGGCTGACGTGGTGAAACGGCGAGGCCCGGCGAAACAGCTCCGGATTCTCCTGCAGGCTGGTGCCCAGCAGTTGCGGCACCAGCTTGCCGCCGGGGAACTTGGTCAGGTCGCTGGGAATGCCGCCGGCGACGACGGCAGCCGGGCGCGATTGTCCGTCAGCCGTCACCGTGCCCAGCAGAGCGGCCAGATGCGCACCGGCGGAATAACCCCAGGTGCCGATGCGATCCGCCTTCAGGCGGTACTCGTCGGCATGTGTGCGCATCCAGTCGTAGGCCAGGCGCACATCCTCGAACTGTGCCGGGTAACGATACTGCGGCGCAAAGCGATAGCTGGCACTGAACACCACGAAGCCGCGCCGGGCCAGGCGCTCGGCGATGGATTCCACCTGCTCGCGGTCGCCGCCTTCCCAGCCGCCGCCGTAGATCAGCAGCACACCCGGCCAGGGGCCGTCGCCGCGCGGAATGTAGACGTCCGCCAGCAGGCGCTGCGGCCAGCCCTCGGGTGAAAACGCCACGTCGCGAGTGAGATCGTATTGGGTGGATACCGGCGTCGGCGCGGGGGCGTCGGGTTTGCCGACGTGGCTGCTGCAGCCCACCAGCAGAAAGCCCAGACCCGACAGCAGCGAATGTAAACGCGAGAAAGTGCTCACAGCATCAGGTCCAGGGACAGGCCCACGAAGATCGCGGCGCCGAAATAGTGGTTGGCCAGAAAGGCTTTGAAGCAAGCGGCGGGATCGCGCTCGCGAATCTGCCACTGTTGATGCAGCGCCAGGGTGCTTGCCACCAGCAGGCCCAGCCACCACGCCGGGCCGAGCCCGACACCGGCGAGCGCCAGCAGGCTCAGTGCCGCCAGCTGCAGCGCAGCGGTGATGATGCGGTCGTGGTCGCCAAAAAAGATGGCGGAGGATTTCACCCCGATCTTCACGTCATCGTCGCGATCCGCCATGGCGTAGAACGTGTCGTAGGCCACCACCCAGCAAACATTGGCGATCATCAGCAGTAAGACGGTATTCCAGGGGACGCTATCCAATACGGCTGCGAAGGCCATCGGGATGCCCCAGGAGAATGCCAGCCCCAACACCGCCTGCGGCATCGCGATCCAGCGCTTGGTGAATGGATACAAGGCCGCCAGCACCACCGCCGGTACGCTCAGCAGCACCACGTGCAGATTTTGCAGGCTCAGCACCAGAGCCAACGCGAGGCTGCACAGCAGCGCAAACAGGATCATGGCCTCGCGCACGCTCACCAGACCGGCGGCGATGGGGCGGTCGCGGGTGCGTACGACATGCGGGTCGAAATTGCGATCCGCCACGTCGTTGATCACGCACCCGGCGGCGCGCATCAGCACCGTGCCCAGTACGAAGACCACGAACACGTGCAGCGACGGCGGGCCGTTGGCCGCAAGCCACAACGCCCACAGCGTCGGCCACAGCAACAGCCAGATGCCGATCGGCCGATGCATACGCATCAGGCGCCAGTAGTGGGGGAGTCGGGCGTTCAGGGTTCGAGCCATTCGCAAAAATTTTCAAGAATCACGCAAAGGCGCGAAGAGAAGCGCAAGGGCGCAAAGTATCGGTGGATGCTTCTTTACTTTGTGTTTTGCGGTGTTTTGCGTCTCTGCGTTTTTCTCTGCGTCTCTGCGTTTTTCTCTGCGCCTTTGCGTGATGCTTTCGAATCGTCACACCCGCGCATAACGCTCCACATCCCCGACCCAGCGCCGGATCAGGCTTTGCGCTTCGCCAGCGTGATGCTCCAGCCAGTCGTCGGCCAGGGTCTGCAGCGGCGGGATCAGTGCGGCGTCGCGCACCGGGTCGGCGATCTTCAGGCCGATCAGGCCGGTCTGGCGCCGGCCCAGCAGCTCGCCAGGGCCGCGCAATTCGAGATCGGCCTGGGCGATGCGAAAGCCGTCGGTAGTGGTGCGCATGGTTTCCAGGCGCGCACGCGCGGCCTGCGACAGCGGTGGCTGGTACAGCAGCACGCACTGGCTGGCGCGACTGCCGCGACCGACCCGCCCGCGCAACTGGTGCAACTGCGACAAGCCCAGGCGCTCGGCGTTGTCGATGACCATGATGCTGGCATTGGGCACGTCTACGCCCACCTCGATCACGGTGGTGGCCACCAGCAACTGCGTGCGGTTGTCCTTGAAGTCGCGCATCTCGGCTTCTTTCTGCTCGGCCTTGAGCCGGCCATGGACCAGGCCGATGCGCAGGTCGGGCAGCGCCTCGCGCAGTTTTTCGGCGGTGATGGCAGCGGCCTGCGCTTCGATCTCGTCGTTCTCTTCGATCAGGGTGCACACCCAGTACACCTGTCGTCCTTCGCGGCAGGCCGCACCGATGCGGGCCAGCACCTCGTCACGCCTGGAGTGGCCGATCACGGCGGTGGTGATCGGCGTACGGCCAGGTGGTAGTTCGTCGATCACCGAGACATCGAGATCGGCGTACAGCGTCTGCGCCAGCGTGCGCGGAATCGGGGTGGCCGACATCACCAACTGGTGCGGGGTCAGGCCGGCAGGGCCCTTGTCGCGTAGTGCAATGCGCTGCTGCACGCCAAAGCGGTGCTGCTCGTCCACCACCGCCAGCGCCAAGCGCGCGAACGTCATCCCGACCTGGAACACCGCGTGGGTGCCCACCACCACCGCCGCCTCGCCGGAGGTGACAAGCTGGCTGCGTGTTTCGCGCTCGCGCTTGCGCAGCTTGCCGGTGATCAGCACCGGCTCGATGCCCAGCGGTGCCAGCCAGCGTTGCAGGTTGGCGTGGTGCTGTTCGGCCAGCAGTTCGGTTGGTGCCACCAGAGCCGACTGCAAGCCGGCACGCGCGGCGGCCAGCATCGCGATGGCGGCGACCACCGTCTTGCCCGAGCCGACATCGCCCTGCACCAGGCGCAGCATCGGGCGCGGGCCGGCCAGGTCTTGCGCCAGTTCCTGCAGCACCCGCTGCTGCGCCTCGGTGAGCGCGAACGGCAGTTGCGCGCACAGCGCGTCGCGGGCGCCGTCGAGGTCGGCCAGCCCCGGCGCGGGACGTTCGCGGATCTGCCTGCGCAGCAGGCGCATGCACAACTGGTGCGCCAGCAGTTCCTCGCGGATCAGGTGTACCTGGGCGGGGTGGCGCAGTGCCTGCAGGGCCTGCGCATCTGCGTCGCCCTCCGGTCGATGGATGGCGTTCAGTGCGTGCAGGGTCTGCTGCGGGCCCAGGCCGGGCAGGGCACGGCTGAGGCTGCTGTCCCTGGCCGCAGTGTCCAGCGCCTGCGCGATCAGGCGACGCAGGCGCGGCTGGGTCATGCCGGCGGTGAGGGGGTAGACCGGCGTGAGCCGGGTGTCGAGAACGGGCGCATCGTCACCGTCCACCCACTGGTACTCCGGGTGCACCATTTCCAGTCCGTTGCGACCGGCGCGAACGCTGCCGAAGACCTGGATCTGCCGGCCCCGGACAAAGCCCGAGCGCTGCGCCTCGTTGAAATGGAAGAAGCGCAGCAGCAGGCCGTGGCCGCCGTCGTCTACGGCCACCAGCAGCATGCGGCGCGGCGAGAAACGCACCTCCGCCACTTCCACTCTGCCGCGCGCCAGGGCTTCCATGCCCTCGCGCAGATCGGCCAGCGGCGTGACATGGCGCCGGTCTTCGTAGCGCAGCGGCAGGTGGAACAGCAGGTCGCCCACCGTGTGCAGGTCCAGCGCGCGCAGGGCGGAGGCCGCCTGCGGCCCGGCGCCCTTGAGATAGGTGAGTTCGGTCGACAGCGCCAGCGCTGGTGGCAGCCCGGATCGGGTGTCGCGGGAGTTGCTGGAGCGGGTCATGCCGGGAGTATTGGCGGCCTCGTGGCGGCGCGCTTGGTCACGTGGGTGCGCCGCACGCTGCGCTGTTGCCTTCGGTGCTTGGCTCAACCCGGCGCCTTGGGTTCTTCGGGTCGCTCCTGTCCCTGCGCGTTCTGCTCCAGCACCGCAGCGGCGCGGGTGTCGTCGTTGCTGCGGGTCAGCGCGGCGCCGGACACCGAGGCACGGTTGAGGGCGCCCATCTGGTTGAGCGCGGCAGCGTCGCGGTTGGAGGTCGGTGCCACGAAGATGCGCTGGTCGGCGGCAAACTCGACTAGCAGGTTGCCGATGCGCTCGGCCTCGTCGGGAACGCCGGCCATGGAGATCAGATCGCGCGGATCGTTGACGTCGAAGCACACCGAGAACAGATCCGCCACCCACAGGCGCACGGTCATGTCCTCGATGTTGATCACGTGCTTGGTGGTCTTGATGGTGTCTTCCAGGGTGCGTCCATAGTCGACCTGCGACTTCTGGTAGTTGCCGTCGATCTCCAGCCAGTAGGCGCGCGAGCTGAACTCGAAGCGTCGCCACAGAAAATTGCTGATCGAAAACGCATACAGGCTGATCACCACCATCTGGATCGACACCAGCAGGCCGGTGTAACTCATCGGGCCATCGCGGTGGGCGTTGACGGCCAGATAGATGGCGCCGGCACTGCCGATCCCCAGCGCCAGCAGATCCAGCAGCGTCAGAAACCGGTACTCGCGCAGGCGCAGCGCATCGGCAAAGCGCAGCAGTCCGGAATCGCGCGGCACCGGCTGGGTTTCCTCCACCACGTCGGCGCGGAATTTTCCGGCGTCGGCGTCCACCACCGGCTCTTCGCGGACGATCTCGCGGTTGGGAATCCGTTCGACCCAGTGCTCCTGCATGATGCGGTAGAACTCCACCACGAGTTGCCTCGGGTGGGCGTTCATCGACGCCCGGGTCAGGGAATTCGCACTGTTGATTCGTTCCGGCACCATCACCATGCTGAGCAGCGCTGCGATGATCATGCCGTTGATCAACAGCGCCAGGCTCAATGCCACGGCGTTGAGCACCGCGAAATTGAGGACGGTCGGCGCGGCGGGCAGATTGGCACCCAGCAGCCCTAGGGCGGTGGGCCCCAGGATCGACAACGCCAGCAGCACGATCAGGTGCAGTGGCGTGAATACGAGCTTGCGCCCGCGCTCGGCGATCGGCAACAGAATGAACGCCGAGATCAGCACGAAGAACAGCAGATTCACCCAGCCCGAAATATTCACCGCGACGCCGCCGACGGTGGCCACCAGATAGCACAGGCCGATGCCCGCCAGTACCAGCATGTTGTTGAACTGCTGGCGCGCCCGGAACTGCACCGGCCGTGGCGAAAACACCAGGTTGGGCACCATGCGGTACAGCAACTGGTCCGACGCGCTGGTCGGCGTGGGGAAAGCGATGGCGTTCTGGCGGATGGTCTGGCGCAGGTCCTGGTCGTCGCGAAAGCCGCCGGGCTGGTCGCGGCCGAACCAGAACGTGAACTGCCTCAAAATGCGCGCCACCGCCCACACGCCGTAGCCCAGCAGCGACAGCCCCAGCAGCAGCGCCAGCAGGGTGGTCGCAGTGTCCTTTGCCGCCAGCGCGGTCTTGGCCGCATACAGCGAGCTGATGCCGCCAATCACCAGCACCGCGGCCAGCGTGCCGAGCACCGCGTTCTCGATGCGGTGCGGATTCGGCAGGTTGAAGCGGCTGGATTCGGGGTTGTACTCGTACGACATGCGAAGGGTTCCCCCTGGTATCGATCGACCTCAATCGGTGTCTGCGGCGGCTCGCAGCAGCAGCTCACTGCACGCGTGGATGTCAGTCGAGCACCATGACGGCATCGGCTTCGACCCGTGCGCCCTTGGGCAGCGCTGCCACACCTACCGCGGCACGCGCGGGGTAGGGCTGCTGGAAATACTGTCCCATGATCTCGTTGACCTTGGCGAAGTGCGCCAGGTCGGTCAGGAAAATGCCGAGCTTGGCGATCTGAGCCAGCGACCCGCCCGCGGCTTCGGCCACCGCGCGCAGATTGGCGAAGACTTGGTGAATCTCGTCCTCGATGCTGGTGTTACGCATCTCCATGGTCTTGGGGTCCAGCGGAATCTGGCCGGACAGGAACACCGTCTGGCCGCAGCGCACCGCCTGCGAGTAGGTGCCGATGGCGGCGGGTGCTCGATCGGTGTGGATGATCTGTCGGCTCATGTCGGGCTCCGGCTTTCTGGTGGTTCGGTGCTGCGCGGCCGGCGTCGGTCGACGCTCTTGCGCATCTTGAGATTGACCATCTCCACGCCGACCGAGAACGCCATGGCGAAGTACAGATAGCCCTTGGGAATGTGGAAGTGCAGGCTTTCCGCCACCAGTGCGCCGCCGACCATGATCAGGAAGGCCAGCGCCAGCACCTTCACCGTCGGATGCGCATCGACAAAACGCGACAGCGGTCCGGCAAAGAACATCATGGTGATGATGGCGATGGTGATGGCGGTGACCATGATCGGCAGGTTGTCGGTCATGCCCACCGCGGTGATCACCGAGTCCAGCGAGAACACGATGTCCAGGATCATGATCTGCACGATCGCGCCCAGATAAGTGATACCGCGTCGCGGTACTTTGACCATGCCTTCGTCGTCGCCGCCTTCCAGCGATTCGTGAATCTCGGTGGTGGCTTTCCACAGCAGGAACAGGCCGCCGAAGAACAGCACCAGGTCGCGGCCGGAGACGGCGAACTCCATCAGGCTGAACAGTGGTTTCACCAGGCTGGCCATCCACGCCAGCGAGAACAGCAGGCCCACGCGGGTGAACAGCGCACCGGCCAGGCCCAGGGTGCGCGCCCGCGCCTGCTGATGCGCCGGCAGCTTGGAGACGATGATGGAGATGAAGATGATGTTGTCGATGCCCAGGACGATTTCCAGGGCGGTCAGGGTCAACAGCGCAGCCCAGAGTTCGGGCTGCAGAAGAGCGTCCATGGGAGTTCGCAGGTTGGCTGAGCGGCGACCATGATAGCGGTGCCGCGGTCTTGCGCGGGCGGCTTGGCTGGCGGCGCTGTCACGGAAGCTTCACCGCGTCGTCACGGGGTTTTTATCGCTTCGCCCTAGCCTGCGGGAGGTATGAAAGGTATCGGCGGAGGTCAGCCATGAGAATCGCCTGGGGCGTGATGGGCTACGGACGCGGACACGCCATGCGCACGATGAGTGTGCTGCCCGAATTGATGAAGGAACACCAAGTCACCGTGTTCACCGCTGGCGACGCCTACGAGGTGCTGGCGCCGAAGTTCCCGACCGTACGCATTCCCATGATCGGGTATCGCTACAACGACCGCGGAGGTCACAGTCTGCCGCGCACGGTCAGCGACAATCTGGGGCCGATGGCCGATCTGCTGCTGGGCGGGCCGGGCATGGATCAGGTCGAGCGCGAGTTTAAGGATCGTGGCATCCAGTTGGTGATCTCGGACTCCGAGGCCTGGACGCACCGCGTGGCGCAGCGGTTGAAGCTGCCGCGAATCAGCTTCGATCACGTCGGCATTCTGGCCTATTGCAAGCCGCACTTCCCGCCCGACTTGTGGGCGCTGGGCATGCGCGATGCGTTCGGCTATCGCGCGCTGATGGGCGTACCCGAACGCATTCTCATCTCCAGCTTCTACCAGGCCGAGCCGGCGTATCCGGGCGTGCGCATCGTCGGGCCCATGCTGCGCGACGAGGTGCTGCGGGCCAGGGCGACCACCGGCGAACACCTGCTGTGCTACTTCAACAAGGGCGAGCATCAGTACCGGCCGCACATCGACCGCGCGCTGCGCCTGCTGGACCTGCCGGTGGTGATCTACGGAACCCCCTACCGCGGCAAGGTCGAGAACCTGGATTTTCGCGCGCCCAGCAACGAGTGGTTCGTGCACGATCTGGCGTCGTGCCGTGCGGTGATCAGCACCGCCGGCAACCAGACCATCGGCGAGGCGATCCACTTCGGCAAGCCGATCCTGGCGCTCCCTGAAGACGCTTTCGAGCAGCGCCTCAACGCGCACCTGATCGAGCGCATGGGTGTCGGCATGCGCGCCGAACTCAATCGCCTGACGCCCAGCGATGTCGATCGCTTCCTGGGCCACGACGACAGCTATCGCGCCCACATGAGCGAACACGCGCGCGACGGTCGCGCCGAGGCGGTCGAAACCCTGCACCGTTTCATCGGCGAATTGATGCAGCAGAAACCAGCGCGTCGGCGTACCGGCAAACGTCTGGGCCAGCCGCAGACCGTGCGCGCCTGAGCGGGCGCGGCGTTCGCCAGCGGCACGCGGTGCAGCCCGTCGTGCGGGCCGAACGACACGCTCAGCCCAGAAAGCGTTCCAGCAGCCGGCACATCAGGCGATTGTTGAGCGCAAAGGCATCCAGACGCGGCAGCACCCGATCGGGCGCCTGCACGTAGGTTTCGGGCGCCGGGGTATTCACCTGGTACCAGCGCCGCGCGTCGGCCGCGGTGACCTCCAGGTGGAACTGCAGACCCAGCACGTGGTGGCCGTAGACGAAGGCCTGGTGCGCGCAGGCATCGCTGCAGGCCAAGTTCTGCGCACCGGGTGGAATGGCGAAAGTATCTCCATGCCAGTGAAAAGCCTCGAAGGTCTGCGGCCAGTCGGCGAACAGCGGATGGGCTTGGCCCTGAGTGTTGAGCCTGACGTCGAACCAGCCGATCTCGGGGTGGGGGTTGCGCGTCACCGGCGCGCCCAGCACGTCGGCGATCAGCTGCGAGCCCAGGCAGATGCCCAGCACCCTGCGCTGCGCCTCGATGGCGGCGCGGATGAAGCGCTTCTCCGGCGCCAGCCAGGGATGCTCGGCATGCTCGTAGATGTTCATCGGCCCACCCATGACGATCAGGGCGTCGAAGGCGTCGACCGACGGCAGCGTATCGCCCGCCGGCAGGCAGGTCTTGCCGACTTTGGCATCGCGTTGCGCCAGCCAGGGCGTGATGCAGCCGGGGTCTTCGTGGTCGGCGTGTTGCAGCCAGTGGATGCGCATGATCGGCCGGCGGGCAGGGGTGCGGCGTAGTGTGCCGGGTCCCGCCGCCGGCCACCGCTTTCGTTGCCGCCAGGCGCCGCCGGCGCGCCGGCCCTGTCGCTGCGGTCCGCCTTGCGGCGCAATAAGCGTCGGTAAATGGGCGGCGGCGGTGACATGGAGATTTTCCTGATGGCGGCAGCGCTCGGCGCGGCCCTGGCGGTGTGGTGCGAGGAGCGCGCAGCTGGGCGTCATCGCGCGTTCTACCTGCTCAAGCCGGCGACCACGCTGCTCATTCTGGGGGCGGTGCTGACGGCGCCCGGTGCCGACCCCGACTATCGCCTGTGGGTAGCGGTGGCGGTGCTGCTGTCTACTTGCGGCGACATTGCCCTGATGCGCCACGACGACGCCGGCTTTCTGGTCGGCCTGGGCAGTTTTCTGCTGGCGCACAGCGTGTTTGTGGCCGCGTTTCTGCTCGACGGCGTGCAGGCGCCACCCGGGTGGACGGCGGTTCCGGTCACGGCCGGGCTGGTGTTCCTGTTGTGGTTGTTGCCGCGCACCGGGCGCCTGCGGCTGCCGGTGGCAGTCTACGCGGCGGCGCTGGTGGCGATGAGTGTGGCGGCGGCGGTCAGGATGGAGATTCGGGACGACCGCGGGGCGATGCTGGCGGCCATCGGCACGCTGGTTTTCCTGCTGTCGGATGCGGCCCTGGCCATCCGCCGCTTCCACCGCCCTTATCCCCATGCCCAGGCGGTTATTCTGTCTACTTATTGGTCAGCGCTAGGCCTGATCGCGCTATCGGTGGCTGGCGGTACGGCCCTTGCGCCGGCCTGAGCCCAGCGGCAACATGGCTGCCGTGGCGGTTTTGTTCAGCTTCCGTTCGAGAAGCATGGCCCCCGCCCGCCGCGCCCCCTGAGCCTGGGCGCGTTTGGTCCTGTAACGCAGTCCCCCCACTCTCCCCAACTGCGTTGCAGCGGGGCGGTCGGACCCTACCGACCGCCCCGATTTTTTGCCCGCCGGGGCTGGCGGTTCCGGCTCAGGGGGCCGCGTGACCCGCACGATCGCCGAGACTGATCGCGCGGCAGCGTTGCGTCCGCACTTGCAGCACTTCGCGCTCCAGCACGGTGTCGTCGAGCAGCACGTCAAAGCTCAGGCGGCCGTCGGCCAGGGCGTCCGCCGGGATGCGATAACGCACCCCGTCATCCAGCGGATTGGCGCGTGGGGCCGCAGCCAGATCGACGAAGCGGGCGCCGAGGTCGTTGTCGCCCAGCAGGCTCAGGGCCAGGGAAGCGCTGTTCTCGCCGTTGCCGAAACCGACGTCCACGTGCAGGGCGTAGTCGGGCCGTTGCAGCCGGTACGACACCGGCACCTCGCGGCTGAGCAGGCAGCCGTCCATGGGGGCGTAGCGAATCTCGAAGCGCTCGAACTCGCGGTGGTCGATCTGCAGGGTCTCGCGTTGGTAAAGCTGCGGCGCGCAAGCGCTCAGTCCGGCCAGGCAGCCCAGCGACAGCAGCAGGCGCCGGGTGCGCTCAATCGACATGCAGCGACCCCGACATCGTCACCACCGCATGACCGCCGACGCTGATCGCGGCCACCGCGCCGTCATGCACACGGGCGCCGATCTCGATGCGGCTGGGGCGTCCCATCTCCAGGCCCTGCGCCACCGTCCAGCGCCAACCGTCCGGGCTCGCCCGACCCTGGTCGATCCGGTCCTGCGCCAGGCGTGCGCCCAGGGCGGCGGCGGCCGAACCGGTGGCGGGGTCTTCGCCGATGTCGGGTGCAAACATGCGACAGCGCAGTTCGCCCTCGTAACCCAGCGCATAGACGTATAGGCCATAAGCGGCGCAGGACCGCAGCAGTTGCGGCAGTGCGCCCCAATCCACCTCAATGCCGGCCAGGCATTCCGGGCCGCGCAGCGCCAGCAGCAGGAACGGCAGGCCGCAGCCGGCCACCCGCGCCGGCTCCGCGTTGCCGAGATCGGTGACAGCGAGCCCGAGCACGGCGGCCAGGTGCTGGCGATCATCGAGTGAGGGCCCGAACTGAGGAGGCTGCGCAGTGAGCAGCTCCGCGCAGAGCCCGTCGGCACCGTTGCGGATCGTCACCGGCACCGCGCCGACGCCGGTCTGCAGGTGCAGCCGCGCTTGGCTGCCGGGCGGCACCAGACCAAGTTCGGCCAGCGCGCAGGCGGCGCCGACGATGGGGTGGCCGGCGAACGGCAGTTCCGCGCGCGGCGTGAAGATGCGCAGGCGCATCGCACAGTCGTCTTGCGTGGCGGCGACCGGAAACACCGTTTCGGACAGGTTGAACTCTTGCGCCACGCGCTGCAGCTGCGCCGGTGCGAGCGCGTCGGCACCCATCACCACCGCCAGCGGATTGCCGTGGTAGCGGCGCCGGCTGAACACGTCCAGGATGAGAAAGCTCAGTTCGCTCACGCACGACTCACTGGAAGCGGCCGCCGATGACGCGGCCGTCGCTGTCGAGTTCGGCGGAGTAGCGGCTGTTGTCGGTGCGAAACTCCTTGGTGGCGATCTCGCCCGGCAGAACCACGGTCAGGCCGGGGAAACGCGCGCGCAGCGCCGCCGGAGTCGGCCGCGTGGCGATGAATTCGGAAAACGCACCCAGGTCCTTGATGCCGCTACGCCCGGGGGTAAGGGTTTCGACCGGTTGCACGCGCAGTGGCTCCTCAGGTGCGGGCGGGGGCTTGGGTGTACAGGCGCCGGCCAATAATGCGCCGACCAGCAGCCAGGCGCAGGTGGGTTTGGACAGTGGGGTCGGGGTATCAGGCATGTTGAGCGCCGCAGGACAGTCCAAGTGTGAGCCTAGCATCGCCCCACCACCACGGTCGCCACGGCGTAAAATCGGCGGTCGGATTTCGGAGGGCCGGGTGGCGGACGTGAACAGGTTTGCGGTGATCGTAGTGGGCGGCGGCCATGCCGGCACCGAGAGTGCGTTGGCGGCGGCGCGCATGGGCGCGTCGACCTTGCTGGTCACGCAGTCCATCGAAACCCTGGGCCAGATGTCCTGCAATCCCGCGATCGGCGGCATCGGCAAGGGCCATCTGGTACGCGAGATCGACGCGCTCGGCGGCCTGATGGCGCGTGCTGCCGACCGCGCCGGCATCCAGTTCCGCACGCTCAATGCTTCCAAGGGTCCGGCGGTGCGTGCCACCCGCGCTCAGGCCGACCGCATGCTCTACAAGTGGGTCGTGCGCGAAGCGCTGGAGAACCAGCCCAACCTGACCCTGTTCCAGCAGGAGGTCGAAGACCTGATCGTTGAAGGCAATCGCGTGGGTGGCGTGATCACGCGCATGGGGCTGAAGTTCTTTGCCGATGCGGTGGTGCTCACCACCGGGACCTTCCTGGGCGGCCGCATCCATGTCGGGCTCGAACAGCAATCCGGCGGACGCGCCGGCGATCCGCCGTCGATCGCGCTGGCACAGCGTCTGCGCGAACGCATGCCGCGCATCGGCCGACTCAAGACCGGTACGCCGCCGCGGCTCGACGGCCGCAGCATCGACTGGTCGGTGCTGGTCGAACAACCCGGCGATACGCCGGTGCCAGTGTTTTCCTTCATGGGCAGCGCAGCCGATCACCCGCGCCAGGTGTGCTGTCACATCACCCACACCAACGCTCGCACGCACGACATCATTCGCGAAGGTTTCTCGCGCTCGCCCATGTTTACCGGTGCGATCGAAGGCACCGGCCCGCGCTACTGCCCCAGCGTGGAAGACAAGGTCAACCGGTTTGCGGACAAGACTTCGCACCAGATCTTCCTGGAACCCGAAGGCCTGAATACCCGCGAGGTGTACCCCAAC
The DNA here is from genome assembly GCF_965216805.1 of Panacagrimonas sp. Classification (NCBI taxonomy): domain Bacteria; kingdom Pseudomonadati; phylum Pseudomonadota; class Gammaproteobacteria; order Nevskiales; family Nevskiaceae; genus Panacagrimonas; species Panacagrimonas sp. The sequence goes on from NZ_CBDCGN010000002.1 coordinate 615,044, forward strand.
GGCATCTCCACCTCGCTGCCCTACGATATTCAGGAACGCTTCGTGCGCAGCATCCGCGGGCTGGAACAGGCGCGCATCACCCGACCGGGATACGCGATCGAGTACGACTACTTCGACCCGCGCGACCTCAAGACCACGCTGGAAACCAAGACCTTCAGCGGCCTGTTCTTCGCCGGTCAGATCAACGGCACTACCGGGTACGAGGAGGCCGCCGCGCAGGGCCTGCTCGCCGGTATCAACGCCGCCCGCCACGCCCAGCATCTGGAAGCCTGGGCGCCGCTGCGGCATCAGGCCTACATCGGCGTGCTGGCGGACGACCTGGTTACGCGCGGCACCGCCGAGCCTTACCGCATGTTCACCTCGCGTGCCGAGCATCGGTTGTCCCTGCGCGAAGACAACGCGGATGCGCGGCTCACGCCGGTGGGTCGCGAGCTCGGACTGGTCGACGACAGGCGTTGGGCGGCGTTCTGCGCCAAGCGCGAAGCGGTGAGCGCCGAACGCACGCGGCTGCAAAATCTGTGGCTGAAGCCCGCGCAGTTGTCGACACCTGCGTTCGTCGAGGTGTTCGGCGATCCGCCGGCGTCCACCGGATTTTCGGCGCTGGACCTGCTGCGACGTCCGCAGGCGAGCATGAGCCTGCTGCGCAGTCTGGGACTGGTGGACGATTCGCTCGACGCCACAGTGGCCGAGCAGGTGGAGATCGGGTGTAAGTACGCGGGCTATCTGGCGCGCGCACAGGTGGAGATCGATCGCAATCTGCGTTACGAAGGCGCTGCGATTCCGGCGGGGTTCGATTACGGCGAGATTCGCGGGCTCTCCACCGAAGTACGCGCCAAGCTGGTGGCACATCGGCCGCAGAGCGTGGGTCAAGCCGCGCGCATCTCGGGCGTGACGCCGGCGGCGGTGTCGCTGCTGCTGGTGCATCTGAAGAAGCTGGGGCAGTTGCGACTCAGCGCCTGACCGCGGGTGCGGTTATCGCCGACGGCCCGCCCCTTCAGAGCGCGTCGACACCTCGATCAATTCTGCAGGCACCAGTGCAGTTGCGGGCCGTGCTCGCGCAACCAGCGTCGATGCGTTTCGAAGCCGGGCATCTGGCGCGCCACCAGTTTCCAGAAGCGCTCGCTGTGATCGTGGTAGCGCACGTGGCAGAGCTCGTGCACCGCCACGTAACGCAACACTGCCGGAGGTGCCATCACCAGGCGCCACGACAGACTGATCAGACCTTGCGCGGTGCAACTGCCCCACAGGGTTTTCTGATCGGCGATGCGCGGGCCGCTGTAGCGCACGGCCAGACGTTGAGCCTCTTCGTTCAGTATGCGCTGCGCATCGTCCAGCGCGGCATGCTTGAGACTGTCCTTGAGCAGTTTATGCAGGCGCGCGGGTTGCGCCAGCCAAGCGGGCGGCACGAACAGGTCGATGCCCGATTCGTTGAGTCGCGCCGCCGGCTTGCGCAGGCGCGAGGCCAGCAGCCGCAGCGGCACTTCGCGGCCGCGCAGCATCAGGCGGTCGCTGCCGTCCCACTTCAACTGCGGCGATGCGCGCTCGGGCTGTTCGGACAGGCGCAGTTCGAGTTCCGCGATCTTCTCGCGGATCCACGCTTCGCGACTGAGCAGAAACGCGCGGCCTTCGCTCTTGGGCACGAAGCGGGGAATGGTCAGACGCACTTCCGAAGGCGAACGCACTTCGATGCGGATACAACGTGCGCGCGCGCTGATCCGTTCGTCAACACGGTAGGCGTCGAACAGCAGATCCAGTTGTTTCGATGCGGTCATCGGCTCACGTCTAACCAATGGGCCGGCAGCTTAGACCTGACCGTATCGGTGCGCCAGCGTTGACGGCGTGCGCCGAACCTGATCGTGATCGCGTACGACGCAGACGCTCGCAGGCAACCGCGCATCGAGACCTCACGACAGGCGATTCAAGGCATCGAGATCGTCGCTGTTGAGCAATACGATCTGTTGCTCCTGCGGCGAGCGTCGACGATCGTCGCGACCGATTCCCAGCATGCGCAGGTAATAGGGCGCAAGCGCCACGCGCACGCGCGCTTCGCGCTGTCCGTGCAGCATGCCGTAGTCCTGTTCCACCACGCGCTTTTGTGCCGGCGTCAGATCGGGATGCGCACCGATACGGATCGGCACGAAGTGCTGCCAGTCCCAATCGCCGTCGGCGCTGCGCGTGCAAGGCTCCAGCAGCTCCGGCAGTCCGCAGATGCGCGACAGCAGGAAATCGCGATAGCTCTCGTGCGTCGCCGACCATGCCCGCGCATGCCAGCGTCCGGCATGTGCAAGCACGTGCGGGGCGATCTTCAGGCGACGCGGCTCCGGGTGGGTCATCGACTGATAGTCGATGGCCAGCCAGCGGCGCTCGCGGATGGCGGTGTTGAGACGCGCGAGCACGCGCACGTCAAATTCGCGGCCGGGCGCTTCGAGCATCTCCGCAGCAACGTCGCCGCTGCTGGCCATCGCCAGCGGCAGATCCTGCGGGGTGTCGCGATGCGCCAGCACCTGCAGGTACTCGCCAGCGGAGCCGCGCAACAGACAGGGCACGAAAGTATCGCTGGGATGAAAGAGGCCGGTGAGTCGGTCGGCCACCAGATTGTCGGGGGCGAGACGACGATAGCGGGCGAGATCGCGCTCGGCCTTGCCGGTGGAGACGTCGAAGGTGTCGCGAATGTCGCCGACACTCACCGCGCCGCGCCATATCAGCAACGCCTCGGCAAAGCGCAGACGCTGACGCTGATCCCAGGGCAAGCGCGGGTCGTTGGCAATGGGACTCATGGCATCGCTCGATCGAAAGGGGGCGGGAAGTGAGACCGCGACGGCGATGGCGGCATCAGACATCGATGCAGCGCGCAGAGGCGAGAGGAAAAAAATCGTCACATCGCTGAAAAAGTCCTGTGCTCGGGCGCTGGCGGGTTCCATTCACGCGCTTATCCACAAGCTTATCCAGCCGATCTGTCGATAACTTTCCGGACACCGACTCGACCCCGTCACGAGTTGGCGGTGTAGCCGAGGCGTTCGAGCACGCCGTCGAGTTCGTCGAGCGAGTGGAAGCTCACGCGCAGCTCGCCGCGCCCGCTCTTTTCGTGGCTGATCGCCACCGGACAGCCGACCAGGTCCGACAACTGCCGCTCCAGGCGTTCCCAGTCGCCGGGTTTGCCGGGGCTGAACACCGGTACCGGATGACGATGCTGCGACACCCTGCGTTCGAGTTGCCGCACGGTGAGCTTGTGCCGAACGATCTCGTCGGCGAAGCGCAGCTGGTCGCGCGCAGGCAGCGCGGCAAGGACTTTGGCATGGCCGAGCAGGATGTGCCCCTCGTTGACCAGCGCGGCGACACGTTCTTCCAGATTGAGCAGGCGCAGATAGTTGCTGACGTACTCGCGCGACTTGCCGATGCGTTCGCCGATCTGATCGTGGGTGAGTTCGAAGGTCTCGCCCAGACGCTTGAGACCGGCTGCGGTTTCGATCGGCGACAGCGACTCGCGCTGCAGATTTTCGATCAGCCCGAGCACGAAGGCCTCGTCTTCGGACAGATCGTCGCGCAGCACCGCGGGAATATCGTGCAGGCCGGCCAGCTGCGCCGCCCGCCAGCGGCGTTCGCCGGCCAGCAGCTCGTAGCCCCACACGCGCGTGCGCAGCACGATGGGCTGCACCACGCCGGACTCGCCGATGGACCGTGCCAGTTCCTGCAGGCTGGCAGCGTCGAAATGCCGGCGCGCCTGGGTGCTGCCGGGACGGATCAGGTCGACCGGCACGACGCGAATCTGGGGGGCGACGCTATTCGACATGAGTGAGTCATTCTCGGCGCGGCGGGCAGGTGGGGCTTGCAAGGAACGGCCGTGCCACAATCCTGTCGGATTCGTCCCTGCCGAGCATTATCGTGGAAGACCAGTTCCGAGCCATCATCGAAGCCATCGGCGAGAACCCCGAGCGCGAAGGCCTGATCAAGACGCCGCAGCGTGCCGCCAAGGCGATGGAGTTTCTCACTCAGGGCTACGAGCAGGACCTCGACGAGATCGTCAACGGCGCCATCTTCCAGTCCAGCAACGACGAGATGGTGATCGTGCGCGACATCGAGATGTATTCGCTGTGCGAGCATCATCTGCTGCCCTTCATCGGCAAGTGCCATGTGGCCTACCTGCCGGCCGGCAAGGTCCTGGGACTCTCCAAGATTCCGCGTATCGTCGACATGTTCTCCCGCCGCCTGCAGATCCAGGAAAACCTGACCCAGCAGATCGGCAACTCCATCCAGCAGGTGACCGAGGCGCATGGCGTGGGGGTTGTCATCGAGGCGAAACACCTGTGCGCGATGATGCGTGGCGTCGAGAAGCAGAACTCCTCGATGATCACCTCGATGATGCTCGGTCGTTTTCGCGAAGATCCCCGTACCCGGCAGGAATTGCTCTCGCTCCTGCGGACCTGTGGCTAGAATGGCGCAGTCGGCGCCCGCATCTGCGCGCTACCGACGCCCGTAAGACCCACGACCGTGCCCGCAGCCCCACGACTATGGACGATACCGGCCCGCCTTCGCAGACCCGCCCGACAAGGGCGCCGCTGAGTCCCATGCGCCTCGGCACTCCCGAACAGGTGGAGGTGCTGACGGCGCTGGAACCGGCCGTGCGTGGCGAGATCGAGCTGCACGTCGAGCGCCGTCGGCTGTGGTTCCCCAACGACCTGATGCCGGCGGACGCCGCCGACCAGGATCAGCGCCTGGCCGAGGAGCAGCAGGTGCGCGACGCCGCCCGCGGTCTGCCCGACGAGGTGCGCATCGCGCTGGCGCTGAATCTGCTGACCGAAGAAGGCCTGCCGCACTTCCATCGCCTGATCGCGGTGTATTTCGGTCCGGCGTCGCCCTGGAGCGACTGGAACAATCTGTGGACCGCCGAGGAAGACCGCCACGGCTGCGTCATGCGCGATTACGTGCGCGACGCCCGCGTGTTCGACATGCGCGCGGTCGAGCAGATGCAGTTTCTCTACATCAAGGCCGGCTTCGAGCCCGAGTGGCAGCAGGATCCCTACCGGCTGCTGGCGTATACCTCGCTGCAGGAAAAGGCCACGCAGATTTCGCATGCCAACACCGGACGCATGGCTGCCGGTATCGAGCCGCGCCTGCAGCGGGTGCTGGCGCACGTGGCCGGCGACGAGTCGCGGCATTACCAGTTCTATCGCGCGGTGTTCGGCGAGATTCTGCGCGCCGACCCCGAACGGGCGATCGAGTCGCTGCTCAAGGTGACGCTCAATTTCGCCATGCCCGGCCACAACATCGCCGGCTTTTCGGACATGAGCGAGGTGCTGGGCCGCGCCGGCATCTTCGGCACCCGCCACTACCGGAGCATCGTGGAGGAACTGCTGGAGTACTGGCAGATCGGTGCGATGACAGGGCTGTCGGCCCATGCGCAGCACAATCAGGAACGGTTGATGAAGATCCCGGCGCGCTTGTCGCGCATGGCCGACTACGCCGACGCCAAGCTGCAGCGTCGCCGCTTCAGCTTTGACGTCATCTACGGGCGCAGTATCGAGCTGTGACGCCGCCCCCGCGGCAGCGCGGCAACGCACCTGGGTAGACTCCGGGTCTGCATCGATCGGCCGGAGCCTGGATGAAATCCTTGAAGGACAAACGCGTTCTGATCACGGGCGCGGGCAGCGGCCTGGGCCGCGCCTGTGCGCTCGAATTTGCCGCGCGCGGTGCGCGCGTGGCGGCCAGCGACAATCGCCTGGAAGCGGCCGAGCAAACCGCGCGGACGGTCGCGCAGCGCGGACCCGCCGGCATCGCGCTGACCCTGGATGTCACCTCCGAAGACGACTTCGCCGCCGCCGTCGCGGCGATGCAAAGGGCCTGGGGCGGCGTGGACGTGCTGGTCAACAATGCCGGTGTGGCCACCGCCGGCACCGTGGCCGACAGCCCGATCAAGCAGTGGCAGTGGGTGCTGGACATCAATCTGCTGGGCTGCGTGCGCGGCGCGCGCGCGGCGATCCCGGCGATGCAGGCGCAGAAATCGGGTCATATCGTCAACATCGCCAGCTTTGCCGGCATCGCCAACCCGCCTGCGGTGGCCAGCTACAACGCCGCCAAGGCGGCGGTGATCTCGTTGTCGGAGACCCTGCGCTTCGAGCTGTATCCCGACATCGGCGTCAGCGTGGCCTGCCCCTCGTTCTTCAAGACCGACCTGCTGGAGACCAGCCGCAGCGGCCAGCTCAGCGAAGCCGAGCAGGCCAGCTCGCCGCAGGTGGTACGTATCATGGACCGGCTGATGGCCAAGGCCAGCGTCACCGCCGAGGACGTCGCGCGCGATGTGGTGGATTCGGTGCAGTCCGGCCGCTTCCTGGTCATGAGCCATCCGGACGCACGTTCGCGCACGCGACTCAAACGACTTTCGCCCGAGCTCTACTTTCGCTTCGCGCAGAAAGCGACTGCTGCGTTCCTGCGCAAGTGATGCGATGCCGAGTCGGGAAATGGTGGGCCGTGCAGGGCTCGAACCTGCGACCTAAGGATTATGAGTTGCACGCTAAGGCAATAAGCCTTTGATAAATAATCGTTTATTGCCGTAAAATGCCGTAAGGCAAAGTATTGTCAAATCAGTAGCTTGGCGTAGTTTTGCGCAGACTGTCAGTCATTACATTTGTACCGCCAGTGTTACCGCACAGCTACTTCTTCGACCTGACTAGCCCGCTGCGGCGACTAAGCGAAATGATCGCAGCGAAGGGGGCGGCAAGACCAACGACTATCGGGACAAGCGTCCAGCCCTTGCCGGCCACCAGAAGAGCGTCTGCCGCGAAGTAGATCCCGATCAATCCGAGCGAAAGCGCCGCGGCCAAGAACACTCGGAGCCTCGCGAAAGTCCCGTCCGCACCTTGGCGGGTCTGGCCCGCGACCATGCTCGCGCGAGCTCTAGCTTGGTCAATCTGACTCTGGTGTTCGTTCACGATCACTCCTTCGGTGCAACTCTCTCAATCAGCTCAGCAGCAGCCTGCTCCATTTGAATTTGAGGCACTTCCCCCGTGCGGATTGCGATGTCCACGAAGACATCGAACAACAGGACTCTGGCTTCTACCGGAATTGGCAGCGCAGCCCGGCAAAGCAGGCTCTCCCAGAGTTTGTAGGTTCGGCGCGCCAGATCAGACGCTTTGTGCGTCCTATCGCCAGTCGTCGGTGACGCTGACGGGCCGAAAAGAATCCAATCGGCGTTTACGTCGAAAAGCTCGCGAAGCCCAACGAGGACCTCGCTTGAGACTTCCTGCGTTCCAGCTTCATAGCCCTGAATCGAACGGTGCGAGACGCCGAGCGCTGTCGCGAGTTCCGCCTGGGTCATCCCGAGGCGCGCTCTCAGTTCTGCCAGGCGACGGCCGGCTTCTAGCCGACGTACGGAGGCCTCTTGTTCCTTTCTCGCCATTACGGTATAACGCAATCAGATGCGCAAATACGCAAAATAATGCGTACATCTGATGTCGAAGCGTAGCCTCCTGTGTTTACACGCAAGGGGCAGGATACCACCTGACGAGATATGCAAATGCCCACTGATGAGTCCCGGCAGCTTCTGACCATCGATTGCCTGGCCAAGCTTCTGCATAGAAGTCCTGAGGGTCTTCGGGTCAGCCTCTATTGCGACAATGACTTCTCGATGCGGCTGCGATCGGCGAGAGTCAAGCTCGGCCGACGGGTGTACTTCCGGCGAGACCTCGTTGACCAGATGATTATCCAGGCCACCGGCCAATAACTCGGCCGTGTCCGTTCGTGCGATGAACTGGGTCTGGTCCATAGAGCTTGAGCCATCGCGCAAGCTCTTGCTTCTGGCGCTGGCAGATATAGCCGACGACAGAGGGTTCGCTTGGCCCAGCGTCTCGACGCTCGCGAGAAAGTCCTGTGTCTCAGTTCGGACTGCGCAACGAGTCCTGCGCCAGCTCGCCTCAGGTCCGGTCCCGCTGTTGGAAGTGAGTTCTCAGCGGTCTGCGAACGGGCGCCAGCGTACCAACGCGTACCAACTTCTGATGGACGGCGGGGAGGGTGACAAATTGACACCCTCTCCCCCGAATGGGAACGGGGAGGGTGACACGCGTGACGAGGGGAGGGTGACAGGGCCGTGTCGGGGGGAGGGCGTCACTGCTGACACCCCCGAGGGTGACAAAGCTCTGTCACCCGAACCACCACAACCACCACATGAACCGTCAAAAAGAACCACCAACCGGCGGCGTGTGGATAAACCGCTAACCGCCGATGAACAGCGCGAGCTTTTTGTTCTCGCACGGCGCGTGCCGGAAGACACGGCCGAAAAACTCTTTAGCCAGCTCGCCGAGAAAAAACGACTCGGCCAGATCACATCGGCGGTCGCTTGGATGAAAGCTGCGGTCGCGCGAATCAACGCGGAGGCGGCGATATGAAAAAGTTAGGTATCCCAGCGGTGTTCATCGCCGCGACGATGTTGTTCAGTGGTGCGGCGTTCGCCGATTGGGTTGGGGAGTGGTTCGACCAGTCCACGACGACCAGCGCAGGCGGCTACCAGAACCAGCAGCGCGGTTTCTACAGCGCTGGCGGCTTCCAAGGCCGCTACCGCATGAACAACGATTATCTCGTGACCGCAAGCCCGCCTCGCTTGAATGTCGGGTGCGGAGGCATCGACCTTTTCCTCGGCGGGTTCTCGTACCTCGATCCTGAGTACCTGGTCGAGAAGTTCCAGCGCATCATCCAGGCGGCGCCCGCTTTCGCATTCGATCTGGCCATGACGCAGTATTGCCAGCCGTGCAAGGACGCGATGAACACGCTGACGGCGATCACGGACGCGGTCAACGGCATTCAGATGAACGACTGTCAGATGGCCAAAGGCCTCGCAAAAGCGACCGTCGATCAGCTCTCTGCGGTCGCAGCAAGCTCGTACAGCCTCGGAGAAGGTCTGCGCAAGAACTCGCAGGACTTCCAGGACACCGTTCGGGCCGGAAACGGCGCTGCGCCCGATGACACGCAACCGACGCTGGAAGACTGCCCCGATCTGTTCCGCCGCATCTTCGTCAACGGATCGGTGATCCAGAACGCTGCGGCCGAAGTCGGAATGAACGACTTCGCAGGCGTCATGCGCGGCATCATCGGCGATGCGCGCGTGACCTATTCGACGACGCAGCGTCTCTACCAGGTCGAGACATTCAGCTATTGCCCTGGCAATGCACAGATCGACCCCGACAGCTTCGTGACGGGCACCGTGGACGCCATGAGCACGACTGGATCGTGCAGCGCGTCGGGCATGTCGCCGGTCGTGAGTGAAACGCGGGACCGGCTACTGGCGATTGCCAACAAGCTGTCCACACCAGGCGGCGCGACTGCGCTGACCGCCGACGAAATCGCCTTCATCGACGCAAGCACCTTCCCGCTGCTGACGCTGCTGTCGAATGGGAGCGCGCAAGGCAGTACGGATGCGATCGTGGACATCCTTGCCGAGCCGCTGGCATTCCAGATCAGCCATCGGATGATGAATGACCTCTGGCAAGTGCTTCGTTTCGTCATCGTCAAAGCGAACCAGGTCCAGTCCAATCAGCGACAGCCTGCCGCCGGAGGGCGGTACTGCTCCGTGGACGTGATCGACAAGGCGCTTGACCACCTCAAGGTGATGGAGCCGAGGGCAGCTCAGCTCAGCATCGCGGCGCGGACGGCGTGGCAGACGCGGGTTAGCGAAATGTCCACGACGCTTGAGGTGACGCGCGCAATGGCGGAGGACTATCGCCGGCAGATGAACCGCACGTCGCTCGGTCAGCAGTAGGACTTTCTCATGAGAAAGTTTCTGCAGCGGATGTGTGGCCCCTACTCACTACGTCAGACAGTGGCGAAGAACATGCCTCTGGCGTGCTGCTTCGCGGCCCCTTTGATCGCCGTATCGCTCCTGCAAGAAGACTGGTTCAGCGCCGGCTATTTCACCTGCCTGCTCGTCGCCTTCGTATGCGTCCAGGTATTCGCTCGCAATGAGCCCCTGTGGAACCGCTACATGACCTGGCTCCCCGACTCGCTGAAGGACAGCAAATGAGAATCCGAGATAAGGCGATCACAGCGATCGTGTTGATGCTGATCGCAGGGCCGGCGGCGGCGCTGGACATGGACTTTTACACCTACAACGGCTTCTCGGAGACGGTCGCGGCCTTCCGCCGTCTGTCGCTGATGCTGTCAGACAGCAGCTTTACGGTTTTCGCAGCGATCTTCGCCATTGCCGGAGTCACGTTCGGAACGGTAGCGCAAGCCTACAAGGGGATGACTGGCGAACAGATCAATCCTCTCCAGGCCGCCATTCAGGTCGCGATCGGGCTCGCGCTGTTCAAGGGCGCGGTCATGCCGACCGGCACCGTTCACGTCTACGATCCGGTGCGCAACGCCTATGAAGCCGTGGGCGACGTGCCCAATCTGATCGTCTTGATTGCCGGCGGACTGAACAAGGTCGAGCGCGGCATCATCGAGATTGCCGACACGGCATCCGCGAACCCGTACTCCGACAATGCCGGCGCGATCAATTTCGCGCTGATCAAGGCGGCGACCAGCGCAGAGGTCAAGGACTGGTATCTGCAGCAGTCGTTGGTCAACTACTACCTCAACTGCGGCGCTCCCTATATGGGGAACAGCGATACGGGCGCGCGGCAGCGGCTCATGCACGCTTCGACGGACTTGATGAACGAGTTCGCGCAATGGACGAATGCGGCACTTTCCACCGTGTATCACCCGCCGAACGATGATCGCGGCGAAGCGCGGAGCTGCACCGACGCTTGGTCCGGTTCCGGCGGCTTAGCGAGCCGCATTGTCGATCCGCTGACGTTTGCCGATGTCACGGCGTCGATCTGCCGGCAGGCCGGTTTCAATGTGGCTGACGGCAACCAGGACGCGAAGTGCAAGTCGCTGCTACAGGAGTCCTCGGAGCTGTACAACGTGACGCCCGGCAGCGAGCTGCCGTTCTTGCGATCGGTGCTGCTGGCCGGCGCGGTGAGCCGCGCAATGAATTCGGCCGACGTGGACCGCTCGATGCGGTCGCTGGTCAGTCGTCAGGTGATGGCCGAAGGGCTCGGCAACGCGGAAGCCATGAATCAATGGATTCCGAAGGTGCGCGCGTTCATGCTCGCCGTCGTTCTCGGTGTGGTGCCGTTGACCTTGCTGTTCATGGTGACGCCGCTCATCAAGCCGGCTTTCATGCTGACGATCGGCTTGTTCGCCTGGCTGGCGCTGTGGGGAATCGGTGACGGCATCGCAGTGCAGATGGCTTATGACGCAGCCTTTGAGGCGTTCAACGAAATTCGGCGGCAGCAGCTCGGCGTCGAGGCGATCATGATGTCGCCGGAGGGCTCGGTCCAGGCGCTCGGCATTTTCGGCAAGAGCCGTAGCACGGCGCTCGCGATGGCCAGCGTCCTTGCTTTCGGTCTGTTCAAGTTCGGTGGCTACGCGCTGACCGGCCTGGGTCAGCAGTGGCAGAACAACATCGAGCAGGCTGGCGACCAAGCCGGCCGGCAGCAGCTTTTGCCGGAGCAGAACGCTCAGATGCAGCAGTCGATGATGGGCGTCGCCGGCACGATGGGTCAGGCCGGGTCAGGCTTCCAGCAGGGTTCGCTGGCCAGCGGCATGGGGCAGATTCGGCAGACGGCGGAAGCGGGCGCGTATATCGACCCCTCTATTTCCGGCGGTCGGGCTGCGGGCGAAGTTCTGGGTGATACCGGCCGCTACACCGCGTCTGACACGCTGGGAAGCGTCTCAGGCACGCAGGCCGGCGCCGGGCAGGCTGGCGTATCCCCCGAGCTGTTCCGCGCGACAAACGCGGAATCTCAGGCCGCAATGGGCGGCATGGAGACATTCAGCCGCAGAGTCGAAGCGGATCAGACCTTCGGCCGCGCGAACTTCGCAGAGGGCGCGGCGGCGCGCGGCGTCCAAACGAACGCAAGCGACGTGGCCTTGAGCCGCGAAGACAAGTCCGACCTCTACACGACGGCCGGCGTCGATACGCGATCGCGTGTGGAGGCGGCCACGACGCTGACCGAGAAATTCGGCGACAACGCGGCGACGCGCGCCGGCCAGGCCGAAGGCCTGTTCCGGGGCGCGCAGTCCGAAGGCACGCTGCGGGCTGTGGATGCGTTCGGCGGCGGCGTGCAGCCGCTCATCACCGCTGAGGAAGTGGCGCGCAGCCAGCACCTTTCGCGCGGTGACGCGATCGAGAGCTTGAACCCCGGCAACATCCGCGCAACGACGGATGCGGTCGCGGCGCACCAGGAAACCGATGCGCTGGCTCGCGCGAACGTCAGCTCGCAGCTCGCCAGGCAGTTGGGCCTCGATCCCGCCGACGTGCGCCAGCGCCTCGACATGGCCGAGTACCAGAACGGCCAGGTCGGACTTGCCGTCACCGATCAGAACCGCAGTTCCATCGCGGATTTCATGGAGCGCAGCGGCGCGATGGGGCCGCGCGAGCTGGCCGAGCTGCGCGAGTCTGGTGGCGGCTTCCTGCGGATGACGCTCGATCCCAATACCGGCCGCGCCGATGCGGCGCAGGCTGACTTTGTGTCCAGTGTCTCCAAGGGCAACGTCACGACGGAGACGGATGGCCGCACGACGCGGTTCGGAGACAGCACCCACGTCGGCGACGTGAATCGTCGCGGCAATGAGCAAATCTTCTCCGAGTCGCTGCAGATCAGCGATCCGAACAGCATGCGGCCGGAGCATGCAGTGCCGACACTGCTCGGCATCATGCGAGGGGACATGACGGCCCCTATGGAAGATCGAGATCGGTTTGCTATCGCAGGCGCTCTCACCGCGCGTATGGGTCTCGAAGGGTTCGGAAACGAAGCGTATGTGGGGCAAGAATCGTCGGTGTCCGCTGGACTAAACCTTCCGTTCAACATGGGCCGGGGTGCGAAGCACGGCGGCGGTGTAACGGGCGGCTATGGCGGCGGCGGTAGTACCGGCGGTCAAGTGGGATCGTCGGAGTCCAGCCGAGCCAGCCAGAACCTGGTCATGACGCGATTGGCTGATGAGGTCGGCGAAAACTACAGCGACGCGCAACGAGCTGTGTACATGCGATACGGCAGACCGGAGACCTGGAGTGATGAGACCAGAAGCCAAGCCAACACGGAGATTGCCGAGCAGTTGGTACTGCGTAACGAGGCTTCAATCGTCACTGCGCAAGCGGGTATCGCTGGAAAAACTGCAGTCGCGGCCTCTAACGCGGACGAACAAACGGCCGTGGAAAAGGGGCGCGAACTGGTTGCCGGAACACCAGTTGATCGCGCCATTCAGTTCGTCGACGGGTTATTCCGATGATCGCGCCGAAATCCAACGGCCGTACTCGGGCAGCACTACGACCATTGATGCGGATTCATTTGTGCGCTCAGCGAAACACGAGCGTCATGGTGAGCCCAATCGCGACCGCTGCGCGGGTTCACATCATTGATCGCGAAGAACTGATCAGACTGCGCAGTGGCATCAGCGAACTCGCTGCCAACCGGCATCTGGGTAGAGCGATCCAGCATACCCATGCCGAGCGCGAGCGCCGGCACGCCTGCGAAAAGAGCGAAGACTCCCAAAAGCGCAGAAGCCTGCGTCATTGCTGTGATAGCCAAAGCGGCCGAGGGTGTCGCCACAACGGCCACGAGAAGCACCTTGATGGCTCGGACGAAGGTCGTTCTGTTCATTTCACCCTCCCGACCGGGCGTCCCACGGATGCCCGGACTTTCTCATGCGAAACTTTTCGCACCCTTGAATTATACCATCCCTATAGGGGTATTTCGAGAAAATCTGTCTATTCATCAATCGGTTGTGACTTTCTCATGAGAAAGTCGGGCGGTGCGTCATGGTGAGCGTAGCCCTCAGACTTTCTCATGAGAAAGTCCCGAACGAGCTGCAGCGTGTAGCAGGCGCGCTGGCGCAGCGATTCGAGGATCACGCATGAGCGTGGTGGCAGTCAGGCTGAACGCTGAAGCCCTTCGTCACTCGATGGATCGAGCCTGCGTCGAGCTGCCAAAGCATGGCAGCGCACTCGCCGCACTGGGCTATCCCATGAGCTGGCTGGTAGTCTGCGAAGGCCTGCAGCTCCGCGTCGTTTATGAAAGTGGCCTTGGTCGGCTGCGGCATGCCGTAGAGACAGCGATGCCGACCATTGCCGATGCCGCTCGGCGAACGACTCGGTCCATCGTCTGGGCGTCTTTCATCCGAGGCCCAGTCATGGCAGCGGCAAGCGGAGACCTCCGGCATGCACTGACATTGCCCGTCCACGGGCCCGGAAGCCTGATGGCGTTGGTATCTGTTTCCGGGCGGGTGCCGATCGGCCGTGGTGCAGCTAGCCAAACGCTGTCGGTGATGCGTCAGGTCGGGTTCGATGCCTTGGATGACCTGGCAGCCGTCGCTGAGCGCCTTGGCCCTACCTTGACTGCGCGCCAAGCGGAGACGCTGCGGCTGTTGGCGGAAGGGATGGCGCAGAGGGACGTGGCACGGCAGCTCGGGATTTCGCTCACGGCCGTTGGCTACCTGGTGAGTCGCGCGATGGATCGTCTCGGTGCGTCGAATCAGACCGAGGCCGTAGCCAGGGCGATGCTGACGGGTCAGATTCAGTCGGTTGTTCGGTGGGGCGCGCGAGCTCGATGATGAATTACCCCCCTCTACAGATCAGCAGGCTTCAGAAAATCATGGAGTTGCAGCGTGCGGGGGTGGTCAGTGCTGAATCACCCCCCCCTTGTGTCGGTTTGTAGTGCGATGCGCTACGGGGGAGGAAAAGTTTCTCATGAGAAAGTCGGGAGGCCGCGCGCAGTGCGCGCCGGGCTTTCGTGCTTTGCATCGAGCCGCCTTCGGCGTCTCGCCCCTTCGGGCTTCAATCCCTCGTCCGAACAGCACGGCAAGACCAAGCCTGCGGCTTCGTCACGCCGCCAAGCCGGGGACACCGTGACGGCTGCGCCGACACCGTGTCCTCGTAGCGCCGCGCGCTACTACGCGACCCAAAAGTTTCTCATGAGAAAGTCGGCCGCTCCGCGGGTTGGTTGGGTGGCACTTGCTCCGCGCGCGTCAATCGATCCGTTCGACGGCCGCTATGCGGCCGACGAATCTCGCTGCGCTCGCCCTTCGGCGGCAATTGACCCGTGCTCGACGGCGTGCCGATCGGTCCCCGATCACAAGCGCGGCGGAGGCCTGCCGCGCTTGCGACCAGGGCAACAGGAGATGCGGGTATGAGCGGAATTCGAGCGGAGCAGTTGCGAGCGCACCGGATCGAGGTGAGGACGCAGCGGCACAAGACGGGCTGGACCTATGTGCTCGACGTGGACAACGCGGGCGCGTTCGAGACGGACAGGACGTACATCACGCGGCAGGCGGCCATCGAGGCGGCGGCGCTGCGGCTGGTTCGCGAGCTGCCGGCGCTGTTCGAGCAGGACTTGATCGAGAGAGTGCCGTGTCAGTTGAGGGGTGCGTGATGGCGACCATCGGCACGCGGAACCGGGATGAGGTCGTGGATGATTTTGTTGCGAAGCTGGCGGCGGTCACTCGGACAAAGGAAGCGGCGCGAGGACCGGCCATAAAGGGCCTACAGCGCATTGTGGGAGCGATCCGTGGGAATCCAGGGGCCGGACAGGTACGGCGGCTTGTGGCGTTCCTGGGTGGCCTTTACAACGGCCCTCGGTTTCCGTTCGATCTGACGGATCTTCGCTCGCTCGATCCCGACCTGGCTGATGCATGCCTGGATGTGTTGCGCTTCGACCACTTCGGCCAGGCCGAAGTCCATACCTGGGGCGTCATCGACGGCGCCCAGCTGAATGGCTGGCTGGAGTCCTACGGGCTCTATTACGCCGCACAGCGGCGGCGGATCGGCGACGAGCTATATCGGGATCGCTACGGCGAAGACGGGCACCCCGATGAGGGGTGCTGCGGCTGACCTCGACTTTCTCATGAGAAAGTCTGACGCGATGGACCTCGGGGTGCCGGTGGGCAACCTCTGTGCAGCAGCGAAGCGGCAGGGGCTCCCCAACAGAGCCCCAGCGGAGCGGCCGCTGTGCAGGGGTTGTCCACGGGCGCGCTGGATTCGGACCTCTTGTCCACTCGGAAGACTTTCGCTGAACTTTCCACCGTTTTCATGGTCTTAAGTGATAGGGCGCAAATTACTGGCGCCCTCTATTTGGTTCCAGTGTTAAACCGCGTGGTTGACAAATAACACCTTCCATGAGACAATTAAGGTATGAGTAATAGTCTGACGACGGGGTGGCTGCGATGACGACAGAGTTCGGCAAAGTGTTGAGGAAGATCCGGGTTGACCGCGATATGACCCTCGCTGACTTGGCCGAGGTCCTTGGCGTGTCGGCTGCTTTCTTGTCGGCGTTGGAGACGGGGCGGAAACCCGTCCCGCCGATGTTCGTGAGCAAAGTGATCGCGGCGATCGACCTGACGGGAGAAGTTGCTGAGAGCTTGAGGGTGACGGCTGCCCAGAGTAGGAGTAAGGCGGTCGTGATTCCGTTGGACGGAAAAGATGCTTTCTCCAAACGGCTTGCTGTCGCATTCGCTCGCCGCCTTGATGATATGCCTTCGCGTGAAGTGCAGGAGCTGCTGAAGCTGCTTGAGTCTGACAAAAAGATCAAAAAGAAACGGGAGGACTCATGAGCGGAGTCTGTATCGAAGTTCCACCAAAAAGTACGAAGTCGATTCGTGAACTTGCAACCCTCTTCAGGGATTCAACGGCGCTGAACGATCCCTGGTTCCCGATCGTCTGGTTCATGGACACGTTCTTGGTCCGTGAATGGAAGGGCTACGATTTCTCCATCGGGACGATGGAAGAGATGGGCGGTGATGCCGGGCGGGCATACCCTGACCAGAGGTTGGTCGAGATCCGCGAGGATGCCTATGAGAACGCGGCGCGTGGCGACGGATTCGGCCGGTTTACGATGGCTCACGAGCTTGGCCACCTTTTCATGCACCAGGGCCTCCCAATGGCCCGGCATGTTGCCAAGAACGACATCAAGCCCTATCGGAGCAGCGAGTGGCAAGCCAACCAGTTTGCGGCGGAGCTGCTTATGCCGATCAGCGCCGTTCAGATCGCCAAACTTCCAACGATGCTTGAGCAGATGTGTGGGGTTTCCGCCCCTGCTGCGCGAGTTCGATTCGATGCGCTGCGGAGGGAAAGGCTGATCTAAAAAAATTTAGGGCGCCTAGCTGTCACTAGTCGCCCTGTCGAAAAGGACGTGCACCCGGAGGCGCGTCGCCTTGTGAGACTTCTAAACGCGGCCTGCATAGTACAGGCATCAATCGAGTCTGACAAGGAGCACCAATCCTCTCCGGGAAAGGAGGTGCTTTGTGAATGTCAGGTGAAAAAAAGCCTGCACCACCAGGGTTCCGTTGGGTGTTTTGCCGGTTTCGCCGTGTGAAGAATAGCGATCGCTATTTGGATGCGCGCGAATACGGGTACGACAGCTGGCGCTTTCTGGTTCGGTGCAAGTAAGGACGGGGCGGCGGAGCGATCCGCCGTCCTCTTCAGAACTCGATTTAGGAGATTTTTATGAGCAATCATCAGCATGTGGTGAAGCGTGAGGACGGCACTTGGGCCGTGCTCGGCGAAGGAAATACGCGAGACACGTCCCGACACGATACTCAGGCGCAGGCGATCGACCGTGCACGTGAAATCGCGAAGAACCAAGGAGGGGATGTAATTACCCACGGCCGCGATGGACGAATCCGTCATCGCGATAGCTATGGAAATGATCCATTCCCGCCTCGCGACAAGCGTTGACCAGAGAAGGGGCGGCATTGCCGCCCCTTCTTTTTCTGTCTAGCTACACGGAGGGCTTAGCCGAGCGCCGTGTTGATCCTGTCGATCGCATGCGAAAGTTCTAGCGGGAGACGCTGGCGTTGACGCGATGGTGATCCGAAAGAGTATTGATCGCCTCAGACCACGTCAGGCGCCCCTCGGCAATATCGTTGTCAAGCGAGCACGCCTTCGGACTCGGCGGGGGCAGGCCCTCAAGATCGCAGTGCCGGTCCGCTTGATCCAGGGCTTCTTGTAGGGCTGTCATGCAATTCGACGCCGACGACCGCCCGCCTCTATGACGACGCTTGTTCGCAACCCCGCTCGCGCAGCGAGAAGTACCAAGTTGTCGAGCGAGACGGCAGATTCCTCGCCACGCAGTATCCGGTTCAAACGTGGCTGCTTGATGCCGAGCTGTGCTGCGACCTCTTGTTGGGTGCCGGGGAGTTCCAGGAGCAACTGACGAAGTGCGCGCAGCGCATGAGCTCTCACGCGCTTTACTTGCGCGACATCAGGAGGGTTCAGTGCGTCGAATGCGTCTTCATAGGGGACGCTCAGCGCCAAATCGTCAGGCATGTTTCATCAACTGCGAGGCTATCAGTGCGCAAATTATAACTCAGCAGTTATAAGCAGTCGAAGCGCTGTAGTGTTCTGTAGCGCTACAGAACACTACACAGAATCTATTCCACCGCCGCTGTTCGGCGGCGGCTGCCTTTGCGCATCGCGGTTTCCGGCCGTACTGAGTCACTTTGTTGGGGCGGTGGCGATAGATTCGCAACCTGCGGTTCCGGCTCGAATCGAAACGCGCTGGCGCGAAGGTACTCGGGCATCTGGTCGATTGCCATCCATCGACGGCCAAGCTGCTCTGCGACGAAGCCAGTCGTGTTGGAGCCGGCGAAGGGATCGAGCACAAGATCGCCGACATCAGTCGTCAGCTTCAGGAAGAACTCGGGAAGAGCAGCCGGGAAACGCGCCGGATGTATCTTGATGCCGGCCGCCTTGCAGCGTTCCGTGTAACGATCATTCGCTGCATTGTTCCCAAAGCGAAGCAGGTCGCTGGCGACATCATCCTCTACCACATTGGCTGGGATGGCCCCGCCGGCATCCGCACTGGCGAACGAGGCCTTGATGGCGTGGCCGGATGGTCGTGTTGTTGCCCTGACCCCGCGCTTGGCTAGGCGAAGCATGTCAGGACTGTAGGCCTTCAGGACATTGCGGTTATTTGCTTTCGGCCACTCGGTCTTGGAGAGCCACCACACATACTCGACGCTGTCCTTCACCCGCATTCGCCGAACATTCACCCATTCAGCGGGGGTCGGCATCTTTGCAGGGTTGTACCAGAAGCACTCCTGTGCGAGATGAAAGCCGAGGTCCTCGACGAGAGCGATCAGCAGTTTGAAATGATACAGCGACCTGGTGGGGCTTCCCTTGTTGTAGCTCCCTCCGATGTTGAGGACGAAACTTCCGTCGTCCGCCAGTACGCGCTTGACCTGTTCGGCGAACGGAAGGAACCACTCTACGTAGGCATCCTTGTCCGCATTGCCGTAAGCCTTCTTGAAATGAAGGGCGTAAGGAGGCGATGTGACGACAGCGTTTATTGAGCCTGTCGGCAGCGATCGGAGGAGCGGCAGCGCGTCGGCGCAGTAAGCTGCGCCGAGCGCCGTTTCGTAAACGAAATCGCGACCACTCGCCATAAGCTTCGAGGGGTGCTCGAAGCCACCGGGCAATCTTGATGCGTCGTCGCGAAGTGGTGCTGAGGTGGGGGCGGGCATTTACGATCCGTTTACAATTGGCTCATCTTACATGCTGGCATAAATAGGTTTCGCTTGTCAACCAATTTCGTCACTGTCGATCCGAGCGAATGGATCAGCCAATCCGAAGCCGCCCGCATTCGCGGAACGACTCGGCAGGCTATCGCGCGCCTGGTCGAGCGTGGACGATTGCCGACGATTGAGGTCGGAGGGCGAAAGCTCGTTCGGCGAGCTGATGTTTACTCGTTCGAGGCAATGCCGGCCGGCCGGAAGAAATCGTATGTCGATTGATCAGGTGACGGCGCTGCTTCGCGCAATGTCGAGCGATGCAAGGGCGCAGGTACTGAAGTTCCTTCGTGAGGAGCTGCGCATTCCTATTCATCCACTGGAGGATGAATGGAACACCACGGCTGAAGCGATCCTTGAGGCGATACACGCTTCGCCGGACCTCACTCAGCGTGGAGTGCGGGGAATCTTGGCCGAGGCGACATTTCGGACCGTTGTGGTTCCGACATTGAACGGCTGGACGGACATCCCTTTCTTCGGCGATCAGGCGCACGACCTTTTGCTGCGTAGGGGAAATGTGAGTGTTCGTGTCCAGGTGAAGCAACAACGACGCGAGAGGGGTGTTCCCAAGCTCTACGCGGAGAAGGGTTACAGAAATCCCGGAAATGTATACACCGTCGAAACTCAGCGCACCCGCACGGGAAAGGCAAAAGACGGTGGCGCGACGCGGCCCTACAAGCGAAACGAGTTCGACGTTCTCGCGGTATGCATGCAGGCCGTGGACGGCGATTGGCGATCATTTGTCTACTGCCCTGCTCAGTTATTGCTGCCACGGGCGGACGACGAGAGCTTGTTGAAGGTCATGCAGCCGGTGTATTTGGATGGCCAGTCCGGATGGACGAGGGCGTTCGACGAAGCCGTAACGGGCGCTGGCTTGTAGACGTTGCCAAATGCGTGGCGCGCCGTTCAGCGTAAACGCGGCCCCCGATTTTGCGTAAACAGTTTTGCTTCCTATCGGTCAAAAGCTCCCTCCGCACTATGCGGAGGGAGAAAGCATCACACCTGATGCACCCCTTGGTGGCAGGGAAGCGTCTATCAATCAGATACTTAGCGTCGTGCAAATCGTACACGTAGCGTGTACGTCTTTATACATCAGTGAGTTACGAAGGGGTGTCGAAGGTGACTTTTCGTCGGCTTCCCCCATGACGCGGACTCAAGATTGTTCCGCAATAACCGGCTGGCTGGGACTCAATTTTCTGGTCCATCCACGGTAGCTGTCGGGTTTTGCCAGCCATTTTGTGGCGACGCTTGGGGTCAATGCGGGCTCGTCGTCCACGGTGACTGTTGTCAGATGGGAGGGAGCTTCGAGAGCCGCATAGGATCGAAGCCGAAACGGCCGCCCTGTTGCCAGCCCAGGGGACAAGATCCCGAACTTACAGGGCCTTCACCCGCCGCACGCGGTGACCTTTTGCTTGGCCTAGGCCGCGAAGGTTCGGGCACGTCGGCGAGCGAGTGCCTGGTTGACCTCATCCACCAGATCGCGGCCGTAAAGGTTCACGTACACCATCGCCATGTTCATGTCCTTATGGCCGAGAATCGCGGCGATCTTGCGGGCATCCATCCCTCCTTCGGCGAGACGACTGCCGCATTCATGGCGCAGATCATGGAAGTGATAGTCGGCGATTCCAGCGCGTCTTTTCGCCTGATCCCAGACCTTATGGAAGGTGTAAGACGACCGCTTTCCGTGGCGGCCTGGCTCGCCAAAAAAGATCAGATCGGTGTCTATCGGGCGCACCGGATTGGCGAGGGCTTCCCGGAATATCTCCACCGCTGTGTCGCTGAGTGGCACCTCGCGAGGCTCGGAATTCTTTGTGTCGTACAGGCGGACGATACGGCGGCGCAGGTCAACCTGTGAGCGCGTAAGCGTCGTGATTTCCGATGATCGCATGCCAGTTTCGAGCGCGATCCGAGCGAGCCAGGCGAGCATCGGATTGCTGTGCGCATCCAGCTCGGCGAACAGGCGCTTTTCCTCCGCTGCTGTGAGCCGCCGATGTCGGTGAGGGGCCGGTGTGGGCTTCCGAATGATCTTGACGGGGTTGTAGACCAGACCCATTCCCCATTCACGGATCGCGACCGTGTAGAGGTTGCTGAGCAACGCCAACTCGATGCGGATGGTGTTGGCCGCGCGCGGAATGCGGTTGCCTGATTTGGGGTCAATATCGCCGGCAAGGCGCTGGTCACGGTAGGTTGCGACCAGGTCGGGAGTAACGGCCGCCAGCGAGTACTTGCCGAAGAATTTCTTGACGATTTCGATCCGCTGTCGTTCCGTCTTCTGTGTGATCGGCCGCTTGGTCGGCGTCACCTCTTTGAAGTAACGGTCCAGCGCAGAAGCAACGCTTGTGCGTTCTGACGGTGCTCGCTGGATATAGATCCCACGCACCATTTCGTCTTCGGTGCGGCGTGCCCAATCTTCGGCGTCACGCTTGAGGCGAAACGTCTTGATCGTCGGTGGCCATCCACTCTTGCGGATGATCGCCTTCCACTTGCCAGAATCGGTCGCAACGATCGTCGCCAAAGCCGTCACCCCTCACGCGGCGCGCCGGCACTGTACCGAAATTGTACCGACGCAAGAATCCTATGGTGATGGTGGGCCCTCCGGGACTTGAACCCGGAACCAACAGATTATGAGTCTGCTGCTCTAACCGATTGAGCTAAAGGCCCTTTCTAAAAATCACCGTGACGAGAGGAATCGTCGCATCGAGAGGTGGGGGCGTCAACGGGAAAAGAATTATGAGTCCTCAGCTCTAACCAACTGAGCTAACGGCCCTTGGATGTCGGGCCGCGAGTCTAGCAACTCCGCGGCCGGCTCCGACGCCGCGGTGGACCGGTCCAGCGACCATGGCGCCATACCCCGGCGTCGGCCCGGTCATACCTGCGCGGCGCAGTGTCCTTGAGTCTCGCGATCCTGCCGGAAATGCTTGGCCGCCGCGGGTGTCCGCCCTAACATGACTGCGCAGGGATTCAGCAGAGCAAACGACGGCCGCAGGCCGCACTTAAACGCAAGGAAGGCGGGGCCGCTCCGGTGCCCGGGAGGAAAAGCGTCATGGCGAACACAGGGCTCCGTCTGCTCGCGACCGGCATGCTGGCGGCTGCGGCCATGCCTGCATCGGCGATCAATTTCGAGTTCGCTGGCGCCGACGTGTCCTGGGTGAGCAAGTTCACCGCCGGCGCAGCCTGGCGCGTGGAGGAGCGCGACGACGGCAAGATCGGCAAGCTGAACATTCCGGGCCAGGAGTTTCTGTGCAGCAATCGCGGTGGCGATTACAGCCTGGGTCCGAACGACGACGACTGCATCTCGCTGTTCGGCAACCCGGAGCCCAATCAGCGCCTGGTCGATGCTAGGGGTGGCTACTTTGCCGCACTGATGGATGACGGCAACCTCAATTACGACAACGGCGATCTGGTCTCCGCGCTGTTCAAGATCAACACCCAGTTGAGTGCCAGCTGGGAGGACTGGGTGGTCAAGCTCAACTACGTCGGCTTCTACGACGAGGTCAACTACAACCTCGACGTCACCCACGTCAACACGCAGTATCAGCCGGCGTCGGAGCGGCGCAGCGACAGCGTGCGAACGCGCGCCGGACTCAAGGGCGAGCTCCGCGAGGCGTTCGTGCTCTACAATTTCGAAGTCGGCGAGCGCTTCTTCGGTATTTCGGTAGGCCAGCAGCGGGTGCGCTGGGGCGAGGCCAACCTGCATCTGTTCAACACGATGGATACGCTCAATCCGCTGGACGCGGTGCTCGCCTTGCAGCCCGGCTTCAATCTCAACGAGCTGGCGGTGCCGACCGGCATGGTGCTGTTCTCCGCCGACATCGTGGCCAATGTGACCGCTGAACTGGTCTACATGTACGACTGGGACACCACCCGCGTGCAGCCCAGCGGCACTTTCTTTTCCAGTGCCGATCCCGCCGGCATCGACGAATACAACCCGGTGCTGAGCCTGGGTCAGTTTCCGGAAGACCCCAACAACGAGTTCCGCCCCGGCCTGCCGTTCCGCCTGCTGTCGTCGAGCACGCGCAACTCGCGCGTGGGCGAGAACGACCGTCCCGCCAGCGACGACGGCCAGTTCGGTCTGCGCGTGAACTGGTATGCGGAGAACTTCAACGACGGCACCGAGTTCGGCTTCTATTTCCTGAACTACCACAGCCGTCTGCCGTACTTCTCCATCATCGAGGCGCAGCAGACCTGTCTGCGCGGGGGCCTGGGCGATCCGATCACCGCACTGGCCAATTGCGTGCCGTTCAATCCGCTGGCGTTGGGCAATGCGCTGCCGGCGAAGGACCCGCTGCCGATCAATTCGGCCGAGTTGCTGCTGGATTATCCCGAGGACATCCAGATGTACGGCGTCAGCTTCAACACCACCGCGTTCGGGTGGTCGGTGTCGGGCGAATACTCCTACCGGCCCAACCTGCCGGCTCAGGTCCTGATCTCGGATGTGTTCTATGCCGGCTTTCAGCAGGCGTTCGCCAGCCAGGACATCGGCCTGTCCACCTCAACCCTGGCGGCATTGGGCCTGGACCTGGACGCGCTGGGCTTGAATCTGCCGGGCAGCGCGGGTCCCATCCTGCCCGGCGCGCGCACCTTCATCCCGGATTTCCTGTCGGTCTACCGCGGTCGCACGGCGGAGAACAACAACGAATATCAGCCCGGCGAATACGTGCAGGGTTTCGAAGACCTCAAGACCGGCCAGTTCGTGATCAACGCGCTCAAGCTGTTCCCGAGCATGTTCGGCGCCGACGATGTCACCGTGCTGGGCGAGCTGGGCATCACTCACATCATCGACATGCCCGAGGAAGGCGATCTGTATTTCCAGGGCACGCTGGAACACACCCACCCCAGCCCGGGCGCCGATTGCACCGGCTTCGCACCGGGCACTGCCTGCAACACCGCTGCGGTTACCGCCCGCGTCAATCCCACGCAGCAGACGCGCGGCTTTGCCGACGACTTCTCCATGGGCCTGCGCCTGCTGGTGCAGTTCAAGTACAGCAACTTCCTCAACTCCGGCGTCAACGTCAATCCGACCCTGCTGTGGTTCGAGGACATCGAGGGCATCGCGCCGTTCCCCGCGCAGAACTACGTGGAAGGCAACCGCTGGATGATCCCCGGCATCCAGTTCGAGATCGGCCAGGCCTTCAACGGCACCGTGCTGTACCAATATTTCGACGGCGCCGACAACGTTCTCCAGGATCGCGACAACCTGTCGGTGAGCCTGACCTACAATTTCTGAGAGCCTGTCCGAAAGCCGTCGGGAGCATCGGTGAGTTCGCGCTCGGCGGCGCTTCGATCCCGGAGCTTGCATAGCAGTAAGTGAGCATTTCGAGCACCGTTCGGACGCGAGATGCCGAGCGCAGTAGGTTTTTGGACTGGTTCCGAGGGCAGCGCCCGCGCCGCGATCAGACTTCCTGCAACGGCCGTAACTGCTCGCGGCCGCCTGCGAAGTGCAGGCGCAACAGATCCTCGTGCGCTTGTCGGCCGATGCGCTGTGCGCGGGCGCGGCCGCCCGGGACCAGTCGATGTGCCAGGTGCCAGGACAACGTGAACGGTGCGCTCAGCAACGGATACCAGGGCAGGATGCCGGCCGGCAGCCCCAGCGCGGCCATGCCGGCACTGCCGGTGAAATAACGCGTGACGCTGAGGTGCCGCATGCGCTCGAAGCGCGCGCGTAGGCGCTGGAATCGCGGGTAGGGCACCGATAGCGTCTCGTTCATCAGTGCGCGGCCGAGCTGCGCGCTGCTGCGGTCGGGCGGTGTCTGCGCCAGCAGCATGTGATAGAGCAGCCGGCGCGCTTCGGTCTCGTCGTCGGTCAGCCAGCGCTCGTCGACGCCCATCAGACCGCAGATGAACTTCCACAGGTGCATCACCGCATGCCCTTCGGCGCGCGTCACCGGCACGCCCATCGCGCGCACGCCGATCAGCAACAGCGCGCTGAATCCCAGCCAGGTCGCTGCCATGTCGGTCTGGTTGATCGGCAGCCCCAGCTCCTCGATCCGCCATTCGGGCAGGCGCGACACGCGACGCCGGATCATGGCGTGGATCAGGCGCACGTGCAGGGTGGAACGAAACCCTTCTGCGCCGACGTCCATGCCGCCGGTAGCGGTCGCCGCCACCACCCATTTCATGGTTTCCGCCACCCGCCGCGCGGCGCCGCCGTTCAGCGCCCCGGTGAGGATCAGGGTCTTGTTGAAGGCCGAGGCCTGATAGCCGCCCATCAGCGCCACGTCGCGCAACACGTAGTGCGAAGTCATGCCCATGCGCTGGAACACGCGTGCGCCCTGCGCGAGCTTGGCATCGTCGACCCAGAGCGGATGCTGCTCGCACTGCGTGAAGAACGCCGTCAGCGGTGGCGGCGCCTGCGGTAGCGCGCCGATGCCCTGATCCAGCGCGCGCTGGAACAACGGCATCGCCTGCTGCATGCCCTGCTCGTACATCCATTCCAGCAAGCGGTCGGCGGGCGGGTCGCCCTGCATCAGGCCCAGGCCGAGCGCGCGCCAGCGCTCCGGGTCGGGTTCGGCGTCGCCGCGGATCATCCAGCGCAAGCGCCGACCGGTGCGGCGTCCGGCCTCGACGTCGGCACCGTGACGGGACGGAACGAAGGGGACCTTAGGTGACATGGCGGCCTTCCGATTTGACGAGGAGGCCACCCTAATGCGATTTATTACTCGTATTCAATTCGCGTATCCAGAGCCCTCATGCGCAAGAAGCCGCGCCAGGCGCGCTCCCGGCAGATGGTCGATGCCCTGGTGCAGGCGACCATGGAAACCATCGCCGAGCGCGGCTTGCAGGACACCACGACCAATCACGTCGCGGCCCGGGCCGGGGTCAGCGTGGGTTCGCTGTATCAGTACTTCGACGGCAAGAACGCGCTGATCGACGCGGTGATGGAGCGCCTGCAGGCGGACCTGACGCAGGTCATCGGCAGGCAGTTTGCCGGGCTGCTGGATGCGGACATCCCGAAGCTGACCCGCGCCGCGCTTTACGCGGTATTCGATCTGTTCGAGACCAACCGCGGCCTGTATCTGGAGCTGGCGCGCGGTTGGTATCACGCGCGCACCATGCGCTCGGTCGATGCACTGGAACGATTCTTCACCGAATCCTTCCGGCTCTACGTGCTGCGCCACCACCAACGCCTGCGCTTCGCACAGCTTCCGGCGACCCTGTACGTGACCTTCAACGCGGCGGTATTCGTGGGTATCCGCTACCTGAGCGATCCGCCGGTCCACCTGCGCCGCGAAGACGTGATCGATCAGCTCACCGATATGGTGGCCGGACAGCTGTTGCGCGCCGGCGCGCCCACCGGCCGCGCGCGCCGGTTGCGGAGAAGCAAAGCGGCGGCTTGATCATGCTCAGCCGTCGACGTTCGCCCGGTGCGCGCGCAGCCGCCATGCGCTGGGCGTATTGCCGGTCCATTTGCGAAAGGCGCGGGTGAAGCTGGCGGGATCGTTGTAGCCCAGTTGTCCGGCCACATCCTTGACGTCCATCGCGGTGGTGGCGAGCAGGCGCTGGCCGTCGCGCTGGCGTGCTTCGTCCAGCAAATGCAGAAAGCTCAGATCCTCCTGCTGCAGCTTGCGCTTGAGCGTGCGCTCGGACATATGCAGCCCGGTGGCGACAGCCGCCAGCTTGGGATAGCCGCCAGGCCGCCGACTCAGCATGGCGCGCACGCGCTCCGCCACCGTGGCAACGTCGCCGATCAGTGCCAGCTCGCGCTCGCATTGATCGGCCAGACCCTGTGCCGATATCGCATCGCCGGTCGCCAGCGGCCGTTGCAGATATTCGGCCGGAAAGCGCAGCTGGTTGACGCCGGCATTGAAGATCGTCGGCGGCAGCCGGTGGCGGTAGCGCTCGAAATGGGCTGGCCGGTCGCAGTCGAAGCGCAGTTCCATCTGGGGCTTGAAGGTGCCGCTGATCTGGCGGCCGATACGGGTCATCGACACCAGCACCGCGTCGATGGCGTACTGCCGCATCGGCCCCAGCGGCAGCGCTTCGCGCGTATCCACCACCGCGTGGTCGCCCTCGATGCGCAGGCTCAATCGCAGTACCGGGTTGCGCAGACGACCGTACTTGAGACCGAACTCAAGGGCCTGGCCCACCGTGGTCTGGCTCATGAGGCCGTAGCCCAGGGAGCCGTGTGCCGCCAGACTGCTGCGCAGGCCGAACTCGTACCCCAGGCTGGCGTCGCCGGTGGCGCGCCACACTCGTGCAATCAGCCTGGCGCAGGTGCTCAGCGGCACCCGAGCGTCGGTGCAATCCAGCGCGGACAGTTCGATGCTCAGTCCGCGCAGCAAGGTGTCGCGCGACAGGCCGCGTGCGGCCGCGACGTCCAGCCCCAACCGAACGTAGGCGATCGGAATCGAGGCTCGCGCCAAGGTGATGACTCTGGAAAGCGGATTCCCCATCGGTCCAACGTGGCCTAATCTGCCAAGCATTCTGGCACAGGCACCGCTCACCGCTGCGCTGCGACCGCGCGAATAATGGAGTGTCGTGCATGCCCGTCGCGGTTGCCGCTTGCGGACAGCGAACCATGGAGAAGATTTTGAACAAGCTCGTAGCATTGGCGCTGATGTCGATTCTGGGGTGCAGCGTTGCTGTCGCCGCCGCCGACCAGACCGCTCGCCTGGGCAAGGACCTGACCGAGGTCGGCGCCGAACGCGCCGGCAATGCCGAAGGCAGCATCCCGGCCTACGCGGGCAGGGCGGCTTTCGCGCCGGACATGCTCAAGCTCACCCGCGCGCAACTCGAAGATCTGCGCACGCGCCTGGTGAAAGACATCCAGAGCATGATCGGCGACCCGGCCGTGGTCGGAGACATCCTGACCCAGGCGCAGGCGATCATGGATGCCGAGCCGGCCAAGGCTGATCGGGTGATCGCGGTGGTGAAGTCGATGCTGTCGGCGGACCCTGCGCTCAAGGCCGACTTCGACCAGGCACTTGCAGCGCGTGGGGGCAAGTCGGTCGACGGGCTGATCGCGCAGGTGCAGGCGCGCAAGCTCAAGCTGCCGGAGATTCGCGACGACATCGTGGCGGTGATCGCGCAGCTGAAGTCCCGGGAAGGCGAGGCGTTCCTGTCGCGCATGGTGGCGAGCTTCGATATCGGCAAGGTGCTGGAGATTGTGAGCCTGATCGACGACCCCAAGACGCGGGTGCAGGCCAACGAGCTGGTGATGAAATACATGCCCTCGTACGTGAAGGGCTTTCTGCAATACCGCACACCGGAAGCCAAGACCGCGCTGGACTCCATCGAGCCGCTGTACGTGATCACCCAGGCCAATCTGGCGCAGCACCAGGACAAGTTGAGCGAGGGCCACAAGGGCCTGTTCAAAACCTACCCCGATTACAAGATGGTGGTGTATCCCAGTTTCCGGAATGCCTTTTTCCCGGACGAGATCCTGCAGGCGACCGTGGCCAACGCCAGCCGAGCGACGCTTACGGGGACCGACGAAATCAAGGGCGCCGAGCTGGGCTTTCCGTTTCCGATTCCAGGTTCCGGCGCGGAAGCGATCTGGAACCACAAACTCAAGTTCCGCGGCAGCGCGGTCAAGCGCTACAACAACCAGGCTATCGTCAAGCCGGACGGCACCTACAAGATCAGCAAGCTGGTCGAGGACGTGAAGTTCAAATACGCCAACCTCAAGGAAAGTGCGGAGATTCGCGCCGGCGGTCTGTTCGCCTATTACCTGCAGGAAGTATTAGAGCCGCCGCGCCAGGCCGGCCAGGTGATTCTGGTGCACGAGACCGCCGGCAACGCCGGTCTGACCCGCAATGCGTGGATCTACTCACCGGGCATCGCGCGCGTGAACCGCGCGCCGGATGTGGGTTACGACAATCCGTCCATCGGCTCCGACGGCGAACAGTTCAACGACCAGATCGACATCTTCAACGGCGCGCTTGACCGCTACGACTGGAAGCTGGTCGGCAAGAAAGAGGTGCTGATTCCCTACAACTCCTGGATGCTCAACAGCCCCACGTTCAAGTACGCAGACCTGATCCGGCCGGGCCATCTCAACCAGGATCTGGCGCGTTACGAGCTGCACCGCGTGTGGGTGGTGGAGGCCACGCTCAAGTCAGGGCAGCGCCATCGCTTCGGCAAGCGGACGTTCTATCTGGACGAAGACTCCTGGTCGATCGCGCTGGTGGATTGCTACGACAACCGCGGCGAACTGTGGAAAGTGCAGGAAGCACACCTGCTGACCATTCCCTTCATCCCCACCGTCAGTGGTGTGCCGGAAACCATCTACGACCTGCAGTCCAAGCGTTACTTCGTCACCACGCTGACCAACGAAGACGCCATCTCCGATTTCGAGGTGGAGTACCAGGACTCCATGTTCACGCCCGGCGCGTTGCAGAAGAAGGCCAGGACGAAGTGAAATCCACGCTGCGCGTCGCCCGCATCGGCCGAGGCGACGGTGGGCGGTGGTACTGGCTCTGCGGGTGCATGGCGGCGATGTTCCTGCACTGCGCGACGGCGCAGGATTCGCCGTCGCTGCCGGATGGCGATGCGCGGCCCGCGCTGATCGCGCCCAAGGCCGCGCAGACCCGGCTGCTGGACATCGCACGGGCCGGTGCCCACCTGGTGGCCGTAGGCCAGCACGGCGTGATACTGCGCTCGGAAGACGGCGCACAGTGGCGGCAGGTCGAATCGCCGGTCGGGGTGATGCTGACGCGGGTGCGTTTCACCGATCCGCTGTCGGGCTGGGCGCTGGGTTACGACGCCAGCATTCTGCAGACCGTCGATGGCGGTCGCACCTGGGCGCTGCGCCATCGCGATACGGACGGGCACGCCTTGTACGACCTGCTGTTCTTCGACCCACGGCATGGCCTGGCGGTGGGTGCCTACGGCAGCATGCTGAGCACCCGCGACGGCGGCGCCAGCTGGACTGCGATGGACCCTCCGCTCGCCGAACTGGGCATGCACCTCAACGCGGTGATCGCGCTGGGCGACGCTTCCCTGCTGGTGGTGGGCGAGCGCGGCCTGATGGCGCGCTCGGTGGACCAGGCCAGGACCTGGACCTTGATCGACGGGCCTTACGCGGGTTCGTTGTTTGGCGGCATGGCGATGGGCGCCGGCGCGGCACTGGTTCACGGCATGCGCGGCAACGTCTACGTCGCAGACGACTTGGCGCACTGTCCACCGATCGCTGCGGACGCCTGGGACCCTTATGCGCGAAGCACCGTGACCGACCGCGAGGCGCTGGCTGCGCTGGGTTGGCGCCGCCTGGACAGCCCGGTGCAGGAGAGCCTGTTCGGCGCTCTGCGGTTGAATGGTCAGGGCGTGTTGCTGGTGGGTGTGAACGGCACGGCGCTGAGTTGGGACGGTGCAGGCACCGCGCTGCAGATCGTGAAGACTGCCGCCGCCGAGACACTGACCCGAGCGCTGAGCTTCAACGGCCGTTTGATCGCGGTCGGCCGCCGCGGCGTCGAAGATCTGGGGCCGCTCCAATGACCGCAAGCACCACGTCCACCGGTTTCACCCGAGCCGTTCTGCGCGCGGTGGAGCCGGTGATCTTCGGACATCGCGCGGCCAGCCTGACGGTGCTGGCGCTGCTGACGGTGTTCCTGGCCTGGAACGCGGCGCAGCTCAGGCCCAACGCCGGCTGGCTGAAGATGGTGCCGCAGTCGCATCCGTACATGCAGACGTTCATGCAGTACTACCGCGACTTCGGTGGCGCCAATACCGTCCTGATCGCGCTCAAGCACCACCGCGGCGACATCTACCAGCCCATCTTCATGGAGACGCTGCGCCGGGCGGAGGCCGACGTCTTCAATGTCCCCGGCGTGGATCGGGCGCGGGTCAATTCCATCTTCTCGCCCAGCATCCTCTACATCGAGGTGGTGGAAGGCGGGTTGGCGGGCGAGAACGTCATCCCGTCCGATTACACGCCGACGCCGGAGATGATGGCGCGCATCCGCGGCAACGTGGCCAAGGCCAATGTCATCGGTCGGCTGGTATCGGAAGACCAGACCACCGCGCTGATTCAGCTCGAACTGCTGGAGGCCGATCCGCAGGCCGGCACCATGCAGGCACAGGCCGAAGCGGCCAAGCCCCTGCACCAGCGTCTGCGCCAGGCCTGGGCGCAGCAGGACACCATGGCGGCCAGGCTCGAGGCCGTCGGCGAATTGCTGATGCGCAACCAGGATCCGCACGCCGGCCTGGACTACGTGAAAGTCGGCGCGGCGCTGGAGGCGATCCGCGCTCGCTACGAAACCGACGACATCAGTGTGCACATCGTCGGTTTCGCCAAGGTGGTCGACGACATGACCCGCGCCAGCCTGCAGGTGGCAGGCTTCTTTCTGGTGGCATTGCTGGCGATGGGCCTGCTGTTGTGGTTTTACGTCGGCTCGCTGCCGCTGGCGCTGCTGGTGGTGGGCACCTCGCTGGTGGCCTGCATCTGGGAGCTGGGTCTGCTCAGGCTGGTCGGTTACGGATTGGACCCGTTTGCCTTGCTGGTGCCGTTTCTGATCATGTCGGTATCGGTGAGCCACGGCGTGCAGTACGTGAGCGCCTGGGCCGGCGAAATTTCGGAGCGCGGCGCCAGTAATCGACAGGCGGCACTGGCGACGTTCCGCTCGCTGGCCATCCCGGGCGTGGTGGCGCTGCTCACCGACATCGCCGGGTTTGGCACGATCTACCTGATCGACATCCAGATCATTCGCGAGATGTCGATCAATGCGGTGTTCGGCATGCTCGGCGTGATCGTGGTCAACAAGATGTTGTTGCCGATCGTGCTGTCCTATGTGCGCCTGCCGGACGTGGAAGGATTTCGCCAGGCGCAGGCCAAGCGCGACCGTTTCGGCGAGTCGCTGTTCAGACGCATGGCGGCACTCACGCGTCGGGGTCCCGCCACCGCAGTGCTGCTGGTGTGCGCGGCATTGGCAGTGTACGGCCTGGTGCAGTACCCCAAGGTGCGCATCGGCGATACCACCGAGGGGGTGCCGGAATTGCGGCCGGACTCGCGGTTCAACCAGGACGCGCGCGCGATCGCTGCGAATTTCGCGATGGGGGTGGACCATCTCAAGGTGATCGGCGAATCCTTCGAAGACGGCTGTATCGATTACGCGGTGATGAGCGAGATGGATCGCTTCTCCTGGTACCTGAAAAACCAGGAGGGCGTGCGCGACGTGCTGTCGTTGATCGAACTGGCCAAGCTGGCCAATTCGGGCCTGAACGAAGGGCGCCTGGACGCCGAGCGTCTGCCGCGCGCACCGCAGGCGCTGGCGCAGATCACCGCGCTGGTGCCGACCACCACCGGGTTTCTCACCGATACCTGCGACGCCCTGGCGCTGTTCGTCTTCACCACCGATCACAAGGCCGAGACCATCACCGCACTGACCGATGCGGTGCAACGCTACGTCGCCGAACTGCAGGTCGACCGACGGGTCGATCTGCGTCTGGCCTCGGGCAACATCGGGGTGATGGCCGCCACCAACGAGGAGGTGCGGCGCAATGAGATTCCGGTGATCGCCTGGGTCTACGCGGCGATCGCGTTGTTCCTGTGGGCGAGCTTTCGCACCCGTTCGGGGGTGCTGTGCGTGATCCTGCCGCTGTCGCTGGTGACCTTGCTGGGCTATTCACTGATGGTGGCGCTGGACATCGGCCAGAAAGTGGCAACCTTGCCGGTGCTGGCGCTGGCCACCGGTATCGGTGTCGACTACGGCATCTACAGCTACTCGGTCATCGCCGCCGGGCTGCGGCGTGGCTTGAGCTTGGAAGAAGCGTATTTCCAGAAGATGCGCACCACCGGCAAAGCCACCCTGTTCACCGGTGCGGGTCTCAGCATAGGGGTGGCCATGTGGACATTCTCCGAGCTGCAGTTTCAGCGCGATATGGGCGTACTGCTGGTGTTTGCATTCATCGCCAACATGATCGGCGCCATCGTGGTGATTCCGGCGCTGGCCCACTTTCTGGGACACGAGGAGCGCAGGCACGCCAACCGCGATCTCACGGCCGGGGCCGACGACGCGGTGCCGGGTCCTTAGTCCCGGGGAGTGTTAGGGAGTGGCCTAAGCCGACTTCCTGCGCACGCTGCCGGGCCCGTAGCCGTGCACCCGCTTGAAACTGCGGCGAAACGCCGCTTCGGTCTGATAGCCCAGACGTTCTGCGGCGTGGGCCACCGACAGGCGCGGGTCGCGCAGCAGCTTGAGCGCCTGCGCCATCCGCCAGCGCGTCAGGTACTGATAAGGCGTTTCCTCCATCACCTCGGCAAAGCGCTCCGCAAAGGCGGTGCGCGACATCAGCGCCACTGCCGCCAGCGATGCCACGGTCCACGGTTTGCCGGGTGCGCGATGCATGGCGTCGAGCACGCGGCGCAGGCGTGCATCGGCCATCGCGGCGAACAGGCCCCGGCGCGAATCGGCGCCCACCAGATGCTGGCGCAAGGCCATCACGAACAGCGCGTCGGCCAGCTTGTCCATCACCGCCTGGCTGCCAAAGCCGCCGCGATTGGCCTCTTGCACCAACAGCTCGGCCAGACGTCTGAAGGTGTCGCCCGAATCGACGCCGCGCACGTGCATCAGATCGGGCAGGCCGGCCAGCACCGGGTTGCCGCTGGCGGATTCGAATTCGAGTTCGCCGCACAACATGGTGGTGTAGCCACCGTCGCCGAGCGCTTCATCGGTCGGCGTGAGCACGTGCGCGGTGCCGCGCGGCAACACCACCAGATCGCCGGCTTCCAGGCGCACCGGCCGATCCACCCCCTCGATCCTCATCCAGCAGCTGCCCTGATCCATCAGGTGCAGCCAGGCGGTCCCCGTCGGAGCCTGCCCGTCCCAGTCGCGCCAGCGGCCGCAATAACGCATGTTGTCGGTGATGCGCGAGCGCAGCTGATAGGCCGCGAGCACGGTATCGAGCAGGGCGTCGTCTGTACGTTCCGTCATGGAGCGCGAACCCGAGGGCACAGGCTGAAAGGCCGCGCGAGGCTAGCATGACGCTTGTCGAATCACGCCAAGGGTTGCGCGCATGAGGGCCGTCTCCGTACTGCAACAAACTTACGAAACAGTGCTGTCTCGCGCTGCCCCAGCGGATTTTCTGCCCGCCCTGCTGCTGCGCTTGTACCTGGCGCCGGTGTTCTGGATGGCGGGCTGGAACAAGTTCAACAGTTTCGATGCCACTGTGGAGTGGTTCGGCAACGCGCAATGGGGTCTGGGACTGCCGCTGCCCTGGCTGATGGCAGCGCTGGCCACTGCAGCGGAGCTCGGCGGCGCGGTGCTGCTGCTGCTGGGTCTGGGTGTGCGCCTGATCGCGTTACCGCTGATGGTCACCATGCTGGTCGCGATGTTTGCCGTGCACTGGGAAAACGGCTGGCTGGCGATTGCCGAAGCACGGGGACTGTTCGCCACCGAGCGGACCATGGCCGCGTCCGAACAGCTGGCCGCGGCCAAGGATCTGTTGCGGGAACACGGCGATTACGCTGAGATCACAAGCAGTGGCAGTCTGGTCATGCTGAACAACGGGATCGAATTCGGGGCAACCTATTTCGTGATGTTGCTGTCCCTCTTCTTCACCGGTGCCGGGCGCTGGTTCAGCCTGGATTACTGGCTGGCCCGCAGAATGGGATCTTCCGTTGCGTCCAGAGCTGGCGTGCCGGCGTACAGTTAAGCGCGCTGTATTCTGCAGTATCGAGTTGTTTTTATCCTGCTTTACCGAAACGGCCCGTCCGGGCCTCTACCCAGGAGATTTACGATGAGCAAGCTTTCTTCCAAGAGTTCGATGGCGGTGGTGCTCGGCGCCGCGTTCGCGCTGACCGGTCTGGCTGCGCAGGCTTCGGTGTTCCAGGCCACCGATCTCGGTGCCGGCTACATGGTTGCGGATGCCGGTGAAGGCAAGTGCGGCGAAGGCAAGTGCGGCGAAGGCAAGAAGGAAGGCGAGGCCAAGTGCGGCGAAGGCAAGTGCGGCGAAGGCAAGAAGGAAGGCGAAGCCAAGTGCGGTGAGGGCAAGTGCGGCGAGAGCAAGTAAGACCCCCGAGCCACACGGCCGCGAAGCAGCCGTCAAGGCGAGTGGGGTCTTCTCCACGAGCTTGAGCGGGCTTTGTTGCCACACGGCCGCGAAGCAGCCGTCAAGGCGAGTGGGGTCTTCTCTACGCGCCTAGGCACTGTGCTGCTGTTGCGGAAGTAAATTGCTGAAGTAAAGCCGCCAAGGTACGGGGTTCGTTCCTGCTATCTTGGCGGCTGTTTCAGTTCTGGTCCCGGTGGAGACGAGTGCAGCAGCGCGCTGCCAGGACTTTCGATGCGCAGAGGCGGCGAACGAAATATCACGACAGGAACTTAGACATGAATCCCGGTGTTGGACCCAGTCAGCGCTCCCCCAGCATGAGCCCGCATGTACGCGGTGCCGGCCTGGGCCTGCGCCGCGAGTTGCTGGAGCCGCTCGCGACCGTCGAGCCCGATCATGACGGCATCGGATTCCTGGAAGTGGCTCCGGAGAACTGGATGGGGATCGGTGGTCGTCTCGGTCGCCAGTTCCGCGCCTACACCGAGCGATTCCCGTTCGTCACCCATGGATTGTCGCTGTCGATCGGCAGTCCTTCCGGACTGGATGAGGCGTTCGTCCGCGGCGTCAAAACCTTTCTGGACCGTCACGGCATCGCCGACTACACCGAACACCTGACGTACTGTTCCGACGACGGTCATCTGTACGATCTGATGCCTATCCCGTTCACGATCGAGGCGGTCGAGCATGTGGCGGCGCGGGTGCGGCGCGTACAGGACATCCTGGAGCGACGCATTGCGCTGGAGAATGCAAGCTACTACGCGGCGCCGGGTCAGCGCATGAGCGAGCTCGCCTTCGTGTGCGCGGTGGTCGAACGCGCCGATTGCGACCTGCTGCTGGACGTCAACAATATCTGGGTCAACAGCATCAACCATCGCTACGACCCCTATCAGTTTCTCGACGGGCTGCCGCTGCAGCGCGTGCGTTACATTCATATCGCCGGCCATTACGTCGAGGCCGAGGATTTGCGCGTGGATACCCACGGAACCAGCGTGATCGACCCAGTGTGGGCGCTGCTGGACCACGCCTACGCAAGGCTGGGTCCGGTACCCACGCTGCTGGAGCGCGACTTCAACATTCCGCCGCTGCCGCGTTTGATGGACGAGATCCGGCACATCCACCAGATCCAGGCCCCGCACCGTGAGCGCACCATCCGAGCTGCCTGAGTTTCAGGTCATCCAGTATCGCTTCGCGGCACACCTGCGCGACCCGCTGGTACAACCGCCACTGCCGGATCTGGAGGCGCGGCGTCTGCAGATTTATCGCGACCTGTTCTACAACAACGTGGAGAGTTTCCTGCGCAATGCCTTCCCGGTGTTGCGCAAGCTGTCGTCGGACGACGCCTGGCACGCGCGGGTGCGCGACTTCTACTCGCGGCATCGCTGCACCGCGCCGCAGTTCTACGGTCTGGCCGAAGAATTTCTGCACTTCCTCGAAAGCGAACGAGGCGAACACCCGGACGATCCGCCTTTCATGACCGAACTGGCGCATTACGAGTGGGTGGAAATGGTGCTGTCGATCTCCGAAGACGACCCCACGCCGGATCGCGCCGATCCCAACGGCGATCTGCTCGACGGTGCGCCGGTGCTGTCGCCAGTGGCTTG
Source organism: Panacagrimonas sp. (assembly GCF_965216805.1). Classification (NCBI taxonomy): domain Bacteria; kingdom Pseudomonadati; phylum Pseudomonadota; class Gammaproteobacteria; order Nevskiales; family Nevskiaceae; genus Panacagrimonas; species Panacagrimonas sp. The sequence goes on from NZ_CBDCGN010000002.1 coordinate 652,159, forward strand.
GCCACTGGCCTACGCCTATCCGGTGCATCGCATTGGCCCCGAGCTGCAACCCCAACAGCCGCCGCCGGAGCCGACCTATCTGGTGGTCTATCGCAACCGCCAGGACGCAGTGAAATTTCTGGAGGTCAATGCGGTCACCGCGCGCCTGCTGCAACTGATCGAGGAACAGCCCGGAGTGAGCGGTCGCGAACTGTTGTTGCAGATCGCGGCCGACCTGCAGCATCCGCAACCGGAACAGATCGTCGCCTCTGGCAGCGACATGCTGGTCGGGCTGCGTCAGCGCGATATCGTGCTGGGCACGCTGCGCGGTTGAGACATAGTGCTCACAGCCACAACGACAGTACACGCTTGAGCAGCCAGGTGGCGGCGCCCAACGCAGCGACGCTGCCGGCCCAGATGGCGACGAACCACAGCCATTGCCGCAACCGCGGGTGACGGACGGACCACGTCGCCGACTCAGTGCGCATAGCCGGTGCCCGCCCTGACCTTGCCGCGGAACACCCAGTAGGCGTAGCCGGTGTAGATCATCACCATCGGCAGCGAGAAGATCAGCGCCACCAGCACGAAGCGCTGCGAGGTGTCCGGTGCGGCGGCCTCGTAGACGCTGAGCCCGGGCGGCACGACATGCGGCCACAGACTGATGCCGATGCCGATGTACCCCAGTGCGAACAGCGCGATCGCGTAGAAGAACGGCGCGTACGTGGCGCCGCGTTGCAACTCGCGGAGCAGCGATATGGCGACCACGACGGTGGCGATAGGCACCGGCGACAGGCTCAGCCAGTTCATGTCGCCGAACCAGCGTTGCGCGATATCGGGGAACTTCCACGGCGTGTAGATCGACACCGCCGCCAGGCCAAACAGCGACACCAGCAGCGCATAGCGGGCGGCGCGGCGGGCGAACCGTTGCAGGTCGTTCTCGGTCTTGAGATTGAGCCAGGTGGCGCCCAGCAGGGCATAGCCGCCGACCACGCCCAGCCCGACCAGGACCGAGAACGGCGTGAGCCAGTCGAAGGCACCGCCGGCAAAGTTGCGACCCTCCACGCGCACGCCCTCCAGCAGACCGCCCAGCAACAGGCCCTGACTGAAAGCGGCAACGGTGGAGCCGGCCGCGAACGAACGATTCCACCAGTGCCGGGTGGCTTTCGCTTTGACCCGGAACTCGAACGCCACGCCGCGAAAGATCAACGCAAACAGCAGCGCCATGATCGGAATGTAGAACGCCGGCAACGCCACCGCGTAAGCGAGGGGAAAGGCGCCGAACAGCACGGCGCCGCCCAGGATCAACCAGGTCTCGTTGCCGTCCCACACCGGCGCGATGCTGGCGATGGCGGTATCGCGCGCCTCCTCGTCCGGCAGCAGCGGAAACAGGATGCCGACGCCCAGATCGAAGCCGTCGAGGATCACGTAGGCGCCGACGCCGAACACGATGACGCCGGCGAGGATCAGGGTGAGGTCCATGTCAGCGCCCCTCCACGCCGACCGAGGGCGGGTCCCGAGTCAGTTCGCCCGGCCGCGCGCCGCGGATCGCCTGCGGGTGTGTCGAGGGCAGACTGGGCCCGGTCCGCACCAGCACGAACACGTAGTACAGGTAGGTCAGCAGCAGCAGGCTGTAAACGACCACGAAAAGTGCCAGCGATGTCGCCACCGTGGCGGCAGCGACGTCGGATACGCCCTCTCGTGTGCGGATCAGGCCGTGGACCAGCCACGGCTGGCGCCCGGTTTCGGCCACGATCCAGCCGGCGAGGGTGGCGACAAAGCCCAGCGGGGTGCAGACCATGAAGGTGCGCAGCATCCAGGCGTCGGTCTCCAGCCTGCCGCCGATCCAGCGCCACACGCCCCAGGCGCCCAGCAGCAGGAACAGGAAGCCCAGTCCCACCATGATGCGAAAGCCGAAGAACACCGGCAGCACAGGCGGTTGCTCTTCCGGCGCCACTGATTTGAGGCCCAGCACCTCGCCGTCCGGATCGTGCGTGAGGATCAGGCTGGCGAGCTTGGGCACACCGATCTCCAACCGGTTTTCCTGCGCATCCTGGTCGGGAACGGCGAACAGCAGCAGCGGCGCGCCGCGGGTGGTCTCCCACAGTCCCTCCATCGCCGCGACCTTGAGCGGCTGATGCTCGCGCACGTTCAGGCCGTGCAGGTCGCCGACGAAGATCTGCAGGGGCGCCGCCACCGCCAGCACGCTGATGGCCACCCGCAGACCCGCCAGCCCGGCGCCGCGGTAGACGTTTTTCCATAGGCACCACGCCGAGCCTCCGGCCACCACCAGCGACGTGGTGAGCGCCGACGCCAGCAGCATGTGCGACAGGCGGTACGGGAACGAAGGGTTGAACACCACCGCCCACCAGTCCTGCGGTACCAGCTGGCCGTCGATCCACTCCGCACCCTGCGGGGTGTGCATGAAGCTATTGGCCGACAGGATCCAGAACGCCGAGTTGGTCGTGCCCAATGCCACCAGCAGAGTCGCCATGAAATGCAGGCGCGGACCCACCTCGTCCCAGCCGAACAGCATGATGCCGAGAAAACCGGCTTCGACAAAAAACGCGGTCAGCACTTCCACCGACAGCAGCGGTCCCATGACCGGCCCGGCCATGTCGGAAAAGCGGCTGAAGTTGGTGCCGAACTGGTACGACAACACCAGCCCGGAGACCACGCCCATGCCGAAGGTGAGCGCGAAGATCTTCACCCAGAAACGGTAGAGCTCCAGCCAGTAGGCGCGTTGCGTACGCCGCCACGCCGCCTCGAAATACACCAGAAACCAGGCCAGGCCGATCGTCAGCGTCGGAAACAGGATATGGAAGCCCACGGTGAACCCGAACTGGATGCGCGCCAACAACAATGCGTCCACGACTACCTCGCTGTCGGACCCGGTGACCGGACGTGCATGGCGAACGGTCGTGGACGGGTGGTGTAGGTGCTCCTCCGCGTGCGCATTATCGCGCGGCGGCGTCCTGCGGTGCAGCGATATCCCGCCTGACGGTGCCGATGCCGACCGCCGTCAGGTCGGACTGGCACCGATCGCCTGCGCCAGGATGTGGCGCGCCTGCAGCATCGACTCGGCCTGCAGCCGGCCCAGAGTCTGCGCATCCAGCTCCGCGCGCAGCCGGCGGCCGATGTCGGTACGCAAGGTCAGATCGACACCGCTGCGTACATGACCCGCGGCGTGGCGCAGGCTGTCAGCGGCGTACACATAGTGGGCAGCAGGCTCGATGCGGCCGGCCGCGGCATCCAGCGCCGCCAGCCCTTCCAGCGCACGCGGTGCCGCCGCATCCGCGCCGGCCTCCAGGGCGAGGCGGCCCACCTCGACAAAGTAACGGCGTGCCTGTGTGGCCTCGCCCTGGCACAGCAGCGCCAGCGCGGCGGCGCACAGCAGCCGGGCCACTTCTTCGAGGCTGCCCAAGCGGCGCAACTCGGCGGCACCGCGTTCCGCCAGTGGCAGGGCCTCGCGGTAACTGCCCAGCCCGATCAGGGCCAGGGCCAGGGGTTCGGCCAACAGCGCGGCATCGCGTTGCCAGCCCTGAGCTCCGGCTTCCTGCAGTTGCTCACGCAGATGGTCGATCCCCTGCTCCTGGCGGTTCTGTTCCAGCATCAGGGTTCCCAGTTCGACCTGGGCGCGAAAGCGCGCGAGCGGATCGTGATGCACTTCGAGCAGCCCGATGCGCTGCATCAACAAAGCCTCCACCATCGAGGATTCGTTGCGTTTACGCGCCGCGACGGTCAGCTGCTGCAGTGCGTCCAGTTGCAACGGCGCATCTGCGCAGCGCGCCGCCAGCGCCAACCCTTCACGCAACCCGTCCTCGGCACGTTGCGGTTGCGCGTCGCGCAGCAGGTGGCCGAGTTCGATCAGCACGCGGGCGCGCAGATGCGGATCGGCAGCGGTCATCGGTTCGGCGCGTTCGCCCCAGCGGAGTGCCTCGCGGCGCGCGTTGAGTGTGGTCGATACGGTCATCATCGCAGCCGCCAGCGGCGCGACCAGCGGGTGGCCGGCGCGGCAGGCGAATTCGGCCGCAGCACGCAGATTGTCGTACTCCAGACGCCAGCCAGTTCGGCGATTCGCGCATTGCTCGGGAGTCGGCGCGGGCGCCTGTGCGCATTCCACAGCCCATCGCACCAGCCGCTCGTACAGAGCTTCACGCTGTGCCGGGCGTAGACTGGCGAGCAGGCGTTCGCGCAGAGCCGGTGCGAGGCTGTCGCGCTCGACGCCATGGAGCTGGGTGCGCACGACCAGGCCCAGCTCGATAAGGCTCGACAGATCCCGCGCGACCCGATCCGGTGTGGCGTCCGGATCGGCGGCTACCGCAAGGGCGCCGGTGCCATCCCAGTCCCGGGCAAAGACCGCCAGGCCCTGCAGCAGTCGCTGCTCTTCAGGCGACAGCCGCGCGAAGGTCCACTGGAATACCGCGGACAGGTCGCGACGTTGGGCGCCGTCGATGCGGGCCGCCGGGTCGGCGGCGTCAGTCCTGCCGCAAAGCGCTTGACTCAGTTCGGCCAAAGAACTGCGAGCGCCCTGGCCGGCAACCCACTCCAGCGCCAGTGGCAAGCCGGCTAGCTGACTCGCCAACCGGTTGACGTCGTAGCCGCGGATCTGCTGGGCGACACTGCCGTGCCGTTGGAGGCGCTCGATCAGCAGCTGCGCGGCCGGCGACACTTCGCCGCTGTGCCCGTGGCAGGCTAGGGCGTCCAGCGATAGCCGCCGTTCTCCGGCGCCGTGCAAGGGCGTCCGCGTAACCGTCAGCACCCGTAGCTCCGGCGCGGTTGCCAGCCGCGCAGCCAGCCGTGACGTCGCTGCGGGTAGTGCATCGCCATGGTCCAGGATCACCACGGCGTGCCACGACTCCAGTTGCGAAGGCAGGGTGTCGTCGGAGGCACCCGGCAGAGTGTCCGCAAGACCCAGCACCGTGGCGCAGCTCTCGGTTACCGACTCGGCGTCGATGGCGTGCGCAAGATCGACGTACCAGACGCCGTCGGCGTACTCCCGCAGCAGGGCTTCACCGGCTTCCAGGGTCAGGCGGGTCTTGCCGACCCCGGCGGCGCCGACCAGATTGACGCGCCGATGTTGTTGCAGCGCCATCGTCAGGCTGGCGAGCTCGCTGCCGCGGCCGACGAATGACGTCGGCGGTGGGGTCAGCCGATAGCGCGCGGCGGGGGCGGCTCGCGGCGGCGGAAAATGCGAGCGCAGACCCGGGTAGCACAGCTGGTACAGGTGTATCGATGTGGCGAATTCGCGCAGGCTCAAAGCGCCGAGATCGCGAAAGCTGCAGCCGCGCATCGGCGGTGTGCCGGCTTCGGCCATGGCCTCCGAGGACAGCAGAACCTGGCCGCCATGGGCGGTGCGCGCAATGCGGATCGCCTGCCGTACCGCTGGCGCTATGTATCGGTCGCCCAGACGCTGCACCATGCCCAGGTGGATGCCGATGCTGGCGGCGTATCCAGCCGGCTCTGGCCAGCGTTCCGCGTCCATGGCGAACTGCAGGTCCAGCGCCGCGCCGATCGCCGCGGCCGCCTGCGTGAACGTCGCCAGCTCACGGGGCCCCTCGCAAGCCATGGCGTGACCGCCATGACGGCTTGCCGCCGCCCGCATCAGTTCGCGATGGCGCTGGGCAATCCGGGTGTCCGGGCGATCCAATCGCAGCGATCGGCCCGGCCCGGCGTCGAGCTCAGAGACCAGCAGGCAGACCGCCGCGTCGGCCGGATCGACGATGGTGTTCTCGGGCTTCGGGTTGACCTGCGGATTCATGCCGGGAATGTAGCCGATGGCCTTGCCTGCGCCGGGGCGCCTCGCGCTACATTGATGCCCATGAACGCTCCGGTCAGTCTGTTCCTGGGTCATGGTGCACCCAGCCTCGCACTCAGCGCGCATCCCGCTGCCGGGTTCCTGCGCGGCCTGGGCACACAACTGGAGCGCCCGCGCGCCGTCATCGTGGTGTCGCCGCACCGCATGGGCCGAGGATTCGATGTCGGTTGCTCGCCGCGATTCGAGGCCTGGCACGACTTTTCGGGCTTTCAGCCCGCGCTGTACGAGCTGCAATACAGCCCGCCGGGCGCACCGGAGCTGGCGGCACAGGCGCAACGTCTGATCGCGGAGGCCGGGCTGCCGGGCACGGGCTCGCCCGACCCGCGTATCGATCACGGCGTCTGGGTGCCGTTGCGGCTGATCTGGCCGGACGCGTCCGTGCCGGTGATTCCCGTTGCCACCACGCGCCGCGACGCGCGCGCACATCTGGCGCTGGGCCGTGCGCTGCGGCCGCTGGCCGACGCCGGTTGTCTGATCGTGGGCAGCGGCAGCATTACGCACAATCTTGGCGACCTGGATCGATCGGACGAATTCGCCGCGCCGGTTCAATGGGCGCAGGCTTTCGACGCCTGGATCGCGCATCACGTCGCGACCGCCGATTTCGATGCCCTGTGCGATTATCGCCAGCGCGCGCCGCACGCCGCGCAGGCTCACCCCACCGACGAGCACCTGCTGCCGCTGTTCGTGGCGCTGGGTGCGGGTGGCGCCGGGCGTCTGCTCTACCAGGGTTTCGGCTTTGGCAGCCTGAGCCTGGCCTCGTACGCCTTCGACCGGCAGCCCGACCTGCGGTAGCGGCTACAATCCGCGCCCCGTTCAGGCCGACGCCACCCATGTCTCATGTCGCCCGGCAGGCGGCGCTGCGGCGCACCTTTGCCATCATCTCCCACCCCGACGCGGGCAAGACCACGCTGACCGAGAAACTGCTTTTGTTCGGCGGTGCGATCCAGCTCGCCGGCACCGTCAAGGGACGCAAGGCCGATCGCCACGCCACCTCCGACTGGATGGCGCTGGAACAGCAGCGCGGCATTTCCATCACCACCTCGGTGATGCAGTTTCCTTACCGCGACCGCATCGTCAATCTGCTGGACACGCCCGGTCACGAGGACTTCTCGGAGGACACCTATCGCACCCTCACCGCGGTGGATTCGGCGCTGATGGTGATCGACGCCGCCAAGGGCGTGGAGACCCGCACGATCAAGCTGATGGAGGTCTGTCGCCTGCGCGACACGCCCATCGTCAGCTTCGTCAACAAGCTGGATCGCGAGGGCCGCCCGCCGCTGGAGCTGCTGGACGAGATCGAGAAGGTGTTGGGCCTGCACTGCGCGCCGATCACCTGGCCGCTGGGCATGGGCCGCGATTTCAAGGGCGTGTATCACCTGCTGGAGGATCGCTTTTATCTGTACTCCGGCGACAAGCACCGCGTCAGCGAAATCGAGACGGTCGACGGCTTGCTGACGCCAGGTCTGGCAGAACGCTTTGGCCAGCCCTACCAGACCCTGCGCGACGAGATCGAACTGTTGCAGATGGCCGGCACCGAGTTCGACCTGGAGCAATACCGGGCGGCCAAGCTCACCCCGGTGTTCTTCGGCTCCGCGATCAGCAATTTCGGCGTGCGCGAGCTGTTGAACGGCTTTGTGGAATGGTCGCCCGGTCCGTTGCCGCGCGTGGCCGAGCAGCGTGAGGTCAAACCGGACGAGGAAAAATTTTCGGGCTTCGTGTTCAAGATCCAGGCCAACATGGACCCAAAGCATCGCGACCGAGTGGCCTTCCTGCGCGTGTGCTCGGGCAGTTATCGCCGCGGCATGGCCTTGCATAGCGTGCGTCTGGGCGGACCGGTACGCATCTCCAGCGCGCTGACCTTCATGGCGTCGGACCGCGAGAACGTGGAGCAGGCTTGGCCGGGTGACATCATCGGCCTGCACAACCACGGCAATATCGCCATCGGCGATGCGCTGACCGAAGGCGAATCGCTGCGCTTTCTGGGCATTCCCAACTTCGCGCCCGAACTGTTTCGCCGCGTCATCCTGCGCGATCCGCTCAAGGCCAAGCAGCTCAACAAGGGGCTCGACCAATTGTGCGAAGAAGGCGCCACCCAGGTGTATCGGCCGTTGACCAACAACGACATCATTCTGGGCGCGGTCGGTACGCTGCAGTTCGACGTGGTGCAGTTCCGACTACGCGACGAGTACAACGTCGAATCCGCGTTCGAACCGGTGTCCATCCACTGCGCGCGCTGGATCGAATGTCGCGATGACAAAGCCTTGCGCGGCTTTCTGGACAAGAACGAAACCCGCGTCGCGCGCGATCATTACGGTGATCTGGTGTACCTGGCCTCGAGCTCGGTGAACCTGTCGATGACACGCGAGCGCCATCCCGAAGTAGTATTTCTGGACACCAAGGAACATGGTGCCCCAGGGTGAACGCCCTGGCTGCAGTTCAGGCCAAATTCATCGCTGACGGTCAAAAAGACAGCCCAAGTCATATATCGGTGTTCGGCCTCGAGGCCGGATGTCGGACCGGCTTGCCACCACAGAGGACTCGGGAGGGTTCGCGTGACATACCTCAGAAAAACCACATTTGCCGCCTCGGCCCTGGCCCTGATGGCCACCTCGGCACATGCCCTGGACGAGCCGAAATATCTCAGCGCCATGGGCTTGGGCTATTTCCCGGATTCGGTGCTCGAGTTGGACGACGGTTACGGCGCCCGCGCGCTGGTCGGGTTGCCGCTGGGTTCCAACCTCAATCTGGAACTGGGCATCGTCGGCTATGCCGCCGACCCCGAAGCCGGCGGGCCAGACCTGGAGCAGTATGGCGCTGGCGCCGACCTGATGATTCCATTCGCCAAAGGCAATGTGACACCGTTCATGGTGTTGGGCGGCGGTTATCTGCGGGCGGAAGCCGGAAATATCGAACGTCTGGACAATGGTTACGCCAACGCGGGCTTGGGTCTGTTGTTCGATCTGGGCCGTGGCTGGGGTATCCGCGCCGAGGGTCGCTACGTCGCGCTGTTCCCCGACAGCAAGGCGGACATCGACGAAGGTCATCTGGATGACGCGGTTGCCGGGCTCGGCCTGCAATACACCTTCCAGCGGCCCGAACCGCCGGCACCGCCTCCGCCACCGCCACCGCCGGTCGTGGTTGCGCCGCCCGCGGACTCCGACGGGGATGGCGTCATCGACAGCGCCGATCAGTGCCCGAACACGCCGGTGGGCGTACAGGTCGACGTGCGCGGCTGCCCGCTGGACGGCGACGGCGACGGCGTGCCGGACTATCTGGACAAATGTCCCAACACCACACGCGGGCTCAAGGTCGATGCCGACGGCTGCGTGCGCGAGGCGCAGACCATCGTGCTGCAGAACGTCAATTTCGAGTTCGACAAGGACACGCTGACCGTCGATGCCCGCACCGTGTTGTCAGGCGTGGCGCAGGGTTTGATGAGTCAGAAGGATCTCAAGGTCGAGATCGCCGGTCACACCGACGCGCTGGGTAGCGACGGATACAACCAGCGCCTGTCGGATCGTCGTGCGGCCTCGGTCAAGTCCTACCTGATCTCGCAGGGCGTGCATCCCACGCAGTTGATCTCGCGCGGTTACGGCGAGAGCCAGCCGGTGGCCAGCAACGAGACCGTGGAAGGTCAGGCGCAGAACCGCCGTGTCGAGTTCCGCGTGTTGAGTCAGCCGCGCGCGCGGTGATCGCCGTCGCCTAGAAGTCGGTCTCATCGGCCCGGGTACGCAAGCGCCCGGGCCTTTTCTTTTTCAGCGGCGGTCGAGACCGATTGCCGTCTGCGGGGGGCGGCTCAGGCGCGCGGAATTTGCATCGTCACGCAGTGCAGGCTGCCGTACTGACGGATCAGCCAGCGGCAGTCCACCGCAACCACCTCGCGGCCCGGAAAGCATGGGCGTAGTGCCGCCAGCGCCACCGGGTCCTGCGGCAGGCCATAGACGGGCACCAGCACGGCACCGTTGGTGATGAGGAAATTGGCGTAGCCGGCCGGCAGACGCCGCCCGTCGTCGTCATGAACCGCTTGCGGCATCGGCAGCGGCACCAGTCGATAGGGCTCGCCGCCGAGCTGCCGGAAGGCACGCAACTCGTCCTGCATCGCGGCGAGGTCCTCGAAGTGGGCGTCGCTGCGGTCTTCGCAGACCTGGTAGGCGATGGTGCGGGCGTCGCAGTAGCGCGCGATCGTATCGATATGGCCGTCGGTGTCGTCGCCGATCAGGTCGCCATGTTTGAGCCACAACACGCGCTCGCAACCGAAGCGTGGTTTGAGATAGGCCTCGATACCGGCCTTGTCCAGATGCGGGTTGCGCGTCGGCGCCAGCAGGCAGCGCTCGGTGGTGAGCAGGGTGCCGTGGCCGTCAACTTCGATCGCCCCACCCTCGAGCACGAAGTCCTGCGCCTCCACCGGCGCATCCCAGGCCCTCTGCGCTGCCAGGGTTTGCGTCAGGGCATCGTCCAGTTGCGCGTCGAACTTGCCGCCCCAACCGTTAAACCGGAAGTCCAGATGCAACGCTGCGCCGTTGCGCATGACGGTGATGGGGCCGTGATCGCGCGCCCAAACGTCGTTGGACGGCACCTGAAAAATGCGCACGCGCCCAGTCGATGCCCCGGCCTGCTGCAGCCGCGCACGCAATGCCGCCGGGTCCAGCCCGTAGTTGATGTGCAAGGGCACCCAGCGGCTGATGGCGCAGGCGATGTCGATGAAATTCCGTTCCACCGCATCGAAGTGACGGGCGAAGTCGCCGTCGGCGCGCGGCCAGGTCAGCATCACCGAGGATTGGGGTGCCCACTCGGGCGGTAGGAAGTTGGTCATGGGGGTGTTGTCGAAAAAAAGCCCCGGCAGTGTTTGACATTGCCGGGGCCGGAGAACGAAAGGGACAGCCGTTCAGGGCGTGGGCTCGCCCTGCAAGCCATCACGTACCTGGACCGGGGCGGGGTTGTCGCGCTGGACCACGTCGACGACGTGGCTGTATTCGAAGAACACCGAATAGCCGTCGTAGTCCCATCGCGTGATGGGAGGCTGTTGGGCCGAGCCGCCGCCGACCGCGGGATGCTTGACCCCCGGCGGGCCGAACTGGCGACTGACGGCGGTCTTGTCCATGCCCTTGTTGGGCAGCGGCACTACCGGCTGGGCCTGTCCGGTGATGACAATCACCTCGGGCTCGACCACTTCTTCGGGTTCGACCATTTCTTCGACCTGGGCCTGCGCCGCGATGGCGGCCAGACTCAGACAGGTTGCGAGCAGAGGCAGTGGAATGCGCATGGGAAACGACCTCTCGAAAGCCGAACGCAGAATAGCATCGGGGATGGATCGGCCGCTGGGCTCATGCCGCGGCCTGCAGGTCGGCGATCAGGGCGGCCATAAAGCGGGCAGCTTCGCCGCCGGTGACCGCGCGGTGGTCGAAGCTCAACGACACCGGCAGCACCTTGCTCACCTCAGCCCTGCCTTTGACCGGCACCACGGCGTCGCGAATGGCGCCCGCCGCCAGGATGGCCACGGTCGGGGGCACGATCACCGGCGTGGCGTAGCGGCCGCCGTAGCGACCGAAATTGGACAGGGTGAAAGTGTAGCCGCGCAGTTCTTCCAGGGGCACGCTGCGGTTGCGCGCGTCGTCCTTCATCTTGTCCAGGCCCAGCCGCAGCGACTGCTCATCGCGGTTGCCGACGTCCTGCATCACACAGACAAACAGACCTTCCGGCGTGTCGACCGCCACGCCCAGGTGCACCTTGTCCAGCACCCTGCGCCCGACTTCGGCGTGGTCGAACCAGGCGTTGAGCGCAGGTTCAACCTTGACGGCGGTGACAATGGCGCGGATCAGGCGAAAGCTGACATCCTGCTGCGGCGATTTCCACCCGCTCAACACCGCATCGTCCATCAAGGTGGTCGGCATGACTTCGTCGCGGGCCTGACTCATGGTGCGGGCCATGGCCCGGCGCGGACCGCGCAGCTTTTCCAGCGGACCGACCTCGGTGAGAATCTTGTGTACGCGCTGCACGTCGGTGGCGGTCACCACGCCGTCGGGCCCGGTCGGCGTGATGATGGTCAGATCCACATTGAGCCGATGCGCCAGTGCCCGCACCGCCGGCGCCACCTTGAGGCCGGCGGCGCCGCCCACTGCCGTCGCGTTGTCGGTGAGCACTTCGCTGCCCTGGGTCATGGCGCCGACCACCACCCCGGTGTCGCGGATCGCCTCCGCCGCGGCAACGGTTCGATCGGTATCGGCGGGTGGCGGATCGGTCGCCGTGCCGGCAAAGGTCACCAGCGGTTGACCGACCTCGACGGTGTCACCCACCGCGCCGTGCAGCTTGGCAATGGTGCCGGCCTGCGGGCTGGGCACCTCCACCACCGCCTTGGCGGTCTCCACCGATACCAGGGGCTGGTCGGCCTTGACCGCATCGCCCTCGGCCACCAGCCAATCGCGAATCTCTGCGTCCTGCAGACCTTCGCCCAGATCGGGAAGCTTGAACACTTTCATCGGAACGGCTCCACGCGGCCGGATGCGAATCGCAGGGAGCAAGCCCTTTGTTCGCGTCGCGAACCTTCGACGCCGAGCCTGCTCCGACCGCGGCCCGGCTTCAAGACGGATCAGACCCGCGGTTTGCGTCCCATGATGAACGAGATCACCCACACCACCAGAAACGCCACGAACAGCGCCTTGGCGATCCAGGCGGCGTCGCCCGCGATGCCGCCGAAGCCGAGTACGCCGGCAATGATGGCCACGACCAGAAAGATCAGCGAGTAATGCAGCATGAGCGGACTCCTTGAGCGGGCGAAAGCGCCCTGACGCACCTCGACGGTGCCGACGCGCGGCGGTCGCATACGGCGATCGCTGCACAGGTTTCGAGCTGGCAGGGTCCCTGACGCGCCTGAATGGGGGCGGAACGTTGTCGGTCTTGGTGCCGAGGCGGTGCGCGCGACCGCTCAGCTTAGCGGCGCCATCTCCAGCACCTTGCCGACCGCCGCGACGATGCGGGAACGATCTGGAATGTAGGCACTTTCCAGCCTCGACAACGGCATCACGGTGTCGTAACCGGAGACGCGCAATACGGGTGCGAACAGGCTCAACAGGCCGTGTTCGGCCAGATTGGCGGCGATCTCACTGGCCGGACCGTAGGCGCGCGGCGCCTCCTGCACGATCACGCAGCGTCCGGTTTTGGCCACGCTGTTAAGAATGCTGTCCATGTCCAGAGGCTTGAGGCTGGCGACGTCGATGAGCTCGCAGTGAACACCTTGCAAGGCCAGCTGGTCGGCCGCCAGGCGGGCGTCATGCATCATCGCGCCCCAGCTCACCAGGGTGACGTGCGTGCCTTCGCGTTCGACGAAAGCGGTGTCGAGAGGCAGCGCCTCGCCATCGTCCTCCACGCTCTGTTTGAACAGCCGATAGCAGCGAGTGGGCTCCAGGAACACCACCGGATCGGGATCGCGGATGGCGGCCAGGAGCAGGCCGTACGCGCGCGCCGGATTGGACGGGCACAGCACGCGCAGGCCCGGGACGTGCGCGAAGAAAGTCTCCATCGACTCGGAGTGATGCTCCGGCGCATGAATGCCGCCACCGTTGGGTGCGCGGATGACCAGCGGACAGGACAGCCGTCCGCGCGTGCGATTGCGCATTCGGCTGGCGTGGTTGGCGATCTGGTCGATGCACGGATACATGAAGCCGCTGAACTGAATTTCCGCCACCGGCCGCAAGCCTTGGGTGGACAGGCCCACGCTCATCGCCGCGATGAGGTTCTCCGCCAGCGGCGTGTCGATCACACGATCCTCGCCAAAGGCATCGAGCAATCCGACGGTGGCGCGAAAAACGCCGCCGTTGCGGCCGATGTCCTCGCCCAGCACCACCACATTGGAGTCGCGGGCCATCTCCGATTTCAGCGCCAGATTGACCGCTTCGATCAGGTTGAGCTCGGGCATCGCTTCAGTGCTCGTTCGACGCGCGCGACAGCAGTTCGTCGCGCTGCGCGTGCAACGTCGCGGGCAGTTCGGCGTAGAGCGAATCGAACATCGCCTGCGGCGGTTCCGGGGTCATCGCCAGATAGGCCTGCGCCACCGCGTCGGCTTTGGCCGCGGCCTGTGCATCGAGTTGTTCTTCGTCGCTGGCGGTCCACAGACCTTGCGTCGTCAGGTAGGTACGCAGGCGCAGGATGGGGCAGCGCTTCCACGCGGCGCTCAGCTCTTCTTCGGAACGGTAGCGCCGTGCGTCGTCGGCGGTGGTGTGATCGTGCAGGCGATAGGTCTGGGCCTCGACCAGTCTGGGGCCCTGTCCCAGCCGCGCGGCGTCCAGCGCCGTGTGCAGAACCTGTCGCGCAGCAACCACGTCGTTGCCGTCGACCTGCTCGCCTGGCATGCCGGCGGCGATGGCTTTCTGGGCCAGAGTTTCAGCGTGGGTCTGGCGCGATCGCGGCACCGAGATCGCCCACTGGTTGTTCACTGCCACGAAGACCAAGGGCAGCTTCCACACCTGTGCGGCGTTGAGAGCCTCGTAGAAATCCCCGCGCGAAGTGGCGCCGTCGCCGCAGCTTGCGAGCACCGCGCCCGGGCGCTTTTGCAGCTTCATCGCATAGGCGACACCCACCGCCTGCGGAATCTGGGTAGAGATCGGCACGCAGAACGGGAAATCGCGATGCGCGGGCGTATCCGCCGGAAAGTCCATGGAGCGCTCGTCGCCAGCCCAGTACAGGAACGTGGATTCCGGCGGCACGCCGCGCAGGAACTGCGCCGCGTAATCGCGGTAGGACGGAATCAGCACGTCTTCGTCGCGCAAGGCCAGACCGATGGCGGTGCCTACCGCCTCCTGGCCCAGACCGGAGGCGTAGGTGCCGAGCTGACCGGTGCGCTGCAGGCTCACTGCCTTGCGGTCGATGGCGCGCGTTTCCACCATCACGGTGTACATCCGCCGCAGTTGATCGGCGTCCTGAGCAAACGCCGGCAGCGGTGCGAGTGCACGTCCTTCGGCATCGAGGTAGCGCGTGAGCCGGACCTCGAACGTCGCGACGATCTGGTCGGCCAAGGGAGAGGGGCGGTTCATCGAATTCACCTTGCGCTTCGCGTGGGCCGAAGATAGCACCGGTGTTTCCCAGCGGCGGCCTTCAGCTGGCGGTTGGCGATCCGCCCTACCACTTCAAGGAAAAATTCCAGTGCAGCGAGCTTTCCGGCGATTGCGACTGCAGCAGGGGCTCGGTCCAGCTCAGGTTCAGGCCCATGTCGGCCCGCGACGTGGCCAGGGTGTTTTCGATCCAGCGTTTGAAACCCAGGCCCAGGCCGATCTGGTTGCGGTGCGTGTCGAAGCCATCTGCGACCAGGAACCACAACGGGTCCGGTGCATGTGCGACGGATGCCGACAGACTCATCTGACGCAACTGCCGGGTCACCCGGGTTTCGGCCGACCATTGCGTGTGCGGGGTTATCGCGCCGGCGTCGCCAAGGCGGCGCAGCCGCAGGATGGCAGTGGCCTGGTAGGCACCGACGGGCCGCGCGTGGGACAGGTTCAGTTCGTAGGCCAGGGGCAATGCGGCCGCGACTGCCAAGGGGTCGTCGGCTTCGGGTTCCAGCATCGTCACTTGCAGGGCGCTCAGGTTGGCGCGCCCCTGTCGGTTCCAGGCCGCGCTCCAGGCGTTTACCGGCAACTCGGCGAAACCACGATCCGGCGCGACGACGGCGCATTCGCGTGCGGAGACTTCCAGGGTCTGCGGCTTGCGCGCCCCTTGCTCGGTTAGCGGCAGGCGCATCACCCCGTCGAGATTGCACACCAAAGTATGGGTCAGCACGGTGCCGCTCTGCTGCCAGTTGAGGCCGAACGCGAGTTTGGACGGCGCCCACGACAGTTTGGCGACGCGGCTTTCGCTGGGCACGGTGCCTTGAGGGGTGACCTGACCCAGGTAGCGGTCCTCCAGGTCGATCTGCAGTGGGGTGGCCGAAAAAAACAGCGGCAGGCGCGCGCCCAGCCCGTGACCGATGGTTTCCTGGCCCAGGGCCACGCCGGGCGGGGCTTCGGCGCCCGGCTCGATCGGCGTGAATGCGGTGCTGCGGTTCAGTGCGTAGCGCGCGTGGTAGCCGAACAGTTGCTGCGGACCATCGAAACGCAGTGCCCCGTGCACCAGCGAGATGCCGCCGTCCTCCCGCCATAGCGCGCTGTCCATCTCCAGCCGCAGAGCTTGTCCCAGTCCGCTCCAGGCCGCCGGATTGGAAGAGGTTGGCGTGCGCAGGGTCGCGCAGCCTGCGCAGACCAGGCTCGATAACAGTGCACCTGCGATCGCGCCTGCGCTTTGGTTCATCACTCCCTTTCTGCAGGTGAATGTTGGCGAACGCAGGATCGGACCTGCGCTGCGCCGAAAAAGTGCCCGACGATGGCGTCCTTCGTGCGGAACAAATTTCGTGCCGGTGAAGGGCCCGCCGGGAAGGTCGCTGGCAGCAGGTAGAATGCCGCGATGCGGAATCCCTACGAGTTGTTTGCCGGCCTGCGCTACACCCGGGCCAAGCGGCGCAATCACTTCATTTCCTTCATCTCCGGGGCCTCGATGGTCGGCATTGCCATCGGCGTGACGGCGCTGATCACGGTGCTGTCGGTGATGAACGGGTTCGAACAAGAACTTCGCGAACGCATCCTGGGGATGGCCAGTCACGCCACCATCTCGGCCTACCGCGGGCAGCTTGCGGACTGGCGCCACGTGGCCGACCAGGCACGCATCAACCCGGAGATCGAGGCGGTGGCGCCCTACATCGAGGGCGAAGGCATGCTGCGCATCGGCCAGGACCTTTCCGGGACCCTGCTGCGCGGCATCCTGCCGGAGCAGGAGATTGCGGTGTCGGACATCGGCGATCACATCAAGAGCGGTTCGCTGGAATCGCTGCGGCCCGGTACCTACAACATCGTGCTCGGTTGGGAGTTGGCGCAGACCCTGGGTGTGGCGCCGGGCGACAAGATCGATCTGATGATCCCTGTAGCCAGCATCACGCCCGCCGGCGTGTTGCCGCGTTTCCGCAGATTCACGGTGTCCGGCGTGTTCCGCGTGGGCATGTACGAATTCGATCGCGGGCTGGTACTGATTCACCTGGCCGATGCCCAGGCGCTGTACCGCATGGGCGACGGCGTGACCGGCGTGCGTCTCAAGCTCGACGACATGTTTCGCGCACCGTTGGTGGCGCGCGAACTGGCCGAGACGCTCGACGGCGTCTACTACGTCAACGACTGGACGCGCAGCCATGCCAATTTCTTCCGCGCAGTGGCGACCGAGAAGATCGTGATGTTCATCATCCTGTCGCTGATCGTGGCGGTGGCGGCATTCAACATCGTGTCGACCCTGGTGATGGTGGTGCAGGACAAGCAGGCGGACATCGCCATTCTGCGCACCCTGGGTGCGCGACCGAGGTCGATCATGGCGATCTTCATGGTGCAAGGCTCCATCATCGGCATCATCGGTACGCTGCTTGGCGTGATCGGCGGTGTGGCCCTGGCGCTGAACGTGGAAACCCTGGTGCCGCTGATCGAAGCTGCGACCGGGCAGCAGTTCTTGTCGCCGGACGTCTACTACATCACCGATCTGCCGTCGGAGTTGAAGGCGGCCGATGTGGTCCGCATCGCCGCCCTGTCGTTGGCGCTGGGACTCCTGTCCACGTTGTATCCCGCATGGCGCGCGTCGCGGCTGCAACCCGCGGAAGCGCTTCGCTATGAGTGAGGCCAACATGGAGCGGCCGCTGGCCGTCGGTAGCGGTGCAGAAACCGAGGTGACGGGCACGGCCCGCCCCACGGTCGTCCGCGCCTCCGGGCTGTCGAAAACCTTCGACGATGGCCGCCTGAATCTCACCGTGTTTCAAGGCGTCAGCCTGGAGGTGTGCAAGGGCGAGCGGATCGCCATCGTCGGCGCCTCGGGCTCCGGCAAATCCACCTTACTGCACCTGCTAGGCGGGCTGGACTCGCCCACCAGCGGCGAGATCTGGGTGCAGGGTGCGCAGATGTCGAAGCTGTCGGACGCCGCGCGCGGCGATCTGCGCAACCGCGCGCTGGGCTTCATCTACCAGTTCCATCACCTGCTGCCGGAGTTCACCGCGTTGGAGAACGTGGCCATGCCGCTGCTGATCCGCCGGGTTGCGCGGGCAGAGGCCTACGAGCGTTCGCGCGCGCTGCTCGATCGCGTCGGGCTGGGTGCACGCCTGCGGCACAAGCCGGGCGAGCTCTCCGGCGGCGAACGTCAGCGTGCGGCGGTCGCGCGGGCACTGGTCACGCGCCCGGCCTGCGTGCTGGCCGACGAACCCACCGGTAATCTCGACGGCCACACTGCTGCGCGGGTGTTCGAGTTGATGCTGGAGCTCAACCGTGAACTCGGGACCAGCCTGGTCGTGGTCACACACGACCTGAATCTGGCGGCGCGCATGGAGCGCGTGATGAGCTTGCAGGAAGGGCATCTGGTCGAGGGGGCTGCAGCGGGCTGAGTCGTTTGCCTGCGCAGGCGAGCCGTTGTGGCGCGCTTGCCGGGTGCAGGGCGATCTTGCATTCGACCGGTCGGGTTGCGACGCATAGCAACGGCGGTGGGATCGGCGGAGCGGGCGTGATGGAAAACGAGATCCCGGCACGGCAGACCGGGCTGCACCGCGCAGGCCAGGATTTGCGCGTGCTCGCTGCTGCACTGGCAACGGGGGTGCTCGGGGTTCACGCGATGCCCGCGTTGCCGCCGCCGAGTGCGCTGCTGTTGCTGGCGCTGCCGGCACTGCTGCCCTGGCGCGGGCGGTCGATCTGGGGTGCGGCGACGCTCGGGGTGCTGTGCGCGACGTGGACCGGTCAGCGCTACCTGGAACAACGCTGGCCAGCGCCCATGCACGGCAGCCAGATGACCGTGCCGGGGCATATCGTCAGCCTGCCGGAGCGTGTTCCCGGCGGCATCGCGGGCGAACCATCGGCGCAGCGTTTCGAGTTCCGGCCGCTTGACGAAAGCCTGCCGCAGAAAATTCGTGCGTCCTGGTACCGGGGCGCGCAAGCCGTGCGCGGCGGCGAATGCTGGACCTTGCAGCTGCGTTTGCGCACGCCGCGCGGTTCGTTCAATCCCGGTACTTTCGACTACGAGGGCTGGCTGTACCGCAACGGCGTCACCGCGGTTGCCACCGTGCGGTCCGGACGTCGCTGCGAACAGTTGCGTTGGTTGCCGATCCTGCGAGCGCGTCAGGCCTTGATGGACCGCTACGATTTGTGGCTCGCCGATCATCCCGGCAAGGCCATGGTGGCGGCGCTGAGCGTGGGTGAGGACGCGGGTTTTTCCGACCGCGATTGGGAAGTCTTCCGCCGCACCGGCACCAGTCATCTGGTCGCCATCTCCGGCTTCAACGTGGCGATTCTCGCCGGCCTGGCTTTTCTCGTGCTGCGCTGGACCTGGCCGTTGTCGCGACGGCTGAGCGCACGGCTGCCGGCGCAGAAGGCGGCCATGATTGGCGCGGCGCTGGCCGGGTTGGCGTATGGCTTGCTAGCGGGTTGGGAGTCGCCGGCGCAACGTGCGGCGTTGATGCTGGCGCTGTTGCTGCTGGCCGCGATGCCGGATCGTCGCGGCGCGCCTTCGCGCGTGCTGGCGCTGGCCCTGATGCTCATGCTGTTGGCGGCGCCGGCCGCGGTGCTGAGTCCAGGACTGTGGTTGTCGTTTGGTGCCGTCGCCGCGATCTTCTACTGCGTGACCGGACGTCTGGCAACGGCGCCGGTGTGGCGCTCCGCGCTGTCGCTGCAGCTGATGTTGAGTGTGCTGCTGGCGCCGCTGACCCTGTATTTTTTCCAGGGCGCGGCCTGGCTAGGCCTGCCGGTGAATCTGGTGGCGGTCCCGGTGATGACCGTGCTCACCCCACTGGTGATCGCGGCCATCGGCGTCGCCTTGGCGATCCCGGACCTTGGCGTGCCATTGCTGGGCTGGATCGCCGAGCTGCTGCATTGGCTGCAGCTTGGTCTGGCCTGGATCGCGCAGCACGCGCCGGCAGCGTGGATTCCGGCCAGTCCGCCGGCGAGCGCGCTGCTGTTGGCCTTGTTCGGCGGGCTGCTGATCTTCGCGCCGCGCGGGGTGCCGCTGCGGGCCTTGGGCGCGCTCTGTCTGGTTCCCCTGTTGTGGCCGCCCCGCGTCGACGTCCGACCGCCTTTCGAACTGGTCGCGCTGGACGTGGGGCAGGGACTGTCGGTGTTGGTGCGCACGTCGAATCACGCCCTGCTGTACGACGCCGGCCCGGCTTTTCCGGGTGGCTTCGACGCCGGCGCGTCGGTGGTTGTGCCGTACGTGCTCAGGCAGGGCCTGGGGCGCATCGATCAGCTGTTGCTTTCACACGGCGACCGCGATCATGCCGGTGGCGTCGCGGCAGTGCGCGCCAAACTGCCCATCGGCGCCGAACGCGGCACTGTGCCGGACAATGCCTGCTCCGATGGCCAGGCCTGGGAATGGGACGGCGTCGCGTTCGAAGTGCTGCACCCGAACGAGCAGCAGTGGTCCAGCAATAACCGCTCCTGCGTGCTGCGCATCATGGCGCCGGGCATGACGGTCCTGCTGGCGGGAGACATCGAGCGCGCCGCGGAGGCGCGGCTGCTGCGCGATCACGGTGATCGCCTCAAGGCCGATATATTGGTAGTGCCTCATCACGGTAGCCGCACTTCATCGACGCCGGCATTCGTAAACGCCGTAGCCCCGGCGGTGGCGATCTTCGGTGCCGCCTGGCGCAGCCATTACGGTCACCCTCATCCGCAGGTGCATTCGCGCTATCGGGCCCTGAATGCGGATCTGCGTGTGACCGGGGTCGACGGCGCGGTGAGCGTCTGGCGCGAGCCGCAAGGCTTGCGTCTGCGGTCCTGGCGCCTGCAAGCGCCGCGCTTCTGGAGCGCGCCGGCGCAGCCATAAATGTGCGATCAGCCCGCAGCCCGAATCGTGCGCAATACGTTGTCCACGAACCGCTCGGCGTCGCGCATGCTGCTACCCATCAAGTCATGGCGCAGGCGTTCCTTGCCTTGAACGGTTTTGACCACGACCTCTTCGGTGGTGCCCAGGCCCGAGAAGTTCACCGTCACGTCGCTGGGCGTGGGGCGGGCAAGGTTCTCGCGCAGGCGCGCGCTCGCCGGTGACTGGCCCAGCCCAGCCTCTCGCCGACGCGCATCGTTGGTGTTGTGAGAACGATCGAACACCGTCGCGTTGGGGAAGTAAGCCTTGGCTTCGGTGCAGAACATGCTCAGCAGTTGCCCGCTTCCTTGGACTTCCAGGGTGAACTTGCGGCGTCGGTTCATGGCAAGCCTGCGAGGTGGCGGCAGTGACGGTCAAGTATAGAGTCCGGCGGCTGCGCTTCTGCGGGAGGAGTAGACGGCGATGGTGATGTCGGTCACGTCGGCACCGGCAGGTGGACCACCCGGTCGCCGATCGGACGCCCACTTCGCAGCCGGTCGTCATCACCGACGCGAGAGGAACGAAGTGGGAGGTTTTGCCGAAGGTGGCAAACGTAACGCCCGCCGGAGGGGCGGGCTTCACGTTGCAAAGGATTGGCGTTCCCACGGGGATTCGAACCCCGGTCGCCTCCGTGAAAGGGATAATTTTAGGGGTCCTCTGGACATCTTCGGACGTTGCTAAACTGTTGATGCGAAAAGGTGTGATAGGCTTTTTGTACGGAGACGACCGAGGCTGTCCAGCCCGGTTTATTCCGGAAAACTCCGGAAGTTCCGGAAAACGGAAGCCTGCAGATGCCACGCGCCCCCCGAAATTCTCGCCTCGCGACTGCTGAAGCGCGGTCGAATCTGTCGACTCAGAAAGAGCCCTACTGGCACCAGATCATAGAAGGCACATTCCTAGGCCTGGCCAAAGGCAAGCGCGGCAGTGCCTGGGTTGTGCGGCAGCGAGTGGGGACCGGCTACAAGTCCCGCAAGGTCGGTCACCCCGACGACAAGCTTGCTGCGGACGGCGACGTGGTGCTGAGCCACAAGCAGGCGGTCGCGGTCGCGCACAAGATCGCGCAGGGTGCGGAGCCGGCCACCCGGGGGCACTACGGCGACGGACTGACGCTTAACGAAATAGTCGACCAGTACCTGCAACACCGGATGCTGCACCCCGGTGGACGAACAGGCCGCGTCATGAGCAAGGCATCGGCCGACATGACGCGCGGTCTTTGGGCGCGTAACGGGGCGGGGTCCGTCGGCCAAGTCCCCGCGGCCCGTCTGAACGCGGCAGCGCTTCGAAAATGGCACGCCGGCATCGTGGCCAGTCCGCCCACTAAGCGCGGGCGCGTCACTCAATATGACGGCGCAGACCCCACGCAAAGAGCGTCGCGACAAGCGTCCGCCAATCGAATCCTGACCATCTGCAAAGCAGCGCTGGAACACGCGCGGGTGTCTGGCCTCACCCCCGAAACCGCGCCCGATTTTTGGCGCCGGGTGAAGCCGTTCAAGATCGATGAAGGCGCCGAACAAGCCCCGAGGATGCTAGAGCCGGGCGAAATTACGCGGCTGTTGAACGCGGCCGCACCGGACATACGCGAGCTGCTGAAGGCCGGGCTGATGACCGGTGCAAGGTACGGCGAGCTTGTCAGCATGCGGGTTGCTGACTACTCGGACGAATCTGGAACGGTCCGAATTGCGCAGAGCAAGACGGGCAAAGTGCTGCGCCAGCCGCTGACCGACGAAGGCCGCGCGTACTTTGACCGAATGACCGCGGGGCGGGACCCGCGCGAACTTATTTTGCAGCGCTCGGACGGGCGCCCGTGGGGAAAATCTGACGCCCGGCGCCCCGTGATGCTTGCGGCAAAAACGGCGGCCCTGGCTGACGTAAGTTTCAAAGCTACACGCGCCACGTACGGGAAGCTGTTGCTACTGGCGACACTGAATATCGAGCTGGTCGCGAAAGCCCTAGGGCACTCAGATTCCCGCATCACCCGGAAGCATTACGCACAGTTCCTGCCGAGCGAACTAGCCAGCGGGATCGCCAACATGCGCGCGCTCGGTATCGAGGCCAAGACTGCCAAGGTCAGCAATCT
The DNA here is from genome assembly GCF_965216805.1 of Panacagrimonas sp. Taxonomy (NCBI): domain Bacteria; kingdom Pseudomonadati; phylum Pseudomonadota; class Gammaproteobacteria; order Nevskiales; family Nevskiaceae; genus Panacagrimonas; species Panacagrimonas sp. The sequence goes on from NZ_CBDCGN010000002.1 coordinate 674,916, forward strand.
GCGATAGACCGCGAAAGCCGGCGCGCGGACCTTTCGCCGGCAGCTTTGGGGGCAATACCGATGGAAGCTTCACCAGACCAGCAAACCGTCCTGGACATGGCCGACAGCGCGATAAAGGCGTTAATGTGTGCCGTCGATAGTCCGCAATCCGAAAGCTTGGCAGCGGCAGATGTTTACGGCGCCCTGGCCGCAGTGCGGGCCTTGCTCGCCAGCGCCCGGCAGTAAACAGTGAAGGGCTCGCCTAAAGGGCACCAACCGGAGCACCCCTTTTTCGTGCTGACGCAGACCGCGGGCCTGCCAGAAAAATCCGGCACCTGGGATGCCGCGGTTCGCTCCCGCGGTGGCGATCCAAAGTCAGCGCAGCAGAAATTTTTCGACCGTATGCAGGCAAACCCGCTGCAAATGGAAAACTTGCGTCGCGCGGCGGAACAACGCAGAAAGCACAAGGCCGCGCGGGCCAAGGGCGTCTGCGATTCTCGGGAGCTGCAAAAACTACGACGCGACAGCGCACTGCGCGATAGCGCAATCGCAATCGTGGACGCGCTGGCCGGCGGGCTCGCAGTTCCGGCGGCCCTGCTCGCCGACTTCGAATATGTCGTGAGGCTTGCCCTAGAGTCGCCAGACGAATACGCGGCCGCCGCGAAGCTTGGCCCCGCAAACGGGCGCCCGCGCAAAGGCGGACCATTTGATCCCGATGCAATCAAGGCCGCCATCGTCGACGAAATGCCCTCGACTCTCACGCGCGCCTTCGAGGTCCACCTCCGCGCTGATGAAAAGATTCCTTGGGAGAACGGCCAACGGGCTGATGGCACCGCCCCGCGAAACGCATTCGAGGCGGCGGCCGCGCTTTGGAGCGACCGTCACCTTGGCGCGCCGATCACCGCGGGGGCCATGCGGGGCGCATGGCAGCGCATGAAGGCTTTGCGCAAAAGCAGCCAAAGAAAGGGCGAATAGCCGCGCGAGGCACGGGAACAAAAGCGATCCGACTTTCTGTGCCCGCGAGCAGCCACGGGGCTTTGCACTGAGGCAAGCGGACCGGCGGCAGCGGTTGAGGTTCGCGGTGCGCTGGGTCGCTTGATATTCCTGGTCTAGCTGCAACACGCAGTGACATTCCACAGGACGGCCCAGCATGCAGTTCGACCAGCTTCCCGCCGACGCCCGAGTCCGCATTCCAGATGCCCTCGCGGTCACCGGCTTCAGTCGCAGCACTTTCTATAGCCTCGCGAAAGCCGGCCGGGTGCCCCCCGTGGTCAAGCTGGCCGGCGGCCGATCAAGCGGCGTGATTGTGGGCGAATTACGCAAGTACCTAACCGATTCAGAGGGTTACCGCGCGCCAAGTCCAACCGGCGCAGCCTGATGTTTTATCGCGATTGCCTGGCAGATTCCGAAACCATGGCCCGCGCACTGTTCGCGGCCGCCAACGACTGCCGCAAGGCGTCGGCATCGCATCAACCTTTCCAGTGCATCGCAGACGACCTGCGGGCGCTCGGTTCCCGCATGGCCGGGCTACGCGCCGAACGGCCACCCGCGCCGGCCAGCTTGTTCGCGGCGCTCCAGACCGCATTGCGAACCGCGCCCCCGGATACAGCCCAAGGGCTGCGCGACGTTACCGAGCTGCTCCGCCGGTTGGCCGCCGAAGCCCACATGCTGGCCGAAGCCCAAGGTGCCAAAGCGCCAGCGGGGGGCGCGTGAGTTTTTGCCAAGCGGCGCTCGCGCTCGCCGACCGCGGCTTTTATGTGTTCCCGTTGTTGCCCGGATCGAAGCTGCCGGCAATCGACAATTTCGCCGACCGCGCCACCCGCGACCACGGGCAGATTCAAGCCTGGTGGGTGGATGATGTCCTGGGTTGGGAGCACGACTACAACGTCGGCATATCCACGTCGACCTTCGGCGACGATGGCGAAAGCCTTTGCGTGGTCGACGAAGACAATAAAAACGGCAAGTGCGGGGCCGAATCGCTATTGCGCTTAGAGCTTGAAGGCCTGGAGCTGCCCGCGACGACCGAACAGCGCACGCCGACGGGTGGCGCGCATCACGTCATGCGCACGTCGACGCCGGTTGCGAATTCTGTAGGCAAGCTCGGCAGTGGCCTGGACGTGCGAGGCCGCGGCGGTTTCATTGTGGGCGCAGGATCGGTAGTGCCCGCCGGCCGCTACACCATCAACGAACTACCCCCGGCGCCAGCGCCCGCAGAACTGATTCTGCGGTGCGGCATTTCGAAGGAACGCGCAGAGCTGCCCGACGGTGCGGCGCCCACGGTCGACGAAGACCGCGCCGGTGAGCGCTTCGCGGAGTGGCTGAAGACGGCGCCGCGCAGCGTCAAGGGCGATGGCGGTGACGCCTGCGCGTTCAACACCGCGTGCAAAGGCCGCGACTTCGGTTGCAGCGCGTCTACCGCGCTCGACCTCATGCTCAGTGAGGCTTGGGACGACGGTTGCGGTTGGACCGCGGACCGCCTGCAGGAAAAGGTCGCGCACGCTTTCAAGTACGCCAAGGGCGCGGCTGGAAACGCTTCGGCCGAAGTGCAGTTCGGCAACGTAACGCCAAGCGTCCCGGAGCCGATAGCACCCGCCACGCTCACCCGCGAGCCGGGCGCGGTTTCCGACTTTGGTTTGGCCTGCATCGCAACCGCGAAGATCGGCGCCGCCGCGCGCTATTGCGACCAGCGGGCGGCCTGGTTCTTGTGGGATGGTCAGCGCTACGCCCTCGACACGACCCGCGCGGTTTCCGACCTGGTGCGCGGCATCTGCCACCTCGAGGCCGCCCGCCAGCGCGATGCGATGCTTCGCGCCGATCCGAACCGACCAGCCCGCGCAGACGGCGCTGCAGCGCGTATCCGATCACGCCGGACAGTGGCCGACGTGGAAACACTGCTTAAAGCGGATCGCACGCACGCGGTAAGCCTGGCCGCGTTCGACGCAGACCCTTGGACACTGAACACGCGCGCCGGCCTGGTCGACCTACAGACCGGCGCGGTGCGGCCACACGACCCGTCGGCGCTGTGCAGCAAGATCGCCGCGGCGGGCATCGGCGATAGATGCCCAACGTGGCTCGCGTTCCTATACGACGCCACTGGCGGAGATGCGGAGCTGATCGGCTACCTGCAGAAGCTCGCCGGCTACGCCACGACCGGGTCGACCCGCGAGCATCTCGTTCACTTCATCTATGGGACTGGAGGCACCGGGAAAACCACGTTTCTGGAAACCATCGCGGAAGTATTCGGCGACTACGCGCAGACGGCCGACATGGCGCTGTTCACGTTGTCCGCCAACGACCAGCACCCTACCGGGCTCGCCTCGCTGATGGGCGCCCGCCTGGTGATTGCCAGCGAAACTGAGCAAGGCGCGCGCTGGCATGAGTCCCGCATCAAGGCGGTGTCGGGGGGCGACCGCATCGCAGCGCGATACATGCGGGGCGACTTCTTTGAATTCGTCCCAACGTGCAAGCTGGTATTCGCCGGCAACCATCGCCCGCACGTCCGAAACGTCGAGGATGGTTTGCGTCGTCGATTACGCCTAATTCCCTTCGAGCGGAAGCCCGCCAAGCCTGACCCGGAACTGCGCTTGAAGCTGCGGGCCGAATCCGACGGGATACTCGGATGGGTTCTCGAAGGCGCGGCGATGTGGCAGCGCGACGGCCTGCAGGCGATGCCCGCGGCGATCCGTGAAGCCACGAAGGACTATTTTGCCGACGAAGACGATATAGGCCGATGGCTGGATCAGGAATGCGCGAGCGCTACCCGGGACGCCTTCACAGAGTCGAACCTGATGTTCCACGCCTATTCCGGATGGGCGCAGGCGAACGGCGGATATGTTGGGTCGCTGAAGAGGTTCGCCGCGGACCTCGCCCGGCGCGGATTTGAAAAAGCACTGCATCCGACCACGCGCCGCAGCGGCTTTCGCGGACTGACGCTGCGGAATGACCACGGCGCAGGCTTCCCGGCGGGTGTCTCATGACCACGGGCGAAGCTTTCCGAAGGCCCCCCCGCGTCAGAATAGTTGCCGCCTTGATAGGACCATCCCTGGGGGCGTCAATGAAGGTAGAACGTGGCTCGATACGGACAAGGATTCAAGGACCGCGCGGTAGCGCGGCTGTTGCCGCCTGAAAGCGCGGCGGTGGAAGACGTGGCGTTAGCAGTGGGAGTGGGTGCCCAGACCTTGCAGCGTTGGCGAGAGCAGACGCAGTCCGGGCCGGTGAAGGCTCGGACGTGGACCGCGGGATCGCGTCTGGAGGCGGTGATTGCAACAGCACCGATGGCCGAAGCGGATCGGAGTGTGTGGTGCCGGGAACAGGGTGTATTTCCGACGGAGTTGGAGAAGTGGCGGGCCAGCGCAACGGCCGCACTGGCGGAACCCGAAGAAGCCCGTGCCAGTCCGCAGGCGACGCGACAGGACCGCAAGCGCATCAAGGAGCTGGAGCGCGACCTGCTGCGCAAGGACCGGGCGCTGGCGGAGACGGCGGCTCTGCTGGTCCTTTCAAAAAAACTCGCGGCGATCTTCAACAAGGCAGAGGACGAATGATCGACCTCGAAGATCGCCAACGCCTGGCCCACAACATTCAAATCGCCCAGGGTGCCGGTGCCCGGCTGCACGCCGCGTGCGACACCGCGGGCATCGACACCCGCACCCTGCAGCGCTGGAGAGCGTGCGGGGGGCTCGTGGACGGCGATGGAAGGCCCCAGGCCGTCCGACCCACACCGGCGCATGCCCTGAGCCTGGCCGAGCGTGCCGAGCTCTTGCGCGTGGCTAATGAGCCGCGCTTTGAGGCCGTGCCGCCAGCGCGCATCGTGCCGATGCTGGCCGACGAAGGCGTGTACCTAGCCAGCGAGTCCAGCTTCGCGCGTGTGCTGCGAGCACATGGCCAAGCCACTCACCGTGGACGCGCCCGCGAGCCGCACACGGTACGCCCACCGACCACCCACATCGCCACTGCACCGCGCCAGGTGTGGTGCTGGGACATGACCTATCTGCCGGCCACGGTGCTGGGACGCTGGTATCACCTCTACCTGATTCTCGACCTCTACAGCCGCAAGATCGTCGGCTGGGAGGTCCATGACCGCGACCATGCCGATCACGCAGCGCATCTGGTGCGGCGCACCGCCCTGGCAGAGGGCATTGCGGCCCTGGTGAACAAGCCCGTGCTGCACGGCGACAACGGCGCCACGCTCAAGGCCACCACGGTGCTGGCGATGCTGCACTGGCTCGGAGTGAAGCCCTCCTACTCGCGGCCGCGGGTGAGCGACGACAACGCCTACGCGGAATCGCTCTTCCGCACCGCCAAGTACCGGCCCGAGTTTCCGGCCAGAGGATTCGAAGACCTGGCGGCAGCGCGCGCCTGGGCAGCCGGCTTCGTGCGCTGGTACAACATCGATCATCGCCACAGCGGCATCCGCTACGTCAGCCCGGCACAGCGCCACGACGGCAGCGATGGTCCGATCCTGGCGGCGCGCCACGCGCTCTACGCCCAAGCCCGCGAACGAAACCCTGCACGATGGTCAGGCGCAACGCGAAACTGGTCGCCGGTACTCGCCGTCACCCTCAACCCCGAACGCGACTGCGTCATCAACACCCACGTCGCCGAAACCTTTAAGCAACTCGCTGCATGAATGAGGCGGCAACTACCTTGACGCGCGCCGAGGCATCGAAGGCTTTTAGGCCATTCTCCTATAGCGCTCCCATGTGCGCGCGCGCGTAAAGACTTAATAGGGAAACGGGGTAAATCCCTTCGATGCCTTCGGAGACCTTCGACAAGGCCGTGCGCGTGGTCATCAAGCCGCGGGCCACCACGCGCAGCGCCTGCCCCGTTGACCCTGACCCCTATCGAGAACCCCCCGCATGAACCTACTACCGAAAAAAGCCCGAACCGTCGCAGAGCTGGCTGCGGCACTCGCGACCCTAGACGCGGAGATTGCCTCCGCGGATTCGGCATTGCCTGCACTGGAACACGCGCTAGATGAAGCGATGCTGGCCGGCGCTGGCGAGACTGCAGCGCTGACCGCAGTGCAAGACGCCAAAGCATCTCTGGCCGCCCTGCACACTCGCCGCGCAGCCTTGGAGCGCGCGCAAGCCGTCGCCGCGAGCCTGGAACATGCCGATACGTTGCAGGCTCGCGTGGACGCAGCCCGCGAGCTGGCCGCCACGCACGCGAAAGCCCTGGTCGCATACGACAAAGCAGCGCGCAACGTAGTGAGCGCAAGCGCAGAGATCACGCGCCTGGAAGCGGCCTTGCGGTCCGCTCAGAAGGCAATCGAAAACATGGGCGGCGAACCTGTCGGTTGGAAAAGCGCCGAGCACGTCGCCCAAGACTTGCACCTACCTTCATCTGATGCCGGTGAACTGCCCCACCTACAAGCCACCCCGCGTTTCGATGGACGCCTGCACGCCCTCGCAGATCAGTTAGCAGTGAGCCGCGGCCAAAGCGTGCGTGTCGCCGCCGCAGCGCTTGGCCTGTTTCGAAAGCAGTAGGCCGCGACCCTTACCCGTTGTTCCTATTCGCCCGACAAAAACGAATAGGTAAATCGGGCTTGGGTCCTCCCCTGGTGCTCCGAAAGGCGCGAGGACGGAGACCCCCGGTTTCGTGTGTTTTTCGGCGGGCGCAAATATCCGCCGGCCATGGAGAGAGAGAGTTGAGATGAGAGCCAAGAAAGCAAAAGAGCTGCCGGCAGAACCAACCGAAGACGTATTCATCAGTTTGCGCACTGCCGCAACCATCACCGGCCATGACCGCGATTACATTCGAAAGCGCTTGCGCGAAACCGACACCGGCCCGACCTGGCGCGGGCGCAATCGCGTCTGGTCCCTGCGCGAGATATGGCTAGCAGTTGGACCGCCTTCGCACGCTGCGGCAGCGGGCAACCCGGACGACCTCAAGCCCACTGACCGTTCCGCGTGGTATCACGGGGAAAACGTCCGGCTCGCGGTAGCGCGTCGCGAAGCTGGTCTGATTCCCGCGGCGGAGTTCGCAGCGGTGAACGCGCGGGTCGCTTCACTCATGAACCGCATGATCGACACCGCGCTGGCGGGCATGCCGGACTGCGGCTGCACTCCGCAGATGGTCGAAACAGCGCGCCGATATTTGGCGCCCGCACGCAAGACCCTGGAGGAATTCGCCCGTGGCTGATCGTGTCGTAGCACTCAAGATCACGGCGGACTCGAAAGAGGCCAGCCGCGCCGGCCAGTCGCTGGTCAATACGTTCTCGAAAGTCGCGCAGGACGTAAGCCGCGACATCGCGCGTATCAACAAGCTAGGCGGCCTGCGCGAAAGCGCCGTATCCGCTGGCGCGCAGCTTGATCGCCTACGCACGAAGATGCGCGACGTGGCTGGTTCAATCGTCAGCGCCAATCAGGCCGGCGGCCAGCTAGCGACGCTGCGCCAGTTGCTGACACTCCGCGAGAAGATCGCGGCCGCCGAACAGAAAGCCGCAGCTTCGCGGTTCGTACCCGCGGCCGGTGGATCGGACGTGCTGTCGGCGGCGCCGACCAGACGCCAAGCCGCAGAGCTGCAGAAACTCACCACGGCCGCGCAGAAATCCGAAGCGAGCCTGGCAGCGCTCGCGGCCCGGGAGCGTGAGCTATCAGCCACGCTGCGCGATGCGGGCGTCGACTTGGGCAATGTCAACGCAGAGCAGCAGCGCTTGGCCATGGGCGCCGCGCAGATTCGCCCGCTGTCTGGCGCCTACAAGGAACTGACCTCACAAGTACGCGGCGCAGAGAGCGCATTGCGTAGTAGCGTTACCCAAGCCGGACGCCTGCAGGCCGCTTTGCGTGCCGACGGCGTGTCTACTGCACCCGGTGCCGCCGCGAGCCTGACAGCCGTCAGCAGGGCGACCGCTGCGGCCCGTGCGCAGTCAGCCGCGCAGGCGCAGGCCTTGTTCTCGGGTATCGCCGAAGCGGCGCGCGCTCAGGCATCCGCGCCGGGCGCCTTGGGCGTGCGGTCATTCCGCGAGATACAAGGCGAGATCGCGACCGTTCGGCAAGCGCTGGCGGTCTATCGCCGACTACGCGCCGAAGGTGCCATAACCTTCAACGAAATGGCCGGGGCGTCGTCCGCAGCCCGCGCCCGGATCAGCGCACTGAAAGCCGAACTAGGGATTCTCTGATTTACCTCTCGAAGTTGCACGCTGTTTGCGTTTCAATCTGGAACGGACAGACGGATGACTTTGATGAAGCAACAGAGCCTGGGCAGTGGATTTGAGAAGTACGCGCGCACGACCAAGCGGGCGCGCTTCCTGGAGCAGATGGACTCGGTGATGCCGTGGTCCTCGCTGTGCGAGGTGATCGAGCCGTATTACTTCAAGGATACCGGCAGCGGCGGACGGCCACCGATAGCACTGGAGCGGATGCTGCGGATCTACTTTCTGCAGCAGTGGTTCGATCTGTCGGACCCGGCGGCCGAGGAGGCCTTGTACGACTCGGCGTCGATGCGCCGTTTTGCGGGGATTGACCTGGGCCTGGAGGCGCCGCCGGACGAAACCACGATCTGCAAGTTCCGCCACCTGCTGGAGCGCAACACCCTGGGCAAGCCGCTGTTTGACCAGGTCCAGCGCTACCTTCAGGAGCAGGGCTTCAAGATCAGCAAAGGGACGATCGTGGATGCCACGATCATTGGCGCGCCGAGTTCGACCAAGAATCAGCAACAGCAGCGCGATCCCGAGATGCACCAGACCAAGAAAGGCAACCAGTGGTACTTCGGCATGAAGGCGCACGTGGGTGTCGACAGCCGGACCCGGCTGATTCATTCGGTACAAGCCACGGCGGCGAACGTGGCCGACTGCCGGGTATTGCCGGAACTGCTGCACGGCCAGGAGACGCGGGTGTGGGGTGATCAGGCGTATCGCGGTCAGGGCAGCGTCATTCGTGAGAAGGCCCCGCAGGCGCTGGATTTCACCAACCGGCGCTACCGTCTCAAGGGCGTCATCGACGAATCAGAGCGGGCGAAGAACCGGACCAAGTCCAAGGTGCGCGCCAAGGTCGAGCACGTCTTTGCGGTGATCAAGCTGCGCTTCGGTTTTACCAAGGTCCGCTACCGCGGTCTGGCGAAGAACCTGCACCGGCTGCAGGTGACCTGCGCGCTGGCCAACCTGTACCTGGCGCGCGCTCAATTGATGAAGCTGCAGCAGGCGTAATCCGCCTGCTGCACAGCGATTGAGGCCGAAAGGCCAAGAAACGAGGCATCCGAGGCGATCCAAGCACCCATAATTCGGATTTCTTATCGGCTTGGGGCGCCAGTCACCAGGTAAATCAGAGAATCCCTAGGCGGCGTGCTGACGCGGCTGAATTCGATCAGGGCGGCCGCTGGTGGCTTGGGCGGCATGGGCGCTGGCATCACGGGCGGAATTGGACTGCCGGGGCTGGCGGGTGGTGCCGTGGCCGCCTACGCGGGCGCCGACTTTCTCCGCGGCTCAGTGGATACCGCGCTGCAGTTCGAAGCGATCGAGCGCGCACTAAAAGCCGTCACCGGATCGTCCACCGGTGCCGAGGAAGCCTTGCGCTTCATCCGCGCCGAAGCCGAGCGCTTGGGCTTGCCGCTGCTGACATCCGCCGACGGGTTCAAGCGCCTGGCCGCATCCGCCAAGGACAGCGGGACGGATTTTCAGACGGTCAAGAACCTTTACACCGCGCTGTCTGAGTCGGCCGCGGCGCTGGCGCTCGATCAGAACCAATTGCAGCGCATTTTCCTGGCCTTCGGACAGATGATGTCCAAGGGCAAGGTGCAAGCCGAAGAACTGCGCGGTCAGTTGGGCGAATCGCTACCCGGCGCGTTCTCCCTGGCGGCGAAAGCCATGGACGTGACGACTGGCGAACTGGACAAGATGTTGGAGCGCGGCGAGCTGACCGCAGAGATGCTCATCACGCGCTTGATTCCGGTACTACGGCAAGAGTTCGGCGCCGCGGCAAGCGAGGCCACCGGCAGCGCGCTGGCGAGCTTCAACCGCCTGCAGACGGCGCTGACGGAATTGAAATTGGAATTCGCGGAGTCCGGTCTACTCGACGACCTGTCGGATTCGGCCGGCCTGCTGACGGAGAAATTCAAGGACCCGGAGTTCGTCAATTCAATTCGCACGCTGGGTCAGACCGTGGGGAGCCTGGCGGCATTCATGGCAGAGCACGGCGGCACCCTGTTGCGCATCGTGGTTGGCCTGCAGACGGCGAAGCTCGGGGCCGGCATCGGGACCGCACTAGGCGCACTCGGTGGCCCCGGTGGCGCGGTGATAGGCCGGGTGGCGGGTGCGGCCATCGGGGGTATCGGTGGATACGCGGCGGCTGGCCAGTTCGGCAGCGGCGACGGCGACACTGGCGAGCGTGCGATGCCGCCGCGCGAACGCATCGCCCTACTGCAGCAGGAAGCCGCAAAGCTCGCTGAACATTTCGCGTACCTCAAAGCCATAGGGCAAGAGCAAACCGTTTACGGGCAACAGGCCTTGGCCGGCATCAAGCAGCGCGCCGACGAAATGCGCAAGCTACTCGGCATCCGCGAAGAACTGGACGCGCCAACGAAACCGGGCGCGGCCAGTGGCAGCGGCAGCGAGACCGGCGCGCAAGCCGCGATCAAGCATCAGCAGGACGCAGCGGCGCACTTCGCGCAGATGGTCGACGCTGAAGACCAGCGGCTGCGCGAGCAAGCCGAATTGCGCAGACGCCTGCACCTGGACAACCTGCGCGCCGAACAGGGCGACTCCGCGGCCGCGCTGGCCGAACTGCGCGACGAATACGACGCCCATATCGCCAAGCTCGGAGACAGTGCCGACGGCGCCGACCTAGTCAACCGATGGTTCGACCGCAGCGAGGCGGCCATTGCGCTGGCCGACATCCGCAGCAATGCCGAGCGCGAACTACAGGCGATCCAAGACCGCATCGCGGCCCGTGATCGCCGCAGCGAGTTTGCCGACCCGGCAGAACGGCGCCGACTGCAGGACGCCAACGCCCTGGACGCCATGGCGTCGTCCGGCATCATCGGCGCGGCATCGGCGCAGGGTGCGCCCTTCGGCGGGAGCAACGACGCAGCTTTTGGCGACTTCATACGGCGCAGCGGTGCCGCGGTGGACGACCTGGCGCGGTCAATCGAGCGGGCGACCGAAGGGCCGATGGATCAGATGTTCAGGGCCTGGCGGGATGGCACGCTGCAGATGGAACAGGCCGGCGCGCGCTGGGTTGAAGCGACTGTCGGCGGGATTGCGCAGATGGCCACGAAAGGGAAATTCGACTTTCGCAGCCTGGCCGACGCGATTATCGAAGACATCATCCGCGTGCAACTGCAGTCAATAGCCGCAAACCTGGCCGGTGGCGCAGCGGGGCAATTCATCGGCGGCCTGTTCGGGGGGCGCGCTGGCGCGGTCGACTTCGCCAACCAAGACCCGTTCGGGCCGGTGCAGTACAAGGCCGCTGGCGGGTATATCGCCGGCCCCGGTGGTCCGACCAGCGATTCAATCCTGGCGCGGCTGTCCAATGGTGAGTTCGTCATCAATGCCAAGGCGGTAAAGGCGTTCGGGCGCGACACCTTCGAGGCCTTGAACAAGGGGTTTACGCCGGGCGGCAGCGGCGCGCCGAAGTTCTCAAGCGGTGGCTATGTCGGCGGCGGGAGCGGCACGCGCACGACCTCAGCCGGGACCGTGGTTCAGATCATCAACCAATCCGGCGGACCGGTGCGGGAGGAAAGCCGACGCGCACCCGATGGGACAGAGCTGCGGCGCATCGTGATCGGTGCGGTACGCGAAGACGTGGCGCAGAACGGCCCGCTAAGTCGCACCCTGCAAAGGGCCTACGGGTTGCACAACAAGCCCGGGGTCCGCTGACAGTTCATGTAGCCCTGGCTTGCGCCGGGAGGGGATAAGGCGTGAGTGCCCCGATGGGATAAAACCACGTCAGCAGCGGGCTTGCCCAAAAACAGTTTTTTCTCCGGGGGGCTGACACTGTGCAACGCGGGGCGGGTCATTCCGCCCCGTTTTTGCGTTTGAGCGCTGCTGATTCGAGCGGGGGGACTATGACTCGATGGGGACAGTAAACACCCGGCAAACGGTCAGTTCAAGTCTGCCCGAGGTTCTTCTTTTGCCCGATTCTTGCCCATATAAAAACCGCCGTATCCTGCCAGCAGCGTGACGCCTAGGTGGCTGGCAATCTGCTTAGCTAGATCAACGTGGCCCATAACGATCAGCGTGAGGAACACCGCGATACTCGCCGCCACAGCTAGGACCCAACGCAGAGTTCCCCACTTGATTAAATCTAGCTCGTGGGTCCTTCCCGCAGTAGCATCCTCTTGCTGGGCTGCAATCGACTGCTTCGCTATCTCAAAGCTGTATTCGTCCTGTTTGGCCCCGCGGTTGAGTTCGCTGGAACGCAAGTCCATCTCTCGACCTTGAACGTCGAGAAACTTTTCGACCAGCGCGTCCCGGTTCTCCCTCCTAGCGGGAGTCCGGCCTTCAGCGCCGCTGCTGTCGGACAATGGGTGCTACCTCAAAAAGACGCCGATGACCGCGCAGCACGAATGTGCCAAAGCCCTTCTGGCCAAACCTGGGCGGCTGGAATAGAGCACCGCGGACGCTCATGGCATCCTCGGAGTGTCGCCGCATGTATTCGGAAGGGCTGATGGTTTCTTCATCAGACGGGAAGGCGTCCAGTACGACGCCGTAGCTGGATTCGCTCATATCAACCTCGCAGATCATGGATGGAACGCTTTGGGGAGCGCGACTTATCCAAGTCCTCCGAAGTCTTCGACCTTGTGCTTTGCCATTTGTTTTATCCCCTATGGATAAGTGAGTTCAACGGTTTACAGCGCATGATGGTCCTCATGCAGTTCCGATTATCAGGGCGACTAATCCCGCGTACAAGACCGCGGCGACACCTAAATGACGCCGCACGGCGGCTCGCGGGCGTCACAGTTTCGTCGCGAGGCGGCCGCTATCGCCTCGTGCGTGCTGTAGGGAGACGCTGCCGGCACGACATATTCCGGAGAAACTCCGGAAGTATTGGCTTCGAGGAGCGGAGAGTTTTCTAACTCTCTGAAAAATATGGCGTTCCCACGGGGATTCGAACCCCGGTCGCCTCCGTGAAAGGGAGGTGTCCTAGGCCTCTAGACGATGGGAACGAGGCGAACTCTCAACACTGCGCAGAAGCGTTCTGCGCGTGCCGGACGCCGTAGGATCGGCATCTCGGTAAACTTTGGTGGAGCTAGTCGGGATCGAACCGACGACCTCTTGCATGCCATGCAAGCGCTCTCCCAGCTGAGCTATAGCCCCTCGAAAGGCCGCGCAGTATAGCCAAGCGCTTTTCGCCTCACAACGGGCAGTGGCGAAATTTTCCTGCACTTTCCGATGTGGCGATCAGGGCGTCGTCGGACGGGTCCCCGAGGACTGCGGAACGATCCAGGCGCTGGCATCGCCAGGTCGCCACAGCAATTCGACGGCGATGCCGTATACCGATTCGATGTGCGGTGCGGTCAGCACGTCGGCCACTGCGCCGAAATGCGCCGGTTTCCCGTTGGCCAGCATCAGCACGGTATCGGCGTAGCGCATGGCCAGATTCAGATCGTGTACCACCATCACCACGCCGACATTCTGCTGCGCGAGTCTTCGCACGGCGCCGAGCACCTCATGCTGGTGCGCCAGATCCAGACTGGCGGTCGGTTCGTCCAGCAATAGCAGGCGTGCGCCTGCGATCAGCGGGTTCCAGATCTGCGCCACCACCCGAGCCAGCTGGACCCGAGCGCGTTCGCCGGCAGAGAGCTGGGTATAGATGCGATGGCGCAAGTTGGCGATGCCGGCAAGTTCCAGGGCTGCGCTGATCGCGGTAACCGTCGCGGCCGGCGCGTCGCCTGTCCATGGCATGCGCCCCAAGGCGACGACTTGTTCGACCCCGAAGCCGAAGCGCAGCGATTCGGTCTGGGGCAAGACCGCACGGGTCCTGGCCAGTTCGCGCGCAGGCCATTGCGACATCGGTCTGCCGAATAGCAGAACCTGGCCACCGCACGGCTGAATTTCCCCGGACAGGACTTTCAGCAAGGTGCTCTTGCCGGCGCCGTTGGGGCCCAGCACTGCCAGCACCTGGCCCGGTTGAAGTTGAAGATCCACGCTGGTCAGAACGGACCGGGCGCCCAGCATCACGCTTACGTCGCTGGCGAGCAGCATCACCAGGCCTCTATGCGGCCGCGCAGGCGGACCAGCAGGGCCAGGAAGAACGGCCCGCCGATCAAGGCGGTGAGTATGCCGACCGGGATCTCCGCCGGACTCAATACCGTTCGGGAGGCCAGGTCGGCGAGTACCAGCAGGGTGGCGCCGCCGAAGGCGGAGGCGGGCAGAATCAAGCGGTGATCCGGGCCCAGCAGCAGTCTCAGCAGGTGCGGAACGATCAAGCCCACGAAGCCGATGAGACCGGCCAGCGCCACGCACAGCGCCACGGCGAGCACGACCAGGAGCAGTATCCGGCGTTTGAAATTTTCCACCTCCACGCCGAGGTGGCCGGCCTCGGATTCGCCGAGCAGCAGGGCATTGAGTGCCGGGGCCTCGCGCGGTAGCCACAGCACGATCGCCAGCAGGATGGGTCCGCAGATCACCAGTTCGGTCCAGCCCGCCTTGCCCAGTGAGCCGAACAACCAGAACCAGGCGTTGCGCAGCGCCGCCTCGTCCGCCCAAAGAACGAGCAGACCGATCCCGGCCCCGGCCACCGCATTGATCGCCAGCCCGGCCAGCAGCAGGGTCGCGGTGCGGGTTTCTCCGCGTTCGGAGGCCAAGCGTGCGGCGAGCCACGCGGCCAGTAGCCCGCCGCAAAACGCAGCAACGGGAACGGCGTAGGGAACGACGACTGCGGGCAGGGTCAGCATCGCGCCGGCAACCATCATCGTGACCGCGGCGAGCGCGCTGCCGCTGGCGACACCGACCAGGCCGGGGTCGGCGAGGGGGTTGCGAAACAGGCCCTGCATAGCGGCGCCGGCGGTGGCGAGTGCCGCCCCCACGATCAGCGCGAGCAAAGCCCGGGGAGCGCGCAAGTCCCAGACCAGGCTGGCCGTCAGGCTGTCTTGGTCGTCGCGCCAAGGCAGTAACAGGGCGCGAAATACGTCGACGACTTGCAGCGGGATCGGCCCGAATACGAGCGCGATCAGCGCCGCGCTCAAAGCGGCCAGCGCGAGCGCAAGCAGGATGGTGGTGTTGCGGGTGAGCAGGGGCGACGGCATCCGGTCATTGTGCCGTCAGGCGTCCGCCGGCTGCAGGCCGGACGGACCGGAACATCGCAGTGCTACTTGTTGAGGATGAGCTTGTCGTTGCGGGTCAGGCGCAGCCGGTATTCCTGTCCGTGGTGCTCGATGATGAGTTCGTGAGAGTCGCGGAACAGATCCTCGCTGCGCAGGCGCGGCTGTTGCACGCGCATCGGTGCGACTTTGGGACGGACCAGGCACAGGGTGGCGGTTTGCATCGGAATCTCCATCAGGGGCGGACGATTAGATGCAGATGTTAATTATTAGCAAATGAGAGTCAAGTGCATTTGAGTCTTGGAGGTGGTCGGTCGCAGGCGGATCTCCTGACCGGAGACTGCAGACGGCGCGGCGAATGGCTGCTGATATACTCCGCGGCCCGTTGCCCTTCGCGAAAGTGGCGGAATTGGTAGACGCCCGGGATTTAGGTTCCCGTGCCGCAAGGCGTGCGAGTTCGAGTCTCGCCTTTCGCACCAGCGCCGCCTGGCCCAGGGAGCAACAGATTCATCTTCTTCGACAGTTCACGACGCGGATGCCCGGCTGTCCGGACAACCGACGGCGCATCGCCAACGAGACACAGATTTCATGGAAACCAATATCCAAACCCCCGGAGACGCTGCCGGCGGTCTGCTGCGCGAACTTCACGTCAAAGTGCCGGCGGATCGGGTGGCGCAGGCGATCGACGAGCGCCTGCGCTCGATGGCGCATCGCGCCAAGATTCCGGGCTTCAGGCCGGGCAAGGCGCCGTTCAAAGTCATTCAGCAGCAATATGGACCCGGCGCTCGCGTGGACGCGGTCAGCGAGCTGGTGCAGCGCACGTTCCCCGAGGCGGTGATGAAGACCGGCGCACGCCCCGCCGGCCAGCCCAACATCAGCATCATCGCCGAGCAACCCGGTCAGGACCTGGAGTACACCGCCACCTTCGAGGTTTATCCCGAGGTGCAGTTGAGCGGTCTGGACACTTTGGAAATCGAGCAGCCGGTGGTCGAGGTGACCGAGGCCGACGTGGACCGACTGATCGAGAATCTGCGCAAGGGTCGTCGCAGTCTGGCCCCTGCCGGACGCGCCGCGGCGCCAGGCGACGTTGTCAAGGTCGACTTCGACGGCAGGCTGGACGGCGAGACCTTCGCTGGCGGTCAGGGCAAGGACGTGGAAATCGAACTGGGCACCGGGCAGTTCCTACCGGACCTGGAGAGCGGCATCGCGGGTCATGCGGTCGACGAAACCTTCGAAGTGCCGGTCAGTTTTCCGGAGGACTATCGCGCCGAGGCGCTGCGCGGAAAAGTCGCGCAGTTCAGCGTGACGGTCAAAGAGGTTCAGGCCGTGACCCTGCCGGAGTTGGACGATGCCGAATTCCTCAAGGCGCACAGTGTGGAGTCGCCCGACGCCCTGCGTGCCAAGGCGCGCGAAGCGCTGGAGAACGAGCGCGGCAAGGCCATCCAACGTCGTCAGAAAGCCCAGGTAATGGAGCAGCTGGCAACCCGGAACCCGCTCGAAGTGCCCAAGGCGCTGGTCGAATCCGAGATCCCGCAGTTGCGCCAGCAGGCGGCGGGTCGCATGAACATGCAGAACGTGCCGCCCGAAAAGCTGGCCGAGATGCTTCCTGCGCAGCTGTTCCAGGGCGCGGCGGCGCGCAAGGTGCAGCTTGGCCTGCTGCTGGGCGAGGTCGTCAAGCTCAAGCAGATCAAGCTCGACGACGCCCGCGTGGAGGCGGCCCTGGATTCGCTGGCCGCCGACTTCGAGCAGCCCGACCAGGTCAAGGCGTACTACTTGACCAAGCCGGAGATGATGACTGGCCTGCGTGCCATGGTGCTGGAAGACCAGGTGGTGGACGCTCTTCTGTCCGAAGCCCGCCGCACCGAGACCCCCATGAGCCTGGAACAGCTCTTGAATCCGAAGCCGGCGGCCTGACGACCTTCTCCGTTGTCCCCGGATCCACTCTTCGAGAACCGCTTCCATGACCGCCTTTCGCAGCCCAGCTTCCCAGCTCGTTCCCATGGTCGTCGAACAAACGGCGCGCGGCGAGCGAGCCTTCGACATCTATTCGCGCCTGCTCAAGGAGCGCGTGATCTTCATCGTTGGTCCGATCGAGGACCACATGGCCAATCTGGTGGTGGCGCAGTTGCTGTTCCTGGAATCGGAGAACCCGGACAAGGACATTCATCTGTACATCAATTCGCCGGGTGGGGTCATCACCTCCGGCCTGTCGATTTACGACACCATGCGCTTCATCAAGCCCGACGTCGCCACCATGTGCATCGGCCAGGCCGCCAGCATGGGGGCTTTCCTGCTGTCGGCCGGCGCCAAGGGCAAGCGCTTCTCGCTGCCGCATTCGCGCGTGATGATTCACCAGCCCTCCGGTGGCGCCCAGGGGCAGGCGACCGACATCGAGATTCAGGCCCGCGAAATCCTGTTTCTGCGCGAACGACTGAACAAGCTGATGGCCGAGCATACCGGTCAGCCGCTGGAGAAGATCGAGCGCGACGTCGAGCGCGACTACTTTATGAGCGCAGAGATGGCGAAGGACTATGGCTTGATCGATCAGATCATCGACAAGCGGGCCACCAGCCCGGTCGCGACCTGATTGCAGTGGTGGCTGATTTTGCGAATCTGCGAGCCGGTGATATACAAGCTCGAACGAGGTGCAACAAATTGGGCGGAGGACCCACTCGATGAGCGCTGATCCGCGCAGCGGTTCCCAGAACGGGCGAGTGCTGTATTGCTCGTTCTGCGGCAAGTCAGAACACGAGGTGCGCAAGCTCATCGCCGGACCTTCGGTGTACATCTGCGACGAATGCGTCGATTTGTGCAACGACATCATCCGTGAGGAAGTCCACGCCAAGCCGCAGACCAAGGGACTGCCCAAGCCGCAGGAAATTCGCGCGGTTCTGGACGAGTACGTCATCGGTCAGGATCAGGCCAAAAAGGTGCTGTCGGTCGCGGTCTACAACCATTACAAGCGCCTGTCGGTCAAGGGTGCACAGGACGGTGTGGAGCTGTCCAAGTCCAACATCCTGCTGATCGGCCCCACTGGTTCGGGCAAGACCCTCCTGGCCGAAACCCTGGCGCGCCTACTGGACGTGCCGTTCGCGATCGCCGATGCGACCACCCTGACCGAAGCCGGGTATGTTGGCGAGGACGTGGAGAACATCATCCAGCGGCTGCTGCAGAAGTGCGAGTACGACATCGAAAAGGCGCAACGCGGCATCGTCTATATCGACGAGATCGACAAGATCGCGCGCAAGTCGGAGAACCCGTCCATCACCCGCGATGTGTCTGGCGAAGGCGTGCAGCAAGCGCTGCTCAAGCTGATCGAAGGCACCATGGCGCAGGTACCGCCGCAGGGCGGGCGCAAGCATCCGCAGCAGGAGTTTCTTCAGGTCAACACCGCCGGCATCCTGTTCATCTGCGGTGGCGCATTCGCGGGTCTCGACCGCGTTATCCAGAATCGCACCGAGAAAGCCGGTATCGGCTTTTCGGCGGACGTCAAGTCGCCCACCGACTCGCAGCAGATCAACAAACTGCTGTCGCGCATCGAGCCGGATGATCTGGTGCGCTTTGGGCTGATCCCGGAATTCGTCGGCCGCCTGCCGGTGGCCGCGGTGCTGGAGGAACTGGACGAAGCGGCGCTGATGCAGATTCTGCGCGAGCCGAAAAATGCCTTGGTCAAACAGTACGCCAAGCTTTTCCAGATGGAAGGCGTGCAGCTCGAGTTTCGCGAGGATGCGCTGCACGCAGTGGCGCGCAAGGCCAAGGACCGCAAGACCGGGGCGCGTGGTCTGCGAACCATTCTCGAGAATATTCTGCTCGACGTGATGTACGACCTGCCTTCCATGCAGAACGTCAGCAAGGTGGTGATCGATGAAGCTGTGGTGCTGGGGGAGTCGAAGCCGTTTATCGTGTACGAGAACGTGGAGAACCGGCGCGAGGCCAAGAATTCGGCCTGACCGCCTATTGCGCTCAGCAGCGAAGGCCCCGCTCTGCGGGGCCTTTTTTGTTGCCTCTTGGTTGAATCCCGGGCAAAGAGCCGCATCTGCGATAATCAGGACTCGCGCCTAGCGAACCGGACAGGAAAATACCGTGGCCACTGCTCCAGAGAAGATGACTCCCATTCTGCCGCTGCGCGACGTGGTGGTTTACCCGCACATGGCGATTCCGCTCTTTGTCGGTCGGGAAAAATCCATCAAGGCACTGGCCGCCAGCATGCAGGACGACAAGCGCATCCTGCTGGTAGCGCAGCGCACCGCGGACACCGATGATCCGGGCTCCGGCGATCTGTATGCGGTGGGCACGTTGGCCAGCATCCTGCAGATGCTCAAGTTGCCCGACGGCACGGTAAAGGTCCTGGTGGAAGGCCAGCAGCGCGCCGCAGTGATGCGGGTGGACATGGCGGGTCCTTATGGCGTGGCGGAAGCCACCGCGCTGCCTGCAGACGAAGCCGGCGAGGGCAAGGAGATCGAGGCATTGACGCGCTCGACCCTGTCGTTGTTCGAGCAGTACGTGAAGCTCAACAAGAAGGTGCCGGCCGAACTGCTGCCCTCGCTGGCAAGCATGGACAACCCCGGACGTCTGGCCGATTCCATCGCTGCACACTTGAATCTGAAACTGGAAGACAAGCAGCAGGTGTTGGAAATTGCCGATCCCAAGGCACGCCTGGAGCATGTCTACGCGCAACTGGAAAGCGAGATCGACGTGCTGCAGATCGAGAAGAAGATCCGCGGTCGCGTCAAACAGCAGATGGAGAAGAACCAGCGCGAGTACTACCTCAACGAGCAGATGAAGGCGATCCAGAAGGAGCTCGGCGAAGGCGAGGAAGCACCCAACGAACAGGAAGAGTACGCCCGCAAGATCGTCAAGAGCGGCATGCCCAAGGAGGCCAAGGGCAAGGCACAGTCCGAGCTCAACAAGCTCAAGATGATGCCGCCGATGTCGGCCGAGGCCACGGTAGTGCGCAACTACCTCGACTGGCTCACCAATGTGCCGTGGAAGAAGGCGACCAAGGCGCACATCGATCTGGCTGCGGCGCAGAAGAAGCTGGACGAGGACCACTACGGGCTGGAGAAGATCAAGGAGCGCATCCTTGAGTATCTTGCGGTGCAGTCGCGAGTGAAGAAGCTCAAGGGGCCGATCCTGTGTCTGGTTGGCCCGCCGGGCGTCGGCAAGACTTCGCTAGGCCGCTCCATCGCCGAGGCGGTGAACCGCAAGTTCGTGCGCATGTCGCTGGGTGGCGTGCGCGATGAAGCCGAAATTCGCGGGCACCGGCGCACCTACATCGGCGCCATGCCAGGCAAGATCGTGCAGAACATGAGCAAGGTTGGCGTGCGCAATCCGCTGTTTCTGCTCGACGAGATCGACAAGATGTCGATGGATTTTCGTGGCGACCCGTCGTCGGCCCTGCTGGAAGTGCTGGATCCGGAACAGAACGTCAGCTTCAACGATCACTATCTGGACGTGGACTTCGATCTGTCCGACGTCATGTTCGTGGCGACGGCCAATACACTCAATATTCCGGGCCCCCTGCTGGATCGCATGGAAGTGATCCGTCTGCCGGGCTACACCGAGCCGGAGAAAATGGCCATCGCCAGTCAGTACCTGGTGCCCAAGCAACTCAAGAACAACGGGGTCAGACCCAGCGAACTGGAAATCAAGCCTGGTGCCCTGCAGGGGATCGTGCGGCACTACACCCGCGAGGCCGGCGTGCGCAACCTGGAGCGGGAGATCAGCAAGATCGCGCGCAAGGTGGTCAAGGAAATCCTGCTGCAGCCCGAGCGCAAATCGGTCACGGTGGATCAGGAGAACCTGGACCAGTATCTCGGCGTGCAGAAATTCCGCTTTGGTCGTGCCGAAGAAAAAAATCAGGTGGGGCAGGTCACCGGTCTGGCCTGGACTGAAGTGGGCGGCGAGCTGTTGTCGATCGAAACGGCGCTGGCGCCGGGCAAGGGCAAGCTCACCCAGACCGGTTCGCTCGGTAATGTCATGCAGGAGTCCATCCAGGCTGCGCTTACGGTCGTGCGCGCACGCGCCGCCACGCTGGGGATCGATCCGGAGTTTTATGCCACCAACGATCTGCACGTTCACGTTCCCGAAGGTGCCACGCCCAAGGACGGACCTTCGGCAGGCATCGCCATGGGAACCGCGCTGGTATCGGCGTTGACCGGCATCCCGGTACGTGCGGACGTGGCGATGACAGGCGAGATCACCTTGCGCGGGGAGGTGCTTCCCATCGGCGGGCTGAAGGAAAAGCTGCTTGCAGCCAGTCGCGGGGGTATCAAGACGGTGTTGATCCCTCAAGAAAACGTGAAAGATCTTGCGGACATCCCGCAGAACGTTAAAGACGAGCTGAAGATCGAACCTGTGCGCTGGATCGAGGACGTGCTGCGTCATGCGCTTGAACGTCTGCCCGAGCCGAGGCCGGCGGATCGGCCGGCGCCAGTGGGCACATCTGCCACCGAGGCGACGCGGCCGCACTGAAGTCTGTCCGGCGGCCTGCACAAAGCCTGTAGTGTTCAGGCTTTGAGGGCTGCTGCACAGGCTGCGAATTCGTTTGACGCTGTCGAGAGACGCTTGATATAAAGCCCGCGTTTGCAGGCTATTTGGCAAGCTGCCTGATTACTACCTGTAACCGAATCGCACTGTTTCCGCCACGTGCTGGGGAAGGCCGATTCGAGTTCTCCAGGGCCGTTTCATTTCCACGCTGCTTCACAATCGAGGGGATTCCTTTACATGAACAAATCTGAACTGATCGATGCGATCGCCGGTAAGGCTGACATTTCCAAGGCCGATGCCGGACGGGCGCTTGATGCCATGGTCGAGGTGATCGGCAAGGCGCTCAAGAAGAAGGACAAGGTGGCGTTGGTCGGCTTCGGTACTTTCATGGTTCGCGAACGTGCAGCACGCAAGGGCCGCAATCCCAAAACCGGCGCCGAGCTGAAAATCAAGGCGAGCAAAACGCCTGCGTTCAAGGCTGGCAAAGCACTCAAGGACGCGATAAAGTAGCGGACTCTGCAGGGCGCTGGGTATCGATCCCAAGCTTCGCAAAGGGTGCTTAGCTCAGTTGGTAGAGCGTCGCCCTTACAAGGCGAATGTCGGCGGTTCGAACCCGTCAGCACCCACCAGAAACAAGTGGAGCGGTAGTTCAGTTGGTTAGAATATCGGCCTGTCACGCCGAGGGTCGCGGGTTCGAGTCCCGTCCGCTCCGCCACTATCAGCGATAGACGTCTGGGGCACCGCAAG
Organism: Panacagrimonas sp.; assembly: GCF_965216805.1. Taxonomy (NCBI): domain Bacteria; kingdom Pseudomonadati; phylum Pseudomonadota; class Gammaproteobacteria; order Nevskiales; family Nevskiaceae; genus Panacagrimonas; species Panacagrimonas sp. Next base: position 697,329 of record NZ_CBDCGN010000002.1, read on the forward strand.
GTGCCTCAGTCGTTTCCAGCGATCGGAATACGCAAAGCCATGCTTCAGTCCATCCGCGATCGCCTGACCGGACCCATTGTCTGGTTTGTCGTCGGCCTTATCGCCATCCCGTTCGCATTCTGGGGCATCGACAGCTTCAACACCGGTGGCGGCGATCCGGTGCTGGTCGAAGTCGGCGACCAGGACATTACGCAGAACCAGTTTCGCCAAGCCTACGAGCAGCGCTACCAGCAATACCGATCGTTGCTCGGTGAAAACTTCCGCGCCGATCTTTTCGACGAAAACCAGTTTCGTCAGCTGACGCTTGACGACATGGTCCAGGAGTCTGCCCTGCGGCAGTTTGCGCGGGATTCCGGCTACCGGGCCACCGACGCGACCTTGCGCGACTACCTGGTAACCATTCCGGCGTTCCAGAAGGACGGCAAATTTTCCGCCGACGCCTATCGCGAACTTCTGGCGCGACAGAATCTTCCGGTGGACCGGTACGAGTCGCAATTGCGCGAATCGCTGGTGATCGACCAGTTGCGCGGCGCTGTGCAGGACACCAGCTTTGCAACTCCCGAAGATGCCTGGAACGCATTCCGCCTGCAGAAACAGACCCGCGATGTGGCCGTGGTCACCGTGCCGGCGAGTCGTTACGCCGACGATGTCGAGATCACCGACGCGGAGATGGCGGATTACTTCGAAGCCAATCGCGATCGGTTTCGCGCACCGGAGCGGGTCCGCCTTGCCTACGTAGAACTGGATCGCAACGATCTGCCGGAGGCCGAAGCGCCGGAGCAGGAGTTGCTGCAGGCGATCTACGATGCTGAGAAAGATGCGCGCTTTTCTTCATCCGAAGAACGCAAGGCGCGTCACATTCTGATCGGCTTCGACGCCGACAAGGATCGCGCGCGCGCGCAGGCCGAAAGTGCGTTGCAGAAGCTGCGCGACGGCGTGGCATTCGAGCAACTCGCGATCGAGCTTTCCGACGACCCGGGCTCCAAGGACAAAGGTGGCGACCTTGGCTGGATCCGTAAGGGCATGATGGTGCCGGCGTTCGAGCAGGCGTTGTTTGCCGCCACCGCGGGCGAACTCGTGGGCCCGGTGGAAACCGAATTCGGCTGGCACGTGATCCGGGTCGACGAGGTGCGGGCGGCGGACGTTCGCGCGTTCGACGATCCGGAGGTTCAGGCCGAACTGCTGGAGGTGTACCAGAATCGCGAACGCGAGGAGCGCTTCCAGGAGTTGTCCGAAAAGTTGGAACAGATGGCGTTCGAGAACACCACGCTTGAACCGGTAGCCGAAGCCATCGACGCCGAAATCCAGACCACCGACTGGTTCACCCGTGCCGGCGGCGCCGGAATCGCGGCCTCGCGCGACGTGTTGGCCGCAGCGTTCTCGCCGGAAGTTCTGGATGCCGGCGAGAACAGCCGGCCGATCGCCAACGGGCCGGACGCTCTGGTGGTGGTGCGCAAGGACGCATACGAGCCGGCGCGTCAGCAGGAACTGGCCGACGTACGCGACCAAGTTCGGGCCGCACTGGTGGAGCGTGCGGCCGCGCAAAAAGCGCGTGAGGTCGCCGATGCGGCGGCCGCCGATCTGCGTGCAGGCAAGTCCGCGGCAGAAGTGGCCGAGGCGCTGGACCTGAAGATCGATTTCGAAGGTCTGGCCGCGCGCGGTCAGGCGCAGCTCGATGGAGTTGTCGCGGACCATGTGTTCGCCCTGCCGCATCCCGAGTCCGCGGCGCGCGTGGAAACCGTGACCGATTCGCGTGGCGATCCGGTCGTGGTGGTCCTCAAGTCGGTCAATGAGCTGCCACGCGACACTGTCGAACCCGAGCTACTCGCGCAACAGCGCGTGCAGATCGGCGAGAGCATGGCGGGTGCCGAATTCGCTGCCTATCGCAAGGCGGTCGAGGAAGTGGTGTCGGTCAAGGTGCGTCGGACGCCCGACAGTGCCGCCGAGGCCGTGGAGCCCTAGCGTCATGAATTCCGCCCCCGCCCAGGATCAGCCAGCCGCGACGGGGGAAAAACGCAAGGCGCGATGGCGAGCCTTGCACTGGCAAATTGCCATCGCCCTGCTGGCCGCCGCCGCGTTCGGAGCGCTGCTGGGGCCCCAACCAGCGTTCGTCGCGGCCTGCGAGTTTGTTGGAACGTTGTTCCTCAACGCCTTGAAGATGCTCATCGTGCCGCTGATTCTGGCCTCGATGATCTCGGCGATGCTGGGGCTGGGCGATCAGGGCGTGCTGGGCAAGCTCGGGTTGCGCACCGCCACGTTTTTTGTGCTGACCACCGCTGTCTCGGTGCTGACCGGCCTGCTGCTGGTCAATCTGGTGGCTCCCGGGCTGGTCGATGGAGAAGCCGCCGGCGCCCAGTTGGGTTTGTCCGCAGACACCGATGACGTTATGGGCCGCATCGAAGATCGAGGCAGCGGCGATCTGCTGGCGGTGATCTTGCGCATGGTGCCGCCAAATCTGATCGCCGCTGCGGCCCAGGGCGAGATGCTGGCGCTGATCTTCTTCGGCATCCTGTTCGGATACTTCGCGTCGCGGCTGCCGGCCGCCAGGGCTGAGCAGCAGCGCGAGTTCTGGGGCGGTCTGTACGAAATCATGATTGCCATCACCGGCTGGGTGATGCGCTTTGCACCGCTGGGCGTCTTCGCCCTGGTCGCCAAGACCGTGGCAACCACCGGCTGGAGCGCGGTGGGGCCGTTGATGAAATTCTTTCTGGTGGTTCTGATCGGATTGCTGATCCAGCTCTTGGTGTGGCTACCGCTGATCCTCAGATTCGTCGCCGGGGTGTCGCCGCTGCGACATCTGCGAGTGACGGTGCCGGCGCTGCTGACGGCGTTCTCCACCAGCTCTTCGGCGGCAACCCTGCCGGTGAGCTTCGACTGCCTGCGCCGCGGGGCCGGGGTGTCGCCGCAGGTGTCGGGTTTCGTGCTGCCGCTGGGCTGCACGGTAAACATGAACGGCACCGCCCTGTATGAATGCGTAGCGGCGATGTTTATCGCCCAGGCTTACGGGCTGGAGATGTCCTTCGTCACCCAGGTGTTGGTGGTGGCGCTGGCGATCGTCACGTCTGTGGGTGTCGCCGGCATTCCATCTGCCAGCCTCGTGGCGATTGCGGTGATCCTCGGCACCATTGGCCTGCCGCTGGAAGGCGTGGGCCTGATCCTGGCGGTCGACCGGGTGCTGGATATGGCGCGCACCGCGATCAACGTCTACGGCGACACCGTTTGCGCCGTGGTGGTGGCGCGTTTCGAGGGCGAAGACGGCGTGCTGGGTGAGCCAGCCATCGCTCGCTTCAACAGGCCCGAGGCGGGTTAGCTCTTCAAGCGTCGTCGAAGCTCATGCCCATGATGTTGTAGCCGGCATCGACGTACAGGATTTCGCCGGTCACGCCCGCGGCGAGGTCGGAAGACAGGAACGCTGCCGCGTTGCCGACATCCTCGATGCTTACGTTGCGTTTCAGTGGCGATGCCTTGGCGGCGCGCGACAGCATGTCGCGAAAGCCGCTGATGCCGGCGGCGGCCAGCGTCTTGATCGGACCCGCGGAGATGCCGTTGACGCGAATGCCGAGTTCGCCGAGTTCTGCCGCCATGAAGCGCACGTTGGCTTCCAGACTCGCCTTGGCCGGACCCATGACGTTGTACATCGGCACTGCGCGCACCGCGCCCAGATAGGTCAACGTGAGCATGCTGGCATTGCGACCACTCATCAGCGGACGCGCCGCCTTGCCCATGGCCGCGAACGAATACGCGCTGATGTCGTGCGAGATGCGATAGCCCTCGCGGGTGACCGAGTCCAGGTACTTGCCCGCCAGTTGTTCGCGCGGGGCGAAGCCGATGGAGTGGACCATCACGTCCAATCCGCCCCACTGGGTTTTCAGCTCGGCAAACACCTCCTCGATCTGCCGATCCTCCGCGACGTCCAGCGGTAGCACGATCCTGGATCCGCACTCGGCCGCGAACTCCTCGACCCGGCGCTTGAGCCGTTCTCCCTGATAGGTGAAGGCCAGTTCCGCGCCTTCGCGCTTGAACGCTTCGGCGATGCCGGTGGCGATGGAGCGGTCGCTGGCGACGCCGGTGATCAACGCTTTCTTGCCGGCCATGAAACCCATGCGGGTAATCCTCTCGTCGTGCGGATGGGCGTGCAGTTTCCCACACGGAAACGGGGTCGTCAGGCCCCGTTTTCAAGATGTTGATGACGGCCCACCGGATACCGGCACCACCAGGTGTCAGGTGGGCAGGAACACGATCGGGTAGTTCGGATAGGTGTATTCCGGCACGTTCTTCGCCCCGAAATTGAGCAGCTTCACGCGCTGGATCACCTTGCGCTCCAGGTCTGGATCGCCCAGTTCGCTCGAGACCAGCTCGCACGCGGTGACGCTGCCATTGGGTGCAATGGTGAGCTTGACCACGACCTTGCCGCGCAGGTTGGGGTTGTCGCGCAGAGCACGGTTGAACATCGAGTAGAACGCCGCCTTGTTGCGGTCGAACACCAACTGGATTTCTTCCAGCGTGCGACCCGCCAGGCGGGCCTTGCCATCCTGTCCGGGCTTGGTCAGATCGGGTCCGACGCCCTTCGGGGCCTGCACCACGGTTGTGCGGCGCTGGCCGAGGCCCGCTCCGCTTTGCGTGCGGGGTGCGCGTGGCGCGGCGGTGCCGATGCCGCCGCTGCCACTGGCTGCGGAGGCGGCGATGGACGAGGAGTTGCCGCCGCCCGCACCGGCCTGGGCCGACACCACTTCGTCGCTCAAGGGGCGTGCGGCGTCCAGTCCGGACAGCGAGTTGTCGCGCAGCGAGGCCAGCTGGTCGGCCAGGGCGTTGATGCCGCTCTGCTGGGCCACCTCACGCGCGGCCTGTTCGCGCTGCTCCTGAGTCGGCTCCGGTTTGGGCTTGGGCGGCGCCTCGGTTTTCGGCGCAGGCGGCTGTTCGACCGGTTCGGGCTCCTCCACCGGTTCGGGCTCAGGTTCGGGATCCGGCTCGGGCTGTTCCTCTTCAGCCGGTTTGGGTTCTTCCAGCTGCTCGGCGATCTCGGCATCGGGAAGGATGTTGACGTACGTGGTATCCACGGTTTCGCCGCCACCTTCCTGCACGCCGACCAGTTTCAGGAACGGGATCAGGATCGCCAGAATCAGAAACGGGATGCCCAGCGCCAGGAGGGTTCGGCGGAAGCGCTGGTCAGCGCGTTCGCTGAATTCCCAGCCCTCGGTGGAGATGACGAACAGGCTCACTGTTCGCCTCCCTGCTTTTCGACCACGGCCAGGGAGATGCGCGCGAAACGCGTGTCGCTGGCGGTGGCCATCACCTTCTTGAGCACATGGAACGGGATGGCCTTGTCGGCCATGATGTTGACGTCGCCGCGGGTGATCTCGCCGGCACCGCCACCTTCGATCTGCATCAGGCTCTCTTCGTTGAGCCGGTACTTGAGATCGGGCAGCACCGAAGCGTTGGCCGCCGCCGCATCGGCGGTACGCATCACTTTCTCGTTGTCGACCAGGATGTCTTCGGTGGTGACCATGATCAGCACGGTTTGCTTCGGCTGGGTCTGGGCGATCGACTCCGGCAGGGTCAGCGCCTTGGGGCTCGGCAGAATCTGTACCACCAGCGCGTTGACCAGCAGGTACAACACCAGGATGGCGAAGATATCGATCAGCGAAACGACGTTGAGTTCACCCTCGCGCGCCTCGCGGCGGAGTTCGTGAACGATCTTGCGGGCGCGACGCGGTCCGATGTTCATGGCGCGGCGGCCCCGGAGGCGTCATCCAGCTTGCGTACTTCGCCGATCGACACCTGCGGGAACAGCTCCCCCGGCAGGCCCGCCGCACGGGCTTCGGCCGGCGTCAGGCGAATCACGTCCATGATCTTGACGACATCGTCGTAAATCACGTCGGCTTCCATGAGCAGGGTGATCGACTGTTCGCTGGGCTGCGCTTTCTTGACCTCCACCAGCAGATCGGACAGCGCCGCGAGGTTATAGCCAGCCGGAGTGCTGACGATGTTGCGTACCGCCCCGCGGGCATCGGAGATCTCGATGACGCCCTTGCGCACGGTGGCGGTAAGACGCATCTCGGCGGAGTCCTCGCTCACGGTGCGATCGGGCGAGGGCAGGTTGAGATCGATCACATTCAAACGTGCCGCCGCCAGCGATGCGCTGGCGAGCAAAAAAAACACCAGCACGGCGAACACGTCGATCAACGGGACGATATTCAGGCGCACGGTACGTGCCCCGAACTTGTGCTCCCGCTGCATCCTGCGGACGCGACGCGACATCTTCATGGCTTGGGTCCGGGTCTGAAGGTCCTGGGTGGCGATCTGCTCGGCTGGGGCGAACGGCCGCGATCAGACGCTGCGCCGGGTGCGACCGCACACGATGCTGACGAACTTGGCGCACACCGCTTCCAGTCCGTCCACCAGCGCGGTGGTGCGACTCTGCAGGTAGGCGTGAAGGATCAGGCTGGGGATCGCCACCATCAGGCCGAAGGCGGTGCAGTGCATGGCCTCGGAGATACCCTCGGACAGCAGATCCGCCTTGGTCGCCGGATCGGCACTGCCCAACGCGGAGAATGCGGTGATCAGGCCGACCACGGTGCCCAACAGGCCCAGCAGCACCGACAGATTCGAGAACGTAGCCAGGTAATGGGTGCGCTTCTCGATGGCGGGCAGCACTTCCATCAGGCCCTCTTCGGTAGCGACTTCGACTTCGCTACGCTTGTTCTCGGCCCGCGATTGCGCGATGCCGTTGGCCAGGATGCGGCCGATGGCCGTGTCGGAATCCGTCACCATGCGCTCGGACTGCTCCAGATCGCCGCGCACCAGCACCGGCTGCACTTCGTTCCACAGCACGCGGTTTTCCTTTTCGACGCGCCCCAGGAATATCCAGCGTTCAAGCGCGATGGCCAGTGCCAGTACCAGCACCACGGCAATCGGATACATGAACAGCCCGCCGAGCTGGAAGAAATTGACGATGGCGGAAAAGATGTCCATGGGTGTCCTCGGTGGAAGATCGAATGATTGAAAGTGAAGAAACGGGTGAGCCGCAGCTCAGGGGTTAGCGGGTAGTGCCGGCGCCGACCGGCCGGGCTGCCTGCGTCCGGTCTCGGTCAAGGCTTTGTGGTATTCGATCTGGCGGGCGAACACCTCGCGATCAATGGGCGACATATCCACCTGCAACAGTCGGGCCGGGCGGTCGATGTCCTGCTCCGAATACGCGTCCCGCCACGGCGTGATGTAGAGGCCGATGGGCGATTCGCGTTCGCCGACGATAGTGGTTCCGCCATCCTCGCGAAGATCTTCGCGATCAGCGGGCGACAAGGCCGGTTGTTCGGCGGTTACATCTTCATTCTGGGCCCAGGTCGGTGCCGACAGGCCCAGAATCGCGATCAGCCAGACGATCTGGCGCAGGCGGAATGTCGGTTTCACTTGACCTCCTCTTCGGCTGGCATCGCCGCCGGCTTCGCAGCCAGGCTGGCCTCAATCTCGCCGATCCACGGCAGCACGCGCAGATCTTCGCCGTTGGTGACGCGCAGGTATTCGCGGTAATGCACCAGCGCCTGTTCGGGTTGCCCCAAGTGGTCTTCGTACAACAGGCCCAGGTTGAGATGCGCCGCCGCGTAGTCGGGATTGACGCTCAGGGCCTTTTCATAGGCCTGGCGCGCGCGTTCGAAGTCGCCGGCCTGACGATTGAGGACGCCCAGCCAGTTGAACGCCGAGGCGTTGTCCGGATTGGCGGTGGCAGCGCGGGTGAAGGCAGCGACGGCGGCGTCGCGGCGGTTGGACTGGGCATACAGGATGCCGAGATTGGTCTGGGGGCCGGAGAATTCGGGGAAATCTTCGGCAAGCGCCGTAAAGGCAGCCTCGGCCTCGGTGGTCTGGCGCGTGCGCATCAGCTCCAGGGCCTGGGCGAAACGTGCTTCCGGGTCGCCCAGGTCCGCCACGGGCTCGGCGGTCTCGGTGCCAGGAGCAACCGCTTCGCCCGGGCGGTCAGGCTGCGCCTGCCGGCTGGCGCAGCCGCTGAGCAGGCTCGCGGCGAGCAGCAAGGACGCCACATGACGCCAGGCGGACGACTCAGCGCAGCGATTCATAGATGTCCTCGCTCTGTTCGCGCTTGGCGTAACGGCCCGGCACCATCTGCACCAGCGATGCTGCGCTGGCCTTGACCCATTCGTCGTAGCGGCCTTGCAGCACGCGCTTGAGATTGGATTCGTGGGCCTGGATGGCGCGCTCCTCGAACGGGAAGGCCTGCTCTTCCAGCAGCAGTTCGTACTGTTCCAGTTCCAGGTCCTGCAGATTGGGCGGTCGCTGCGATTCCATCAGCGATTTTCCGAAATCCTGGTACAGCACACCGATTTCGTATGTGGCAGCCGTAGTGGAATCGGCAAAGCCGTACGCCGCGGTCTGGTTGAGCGCCGCGATCGCGGCTTCCATCGCAGTTTTCTTGCTTGCCAGCGTCTGTTCCAGCGGCAAGGTCAGGCGGATGCGTTTGGCGTCGGCAGCACTCATGCGACCGAGTTCCAGGCTCGAACTGGCGGCCAGCGTGCGAGTGGCGTCGCTGCGCTCGGTGCCGGCGCTCTGGTCGGCGCGCACGATGTCACGGTGCCAGAATATCTCGTTCTCGCGATCGCCGCGGGACTTGGCCAGTTCCACCAGGCGCGTGCGCGCTTCCATGGAGCGCTCCAGCGGTCGCGGATAACTGCTGACGTACGCCGTGTAGGTGCGCGCGGTATCCACCGGTTGCCCGGCTTGGTCGAACAGTTTGGCCGCCTGCCAGGCCGCCTCGCGGCGGATGTCCGGCGCCTCGCCATTGCGCCCGGCAATACGCTCGAACACCGCGGCCGCCTGCGCCGGCTTGCCATCGGACTCGTAGGCCAGAGCCAGATTCTTGTCGACGTCCGATTCCAGCGGATGCGCGGGGAAGCGGCTGCGGAAAGACTCCAGAACCTGTGTGGCGGCAGGCCAGTCCTCCAGCTCGATCAGGCTGGTGGCGGCGTCGTAGTCGGCATTGGCGCGGATCTTCGAGGTGGGCGTAACCTGGCCCACGCGCAGGAAGTCATCCACCGCCTTGCGCAGATCGTTGCTGGCGCGCGCCGCCTCGCCTTGTTTGTAGATGCTGGCGGCCAGCTGCTCGGTGATCTCCGCGCGCTCCGGCGCCTGCGGCGCGGTCAGCGCCAGCTCTTCGGTGAACGCGGTCTCCGCAGCAGGAAAATCTTCCAGCGAGAACTGCGCATTGGCGGTGACGCTCCAGGCGCTGCGACGCAGTTCCGGCGCGGCCGGCGTTTCACTCTGCAGCACGCGACCGGCGACGGCGACGGATTCGTCGAGCGACTTCATCTCGAACAGGTCCTGCGCAGACTGGGTCAGCACCGTGAGCTTGGACGCGTGCTCCGGGAAGCTGTCGGCGAGCCGTATGCCCGAATCCACCGCCTCGCGCAGCGCGGCGGGACGCTGGTCGGGGGCGACTTCACGCGCGTGCTTCTGATACGCCTGATAGGCCGCCAGTGCGGCCTCTTGCGACTGTGCATGCGGCTCGTACTTGTAAGCCGTCTCGGTGTATTCCTGTGCCGCCTCCAGCGTGCGGCCACCGTCGAGCAGCGCGTCGCCGAGCAGGAAGTTGACTTCCGCCACCGCCGGGTCCTGCGGATAGATGTCCAGGATTCTGCGATACCAGCCGGCAGCGACCAGGAACAGATTCTGGCGGTTGGCCTTGTCTGCCTGCGCCTGCGCGTGGTTGAACTTGGCCAGATCTTCCAGGTGCCCGCGCAGCGCTGTCAGCACTTCCTGGCTGGGCGGCTTGCCAGCCCAGTAAGGGGCGTCGGGATCGTAGGTGGTGGCGTAGCGTTCTTTTTCGCGAATCACCAGCTCGCCGAAGCCGCCGGCGGTGTAAGACTCGATCACGCGCGACTGGAAGGTTGGTGCCAGCGCATGCGTCGGATAGCGCTGCGTAAACGCAGTGAACGCCTCGGCCGAATCGGTGTAGCGCTGCTTTTCGAGCAGCATGGCACCGAGCGCGTTGTAGACCAGCGGGTAGAAGCGCGGGTCGCCGTCCTTGGCAAATTTTTCGTTGACCGCGATGCCGCCGCCCAGCGCGGCAAACGACAGCGACACCACACGCAGGGAGTCGCGTGCCAGGTCGGTCTTGCCGCGCGACACACCTTCTATGGCCTCATCCACTTCCAGCGGCACCGGCTCGGGCAGTTCGCGATCCAGGATGTCGAAGAACGTGGCGATCGCGGCGTCGAACTTGGACTGGCGGTATTGCGACCATCCCATCATGTACTGCGCAGGTTCGAAGAACGGCGTGCGGTCCTCGTAACCCATGACGGTGGCGTACTCGGCTTCGGACTCTGCATACCGGTCCAGTCGATACAGCAGATCGGCGCGCCGAAAATGACCGTCGCCGCTTAACGGCGAGTCCGGGAAGTCGGTCGTCAGACGCTGCAAGGTGGCAATCGCCGCATCGCTGTCACCGCTGTTCTGCTGTGCGCGTGCCAGCTGGTAGAGCACGCGGTCGTTCTTGGCGTCCTGCGGACGGTCCTTCAGCAGCGCCTGGTAGGTATCGATGGCTTCCCGCAGCTGTTGCGGACTGTCTTCTGCGGTGCCGCCCTGCAGATCATCGCGTTGCACCTGGAGGTCGGCCAGACGGCGCTGGGCCTCGGCGCGGGTCTCTTCGTCCGGCGCCATTTCCAGCAGCTTGCGGTAGTTGTTCAGCGCCTTGTCGGGGTCCGGGGCCACCGGCTCCGACTCGATCACCGGCAAGCGTTCTTCCTCGTTCTTGATCTTTTCCTTGACCAGGGTGCGGATCGACGGGGACGGTGCCTCGCCGCCGCTGCTGGCGCAGCCGACCAGATAGGCCGCCAGGCAGGTCGCGCCGAAGGTCAGGACAATGCGGGACGACCCTGCCATCACTTGACCTCGTACTCTTCCGGAGACGCCGCGTCGGTCGCCGCTGCGGGCTCGGCAGATTGCAGCTGCTCTGCCAGCGGCTTGTTCTTGTCGACTTCGAACTCGCCGCGGATCAGTTGCGGCTCGCGAATGGGGTTGCCCTCTTCGTCGAGTTCGAACTCGTCCTGGTCCGGCTCTGGCAGCGCGCCGTCGTAGATACGCGCCAGGGCAAAACGGGTCTCCACCAGGTACTTGTCGATCTGGCGCTTCTGCGCGTTGAGCTCTTCCAGTGCCAGTGCCTGCAGCCGCTTGGCGCTGGCGCGCGCGGCGGCGTCCAGCGCGGGCAACAGGCTTTCGCTGCGCGTCTTGACCCGCTGTACGCGCTCGAACGGGCCGTCGAACCTGACCGGCACCGCGCTGAGTTTCAACGGTGGCAGCTTGGGCCGGTTGAACGACGGCCGTGCCAGAAACTGTCCCGGTGCCGACAGCTGGGTGGCCTCATCCAGTTCCAACTGCAGGTCGCGGTAGGGCAGCTTCCAGTTCTGTTTGGCGCGCGCGAACTGGACGGTGGGTTCCACCGTGGGACGCTGCCCGCCCCGAAAGGCCACGTCGACCCGCTGGATGCCGGTCTGCCAGCCCTTGACGTTCTTGAGCAGCAGACGCACGTCGCGATAATTCTTGAGCGTCTCGGCGTAGCGATGCTCAGCGATCAGGGTCTGCAGGAAATAGGTTTCCTCGGCGTCCGGCAGATCGCGCAGCTCCCACATCCAGCCGGCTTCGGAGTCGGCATCTCGCGCCAGCATGGTCTCGACCATGCGACCGCCGCGCAGCGAGTTCATCGCATCCATGGTGCGCTTGCGCGCAGCGTCCAGACGCTCGGCGGCCTGTTCGTAGTAGGTCAGTGCCTGCGTGTGTGCGCCCAGGCGGTCAAGTGCGAAAGGCACGGCCAGCCAGGCTTCCTGCACCGCCGGATCCTGCGGGTTGCGGTCGATCACCTCCGACCAGATGGCGATGGCGCGGCGCAGCCCCTCGTCTTCTTCATCGGCCACACCGGCGCGGCGGAAACTGCGGATGCCGGCCCGCTCGTAAGGGTCCTCCAGGTAGCCGCGCCGCAGCAGCCCCCCCAGCGCGGAGAAGGTGCCGAACGGATCGTTGAGATCGCGCAAGGCCCGGTCTTCACTCAACTCCGAACGGGTCTGGCGGCGACCGCGCGGTGCCAGCTCGGCCCAGCCCAGCCCGAGCAAGGCTCGATTGGAATACGGACCTTCGCTGCGCACGCGTCCCAGCACCGGCTTGGCCGATCCGCCAAGCTGGTTCTGCAGGAAGTGCCAGCCCAGGGTGACGTTGGCCTTGTCGCGCAGCGCACGCGTGTTCTCGTCGTTCCCAAGCTGCCGGCCGACGCGATCCAGCGCGGTACGGCCCTCGTCGAGACGCCCATCGCTGATCAGTGCCACACCCAGGTTGTAGCGCAGGTAGGCGGTGCGCAGATCGTCGCCGAGCTGGTCTTCGAGGACTTCGATGGCTTCGTTGTAGCGGCCCAGCGACAGCAGTACGCGGGAATACAGGTCCTGCCAATCGAGCTCCAGCTCGCGCGGCAGTTTCTCGCGTGCGCGCAGCAGGCTGGCGCGCGCCTGATCGAAATAGCCGCGCTCGTACTCGAACTCCGCCAGGCGCATGCGCGCGCGGCCGATCTCCAGCGGATCGCTGGCGGTGGCGGCGACGGTGCGGTAGATGTGCTCGGCGCGGTCGCGCATGCCGAACGACAGGTAGTAGTCGGCCAGCGACTCCCAGTAGTCGCGCCCGGCCTCGAAGGTTTCGTCGGGGCCGCGCTGCAACTTGAGCAGTTCGGTGACGGCGGAAAAATAGCGCTGGTCTTCGCCCAGGAAGCGCGCACTGCGGATACTGGGGTCCTCGGCCGAGCCCGTGAAATAGGTTTGCGCTGCCGCGACGGACAGCGTCCAGGCCGACAGCGCGGCGGCCGCAAGGGTCAGCGCACAGCGTTTCATCACTCCACTGCCTTCCATTGCCGAAGCCGGACATCGGGCTCGTTCCTGCGCGCGCCGGCAACGATCTGCACTTCCACCTCGGCCGGCTCGATGCCTTTCTCGAAGGTGCCGACGAACTCGCCGGCAACCGCGACCGGTTCTTTCTTCTCTTCCACGAACTGGCCGGCGAAGACCACCTTGATGCCGTGGTTGCCGCGTTCCACGTTCAGGCGAGCCAGGCGTTGCAGCGCATCGGTTGCCAGCAGCGCGCGCGCATCGCGATCATCGTAGCGGTACACGATGGGCGCTCCGTTATCCACACTCAGGCTGACTTCCTGCAACAGCAGGTTCGGCAACCGCGTGCTCACGTACACCGACAGCCGCGTCTCGGGGGGATACAGGTGGGTTTCCTCCGCGAGCTGCGCGTCGCGGTTGAGCTCGATGACCTCGTCCTTGAGCGCCTGGATCGCCAGGTCAAGCTCGATGGCGCCCTCGTCCGGCGAGGCCGGCCCGACCGCCAGCGCGTGACCGGCAAAAGCCAGGGTCAGGACGCAGGCGGTCACGGGTCTGAAGGCCCGCAGGCCACAGAGAGAAGGCATCAGAGGAGGAGGTGAGCCAAGCAAGGCCGGCGAGTTTAACAAATGATTTACACGGTAGAAGTGCGGCCCGCGGCCGGCCCGAACAGCGAGGTCTGGCGTCCGACAGCCGGCATCCGATGCAGTTCCGGAACCGGGCTGCGACGACGCGCGGTTCAGGTAAGGCGATTCAGGTGGGCGCGGGCGGACGGAAGTTGTCCTTCCACCTGCGCAGCTCGGCGAACACGGCCGCCTCGTCTTGCAGCGATCGCCCGGCGTGGGCGGCAGCGGCCTCGCGCACCGCCGGATGCGCGGTGCGCAGGAAGGGGTTGATGCGCATTTCCTGCTCGACGCTGGACGGGACTGTCGGTGAGTCGGCGGCGCGCAGCGAACGCACCCGGTCCCAGTAGTCGGACAGCTCGGCATTGTCCGGTTCCACCGTGCGCGCAAACAACAGGTTGGAGGTGGTGTACTCGTGCGTGCAGTACACCTGGGTGGCGCCGGGCAGCGCGGCCAGCCGACTCAGCGAGGTGTGCATCTGTTGCGGCGTGCCTTCGAACAAGCGGCCGCAGCCGCCGGAGAACAAGGTGTCGCCGCACAGCAGCAGCGGACCTTGCAGATCGCTCGCGGGGGTGAAATAGGCAATGTGGCCCAGCGTATGGCCGGGTACTTCCATCACTTCGAAACGCCGGCCGAGCACGGTGACGTGATCGCCTTCGACCAGCGGATGGGTCAGCAGACGGATCGTTTGCTCCTCCTTGCGCGGGCCGTAGACCGGGACTGCGCGATGTTGCAGCAGGGCGCCGAGCCCGCCGATGTGATCGGGATGGTGATGGGTGATCAGGATCGCTTCCAGGGTCAGGCCGCGCGCGGACAGGGCTGCTTCCACGGGCGCGGCGTCGCCCGGATCGACTACCACGGCGCGATCCTGCTGCACCAGCAGCCAAAGATAGTTGTCGGCAAAGGCGGGGATCGGGATCAGCTCTAGGGCAGTCATGGCGGCGGGCTCGCGGGCGGCTGGCGCGGAAGACCCGATGATACCCATCCCGGATGCCAGGGCCCCGCTGCGCGGCGATCCCGATCAGCGCGGCGGCGTAGAATCCGGGCTGTGCATTCCCGGGACCAACGACGATGAGCGTGTGGCGTCCATCTCGCGGCGGGCGACCGCTGTCACGACAGGCGCTTGGCCAGTGGCAGCAGTGTCCGCGTGGCCGGCAGTTGATCGAGGTCGAGCAGCGCGAGCTGGGCCGACTGCTGCCGGACGTATTCGGACGACACGTGCTGCAGATCGGCTCCTGGGGCAACGGCGAGGCGCTGCTGCAGTCCGCGGAAACCCTGCACCGGGCCGTGCTGGGCACGGTGGCGGACTTTGGCGCCAGCGCGCTGATCGAGTCCGAGCGTCTGCCCATTGCGTCCAGCACCGTCGACGCGGTGGTGTTGCCGCACACCCTGGAGTTTTCGGCTTCGCCGCATCATCTGTTGCGCGAGGTCAATCGCATCCTTACCGATCGCGGGCGGGTGTTCGTGATGGGCTTCAACCCCTGGGGCGTCTGGGGAGTCCGCCAGCGTCTGGGTCTGCGCGATCCGGCGTTTCCCGGCGGCGCCCGTTTCTACAGCGCCGGGCGTCTGTGCGACTGGCTCGAATTGCTGGATCTGGAAGTGGTGGAAGTGCGTCGCTTCAGCCTGGGCTTCCCCTGGGCCGCGGCTCGCTCCGACGGCGAGTCCTGGAGTCTGGCCGCGCTGATCGCGCCGTTTTCCGAAGCCTATCTGCTGGCCGCCAGAAAACGCGTCGTTCCCATCCGGCTGGTGGGCCGACCGGTGCGCGCTCAGGTACGTCCCCTGGTCGGGATTGCGGCGCCAGCGGCACGGCGCGACGACGGCAGCGTCTGCCGCGACGGCGAAGCCGGGCCGCCACCGCGACTGACGTGAAGTCCGTAACCGCCCACACCGACGGGGCCTGCAAGGGCAATCCCGGCCCCGGCGGCTGGGGCGTGCTGCTGCGCTGCAACGGTGTCGAGAAGCGCTTGTTCGGGGGCGAGGCACTGACCACCAACAACCGCATGGAATTGTTGGCGGCAATCCAGGCCCTGGAGACGCTCAGGGAAGCCTGTTCCGTGCGTCTGCACACCGACTCCACTTATGTGCTCAAGGGCATCACCGAATGGATGCCGGGCTGGAAGCGCAAACAGTGGCGCACCGCCGACGGCAAACCGGTCAAGAATGTGGACCTGTGGCAACGCCTGGACGCGGCGCGCGCGCGCCATCAGGTCGATTGGCAGTGGGTCAAGGGCCACGCCGGTGACGAGGGCAACGAACTGGCCGATCAGCTCGCCAACCAGGGGATTGCGACGCTACGCCAGCAGGCTTGATGCGCGTCGCGGTTGCGCGCAGCCTTTCCCGATTCCCGATTCCCGATTCCCGATTCCCGATTCCCGATTCCCGATTCCCGATTCCCGTGCCCATGCGCCAACTCGTTCTCGATACCGAAACCACCGGCCTGTCGGTCGAGCAGGGCCACCGCGTGATCGAGATCGGCGTGCTGGAATTGGTCAATCGACGCCCCAGCGGCCATCACTTCCATCGTTTCGTCAATCCGCAACGCGCGGTGGACGAGGGCGCGATGCAGGTCCACGGCATCAGCAACGAGTTCCTGGCCGACAAGCCCTGCTTTGCAGAGGTGGCGCAGGAGCTGTGGGACTGGCTGGCCGGCGACGAGCTGATCATTCACAACGCACCTTTCGACGTCGGCTTTCTCGATCTCGAATTCGGTCTGGCGGGCGTCGGTCGTCCACTGGCCGAGGCCTGCGCCATCACCGATACCGTGCTCATGGCCCGACGCCTGCACCCGGGCCAGAAAGCCAGCCTGGATGCGCTGTGTCGCCGCTACGAGGTGGACAATTCGCATCGCGATCTGCACGGCGCTTTGCTCGACGCTCGGCTGCTGGCAGACGTGTATCTGGCCATGACGGGCGGGCAGTCCACCCTGTCGCTGGACGTGGGCAGCGGCGCTGCTGCCGGCCGAATGTCGTGGGCGCGCCTGCTGGGGGTTGAGGGGCGGCCCCTACCGGTCGTGCAAGCCACGGACGAAGAATGGGCCGCGCATCGCGAGCGGCTCAGAACCATCGCCAAGAAGGGCGACCTGATGTGGAAGACCGATCTGGAAACGCTGCCGCCGTCTTCGTCCTGAGGCGCAAGGCCGAGCTGCGCCGGCCGCGGCTGTCATTTGACTCCCAGCGCCCCGATCACCTCGAAATAAGGTGGCCGCGTTTCACGCGAGCTGACCGCGCATTCGGCCACGTTCAATCCAGCCTTGTTCATCAGGTTGCGCAAGTGGTCCAGTTCGATGCCCAGGTTGAGATGATCGAAAGCGCGCTGGGTCTCCGCGTGCTCATGGCGCTTGAGGGCGGCGATGACCAGCCGCCCGCCCGGACGCAGCACCCGCGTCGCCTCGCGGATCGCACGTTGCGGTTCATGGCTGTAGCTCAGCGCGTGAAGGGCGAATACGTGGTCGAAGCTGGCGTCTTCGAACGGCAGCTGGTGCATGTCGCCCTGATGGAAGGACACATTGGTGCGCTGCGCCAGCCTTCGCTGGGCGGCGGACAGCACCGCCGCGCTGACGTCCACGCAGGTTACGCGCCGCGCATGCGGCGACAGCAGCTCGGCGACCACGCCATCGCCGGACGCCAGGTCGAGCACATCGCCCAGTTCGAGCAGCATCATCAATGCCCGTGCGGTGGCCTCCCAGCTGCGACCGGGGGAATAGTGCAGCTCCATCCGTCCGGCCACCGATTCGGCCCAGGTCTGGTCCCGATGGCGCTGCCGAATCACTTCGCCCGCGCGTTCACGGTCCAGCCGCGCCTGGGCGTCGTCCAGCTGCGGCCGCAGCAGGTTCCAGATGGCGCCGGCGGCGCCCTGGGCAGCGGCAGTGGCGGAATACAGGGCGGCGCCGTTGGTGCGTTCGTCGGCCACCAGGCCAGCGTTCTTCAGCCGCGACAGGTGCGTGGAGACGCGGCTTTGGGCCAGTCCGGTGATTTCGGTCAGCTCCGCGGCCGACAGGCTGAGCGACTCCAGCAGCAGCAACAGGCGCACGCGGCTGGCGTCGGACAGCAGGCGACAGGCCTCGGTACCCAGGCCGATCGACAGCGGTGCGTTGGGGGCAGCCACGCGGTGCGAACGCCAACGGCGGCTATAAACAAAACCGCCGGCCCGGGGCCGGCGGCGGGGAACGAGGGACGCGGATCACTTCTTGGCGGGTCGTTTGGCTGCCTTGGGCGCCGTTTTCGCGGCAGTCTTGGTCGTCGCCGGCTTCTTCGCCTTGCTGGCGGCTCGGGCGGCGCGGGACTCCGGTGACGGTCGTGCCTGCACCGCCTTCTTGGCGGGCGTCGGCGGCGGCGCGATGTCCAGCACCGATTCGATCTTTCTGCGCACCGCCTTGCCGACTTCGCGCGCCCTGGTTTCGCCCTGTTTGACCGCGGCTTTGCCCTTTTTTTCGGCGCTGGCCAACTCCTTGTCCAGCGTCTTCTTGATGTCGGCGGCGGTCCTGACTGCGGATTGCTGAGCCTTGGCCGCCGCTTTGCGCACATCTTCCATCGCTTTTTGCGCCGGCTCCGTCACCCTGCTCAAGGCCTTGCCGTCGAGACTGGCGCCGTTGCCGATCAGCCGGGTCAGCTCTGCGCGGGTGTCGGCAATGATGGAGAGCGATTCGCGCGCATGGCCGATCACGGTCTGGACGGTTTCCTGCAGCAGGTCGAGCTGCTGCGCCGCCATATCCTGGTAACTGTTGCCGCTGCGGGGAGATTTCAGCGCGCCGGTGGCGCTTTTGAAGTAGTCGTTGAGCGCGCGCAACTCTTGTTCGGCCAGCTTCTGCACCCCTTCGAGCACGATGCGACTGGCGTTGGAAACCACGTCCAGCGATTCCTTGCGCATATGCTCGATCTGCGCTTTCAGCTGGTCGATCTTGTCCTTGGCTGCCATTTCCCCTGCTCCCGAGTTGGTTGGAAACCTCGGCGTCGAGCATAGGCATCGCTATAAGTGCCTGTCAAACGTAGGATTTCGGGGTGCGTCGTGGCGCCGGCGCAGTTTACGAGGCGCCCGCTGCGCCGTTATGATTCCGAGTCTTATCTCTCCCAGGCGCAGCGGCTCGATGTTTCGATGCTCGCCTTCTTCGCCTGCACCCCCTTTCCACTCGATTCCGGAGGCAGTTCGCGCCCATGTATCAAGGTAAATCCATCCAGGTCACGGTCCACCAGGAGGACCGTATCGCCGAGCTGTGCTTCGACCGCGAGGGCGAATCGATCAACAAGTTCGACGCCCGCACCGTGCGTGAGCTGGGCGAGGCCGCTGCTGCGCTGGCCGCTGCCAAAGACTTGCAGGGCCTGATCGTGACCTCGGCCAAGGACGTGTTCATCGTCGGCGCCGACATCACCGAGTTCGGCGCGGTCTTCCAGCGCACCGAAGAAGAGATCGCCGCCTGGTGCTGGGAGGCCAATCAGGTCTTCAACGCGATCGAGGACCTGCCGTTGCCGAGCGTCACCGCCATCAACGGCGTGGCCCTGGGCGGCGGCTTCGAGATGTGCCTGTCGACCGACTTCCGGGTGATGTCCACCGCCGCGCAGATCGGTTTTCCGGAAGTGAAGCTCGGCATCATTCCCGGTTTCGGCGGCACCGTGCGCTGTCCGCGCCTGATCGGCGCCGACAACGCCATCGAATGGATCGCCGGCGGCAACCCGGTCAAGCCGGATGTGGCGCTGAAGATGCACGCGGTGGACGCGGTTGTGGCGCCGGACAAGGTCAAGGCCGCTGCGCTGTCGCTGCTGCAGCAGGCCATCGGCGGGCAGCGCGACTGGAAGGCACGTCGTGCACAGAAGATGGGTCCGCTCAAGCTCAATCCGATGGAAGCCTCGATGGTGTTCGAAACCGCCAAGGGCTTCATCGCCGGCCAGGCCGGCAAGCACTACCCGGCGCCGATGGAAGCGGTGAAAGGCATCCAGAAGGGCGCCAGTAAGTCGCGCGACGAGGCGATCAGGATCGAGGGTCAGGGCTTTGCCCGGGTCGCCAAGACCTGGCAGGCCGACGCGCTGGTGACGTTGTTCCTGAACGATCAGATCGTCAAGAAGAAGGCCAAGGGTTACGCCAAGATCGGCAAGCCGATCAAGCAGGCCGCGGTGCTCGGCGCCGGCATCATGGGCGGGGGCATCGCCTATCAGAGTTCGGTGAAGGGCACGCCGATCATTATGAAGGACATCGCCGACAAGCAGCTCGAACTGGGCGTCAACGAGGCCAACAAGCTGCTGGCCAAGGAAGTGGAGCGCAAGAAGATGACCGCGGCCAAGGCCGGAGAAGTGCTCGGCCACATCCGCCCGACGCTGAACTACGGCGACTTCGGCACCGTTGATGTGGTGGTCGAGGCGGTGGTCGAGAATCCCAAGATCAAGAAGGCGGTGCTGGCCGAAGTCGAGGCTGCGGTCAGGCCGGGCACGATCATCGCGTCCAACACCTCGTCGATCTCGATCGACGATCTGTCCCCGGCGATGAAGCATCCCGAGAATTTCCTGGGCATGCACTTCTTCAACCCGGTGCATCGCATGCCGCTGGTCGAGGTGATCTACGGCGAAAAGACCAGCAAGGAGGCGATTGCCACCATCGCGACCTACGCCGCCAGCATGGGCAAGACGCCGATCGTGGTGAAGAACTGCCCCGGCTTTCTGGTCAACCGCATCCTGTTCCCGTATTTCGCCGGCTGGGAATTCGCGATCAACGACGGCGCCGACTTCGTCAAGATGGACAAGGTGCTGGAGGAGTTCGGCTGGCCGATGGGCCCGGCCTACCTGGAGGATGTCGTTGGCATCGACACCTCGCACCATGTCGGCGAAGTACTGGCCGCCGGCTACCCGGATCGCATGGGACGCACCAGGCGCACCATCATCGACGTCATGTACGAGGCCAAGCGCTACGGCCAGAAGAACGGTATCGGCTTCTACAAGTACGAGACCGACCCCAAGGGCAAACCCAAGAAAGTCATCGACCAGAGCACCTACGAGCTGATCGCGCCGCTGCAGCCGAATGGCCAGGTCGACATGCCGGACCTCGAGATTCTTGAGCGGCTGATGATCCCTATGATCATCGAGACCGCGCGCTGCGTGGAGGAAGGCATCGTGGGTTCGGCGGCCGAGGCCGACATGGGCCTGATCATGGGCATCGGCTTTCCGCCGTTTCGCGGTGGCGCGCTGAAGTACTGCGATCGCCTGGGCATGAAGGAAGTCATTGCCCGCTGCGCACCCTACGCGCATCACGGCAAGCTCTACGAACCCACCGAGCGGATGAAGGAAATGGCCGCGAAGGGCGAAACCTACTACCAGAAGTGATGAAGCCGGGAATCGGGAGTGGGGAGTCGGGAATCGTGAAAAACGAGCCCGCCCCGCTTTGGACGATTCCCGACTCCCGATTCCCGATTCCCGGAGATTCCAATGACTGACGTCGTCATCGTCGATGCCATCCGCACCCCCATGGGCCGCTCCAAAGGCGGCGCCTTCCGCAATGTGCGCGCCGAAGTGCTGTCGGCGCGGCTGATGCAGGAAATGCTCAAACGCAACGCGGCACTCAAGCCCGCCGAGATCGAAGACGTGATCTGGGGCTGCGTGATCCAGACCCTGGAGCAGGGGTTCAACATCGCCCGCAACGCCGCACTGTTGGCCGGCCTGCCGATCACCGTGCCCGGCCAGACGGTGAATCGTCTGTGCGGCTCGTCGATGACCGCCATCCACATTGCCTACGCCAACATCAAGGCCGGCATGGGCGATGCGTATCTCTGCGGCGGCGTCGAACACATGGGCCACGTGCCGATGACGCATGGTTTCGACGGCCCCCCGGAGTTGTCGATCAACACCGCCAAGGCCTCGGCCATGATGGGCCTGACCGCGGAGATGCTGACCCAGACCCACCAGATCAGTCGCGAACAGCAGGACCAGTTTGCGCTGGCATCGCACCAGAAAGCCGCCGCCGCGTTCAAGAACGGCGAGTACGCCGGGCAGGTGGTGTCGGTGGAAGGTCACGATGCGGACGGCATCCCGGTCGTGGTGAACTCAGACGAAGTGGTGCGCGCCGACACCAACCTGGCCGACCTGGCCAAGCTCAGGCCCGCGTTCAATCCCAAGGGTTCGGTCACCGCCGGCAACAGCTCGGCGATTTCGGACGGCGCGTCCTGCGTGCTGGTGATGAGCGCCGACAAGGCCAAGGCCCTCGGCCTGAAGCCGCTGGCCCGCATCGTGTCCACCGCGGCGTCGGGCTGCAATCCGGCCATCATGGGCATCGGCCCGGTGCCGGCCACGCAAAAGGCGCTCAAGGCGGCGGGCCTGAGCATCGACAATATCGACTACTTCGAATTGAACGAGGCGTTCGCCGCGCAGTCGCTGGCGGTGATCAAGGACCTCAAGCTCACCGAGCGCATGGACCGCATCAACACCAAAGGCGGCGCCATCGCGCTGGGTCACCCGCTGGGATGTTCCGGCGCCCGCATCACCGGCGCGCTGGCCCATGTGCTCAACGAGAAGAATGCGCAGTTCGGGGTGGCCACCATGTGCATCGGCATGGGCCAGGGCGTGGCCACCGTGCTGGAGCGTATGCACTGACGACCCGACCGGCCGTTATCAGCGGGGCCGGCGGTACGCGGCCCCGCTTTTTTGTGGACGCCGCCGCCGCGTTGTCCGGCTTGGCCGCACAGTTTCGCTAACATTTGAAAACTGAGTGGGGCGCCACCTCGGGCGCCCACATTACGAGGTGTGTCATGTCTGCTTTGCCGATGTCGGTCACCCGCAAGACCTTCGATCAGGTCATGGTTCCCAACTACGCGCCCAACGAGATCGTCCCGGTGCGCGGCGAGGGTGTACGCCTGTGGGACCAGCAGGGTCGCGAGTACCTGGATTTCGCCTGTGGCATCGCGGTGACCGGCCTGGGCCACTGCCATCCCAAATTGGTCGCCGCGCTGACTGCGCAGGCCAACAGGCTGTGGCACGTGTCCAACGTCATGACCAATGAGCCGGCCTTGCGCCTGGCCCAGCGCCTGACCGAGCTGAGCTTTGCCAGCAAGGTGTTCTTCGCCAACAGCGGTTCGGAAGCCAACGAAGCGGCGTTCAAACTGGCGCGCAAGCATGCGTCGCTGCATCACGCACCGGACAAGCGCGAGATCATCGCCTTCCACAACGCCTTTCACGGTCGCACCCTGTTCGCGGTTAGCGTCGGTGGACAGGCCAAGTACACGCAGGGTTTCGAGCCGTTGCCCGGCGGCATTACCCATCTGCCGTTCAACGATCTGTCCGCGCTGGAGCAGGCCATATCGGCCAAGACCTGCGCGGTGGTGATGGAGCCGGTGCAAGGCGAAGGTGGCGTGACGCCGGCCACCCGAGAATTCGCGCTCGGCGTGCGCCGCTTGTGCACCCAACACCAGGCTTTGCTGATCTACGACGAAGTACAGACCGGCAACGGGCGCAGCGGCACCTTCTTCGCCCATGAGCAGTACGGCGTGGTGCCGGACGTGCTGACCACCGCCAAGGGCCTGGGCGGCGGATTTCCGGTGGCGGCGATGCTGACCACCGACGATCTGGCGGCCAGCCTGGGTTTCGGCACCCATGGGTCCACTTATGGCGGCAACCCGCTGGCCACCGCGGTGGCGCTGGCGGCGGTCGAGGAAATCGCCAGGCCCGAGACTCTGGCCAACGTCGCTGCGCGTGGCGAGCAACTGCGTCGCGGGGTGTCGGAACTGGCCGGGCGGTACGGCCTGTTCGAAGAGCTGCGCGGGCTTGGGCTGCTGTTGGGCGCGCCGATGAGCGCGGCCTGGCGCGGCCGTGCCAAGGACGTGGTCACGGCCTGCCTGCGCCACGGGCTGTGGACGCTGGTTGCCGGCCCCGAGGTGGTGCGCATGGCGCCGTCGCTGCTGATAACCGAAGCGGAAATGGCCGAGGGTCTGCGCCGCATGGATGCCGCCTGTGCGGAGTTGGCGGCGCTGCCGCGTGTGTCGAACGGCTGAAACGCGATCACGCGCTGCGCCGCGTGCGAGGCGCGATCGAAAGCGCTAATGCGGCAGTCGCAGCCAGATCTCGGCGACGTGATCGCTGTCCAGGCGCTTGACCACCAGCTCCACCTCGCCGAGCCGCAGACGGTCGCCGATCACGGGGCGCGGGATCACGGTCTCGAAGAAGGCGGCGACGCTGCGACCCTTGGCCGCTTCGGGCACCGGCACACCGTAGGCCTCGGCCAGGGCGTCGGCGGGTGCGGACGGGTCGATCCTGAACTCGCCGTAGAAGCGTTGCTCCTCGGCAGCCGACTGCGGCCTGACCTGCGCCTGGAACAACTTGTCGAGCTTGGGCAGTTCTTCCTGCGAGGCGAGCAGCGAGATGTAGTCGCCGGCGCGCAGATTGCCCCAGTCGCGATAGCTGATGATCTTGCCGCGACGTGCCAGACAGACGATGCGGGAAATGTCGTCCAGCGGTAGCTGGCGCGACTTCATGCCGATCAGGGGCGACGAATCGCCGATGCGATAGCTGACGATCTCGTAGCCACGCGTGCCGGGCAGATCGAAGTCCACGCGGCGCACCAGCGCCGCCGAATCGGGAATGTTCAGACCCAGCAGTTTGGCCGCCGGCGCGATGGTCCAGCCCTGCACCACCAGCGACACCAGCACGATGAAGAACGCCACGTTGAAGAACAAACCGGCGTTCTCCACGCCGGCAAGCAGCGGATAGGTGGCGAGCAGAATCGGCACCGAACCGCGCAGACCCACCCAGGAGATGAACACCTGTTCGCGCATCGGAAAGCGGAACGGCAGCAGGCACAGCAACACCGCCAGTGGGCGCGCCGCCAGCATCAGCACCAGCGCGATCAGCATCGCCGGCACCGCGACCTGCAGCAGATCCCGTGGCGAGGCCAACAGACCCAGAATCACGAACATGCCGATCTGCGCCATCCAGGCAACGCCGTCGTGAAAGCGCTTGATGCCGGCGATGCCGCGCACCCGGCGATTGCCCAGTTCCATGCCGGCCAGGTAGGCGGCCAGGAAGCCGCTGCCGCCGAGCAGGCCGGTGAAGCCGAAGATGAGAAAGCCGCTGAACAAGGCCATCAGCGGGTACAGCGAATCGCTCAGTTCCAGCCGGTTGAGCGCGAACGTCGCACCGCGGCCGCCCGCGATGCCGATCAGCGCGCCCAGGCCCATCTGCTGCACCAGCAGCAACAGCGAGTCGGCGAAGGAGTAGTCGGTCGGCGCCAACAGGTATTGCAGCAGCGCGATGGTGAGAAACACCGCCATCGGGTCGTTGGTGCCGGACTCGATCTCCAGCGCTGCAGTCACCCGCTCGTTGAGCTTGACCGCGCTGGTATGCAGCAGCGAGAACACCGCCGCTGCGTCGGTCGATCCCACGATGGCGCCGATCAGCATGCCCTCGGCCAGGGACAGATCGAACATCCACGCGGAGAACCCGCCGACCAACAAGGTGGTCAGCATGACGCCGACTGTGGCTAGCGTTGCCGCGGGAGCGACCGCCAGGCGGAACGAGGCATGAGAGGTGCGCATGCCGCCGTCGAACAGCACCACCGCCAGCGCGGCAGTGCCGGCCAGACTGGCCAGACCGTAGTCGTCGAACTGCACGCCGCCGGGGCCGTCCTCGCCGGCCAGCATGCCCACGATCAGGAAGATCAGCAGCAAGGGGACGCCCAGCCGCGGCGTGATCACCGTCGCCAGGATGCTGGTGATGAACAGCGAGCCAGCGAGGAAGATCAGTTGATTGCTGAGTTCCATGCGCCCCCGCGATCAGTCGGTCGCAGGGGTGTAACCGCCCGACGCCTGGCCCAGCAGCTCGACGAAGATCGGGTGCAGTTTGGGAGTGGCCACCAGGATATTGCCGGTGCTCAGCGGATCGGGCTGGCCGTAGATTTCCGACGTGAAACCGCCGGCCTCCTGCACCAGCACCATGCCGGCCGCGATGTCCCAGGGTTTCAGGTTCAACTCCCAGAACGCGTCGAGCCGACCCGCCGCCACGTAGGCCAGGTCCAAAGCGGCCGAACCGGCGCGGCGCACGCCGGCGGTGTTGGCGACCACGCTGCGCAGCATCGGGATGTAGGCGTCCAGGTTCACCGCGCGGATCGGCACGCCGGTGCCGATCAGCGCCTGGTCCATGTCCTTGGCGCCACTGACGCGAATCTTGCGGTTGTTCAGAGTGGCGCCCGAACCGCGGCTGGCGATGTACAGGTCCTGGGTACAGGGCGCGTAGATCACCCCGTGTTCCAGACGCCCCTTGACCTGGATGCCGATGGACACCGCGTAGTGCGGAAAGCCGTGCAGGAAATTGGTAGTGCCGTCGAGCGGATCGACGATCCACACCACTTCGTTATCGCCGATCTTGCCGCCTTCCTCGCCCAGAATGGCATGCTGCGGATAGGCCTTGTGTACCGTATTGATGATCTCGCGCTCGGCTCCGCGATCGACCATGGTGACGAAGTCGTTGCGGCCCTTGCGCTCGATCTGCAGTTGGGGCACGCGGTCCTGGTGGCGCATGATGAAGTTGCCCGCGCTGCGCGCGGCCGAAACGGCAATGTTGATCAAGGGATGCATGACGTTAGTTTAAGGCACGCACCGTGCCTTCATTCTGAGAAGCTATCCGACCCGTCCCGCTGACGACCGCCAGGCGGCCGTCCCTTTCAGAAATTTCACCAGTCCCGAATGTCCGCCGCATCTCCGCTTTCAAGCGTCCGTATCGTGCTGGTGCAGCCGCAACACCCCGGCAACATCGGCGCCGCCGCGCGCGCCATGTTCACCATGGGTCTGGAGCAGCTGGTGCTGGTAAAGCCACGCCAGTTTCCCGACATTGAGGCCACCCGCCGGGCCGTCGGGGCGGAGCGCGTGCTGGAAAGCGCGCGGGTCGTCGACGACCTCGCCGAGGCACTCAAGGATTGCCACTGGTCGGTCGCCAGCTCCGCTCGGCCGCGGCACCTGGGTGACGAACCGCTGCCGCCCGCTGCCGCTGCCGAACAACTGCTGCACGCCAGCACGGCTGGCCAGGTGGCGCTGGTGTTCGGTGCCGAGCGCACCGGGCTGAGCAACGAAGAGATCGAGTTGTGCCAGGCCCAGACCCTGGTGCCCACAAATCCCGAGTATGGCTCGCTCAACCTGGCCGCCGCGGTGCAGATCTACGCCTGGGAGCTGCGCAAGGCGGCGGTGGCGCCGCCGCAGTTCTCGCTCAAGAAGGACCATCCCTGGTATCTGCCGGCCACCCACGAGCAACTGGAGCTGTTCTTCGAACATCTGGAGCGCGTGGCCCTGGCGACCGGGTTTCTGGACCCTGCCAATCCACGCCTGCTGATGCGCCGCCTGCGCCAACTGTTCAACCGCGCGCGGCCCGATCGCAACGAACTCAACCTGCTTCGCGGCCTGCTGACCACGGTGGAAACACCGAAGCGCCGCGGTCCACGTCCTCCGCCCCCGAGCGACTCCGCATGAACATCCTTGTCCTGTCGCTGCTTGCCTCGAACCTGGTCCTGGCGGTCCTGCTGCTGCTGGGGTGGCACCGGTTGCGCAAGGCTTTGACGACGCTGGAAGCCCGGCAGGCGCAGCTCGATGGCGCCGCCGAACCCGCATTGATGCAAATGGCGCAGGACGCCTGCCCGACCCTGAGCATCCGCATCCTCAACCCGGTGGAGCTGGCGGTGCAGAAGCACTGGGCTGCCGGGGCGCTGGGTCGGCTCACCCCCGGCCTGCTGCGCCAGATCGTGGGCCGCGAGGCCGCCAGAATTGTCGCGCTGGAGCTGCCCAGGTACGGTGCCCAGGCCGAGATTCGCGTGGTCGACGCGCGTGGCTGAGCTGCTCGCCAGTCTGCTGCTGACGATGGCTCTGGCGGGGCTGGGAGCGGGGCTGTGGTCGCTGCATCGGCGCGCGCAGAGACTGCTGGCCGCGGTACGCCGTCGCCGGTTTCAGGCGGCCGAGGCGCGGCGGCTGTCGCGCGCGCAGGAACAGCTCGCGCAGGCGCAGCGCCTGTCGGAAACAGCGGTGTCCGGTAGCGCCCACCTGGTGCGTGCGGTGCATCACGGCATCGCCGCGATCCCCTTCGGCATACTCGAAGCGATCCCGGTCACGCGCGACACCACCCGCATCGTGCACAAGACGCACGATCTGATCGCCGGCGCGGTGTACGACACGATCCAGGCAATCAATCGCGGAGTGGGCTCGGGCTTGCGCCATGGACTGCACCACAAGCCGCAGGCCTCGTCGCCTGATGCCCATGCCCCCGCCTCGGACATGCGCGTCGGTCGTGCGCCGGGCATCAGGCCCGATCCGCCAAAATCCCCGCCGGGTCTGCCGGGGCCGGGTCGGCGGTAGAATCGGTGTCCGTTTCTATCGGCGAAGCGCCATGCTGTCCCGCATCCGAGAAGACATCCGCAGCGTTTTCGCGCGCGACCCCGCCGCGCGCAGCGTTTGGGAAGTCCTGACCTGTTATCCCGGGCTGCACGCGGTGTGGGGTCACCGGGTCAGTCATTGGCTGTGGTTGCGCGGCCTGCGCTGGCTGGCGCGACTCAACTCGCACATCGCGCGATGGCTGACCGGCATCGAGATCCATCCCGGCGCGCGCATCGGCCATCGCCTGTTCATCGACCATGGCATGGGCGTGGTGATCGGCGAAACCGCAGAGATCGGCGACGACGTCACCCTCTACCACGGCGTCACCCTGGGTGGCGTGAGCTGGAACAAGGGCAAGCGCCATCCTACCCTGGGCAACAACGTGGTGGTGGGCGCCGGCGCCAAGATTCTCGGTCCCTTCACCGTGGGCGAAGGCGCGCGCGTCGGTTCCAACTCGGTCGTGGTCAAGGAAGTGCCGCCCGGGGCGACCGTGGTCGGGATCCCGGCGCGCATCGTCGCGGAGAACCGCGAGCCGTCGCAGGCCTTTGCTGCCGCCGCCAAAAAACTCGGCTTCGACGCCTACGGCCTGACCCGCGATATGACCGACCCGGTGGCCAATGCCTTCGCCGGCCTCGCCGAACATATCGACCAGCTCGACGAACGGTTGGTACAGGTGTGCAAGTTCCTGCACCAGATGGACGCCCGCATGCCGGAGATGGAGCTTTCGAAATACGAGCTCCCCGACTTCTGTCGGGAGGGCAAGGTGCTGGACTCGCTGGCTTCGGGCGAATCGCGGCCGCCGCCCAAGTCCTGACCTGAAGGTTGCCGCGGCGATCCGCCCTGAGGCGCACTACGACGATGCCGGTGTATCTCGACCACAACGCCACCACTCACCTCGATCCGCGGGTGCTGGAGGCGATGGAGCCCTATCTGTCCGGGCCGGCCGCCAACGCTTCCAGCCTGCACCGCTATGGCCGCATTGCGCGCGACGCGGTGGAGCAGGCGCGGGTGCAGGTGGCGCGCCTGGTGGGCTGCGAAGCCAAGGAGATTGTGTGGACCTCCGGCGGCACCGAGGCCAACAATCTCGCGCTCAAGGGCATGCTCGC
The DNA here is from genome assembly GCF_965216805.1 of Panacagrimonas sp. NCBI lineage: Bacteria > Pseudomonadati > Pseudomonadota > Gammaproteobacteria > Nevskiales > Nevskiaceae > Panacagrimonas > Panacagrimonas sp. The sequence goes on from NZ_CBDCGN010000002.1 coordinate 726,238, forward strand.
CGGCAATCCCCGCGGCCGGGTCCTGCACCGGGTCCTGTACGGGGCGACCGATCATCCGGCCGTGATGGAAGCGGCCGAAGCGCTGGCGTGTCGCGGTTGCGAGATCGACGCCATCGCGGTCGACGGCGACGGCCTGATCGATTTCGACGCGTTCGAAGCGCAGCTCCGTTGCGCTCCGGTGAGCCTGGTGTCGGCGATGCGCGCCAACAATGAGACCGGCGTGATCCAGGACATCCCGCGGCTGGCTGCGCTGACGCAGGCCGGCGGCGTGCCGCTGCACGTGGACGCCGTACAGGCTGCCGGCAAGATCGCGGTGGATGTTGCCGAGCTGGGCTGCGATCTGCTCAGCCTGTCCAGCCACAAGATCTACGGTCCCAAGGGGGCAGCGGCGCTGGTGGTGCGCAGTCATGTGGATCTGCAGCCGGTGCAGCACGGCGGCGCGCAGGAGCGCGGCCTGCGCGGCGGTACCGAAAACGTCGCTGCCATCGTCGGCTTCGGCGCTGCCGCGGAACTGGCGCTGGCCGAACTCGATGCGCGCGCGCGCCACCTGCTGGCCTTGCGCGAACCGCTGGAAGCCGGCCTGCGTGCGCGCGGCGACACCCTGATCTTCGGCGGCGATGCGCCGCAACGCCTGCCCAACACCGTGCAGTTCGCGGTGCGCGGATGGGACGGCGAGGCCTTGCTGATGGCGCTGGACCGGCAGGGCTACGCGGTGTCGTCGGGCTCGGCCTGCGCCTCGGGCTCGGGCGAACCCAGTCACGTGCTGCTCGCCATGGGATACGAGCCCGCCGTCGCCAAGGGCGCGATTCGCGCCAGCCTGGGCAAGGACAACAGGCTGGACGACGTTCAGGGTTTTCTGCATGCCCTGGGCCGTATCGTGGACGCGGCAGCATCGTCGTGACCGCCGAGGACGAACCCTCCGGCGCGGCGACGGACGTGCTGCGCGTCGGCGCCGTGTTGGTCGTGCCGCTGAGCCAGATCGAGATGCGCGCGGTGCGCTCGCAGGGCGCCGGCGGTCAGAACGTCAACAAGACTTCGACGGCCATTCACCTGCGATTCGATGTGAAGTCATCCAGCCTGCCCGACGACATCAAGACGCGCCTGCTGGCCCGCCGCGATCAGCGCCTCAGCGACGACGGCGTGGTGGTGATCAAGGCGCAGCAGTTCCGCAGCCAGGAGCAGAACCGCGATGCCGCGCTGGCGCGGCTGGCGGCGATGATCGAGGCGGTGTCGCAACCGCCGCGTCCGCGCAAGGCCACGCGGGTGCCGCGGTCCGCGCAGCGTCGCCGCGTGGACGACAAGACGCGCCGCGGCACCGTCAAGCGCTTGCGACGCAAAGAGGGCCCGACCGAATAACCGGCCCGACTCGTCATGTTCGGCGGGTAGAATCGTGGCGTCCGATCCAACAGGAGTCGCCCGTGGCATTGAGCATGTATCAGCAGTCGGTTCCCAACTTCGTGCGCGCGCTGAGCGCCCTGCGTGGCGTGCTGGCCAAGGGCGCGCAGCATTGCGAGGCGCGCAAGATCGACCCGGTGGTGCTGACCTCGGCACGCCTGTATCCCGATATGTTCCCGCTGACCCGCCAGGTGCAGATTGCCTGCGACATGGCCAAGAACTGCGTCACGCGCCTCGGCGATCTGGAGCCCGTGCGGATCGAGGACAACGAGCAAAGCTTTGCCGACCTGCAGGTGCGCATCGACCGCACCTTGGACGTCCTGCGCGCGCTGACGCCGGCGCAGCTCGACGGCAGCGAGGACAAGGCGATCGTCCTGAAGACGCCGCGTGGCGAGCTGAGTTTTGCCGGCGAGGCTTACGTGCAGACCTTTGTGCTGCCCAATATCTATTTTCACTGCACCACGGCCTACGACATCCTGCGTCACAACGGCGTGGAGCTGAGCAAGTTCGATTTTCTGGGTCGGTCGTGAGCGACCGTTCCCCTCACCGGAGTCCGATCATGAATAAGACGACGCTGCGAGCAGCCGGCCTGCTGGCCGCTCTGCTGGGATTGAGTGCAGCCGCGCAAGCCGCCATGGTGGAGCAAGCGGTCGATTACCGTATCGACCAACGCCAGCATCGCGGCTATGTGTATTACGACGACGCCAGCACCGCGCCGAGGCCGCTGCTGATGCTGGTACCGAATTGGCTGGGCGCCACCAAGGCCAATCGCGCCCAGGCCGCCGAGATTGCCGGCGAGGACTACGTGGTGTTCGTGGCCGACATGTACGGCGTCAACGAGCAGCCAGCGGACCAGAAGGCGGCCGGCGCTGCAGTGGGAGCGCTCTACGGCGATCGCGCCGAGTTGCGCAAGCGCGCTGCGGCGGCACAGCGCACCGCGGTGGATTACGCCGCCAGCGCCAAGCTGCCGGTGGTGCCGGACCAGGTCGCGGCCATTGGTTTCTGCTTCGGCGGGGCCACCGTGCTGGAAATGGCCCGCGATGGCGCCGATCTGGCCGCGGTGGTGTCCTTGCACGGCAATCTGGCGCTCGAAGCACCAGCGCAGGACAAGCCCATCCGCACCCGCATCCTGGCGCTGCATGGCGATGCCGACCCTTACGTGCCGCCGGAGCAGGTGCAGGCCTTCGTCGACGAGATGCGCCGGGTCAAGCCCGATTGGCAGCTGGTGAGCTATGGTGGCGCGGTGCATTCGTTCACCGATCCGCATGCCGACCAGCCCGGCGCGGCGATGTACGACAAGAAGATCGCGCGGCGCGCGTTTGCCACCATGCACGATTTTCTGGCCGAATCGTTCGCCGCCTCGGGGCCGTGAAACCGGCGCTGCTGCTGATCGCGGGTTGGCTGATCGGTGGCGTGACCGGCGCCGTCCAGGCGCAGCAACCGTACTGGAACTGTGTCGACGAGGGCGGCGCGCGTGCGGTGCAGGATCAGCCGTGTGCGGACGCGCCCGACGCCCCGCCCAGCGGCATCGGCACGTTGCCGATGACGGTGCCCGCGCTCGCGGCCGAAGCCGATGTCGATACTGCGGACACGCGTCCGCGCGAGGATGGGATCGATTCGCTGGGGTACTGGAAACGGCGCGCGCAACGTGTCGGCTCGGTGATCGGCGATGTCGAACGCTGGCGCATCTGGCTGGCGCAGCGGTGGGTGTGGATGGCGGCCGGCGTCTTGCTGGGCTTGCTGCTCATCCGCGCCTTGTGGCGCCGTGCCTGGCCGGCATGGCAGCAGCGGCGAATCGAGCGCGCCGCGTTGGGGCGTCCCGATCCGTATCGTCGCGTGCTGCGCGAGCGTGTGCGCAGCGCGCAGACCCTGGTGCAGGAACCGAGCATGCAAGCGCGGGCACCGCGCCCGCAGCAGTGGTCCATGCAGGTGATCCGGGCGCTGGACAACGCGCAGTTCGAATCGCTGTGCCGGCAGTTGTGGCGCTGGCGCGGCCTGCGGGTGGAACTCGATCAGCGCACGGACAGCGCGGTGTGCCTGACCTTGCGTCGTGGCGTGCAGGCGGATCGCCTTCATGGTCTGGTGTGGTGCCATCTGGGTGCGGAATCGACGCTCGGTGCGGCACCGGTGCGCGAGTTGTTCGGCCTCATGCATCATCTCGGCAGTCCGCACGGCGCGATCGCCACGCGCGGCGATTTCGATGCGCAGGCACGCGACTTTGCGCGCGGCAAGGCGATCGAGTTCAAGGGCGCGCTGACCCTGGTCACCGAGATCGAAGCCCTCACCGAAGGCCAGCGCAGCAATCTGCTCGACGCGGTGTTCGGCGAGGGGGCCGTTGCGGCTGTCTGATCGCGATTGAGTCCGCTAGGCTTCGGCCATGACCCCCATCCTTTCCGTACTCGACTTGGCACCCGTTCCCGACGGCACGCCGCCTTCGGAGGCCGTGCGTCGCACCGTGGATCTGGCGCGGTTGGCCGAAGAGCTCGGTTTCGCCCGCTATTGGTTTGCCGAGCATCACAGCATGCCCAGCGTTGCCAGCAGCGCCCCGGAGATTCTGATCGGCCACGTGGCGGCGGCCACGCGGCGCATCCGCGTCGGCTCCGGCGGCATGATGCTGCCCAATCACGCGCCGCTGCGCCTGGCGGAGGCCTTTCACACCTTGGCGGCGCTGCATCCCGGACGTATCGATCTGGGCATCGGCCGCGCGCCGGGGTCCGAGCCGGCGGCCAGCCGTGCCTTGCGCGCGTTTGGCGGTGAACAGTTCTCGCCTCTGATGTCGGAGCTATTGTTCCTGTCGCAGGCGCGATTCTCGCCCGGACACCTGTTGCACAAGGTGCGCGTGATGCCCGACGACGTGGCGCTGCCGCCGGTGTGGATCCTGGGCTCCAGTGGTGCGAGCGCCGCCGCCGCGGGGCAGTCGGGGTTCGGCTACAGCTTTGCCACTCACTTCAGCCCCGAGCCGGCCGCGCCGGCGGTGCGGGCATACCGCGACAATTTTCGTCCATCCGATTCGTTTCCGGCGCCGCACGCGATCCTGGCCGTGGCAGTGACCTGCGCAGAATCCGAAGAGGAAGCCCAGACCCTGGATTCCACCATGCAACTGGCGTGGCTGCGCATCGCACGCGGCGAGTACCTGCCGCTGCCCAGTCCCGAAGAGGCGCAGGCCTATCCCTGGAGCGAGGCCGATCGCGAGCTGCTGCGGCGCAGCCGCGGACCCAGCATCGTCGGCTCGCCGCAGCAGGTGCGCGAGCAGTTGCTGGCGCTGCAGGCCGACGCCGCGGCCGACGAGCTGATGGTGGTGACCAACATCTGGAGTCACGAAAAGCGTTTGGATTCCTACCGTTTGCTGGCGCGGGCGTGCGCGTCGGGCTGAACCGATGAGCACATGCTCGAACAGCTGCGCGCGGATGGGCGCTGAACTGGCGGAGTCGGACGAGGTCCGAGCCCGCGTGCACAGAATGCATCGCGCAGGTCGCCGGACGACACACCGTGTCGCGTTCGGCGCGGCGCGCCACGACCTGAGCCCCGCGTGGCGCGTCGCGGCGACGGTGGCGGGACGCTGGCGCGATCCTGGCATCTCGCAAGGCGCAGCCAACGTATCGCGCGGTCCAGCCAAGGAGAACCGACGATGAACCGTTCAGCCTGGGTGGGGGTGGTAGTGGGGCTGGCCGTGCTGGCCGGCATCTATTACTACTACTTTCGCCCCGATACCGCGCCGGAGCCGCAGTGGATGCCGCCACCGTCTGCGGACGACGACACCGTGCTGCCGGATCCGGAGGAGGCGGCGTCGGACCCGCCCATCGTTCATCCCATGCCCGATCCGCTGCCGGAAGCCGGCGAGATCGGCGAAGCGGGCGACGATGCTGCGCAAGGCGAGGTGACCGCTCCCAGCCAGGGGCGGCTGCCGGAACTGGAAGCGAGCGACGAGCCCGCGGTCGCCACCCTGCGCGAGCTGTTCGGCGCCGAGCCGGTCGAGACTTTTCTGATTCCGCGCGATCTTATCCGTCGCATCGTGTTGACGGTGGATTCCCTGGATCGCGAGCCATTGCCGCTGTGGCTGCGACCGGTGCGCCGTGTGCCAGGGCCGCTGGCCGCTCAAACCCAAGGGCAGGGCGAGGAGCAGACCCTGTACTTGGCGGACTCCAACGCCGCACGCTATGCACCGCTGGTCGACGCGTTCACCGCGGTCGATGCGCAGGCCTTCGCGGCCGCCTATCGACGCTACTACCCGCTGTTCCAGGATGCCTACGACCGTATCGGCAATCCGCGCAAGCGCTACTTCAATGATCGCCTGATCGAGATTCTCGATCATCTGCTCGCCACGCCCGCGGTGCCCGAGCCGGTGGCGCTGGTGCGGCCCAAGGTCTTGTACCTGTACGCCGATCCCGCGCTGGAAGAGCGCTCGTCCGGCCAGAAGCTGCTGCTGCGCCTGGGGCGCGACCACGCCGCTCAGGTTCAGGCCAAGCTGCGCGAGATTCGCAGCGCGATCCTGGCGCTGTCGCCCCAGTCCGCAAACTGAGCCGGTTGCCGCCGGCGCGCCCGCCGATCGGCAGCGCGCGGCGCTTCGTCGGGCCCGCTATCGTCGGCGGGCGGTGCGGGCGCTAGCGTCGACGCATCGAATTTCTGGAGACTTCATGTTCGGGCTCGGCAATCGCAATCAACGCAACGCAGCCGGTACGGATCGTGCCGCTGCGCCCGACCTGATCGTCTACACCGGCGACGCGCTGCTGCGCGACAACGAGCGTGTCGGGGCGTTTCACCATCACCTCGCGGTCGGGCGTCGCTTCGAATTTCGCGCGGTGCCGGCGAGCTATCAGGGCGAGCCGATGAACAGCGATTTCGTGCTGGCGCTGTTTCTGGACGTGGCGGCGCTGGACGCGCTGGCCGATGCGGTGCTGGCCATCCGCCGCGGCGGGCGGCCCCTGACCCTGATCGTGGCGGTGCGCCCCTCGCAGCTGGTGAGCCTGGGCCGCTGGCTGGACCGCCGCGCCTCCGAACAGCGCCTGGCCGGCACCCGCCTGTTGCTGGCGCCCGATCTGGATGGGGTCTCGGCAGCGCTGGGCGAACGCATGCAGACGGTCATCGAAGACAACGTCATCCGAATGCCCGTGACTACCGAGGTGGAGAACCCCGGTTATCGCAATTTCTTCGTCTTCAGCAGCAAGCTGCAGTCACTGGTGGGGCGCGTGCGCGCGTTCGCGCAGAACGGCATCCATCGTGCCTACCTGTTGGGCGGGCCGGGTGCCGGCAAGACCTCGCTGGCCTATTACTACTTTCTGGTGCGCTCCAAAGGCCGCTTTGTATCGGTGAACCTGGCGGCGGAAAACACCGGTGACAAGTCGGCGGTGAAGTCGCTGCTCTGCGGTCACGTCGCCGGCGCCTTCCCCGGCGCTGGCGCGCGCATCGGCGCTTTCACTCAAGCGCGCGACGGGGTGTGCTTTCTGGACGAATCCCACGGTGTGGTCGGCCCGGTGATGGAAGTGCTGATGGAAGCGCTGGACAACGGGCAGTATCTGCCCTTCGGTGCAGCGGCCAAGCAGAAGCTGGACTGCGCGTTGTTGTTCGCCACCAACCGCTCCTGGCAGCATCTGATGGACTCGGTGAACATCGATGAATTCACCCGCCTCGGCGCCGCCACCCTGCAGGTTCCGGAACTGGCACAGCGCGAAGAGGACATGATCGCGGTGACCGCCAGCGTGATGGCGCGCCTGGCCGAAGGCTGCACCACCTGGAAGGCACCGACCGGGCTGCGCGACGACGCCTGGGATGTGATCCGCAACTGCCGCTGGCACGGCAACGCCCGCGCGCTCACCCGCACCCTGGAAGCCGCCTTTGTCGACTGCGCCGGGCGCGCGGCTGGCGAGTTGCTGATTCCGGCCGAGGACATCGCCAACGGCATCGCGCTGTGGGAGCCCAAGGACCATCACAGTCACAAGATTTACGGCACCACCGCTTGACCCCGGCGAGAGAAAAAATCCCGACGGATTGTCGAATTCCGCGGGTCCGGTCCGTCGATATCAGTGATCCTGCTTACGGGCTGCAATCCGACTGATCGGAGATCACTGACGTCCGCTGAATGCCAAGCCCTGCAGGTGCAGGGTCTGTTCGTCAAGCTGCCCGTCGGGGATCCGGCGGCGTCAATGCGTTTTTTCGAATCTCTGGGTTTCGCGTTCAACCCCGCCTTCACCGACGTCAGCGCGGCCTGTCTGATCCTGGGGCCGCAATACCAGGCGATGCTGCTGACGCGTCGGCGTTTCGCGGATTTCACGCCGTACCGGCGCGTGGACGCGCACCGCGAAACCCAGGTCCTGGTCGCGCTGCAACTCGACAGCCGTGCAAGGGTCGAGGCGATGACCGCCAGGGCGCAGGCCGCCGGCGGACGTTTATTCCGTTCCGCAGAGGATCATGGCTGGATGTACAGTCATGTGTTCCAGGATCTGGATGGTCATATCTGGGAACCTTTCCATATGGACCCGGCCGCCCTGCAGGCGGCGCGGGCCAACAACCCCACCGCAGGAGCAGTGTGATGGCGCGTTACTTCGACGGTTTCGTGGTGCCGGTGCCGGGCGACAAGCTCGGCGAGTACAAGAAGATGGCCAGGCTGGCGTCCAAGGTCTGGCGCGAGCACGGCGCGCTGGAATACGTCGAGGCGGTGGCCGACGACGTCAAGCCCGGCAAGCGGACCTCGTTCCCACAGAGCGTGAAGCTCAAAGACGGCGAGGTGGTCGTGTTTGCCTACATCACCTACCCGTCGCGCAAGAGCCGTGACGCCGTGCTCAAGAAGGTGATGGCCGACCCGCGTCTGAAGATGGATCCCAAGTCGATGCCCTTCGACGGCAAGCGCATGTTCTGGGGCGGCTTCAAGAGTCTGATCGGAGCCTGAGCGGGTTCAGGCCTCGGCGTGGTGGTAGCGCGCCACGGTCTCAACTTCCTCGCGCGAGCCCAGCACCACCGGCACCCGCTGGTGCAGCTTGGTGGGCTGGATATCGAGTATGCGTTCGCGGCCGGTGCTGGCCGCGCCGCCGGCCTGTTCCACGATGAAGGCCATCGGGTTGGCCTCGTACATCAGGCGTAATTTGCCGCCCTGCGCCCGGGTCTTGCTGTCCAACGGATACATGAAGACCCCGCCGCGAGTCAGGATGCGATGCACGTCCGCCACCATGGACGCCACCCAGCGCATGTTGAAGTTCTTGCCGCGCGGGCCGTCAGTGCCGGACAGGCAGTCATCGATATAGCGCTTCACCGGGGGCTCCCAGTAATGCGCGTTGGACGCGTTGATGGAGAATTCCTGGGTCTGCTCGGGAATGCGCAGGTTGCGTTGGGTGAGTACGAAGCTGCCGATCTCGCGATCCAGGGTGAACTGGTGCACGCCGGTGCCGATAGTCAGAACCAGGATGGTGCTGGGTCCGTATACGGTGTAACCCGCCGCGACCTGTTTGACGCCGGGCTGCAGGAAAGCCTTTTCCGGGTCGCCGTGTTTCATGTCCTCCGGTACGCGCAACACCGAGAAGATGGTGCCCACCGAGATGTTGACGTCGATATTGCTGGAGCCGTCCAGCGGATCGAACAGCAGCAGATATCCGCCCTTGGGGTACTGCTCGGGGATCATCTGCGGGTGTTCCATCTCCTCCGACGCCAGCGCGGCCAGATGGCCGCCCCATTCGTTGGCCTGCATCAGGATGTCGTTGGACAGCACGTCGAGCTTCTTCTGCGCTTCGCCCTGGATGTTGCCGGTGCCGGCTTCGCCGAGCACGCCGCCAAGCGCGCCCTTGCCGATGGCGATGGAAATGCGCTTGCAGGCGCGGGTCACGACCTCGATCAACAGGCGCAGGTCCGGCGCGGCTCCGCCGTTGGCTCGCTGCTCCTCGATCAGGAACTGGGTCAGAAAAACGGGTTTCATGATTTGGGCGTTAGCGTTTGAATCTCATTGCGGGTTCCCTGACTTTTCCGACCGCTCGGACGCCCTTCATCATTCCTGTGCCCAGCGCTCGAGCATGCCGGCCAGGTAGTGGATGTTGTGCTCGCCTTTGACGAACGCGTCGTCGCGCATGATGCGTTGCTGCAGCGCGGCGTTGGTTTCGATGCCCTCGATGATCATCTCGGACAGCGCGCCCTTCATGCGGTTGATGGCGGATTCGCGCGTGTTGCCCCAGCAGATCAGCTTACCGATCATCGAGTCGTAATGCGGTGGCACCTTGTAGCCGGAGTAGATGTGCGTATCCATGCGCACGCCGGGACCGCCGGGGGCATGGTATTGCTGGATGGTCCCGGGCGAGGGGTTGAAGGTGCGTGCATTCTCGGCGTTGATGCGGCATTCGATGGCGTGCCCGCGCAGGCGGATGTTGCCCTGCTTCTTGGTCAGCTTCTTGCCGTCGGCGATGCGGATCATCTCGCGGATCAGGTCCACGCCCGTCACCATCTCGGTGACTGGATGCTCCACCTGGATGCGCGTGTTCATTTCGATGAAATAGAAACTGCCCTGCGCATAAAGAAATTCGAACGTGCCGGCGCCGCGATAGTTGATGCGCTTGCAGGCCTCCACGCACAGGTTGCCGATCTCGTCGCGCTGTTCCTCGCTGATGCCGGGCGCCGGAGATTCCTCCACCACCTTCTGGTTGCGCCGCTGCATCGAACAGTCGCGCTCGCCCAGATGGATGGCGTTGCCCTGGCCGTCTGAGAGAACCTGCACTTCGATGTGGCGCGGCGCCTCCAGGAATTTCTCCAGGAACACGCTGGCGTCCTTGAACGCGTTGAGCGCCTCGGTGCGAGCGATCTGGATCTTGCCCAGCAGTTCCTCGGGCTGGCGTACCACCTGCATGCCGCGGCCGCCGCCGCCCGCAGCCGCCTTGATCAGAACCGGATAGCCGACTCTTTCGGCGATTGCCACGCAGGCTGATTCGTCTTCCGGCAGCTCGCCTTCGGAACCGGGCACGCAAGGCACACCGGCAGCAATCATCTCGGCCTTGGCGTTGGTCTTGGAGCCCATCAGACGGATGGTTTCGGACCGCGGGCCGATGAAGATGAAACCCGAGCGCTCGACGCTTTCGGCGAAGTCGGCGTTCTCCGACAGGAAACCGTAGCCCGGGTGAATGGCGTCGGCCTGGGTGATCTCGGCCGCGCTGATCAGCGCGGCCATGTTGAGATAGCTTTTCTGTGCATTGGGGGGGCCAATGCACACGGCCTCGTCGGCCAGCAGCACGTGCTTGAGATCGCGATCCGCCTGCGAGTAGACGGCCACGGTCTTGATGCCCATCTCGCGGCACGCGCGCAGGATGCGCAGGGCGATCTCGCCGCGATTGGCGATCAGGATTTTCTTGATATCCCTCATGGAGTGGGCGCCTCGCTCACTCGATGACGAACATCGGCTGGTCGAATTCCACCGCCGTTTCGTTATCCACCAGGATCTCCGCTACCACGCCGGCACGGTCGGATTCGATCTGGTTGAGCATCTTCATCGCCTCGATGATGCACAAGGTCTGGCCGGACTTGACCGTCTGCCCCACTTCCACGAAGGGCTTGGCCCCCGGCGAGGCGGACCTATAAAAGGTGCCGACCATGGGAGCCCGCACGGTGTGGCGGTTGTCCACCGCGGGCCGCGCGGCGGGCGCGGGTGCCACGGCCGGGGCTGGCGCGGCAGCGGGGGGCGGTGCGGCGGCGGCCGGCGCCTGTGGTGGTGCCATCATGCCGGCGGGCGCGGTCAGGTACTGGGTGACCGGCCCGGTGTTGCGGCTGATCCGGACCGACTCTTCGCCCTCCTTGACTTCGAGTTCCGAGATGCCGGATTGCTCGACAAGCTCGATGAGGGTCTTGATCTTGCGTAGGTCCATAGTGATGTCAGTCTCCTGTGCCGGTCAGGCGCTGGTGTGCGGCGTGCAGGGCCAGCCCGTAACCGATGGGCCCCAGGCCCACGATGGAGCCGACCGCGATGTCCGAAAAATAAGAGTGATGTCGAAACTTCTCGCGCCGATGCACGTTCGACAGGTGAACTTCGATGAACGGGATGCCCACGCCCAGCAACGCATCGCGCAGGGCCACGCTGGTATGGGTATAGGCGCCGGGGTTGAGCAGGATGAAGTCGACGTCGCCGCGCGCTGCCTGCACGCGGTCCACCAGAGCGCCTTCATGGTTGGACTGAAAACAGCTCAGGCGATGGCCGAGATCGGCCGCGCGGCGCGTCACGTCGGCCTCGATCTCTGCCAGGGTGGTGGCGCCGTAAACCTCGGGCTCGCGGCTGCCGAGCAGGTTCAGGTTGGGGCCGTTCAGCAGCAGCAGATGGCTCAAGGGGGCGGTCGGCGAGGCGTAGTGCCGTCATTCTGCCCCAAGCGTCGCGCGAAGAAAACTTGGCGGACGTTATGCGCTACTTGGCAGCCGTTCGCCGCAAATTCAAGCTGCCGACCGGGCCCGGGTCATGGCTGCGGCAGGTGCGCTTCGACCAGTTCGATCAGCTCGGCGCGCTCGTACTCGCCATGCTTGCGCTGGATGACGTACCCCTCGGGCGAGATCAGTACGGAAAAGGGCAGGGCGCCGAGCGTGTCGCCCAGGGCGTCCATGGCACGCGACACCGCGATTTCGCCGGTCAGCACGGGGTACTGGATTTTCAGGCGCCCGAGCATGGCTCGCACCTGTTCGGGGTCGTCCATCGCAGGACCCAGGATCTGCAGACCACGGTCGCCGTAGCGTGCTTGCGCCTCCACCAGCAGCGGAATCTCCTTGAGGCAGGGAGGACACCAGGTGGCCCAGAAATTGATCAGCACCAGCTTGCCGCGCTGGTCGGACAGCCGCAGCGTGTTGCCGTCCAGGGTGGCCATCTCCAGTTCCGGCGCCATCGCGCTGTCGCCATCGCTGGCGCGCGGTTTGTGCACCCATTGGTAGGCGAGAAAGCCGCCGATCCCGGCAACCAGGGCGACCAGCACAAGCGGAACGATTTTTTTCACGGAACAGGCATCAGGGTGCAGGCACCTGGACCAGGCGCGTTTGGGGGGGATAGCAAACTTTGTCCTCCGCGCATCCTTGAAAGCGGATGCGCAAGGTCGTCGGTACGGCTTTGGAGGGCCGGAACTGCACTTGCACCGCGTTCCGGTAGATCTGCACTTTGCCGAAGTGCTCGTCCCGATACGCCTGCGCCGCAGGCCAGGAGGCCTGGCCCAGAATCTGCCCCACTGGCTCTACCGCCTCGATGATGGTCTTGTCTCGGTAGAGATAACAGCCGGGGGCGATGTCCCAACCCAAAACCAATACGTTGCCATCCCATAGCGGCGGCTGAAGCGCCAGAGCCTTTTCCACCGGCACGATGCCGTCGTCCGGAAACAGGCCATCGAGCAGGCCGGCCGCGGCAGGCCGCACGCCCATGGCGCAAAGCAAAATCAAGCGGAAGAGGAGACGCACTCGGCGATCCAGGCGAGGTAGGGCGCATGCCCCGTGGCCACAGGGACCGCCACGATCTCCGGGAGTTCGTAGGGGTGATGGGCGAGAATGGTCTGTTTGAGCACCTCGAATGCGGCCCTGGTGGACTTGATCAACAGCAGCGACTCGTGATCGGTGCTGATCCCGCCGTTCCAGCGGTAGGTGGACTGCACGCCGTCCAGGCGATTGACGCAGGCGGCGGCGCCCGCTTCCACCAGCGTACGCGCCAGGGCCTCGGCAGCGTCGACCGGGCAGGTGCAGTAAACCATCAGGTAAGCGTCAGTCATGGGTGGTGGTGGGATGCGGCAACGCGCGGTCCGCCGTTCAACTGCGCCCGCGCCCGATGGCGTAGTAGGCGATTCCGGCTTTCTCGACTAACGCTGGTTCATACAGGTTGCGGCCGTCGAAAATGACCGGCGTCTTGAGCAGGCTGGCCAGGCGCTCGAAGTTGGGTGAGTGAAATACGCGCCACTCGGTGACGATGGTCAGGGCGTCGGCGCCAAGCACTGCGTCCTCCGGCGAGGTCGCCAGCACCAGGTCGTCGCGCTCGCCGTAGAGACGACGGGCCTCGTCCATCGCCACCGGATCATAGGCGCGCACGTTTCCCCCCGCGGCCCAGATCGCTTCCATCAAGGCGCGCGACGGCGCTTCGCGCATGTCGTCGGTGCGTGGCTTGAAGGCCAGCCCCCACAGCGCCACGGTCTTGCCCTGCAGGCTGCCGAAGTGCTTCTGCAGCTTCTGGAAAAGGCGGTTTTTCTGGCGCTTGTTGACCGCCTCCACGCCGTTGAGCAGGCGCGCTTCGAAGCCCACCGCGCTGGCCGTGTGTGCCAGTGCCTTGACGTCCTTGGGGAAGCAGGAGCCGCCGTAACCGCAACCAGGGTAGATGAAGTGAAAGCCGATGCGCGGATCGCTGCCGATGCCCAGGCGCACTTTTTCGATATCCGCACCGAGCGCCTCGGCGAGGTTGGCCATCTCGTTCATGAAGCTGATCTTGGTCGCCAGCATCGCGTTGGCGGCGTACTTGGTGAGTTCGGACGAGCGCACGTCCATCACGATCATGCGGTCGTGGTTGCGGTTGAACGGGGCGTACAGCGCGTGCATCAGCTCCGCCGCCTTGTCGCTGGACACGCCCACCACGATGCGGTCGGGCTTGTTGAAGTCCGACACCGCCGCGCCTTCCTTGAGGAATTCGGGGTTGGACACCACGTCGAACTCGATGTCGGCGCCGCGCGTCTGCAGCTCGATCGCGATCGCCTCGCGCACCTTGTCGGCGGTGCCCACCGGCACGGTGGACTTGCTGACCACCACGCGGTACCCGCTCATGTGCTGGCCGATGGACTTGGCCACCGCCAGCACGTACTGCATGTCGGCCGAGCCGTCCTCGTTGGGCGGCGTGCCGACGGCGATGAACTGGTACAGGCCGTGCGCCACCCCTTCGGCGGCCGACGTGGTGAAACGCAGGCGACCTGCCCAGGCGTTGTCCACCAGCAGGCTCTCCAGGCCCGGCTCGTAGATCGGGCACTCGCCACGACGCAGGCGCTCGACCTTGGCGGCGTCCACGTCCACGCACAGCACGTCGTTGCCGGCATCGGCGAAGCAGGCGGCGGTGACCAGTCCGACATAGCCGGAGCCGAAAATGGTGATGTTCAAGCTTGAGCCCTCCTGAGGGCACGGGATCGATCCCGACAGGCTACCGGGCCAGTGTCACAAAAATTTTACGGTTGCGAAGAAGGGCCGTCATATTTTCTTCATGAAACGGCGGCCGCCGCCCTTCGGGCTCGTGCTGCGCGGCCCGAGCGCCGATACTGTGCGGCGTGATCTACCTAGACTACGCCGCGACCGCGCCGCTGGCCGAAGAAGCCTGGCAGGCCATGCAGGCCTGGTTGGCGCCCGGCCGGGGTTTTGCCAATCCGGCCTCCGACCATGTGGCCGGGCGCGCCGCGCGAGATGCCGTGGAGCAGGCCCGGGCGCAGGTGGCCGGTTTGATCGGCGCGCAGCCTGAGGAGGTGGTCTGGACCAGCGGTGCCACCGAGTCCAACAACCTGGCGATCAAGGGTGCCGTGGAATTCCATGCGCGGGGCCGCGCCCACGTCCTGAGTTCGCGCATCGAGCACAAATGCGTGCTCGACGCCTGCCGCTGGCTGGAGACCGCCGGCGCCACTCGGCCGGTGCGCGTCAGCTACCTGCAACCGGACCGGCTTGGCCGCATCACCTTGCCGCAGGTGATGCAGGCGCTTGGCGCGGAGACGGTGCTGGTGTCGCTGATGTGGGTGAACAACGAAATCGGCAACGTCACGGACATCCCCACCATCGCGACCGCCTTGCGCGAGCGCGGCGTGATGCTGCACGTCGACGCCGCGCAGGCCGCCGGCAAGCTGCCCGTCGACGTGCGCGAGGTGCCGGTGGATCTGATGTCGCTGTCGGCGCACAAGCTTTATGGCCCCAAGGGCGTCGGTGCGTTGTTCGTGCGGCGACGGCCACGGGCTCGGGTGGCACCGCAGATGCATGGCGGCGGGCACGAGTGGGGGATGCGCTCCGGCACCCTGGCGACGCATCAGGTGGTCGGTATGGGAGCGGCCTGCGCCCGGGCTCAGCGCACCCTCATGGCCGATGCCGAGCACGCAACGGGCCTGCGCGAGCGCCTGTGGCGCGGATTGCAGGATATGCCGGGCGTGCTGCGCAACGGCGACGCCGATCACGCGGCGCCGCATATTCTCAACCTCAGTTTCGAGGGCGTGGAGGGCGAATCCCTGCGCGCCGCGCTGCACGACCTGGCGGTGTCCAGCGGGGCGGCATGTTCGTCGGCCACCGCCGAGCCCTCGTATGTGCTGCGCGCGCTGGGGCGTGGCGAGTTTCTTGCGCAGGCGTCCCTGCGGTTCTCTTTCGGCCGCGATACCGGTGTCGCGCACGTCGATACCGCGATCCGTCGTGTGCGCCATGAAGTGCAGCGACTGCGTGCGCTGGCACCGGCTTCCACCTGACTGACCATCGGCCATGCAAGATTTCGACGTCGTGGTACTCGGTTCCGGACCTGCTGGCGAGGGCGCTGCGATGATGGCGGCCAAGAACCATCTGCGGGTGGCGCTGGTGGAGCGCCAATCGGAAGTCGGAGGAGGCTGCACGCACTGGGGTACCATTCCCAGCAAGGCGCTGCGGCACGCAGTGAAGACCCTGAACGATCTGCGCCACAACCCCTTGTTGCGCGATTTCCATGCGGCCAATCCGCCGCAGTATCCGCAGATCCTGGCCTCGGCCGACAAGGTGGTGAACGCGCAGGTCGCCAGCCGGCGCCGCTTTTACGAGCGCAACCGCGTACCGGTGTTCGAAGGCCGCGCACGTTTCGCCGACGCCCAGGTGGTGGAGATCGACGGCGGCGGAGAGTCGCCGCTGCGCCTGCGTGCCGCGCATTTCGTCATTGCCACCGGCTCGCGGCCCTACCATCCGCCGGAGCTGGATTTTTCCCATCCCCGCGTGCGCGACAGCGATTCCATCCTGCGCTACGACCAGCATCCCTTCTCGGTGACCATCTACGGCGCCGGCATCATCGGCTGCGAATACGCTTCCATTTTTCTCAACCTCGGTGCCAAGGTCACGCTGGTCAATACCCAGGAGCGGCTGCTGTCGTTTCTGGACGAAGAGATCGCCGAAGCGCTGTCCTATCATCTGCGCGAGCAGGGTTGCATCATCCGTCACGAAGAGGCTTACGCCTCGGTGGAACCGCGCGAGCGCGACGTGGTGCTGCACCTGCAGTCCGGCCGCAAGATCAAATCCGACGTGCTGCTGTGGGCGAACGGCCGCAGCGGCAACGCCGACGATCTGGGGCTGCAGGCCCTGGGCATCGCGCGCAACAGCCGCGGTCAGATCGCGGTGGACGACTGCTTCCGCACCGCCCAGCCGCACATCTATGCGGTCGGCGACGTCATCGGCCCGCCGGCGCTGGCCAGCGCGGCTTACGTGCAGGGCCGCTTTGCCGTGCAGCACCTGCTGCAGCCGGAATCCTCGTCAAGTGTCTCGCTGGAGATGATTCCCAGCGGTATCTACACGCTTCCCGAAATCTCGTCGGTCGGAAAGACCGAACGCGAGTTGCGCGACGCCGGGGTGCCGTTCGAAGTCGGGCATTCGGCGTTCAAGTCGCTGGCGCGTGCGCAGATGACCGGTGAGACCGTGGGCATGCTCAAGCTGCTGTTTCACGCCGAAACGCTGGAGGTGCTGGGGGTGCACTGCTTTGGCGACCGGGCGTCCGAGATCGTGCATATCGGGCAGACCGTGATGGCCAGCGCCGAACTCAACAACCTGCGCTACTTCATCAACACCACGTTCAACTATCCGACGATGGCCGAGGCGTATCGAGTCGCGGCGCATAACGGGCTCAATCGGCTGGCCTGATGAGCACTGAGCACGCGGCCATCGTCGGAACAGCACCGACGTGTGTTTGGGCGCCCGGGCGAGCCCGGGCGCGGGGCCGAAGCGTATCGGGTGGCGGCTCACAACGGGCTCAACCGGTTGGCGTGAGATCGCGAGACATGTCGATGCAGAACTCACGGGTGGATGCGGATTCACCGGGATCGGGTGTTCGATGAACAATCCGCTGGGTTATCCCGAGCGCGTGTGGACGCTGTTCCAGCAAGCGCCCAATGCCGGCACCCTGGCACCGGCGCCGGACGTGCGCACCATCGAAGCGGACAGCACGGCTCACCGGTTTCGCTTGCGCGTCCAGGTGAAAACCTGCCGGGATCGCATCGAAGTCGCGCGCTTCCAGGCCCTGGGTTGCCCCTACACCATCGCCACCGGCGCTTGGCTAACGCTGTGGCTGACCGACCGTGCGCCGGCCGAGATCACCCGTGGACTGCTGGCCGAACTGCGTGCGGCGCTTGAAATCCCCGAGGATCGCGCCCACTGTTGGGTTATGGCGCAGGACGTTCTGCGCGCACTGAATCCGGACGTTTCATCATGAATCTGCAATTGTCCCCGACCGCCGCGGCCCGTATCCAGGCCCAGATTGCCAAGCGCGGCAAGGGCTTGGGCTTGCGCGTCGGTGTCAAGAAATCCGGCTGTTCGGGCTGGGCCTACACCATGGATTACGCCGATGCCGTCGAGGATGGCGATGAAATCTTCGACTCCCATGGCGCCAAGCTGGTGGTGAAGGCCGAACATCTGCCGCTGCTCGATGGGCTGACGCTGGACTGGCAGAAGCAGGGCCTCAACGAGTCCTTCAAGTTCATCAATCCCAACGTCAAGGCGCAATGCGGCTGCGGCGAGAGTTTCGCGGTCTGAAAGCAGTGGCCGGTACAATCCGGTCATGCGCCAATACCTCGACCTGATGCGGCATGTGCTGGACCACGGCACCTCGAAGTCCGACCGTACCGGCACCGGCACGCGCTCGGTGTTCGGTCACCAGATGCGCTTCGACCTGGGTAGCGGCTTTCCGCTGGTGACGACCAAAAAATTGCACCTGAAATCCATCGTGGTCGAACTGCTGTGGTTTCTGCGTGGCGATACCAACATCGCCTGGCTCAAGGAGCACGGTGTTTCGATCTGGGACGAGTGGGCTGACGACAGTGGTGAGCTCGGCCCGGTCTACGGGCGTCAGTGGCGGGCCTGGCCCGCCAGCGGTGCGCGCGAGATCGACCAGATGCGGCTGCTGATCGACCAGATCAATGGCAACCCCGATTCGAGGCGTCTGATGGTCAGTGCCTGGAATGTCGGTGAGCTGGACAAGATGGCGCTTGCACCCTGTCACGCCCTGTTTCAGTTCTACGTGGCGGACGGCAAGCTGAGCTGTCAACTCTACCAGCGCAGCGCCGATATCTTCCTGGGCGTACCTTTCAATATCGCCAGTTATGCGCTGCTGACCTTGATGGTGGCGCAGGTGTGCGCGTTGTCGCCGGGCGACTTCGTGTGGACCGGCGGCGACTGTCATCTGTACCTGAATCATCTGGAGCAGGCGCGCGAGCAGCTCAGCCGCGAACCGCGGGCGCTGCCGCGTATGACCCTGAACCCGGACGTCAGGGACTTGTTCGAATTCCGTCCGCAGGATTTCGTTCTGAGCGGCTACGACCCCCATCCGCATATCAAGGCGCCCGTCGCGGTGTGACGGCTCCACCGCAGTCGAGCGCGATGGAACGCGTGCAAGATCCGTCGCCGAGCCTGATCGTGGCGATGGATCTGAACCGCCTGATCGGTCGCGATGGCGGCCTGCCCTGGCGGTTGCCGAACGATCTGGCCCACTTCAAGCGGGTCACCCTGGGCAAAACCGTGCTGATGGGCCGCAAGACCTGGGATTCCCTGGGCCGGCCTTTGCCGGGGCGCGATAACTGGGTGATCAGCCGCGACCCGGCGTTTGCGCCGGCCGGCGCGCGGACATTCGCTTCGCTGGCGGCAGCGCTGGCTGCGCCGCGCGATACCGCGTTGATGGTGATCGGCGGCGGCGAGCTGTATCGACAGGCGCTGGACCACTGCCGATACCTGCATCTGACCGAGGTGCAGGCGCGCATCGAACCGCAGACGCCGGGCGATGTGCACTTTCCGGCGTTCGACCGGTCACAGTTCCGCGAGGTGGACAGCGAGGTCCACGAGGCCGACGCCCGCCACGCCTATCCGTATCGGTTTCTCCGACTCGAACGAATCTGATTCCATGCGCGCCGCCCTGTACCTGCTCGTCTACGGCGCGGCAGCGCAGGTCCGCGCGGAGACCGGTCCGACGGCTGTGGAGGCGGAGTCGGTCGCCGGGTCGGCGGCACCGCGGGTCGTGGGCATCGAATTTTCCGGCAATCGGGTGACCCGGCCGCGGGTGATGCTGCGGGAGCTGACCTTCGACGTCGGCGATATCGCAGACCCGAAGCAGATCGAGGCCTCGCGCCAGGCGATCCAGAATCTGGGGCTGTTCCGCGCGGTGGAAGTCGAACCGGTGGCGGTATCGGGCGGCGAGATCGTGATCTTCACCGTGGAAGAAAAGCTGTACCTGCTGCCCTTTCCGCGCCTGGATGCCAAGGATTCCGGCGAATATGCCTATGGCATGCAGATGCGCTGGACCAATCTGTTCGGGCGCAACCACGATCTGCGCGCGTTCTGGGAATATCGCGATCGCAAGGAGGCGGGCATCGGCGGCGAAACCGCCTATGCGATCGATTACGGCGCGCCGCAGCTGTTCGACAGCCGTTACTCGCTGGATGTGGGCGCGGGTTACAGCACCCGGCCGGTGGAACGCGACGGCGAAGTGGTGGGCGACTACCAGGAAACGTTTCGCAGCGCGCGTGTGCAGCTCTCGCGCAGCTTGTCGCCGGGTTCGGCCAATCAGGGCTGGTGGATTGGCGGAGGCCTGGGCTGGCTGGAACAATCCACCGAAGGCGCAGACGCCGAGCCGGCTTACGGCACCGCCACCTCGATGCTGCTCGGCGTCGGTTATCGCGACCTGCAATTTCGGCGTTACAGCGAAGTCGGCCAGACGTTCGGGCTGGGCGCGTCCGTCGCCATCGAGGATTGGAATAGCGACTACCACCAGCTCAGCTATCGCCTGGACTGGCGCCGCTACATCGCGGTCGGCCAGCGCGCCCATCAAAACCTCAACCTGGGCGCCGAGGCCGGCCTGCGCCACGGCGGCCCACCGGACAACGACGCCTACGAACTGGGCGGCAGCTCCAGTCTGCGCGGTTACGACAACGATTTCCTGGAAGGCGACGCCTATTACCGCGTCTCGGCCGAGTTCCTGCGACCGCTACGCTGGAACAGCTTGCGCGCCCTGGCCATCGTCGAGGCCGGCAACGTGTTCGAACAGCCCGGCGACGCGTCTCTGGATCGCCTCTACACCAGCCTGGGCCTGGGACTGCGCCTGCGCGTGGACTGGTTTGTGGACGTGGAGCTCGATCTGGGCTACGCGTTGCCGCTGACCGGCGACGGCGGCGGCCGCGTGTTCGTCGGCAGACCCTGATGAAGGCATAGACCGGTCATCGGATGTCATGACGGCGTCGCGCCGCTGGCACGGGCTTCCCCTATGATGGCCTGCGACCCCATCCGCCAGCCGCGGACTTCATCCAGGAAACGCACATGACCGAGATCAAGGAGCTGTTCGAGCAGGCGCAGAAAGAGGTCAAGACCCTGACCAAGCGGCCGAGCAACGAACAATTGCTGCAGCTCTACTCGCTGTTCAAACAGGCCACCGACGGCGACGTCAGCGGTTCGCGCCCGGGCATGCTAGACATGGTCGGCCGGGCCAAGTTCGACGCCTGGACCAAACTCAAGGGCACCGACGCCCAAACGGCCATGCAGCAGTACGTGAGTCTGGTGCAGTCGCTGGTGGGCAAGGGCGGCTAGCCGGATCGCAAATCGATTGCGGCCTCAGGTGGCGCCGGATTAGATTTCACGGGCGGCGCTTGAATGGCCGCTTGATCGGAGGGAAGCGTCATGACCGGGGTGAGGAAGTCGAGCGCAGTCGCGGCGAAAAAGAAGGCGGTGTCGGCCAAAGGGGCAGGAGCGGCCAAGGGCAAGGCCGGAGATTCCTCCAATCTCGTCATCGGGCCCCGAAAGCCGACCGGCCCGGGCAAAGATCTGGGTGCCGCGTTGCTGGCGGTTGCCAAGACGGGCGGCAAGAAAGCCGCATCGGTGGCTCAGAATCTGACCGCGACCGTCAAGGCAAAGGCCAGTACCAAGGGTGACGACAACACCAACCTGGTGATCGGCCCGCGCAAACCGGTTGGCCCGCGCAAGGATCTGGTGGAGGCGGTGAAAGGCAAGGTCAAATCCGCGATCGGGAAAGTCGGCCGCAAGCTTCCGGCGGCCTGAGCCCTCAATCGCGGGTGCAGCCGGGCGCCGCCGCCTGGCTGGCGCGAACCAGTGCCTGACCCTGCAAGGTCCAGGGCGAGGCGCAGCGGATGCGTGCGTCGATCTCGGTGGCGCTGCGGGTCTCAAGCGCCAGGCTCCACAGGCGCGCGGCACCGTCGCGACCGCCGGTCAGCAGTTGCCGGTAGTCCGGGCCGATGTCGAAATCCCAGATCTGGTCGGCATGTACAGCGACCTCGGCCAGCATTTGTGCACTGGCGGCGTCCCACACGCTGAGTCGGCCGGTGGTGCCCGCCGCAGCCATCAGCATCAGCGGCCCGGTTAACGGGACCACGGAATGAACCGGGTAGGGCAGGGCGCCGGCCTGCCGGACCGCGCGTTCGCGATGCTTGACGTAGATGCGCCCGGTGTTGGTTGCCGCCACCCAGAAGTCGCCGCCTTCGCTCAACGCACCGGCGTAGGCGTCTTCGCCGTGACCGATGTCAAAGCGATCCTCCACCGATCCGGTTTCCAGATCGATCAAGCGGACTTCATCGCGATCCAGCACTTCGACGATGCGCTTGGCGCGACCGTGAACGAATTGCGCGCCTGCATGGCTCAATCCGCCGTCGGTCAACGTTTGCAGGGCCTTGCCGGTTTCGACCTCCCAAAGAAACGTGCGGCCGTCGGTGCAGCTACTCATCAGGCGCCGACTGTCGGGCGAGAAGTCCAGGTCGACGACGGTGCAGGGATGCTTGAACTGCGCCTGTCGCGCGCAGCTTGCTGTGGCAAGCACGTGCACCGTGTCGGCGGTGTCGGCCGGGCCCAGGATCGTCGAGGAGGCCAGCCAGCGACCGTCGGCTGAATACACCAGGGCAAAGAACCCGCTCGCGTTGGCCTGGACATCGCAACGCGCTCGCACCGCCGGCATGCGCCAGGTGCGTAGGCGGCCGCTACCGTCGCCGACGGCGAGCTCGTCGCCATCGTCCGATGCTGCCAGTCGATGGACCGGGCCCGACGGCAGTTCCAGCAGCGTTCGGACCGTGTCGTAGGGCGGCGCGGCAATGCCAATGCGGTCGAGGGGGCCGGCCACGATCACTGCTGGCTGCGCGCCGATGAAACGCGACGCAAACACTTTGGGCGGAAACGACAGCTCGGCGTTCTGATGGATCGGCAACCGATAAAGGCGGATGCGTCCGGCGGCGTCGGCGACCGCCATGCGGCGCTGGTCGGACGAAAAGATTGCGGCGGAGACGTTGCCGTCGGTCTGCTCCAGAACGGTCAAACGGCGCTGGCCCGGAACCAGCCACAGTTCCGACTCCGGCTGGTCGGAGGGGGCCGTCAGCAGCCACTGACCCTGGGCCGAGAAATCCGCCGAGGCCCAGCGGGCCAGCGTGGTCCTGCGCTCGAATTCCAGGCTTCCGCGCAGCAGGCTCCACACGCGGTACCCGCCCTGACCCACGGTCATCAGGCGGCTGGCGTCGGATGAAAAGCGGATATCGGCGACCGAGTGCGAGTCTGCCGCGAACGCCAGTTCCAGCGTGCCGGTAGCGACATTCCACAGGCGCAGATCACCGTGGCGACCCACTGCGATCACCCCGCGGTCATCTGGCGTGGGCACCACCGCGACCACTTCTCCGCTCATGGCTCCCGGTAGCAGCGCCAGGCGATTGCCGTTACGCGCGTCCCACACCAGCACCCGACCGTCGGCATCGCCGGAATAGATGCGCGAACCGTCGATCGAGAAGCCCGCCGCCCGGATGCGCGCATCGCCGCGCAGCTCGAACAGCAGCCGTCCACCGGTCAGTTCGCGCACTTGGGCATTGTCCTGATGCGGCATATCGGCCAGCACCACTTTCGAGCCGGCAGCGTCGACGGGCATGCCGAAGCGGCCGGCGTGTCCTTCGAATTCGAACCGCTTTTCGCCGGCCCGCGTGTTCCAGAGCTGGGTGATCGGGGTGTAGCCCTCCCATTGTCCTATGGCGTCGTCGTAACCCTGAAAGCCGGAGACCAGCAGATGCTCGGCGTCCGGCAACCAGGTCAGGCTCTGCGGCATGCGCGGCAGCCCGTCTAGGCGGCCCTGCAGCGCGCCGGTTGCGACATCCCAGATGGCGGCGTGAGTGACTGCCGGCGGCACGTCCGGAGCGGCTGCAGCGATCAGCGCCGGATCCTCGATGGGCGTGACCAGGCGCGAGCCGTCCGGACTGAACAGGGGTCGGCGCACCGGCCCTCCGGCATCGATGCGCACGGGGATCTCTGCGTCCAGCGGCGCCATCGCACGGGCGAGCATGAAGCGCAGGGCAGGGGTGTCGAGCCCAAGTCGATAGGCCTCGGCGAGGTAAACCGCGGCGCGCATGTCGCGGCCGGCAAGCAGCTCGGTGCGCCCGGTTTCGTAAACTTTCTCGATGTGGGCTGCCAGGGCCTGTTCGCGTTTGTAGCGCTCGAACGCCATCCATGCGCCGCTCACCGCGACGAGCAGTGCGGCGATCGCGGAGGTTTGCTGCACGCGTTGCCAAAAGCGTCGCCGACGTTCTCGCTGGCGCAGGTCGTCGAAGCCCAGATTGAGCATGCCGGCAAGCAACCGGACCAGGGCATCCTGACGGCCGTCGCCCTGCGGGCGTGCGTCGGCGGCGATCGGTTCGACGCGGCTGTCGGTCAGCAACTCGCCGTCGGCGCCCACGCGTCGGCGCAGGGCCAAGGGAAAGCACTCGCCATCGCCCGACCCCGGTTCGCCGTCGGCGATCAGTGCCAGTACCCGCGATTCGCGGCCCAGCGACTTGAAGTAGCGGACCTCTTCGTCGATCCATCGGGAGGCGGCGGCGCGCGGCGAGCAGATCACAATCAGATAGCGCGATTCGCGCAAGGCCCGATTCAGCACGCCCCCGAGTTCGGCCGACGAGGACAGCTCGTCGCGGTCGCGGAACAGGGGACGCAGGCGGCGCGGAATCTCGCCATCGGGATGGGGTTGCCCGACCAGCCGCTGTGGGACACGCCAAGTCTCGATGGCCCGGTGCAGCCACTTGGCCCAGCCTTCATCGGCATGGCTGTAGCTGATGAACGCCCAGTACCGGTAGCGCTCGGCTTCGCTTTTCATGCGCGTACTGAGTCGATCCCCGTTGGCCGGTCCACCGTTCCTGAATGGTGCCTCAATCGGCGCCCGGCGAGCGCGTCGTCGACCGATGCAAGCTCGCAGGCCGAGTGCCACTTGCCGAGCTGCGGGTGCGGGGGGAAGCCTTGTCGGCGCATCATGAAGCGGCGTCCGAGCCACCCGCCCAGTCGCGGGCGAATTGGCGCGCCACTCTGCCCGAACGCGATGCCCGCGCCAGCGCCCAGCGCAGCGCCTGCTTCTCCAGGTCTTCGGACCATTGGGTGTGACCGAGGTTGCGCAGGTGAAGGCGGACGGCGTCCAGATACTGGTCCTGAGTGAAGGGCGTAAAGCTCACCCACAGGCCGAAGCGCTCGGACAGCGAGATCTTTTCTTCGGTGGTCTCGCCCGGATGCAGTTCGTCGTTGTCCCAGCGGTACTCCCGGTTCTCCTGGCGCATTTCGGGAATGAGGTGGCGCCGGTTGGAGGTGGCGTAGATCAGCACGTTCTCGGGTGGCTCTTCGATGCCGCCGTCCAGGGCGGTCTTCAATGCCGTCAGGCGCGCATCGCCAGAGGCCACACTGAAATCGTCGACGTAAAGGATGAAACGCTCCGGGCGCGACCTGAGCGGCGCAACTACGTCCGGCAAGTCCGTCAACTCGTGCGGGTGCAGTTCCACCAGCCGCAGGCCGCGGTCGCCGAACTCGTGCAGCATGGCTTTGACTAGGCTGGACTTGCCGGTTCCGCGCGAGCCGGTCAGCAGGGCGTGGTTGGCCGGCCGCCGGGCAACGAACTGCTGCGTATTCCTGACCAGCGCCGCTTTTTGCCGGTCGATACCCAGCAGTCCGGCGAGGGGGACGGCGTGTGGAAAGGCCACGGGTTCAAGGCGCCGATGGCGCCAGCGATAGGCGAGTTCGTTCATTCGATCCGATCATGGCGCGAGAAATCGCCACCGTCGACACGCGGGGCCTGCACCACGCCAACCAGGCCCGGTCAACGGGTCCGGCTACCGGCAGGCCGACATCGGCTCCGTCCGCGCCGGTTCCAACTCCACGTTCCGGCCGCGGCCGTCAGGATTGTCGACGCTGGCAGTGGCGTCCATTACACTTCGCGCCCTCGCGGCAAGGCGTTCGCCGTGGTGATGTAGCTCAGACGGTTAGAGCGCGGCACTCATAATGCTGAGGTCGGTGGTTCGATTCCACTCATCACCACCATTTTCCCGTTCACCGCCTATGCGGCTTCCCGTTCGTATTCCGTCCGTGTGTCCAGGTTTAATTCGCTGGTGCAGATCGCTGCGCCGACAGTCTGCAGAAACGCAGTGCAACAGGATTTAGGGAGTCGCCCCTATCGCTGAACACTACCCCATCGGGTAGTGTTCCGGTACGGACACCGGCGTGTAGTGTCCGTACAAGCGTGCATTCAGACACGCTGTCCACACAAGAACCCGCTGCGGAATGGCTTGCCCGTCGCTGCGTAACGAGGAGATTCATGATCGTCAAGTATTCCGACATGGCGGAACGCGCTTCCGGGCGTTCCCTTGCGCATCGGCTCGCCAGGTAGACCTTCCACATGTACGCACTTCGCTTCCGCATCGCACGGTGGTTCATCCGCAACCGCTCGTTTTCCTGGGCGGCTTTCGTCCTGGTGACAATATTCTTCGCCGTCGGCCTGAAGGACGTCGAACTCCGAACGATCTTCTCGGATCTGCTGCCCAAGGACGATCCGTTCGTCCAAGTGTTCAAGGATCACCCCAATTTCGGTAATCCGCTCACCGTCACCGTCATGCTCAAGCGCACCGACGGCAACATCTACAACGCCGAGACCCTCGACAAGGTCTGGCAGCTCACCCGCGACATCGACCTGTCGCCCGGCGTCGACCACGACCAGATTCTGTCCATCGCCACTGAAAAAGCGCGGTATGCGGAGGCCACGCCGTTCGGCATCGACATGCGTCCGTTGATGGGCGATCACGTCCCCAAGACACCGGAAGAAATTGCCGATTTCCGCATGCGGGTGGACAAATCGCCCGGTTCGCGCGACTTCCTGATCTCCCGCGATCACAGCGCCACCCTGATCAATGCGACCTTCATCGAGGCCAAGCTCGATTACGGCGAAGCGTTTGCCTTCGTGCAGGAGATGGTGAAGAAGTACGACGACGACAACCACGATATCTATGTCGCCGGTCAGCCCACTTTGACCGGCTGGGTGTACTTCTATCAAGAGCAGATGCGCTACATCTTCGGCCTGACCCTGGGTGCGATGGTGCTGCTGCTGGCGCTATACATGCGCAATGTGGTCGGCGTCGTGACGCCGATCATCGTAAGCACCACGGCCGCCGTATGGGGCTTCGGCCTGGTCGGCTGGCTCAAGTCGCCGATCGAGCCGTTGCTGATGATCGTGCCGCTGCTGCTGGTGGCGCGCTCGTTCTCGCACTGCGTGCAGTTCACCGAGCGCTATTACGAGATTTACGCCCACGTCAAGGACCGCACCAAAGCGGCCGAGATCACGATGGGGGTGATGATGCCGCCGTCGGTGCTGGGTATCTTCACCGACATGGCGGGTGTGTTCCTGATCGCTATTGCACCGATTCCGGCGATGGAACGTTTCGCGTTCTTTGCCGGTATGTGGTGTATCTGGCTGATACCCACCGGCATCGTGCTGTGCTCGTTGTTGCTGTCGGTGCTGCCGGCGCCGGCCAACGCAGATGAGCTCGTCGGCGACCACGGTGAGGCCAAGGGTTTCCAGAAGAAGTTCCAGGAGCTCCTGGCCTTCGTCGGTTCGCTTTCGCACGGCAAGCGGGCGCGTATCACGTCCCCGGTCGTCATCATTCTGGCGATCGCGTCGATTTACACTGCGCAGCAAATCAAGATCGGCAACCCCACGGAAGGCAGCAACCTGCTGTGGGACGACTCGGAGTTCAACGAGTCAGTCCGCATGATCAATCGTAATTTTCCCGGTGTGAATACGCTGGAAATCGTGCTGGAATCCAAGGAGCCGATGGGGGAGGACCGCGCGGCGAAACTGGCCGATACCTACCTGACCGCGCAGCGTATCCAGGACATCATGGAGAAGGACACCGGCGCGCATCCGCCGCGCGCCACCCTGTCCTTTGGCGATTACCTCGGCGAGGGCCAGCGCCTGTTTGCCGGCGGCAATCCCAAGTGGCTGCCGGTGGACGGCACCGATGAGATGGTGAGCGCCGCCGCTGGCGTGGCCATGGCGGGCTCCAGCCCCAAGGCCTTCTCGCACGTGGTCGACTTCGAATTGCAGCATTCCACCGTGTCGATGTGGTACCCCGACAACAAGCAGGAAACGGTGGACTACGCGTTGGCTGCGGCGCGCAAGGCCGTTGAAGAGGTTGGCGTCGATCATGATGCGTTCACTGTGCGTCTGGGAACCGGCACTATCGCGCTCCAGCAAGCGGTCAACATCGTGGTCGACCGTTTTCACTACGCGATCATTGGCGCCTTGTCGCTGGTGATCTGGATCGCCTGCAGCATCGCGTATCGCTCGATCATCGCCGGCTTTCTGCTGCTGATCCCAGTGAATCTGGCCAACTTCGTGCTCACCGCGATGATTCACCTCATGGGGGTGGGTCTGGACATCAACACGCTGATGGTGGCCGCCATCGGTGTGGGTGTGGGAATCGACTACGGCATCTATCTGCTGTCGCGCATCTGCGAGGAGTACCACGCGCAGGATGGCGACTGGGGCCGGGCCATCGATCAGTCGCTGATGACGACCGGCAAGGCCATCATGTTCACCGCCACCATCATGTTCATCGGCATCATGCCCTGGTACTTCCTGTCCGGCCTCAAGTTCATGGCCGACATGGGTCTGTTGCTGATGATGGTCATGTTGATCAACATGGTGCTGGCGCTGGTGTTTCTGCCCTTGCTGGTCTGGTGGTTCAAGCCCAAATTCGTCAAGCGCAAGGACCTGTTCGTGGGTGAGGGCGTCGACCTGTCGATCTTCGAAGACGACAAGCCGGAGGACGGCCGCCTGATCCCAGCCAAGTGATCGAAATGACGCGTTTCCGCAACGGAACAGAGTCTGCCCTCGGGCTACAAGGGCAGATATTCGACCGAAGGCGAAGACGGCTACAACCAGTACCCCACCACCTCAGCCATGGCACGTCTGCGGACCTGAGAAATCACGACACCACTCAACTCATATGCGCCTGACCGACACATTGCATCTCCGGAGGAACCGATCCGTGCAACACCACTCGCGGATCAGATCCGCCCTCGCCCTCGGTGCGGGCATGCTGTGCAGCTGCGCGGCGTTTGCTGCGCAGGTAAAGCCAGAAATCGAAGTCCTGGTTTCCGGCACGGCACACCAAGCTCTGTTCGCGCTCGATTTCGAGGGTGATCGCGGCATCGCGGTGGGATCCCATGGCGAGGCGCAGGTCACCGAAGACGGCGGCAAGACCTGGGTCGGACAGCAGTTGCCCACCAATTTGGCGCTGCTGGGCCTCGACACCAACTCGGCGCGCACTATCGCGGTCGGGCAGGCCGGCGTGGTGTTGCTGAAGAACGGCGACGGCGAGTGGGAAGAAGTGGACTCCGGCACCGAGAAGCGCCTGTTCAGCGTCAGCAGCAATATTGGCGGCCTCAGCGTGGCTGTGGGCGAGTTCGGCGCCATGCAGCTCTCCGAGGACGGCGGCCGCACCTGGCACAGCCTGACCCTCGACTGGATGCAGATTGGAACCGATGGCGGCGCCGAGCCCCACCTGTATTCGGTCAATGTGTCTGCGGATGGCGCGGTGACGGCGGTCGGTGAATTCGGATTGATCATGCGCTCGGCAGACCGTGGTCGCACCTGGACCGTACGAAGCCGCGGGACGGCTTCGCTGTTCGATATCCAGATCCTGGACGATGGTCGCGGCTTTGCGGTGGGTCAGGACGGATACGCACTCAAGACTTTCGACCATGGGGTGACCTGGGTCTGCCTGGACATCGGCAGCAAGGCGATCCTCAACGGTGTTTACGCGGATGGCAGCGGGCGGGTGTATGTGTCAGCCATGCGCGAGATGGTGGTGAGTTCGGACGGCGGCATGACCTGGAGCTTGGTCGATCACGACGAGATCACGACGATCTGGTATGTGGGCATCGGTTCCGCCGGACAGGATATTCTTGCTGTGGGGCAGGCGGGACGTATCATTCGGGTGGGCAGTTGAGGGTAAATTGAGCACGGCGCAAAGCCGGGTTCTTACGAGAATTCTTTTTTTTGGAGGAGAGAGCATGAATAGGGTGGAAGGGAAATCTCTGCGCCTGAGCGCGCTGGCGATTGCGGCGATGGCTGCATTCGCAACCCCGTCGGCCATGGCACAAGATGGCGGCGGGTTCTTCAGCGACTTAGGCGTTCAGTTCGGTGGCTTCGTCCGTTTCGATTCGGCGTATCGGACGACCAATCTCGAAAACATGAACAACCTGCGCGGCAACCCGTTCAACGGGGTGGCCACGGCACGTCGCGGCGGTCTGCCGCTGCGAGACCAGTTGCAGATCATAGACCCCCTGAACCCCCTGATCGGCACCATTACTGGTCTGCTTGACGCGCTCGGTGCGAATGAGGTGGGTCTGCTGCCGGACATGGCCGCTCGCAACACCCCGCCTGCCGACAACGACTGGAACCTCAACCAGTTCCGCGGCAAGTTCGATATGCAGTTGCAGTTCTCGTCGAACCTGCAGTTGTACGCGAGCTTGCGCACCATCTATGACATGGGCAACTACGACAACTGGAACCCCAATTCGGTGCCGGGTGCGGACCCGATGGGTTTCAATTCGCAGGAACCCGAATTCTTCGAGTACGACGACTTCGAAAGCGGCGGCTGTCTGAACCCGCTGGAAGTCTGCGGCGAGAAGTACATGGCGGACTTCACCTCGCTGTATCTGGACTACCAGTCCGGCCCGGTGCTGGTGCGTGTCGGTCAGCAGCAGATCGCCTGGGGCCAGGCCCTGTTCTTCCGCGTGTTCGACGTGCCCAACGGCCTCGATCTACGCCGCCATCTGATTCTGGACGACGCCCTGGAAGAATATGCCGACGAGCGCGTGGCCTCGCCCGGTGTGCGCGTCACCTGGCAGGCCACCCAGGAATGGGAACTGGATGCATACGGTCAGTGGTTCGTGCCGACCACCTTCCCCAATGCAAACACCCCGTATAACGTGATTCCGGCGCAGTTTTCGATTCGCGAAAGCTGGTCCGACCGCTTCGACGACAAGATCAACTACGGTCTGCGCCTGCGCGGCAACTTTGGAAACTGGGGCCTGCAGTTCATCGCGACCCAGCGCTACAACCACGAAGGCACCTTCCGCTGGACCGAGTCCGGCTCTACCCAGGACGTGCCGGGCCTTCCGGGCTCCGGCAATGCGGTGCAGAACACGCCGCTGGAAGTCGATCCTTCCGGCGTATGGTCGGCGGCCGAATGGTTCACCTATGCGGGCGCGGTACGCCTGGATGGTGTGGAGGCTCTGAATACGCTGATCCGCGAGTTCCGTGGCGATCAGCCGGCCGGCCTGTTCCTGGGCGAGGGCGCTGGCGCGGGTGCGTTGCTCGCCTCCGAAGTCACCAACATCGGCCAGGCCGCCAACGAGCTGGACCTCTTCTTCCAGCTCGCCGGTGGCAAGCTGCTGAACCCGCTGGGTACCGGTGGCGGTCTGCGTGGACATCTCATTCACGAGTACCACCAGGAAGAGGTTTACGGTGCGGGCGTCAGCTACGTGGTCGAGGCCGAGCCCGGCTCGCTGCTGGACCAGTTGATCATCAACCTGGAAACCAGCTACATCCCGGATCGCGTGTTTACCGAAAAGTCGCTGTCGCGCAACTTCACGGTTGAAGATGAGAGCGTCACCGCTCTGGTGATGGAAAAGTACCAGCGCTTCTCCGGTACTTTCCCGGCCACTTATATGGTGTTCCAGGCCATCCACAAGACCGAGTCCGATCTGTTCGGTCGTCACCTGAGCTGCCAGGGCGGTACCGGCGACAATCCCGGCACCACTCTGGCCAACATTCGTTCGGGCAACAGCCAGTGCCAGCCGCTGGACGGTGGCTTCACCTCGCTGGTGCTGGCGTTCCTGCAGCCCTTCCCCAACTACATCTACCGCGCCTCGGGTGCCATGCTGTACGACCCACGCGGTGGCTTGCTGGTGCAGGGTGGCTTCCGCTGGAGCCCGGGCAACGACATCACCCTCGATCTGATCTACAACCACCTGGAGGGCGACCTCCACGGCAACAAGAACGAGAACATCATCGAGACCATCGACTTTGCGGATGAAGTCGCGGTTCGTCTCGCCTACCAGTTCTGATCCCGGGTCGCGCCAGGATCCTTCCCAGCGCGACCGCCAGGTAGGAGATGTAGCCCTCTCGGCCCCCGGATCAAACCGGGGGCCGTTTTATTTGTCTAGGCTGAAGGGCACGGCTTTGCGACCGAAATCCGGTCGGCGCCGTAGCGCCTAAGACCGCAACAGGAGAACGCCGCATGCGCATCAGGAAGTTCCACCACGATTATTCGCGCCGCAAGTTCTTGCGCGACGCCGGCCTGGGCGTGCTGTCTACCGGCGTACTCGCTCCGTTGGGCAAGACCATGGCGGACACCGGTGAGATCAGCAAAGCCTATCCGGATGAATTGCTCTCCATCGACGCTTACACCAAGGGCAAGATCAAGACCGGTGACGAGATCACGGCCGCCAATGTGGAGCATGTGAAGGATCTGTTGGAGCCGATCCGTTACGAGCAGATTCTGAAACACGGGCGCAAGCTCAAGGTGGTCAAGACCACCAAGGACATCATGCGGCTGTCGCCCTGGGAGTACATCGAGGCCACCCTCAAGAATGCGGGCAAGGCCAAGTTCGATGAGCGCGGCAACGTGGTCAATGCCGCCGATGGCAAGCCGTGGATCGGCGGCAACCCGTTTCCGGATCCCAAGAGCGGAATCGAGCTGTTCGCCGCCCAGACCCTGAGCTGGGGCCGGCACGATGCCTCGTTCTATGCCATCGCCGCTTACGCCATGCGCCAGGACGGCCATCCACGCTTCAAGTACACCGGGGGCTGGGCGGAGCTGTCCACCGTCGCCCGCGTCAGCATGGACCCGGCGCCGTACTGGGAAGAACATATCGACAAGCTGCGTTTCCAGTCGGTGTTCTTCCTGACGCCCAATAATTTCAAGGGCACGTCCTTTCTAAACGTCTGGGCCTACGATCATCGTACGTTCCCCGACCTCTACGGTTATGTTGCCGACTTCAAGCGCATCCGCCAGTTTCCGACCGACCAGCGCTTCGAGCCGCTGCTGCCGGGTCTGTCCCTGTATTTGTCGGATGCCTGGGCAGCCGGGGATCCGCTGCATACCTGGAGCGGCTACGAGATCATCAAACGCGGTCCGTTCCTGGCCGGTCTGTCGGAAAGCTGGAACGCCGACGCGCCCAACTGGGAGCACAGCACCCACGGTGGGCCACAGGGCAAGACGTTCTGGGATTCCACGGTGGAGCTTGTCCCGGAGGCCATCGTGGTCGAGGCCAAGCCGACCGGCTTTCCGCGCGCACCGGTATCGAAAAAGCACGTCTGGTTCGATGCGCGCAACCAGGTGGTGATCGGGATGGTGACCTATGACCGCCGTGGCGAGCCGTTCCGTTCCTTCGATGGCGCCTATTCGCTCTACGAGACCGGCGACAAGAAATTCATGGACGGCAAGCATCCTTACTGGAGCTGGTGTCATGTGACCGCGTCGGACATCCAGACCGGCGACGTGACGCGGCTGGAGCAGGTCAAGGCGCACGACTTGCACGTCAGCGGCGCCAACGATCCCAAGATGTACGAGCAGTACCTGACGCACAATGCGCTGCGCAAGCTGGGGACCAGTTGAGGAAGCGCCGCGGACCCGTTCGATAACGTTCGGCCGCCCTTGAGGGTGGCCGTGTTTCCGATGTGGCTGGGTTAACCTGGAAAAAGCGTTTGCCACGGATGACACGGATTGAAAATCGGCTACTTGCCAGCGCCGATCTATGCACCTAATCGGTGAAGCAAAGACCCTCGGCAGATTTATGTTTTGATCCGTGTTTCTCCGTGAAATCCGTGGCTAATCGTCGTTTTTAGGGTTAAGGGCGCATCCGCCTTGCGTGCCCGGCAGAGCTGGGTTCCGCTACGCTCTGCAGAATTAGCGCGGCGCAACCGCCACCGCGGCTGACCGAAGAGCAGCCAACAGGAGAGAATTCAGATGACAGACTACACGCGGCTGTTTCGAGTCGACGGGAAGGTTGCACTGGTGACCGGAGCGGCACGCGGCATCGGGGCGGCCATCGCCGAGGCGCTGGCGCAGGTCGGCGCGACCGTACTGGTTACCGACGTGCTCGAATCCGCCGGATTGGAAACCGTGGAGCGGATCCGCAAGGCCGGCGGCAAGGCCGAGTTCCAGAAGCACGACGTCACCGACGAAGCACAGTGGGAGGCTGCGGTCGCCGCGGCCACAGGCAAGCTCGGCGGCCTCGACATCCTGGTCAACAATGCCGGCATCGAAACCGCCGCGCTGATCACCCAGTGCAAGGTCGAGGATTTCCGTCACCTCATGGACATCAACGTGACCGGTGTTTTCCTCGGGCTCAAACACGCCATCGGTGTGATGAAGCCGGGTGCGTCCATCGTCAATCTGTCTTCGGTAGCCGGCCTCATCGGCACCTCTGCACACGTTGCCTATCATGCGTCCAAAGGGGCGGTGCGCATCATGACCAAGGCGGCTGCCGTGGAGTGCGCCCAGCTCGGTACCGGCATCCGGGTCAACTCGATCCACCCCGCCATCGTGCAGACCGACATGGGCACCAAGTTCATCCAGGACTTCGTCAATCTCAAGCTGGCACCGGATTACGCCAGTGCGGAGGCGGCGATCAAGGGCGCTCATCCGCTCGGCCGTTTCGGCGAGCCGGCCGATGTCGCAGGCGCCGTGATCTACCTGGCCTCCGAGGCCGCGAAGTGGATCACCGGCTCCGAACTGGTGCTGGACGGCGGCTACACCGCGGCGTAGTGCCGCGTTTGCGGTTCACTCGATTTTTTGTCGCGTTCCAGGAGCGCCATGGCCAAACTGATCGATCGCGTCACTTCTGCGGCGTCGCCGCTCCTGTGGCTGGACGACACCCGCTACGCCGAACGCCTGCTCGCAGGGGGCAAGACGCCCTGGGCGGACGCCACCGAGTACGTGGCATTCCGACGCAAGGCCGCCGGCCTGCTGCGACCGGATGTCTGCGCGATTCCGGTGGGCACGGCCTGTCGTGCCTGGGTGGCAAGCCACCCCGAGCTGCGTGAAGCCATGGCGGCCAAGAAGCGCGCGGTGGTGCCGGCCCGCACGCTGCTGGCGGACGAAGCGCTGCGAACCCAGCTGCTGGAGATGGTGCGCGGCCTGCGCGCAGCGTTTGCGTCGCAGCCGCTGGTGCTGGCCTTTCCCTCGCCACGTGCCTGGGCGGGCGAAGCCTATCGGCTGGCTTTCGGTGAAGATGCAGAGATTGAAGTGGGCGGCGACGAGGCCGACTCCTGTGCCGTCTACGTCGCGGAGTTTCTTCGCAGCTTCGGCGAGGTCGGGGTCGACGCCGTGCTTCTGGAGGAAGCTGCGGACGCCGAGCCCAGCTCTGCCGAAGAAATCGCCTGGTACCAGCCCGTCATCAATCTGGCCGCGCACTACCGTTGGGATTTGGGTCTGCTCCTGAGTCGCGGCAATGATTTCTCGGGCGCGGCCAGCGGCGTGCAGTTCGTCATCGCACCGGCCCAGATCGGTGGCGCCGTTGCCGGTATGGTGCTCTCCGAGGCGTTTTGGGACGGCCAGGACGCTCCCGGCCTGGCAAACGGAGCGTTCCGCTTTGGTCGCGTGCCGGCCGATGCCGTGCCTGAAAAAGTGCTGGAACGGCTTGCCAGCCTGCGCAGCTGATCATCAGCGGACAGATGTCCGCAAGCGACCAGAAGGAGCCTGGAATGATCCCGTATGAGATGGAACATCTCTTCACCTACAGCGCCGCGGTGCGTGAGCCCGTAGTTGTCAGTCCGCCGGGCGAAGGCGACATCCGCATCAATTTCTATGTCGCCGAGGGCAAGGCCTGGGGCCCCAAGCTGAAGGGCAGGCTCCTGCCGGTCGGTGCCGACTGGATGACCCTGCGAACGGATGGCATGGCGGTGCTGGACGTCCGTGCTGCCATCGAAACCGACGACGGCGCGCATATCGACGTGGTCTACAACGGACTGCTGGACATGGGCCACGATGGTTATGCCCGCTTTCAGAAAAGCGAGATTCCCGAATTGGTCAGGATTCACGCCGCACCGCGCCTGCGTACCGCGCATCCCGACTACGTCTGGCTCAACCGCCTGCAGTGCGTAAACATTGGCGAAGGCCGACTCAGGCAGAACCAGGTGACTTACGACGTCTACGCGCTGCGTTGATTGGCGGAATCCTGTTCGCTGTGCCTGCAGACCAGCCGATTCGAATAGCGATACAAGCATGGCGTCGGCGACGGCGAACCGTGCAGGGAGGAGACGATGGCCGTAACCGAAGGTGAGTTGCTGTGGACCCCGAGCGCCGAGTTCCAGCAGCGCTCGCAGGTCGCGAAGTTCATCGCCTGGCTGCACAACACGCGCGGTCTCGAGTTCAATGACTACGAGGCGCTGCGAGCGTGGTCGGTGGACGACATCGAGGGCTTCTGGTCGGCCATCTGGGATTACTTTCAGATCGAGTCGGACACGCCGCCCACGCAGGTCCTGGATCGTCGCGCCATGCCCGGCGCCAAGTGGTTCCAGGGTGCGCGTGTGAATTACGCCGAGCACTTGCTGCGTTACGAAGCCAAGGCCGCAGCGGGCGAAGCCGCGATTCATCACCTGACCGAGAACCGCCCGCTGACCTCAATGAGTTGGCAGGAACTGGGCCGGCAGGTGCGCATCCTGGCGACCAAGCTGCGCGCGCTGGGGATCGCGCCCGGTGATCGCGTCGTGTCCTACCTGCCCAACGTGCCCGAGACCACGGTGGCGATGATCGCAACCATCGCCGTCGGCGCGGTGTGGTCGTCGGCAGCGCCGGAGTTCGGCGTCAAGACCGTGACCGAACGCTTTGCGCAGATCGAACCCAAGCTGATCTTCGTCTGCGACGGCTATCGTTTCGGCGGCAAGGATTTCGATCGCGCGGCGGAAGTCGGGCAGATCGTCTCGGCACTACCCAGCCTGCAGCACGTCGTGTGGCTGCCGTACCTGCATCCGGACCGCAGCGAGCCGCCGGTTGCCGGTGCGCAGTCCTGGGCGGCGATGCTGGCGGGCGCCGACGTGCCACGCGAAGCGTTCCGTTACGAACGCGTGGACTGCGCTCACCCGATCTGGGTGATGTTTTCGTCAGGCACCACGGGCCTGCCCAAGGCCATCGTGCACGGGCATGTCGGCGTGCTGGTCGAACATTTCAAGGTGATGAGCTTTCACCTGAATCTGGCGCCGGGCAGCGTGATGTTCTTCTACAGCACCACTGGCTGGATGATGTACAACCTGGTGGTGTCGTCCCTGCTGACCGGGGCGGCGGCGGTGCAATACGACGGCAGCCCGGTGTATCCGGATCTGGACCTGCTGTGGAAGATGGCGGCAGACACCGGTGCCCAGACCTTTGGCGCCAGCCCCACCTTCGTGCAGATGATGGAAAAAGCCCAGCTCAAGCCGGGCGAGAAATTCGATCTTTCCAGGCTGGAAGCGGCGCTGCTCGGCGGCGCTCCGAGCACGCCGGAAACCTTCAAGTGGTTCTACGACAACGTCAAACAGGACCTGTGGGTGACCTCCCAATCCGGCGGCACTGAACTGTGCAGCGGCTTCGTTGGCGCCTCGCCGACCCTGCCAGTGCACGCCGGTGAGATTCAAACCCGCTGTCTGGGCATGGACGTGCGGGCCTGGAGCGACGACGGCAAGGAAGTGATAGACGAGGTCGGCGAGTTGGTGTGCCTGAAGCCGTTCCCCTCAATGCCGATCTATTTCTGGGGCGACACCGACGGCAAGCGCTACCACGAGGCTTACTTCGACGTCTTTCCCGGGGTCTGGCGTCACGGCGACTTCATCAAGATCAACTCGCGCGGAGGCTGCTACATCTACGGTCGCTCCGACTCCACGCTCAACCGGTTTGGCGTGCGTATCGGCACCGCGGAAATCTATCGTGCGGTGGAGCAGGTCGAGGAAGTCGCCGACAGTCTTGTCGTCTGTTGCGAGCTGGAGGGCGGCACCTTCTTCATGCCGCTGTTCGTCAAGCTCAAGCCGGGCTTCACGTTGGACGAAGCCCTGGTCAAGAAGATCAACGCCAAGCTCAGGCTGGACTGCAGCCCGCGCCACGTTCCCGACAAGACGTATCGGGTGGAACAGATTCCGTACACGCTCACCGGCAAGAAGATGGAAGTGCCGGTGCGCAAGGTGCTGATGGGCTGGCCGCTGGAGAAGGCGGCGAGCCGCGACGCCATGGCCAACTCGGCCAGCATCGACTGGTTTGTCGAGTTTGCAACCACCAGCGATGACTACGTGCGGCCCTCGGCGGCAGTGGGCATGAAGCGCTGAAAACCAAGCTCACCGCCCTAAAGGGTGGGGGCGGGCGCCGGTCCAGCAACCAGACTTCTCCCACAATTGAGAGAGGAGCATGCGCATGGCGCAGAACCGGCAATGGCTGTTC
Source organism: Panacagrimonas sp. (assembly GCF_965216805.1). Lineage (NCBI taxonomy): Bacteria > Pseudomonadati > Pseudomonadota > Gammaproteobacteria > Nevskiales > Nevskiaceae > Panacagrimonas > Panacagrimonas sp. Next base: position 764,523 of record NZ_CBDCGN010000002.1, read on the forward strand.
AACAAGCGGCCGAAGAAAGACATCGAAGCAGACACCCTGATTCTTCAGGACACGAACCTGCCCGAACCGGGCGACGGCGAGTTCCTCCTGAGATCGATCTACGTGTCGATGGACGCCACCAATCGGCTATGGCTGGGCGACTGGGATTTGTACATGGAGCCGATCACGCCGGGACAGCCGATGAAAGGCTTCACCCTCGGAGAGGTGGTGAAGTCGCGCAACCCGGCTTTCCCCGTCGGCGCGCTCGCTGCCGGGCTCGCGCCCTGGGCGGAATACTCGGTGCACGACGGCATCGGGTTCTCGGTGATGCCGAACATTCCCGGGCTCAAGCTGGCGGAAGCCTTCGGCGTGCTTGCGATCGCCGGCCCCACCGCCCTGGTCGGGCTGATGGAGGTTGGCAGGGCCAAGAAGGGCGACACCGTGGTCGTCACCGCGGCCGCAGGCGCGGTCGGCATGCTGGTAGGCCAGATCGCGAAGATTCACGGCTGCAAGGCCATCGGCATCGCCGGCGGTGCGGAGAAGTGTCGCTGGCTGACCGAGGAGTTCGGCTACGACCATGCCATCGACTACAAGCGCGAGGACGTGGTGCAGCGCCTGCGGGGGCTGGCGCCGGAAGGTGTAGACGTGCACTACGAAAACGTGGGCGGCGAGCTGCTCGACGCCGGCCTCAGCGTGATGAAGAACTTCGGCAGCGTGGTGATCTGCGGCCTGATATCCACCTACAACAGCGCGGCGGGCGACCGCATCCCAGGACCCTACATGTTCCGCAATCTGATCATGCGCCGCCTGCGGGTAGAGGGGTTTGTCATCCTCGATTACGTCGACAAGTATCCGCAGTACCAGCAGCAGCTGGCGGGCTGGATGCTCGAAGGGCGGCTCAAGGGGCGCATGCACGTAGAGCCCGGCATCGAGCGCGCGGTCGATGCGCTCAAGATGCTGTACACCGGCGCCAATACAGGCAAGCTGATGGTGCAGTTCGGTCGCGAACCTCAAGGCTCCTGAAGTTCTGCCACGATGACCCGGCGCGTTCCCTCTCGTGCAGCGCCGAAGCGGCCGAAGCGTCCGAAGGAAAAGCAAAGCCTCTCTGCCGGTGATTCCGACGCCGCCGCCCACCGCGGCATCTTGCGCCATCGCCTGCTGGATCGGCTGTCGATCGAGCCGCGACCGCGCCTGATCGTCGTCCAGGGGCCGGCCGGATACGGCAAGACCTCCCTGCTGCGGCAGCACTGCGACCGCCGCGCTGCGTTGGGTGAGCGCGTGGCCTGGGTGCGCATGGACGCCCAATCGGCGGATGCCGTGCACCTGCTGCGACGGCTGTGCGACGCGGTGGAGATTTTGGCCGGCCAACGCACCCGCAGGCCGGTCGACGCGGTGGGGCGGCCGGCAACCTTGCAGGACCTGCTGCGGGGACTGGCACGGTTGCACGAGCCGCTGGTGCTGGTGGTCGACAACTTCGAGACTGCGGCGTCCGCGCAGTTCGAATCGGTGTTCGCGCAGATCGTGCGCAGCCTGCCGATGACGGTGCAGCTCTGCGTGGGTACGCGCGTGTTGCCGGGCGCCCGACTTGCGCGCCTACAGATACGTGAAGGCACGGTGGTGCTTTCCAATGAGGAGCTGTGCTTCCGCCCTTCGGAGACCATCGAGTTCCTGCGGGAGTTCGTCAGCTTGCGCCCGGAAGAAATCGCGGAGATCCACGAGCGCACGGATGGCTGGCCGGCTGCTCTGCAGGCCTTTCGCCTGTGTCTGCGCCGCGGTGCGCGCTTCCGCGCCGAAGCCTACTCCGGCCGCGGCGTTACCCGCGAGCTGATGGATTTCCTCGCCGCAGAGGCCTTCGATCAGCTTGCACCCGCACTCGGGACGCTGCTGCTGGAACTCGCGATTCCGGAGAAGCTCTCCGCAGCGCTGGTCGAGCACATCACCGGCGAGCCGCGTGGTGCGGAGCGTCTGGCCGAGATCGAACGCGCGGGTCTGTTCCTTGCCCAGGTCGACCTCGAAGGTACCTGGCTGCGCTTCCATAACCTGTTCCGCCAGTTCCTGCTCGGTCGCGCTGCGCAATTGTTTTCGCCCGAGGATCTGCGCCGTCGGCATCGCGTCGTCGCCGCCTGGTACGCCGACAAGGCTTATCGCGAGGAGGCGATCCAGCACTGGATCGAGGCCGGCGAGACCGACCGCGCGGCTGGGCTGCTGGCAGAGGTGGTCGACGCACTCGTCGCTCAGGAGCGCCTGGGACTGATCCAGAGCTACGCTGATCGCTTGCCCGCCGAGGCGGTCCTGCGACACGACAATCTTGCCCACGCCGCGATCATCGCCTACGGCTTTCGTCGCGCGTTCGACAAGGCGGATCGCCTGCTGCAACTGCATCGGGCGCAACTCGACGCTGACGGTGCCGGGCAGGCGCAGCTCGGGCTGCACAATTTTTCACGCCTGTTCGTCCTCGCTGCCCAGGATCGCGTCGAGGAGTTGGGCGCCGTCGGCGAGCAGACCGCGCAGCAGCTTGCCGACCGTAGCGGCTTCGCCTACGCCGTCACCTTCAACTCGCGCGCCATGCTGTGCATCGGGCGCGGCCAGTACGAGGAAGCGCGCGCATTGCTGATGCAGGCGCGACCGCTACACGACCGCGACCATAGCCTGTTCGGGCAGGCCTACCAGGACGCGATCTACAGCATGAGCCTGGCCTGCCAGGGGCGGATCGATGACGCCGAGCGCGGGCTGGCGAGCGCACTGCGCCGCACCGAAGCGCGGGCCTGCGGCAGTGTGTCAGCGGGTTCGGTGATGGCGGCCTACCTGGTGAGCTGCCTGTACGAACAGAACCGCCTGCCCGAGGCCGAGCGACTGATCGGCGATTACGGCCAGTTGGCCGAGGAGCAGGCCATCGTCGATGCGGTCGCGACCATGGGCATCGCGCGCGCGCGCATCGCGCATCTGGACGGCAGACACGGTGAAGCCGAGGAAACGCTGGAGCGCATGCTCTACGTCGGCTATCGATACACGCTGGAAAGGCTGGTGATCTATGCGCACGCAGAACTCGCGCGTCAGGCCACGCTCGACGGCGAGCTCGGTCGGGCCGAGCGCTGGCTCAAGGAACTGCCGGTGGCATTTCGCGACGAGCCGCGAGACGACCTGATGTTTCCTGCGGGTGAGACCGAGGCCTGCAATCTTGGCTGGGCGCGTTGGCTGATCGCCGCAGGCCGCCACGCCGAAGCACGCGCCCTGCTGGCCCCGGAGATTCGCCGCGCGATCGCCGCGCGGCGACGGCGGCGCGAGCTGAAGCTGCATCTGTTGTACGCGCTGGCACATCAGGCCGCCGGGAAGGCCAATCTCGCTGGTCGCTGCCTGCTCGACGCGGTTCAGATCGCCGCGCAGGGAGGATTCGTGCGCAGCCTGCTGGACGAGCGTGCGCCTGCCGTGGCCCTGATGAAGCAGCTGCGCGCGCAGCAGCGCAACCTCGCACGCGGCGTGGCCCCGGACGCGGTGATGGGCCACCTCGACCGGCTGCTGACGGCGGCAGGCGAGCCCGCCGGTGAGATAGACCGGGCCGACGCCGAAGCAGCGCCGCCGATCGAGTCGCTAACCGACCGCGAGCGCAACCTGTTGCGCTTCGTGGCGGCCGGTCTCACCAATCAGGAGCTGGCGGACCGCCTGTCGGTGTCGACCAACACGGTGAAATGGCACCTGCGCAATATCTTCGAGAAGCTCCGCATCAGGAATCGCGTGCAGGCCATTGCGCTCGCTCGTCGTTTCGGATTGATCGACTGAAAGCACGCGAATCTGCTGCGCTCCGCGCCTTCCACGCTCGATGCAGTAGCTCTGCAACGCTGCCGCTGACCACCGTTTAGGGTGGGGCGGTGCGCCGGGCGCGCTCATACCGTGCGCTTACCGCGAGCTGAGGAGAACAAACGGTGGGGAAACTCATCAACATCGATAATGGCGGCACCCTGACCGACATCTGCGTGCTCGATGGCGATCAGGTCTGGCGCACCAAGACGCTGACCACGCCCTTCGATCTGTCGAAGTGTTTCTTCGATGGACTCGTGAAGGCCTCGAAGGCGATCTACGGGTGCGAGGACATCGTCGCGCTGCTCGCTTCGACCGATCACATCCGCTACTCGACGACGCAGGGCACCAACGCGCTGGTCGAGCGCAAGGGTCAGCGCCTCGGTCTGCTGCTGAGCGGTGGCCTGAGCGTGGACGCGCTGCGCCACACGACGCAGGCGGCGGGACTGCTCGCCGATCTGGTCGGCGAGCGCAGCGTGAGCGTGGACCTCGGGCTGGCCGACGAGGCGCTGGCTTCGGCGGCGGTGCGCGCGGTCAATGCGCTGGCCTCGGCGGGCGCGAACCGCATCGTCGTCGCCCATGGCGGCCATGACCGGCTCGCGCAGGAACAGCGTCTGAAAAAGATCTTCCTGCGCGCCTTTCCGCAGCACCTGCTCGGCGCGATCCCGCTGCTGTACTCGCACGAGGTCGTGGAGGACGACGACGACGTGCGCCGCGCCTGGACCACGATCTTCAATGCCTTCCTGCATCCGGCGATGGAGCGCTTCCTCTACAACGCCGAGCACAAGCTGCGAACCAACAAGGCGCAGAACCCGCTGCTGATCTTTCGCAACGACGGCCACTCCGCGCGCGTGGCCAAGACCATCGCGCTCAAGACCTACAGCTCCGGCCCGCGCGGCGGCATGGAGGGTGCGCGCGCGCTGGCCGCGCACTACGGGTTTGAGCACCTGGTGTCGATCGACATCGGCGGCACCACGACCGACATCGGCGAGGTGCGCGCGGGCGCGGTGCGTGAGGACCGACACGGCCAGGTCGAGGGCGTCGCGGTGTCCTTCCCGCTGTGCAACGTCGTTAGCGTCGGCGTGGGCGGCAGCTCGATCATCCGTGTCGAGAACGGTGCGATCCGCGTCGGCCCGGAGAGCGTGGGTAGCGCGCCCGGTCCGGCCTGCTTCGGTCTGGGCGGCACTCAGGCGACGATCACCGATGCCTTCCTGCTCAGCGGCCTGCTCGATCCGGAATCCTTCTTCGGTGGCGAGCTGAAGATCGATGCGGCGCGGGCGCGCAGCGCGGTGGAAACCCATCTCGCCACGCCGCTGGGCACCAACGCCGAGTCCGCGGTCGCGCGCATGGAACAGGCCTGGGTCGCCAAGGTGGCGGACAGCATCCGCGCGTTCACTGCGGTGACGCCGCAGACCACGCTCGCAGCCTTTGGCGGTGCCGGGCCCTTCGTGGTCTGTCGTGTCGCCGAGGCGGCGGGGATTTCGCGCGTGCTGATTCCGGGCCTGGCCGCGGTGTTCTCGGCGTTTGGCCTCGGCTTCTCGGACATCGCGCACAGCTACGAGGCGGCGATCGCACCCGGTGACGATCTCGCGGCCGTCGTCAGCACGCTGACGCAGCGCGTGCGGCGCGGCATGCACGCGGAAGGGTTCGCGCTGGAGGACTGCACGCTGACGCGTAGCCTGCGCATCGCCTCGGCGCAGTCTGAGCGTGTGCTGCCGCTGGGTGACAGCCTTCCGGCACTGCAGGCCGGCGAGCGTGCCTTCGTCTCGCTGACCGCCTGCAAGCCGATCGCGCAACCGAGCCTGCGCGGGAAGTTCGGTGCGGCGACGACCGCGGCCGTGTCCCGCGCCACCCGCGCGGTGCTGCTCAACGACAAGACCCGCGAGCTGCCGCTGTACCGCGTGGAGGATCAGTGCGCCGGTGCGGCCGCGAACGGCCCCGCGGTGCTGGAGGAAGCGTTCTTCACCTGCCGCATCGACGCAGGCTGGCGCTTCGAAGTGAACGACGCCGGCGATGTGCTGCTGAGCAAGGTCTGAGGACGAATTTATGAAAGTGCTGATCACCGAAAACCTGCGCATCGATCTCGATTCCGAGCAGTGGGAGTGCCGTGCCTGCGCCGCGCCGCTGATCTCGGCGCGTGACAACTACAAGCGCGGCCTGCTGGTCCACAACCGAGACCCGCGCGAGATCCACAAGCCGCTGCTGGACCCGGCCAAGTACGAGCTGACGTATGCGCCGAACCCGGAGTGGTGCCGCATCCTCGAGTACTACTGCCCGCAGTGCGGGACGATGATCGAGACCGAGTACCTGCCGCCGGGTCATCCGCCAGTGCGCGATATCGAACTCGACATCGATGCGCTCAAGGCGCAGTGGAAGGACCGGCCAGAGGTGAAAGAGGCGCCGGTCGGCAGCGATCCGCCTCGCCGCGCCGCACATGGCGGGCAGCCGGCAGCACGGCTATTTACCGGAGAAACTGCCACCGGAGACGGCCAGTGAAGCGCGTCTCGGTCGATATTGGCGGCACGTTCACCGACTGCTTCGTGGCCTGGGATGGGCGCACCGTCGAGTCCAAGGCGCTCACCACGCACCAGAACCTTGCGCTGGGCTTCAACGATGCGCTTCAGGCCGCCTGCCGCGAGCTGGAGATCAGCGAGCGCGAGCTGCTGTCCCAAGTCGACTCGGTTCGCTATGCCACGACGCTCGGCACCAACGCGCTGATCGAGCGCAAGGGTCCGCGCCTCGGCCTGCTGACCACCGACGGCTTTCGATCCTCGGTGCCGCTGACGCGCGCGAAGGGCTATTCCACCGGCCTGCCGTACAAGCAGCAGATGGACGTGCCGAACGCGCAGCGTCCGGACGCGATCATTCCGATCCCGATGATCCAGGAAGTGCGCGAGCGCGTGGACTACGCCGGCGCGGTGGTGATGTCCCTGGACGAGGAGCATCTGCGCGATCAGATGCGCACCCTGGTGGACAAGGGCGCGGAGGCCATCGTCGTGGTGCTCGCGAACTCCGTGGTCAACCCGGTACACGAGCTGCGCATCCGCGAAATCTTTCTGGAGGAATACCCGGGCCACATGCTCGGCGCGATCCCCATGCTGCTCTCGCACCAGGTCGCGGGGCGCAAGGGCGAGTACGTGCGCGCCATGTCGACGATCATCGACGGCTTCCTGCACCAGGTGATGTACCACGGCCTCGGCACCCTGGAACTCAATCTGCGCAACGCGGGCTACGACAAGCCGATGCTGTGCAATCACAACAGCGGCGGCATGGCGCAGTTGAACTCCACCGACGCGCTGCAGACCGTGCACAGCGGACCGGTGTCGGGCATCGCGGCGAGCGAGCACCTTGCCGGCCAGACTGGCCTGGGCAATATCGTCGCCACCGACATGGGCGGCACCAGCTTCGACATCGGCATCGTGGTCGAGGGCGGCGTCAAGCATTACGACTTCAACCCAATCATCGAACGCTGGATGGTCAGCGTGCCGATGGTGCATCTGGTCACGCTCGGCGCGGGCGGCGGTTCGATCTGCCGGTTCGATCGCATGTTCCAGACCGTGCAGGTCGGGCCGGAATCCGCGGGCTCCGATCCGGGCCCAGCCTGTTACGACCGCGGCGGCCTCAAGCCGACGGTGACCGACGCGGACCTGGTGCTCGGCTATCTCGATCCGGCCAACTACGCGGGCGGCCACATCAAGCTCAACCCGCGGCGCTCGAAGCAGGCGATTGAAGAGCACCTGGCCGAAGAGCTCGACACCTCGGTCGTCGAGTGCGCCAAGCTGATCAAGCGCACCGTGGACGCGAACATGGCCAACGGCATCGCGCGCGAGTTGCGCACGCGCGGCTACGAGCCGGAGCACTTCACTACGCTGGCTTACGGCGGCAATGGGCCGCTGCACGCCTGCGGCATCGCACGCGCGCTGGGCGTCAAGCGCATCCTGGCGCCGCCGTTCGCGTCCGTGTTCTCGGCGGTGGGTGCGGGCAACATGAGCCAGCTGCACATCCACGAGATGAGCGCCTGGACCACGCTATTCGACGCCAACCAGCAGTCGTTCTTCAAGGACTACGCGAAGTTCAACGGCATCGTCGAAGAGCTGGAGCGCCGCGGCCGCGAGGACCTGCTGCGCCAGGGCTTCGAGCCGGCGCAGATCCAGTACCGGCTGGAACTCGACATGCGCTACGGCAACCAGCGCGTGGAGACCGCGGTGGTCACCGACCTCAACCGCGTCACCGCGCCGGAGCACGTGCTCAAGCTCATCGACCAGTTCCATTCGCGCTACGGCGAGCGCTTCGGCGCCGGTAGTCAGACACCCGAGGCCGGCGTGCGTATCAACACCATCCGCGTGTGCAGCTATGTGGCGCATCCGGGCATCGCGTTCAGCGACATCAAGCCGGGCAGCAAGGTGCTGCCGCCGCCCGCGCCGGTGACGACGCGCGACTGTCACTTCGTTGGCGTCGAAGGCGCGCAAAAGACGGCGATCTACAACGACGCTGCGCTGGAACCGGGTACGCAGATCGATGGCCCGGCCATTGTGGTGACGCGGGCAACGACCTACCTGATTGAACCGGGCTGGCGCTACCAAGCGGCGGCGCAGAACGCGGTGTGGTTTTCACAGATCGGCGGCTGAGGAGCAGACCCATGAATGACATGACCATCACTCCCGAACAGCAGGCGATGCTCGACCGCTTCGTGCGCCAGAACAAGATGTTCTACGCGCCGGACCCGGCGATCATGGAGAACCACCGCATCGAGTCGCGCAGCGAGATCGAGGAGCGGCTGCTGTCCGGGCCGGTCGACCCGCATCTGGTCAGCGAGATCCGCGGCCTGCTCGTCGCGGCGCTCGACGAGAGCAACACGATGATCGAGCAGATGGGCGCAGCGCCCGGCGCGAAGTGGGGCGACATGACCACCGGCATCTTCACCGCGGCCGGTGACCTGTCGATGATCGCGCCCTACGGCGTCGGCGGCTTCGCCGCAGCGGTGTTCTACCCGATCAAGTTCATCAACAAGTACTGGACAGACGAACCGACCGTCGGCGTGCGCGACGGCGACGGCTTCATCCACAACGATGCGCGCTACGGCGGCATCCACAACACCGACCAGTCGATGATGATGCCGGTGTTCTGGAAGGGGAAGCTGGTGTGCTGGATCTCGGCCACCATCCATGAGGGCGAGAACGGCGCAACCGAGCCCGGCGGCATGCCGGCCGCAGCGGAGAGCAAGTTCGACGAAGGCTTGAAGATGTCGCCGTTCAAGGTCGTGGAGAAGTTCGAGCTCAAGCGCGATCTCGTCACCTTCCTGCAGAACTCGGTACGCGATCCGAAACTGCAACTGGAAGACATGAAGGTGCGCCTGCATTCCTGCCTGCGCCTGCGCGAACGCGTGATCAGCGTGCTGGAAGAGCACGGCGAGGACGCGCTGATCCTGACCCTGCGCAAGAGCATCGAGGACGTGGTGGAGGAGGTGAAGCGGCGCATCATCGAGCTGCCGGACGGCACCATGCGCACCATCTCGTTCGCCGATTCCACCCTGCGCGAGAACGCGCTGCTCAAGCTCAACATGGCGATCACGGTCAAGGGCGACAAGCTCACCGTGGATATGCGGGGATCGTCCCCTGAATTGCTGAACCGCTCGATCAACGCCTGCCAGGGCTCGTTCAAGACCATGCTGTACAGCGGCTGGATGCAGAACGTGTGGCCAGACCTGCCGTTCACGATGGCGGTGTTCACGCCCTTCGATTTCATCTTCGACGAAAAATCCATCATCAACGGCTCGTTCGATACGCCGCAGGCGATGAGCCTGATCCCGCTGTTCAAGACCATGACCATCGCGAGCATTCCGATGGCCAAGTTCAACTACGGTCTGCCGAATCGCTACACCGCGATCGTGGCGCCGCAGTACGATCAGCCGGCCACCCTGATCTATGGCGGGCTCACCCAGCACGCCGAGTTCGTCGGCAACTTCTGCGCGGACATCAACGGCATGGGGCAGGGCGGTCGCAGCCATCGTGACGGCGAGCACTCGGTGTCGCCGCCGTTCGCGGCGCATTGCGACATCGGCGAGATCGAACTGATGGAGGAAGACCTTCCGCTCGTGCGACTCGGCGCGTTCACCCTGACCAAGGATCGCGTCGGCTTCGGCAAGCAGCGCAGTGGCATGGGTTACGAGCAGATCCACACCTTCCGCGGCTCGGCGATGTGGGGCTACATGACCGGCTGCTCGGGCTCGCTATTCCCGTCCGCCCAGCCGCTATTCGGCGGCTATGCCTCGCCCACTTACCCGCTGTGCAAGATCAAGGGCATCAACGTCTTCGACGAGCTGGCGAAGAATCCTTCGAGCGTTCCGTTCGACATCATCAAGCTGATGAACGAGCAGCCGATCAAGGGCGCGACGTACTCCACGCACCCGATGGCGATGACCTTCGAGCTCGCCGCGCCGGGCGAGGTCTACATGATGTGCCAGGGCGCGGGCGGCGGTTACGGCGACGTGCTGCAGCGTGACCCGGCGCTGGTGATGCGGGATCTGGAAGAGAACCTGCTGTCCGACGACACTGCGCGCGACATCTACAAGGTCGCCTATGACCCGGCCTCGCGGCTCGTCGACGAAGACGCAACGCGCCAGCTCCGTGAGCAGGAACGCGCGGCGCGCATCGCGCGCGGCGTGCCCTACGACGAGTTCGTGAATTCCTGGAACACCGACGAGCCACCGGCCACGCTGCCGTACATGGGCTGCTGGGGACCGGACGTGAGCACCGTGTACGGCGTCATGATGGGGCAGCGCGTGAAGATGGAGGGCAAGGCGCTGCAGAGCCAGTTCATGCTCAACCCGAAGGACGTGCGCATCGCGCAGCTGGAAGCCGAGAACGCGGCGCTCAAGGCGCGAGCCGGCGGATGAGCGTCGCCGAAGGCGCGTTGCTGTGGACGCCGAGCGCAGAGTTCGCCGGGCGTTCGCAGATCGCACGTTACCTGCGCTGGCTACGTGCCGAACGCGGCCTGGATTTCGCAGACTACGAGGCCCTCCGCGCATGGTCGGTGGATCAGCCTGAGGCGTTCTGGGATTCGCTGTGGGCCTACTTCGAGATCATGGCGGAAGGCCGTTACGAGCGTGTGCTCGAAGGCTCGACGATGCAGGACGCTCGCTGGTTCACGGGCGCGCGCGTGAACTACGCCGAGCACCTGCTGCGCCACGAGGCGCAGGCCGCGCCCGACGAGACCGCGATCCATCACCTGACCGAGAACCGTCCGCTCTCGCGCATGAGCTGGCAGGAACTGGGTCGGCAGGTCCGCATCGTGGCCATGCGCCTGCGCGCGCTCGGCATCCGACCGGGTGACCGCATCGTGAGCTACATGCCCAATGTGCCGGAGACCACGGTCGCGATGCTGGCCTCGATGGCGATCGGCGCGGTGTGGTCCTCGGCCGCGCCGGAATTCGGCACACGCACGGTGGTGGAGCGCTTCGCGCAGATCGAGCCCAAGCTGATCTTCGCCTGCGACGGTTACCGCTTCGGCGGCAAGGACTTCGAGCGCACGAAGGAAGTGCGGCAGATCGTGGCGGGCCTGCCGACCCTGAAGCACGTCGTGTGGCTGGACTATCTGAAGGCGGATGGCGCGACGCCGCCCATCGATGGCGCGATCCGCTGGCAGGACCTGTCGTCCGGTCCGGAGGTTTCGCGCACGGGCTTCCGCTACGAGCGCGTCGGCAGCGCACATCCGCTGTGGGTGATGTTCTCGTCCGGCACCACCGGCCTGCCCAAGGCGATCACGCACAACCACGTCGGTCAGCTCATCGAGCATCTCAAGCTCACGACGTTCCATTTCAATCTGGCGCCCGGCGGCGTGATGTTCTTTCACAGCACCACGGGCTGGACGATGTACAACCTGCTGGTGTCTGCGCTGCTCAGCGGCGCAGCGATCGTGCAGTACGACGGCAGCCCGGTGCATCCGGGGCTGGATTTCCTGTGGTCGCTGGCCGCGGCCACGCGTGCGACGAACTTCGGTGCCAGCCCGACCTTCGTGCAAATGATGGAGAAGGCAGGTCTCAAACCGGGCGAGAAGTTCGACCTGTCTGCGCTCGAAGCCGTGCTCGTGGCCGGCGCGCCGAGCACGCCCGAGACGTTCAAATGGTTCTACGACAACGTGAAGCCCGATCTCTGGGTCACCTCGCAGTCCGGCGGCACCGAGGTCGGGAGTGCGTTCGTGGGCGCGTCGCCGACGCTGCCTGTGCATGCGGGTGAAATCCAGGCACGTTGCCTGGGCATGGACGTTCGAAGCTGGAGCGATGAGGGCCGCGACCTCGTGGATGAAGTGGGCGAGCTGGTCTGCGTGAAGCCCTTCCCCTCGATGCCGATTCATTTCTGGAACGACGAAGGCGGCAAGCGCTACCACGAGGCCTACTTCGATGTGTTCCCCGGCGTCTGGCGGCACGGCGATTTCATCAAGATCAATGCGCGTGGCGGCTGCTACATCTACGGCCGCAGCGATTCCACGCTCAACCGTTTCGGCGTGCGCATCGGCACCGCGGAGATCTATCGCACGGTCGAGCAGGTCGAGGAAGTGGCGGACAGCCTCGTCGTCTGCTGCGAACTCGACGGCGGCAACTTCTTCATGCCGCTGTTTCTCAAGCTCAAGCCGGGCTTCGCGCTCGACGACGCGCTGGAAAAAAGGATCGCGCAGAAGCTGAAGTCCGATTGCAGCCCGCGCCACGTGCCGGACCGTATGTACGCGGTCGAGCAGATCCCGTACACGCTGACCGGCAAGAAGATGGAAGTACCGGTGCGCAAGATCCTGATGGGCTGGACGCTGCAAAAGGCAGCGAGCCGCGACGCCATGGCTAATCCGGCCAGCATCGACTGGTACCTGAGCTTTGCCGCGACCACCGAGGATTACCAGCGACCCGGCAGACCTTCAGGCGCCAAGAGGTAGCAGGTCGCCGTTCTCCGGAAACCTGGAATTCGCCTGCAGCTCATTCCAGGCTACGGGGGCTTCTGGTCGGCGAGTCCCGACCGGGGCCATGGCCTCGCGTTACGCCGGCTCTTCGATCACCACGAACGTCGGGGACATGACCTGATCGCGTAGCGGCAGCAGGGCCTGATAGGCAGGTGACTGATACCAGTCGCGTGCCGCTGCGACGCTGGGAAATTTCACGATCAGAGCGGAATCAGCCGACAGGCTGCCGGCGAGCGTCTCGGCCAGCTTGCCGCGGCCGACGATGCTGCCGCCTGCGGCAACCAGCGTTGGCGCTGCCGCACCCGCGTATTCCTGCAAACGTGTAGCGTCCTTGATCTTGGCGAATGCGATGAGATATGCGGCCATGCGTGGCGTCTCCTGAGTGGTGCGGGTTGAGGTTGTGATTGTGATGATCGAACGATGACGGCGAATCGCGCCGGCATCAAGCCGGTCTGGTTATGGGCTTGGTCATGATTCCGGTGATGCGATTGTGAGCGCGCGTGGCGCAAGTGTCCCGCGCTTTGTGCGAGCCGGGGCATTCACGAACAATTCAGACCCTGAGTTCAGGCTGGTCGCACAAATTTTCTGAAGGAGTGTGACCGTGAGAATGTCGCTCAAGCCCAAGCTGAAGCTTTCCATGCTGGTCGGCGCAACGTCCTTGCTGCTGACCGCAGCGGCAGCACAGGCAGCTCAGGCAGGCGACCGCTACCGTCATGGCGAGTACGGCCAGTTCCCTGCGCCCCGACACCTCGAGCAGGTGCGCTTTGAGGACGGCAAATCCGAGTACAAGTACGACGATGGCGTCTACAAGGTGGAAGAAAAGATCGATCGTCGTGCCGGAAAATACGAATACAAATACGAAGGGCCGGACGGCAAGTGCGAGGAAAAGTACGATCAGGGCAACTACGAGTACAAGTGCGAATAAGTCGTCCGCTCCGGGCGGCGGTGTGGGGGGTCATGCCGCCAGGGGCGTGATTTTGCAGATTTCGGCTGCGTCATCTGGTTGCGGTACTCGCCCGGCGTCACGCCCAGGCAGCGTTTGAACGAACGCACGAAGCCGCCGGCGTCGCGATACCCCAGGGCCCCGGCAATCTCGTGAATGCGCAGGTGTTCGTTGGCCAGCAGTTCGCAGGCGCGCTGCTTTTTGACCTTGTCCACTACCTCGTGATAGCTAGTGTTCATCGCGCGCAGTCGGCGGATCAGCGTGCGTGGCGAGCAGTGCAGGCGAGCTGCCACCGTTTCCAGACCGGGCGCGAAGCCGTCGCCCTGGTGATGCTCCTGCTCCAGGCTCTCGAACAGAATCTGCCGCACCACGGTCAGGGTGTCGCGCTCCTCGGCGCCACCGCATAGCGCCTTGCACCGGTTGTGGGCGGCTTCCCACAAGGTCTCGTCGAAGCCGACATTGAGCATGTCGCGCCAGCGATGCGGAAATATCAGCGCGTTACGCGTCGCCCCGAACACCACCGGGCACTGAAACCATTGCGCGTACGTCGCCGAATGCCGGTGAGGCGCCGGATATGCCAGTTCGACACGGGCATCGGCGATGGAGCCGGGCCGAATGGTGCGCGCGTATTCGTGCATCACCAGCATCGGCACCTCGATCAGCATGGCGCGGATGGAGCCGAAATCCATCAGCTCCGCCACCTCGGCGACGAAGTTGTCGCCTTCGCGATAGCCCTGCCAGTGCAGGTAGGGCACGCGGCTGGGGATGTATTTGAGGAAGACGTCGAAACCCGCGCCCAGGGTGGGCGCGCTGAGCCAGGCCATGCTGACCGGGCCGTGGAAATGCTCCCCCATGCGCTGGCCCCATTTCAGGTGCCAGTCGCAGGAGCGCGCCAGCGGCTGCGCGTTGCGCAGCATGCGCAGATGCTGAGCCACGGTGACCGGGCGGGGATAATGCTCCAGGTCCTCCGGCGCGATGCCGGTGCCCGCGGTCAGCCGCAGCAGATGACCGCCGATCTCCTGCGCCAACTGCTTGACGTAGGTGTTCGGCATCAGGGCGCGCTCGATGTCGATTTCACGCATATGAAGGGGCCTTTTCGTCACCCTGGGACAACAACCCTGTCACCCGCTGCGAATGGCTGTCAATTGGGCATGGCCTATGCTGCCAGGGATTAGCTTGTCGCCGCATCAACCATTCCAAGCATTCCAGGAGGAGAACCCATGAGCACCAAGAAGCCCGTCGTCATCTATGGCGTGACCGGCTACACCGGCCGTCTGGTCGCCGAATTCCTGCGCGAGTACCACATGCCCTTCATTGCGGCCGGTCGCGACGCCAAGCGCATCAAGGAAGTGCTGGACAAGGTGCCCGGCATCGAGACCGCCGAGTACGACATCGTCGAGGTCAAACACACGGTCGAGGATCTGACCCAGCTCCTCGAGGGCACCAAAGTACTGTGCAACATGGTCGGCCCGTTCATGGAGTTCGGACCCGAGGCCGTCGAGGCCTGCCTGCGCGCAGGTGTCCACTACACCGACACCAACGGCGAGCAGAACTGGATGATGTGGTGCGACGAGAATTACGGCGCCAAGTTCGCGGAAAAGAACCTGTTGCTGACACCCGGCATTGCGCAGATGTACACCACCGGCGAGATCGCGGCGAACATCTGTCTTGAAACGCCGGGGCTCGACACGCTCGACATCCTGGTGCTGTGGAAGGGCTTCCCGACCTACGCCTCGACGCAGACCATCTTTTCCATCCTCACCGCCAACTTCTATTACCTGGAAAACAAGAAGTACGTGCAGTGGTCGCCCTTCGCCAAGGCCGAAGCCATCGTTCCCGGCCAGCACGCGGTAGCGATGGCGCTGCCCTGGGGTGGCACCGCACACCCGGTGTGGTTCAAGAACGATCCGCGCGTGAAAGACTGCAAGGCCATGGGCGGCGTGTTCGAGCGCACAGTCATGGAAGGCGTGGTGCAAATCACCACGGTGGTGGAAGAACAGATCAAGAAGATGCCCAAAGAGGAGCAGAAGAAGGCCTTGTCCGACATGGCTGCGAGCCTCCAGGCGGGCATGCCGCCGCGCGAGAACCAGCGGGTCAATATCTCGGTCGATTCAGTGCACGCCAGCGGACCGGCGGGCCACGCCCATTGCGTGATCCACGGCACCTGCAACTACAAGCAGACCGGCCTGCTGCAGGCCTATGCGGCCTATCATCTGTGCCAGGCGCCGCCCAAGCGCTATGGCTTTGCCTCGGGCTGCCAGGCCTTCGGCCATCGCGAGCTGCTTGGCGTGCTGCAGGCTTTCGGCCTGGTGCAGAAGCCGGTTCTGACCGTGCACGCCTAGGCAGTCATTGCCTCCATGCGTCGCTGCGGTGCCTGGCACCGCAGCGACGCATGTCATTGCCGCATCCGGATTGCAGCCAACGAGCCGGATCAGCTTGGCGACTTGTCGTAGATCACCACGCAGCGCACCTCGATGCTCTGCCGGTCCGGCGCGTCGGGCGCGGTGGCCGGATCGTCGAAGGCACTGTGAAAGCTGAAGGTGCAGGGCGCTTGCGGATTGCTGGCATCGCTGGCGCTGCCGTTCGAGCGTGCCAGCGTTCCGGCCGAATCCCATTGCTTGATCAGCAGGGCCTCGTCGCGCGTCATCTGCGGAAACCAGGCCCAGCGATGACGCTCCGCGTGTTTGGCGAAGTAGTTCTCGCCGATGCGATCCTGATAGTGCAGTTCGAACACCACCAGGTCCTCGGGTGCCACGCTCTGGCCATCGCAGACCGCCAGCGGATGCATCGCCACCGGCTGTGCGTCGATGTTGCGCCAGAGGTTGACGATGGCGAAGCGCCCACGGTCGGAAAGCGCGTCGGTCAGCATCTGCTCCGACACCAGCGCCTGGCCCTCGGCCAGCACGCTGCGCAGGGTGTCGTTGCCGCCCGGCGGCCGCGCCAGGTCGCGCAGACGCTGCGGGCCGCTGGTCAGGGTGTAGTCGCCGTGCACGACCTGGATCGGCTCCTGCACCTGCTGGCCACCGGCGATGCGCAGCTGGCGTTGCTTGGCCCCAGCGACGCGCACATTGTGATCGAAGGCGTAGGCGCGGCCGCCGGTGATCTGGCCGACGATGCGCGCGCACTCTGGATAATAGTGGTCGAGCACCTGCCGCTGGTCGAGAAAGTCCAGCGACGGTCGCGCCGTCGGCCGCGACAGGAGTTCGAAGCCGTTGCGCGCCAGCGTCGCTTGCCGATGGCCGCGCAATCCGCGGCCATCGACCAAGGCCATCGCGTGCGGTTCGGGTTCGAAGCCCTGGATGCCGTCGTCGTTGCCGTCGCGGTCACGGCGCAACAACACGCGCCCGTTCCGATACAGCGAAGAAGGCGTGGACGCCGCGATGTAATTGAAGGTCGCCGCGACCCTGGGCGGGATGGTGGATGTGAACTGCGTGGCGGTTGCGTGCGTCATAGCCTAGGCTTTCCGCTTGTCTGAGGCAGACCTTGCAGGACTCTGCGCCCAGAGGATAGTTGACGGTCCCGGCCAGCGGGGTACGCCCGGGTTAGGGGCCAGCCCTGATGCCTGCGGGGTCCTCGCTACACCGATAATTGAGCAGGCCGGGTACGACCCGGCGGTGCTGGCGATTCTGCCGGACGCAATGATGAGGTGCACGGGCCATGAGCAGCAACCGGCAATGGATACTCACGCGACGCCCGGTGGGCGACATCCGCGACGGCGACCTGGTTTTGCGCCCAGACCGGGTGCCCAAAGCGGGCAAGGGCGAGGTGGTGGTCAGGACCGAATGGCTGTCGCTCGATCCGACCAACCGCCTGTGGATGAGCGACGTGCCGCAGTACATGCCGCCGGTGGAGCTGGGTGCGCCGATGCGCGGCGTCATCTTGGGCAAGGTCGTGGACAGCGGCTCGGACGCCTTCGAGGTCGGCGGCTTCGTGATGGGCATCGGCTCGTGGAGCGACTACTCGGTGTCGCCGGCCGCGATGCTGTCGCCGGTCCCGGACATCCCCGGCATCGCGCGCAAGGACGTGTTCGGCCAGTTCACCGTGGTGGCGCCGACGGCTTACTTCGGGCTGCTCGACATCGGCGCGCCGAAGATCGGCGAGACGCTGGTGGTATCCGGCGCGGCCGGTGCGGTCGGCTGCATCGCCGTGCAGCTCGGCAAGGCCTGGGGCTGCAAGGTCGTCGGCATCGCCGGCGGCAAGGACAAGTGCGACTGGGTGAAGAACGAACTCGGCGCCGATGCGGTCATCGACTACAAGCAGGAAGACATCCAGCAGCGATTGAAGGCGCTGCTGCCCGAAGGCATCGACATCTACTTCGACAACGTCGGCGGCGACACGCTCAATACCGCGCTGGCACAGATGAACCTGTTTGGCAGGATCATCCAGTGCGGCATGATCTCCTCGTACAACAACGAGGGCAGCTACGACGTGCCGCAGAACTATCCGATGATCCTGATGAACCGTCTGCGCGTGCAGGGCTTCATCGTCACCGACTACGCCGCACGTTTTCCGGAGGCGTTCCGTGCGCTCACCAAGCTGTACGTGGAGGGCCGCCTGAAGTGGCGGCAGCACGAGATCGACGGACTCGAGCAGGCCGATCAGGCCGTGCGCCTGCTCTACACCGGCGGCAACACCGGCAAGCTGATGGTCAAGGTCGCGGACCTGGGCTGAACATCGTGATCGAGTTCCGGAACCCCCGATGAAAAAGCTCTGGAAGACCGAAGTCGCCGACGGCATCGTCGTGGCCACCTACGACCATGCGCCGATGAACTACTTCTGCGCCGAAGGCGCGGGCGAGCTGGTCGAACTGATCGAATCCTGGCGCGACCCGGCGATCCGTGCCGTGGTGCTCACCGGCGCCGCTGCGGGCAAATTCATCACCCACTACAGCGTCGAGGAACTGGAAGGCTACGCGGCGGATCACGACGCCCTGCGCGCCGCGGGCACGGCACTCAACGACGGCTACCACGCCATGCTGCAGTCGTTGAGCGACCTGCCTAAGCCGGTGATCGCGGCGATCAACGGCGATGCGATGGGCGGCGGTTTCGAGCTGTGCCTGTCCTGTGACATCCGCATCCTCGCTTGCGGCGATCACCGCGTCGGACTACCGGAGGCCAGGCTCGGCATCCTGCCCGGCGGCAGCGGCACGCAGCGCCTGTCGCGCCTGATCGGCGCCGGCCGGGCCATCGAGTTCATCCTGCGCGGCCGCGTGCTGCGGCCCGAGGACGCCCACGCGATGGGCCTGGTTCACGAGCTGGCCGATGACGCGCTGGCGCGTGCCCGGGAACTGGCCCGCGAACTCGCCGCGTTGCCGCCGGTGGCCCTGGCGCAGATCAAGCGCGCGGTCTATCAGGGCATCGACCTTCCGCTGGCCGAAGGCCTGAAGGTAGAGGCCGAGGCCTTTCTGCAGACCCTGCTCAGCGACGACGCCCGCACTGCGATGCGCGCCTACATCGCACAGCCGCTGGCGCAGCGACGCGAGTGGATCGAGCATCCACCTGCCCTCCCGTACCGCGGCAGCTGAGCGGCACGGGATGACAACAGGGCACACTGTCGGCCCCGACCCGACAACCCGCCGCAACGCGGGAATCAACTCTCACACGCCCGCCGTGCCCGCCGTGCCCGGCGTATATCAAGACTCTGGAGAATGAACGTGCCGCAAACCGCCGCCCTCAACCGCCGCTTTGTCCTGACGCAGCACACCCAGCCGGACGCCGAGCCGACACCCGCCGTATGGAAGCTGGAGACCGTGCCGGTGCCCGAGGCGGGGCCGGGCCAGGTGCTGCTGCGCACCCTGTGGCTGTCGCTGGACCCGTACATGCGGGTGCGACTCAACGATGCCGACACCTACATGCCCAGCGTCAAGAAGGGCGAGGTGATGGTCGGCGGCACGGTGTCGCGGGTCGAGGCGTCCAACCACCCCGACTACCAGGTCGGCGATCTGGTGCATTCCTATGCCGGCTGGCAGGACTACATGATCTCGGACGGCAGCGACATCATCATCAAGCTGCCGGCCGGCGCGCCGCATCCGAGCTGGTATCTCGGCGCGCTGGGCATGCCGGGGTTCACCGCCTGGCATGCGCTGATGAACATCGGCAAGCCCAAGGCCGGCGAAACCTTCGTGGTGGCCGCGGCGACCGGAGCGGTCGGCCAGATCATCGGCCAGCTCGCCAAACAGGCGGGCCTGCGCACCGTGGGTATCGCCGGGGGACAGAAGAAGTGCGACTACGCCACCGGTGAGCTGGGCTTCGACGTGTGCGTCGATCATCGCGCCAAGGATTTCCCCGCACAGCTCAAGGCCGCCTGCCCCAAGGGCATCGACATCTACATGGAGAACGTCGGTGGGCCGGTGTTCGACGCGGTGATGCCGCTGCTCAAGGAGTTCGCGCGCGTTCCGGTCTGCGGCCTGATCTCGCACTACAGCGGCGGCGGCATGGAGGGCGCGGATCGTCTGCCGGGCTTCATGGCGCAGACCCTGTTCAAGCGCCTGAAGGTCGAGGGCTTCATCATTTTCGACGCCTATCCCGAACACCATGCCAACTTCCAGCAGCACGCACGCCCGCTGGTCGAAGGCGGCCAGGTGAAAGTGCGCGAACACATCATCGACGAACTCGAAAGCGCGCCCCAGGGCCTGATCGACCTGCTCAAGGGCGACAACTTCGGCAAGGTCGTCGTCCGCGTGGGGGCCTGACCATGGGTCGCGTCCAGGACAAGGTCTGCGTGATCACCGGCGGCGCGCGCGGACTGGGGCTGGCGGCTGCCGAAGCCTTGCTGGCCGAAGGCGCCCGGGTGTTGATCACCGATGTCGATCGCGCCGAAGGCGAGGCCCAGGCGCAGCGGCTCGGGTCCAACGCGAGGTTCCGCGTTCAGGACGTGACCGACGAGGGCGCCTGGAAGACCACGCTGGACGCGGTGATCGAGCATTGGGGACGGCTCGACGTGCTGGTCAACAACGCCGGCATCGGCCTGATCGGTGATGTCGAGAAGGCCACGCTCAAGGACTGGCAGCGCACCCTGGACATCAATCTCACCGGCGTGTTTCTCGGCACCCAGGCGGCGATCGCGCGCATGAAGGCCAGCCAGAGCTCGATCGTCAACGTCGCCTCCATCGAGGGCCTGATCGGAGAGCAGGAGATTCCGGCCTACAACGCCACCAAGGGCGGCGTGCGCATCTTCACGCGTTCGGCCGCCATTCACTGTGCGCGCGCCGGCTACAAGATCCGCATCAACAACCTCTGCCCCGGCTTTGCCGAGACCCAGATGGTGGCGGGGGCGGTGGCGTCCATGGCGCCCGAAGACGGAGAAGCGTTTGCGGCGCGGACGCTGGCACGGATCCCGATGGGGCGATTCGCGCAGCCGGCGGAGATTGCCAACTGCGTGCTGTTCCTGGCCTCCGACGAATCCAGCTACATGACCGGCTCGGACCTGGTGGTCGACGGCGGGCTGATCGCCTGAACCCACGTCACCCGGGCCACGGTGGGCGGCTGCCCATCAGCCGCGAGGCTGGGCCCGCAGCGGGCCGCGGCGATCGATTCGATCTGATCCGCGGCGTCCCGATCGGACCGCCCGCTCAGGCGCGCCCGTACATCGTCACCACGCAGGCACCCCCCAGTCCCAGGTTGTGCTGCAGGGCAATCTTCGGATTCTCCACCTGCCGTACACCGCAGCGGCCGCGCAGCTGATCGACCAGCTCGGTGCACTGCGCCAGGCCGGTCGCGCCCAGCGGATGGCCCTTGCTCAACAGGCCGCCGGACGGGTTGGTCACCACCTTGCCGCCGTAGGTGTTGTCGCCATCGGCGATGAATTTCTCGGCGGTGCCCTCGGGCGTCAGGCCGAGGCCTTCGTAGGTCAACACCTCGTTGGCGGTGAAGCAGTCGTGCAGCTCGCAGACATCGACGTCGTCCGGACCCACGCCGGCCTTCTCGTAGACCTCTTTAGCAGCGGCGCCCGTCATGTCATAGCCCACCGCCTTGATCATCGAACCCTGGTCGAAGGTGGAGGTGAAGTCGGTGGTCATCGACTGGGCCAGGATCGCCACGTCGGTCTTGAGCCCGTGCTTTCTGGCGAAGGCTTCGCTGACGATGATCGCCGCGGCCGCACCGCAGGTGGGCGGGCAGCACATCAGGCGCGTCATCGGCCCGAAGATGGTGGGCGAACCCAGCACTTCCTCCTCGGTGACAAGGGTCCGGAAGATCGCCTTGTCATTGTGCTCGGCGTGGCGGCGCGCCTTCACCGACACCTTGGCGAACAGTTCCGGCCCCACGCCGAACTTGTCCAGGTATTCGGCGCCAGCAGTGCCAAACATGTGCGGCGCCATCGGGGCGCCGGGCGCCGGCTTGAGCTGCTGGGCGATATCGATGAACGCGCCCAGCGGCTCGGGCCGATCGTCGAAGTGACTGACCAGCGCGCCGGGCTGCATCTGCTCGAAACCCACGGCCAGCGCGCACTCGACCGCGCCGGATTCCACCGCCTGACGCGCCAGATACAGCGCGCTGGAACCGGTGGAGCAGTTGTTGTTGACGTTGATCAAGGGCACCCCGGTCATGCCCACGTGGTACACCGCGCGCTGCCCGCAGGTGCTGTCACCGTAGACATAGCCGGCGTAGACCTGCTGGACCCGGGTGTAGTCCACGCCCGCGTCCTCCAGCGCGATGGCGACGGCCTTGGCGCCCATGATGTCGTAGGACTCGCTCTTGCCGGGCTTGACGAAGGGAATCATGCCGACGCCGGCGACAAAGATTTTGCGGGTCATGCTGGTATCCTGAGGAACGGTCGAACTACTTTAGTGCGCCGCACACCTGTTGAACCCCTCCATTGGTCTAGGGACGAACCCTAGCCCTCGCGATCCGATCGATGTCTCGGGGCAAACTCATCGTCTTGTCGCTGTGTGTGCTGGTATTGACGGCGTGCTCGGCGCCGCGGCTGACATACGAGCGCCTGGACTGGATCGTGGGCTGGCAGCTCGGCCGCTACGTCGAGCTTGACCGCAACCAGCGACGGCAGTTCGACGCGCTTTTCCAGTCGGGCTGGGACTGGCATCGGGCTCGGCAATTGCCGGTGTACGCGCAGGATTTGCAGGCGCTCTCCGCTCAGATCGACCGGACGGTGAGTCCTGAAGACTTGCTGGAGTGGCAACGGCGCGCCGAATCGCACTGGGATCGGCTCGTGCAGCGTGTGGCGCCGCAGGCCTGTGCAATCGTGGCCAGCCTCAGCGACGACCAGCGCGACTCGATCTTGCGCCGTATCGACGAGCGGATCGACCGCGATCGCGAGCGCTTCGTCGAACGTTCCGAGGCCGAGGTCCGCGAACGGGCCGGCAAGCGTCTGCTGCGCTCGCTGGAGCGCTGGGTGGGGCAATCTTGGCGATGCGCAGCATCGACAGGCGCAGATCTGGAACCAGGCGCGCACCTTGACGCACGAGGTCTGGATTCAACGCCGTGCGCAGTGGCGCGAGCGACTTGCGCTGCTGCTCGATGCGCGTGGAGCGCCGGGCGCGTGCGTCGACCTCGAGCGCCTTTTCCTGCGCGGCCCTGCGGACGGCGGGCTGCACCGACCGCCTGACGCGCACAACCTTGCCTGGCGGACGTTCCTGTCCGATTTCGCCAATGGCCTGCAGGCCGATCAGCGCGAGCATCTACGCGATGAACTGGCGGACTGGCGTGAGGATTTCCAGGTCCTGGCAGCGCGCGCCACGCCGGATCCGGTGCCGTAGGCTCAACCGTCGCCGAAGATTTGCGCTGCCGGCGGAGTGCGGCTGGGCACGTCGAACAGGCGACCGGTTTCGAGCTGCAGTGCCGTCAGGCGGCCACCCCACACGCAGCCCGTGTCCAGGCCGTGAACGGCGAATTCCGGCCAGGCGATGCGACCCAGGGTGGACCAGTGACCGAACACGATCGGCGTGTCCCGCGTCAGCCGGCCCGGCACTTGAAACCACGGCAACAGCTCGGCCGCGTGCCGACCGGGGGCGCCCTTGTGCCGCAGGTCCAGGCGCCCGTCGGCGCCGCAGTAGCGCAGTCGCGTGAGGCAATTGACGACAAAGCGCGCGCGCTCGATACCGCGTAGTCCATCGTCCCAGTGATCCGGCTCGTCGCCGTACATGCGCATCAGAAAGCGAGGTCCATCTGCACTCCGGATGATCCGGCTGGCCTCGTCGGCCAGTTCCAGGGCTTGCGACGGGCTCCATTGCGGCGCCACGCCGGCATGAACCATCAGGGTGCCGGTGGGCTCGTGCAGCAGCGCCAGCGGCTGCCTGGCCAGCCAGTCGAGAACCTCGCCGCGGTCGGTTGCCGCCAGTACCTCGTCCAGCGTGTCGCGGCGACCGGTGCGGGCGCCGTACGACACCGCCAGCAGATGCAGGTCGTGATTGCCCAGGACCACGCTGGCAGCGCTGCCGAGCGCGCGCACGAATCGCAGCACCTGCAGCGATCGCGGACCCCGGTTGACCAGGTCGCCGACCAGAATCACATGGTCTTGCGCGACGTCGAAGCGGATCAGTGTCAGAAGCTCCTGCAGTTCGTCGTAGCAGCCCTGGATGTCGCCGATCGCGTAGGTGGCCATGTCAGATCATGGAAATACGGAACGCAGCTTCAGGTGCTGCACGAATGCGTCGAAGTCCCGGTCGTTGTGGAGCAGGACGTAGTCGTTCTCGATGCAACTGGTGGCGATGAGGGTGTCGATGGTCTTTCGCACGGTGACGCCCTTGCGGCGTAGCCTGCGGTGGTTCTGCGCCGCCTGAATGCTGATGTCCTTGCCGCCCAGAGCGACAATGTCCAGCGACGTCAATAGCGCCCTGGCCCTGTTGAAATCGGTCTCCAATGCGAAGCCCTGGAGCACTTCGGTCAGGATCAGATCGCCCGTCAGCAGGGGCTCGGTTTGCAGAAGCTCATCGAGCCGCTCGGCTTCGGCGGTTGGGTGGCCCCGGAAGTAATCGATCCAGACGCTGGAATCGACCAGGATCACCGATCCGTTCTCATGGCGCCCAGGTCGCCCTGCCAGTTCAATTTTCCGCGCAACCGCCTGATCTGCTCTTGCTTGCGCAGCCTCACAAGGGTGCGCAGCCCCAGTTCCACGGCTTCGCGCTTGGTCTTGAGCCCGGTGAGTCGGAGCGTGTCCTTCATCAGCTTGTCGTCAATCACGATGTTGGTCCGCATCATGTGTACTCTTTCTGGATGATGTACACATTATGCACCGACGTAGGCGCGGCATCATCGCACTGCGATATGGCGCGGCCAGTTGACGCGGCGCCGCTTGGTGCAGTCCCGTAGCCAGCGCATTAGCCCGGGTGCAACCCGGTACCGTTACTGCGTCGGCCAGGGACGGTGGTCGTTGTGGCGGCGAATCGTCGCCGCGGCCGCTTTAGAGCGGAACCGACAAGCGGTACAAAAGCCCGGCCTGTATAGCTTTGACGGTTCCGGGCGGCCGGCACATAGTGGCGTCGCTGGCCGAGCTGGGGCCGGTTTACAAAATACGGAGCGTCGCCATGTTGAATAAACTTTCTACCCGTGCATACGTTGCCATGCAGACCCGCAGCCGCAAGCAGGAAGGTGCTAGCGCGGTTGAGTATGGGCTGATTCTGGGCTTGGTCGCAGTGGTGATTATCGCCACGCTGATTCTGTTGGGCGACGGTCTCGACGATCTGTTCGGAACGGCCCAGACCGCCGTCACGGATGCTGCAACAACGCCTACTCCTTAAAGTTTCGTAGGGCGGGCCTCGCCCGCCGACCTGCGGCGGTCGTGGCGCGCTCCCCACATATCGAAGCGTGGAGACCTGTGAATCGGGCTTGCGGCGGCCACGGGCCGTCCTACGTTCGGGACGTTGCCGGCGGCTCTCATGACCGGTTGCAGCCAACGTGGGGCGGGCCGTGGCCGCTGGCTTCGACAGCCTTAGGGTCCTGGTGATGGTTTCAGCGTCGGCGGGTGTGGGCCCGAAGCTGGCAGCAGCGACGTACTGCGGTCCCGGACCGGCGGGTGCACGCGCGGTATGCCGGAGATCGTTGGCGACGTATCGCATTGACGTTACCGGCTAACATGTAGTGCCCGGCTGGCGCTGCGGCGCGCTGTGGCTAGAGAAATGCAGATCGTGGATTGCAGTCTCCGCTGCCGGGTTCGAAAGCTTCGTTTTCCGGGGGAACCGAATGATCAGTAGTACCGCAGCCAAGGTCGTCGCGGGTGTTGCGATCCTGCTTACGATCGTGCTGGCCGTCGTGGGTTACCGGGTCAGCCGCGACTACGCGCTGACCAACGAGCGTGCACAGGCGCAGGCTCGTGTGGCGGAGCAGGCGCCGACCGAAGACCAGGCGCCCAAGATTCTGGCGGTGGTCGCGGTCAAGCCGCTGGCGGCCTACCAGCCGATTCCCAAGGATGATGTGATTCTGGCGGAAGTCACGGTGGCGCCGCGCGAGTACTACACGAGCCTGGAAGACGTGGTGGGCAAGGAGCCGCTGGTGGACATCGACCAGGGCGCGCCGGTCACCCAGCGTTACTTCGCCGAGGGCAATGTGCTGGCCAAGTCGGTGCCACCCGGCTTTCAGGCGATCTCGGTCGAGGTCACCGATGTCATCGGAGTCGGCGGCTTCGTACGTCCGGGCGACATCGTCGACGTGCTGATGTATCTGCGTAACGGCAATGAAGTCGAAAACGCGCAGGCGCGTGTACTGCTGGAAAAGACCCGCGTGCTGGCTTACCACGAGCTCCTGGTCGACCGGCCGGAAGGATTGCGCGACGCCGAGTCCCCGCAACAGGCCAATCGCCGCCAGCGCACCGCGGTGCTGGCGGTTCCGGATGACAAGACCACGCGCCTGATGTTGGGCGCCAGCATGGGCGAGCTGCGTCTGGCCCTGCACGGTACCGCGCAGGAGCCGGTCGCTGCGGATGGCGGTCAGCTTGCGAGCCTGCCGACGAACGAGGCGGCGCGGAAGGCAGAAGAGGCCAAGAAAGTGCCGGACAAGGCCTTGACCGCGCGGCAACTGGCGCAGGTGGAGCCGCCACCCGCACAAAAGAGAACGGTGGTGCGCGAGCGTGTGTACGTGTATCGCGGCACCGAGATCGAGTCGGTGACGCCTTGAGGCGATGCGCTCAGGGATGACAGGCCAGCGCTGTGGCAATTAGGGTCCGGCCCCTGCAGGTCGGCAGCCAGGCCCGGCGATGGATCGGCGAAAACAGGTAGAAGATTGAATTCGAAAGGGAACCCGGCCGCACATGAACTCCAATAACGGCGTATTCCCGCGGCTGCGGACCTGGTTGGTATGGGTTCTGGTGCCCGTCGCGGTGCTGATCGCGGGGCTCGGCTCCGGAAATGCGGTCCCCGCGCCGCCGCAAGTGCTCGAGGTCGAACTCGGCACCCACATCCTGCTGCGCGAAGCCGCAGGCGTGAAACGGGTGGCGGTGGGCGACCCGGGTATTGCGGATGTCAACGTCATCAACGGGCGCGAGTTGTTGGTGACCGGCAAGAAGCTGGGCCTGACCAGCCTGCTGGTGTGGCCCAAGGCGGTGGCACTTCCCAAGGAGTATCGGATTCGGGTTGGCGCCATCCAGGATCCGACCAAGACCGCCACGCCCGATCCGGAGCTGGCCGCCGCGACCATCGAGCGCGGCGCCAGCCTGGAAGGCCGGCTGCCCAATCTGCTGGCCTACCGTCGTGCGCAGCAGGCCGCGCAACCACCTGGCGAGCAGCCGCTGGACCTCAGCCAGGTCGAGGGTGATTTCCAGGTGTTGACTGAAATCAAGATCGCCGAGGTCAACCGCACCACGGCCAAGCGCTACGGACTCAATCTCAATTATTCGCGCATCGGCAACGACGGCAACATCGCCATCGGCACCGGGTTCGATCTGGTTTCGAATGCCTTCAGCCTGCTGGTCAGCCCCACCGACATCGGCAACAACGAGACCATCGGCGGCATGCTGAACATTCTGGAGACCCGCGGCGTGGTGCGTGTGCTGGCCGAGCCCAGCCTTACCGCGATGAGCGGCCAGACCGCCAGTTTTCTGGCGGGTGGCGAGTTCCCCGTGCCGGTCAATCAGTCCGGTGCGACCGGTAGCGGCAGCGTCACGGTGGAGTACAAGGAATTCGGCGTGCGCCTGGCACTGACCCCGACGGTGCTGTCCAAGGACCGCATCGCGCTGAAGGTGGCGCCGGAGGTCAGCGATCTCGACTTCACTGCGGGCATCCAGATCGGCGGCGTGGCGGTTCCGGCGCTGACGGTGCGGCGAACCGAGACCTCGATCGAACTGGGTGACGGCGAAAGCTTTGTGATCTCGGGTCTGGTCAGCAACAACCTGACTGCGAACGTGGACAAGGTTCCGGGCCTGGGCGACATCCCCATCCTCGGTGCTTTCTTCAAGTCGGTGAGCTACGACCGCTCCGAGCGCGAACTGATCATGGTGGTGACGCCGCACTTGGTGCGCCCGATCGCGCGAGAAGCCAGGCTGCCGCCGCTGCCGGGCGTCAAGTACGACCACTACCGGCCGGGCTTTGGCGAACTGATCTTCGAGGAATCGGGCGATTTCGAATCGCAGTCCACCGGCTTCAGCAATTGATCGCGACCTCGGCGAGAATCAAGACTCATAGAACGTTGCACGGGGATAGCAGGTGAGAACGCAGGCGCTGGTCATTGCCGACGATCCGGTCTACCTCAACTGGCTGCAGAACGCCGCGCCGGGCGCCGAGTTTTCGTTGGCGCGCGTGAGCGATGTTGACGATCTGGTGGATCGCATCCACGCCACCGGTCGAGTCGACGTGGTGTTCTTCGAGTTCAGCCCCGCCACTGCAGCGGTGCGTGCCGCCCTGGTGGAGCATCTGCTCGAACGCGTCCCCGACATCGCGGTCGCTGGCGTCGGTCAGGATGGCGACTCGGCCACGATGCTGGCAGCGATGCGAGCTGGCGCGCGGGACTTCTTCATCGTGCAGCGCGATGACGCCAACGTCGCCGCGCTGCTCAGCCGGCTGTTGCGACGCAGTGCGCCGGGGGCCACTGCGGGACGTGCGCAGGGCCGGGTCTACGGTGTCATGGCGGCGTTGCCCGGCGAGAGCATCGCCTTTCTCGGCGAACATCTGGCGCTGGCCTGTGCCGAGCGACTGGGCAAGGGCGAGCGGGTGCTGCTGCTGGACGTGGCAATACCGGCCGGTGCTGCCAGCATCTTCCTGAATCTCAACCAGACCTACGGCGTGCTCGATGCCATCAATGACGGCAACCGCTGCGATGCCACCTTGGTCGACACGGCGTTTTCGCGCCATGCCAGCGGGCTGTATGTGCTCAGCCTGCCGGAAGACTTCATCGGCCGACCGCACATCGACGGCACCGAGCTGATGCAGTTACTGAGTGTTCTGCGCGGCCTGTTTGCCTGCACGGTGGTGGCCTACGACGGCCATCTGGGCGTTGATGCGCTGCGCGGGCTGCTCGGTCTTGCGGATCGCAGCTTGATGCTCACCGACCAGTCGATCCTGCGATCGCGGCATAGCAAGTACCTGCTGCGTGCGCTGCGTCTGGACGACTGTCCGCTGGACCGCCTCGGCCTGGTCGTGGACGATTATCGAAAACGTGTAGGTCTGGAACCGCAGAACCTTTCCGAGCTGCTGGACCTGCCGGTGTCGGCCACCCTGAGTACGCAGGCGGCCAACCGCACCCAGGCGATGAACCAGGGCGAGCCCATGTTCGTCTGTGCGCCCAAGGACGAATACTGTGCCGGCGTGCGCCAACTCGCGGCCACGCTGCAGGCGCCCCGGGACGCCACGACCGGCACCAGTGAATCGGGCGGTGGCCTGCTGAGCCGGCTGTTCAAGTGAAGCGTGGCCCGCAATTCCTCGCTGCGGCGGCCATGGGCCGCCCTAGGTGCGATTCCGACGGTAGGGCGGGCCGTGCCCGCCGCCGCGGTTCGTTGCATGTGCCGAGCCGACAGCTGCAGCCCCGTAGCCCGGGTGCAACCCGGGGCTCCACGTGCCGGCGTAGGCAAACCCCGGGTTGCACCCGGGCTACGCGGGTTGTTCAAGGGAAGCGGGGAGGCGCTTTGTGGATTCAATGAGCACCGAGCCTTCCACGCGATTCCGCCTGTCGGACCAGTACCAGCAGCTCAAGAGCGCGATCCACCGCAATCTCATTGCGCAGATCGAAGAGCGCAATCTGGATATCGACGGCTGGGACGCTCCGCGGGTGGAGCGCTACGTGCTGGAGCAGGTGCGCCTATACGTGACCCAGCAGCGCCTGCCGGTGAACGCGCGCGAAAGCGAAATCCTGGCGCGCGATGCACGCGACGAACTGATGGGCTACGGGCCGATCCAGGCGCTGGTCGACGACGACACCGTCAACGACATCGTGGTCAACGGACCCAACCGCGTGTTCATCGAGCGCGAAGGCCTCCTGTCGGTGGCGCCGATCCGGTTCGTCAACGACGGCCATGTCATCCGTGTCATCCAACGCATCCTGTCGCCGATCGGCCGGCGTGTGGACGAATCCACCCCCATGGTCGACGCCCGCCTGCCGGACGGTTCGCGCGTCAATGCCATCATCCCGCCCATCGCGCTGGACGGCCCCTGCCTGTCGATCCGCAAATTCCGCAAGCAGGCCTTGCGCGCCGAGGACCTGGTGCGCGGCGGCAGCGTCAGCCAGGCGGCGCTCGAGTATCTGCAAGGCCGCGTGCGCAAGCGTGCCAATCTGATCGTGATCGGCGGCACCGGCTCGGGCAAGACCACGTTTCTGAATCTGCTGTCGCAATGGATTCCGCGCACCGAGCGCGTGATCACCATCGAAGACGCTGCCGAACTGCGCCTGGAGCACGAGCACGTGGTGCGCCTGGAAACCCGCCCGCCCAATCTGGAGGGGCAGCGCGCGGTGACCGCGCGCGACCTGGTGCGCAATGCTCTGCGTATGCGCCCCGACCGCATCATCGTCGGCGAGATCCGCGGCGACGAGGTGCTGGACATGTTGCAGGCGATGAACACCGGCCACGACGGCTCGATGACCACCCTGCATGCGAACACGCCGCGCGACGCCATTCACCGTCTGGAGTTGCTGGCGGGGTTTGCCGGCTTCACCGGCAGCGACAACACCTTCCGCGGTCAGGTTGCGGCAGCCATTCATCTGATCGTGCACGTCGCGCGCCTCGCCACCGGCGAACGTCGTCTTATGTCAGTCGCCGAAATCACCGGGCACAACGAACAGGGCATGTCGATGCGCGAGATGTTCCGCTACGACCTCGATCTGGCCGAGCATCAGGATCTGCGCACCGGGGGCGTAGCGTGAGCCTGCCGGACGTGAACCTGATGGCGGTGCTGTTGTTCGTCATGGCCGCCGGCACCGCGACCCTGTCGATCTGGCTGCTGATGTACGCCGACAGCCGTGCGCGACGCGACGAGATGTTGCTGCGTCTGCGCGCCGGCGACGAGCCCGAACTTGCAGCCAAGGCCTCGCGCGATGCGCAACTGCGCAGTCCGCTACTACGCACCGCTTGTCACATCGTCTGGCGAGCGGGCTCCCAAGCCGAGCCGGATACCGTGGCCAAGGTACTGTGGATTCTGGGCGCGATGGTGCCGGTGACCCTGCTGATCTTCGGCTGGTTCGGTGGCAGCATCGTGGTGGCGCTGGTCCTGGCCTTCGGTTACGGCGTTCTGCGGCAGCGCGCCGCCCGCCGCCGCGCCAAGATCGTGGAGCAGTTGCCGGCGTACCTGGAAGCCGGACTGCGTGTGCTGCAGGCCGGCAACACGCTGGAAGAGTCGCTGGCGCTGGCGGCGGCCGAGAGCCCGGAACCGCTCAAGCCCTTGTTTCAGTCGGTGGGCCGACAGGTGCGCCTGGGCGCGCCGGTGGACCAGGTATTGGCGGAGACTGCGGAGATTCACCGCATCCGCGACATCAAGGTCATCGCGCTGGCGGCGTCGATCAACCGCAAGTACGGCGGGTCGCTGCGCAACGTGTTCCGCAGCCTGATTGCGGCGATCCGTTCGCGCGATGCGGCTGCGCGCGAGTTGCGCGCGCTGACCGCGGAAACCCGTTTTTCCGCGCTGGTGCTGGCGATCATCCCGGCCGCACTGACGACCTACATCTACATCCAGAACCGCACCTACTACAGTCAGATGTGGGAGCTGACCGGCGGGCGTATAACCCTGATCCTGGCGGTGGCGCTGCAGGTCGCGGGGGTGGTGGTGATCTACCGCATGATGAGCGCCACCGAGGATAACGAGTGATGAGTCCGGGCTTGTTCGCCATGCTCATCGCAGCCGCCATCGTGCTTGGCGGCACCGCGATCGTCGCCGTGGTGTACCTGATCGCGCAGGGCAGGGAAGCGGCTCGTCTTAAGCAGCGGCTCAACCCGCTGGGGGTGCAGCCCAACGAGTTCTCCGGCGCTGGCTCCGGCGAGTTGCTGCAGTCCATCGCCAGCGGCGGCAAGAAGCTCGACGCGCTGGTGGATACCAGCAACGAGACTTCTCGTCTGTTGATGCAGGCGGGATGGCGGGCTCCGCAGCATCGCTTGATCTTCTACACTGCCCAGGCGCTGGTGCCCCTGCTGCTGCTGGGCGGGGTGGCGCTGATCGCCGTGTTCGGTACCGGCAAGCTGGCGCAGCCGCCGATGCTGCTGCTGTTCGCCATCAGCGGCGTGATGCTGGGCATGCTGTTGCCGCGCATGGTGCTGCGGTCTTCGGCCGCTGCGCGCGTGCGCCGCATCAAGGCCGAGGTGCCGCTGTTCATTCACCTGCTGGTACTGTTGTTCGAGGCCGGACTGTCCACGCGCCAGGCGTTCGCCAGCATGGTGCGCGACGGCAAGGGCGTGCTGCCGGAGCTGGGACGTGAGTTCGAACTGATCCTGCGGCAGATGGAAGCGGGCGGCGAAACCGGCGAACTGTTGAACAATCTTTCCGCCGGCATTGCGCTCGAGGATCTCGGCAATGTGCTGGCGTTGCTGCGTCAGGTGGACCGCTACGGCGGCGAAGTGCGCGACCCCTTGCTGGAGGCGCTCAAGGTGATCGAAGAGCGGCGCACCCTGGACATGCGCGAAATGGTCAACCTGATGTCCGGCCGCATGACCGTGGTGATGGTGTTGTTCTTTTTCCCGGCTTTGTTGATTTTTGTGGCGGGTCCGGCGTTTCTGGCGGTGATCACCGCGCTCAGGGACGTCAACCAGTGAATGCCCGGCCGCATCCGATCGGTGCGTTCGCCCTGATGTCGCTCGGCCTGGGGTTGGGCCTGGGTCTGGGGGGCTGCACCACTTCGCCCGATCGCCAGCAGCTGGATCGCATGGTGGCGGAGGAAATACCCGACGACAGCCCCGACGCCCGGCGCAAGGTTCATACCGATCTGATTCGCGGCATGCTGCGCCAGCAGCAGTACTACGCGGCGGTGGCGCACATCGAGGCGCAGGTGCGCGAATCCGGGCCCAGCGACGAACTGCGCCTGCTGGAGGCCGATGCCCGTCGGCGGTTGGGACAATCTGCGGCCGCACAGGCCATCTACCGCGAGCTGTTGCGCACCGAGTTCGCGGCGCAGGCCTATCACGGTCTGGGTCTGACCAACGTCCAGACCGATCTGCGCACCGCGGTGTGGCAGATGCAGCAGGCTGTGCAGCGGCGTCCCACCGACACCGAGATGCGCAACGACCTGGGCTACGCGCTGATGCTGGCCGGCCAGCACGGCGCCGCCTTGACCCAGCTCGCCACCGCGGTGGAGCTGGAAACCGGCAGCGGCAGCAAGAAAGCCAGGCATAACCTGATCCTGCTGATGATCGTCACCGGCGACGAGCCGGCGGTGAAGAAGCTGGCGCAAGAGGCCGACCTGACCGACACCGCGCTTGCCGGCATGCGTCGCCAGGCGCAGAGTTTTCCGCAGCGTCCGATCGTGGCGCTGCCCATTTCTCCCAAGGGCTGAGCGACATCGTCGTTGCCTGCCACAGTCCTGACCAACCCGGAGCCGTTGCCATCATGATCGACAAAATCCTTGCATCCGCGGCAGTCTGGACAGCCCTGACGTTGGCCCTGCCACTCGCAGCGCAGCAGACCGCCGCACCTGCCCCAGCATCCGCACGTGACTGGGTGGAACTGCAAAAAGGCGGCACCGCCGCCTCGCCGGTTGCGCGGCCGCTGCCCGGCGACATCGCCGACCGTACGTATCGACGCTACGCGGAAAGCTTCAGCCAGCCGATTCCCGAAACCCTGGATCGCGAGGGGTTCATCGAGGACGGCGGCGGGCAGTAAGCGAAGGCACCGGCGGAGAATCCGGCGCGGGTACCGGACGGTCAACAACCGGTGCAGCGCTACTGCTTACTCGACCAGCGCTGCGTCGCCGCCGCAGGTCAGGCGCGCACCGACCTCGAGTTGCGCGAGGTCCAGTCCGAGAGTTTCCAGCAACAGGTTGACCAGCGGGTCGAGCAAGGGCGAAAGCAGATTGTTGATGATCGGCTGGAGGATGCCTTTGACCGTGTTGAACAACGTGCCGACGAGGTTGAGTACCCCGCCCAGTCCACCCCCACCATCCGGACCATAGAGTTGGATCTGCACCCCGCCCAGCGTTGAGGCGAGGCTGTCAACGATGTTTTCGGTCGCAAAGGTTTCGTAGATCGGGTCCTGATCAAGGTTTGGCGGATCGATGAATGTGTTGGTGAATGGCGCGCCAGCGACGGCGCTTTGAACCATGATGCCAATGCCGCCGCCCTCAAACGGTCGTCTGGCCTCGCAGGACGAAACGAGCCCTAAGAATTTCCGACAGGTCTTGACACCAACATCCACCAGCGGCACAGGCCCCACGCTGGGTGGCACATCAGATCCGAACACATAGCCGGGGGCGCCCGGATCGGTTTCCAGCCGGCCAACACGCAAATCTGCGACCGAGGTCAGGACGTCGGTATCCAGTTCCTTGCCTCCGGGCGCCGGGCAGTTGAAGCCAGTGACCTTGGCCTCGCCGCCACCGGCGTCGAGGCTGATATCGATGCGGGGATTACCCGGCACCACCTGAATGTCGGTCACTTCGTATGGAATGCCTAGCAGGGAGCCGACCAGGCCGGAGAGCGCGCTGACCAGGTCCAGAGAAAGCACGTCGTTCAATAGGGTGGTCACCGGGCTGGCGAGGTCGAGCACGGCATTGACCAAGCCGGTGACACCGCCGAGCGCTGGCAGGTTGACGGAAATGAGCGTCCTGACCTGCGCGGTGCGGACGTAGATCCGGTCAGGACCGTCGGGGTCCTGACGGGCCAGCTCGGGGTCGCCAATGGCCGAAATCTGCGGTGGCTCCAGCATCTTGACCTGGACGCTCAACGCTCCGAGGTTGACCGTGGCAGCAGCCACGTTCTCGGCGTTGGCGGCTTGTACGAATGCCTGCACCAGCTGGAATACCTGTAGCGCAGCGTCCAGTCCGGAGGCAGGGGTGCCGCTTTGCACTGCGATCAGATCGCCCAACCGGATCAGCGGCGTGCCCGGTGGGATGGCAAGACGCAGCACCTCCAATCCGCCCAGGGCGGCGTTGACTTCGCCGGTGCCCTGTCCACGATCCAGCAAGGCGATCGCGGCGTCGATCAACTCACCGACGCTGGCATCGGTCTGCAGCAACTGGTCGTAATCTCCAACTTGCACGCCTAGGTCGATCGCGAGCTGATCGAGATAGTCGAGCAACGAAATATCGGTATTGACCAGTCCATCCCATCCGACCGCGCTCAGCGACACGTTGCCGCCAAGCAGCCCGCCGAACAAGGAATTCAGAACGGCAGACTGGCTGGTATCCACGCTCACCAAGGTGCTGCGCAGATTCAAGGCGGCGCTGCGTGCGCCGGATACAGCGATGGCCTCCGCCGAAAGATTGCGACTGCCCACAAACAATGTGGGCACGGACCCGAGAATAATGGCGCGTATCGCGTTGGCGTTGTCCGCCGTCGCGGTGAAGCGGGGGACTGCCGTTGCAGTCCAAACGCCGCACTGCACCGTAGGGGCGTCGTGCTCGTGTTGCGCAAGATTGATGCTGGCGCTCTCGGTTCCCGCGAGTTCCGCTGCCACGCATCCGGCCGGCAGCACGCTGGCGCCCGCGGTCGCGGCCAAGTCTGCTGCTTTCTGATACTCGCGCTTGTAGTAGTAGAGCAGGCCCAGATCGATGCTGCCCAACAGCACCACCATGACCGACAGTCCGGCCGCGACATTGACCAGCACCGACCCACGCTGGCGGCGGGGTGTGAGGCCTTTGGCGATAGCGTGGATGTTCATGGGACGACGCCTTCAGAGTCGCACTATGGCGGCGGAAACCAGCGCATTGGGCAACCAGGACTCGGTGCCGCCGATGCCCGGAATATTGATTGCAGGCATCAGGCGCGTCCCGTCGTCGTTGCCGTAGGGAAAACTCAGGGTAATGGTGGCGCAGGTGCCGGCGACGGTCGCCGCGCAAGGTGCCTCCTGTACCGCGATGCGGGCGCGCACATGGCTTTCCAGCCAGGCCCGGCGCAGCGCAAAGCTCCGATTGCTGGCCGGCGGCACAATCGCTGAGTTGGCCAACGACTCGATGACTTCGGTCTTGACCCGTTCATAGTCGCGGCTTTCTTCTTCCGCTGGCGGCAGTAGCAGCCCGGCCGCGCGCGCGCCGTCGCTGACGGCGCGCGATACCGCCAATTGCGTGTACAAGATGGCGCCAAAGCTGATCAAGCCGTAAAGCATCAGGAACACCACCGGGAACACCAGCGCGAACTCGACGGCAGCAGTGCCAGACATCCGATGACGGAGAGATGTGGCGGTCATAGGGCCAGGGCGCGGCCGTCGACCAGCAGCCGGGCGCGTCCCAACAGGCGCTCCGGCATGACCAGGCCAAACCCGGGAATGGCGGGGAAAATGGGCTGCGTGTCGTAGGGATAAGCCACAGTGACCACGATCTGGCAGGTGTCTGCAAGGGACTCCCCGCAGGGCAGGGTATCGGGCAGCTTGATACCGCCGCTGGTCAGGCAATCGATGCCCACCGGACAGAAATCAGCCGCGACCTGCAGCGTGCCAAGCCCGGAGACCCAGCTTGCCGCATCGCGCGCCGCGGTCTCGGCAGCGGCCTCGCGCAGCGTTACTTGGACGTCCGCGGGATCAACCGGCAGTTGGTAGCGCAGCGCTGCCCGGGCCCCTTCTTCCGCTGCGTGCTGCAAACCCAAGCGCATGGTGAAGATCAGGCCGTAGGCGATGGTGCCGTACAAAAGCACGAAAAATACCGGGAAGATGATGGCGTATTCCACGGCATGAGCGCCCGACTGTCGTTGCCGAGTGCGCCAGCTGGAAACGTCGTTGCACCGCTGCATTGCCGCCTCCGGGTCGGTGTTCAGGGCATTGTTCTTTCTTGCTGCGGTAGACGATAACGGAAAGCGCTACCCACTTGATGCCGGTTGTCCATCGCCCCGCTGCCGCTTGTCGTATCTGTCACGCCGGTGCGAGGCGCAGCGCAACGGCCGCCACGTCTCTGCGGACGTTATGGATAGAATCGGCCGTCGCGTCACACTTCGCGCGATCGGGGATCGCGATAACGGTGGGGGCCGGTGCTCGAAGCACTCAGAAAAATACAGCCGCGAACGTTTGCGCTTGCTGCTGGCCTGGTGGCCGCCGTCCTGCTGGGTCTGTTCTCCACCCGGGCGTTGTTCCGCTCGGGCGGCCTGCAGGACGAGCTCAACCGTGGGCAGGCGCTGGACGTGGCGGCCGAGGAGCTGACACCGCTGATCCTGGCCGGTGGCGGCGACGCCCTGGTGCGCCGGGTGCGCTACCTGGTGCGCGAATCCGATCTAGGCCTGACCTACTTGGCCGTCGCAGATGCGGCGGGTGCCATCCTGGCGGTGGACGGGCGTTTCGAGCGCTTGGCCGTGCCGCTGCTGTCGACCCTGGCCGTACAGCGTGTTCGCGCCTGGCTGTACCGCCTGACCAGCGAGCGCGGCACCCTGAGCCTGGACTTGGGCCCACGAGCGATCGGAAAGATCGACTACGCGGTGTCGGCCGGCTTTGCAGTCGACGTGCGCGAACGCGCGGTGAGCGAGTTGCGACTGGTGGGGTGGATCGGGCTGTTGCTGGCCTTTCCCACTGCCGCGGCGCTGGCCTTTGCGATCACGCGCCGACCGTCGACGCCGACCGGTCAGACCCCCTTGCTGGCCCGCGTGCAAGGACAGGGGCGGGTGCTGGAGCACGACGTAGACGAGGACATCGTCGGTCCGGAGGTCACCGAAACGCTGCGTCAGCACGGCATTCACGCGCTGGATGCGCTCAAGCGCGCGCTGATCGTGGTGGACCCGGATGCGCGCATCCGTTTCATGAACCGCAGTGCGGCGGAGATCACCGGGTGGTCGGCTCAAGACGCTCGCGGCCGCCTGGTCTATTCGGTGTTTCACCCGCTGGACGAGCAGCAGGCGCCGCTGGTGACGCCGGCGGAGACCTGCCTGCGCGAAGGTCGCGAGTACGAACCCAAGGAGCTGTGGGTGCGTGCGCGCGACGCCAAGGTGCATGCGGTGGAGGTGATGGCCGCGCTGCTGCGGGAGCGGCCGGGTTCGGCGCCTACGGGTGCGGCCATGGTGTTTCATCTGATCGACGACCGCCGCGATCTCATCGACCGCCTCAAACGGCAGTCGCGATTATCGCTGGGCGTCATCGATCACTTGGTCGAGGGCGTGCTGACCACCGACACCGCCGGCGTTATCCGCTTTGCTAACGTGCGTGCGCAACGCATGTTCGGGTATGCGCGCGGCGAACTGGACGGGGTCACTCTGACCAAGCTGCTGCCGGTGCCGTTTCTCAACGTGCCGGGCCTGCACCTGACCGACTACATCGGCGGGCGCCATCACGGCCGTTTGCCGCGCGTGGTGGGCTGGCGCAAGGACGCCACCACCTTTCCGGTCGAGCTGCTGGTGCAGCCGATGAACGTGGAAGACTCAGAAGGCCTGGTGGTGATCGTGCGCGACATCACCGAACGCATGCGCAGCGACAACCTGGCGCAACGGCTTGGTCGTCTGCTCGACGCCGCCGCCGAGGAGGTCTACATCTTCGACGCGCAATCCTTGTACTTCGTCGAGGTCAACCGCGGTGCGCGGCGCAATCTGGGTTATCCGACGGCGCAGATCAACCGCCTGACGCCGCTGTCGATCAGTCAGGAGTTGGAGCCGGAGACCTTTCACACCCACTTGTCGCGCCTGCGCGGCGGCGAGGTGGATCACATCACCTATCGCTGCAAGCACGTCCGTGCCGACGGCAGCGCCTATCCGGTCGAGGTCAGGCTCAATTTCTCGCGCGAAGAAGAGCCGCCGATGTTCATGGCCATCGCGGTGGACATCACCGATCGCGAGGCGCAGGAAGATCGCATGCGCTTTCTGGCCCAGCACGATTCGCTCACCGGGCTGCCCAATCGGACCACCCTGCTGGATCGTCTGCACCAGGCGGTGCTCACCGCCAGCCGGTCGAGCCGGCTGGTCGGGGTGTTCTTCATCGACCTGGATCGGTTCAAGCAGGTCAACGACACGTATGGTCACGACATCGGCGACCGCGTGCTCGAAATTTCCGCGCGGCGCATTTCGGGGGTACTGCGCGAAACCGATACGGTGGCGCGCCTGGGCGGCGATGAGTTTGTGGTGGTGGCGCAGGGGCTGCGCGGCCTGGATGACGCCGAAGGGCTGGCGCGCAAGATCCTGGAGGCGTTTGGCCCGCGCTTCGATATTCCCGATCACGAACTGCGCCTGACGCCGAGCATCGGCGTGGCGCTCTATCCTCTGGATGAGTCGGATGCCGAGGGCCTATTGCGGCATGCCGACGCCGCGATGTACCAGGCCAAACAGTCCGGCCCCGGCCAGTACCGCATCTACAGCGTCGAAGTGCCACCGGAGAAGCGCCGGCGCCTGGAGCTGGAACGCAGCCTGCACGCCGCTTTTGCGCTTCAGCAGTTCGAAGTCGAGGTGCTGCCCGCGTTCGAGATGGCGGGCGACGAGCTGGGTGCGGTGATGCTCGACTTTTACTGGCAGCATCCCAAGCAGGGACGCATCCCCGGCGATGAGGTGCTGGAGGCCTCGGGCCGGGCCGGGCTGCTCGCCGACGTCGAGCTGTGGCTGGTCTACCAAGCCTGCATCCTGCTGCCGCCGCCGGAAGAAGGCGAAATCGACCAAGCCCCACTGCCGGTGGTGGTGGACATCTCCGGCTGGCAGCTCAAGGACCCGGATTTCAGCAGCTTCGTGTTCGAGCTCATGGAGCGTCACCGCGTGCCGCCGCGCCGGCTGATGTTCGCGTTGTCCAGCACCGGCCTGGGTGAAGCTCAGGAAGCTCCTGCCCACCTGACGCGGCGCCTGCTCGAACGCGGTGTGCGCTTCGCGCTTCGCGGTTCGTCGGAGTCGGTTTTCACCGCGCTCAACCGGGTTGGCGGTCTGCCGCTGGATCTGGTGATCCTGGACCCCGACGAAGTCGCCGCATCGGCCGAAGATGCCCAGGCGACCGAGCGGCTGCGCCTGGTGCTGCTGGCATCCAAAGGGCTGGCGATCCCGGTTCTGGCTGACGGCATCGCGGATTCGTTATCGCGTGAATGGCTGTCTACCCAGGGGTGCCGCTACGGCGCGGGCCCCTGCTTCCAGGCCAGGGTCGGTGCGCGCGAATTCAGAGCCAGTCAGCGCGAGTCGGCGCCGTCGGGCCACGGCTGACCCGTCGCGGATCCTTCAAACGGTCGAGACCCGCGCCATCGCGATCAGACCCGGGCATGGCGCTGGCGATAGCGCCGCCGTACCCAGTCGAATGCCGGGCGCTGCTGCCAGGCGCGCACCAGCGGCTCCAGCGTCCGGCGAAAATCGGCGCGACTGTAGACGGGATGTTCGGCCGGCCCCACCAACGGGGCCAGCAACGCGCAGGCGGTGATATCGGCAGCAGTCATCGAGTCGCCGACCAGATACTCGCGACCGTCGGCGAGCGCAGCGTCAAGTTCGTCCAGCGCCCTTTCGATGGTCCGTGCCGAGCGCTCGGCCGCGTCCGGTGAAATGCCACTGATGCGCGTGAACGCGGCCGCCAGCAGTGGGAAGGAGGTGGCGATGAAGCGCCGCTGCAAGGGGCTGGCATCCAGCGTCCACAGGGTCACCACAGCCTCGCGGTCGTCCAGCGCGGCACTGTAGGCGTAGCGGATGACATGAGCACCGATGCGATCGAAACGCTCCTCCCACTCCAATACCTGCTTGCGCGCCGTTTCGTCGCGCGGCAGCAACTGGAAACCCGGCATGTTGCAGTCCAGCCACAGCAGAATTCGGGTGCTGTCCTGCACATAGCCGCCGCGATGCCGCAGGATCGGCACGGTGGTGCCGATACGGCCGTGGGCCAAGGCGGGCAGCACATGGAAGAAAGGCGTCCAGCAAACTTCCCGGTACTCGGTGGCCGATGCATCGAGCAGCCAGCGCGCCTTCTCGCTGAAGTGCGACATGCGAAAAGTGAACAGTTCGAGCACGACCGGCTCCGGGATGTACGGTGTTTGTCGCAGTCTAGTGCGGTGCTCGGGGTCGCGCGTACCGGGGCGCCACGGGCGCCTGTCGCCAGGGCTGCTGCGTCGATGCGGTGCACAGGCCCTAAGCTGCCGCCGTTATAGGCCCCGCTGACGGGGCGAACCGGAATGCCCATGACCCAGACCTCCGACACCATCCGCCTGACCGATCTGGCCCGCGGCCTGATCAAGACGCTGCCGGGTGCTTTCAGGGCCAACCGCGGCCTGTTCAACCTGGTCACGCTCAAGCCCGATTCGGTGCAGTCCATCGGCCTGCGCCTGGAGCAACTGGCGCGGCGCCATCCGCGTCGCATTGCGCTGGCGTTCGAGGATCGGCGGTGGACCTACGCCGAGTTCAACAGCTGGGCCAATCGCATCGCTCACGTGCTGCGCGCACGCGGCGTGGTCGCGGGAGATGCGGTAGCCGTGGTGATGGAGAATCGCCCCGATGTGCTGGCCTGCGTGGCGGGCATCGTCAAGCTAGGCGCGGTCGCCGGGATGATCAATCACAACCAGCGCGGCGAGGTGCTGGCGCATAGTCTCAAGCTCACCGGCGCCGGGGTGGTGATCGTCGGCGAGGAATGCCGCGAGGTCCTGGGTACAACCCCCTACACGCCCAAGGGCGAGGCGGCCGGCAACGGGCTGCAACTCCTGTGGGACGGCGCCGGCGGCGCGCCGTTCGGCTACGCCAACCTGCGCAGCGAACTAGTCAATGCGCCCTCCACGAATCTGGTGGAAACGCAGTCGGTGATGGCGCGCAACTCGGCGTTCTACATCTTCACGTCCGGCACCACCGGGCTGCCCAAGGCGTCGGTGATGAGCCATTACCGCTGGCTCAAGGGCATGGCCGGCCTTGGCCAGATGGCTCTGCGGCTGAATGCCGAGGACATCTTCTACTGTGCGCTGCCGCTGTATCACAACAATGCGTTGACGGTGTCCTGGGGTGCGGTGCTTGGCGCCGGCTGCACGCTGGCGCTGGGGCGCAAGTTCAGCGCCAGCAAGTTCTGGGATGAGATTCGCCGCCACCGGGCCACTGGCTTCTGCTACATCGGCGAGATCTGCCGCTATCTGCTCAACCGCCCGCCCCAGGCCGATGATCGCGAGCACGAGGTCCGTGTGATTTGCGGCAATGGTCTGCGCCCGGAAATCTGGGACGAGTTCCAGCAGCGCTTCGGTATCGAGCGCATCGCCGAGTTCTACGGTGCCAGCGAGTCCAACGCCGCCTTCGTCAACGGCTTGGGGTTGTCGAAGACAGCGGGATTCTGCCCTTTGCCGTTCGCCATCGTGGAGTTCGATGCCGAGGCCGAAGCCCCGGTGCGCGGCGAGGATGGCTTCATGCACAAGGTCGCCCGGGGCGGCGTGGGCCTGCTGATCACCGAGGTCAGCGACAAAACCCCGTTCGACGGCTACACCGACGCTCAGGCCAGCGAGAAAAAGCTGTTCCGCAATGTCTTCGAGGAGGGCGACTGCTGGTTCAACAGCGGCGATCTGGTGCGAGACCAGGGCTTTCGCCACATCGCCTTCATTGATCGGGTTGGCGACACCTTCCGCTGGAAGGGCGAGAACGTTGCCACCACCGAAGTCGAAGGCGTGCTCAACCGCCATCCGCAGGTTGAGCAGGCGGTGGTGTACGGCGTGGAAGTTCCGGGCTGCGACGGTCGCGCCGGGATGGCTTCGCTGACCTGGACCGGTGGGGATTTCGATGGTGCCGGCCTGGCGCAGTTTGTCGCCGAACATCTGCCGGCGTACGCGGTACCGCTGTTCGTGCGCCTGCGCCCGGAGCAGGAAGTCACCGGCACCTTCAAGTTCCGCAAGGTCGAGGTCAAACAGGAGGGTTTCGATCCCGGCAAGGTGAGCGATCCGCTGTATGCCTTACTCGATGCTGGACGCGGTTACGAGCCCTTGAGCGCAGAGGTGTTTGCAAACATTTGCGGCGGCGGCGTGCGGCTTTGACGGTTGTTGTCGCCCGGGTTTCCGCTCCGTGAGGTAGCCCAGGCGCAGCCGGGGTCATGGGGGATGATCAACTGGACCGGAAGCCCTGGGTTGCACCCGGGCTACAACTACAGCATCTCCAGCAGGGCAGCGCCGACGGCCTCGCGTCGCCAGCCGCGCAGCAGCGGGATGTCGGCGTCGGCGCCGAGCAAGGCCAGTGCTTCGATGTCGGCGCGCGGTGCCAGCAGGCTGACGGAGATTTCCAGGCGTTCGGCGGTGACGCGCAGTGCATCCTGCACGCGCCTGATGCGCTGCTTCTCGATGTCGCTTAAACGCACTTCTTCGATCAGCGGCGGAGCATCGCATCGGCCGGCCTCCTCGATCATCTCGATCAGCGCGCGCCCGTGCCGTTCGATGGTCTTGGGCGGCAGGGCCTGCAGGGTGCCGAGCTGTGCCAGGGTCTGCGGCTGACGTTCGGCCAGGGCGTAGAGCGCTTCGTCGGGGAGAATCCAGCGACGCGGACGATTGCGCTGTTCGCCCACCACGTCGCGCCAGGCGGCCAGACGCGCGGCCACGTGCTGCGCCTTTCGCGGCAGTCGTACCAGGCCTTTGAGTCGGCGCCACTCGCGCTCGGGATCGACCCGATAGCGCTTGGGATCGGCCATGGTTGCGCAGTCTTCCTGCAGCCAGTGCAGGCGCCCGCGGCGCTGCAGGGCGTCGCGCAGATCGGGGTAGATCACCGCCAGATGGCGGACGTCGTCGGTGGCGTAAGTCGTTTCGCGCTCGTTGAGGGGTCGTCGCGCCCAGTTGGTGCGGGACAGGCTCTTGTCCAGGCGGATGCCGAGCTGCTTTTCGATCAGCGCGGCATAGCCAATCTGATCGCCCATGCCGAGCAGACCCGCCGCGATCTGGGTGTCGAACAGGCTGGAAGGTGCGCGCCCCGTCAACTGCACCAGGATCTCCAGATCCTGCCCGGCGGCGTGGAAGACGCGAGGGTGCTGGGCGTCGTGGATGCATGCCCACAGGGGCTGCAGATCCAATCCGGCGAGTGGATCGATGCAGACACTGTGTTCGCCGTCCCCGATTTGCACCAGGCAGAGCTGGGCGTAGTAGGTCTGCTCGCGGACGAACTCGGTATCCAGGGCCAGGAACGGCGCCCGGCTCCAACGCTGCAGCCAGGGATCCAGAGCGTTCTGGGTATCGATATACGGCGTGTTCACGGCAGCAGCGAATCTCGGCGGCGGGGG
This sequence comes from Panacagrimonas sp., assembly GCF_965216805.1. NCBI lineage: Bacteria > Pseudomonadati > Pseudomonadota > Gammaproteobacteria > Nevskiales > Nevskiaceae > Panacagrimonas > Panacagrimonas sp. The sequence continues at coordinate 808,769 of NZ_CBDCGN010000002.1, forward strand.
CAGTCTGTGCGCCTACAATACCGTTTCACGCTGCCCGTCGATCTTTCCCTACGCCCGCCACGCGCATGTTCCAGTCCGTACTCAACGCCACCGTCAACCTGCTGCTGTTCCGCATCGGGCCGCAGGACTTTCCGTTCGACATCAACCTGACGCGCGTGCTGGTGCCGGCGGCGGCGCTGGCCAACTACGCGGTGCTGGTGATGGCGGTGAATCCGGTGGTGGCGGCGGCCATGTCGATCGCGGTGGTGATGGGAACCGCGATGGCGGCGCACCTGATTCTGCGTGCGCGCAAACTCGAGGCACGCTTTACCCAGACGTATCACGCGATGCTGGCGGTCAGCACTTTGCTGACCCTCGGCCTGGTGCTGCCGTTTTCGCAGATCGCCCCCGAGCTCGAGAAGCTGGCGCAGAATCCCGAGGCGCTGGAAACCGCGTCGCTCGATATTCCGGGATGGGCGGCGCTGACCATGAACGCACTCAACATCTGGAACTTCGTGGTCAACGCGCACATTTTGCGCCACGCCGCCGGGATGGGGATCGGCGGCGGCCTGCTATTGGCCTTGCTGGTGGCATTCGGCGTGCTGATGTTCGTGCTGTTCTTCGCCACCCTGGCGGGGATGCTGGTCGGCGCAACGCCGGGCTGAGCGACCGTTCCGATGCATCTGCATATCCTGGGTATCTGCGGCACCTTCATGGCCGGAATCGCGGCGCTGGCGCGCGAGGCGGGCCACCGGGTGACCGGCTCCGACGCCAACGCCTGGCCGCCGATGTCCACGCAGTTGCAGGCGCTGGGCATCGAGGTCATGCAGGGTTACGCGGCCGCGCACCTGGAGCCCGTGCCGGACGTGGTGGTGGTCGGCAACGTGGTCGCGCGCGGGACGCGATTCCCCGCCATGGAGCAGGCGCTGGATCGTGGATTGCCGTACGTTTCCGGGCCGCAATGGCTAGCCGAAAACGTGCTGCAGGGGCGGCATGTACTGGCTGTGGCCGGCACGCATGGCAAGACCACCACCAGCAGCCTGCTGGCTTGGATGCTGGACCGGGCGGGGCTGGAACCCGGTTTCCTGATCGGCGGCGTGCCGCTGGATTTCGGGGTGTCGGCCAGGCTGGGAAAGGGCAGGCACTTCGTCATCGAAGCCGACGAGTACGACACCGCCTTCTTCGACAAGCGCTCCAAGTTTGTCCACTACCGCCCGCGCACCTGCGTGCTCAACAATCTGGAATACGACCACGCCGATATTTTTCCCGACCTGGCGTCCATAGAGCGCCAGTTCCATCACCTGATCCGCACTGTGCCCTCCAGCGGCCGGCTGATTGTGAATGGGCGCGATGCCAACCTCGCGCGCGTGCTCGAGCAGGGGGTGTGGAGCGAGGTGGAGCGCTTCGATGATGCCGCCGGCTGGTCTGCAAGCGACGCTGCCGAGGGCTTCGAGTTGCGCGCGAAGGGGCAATCGCTAGGTTTTGTGGCGACGCCGCTGGCCGGCCTGCACAACCGTTCCAATGCTTTGGCCGCAATCGCCGCGGCCGCGCACGTCGGTGTGCCGGTGCCGGCTGCGGTGCAGGCGCTGCGAGGCTTTCGCAGCGTGCGTCGGCGTCTTGAGAAAATTGGCGAGGCGGGCGGGGTGACGGTGTACGACGACTTCGCGCATCATCCGACGGCTATCGCGGTGACCGTCGACGCCCTGCGACGGCAGCCGGGCGGGCGCATCCTGGCGGTGCTGGAGCCGCGCTCCAATACCATGCGCCTGGGCTCCCACGCGGCCGAGCTGGCCGACGCGCTCAACCAGGCCGATCACGCCTTTGTGTTCGTGCGGCCCGATCTGGACTGGGACGTGCAGCAGGCGCTGGGTTCGCTCGGTGATCGTCTGACCGTGGCGCAGGGCCTGGACGAGCTGATCGGCAAGATCGTTGCGGCCTCGCGGCCCGGCGATCGCGTGCTGATCATGAGCAATGGGGACTTTGGCGGCATCCACGGCAACCTCCTGCGCGTATTGCTTGCGCTGCCTGCCGGGTTCAAGTCACCGGAATAACGGGCCTGGCTGGGCACCGTCATGCTGGCGTGACGAGCTGCAAAGCGAGTGCCCTGCAACGAGCGAAGCGGCTATTGCTCGTCACCGGTCTCCGCAACCTGCTGGCCGATTCGGCGGACTCAATCCGAGCGCCCGCCGGAAACCCTTGCTTCATCCATCAATGGAGAGGAACAACATGACGCGAACAATGCAGTCTCCTCCGTCGGCATCGACGGCAATCAGGTCCATGACGCGAGGCTCGGCGATGGTTGCCGGGGCGCTCCTGCTGGGTGCATGCGGGGGAAGCAGCAACAACAACGGCGGCGAACCCGGTCCCGATCCGGTCGGTACCGGCACGGTGGTCTATGGCGTGCGCGACGGTGCCGAGCTGGTCAAGTTCAATGCAGACGCGCCCGACAACGTAGAGTCGGTCGGCAACATCATGGTGGGGACGGGCGAGACGGTGGTGGGCCTGGATTTCCGTCCCGCCGACGGTAACCTGCACGCCGTCACCAGCAGCGGTCGCTCGCTGATCGTGGATCCGGACACCGCGCTAGCGACGGAAATTCAACCCATCACGGGTGAGGGCACCACGCCCGAAGGTGATCTGTTCGGCGTGGACTTCAATCCAGCCGCCAACGCCCTGCGCATCATCGACAACGACGGTCTGAATCTGCGCGTGCCGACGGCTGCACTGGTTGCGCCCGCGCCGGCCGAGCCGGTGAACACGTTCGTGGATGGCCGCATGGGCTATCTGCAGGGCGTGACGGCGGCGGCTTATACCAACCCCAATCCTCCCGCCATGGGAGGGTCCACCGAGCTGTTCGCGATCGACACCGACACCGACACCCTCTACCTACAGAGTCCGCCCAACAACGGCATTCTGGTGGCGCGTGGCGACCTGGGCGTGGACGCCTTTGCAGCCAACGGGTATGACATCGCCCAGGTCGGCACCGACAACGAGCATTACGCGCTGCTGTCGGTGGGCGGCGCGGTGGGCCTGTACACCCTCGACGCCACCAGCGGCGCCGCGACCCTGCGCTCCGCACTCCCCGGAGACAGCTACCGCGGCCTGATCGTGGAAAGTCCGGACGACGACATGTCGGCCACGCGAGAGGTGTTCGCCTTGCTTGAAGACGGCACCAACTACACCGTGGAGTCTTATACCTACACGGTGGCGACGGGAGTCCTGGTGGCGGGCGACGAGTTTGATGTCGTCGGCCTGCCGGCAGGGGAGACCCTGATCGGTTTGGACTTACGCTCGACTTCCCTGCAGCCGGACCTGGATACCGGCTACACGGTAGGTCGTTCCGGCGTGATCTATTCGCTGGAGGATGACGAGACCGTTGCCAACCAGCTCAATGCCACCGCGTTCGCCACCCTGAGCTTCCCGCCCGCGCCCGCTCCGCAAGCCCTGGCTGGCACCAACTTCGGCGTGGACTTCAACCCGCGCGCCGATTTGCTGCGCATCGTCAGCGACACCGGCCAGAACCTGCGTGTCAATCTGCAGGCTGATCGCATGATCGCGGGTGCCGACGGCGTGCCGGTTGCGCGCGCCGCCGGCTTCGCCTTCGTCGACGGCACCACGCGCCTGGCATCGCCTGCGCCGCAGATCGTGGCGACCGCCTATCGTGCGGCGCCGTCGATGGGGACTTTCCAGTTCGCGCTGGACGCCCGCGACAGCGCCTTGTATCGGGTGGCCGTGCCCAACGACGGCGCTCTGGCGCCGGTCGGCCCGCTCGGCGTGACCCTGGCGGCGGACAGCGAGCAGAGCCTCGATATTTCCGGTGCCGATGATGTGTCGGTGCTGGCTGCGCTGCGTAGTGCGGGTCAGGCGCAGTCGACGCTCTACCGCGTCAACCTGGGAACCGGTACCGCGACGGCCGTCGGTCCGATCGGATCGGCTGGCCCCGTCAACGCCGTGAGCGCGCGCGTCGAAGAGTGATGACGCGCCGAGTCGAAAAGAGCTGAAACGACGGCCCCGGATTCCGGGGCCGTTTTTTTGGAAAGGGCCGCAAACATCGGGCTTCCGTCGAAGCCCCGACCGACGATCGCGGTAATCTGTGGCCCCTGCCGCAGCCGCTCCGCTGACCAAACGATGACCGATCTCGCCGAATCTCCGCTGCCGACCTCCGACCAACTGCGCGAACAGGTTTCGCGCGTGCTGCAGATGGCGCGCGACCACGGCGCTAGCCAGTCAGAAGCGAGTCTGTCGTACTCGCGCGGGTACTCGGTGAGCGTGCGCGAAAGCGAGGTCGAGAGCCTGGAATTTCAGCGCGATCGCAGTCTCGGAGTCACCGTCTACTTCGGACATCGACGCGGCAACGCGTCCACCGGCGATCTTAGCGAGCAAGGGTTGCGCGCGGCCGTCGAGGCTGCGGTGACGATCGCGCGCGTGACTGAAGAAGACCCCTGCTCCGGCCTGGCCGATCGCGATCGCATGGCCACGGAATTTCCCGATCTTTCGCTGGATCATCCCTGGATGCTGACACCGGAGCAGGCCATCGAGCAGGCTCGCACCTGCGAGGCGGCAGCCAAGGGAGTGGACGCGCGCATCGAGCACAGCGAGGGGGCCGGCGTTTCCACTCAGCGCGGTATTTCGGTGTACGCCAACTCGCATGGATTTGTCGGTGCGCGCAGCGGCACCCAGCACAGCATGAGTTGTGCGGTGGTGGCTGCAGCCAACGGCCAGATGCAGCGCGATTACTGGTGGGACGGCGGTCGCAATCCGGCCCGTTTCGACAGCCCGGAGGCGATCGGCCGACGGGCGGGCGAACGCGCAGTCGCCCGTCTGGGCGCCAAAACCCTGTCGACGCGCAATGTGCCGGTGCTGTTTTCACCCGAGGTGGCGCGCGGGTTGTTCGGGCACTTCATCGGCGCGATATCCGGCGGGGCGCTGTACCGCCGCGCCAGTTTCTTGCTCGACAAGCTGGATCAGCCGGTGTTCAGTCCGCAGGTCGTGCTGCGTCAACAGCCCCATCTGCTGCAGGCGGCCGCCAGTGCTGCCTACGATCAGGAAGGCGTGGCGACCGCCGAACGTCTGCTGGTCGACCATGGGGTGTTGCGTGGCTGGTTGTTGGGCAGTTACTCGGCACGCAAACTGGGCCTGGAAAGCACCGGCAATGCCGGCGGGGTGTTCAATCTCGTGGTGGAGCCCGGTGCTCTCGATCAGTCCGGACTGATGCGCGAGATGGGGCGCGGTCTGCTGGTGACCGAATTGATGGGGCAGGGTGCCAACGGGGTCACCGGCGATTATTCGCGTGGCGCCGCCGGCTTCTGGGTGGACAACGGGCAGATCGGCGCACCGGTCGAGGGCATCACCATCGCCGGCAATCTGCTGGAGATGTATCGCAACATCGTGGCCCTGGGCAGCGACGTGGATGTACGATCCGGCGTGCGTTGCGGATCGGTCCTGATCGATCGCATGACCGTCGCGGGCGACGGCGAGGCCGGGCCCTGAGAACCTGTCCAAAGACCGTAGCGAGCATCGGTGAGTTCGCGTTCGGCGGAGCGCAGAAAGCGGAACGTACATAGAAGTACGTGAGCATTTCGAGCACCGTACGGACGCGAAATGCCGACCGCAGTCGATTTTTGGACAGGTTCAGAGCGCTTCAGGCAGCGTACGGTAGGGCGTGGCATCCTGCCGGTCGTCGATGCCAGCACGGCATTGTTTACGAGCCCAGGCCTCATGATTCGTCAACTGCAGATGTCGCTGTTGCTGGCCGGCGCGATGAGCGCCAGCGTTGCCGGCGCCGAAACCCGTCAGAAGCCCGGCCTGTGGGAAACCACGATCAGGGTCGATATGGGCGATTCGATGCCGCAGATTCCGCCGGAGATGCTGGAGCAGATGCGCGGCGCAGGGTTCAAGCTGCCGTTCGCCGAGCCTATCGTGCACCGCATGTGCCTGTTGCCGGAGCAGGTCACGCAAGACGCGATTCCCGAGTTCAGCGACCCTGAAAGCGGCTGCACCACGCGGGACACCCGACGGACCGGCGACGAGTTCAACGGCCGGATCGCGTGTAATGGTCAGCTGCGCGGCGAGGGCACCCTGAGAATGCAGCTCACCAGCCCCGAGACCTACTCCGGAACGACCGACTTCAGCGGCGTGGCCGAGAACAACCTTCCTGTGGAAGTGCGCACGGATTTCGCCGGTCGCTGGCTGGCGGCAGAGTGCGGCGACGTGCCGCCGATGGGCAGCTGACCGGCTTCAGCGTCGCGCGGCCTGAACCTGTTTCCACGCCAGGTCGGCCAGCGGTTCGGTGAACGAGGCCATCTGCCTGGCGTGTTCGCTGGCGGCGGTGCCGCGCACCACGCGACCGCGAATGCCGTGCAGGATCGCCGCCAGCCGGAACATGTTGAAAGCCAGATAGAAGTCGAGCTCGCCCAGCCCCGCGCGGCCGGTGCGGTCGCAATAGGCGGCGACGTACTCGGGCTCGCTGGGAATGTTCAATGCCGTCAGGTCGGCGCCCACCAGTCCCGCCGTGATGCCGGGCGGCATGCGGTACATCATCAGGTGGTAGGTGAAGTCGGCCAGCGGGTGGCCCAGGGTGGAAAGCTCCCAATCCAGGACCGCCAGCACGCGCGGCTCGGTGGGATGGAAGATCATGTTGTCACAGCGATAGTCGCCGTGAACGATGGCGGTGTCGTCGCCCGGCGGGATGTGGGCGGGCAGCCACTCCACCAACCGGTCCATGGCGCCGATGCGTCCGGCGGCTTCGTCGGCCAGATACTGCTTGGACCAGCGCCCGATCTGGCGTTCGAAGTAATTGCCGGTTTTTCCGTAGTCCTGCAGACCCAGCGCCGCGTAGTCCAGCGTGTGCAACTGCGCCAGGGTGCGGTTCATGGCGTCGAAATAGGCAGGCCGCTGCTCGCGCGGCACGTCGGGAAAGCGCGTGTCCCAGATCACCCGTCCGTCCACGCAATCCATGACGTAGAACCAGGTGCCGATGACGGATTCGTCCGTGCACAGGCCAAAGGTCTTTGCTACGGGGAAGCCGGCGCCGTGCAGCGCGCTGATGACCCGATACTCCCGATCGACCGCGTGCGCGGAGGCCAGCAAGTTGCCCGGCGGTTTGCGTCGCATCACGTAGTTGCTGCCCGGCGACAGCAGTTTGTAAGTCGGATTGGACTGCCCGCCCTTGAACTGTTCGACGCGTAGCGGGCCCTTGAAGCCGGCCACGTTGGCGTTCATCCACTCCAACAGGCGGGCTTCGTCAAAGCGGTGCTGATCGCGCACTTCGGCGGTGCCGGAAAACTGCTCCTGCTTGTTCATGCTCGCTCCTTTGTTCTAGTGCGAATGATGCGACGAGGCGCGGGGGCGAGGCCAATCACAGCAGGATCAGGGTGCCCAGGCCGAGGAACAGGAAGAATCCCATGACGTCGGTGATGGTGGTCACCACCATGGATCCCGCAAGCGCCGGATCCAGGCCCATGCGACGCAGCAGCAGCGGCACCAGCAGGCCGGCGGAGGCGGCCAGCAAAAGATTGAGCAGCAAGGCCAGGCCGATCACCAGTGACAACAGCGGCCACTGGAACCACCACCAGACGACGCCGGCGACCGCAGCCCCCCACAGCAGGCCGTTGAACAAGGCCACCAGCAACTCCTTGCGCAGCAGGGCGCCGGTGTTGCCGGCGCCGACCTGCCCAAGCGCCAGGCCGCGCACCATCAGGGCCACGATCTGGTTGGCGGCGATGCCGCCCATGCTGGCGACGATGGGCATCAGCACCGCCAGCGCGATGATCTGTTCCAGGGTCGCTTCGAACAGGCCCACCACCCGGGCGGCAAGAAACGCCGTACACAAGTTGAGTCCGAGCCAGATCGCGCGGCGGCGCGCGGCGCGCGGCACCGGCGCGAACAGGTCTTCCTGATCGTCCAGGCCCGCCATGGACAACAGGTTGCGCTCGGCTTCGGCACGGATCACATCGACCACGTCGTCAACGGTGATGCGGCCAATCAGGCGATGGCGCTGATCGTCGACCACCGGTGCGGATACCAGGTCCGAGCTCTGGAAGCGCTGCGCGACCTCGTGTGCCGGCATGCTCACAGGCAGAGCCTCCAGCTCGTGATCCATCACCTTCTGTACGAGCTGTTCAGGATCCGAAGTGAGGATCCGCTCCAGCGACAAGGTGCCCAGATACACGCCGTAGCGGTCCACCACGAACAGCGCGTCGGTGTGCAGCGGCAATTCGCCGCGCTTGCGCAGATAGCGCATCACCACTTCCAGGCTCACGTCCGGGCGCACCGTCACGGTGTCGGTGTTCATCAACCCGCCAGCGGTGTCCGGGTCGTGCACCATCACCGCTTCCAGGCGTGCGCGGTCGGTGTCCGACAGCGCGCGCATCACCTGCGCGGTGACGGTTTCCGGCAAGGAGTCGAGGAAGTCGGCGAGATCGTCGATCTCCATGTCCCCGGCTGCGGCGACCAGTTCGGCGGTGTCCATCTGCTCGATCAGTTCGGCGCGAACGTCCTCGGGCAGGTGCAGCAGGACCTCGCCGTCGTCGGCCGGGTCCACCATTTCCCAGATCAGGGCGCGCTCGCGCGAGGGGAGCGACGCCAGCAGTGAGGCCGACTCCGCTGGGTTCAGCGCAGCCAGCATGCGTTGCACCGGGGCCCAGCGGCCGCTTTCCAAGGCAGCGCGCAGGCGTTTGACGCGCTGTTCGGCTCCAGACTCAGCCATGACGGGCTCGGGGACAAAGGGGGTCGACCAAGGTAGCGGGCGGCATTGACAGCGTCCAGTCCCGAATCTGTCTAAGTAGATGGCACGAGCGTCGAATTGTTAGGGCCAGTTTCGCGGAGATTCCGCCAAAAAATTAGACAAATAGTCCGTTCAAGTTAGACATGTCTAAGATTGGGACGTGATCAATTGCCTGTTCCATTTTCGGAGCCTGTCATGTCCAAGTCTGCTGCGGCCAAGCTGATCGAAAGTCCGCGTTGTCCGATCAATGTCGCTGCCCGCCGCTCGGGCCTGACTGCACATGTGATCCGGGCCTGGGAGCGCCGTTATCGGGCCATCACGCCCGACCGTTCCACAACTGCGCGACGGTTGTATTCCGACTGGGAGGTTCAGCGGCTGGTGCTGCTGCGCCAGGCCGTGCAACTGGGGCATCGGATCAGCGAGGTCGCCAACCTGCCGATGGAAGAGCTGCACGCGCTGGTCGGTCGCGACACCCTGCCCGGGCTGGAGGCGACACCGCGAATTCCGTTTACCCGCCTCCGGCTGGTGGAGGTGGCAATCGCTGCCGCGGCGGGCATGGACTCGCAGGCGTTTCTGCAATCTCTGCTGCAAGCCACGCGCACGCTGACGGTGCCGGCGCTGTTCGAGGATTTCGTCGATCCGTTGATGCACGAGATCGGTGTGCGCTGGCGCGACGGTCGCCTGCGCGTGGTACACGAGCATTTTGCGTCGGCCCATCTGCGCACCTTTCTGGGCGATCTGATGACCAGCAGCAGCGTGGCGCCGTCCGGGCCCTGCATCGTGGTGACCACGCCGTTCGGGCAGCATCACGAGCTGGGCGCACTGATGGTCGCCATCACCGCGATGCGCGCGGGGTGGGAGGTGGTGTACGCCGGCTCCAGCCTGCCGGCGGAAGAAGTGCAGCATGCCGCGGAAGTCCGCAATGCACGCGCGGTAGCTCTGAGCCTGTGCTACCCGTCCGACGACCCCCGCATCGAAGGTCAGCTGACCAAACTGCGCAAACTGTTGCCGCAGACTTTGCCGATCTTCGTGGGTGGCAGCGCCTCTGAAGGCTATGCGCCGACCCTGTCCGCCATCGGCGCCCGCCGTCCGCTCGATCTGCGCGAATTCAGCGCCGAACTGGACGCACTACGCGCGCGTCTGGCCTGAAAGCGGCGCGGGATCTTCAGGCCGAGCGAAACTCGCGCACGCCGACCATCTGGTCGGCCTCGCCGACGGTTTCCAGGCGCACTGCAAATCCCCACAGCCGCGACAGGTGTTTGAGGACTTCCTCTGCTTCCGCTGCGAGCGGGCGATTGCGATGACGCCGGTGCTGAAGCGTCAGCGAGCGGTCGCCACGACGGTCGTAGCGGGTGACCTGGATGTCGGGCACCAGCCAGTCGCGGTTGTACTGGCCCGCGAACAGACGGCGCAAGCGGCGGTAACCCTGCTCGTTGTGGATGCTGTCTACAGTGAGCTTGTCGTCGCGTTCGTGATCGGCAATCGCGAACAAATGGAACTCGCGGATCAGGCGCGGCGACAGGTACTGCGCGATGAAAGATTCGTCTTTGTAGTTGCGCATGGCGAAATCCAGCACCGATCGCCAGTCGCCACCGGCGATGTCCGGAAACCATTCGCGATCTTCGGCGGTGGGGCTTTCGCAGATGCGACGGATGTCGCTCATCATCGCGAAGCCCAGCGCATAGGGGTTGATGCCGCCGTATCCGCGTTGGTCGTAGCCGCGCTGGGTCACCACGTTGGTATGCGACTGCAGCGTCTCCAGCATGAAGCCGGAGTCGACCAGTCCCTTGTCGAACAACCGATTTAGCAAGGTGTAGTGCCAGAAGGTGGCCCAGCCTTCGTTCATGACCTTGGTCTGACCCTGCGGGTAGAAATACTGGGCCATCTTGCGCGTGATGCGTACCAGTTCGCGCTGCCAGGGCTCCAGCTTGGGCGAATGTTTTTCCACGAAGTACAGCAGATTCTCCTGAGGCTCCGCGGGGAACTGGGAATCCGAATGCTTGCGCTCGCCGCGCCGCTTCTGCGGGACGGTGCGCCAGATGTCGTCGAAGCGCTTCCAGTTGTACTCCTCGCGTTCGCGCACGCGGTTCTGCTCTTCTTCGGCAGACAACGGTTGCGGCTGGTGGTAGCGATCGATTCCGTGGCTCATCAGCGCGTGGCAGGAATCGAGGGTTTCTTCCACCGCCGACAGGCCGTATCGCTCTTCGCAGGACAGCACGTACTTACGCGCAAACACCATGTAGTCGATGATGGCGTCGGCGTTGGTCCACTGCTTGAACAGGTAATTGTTCTTGAAGAAGCTGTTGTGGCCGTAGCAGGCATGCGCGATCACCAAGGCCTGCATCGCCATGGTGTTCTCTTCCATGAGATACGCGATACAGGGATTGGAATTGATGACGATCTCATAGGCCAGTCCGCGCGCGCCTTTGCGATACAGATCCTCGTTGCGGATGAACTCCTTGCCGTAGCTCCAGTGCGGATAGCCGATGGGCAGGCCCAGCGAGGCGTAGGCATCGAGCATCTGCTCGGAGCCGATGATCTCGATCTGGTTGGGGTAGGTGTCGAGCCGGAATTCGTTCCTGGCGATGTCGGCGATCGCGCGGTCGTAGCGCTCGATCAGATCGAAGTTCCATTCCGCGCCGGTGGAAAGATATCCGCTACTGCCATCTGCGCTCATGGACGGTATTTCCTTGAGAGTCGGGCCATTCCCGCTGTGCCTGGCCCGGGATGCGGAGCAGGGACCGCGCGCTGACTTGCGCGCTGGATTCCTCGCCACGCGAAAAAGACGACGGGCCCGCTCATACCGCGGCCTCGCGTTTGAACAGATCGCGCAGCACCGGATAAACACCGGCCCGCGAAGTCACGCTTTTCATGGCAAAGCGCGGGGATTCGATACGGGCGTAGGCGTACGACAGCGGACTGGTATGGTCTTCGTCGTCCGGCACCTCGATATAGGCGTAATACCGGCACAACGGAAGCAGCTGCTCGGCCAGCCAGGCGCGACTCTTCTCCGGATCGGCACCAAACGCGTCGCCGTCCGAAACCTGCGCGCCGTAGATGTTCCAAGCCTGGGAAGGGTAACGTTCCACCGCGATCTCGTGCATCAGCCTGAGCGCCGACTGCACCACGGTGCCGCCGCTTTGGGTGTCGTGAAAGAAGCGCTGTTCGTCGACTTCCTCGGCGTTGTCGGTATGCCGGATGAACACCACCTCGACCTTCTCGTATTTGCGGGACAGGAACAGGTACAGCAGCGTGAAGAAGCGCTTGGCCAGGTCCTTCTTGTCTTCGGTCATCGACGCCGACACATCCATCAGGCAGAACATCACGGCCCTGGAGATCGGCTGGGGTACCTTGACGCGGTGCCGAAAGCGCAGATCGATGTCGTCCAGAAACGGCACCCGATCAATGCGCCCCCGGAGCAGGGCGATCTGCTCTTCGATCTCTGCCCGACGGACCAGATCGTCCTCGCGCTCTTCCTGCGCCTCGAGTTCGGCGATCTGCCGCCTGAGCGGGGCAGACAGCGCGATACGACGTGCAGTGGCATTGCGCAAGGAGCGCGGCACTGAGAGGTTGGCCGGCACGCCGCTGGGCGTATAGCCGGCGCGCTGCATCTTGAAGTCGCGTACCTCGCCGAGGAAATTGCGCACCAGATGCGGCAGTTCCAGGTCGTCGAAGAACAGGTTCATGAACTCTTCGCGCGACAGCGTGAAGATGAAGTTGTCCTCGCTGCCGCTGCCGTCGCCCTCACCCGACCCACCGCCACCGCTGCCCTGGCCTTGCGGTCTGGGCAAGCGATCGCCCGCATTGAACGAGTGATTGCCCGGGTGCACGTACTCCTGGTCGCCGCCCGGTCCGTGATGGATGGTAGGCTCGCGAATGTCGCGCGACGGAATGCTGACGTCGCCCCCCTGCTCCATGTCGGTGATGCCGCGTTTGGCGGCCAGATCGCCGACCGCCCGCTGAATCTGCTCCTTGTAGCGCCGGATGAAGCGTGCGCGGTTGACCGCGCTCTTGTTGCGGTCGTTGAGGCGGCGGTCGATGACGATGGACATGGGCTACGCCGGGAATCGGGAATCGGGAATCGGGAATCGCAAGCCAATCGAATCGAGAGAGGATCGTTTGTTTGGCGTGTTCCGCATCAACGATTCCCGGCTTCTCACGCCGACTTCCTGACCCGCAGATACCACTCGGAAAGCAGCCGAACCTGCTTCTCCGTATAGCCCTTGGCGACCATGCGGCCGACGAAGTTCTCGTGCTTCTTCTTGTCCTCGTTGGACGCCTTGGCGTTGAACGAGATCACCGGCAGCAGTTCCTCGGTAGACGAGAACATCTTCTTCTCGATCACCTCGCGCAGCTTCTCGTAGCTGGTCCAGCGCGGGTTCTTGCCGCCGTGCTGGGCGCGGGCGCGCAGAACGAAGTTCACGATCTCGTTGCGGAAGTCCTTGGGGTTGGCAATGCCGGCGGGCTTTTCGATCTTCTCCAACTCGGAGTTGAGCGAGCCGCGATCGAACTGCTCGCCGGTTTCCGGATCGCGATAGTCCTCGTTCTGGATCCAGTAGTCGGCGAACGTCACGTAGCGATCGAAGATATTCTGGCCGTACTCGGAATAGCTTTCGAGATACGCGGTCTGGATCTCCTTGCCGATGAACTCGGCGTAGCGCGGCGCGAGCCAGCCCTTGATGAATTCCAGGTAGCGGCGTTGCTGATCCTGCGGTAGCTGCTCGCGCAGGATGCGCTGCTCCAGCACGTACATCAGGTGCACCGGGTTGGCCGCGACCTCGGTCTGGTCGTAATTGAAGACGCTGGACAGCACCTTGTACGCGAAGCGCGTCGAGGTGCCGGTCATGCCCTCATCGACGCCGGCGTAGTCGCGGTATTCCTGGAAAGACTTCGCCGACGGGTCGGTGTCCTTGAGATTCTCGCCGTCGTAGATGCGCATCTTGGAGAAGATGCTGCTGTTTTCGGGTTCCTTGAGCCGGGTCAGCACCGAAAACTGCGCCATCATCTCCAAGGTGCCCGGTGCACAGGGCGCGGCATTCAGGGATGAATTGCGCATCAGCTTCTGGTAGATGTGCACTTCCTCGGAGACCTGCAGGCAGTACGGCACCTTCACGATGTAGACGCGGTCGAGGAAGGCCTCGTTGTGCTTGTTGTTGCGAAAGCTGGTCCACTCGCTCTCGTTGGAGTGGGCGAGGATGACGCCGTTGAAGGGAATGGCGCTGAAGCCCTCGGTGCCCTTGAAGTTGCCTTCTTGGGTTGCGGTCAGCAGCGGATGCAGCATCTTGATCGGCGCCTTGAACATCTCGACGAATTCAAGCAGGCCCTGGTTGGCAAGGCACAGGCCGCCGGAGTAGCTGTAGGCGTCCGGATCGTCCTGCGAGTACTGCTCCAGCTTGCGGATGTCGACCTTGCCGACCAGCGAGGAGATGTCCTGGTTGTTCTCGTCGCCGGGCTCGGTTTTGGTGATTGCGACCTGCTTGAGCACCGAGGGCTGAACGCGCACCACCTTGAACTGCGTGAGGTCGCCATCGAACTCGGCCAGGCGCTTGACCGCCCAGGGAGAGGCAATTCCCGTCAGATAACGCCGCGGAATGCCGTATTCCTTTTCCAGCATGGGCCCATCGCGGTCCGGGTTGAACAGGCCCAGCGGCGATTCGTTGATGGGCGATCCCTGCAAGGCGTAGATGGGGTGGGCCTCCATCAGCACCTTGAGCCGCTCGGCGATCGACGATTTGCCGCCGCCCACCGGACCCAGCAGATACAGCACCTGCTTGCGCTCTTCCAGACCTTGGGCAGCGTGCTTGAAGAAGGACACGACCTGGCCGATGACATCTTCAAGGCCGAAAAACTCCTTGAACGCCGGATAGCGGCGGATGATGCGGTTGGAGAAGATGCGCGACAGGCGCGGCTCGTTGCGCGTGTCGACTATTTCGGGTTCGCCGATGGCTGCGAGCATGCGCTCCGCCGGCGAGGCGTAAGCCATTGGATCCTGCTTGCACAGCTCCAGATACTCGAGGAGCGACATCTCCTCGTTGCGAGCTTTGAGATACTGCTCTCGGTACGAGTCAAAGATGTTCATCCTGCGCGCCTCCCGGGATTCGCGACTGCAAAGGCCGAACGCTTCGGCGATTTCAGCTTTGCACATTGTGTGCCGATGCCCGAGCCGTTTGTCGGAATTCGGGCGCCGTGGAGCGAAAATCCAACTGCCATATTTTTCGTCATCGGTGAAACCTCGGACAAGCCGGTAGAGCACCGAGGCATGGACCACGACTCGCGCCGCCGGTTCGCAGCCACCGCCGTCCGGGTTCCACCGCTCGTCCGGGCGTATCGCGAGTAGCATGGCGCATTCCAGCGTGTGACCTCTCGACCCTCCGCATGATCCAGCGCAACGATCTGGCGCGCGCCGCCGTCCACGCGCTGTGGGCGTCGGCCGCGTTCGCGCTGATGGGAGCCTGCATCAAGGCGGTGTCGGCGCAGACCTCCACCGAGGTCGTGGTGTTCTTCCGCAACGCGGTCAGTCTGCTGCTGCTGCTGCCCCTGATGTGGCGAAGTGGCCTGCGCAACACCGTCCGGACCGACAAGCCGGGTGGTCACCTGTTGCGCACCGGCTTTGGTATGGCGGCGATGTACTGCTTCTTTTATGCCATCGGCCATCTGCCGCTGGCTGCCGCGGTGCTGCTGACCTATTCCACGCCTCTTTGGGTGCCTTTCATCGCCTGGCTGTGGTTGCGTGAGCGGCCCGATCCGATCGTCTTCCCCAGCGTGCTGCTGGGTCTCGCCGGCATTGCGCTGATCGTCAAGCCGGGCTCGGGCGCGTTCGGAGGAATGGCCGTGATCGTCGGGCTGGCTGCCGGCGTGCTGGCCGGATTTGCGATGGTCAGTATCCGCCGCATCTCCGACACCGAGCCGCCCGAGCGCATCGTGTTTTACCTGGCTGCCGTGGGTACGTTGATTTCCCTGCCGCCGCTTTACTGGGCCTGGCAAACCCCCGATGCGCGGACGCTGGTTTTGCTGGTCGGCACCGGAGCGTTCGCCACGCTCGGACAGCTCCAGCTTACCCGGGCTTACGGCTGTGCGCCTGCCGCCAGAGTGGGGCCGTTCGGTTACTCGGCGGTAATGTTTTCCGCACTGCTGGCCTGGGTGTTGTGGGGCGAATCTCTGGATCGCTGGGCGCTGCTGGGCATGCTGGTGGTGATCGCCAGCTGCATCCTGGCCGGCTGGCGCCGCCGCGAACCGCAGATGGAGGAGTAGGCGCAGGCTTCAGGGGTTGAACCCGCGGTCTGCGTTCTGCACGTCGACGACCGTTCCGTCCCCCAGGGTCACGACCTTCAGCGGGTGCCGCGGGCCGAAGTTGTAGACCCATTCCTGGCGGAACACTTCGACCGGGAAGTGCGATCGGGACCTGCTGATCCTGTCCGGGTGATGATGAGAGGCTGCGGGCACGAAGCCGATGTCGCGGCGGGTCAGAGGCTCGCCGCAGGCCTGCAGCAAACGATATTTGGGCAGGCCGTCGACCAAAAGGCCGGGCGAGCAGCGCGGCGTCACCGATCGGTGAAAGCCATAGCCTTCACGGTCGATGCGAACCAGCCGCCCGTTGCGCAGCCGCAGAACGTGCAGCAGCTTGTTGGGGCCGAAGTTGTAGGTCCACTGTTCGATATCGGCCAGCACGCCGGGGCCGTGCGCGGCCGGATCAGAAATGGCGGACGCAGGAACATGGACGCACCGGAACCGGACAGACGAAACTTGGTCACACAGCAGCCCTCCCCCCACTTGCACACATGATCTTCCGGCTCTTCCTGGCGATTGCGCTGTCTGGCGCGAGCATGATGGTGCGTGCGGTGCCGGTGCAGACCGACCATGTCGAGGCCGAACTGATCGCCGAGAACCTCAGCGCGCAAGGTGGAACCTACGACAACTGGATCGCGCTGCGGTTGCGCCCCGATCCTGGCTGGCATGTGTATTGGCGCAACCCCGGGGACTCCGGCATTCCCACCGAGTTGGAGTGGCGGGACTTGCCTTCCGCCGTCGAGGTCGGCGCCTTGCACTGGCCCTATCCCCACCCGCATTCCTTGGGCGATCTCACCAATTACGGATACGACCGCGAAACCCTGCATCTGCTCCCGGTGCGGTTGGGCGATGCTTCCGAGTTCAAGCTGAGCGCCAAGGCCAAGTGGCTGGTGTGCAAGGACATCTGCATTCCCGGCGAAGCCGATCTGAGCCTCCAGCTGCCGTTGGAAGCGCAGCCGCCGCAGCCGGACCCGGCGTGGGCCCAGGCCTTCGCCCAAGCGCGCGAGGAGATACCGCGTGCGGCGCCGGACTGGTCTGCAACCTACGCCATCGAAGGTGGCGATTTTTCCCTCGCGGTGGAGGGCGCGGCATTTCCGGCGGATGCGCGCGCCAGCTTCTACGCCTACGCCAACGATCTGGTCTCGCACGCGGCGCCACAGCGGGTCAGCATCGATGATCGCAATGGACTGCGGTTGAGTCAGACAGTATCCGACTACTTCGTCGAAGCGCCGGCCGATCTCGCCGGGGTGCTGGTGATCGAACAAGGGCAAGAACCTGCCAAGGCGTTCGAGCTGCGCGCACAGCCCGGCGACGTGGTACCGGTGCCGGCGGGCCCGGCTCCAGCGACAGCGGTAGTAGAGGGCGCATCGCCGGCGGGTGCGGCGGACGCATCGTTGCTGGCCATGCTCGGCTTTGCCCTCCTGGGGGGGGTTATCCTCAATCTGATGCCTTGCGTGTTCCCGGTGCTGTCGATCAAGGCACTGTCGGTGCTGCGGGCCCGCAGCGATGATGCCGCGCATCGTCGTAGACATGCGCTGGCCTACACCGCCGGCGTATTGGCGACCTTCGTGGCCATCGCCGGCGTATTGATCGGCCTGCGCGCTGGCGGTGCGGCGTTGGGCTGGGGCTTTCAGCTGCAGTCGCCAACCTTCGTGCTGGCATTGACCTGCGTGATCTTTGCGATGGGCCTGTCCCTTTCGGGGCTGGTGCAATTCGGAACGTCCTGGATGGGGGCCGGACAGCACCTGGTCGAGCGATCCGGCTGGTCTGGCTCGTTCTTCACCGGCGTGCTGGCGGTGGTGGTGGCAAGCCCCTGCACCGCGCCCTTCATGGCGCCTGCGCTGGGATTCGCGCTGGCACAGCCGGCGGCCTCGTCGCTGTTGGTATTCATCGCCCTGGGCTTGGGTCTGGCGTTGCCCTTCCTGCTCATCGGGTTTGTTCCCCGCCTGGCGGCCTGGCTACCCAGGCCCGGCGCCTGGATGGAAACCTTCAAACAGGTCATGGCATTTCCGCTGTACCTGACCGCGGTCTGGCTGCTGTGGGTGCTCGGCGGCTTGACCGATCGCCACGGCATGGCGCTGGGACTGTTGGCCCTGGTACTGGTTGCGCTGGTGCTGTGGTGGTCGGGCCGCGGCCCGGGAGTCCTGGGCAAGGCGACGATTGCCGCGATGCTGCTGGGACTGGTGGCATTGATGGCGCAAGTCTCGGCGCTGACCGGTGCACCGGGGCCGGCGCAGCATACCCAGGCCGGCTGGGAACCCTACAGCGATGCGCGCTTCGATGAGCTGCGCGCGCAGGGCCGGTCGGTGTTCGTGGATTTCACCGCGGACTGGTGCCTGACCTGCAAGGTCAACGAACGTGGCGCGCTGCGCTCGGCCGAGGTACGCGAAGCTTTTCAAGTTCATGACGTGGCCCTGCTGCTGGGCGACTGGACCCGCCCCGATCCGGCGATCACCGCCGTCTTGCAACGCTATGGCCGCAGTGGCGTGCCGCTGTACCTGGCGTCGCGGCGGGGCCAAGCGCCACAGGTTTTGCCGCAGGTGCTGACACCGGCCGTGGTCAGCGCCGCCTTCGAGCACGACTCCTGAAGGCGGCTTGTATGGGTTTGGCGTGGGGCCGTTCCATTTTCAGTTTTCAACAGCGCAGGAGTAGCCATGAACCCGATGCAGAAATCCAGTGCCACCCAAGGCGTCCGTAAGCCAATGAGCGCAGCGGGCTTGGTAGGCGCCGCAGCGCGGGCCGGTATGGCCGCTGTGCTTGCCCTTGTCGCTGTCGGCGCTGTGCATGCCAAGGCCGAGGTCGGCAGCGCCGCTCCCGATTTCCAGGTGCCGGGTGCCGCTGGCGGAATGGTGAAGCTTTCCGATCTCAAGGGTCGTTACGTGGTGCTGGAATGGACCAATGAAGGATGTCCCTTTGTGCAGAAGCACTACCAGGGCAATATGCAGGGACTGCAGAAGCAGTTCGTCGGCAAGAATGTCGAGTGGCTGACGGTGTTTTCTTCGGCGCCCGGCAAGCAGGGTCACGTCGACGCCGCTGGCGCAAAAAAATTCCAGACCGATTACGACGCGAAGCCCACGCAACTGCTGCTGGACGAAAGCGGCGAGCTGGGGCGCCTGTACCAGGCCAAGACCACGCCGCACATGTACGTGATCGACCCGGACGGCAAACTCATTTACATGGGCGGGATCGACGATGTGCCCAGTGCGGATGCCGCCGATATCCCAGAGGCCACGAACTACGTGCAACTTGCCCTGGGCGAGGCGCTGGCAGGCCAGCCGGTTTCCACCCCGGTGAGCAAGCCCTACGGCTGCAGCATCAAGTACTGATGCTCCGGCGAGGCTGGCGCGCGCGTCGGCGCGTGTTCGGTTCCGGGCGACGACATGATGCACGGGGGCTGGCAGCGTCTCCGCGGGCAGCGGTTAGACTGCGCTCCCACGACCCACGCCCGGCAAGATTTCGATGAACTACAACACCCTGGATTGGCAGGTGGAGCAGGGCATTCTGACCCTTACGCTCAACCGCCCCGAAAAGATGAACGCGTTCACCGTCGAAATGGCCGACGAGTTGGTCGACGCATTTCAGCGCGCCAGTCGCGACGACAGCGTGCGTGCGGTGGTGGTCACTGGTGCCGGGAAAGCGTTCTGCGCCGGCATGGATCTGTCGGTGCCAGGCAACGTGTTCGGGTTGGATGAAAGTCTGCAGCCGACCTTGGAGGACATGCAGCGTCGGCTGGACGACCCGGACATCCACCACGGCGTGCGTGATACCGGCGGCCGCGTGACGCTCGCGATCTTCGCCAGCACCAAGCCCGTCATCGCAGCGATCAACGGCGCTGCCGTCGGTATCGGGGCCACCATGACCCTGGCCATGGACTTTCGCCTGGCCTCTGACAAAGCCCGCATCGGCTTTGTGTTCGGCAAGCTCGGTATCGTGCCCGAAGCCTGTTCGAGCTGGTTCCTGCCGCGCATTGTCGGCATGCAGAACGCGCTGGAATGGACTTATAGCGCCGAGATCCTGGATGCCGAGACCGCGCGTGCGGGTGGGCTGATCAAGGCGATCCATGCGCCGGACGATCTGCTGCCTGCGGCGACGGCGCTGGCACGCAAGTTGGTCGATGGAAAGTCGCCGGTCGGTATCGCCCTGACCCGCCAGATGATGTATCGCAATTCCGCCCAGGCGCATCCGCTGGAGGCGCACCGCATCGATTCGCTTGCGATGTTCTACACCAGCATCCAGGACGGCAAGGAAGGAGTGCAGGGCTTCCTCGAAAAGCGCGCGCCGGAATTCAAATCCAGTACAGCCAAGATGCCGCCGTTCTATCCCTGGTAGTGTTCTGGGATCAAAAAAACCACGCAGAGACGCCTCAGAATCTTATTTGCGTGCTTTGCGCTTTCCCTCGCGCCTTTGCGTGATTCCTGGAAAATCATCTACTCGAAACCGAACCCATGAAAGCCATCGTCTGCAAGGAATTCGGCCCACCCGAGAAGCTCGTCTATGAGGACCTTCCGCTGCGTGCTCCCAGCGACGCAGAGGTGCGGATCAAGGTCGCTGCGGCCGGGGTGAATTTTCCGGACGTTCTGATCATCCAGAACAAATACCAGTTTCGCGGTACACCGCCGTTCGCGCCAGGTGGCGAGGTGTGCGGCAAGATCGTCGAACTGGGGGCCAAGGTCACGCAGTGGAAACTGGGCGACCGCGTCGCCGCGCTGACCATGAGCGGCGGATTTGCCGAAGAATGCGTGGCCCCGGCTGCGGCCTGCGTAGGCGTGCCCGATTCGATGAGCGCGCCGGTCGCTGCCGGATTCCACCTGGTTTACGGCACCGTTATTCACGCGCTGCAGGACCGCGGCCAGTTGCAGCCCGGTGAGACGCTGCTGGTACTCGGTGCGTCCGGCGGTGTGGGTCTGGCGGCGGTGCAGCTCGGCAGGATCATGGGCGCGCGGGTGATCGCGGCCGCCGGTTCGGCTGACAAGCTGGCGCTGTGCAAGGCTCAAGGCGCGGACGAGGTCGTCAACTATGTCGAAGCCTCGCTCAAGGACGAAGTCAAGAAACTGACCGGCGGCCAAGGCGCCGATGTCATCTTCGATCCGGTTGGCGGCCAGTTCGCGCAAGACAGCTTTTCCTGCATCGCCTGGAAAGGTCGTCATCTGGTCATCGGCTTTGCTTCCGGGTCGATCCCGGAAATTGCGCTCAACCGCCTGCTGCTCAAGGGCTGTGCCTCACTGGGGGTTTTCTGGGGCGACTTCATCCGTCGCGAACCCGAAGCACAGGCCGCCAACGTGCGCCTGCTCTACCAGTGGTTCGAGCAAGGCCGGCTCAAGCCGCTGGTCTCGCGCGAGTACCCCCTGGCTCAGGGCGCGCAGGCCTTGCGCGACATGGCGGATCGCAAGGTCACCGGCAAGGTCGTGCTGGTGGTATGAATCTGACGCTCCCGCTGCACCGTGCCGCACGCAACGCCGGGGCGATCGCGTTCGCGCTAGGGCTGGCGGCCTGCGCGAGCACGGCACCGGTCCCGGTCATGGAACAGCTGGGACCGGACTCCTACATGGTGACGGTGCCTTCCGATCCTGACGCCGGCGGCCACCCGGCGGCACGCGCGCTTGCCGAGCAGGAGGCCGAATCGCATTGCGGGGCCCTTGGTCGTGTGATGCTGCCGACGCACATGAGCTCCGGTATCTCGGCCTATCTCGAAGGCGGCGCTACCGAGCTCAATTTTCGCTGTCTTGCTCCGGACGATCCTTTGGTGGCGCTGCCGCCCGCGTCCTGACAGCGCGCAGCTTGCGCGACCGCTGCTGTCGTCGATCCCAGAAATTCGCCGCCGCCCGGCTTCGATACAGGTAGTCGCGGGTCAGTGGAACGGTCGCCGGCCGGCGTGCCAGTTGCAGCTGGAAGACCACCAGATCGCCCGATTGGAAGCTGGCCTGGGATGCCAGCAGGTAGAACGTCCACATGCGGCAAAATTCTTCTCCGTAGCGGTCGCGCCAACGGTCGCGCGTGGACTCGAAGCGCTGGTGCCAGGCCGCCAGCGTGTGGGCGTAGTGCTGGCGCCATATCTCCAGGTCCGTCAGGACCAGCGAAGCGTGTTCGATCGTGCCCAGGACTTCGGACGCGGCCGGGATATATCCGCCTGGAAAGATGTGACGGCGGATCCAGGGGTTGGTGACACCGGGCGGACCGGATCGGCCGATGGTGTGGATCAGAGAGGTGCCGCCCGGCACCAAGCGCTGCCTGACCATGCGGAAGAACTCTGCGTACTGCGGGCGTCCTACATGCTCGAACATGCCCACGCTGACGACAGCATCGAACTGGCCCTGGGTGTGGCGGTAGTCCTGCAGGCGCAGCTCCACGCGGCCGTGCAGGTCACGCGATGCCAGTCGCTCGCGGCCCAGTGCCAGTTGCGCCTCGGACAGGGTGACCCCGGTGACCCGCGCCTGATGACGTTCGGCCAGGTACATCGCCAGGCTGCCGAAGCCGCAGCCGATGTCCAGCACCCGTGCTCCTGGGCGCAGATTGAGTTTGCGGGCGATCAGCTCGCACTTGGCCTGCTGCGCCGCCTCTAGCGTCTGCTCGGCCCGTTCGAAGTAACCGCAGGAATAGTGCCAGTCGGCGTCGAGAAAGCTGCCGTAGAAGTCGGCGTCTCGATCGTAGTGGGCATGAACGTTGCGCCGGGCCCGCAGCGCGCTGTTGAGTTCGCCCAGCCAAGCCAGGCCCCGGCCCCACAGTCCCCGTCCCGTCGCGTCCCATTGAAGCTGGATGCGGGTGGCTACTTCCAGCACCTTCAGTAGATCGCCATCGGCAGGCGCCCATTCGCCGCGGGTGTAGGTGGCAGGTAGCTCGTAGCGGGGGTGCAACAGAATTCTGCGCAAAGTGGCGGCTTGCGCCAGGTTCACACGCGCGCAGGGCAGACCGCGCCCGAGCGTCCAGCGAGCGCCTATGGGGGTGACGAACTCCAGCTGCGCGTCATGCAGTTCTCGCCCCAGGAGGTCCAGCAGGGCTTGCATAGCATGAGTATAAAACGGTCTGCAGAACCTCCGATGAAGGGGGTCGGAGCGTGGCGGTCAACCCTCGGCCGCGAACCGCTGAGGATGGCGCGGCGTGACGTCGCGATAGAACTGCTGGATCTGCGCCAGGTCGGCGTCGTAGTCGCCGCTGGGCAGGATCAGCGGACCGGAACCGATCACCTTGCGCCGGTAGTCGAGGTAAGCCAGCAAAATCGGGGCGCCGCTGGCCAGCGCGATCCGATAGAAGCCGGATTTCCAGATCGGCGCCCGCCCGCGAGTGCCCTCCGGCGCCACCGCCACGTAAAGCTGTGACTTGGCGGCGAATATCGCGCTGGTTTGCTCGACGATGCCGCCCGCCGCCTGTCGCGCGATCGGCACGCCGCCCAACGCCACCAGCAGGCCGCGGAAGGGCCAGCGGAACAGGCTGTCCTTGGCGAACCAGTTGACCCGCACGCCCAGTGCCATGATGGCCGCTACTGCGACGATGCCGTCCCAGTTGGAGGTATGCGGTGCGCCCACGATCACCAGCTTGGGCAGCGGCGGAAACTCCACCTGCAACTGCCAGCCCAGCAAGCGCAGGGCGCTGCGCCCCAGCGCTCGGGCGAACGGTCCAGCCCACTGCGGTGCTTGGCTCATGGTCCCGATTGTTTGTTTAATTTAGTTTTATTTTATTAACAATAAACAATTAAATATCACGACGATGCGAATGCCGTCAGCGCGTCTGCAGCGCGTCCGTATAATGCACGGCCCGATCGGTTTACGGCCCTGCGGATGGCTGCACCCAAGCTTTTCGTCCTGACTCACGGTTGCCAGATGAACGAGTACGACTCGGCCAAGATGGCCGACGTTCTCGCGCGCTCGCACGGCTACAGCCGTACGCTGAATCCCGAAGAAGCCGATCTACTGCTGCTCAATACCTGCTCGATACGCGAGAAGGCGCAGGAAAAGGTCTTTTCCGAATTGGGGCGCTGGCGCGAGTGGAAACAGGCCGATCCGCGACGCCTGATCGGTGTCGGCGGTTGCGTGGCCAGCCAGGAGGGTGAGGCCATCGCCAAGCGGGCGCCGCAGGTGGACCTGGTGTTCGGGCCGCAGACCCTGCATCGCCTGCCGCAACTGGTGGATCAGGTGCGCAATCAGGGGCGTACCGCAGTCGATGTGAGTTTTCCGGAGATCGAGAAATTCGATCGGTTGCCGGAGCCGCGTGCCGAGGGCCCCACCGCCTTCGTGTCCATCATGGAAGGCTGCTCCAAGTACTGCAGCTTTTGCGTGGTGCCGTACACGCGCGGCACCGAAATCAGCCGGCCGCTGGATGGCGTGCTGGTGGAGATCGCGCAACTGGCCGCGCAAGGCGTGCGCGAAGTGACCTTGCTGGGTCAGAACGTCAATGCCTACCGCGGGGCCATGGGCGCTACTGCCGAGACCTGCGACCTTGCGCTGCTGATTCACTACGTGGCGCAGATCCCCGGGGTTGAACGCATCCGCTTCACCACTTCGCATCCGGCGGAATTTGGCGATGCTCTGGTCGAAGCGTTTGCCGAGGAGCCGAAGCTGTGTGCTTATCTGCACCTGCCCGTGCAATCGGGCTCCGACCGCATTCTGGGCATGATGAAGCGTGGCTATACGCGGACTGAATTCGTGCGCAAGATCGAGCGGGTGCGTGCGGCCCGCCCGGGCGTGTCGGTGTCGTCGGATTTCATCGTCGGGTTCCCCGGCGAAACCGATGCGGACTTTGCCCAGACCATGGAGCTGATCGGCGAGATCGGCTTCGATTGCGCGTTCTCCTTTGTTTATTCGCCGCGGCCCGGCACCCCGGCGGCCAACCTGCGGGACAACATCAGTCTGCAAGTCAAGCAGGAGCGCCTGGCGCTGTTGCAGGGGCGCATCCGTCAGTTCGACGACGCCTTCCGCAACGCTCTGGTTGGCAGCGTGCAGCAGGTGCTGGTGGAGCGTGGCGCGCGCCATGGGCAGGGCCGCATGGCGGGTCGCATCTCGGCCAATCGGGTGGTCAATTTCGAGGGCGACGAGACCCTGATCGGCCAGTTCGTCGACGTGCTCGTGACCGAGGCTGCCGCCAACTCTTTGCGCGGCCGTCGGGTTGACGCCGCCGTCGCCGCCTGATTGCCCGTTCCGGCCTGCTCGCGCGGGCAACCACGCCAACTCCCATGAGCGATCATCTCGATCTCGCTTTCGAAACGGACGACCACGCCCGCATTGCCAATCTGTCGGGGCCGTTCGACGAGCACCTGCGCCAGATCGAGGTCAGGCTGGGGATCGAGGTGCGCAGCCGCGGCAATCGCTTCCGCCTGGTCGGAAATCCGGTGGACGCAGCGCGCGCCGAGAAAGTGCTGCAGGGGTTGTTTGAACAGACCGCCAATGCCGTGCTCACGCCCGAGGATGTTCATTTGGCCTTGCTCGAAGCCGGCGGTGAGCGGCGCGAGCTCGATCCTGACCAGCGGCCGCTCGATCAGGGCGAGATTGTGGTTCGCACCAAGCGCGGCGTGGTGCGCGGACGCGGGCCGCTGCAGAAGCAGTACCTGCAGCACATCGCCACGCACGACCTGTCCTTTGGCGTCGGCCCTGCCGGCACCGGCAAGACCTATCTGGCGGTGGCCAGCGCCGTGCAAGCGCTGGAGAAGGATCGCGTGCGCCGTATCGTGCTGACGCGGCCGGCTGTGGAAGCTGGCGAGAAGCTCGGCTTTCTGCCCGGCGACATGACGCAGAAAGTCGACCCCTACCTGCGCCCGCTGTACGACGCCTTGTACGAGATGCTCGGCTTTGAGCGCGTGGCCCGCCTGATCGAACGCGCGGTGATCGAGGTGGCCCCGCTGGCGTTCATGCGTGGCCGTACGCTTAACGAGTCTTTCATCATTCTCGACGAAGCTCAGAACACGACGATGGAACAGATGAAGATGTTTCTGACCCGTATCGGTTTCGGCAGTGTCGCGGTGGTGACCGGGGACGTGACTCAGATCGACCTGCCGCGCCACCAGAACAGCGGTCTCAAGCACGCGATGAAGGTGCTGGACGGCGTCAAGGGCATCAGCCTTACCCAGTTTCGCAAGGAAGACGTGGTGCGACACCCGCTGGTGCAGGCCATCGTGCAGGCCTACGAGACGTTTGAAGCGCACAACCCGCCTCCTGCATGAGCGAGATTCTGGTTCAGCGTCGCGTTCCGGCGACCGGCATTCCCGCCGCCTCAACCCTTCGGCAGTGGGCGACGCTGGCACTCGGCGCGGTGGCGGGCGATGTCGCCATCCGCATCGTCGAGCCGGAAGAGAGCCGGGAATTGAACCGGCGTTATCGCGGCAGGGATGCTCCGACCAACGTGCTGTCGTTCCCCTACGACACCGAGGGCGCAGACATGCCGATCCTTGGCGATCTGGTGATCTGTGCTGTCGTGGTGGCGCGCGAAGCCACCGAACAAGGCAAGGAATTGCGCGCCCACTGGGCGCACATGGTGGTGCACGGCTGCCTGCATCTTCTGGGTTACGATCACAACAACGACCGCGACGCCGAGGCCATGGAAGCGCGAGAAATAAAACTGCTGGCGGAGATGGGCTTCGGCGACCCCTACCGCAGCGAGGCTGGCGGAGACGAGGCAACACCCGATGACTGACGAGCCCAGGCGATCTGCCGAAACCCCCAACCAGCGCTGGCTGCAGCGGTTGGCGCGTCGATTCGGCGGCGGCGGAATCAGGACGCGCGAAGATCTGCTGGCGTTGCTGGCCGATGCGCGCAATCTGCAACTGATGGATGCCGATGCATTGACCATGTTCCAGGGCATCCTGGAAACCGCCGAGACGCAGGTGCGCGACATCATGGTGCCGCGGGCGCAGATGACATTCGTGGAGCGCGTCTGGCCGCTCGAGAAGCTCGTACACGAAGTGGTGGAATCGGGGCATTCGCGCTTCCCGGTGATCGGCGAATCGCGCGACGAGATCGTCGGCATCCTGCTGGCCAAGGATCTGCTGCGGTTTTCCACGGTCGGCGCCGGGGCCTTCGATATCGCGCGCTGGCTGCGTCCGGTGCAGTTCGTGCCCGAATCCAAGCGCGTCAACGTGCTGCTCAAGGAGTTCAAGCGCGGCCGCAACCACATGGCTATCGTGGTCGACGAGTACGGCGGCGTGGCGGGTCTGGTGACGATCGAAGATGTGCTGGAGCAGATCGTCGGCGAGATCGATGACGAGTACGACGAGGTCGAGGGCGCGCATATCCTCAAGCAGGACGAACGCCGTTTCCTGGTGGCGGGCCTGACCCCGCTGGAAGAATTCAACGAATACTTCCAGGTTGAATTCCCCACCGAGGAATTCGACACCATCGGCGGGCTGGTGACGCACCGCTTCGGCCACATGCCCAAGCGCGGCGAAAGCTTGCGCATCGAGAAATTCAACTTCAACGTGCAGAGGGCCGACAACCGCCGCGTCCATCTGCTGCAAGTGACGCTGGCGCCCGGATAGCGGGACCGTCGCTCCCTGCCCGAGTAGATCGATGCCCGCGCGGGCCGGCCAGCCATGAACAAACCGATTCCTCCGATGCTGCGCCGGTTCGATGCGCTGGTCGCAGCCGCGCTGGGCGCGGTCGCGACGCTCGGCTTTCCGCCGTTCGACCTGTGGCCGCTTTCGGTGCTGGCCCTGGCAGGCCTGTTTGCACTATGTGCCGACCTGGGCCCGCGTCGGGCGGTCTGGATAGGCTGGCTGTTCGGACTCGGCCATTTTGCCACCGGCGTCTACTGGGTTTTCATCAGCACCCATTTGTTTGGCGGCGCACCGGCATGGTTGGCGGGCTTGCTCGCCGCAATCCTGTTTTCCTACCTGGCCGTTTATCCGGCCCTGATGTGCGGTGCGGCTTGCGCGTTGAGGGCGTGGTGTTCCGGCCTCGGGTGGCTGTTGATCCCGGCGCTGTGGGTGCTCAGCGAGTTGCTGCGCGGCTGGGTCTACACCGGCTTTCCATGGCTGTCGCTGGGTTACGTGGCGCTCGATTCGCCGGCCCAGCGCCTGATTCCGGTACTGGGCACGCACGGATTGTCGGCGCTGCTCGCTCTGTCAGCCTACGGCGTCTGGCGCGCGATCGGCGCGCGCGGCGCAGCGCGAATCCTGGCCATCGGACTTGCCCTGAGTCCCTTGTTCAGCCAGCTGCTGCCGCCACCGATGCGCTGGACCCAGGATGCCGGCGCACCGCTGTCGGTTGCCATCGTGCAGGGCAACGTGCCGCAGGATCAGAAGTGGGATCGCGAACAGACCGAGGCCATCCTGCGGCGCTACCGGGAGATGACCCTGTCGGTGGCTGACGCCGATCTCATCGCTTGGCCGGAAGCGGTGCCGAATCGTCCGCTGGACGAAGTGCTGCCCTATTTCGACGAACTCGACGCGCGCCTGCGCGAGGGCCGCGCGGCGCTGCTGGCGGGGGTGCTGATCTACGACGAACGCGTCAGCGTCTACAACAGCATGATCGCCGTCGGCAACGCGCGCGGACGTTACGACAAGCGTCATCTGGTGCCTTTCGGCGAGTACTTTCCGATTCCCGCCTGGCTGCGGCCGATCATGGATGTGCTGGATCTGCCTTATGGCGACATCAGCTCGGGCGGCGCCGCGCTGCCGCCCATCGAAATCCGGGGTGAGCCGCTGGGCATTTCGATCTGCTTCGAAGATGTATTCGGCAGCGAGTTCGCGCACGCGTCCCGGCACGCCGCCGTCTTGGTCAACGCCACCAACGACGCCTGGTTTGCGCGCTCCAGCGCCGCCCATCAGCACCTTCAGATCGCGCGGTATCGGGCCTTGGAAAACGGGCGCTGGCTGGTGCGCGCCACCAACACGGGCATCTCGGCGCTGATCGCCCCCGATGGCGACGTCGCCGGGCGCTCCGGCCACTACACCACCGAGGTGCTGCGGGGACAGGTCAGGCCGCGTTCCGGGAGCACTCCCTACGCGCGCTGGGGCGACCGACCCTTGTGGCTGTTTGCCGCTGCTGCACTGTTAGCGGGCGTCCTGCATCGAATACTGCGGCGTACCTGAGCGCGTCGGCACTGGAGCTTCAGCAGGCAGTCAGAATGGGGCCCAATACTGGTGCGGCCGATGAAGATCGGATCTACCT
This sequence comes from Panacagrimonas sp., assembly GCF_965216805.1. Lineage (NCBI taxonomy): Bacteria > Pseudomonadati > Pseudomonadota > Gammaproteobacteria > Nevskiales > Nevskiaceae > Panacagrimonas > Panacagrimonas sp. The sequence goes on from NZ_CBDCGN010000002.1 coordinate 837,851, forward strand.
CAGGAGACCATAATGAAACGACATCTGATTGCCGCTGCCGCGGCCTGTGCATTTGCTGCCCCTGCCATGGCGGCTCAGGGGGATAACTTTATCGACGGCTTTTACGTGCCCTGGTACGAAGCCGATTTTGGGTCGGGTGACGACGACGGCGATGGGTTCGGCGTCAAGGGTGCGGTCAAGGTCGGCGAGCCGATCTACCTGACCGGCGAATTCCAGACCATCGAGCTCGACGACACCGAGCTGGACTTCGACGAATTACGCTTGGGTGTGGGCATCGGCGATGGCGCCGGGGCACGCGGCGCCGGCCTCTACGGTCGCCTCCAGTATATGGATCTGGACTTCGACGTCGACGATGACGACGGCGTCGCCGGCCACGTGGGCTATGCGCTGCCGGTATCGCCGCAATTCCGACTGTACGGCGAAGCCGGCTACATCCTGCTCAGCGATATCGACGGCCCCGAACTGCTCGCCGGAGCGACCTATCAGTTCGCCCCCAATCTGGCCGGATTCACCGATTTTCGTGCCAGTTATCTGGACCCGGATAATGGCGGCGATCTGGACCTGAGCCAGTTCCGCATCGGTGCGCGCTTCACCTTCTGACGAGCGCTGTGGTCAGATGCATCCGGAAGGCCCCGCTTGCGGGGTCTTCTCTTTGTCCGACGCCGGTCGAAGATGGCCGGTTCGCCACCGCAGGGCGGCGGGCCGCGATCCGGCTAGCCTGCTGCGATGCCTCCAGTCTCCAGTCGCGCCGGCCAACCCGCGGCCAAAATCTGCGAAACCTGCGGCCGCCCGTATGCCTGGCGCAAGAAGTGGGCGCGCTGCTGGAATGAAGTCCGCTATTGCTCCGACGCCTGCCGTCGCGGCCGTCTGCGGCATGGCTTCAAACCTCGATGAAAGCCTCGCGGATTCGGCGCCTGGTGGTGATTCTGGGCGATCAGTTGGACCCGCACTCGGCGGCGCTGGATCACTTCGATCCGCGCCAGGACCTCATATGGATGTGCGAATGTCGCGACGAGGCGACGCGGGTGTGGTCGCACCAGGCGCGCATCGCGCTGTTCTTCGCCGCCATGCGCCAGTTTGCGCAGACCCAGCGCCAGATCGGGCGTCAGATCAGCTATCGCCGCATCGGCATGCACAGCGCTTCGTCGCTGGCGCACGCGCTAGGCGAAGACCTCACGCGCTTGCAGCCCGCGGCAGTGTGCTGGGTCGAACCCGGAGAATGGGCGCTGGCCGGGGCCTTGCACGACATCGCGACTGCGTCCGCTAGCGAGGTTCAGGTGCTGCCGGACCGGCACTTCCTGTGTTCCACCACTGAATTCGAAGGCTGGATGGCGCACCGGCGGCAGCCGCGCATGGAGCATTTCTATCGTTGGATGCGCACGCGCAGCGGCTGGCTGATGCGCCGCGAACAACCTGAGGGTGGGCGCTGGAACTTCGACGAGGACAATCGCCAGGCTTTCGATGCGTCCGGACCGCCGCCGACACCGTCACCGCTGGCGTTCGAGCCCGACGCGATCACCCGCGAGGCGCTGGCCGACGTCGCCCGGCACTTTGCTGACCATCCGGGCAGCCTGCAATCATTCGACTGGCCGGTCAGCCGTGCCCAGGCGCTGCAAGCCTTGCAGGATTTCGTCGAGCATCGGCTGCCGCTGTTCGGCCGCTATCAGGACGCGATGTGGGCCGGCAGGGACTGGCCACGCACGGTGCTGTTTCACTCGCGCCTGTCCGCGGCGCTCAATCTGAAACTGCTGGATCCACGCGAAGTCGGGGCTGCCGCCATCGAGGCCTACCGCAGCGGCCATGCGCCGCTGGCGGCGGTAGAGGGCTTTGTGCGGCAGATTCTGGGCTGGCGGGAGTTCGTGCGCGGCCTCTACTGGCATCGCATGCCGCAGTATCTGACGAACAACGCACTGGACGCCCAGCATGCCCTTCCACCGTTCTACTGGCGCGGCGATACCGACATGAACTGCCTGCGCCAGGTGCTGGGCGAGACCCTGCGCCACGGTTATGCGCACCACATCCAGCGACTGATGGTCACCGGTCTGTATGCCCTGTTGTACGGGGTGCGCCCGCAGGCGGTGCACGAGTGGTATCTGGCGGTGTATGTGGATGCGGTGGAGTGGGTGGAGTTGCCGAACACCCTCGGCATGAGCCAGTTTGCCGACGGCGGCTTCATCGCCTCCAAGCCGTATGTTGCCAGCGGCAAGTACATCGACCGCATGAGCAACTACTGCCGCGGCTGCCAGTATCGGCCCGACCGCGCCACCGGCACTCAAGCCTGCCCATTGACCACGCTGTACTGGGATTTTCTCGACCGACACCAGGCGCGATTCGGCAATCATCCGCGCCTCAAGATGCAGGTGAACAACCTGCTGCGAAAGTCCGGAGAGGAACGGTCGGCGATCCGGGAGCAGGCCGCCGTTCATCGCCGACAGACGGGGATGACAGTTAAGTCATGATTCACCGGATTGGCCTAGAGTCCTCGCTCCGGCAACTCGCCGGTCAACCGTTCTTCTGGGGGCTGTCCATGAACAAATTTTCCGTCTCGGCTGCAGCGTTGTTGACGCTGGCCGTTTCCTCCGCTTTTGCGGTCGAGCTCAATACCGGGCTGGGCGTGAATCTCGGTGTCGGTGCAGGCGCCGACATTGACGCCACCAGCGAAGCACGGCTCAAGGCCGATGCTCAGGCCAAGGCACAGGCAGAGGCTGACGCCAAGGCGCAGCAGGCTGCCGATGCCGCTGCCGCCGGCGCCAATGCCAACGCCAACGCCAACGTCGGCGTCAATACCGGCGCCGCCGTCGGTACCGTCAAGAACAAGGCGGCCGCGGGTGTCGACGCCGGCGTCAATGCTGGCGCCAAGACGGGTACGGCGCTGAAGGGCGCGGCCTCGGCCACCGGCGGTGCCGTCAAGGACGGTGCCCGCAAGACTGCAGATGGCACCAGGAAGCTGGTCGGCGGTGTCGTCGGTGGCGTCAAGAATACCGGCAAGGCCGCTGCCGGAACCGCGGCTTCGGTGGGCGCAGGTGCCGCCGCCGCGGTACCCACGGTCGATGCCTCGGTCAATGTCGACGCCGACGCCGCGGTTCAGTAAGGCTTTCGTCGCAAGAAAGGCCGGGCATCGCCCGGCCTTTCTTGTTGCCGAAAATATCGAGGTCGAACGACCTCAGAGCAGCTTGGCCAGGTCCCGTCCAATGGTGGCCGGAGTGTCCGTGGGCGCGTAGCGCTTCACCACCTCGCCGTTGCGATCGACCAGGAACTTGGTGAAGTTCCATTTGATGAAGTCCATGCCCAGGATGCCGCCCTGTTCCTTCTTGAGGAACTCATAGAGCGGGTGGGCGTCGTCGCCGTTGACCTTGATCTTGGCAAACATGGGAAAGCTGACGTCGTAGTTGAGCGAGCAGAAATTCTTGATCTCGGCCTCGTTACCTGGCTCTTGGTGACCGAACTGATCGCAGGGAAAGCCCAGAATCTCCAGACCGCGGTCCTTGTATTCTCGGTACAGCGCCTCAAGGCCCTTGTACTGGGGGGTGAACCCGCACTTGCTGGCGACATTGACGATCAGCAGGGTCTTGCCGCGATAGGCGGCGAGTGCATGCGCGTCGCCGTCGATGGTTCTGGCTTCGAATTCGTAGATGCTCATGACCGCTCTCTTCCGGTGACCGGCGCTCAGTATCCCAGCTTGCGCGGCAGCGCGACCAGACCGGCGAGCTTGTTCTGCACGATCAGACGCAGCGGCTGGTAGATCGGCCCCAGGTAGCGCGGCGGCAGGTCCTCTAGATCGTCGGGCAGTTGCGCATTGGGCAGATCGCCGATGTTGCGATCGCTGGGTGCCGATACCGGCTGCACCAGCTGTGCCGGCTTGCCGGCAATCCGGTAGAACTGCATGGTGGAAAACACCGCCGCCTCGGTGTCGCCAAAGAAGCTGCGCGTATACAGGCCCGAGCCGCGCAGTTTCTGGCGGGTGCCGAACACGCCGTCGCTGACCGTGGGATAAGCCACGATGATCAGCATCGACAGGCGATTCTGCGAAATGATGCCGTCGAACTCGCGCTGGAAGGTTTCGGCAAATTTTTCGCCGTCCCAGGTTTCCATCCAGGTCGAGGCGTCCCGCCGCAGCGCGCCGGTGGCGGCGACGGCTACCGGCTGGTAGGGCGTGCGCGTGAGCAGGGCTTGACGCAGTTCCTCCATCACGTAGCCGCCGAAGTCGTACTGCACGTTGTAATCCTGCTCGTGATTGCCGAACGGCGTGGTGCCGGAATGCACGTGGCGCAGTTCGTTGCCGAGCAGACTCATGATGCCGACGCGGCCTGCCATGGGGGCCTGCACGCCCTCCGGTTCGGGTGGCGGCTGCCATGCGGGCTGTGAGGTTTTTCGCGCGGCGCTGCGCTCGGCGGTGGCGCCACTGAGCCGCTCGATGCGTTCCAGGCGCGTCTCATCGCCGAAGACCAGATCGCTGTCGCCGATCGGACCGGAGGGGCGCGAGTCGCTCGGGGTGTCGATCGGCGGCGGCGTCGGATCCACGCTATGGATCTCTTCGGACTCGACGTCGAGCACCTCGGGGCCGTCACCCTCGGACTGCGGCGCCTTCAGCGCGCAGGCGGAGATGCCAAACAGCAGAACCAGCAGCAGGGGGAACCACCTCATATGCGACCTCGCTCGCGTTGTACCGTCTTGAGCCGGACGGCCCTTGTGAGCTCGCATTCTGAGGCATCCGCCGCGATCGGCGCATCCTGCGAAACGTTCGGTGTCAGGCGTCCGACAACCGGACGCCTGACACGTCCGTCGACTTCAGAAATTCGCCGCTTCGAGTTCGCTCAGGCTGGCCGTCGGCGCGCGTACGGTACCCAACAGCGCGTGCACCTGCGGCAGCATGCGGGTCACGAAGAATTCGGCGGTGGCCAGCTTGCCCTTGCGGAAACCCTCGTCCGGGTGCTTGGCCACGGCCTTGGTCATGCGCAGCCAGTTCCAGCCCAGATAGGTCAGGCAGAACGCGCGCTGGTAGTCCACTGCGGCAAAGCCGGCGGTGTCGGGCGAGGTCTTGAACGACTCGATGAGAAACTGCGTGGCCGATTCCAGCTCGTCCACCGCGCGGCCCAGCGGCCGCGTGATCCAGCCCAGCGGTGCGTCGGCGTTGAGATCGCTGCGCACGGCGGCGAAGAAGCGTTCGGCCAGGCGACCGTTGTGCATCATCAGCTTGCGGCGCACCAGATCCATCGCCTGGATGCCGTTGGTGCCCTCGTAGAGGCACAGGATCTTGGAGTCGCGCGCGATCTGCTCCACGCCGTGTTCCTTGATGAAACCGTGGCCGCCATAGACCTGGATCGCGAGGCTGCCCAGCTCCACCGCGCTGTCGGTGCAGAACGCCTTGACCAGCGGAGTGTTCAGATCCACCCAGTCCTGCGCCTCTTCGCGCACCGCCGGATCGGGATGGTGATGGGTGACGTCGACGTAGTACGCGGTTTCGTAACCGAGCACGCGCGCGCCTTCGGTGGTGGCCTTCATCTGCAGCAGCATGCGGCGCACATCGGGGTGCTCGATGATCTCCGGCTTGCCGTTGAAGGCTTTGCCCTGCTTACGGTCGATGGCGTAGCGGATGGCGTTCTGCGTCGCGAGTTCGCACTGGCCCAGGCCCTGGAAGCCGACCATGATGCGCGCCAGATTCATCATCACGAACATGTTCTGGATGCCGGTGTTGGGTGCCCCCACCATCCAGCCCTTGGCCCCGTCGAACTGCATCACGCAGGTGCAGGAGCCGTTGATGCCCATCTTGTGCTCGATGTTGGCGGCATGCAGCTGGTTGCGCTCGCCCGGCGCGCCGTCGGCCTTCGGCAGGAACTTGGGTACCACGAAGGTGCTCAGACCTTTCACGCCCGGAGGGGAGTCCGGCAGGCGCGCGAGCACGAAATGAATGATGTTCTCCGCCATCTCGTGCTCGCCCGAGGTGATGAAGATCTTGCCGCCGTCGATGGCGTAGCTGCCGTCGCCGTTAGGGATGGCCTTGGTCTTGGCGGCGCCCACGTCCGAACCCGCGTGCGCCTCGGTGATGCACATGGTGCCGCTCCACTGGCCGGTGGAAAGCTTGGGCAGGTAGGTCTGCTTGATCTCGTCGCTGGCGTTGGCGTAGAGCGCCTCGAAGCAGCCGGTGGTCAGGCCGGGGTAGAGCGCAAACGCCACGTTGGCCGAACACAGCATTTCCTCGACCACCTTGGCCAGCGTATAGGGCAGCCCCTGGCCGTCGAAATCCGGGGTGTTGCACAGGCTCATCCAGCCGGCTTCGGAGTACAGCTTGTAGGCATCGGCGAAGCCTTCGGGCACGCTGACCACGCCGTCCTTGATCCTGCAGCCCTGCTGGTCGCCGACGTGGTTGAGCGGCGCGATCTGGTTTTCGATGAGCTTGGCGGCTTCGTCCACCAACCCCAGCAGCATGTCGGGTGTGGCCTCGGCGAACGCCGGAATCTGTTCGGCCAGACGGCCCACGTTGAGCACGTCGTTGAGTACGAAGCCGATTTCGCGAATCGGGGCTTGATAGGTCGCCATGGTGCTTTCTCCGGGTATCGGGGACGTCGGTCAGTCCGCAAGAGTATGAAACCGGGCGCCGTGCGGGCAACGCCTGATCGGGTAGGCGCAGGCCGGCGACCCAGTGCTGTTCAAGCCGTGATGCGCCAGCAACGATGCGCGGGCGGCGGGCGTTTGAAGTCCTCATCCAGCGTCTGCGCAGTGATATCGACGCAGTCGGCGCCTTCCGCCGCCGCCGGGTCCAGCTTGAACTTGCGTCGATTGGTCGAGAAATACAGCACCCCGCCCGGCGCCAGCAGCGCGCGCGCGCGCTGGATCAGGGTCGGGTGATCGCGCTGCACGTCGAACACCTCGGTCAGCCGCGCGGAATTGGAAAAGGTGGGCGGGTCGCAGAAGATCAGGTCGAAGCGTTGTTGCGGGTCGGCAGCACTGCGCTCCAGCCAGGCCATGCAGTCGTCGCGGACCGTGAGGTGGGGCGCGGGAGCGAATCCTGACGGGCGAGAACGCGTGCCGGGTGCGCGCGCCCATGGCGAGCGCGAACCGCTCGCGGTCGGCGGCTGCTCCCGCGCCAGCTCGCCCACCTCGAAACCGTTGAGACGAAAATTGCGCTGCGCCCAGTGCAGGTAGGTGTTCGACAGATCCACCGACACCGTCTGCCGGGCACCGCCCAGCGCGGCCTGAACGCTGGCGACGCCCGTGTAGCAAAACAGATTGAGCACGCGCCTGCCCGCTGCCTCCTTGCGCAGACGCATCCGCAGAAGCCGGTGGTCGAGGAACAGGCCGGTGTCCATGTAGTCGTCCAGATTCACTAGCAGCTTCGCGCCATGCTCCTCGACCTCGAGCACCCGCAGCTGCTCGCCCTGTTTTTCGTACTGCAACGCGCCGCGCTGTACCGCACGCTGCTTGAAGTGCAGGTGCGAGGCCGGCAACCGATACGCCGCCAGCAGCTGCGCAAGCGCCTCGCGCAGACGCTTCTCGGCCTTGATCGGGTCGACGGTTTTGGGCGCCGCATATTCCTGCACGTGCAGGTGCAGTTCGGCCCCGGCCGCCTCGTAGACATCTACCGCCAGCGCGTATTCCGGCAGGTCGGCATCGTAGACGCGGTAGCAGGTGACGCCGGTGCGGCGGGCCCATTTGCCCAGGTGTTTGCGGTTCTTGGCCAGGCGGTTGGCGAACTCGCCGCCGCCGGCGGCCTCGGCTATGGAAGCCGCGGCCGGCTCAGCGGACGGCGTCGGCGGTCCGGCGATGCCGAACTGCAGCAGCTTGCAGGGCAGGTCACCGTTATAGAACGAGTGGATGGCGTCGGCGCGCAGGCCGGTGCGGGGTCCCAGGTCGGGCCTGGCGGTGAGCACGGCGGCGCGCCAGCCGCCGAAATGCTGTTTGAGCGTGCTGCCGAGCAGGGAATAGAGCTTGATGACTTCACCCTCGGCGCCAAGGCGTTCGCCGTAGGGCGGGTTGGTGGCGAGCAGGCCAGGGGTGTGGCCGTGCGGCCGCACCTGCAACACGTCGCCGGCCTCCCAGGTGATGGCCTCGCCGAGCCCGGCGTTGAGGGCGTTGCGCCGCGCGTGGGTCAGCACGCGCGGGTCGAGGTCCCGACCCAGCAGCGGCGGCAGCTGCTTCAGGCCAAGATCGCGCCGTGACTGAGCCTCGCGCTTGAGTTCGTTCCATATCGCAGGCACGTGGTCCAGCCAGGCTTCGAAGCCGAACCGCTGGCGCGACAGCGCGGGCGCGACGTCGCTGGCCATCCAGGCCCCCTCGATCAGCAAGGTGCCGGAACCGCACATGGGATCGATCAGCGCGCCGCCGCGGGCGGCAATATCCGGCCAGCCCGCACGCAGCAGGATGGCGCAGGCCAGATTTTCCTTGAGCGGCGCCTCGCCGGTGCCGCTGCGGTAACCGCGCCGATGCAGGCTGTCGCCGGACAGGTCCAGGCTCACGCCTGCGTGCTCGCGCTCCAGGTGCACATGCACCCGGATGTCCGGTGCGTCGGTGTCGACGTTGGGGCGGCGGCCGCAGTGTTCGCGGAACCGGTCGGCAATGGCGTCCTTGACCTTGAGTCCGGCGAAGTGCGTGTGGGTGACCTTGGGCGAGTGTCCAGCTACGGAGATGGAAAACGTGGAATCCGCCGCAAACAGGTCCGGCCAGTCCACCGTCCTGGCCCCGGCGTAGAGGTCGTCAGCGCCTTCGATGGCGAATCGGCCCAGTGGCAACAACACGCGGCTGGCCAGGCGCGACCACAGGCAGGCGCGATAGGCCAGCTCGCGCGGGCCGCTGCAGGTTACGCCGCCAGCACGCTCGTAGGCCTCGCCTGCGCCCAGGGCATGAAGCTCGGTCACCAGCAGAGGTTCAAGGCCACGGGGGCAGGTCACGAACAGGGAAAGCGCGGTCGTCATCCGCGCATGATCGCACGCGCAAGCCGGCCTTCCGGGGGCCTGTGGCATAATCCGCGGCCATTTTTTGACCGCCGAAGCCCCAGCCGATGAGCCTGATCGATTTCGTCCTGAGCCCTGCCTATGCGCAGGCCGCTGCCCCGGCCGCGCCCAACCCGCTGGTGCAGTTTGCGCCGCTGGTGATCCTGATCGTGATCTTCTATTTCATGCTGATCCGGCCGCAGATGAAGCGCAGCAAGGAGCACCGCCTCATGCTGGGCAGCCTCGCCAAGGGCGATGAGGCCGTGACCAGCGGCGGCCTGGCCGGCAAGGTGGTGAACATCTCCGAGGGCTACGTGTCGCTGGAGGTCGCCGAAGGCGTCTCCGTCAAGGTGCAGAAGGCGGCCGTGACCGCGGTGCTGCCCAAGGGCACGCTCAAGGCGCTCTGACACCTGCTGCGGTCGCGCTTGGCGCTTGCGCGCGGACGCGATCGCGCGCGGATCGCAGCCCGCGGCAACCCAACGGGAAGGGATAGGCAACCATGCGTCCATACGCGAAGTGGAAGTACGTCGTACTGCTGCTGGTGCTGCTGCTCAGCACGCTGTACGCGGCGCCCAACCTGTTTGGCGAGCAGCCGGCAGTGCAGATCACGCAGAGCTCCGGCGATCCGCCGGGCGCAGGGTTCGATGCTCGCATCGACGGCCTGCTGCAGGAGGCGGGTCTGGTGCCGGCTGCGTCGGGACTGGAGAACGGCCAGTGGGTGGTGCGTCTCGAATCCGAAGACGATCAATTGCAGGCCAACGACGCGCTCAAGCGCGGGCTCGGCAATCAGTATGTCGTCGCGCTCAACCTGGCGCCGCAGACGCCGGCCTGGCTGCGCAGCCTGGGCGCCCGGCCGATGGCGCTGGGCCTGGACCTGCGCGGCGGTGTGCACTTCCTGCTGGAAGTGGATGTCGACGACGTGCGCAGCAAGGCCATCGAAAACTATGTGACGGAGATTCCGGCCGCGCTGCGCAAGGAGAACATCCGTTACAGCGGCCGGCGCCAGGCCGGCGGCGACGTGGTGCTGGATTTCGCCGACAGCGAGCGCCTGGAAGCGGCGCGGCGCCTGATTGCCGACGAGTACCGCGAGCTGGAGGTGGCAGTCGACGATGCGGCGCCGCTGAGCCTGCGTGCGCGCATCACCGAGACCGAGTCGCGTCGCATCCAGGACTTTGCGGTCCAGCAGAATCTGATCACCCTGCGTAATCGCGTCAACCAGCTCGGAGTGGCCGAGCCGGTGGTGCAGCGGCAGGGCGCCAATCGCATCGTGGTGCAGCTACCCGGCGTGCAGGACACCACCCGGGTCAAGGATCTGCTCGGTGCCACGGCGACGCTGGAGTATCGGGCGGTGGCGGAAGACGATGCCGAATTGGCCGCCTCCAGCGGCGTGGCGCCGGTGGGCACCGAGCTGTATTACACGCGCGACGACCGCCGTCCGGTGCTGCTCAAGAAAGAGATCATCGCGGCCGGCTCGCAGTTGGTGGATGCGCAGCCGACGGTCGATGAAAACAACCAACCGGCGGTGAGCGTGACTCTGGACGGCGCCGGCGCCAAGAAGATGTTCGAGTTCACCCAGGGCAACGTCGGCAAGCCGATGGCAGTGCTGTTCCGCGAACGCCAGGTGGTCACCACCTACAACGCCAAGGGCGAGCCGATCCGCGAGTCGCGCGATATCCAGGAAATTATTTCCATCGCCAACATCCGCGGCGTATTCGGCAAGCGCTTCCAGACCACCGGCCTGGAAAGCAAGGAGGCCCACGACCTGGCGCTGCTGCTCAAGGCCGGTGCGCTGGCGGCGCCGGTGGATATCGTGGAAGAACGCACCGTGGGCCCGAGCCTGGGCGCCGACAACATCGAGCGCGGGTTCCAGGCGGCGATGCTGGGCGTCGCGATGGTGGCGGTGTTCATGATCTTCTACTACCGCGTGTTCGGCTTCTTTGCCATTGCGGCGCTGGCGCTGAACCTGATGATCCTGATCGCGGCCCTGTCCATTCTGCAGGCCACGCTGTCGATGCCCGGCATCGCTGGCATCATCCTCACCGCCGGTATCGCGGTGGATGCCAATGTGCTGATCTACGAACGCATCCGCGAGGAGTTGCGCAACGGCGCCAAACCGCACGCAGCGATCGAAGCGGGCTACGACCGCGCGTTCCTGACCATTGCCGACGCCAATGTCACTACCCTGGTGGCCACCGTCGTGCTGTTCGCGCTGGGCAGCGGGCCCATCAAGGGCTTCGCGGTAACCCTGTCCATCGGAATTCTGGCCTCGCAGTTCACCGCTATCGTCGGCACCCGGGCGCTGGCGCATCTGGTCTTCGCGCGGCGCGCGCGCATGACCGATCTGCCTATCTGGTAAGCAAGGGGCACTACCGATGCGTTTCTTCTCCAAGGTTCCCAACATCGACTTCATGGCCCAGCGCCGCGTGGGTCTGGCAGTGTCTGCCATCGCCACGATTGCGGTGGTGTTGCTGGTGATGTTTCGCGGCCTCAATTTCGGCATCGATTTCACCGGCGGCGTGCTGGTGGAGGTGCATTACCCGCAGGCGGTGGAACTGACCGAGGTGCGCGAGGCGCTGGGCAAGGCCGGTTACGAGCGCGCGGTCGTGCAGTTCTTCGGCACCAGCCAGGACGTGCTGATCCGCCTGCCGCCAGCGGGTGAGGCGACCACCGCCAACGTCAGCACCGCGATTCTCGACGCCCTGGGCAGCGAGGTGGACGGCATCGAGTTGCGCCGCGTGGAGTTTGTGGGCCCGCAGGTGGGCGAGGAGCTCACCGAAAAGGGCGGCCTGGCGATGCTGTTCGCGTTCATGGGCATCATGGCCTACATCGCCTTTCGCTTCGAATGGAAGTTCTCGGTGGGCTGCGTCGCTGCGCTGATCCATGACGTGGTGATGACGATCGGGATTTTGTCGATCTTCCAGATCGAATTCGATCTCACCACTCTCGGCGCCATCCTGGCGTTGATCGGCTACTCGAATAACGAGACCGTGGTGATCTACGACCGCGTGCGCGAGAACCTGCTCAGTCAGCGCCGGGCTGCGGTGGAAGAGGTGGTGAATCTGTCGATCAACCAGACCCTGCTGCGCTCCATCATCACCCACCTGACCACTTTGCTGACCATGTTCGCACTGTTCTTCCTGGGTGGCCCGAGCGTGCACTCGTTCTCGGTGACGCTGATCATCGGGGTGCTGGTGGCGACCTACTCCTCCATCTATATCTCCACCGGCCTGGCCATCGTGCTCGGGGTCAAGCGCGAAGACCTGCTGCCGCCCAAGGACGATCTGGAAGATAAAGAGGTGGTGTGAACCGGGGAAAAGCATTTGCCACGGATGACCCGGATTGAAAATCGGCGACTCGACAGCGCCGATCCGGTCACCCGATCGGTGAAGCAACGATGCTCGGCAGGTTTATGTTTTTGATCCGCGGTTAACCGTGAAATCCGTGGCGAAAGCGATTCGATTCGTCGTTGGCGCCAGCGGGCGCAACCTCAGCGCGACATCGAAAACCCTACCCCGATGCGGGTGACGCTGTCGTCGTAATCCATCAGGCTTTCGCCGTAGCCGTGCCAAAGGTAGGCGTGCCAGAAAAGGTCGCCGTCGGCGATGCGCCAGTCGTGCTGCAATTGCAACGCGCCGTGACCGGTGGACGGATTGCCGCGCAGCATCAGGTGCAGACGACGACGGTCGCCGATGCGGCGGTACAGGTGCAGCTCGCCATAGCCGTAGTGGCGTTCGATGTCGGGGTTGTCGTCGCCACGCGCATCGTTCTCGTCTTTCTTGCGATCCTCGGGAAAGCGGAACCAGACCTTGAGCTGCACCGCGGTGCCGCCGCGTTCGATGAAGGGTGCAACGTAGAGCCTATCCCAGGAGCGCGAATCGGGGATGTCCTGGCCGTTGGATTCATGCTCGTAGCCCAGGTCCGCGCCCCATATGAAGTCGCGTTTGAGGTCTCCGCCCAGACCGCCCAGGTCCTGCGGCGGGAACCAGCGCCAGAACACTTCCGGGTTGTAGACGGTCTCGCGGAAGGGGCGCGAGCGTGACTCGTCGTATAGCGACCAGAACGAACGCTGCGAGTAGGCGAAATAGATCGGCAGGCCGATGGGGCGCAGCTTGGCGCTGACCTGGAACAGGGTTTCGGTGCGCTTGCCCTCGTAGTCGCGCGAATAGCTGTAGGGCAGGATGAAGATGGGCTTGTGCCAGCCGACGTCGCAGTGCGGGCCGAACACGCTGCTGGCGATCTCGTCGCTCGCGAAGTGGCGCAGCCATCCGTGCGACCGATCGCTGCCGTCTTCGCAGTACAGCCAGCTCGAAGGTTTCAGGGGCTCCGCGTTGTGGTCCGCCTCCAGCGTCGGCTGGGCCGACTCGGGCGCGGCTTCGATGGCGCCGGATACGGCCTGCGCCCACAAACCGCCGCACCAGAGCATCAGCGCCGCGCCCAGCGCCGCGAACCTACGGTGGCTCATGCCAGCGCATCCACATAGGGTTTCATGACGCGCTCAACCCGGCACAGACGTGCGTAATGCCAGAGCCGGTCCTGCTTGACCCGGCGGGTCTGCAGCGCAGCGCGCAGCGCATCCACCGCGATATGGGGGCCGATCTTGTTGCGGAACTTGAACAGGTCGGCCAGGGTTTTCTCCAGCGTGTAGACACGAATCTGCACGCCTTCGATCGGGTGGGTTTCGACGCCTTCGGTGAAGGCTTCGCCGCCGAGGCGGGCGATGCGCAGCACCGGGTAGTCCAGCCGCGGCCGTGCCGCGCGCCGTTCTATCGCGACAAACACCTCGTTGCGAGGCGTCTCCCCAAGACGATGAAAGGCCAGCGCCGAAGCCAGGCACAGCACCCCGTTGGGCACCGCGCGGGCGACAATGGCCAAGGTCAGCTCGGGGTTGACCTCCTTGGCGGACAGCACGTAGCTGCCGCGTCCCACTTTCTTGATGACGCCCTTGTCGCAGGCGCGGCGCAGGTACTCCGCCTGTATGCCTTGCGCCGCGAGGTCCTTGGGACGCAGTACGCCGAGCTGGCCCGCCAGTTCGACGATGCGCTCGGACTTGCTCGGTTCGTCGACGCGGGTGTGCAAGAGCGTGAACTCTTTGGTTAAGTGCAAATACTTCAGCACAAGTTAGAAAGTGTTGCAAGAAATATCTATAACTAATTATTTAACATCAACTAAGTGACACTTTAAGATGCGTAGAGATGGGCTTTCCAAGCCTGGAAACTGAACCCCACGGTCTGCGGTCCTGGATCGCGTGGCTGTGCTCGCGCTGCATTCGCGGCATAACTTCTCCATCATCCACGCCGCAGCCAAAGGGGCTTGAGGGCGACGCGCAAGGGGAGCGACATGGCGGTCGAGGCGCACGGTAACGATCTGGTTCGGGTGGTGGCCTTACTGGCCGCCGGTGTGGTCGCGGTGCCTCTGTTCAAGCGGTTGGGCCTGGGTTCGGTGCTGGGCTACCTGGCCGCAGGGCTGGTGATCGGGCCGTTCGGCATCGGGCTGTTCACCGACCCGCTGGCGATCCTGCACGTGGCTGAGTTGGGCGTGGTGATGTTTCTGTTCGTGATCGGTCTGGAGATGCAACCCTCGCGGTTGTGGAGCCTTCGTCGCGAGATCTTCGGACTGGGTCTGGCCCAGGTGGCGATCTGCGGCTTGATGCTGACCGGCGTGGGTCTAATCGTGGGCCTGAGCCCGCCGGTGGCTTTTGTCGCCGCGATGGGATTCGTGATGACCTCCACCGCCACCGTGATGATGCTGCTGGACGAGCGCGGCGAGACCTCCACACCGCGCGGCCAGCGCATCGTGTCGGTGCTGCTGCTGGAAGACCTGGCGATCGTGCCGCTGCTGGCCACGGTGGCGCTGCTGGGGGCGGCCGACGTCGCCCAAGGGTCGCGCTGGGTCAGCGTGGGGCTGGCGCTGGTGGCCATCGCCGGTCTGTTCGGCGCCGGCCGCTGGCTACTCAACCCGATGTTTCGCGTGCTGGCGGCGGCCCACGCCCGCGAGGTGATGACGGCGGCCGCGCTGCTGGTGGTGCTGGGCTCGGCGCTGCTGATGCAATGGGGCGGGCTGTCGATGGCGATGGGCGCGTTCATGGCCGGCGTGCTGCTGTCCGAGTCCACCTTCCGTCACCAGCTCGAAGCCGATATCGAACCGTTTCGCGGCATCCTGCTGGGGCTGTTCTTTCTCGGTGTGGGCATGGCGCTGGACCTCAGCGTGTTCGCCACGCATTGGACGCAGATCGGCCTGTTCGTGCTCGCGTTCATGCTGGTCAAAGGCGTGGGCATCTACGCGGTCGCGCGCATGTTCGGCGGCACGCACGGCGACGGTGCGCACCGCACGGTGCTAATGGCGCAGGGCGGCGAGTTCGCCTTCGTGCTCTACGCCGCCGGTGCCGCGGCTGGCGTACTCGATGCGCCGAACCTGGCGGTGTTCACCGCGGTGGTGATTCTGTCGATGGCGCTGACGCCGCTGGCGGTCATGACCCTGCGTTGGCTGCTGCCGCGCGAGACCGCCTCGATGGATGGCGTCGACAGGGCGGAGAACCTGGAAGGCAGCGTGCTGATGATCGGGTTCGGCCGCTTTGGTCAGGTCGCCAGCCAGGCGTTGCTGGCCCGCGGGCTGGACGTGTCCATCATCGACTACGACGTCGAGATGATCCGCAGCGCCGCCGGGTTTGGCTTCAAGGTCTATTACGGCGACGGCACGCGGACCGACGTTCTGCACGCCTCAGGGGCCCACAAGGCACGCGCCATCGCCGTGTGTGTCAATCAACCCGAGGCCACACTGCGGATTGTGGAAACGGTGAAGCGTGACTTCCCGCATGCCAAGCTGCTGGTGCGCGCGATCGATCGGCAGCATGCGCTCAAGCTGATGGAAGTGGGGGTGAACTTCCAGGTGCGCGAGATTTACGAATCCGCCAGCCTGTTCGGCCAGGCCGCGCTGCGCCTGCTCGGGGTGCCGGACGACGAGGCCGCCGAGATCGCCGCCGACCTGCGCCGTCGCGACGCCGAGCGTCTGCAGTTGCAATTCAATGGCGGCCTGCGCGCCGGCGTGGACCTGCTGCACAGCAACCGCATGAAGCCGCAGCCGCTGACCGCGCCGAGGCAAAGCGGTGAAGCGCTGAGTGCGGAAACCGCTGCGGTGACCGGCGCGGAGCCGCCAAGCTGAGTTTCTTGCCAAGGATCGACACTGATCGACGCGGATCAAAACGGACAGAGGCCCGCGATGGCTCGTGCATTTCTTCCGTGCTGGTCCGCGTAAATCCGGGGCAAACGCGTTTGGCCGGGCCAGCCGCCAACCGGCCGCGATTCCGGGATAATCGCTGACGCTTGGTGATCCGCCCATGTTCGAAATCTCCCTGCACACGCTGGTATCGCTGATCGCCTTGGGCATGGCGCTGGCTTTTCTGAGCGTGGACGCGGCCTCGCGCACCTCGCAGGCACTGGCGGTATCGCTGGGCGCCACCGGCGTGGCCATCTTTCTCAATGTGTCGCTGATCGATCTGGCTGCACGGCCGCCCGCGTGGTCGGGCTGGCTGGCGATTCCCGAGTCGCTGGCGCTGATGGCGATGCTGGAATGGTTGCTGCGCGTGCGCCGCACCTTGCCGGCGGCGGCCAATCTCAACACCCGGTTCGGTGATCGCACCTTGCGCGTCGGGCAGATCAGTGCGGCGCTGTACAGCGTGTTTGCGATCCTGGCGCCGGAGCTGCGCGTGCAGTATTTCTTCCGCGCAGCGATGCGGCCCGAATCGTTGCAGGACTGGCAGTTCTGGCTGTTCGCCGCGCCCATCGAGATCGCGGCGCTGACCGGTCTGGTGGGCATCGTGCTGCTGCTGCGGCGGCGGCCGGATCGCATCGAGAAGCTGCGCGTGCTGGCGATGGCATTTGCGGTGCCGTTCTTTCTGATGGGCTTCGTATTGCCGCACGATCTGGCGGCGGTGAGCTGCGTGATCGGCGAGATCATTCTGCTGATCGGCTCGGTGCATTACTACATGGCGCAGGGCCAGCGCGGCCAGTTCATGGCGCGCTTCCTGTCGCCGGACGTGGCGCGGCTGGTCGCCGAGCGTGGGCTGCAACGGGCGATGCAGGAAAACCAGTTGGAGATCACCGTGGTGTGCGCCGATTTGCGAGGCTTCAGTCCCTTTGCCGCCACCCATCCTTCGGCGGACGTGCTACGGGTGCTGCGCGAGTACTACGACGCCGTTGGCGAGGTGGTGGCCGCGCATGGCGCCACCATCAAGGATTACGCCGGCGACGGGGTGCTGGTGCTGGTCGGCGCGCCCCTGCCGATGGCAGACCACCCTGCACGCGGGATCGCGCTGGCGCGACAGATTCGCAGCGCCTGCGAACGCCTGGCGACGCAATGGCGTCGCGAGTCTTGGGATCTGGGCATCGGCGTCGGCGTGGCCAGCGGGACCGTCACCGTCGGCATCATCGGTTCGGCGGCGCTGGAGTACACCGCGGTCGGTCCGGCGGTGAACCTGGCGTGCCGCCTGTGCGAGCAGGCCGCGCGCGGCGAGATCCTGATCGCCGAGCGCACGCGCCAGCTGGCTCCCACCGAAGCCATGGAACCGCGTCCGCCGCTGACGGTGAAAGGGTTCGCCGAGCCGGTCGGTCTGTATGCCGTCCCCGCATGATGGCCGCGATTCCGGTCGACTGGTTACCCAGCCAACTGGTGGCCCTGGTGAGCCTGGGCATCGGCGCCGCCTTCATCAGCGCCGATTATCGCGCACCGACCAGTCGTGCGCTGGCGCTGGCCTTCGTCGCATTCGGCATCGCGGTGGGCCTGAGCCTTCCGCTCAGCGGTGGCGACGGACCGGTGCCGCTCGCGGGGCGCTGGCTGGCACTGGCCGACGCGGTAGCGGTGATGGCCTCGCTGGAGTGGGTGCGCCGGGTACGCCGTACCATCGACGCCGAGCATCTGCATGTGAGCTTCAGCGACGCGCTACTGCGCACCGGCCAGTTCGCCGGCCTGCTGTTCGGCGTCGCCGGGGTGGCGTTGCCGGAGTTGCGGCGTGACGAATTTCTGGGCGCGGTCAACGATCTCGCCGCGCTGACGCGGCCGGGCTTCTGGATTTTCGGCGGACCCTTGCTGGTCGCGATCTTCGCCGGAGCCACGGCCACCGGTCTGCTGCTGATGGCACGACCCGACCGCTCCGAGCGTATCCGCATTGTGGCGGCCATCGTAGGCTTTCCGCTTATCGTGATCGGACTGCTGGTGCCGGCCAAGGTCGGCGCATTGCTGATGGTGGCGGGGCAGATGGTGTTCCTGATCGGCGCCATGCAATACCTGATGGTGCAGGGCGAGCGCGGCCAGTTCCTGGCGCGTTTCCTATCGCCGCAGGTGGAAAAACTGGTGCGCGAGCGCGGCCTCAAGCACGCGGTACAGCACCGCACGGTGGAGATCACGGTGGTGTGTTCCGACCTGCGCGGCTTCACCGCGTTCGCGCAGGCGCATCCCTCGTCCAGCGTCATCAAGACCCTGCGCGAGTATTACGACGAGGTCGGTAAGGTGGTGGCCGAGTTCGGCGGCACCGTCAAGGACTACGCCGGCGACGGTATCCTGATCCTGGTCGGCGCGCCGTTGCCGGTGGCGCATCACGCGCGCTGCGGCATCGAGATGGCGCGGCGCATCCGCACCGTCGGTGGCGCGGTGACACGACGCTGGAGCACCGCGCAATATCCCCTGGGTATCGGCGTGGGCGTGGCCAGCGGCCTGGTGACGGTGGGCATCATCGGCTCTGCCTCGCGTTGGGAGTACGCCGCCGTGGGCCCCGCTGTGAACCTGGCTTGCCGCTTGTGCGAAAGCGCCCAACACAATCAGGTGCTCATCGACGCGCGCGCGGTGGAAATGGCCGGCAAGGCGGACCTTCAAGCGCATGCGCCACTGCGGATCAAGGGTGTCGAAGAGGAAGTGCCGGCATGGTCGTTGCCGGAATCAGACGCGTAGGGGATTGGTAGTCGCCTTCAAAGACGCCTGCGCGCCCCGCGGACGGCGACGCCGTGGACCGCGAAGGGGAAGGAATCGATCGTTCAAAGCTCAGAAGCGGTAATGCAGGCCCAGCCGCAGAATCGGCCACAGGTCGTAATCCTGGGCATCGTCTTCCAGGTTCTGCCGTTCGCGATCCAGCTCCGCGCGAAAAACCTGCGCTTGTGGCGAGTTGCCGGTCACGTCAAAACTCTCGACACCATTCGGGTCACAGCCCGGATTGGCGGTGGCGTCACAGGCGCGACCGCGCGGCACCGCGAGCGCCACTTCCGGGTTGTCGGTGAACAGCACGCCCAGATCGAAGCTCATGCCGAAGCTGCGAGTGCCCGCAGTGCCGCCCCAGCCCAGCCCCAGGTAGGGCGCGCCGCTGCCCAGATCGAGATCGCCCAGCAACAGCACGTCGCCGGTGTAGGTGCGCTCGCCGATGTCGTAGTCATCCCGGCCCTGGGCTTCCAACTCCAGATCCGGCGTGCCGGTGTAGTAGCCGGCGGAGATGCGAAAGCCGCCGCGAAACGGCTTGAAGTCCGCCAACAATCGCCCGGACGAGAATTCCAGATCGGCGTCGTAGTCGATACCGTCCTCCTCGCGGTCCAGCGACAAGCTGCCGAAGTCGTAGCCCGCACGCAGGTCCAGATAAGCGTTCAGCGGCAGCGCATAGTCCACCCCGAGGCCACCGGTGCCGACGCTGAGGCCAAAGGCCCCCGCATGTAGTGATGATTCTTCCGCTATCGCCTTAGAGGCAGACAGTGCCCATAGGACAAGCATGCCGGCCACCTTGCTCGCTCCGCTGCTCATGTGCCCCCTTGATTGGGTCAGGTGATCGTTCCGGGCCCTGCAGCGAGATGTAGCACAATGCGCGCCCTTGCCCTAGTGACAACGCCCGTCGTGTCTGAATCTCTGCCCTTGCTGCGCCTCAACCCCAATGCCGAACGGCGCCTGCGTGTGGGCCATGCCTGGGTGTTCAGCAATGAGGTCGACACCACCCGCACGCCGCTCAAGGGGCTGACGCCGGGGCAGCTGGTCAACGTGGTCGATGCGCGGGCGCGAAGTGTCGGCACCGCCTATGTCAATCCGAACAGCCTGATTGCCGCGCGCCTGCTGACGCGGCATGCGGATGCGGTGATCGACCTCGACTGGGTGCTACGGCGTCTCACCGTGGCGCGCGATCTGCGCGATTCGATTTACCCCGAACCGTTTTACCGACTGGTCTACGGCGAGTCCGACGGCCTGCCCGGTCTGGTGGTGGACCGCTACGACGACGTGCTGGTGATGCAGGTCGCCACCGCGGGCATGGACCGCCTGCAGCCGCTGGTGGTACAGGCGCTGCAAAGCCTGTTCGAGCCCCGCGGGATACTGCTGCGCAACGACGGCGGCGCGCGCGAGCTCGAAGCGCTGCCTGCGACGGTGAAGACGATGGGCGAGGTGCCCGACAAGCTGCAGGTGATCGAGTCCGGGGTGCGCTTCGAAGTGCTGGCGCGCAGTGGCCAGAAGACCGGCTGGTTCTATGACCAGCGCGATAACCGTGACCGCCTGGCGCGCTACGTGCGCGGTGCCCGGGTGCTGGACGTGTTTTCGTACGTCGGCGCATGGGGCGTCCGCGCGCTGGCGGCGGGCGCGCAGTCCGTCACCTGCGTGGACAGCTCCCAGGTAGCGCTGGACCTGGCGCAGGCCAACGCGCAGCTCAACGGATTCGAGCTTGAAGCCCGCCGCGGCGACGCACTGGACCAACTCAAACTGCTGCGTGCCGAGGGTCGCCAGTTCGACGTGGTGGTGGTGGACCCTCCGGCGCTGATCAAGCGCAAGAAGGACCACGAGGCCGGCCTGGAGCACTACGCCGCGCTCAACCGCGCGGCGCTGCAGGTGCTGGCGCCCGGCGGCACCCTGGTGGCCTGTTCTTGCTCCTTTCATCTGGCGCCGGAAGATTTGCAGCGGGTGCTGCTGCGCGAGGTACGTCACGCGCAGGGGCGGCTGATGATCCTGGAGCAGGGCGGGCAGGGACCCGATCACCCGGTACACCCGGCGATCCCGGAAACCCGCTATCTCAAGGCGTTCTACTGCCGCCTCGCTTGAGCTGGTAACTGGAAACCGCCAACTGGAAACCGCTTCCGAATGCTCGTTCACCCCAACTTCGACCCCGTCGCCCTGGACCTGGGTCCGGTGCAGATTCACTGGTACGGCCTGACCTACCTGATCGCCTTTTACGGCTGCTGGTGGCTGGCGATCCAGCGCGGCAAGGCCCGGCATATGCCGTTCGCGGCGCCGGCGGTGTCGGATCTGCTGTTTTTCGTGGCCCTGGGCGTGATCCTGGGCGGACGCATCGGCTATACCTTGTTCTACAACCTGCCGAATTTTCTGGCCGATCCCATCGAGATCTTCCGCATCTGGAAGGGCGGCATGTCCTTTCACGGGGGATTGCTGGGCGTGGCGGTGGCGGTGTGGTGGTACGCGCGCTCGCGCAAACTGACCTTCTTCTATGTGATGGATTTCGTCGCGATCGTGGTGCCGTTCGGTCTGCTGATGGGCCGTATCGGCAATTTCATCAACGCAGAACTGTGGGGCGCCCCGTCCAGCCTGCCCTGGGCGGTGGTGTTTCCGACCGATCCCGAAGGTGTGCCCAGACATCCCAGCATGCTCTACGAAGCCTTCCTGGAAGGCGTGGTGATGCTGGCCATCCTGTGGTGGTTCACCTCGCGGCCGCGTCCGGCGGCGTCGGTGTGCGGCCTGTTCATGGTGCTCTACGGCGTTTTCCGCTCGCTGATCGAATTGGTGCGGGTGCCGGACGCGCATATCGGCTACCTGGCCGGCGGCTGGGTCACCATGGGCATGGTGCTGTGCGTGCCGATGATGCTGGGCGGTACGCTGCTGATGGCCTGGGCCTACCGACGCGCGCCCGCGGCCTGAATTGCCGCACTGCGGCATAGACCGCTACACTTTCGTGCTTGATTCGGGCCCGTTCAGCCGGCCCGCTGTCTCGCTCTTTCCAGGCTTTTCGGCAAGCACACCACAGGAATCTTTGGCCATGGCGGTTGAACACACCCTATCGATCATCAAACCCGACGCGGTTGGCAAGAACGTGATCGGTCAGATTTACAGTCGTTTCGAGCAGGCCGGCCTGCGCGTGGTGGCGGCGCGCATGTTGCACCTGACGGAAAAGGACGCTGGCGCGTTCTACGAAGTGCATCGCGAGCGGCCTTTCTTCAAGGATCTGGTGAGTTTCATGACCAGCGGACCGGTGATGGTGCAGATACTGGAAGGCGACAATGCCGTGACCAAGCATCGCGACATCATGGGCGCCACCAATCCCAAGAATGCTGCGCCGGGCACCATCCGCGCCGATTTTGCCGACTCCATCGACGAGAACGCCGTACACGGCTCGGACAGCGCCGAGAACGCAGCGCGCGAGATCGCATTCTTCTTCCGCAGCACGGAGTTGTGCCCGCGGACGCGCTGAAAGCCGGGAGACGGGAGACGTGAACCGAGAGACGAACATGGCAGAACGGTGGGAGGGCGCGAATGCGCCCGTCTCCCGTCTCCCGTCTCCCGTCTCCCGGGTCAACCTGTTCGGCATGGATCGCGAGCGCCTGCGTGCCCGCTTCGCCGAGATCGGCGAAAAGCCCTGGCGTGCCGATCAGATCATGCAGTGGATTTACCGGCGCGGCGTCGACGACTTCGGCGCGATGAGCAATCTGGCCAAGGACCTGCGCATGCGGCTGGAAGCGAGTTGCCGCGTCGCGCCGCCGGAACTGCTGGGCGAGCAAAAGTCGGTGGACGGTACGCGCAAGTGGGTGCTCAAGGTCGGTGGTGGCCAAGCCATCGAAACCGTGTTCATTCCCGACAAGGAACGCGGCACGCTGTGTATTTCGTCGCAGGTCGGCTGCGCCATGGACTGCTCGTTCTGCTCCACCGGCCAGCAGGGCCTCAATCGCAATCTGGACACCGCGGAGATCGTGGCGCAGGTGTGGTTCGCCGCCAAAGCCTTGGGCGGAAATTTCCAGACCGAACGCGTCATCTCCAACGTGGTCTTCATGGGCATGGGCGAACCCCTGGCCAATTACGGCGCCGTGCTGCCGGCGGTGAAGATCCTTCAGGACGATTTTGGTTTTGGCCTGAGCAAGCGCCGCGTTACCGTGTCCACTTCGGGTCTGGTGCCATTCATGGACCGGCTGCGCCAGGACGTGGACACCGCACTAGCGGTGTCCTTGCACGCGCCCGACGATGCACTACGCGACGAGCTGGTGCCGATCAACCGCAAGTACCCGGTGGCCGAATTGATGGACGCCTGCCGCCGCTACACCGCGGGGCGCGACCACAAGATGCACATCGTCTACGAATACGTGATGCTGGACGGCGTCAACGACTCGCCGGCGCTGGCGCGCGACCTGGCCAGGCTGCTCAATGGGATGCCGGCCAAGGTGAACCTGATCCCGTTCAATCCGTTTCCGGAAACGCGCTACCGGCGCAGCAAACCGGAAGCCATTGACGCCTTCGCCGGTATTCTTCGCGGCAAGAACATTCTGGCCACGACGCGCAGGACTCGCGGCGACGATATCGATGCGGCCTGCGGCCAACTCGTCGGCAAGGTCCACAACAAGCAGAAGCGGCGTTTGTCGGACATCCCCGTGAGGGCAGCGTGAGTGAGTGGCGTACCATCGGCCTGAGCGTGGTTCTGCTATGCGCGCTCGCGAGTGCCGGCTGCGCTCGCGTCACCACTTCCGAACGCGCGCCGCCGCCGCCGCGTGCGCCCGCGGACATGGAGGAAGCGGCACGCGTGAACACCGAACTGGGTGTGGCCTACGCCCGCGAAGGTCAGTTCGATGTGGCGCAGGAAAAGCTCGAGCGCGCGCTGCAGCAGAACGGCAATTACGCGCCGGCGCATTCGGCTCTGGCCATCGTCTACCAGCAGCGGCGTGATCCGATTAAGGCTGAGGAGCATTTCCAGCGCGCGCTCAAGCTCAACCCACGCGACCCTCACACGCGCAATAATTTCGGCGTGTTTCTGTGCGGTCAGAAACGTGTCGACGACGCCGAGGCGCTGTTTCTGCAGGCCGCCGCCGACCCCGATTACCGCGAGCCCGAAGCGGCATTCACCAATGCCGGTGTCTGCGCCCGGCGGATCCCCGATCTGGACCGCGCCGAGCGGCACTTTCGCGAAGCGCTCGCGCTCAAACCCGATTTTGCCGAAGCCCTGGCGCAGATGGCGTCGTTGTATTACGAGCGTAAGGACTACCTGCGTGCGCGGGCCTTTCTGCAGCGCTACGAGCGGGTCGGGCCGCCGACTGCGGCGACCCTGTGGATCGGCGCCAAAGTGGAATTCGCGCTGGGCGACGAACTGGCCGCCAGCGACTACGCCCAACGGCTCAAGTCGGCATTTCCCGAGTCCGAAGAGCATCTCAACATCGCGCCTCGACCTGCCTCATGAGTCCCGAACAAACGCCACCTCCACCTCCCGCCATTTCCTACGGCAGCCCTGGCTCCGCCATCCGTGCCGGCCGCAAGCGCGTGGGCATGTCCATCGAGGAGCTGGCTTCGCGTACGCGCCTGGCCAAAGCGACCCTGGAAGCGATGGAGGCCGATGCGTTCGACCAGTTGCTCGAACCGGTTTACGTGCGCGGCTACTACCGCAAGTGCGCGCGCATCCTCGATCTGGCCGAAGACCCGCTGATCGAAGCCTACGAATCGATGTACACACCGCCACCCAAGCCGGCGCCGCCGGCGCGGCTGCGGCTGGCCTCCGGCGGCGATCTGGGAACGTCGACGCGATTGCCGCGCAGACTGGTGGTCCTGGCGCCGCTGGCCGCCATCGTCATCTCGATCGTCGTGTGGGTGTTGCGCGACACCGCGCCGACCTCGTCAGTGCCCGGCGAATCGACGGTGACCCTGATCGACCCACTCAGTGGCGAGGCCGTGGTGTCCGACACCATGCCGCCCATCGATGCCCCGCTGGAAGCAGAAGCCGGCGTGCCGGTGACGGGCACGCCGATCGATCCCGCTGTCCCGGCCCCGACCGGTGCAGCACCGGATGGGGCCACTACTGCGGTGGCCCCGCAGGCGTCCGTACCGCAGTCGGCTGAATCGACGACAGCCGGCAGCAGCGCCGCTGCGCCCGCCGAGACCGCGACTGCAGCGACCGCCACGCCGGTGGGGACCAAGCTGGTCCTGGTGTTCGATGCCATTTCCTGGGCGCGGGTGGAGGACGCCAGCGGGCGTTCGATGATCTCCGGCGTGATCGCTGCTGGCGAGCGGCGCGAACTGGATGGTCAGCCGCCGTACTCGGTGTTTCTGGGCAACGCCCCAGGGGTGAAAGTGGAGTTCGGCGGCCAGCCGGTGGATTCCAGTCCCTACGTCAAGGGCAATTCCACCGCGCGGTTCAGCGTGCCGCCGGCCGGTGGCTGACGACAGACGCCCACCATGGCAATGAAGGCCCAGCACGTGATCGAGCGGCGCCAGACGCGCAGCATCCGCGTGGGCCGTGTCACCGTGGGTGGTGACGCGCCGATCTCGGTGCAGACCATGACCAACACCGATACCGAAAATGTCGAGGCCACCGTCGCGCAGATCCGCGCGGCGATGAAGGCCGGTGCGGACATGGTGCGGGTGTCGACGCCGACCATTGCCGCCGCCGAAGCCTTCGGCAAGATCAAGAAGGAAGTCGGCTACGTGCCGCTGATCGCGGATGTGCACTTCAACTACAAGTGCGCGCTGAAAGCCGCGGAAATGGGCGCGGACTGCCTGCGTATCAACCCGGGCAACATCGGTTCGGATCGCAAGGTCGAGGAAGTGGTCGCCTGCGCCCGCCACCACGGCATCCCGATCCGCATCGGCGTCAACGCCGGTTCGCTCGAAGGCGACCTGCAGGAAAAATATGGCGAGCCGAATGCAGACGCACTGGTCGAATCTGCGCTGCGCCACATCGAGATCCTCAAGCGCCACAACTTCGAGGACTTCAAGGTCTCGCTGAAGGCCAGCGAGGTCTTCATGACCGTGCAGGCCTACCGCAAGCTGTCGAAGCTGATCGATCAGCCGCTGCATCTGGGCATCACCGAGGCGGGTGGGCTGCGCAACGGTTCGGTGAAGTCGGCGATCGGCCTCGGGATGATTCTGGCCGACGGCATCGGCGACACCCTGCGCGTGTCGCTCGCCGCCGATCCGGTCGAGGAAGTGAAGGTCGGCTGGGACATTCTCAAATCCCTGCACCTGCGTTCGCGCGGCATCAACCTGGTCGCCTGCCCGAGTTGCTCGCGGCAGAACTTCGACGTGGTGAAAGTGGTGAACGAGCTCGAATCGCGCTTCGAGGAGATCGAAGAATCGATCGATCTGGCGGTGATCGGCTGCGTGGTGAACGGTCCGGGCGAATCGCGCGAGGCGGCCATCGGCGTCGCCGGCGGCTACCCGAATTCGATCTATGTCGACGGGCGGATTGCGCACAAGGCGCACAACGACGTGCTCGTCGACACGCTCGAAAAGCTGGTGCGCGAGAAGCTCGCGGCGCGCGCGGCGGCGAAAGCCAGCGCATGAAGGTCCAGTCGATCCGCGGCTTCAACGACGTGCTGCCCGCCGACTCGGCGCTCTGGCAGCACCTGTTCGACACCGCGCGTAACCTGTTCGAGGCCTACGGCTACCGTGAGATGCGCATCCCGGTGGTCGAGTCGATCGCGCTGTTCAAGCGCGCGGTCGGCGAAGTCACCGATGTGGTGGAGAAGGAGATGTACGCGTTCGAGGATCGCGGCGGCGAGCACATCGCGCTGCGTCCTGAATTCACCGCCGGCGTGGTGCGCGCCGGCATCGAGCATGGGCTGTTTCACAACCAGCAGCAACGCGTCTGGTGCGCCGGTCCGGTGTTCCGCTACGAGCGCCCGCAGGCCGGCCGCTACCGCCAGTTCCATCAGCTCAACGTCGAGGCCTACGGCATTCCCGGTCCGGACGTGGACGTGGAACTGATCGCGATGACCGCGCGGCTGTGGAAGGCGCTGGGCTTCCGGAATCTACGGCTGGAGCTCAACTCCCTAGGTGGGCCGGAGACGCGCACGCGCTACCGTGCGGCGCTGGTCGGGTTCCTGTCGCGGCACGAGGCGAGCCTGGACGAGGACTCGCGGAAGCGTCTGCAGACCAATCCGCTGCGGGTGCTCGATTCAAAAGTGCCGGCGACACAGAGCATCGTGAAGGACGCGCCCAGCATTCTCGATTACCTGGATGCGGATTCCGCTGCCCATCTCGACGGTCTGCGCCAGGGATTGAGCGATCTGGACATCGCGCATCACGTTAACCCGCGCTTGGTGCGCGGACTCGATTACTACACCAAGGGGGTGTTCGAGTGGATCACCTCCGAACTCGGTGCGCAGGGAACGATTTGTGCTGGCGGGCGCTATGACGGGCTGGTCGAACAGCTCGGCGGTTCGCCCACGCCCGCGGTGGGCTGGGCGGCCGGGGTAGAGCGCCTGATCCTGCTCCTGCAAAAGCTCGGCACCGCCCCGCTCGCAGCCGAAGCGGACGTGTACGTCTGTTGCTTCGGCGAGCAGGGCGAGCGCGCGGGCCTGGCGCTGGCCGAAGCTGCACGCGATGCGCTGGGCCAGAAAGCGCGTGTGGCGCTCAATGTCGGTGGGGGCAAGCCTGGTGCGCAGTTCAAGCGCGCCGACAAGTCGGGCGCTCGCGTCGCCCTGGCGATCGGCGACGACGAAGTCGCTGCAGGCACCGTTCAAGTAAAATTTTTACGCGAGGACCGTCCGCAGGTCGCCGCGACACGCTCGGAACTGGCCGCCCTGCTGGCGAGTCTGTTCCCTCCCAAGCACGCATAACCAGACCAAGGCGCGACCGTGGCGACTCACATAGACGACGAAGAAGATCTCGAAAAACTCAAAACCTGGTGGAAGGAAAACTGGATCGCGCTGGTCGGCGGGCTGGCGATCGGGTTTGGGGGTATCGGCGGCTGGGAGGGTTACAAGCGCTGGCGCGATGCCAAGGCCGAGGATGCCTCGCAGATGTACGAGGACATGCGCAAGTCCGTGGACGCCGACCGGCTCGACGATGCCGCTGAGGTGGCCGACGCGCTCGCCGCCAAGCATGCCAGCAGCCCGTACGCGGCGGCGGCCGCGCTGGTGTTGGCGCAGCGTGCGGTGCGCGACGACAGGCTCGACCAGGCTGCCGAGCGTCTGGCCTGGGTGGCAGAGCACTCCGGCGACGAGCCGCTGGCCGGCATTGCGCGGCTGCGCCACGCGCGGGTACTGCTGGCCAGTGGCAAGCATGACGCTGCGCTCCAGGTTCTGGACGCTGTCGGCGACGTCTATGCCGGTCTGCGCGAGGAATTGCGTGGCGATATTCATCTCGCCAGGGGCGATGCTGCGAGTGCACGCAGCGCCTACGAAAAAGCCCTGGCGGCGACCGACCCGAGCGGCGCGGGCCGCAGTCTGTTGCAACAGAAATTCGAAAACCTGACGGTTGCGAGTAGCGCCTCATGAACCCTGTCACAAACCCCAACCTGATCCGCGGCGCCGTATGCCTGAGCGTCGTGCTGGCGCTGGTGGCCTGCTCGGGCAAGAAAAGCTCGGTGCGCGAGCCGATGCCGCTGCAGGACATTTCCAATTCCGAGCTCAAGCCCAAGGCGGTCTGGCGCGCGCGTGCCGGCAGCGGCAGCGACGGCCACGTATCGGGCCTGCGCCTGCAACTCGAACCCGACGCGCTGTACACCGCAGACGTCGACGGCCGCGTGTTCGCCTACGCCCGCGACAGCGGAAAGCTGCTGTGGCGCGCCGATACCGATTCGCGCGTCATCTCCGGGCCCACCGTGTCGGGCGACACCGTGCTGCTGGGCACCCTGGATGCCGAAGTCATCGCGCTGCAGCGCTCCGACGGCAGCGAGCAGTGGCGTCAGACCGTGTCCAGCGAGGTCATGGGTCCGCCGGTCGCCGAGGGCGATACCGTGGTGGTACGGTCGGTGGACGGTCGCGTGTTCGGGCTCACCTCGGCGCAGGGCCAGCCGGTGTGGAACTTCGATCGCGGCGTGCCCAGTCTGGTGTTGCGCGGCAATTCGGCGCCGCTGGTGGGTGGTGGACGCGCCATCATCGGCATGGACAACGGCCGCGTTGCCAGCCTCAACCTGGCCGATGGCCTGCCGCAGTGGGAGCAGGTGGTGGCGGCACCTTCCGGGCGTACCGAGCTGGAGCGCATCACCGACGTCGACGGCGATCTGATCGATACCCAGACCTGCGTCGTTGCCGCCAGCTTCGGAGGCGAACTGGCTTGCCTGAATTTCGAATCCGGGCAGGTGCAGTGGCGTCGCGCCATCCGCAGCTACGCCAACATGGCGGTGTCCGCCGACAAACTGTTCGCCAGCGACGAAGCCGGCGTGGTGTGGGCGCTGGACCTGGCCACCGGCGCGGCGGCCTGGAAGCAGGAAGGTCTGCAGTACCGCAGCCTGTCCGGTCCGGCGTACTACAACGGCCACGTGGTGGTGGGCGATTTCGAAGGCTACCTGCACTGGCTCGATCCCGGCACCGGCACCGTGGTGGCGCGCACCCGCGCCGGCTCGGATCCCATCCTGATGGCGCCGGTCGCCGACGAAGAGCGCCTGTACGTGACCAACGCCTTCGGTCGCATCACCGCTTTCGAAACGCGTAGCGACGGATCGTAGGCTCTTGATGTCCACCGGCCTGCCCGTGATCGTCCTCGTCGGCCGGCCCAATGTCGGCAAGTCGACCCTGTTCAACCGCCTCACCGGCACCCGCGACGCGCTGGTGGCGGACTTTGCCGGCCTGACCCGCGACCGCCAGTACGGCTGCGGCAGTTTCGAGAACCGACGTTTCGTGGTGGTGGACACCGGGGGTCTGATGCCGGAGTCGGCGGACCCGTTGGCCGGCCTGGCCGAAGACCAGGCGCGCCTGGCCCTGGAAGAGGCCAGCCATATTCTTTTTCTGACCGATCTGCAGGCCGGACGCCATGCCTCCGACGCCGAGATCGCGCGCCTGCTGCGTCGTACCGGCAAGCCGCTGACCTTGCTGGTCAACAAGGCCGAAGGCCACCACAAGCCCAGCGCCGCCAGCGAGTTCTACGAACTCGGCCTGGGCGAGCCGCTGCCGGTGTCGGCGCAGCATGGCGATGGCATCGCCGCGTTGCTGCGCAACATTCTGGCCGACGTGGCGCCGGTGGAAGAACAGCCGCTGAACGACGACGAGGTGCGCGTGGCCATCGTCGGCCGGCCCAACGTCGGCAAGTCCACCTTGGTCAATCGCCTGATCGGCGAGGAGCGCGTGGTCGCCGCCGACCAGCCCGGGACCACGCGCGATGCCATTCGCGTGCCGTTCGAGTACGAGGGCAAGGCCTTCGTGTTGATCGACACCGCCGGCGTGCGACGCCGTTCGCGCGTCGAAGAGGTGATCGAGAAGTTTTCGGTCATCAAGACCCTGCAGGCGGTGGAGCAGGCGCACGTGGTGATCGTGGTGGTGGACGCGCAGCACGACATCGGCGAGCAGGACGCGCGGCTGATGGGTCTGGTTGCCGAGCGCGGCCGTGCCATGGTGCTGGCGGTCAACAAATGGGATCACCTGAAGTACGACGAACGCGATCAGGTGCGTTACCAGGTTGGGCTCAAGATGCCCTACCTCGACTACGTGCCGGTCCATTACATCTCCGCGCGCCACGGGTCGGGCCTGGGCGAGCTGATGATCGATGTGCAGCAGGCCTTTCTGGGCGCCACCATCGAGATGCCGACACCGGAACTGACCCGCATCCTCGAGCGCTCGGTGGATGCGCACAACCCGCCGGCGGTGCTGGGCCGGCGCATCAAGCTGCGTTATGCCCATCAGTCGGGCAGCAACCCGCCCAAGGTGTTGATCCACGGCAACCAGACCGAAAAATTGCCGGTCGCCTATCGCCGCTATCTGGTCAACGAATTCCGCGCGGCCTTCAAACTCAAAGGCGTGCCGCTGCAGGTCGAGTTCAAGACCGGCGACAATCCGTTCAAGGACAAGAAGAACAAGCTCACCCCGCGGCAGATCGCGAGTCGCAAGCGGATGATCGATCGCTGGCACTGAAGGTCGTCGCCGCCATCGTGCACGGCGCACTCACGAATCCTGTCGACCGCGACCCGGCTCCGCATCCGACTCTCCTGCCATCAGGCCAGGTCGGGCACAGAACGCCAACAACCGTGTCGTGGTGCAGGTCGCCCCGCGGCGAGGTCGGCTGTCGGCAAGGTGGCGCGAACCCGCCATCGACGAGGTCGGACCGGCCGCCGGTTTCTTCCATCAGGCAAGGACGGCGGCCACGGGCCGCCCTACGGGGGTCGTGCGGAAACCGGGCACTTCGATGCGAGCGGCGGGATTCGCCGCCTGCTGCCGGTTTGCGAGCCTTAGTCGATGTACAGCGACGACACCGATTCTTCGGCGCTGACGGGGCGGGTATCGACGTGAGCGCCCCGTCGAGGGGCCCGCCGCAGGCGGGATCGACGGCAACGCGAGCGGCGGGGTTCGCCGCCTGCTGCCGGTTTGCGAGCCTCAGTCGATGTACAGCGACGACACCGATTCTTCGGCGCTGACGCGGCGAATCGTCTCCGCCATCAGTCCTCCGATCGAAAGCTGCCGGATCTTGGGGCAGGCCTCGGCGGCGGGCGACAGCGGAATGGTGTCGGTGACCACCAGCTGGTCCAGTCGCGAGTTCATGATGTTGGTCACCGCCGGGCCCGACAGCACCGGGTGGGTGACATACGCCACCACCTTGACCGCGCCGGCATCCTTGAGCGCACCGGCCGCCTGGCCGAGGGTTCCGGCGGTATCGACCAGATCGTCGACCAGCACGCAGGTCTTGCCGCGCACGTCACCGATGATGTTCATCACCTTGGCCTCGTTGGGGCGCGGGCGGCGTTTGTCGATGATGGCCAGGTCGGCGTCGTCCAGACGCTTGGCCACCGCACGGGCGCGCACCACGCCGCCGACGTCGGGCGACACCACGATGAGGTTGTCGTACTTCTGGCGCCAGATGTCGCCGAGCAGCACCGGGCTGGCATAGACGTTGTCGACCGGAATGTCGAAGAAGCCCTGGATCTGGTCGGCGTGCAGGTCCACGGTGAGCACGCGGTCGGCGCCGCACTCGCCGATCATGTCGGCCACCACCTTGGCGCTGATCGGCACGCGCGTGGAGCGCGGCCTGCGATCCTGGCGGGCGTAGCCGAAGTAGGGGATCACGGCAGTGATGCGGGCGGCCGAGGCGCGCTTGAATGCATCCAGCATCATCACCAGTTCCATGAAGTTGTCGTTGGTCGGCGCGCAGGTCGGCTGGATGACGAACACGTCCTTGCCGCGCACGTTTTCCAGGATCTCGATCTGCACCTCGCCGTCGGAGAAACGGCCGACCATGGCCTTGCCCAAGGAAATGCGCATGTAGTTGGCAATCTCCTGCGCCAGTTGCGGATTGGCGTTGCCGGTGAACAGCATCAAGGAGGATTCGGCCATCGGGGTCTTCGTGGTGAGCGTTGATCTTGCGTTGACGTCACACCCGCGCAGGCGGGAGTCCAGTGGTGAAACGCCGCGTCTGCCGCGAGGCGGGGCCCCGCGCATGGCTCTCGGGGACCTTGGTTCTCGCAAGCCGCTTCGCTGCTGACGAAAACGCAATGGCTGGGGCGCTAGGATTCGAACCTAGGAATGACGGGATCAAAACCCGTTGCCTTACCACTTGGCTACGCCCCACCGGTTATCTGCCGACAACGCACAAGATTATAGCCTCGACTGCGGGCCGCTTAGCCGGCGCGCAGGCGCGCAAGCGGCGATTCGTTGAGTCCGCGCGCGATGAAGCCGGACCAGTTCGCCGGCATCGCCGAACGCGCCATCAGCGCTTCCGGGCGCGAGGCGAACGCGGCGTACACCGAAGCGCCGGTGCCGGTCATCCGCGCGGGAGCAAACCGCGCCAGGCGCTCCAGCGCTTCGCCGACCTGCGGATGACGCGCGCGTGTGACCGGCTCGCAGTCGTTGCGGGTGCTGGATCCGGCGCGGAACTGGCGCAGGGTCAGGCGCGGCGTGTCGCGCTTGAGTTCGGGCGCCTCGAAGATTTCGCGGGTCACCACCTGCACCGGCGGCGTCACCACCAGGAACCAGGGTTCGGGCAATTCCAGATGGCTGAGCTTTTCGCCGATGCCTTCGGCAAAGCTGGCGTGGCCGTGGATGAAGATCGGTACGTCGGCCCCCAGGCGCAGGCCGATCGTGGCCAGCTCGTCGCGCGTCAGTCCCAGATTCCACAGGCGATTGAGCGCCACCAGGGTGGTGGCGGCGTTGCTGGAGCCGCCGCCCAGCCCGCCACCCAGTGGCAGGCGCTTCTCCAGGCGGATGTCGGCGCCCAGGCCGCAGCCGCTGGCCTGGCTGAGCAGGCGCGCGGCGCGCACGCTCATGTCGCGCTCCTGCGCGATGCCGGGGATCTCCGGTTCGCGCTGACACACACCGTCGCCGCGCGGGCGGATGAACAGGGTGTCGCCGTGATCGAGAAACTGAAAGACCGTCTGCAGCTCGTGATAGCCGTCGGCGCGCCGCCCGACCACGTGCAGGAACAGGTTGATCTTGGCGGGCGCCGGCCAGGGAAATTCGGCGGTCAGAGGGACTTCGGAAGGAAAGCGCGACATGTTCCGGCGCAGGAAGGTGGGGTTCTTAGTTGTCGGGCAGCACGTCGGCTGCCAGCTCGTCCGGCAGCGGCGCCAGTTCACGCCATTGGTCTGCCAGCACGATGACACGGGTGTTGCCGTCGCTGGCGTCGATGCGACGCGGCAGGGCAAGCAGCCCGCCCGGAAGATATTCGATGTAATCGAGTACCCAGCCATTCTGCTCGATCCGCAGCGCGCGGCCGGCGGCGTCCAGGCTGAGTTGGTGCGGCGCTGCCGGGTCGGGCAATCCCAGCGCCCACCAGCGCAGACCGCGCACCGGCAGCCGCACGCCGATCGCCTCCTGCAGCCAGATTTCGGGATCGGTGGTGACCTCGGGCTGATCCTGGCCGGTCCGCACCCGCACGCGCTCGGGCGTGCCCGACAACTCCGCCGCGCGCGCGCCGAAGGGGCCGGCCACGCGCATTTCGAAATGGTCGTCGGCGAACTGTTTCCAGCGCAGGTCGGCCTTGAAGCCCACCGCACTGCTGGCCACCCGGCCCTGCACCGTGAACGTGGTCACCACCGACAGCAGATTCGCGCGCTGCAGCCACAAGCGCTGCACCTGGCCGCCGCTGGCCGGCTCCGGCGGTGGCGTGCGCAGCAGCGCACAGCCGGGCAGCACCGCCAGACACACGGTCAGGACGAGGGCGCGGATCATGGGCTAGCGGGTCAGGCGGTCGACGGTTTCGCGCAGCACGCGATGATCGGGATCGCGCACCAGCGCCTTGTCCCAGACCTCGCGGGCGCGCTCCTGTTCGCCCAAGGTCCACAGCACTTCACCCAGGTGCGCGGAAATTTCCGGATCGTCGGCCTTGGCCAGCGCGCGTTCCAGATAGCCGCGCGCCTGCTGGGCCTGCCCCAGCTTGAACAGTACCCAGCCCATGCTATCGATCACGGCAGCGTCGTCCGGTTCCTGGCGCAGGGCCGCTTCGATGAGGCGGTGCGCCTCGTCGTAACGGTCGGTATTGACGGTGAGCATGTAGCCGAGCGCGTTGAGCGCGCGCGCGTTGTCGGGGTCGCGTTCCAGGATGCTGCGCAGGTCTTTCTCGGCGTCGGGGAAGCGACCGAGTTTTTCGAACACCAGCGAACGGCCGTAGAGCAGGGTGTCGTCGTCCTGGTTGTCCTTGAGCGCGGTTTCGTACACGCCCAGGGCAGCCTGGTCGAGGTCGGCCTCGACCAGCATCTCGGCTTCGGCCCGCGTCAGGCGCGGTCCCAGCGGCGGGAACTGCTGGCGCAACTGGTCGAGCAGGCCGCGGCCTTCGTCGACCTGGCCCAGGCGCGTCATCACCGCCGCCTGCCGCACCGCCGCCTCGATGGCCTGACTGCCGGTGACGACCTTGCGATACTGCTCCAGCGCCAGCTCGAAGTTGCCGCGCGCCTCGGCGATGCGGCCCAGCTGATACCAGGCGTCGCCGCCGCGATCAGGGTCGTCGGTCAGCGGATTGAAGTAGGCCTCGGCCGCGTCCAGCTCGCCGTCGGTGAACGACATGATGCCCAGCGCGTAGCGCGCGTCGGCATTGTCCCGGTTGGCGTCCAGCGCCGCTTCGATCTGCGTGCGTGCGTGCTCGCGATTGCCGGCGTCCAGCAGCAGTCGCGCATAGGTCATGTGGACCTCGCCGCGCTGCTCGTCGGTTTCGGCCTGTTTCAGCAGTTCCCGCACCAGGGGGTCGGATTCGTCGCTGCGATCGGCCCGCACCAGAACGCCGATCAGCAGCAGCGAGTAGTCGCGGGAATCCGGCCGCAGTTCAAGTGCGCGCCGCGCCGCAGATTCGGCCACATCCAGTTCCTCGAAGCGCAGTGCCACCAGTGCGCGCGCGTAGGCGGCGCCGGCCAGTTCAGGGTGATTGGCGGCCAGACGATCCATCATCTGCATCACCGCCGTGCCATTGTCGGCGTCGCTGGACAGCAGCAGCGCCACGTGGCGGAAACCGTCTTCCAGGCCGCCGGCATGGCCTTCGACGATCGCCAGGGACTGCGCGTACACCGTGTCCAGATCGCCTTTTTCCAGTGCCAGTCGCGCCAGCACCTCGCGCGCCTCCAGCGCGGTGGGCTCGATCTCCAGCCAGCGCTGTGCGGCGGACTCGGCGACCTGCAGATGCCCGGCGCCCAGCGCCAGCTGGGTGGCGCGTGCGGCCAGCGCGGCGTCCGGTTGGATCTGCAGGGCCTGCAGAAAGGCCTCGGCTGCGAGGCCGGGTTGACCGCGGCCGGCGGCCATCTCGCCGGCCATGATCTGGAACTGCACCTGGGTCTGCTGCGCGGGTGTCAGCGTCGAAGCGGCCGGAGCTTGTTCGTCGTCCGTCGCGCTGGCCGCCGAGTCGGACTCGGACTCGATATCGGGCCCGGACTCGGTCACGGACGGCTGCGCAGTGGGCGCCGCTTCGCCGGTGACGACCGGTTCGGCGTCCGCGCCGTCGGCTTGCAGCTGCGCGGTGGTCAGCGTGCACCCCAGGCACAGCGCGACGGATGCAAGGATCAAAAAACGAAATGACACGGAGGAATTCCTGCTCTCGAGGAGACATGCGTGGGACCTGCATATGGTATCCCGGTTCCGGTGCGTGCCCGCGCCGTTTGAGTCGGGATGCCCGCTTCGCGGAAAATGCCTGCAGCGAATCGTCCGTCCCGGCGGTTCGGTTGGGATAGCGATGGCCTTCATCACCCTGGGTCTCAGCCATCACAGCGCGCCGGTGGAGGCGCGCGAGCGATTGGCGTTCACCGATTCCGAGCTGCCGGCGGCGCTGACCCGCCTGCGGGCGCTGGCGGGTGTGGACGAGGCCGCCATCCTGTCCACCTGCAACCGCACCGAGATCCTCACCATCGCCGACCCCGACCATGCCCAGGTCATCGTCGACTGGTGGCGGCACGAATTGAACGCACCTGCGGGTCTGATCGAGCAGTTCGTCTATACCCATCGCGACCAAGCCGCCGTTCTGCACAGCCTGCGGGTGGCGTCGGGACTGGATTCGATGGTGGTGGGCGAGCCGCAAATCCTGGGGCAGATGAAGGACAGTTTTGCGCTGGCGTCGCAAACGCGCGCGCTGGGTCCGGTGCTGTCGCGCCTGTTCCAGCACGCGTTTGCGGTGGCCAAGCTAGTGCGCAGCAGCACTCAGGTCGGTGCGCACCCGGTGTCGGTGGCCTATGCCGCGGTGCAGATGGCGCGGCAGATCTTCGCCGACCTGAGCCGTCAGACCGCCTTGCTCATTGGTGCCGGCGAGACCGTGCAACTGATTGCGCGCCATCTGCGCGGACAGGGCATCGGCCGCATCGTGGTGGCCAACCGCAGCCTGGAACGCGCGGCGACGCTGGCGCGCGAGGTTCAGGGCTATGCCATCGCCCTGACCGATCTGCACAGCTACCTGAGCGAAGCCGACCTGGTGGTGTCGTCCACCGCCGCGCGCGAGCACGTGGTGGAGCGCGCGGCGATGGAGCGCGCCCTCAAGAAGCGTCGACGCAAGGCCGTGTTCATGATCGACCTGGCGGTACCACGCGACATCGATCCTGCCATCGGCGAGTTGGAGGACGTGTACCTGTACACGCTGGACGATCTTCGTAACGTCATCAGCGCCAACCTGCAGGCGCGCGCCGAAGCCGCCAAGCAGGCCGAGGTCCTGGTTGCGGAGTACGCCGGGCAGTTCGTGCGCTGGCTGGAGTCTCGCGATGCCGGCAAGCTGATCCGCGACCTGCGCGAGCGCGCGCGCCGGCAGCGCGACGAAGTGCTGGACAAGGCGCGCCGCAAGCTGGCGGTGGGCGCCACCCCCGAGGAGGTGATGGGTTTCGTGGCGGACACGCTGAGCAACAAGCTGCTGCACGCACCCAGCCACCGGCTGCGCAGTGCCGACGGCGTGGAGCAGGCGCTGCTGCTCAATGCTGCGCGCAAGCTGTTCGATCTGCCGGAGGACGAGCCATGAGGAGGGAAACGGGAGACGGCAGAGCTTGGATGACTCTGAGGCGGAAGCGGTTCTCCGCGGATCGACGCTTGTAGAGACGCGACTCCGCTTTGCTCAGTAGCTTGTACTGTCTCCCGTCTCCCGTCTCCCGTCTCCCGTCTCCCGTCTCCCGTCTCCCATGCTTCCCTCCCTGATCCGCAAACTCGAACAAATGGCCGATCGCCGCGCCGAGATCGAGGGCGAACTGGCGCAGCCGCAGACGGCCGCCGACGCCGATCGTTTCCGTCGCCTGTCGCAGGAATATGCCCAGCTCGGCCCGCTGGCCGAGAGCTTCGCGGGCTGGCGCAAGGCGCTGGCCGAGATCGAAGACCTGCGGGCAATGGACGACGATGCCGACCCCGAAATGCGCGCGATCGCGCAGGCCGAGCTCGAACCGGCACAGTCCAGGCGCGACGCGCTGGAGCAGGTGTTGCGCAGCTATCTGGTGCCGACCGACCCGCTGGACGCCAGCAACGTGTTCCTGGAGATCCGTGCCGGCACCGGCGGCGACGAGGCGGCGATCTTTGCCGGCGACCTGTTCCGCATGTACCAGAAGTACGCCGAGGGCCGCGGCTGGCTGCTGGAAATGCTGTCGGCCAGCGAGGGCGAACACGGCGGTTACAAGGAAGTGATCTCGCGCATCGCCGGCTATGGCGCATATTCCAGGCTCAAGTTCGAGTCCGGCGCCCATCGCGTGCAGCGCGTGCCGGAAACCGAAGCACAGGGCCGCATCCACACCAGCGCCGCCACCGTGGCGGTGCTGCCGGAAATCGAGGAAGCCGAGGCCATCGACATCAATCCGGCCGATCTCAAGGTCGATACCTTCCGCTCCTCCGGGGCGGGCGGCCAGCACGTCAACAAGACCGAGTCGGCCATTCGCATCACCCACCTGCCCAGCGGCGTGGTGGTCGAGTGCCAGGAAGAGCGCAGCCAGCACAAGAACCGCGCCAAGGCGATGGCGTTGCTGGCCTCGCGCCTGCTCGATGCCGAACGTGCCAGGCAGCAGGGCGACATGGCGGCCACACGCAAGAAGCTGGTCGGCAGCGGCGATCGTTCCGAGCGCATCCGCACCTACAACTTCCCGCAAGGGCGCATCACCGATCACCGCATCAACCTGACGCTCTATCAGTTGGAGCGCGTCATGCAGGGCGAGCTGGACAGCGTCATCGACCCGCTACTGGCCGAGTACCAGGCCGAGTTGATGGCCAGCATCGGGGAGTCGGCATGAGCGCCATGCCGCTGCCGCCGATCCGCGATACCCAGCCGCGGCCGGTCGCGCCGGTCGAAGGCTTGGCGCCCGGTACTGCGCAGGACTGGCTGGGCTGGGCGGCGCGCGAACTGGAAGCCCATTCCGACAGTGCCCAGGCCGACGCCGAGGTGTTGCTGGCGGCGCTGCTGCAGACCCCTCGTTCGCAACTGCGCGGCGCGCTGGAGCAGCCGCTGAGCGCGGCCCTGGTGTTGCGCTATGCCGCGCAGGTCGAGCGCCGCCGCCAGGGTGAACCAGTGGCCTATCTCAGCGGTCGGCAGGGTTTCTGGACGCTGGATCTGCAGGTGGACAATGGCGTTCTGATTCCGCGGCCGGATACCGAAACCTTGGTGGAATGGGCGCTGCAATGGGCGCGCGATCTGGCGGCGCCGCGCCTGCTCGACCTGGGCACCGGCAGTGGTGCCATAGCGCTGGCGCTGGCCGATGGTCTGCGCCAGCGCACACCGGCGGTGTGGGCCACGGATGTGTCGCCAGCGGCGCTGCGCATCGCGCGCGACAATGCACGCGAACTGCAGCTGCCGGTGGAGTTTCGCGAAGGCAGCTGGTTCGAGGCCTTGGAGTCGGGTGTGTCGCCGTTCGATCTGATCGTGTCCAACCCGCCCTACGTTGCCGCGGACGATCCGCACCTGCCCGATCTGCGCTACGAGCCGCGTCTTGCGCTGACCGCCGGGGTCGATGGGCTGGACGCGATTCGCGACATCCTGTGCGACGCCGCGACGTGGCTGAAACCCGGCGGCCTGCTACTGCTGGAGCACGGTTGCGATCAGGCCGCCGCGGTGCGCGCGCTGTTGAATCAGACAGGCTTTGCCGGCGTGCAGACGCGGCGCGACCTCGGTGGTCGCGAGCGCGTTAGCGGCGGACTTCGCCCATGAGCGGGTGTCGATGTGCCGATTGCGCCGGCGGCGGACGCCGGATCCGGCGCGCGGGCGGAGCGCCGACCTGCAGAATGTCCCGGAGGCGGGGATGAGCGGCTTTGCGCGTTACGCTCGCCAGGTGGTGCTCCGCGAGATCGGTGTCAACGGTCAGAGCGTGCTGCGGGATTCCTCCGCCCTGATCGTCGGACTCGGCGGACTGGGTACGCCTGCCGCCTTGTATCTGGCGGGCGCCGGCCTGGGGCGGCTGCTGGTCAGCGATTTCGATCGCATCGCCGCGTCCAACCTGCACCGGCAGATTCTTTATCGCGAAACCGACATCGGCCGACCGAAGCTGGAAGCCGCGCAGGAAGCACTGTCGGCACTCAACTCCGAGTGCCGGATCGAATGTCTTGCCGCGCCGATGGACGAGGCCGCGTTGCTGCAGGCCGTGCGCGCGGTCGATGTAGTGCTGGATTGCAGCGACAACTTTCCCACCCGCTTTGCGGTGAACCGCGCCTGCGTCGCCGCGCGTCGGCCGCTGGTGTCCGGCGCTGCGATCCGCTTCGAAGGCCAGCTCGCGGTGTTCGACACGGCGCGGGGCAGCGGCTGTTACGCCTGTCTGTATCCCGCCGCGGGTCAAGCTCAGGAAACCTGCGAAGAAGCGGGCATTCTGGGTCC
The DNA here is from genome assembly GCF_965216805.1 of Panacagrimonas sp. Lineage (NCBI taxonomy): Bacteria > Pseudomonadati > Pseudomonadota > Gammaproteobacteria > Nevskiales > Nevskiaceae > Panacagrimonas > Panacagrimonas sp. Next base: position 878,089 of record NZ_CBDCGN010000002.1, read on the forward strand.
GGTCGTCGGCGTGGTCGGCGCACGCCAGGCGCTGGCTGCGATCAAGCTCCTGCTCGGCCTGGGCGACGAGGCCGGCAGCCTGTGGCTGTGGGACGCGCTGACGCAACGCGAAAGACGGCTGCGCATTCCGCGCGAACCGCATTGTCCTGTTTGTGGAAACTCCAATGAATCCTGAAGCCGAGCTCGTTATCCCGCGTCGTCTGGCCATCCAGATCCTGCACGAGGCGCAGATCGCGCAGCCCGAATCGATCTGTGGCGTGGTCGGCGCGCTCGGCGACCTGCCCGCGACTTTTCTGCGCGCCGGTGGCGAGCAACTGGCCGCATCGGGCCAGCGTCTGTGGGCGCGATTGTGGTCCAACCCGACTGCGCCCGCGGTGCCGACCGCCGATCAGCTCAGCGGCGGCGGGTTGTACCTGGTGGTGTCGCTCGACACCAAGGGCGTGCTGGAGATGCGCGCCTGGGAGTTGCGTGGCGGCGCGCCGTACGAGCGGGTATTGAAGGTGCAGGATTGAGGTGGAGCAAAGATTCTTGTGCGGCCCCGCCTGCGAGACGCGCCTCTGGCGCGCCCCAAAGCGCCCGGATTCAGTGCCGGAAGTGCCGCACGCCGGTGAACACCATCGCCATGCCAGCTTCATCGGCGGCGGCGATGACTTCCGCGTCGCGCATGGAGCCGCCGGGCTGGATCACGGCGGCGATGCCGGCGGCAGCGGCGGCGTCGATACCGTCGCGAAACGGAAAGAACGCGTCGCTGGCCATCACCGATCCGCGCACTTCGAGTTTTTCGTCTGCGGCCTTGATGCCGGCGATCTTCGCCGAGTAGACCCGGCTCATCTGGCCGGCGCCGACGCCGATGGTTTGCAGGTTGCGCGCGTAGACGATGGCGTTGGACTTGACGAACTTGGCAATGCGAAAGGCAAACAGCAGATCCTCGATCTCGCCCGGCGAGGGCGCGCGCTTGCTAACGATCTTCAGGTCGTCGCGGGTGATCTGACGATTGTCGCTGGTCTGGATCAGCAGCCCGGAGCCGACGCGCTTGACGTCATGCGCATTCTGCCCCCGCGACCAGGCATCGCTGGCATTGCGCTGCACGCCGTCCAGCGGTACGCGCAGGATGCGTGAATTGGCCTTGGGCTTGAGCGCTTCCAGCGCCTCCTCGCTGTAGCCTGGTGCGATCAGCACTTCCATGAACAGCTTGCCGATGGCCTGCACGGTCGGGGCATCCACCGGCACGTTGAACGCGACGATGCCGCCGAACGCAGAAGTGGGATCGGTGGCGAGCGCGCGCTGATAGGCCTGTGCGGCATCGGTGCCGAGGGCCACGCCGCAGGGATTGGCGTGCTTGACGATCACGCAGGCGGCGCCGTCCGTATTCGGGTCGAAGGTCTTGACGCATTCCCAGGCGGCGTCGGCGTCGGCGATGTTGTTGTAGCTCAGCTCCTTGCCCTGCAACTGCTCGGCCAGTACCAGCGAGCCCGGCGCGGGATACAGGTCGCGATAGAACGCGGCGCTCTGGTGCGGGTTCTCGCCATAGCGCAGATCCTGGACCTTGATGAAGCTGCCGTTCGACTGCGCGGAGAATTCACTGCGCGAGCCGTCGGCCCGCAATGCGGAAAGATAATTGCTGATCGCCGCGTCGTAGCTCGCGATGCGGTTGAACGCGGCAACCGACAGCCGATACCGGGTCTCGCGGCTCAGTTCGCGACCGCGGCTCAGTTCCTCCATCACCTCGCCGTATTGGGCAGGATCGGTCAGCACCGCGACATGCAACCAGTTCTTGGCGGCAGAGCGCACCATCGCCGGGCCGCCAATGTCGATGTTCTCGATGGCCTGCTCCAGGGTGCAGTCAGGCCGGGCCACGGCCTGCTCGAAGGGGTAAAGATTCACCACCAGCAGATCGATGGGGGCGATGTCGTGCGCCTCCATCAGGCCGTCGTCGATACCGCGACGACCGAGCAGGCCGCCGTGGATCTTGGGATGCAGGGTCTTGACGCGGCCGTCCATCGTCTCCGGGAAGCCGGTGTGCTCGGAGACTTCGGTGACTTTCAGGCCTGCATCGCGCAGGGCGCGGAAGGTGCCGCCGGTGGATAGCAGTTCGACATCAAGCTGAACCAGCGCGCGGGCGAATTCGATCAGTCCGCTCTTGTCGGAGACGGACAGCAGTGCGCGTCGGATCATCGGCCGGGGCTGGCAACAGAGGAACTGACTGCACGCAGTCCGATCTTGTGCTGGCGCAGCTTCTTGCGCAGCGTGGCGCGGTTGAGGCCCAGCACCTCGGCGGCCTTGGACTGGTTGTTGTCGCAGTACCGCAAGGTGGCGCGCAACAGCGGCGGCTCGATCTGGTCGAGCACCGTTGTGTACAGCTCGGCGGGACGGTGGCCGTTGAGACTGCGGAAGTAGTCGTCGATGCACTCGGCGACGGACTGACTCAGCGGCTTGGGATCTGAAGTTCTATGAGCGGACATTCGCGAGGGTCGCCCTGGTAAGTCCGGCCGATGACGTTGGTCGGGCCTGGTCGCAAAACGGGGGCGCAATCATAGCGCCAAGATCGCGAGGGGAAAACGTTGGCAGCGGATTAAATTATTTGCCGCTGCTATCGGCGCGCTTGCAACCGGCCAGGCGCGTCCATCCTTCGCGACGCTGGTCGTCTTCAAAGTCGATGTGCGCGGCATACGCGGCGCGCACATCATCAGCCTGACGATCCAGCAAACCCGCCAACACGATCTTGCCGCCGGGCTTGAGACTGGCGAGCAGCAGTGGCGCCAGTTCGATCAAGGGGCGCGCCAGGATATTGCCCAGCACCAGGTCGGCAGCGAAGGGCTCGAACACGCGGTCGTGCCCCAGCGCGGTAAGGCGGTCTTGCACTGCGTTTTGCTGCGCGTTGTCGCGCGTCGCCTGAATGGCCTGCGGATCGATGTCGACCGCGGTGCAGTGTGCAGCGCCAAGCTTGAGCGTAGCGATGCCCAGGATGCCGCTGCCGCAGCCGAAGTCCAGCACCTGGAAACCGCGGAGTTCATTGCGCGCAATCCAATCCAGGCATAGCGCGGTACTGGGGTGTGTGCCGGTGCCGAAGGCCAGGCCCGGGTCCAGCAACACGGTCACGCAGCCGGGCTCGTTGACCTGCTTTTCATGCGGGCACACCCACAGGCGCTCGCCGAACTTGAGCGGCGGGCAATCCTTGAGCCAAACGCGCACCCAGTCCTGATCTTCCACACGCTCGGTCGATAATTGCAGCGCGTCACCCTCGGGCAGGTGTTCGCGCAGCATGTTCCGCACATGCTCGATATCGGCCTCGATATCGAACAGGCCCAGCGCCACCGTGCGCGACCACAGCGGTGTTTCACCTGGCGCGGGCTCCAGCACCGGATCGTCATCGGCGTCGATCAGGCTGACACTGAGCGCGCCGCAGGCCATCAGCAGTTCCTCGGCAAACTCGGGATGCGCGGACAGCACGCGCAGTTGCAGAAAGGCCATGACCAGAGATCGAAGTTCGAGCGGGCGCAGAGTGTAGACCTGCTCGCAATCAGACCCATGCTGCCTAACGCCTAACCGGGGCTGCCGCCCGCCGGGTCGGTGCACGCGAGTGCCAAGTCAAGGCACTCGCGTAGGCTCGCACCGCCCCGGCCCTAACGTCCCGCGCGCAGCGCGTAGAATGCGCCGCCGCTCACCCGCCTCGCTCATGGCCTTGCCCTTGATGTCCGTTCTGCGCGGTGAAGCGCGCGCCAACCTGAAGCTGGCACTGCCCCTGATCGCGGCGCAGATCACCTTCGTCAGCATGGGGACCGTCGACACCATCTTTGCTGGCCAGCTCGGTGCGTCCGAACTGGCAGCGGTGGCGGTGGGCAGCAATGTGTGGTTCCTGGTGTTCGTGATGTTCATGGGCATCGCGATGGCGGTATCGCCCATCGTGGCGCAGCGCGTCGGTGCCGGGCAGCTTCCCGAACGGATCGGCGCCTTCGTGCGCGGCTCCCTGGGAGTGGCGCTGGTGTTGGGCGCGATCTGGTTTGCGCTGATGTGGGTGGCGACGCCGCTGGCGCTGTGGCTGCTGGAGCTGGACGCGAAAACCCACACCTACGCGCGCGACTATCTGCACGCGCTGGCCTGGGGTGCGCTGCCATTCACGCTCAGTTTCTTTCTGCGCAATGGTGCCGAAGGCCACGGGCTGACTCGCGTGCCGCTGGCCGCCGGACTGGTGGGTCTGACGGTCAACGCAGTGTTCGACTGGCTGCTGATGTACGGCCGCTGGGGCTTTCCCGAGCTCGGACCCGAAGGCTGCGGCTGGGCCTCGGTGATCGCGGCCTGGGCCATGGTCGGGGTGTACCTGACCGCCTATCGGCGCGTGCCGACGCTGCGCGCGCTGAACCTGTTCCGGCGCGGCTGGCTGCGATTCGCGCGCGAGGACTTCGAAGTGCTGCGCGTCGGTTTGCCGGTGGCCGCGATCCTGATGGCGGAGGCCTGGCTGTTCTGTTCCGGCACTTTGATGATGGCGCGCTTCGGTGCCGACACCGTGGCGGCACATCAGATCGCAATCAACTTCGCGTCGCTGTGTTTCATGGTGCCGACCGCGATCGGCATGGCCACCACCGTGCGCGTCGGCCACGCCGCCGGTGCCGGACAGCACGCGGTGATCGGCATGCGCAGCCTCACTGGGGTCCTGCTCGGTGTGACGTTCGCCTGTCTGTCGGCTTCGTTCATGGCGCTGGCACCCGGCGCGATCGTCGGCGTGTACACCGATCTGACGCACCTGGCGATTCCCGCCATGCACTTCCTGATCTTCGCGGCGGTGTTCCAGGTGTTCGACTGCATCCAGGCCACCGCCAATGGCGCTTTGCGTGGGGTGAAGGATACCCGCGTTCCCATGATGATCACGGTGCTCGCCTACTGGGGCGTGGGGATGCCGCTGGCAGTGGGCCTGGCCTTCTTCAGCGAAGTGGGACCGGATGGCGTGTGGTGGGGTTTCATCGGCGGGCTGGTCGTCGCCGCGGTGGGCCTGAGCCTGCGCTTGGTGGTACGTGCGCGACGCGTGGCTGCGGCAGCGGCCTGAGTCGCCTGGCTTGTGCAGGCCGGCAGTTGACCTGACCTGAACGACAGGTCAGCCTCTGGCCATCGGGTTTTTCGATCGTTTTGATTTCGGGGGCAGGATCATGATGCGCAAGTCGGCGATGGTGAGCGGCTTGGTCGGGCTGGTGATGTTGCTGGGATCCGGGCAGGCATGGTCGGGCTTGCGGACGCTGCTGCTGCCGGGAAACACCGACTCTGCTGCCGAGGAGGAGCCAGCACCGGGTCAGCTGGGCGCGCTGGGTGAACTGCTCGCACCGCAGGGGGACGCGCAGCCCAGCTTGCAGCAATCGCTGGACGTGCTGGTGCAAGGCCTGCTGCAACCCAGCGGCCGCAATCGCGCGGGGACGTTGCCGGCAGCGCAGGGCTCGCTGCTGGCGCAGCAGATCGATGTGGGTGCCGATGCGGTGCGGCGCCATTTCCTGCTGTATCAGCCGCCGTCGGCGGCGCTCGATCCGGCACGCACGAACTATCCTCTGGTGCTGGTACTGCACGGGCTGAATCAGAGCGCGCAGCAGATGTCGAGGAGCAACAGCGGGCGCATCTGGCAGCTGGCGGCCGATGGCATGTTCCAGGACTTGGTCGAAGGCGGTTTCTACGTGGTGTTTCTGAGCGGCACCGGCATCGGTGGCGGCTCCCTGGGGCCGGCCAGCGCCGCGACCTGGAACGACTGCGACACCATGCGTTTCAACAACCCTTCCAGCGCCGACGACGTTGGCTACACGCGCGCAGTGGTGGACTATCTGGACGAAGCCTTTCCGTCTGCCGCCGCGACGCCTGGACTGCCGATCGACCGCACCCGCGTCTATGCCTACGGGTTCTCCAATGGCGCAGGCATGGCGCTGAGACTGGGCCGCGAAGCCGGCGATCTGGTGGCCGCGGTGTCCGCGGTCTCCGGCGTGGACCCCGGCGACGCTAACGACGAGTGCCTGGAGTTCGAGGTGGACGGCATTTCGGCACGACGACCGGCGGCGATCATGCATGGCACCGCCGACCTGCTGACGCCCTACGCCAACGCCGCCTGCGGAGGTAACGGGCTGGCGCAGAACTGCCGGCTCGGGCACGCCGACACCGTCACCGCATGGAAGACCGCCAGCGACGGAAATTTCATGGTGGAACCGCTGCCGATCGCCTTTGCGAAGTCGGCGGTGAACGCGCGTCCGGCGTCTGCTCCGGCAGACCGCACCGAGATTGCGTGCTTTCACCATCTGCGCAACATCCGGCTGCGCGCCAACGGAACGCCGTTCCGGGATTCGGCAGGCAACCTGCTGCCGGCACAGCCCGACGATGTGCGGGTGGAAGATTGCATCATCGCCGGCGGCGGCCACGTGGAGCCTTCGATCCTCACCTATGTCGGTCGCGCCACCGAGTTGTCCTTAGGCCGCCAGAACAACGATGCCGAGTCGGTGTTCCTGGCCGCGAGGTTCTTCGCCCGCCATCGGCGTTGAGGCTTGCGCGCGGAATCGGCCGCAGCGATGGGTCGCTATGTGGTTTGTGGCCGCAGCATCGAGATCAGTGCGGCGTCGATGCGGCCGTGATCGAAGCTGAATCCCGCATCTACCGCCGCGACCGGTAAAACGTGCTGACTGCCCAGCAGCAGTTCGGCCATTTCGCCGAATAGCGCGCGCAACACGAATGCCGGCATCGGCATGACCGCAGGGCGATGCAACGCACCGCCCAGCGCACGCGCGAAGTCCGCCTGTCGCAGCGGTTCGGGAGCGGTGGCGTTGAACACGCCGGCGGCATCCTCCCGTGCCAGCAGCCACACCAGCAGCCGTACCAGGTCCGCGCGTGCGATCCAGCTCATCCATTGACGGCCGCGACCCAGCGGTCCACCGGCGCCGAGCTTGAACGCCGGCAGCATCCGGGCCAGCGCACCGCCGTCTGGATCCAGCACCACGCCGATGCGCACCCGACACACGCGCAATCCCAGGGCTTCGGCGCGCTGCGCGGCGGCTTCCCAGTCGCGGCACAGTTGTGCCGCGAAGTCGTCGCCGGGGGTCGCCGATTCGTCCAGTACCTGATCGCCGCGGTCGCCATACCAGCCGATGGCCGAGCCGCTGACCAGCACGCTCGGCGGCGCCGACTGCGCGGCGATCCAGTCGACCAGCGCGTGCGTGAAGTCGACGCGACTGCTGCGAAAACGCTGCTTGCGCGCGGCGTTCCAGCGCCCCTGCGCCAGATTCTCGCCCTGCAGGTTGATCACCGCATCCACTGCCCTGACTTGATCCAGCGCAACTGCGAACGCCACCGCGGTGCCCAGTCGCCTTTGCGCTGCGGCCGGATCGCGCGTCAAAACGCAGGGCTGGTGTCCGGCCGCGAGCAATGCCGGACACAGCGCCTGACCGATGAAGCCACTACCGCCGGTGATCAGGATTTTCACAGCTGCCTCGGTGAGATGAATTGGGAAGATCGCGGGCCCGAAGATGCACGGGAAGGGTCGCTGTCGTTTTGCGCTGCCCTCGGGATCAGCGACTCCCGCAAGTCGCTTGCGCGGCGGCAGCGGCCCGCCATCCGCGCATTGTCGCTGGCAGACCTGGCCATCGTGCGCCCTGTCCAAGGCTTTGCAATCGACCTCGGGGGACGCAGACTGCGCGCCCGTTCCCGCTTGGCCTGCGCATGTCCACACCGCTGCCCGCCGATCCCGGCATCGAGTACCGCCGTGGCCTGGTGGCGACGGTGGGGACCTTTGCGGTCTGGGGCATCTTTCCGCTGTACTGGCGTCAGCTTGAAGCGATTCCGTCCCTGCAGATCACCGCGCACCGCATTGCCTGGTGCACGCTGTTCGTGGTGGGCTTCCTGCTCTGGCGCAACGGACTGCGCTGGCTGCCGAACACCCTGGCGCGGCCGCGTGCCGCCCCGCTGTTGGTGGCCAGCAGCATTCTCATCTCGATCAACTGGGTGCTCTACATCTGGGCTGTCAACGCCGGCTACGTGGTGGAAACCGCGCTGGGCTATTTCATCAATCCTCTGGTCAACGTGATGCTCGGCGTGTTGGTGCTGCGCGAGCGGCTCAATTCGCGGCAGTGGTTTGCGGTGGCGCTCGCCGCGGCCGGCGTGGCCTGGCTGACCTGGAGCGTCGGACGCTTGCCCTGGATTGCGCTGACCCTGGCGTTCTCGTTCGGGCTGTATGGGCTGATCCGCAAGATGGTGTCGGTGGAGTCGGTGCCGGGCCTGGGCGTGGAGAGCCTGATCATGTTCCTGCCGGCGCTGGGCTTTCTGGCCTGGTGCGAGTACGGCGGCGTCAGTGGTTTTGGGCATGTGGGCCGCTACGAGGACGCCCTGCTGATCTTCGCCGGTGTGATGACGGCAGTGCCGCTGATCTGGTTTGCCTATGGCGCGCGGCGGATTCCGCTGTCGCTGGTCGGCATCCTGCAGTACCTGGCGCCGACGATGCAGTTGCTCACCGGCGTCTTTCTGTTCGGCGAACCGTTTTCGTCGCAGCAACTGATCGGCTTCGGCTGCATCTGGGCGGCGCTGGCGATCTATGCCGTCGACGGCCTATGGCGCATCCGCATGCGCGGGTACGGCTGAGGCGGCGACGGCGTTACAGTTTACCGGCGCTCGCTTCAGCAAAGTCTCATCTTCAACGAGCCAGATGGTGCTGCAGCGCTGCGTTGCGTTGGGCTCGGCGAGCGGATGTGGATCAGTGCGCAATTCGATCAGCGAGACGCGATTGTCCGCCGAACCGATCAGCAGCTGCCCGCCGTCCGGATGTAGGGCCGCCGTGTTGATACCTCCAGCGTGCAGTCGCCACGCCGCTAATTCGCGACCGCTGGCGGAACTCCATAGCCGCGCGCTGCCGTCGAATGATGCGGTTGCCAGGAATTTGCCGTCGGGAGCGAAGGTGAAGCTGTGTACGGTGCCGCCGTGCCCGAGCAGGGGTTGCAATTGCTGGCTCTGCAGGGTCCAAAGCTCAATTGCCTCGTCCTGGCGCATCAAGGCCACATAGCGGCCGTCGGTGGAAATTCCCGCGATCACCGCTGGCACGTTTCGCTCGTCGTGGCTCGCGCGCAGCGTGCCGGACCGAGCGTCGAGCAGCGCCAGGCGACCATCCGACAGGCCGACGAACAGATGGTGACCGTCAGCCGAAACTGCAAGCGTGGCGACTTCCGCTGGGTCGCCGTTCAACGGTGGAATCGGCCATGACCAGACTGCGGAGTCGTCGCGCGGGTCGCCGACGCGAACGGCGTCGGCTATTGCGTATGCCCAGGGCCCGACGCCAGCCGTGGCCGGCATCGGCGCTACCGCCGTGATCGCGGTCAAATCGTGGAACTCACCGGATGCAAGCTCGATCAGGGTGATCGGGCGGTCGGGATTCTCAGTTGGCAACAGGAGCTGCTGCCCATCGGCCGACAGATGACGGCTCACCCAGAAATTCTGAATCCAACCGGTCTCCCGGACCAAGGTCTGACTGCCGCTGGCCACCTCGAAACGGCGCACCACGCCGTCGTACTGGATCGTCACCAAGCCCTTGCCGTCCGGTTCCCACAGCAGCACTTCGACGCTATGAAGGTGTCCCCCCAGGGTGCGTTGCAACTGACCATCGCTGCTGCGACGAATCTGCACGCGGCCATCGGTGGCCGCAGAGGCAAAGTAGGTTCCGTCCGGCGAATAGGCGACGTGGGTCACTGCCGTGCCGGAACGCCGATGCAGGGCGTCACCATGCGCGTACTGCACCAATGGAAACGCCGGATGGCGCCACAGGCTCACATTGCCGTCGGCGCCGCCGATCACCACATGGCGCCCCGCGGCATCGAAGTCGGCGTCGAAGGCACCACCGAGATGGGCGTCGTAGTCATGTACCACCCGACCGGACGCGGTGTCCATCAGGATGGCGCGATCGCCGTCGGTAAGGACCAGCTGTTCGCCGTCTGGGTGCAGGGCGGGCCAGTGCGACTGTGCGTGTGCCAGATCCGGCGCCCGGATCAGCGCGCCGTTGCGATTGTCCCAGACCCGCACGCCGTCGTCGGCCAACGACAGATAGCGTCGCGCGTCGTGCGAGAACTGCAGACCTTCGACCGCAAAGCGGTGACCAGCGGTGGCGTGCAGCTCGCCGCTGGCGGTCTGCCAGATGCGCACGGCGCCGGATGCGTCGCCGGCCGCCAGGTAGCGACCGTCAGGGCTGAAGGCCAGTGTGATGACAGGGTCGTCCAGGCCTTCGTAGCGGCGGATCGAACGGCCGGTGTCCTGCGCGTAAAGCGTCACCCCGCCGTCGATATCGCCCACCGCGATCTGCATGCCCTGCGGCGCCAGGGCGGCGACACGGGCACGCACCGGCAGGCTCAGGACTTCTGCAGCCTGCCGTCGCTCCAGGTCCCAGATCGTCACGCCGCCGTCGGGTTCGACCCAGGTGGCCCAGCGGCTGTCGGTCGAGAACGAATGGTTCCAGCCGTGCGGATTGGAAGCCGCGACCGGTCCGTCGAAGCTGTCGCCGCCGCGTTCCAGGTCGATGATGCGTAGCTGCGAGGGCGCCCCCGACACTGTTCGTAGCAGGCGCAACAGGTAGCGTCCGTCGGCGCTGAACAGAGGTTTCGCCGGGCTTTCGAACCCGGTGCCCGACGGCTCGCCGCGGAACAATTCGGCGCCACTGGCCGCGTCCCACACCGCGATGTGATCGTGTTTGGAGACAGCGGCCGCACGACGGCCGTCAGCGCTCAAAGCCACGCGCCGCGCGGGTGCGCCCAGCGACCAGCGCCGCAGCCAGGCGCGGCTGACCGCGGTGGCCTGGTGCAAGGCCAGGTTCAACGCCGGCTCGTTGCCGCCGAGTGCGACAGCCTGCTTCAACGCGGCGGTCGCCCGTGCGTAGGCGCCCTGCTGCAAGGCCTCGCGGCCGATCGCGGTCAGACGTTGCACGCTCTGCTGGCGCCCGGTCTCGGCGATCTGCCGCTCGCGCCATTGCCAGGCGCTCGATGCTGCGGCGAGCAGCGCGACCGACAGCGTCGCGGCACTTGCCGCGCGCCAAATCAGACGTCGCCGCTCGCGCCGCTGCAGCGCGTCGAAGCCGATGCCGAGCATGCCGGCGAGCAGGCGCAGCCGTGCATGGCGACGGCTGTCGCGACCGCTCCGCACGTCGGCGGCAATCGGCTCGACCGCCTCGGTGTCCAGCACGGTGCCGTCCACGGACACGCGCCGGCTGAGTGCCGGGGCAAAGCATTCGGCGCTGGCGCTGCCGGGTTCGCCGTCGACGATCAGCGCCAGCACGCGTGCCTCGCGGCCCATCGCCTTGAAGTGGCGGATCTCCTCGTTGACCCAGCGCGAAGCCGCCGAGCGCGGCGAACAGATCACGATCAGGTAGCGCGACTGCGCCAGCGCCTGGCGGATGGCGCCGCCGAGTTCATGCGAAGAGGACAGCTCGTCGCGATCACGGAAGACCGGGAACAGACGCCGCGGAATCGGGCCGTCCTGATGCGGATGACCGACCAGCCGCCACGGCACGCGCCAGGTTTCGATGGCGCCATGCAGCCAGCGCGCCCAGGCCTCGTCGGCGTGGCTGTAGCTGATGAAGGCCCAGTAACGGGGATCGGCAACCTCTGCCGCCATGACGTGATCGCTCCCGGGGCTCAGCGGTGCAAGGGCTTGGTTCGTACCTGAACGATACGTCAAACCCGGGCCATCGCGCTCAGGGCACCAGCAGCCTCTTGAGCCCATCGAGGGTGTCGATGTCCGCCGTGCTTTTATCGCGCCGCCAGCGCGCGATGCGCGGAAAGCGCAGCGCCACGCCGGACTTGTGGCGTGGACTGGCCTGGATGCCTTCGAAGGCGATCTCGAACACCTGCAGCGGCTCCACGCTGCGCACCGGCCCGAACTTTTCGCGCGTGTGGGCGCGGATCCAGCGGTCCATGGTGACCAGTTCGGCGTCGGTCAGGCCGGAGTAGGCCTTGGCCACCGGCACCAGCGTGTCGCCGTCGCGCACGGCCAGGGTGTAGTCGGTGTGGAGATTGGAACGTCGGCCGTGACCGGCCTGGGCGTAGACCAGCACGGTATCAACGCTCAGCGGGTCAAGCTTCCACTTCCACCAGTGGCCGCGCTTGCGGCCGGCCACGTAAGGACTTTCGAGGCGCTTGAGCATCAGACCTTCGGCGCCGCGTCGACGGGCGTCTTCGCGCAGCTGAGAAATCATGTTCCAGTCGGCGGCTTCGAGGCGCGCAGAGACGTCCATGCCGGTGCCCGACAGCAGTATTTCCAATGCCGCGCGACGTGCAGACAGGGGCTGCGCGCGCCAGTCCTCGCCGTCGCGTTCGATCAGGTCGTAGGCCATGAAGCGCACCGGCGTCTGCAGCAGGATCCTTCGCGGGGGCTGCTTGCGGCCAATGCGTTGCTGCAGGGCTGCAAACGGCATCACGCCGTGATCGTTCCAGGCCAGAATCTCGCCGTCCAGCACGGTGCCGTCGGGCAGCGCCGCGGCTGCGTCTTCGATTTCCGGGAAGCGGCCGTCCAGCAGTTCTTCGCCGCGTGACCACAGATGACACTCGCCGCGGCGGCGGATCAACTGGCCGCGGATGCCATCCCATTTCCATTCCGCCAGCCAGTCGCTGGTTTCGCCCAGCGAGGATGCTTGGGCCTCCAGCGGCGCGGCCAGGCAGAACGGGTAGGGACGCGCGGCGTCCTGGCGTTCGTCCTCGCGGCTGCAGAGGGCGGCCAGGGTGTCGGCGGCGGGCGTCCAGTCGCCCATCAGGCGCGCCTGCACCACCGCGGGGTCCAGTCCGGCATGTTCGGCCAGTGCGCGCGCGGCCAGGCCGGCGGAGACCCCTACCCGCAGCGCGCCAGTCAGCAGCTTGTTGAACAACAGACAGGGCAGGGTCGGCAGCCGCCGCCAGTAGCCCAGCACCACCTGCCGCTGGGTGGCCTCGTTGGCTCCGGCCAGCCCGCGGAGGACATGTACGACCCGATGCAGGGGTTCGTCGAAACCGGCCTCTGCCGGTCCGCGATCAAACAGCAGCGCGATGGTTTCCGCGAGGTCGCCGACGTGCGCGTAGCTGTCCTCGATCACCGCGGTCGGCAGGCCGCTGGCCTGCGCCATCCACGCACGCAGATGCATCGGTGCGATCACGCGTTTGAGCCGACGACCGAGCAGGAAGTACAGACCCCAGGCAGCGTCCTCGGCGGGTGCTGCGCCGAAGTAGCGGCGCATCGCCGCGAGTTTGCGCGAGGTGGCGCGGGTATCGTCGAGTTCCGCGTAGAGCGCGGCGAAGCGCTTCACGTGACACCGTTGGCTGCTTCCTCGACCGCGTCTAGCCCGCCGCCGCCGTGCGCGCCCTCGAACGGATCGTGCAGCGGCGCCGCATCGATGCCGCGCGCGCGCAGGGTCTCGATCAGCGCATCGGTGTTGCCGTGCATGGCCAGCACCCGCCGCGCGCCGCTCTGTTCGATGCTCTGCAGCAGTCCGTCCCAGTCGGCGTGATCGGACAGCACGAAGCCGCGATCCCAGGCCTGGCGTCGGCGCGAGCCGCGCACCCGCATCCAGCCGGAGGCGAATCCGGCTGCGTAAGGCTTGAAGCGCTTCATCCACGGGGTGCCGGCGGCACCGGGTGGTGCCAGCACCAGGCGACCGCGCCAGTCGAAGAACTTGGGCTGGTTGCCGACCGGTTCGGTGGGCAGCATGGACACACCGGCCTGGCGATAGAGCTTGACCAGCGGCGCCATGGCGCCATGCAGATACACGGTCTCATCGGTATGGCGCAGCAACTCGGCGAGAATGCGCTGCGCCTTGCCCAGAGCATAGGCGCACAGGATCGCGCACTCGCCCTTGGCCTTGCAGGCCTGCCACCAGGCATGAATTTCGGCGGCAACATCTGCCGGATCGGGCCAGCGATACACCGGCAGGCCGAACGTGCATTCGGTGACGAACACATCGCAGCGTACCGGCTCGAACGCGGCACAGGTGGGATCGGGATTGCGCTTGTAGTCGCCAGAGACCACCCACACGCGGCCGCCGGCCTCGATGCGCACCTGCGCCGAGCCCAGCACGTGGCCGGCCGGGTGCAGCGACACGAGGGCGTCGCCGAGCGTGAAGACCTGGCCGTAATCCACCGCGCTGATGCCGCCGCCGTAGCCGACTCTTGCACGGGTCAGGGCGAGCCCTGGTGTGCTGCACCAGTAGTGCTGTGAGCCGCTGCGTGCGTGATCGGCGTGGGCGTGGGTGATGACCGCGCGCGCGACCGGCTTGCCGGGGTCGATGTGGAAGTCCCCGGCCGCGCAGTACAGGCCGCGGTCGGTGACGCGGACCAGATCCGCGGACGGGTCAATGCTCATCGAGTCGCTCCAGCAGGCGAGCCAGCGCGCCGCGATTCATCGCCACTGCGCGGCGTCCGGCCTTGCCCATGCGCGTGCGCAAGACCGGGTCGCGCAGCCAGTCGATGAGCAGGCGCGGCAGGCTGTCGATCTGGGTGACCTCGCGCGCCGCGCCGGTACTCAGCAGCAGTTCACGGGCCTGCGCGAAGTTATGCATGCTGGGGCCGAACATCACCGGCCGCTCCAGCACCGCGGGCTCCAGAATATTGTGGCCGCCCGAGCTGCCGAGGCTGCCGCCGACGAAGGCCACGTCGGCGGCGGCCAGATACATCCACATCTCACCCAGGCTGTCGCCTAGCAGCACGCTGCCGGCATCGGGACTCGCGGGTCCGGCGTGAAGGTCCAGCCCGCTGCGGCGCAGATGCGCGAAGTTGCGCCGTTGCAGCAGGCGCGCCACTTCGTCGAAGCGTTGCGGGTGGCGCGGCACCAGGATCAGCAGCGCATTGGGCAGCCATTCGCGCACGCGGGCGTGGGCGGTCAGCGCGGCGGCTTCCTCGCCCTCGTGAGTGCTGGCCGCCACCCACACCGGACGGTCGGCGCCCAGCAGCATGCGCAAACGCTGTCCGGCCTGCACCTGATCCGCGGGCGGTTCGATGTCGAACTTCAGATTGCCCATGATCTCTACCCGCCGCGCACCCAGGGCTTCGAAGTGCGCCGCGTCCAGCGCGCTCTGCGCAGCGATCAGGGTGGTGTCGGCCAGCACCCGCCGCGCAAACTCACGCACCCGCGAATAGCCTTGGTAGGAATGCGGCGACAGCCGCGCATTGGCGATGGTCAGCGCGATGTTACGTTCGCGCAGCGCGCGAAACAGGTTGGGCCACAGTTCGGTTTCCATCACCACCGCCTGGCGCGGACGCACGCGGTCGAGGAAACGCGACACCACCCAGGGCAGGTCGTAGGGCGCATAGGAATGCAGGACCTGATCGCCCAGCAGGTCGTTGATGCGATCACTTCCGGTGGGCGTGGTGGTGGTCACCCAGACTCGCTGCGGACCGTGCCGCGCGACCAGTTGGCGGATCAGCGGCAACGCGGCCAGCGATTCGCCGACCGAAACCGCGTGGACCCATACCGCGATGGGCTCGGCTGGCGCCGTTACGCCGCCAAAGCGTTCATGAATGCGCAGGCGATACGCCGGCTGGCGCAGTGAGCGCCACAGCAGGCGCAGCAGCACCCAGGGCGTGATCAGAATCAGTAGCAGGGTGTAGAGGCGGTACACCGTGTGAGTGTGAGGGTGGAGCGTCGCGCGCGCCAAGCGACGTACGGCGATTACCGCTGCCGCACTGGCGCGACGCGAAGCATGCCCCGACACTGCGCGCCATGTCCGCCACCCCGACGTCCACTTCCGCTTCTGCGCCGAGCTTTTCCTGGCGCTTGCTGTTGCCACGCTGGTGGCCGACATGGCTCGCCGTCGGCCTGATTCGCGTCATCACCTGGTTGCCGATCACCTGGCAGTTGAGCTTCGGCGAGTGGCTGGGCCGCAGCCTGGGTCGCGTCGCCGGCAAGCGTCGCGAAGTGGTCCGAACCAACCTGCGGCTGTGTTTCCCGGAGTTGCCGGATGCTGAGCGCGAGCGCCTGGTGGATCAGCACTTCGCCGCGCTCGGTCGCGGCTTGTTCGAGACCGCGCTGGCCTGGTTCGCCAGCGACGCGCGCCTGCTGCCGCGATTCGAGATCGAAGGCCAGGAGCACCTGGAAGCGGCCCGCGCCAGCGGTGCGGGGCTGCTGCTACTGACCGGTCACTTCAGCACCCTGGAGATCGGTGCTCGCATCGTCTGCAGCCAGGCCGGGTTGCCGTTTCACGCCATGTACCGGCCCTACGACAACCGCGTGATGGATTACCTGATGTATGGCTGGCGCGCCCGCCGTTCCGGTCTGCCGGCGCTGCCGCGTGACGACCTGCGTCGACTGGTCAAGGCGCTGCGCGAGGGCCACGCCATCTGGTATGCGCCGGACCAGACTCTGGGCGTTCCGCAGTCGGTATTCGCACCTTTCTTCGGCGTGCCGACCTGGAGCGTGAGCGCCACCTCGCGACTGGCGAACATGGGCCGGGCGCGGGTCCTGCCGTACATGCCGCGGCGCACCGCGCACGGCTGGTGCGTGCGCTTCCTGCCGATGATCGAGGACTTTCCCGGCACCGACGAGCTCGTCGATACCACCCGCGTCAACCAGACCCTGGAACAGGGGATCCGCCTGGCGATGCCGGAGTACTTCTGGATCCATCGGCGTTTCAAGCGGCGCCCGCCAGGGGCAGCGAGCGTCTACTGAATGCGGGCTCTGCCGCGACGCACGGCAGGGGCGCGCCTATGTCGCCCCGGGGCGTGCTGATAAACTCCCGCGTCGAACTTCCGCTGATCTATCCACGAGGCTTGCGCGTGAAACGTACGATTTCCTGCCTGACGGCTGCGGCCGCGTTCCTGTTCTATTCGCAGGGCGTCCTGTCGGCGGCGGCGGTCCAAGAAGCCCAGACCCTGATCGAACAGGGCCAGCTGGATCGGGCGCTGCAGCGGCTGGACGAGCAGCTCAAGTCGGCGCCGCAGGATGCCGAGGCGCGCTTCCTGCGCGGCCTGGTGCTGACCCGTCTGAACCGCGCGGAAGACGCCATCAAGGCCTTTGCCGACATCACCCGCGATTATCCGCAACTGCCGGAGCCGTACAACAATCTGGCGGTGCTGTATGCCCAGCAGGGCGACTACGAAAAAGCCCGCGATGCGCTGGAAGCGGCACTGGCCACGCACCCGAGTTATGCCACCGCGCACGAGAATCTGGGCGACATTTATGCCGCGCTGGCCGGCGCCGCCTACAACCGCGCGCTGATGCTGGACCAGGGCAACCAGACTGTGCGCAACAAGTTGAGCTTCCTCAACCGCATCAGCGGCGATCAGGGCGCCGCAGTGGCGGCCGCGCCCGCCGCGCCGGCCGCACCCGCTGCGGCGGCTCCCGCCGCCACGGCATTGCCGGCGGCACCGGCGCCGACGGTTGCCGCCGACGAGGTCGATGTCGACACCACCGCGGCGGTGCGCCAGGCGCTGCTGGCCTGGGCGCAGAGCTGGTCGCGCCAGGACGTGGAGGGTTATCTGGGCGCCTATGCCGGCGATTTCCGTCCCGAGGGCGGCGTCGCCCGAGCCACCTGGGAAGCGCAGCGGCGCGACCGCATCGCGCGCCCTGCGCGCATCCAGGTCAACGTGGTGGGCCCGCAGTTCGTGGCCCTGGCCGACGGCACGGTGCGCGTGACTTTTCGCCAGGAATACGAATCCGACAGCTTCTCCGACCAGGTGACCAAGGTCATCGAGATGCGCGACGAGCAGGGCTGGAAGATCGTGCGCGAGTACACGCGCTAAGCGCGGGGGGCGTCGCGATCCGACCGGCATGAGCGGGCGTCGCCTCAGGGGGTCGGCGGCGCTGGCCTGGCTGCTGCTGGGTTCGGTCCCGGCCCTGGCCGGCCCGATCGCGCCGCTGCGCCCGCAGGTATCGCCGCCATCGCCGGAGTTCCTGCTGGTGTCGGCGATGGAACTGGCCGAATCCGGACGCATGCGCGAAGGCATTCGCGCGCTGGAAGAGCTGATCCGGCAGCAGCCCAATTTCCGTCTTGCACAGTTGCTGTACGCCGATCTGCTGGCGGCGCGCTCCGGCGTGCGCGGCATCATGGCCGATGCCGAAGACCCTCGCGTGCTGGAGCTGTTCGACGAGGCGCGGCTGCGGCTCGACCAGGCGCGTTTCAACCCGGCGCCGGGTTCGGTGCCGGACACCGTGCTGCAACTGTCGGCGGAATACCCCTATCTGGTGCTGGTGGATCTGCCCCGCTCGCGCCTGCACCTGATGAAGAATGTGGATGGTTATCTGCAGCCCGTCGGCAGTCGCTATGCCTCGATCGGGCGCGCCGGCTACGGCAAGCAGGTGGAAGGCGATTTACGCACGCCGGTGGGGATCTATCACGTCACCGGCTGGATGGAGGACCGCTCCCTGCCCGAGCTGTACGGCGCCGGCGCGCTGCCGCTCAACTACCCCAATCTGTGGGATCGCCTGGAGACGCGCACCGGCTACGGCATCTGGCTGCACGGCGTGCCGCGGCAGACCTACGTGCGTGCGCCGCGCTCCAGCGAGGGCTGCGTCACCATGGCCAACGAAGATCTGGAGTGGCTGCGGCCGTTCGTGGAAAAGACTCGCGCGCCGGTGGTGCTGGCCGACGAGTTCGACTGGATCCCGCAGTCCAAGGCGCGCGAGGAGCGGCGCGAGTTTCTGCAGCGCATCGAACACTGGCGCCGCGCGTGGTCGGCGATGGACAGCGAGGCCTACCTGGATTTCTACGGCGAGGATTTCGTCACCGCCGGCCTCGACAAGGCGGCGTTTGCCGAGCACAAACGCCGCGTCAACGCCGGCAAGCGCTACATCGACGTGACGGTGTCCGACATCAGCCTGTTCCGCTATCCGGGCGAGCGCATGATCCTGGCCGAGTTCACGCTCGATTATCACAGCGACAACTTCGATTTCGCGGCCAAGAAAGAGCAGTACTGGCGCCAGGACGGCGAAGGACAGTGGCGCATCTTTCGTGAAGAAAACCGCTGAGCCCTCGTTGCGGTTGCAGCAGGGTCTGCAGGCTCTTGGGTTGTCGGCGAGCCTGGAGGCGCCGCTGCAGGCGTACTTGCACGAGCTGGCGAAATGGAATGCCAGCTACAACCTGACCGCGGTACGCGATCCGGCGCAGATGGTGACCCGGCATCTGCTCGATTCGCTGGCGCTGCTGCCGGCGCTCGACGGCCTGCCGATCGCGCGTCTGCTCGATGTGGGCAGTGGCGCCGGACTGCCGGGCATTCCGCTGGCATTGGCACGCCCGCACTGGCGGGTCGCGGTGCTGGACAGCAACGGCAAGAAGGCACGTTTTCTGCGCCATGCGGTGCGCACGCTGGCACTGCGCAATGTCGAGGTGATCGAGGCGCGCGTCGAAGCCCACCAGCCGGATCGTCTCTACGACGCGATCTGCGCCCGTGCGTTTTCGGCGCTCGGCGAATTCTGCTCGTTGACCGAGCCCCTGCTGGCCGAGCGGGGACACTGGCTGGCGATGAAGGGACGACTGGACGACAATGAACTTGCTGCACTTCCCCCCTTCGTTTGCGTCCCGCGCGCAGTTCGACTTGACGTGCCCGGACTGTACGAGGAGCGTCATCTCGTGATTGCTTCCCGTTCTGCGCCCTCCGCTTCCGGTCTCCCGACATGAGTTACATCATCGCCGTCGCCAATCAGAAGGGCGGAGTGGGCAAGACCACCACCGCCGTGAATCTGGCCGCCTCGCTTTCGGCGATGCGGCGCAAGGTGCTGCTGGTGGACCTGGACGCGCAGGGCAACGCCACCATGGGCGTGGGCGTCGACAAGGCCAGCTTGAAGGTCTCGGCGCGCGACGTGCTGGTGGAAGCCGCGCGCGCCGCGGATGCCATTCAGTCATTGGGCGAACTGAAGTTCTCGCTGCTGCCCGCCAACAGCGACATGACCGAGGCCGAGATCAAGCTGCGCGACCAGCCAGCCGGAGATTTCGCGCTGAAGACCGCGCTGGCCGATGTCGCCGACCAGTTCGACTACATGATTCTCGACTGCCCGCCGGCGCTGTCCAAGCTCACCTTGAACGCACTGGTCGCAGCCGACGGCGTGCTCATTCCGATGCAATGCGAGTACTACGCCCTGGAAGGGCTGAGCGCCCTGCACGACACCATCCGAAAGATCCGCCGCGTGATCAACCCGCGGCTGGAGATCGAAGGTCTGCTGCGCACCATGTTCGACCCGCGCAACAACCTGTCCAACGACGTTTCCGCGCAACTGCTGCTGCACTTTCCGGACAAGGTCTATCGCACCGTCATCCCGCGCAACGTGCGCCTGGCCGAAGCACCCAGCCACGGCCTGCCGGTGATGGTGTACGACGCCCAGTCCAGCGGCGCGCGCGCCTACCTGGCACTCGCCGGAGAGATGCTGCGGCGCCACGACGGCGGACAGTTGCAGCTGGATTCCTGAACGCAAAGCCCTCGGGGTCCAACGCCTCGCGCTTGACGGTCGCCATGCGACAAACCCTGCGTGCAGGTCCTCGAGCCGCACTGCCGTTCGACACGCGAGTGCACGCCCGGTGCGCCGTGCGCCGCCATTCGCGGGCCCGCTGCGCTACGCTTGTCGCAGTCGGGGACGCATTCGAAGAGCGACAGCGGGATGAGCGTGCAAAAAAAGCGGGGATTGGGACGGGGCCTTGATGCGCTGCTGAGCACCGCGAGTAGCGATGCCGAGAACGCCGACGCGGGCGAGATCCTGCGCGAGATTGCGCTGGATCGCGTGCAACCGGGCGCTCACCAGCCGCGTCGTCATTTCGATGCCGAGGCGCTGGACGAACTGGCCAGCTCGATTGCCGCGCAAGGTGTGGTACAGCCCATCGTGGTGCGTCCGCTGGCCGACGATCGCTACGAGATCGTCGCTGGCGAGCGGCGCTGGCGCGCGGCCGGGCAGGCCGGCCTCAAGACGGTCCCGGCCGTGGTGCGCAACCTCGACGAGCGCGGGGCCATGGCCGTTGCGCTGGTGGAAAACATCCAGCGCGCCGATCTGAATCCGCTGGAAGAGGCCGAGGCCCTGCAGCGGTTGATCGCGCAATGCCGGCTGACGCACGAGCAGGTGGCCGAAGCGGTGGGACGCTCGCGCGCGGCGGTGAGCAACCTG
Organism: Panacagrimonas sp.; assembly: GCF_965216805.1. Taxonomy (NCBI): domain Bacteria; kingdom Pseudomonadati; phylum Pseudomonadota; class Gammaproteobacteria; order Nevskiales; family Nevskiaceae; genus Panacagrimonas; species Panacagrimonas sp. The sequence continues at coordinate 899,119 of NZ_CBDCGN010000002.1, forward strand.
CTGCGCCTGATCGAACTGGCGCCGGAGCTGCAGCAGTGGGTGCGCGAGCGTCGGCTGAGCCTGGGCCACGCCAAGGTGCTGCTGGGCGTGCCGGCCGAGCGTCGGGCCGCCATCGCCACGCAGATCGTCGAAGGCCAGTTGAGCGTTCGCCAGGCCGAGGCGCTGTGCAAGTCGCCGCCAGAACCCGCCGCGGTGCCGTCACCCCGTGCCATGCCGGCGTCGACGCCGCCGGAATTGCAGCAGCGCGCGGCGCGATGCATCGGGTTGCCGGTGAAGCTGCGGCAGGATGCCAGCGGCCGCGGCCAGATCACCATCCGTTTCGGAAACGATGCGGAGTTGCAGCAGTTTCTGGCGCGTTTGGGGTGATTCGCGAGCCGTTGGCGGCAGATGGCGTCGCGTTTGCGCTCGCAACCGGTCGGTTTGCGTTGACCCGGTAGCGACGGTTTCTGTAGACTCCGCGCCGCTCGCAAGGGCTGCAAGACGGCTCCACGGCGTCATCTACGCGGCGGAACCGAAGAGAAGCATGGGCAGGGTGCATTTGCGGGGAATCAGTCTGGCTTGGGCGGTGTGTACCGCGCAGGCCGGAATCGGTCTGGTTGCCGCCGTTATCGCAGCACTGCTCAGTGGGATGTCAGCCGCGCTGGCGGCAGGCTACGGCAGCCTGATCGCGATCATCCCCACCTTCTACTTCGCCTTGCGGGTTTACTGGCGGCAACGGGGTGGCGATCCGCGCGAGGTGGTGGGTTCGTTCTACCGCGGCGAGATCGGAAAGATGGCGTTGACTGCGCTGATGTTCTTCTTCGGCGTCGTTGGGTTTGCGGAGAATTTTCTTCCGTTGCTGTGCGCTTACGTTGCCTGTCTGGCGGCCTATCCGACGGTGTGGCTCGTCGCCAGGATCGACTGAGCGGGTTGACCGGGCAGGTTATTGCGAGGATCGCGTGGTGCGTGCGCCAATGAAGGCCACGGCAACATGTCGAACCGAAGTTAAAAATAGATCGGGACGAAGGACAACATGGCGGCAGACCAAGGACACGGCGACGGTGAGGCGCACGGCTCTGGTGAGTATGTCCTGCACCACTTGACCAACCTCAAGCTGGACCTGCAGACCATGAGCATCGACGCCCAGGCCAAGGGCTTCTGGGTACTGCATCTGGATTCCGTGATTTTCTCGGTTCTGCTCGGTCTGCTGTTCATCTTCCTGTTTCGCCACGCCGCTGCCGGCGCCACCGCAGGCGTACCCTCGGGTCTGCAGAACTTCGCCGAAATGGTGATCGACTTCGTCGACACCCAGGTGCGGGAAATCTTTCCCCACGCCGACAAGTTGGTCGCGCCGCTGGCGCTGACCATCTTCGTGTGGGTGTTCCTGATGAATTTCATGGATCTCATCCCGGTGGACTTGCTGCCCACCGGCGCCGCAGCCGTGGGTATCCCCTATCTGAAGGTGGTGCCCAGCACCGACGTCAACATTACCGCCGGGCTGGCGCTGGGCGTGTTTGTGCTGATCTTCGTCTACAACTTCCGCTACAAGGGCGTCGGCGGGTTCTTCAAGGAAGTGTTCACGCATCCCTTCGGCCCCTGGTTGGCGCCGGTGAACCTGGTCCTGCGCATCGTCGAGGAAGTGGCTCGCCCGGTATCGCTGGCGCTGCGACTGTTCGGCAACCTGTTTGCGGGTGAACTGATCTTCATCCTCATCGCATTGCTCATGGCGCAGGCCTTTAATGGCGTGCTGGGCGCGGTGCTGGCCGGTATGGGCGTGGCGCTGCACTGGGCCTGGGCGGTGTTCCACATTCTGGTCATCACCTTGCAGGCCTTCGTCTTCATGGTGCTGACCGTGGTGTACCTCGGCGCAGCCGCCGAAAGCCACGCGGACCATTAGCAGATTGCATGGGGGCTTGCGCCTCGCCGCACCGGATTCGATTTCGTTTCAGCTTCAACCCACACCGCTTCTTCTTAAGTCGTCGTAAACACCTCGCAGGAGACTTTGTAATGGACGTGATTCTCAGCAACACCGCCCTCGCCGTTGGTCTGATCCTCGGACTGGGTGGCGCCGGTACTGCCATCGGCTTCGGTCTACTCGGCGGCAAGCTGCTGGAAGGTGTTGCGCGCCAGCCTGAAATGGCCGGCATGCTGACCGGCCGCATGTTCCTCGTCGCCGGTCTGCTCGACGCCGTGACCTTCGTCGGTATCGGTATCGGCATGTACTTCGTGTTCGCCAACCCGTTCGTCGGCCAGCTGGCGGCCGCGGTTGGCGCGGGCGGCTGATCGAACGATTGGCTGTCCCATCCGTTGCGGAACCGCCGGGTGCGGTTCCGCGATCGATCTATCCGGGATGACACGATGGACCTCAATGCAACCCTGATTTTCCAGATGGTGGCGTTCGCGCTATTCGTCTGGTTCACGATGAAGTTCGTGTTCCCGCCCATCACCAAGGCGATGGACGACCGCAAGGCGAAGATCGCCGACGGTCTGGCCGCCGCGGAGAAGGGTGCCAGGAGCCTGTCCGACGCGGCGGCGCAGAGCGAAGAAGCGCTCAAGCAGGCGCGCGTGCAGGCGCAGGAAATCCTGGCAGGCGCGAACAAGCAGGCGACCAATCTGGTCGAACAGGCCAAGGTACAGGCGAAGACCGAAGCCGATCGCATCGTGGCCGCCGCCGGCGACGAAGTGGCGCGCGAAACCGCCAAGGCCCGCGAAGAACTGCGCAAGCAGGTTGGCGAGTTGGCGGTGCTGGGCGCGGCCAAGATCCTCAAGCGCGAAGTCAATGCGCAAACCCACGCCGACGTGCTCCAAGAGCTCGCAGGCCGGGTCTGAGGAAGAACGTTCATGGCCGACCTTTCAACGCTTGCCCGTCCCTACGCCAAGGCTGCTTTCGAACTGGCACGCGACAGCGGCCGTTTCCAGCAGTGGGGCGCGGCGCTGGGCGCACTGTCCGCCGCGGTCAAGGCGCCGGAGCTGGCCAACCTGATCGGGCACCCGGCGCTGCTCAAGGCCGACCTCGCCGACGCCCTGTCCAAGGCGCTGGGCGGCGAGCTGGGCGCCGAAGGCACGTCGTTGGTCAAGTTGCTGGTCGAGAACAACCGCGTCAAGGCCGCGCCCTTCATCGCCGAGCAGTTCGAAGCCCTGCGGGCAGAGGCCGAATCGCGCGTCGACGTGGAGATCACCTCGGCCGTGGCGGTGCCGGCCGCCGAGCAGGAGCGCCTGGCCGACGCGGTGGGCAAGCGCCTGGACCGCAACGTTGACGTGACATGGAAAACCGACGAATCGCTGGTGGCCGGTGCAGTGATTCGCGCCGGCGACTTGGTGATCGACGGCTCGGTCAAGGGCGAGCTGGAAAAGCTCAAGACGGCGCTGGCGAATTAGTTACCTATCCGCGGGCCGCATTCGTGTCCCGCCATTTGATGTGAAGGTCCCATACACATGCAACTGAATCCTTCCGAAATCAGCGACCTCATCAAGTCCCGCATTCAGAACTTCGAATCGGCGACCGAAGCGCGCAACACCGGCACCATCGTGTCGCTGCAGGACGGCATCGTCCGCATCCACGGTCTGTCGGATGCGCTGCAGGGCGAAATGCTGGAATTCCCCGGCAACACCTTCGGCCTGGCGCTTAACCTGGAGCGCGACTCCGTCGGCGCCGTCGTGCTCGGCGGTTACCAGCACCTGTCGGAAGGCCAGACGGTCAAGACCACCGGGCGCATTCTCGAAGTGCCGGTGGGCGAGGCGCTGCTCGGGCGCGTGGTCAACGCACTCGGCCAGCCCATCGACGGCAAGGGCCCGATCAATGCACAGGGCAGCAGCCCGATCGAAAAGGTCGCGCCCGGCGTCATCACGCGCCAATCCGTCAGCCAGCCGGTGCAGACCGGCTACAAGGCAGTCGATTCCATGGTGCCGATCGGCCGTGGCCAGCGCGAGCTGATCATCGGCGACCGTCAGACCGGCAAGACCGCGCTGGCCATCGACGCCATCATCAACCAGAAGTCCTCTGGCATTAAGTGCATCTACGTTGCCATCGGCCAGAAGAATTCGTCGATCGCCAACGTCGTGCGCAAGCTTGAGCAATACGGCGCCATGGCCTACACCACCGTGGTGTCCGCCTCCGCTGCCGAATCGCCCGCGCTGCAGTTCATCGCGCCGTATTCGGGCTGCTCGATGGGCGAGTACTTCCGCGACAAGGGCGAGGACGCGCTGATCATCTACGACGATCTGTCCAAGCAGGCCGTCGCCTACCGCCAGGTGTCCTTGCTGCTGCGTCGCCCGCCGGGCCGCGAAGCCTTCCCCGGCGACGTGTTCTATTTGCATTCCCGCCTGCTCGAGCGCGCGGCCCGCGTCAACGCCGAGTACGTGGAGAAATTCACCAACGGCGCGGTCAAGGGCAAGACCGGTTCGCTGACCGCGCTGCCGATCATCGAAACGCAGGCCGGTGACGTGTCCGCCTTCGTGCCGACCAACGTGATCTCGATCACCGACGGTCAGATCTTCCTGGAAACCGACCTGTTCAACGCCGGTATCCGCCCCGCCATGAACGCCGGCATCTCGGTGTCTCGCGTCGGTGGTTCGGCGCAGACCAAGGTGGTCAAGAAGCTCGGCGGCGGTGTGCGTCTGGCCCTGGCGCAGTACCGCGAGCTGGCGGCCTTCGCGCAGTTCGCCTCTGACCTCGATGAAGCCACCCGCAAGCAGCTCGAGCGCGGTCAGCGCGTCACCGAGCTGATGAAGCAGAAGCAGTACGCGCCGCTGTCGGTGTCGCAGATGGCCGCCACGCTGTACGCGGTGGAAAAGGGCTACATCGATACCATCGACGTTGCCAAGGTCCTGGCCTGGGAAGAAGGCCTGCATCAGTACCTGGCCAACAATGCCAAGTCGCTGATGGACAAGCTCGACGAGAAGGGCGACTGGAACGACGCGCTGGAAGCCGAGCTCAAGGGCGCGATGGATACCTACGCCAAGCAGTCGGCCATCTGAAGATGGCCGGCGGGAATCGGGAATCGGGAATGAGGAATCGAAGAAACGGGCAGCGCGAATCGGGTGGTTATGACGATTCCCGATTCCCGATTCCCGATTCCCGGAGCTAAAAATGCCAGCCCCAAGAGAAATACGCACCAAGATCAAAAGCGTGAAGAACACGCAGAAGATCACGCGTGCGATGGAAAAAGTGGCGATGTCGAAGATGCGCCGCGCCCAGGAACGCATGGTGGCTGCACGCCCCTATGCCGAGAAAATCCGCGTGGTGCTCGGGCATCTTGCCGCCGCCAATCTGGAATACAAGCACCCGTTCACGGTGGAGCGCGAAGCCAAGCGCGTCGCCTACCTGGTGGTATCGAGCGACCGCGGTCTGGCCGGCGGTCTCAACATGAACGCCTTCCGCGCCACCGTCCGTAACATCAAGGAATGGAAGGACAAGGGTGTCGAAGTCGATGTCGCGCTGGTCGGCAACAAGGCGATTGCGTTCTTCAAGCGCATCGGCGGCAAGGTGCTGGGAACCGCCAGCCAGCTCGGCGACAAGCCGCAGCTCGAGCAACTGCTCGGTGTGATCAAGCTGTTGTCCGATGCCTACCGCGAGGGCAAGGTGGATCGCGTCTACGTGGTGTCGACCGAGTTCGTCAACACCATGACGCAGAAGCCGGTGACCCGTCAGTTGCTGCCGGTGGAGCGCATCAAGGACGAGGGCCTGCTGTCGAACTGGGATTACATCTACGAACCCTCCAGCGCGGAACTGATGGACACCGTGCTGCAGCGCTATGTGGAATCCCAGGTGTATCAGGCGGTGATCGAAAACGCCGCCTCCGAACAGGCGGCGCGCATGGTGGCGATGAAGTCCGCCACCGACAACGCCGGCAAGATCATCGGCGACCTGCAGCTCTCCTACAACAAGGCGCGGCAGGCGAGCATCACCAAGGAATTGTCTGAAATCGTCGGCGGCGCCGCAGCGATCAGCGGTTAATCAATTTATATACGGGGCCGGTTGGCCCCGCTTGAGAGTGATGACATATGTCTACCGGAAAAATTGTTCAGGTTATCGGCGCGGTCGTCGACGTGGAATTTCCGCGCGATTCAATCCCCAAGATTTATGACGCGCTGAAGATCGAAGGCTCGCCGCTGACGCTCGAAGTGCAGCAGCAGCTCGGTGACGGCACCGTGCGCACGATTGCGCTCGGTTCGTCGGAAGGCCTGAAGCGTGGTCTGGTGTGCAGCAACACCGGCGCGCCGATCTCGGTGCCGGTCGGTCAGGCCACGCTGGGTCGCATCATGGACGTGCTTGGCGCGCCCATCGACGAAGCGGGCGAGGTCAAGGCCGAACAGCACTGGGCGATCCACCGCACCGCGCCTTCGTACGAAGACCAGGCCGGCTCAACCGAACTGCTGGAAACCGGCATCAAGGTCATCGACCTGCTCTGCCCGTTCGCCAAGGGCGGCAAGGTGGGTCTGTTTGGTGGCGCCGGCGTGGGCAAGACCGTGAACATGATGGAGCTCATCAACAACATCGCCAAGGAACACTCGGGTTTGTCTGTGTTCGCCGGCGTGGGTGAGCGTACCCGTGAAGGCAACGACTTCTATCACGAGATGATGGAGTCGAAGGTCATCGACAAGGTCGCGATGGTCTACGGCCAGATGAACGAGCCGCCGGGCAACCGTCTGCGCGTCGCGCTGACCGGTCTGACCATGGCCGAGTACTTCCGTGACGAGGGCCGCGACATCCTGTTCTTCGTCGACAACATCTACCGCTACACGCTCGCCGGTACCGAAGTGTCCGCGCTGCTCGGCCGTATGCCGTCGGCGGTGGGCTACCAGCCGACCCTGGCCGAGGAAATGGGCGTGCTGCAGGAGCGCATCACCTCGACCAAGACCGGCTCGATCACCTCGATCCAGGCCGTGTACGTGCCCGCGGACGATCTCACCGATCCCTCGCCCGCGACCACCTTCGCGCACTTGGACGCCACCGTCGTGCTGTCGCGCGACATCGCGGCGCTCGGCATCTACCCGGCCATCGACCCGCTCGACTCCACGTCGCGCCAGCTCGACCCGAACGTCATCGGCGCCGATCACTACAACACCGCCCGCGACGTGCAGGGCGTGTTGCAGCGCTACAAGGAACTGAAGGACATCATCGCGATCCTAGGCATGGACGAGCTGTCGGAGGACGACAAGCGCGCCGTGTCCCGCGCGCGCAAGATCCAGCGCTTCATGTCGCAGCCCTTCCACGTCGCCGAAGTGTTTACCGGCTCGCCCGGCAAGTACGTGGGTCTGAAGGAGACCATCCGTGGCTTCCGCGGCATCGTCGACGGCGAGTACGATCATCTGCCGGAGCAGGCGTTCTACATGGTCGGCGGCATCGACGAAGCGGTCGAGAAAGCGAAGAAACTGTGATACTGCCGGGAACCGGGGATTGAGAATCGGGAATCGCAGAAGCTCAGCGACGCAGTGGTTTTAGCGATTCCCGATTCCCGATTCCCGATTCCCAGGTTTTCAACCGACTCCCGGATTTTCAAATGGCAAACCTCCACATCGACATCGTTGCCGCCGAAGGCCACATCCATTCCGGTGAAGCGGTCATGGTGTTCGCGCCGGCTTCGATGGGTGAAGTCGGCATTGCGCCGCGGCATGCGCCGCTGCTCACCACGCTCAAGCCGGGCACCGTGCGGGTCAAGCTGGCCGATGGATCCGAACTGCCGTTCTTCGTCGGTGGCGGCATCCTGGAAGTGCAGCCGCATCTGGTGACGGTGCTGGCCGACACCGCCCTGCGCGCCAAGGATGCCGACGAATCCGCGGTGGCCCGCGCCAAGGCCGATGCCGAGGCCAGGCTCGCGGGCGCCAAGACCGAGATGGACATGGCCAAGGCCCAGGCCGAGCTGGTGGAAGCCGCCGCCCGCCTGGAGTTCGTCAAGAAGCTCAAGAAGCCCGGTCACTGAACTCATCGCGGTTGTGTAGGCTAAAGGCCGCGCTTGGCGCGGCCTTTTTGCATTCAGGGACGAAACCATGGCACCGAAGCCCCGCACCGATCGTTCCGCCGCGCCGCTGCATGTGGTGATTCTCGCGGCCGGGCAGGGCACCCGCATGCGCTCCGCGCTACCCAAGGTGCTGCATCCCATCGCCGGACGGCCGATGCTGGAACACGTGCTGGCCACGGCGCAGTCGCTGGGTGCGGCGTGCTGCCACGTGGTGGTCGGGCATGGCGCCGAGACCCTGCGCGCATGGCTGGCCACCGCCCACGCGGGCGCCACCGACTTGCAACTGGCGGTCCAGGCCGAGCAACTCGGCACCGCACACGCGGTGCAGCAGGCCATGCCGAATATTCCGGACGAGGCGCGCGTGCTGATCCTGTACGGCGACGTGCCACTGATTCAGGCCGACACTCTGCAAGCCCTGTTACAGGTTTCCGGCGACGGCCTCGGCGTGCTGACCGCGGTCGCGCCGGACCCCTATGGCTACGGTCGTATCGTGCGCAGTGCGGCTGGCGCGGTGCAGCGCATCGTCGAAGAAAAGGACGCCACTCCCGCGCAGCGCCGCATCGCCGAGATCAACACCGGCGTGCTGACCGCGCCCGCGCGCCGTCTGCGCACCTGGCTGGACAAGGTCGGCAACGACAATGCCAAGCGCGAGTTCTATCTCACCGACGTGGTGAAGCTGGCGTCGCGCGATCGGGTGCGGCTCAGAACGGTCGCCGCGGAGTCGCTGGAAGAAGTGCTGGGCGTCAACGATCGGGTGCAGCTGGCGGCACAGGAGCGCGCCTGGCAGCGCCGCCAGGCGCTGGCGATGATGCGCCAGGGCGTGGGCATCCGCGATGCGGAACGCTTCGACCTGCGCGGCTCGCTGTTATGCGGCCAGGACGTCCATCTGGATGTGGGCGTGGTCATCGAGGGCGAGGTCGAGCTGGGCGATCACGTCCACGTCGGCGCCTACACCGTGCTGCGCAACGTCAAGATCGGAGCCGGAACGCATGTGGAAAGTCACAGCGTGCTGGACTCCGCCATCGTCGGGCGCGGCTGTCGGATCGGCCCGTTTGCGCGCCTGCGGCCGGACACGCGCCTGGCCGACCAGGTTCACGTGGGCAACTTCGTGGAGATCAAGAAAAGCACCCTCGGTGAAGGCAGCAAGGCCAATCACCTGGCCTATCTTGGCGACGCCCGCATCGGCAGCCGCGTCAATGTCGGCGCCGGAGTCATCACCTGCAACTACGACGGCGTCAACAAGCACCCCACGGTGATTGGCGACGGCGCCTTCATCGGCACCGACACCCAGCTGATCGCTCCAGTCACCATCGGTGCCGGGGCCTACATCGCCGCGGGCTCCAGCATCGCGATGGATGCACCGGCCGATCAGCTCACGATCTGCCGCGCGCGCGAGCAGCGATCCTTGCCCGGCTGGAAACGGCCGAAGAAGCAGTAACCGCGGGCAACCGCAGCGCTCGATCCGGAAGTTGCGGCAGCGGTCTTTCGGACGTAGCGAAGAACCATCCCCGTCGCCGCAGGCTGACCACCGCCCAGGTGCAAGACCGGTGACGGCTGCTATCCGGATGCTGTGAGCAGCTCCGCGACACGGGCGAGATCGGCAGGCGAGTCGATATCGATACCCGCGTGTGGCATCGGCAGCCGACGCAGCGCCTCATCGTACTGCTGTAGCAGGACACCTGCGCCGCGATCCCCCGACAGCGCGCGCAACGCGGGCAGATAGGTGCGCGGAAACAGGCAGGGTGGCCCCAGGCTAGGCCCGTAATCCGCAGCCAGGATCGCCTGAGGATACCTGCGGTGTTCGCCTATCAGGGCTTGCAGGTCTGCGGGCGTGAGCAGCGCCTGGTCCGCCAGCACGATCAAGACGGCGGCGGGGTCTGCGGGCATCCGTTGCGAGACGGCGCAAGCGATGGAGCCGCCCATGCCCCGTGCCCAGTCCGGGTTCTCGATGAGCCGGAGCGGCAGATCCTGTAACTCGCGGCGCACCCGATCTGCCTCAGCGCCGATGACCACGTCCAGCGGTAGTCCGGCGGTCAACACAATGAGCGCGGCGCGCCGCACCAGGCGCTGACCGCACAGGGTTTCCAGTTGCTTGAGGCGGCCGTAGCGGCGACCGGCGCCGGCGGCGAGCAGCAAGGCACGTACTTCGTCCGTCACCGGATCAGGCACTGCGATGGATCGGCGCCTGCGTGGCGCTCAGCGGGCCGCCAGCAGTGCCGTTTGCCACCGCCAGCATTTCGGCCGCGATGGCGATGGCGATCTCCTCGGGCGTCTCCGAACCGATATCCAGGCCGGCGGGACTTCGCAGCGGCGTCCGGCTGCCGGTACAGACTTCCATCAACTGCGCTGCGCGACGGCGTGCGCCTACTGCGCCCAGATAGGCCAGTGGCACATTGCGCAATGCGCGCAGGTAATCCAGGTCACGCTCCAGGTTGTGGGTCATCACCACCGCGAAGCTGCGCATATCCGTCGTCAGCTTTGCACTGACCTGTTGCGGCGCGCAGTGCAGCCGCTGGGTGCCCGGCGGCAGCGGCAGTTCCGGCACGCGGTCGTCGGCATGATCGATCAGGTAGACCACCCAGCCCAGTTGGGTCAGCACCCGCGCCAGGGCCAGCGCGGTGGCGTTGACCCCGAACAGCAGGGCAGCGCAGGGTGGATCCAGTCGTTCAAGCAGCACCGCGACCGGGCCGCTGTCGGAGTTCAGCTCGATCACTTCGGGTGGGCGGCGCGCCGGCAGTTGCGCGGCATGCTCACGCAGTTGCGCCGACAAACCGGCGTCGCCCAGCGCATCCACTTGCAGGCCGGGCGACCATAGCCAGCGCCGCGGTCGCGGCAGGCAGCCACCGGCACGCGCGAAAAGGGTGGCCATCACGCCGCTTTCACGAGCCTGCAGCAGGCGGTCGACGTGCTCGGCGAACGCCCAGTCGGCGGCTTCGCGCAAGGGCTCGATCAGCACTTCCAGTTCGCCGCCGCAGCCCATCTCCAGCAGCGCGTCGTAACCGTGCTCGCGGTCGTAGCGCAGGATGCGCGCGTGATCCTCCGCGATGGCTTCGCGTGCGCGTGCGGCGATGTCCTGTTCCGGGCATCCGGCGGACAGCCCGCGCAGGATGCGGCCATCGCCGTACACCAGCATGCGCGCGCCGGCGCGGCGGAAGGTGGCGCCGCGCGTACGCAGCAGCGTGGCCAGCGCCGCGCCCTGCGCGCAGGGCAGGCCGCGCAGTCCCGCCAGCAACGGTGCAAATTCCTGTGGGGTGTTCACAGGGCTGCGGCCAGCGCCTGCGACGCGTTAGGGTCAGGCTCTGTGCCCTTCACCTGGCGGGTCCACCAAGCTGACGCCAGCGCGACTTTCCGCCGTCGGAGTTGGGGACGTGAGCCAGCGTCCGGCGGCGGGCACGGCCCGCCCTACGCCACCGTGGATGGATGCGCGGGGCGGCCATGGTCCACCCGCCGGTAGGGCGGCCCGTGGCCGCCGTCCACCCCAGATTTTGGAGCCTCGCGATGGCGCGAACGTCGGAGTGCGAACGCTTCACGCGGTCAATTGATCGGCAATCGGCAGCTTGCGGATGCGTTGCCCGGTGGCGGCGAAGATGGCGTTGCACAGGGCGGGGGCCAGCGGCGGCACGCCGGGCTCGCCGACGCCGGTGGGCGGTTCGGGCGAGGCCACGATGTGGACCTCCACCGGCGGCATCTGGTTGATCCGCAGCGGCGTAAAGTTGTGGAAGTTGGTCTGCACCACCGCGCCCTGTTCCAGGGTGATGGCGTTGTTCAGCGCCGCGCTCAAGCCGAAGCCGATGCCGCCTTCCATCTGCGCGCGGATCACGTCCGGGTTGATCGCCAGGCCGCAGTCCACCGCGCAGACCACGCGATCCACGCGTAGCTTGCCGTCGGTGATGGTGACCTCCACCACTTCCGCCACGATGCTGTTGAAAGATTCCTGCACCGCAATGCCGCGGCCGCGCCTGGCCTTGCCCTCGCCGGGCGCCAACGCCTGGCTCCAGCCGGCCTTCTCGGCCGCCAGGTCCAGTACCGCGAGATGCCGCGGAAAGTCTGCCATCTGCGCGCGGCGGAACTGGTAAGGATCCGCGCCGGCCTGGATCGCCAGCTCGTCGATGGTCGACTCCTTGGCGAACGCGGTGTGGGTGTGGCCCACCGAGCGCCACCACTGCACCGGCACGCCGCTGACTGGCGAGTGCAGATCGATGTGCACGTTGGCCGCCTTGTAGTAATCGAAGCAGCCCTCGACCGAAGCGTGATCGACGCCGTCCTTGACCAGGAACGCCTCGAACGGTCCGCCGGCGGCGATCGACTCACCCACCACCCGGTGCTCCCAGGCCAGGATGCCGCCGTCGGCAGAGGTGGCGGCGCGCACGCGGTGGAAGAACATGGGGCGGAAATAGCCGGCGCGCATGTCGTCTTCGCGCATCCACACCATCTTCACCGGGACTTGGTGGCCTTGCGCATGCGCGGCCTTGGCGATGCTCACCGCCTGCAGCACATAGTCGCTGTGCGGGTTGGCGCGCCGGCCGAAACTGCCGCCGGCATACAACTGATGAATGACGACCTGGGCAGGCTCCAGGCCCAGCAGCTTGGCGACGTTGCCCTGGTCGATGGTCTGGAACTGCTCGCCGTTCCAGATCTCGCAGGCGCCGTCTTCGAGCTTCACCAGGCAGTTCATCGGCTCCAGCGCTGCGTGTGCCAGATACGGGAATTCGTACTCCGCCTCGATGACCTTGTCTGCTTGCGCCAGTGCTGCCGCGGCGTCGCCCTCGTGCTTGGCCACCGCCCCCGGTTGGTCGGCCAGTTGCTTGAACTCGGCCATGATCTCGCTGCTGCTGCGCTTCATGGCGACGCTGTCGTCCCACTCCAGCACCAGCGCATCGCGGCCCTGCTTGGCGATCCAGGTATTGCGGGCCAGCACCGCAACGCCGCCCGGATACCCGGTGCCGCCGTCGTAACGCACGACGTCGACCACGCCGGCCATGGCCTTGGTCTTGGCCGCGTCGACGGACTTGAGCCGGGCGCCGAACTGCGGCGGCAGCGCGGCCACGGCAACCAGCATCCCGGGCAGTTTCACGTCCTGGGTGAATAGTGCGCTGCCGTCGGTTTTGTCGCTGCTGTCCTTGCGCGGCAGCTTCTGCTGCCCGATCAGGGTGAACTATGCCGGGTCCTTGAGTTTCGGTGCTTCCGGAACAGGTTGCCGGCCCGCGGCCTCGGCGAGCTCGCCGAAGGTGGCCTGGCGGTTCGACTCGGCGTGGGTGATCACGCCCTTGCTCACGGTGATGCCCTCGGCCGGCACCTGCCACTGTTCGGCTGCTGCGGAAACCAGCATGGCGCGCGCGGCGGCCCCGGCGCGGCGCATCTGCTCGTGCGAGCTGGCCATGGCATTGCTGCCGCCGGTGCCCTGCATGCCGCCGGAAAGCGCGTTGCCGTAGCGCTTGGCGTCGGCCGGCGCGCCTTCCACGCTCACCAGTTCCCAGTCGGCATCGAGTTCCTCGGCGGCCAGGGTGGCCAGGCCGGTGTAGGTGCCCTGACCCATCTCGAGATGTTTGGCGACGATGGTGACGCGGTTGTCGCTGCCGATGCGCACGAACGCGTTGGGCGTGAAATCGGCGGCGGTCGCAGCCGCCGGCGGTGCGCCGGACGTGCCGGCCTGCTGGCCGCAGGCGCTCAGCGCCGGGCCGATGCAGACACCCACCGCCAGTCCGCCCATGCCCTGCACGAACTGACGACGGCTGAGGTTGACCGGCGCCGGCAGCTCGGCCGGGTCGATGCGCGGCACGGCGGGAATGTAGCGTTCGAGGATGCGCATGATTCCGCTCCTTCAAGCCTTGAGCGCGCGGCTGGCGTCATGGATGGCGGCGCGGATGCGCACATAAGTGGCGCAGCGGCACAGGTTGCCGCCCATGGCGTCGTCGATGTCGGCGTCGCTGGGCTCCGGATTGGTCTTGAGCAGGGCGGTGGCCGACATGATCTGGCCGGACTGGCAGTAGCCGCACTGGACCACGTCCAGCCGCCGCCACGCGGCCTGCACCTGCGCGCCCACCGGATCGGCCTTGAGCGCCTCGATGGTGGTCACCGCCTTGCCGGCCGCGGCGGACACCGGCGTCACGCAGCTACGCATGGCCTGGCCGTCCAGGTGCACCGTGCATGCACCACACTGGGCCATGCCGCAGCCGAACTTGGTGCCGGTCAGCCCGGCCTCGTCGCGCAGAAACCACAGCAGCGGCATGGACGGATCGCCGTCGAAGTCGTGTTCGGAGCCGTTGACCTCGAGCTTGAGCATGAGGAAACCCTCGTAGTCGGTTCAGACTGGAATGGTAGCGGGCGCGGGCGGCACGCGTGATGACGGCAGCGGCGCGCGCAGGCCCGATCTAAAATGCACAGGTCGTTCCAGGTTCTGGCGCCCGCGTCGCTCGACTCCCTTTTTCCAAGCAGAAAGTTCAATTCTTCGGAAACCCTCATGTGCGGAATTGTCGGCGCCATCGCGCAACGTGACGTCACCCCGATTCTGGTCGAGGGTTTGCGCAGGCTGGAATACCGCGGCTACGACTCCGCCGGGGTGGCGCTGCTGACCGACGACGGCGGGCTGGCGCGTCGACGTGCGCAGGGCAAGGTGCAGGAACTGGCGCAGGCGATTGCTGCAGCGCCGGTATCGGGTACGCGTGGCATCGCGCACACGCGCTGGGCCACCCACGGCGTGCCCAGCGAGCGCAACGCCCACCCGCATTTTTCCGAAGACTGCGTCGCGCTGGTGCACAACGGCATCGTCGAGAACCACGAGAACCTGCGCGTCGAGCTCAAGGCCAAGGGTTACGTGTTCACCTCGGAGACCGACACCGAGGTCGTCGCCCACCTGCTCAACGACAGCTTCAAGCAAAGCGGCAATCTGTTCGACGCCGTGCGCACCACCGTGCAGCGCCTGCACGGCGCCTTCGCCATCGTCGCCATCGACGTGCGCGATCCCGACCGCCTGGTCTGCGCCCGCGCGGGTTGCCCGGTGGTACTGGGAGAAGGGCAGGGCGAGTTCTATGTCGCCTCTGACGTGCAGGCATTGCTGCCGCACACCCGCAGCTTCCGCTTCCTGGAAGAAGGCGACGTCGCCGAACTGACGCTTCAAGGCCTGCGCATCGTGGATCGCGACGGCGCGCCGGCCGACCGGCCGCTCAAGCAATCCGAGCTGTCGGTGGATGCGGTGGAGCGCGGCGAATACGCGCACTACATGCTCAAGGAAATCTTCGAGCAGCCGCGCGCCCTGGGCGACACCCTGGCCGAACGCATCCTTGGCAACCGCGTGCTGGAACCGGCGCTGGGTCCCCGGGCGCAGGAGATCCTGCCGCTGGTGCGCGGCGTGCATATCGTCGCCTGCGGCACCAGCTATCACGCCGGCCTGATCGCGCGTTACTACATCGAGCAGGGCGCACGCCTGCCGTGCACGGTGGAAGTGGCCAGCGAATATCGCTACCGCAAGCCGGTGGTGCCGCCGGGCACCTTGCTGATCGCCATTTCGCAGTCAGGGGAAACCGCCGACACCTTGGCTGCACTGCGCTATGCCAAGGAACTGGGTTACCTGGCCACGGCCACCATCTGCAACGTGCCGGAATCCTCCCTGGTGCGCGAAGCCGACATGGTGCTCATGACCCGCGCCGGCCCCGAGATCGGCGTGGCCTCCACCAAGGCCTTCACCACCCAGCTCGCGGCGTTGTCGATCCTGGGCATCGCGCTGGCCCGCCACAACGGCATGAGCGCAGAAACCGAAGCCGAGTACGTGCGCCAGATCGCCCATGTGCCCGAAGTGGTGGAAAAGACCCTGGCGTTGGAGCCGCAGATCAAGGCCTGGGCCGCGCACTTCGCCGACAAGCACCACGCCCTGTTCCTGGGCCGCGGCCCCACCTTTCCGGTGGCGATGGAAGGCGCACTCAAACTCAAGGAAATCTCCTACATCCACGCCGAGGCCTATGCCGCCGGCGAACTCAAGCACGGCCCCTTGGCGCTGGTGGACAAGGACATGCCGGTGATTGCGGTGGCGCCCAACAATGCGCTGCTGGAAAAGCTCAAGTCCAACCTGCAGGAAGTGCGCGCGCGCGGCGGCAAGCTCTATGTGTTCGCCGACCCCAACACCGGCTTCGTCTCCGAGCCCGGCACCGAAGTCATGCTCATGCCCGAGCACATCGAGGCAGTACAGGCGCCGCTGGTCTACACCATCCCGCTGCAACTGCTGGCCTACCACGTCGCCGTGCTGCGCGGGACCGACGTCGATCAGCCACGCAATTTGGCCAAGAGCGTGACGGTGGAGTAGGGGGGCGCGCCACGTGATCGGAATTGTTCTGACCAATTAGGCTCTGTTCACTACCCCGATGGTGTGGTCGTCCGCCAGTTCGCCGGCTGGCTGCCCGGCAAGGGTTCGGGTTGGAAGTGGCCTTGGTGCGACGGGGGCGCTATGCGCTTGGCTGAACGGCCGGCTCGGCGGCTGCGGAACCACGCCGGGGGGCTGCGACTTTTCAAGTCGCCCGTCGGCCTTATTGAGCACGCCCCGCGGGCCGCGGCTACAATCCGCGACTCTTTTTTCCCCTGCGTAGCCTCCATGCGTTCCCATTACTGCGGCCAGGTCACTGAAACCCTGACCGGCGAGACCGTCACCGTGTGCGGCTGGGTGCATCGTCGCCGTGACCACGGCGGGGTGATCTTCATCGATCTGCGCGACCGCGAAGGTTTGCTGCAATGCGTGTTCGACCCGGACACGCCCGAGGCCTTCGCGCTGGCTGATCGCTTCCGCTCCGAGTACGTGGTCAAGCTCACCGGCCGCGTGCGCCCGCGACCAACGGGTACCGAGAACGCGAACCTCACGACCGGCAAGATCGAGGTACTGATCAAGACCGCCGAGCTGCTCAACAGCGCGCAGACCCCGCCGTTCCAGCTCGACGACGACAATGTCGGCGAGGACACCCGGCTCAAGTTCCGTTACGTCGATCTGCGTCGCCCGGCCCTGCAGAAGAACCTGCGGCTGCGCCACGACGTGATCCGCCGCATCCGCAACTACATGGACGACAACGGCTTCGTCGATGTGGAGACGCCGATCCTGACCCGCGCCACGCCCGAGGGCGCGCGCGATTACCTGGTGCCCTCGCGCACGCATCCGGGTCATTTCTTTGCGTTGCCGCAGTCTCCGCAGCTGTTCAAGCAGCTGCTGATGGTGGGCGGGTTCGATCGCTACTACCAGATCGCGCGCTGCTTCCGCGACGAGGATCTGCGCGCGGATCGCCAGCCGGAATTTACCCAGCTCGATATCGAGACCTCGTTCCTGACCCAGGAACAGATCATGGCGATCGTCGAAGGTCTGGTGAAAGAGATCTTCCAGTCCGTGCTGAACGTTGATCTCGGCAAGCTGCCGCACATGAGCTATGACGAGGCGATGGCGCGCTACGGCTCGGACAAGCCCGACCTGCGCAATCCGCTGGAACTGGTGGACATCAAGGACCTCGTTGCCGATTCTGACTTCAAGGTGTTCGCCAATCCGGCGAAGGACCCGAAGTGCCGCGTGACCGCGCTGCGCGTGCCGCAGGGCGGCGTGAAGCTGTCGCGTGGTCAGATCGACGGCTACACCGGCTTCGTCGGCCAGTACGGCGCCAAGGGCCTGGCCTGGATCAAGGTCAACGAGAAGGCCAAGGGCCGCGAGGGCCTGCAATCGCCGATCGTGAAGAATCTTTCCGACGTGGCGTTGGCCGGCATCCTCGAACGCACGGGCGCGTTGGACGGCGACCTGCTGTTCTTCGGCGCCGACAAGTTCAGCGTGGTGTCCGACGCGCTCGGCGCGCTGCGCCTTAAGGTCGGTCGCGACATTGGCCTGACCTCGGAAGGCTGGAAGGCGCTGTGGGTGGTCGACTGGCCGATGTTCGAGTGGGACGATCGCGACGGCGGACGCTGGGTCTCGCCGCACCATCCCTTCACCGCGCCCAAGCAGTTCGACGCTGGGGCCATCAAGGCCAATCCCGGTAGCATCGTGTCGCAGGGCTATGACATCGTGCTCAACGGCGTCGAACTCGGCGGCGGCTCGGTGCGTATCCATCGCACCGACGTGCAGCAGGCGGTGTTCGAGCTGCTCGGCATCGGTGCCGAGGAGCAGCAGGAGAAGTTCGGATTTCTCCTTGAGGCGCTGTCCTTCGGCGCGCCGCCGCACGGCGGTCTCGCGATCGGCATCGACCGCCTGATCATGCTCATGGCCGGCGGCGCGTCGATCCGCGAAGTCATCGCCTTCCCCAAGACCCAGACCGCGCACGATCCGCTGACTAACGCGCCCGGCACCGTCGACGTCAAGAGTCTTCGCGAACTGTCCATTCGCAGCACGGTCGTCAAGAACCCGGAAACCACCGCGGCGCAATAAGGTCCAAGCCCGAACGCGCGCAGCCCCAAGGAACACGATGCCCATTACCCGATTCTCAGTGACCGCCCTGGCGGCTGTTGCCCTGGCCGGATGCAGCAGCATCGGCGACGGCAGCAAGCCGGAATCGCTCAAGATTCTGCAGCTTGGGCCTACCGATCAGCTCACGCTCGAATTGCTGGAGGCTCCGACCGAGCCGGCCAAGGCGTTCACCTGCATCCGTACCGGGCTGTCCTTGTTCGTGACCTTCAGCGGCGGCGACATCGGCAATTTCACCAATCGTGCGCGCTGGTCCAGCGACAACGAGGCGGTGGTCCGGGTGAGCAATCGCGACGAGGAAGTGCCCGACTCGGATGGCTTGGTGTTCGATTTCGGGTCCTTGACGCCGGTCGCGCCCGGCACCGCCAACATCACGGCGGAGTACGTCGGAATGACTGCGACGATTCCGGTCACGGTGGCCGGCATCGATACCAGCACCATCCGCATCGAGCCGGAGAAGGCGGTTCTGGCGGCGCGCTCGGGCCAGAATTTTTCGGTCAGCGCCATGATCGACGGACAGATGACCGACGTCAGCAATACGGTGACCTTCGCGTTCGCCGAACCGGACGAGGAGATCGCGCTCACCGAGCCCACCGGCTTCGTCACGGCCGTTGCCGACGGCGGGCCGCTGGTGTTGGAGGGGCGGCTCAACGCCCCCTGCGACGTGACCCCGTCGGCAACGGTGCGGGTCGCGCCTCTGCAGTCGATCGCTCTGGACTACGAGGAAGGGTTCGACGGCGAGATGGTCAGCGGTACGACGCAGTTGCTGCGTGCGACCGGCGACTTCGGGGACGTTGACGGCGACGGCGAGCCGGACACGCAGGATCTCAGCGCGCAATCGATCTACACCTCCTCGGACACCGACGTTATGGGGACCGGCGGATTGCTTTCAGGTCTCAACCTGGCGATCGCGGGGACCAGCGGCGAGCAGCCTTCGGTCGTCGGCGACGCGACAATCACGACCAACTTCGGGCAGGTGATCGATCCGGACGGCGATGGTTCGGTCGAGGAAAGTCCCGGGGTCACCAGCAATGAACTGGAGTTCACCGTGCTGAATGTGGCGCTGGAGGAGGTGCGTATCGTGCCGGAGGAGCCGATGACAATCGCGCCCCTGGGCAATACGCGTTTTCGCGCCATCGGTACTTACAGCTTCGACGGTACCGAGCGCGAGCAGGACATCACCCGCCACGTCAACTGGGCCTCTAGCGATACCGAGCTGGTGCTCATTGGCGCCGGCATCAGCACCTCCGCCGGATTCGCGGTGGCCCGCACCGAAGACGGCGAGGGCGAGGTCGATATCACCGCGACCGTCGTCAGAGGCGTACTGGATCTGGATCCGGACGGCGAACCCAATCCCGATCGGCCGCTGGACGATCCGGACGACAGCCGCGACACCGTGAAACTGTTCGTGGCGATTCCCGACGACCAAGAGGAAGCCGCGCCGTAACGGTTTTTCTGCAACGTTTTTTGTAGCGCTCAACCGTCCCGGCGCGCGGTGATTCTTCCGCGCGCCAGAACCAGATTGAAGCGCTGCTGCGGAGCCAGGGACGTCGCGTCTCGAACCACGTGGCCTTCGGCGGTCGTGGCAATGGCATAACCGCGATCCAGCACCGCCTGCGGGCTGACGCTGCGCAGCAGGCTGTGCTTTTGCTGCCAGCGCTCGGCATGCCGCAATAACGCTGCGCGCAAATTTCGCTGCAACTGGGTGGCGGCCAGGTCCAGTTGCCGGCGTGCCGCCGCCAGTCGCGGACGCGGATCGCGCAGTGCCAGGCGGATGTGCTGCGCGTGGTGACGCTCGGCGTAACGTTGCAGACGCTGCTGCCAGCCGTCGCCGAGCCGTTGCGTCATCTCGTCCAGCATCTGTGCGCGTTCATGTAGCTGGCGCTGCGGATGGCGCTGATGCAGACGGTCCCGCTGCTGCTGCAGCTGTGTGCGGTCGTGCAGGATCCGGCGCAGCAGATCGCGGTTCAGGCCGCTGTGCGCCTGCGCCAGGCGTGCGCGAATGGTGGCCTGGTCGGGACTGATCAGTTCCGCTGCCGCAGTCGGGGTGGGCGCGCGCAGATCGGCGGCGAAGTCGGCTATGGAAAAGTCGATCTCATGACCGATTCCGGTGATCACCGGCACTGCACAGGCGGCGACCGCGCGCACCACGATTTCCTCGTTGAACGCCCACAGGTCCTCCAGCGAACCGCCGCCACGGACCAGCAGCAGCGCATCGATCTGCGCGCGTCGCGGCAGTTCGCGCAACGCCCGCACGATGGCCGGGGCGGCCGTGGCGCCTTGGACCGGCACCGGCCACAGCGCCACCTGCAGCAGCGGGAAACGTCGCGACAACGCAGCCAGCACGTCCTGCACGGCGGCGCCGGTGGCCGAGGTAATCAGTCCGATGCGGTGCGGGCGCTCGGGGATCGGGCGCTTGCGTGCCGGGTCGAACAGGCCCTCGGCGGAAAGCCGCCGCTTGAGTGCTTCGAACTCGCGCAGCAGGGCGCCTTCGCCGGCGGGTTCCAGGTGCTCGCAGATCAGTTGCAGGTCGCCGCGGGCGGTGTAGAAACTGGCGCTGGCGCGCACCAGCACGCGATCGCCGTTGCGCGGCTGCGCGGCGACCACGTAGTTGGTGTTGCGGAACATGGCGCAGCGAATCTGCGCGCGCTCGTCCTTGAGGGTGAAATACCAGTGCCCGGAAGCAGGCCGGCTGAAGTTGGAGATCTCGCCTTCCACCCACAGCCGCGGCAGGCTGTCTTCCACTAGCGCGCGCAGGATCTCGGCCAGATCGGAGACGCTGTGGACGGTGCGGGCAGGTGAAGAATTCAAGCGTGACGGGCAGGAGGAATGCCGCAGGAGAGCGCGTATAATACGGCTTTGATGGAGCCCTCAATGCGTATTGAAACCGAGGCGCTGACGTTCGACGACGTCCTGCTGCAGCCCGCCTACTCGGAAGTCCTGCCGCGGCAGGTCGATCTCACCACGCGACTGACGTCGCGCATCTCCCTGAACATTCCGCTGCTGTCGGCCGCCATGGATACGGTGACCGAGGCCAAGCTGGCGATTGCGCTGGCGCAGGAAGGCGGCATGGGCATCGTGCACAAGAACATGACGCCCGAACGTCAGGCCGCGGAGGTGCGCGCAGTCAAGAAATACGAATCCGGCGTGATCACCGACCCGATCACGGTGCCGCCGAACATGACCATCGGCGAGGTGCTGGAACTGACCCGCGCCAACCGCATCTCCGGTGTGCCGGTGGTGGAAGGGTCCAGCCTGGTCGGCATCGTCACCGCGCGCGATCTGCGCTTCGAGACCCGCTATGGCGAACCGGTCAGCCGCGTGATGACGCCCAAAGAGCGGCTGGTCACGGTGCTGGAAGGGGCCTCGCGTGAAGAGGTCATCGCCAAGCTGCACCAGCACCGCATCGAGAAAGTGCTGGTGGTCAGCCCCAGTTTCGAGCTGCGCGGCATGATCACCGTCAAGGACATTCAGAAGTCGACCGACCATCCGCTGGCCTGCAAGGATGATCGCGGTCGCCTGCGGGTGGGCGCGGCGGTGGGCACCGGACCGGATACCGACGAGCGCGTTGCCGGCTTGGTGCGCGCCGGCGCGGACGTGGTGGTGGTAGATACGGCGCACGGACATTCCAAGGGCGTGATCGACCGGGTCAGGGCGATCAAGCAGCAATACCCTGATCTGCAAGTGATCGGCGGCAATATCGCCACGGCGGATGCTGCGCTGGCACTGGCCGATGCGGGCGCGGACGGGGTGAAGGTCGGGATAGGGCCGGGTTCGATCTGCACCACACGCATCGTCGCCGGGGTGGGTGTACCGCAGATCAGCGCGGTGATGGCGGTGGCCGCGGCGCTCAAGCATCGCGACGTGCCCTTGATTTCGGACGGCGGCGTGCGCTACTCCGGCGACTTCGCCAAGGCGCTGGCGGCGGGTGCGCATGCGGTGATGGTGGGCTCCATGCTGGCCGGCACCGAGGAAGCGCCGGGCGAGGTGGAGCTGTACCAGGGCCGTTCCTACAAGTCCTATCGCGGCATGGGCTCGCTGGGCGCCATGAGCGCGACCCACGGGTCCAAGGACCGCTATTTCCAGGACACCACCAGCGAGATGGAAAAGCTGGTGCCCGAAGGCATCGAGGGTCGCGTGCCGTACAAGGGCGGCATGGCCGCGATCGTGCATCAGATGATCGGCGGCCTGCGCGCCTGCATGGGCTACACCGGCTGCGGCAGTGTGGACGACCTGCGGGTGCGCGCGCGCTTCGTCAAGATCACCGGCGCGGGCATCAAGGAAAGCCACGTGCACGACGTCAGCATCACCAAGGAAGCACCCAACTACCGCGTTCAGTAGCGGGCGCGGTCGCCGCCGTAGGCATAGGCGACCGGGCGCTGTAGCAGGGCGCGCGGTGGTGCCCCCTCCAGGAACAGATCGGTATCGAGTGCGCTCAGCTGCATTACCGCGCTGGCGACAAAACCGGCGCCGCCCGGCAGCGCAACAGCGTCGACCACGTCTCCCGCCGATTGGCCGGCGCTGTCGCGAATCGTGCCGCCGGGTTGCGGGGCCTCGCCCGCGCCCTGCAGCAAGAACAGCCGCTTCTTGAGATTGCCCAGGTAGTGCAGGCGCGCCACCACTTCCTGGCCGGTGTAGCAGCCCTTGTCGAAACTGATGCCGCCGAGCAGATCAAGGTTGGCCATCTGCGGCACCCAGCGATCCTGCGTGTCGAGGTCCACACGCGGAACGCCAGCGCGGATGTCGGCTTCGCGCCAGGCCAGCAGTGCGGCCTCGCCCCCAAGCAGGCTGTCTTGGGGGAGCGCGACAGACGCGGTCGCCGCGCCGATGGCCAGAAAGCGCGGTGTGATGCCGGGCAGGCGCACGATGCGCAGTCCGGGCGCAGTGCTCACTTGCAGAACATGCGCTGGGACTGGCCATGCCTGCGCGGCGATCCAGTCGGCGGCCTGGTGGCCGTCGATGCTCAGGCTCATCGATGTTGACGCCGGCGCTTCGAGCTGCACCTTGGCGCGTAGCACAAACATGCGCAGGCGCTTGAGTACCGGTTCCAGCAGATTCTGCGGCAGCCACAGTTCCACATCGGCGCCGTTGCGCAACAGCAGCGGCGCGGCGAGCATGCGACCCTTGGGACTGCAGTACGCGCTCCAAATCGCCTGATCGGACGTCAACTGGCGCAGATCGCCGGTCAACTGTCCTTGCAGAAAACTGTCGACGTCCGCGCCACTTGCACGCAGGGACAGCGGGGAAGTGAGCTGCAGCACGCGCAACGCCGGGAAATTTTCGGGGGGGGTAAGCAAGGGTAAATACTCGGGTGAGTTGGACATTCGTTGCGACGATGGTGCTGTGTTTGCGAAAATGGCGTGCTTTCCCAAATCCGGCCGCCGCCTAGGTCCATGAGTAAACCCGCAGATTCCGTCGTACGCCAGCACCGTCCCGCGGGGATCGATGTGGTGACGTTGAACGATCTGATCAAGGCCGAGGCCGGTACAGCGGCCGAAGCTTCCCCGGAAAGCCCGCAGACACCGTCGTCGCAAAACGGAAGCGTGCCGGAGATCGGTGGCCGCAAGAACGGCCTGGACCCGACCCGGTACGGCGATTGGGAAAAGGACGGACGCTGTATCGACTTTTAGCCACGTAGTCGGTTTTCGTCCAGCCGGACAGACCGACGCAGACCGTAGTCAGGGAGCACATGAGCACGAGCAAATCCACGGCGCCGAACCGGCCGCTGTCGCCCTTCATGATCGGGCCGTATTACAAGCCGCAGCTCACGTCGATGCTGTCGATTACGCACCGCCTGACCGGCATGGCGCTGGCTGCGGGCACGCTGCTGCTGGCGGGCTGGCTGATCGCCCTGGCCAGCGGCCCGCAGGTATTTGCCGCCTACGCCGGTCATGTGCAGGCCTGGTACGGGCAAATCCTGTTGCTCGGGTTCAGCTGGGCGTTTCTGTATCACCTGTGCAACGGCATTCGGCATCTGTTCTGGGATATCGGCAAGGGGCTGGACATCGCCGCCGCCTACAAGTCCGGCTATGCCGTGATCGCGATGTCTGCCGTTCTGACCGTGGCCGTGTGGGCCCTGGCCT
This sequence comes from Panacagrimonas sp., assembly GCF_965216805.1. NCBI lineage: Bacteria > Pseudomonadati > Pseudomonadota > Gammaproteobacteria > Nevskiales > Nevskiaceae > Panacagrimonas > Panacagrimonas sp. The sequence continues at coordinate 923,556 of NZ_CBDCGN010000002.1, forward strand.
ACCTGATCTGACGGGAGTTTTTCACATGAGTCTTCGTTCTCCGTTGGGTCACGCGCGCGGCCTGGGTTCGGCCAAGGACGGCACCCACCATTTCTGGGTGCAGCGGGTGTCGGCGGTGGCGCTGGTGCCCCTGAGCCTATGGTTCGTGTTCAGCCTGGCGCGCCTGGGTGGCGCTGGCTACGAGCAGGTCCTGTGGTGGGTCAGCTATCCGGCGGTGGCAGTGACCTTGGTGCTGTTCATCGGCGCGGCCCTGTATCACTCGATGCTGGGCGTGCAGGTCGTGATCGAGGATTACGTCGGCAATGAAGCCGCCAAGATCACCGCGCTGCTGCTGTCGAAGTTTTTCCACCTGGTCGTGGCCGTCGCGAGCATCTTCGCGGTGCTGAAGATTGCGCTGGCGTGACGCCGGGAATGGAGAATCGGGAATGGGGAATCGTGACCGCCCCCGCTTCAGACGATTCCCGACTCCCGATTCCCGATTCCCGAGAATGAAATGACTTACGAAATCATCCATCACGAATATGACGTGGTCGTGGTCGGCGCCGGCGGTGCCGGCCTGCGCGCCACCCTGGGTCTGGCCGAATCCGGCCTCAAGACCGCCAACATCACCAAGGTTTTTCCCACTCGCTCGCACACCGTGGCGGCGCAGGGCGGCATCTCCGGTGCGCTGGCCAACATGGGCAAGGACGACTGGCGCTGGCACTTCTTCGATACCGTGAAGGGCAGCGACTGGCTGGGTGACCAGGATGCGATCCAGTACATGACGCGCGAGGCCATCCCCGCGATCATCGAACTGGAACACTACGGCGTGCCGTTTTCGCGAACGCCGGAGGGCAAGATCTACCAGCGTCCGTTCGGCGGCATGACCACCGACTTCGGCAACGGGCCACCGGCACAGCGCACCTGCGCGGCCGCGGACCGCACCGGCCACGCGATGCTGCACACGCTTTACCAGCAGAGCCTGAAGTGCAAGGCGCAGTTCTTCATCGAATACTTCGCGCTGGACCTGTTGATGGACGATGACGGCGCCTGCCGCGGCGTCATGGCCTGGGATCTGTCCACCGGCAAGCTGCATCGTTTTCGCGCGCAGATGGTGATCCTCGCCACCGGCGGCTATGGCCGCGCGTACTTCTCGGCCACGTCTGCGCACACCTGCACCGGCGACGGCAACGCGATGGTGTTGCGCGCCGGCCTGCCGCTGCAGGACATGGAGTTCGTGCAGTTCCATCCAACCGGCATCTACGGTTCGGGGTGTTTGATCACCGAAGGCGCGCGCGGTGAGGGCGGGTATCTGACCAACAAGAACGGCGAGCGTTTCATGGAACGCTACGCGCCGAGCGTGAAGGATCTCGCGCCGCGTGACATGGTGAGCCGCTCGATGGCCACCGAGATCCGCGAAGGCCGTGGTGTGGGCTCAGAAGCTGATCACATCCACCTGCATCTGGAGCACCTGGGCCCGGAAGTGCTGCACGCGCGCCTGCCGGGCATTTCCGAGAGCGCCAAGATCTTCGCTGGCGTCGACGTCACCAAGGAACCGATCCCGGTCGTGCCCACCGTGCACTACAACATGGGCGGCATCCCGACCCTGTTCACCGGCGAAGTCGTCACGCTCAAGAACGGCGAACCCGACTCCGTGGTGCCGGGCCTGATGGCGGCGGGCGAGGCGGCCTGCGTGTCAGTGCATGGCGCCAACCGTCTGGGCTCCAACTCCCTGCTCGATCTGGTGGTGTTCGGTCGCGCCTCGGCGATCCAGGCGGCCAGGCTGGTCAAGCCGGGTCAGCCGCACAAGACCATTTCCAGAGCTTCCGAAGAGGCCTGCCTGTCGCGCCTGGACAAGCTGCGCAACGCCAAGGGCAAGACCTCCACCGCTGACCTGCGCCTGGACATGCAGAAGACCATGCAGAAGCACTGCGCGGTGTTCCGCGACGGTCCGCTGATGCAGGAGGGCATTGCCAAGCTCAACACCATCGTCGAGGGCTTCGTCAACGATGTCGCCGTCACCGATCGGTCGATGGTGTGGAACTCCGATCTGGTCGAATCGCTGGAGCTGGACAACCTGCTGGGTCAGGCGCTGGTCACCATCGTCTGCGCTGAAAACCGCAAGGAGTCTCGCGGTGCGCATGCGCGCGACGACATCAAGGATCGTGACGACGCCAGCTGGATGAAGCACACCCTGGCCTGGCGCGAGTCGGACACCGGCGTGAAGATCGACTTCCGCCCGGTCCACATGAACACGCTCGATACCGACGTGGACGTGATCCCGCCCAAGAAGCGGGTTTACTGAAAAGCCGGGAATCGGGAATCGAGATGCGGGAATCGTGAAAACGCTCCGCTTCTGACCATTCCCGATTCTTCATTCCCGATTCTCCATTCCCGATTCCCGATTGCGGAGCAATCAATGGCCCAGTTCACCCTCCCCAAGAATTCCACCATCAGCAAGACCGCCGGCAAGAAATTTCCGGCGCCGGCTGGCGCCAAGAACGTGCAGACCTTCAAGGTCTACCGCTACGACCCGGATACCGGCGAGAACCCGCGGATGGATACCTACGATCTGGACATGGACGCCTGCGGTCCGATGGTTCTGGACGCACTGATCAAGATCAAGAACGAGGTCGATCCGACGCTCACGTTCCGACGCTCCTGCCGCGAAGGCATCTGCGGGTCCTGCGCGATGAACATCGACGGCACCAACACCCTGGCCTGCATCAAGGGCTGCGATGAAGTCAAAGGCGCCGTGGCGATCTACCCGCTGCCGCACATGCCGGTGGTCAAGGACCTGGTGCCGGACATGACGCATTTCTATGCGCAGCTCGCCAGCATCGAGCCCTGGCTCAAGACCGACAGCCCGGCGCCGACGCGCGAGCGCCCGCAGTCCGAAGAAGAGCGCGCCAAGCTCGATGGCCTGTACGAATGCATCCTGTGCGCCTGCTGCTCCACCAGTTGCCCGAGCTACTGGTGGAACGGCGATCGTTACCTGGGTCCGGCGGTGTTGCTGCAGGCCTACCGCTGGCTGGCCGATTCGCGCGACGAAGCCACCGGCGAACGGCTCGACGCGCTGGAAGACCCGTTCAAGCTGTATCGCTGCCACACGATCATGAATTGCACCAAGACCTGCCCCAAGGGCCTGAACCCGGCCAAGGCGATCGCGCAGACCAAGATGATGCTGGTTGAGCGTCGCACCTGATCCATTTGTGGTGCCTGCAACGGCCCCGCTCGCGGGGCCGTTTTCGTTGGTGCGTCCACGAACTGCAGTCTTGCGTAGGCAAGCTGTCGCGCCCTTTGTCTACTACTGGAGTCCTGAGCATGCATGTGGCTGCCCGCGTTCGTTCGTTTGCTGTGCTTTCCCTGATCGGCCTGCCCCCGTCGGTGCTGGCGATCGACTATGAGGCTACGGCTGACGCCTCGCTGGCGTACTCCGGCAGTCATTACGAGTCGGATGTCATGGGCGACGATTCCAACGGTCACAGCAATGGCTCCTGGGCCGGCGTCTCGCTGGCGGCGACGCAGAATGACTATCGCGCATTCCTGGTCTATCAATACGGCTTCGAGCGCTTCAACGAATCGATTCCCAACGCCGCGCCTGGCGATCGCGAGCGCGAGTTCTTCGGCGGCATCGCCAGCCCTTTCGGCACGCTCGGCTATGGCCGCCAGAGTTCGTTCTACAAACAGTCCGGGCGCGACCTGGATCCGTTCTTCGATACCTCGGTGGTCGGCTTCAACGGTGTGTTTGCGGCCGAAGGCGCGAGCTACGGTCTGTCCAATCTCACCAATGCCTTCAACGACGAGGCCGTGGCCTATGCCTCGCCGGTGATTGAAGGATTCAGCCTGCGCCTGTCGTACTTCATGGACCAGGCAGCGAACACCGACGAGGACTACGGCGTGGGCCTGCGCTACGCACCGGAAGACGGACCGCTGGTGGTCGGCGTCGAGTATCTCGACAGCGATGGCGGCGATGCGGTGTTCGGGGTCGGCAAGCTCGTGCCGTTCGATGCGGTCCGCGTATACGGCAGTATCCGCTGGAATGCGCTGGCGCTCGGCGCATCCTATGAGCGGGTGGACGTGGAGAACGAGGCGGACCCGCGCAACTACACCTTGCTCAGCGCGACCTACCAGATCATGCCCAAGCTCACCCTGGCGGGTACGCTGGGCTACCTCAAGGACGTGGTGCCCAACGCGGCGGCGAGCCCGGACGGCATCGATGGCGAGGGCCTCACCCTTGGTGCGTTCTACGAGTTGATGCCGCGCCTGACGACTTACATCGCCGCCCGCGGCGTGCGGCTGGATTCGGATGCCGACACCGAGACCTACGCCGTCGGCGTCAACTACGCCTTCGAGTTCGAACTCTTTCCCGGCTTTGGTCTCGCGCGCTGAAGCTTGCTGCGGACACGGGCGGCGTCGGCCGCTGACGGCACCGGCCTCAGAGGTTCCATGATGGCGGTGCCGGGCTCGGTACAACCCTTGGCGCAGCATTTGCCGGGCTGACGGTTGCGGGTGACGGCGCGCTGGGTGTCCGCGAGCACGCCGCGATCCAGCAGGCGTTCGACCAGCGCAACCTTGTCGCCGACCGGGTAATGCCGGTAGATCTCCTGCTTCATCGCCGCAGGCGATCCGCCACCGTGCAGGCTGATCACCGAATACCAGCCGCCCTGATACGAGGCGGTGAGGTCCTCGATGAAGCGTGCGGTCTGGATGCGCTTGTCGTAGGGCACGTCGGGGTTGGCGCGCAGCACTTCCGACAGGGTGGCGGCAGTGGCCGGGTTGTGGTCCTCGTCCGGGCCCGGCAGCGTCACGATCAGGCCGCCGGAGACATAGTGCGCGATGCGCTGCATGTCGTAGATCTGCGTGGCCAGCAGCAGCTTGCCGATGTTGGCGAACACCGGGTCGGGCACGAAGCAGCCGTTGAGCGCATCGGCCGCACCGTAGACCGAGGCCGCAACGCCGCAGGCGAAGAATCCCTCGGTGATCTTGATCAGCTCCACCATCTGCTCGCGCAGATGCGTCTCCTTTTCCGGGTCGAAGCCGTTGGCCTCGCACATCAGCGCGCCGGCGCCGATCAGCAGATCGCCGAAGCCGGCACGCGCACCGATGCAGGTATGCCGATGGTGGGTCGCGTACTGGTAAGTCAGAAACCCGCTGTGCTCCCACTCGCCGGCGAAGAACACCCGTTCGTACGGTACGAACACCTTGTCGAAGATGCACACGCCGGTGGACTGGCCGTAGCGATTGGAGAACAGCGCGGATTTTTCTCCCGGTCGGCCGGCCGGCCGCGCCACGATGGTCAGCCCCTTGGCGTCGATGGGCACCGCGCAGCACACCGCGAACGCGGCATCCTGCTTGCTCATGTTGCGGCAGGGCATCACCAGCAGCTCGTGCATGTAGGGCGCGCCGGTGACGATGGCCTTGGTGCCCGAGATCGTGATGCCTTTCTTGCTGCGCTTGACGATGTGCACGTAGGTATCGGCGTTGCCCTGCTGGTGCGGGCGCAGCGAGCGATCACCCTTGGCGTCGGTCATCGCCACGCCCAGGGTCAGATCCTCGTCCTGCACCCTTTGCAGATAGGCGTCAAAGCGGTCGCGATGTGTACGCGTGCCCTTGGCATCGTCGATGCGCGCGCTGACCTGGCCGATGGCGTTCATCGCATCGTAGGTCAGGTAACGCTGCGCGCAGCCGGTTTCCTGGCACACCAGGCGTGTGGCTTCGAGCTTGTTGAGCAGATCGCCGGCGCTCATGCCGATGTGGGTGAAGCGGTTGACGGTCTTGCCCGTCGTGTGCTGCACGGCGGTCATCAACGGAGCGAAGTCGGCGCGATGCGCGTAGTCATAGGTCAGGCCGATGGCGCGCACGCCGGGCGCCAGCGCGGGCTCGTCGGCGACACAATCGACGCTGCGTCCATCCACATAGACCTGCGGTCGATAGGCGCGCAACGATTCGCGGTAATCCGGGGCGGTCATCAGCATGGCGGACTCTCCTTGAATGTCCGCCATTGTCGGGCCTCTACCGCAACAGCCGAACTAGGGCGACCCCGCGGCCTTGGCCGGCGAGGCTACTTTGCGCTTCTCGCGGATGCGGATGACGCCCGCGGCGCCGTCCGCGCGTTTGCCCTGCTCGACGTCGAACAGACCGATGGCGCCAATGAGATCGCGCAACTTGGGAAACCCCCAGGTCCGCGAGTCGAAATCCGGTGCCTGCTTGGCGATATACGATCCCACCGGTCCCAGGTTGGCCCAGCCATCGTCGTCCGAGGCGGCCTTGATGCCGCTGCGGATCAGGTTCAGCAGCTTGTTGTCGCTGCGCAGATCTTTTGCCGTTTTCTTCTTCTTGGTCGGACTCTCTTCGGTAGTTTCTTCAGGTACCACCAGCAGTTCAGCGTAGATGAACTTGTCGCAGGCCGAGACGAAAGACTTCGGTGTTTTCTTTTCGCCCAGGCCGTAGGCCATCAGCCCGGTCTCGCGGATGCGCACCGCCAGCCGGGTGAAATCCGAATCGCTGGAGACGATGCAGAAGCCGTCGAAGCGGTTGGTGTACAGCAGGTCCATGGCGTCGATGATCATGGCGCTGTCGGTCGCATTCTTGCCGGTGGTGTTGGCGAACTGCTGAATCGGCTGGATCGCCTGTTCGGCCAGCACCTTCTTCCACGGCGCCAGGTTGGGCTGCGTCCAGTCGCCGTAGATGCGCCGCACGCTGGCCACCCCGTACTTGGCGATCTCGGCGAAGATCGGTTCGATCATGGAGGACAGCTTGGTGGTGTTGTCGGCGTCGATCAGCACCGCCAGCTTGGCGGTTCGGGAAGGGTCGACCATGGAGGGCTCCGGTTGCATCGGCGCAGCCTACCGGATCGGCCGCACTGCCATTGGACAAGGCCTGCACGGGACGCAGCCATGACCGACAATGCGCAGATGACAGACGAACGCCGCTTGCGCTGGCTGCTCCGACGCGGGATGAAGGAACTGGACGTGATGGTCACGCGCTACCACACCCATCGTTACGCTTCTGCGCCGGAAACCGAGCGCGCAAGCTTCGTACGCTTGCTGGAAACGGTTGAAGACCCCGACATCTGGTCCTGGGCCATGGGCTATGCCGAGCCGCCACCCGAATACCTTGAGCTGATCGCGCAACTGCGCGTGCATCGCTGAGCGGTTGACCTGATCGTGAACACCGCCCTGGACCTTCAGCTCAAGCCATCGGTGCGCGCCCACCAGTGGCTGTTCTGGCTGCACGCGCTGCCTTTGATACTGCTGCCGTTTGCCATGGAATCCGGCGCAACGATGTTGGCGCTGGCCGCTGCCATCGGCCTGTCGTGGGTAGGGTTGCGGCGTCATCCGGCCTTCGGGTACGGACCCAGGGCACTGACGCGCATCGTGGCCCAGGTCGAGGGCGGCTGGTTGTTGGGTACGGCGGGTGGCGCACAGATCGAGGCACAACTGCTGGACGACACTTACCGGCAATCCTTCGTCATCGTGCTGAACTTTCGCGATGCTTCGCAGCGCCGTCGCACCCGTGTGTTGCTCGGCGATGAGCTTTCGGCCGAAGCGCTGCGCCGTTTGCGTCTCAGGCTGTCGGAACGTGCAGCCGCCAGTGATCGTTCGGAGTCCTCGTCACCGTGAAGTCTCGTCTTGCCCTGTTGTTTCTGCTGGTTCTCCCTATAAGCGGATGCGCCATGTTTGCACCGAAGCGTGAACCCATTGCCCTGGTACCGAAGGTCGACCTGCAGCGTTTCATGGGCGACTGGTACGAGATCGGCTTCACCCCGATCTACTTCGTGCGCGACGCGCACAATGGCGTGGAAAGCTACACGCTTAACCCGGACGGCACCGTCGGCACGGTTTACCGCTATCGCGACGGCGGCTTCGACGGCCCGCTCAAGACTCATCGTCCGAAGGGTTTTGTGGTACCGGATACCGGCAACGCGCTGTGGGGCATGCAGTTCGTGTGGCCGTTCAAGGGCGAATACCGTATTGCGCATCTGGAGCCGGACTATTCGGTCACCATCATCGCCCGCAATGCCCGCGATTATGTGTGGCTGATGGCACGTGACCCGGAGATGAGCGACACCGACTTCGAGCGCTATCGCGCCATGATCGGGCGCATGGGTTACGACCTTTCCAAGTTCAAGCGTCATCCGCAGCGATGGCCGGAAGCGGAGGCGCGACCGCCACTGTAGTGCGCGATTAGGTTGCGCGGACGTGCTTGGTAGTGCGGAGCGCTTCCGCACCGGGAACCCGGTGCGGCGCTCGCGGCGCAGATTGCCCTTGTGGCAATCCGCGACAGCCCCGCTCGCGTGTCCGAAAACGGCCAGACAGCGCTGCGCGTACGCCCCACACTAGGCGCATGGAACTGAATGCGGATCTTTGCTACGAGGCGCTGCGTGCACGTGATGCCCGCTTTGACGGCCGCTTCTTCGTAGGCGTCTCAACCACCGGCATCTATTGCCGGCCGGTATGCACGGCCCGCACCCCCGGGCGTGACCGCTGTCGTTTCTTCTACCAGGCGGCCGCGGCGGAGATAGAAGGTTTCCGGCCTTGCCTGCGCTGCCGGCCGGAACTGGCGCCGGGCGTGGCGCCGGTCGACGCCGTGCGCAGCGCCGCGCGTTGGACGCTCGGGCGCATCGAGTCCGGCGCCTTGAACGACGAAGGTTTCGAGCGCCTGGCCGCAGAGTACGGGCTGTCCTCGCGTCAGTTGCGACGTGCGGTGGTCGCGGAGTTCGGAGTTACGCCGGTGCAGCTGGCGCAGACGCGCCGCCTGCTGCTGGCCAAGCAGTTGCTCACCGAAACTGCCTTGCCGATGGCGCAGGTCGCGCTCGGCAGCGGATTCGCCAGCGTGCGTCGCTTCAATCACCTGTTTCGCGACCGCTACGGCCTGAATCCGGTCGCGATGCGCCGCTCCACCTCCGCGACGCTGGGCCAGGGCGTGACCTTGCAACTGGCGTACCGGCCACCGCTGGCCTGGGACGTGCTGCTCGGATTCCTCACCGGCCGCGGCGCGGCGGGCGTGGAGTACGCGGAGGGCGACCGCTACCTGCGCACGGTGCGCATCGGCGCGCACCGCGGCTGGATCGTCGCTGGCCCAGTCAGCGGGCGCCCGATGTTGCAGGTCGAGGTTTCCGCGGGTCTGATTCCGGCGCTCGCCAGCCTGATGCCGGCCCTGCGCCGGCTGTTCGATCTGGACGCGCATCCGCACACGATCAACGCGCAACTGCAGCGCGATCCCAGGCTGGCCCCGCTGTTGCTGGCGACGCCAGGCTTGCGCGTACCGGGTGCGATGGACGGTTTCGAACTGGCGCTGCGAGCGGTGCTGGGCCAGCAGGTGACGGTCAAGGCCGCGACGACCTTGTTCAGCCGCTTCGCCCTGGCCTTCGGTGAGCCCGCCGTTACGCCGCATGCCGGGCTGAAGTTCTACGCGCCGACGGCGGAGCGCGTCGCCCAGGCCAGCGTGCAGCAGTTGATCGATCTGGGGCTGACGCAGCGCCGTGCGCAGACCATTGCGGACCTGAGCCGCGCGCTGGCGCTCGGAGAGTTGGTGCTGGATGCCGGTTCCAATCCCGAGTCGAGCGCGGCGCGGCTGCAGACCATCCCCGGCATTGGTCCCTGGACCACGCAATACATCGCCATGCGCGCGCTGCGCGATCCGGACGCACTACCGGCGTCGGACTTGGGCTTGATGAAAGCGCTGGCGGTGAAGCGTCCGCGCGAGGTCATCGACGCCGCGCAGGCTTGGCGCCCGTGGCGTGCCTACGCCGCGCTGCATCTGTGGCACAGCGTTAAGGCGGGAGGGTGAGTTCATGAACATTTTTCACAGCCATATGGACAGTCCGCTCGGACCGTTGCTGCTGTTGGGCTCGGACGGGGTGCTGACAGGTGTTTTCATGGATGCGCACAAGGGCGGGCCATCGGCCGCACAGATCGGCGAGCGTGACGACGCTGCGCTGGCCCCGGTGCGCGCGCAACTGGAGGCCTATTTCGCCGGACATCTGCGCACATTCGATCTGCATCTGGACGGCGCCGGCACACCGTTTCAGCGCAAGGTGTGGGCGGGCCTGTGCGAGATTCCGTATGGCGAAACCATCAGCTACGGCGAGCTGGCGCGCCGTATCGGGCAACCCACCGCCTCCCGCGCGGTGGGTCTGGCCAACGGCCAGAACCCGATCTCCATCGTGGTGCCCTGTCATCGCGTGATCGGCGCCAACGGATCGCTCACCGGTTACGGCGGTGGCATCGAACGCAAGCGCTGGTTGCTGGCGCACGAGGCACAGCAGCAAACCCTTCTGTAGGGCGGTCCGAGGCCGCCGTCTGTGCTCGGTAGACGGGCCCGATGGCGGGCGCGGCTCGCCCTTGATGTGAGTACGCCAGGGGCAGTCGGCCCGCGCCGCTGTCTATGATCGGAGCCCCGCGAGGACGGTCGGCCCGGTTTGCGCGAGGCTCTGCGGAAAGTCCAGGGTGTGGTGCAGGCCGCGGCTTTCCTTGCGTTCCAGGGCCGAGCGCACGATCAACTCCGCGCAGACCACCAGATTGCGCAGCTCGATCAAGTGATGGCTGACGCGGTAGTTGCCGTAGTAGTCCTGGATTTCCCGTTGCAGCAATTCCACCCGGTTGAGCGCGCGTTTGAGGCGTTTGGTGGTGCGCACGATGCCGACGTAGTCCCACATGAAGGTGCGCAGTTCCAGCCAGTTGTGGCTGACCACCACGTCTTCGTCGGAGTCGCGCACGCGCGAGGCGTCCCAGGGCTTGAGCGGCGAGGGCGCGGGCAGAGTATTCAGACGCTGCAGGATGTCGTCGGCCGCCGCCGCGGCGAACACCAGGCATTCGAGCAGGGAGTTGGAAGCCAGGCGATTGGCACCGTGCAAGCCGGTGCAGGCCACTTCGCCAATGGCGTAGAGGCTGTCGATATCGGTGCGCGCGGCGAAATCGGTCATGACGCCACCGCAGGTGAAGTGCGCCGAAGGCACCACGGGGATGGGGTCCTTGGTGATGTTGAGACCCAGTTCCAGGCAGTGCGCGTAAATGCCCGGGAAATGACCCTTGATGAAATCCGCCGGCAGATGGGTGACGTCGAGCAGCACATGGCGCAGGCCCAGGCGTTTCATCTCGTGGTCGATGGCGCGCGCGACGATATCGCGCGGCGCCAATTCTGCCCGCTCGTCGAAACGCAACATGAAGCGATCACCCGGGGTGCCGTTGTCGCCGGGCAAGCGCAGATATCCGCCCTCGCCACGCAGCGCCTCGGTCATCAGGAAACTGCGTGAATCCTTGTGATACAGGCAGGTCGGGTGGAACTGCATGAACTCCATGTTGGCGACGCGACAACCAGCGCGCCAGGCCATGGCGATACCGTCGCCCGAAGCGCCGAAAGGGTTCGACGAGTACAGGTACACCTGATTGGCGCCGCCGGTACATAGCGCCACCACCTTGGCCGGCACGGCCTCCACCTCCTTGCTGGCGCGGTCGTACAGGTACACACCCTGAACCTTGCGGCTGTCCGGGTCGACGATCAGGTCCACCGCCACCGCACGCTCGCGGATGCGGATATTGGGATGGTTGGCTGCCAGCGTCGCCAGCGTGGTTTCCACTGCACGGCCGGTGGCGTCGGCGGCGTGCACCACGCGCCGGTGGCTGTGGCCGCCTTCCCGGGTCAGGTGCAGGCGCGAGCCGGTGGGATCGTCATCGTCGCGGGTAAAGGCCACGCCCTGGTCCACCAGCCAGCGGATTGCGGCCGGGCCCCGCTCCACGGTGTAGCGCACCACGGCTTCGTCGCACAGTCCGCCGCCGGCGGTCAGGGTGTCGCGCACATGGTCCTCAAGGGTGTCGGTGGCGTCCAGCACGGCGGAGATGCCGCCCTGCGCCCACAGGGTGGAACCCGACTCCAGACGCGTCTTGGATACCACAGTGACCCTGCGGCCGGCCTGCGCCAGGCGCAAGGCCAGGGTCAGGCCGGCGGCGCCGCTGCCCAATATCAGAATGTCGGAACTCATGCTCCCCGGTCCGGATTGCTAGACTGGCGGCGATTATGAACGCGGAACCAGGGATAGGCTTGGCAGCCTGGGGTTCTGCCCGAACGTTTCCCCATGAGCGAAGAACCTGTCGACGAACAGCTCGTCGAGCGTGCCCAGCAGGGCGACCAACGCGCATTCGAGCTGCTGGTCCGAAAATATCAGTACAAGATCGTGCAACTGGTCGGCAGACTGGTGGGCGATGCCGACGCGCCCGACGTCGCGCAGGAAACCTTCATCAAGGCCTGGCGTGCGCTCAACGGTTTCCGCGGTCAGAGCGCGTTCTACACCTGGCTGTATCGCATCGGCATCAACACCGCCAAGAATCACCTGGTCGCGCGCAACCGCCGGCCCAGCAACCAGGACATCGATGTCGAAGAGGCCGAGCTATACGGCCACACCGAGCAGATGTCCGATGTCGACACCCCGGAAGCGGTGCTGCTGTCCGAAGAGATTCGCCACAAGGTCGAAGAGGCGATCGCCAAGCTGCCGCCGGACTTGCGTCAGGCGATCACCCTGCGCGAGCTCGAGGGTCTGTCCTATGAGGAGATCGCCGAGGCCATGAGCTGTCCGATCGGTACTGTGCGCTCGCGCATCTTCCGCGCCCGCGAGGCGATCGACGCGGTGCTGCAACCGCTGATCGAGTCGCGATGAGTGCCGCCTTTTGTCATCTGTCAGGAACTTTCCCGTTAAGCTGCGGTTTAGCTGAGGTCTGCGGGCGTGCTTGCAGCAACTTTTAGAAAAATGGTGTCCACGATGGTCATGGATTCTCTGTCTGCCCTGCTGGATGGCGAATGTTCCGCCGAGGAAACGGATCGGCTGCTCGGTGAGATCGAGCGGTCGCCCGAACTGGCGCGACAGTGGAGCCGCATGTGCCTGGCCCGCGACGCCCGCGCCGGCGTCAGCGTTCCGCTCCACCAGCCCTGCATCTGCGATGCCGTGATGAGCCGGCTGGATCCCGCTCCCGCGGCCGCCGACGCCAAGGTGGTCGATCTGGCCGTGCACAAGGCCAGCCGGAGCGGCCGGCAGCGATTCACCGGCACCGCGGCGTGGAAGCCGCTGATCGGATTCGCGGCCGCCGCCTCGGTTGGCGCCGCCGCGGTGTTCCTGCTGCAACCGCAGTCCGGCACCGTCGATCCGACGCCTTCCAATGGAATCCCCGCGGCCGGCACCCTGGCGCACTGGAATCGCGGCGATGCGCGCGCAGTGCAGCCGGTGGCCGTCGCTGGCGACGAGGCCCATGCACAGATGCTGCGCGAGTATCTGATGGATCACAGCTCTGCCGTGGCGGGCGAAGGCCTGGGCAGCACGCTGCGCTATGCGCGGTTCGCGGCGCATACGGCCGACTATCGGCCGGAGCCGAGCGAGCAACCGTGAGCCCACGCGCCAAGTCGCGCTGGGCAGTCGGGGCGATCGCCCTGAGCCTGATCGGCAGCGTCGCCAGCGCGGCCGATGCGGTACCCGGCGAGTGGCTGGTCCGCATGAGCGAGGCCACACGCCTGGCCAACTACGAAGGCGTCGTGGTCTATCGCGGCGACGACGTACTCGAAACCTTTCGCGTCACCCATCGCTTTGCCGACGGCTCCGAGCGCGAGCGCGTGCAGTCCATGACTGGCGAAGTCCGCGAAGTCCTCAAGCAGAACGACAAGCTGACCTGTCTGCTCCCCAAGGATCGTCATCTCACGGCCACGCGGCCGGCGTCCACCCCCAAGGGTCTGTTCCGGGCACTGACGCCGGAGCGCCTGCAGCAGATCGCCCGGGTCTACGAGCTGCGCGAAATCGGCACCGCGCGCGTGGCCGGTCGCATCTGTCGGGGGATCGCCATCGCGCCGCGTGACGAATTTCGCTATGGCTACGAGATCTGGGCCGACGACGCCACCGGCCTGCCGCTCAAGCTGAGCCTGGTTGCGCCCGACGGCCGCCTGCTGGAGCAGATGTTCTTTACCGAGGTGCGCTTTCCCGACAGCATCCCCGACTCCGCTTTCGACGCTGAGATCCCGGTGGCCGAGGTGCGCGAATCCACCGAGGCCGCGGTCGACGCCATCGCCCAGGCGCACGAGCGCGAACCGATGACCGAAGAACAAGCGGCCGCCGTGGCGGCGGAAGCCGCAGAGCCTGCATTCAGCCAGCTGCCACCGGGCTTTCGCGTGATCCGCCGCGAGATTCGCGCCTCGCCTGCGGGGGTGCGCGAGCACCTCGTGCTGTCCGACGGTCTCAGCGCCGTGTCGGTGTATCGCATTCAGCGGCGCCAGGCGCCGACCGCCGGCAGCGGCCAGCGTCTGGATCAGATGGGTCCGCTCAATGCCTACAGCCGCATGGTCGGTACCACGCAGGTGATGGTGCTGGGAGAAGCACCGCGCCGCACCATCCGCATGATCGGCGACAGCTTCGAGCCCCGTGACTTGGCGCCCGCCCCGCCGACGCTGGTGGTCAGCGAACCGGGCGAGGCTGCAGCCGGCGGCGCGGTGGATCGCTGAGTTCGCGGTGTAGCCGGATACAATGGGGCGATGTTCCTCGCGTCCGCCCTTTCCAAACGATTCGTTCTGCCGGTGCAGACTGGCTCTGGCGCGGTTGTCGCCGCCATCATGGGTTCTGCGTTGCTGATCGCCGGCTGCTCCGGGCCTGGCGGCTTTCCCGATCTGGCCGATCTGGTCGACAAGAACAGCCCTTCGGTGGTCAACATCAGTACGGTGCACAGCCCGCGCCCTGGCGTGCTGGCGTCTCCGCATGGCAATGACAGCCCGGACTGGCTGCGGCGATTCCAGGAAGGCTCCCCCCATGCAGACGAACTGCCCGACACGCCACAGGACGAGCCTTTGGGGTCCGGGTTTGTGCTATGGGAAGACGGCTACATCCTCACCAACTATCACGTCGTGCAGGACGCCGAAGAAGTCATCGTGCGCCTGCTAGACCGGCGGCAGTTGCCGGCCACGATCATCGGAGTGGACCCGCCAACCGACCTGGCACTGCTCAAGATCGACGCCGACGAACTGCAAGCCGTGCGGATCGGCGACTCCAACCGGTTGCGGCCCGGCCAGTGGGTGTTCGCAATCGGCTCGCCGTTCAGCTTCGACTTTTCGGTGACCGCAGGGGTGGTGTCCGCCAAGGGCCGCAATCTGCAGTCCGAGCAGTACGTGCCGTTCCTGCAGACCGACGTCGCCATCAACCCGGGCAATTCGGGTAGCCCGCTGTTCAACCTGGCCGGCGAAGTGGTGGGGATCAACTCGCAGATCTATTCGCAATCCGGCAGCTTCCAGGGCGTGAGTTTCGCCATTCCCATCGACGTTGCCGCCAAGGTCGCGCGGCAGTTGCGCGACACCGGCCGCGTCACCCGCGGCTGGCTGGGCGTGGTGGTGCAGGAAGTGGATCGCGCATTGGCGCAGTCGTTTGGCATGGACAAGCCCGAGGGCGCGCTGGTGGCCAAGGTCATGCCATCCAGCCCGGCCGAAGAATCCGGCATCCTGGCGGGCGACGTCATTTTGTCGTTCAACGGCGAGGTGCTGGCCAGCTCCACCAGCCTGCCGCCGCTGGTCGGCAGCGTCGATCCGGGGCAGGTGGTGAATCTGCGCATCATCCGCGACGGCAAGGCGCTGGACTTCCGGGTGGAGGTCGGCACGCTGCAAGAGTCGCCGCGCGCCAGCCTGACACCCGCGCCGCCGCAGCCGACGCCGTCCGCCGGCCTGCTCGGCCTGAGCGTGGTGCCGCTGACCGACGATCAGCGCCGCGCGATGCGCATCCTTTCCGGCGGTGTGCTGGTGGATCAGGTTTTCGGCGGGCCTGCCGCGGTGGCGGGGATCCGGCCCGGCGACGCCATCCTGTCGGTGGCGGGGCAGGAGATCGATTCCCCCGAGCGTCTGGCCGAAGTCACCGGGCGTCTGACGCCGGACAGCAGCGTGCCGGTGCTGGTCAGCCGCGACGGCGCGCCGACCTTCGTGCCGTTGCAGATTCCGCCGGCCACCGAAGTGCCGGGCGGCCGCTGAGCGCTGCGGGTGAGTGCCGAGTTGCAGCTGTTGAGTCGAACCGGCTGCGGGCTATGCGAAGAGATGGCACAGGCCCTGCGCCCGGTTCTGGCTGCGGCCGGCGTGCAACTGGGCGTGATCGATGTCGACCACGATGCCGAGCGGCAGCGACGCTACGGCCTGCGCGTTCCGGTGTTGCTGGATGCCTGGGACGAGGTGGTTTGCGAGGGACACTTCGATGCTGACGCGCTGCAGGACTGGCTGCGCGAACGACGGCGCCGCAGCGCCGTCTGAGCGGCCGCAGGGCGGCTCCACGCCGCGCGCGGGCGCCGTGGAAGACTTCGCGAACCGGTATACTCCACGACCTTTTCGCCGACATTTCCGCTACTTGTAACCGCTGCCATGAATCTGGCGAATATCCGCAATTTCTGCATCATCGCGCACATCGATCACGGCAAGTCCACCCTGGCCGACCGCTTCATCCAGCTCTGCGGCGGTTTGGAGGCGCGGGAAATGCAGTCGCAGGTGCTGGACAACAATCCGATCGAGCGCGAGCGCGGCATCACGATCAAGGCCCAGGCGGTGTCGCTGGACTACCGGGCCAGCGACGGTCAGGTCTACCAGCTCAATTTGATTGACACGCCCGGGCACGTCGATTTCAGCTACGAAGTGAGCCGCTCGCTGGAAGCCTGCGAGGGCGCTCTGCTGGTGGTGGACGCTAGCCAGGGCGTGGAAGCGCAGTCGGTGGCCAATTGCTACACCGCGTTGGAGCAGCACCTGGAAGTGTTGCCCGTGCTCAACAAGGTGGACCTGCAGAACGCCGAGCCCGAGCGCGTGGCCGACGAGATCGAGCAGGTGATCGGCATCGAGGCCAAGAACGCGCTGCGCATCTCCGCCAAGACCGGCCAGGGCGTGGCCGAGGTGCTGGAACTTCTGGTCAAGACCCTGCCGCCGCCCAAGGGCGACCCCGAAGCCAAGCTGCAGGCGCTGATCGTCGATAGCTGGTTCGACAACTACCTGGGCGTGGTGTCGCTGGTGCGCGTGGTCAACGGCTCGATCCAGAAGGGCCAGAAAGTGCGCGTGATGTCCACCGGCAAGGATCACGAGGTCACCATGCTCGGCGTGCACACACCCAAACGGATGTTCAAGGACCGCCTGGAAACCGGCGAGGTCGGCTTTCTGATCGCCGGCATCAAGGATATTTTCGGGGCGCCGGTGGGCGACACCCTGACCACCAGCATCCATCCCTGCACGCAGATGCTGCCGGGCTTCCGCAAGATTCAGCCGCGCGTGTTCGCCGGCATGTTTCCGATCGACGCCGACGATTTCGAGGATTTCCGCGAATCCCTGTCCAAGCTGCGCCTGAACGATTCCGCGCTGCAGTACGAACCCGAGAATTCCGGCGCGCTGGGCTTCGGCTTTCGCATCGGCTTTCTGGGCATGCTGCACATGGAGATCGTGCAGGAGCGGCTGGAGCGCGAATACAACCTGGATCTGATCACCACGGCGCCCAGCGTGGTGTACGAGGTCGAACTGCCCGGCAACGAGATCAGACGCATCGACAACCCCGCCGACCTGCCCGAGGCTGGCGGTTACGAGGACATCCGCGAGCCCATCATCACCGCGCGCGTGCTGATGCCGCATGCTTACGTGGGTCCGGTCATGCAGTTGTGCATGGAAAAGCGCGGGCAGCAGAAGAACCTGCGCTATCTGGGTGCGCAGGTGCAGATGGAAGTGGAGATGCCCCTGGCCGAGGTGGTGCTGGATTTCTTCGACCGTCTCAAGAGCGTGTCGCGCGGCTACGCCAGCTTCGAGTACGAGTTCACCCGCTTCCAGAGCGCCGACCTGGTCAAGCTCGACGTGCTGGTCAACGGCGACAAGGTCGATGCCCTGGCCAGTATCGTGCATCGCGATACCGCGTATCCGCGCGGCCGCGATCTATGCGAGCGCATGCAGGAAGTGATTCACCGGCAGATGTTCGATGTGGCGATCCAGGCCGCCATCGGCGCCAAGATCATCGCGCGTTCCACCGTCAAGGCCCTGCGCAAGGACGTTACCGCCAAGTGTTACGGCGGCGACGTATCGCGCAAGCGCAAGCTGCTGGAAAAGCAGAAAGAGGGCAAGAAGCGCATGAAACAGGTGGGTAATGTGGAAATTCCGCAGGAAGCCTTTCTCGCCGTGCTCGGCGTCGACCGCAAAAAATAACCCGAGCCATAACCAGGGGTAGCGATGCAAGCCGCCAGCGATGTGCATTTCGATTTCGCCGTACTGCTGACGATCCTGACGATCCTCACCGGCATCGGCTGGGCCCTGGACGCGCTGTGGCTGGCGCGCAAACGGCGTGGCGTGATCGGCGATGCCGCCAAGGCGCCCTGGCTGATCGATTTTTCGCGCTCGTTCTTTCCGGTGATTCTGGCGGTGCTGGTGCTGCGCTCCTTCGTCGCCGAACCTTTCCGCATCCCTTCCGGTTCGATGATCCCGACCTTGCTGGTCGGCGACTTCATCCTGGTCAACAAGTTTTCCTACGGGCTGCGCGACCCGGTTTTCCACCAGGAATTCCTGAAAGGCGATCGTCCCGAGCGCGGTGACATCGTGGTGTTCCGCTGGCCGCGCGATCCGTCGGTGGACTTCATCAAGCGTATCGTTGGTCTGCCGGGCGATACCGTGGCCTATCGCGACAAGGTGCTTTACATCAACGGCGAGGCGCTGGCGCAGACGCCGGACGGCGCGTACACGGCGCCCAAGCTGCCCGGCGGCACCGCCTATCGGATGCGGGAGTCCATGCCGGGACACGAGCACCACATCATCGTCAACCCCGACGAGCCGCCGCAGGATTTCGAGTTCACCGTGCCGGAGGGCGAGTATTTCGCCATGGGCGACAACCGCGACGGCAGCTTCGATTCGCGCGGATGGGGCACGGTGTCCGAGCGCCTGCTGGTCGGCAAGGCGTTTTTCATCTGGATGAGTTGGGACGGCAGTATCGGGCGCCCCAATTTTTCCCGGATCGGCACCCGCATCCGCTAATCTAGCGGCCGGGTCCGTCGGGGAGGGGAGCACATGCAGGCGTCCATCAAGCGACAGCGCGGCATGGGATGGTTCGGGTTGCTGCTGGTGTTTGCCGCGATCGGCTTCATCGCCATCGTGGTCATCAAGGTCGGGCCGTTGTACCTGAACCACATGACGGTGGCGCGCGTGGTGTCCAACGTCGCCGACGATCCCGAAATGGGCAACGCCAATGTGCAGCAGATCCGCTCGGCGCTGCAGCGGCGCTGGGACATCGACTACATCGATCAGGTCGAAGCCAAGGACATCAAGGTCAAGCGCTCCTCGCGCGGCCGCCTGCTGGCCTACGACTACGAGGCGCGGGTGAACCTGTTCTACAACGTTTACGTGGTCGTGCATTTCAAGGGCGATCATCTGATGCGCAAGGCGCCGGGCACCTGAGCGTTGCAAGGCTCCGAGCACGAGCGTCTGTGGGCCGAACTGCAGCGCCGCATCGGGCACCGTTTCGCGCAGCCCTTGCTGCTGCGTCAGGCGCTGACGCATCGCTCCTACTCTTCGGATAACAACGAACGGCTGGAGTTTCTGGGCGATGCGCTGATCAGCGCGTACGTGGCCGAGCGGCTGTACCGCCTCAAGCCGCGTGCCGGGGAGGGCGATCTGTCGCGGCTGCGCGCCAGCCTGGTGCGTGAAGGCGCGCTGGCAGCGATGGCGCGCGAAGTGGACCTGGGGCCGCTGTTGCAGCTTGGCGAGGGCGAGCTCAAGAGCGGTGGCTGGCGGCGCGATTCGGTGCTGGCCGACGCCCTCGAGGCCCTGGTTGCTGCGGTGTACCTGGACGCCGGTGGTGACGCCATGCGGACCGTTTGTGCCACCGTGTTCAACGCGGCCCTGGGCAATCTGCCGGACGCCGAATCGCTGAAAGACCCCAAGACCCAGTTGCAGGAATGGTTGCAGGGGCGCAGCCGCCCGCTGCCGCAGTACGAGGTGCTGTCGGAAAGCGGCCCCGCACATCGGCGATACTTCTCGGTGCGCGCCCGACTGACCGACGCGAATGTCTCTGCCGAATCCAGCGGCAGCAGTCGCCGCGTTGCGGAACAACAGGCTGCGCGGCTGTTGCTGGAGCGACTCAGCGGGGTCTCAACCGGCTGAAGTTCCTGGCCACGGATGCTCACGGATCGACACTGAGTGGGGAGACACATCGCATCTGACGCGCATCCCGCACGTGTTTGCGCCTCATGGCCGAAATATCCGGGTTCATCGGCGTGATCCGCGTCAATAGGCCAAGGCCTTAGGCTTTTGTCAGTGTCGATCCGTATGCATCTGCGGCAGAAGTGCGTTTCTGGTTGCGAGTTCCCTCTCTGTGCCCTCTGAAGACCATCATGCAAAGCGGCATCGTCACCCTCATCGGCAGGCCCAACGTCGGCAAATCCTCGCTGCTCAACGCGCTGATCGGGCGCAAGGCGAGCATCGTGTCGCACAAGCCGCAGACCACGCGCCACGCCATCCAGGGGGTGCTGCACCGGCCCGAAGGGCAGGTGGTGTTCGTCGACACCCCCGGTCTGCACCAGCAGGCCAGGCGCGCGCTCAACCGCGCCATGAACGACGCCGCCGCCAACAGCCTGCACGATGTCGATCTGGTGGTGTTCGTGGTGGAGTCGCTGCGCTGGACCGACGAGGATCAGGCCGTGCTGGAGCGCCTGCGCGGGGTGAGCGCTGCGGTGGCGCTGGTAATCAACAAGGTCGATCGTGTGACCGACAAGTCACGCTTGTTGCCGGAACTGGAGCGCCTGGGCGCGCTGCGCGACTTCGCCTTCATCATGCCCTTGTCGGCGACCAAGGGATACAACGTGCAGGTCCTGGCGGCGGAGATCCTTGGCCGCATGCCGGAAGGTCCGCCGCTGTACCCACCGGACATGATCGTCGGCTATGACAATGTCTTTCTGGCGGCCGAAACGGTTCGCGAAAAACTCACCCGACTGCTGCACAAGGAGCTGCCGTACGCGCTGACGGTGGCCATCGAGTCGTACGCGGTCGAGCCCCTGCAGCGCGGTCCGGGCGAGATGCATCGCATCGGCGCGGTGGTCTGGGTGGAGCGCGAAGGGCAGAAGAAGATCGTGATCGGCGAAGACGGCGGCACGCTCAAACAGGTCGGCACCGCCGCGCGACGAGAACTCGAGAAGCTGCTGGGCGGCAAGGTGTTTCTGCAGCTCTGGTGCCGGGTGCGCGACAACTGGAGCGACGATCCCAAGTCGCTCAAGCAGTTCGGATTGAGCGGCGACTGAGTTCCATGACCAGGGCGCGAGTCCAGCTCGAACCCGCCTGGGTGCTCAGGGCTGCACCCTATCGCGACACCAGCCTGCTGCTGGAATGCCTGTCGCGCGATCGCGGTCGGGTCGGGGTGGTTGCGCGCGGCGCGCGCGGACCGAAGTCGCGCAGCCGCGCGCTGCTGCAGGCGTTCCGTCCGCTGCTGCTGTCGTGGACCGAGAGCGGCGACCTTGGCACGCTCACCGCCGTCGAAGCCGCCGGCGCGCCGCTGAATCTGGCGGGCGAGCGCGTGTTCAGCGGCTGGTATCTGAACGAGTTGCTGCTGCGTCTGTTGCAGCGGCATGACGCTCACGCGCAGGTCTTCGAGGCGTACGGCGACGCCATCGCGGCGCTGGCCGTCGACGCCGGGCCGGGTGAGGCGGGTTTGCGCCGATTCGAACTGCGCCTGTTGGCGGAACTTGGATTCGGTCTGGAACTGCCGCTGGACCTTCACGCCGACCGAACCTACCGGTTGGATCTCGAAACCGGTCTGCAGGAGGTCGCCGGCGACCATCGCGAGGCGCTGCGCGGCGCGCACCTGATCGCGCTGCGTGACAACGCGCTGAGCAGCGAGGACGCGCTGCGTGCGGCGCGCCGTTTGCTGCGCGCTGCGCTGGCGCCGCTGCTGGGGGCCAGACCGCTGGCCAGCGCATCGATGTTGCGTGAACTGCGCTTGCGCCGCATAGCGGCCCCACGCGGCCTCAGCGCGGGTTGACCCGATCGCGCAACAGCTGCGCCAGACTCGCCACCACCCAGCCGAGGAAAGACACGCCCACCATCACTGACGATGCCGTCACCAGATGGCCCAGCCAGGCGGGTGCCGGGTCGGCTACGCCATAGGCGAGCAGGCCGATCGACGAGGTGATCAGCGCGGCGAGCGAGACGATGCACACCTGGCTGAATCGGCGCGCGGTCGGGCTTTCGCGGTGGTGCAGGCGGGCGGACATACCGCGTGTGGGATCCTCGTGTGGGGTAACGCAAAATCGCACCGCGCGGCCGGACGCCGGCGATGCCGTTTCACCGGTAACGGTGCGGTTTCCATGCCGGCTGCTCTCAGATGGGCGAGGTCACGAAAATCAGCGGGATAGCCGAAGTTCGCGAGTCCGTCGCGGAGCTTGGCCCGGCCGATCTGGACCCGCCTCGTCGCCATGTGACAAGGATCGACAGCCAACGGCGTGTTCGGTTCGGCGCTGTTTCAAATCCGGCACGCGGTGTCGCGCCGTTCGCGGGGCGCGAACCGGGGGGTACGCGAATCGTGACCGCCAGCGTCGCAAGCGCGGTTGCACGAAAGCCCTCGGTATACTTGGATCACTCGCCTTCGGCGTGTCGCTGTAGGTGCCCGCAAGCGCGGGCCAAGCGAGCGCGGAGCGGCGTGGCTGCCGTCGGCGGCCCGCAGCGCCCGGTCCGGAACTGCCGTCGGCGCTGCGCTGTCGTCCCCACTGACCAACCGGAACCTCTCAAAGCGTGTACGCGCAGTACTTCAACCTGCGGGAGATGCCTTTTTCGATCACGCCCGATCCCGCTTATCTGTACATGTCGCCGCGCCATCAGGAGGCGCTCGGTCACCTGCTCTTCGGCACCGGCCAGTACGGCGGATTCGTGCAGCTCACCGGCGAAGTGGGCACCGGCAAGACCACGGTGGTGCGCACGCTGCTGGAGCAGCAGCTCGACGGCGTCGAAGTGGCGATGCTGCACAACCCGCGGCAGAGCGAGCAGGAGTTCGTGCAGTCCATCTGCGACGAGTTGCGCGTGCCTTACGCGCGCGAACCTGCAGCGCCGACGCTCAAGGATCTGATCGACGCGCTCAATCGGCACCTGCTGGCCAACCACGCGGCCGGCAAGCGCACCGTGGTCATCATCGACGAAGCGCAGAACCTGTCGCCCGGCGTGCTGGAGCAGGTGCGCCTGCTCACCAACCTGGAGACGCACAAGGAAAAGCTGCTGCGCGTGATGCTGGTGGGCCAGCCCGAGTTGAGCGAGCTGCTGGCGCGTCCGGAGCTGCGCCAGCTCGCCAGCCGCATCACCGCGCGCTATCACCTGACGCCGCTGGCGGAGGACGAAACCGCGGAGTACATCCGCCATCGACTCAATGTCGCCGGCAGCCAGGAGATGCTGTTTCCGCCCGAAGCCGTCGCCGAAGTGCAGCGCCGCACGCACGGGGTGCCGCGCCTGATCAACGTGCTGTGCGACCGGGCGTTGCTGGGCGCCTATGCGGCGCAGTTGCGCGCAGTGACGCCGGAACTGGTGACCGGCGCCGCCGAAGAAGTGCTGGGCAACACGCGGGCTCGTCGTCCGCGCGATCTGGCCGAAAGCGGCGGCTTGTGGGAACAACTGGACCGTCGCATCGGCAGTCGCCTGCCGCAGATTTCAGTGTCGCCGCTGGAAGGCTTGCTGATCGCGGTTGCCTTCATGATTGGCGGTGCCCTGCTGTATCAGACGCTGGTCAACTGGTCGTTTTCCGAGGCACCGCCCGCCGCCGACGGCGCGGTAACCGCCATCTCCGCGCCGCCGTCTGCCGGCGCTTCTGCGCCCGCTCCCGATGAGGTCGCAACCGCCGCGCCGGCAACGCCACCGGCGATCGCCCCGCCGTCGGCACCGGAGGTTGCCCGACCCAGCATTCCGCCGGCCGCAGCCGAGCCGTCGCCGCTGGATCCCGCTGCATTGGAGCGACTGCTGGCGCGGAACACCACCCTGGCGCAGCTCACCAACCGCCTGATCCGTCTGTGGGACAGCGGCATCCGCGTGCCGCGCAACGCCAACGTCTGTCGCAGCCTGCGTGCGCAGGGGCTGGAGTGCTACCGCACCAACGGCTCGCTCAAGGATCTGCGACAGATGGATCGCCCGGCGATCCTTACCCTGACCGACGACGACGGCGATAAGCGCCACCTGCTGATTGCCCAGCTCACCGAGGACCGCGCGCGGTTCGATACTGCCGACGGCCTGGTCGATGTCGCCCTGGACGATCTGCGCCTGGCCTGGACCGGCGAGATGTTCCTGCTGTGGCGCCGCGAGACCCGTCAGGTGCAACTGGCACCCGGCCAGCGTGGGCCCGACATCGTTTGGCTGCGCGAACGTCTGGGGGAGATGATGGGCAAGCCGGTCAGCCGCTCGGACCGCTACGACGCCTCGCTCAAGGAGGAAGTGCGCCTGTTCCAGGAGGCGCGCGATCTGATCGCCGACGGCGTCGTCGGCATCCGTTCGCGGATCGCGCTCTCGGACCCGGCGCCGGGTACGCCGACCCTGAGTTTCCGGCCCTGAATCCGGTCCCGGAGACGCCCCGTGAGCTTCATTCTCGATGCATTGCGCAAGGCCGAGCGGGATCGCCACCTTGGACAGCCACCGTCCCTGGTGGAATTGACGCGCGCGCCGGCAACATTGAAACCCGTCGTCGGCCACCAGCGCGCCTGGATTCTTTTGGCGCTGGTGGTGGTGATGGCGGTATTGCTGGGAGCCGTCATCCGTGAGCCGGACCGGGAGACCCAGCTTGTCACCGTCGCGGCGGCGCCGCAGGTCCGCAGCGTGCCTGCGCCAGCGCAGCCGCCAGCGGCCCTGCCGCCCGCGCAGCCGGTGGCGGTGGAGAACTTGCAGGAAGAATTTCTGCCTCAGCTGCCGCTGACGACCGCGCTGGACGCCGATACCGAACTGACCTCGCTGGACGACCTGATTGGCGAGAGCGTGCCGGCGGTGGCGGTGGCGGTTGCGGTCGACGACGATGGCGACGAACCGGCTTCCTCAAGCACGGCACCGGCCGAGGGCGAGTCCGCAGCGGCGACGCCGGCGCCGATTCCGCTGGATGGCGGTGCCGACGAAGGCGACGCCTTGCCGCCGCCCGAAGAAAGCGGCGAGGAGTTGCCGGCACTGGCGGCGGTCGAGCCGGCGCAACCCGCCGCCGCATCCGAGTCGGGGCCACGGCTGCTGCGCGACATGCCGGTGGAGTTTCGCAGCAGCTTTCCGGCGGTGCAGATCGACGTGCACGTGTACGACGATGATCCGCAGCGTCGCTGGATCCTGGTACAGGGACGCCGTCACAAGGAAGGGGACAGCTTGCCCCAAGGCTCGCGGGTGGAAGCCATCACCGCGCAGGGCACCGTGGTCGGTTGGCTCGACCAGTCGATCCTGATTCCGCTCAGCCCGTAGCGTCGACCGGGCCCTGCGCCAGCAGCCGGGCCAGGGTCGCCTGTACCTTGGCCATGCCACGCTCGATGCTCTGGCGAATCTCGTCGTGGATGCCGCCGCTGCCGATGCCTGCGGCCCAGTTCACCGATACCGCGATGCAGGCATAGGACACCCCAAGCTCGGCCGCCAGCGCGGCCTCCGGCATGCCGGTCATGCCTACCATGTCGCAGCCGTCGCGGCACATGCGGGTGATTTCGGCGGGCGTCTCCAGGCGTGGCCCCTGGGAGACCGCCATGACGCCGGCACCGCCGATGCGTACGCCGGCCTGGCGCGCCGCGCTGGCGATCCGCCCGCGCAGTGCGGGGGTATAGGGATGCGTGAGTTCCACGTGATGCACCTCGGCGTCCGGCGCACCGTCGGAGTAGGTGTGCTCGCGACCCCAGGTGTAGTCGATCAAATCCGCGGGCAAGGCGATTTCACCCGGCGCGAACCATTCGGCCATGGCGCCTACGGCGGCAATCGCCACCACCTCGCGAGCGCCGGCTTCGCGCAGTGCCCACAGGTTGGCGCGGTAATTGATGCGATGCGGCGGAATCTTGTGACCCTCGCCGTGGCGTGCCAGAAACAGCGCCGGATGCCCGCCGATCTGTCCGATCGCCAGTGGCGCCGAGGGCTCTCCGTAAGGCGTCTGCATCGCCAGCGACGAGTGAATCTCCAGACCCGGCCACTGGTTCATGCCGGTGCCGCCGATCACCGCCGTGAGGGTTGCGGGGTGAGACGTGAGGGTTGGGTTGGGACTGCTCATGTCATATACCTGTCGACTCAAGATCGAGTTTCACGGCGCGAGCCCTCCGATTCACGATTGCTTTTGCATCGACGCCCGAGCTCATCATCGGACGCCTCACGCCTCACGCCTCACGCCTCACGCCTCACGCCTCACGCCTCACGCCTCACGCCTCACGCCTCACGCCTCACGCCTCACGCCTCACGCCTCACGCCTCACGCCTCACGCCTCACGCCTCACGCCTCACGCCTCACGCCTCACGCCTCACGCCTCACGCCTCCCCGGGGCTGCCGCCCGCCGGGCCGGTGCACGCGAGTGCCAAGTCAAGGCACTCGCGTAGGCTCGCACCGCCCCGGCCCTCACACCTCACCGGGGCTGCCGCCCGCCAGGCGGGCGCACGGAAGTGCCAAATCCCGGCACTTCCTTAAGCTCGCGCCATCCTGGCCCTAACGCCTCACGGCATAAATGGCCGGCAACTGGCGCCAGTATTCCTTGTAGTCCATGCCGCAGCCGAAGACATAACGATCCTCTACTTTCAGGCCGATGTATTCGGCCTGCGCGCCCGGTGCCCGACGGCCGTGAATTTTCTCGGCGAGCACCGCCACGCGCAACGACTCCGGCTGAAATTCGCCGAGCGCACGACGCACCGCAACCAGCGTATGGCCCTCGTCGAGAATGTCGTCGATCACCAGCAACTCGCGTCGGGAAAGCGCTTCGCCAGGCGGCTGGCGCTTCCACACCAGTCCGCCGCCTTCGGTGGCGCCGCGATAGCGGGTGGCATGCAGGTAATCCTGTTCGAACGGAAAATCCAGGCGCCGCGTGATTTCGGACGTGGGATAAAGCCCACCGTTCATGACGCACAACACCAGCGGATTGCGCTCCGCATAGTCGGCTGTGATAGCTGCGGCGAGGCGGTCGAACGCCGATTGCACGGCGGCTGCCGGGTGCAGGCAATCGGCCTGGGCGCGCACTTGCAGGGCATCCTGCAGACGGTTCATCGCGGACCCTCGGTGCGGAACAGCGCCGTCAGGCGGCGGCTGGCGGCGGTGCCCGGTTGGAGGTCGCGCAAGGCGTCGAGCAGTTGCAGCGAGGCGGGGCGGTCGTTGCACACCGGCAGCATGTCGCAGCCGGCGGCCAGTGCCATGCGCGCTCGCTCGTTCATGTCGCCGACCACGGCAGCACCGTGCATGGACAGGTCGTCGCAGAACAGCGCTTTGCGAAAGCCCAGGCGCCTGCGCAAGGTGCCGGAAATCCACCGGCGCGACAGCGAGGCCGGCGTGTGATCGACCGCGGTGTAACGCACGTGCGCCATCATCAAGGACTCGATGCCGTCCTGGATCAACGGGACGAAGGGTGCGAGCTCGGTGCGTTCGATCTCCTCCAGCGCGCGCCGGTCCACCGGCAGCTCGACATGCGAATCGGCCACTACTGCGCCGTGCCCGGGGAAGTGCTTGCCGGTGGCAGCCATGCCGGCACGATTGAGGCCGGCGCGAAATGCGCGCGCCAGCTCCACGATGACGTCGACGCGCGTGGCAAATGCGCGGTCGCCAATGACGCCGGATACGCCGATGTCGCGATCCAGCACCGGCGCGAAACACAGATCGATGCCGAAGCCGCCCAGTTCCGAGCCGATGCTGTAGCCGTGCGCCTCGGCCTCGTCGCGGGCGGCGCGGGCACTCTCCTCGTAGCGATGACCCAGCGCGCGCATCGCCGGGATGCGCGAAAAGCCGACGCGAAATCGCTGTACGCGGCCGCCCTCGTGGTCCACCGCCAGCAGCAGGCGCGGGGAGCGCTTGATCGAATGGATGTCGGCGCACAAGGCGCGCAACTGATCGGGGTCGCGGTAGTTGCGGGTGAACAGGATCACACCGCCCACCAGCGGATGCGCCAGCACCTCGCGGTCTTCGGCGCCCAGTTCCAGTCCGCCGACATCGAGCATCAGCGGTCCTATCAAGCCGCCGGTCCTGCTTGCCGCCATGTGCCTGTTCGCCTCTTTGTTCTTGTGTCTGTGGACGGCTGATTCTGCGGCCGCGCTTGAACCTGGATCGTCAGGAATGATGGGATCAGTGCCGCTAAACCGCCGTTCCGATCACTGCTGCCATGTCTGTCCGTGAAATCCGTGGCCGCGGTTGCTTGCTGGGCCGGTCACTCGTGGAGATCGACTTCCGTCCCGGCCGGGACCTGATCGTACAGCGCGATGATGTCCGGGTTGGATAGCCTTACGCAGCCTTTCGATCCCGGGATGCCGAGCCGGGTGATCGGCGGCGTGCCGTGCAGGTAGACGTAGCGCCGGAAGGTGTCGACACAGCCCAGGCGATTGCGCCCAGGTTCGGTGCCCGACAGCCACAGGATGCGGGTGAGAATCCAGTCGCGGCCCGGGTAGCGCCGATGCAGTTCGGGGGTCCACACTTCGCCGGTGGGACGGCGCGCCCTGAACACCGCGCCCTCCGGCTGACCCCGGCCGATGCAGGCGCGAATCCGGTGAATGCCGCGTGGCGTGCCGCCCGAACCGTTTATCTCGCCTGCGCCGTTGGCAGCGGTGGAGACCGCCGATTCGCGCAGGACCCGGCCCTGGTCCCACACCAGCAGGCGCTGGCGCCGCAGATCGATCTCAAGATGCATCCCAGTTCCGGTAGGGGTGCAGCGCCAGGCTGTGGTTGTAGTAGCGCCGCTGGTCGGTGACTTCCCGGCCGAGCCAGGCCGGGCGCGGAAACCACTGAGCCTCGTTTTCGAGCTCGATCTCGGCCACGATCAGACCGTCGTTGTCGCCGTGGAACTCGTCGATCTCCCAAGTGAAGCCGTCGCGTTCGACGTAATGGCGGGTCTTGTCGATGCGGCCCACGCAGAGGTGGTCGAGGATCTCCTGCGCCTCGCCGGGCGGCATGTCGTAGTCGTACTCGGCCCGCGCACTGCCGACCACTGCGGCCTTGATGTTCAGGCGCGCCTCGGTGTCGTCCAGACGCACGCGCACCGATGCCCGACCTTCGACGCCGGCCAGATACCCCTGGCGCATCACCCGGCGACGGCTGACTTCGTGCCGCCAGGCGTTGTCGACCAGCAGGAATTTTCGTTCGATCTCCAGCGGCATTGCGGGTATCGGGTCGGGGGAGGCCGCAGGCTACTGTAGGTCGGGCCGCAGGCAAAGCAGGCGGCGCCCGGAATTCAGTCGCGCACGAACAGGCACATGGACTCCACGTGGGTGGTGTGCGGAAACATGTCCATCACGCCGGCACGCAGCAGGCGGTAACCGTGATCGTGCACCAGCAGACCGGCGTCGCGCGCCAGGGTGCCGGGGTGGCAGGACACGTACAGGATGCGCGAGGGCTTGCCGGCCGCGATCACCGGTATCACCGCCTCAGCCCCGGCCCGCGGCGGGTCCAGCAGCACCGATTCGAACGAGGTCCGCAACCAGGCGGCTTCGGGCCGCGGCTGGAACAGGTCGGCGGCATGAAACGCGATGTCCAGTCCCAGGCGCTCGGCATTGGCGCGCGCCCGCCCCACCAGACTGGCCTCGCCCTCCACCGCCGTGACGCGCGCGCCGGCCCGCGCCAAGGGCACGGAAAAATTGCCCAGGCCGCAGAACAGCTCCAGCACGCGCTCGCCGGTGTAGGGCGCCAGCCATGCCAGGGCCTGGCGCACAGTCTGCTGACTGACCGCGGAATTGATCTGGATGAAATCGGTGGGCTGGAATTGCAGGCGGTCGGCGCCGCCGTCAGGCGAGTAGTCCAGCAGCGGCGCGGGCGGCCGCAGCGGCTGCACCGTATCCGGCCCCGAGGTCTGGATGTACAGCGCAAAGCCTTCGCGCTCGGCCATCTGCAGCAAGGCCGCGCAGTCCGCATCGGTCAGCGGCTGCATCACGCGCAGCACCAGGGCCACCGGCTCGGTCGGGAGCGTATCCGCGCAGGCAACTTCGATCTGCGGCAGGTGGCGGCGCACAGACAGGCCGGCAATGGTCTGGCCGAGCACGCGCAACTTCCGGCCCACGCGCGCATCGAGCACGGCACAGCTTTCCAGTGCTGCCAGAAACGGGCTGGCGCGTTCGCGAAAACCCACCAGTGCGGTGCCGCGCTTGTCGACGAACTTCACGCCCAGGCGTGCGCGACGCCGGTAGCCGAGGGTCGGGCCGATGATGGGCGGCGCGATCTCTTCAGGCTGCAGCTTGCCGATGCGGCGCAACGCTTCCACCAGCTGTTGCTGTTTCAGCGCGATCTGCGCGGCCGGCGCCAGATGCTGCAGCGAGCACCCACCGCAGACGCCGAAGTGCGCGCAGGGCGGTTCGACGCGATCCGCAGATGCGTGCAGCACCTCCAGCATCTCGCCCTCGTCCGCATCCTTCTGCACACGCGTGTAGCGGAAGTTCACGGTCTCGCCGGGGAGCGCGCCGCTGACGAAGCAGACCTTGCCTTCGATTCGGGCCACGCCACGGCCGTCTTCGGCCAGATCCACGATCTGTGCTTCGAAGCCACCCTCGGGTAGGGATTTTCGGCGGCGGGAGGAATTCGCTTTAGCCACGGATTACACGGATTCACACGGATAAAAAACTTGAAAAGCAGGAGCAAGTTTCGCTTTTGGCGGCATGGCAGATGGAGCGACTTCGAGACGGCCGGCGCAAAACGACTCCGTGTTCCTCCGTGTCATCCGTGGCAAAAGCGCTGTGATCACTCGCTCCACGCCGCAGCGAAGTCGGCCCAATGCGGCGCAGTGCTGGCTTCAAGAAATTCACGCGCAAGCAGAATCTCCTGCTCGTATTCGTCCTCGGACAGATGCCCGCGCATGAACTGGAATCTCAGGTACACCAGCCAGGTGTTCATCACATCGGTTTCGCAGTAGGCCCGGATATCGTCGAGGCGGCCGGCCCGGTAGGCGTCGAACACCTTGGAGCCGTCCATGCCCAGCTTGCCGGGCAGACCCAGCAGTACCGCGATCTCGTTCAACGGCGCGTTCTGGCGACCGGTATAGAGGGCCAGCACATCCATCAGATCGGTATGCCGGAACTCGTAGCGTTTGAGGTAGTTGTTCCACTTGGATTCGCGGTCGAAGTGACCGGTGTCCCAGTACGCCTGCGCGCGCACGCCATGGATCAAGCCGCGGTAATGCAGCACCGGCAGGTCGAAGCCGCCGCCGTTCCAGCTCACCAGGATCGGCTTGTAGCGCTCCACGCCGCTGAAGAATTTCTGGATCAGTTCGGCCTCGTCGGAGGTCGGGTCACCGATCGACCAGCACTTGAGCGAATCCGCAGCGCGCAGCACGCAAGAGATGGCGACGATTCTCTGCAGGTGAGCGGGCTGGAACTCGGTGCCTTTCTCCGCGCGACGCAGGCTCTGCATCGCGTTCCAGACCGCGTCGTCGTCGGACGAGGCGATGCCCAGGACCCGGCGCGCGCCGTCCAGGTCGGGGACGGTTTCGATGTCGAAGACGAGCGTTGTGGCGGTCATGGGCGCAAATTCAAAAGAATCACGCGGACAGGCGGATAAAAGCGCAAGGACGCGGAGAAAATTCCTGTGTGCTGGTGGGGCGCCTTTGCTTTTTTTCTTCCGTCGCCGCTCCGGTGTGCGAATTCTGAAAGTTGCTCACGCCGGGAACACACCCGTCGACACGTAACGATCGCCGCGATCGCAGATGATGCACACCACGGTGGCGTGCTGAACCTGTTTGCACACCTGCACCGCCGCGTAGATCGAGCCGCCCGACGAGGGGCCGCAGAACAGGCCCTCGGCGCTGGCGACGCTGCGCATCATGTTCTCGGCGTCGCGCGCTTCGACTTCCAGGATGCGATCGATCTTGCTGACATCGTAAATGCCCGGCTCGTAGGCTTTGGGCCATTTTCGGATGCCGGGAATGGACGATTCGCCGGCTGGGTGTACGCCGATCAGTTCGATGTTCGCGTTTCTCTCCTTGAGAAAGCGCCCCGTGCCCATGATGGTGCCCGTGGTTCCCATCGTCGCCACGAAGTGCGTCACCTTGCCGTCGGTGTCGCGCCAGATTTCCGGCCCGGTGCCCTCGTAATGGGCGCGCGGATTGTCGGGGTTGGCGAACTGGTCGAGCACGCGGCCCTTGCCGTCGGCCTGCATCTGCAAGGCCAGATCGCGGGCGTACTCCATGCCCTGTTCCTGCGTCACCAGCACGATCTCCGCGCCAAAAGCTTTCATCTGCGCGCGCCGCTCGGCGCTCATGTGCGCCGGCATGATCAGCACCATGCGGTAGCCGCGCATGGCCGCGGCCATGGCCAGGGCGATGCCGGTGTTGCCGGAGGTGGCCTCGATCAGCGTGTCGCCGGGCTTGATCTCGCCACGCTCCTCGGCACGCAGGATCATGGAATACGCCGGCCGGTCCTTCACCGATCCCGCGGGGTTGTTGCCCTCCAGCTTCGCCAGCAGGGTGTTGTTGCCGATGCCCGGCAGGCGCGTCAGCCGCACCAGCGGGGTGTTGCCGATGGTCTCGGCCAGGGTGGGGGCGTTCATGGGAGGAATTCTAAGCCAATGCTTCGTGAGGCCGGCCGCGGCCCGGAGCGGGCGGCGCAGGACTCTTCACCCATGCCGCCCCAAGTCTCCCGATCTGTCGCAGCTCCGGGGTCCGGCCCCGCGGCGCGGCTGTCCGGGCCGGGTCGAGCCGTCGTCCGACCAACGTCGGCTAAGCTGATCGGCGAGCGAACGGTTGCGGAGGGGACCCTGAAATGCTGACCCGCGATGAACTGACCGATTTTCTGCAGCGCGCCCTGCCGGTGGTGGATCACCGCGGCGAGATTATCGACGGGATTAGTGCCGATAGCCTTTGCATGCGGCTTCTGTCGCGGCCGGACTACCTGGGCCCGGAGCTGCCGGCAGGCTCGGGGCGCGTGGTGATGAGCGGGCCGGTGATGATGGGGTTTGCGGACACCGCTCTGTACGCCTGTATCCATGCTTTCTACGGCACCGCCGTGGCCGCGGTGATCGTCAATTTCCAGGTGATCTTTCTGAGCGTCGCCGGCGGTGGCGATCTCAGGGCGGTGGCGCGCATCGTCCGCAAGGGACGTACGCTGGCGTTCGTCGAGGCCCATCTTTTTTCCGGCGACGCCAACAGCCCCTGCGCCCAGGTCACCGCCACCTACGCCATTCGACCCAACCCGGGGCCGCTAGGCCAGGACTGAGATGCTGCCGGCGCTGCTGCCGTCGAGCTTCTCCAGCACCACGAACGCCTGCACCAAGCCGTCCTCATCGCTCAGCGAGAGGTGGCCGCCAGCAATGCCCATGAGCTGCAGGCGCGCCGCCATCGCATCGGAATACACCAGTGTCGGTTTGCCCAGGTCGGCGCGCACCACGCCGACTTCGGGATTGGCGTAACCGCGCACCCCGGTGCCCAGTGCCTTGCCGAAGGCTTCCTTGGCAGCCCAGGCCTTGGCAAGAAAATTCGCAGGTCGTTTGGAGACCTGGAACTGCGCCAGCTCCGCCGGATGCAGCAGGCGTCGTGCAAAGCGCAGCGGATGCGCAGCCAGGGTCTGCTGAATGCGGGTGACGCGGATCAGGTCGGTGCCGATGCCGTAGATCACGCGTACTCGCCGTCGTCGTTGGGCAGCGCGCGCGCCGCCTGCATGGCGCGGCGCATTTCCATGATCGCCGCGGGCAGGCCGGTGAACAGCGCGCGTGCCACCAGTGCATGGCCGATATTGAGTTCGACGATGTGCGCGATGGCGGCGATGGGCCCGACGTTATCGACGGTGAGCCCATGTCCGGCGTGGACTTCCAGGCCGGCGCCGGCGGCATCGGCGGCGAAGCGCCGGATGACGTCCAGCTCGCGCAGGCGTGCCTCGCCCTCAGCCTGGCAGTAGCGGCCAGTGTGGATCTCGATGTGCGGCGCGCCGGTGGCGAGCGTCGCTTCGAGCTGGCGCGGGTCGGCGTCGATGAATAAAGCGGTGGCGATGCCGGCATCGGCCAGCTCCTGACAGCCCTCGCGGATAGCGACGACGTTGGCGGCCACATCCAGTCCGCCTTCGGTGGTGATCTCCTCGCGCCGCTCCGGCACCAGGCAGGCGTAGTGTGGCGCCGCGCGGCTGGCGATGGCGAGCATCTCGTCGGTGAGCGCCAGTTCCAGGTTCACCGGCGCCGCACTGCAGGCGATCAGGCGCGTGAGATCGTGATCCTGAATGTGCCGGCGATCTTCGCGCAGATGGATGGTGATGCTGTCCGCACCGGCGCCGGCAGCGACGATCGCCGCCTCCACCGGGTCGGGATAGAGCGCCGCGCGTACCTGGCGCAAGGTGGCAATGTGATCGACATTGACGCCCAGCCGGATCGGCGGCGGGCTCTTGGAACCGGGATGGATGCTCATGGCGGCAGAAGGGTTCGGGACCGTCGCATGATAACGGTGCGCAAGGCCATTGCCGCGGCGCGGGGCATGCGATAAACACGGCGGACAAGAAGTTCAGAACAAGGGGAGCGCCCGTGCAGCATGTCCTGCAGGTCCGGTTCATTCCGTTGGCGGTGGCGATGCTGGTGTTCTTGCTGACGCTGGCAGGATCGACGCTGCTGCCGTCCTCGGCGCCGCTGCCGCTGGCCGTGGTGGCAGCGGCGTCCGGTCTGCTCAGCGCGGTCGGAATCTGGGACCTAGTACAGACCCGACAGGCCATTCGCCGCAACTATCCCATCCTCGGCCACATCCGCTTTTTTCTGGAGCTGATCCGCCCGGAGATCCGCCAGTATTTTCTGGAAAGCGACCAGGAGCGCATTCCGTTTTCGCGTGCGCAGCGCGCTCTGGTGTATCAGCGCGCCAAGGACGTGGTCGACAAACGGCCGTTCGGCACCCAGCTCGACGTCTACGCCGACGACTACGAATGGATCAATCACTCGATTGCCCCGGTGCACATCAAGGACTGGAACTTCCGCGTGCGGGTGGGTGGTCCGGACTGCGCGCAGCCCTACGAGATGTCGCTGTTCAACATCTCGGCCATGAGTTTCGGAGCGTTGTCGGCCAACGCCATCCTGGCCTTGAACAAAGGCGCGCAGATCGGCGGCTTTGCGCACGACACCGGCGAGGGGTCGGTCAGCCGCTATCACCGCGAGCACGGCGGCGATCTGATCTGGGAGATCGGATCCGGCTATTTCGGCTGTCGCAATGACGACGGCAGTTTCAATCCCGATCGCTTCGCGGCCGCCGCCGGCAACGCCCAGGTGAAGATGATCGAGATCAAGCTGTCGCAAGGCGCCAAGCCCGGTCATGGCGGCATGTTGCCAGGCGCCAAGGTGACCCCGGAGATCGCCGCAGCGCGCGGCATTCCGGTTGGGGTGGATTGCATCTCGCCATCCGGTCACTCGGCGTTTTCGACGCCGGTGCAGATGATGGAATTCATCGCCCGGCTGCGCGAGCTGTGCGGCGGCAAGCCGGTGGGATTCAAGTTCTGCCTGGGTCATCCCTGGGAGTTCTTTGCCATGTGCAAGGCCATGCTCAAGACCGGCATTACGCCGGACTTCGTGGTGGTGGACGGCGGCGAAGGCGGTACCGGCGCTGCGCCGGTGGAGTTTTCCGATCACGTCGGCACACCGTTGCAGGAGGCTTTGTTGCTGGTGCACAACACGCTGGTGGGACTGAATCTGCGCCCGCAGGTCAAGCTCGGCGCCGGCGGCAAAATCATCAGTGCCTTCGATGTGGCGCGCACGCTGGCACTGGGGGCGGACTGGTGCAATAGCGCGCGCGGCTTCATGTTTGCACTCGGCTGCCTGCAGGCGCAGGCCTGTCATACCGGCCATTGCCCGACCGGGGTGACCACGCAGGACCCCTTACGCCAGCGCGCGCTGGTGCCGGCCGACAAGGCCGCTCGCGTGGCCAGCTATCATCGCAACACGCTCGAGGCCCTGGCCGAGTTGACCGGCGCCGCCGGCCTTACCCATCCGGGGCGGTTGGGTCCGCAGCACATCGTGCGACGC
Source organism: Panacagrimonas sp. (assembly GCF_965216805.1). Classification (NCBI taxonomy): domain Bacteria; kingdom Pseudomonadati; phylum Pseudomonadota; class Gammaproteobacteria; order Nevskiales; family Nevskiaceae; genus Panacagrimonas; species Panacagrimonas sp. The sequence continues at coordinate 959,598 of NZ_CBDCGN010000002.1, forward strand.
GTCTCCAGCAGTGAGGTGCGCCTGGTCTCCACCCTGCTCACTTTCCTCAAGCCAGGCGACCTGCTGGAAGACCGCGCCAAGCACCCGGTCTACGCCATGTTCTGGAAAATGGCCTCGGCGGATTCCTTTGCGCCGGCGCTCTGACGTAAATCCGTCGGGGGCGGTTGCCGACTCGCGGGAACGGAAGTTGTAGGGAGTCGGGCGACCGTTGTGAGCGACGCCCACACAGGGCGCCGGACGGTCGGTGGAGATCGTCCCATGTCCCTGGCCTTCGCAGATGCCGCGCCTGATGCCGGCGCCGCGGGTTGTGTCATCCATCTACCTGCCGAACTGGGCATCGAGTCGGCGTCGGAACTGCATCGCGACCTGGTCGCCCATGTCGAAGACGCCGCGCCCGTCGTGCTCGACGCCGCCGCCGTCGCCCGCGTCCACACCGCCGCGCTGCAGTTGTTCTGCCTGTTCTGCCGCGACCGCCGCGAGGTGGGTCTGGAAACCCACTGGCTGGCCCCGTCGGTTGCGCTGCGTAGCGCCGCCACGCTGCTGGGCGTGGCCGGCCTGATGAATCTGCCACCGGAATCCCGCTGACATGAGCCGTATCCTTGCCGTCGACGACTCCGCGTCCATGCGTCAGATGGTCGCTTTCACGCTCAAATCTGCCGGCTTCGACGTGGCCGAGGCCGAAGACGGCCAGGCCGCGCTGGAGTTGGCGCAGGCGCAGAAATTCAATCTGGTACTGGCCGATGTGAACATGCCGCGCATGGACGGCATCACCCTGGTGCGCAATCTGCGCACCCTGGCGGACTACAAGTTCACCCCGTTGCTGATGCTCACGACCGAGTCCACCCCCGAGAAGAAGATGGAAGGCAAGGCCGCCGGCGCCACCGGCTGGCTCGTCAAGCCGTTCAATCCGGAACAGCTGGTGGCCACCGTGCAACGGGTGCTCGGGTGAAGTCCGTGGTCGCCGGGTCTTGCGGGTTCGGGGGGCTCTCGGCCGCTGGAGCTCGTGCAAGCGCGCGAGCCCCGGTGGGCACGGCCCGCTCTCTGGTGGATGTGACATGAGCCTTGATCTCGCCCGTTTTCACAAGACCTTCTTCGAAGAGTCCTTCGAGAACCTGGAGACGATGGAGCAGGCGCTGCTGCGCCTGGATCCCGCAGCTTTCGCCGCGCAGACCGCCAACGCGGTCAACACCAAGGCCTGCGCTCCGGAGGCCATCAACGAGGTGTTCCGTGCCGCCCATTCGATCAAGGGCGGCGCCGCGACGTTCGGCTTCGCCGCCGTTGCGTCGTTTACGCATCACGCCGAAACCCTGCTCGACCGGATGCGTTCCGGTGCACGGCCACTGGCGCAGCCGGACATCGACCTGCTGCTGCGCGCGGGCGATGCGATGCGCAATCTGCTGACCGCTGCGCGCGATGGCGGCGAGGCCGATCTGCGGCTGATTGCCATGGTACAGGGCGAACTGGAGTCTGCACTGGCGATCAAGCGTGAAACCACCGCAGCGGCACCGGTGGCGACCGTTGCTCCGGCGGCAGAGGGCTGGCGCCTGGTGTTTGTGCCCAGGCCCGATCTGTTTCGTAGCGGCAACGATCCACTGCGCATCATTCGCGCCGTCGCGCAGCTCGGCGAGCTGCAGGCGCAAGTTGCGTTGCCATCTGCGCCCGCACTCAAGTTGGCCGATCCCGAGACCTGCTATCTGTCGTGGACCCTGCACCTGCACGCCGACACGGATCGCGCGCTGCTGCAGGACTGCTTCTCGTGGGTGGAGGACGAATGCGATCTGGCGATCGAATCCTTATCGGTCGCTGCTCCTGCGGTATCCACCGCAGCGCCGGTGCCGGCGCTGCAGGTTGTTGCGCCGACCGGCAAGGGGGCCGAGGTGCCGGTTGCGGCGCGCGGGTTCAAGCCGGCCAACGACGGTGCCTCGATCCGCGTCGGCACCGAGAAGATCGACGCGCTGATCAATCTGGTCGGCGAACTCGTCATCACCCAGGCCATGCTCACCCAGCAGGCGGCGCACCTCGACCCGGTGCAGAACGAAAAACTGTTGAGCGGCCTCGGCCAGCTCGACCGCAACACGCGCATGCTGCAGGAGGCCGTGATGGCCACGCGCATGCTGCCGATGGAAGCGGTGTTCTCGCGCTTCCCGCGGCTGGTGCGTGATCTGGCCGCAAAGCTCGGCAAGCAGGTCAAGCTGGTCACCGTCGGCGAGCAGACCGAGCTCGACAAGAGCGTGATCGAGAAGATCACCGATCCGCTCAATCACCTGGTCCGCAACAGCCTCGATCACGGGCTGGAAACGCCGGCCGATCGCAGCGCGTCGGGCAAGGACCTCACCGGCACGATCACGCTCAAGGCGTCTCATCAGGGCGGGCACATCGTCATCGAGGTGCTCGACGACGGTCGCGGCCTGAACCGCGCGAAGATCCTGGCCAAGGCGCAGGAGAAGGGCATCGCGTGCTCTGATGCGATGAGCGACGGCGAGGTCTATCAGCTGATCTTCGCGCCCGGTTTCTCCACCGCCGATCAGGTCACCGACGTGTCCGGTCGCGGCGTCGGCATGGATGTGGTCAAGAAGAACATCCAGGCGCTCGGCGGTTCCGTGGAGCTTTCGTCCACGCAGGGCAAGGGCGCGACGGTGCTGATCCGCCTGCCGCTGACCCTGGCGATTCTCGATGGCATGTCGGTGGGCGTGGGCGAGGACGTGTTCATCCTGCCGCTGTCGTCGGTGGTGGAATCGCTGCAACCGCTGCCTGACCAGATCAAGCGCATGGCGCAGGAAGGCACGGTGGTTCGGGTGCGCAACGAATACCTGCCGCTGGTGGATTTGCGCGACTGGTTCGTGCTGCCGGGCGAGCGTCGCGCGCCGCAGGACGCGATCGTGGTCATCGTCGAATCCGAGGGGCGCAAGGTCGCGGTGCAGATCGACGAACTGGTCGGTCAGCAGCAGGTCGTGATCAAGAGCCTGGAGGCGAATTACCGTCGCGTGCGCGGCGTTTCCGGCGCGACGATTCTCGGCGACGGCCGCGTGTCGCTGATTCTCGACGTGGCCGCCGTGGTGCGCCTCTTCAGCCAGTCCGTCGCGGCCTGACCTCGCTGCCGTCATTCCCGTGCAAGCGGGAATGACGGAAGAACAAGGCGGGAACAGAACTTGAAGGAACCCCCGCGGTGATGTCGGGGAACTCGCCGAAAAGGGCGGAAACCCGACACCTGCCGCCCCGATCACCTTCAACCATCGAGCCGCAGCGCATGAGCAATCCCGCCAATCAAGGCCAGCCGTCCAGTCCGCAACTCAACGCGCAGATCGCGGCCGGCATGCCCAATGAATTCCTCACCTTCACGCTCGGCGCCGAGGAATACGGCGTCGACATCCTCAAGGTCCAGGAGATCCGCGGCTACGACACCGTGACGCGGATTCCCGACGCACCGGACTTCATCAAGGGCGTGATCAACCTGCGCGGCACCATCGTGCCGGTGGTCGACATGCGCCTGAAGTTCAAGCTCGGCAAGGCCGACTACAACGAATTCACGGTGATGATCATCCTCAACATCGCGCGTCGCGTGGTGGGCATGGTGGTCGACGGCGTCTCCGACGTCATGCAGCTCACCGGCGACCAGATTCGCCCCGCGCCGGATTTCTGCGCGGTGAGCACCCCAGGCGGCGGCGCCGCCGGCCGAATGAACTTCATTACCGGCATCGGCGCGCTCGACACGCGGATGCTGATTCTGGTGGACATCGAGAAGCTCATGTCGGGTGCCGACATGGCCTTGATGAACGCCGCCTCACAGTCCCTGCAGTAAGCCACGCGCCACCCGGAGCTACATCATGAAACTCGACACGTCCCTCGTTGAATCCCGGCTGCGCAGTGCGGCCCTGCTGCTGATGAGTCTGCCCGCCACCGTCGCCGCCGCCTGCTTCGCGCACGGCCACGGCACGGTCGGTTCGTCGGCCCTGCTCGCGATCCTCATCGTCGCGATCGTGGCGGGTGCCGTCGGTGCCTACCGCCTGCTGAGCCTGACGCGGCGCGAACCCGTCGCCTTCGACACCAATCCCGATTTCGGCAGCTCCGCCGCGATCCGTTCCTCGAACTAACCTGGCAGATCGTCCATGACCAAGAAAGCCAAACCCGTCACCAAGAAGTCTGCCGCGAAGAAGCCCAGCGCCAAACTGGTTAACCGCGCCAAGATTCCCACCGCCATCGGCAGCAAGGCCGAGGCCGCCGCACTGGAACGCGCCAATCTGGAAGGCCAGATCGCGGCGATCAACAAGGCGCAGGCTGTCATCGAGTTCTCGCTCGACGGCAAGATTCTGACCGCCAACGACAACTTCCTCGGCGCGGTCGGCTACTCGCTCGACGAGATTCGCGGCCAGCATCATTCGATGTTCGTGGAGGCGAGCTATCGCAGCAGCCCCGAGTACCGAGCGTTCTGGGACAAGCTCGGTCGCGGCGAGTACGACGCCGGCCAGTACAAGCGCATCGCCAAGGGCGGCAGGGAGATCTGGATTCAGGCGTCCTACAACCCGATCTTCAATGCCGAGGGCAGGGCGTTCAAGGTCGTGAAGTACGCCACCGACATCACCGCGCAGAAGCTGCGCGAGGCCGATCAGCTGGGCCAGTTGTCGGCGATCGGCAAGGCGCAGGCGGTGATCGAGTTCGCCCTGGACGGCAAGATTCTGACCGCCAACGACAACTTCCTGAGCACGGTCGGCTACAGCCTCGACGAGATCAAGGGCCAGCACCACTCGATGTTCGCGGACCCGGTGTATCGCGCCAGCCCCGAGTACCGCATGTTCTGGGAGAAGCTCGGTCGCGGCGAGTTCGATGCCGGCCAGTACAAGCGTTACGGCAAGGGTGGCAAGGAAATCTGGATCGAGGCCTCGTACAACCCGATCTTCGACATGAACGGCAAGCCGTTCAAGGTGGTGAAGTACGCCACCAACATCACCGCGCAAAAACTTCAGGCTGCGGACTACGCCGGCCAGCTTGCCGCGATCAGCAAGGCGCAGGCGGTGATCGAGTTCTCCATGGACGGCAAGATTCTCGACGCCAACGAGAATTTCCTGAAGACGCTCGGCTACACGCTGGACGAAATCAAGGGTCAGCATCACTCGATGTTCGCCACGCCCGAGTATCGCGCCAGCCACGAGTACCGCCTGTTCTGGGACAAGCTCGGCCGCGGTGAATTCGATTCCGGGCAGTACAAGCGTCTGGGCAAGGGTGGCAAGGAAATCTGGATCCAGGCCTCCTACAACCCGATCCTGGACATGAGCGGCAAGCCGTTCAAGGTGGTGAAGTACGCCACCGACATCACCGAGCAGCTCAGGATCGCGCGGATCAACGAGCGACTGATGCTGGGGCTCAACTCGGTCGATACCAATGTGATGGTGTCCGACGCGGACCTCAACATCGTCTACGTCAACGCCTCGATCAAGGCGATGCTCCAGGTCGCGGAGTCGGACATCCGCGAGGACGTTCCGAGCTTTGAGGCCAGGACGGTCGTCGGCACGAATATCGATACCTTCCACAAGAATCCGTCCTACCAGCGCAAGCTGCTGGCCGAGCTGAAGACAACGCACAAGGCCAAGCTGGTGCTGGGCGGCCGCACCTTCTCGCTGCTGCTCAACCCCATCGACGATGCCAACGCGCAGCGTCTGGGCTACGTGGTGGAGTGGAAGGACATGACCGCGGAACTCGCCGCCGCCAAGGCCGAGGCGGATCGCCAGGCCGCCGAGCGCAAGCTCGCCGACGAGAACCTGCGGATCAAGAACGCGCTGGACAACGTCAGCGGCAACGTGATGATCGCCAACAACGAGCGCGAGATCGTCTACATGAATGCTGCGGTCGGCGAGATGCTGGTCCGCGCCGAAAGCGAGCTGCGCAAGGTGCTGCCGCACTTCGACGCCCGCAAGCTGCAGGGCGCGCTGATCGACGTGTTCCACAAGAACCCCTCGCACCAGACGCAGATGCTCGCCAACCTGCGCAGCACCTACCGCACCGAGATCAAGGTCGGCTCGCTGACCTTTGGTTTGATTGCCAGCCCGATCGTCAACGCCGCCGGCGAACGCCTGGGCACGGTGGTGGAGTGGCGCAACCGCACCGCGGAAGTCGCGGTGGAGAATGAGGTGTCGAGCATCGTCGGCGCCGCCGCCAACGGCGACTTCACGCGCCGCATCTCGCTCGACGGCAAGGACGGCTTCTTCAAGATGCTGGCCGAGAACGTCAACCTGCTGCTGGAGACCAGCGAAGTCGGTCTGAACGAAGTGGTGCGCGTGCTGGGTGCGCTGGCCAAGGGTGATCTGACCGAGACCATCACCGCCGAGTACAAGGGCACCTTCGGGCAGCTCAAGGACGACGCCAACACCACGGTCGAGCAGCTCACGCAGATCATCACGCAGATCAAGAACGCCACGGACACCATCAACACCGCCGCCAAGGAGATCAGCTCCGGCAACAGCGATCTGTCGGCTCGGACCGAGCAGCAGGCCGCCTCGCTGGAAGAAACCGCCAGCTCGATGGAAGAGCTGACCAGCACGGTCAAGCAGAACGCCGAGAACGCCAAGCAGGCCAACCAGCTCGCGATGGGTGCGAGCGACGTCGCCCGCAAGGGTGGCCAGGTGGTCGGCGAAGTGGTCACGACCATGGCCTCGATCAACGAGTCGAGCAAGAAGATCGTCGACATCATCAGCGTCATCGACGGCATCGCGTTCCAGACCAACATCCTGGCGCTGAATGCCGCGGTGGAAGCGGCACGAGCGGGCGAACAGGGTCGCGGCTTTGCGGTCGTCGCGGCCGAGGTGCGCAGCCTCGCGCAGCGCTCCGCCGGTGCGGCCAAGGAGATCAAGACCTTGATCGGCGACTCGGTCGAGAAGGTTGGCAACGGCGCCAAGCTCGTCGACCAGGCCGGCAAGACCATGGAAGAGATCGTGACCAGCGTGAAGCGGGTGACGGACATCATGGCCGAGATCAGCGCCGCGTCGCAGGAACAGAGCCAGGGCATCGAGCAGGTCAACCAGACCATCACGCAGATGGACGAAGTGACGCAGCAGAACGCCGCGCTGGTCGAGGAAGCGTCCGCCGCAGCCCGCTCGCTGGAAGAGCAGGCCGGTGGCCTGAGCCACTCGGTCAGCCTGTTCAAGCTCGAAGAAGCGGAAGCGCCGATGGCCTTCGGCATCGGTCGTGCGGCACCGAAGCCGGCCGCAGCGAGCAAGCCGGCGCCGCGACCTGCAGCGCGCCCGCTTGCCAAACCCGCCGCGCCGGCTGCCAAGCGCGTGACCAACGGCAGCGGCAAGTCGGTCAGCCTGGCGGCCCCGGCAGAAAAGGGCGGCGAGCAGTGGACGGAGTTCTGATCGCCACTGCCCCGACCTGAAGACTGCACCCGTCATTCCCGCGCGAGCGGGGATGACGGGTTCAGGGACTCCACCGAACCGACGCCATGAACTTCTCGGACCTCACCACGATCCTGCTGCGCTGGCTCGCCAATTACGGTCTCAGCCTCTGCGCCGCGGACTACGCACTGCCCGAGGAACGCGAGTCGAGCTGTCCGTTCGCGAAGCTGCTCAAGTCACCGCAGAAGAACGTCTGATGGCCGACGGATCTGTTGAGGCGCGCGATTTTGCCTTCACCACGCGCGACTTCGACCGGGTGCGTAAACTGATCTACGGCAAGGCCGGGATCGCGCTCGCCGATTCGAAGGAGGAGATGGTCTACAGCCGTCTCGCCCGCCGACTGCGCGCACTGCGGCTCGAATCCTTCAAGACCTATCTCGACGGCCTCGAGGCCGGTGGTACCGAGGAAGAGTGGCAGGAATTCACCAATGCGCTCACCACCAATCTGACTTCGTTCTTCCGCGAGGCCCATCACTTCGAGGCGCTCAAGGAGTTCCTCCAGAAACAACCCAGCGGCCGGCCGGTACGCATCTGGTGTTCCGCGGCGAGCACCGGCGAGGAGCCGTACTCGCTCGCCATCACCGCCTGCGAGGCCTACGGCAGCCTGACGCCGCCGGTGTCGATCCTGGCCACCGACATCGATACGAACGTACTCGCAACCGCCGAGCGCGGCGTGTACACGCTGGACCGCGTCGAGAAGCTGGACCTGGCGCGCAAGAAGAAATTCTTTCTCAAGGGTGCCGGCAGCACGGCCGGCCAATGCCGTGCGGTGGAACCGCTACGCAAGCTGCTGACCTTCCGCCAGCTCAACCTGCTGGACGCGCGCTACCCGATGCAGGGGCCCTTCGATGCGATCTTCTGCCGCAACGTGATGATCTACTTCGACAAGCCCACGCAGCTCGCGATCCTCAGGAAGATGATGCCGCTGCTGTCCCGCGAGGGCCTGTTCTTCGCCGGGCATTCGGAGAGTTTCTTCCATGCCGCCGACGTGATCCGCTCCATCGGCCGCACCATCTACCGTCGCGCGGACGCACGCTGACATGTATGCCATCCGCAAGGTCCGCAGCGAAGCACCGCCGGCAGAACCCAAGGGCTACTTCGATCCCAAGTTCAACGCCCAGGCCCTCAAGGTGCTGCCGGGCGAGTACCTCGTTACCGGCAACGACGTGATGCTGGTCACCGTGCTCGGGTCCTGCGTCTCGGCCTGCATGCGCGATCCGCTCGCGGGTGTCGGCGGCATGAATCACTTCATGCTGCCGGAAGGCGAGACCGATGGTCGCAGCAGCTGGGGCAACGAATCAGCGCGCTACGGCGGCTACGCGATGGAAATGCTGATCAACGATCTGCTCAAGCGCGGGGCTTCGCGCGCGCGCCTGGAGACCAAGGTGTTCGGCGGAGGCGCGGTGCTCGCGGGGTTCACGGTCAGCAACGTCGGCGATCGCAACGGCCGCTTCGTGCTCGATTACCTGAAGAACGAAGGGCTGACGGTGAACGGGCAGGACCTCTTCGATACCTGCCCGCGCAGAGTCCATTACTTCCCGCTGACCGGCAAGGTCATGGTCAAGCGCCTGCCGTCCGCCAACGACGTGGACGTGCTGGCCAGCGAAAAACTCTACCGCTCGCGGCTCAAGGATTCGCCGACGACGGGTTCCGTGGAGTTGTTCTGATGAACGCGACAGCATTCAACGCAAAGGCGCAAAGGGAAAAGAGAGGACGCGAAGAACATCCTCCAAGTGCGCGGTCCGCGTCGGCTGCTGAGAAGTCACTCCCGTCCTTCTCTGCGTTCCTTCTGTTTCCTTTGCGCCTTTGCGTTGAAGGCTTTTCCGGACGTTCGGCATGAGCAAGATCAAGGTTCTGGTCGTCGACGACTCCGCACTCATGCGTCGCCTTCTGGTCGAGTTCCTGACCAGCGATCCGGCGATCGAGGTGGTCGGCTCCGCGCCGGATCCGATCATCGCGCGCGACAAGATCAAGCAGCTCAACCCGGACGTGCTCACGCTCGACGTCGAGATGCCGCGCATGGACGGCCTGACGTTCCTGGAAAACCTCATGCGTCTGCGGCCGATGCCGGTGGTGATGGTGTCCTCGCTCACCGAGCGCGGCGCGGAGACGACCTTGCAGGCGCTGGAACTCGGCGCGGTGGATTTCGTCACCAAGCCCAAGATCGATCTTGAAGCGGGCATCCGCCAGTACGCCGACGAGCTGGTCGCCAAGATCAAGTCGGCCACACGTGCGCGAGTACGCGCGATCGATCGCGGCGGCGGCGGGCCCAAGCCGTTGGTATCGCGCAAGCTGCTGCGCACCACCGAGAAGATCATCGCGATCGGCGCGTCCACCGGCGGTACCGAGGCGATCAAGGACGTGCTTGAGCGCATGCCTGCGGACGCGCCCGCCATCCTCATCACCCAGCACATTCCGGCGGCGTTCTCGGGCCCGTTTGCGGCGCGTATGGATCGCAGCTCCAGCATGCGCGTGTGCGAGGCGCGCCACGGCCAGCAGGTGGTGCCGGGCCACGCTTATATCGCGCCTGGCGACTGGCACCTGGAGCTGGCGCGCGACGGTGCCCGTTACGTGTGCCGACTGCACCAGCGCGCGCCGGAAAATCGTCACCGGCCCAGTGTGGATGTGCTGCTCAAGTCGATGGCGCAGTACGCCGGTGCCAACGCGGTGGCGGCGATTCTCACCGGCATGGGCGACGACGGCGCGCGCGGCCTGCTGGCGATGCGCGAAGCCGGCGCCCGCACGCTGGTGCAGGACGAAGCCAGCTCGGTGGTCTGGGGCATGCCGGGCGCGGCGTTCAAGCTCGGGGCCGCGGAACAGGTCTTGCCTCTGGCGCGTATGGCCGAGGCCTTGCTGGAACTGAGTGCCGGATGTTCGACAGCGGCGGCGCGAGCCGCACACGGAGACTGATGTGAATCAAGCGATGATGCAGACCTGTGCGCGGACACTGGCGGTACCCGCGCTCGTCACCGCGGCGCACGTCGCCGTGCAGGCGACCGGTGCGGCGCCGACCACGGTGTTGCTGACCTTCGTCGCGGTGGTGGCGGCATGGAGCTGGTCGAGCTGGCGGCTGATCCGGCGCGCGGCTGACGCCGAGCGCGAGGCGGCAGCGTATCGCGGCAGCCACGATGCGCAGCGCCGCATGCTGGCTGAGCTGCGCGGCGGTATCGCCAATGAAGCCGGCGGCGTACGCGAGGAGGTCGATCGCGTCAGCGGGCTGTTGCGCGAGGCGATCCGCGATCTGACCGGCGCCTTCGGCCGCATGACCGAACAGTCGCAGCGACAATCGCAGGCGGTGTCGCAGGTGTTGTCGCAGACCAGCCGTGGCGGCGCCGGGGTGGACGTGCGCCAGTTCGCGCAGCGTGCCGGCAGCCTGATGGAAAGCCTGGTCGGCACCATGAGCGAAGCCACACGTCAGAGTGCCGCCAGCGTGCAGCGTATCGACAGCATGGTGAAACATCTGGACGCCATCTTCGAGCTGTTGGGGGACGTCAAGACCATCGCCGACCAGACCAATCTGCTGGCGCTCAATGCCGCCATCGAAGCGGCGCGCGCTGGCGAAGCCGGGCGTGGTTTCGCGGTGGTGGCGGAGGAAGTACGTAACCTGTCCGAGCGTTCCACCAGCTTCAACGAGCAAATCCGCAAGCTGGTGTTCTCGTCCAAGGATGCGGTGGCGCAGGTGCGCGAAACCGTGGGTCAGATGGCCACGCGCGACAACGACACTACCGACCGCGCGCGCCAGGAGGTCTCGCGCCTGCTGGCGGAGATGGAAAACCTCAACACGCTGCTCAACGACGGTATGCGCGAAGTCTCCGGCGCTGGCGAGCAGATTCGCGACGCGGTGGGCCAGGCGGTGCGCTGCCTGCAGTTCGAGGACATCGCCACCCAGGCTCTGGGATCGGCGGCGCGACACGTCGGACGACTGGAAGCAGTGGGCGCCGAAGCCGGGCGCGCTGCGGGCGGCGAGCCCGAGGAGCGCGTGGCCGAGTCCGTCCCCACGCGGTGCCACGAACCTGCTGCAGCCGCCACTGTGTCACCAGCGGCATCGATGTCAAAGCCGCCGGCCAACGTTGTGCCGGTTGCGCTCGCCACGGTGACCGCCAGCGGCGCTGCCAACACCGCAGCAGTCCGGCTCAACGGCAAGGATCATCCACACGACTGGCGTGCGCCGGTACACAAGCCGGTGGCACAGGAGTCGATGCAGGCCGGCGCCGTGGAGCTGTTCTGAAGTCGGATCGTCGTCACTTTCAAAGCACCGCGATCGACGTAAGCTTGCCGGTGTGACCGGCGGCGATGGGTGAGACGTGAGCGAGCACGGATACCGGTGGCTGGCCGACGCGGTGCTGGCCGTACATTTCGGCATCGTCGCTTTCGTGGTCGGTGCCTTGCTGCTGGTGGTGCTGGGAAACCTGCTGCGCTGGCGCTGGGTCAACGGCTGGTGGTTTCGCGTCGTCCATTTGGTTGCGATCGGCGTCGTGGTGATGCAGGCCTGGCTGGGCGTGGCCTGTCCGCTGACGACCTTGGAGATCTGGCTGCGCGAGCAGGCTCAGCAGCCGGCTTACGAAGGCAGTTTCGTGCAGCACTGGGTCGAGCGCTGGCTTTACCACGACGCGCCGCTGTGGGTGTTTACCTTGGCCTACAGCCTGTTCGGCCTGGTCGTGGCGCTGGCGTGGCGATGCTTTCCTCCCCGCCGGCGGGGAGCCTGAGATCGCGCGTCGGAGTTCAGGGGCACGCAAGGCGCGGTGGGTTTCAATACCGGTTCGTCGGCACTACGCCTTGATGCGAGCAGGTGCCGTCATTCGAAGCGCGTACCGTCAGAGACCGGCAGCGGTCGTGCTGCGGTCCGCGACAGATGAAGGAGAGAACCATGACGCCAGAACAGGCCATGCCCCGCGACGAAGCCGTGAACGTGCTCAGTACGCTGATCCACGTTTCCGAAGACGGCCGCAAGGGGTTTACCGAAGCGGCAGACAAGGTCGATGACGCCAACCTCAAGGTGCTGCTCAGCGAACGCGCCCAGGAATGCGGCAACGCGGTGCGCGAGCTCACTCAATGCGTACGCACCCTGGGCGGGCAGGCGCCTGAAGGCGGTACGGTCACCGGCGCTCTGCACCGCGGCTGGGTGAAGATGCGCGCCAGCGTCACCGATGCACGCCTGGCGGTCCTGGAAGAAGCCGAGCGCGGCGAGGACTATGCCAAGGCCGCCTATGCCAAGGCGGTGAAGTCGGCCCTGCCGCCGGAGGCGCGGACCCTGGTGGAAAGACAGCAGCAGGGCGTGTTGCGCAACCATGACCGTATTCGCGATCTGCGCGATCGGCATCGGGCCGCAGCCTGAGTTTTGCGCGGCATCGAAAGCCGGCGCCGTCTCCGGGCGGCGCCGGCTTTCCGCTTATTGGGTAACCAGCAGTTGCAGCAGTTTTTCCGGCGGGACCGACGGATAGAACAGCCAGCCTTGCGCGTAGTCCACCCCGATCTGCTTGAGTGCCGCAAGCTTGCGCGCGTCGTCGACGAACTCAGCGACGGTCTTCTTGCCGGTGACCTTGGCGACGTGGTGGATAGCGCGCACGATCTCCTGTGCCACCGCGCTGTGGGCGATGTCGCGCACGAAGCTGCCGTCGATCTTGACCTCGTCGATAGGCAGCGAATTCAGATAACCGAACGAGCACAAGCCGGAACCGAAGTCATCGAGGCTGAACACGCAGCCGATGGATCGGAAGGCCGCGATGATCTCTGCAGCGACGTCCAGATGGCGGATGGCCGAAGTCTCGGTGATTTCCAGGCACAGCTTTCCGCGCGGCAGATGCGCGTTGCGGATGTCGCGAAACAGATCGTCGACGAAGCGGCCATCCATCAGCGACGCCCCCGACAGGTTCATCGACAGGCCGTGCACCCGGTCGAGCACTTCCGGTTGGGCATCGATCCAGTCCAGCAGATAGGAGGCGGTGTAGCGGTCGAGCTCCGACACCATGCCGTAGTGCTCCAGCGCCTCGATCACCCCGGCGGCCAAGGGCATCTGCACGCCGTTGCGTTCCATGCGGATCAGGAATTCGGCCTTCGCGATGCGCGGCCGAGCGCCGCTGATGTCCATGATCGGCTGCGCCTGCAGGCATAGGTGGCCGTCTCGCAATAGCTGGCGAAACTCGCCGACGGCCAGTGGACTGAAGCTCGGTGCATCGTTCCAGCCGATGCCCATGCCGTAACGCACGATCTGATTGAGGCCGCGCTGTTTGGCCTGCAGGCAGGCCTGCCCGGCCTCCGACAGAACGCGTGCCCAATCGTCGCCCTCGCGGTAGATCGACAATCCCAGCGATGCCGCAATGCATTCCGGGCCGATGGCGGAGTCGTAACGGATGGTGCCCAGCAGATCGCGCAGTGCCGCCGCCTCGTCGGCCGCCGACTGGGTGTGGTCGATGGCCTTGGCGGCAACGAACTCGTTACTCCACAGACGCCCGGTGACGCCGTGGCCGGCAGCCCATTGCACGAGCACCTGCTCAACCCGCCGCAGCACGCGATCGCCTTCGTCGGCGCCGGCGAGCCGATTGATCTCGCGCAGATTTCGCAGGTCGGCGTAGATCAGTACGGCCTGCACGCCGGGCGACCACGCGGTCAGGGCGTTGACGAGTTGCTGATATCGCGAGAACGAGATCTCGCCGTTGGAGGGCAGGCCCATCGAAGTAGTGTCGGCGTCCATCGCATCCGTCGCCATGAGGGAACGGATCGACGGCGCCGTCAGCGCCTTCGGACGGCGAGGCCTGACGGGAAGTCAGGGCGCGCCGGGTGGCAGAGGCGTCGATCCTGCCCTCATCCTGCAGGAGCTGTTCCAGCAACCGGCGTCAAGTTCGTGGCCGGGCCGGCCGGCGCCGCCTCCCGACGACAAACGCCGGCTACGTGACCCGCTCAGGGATCGCGACGGGTCTCGACCTGCTCGAAGCGCGACTCACTGCCGGTCGGTGTATCGATGCCTGCCGCGGGGACCGACGGCGCTGGTGCGTCGGTAGCGGGCGTTGCGGAGGGCTCCGCCGTCTGCCCCACTGCGTGCTCTGCAGAGCAATCCGCGACCACTTCAGCGATCTGTTCCGGTTCCGGCGCAAATCTCAGCCCGTCGGCGTCGCCGCCCGCGACTGCTGGCATGGGCGCCTCCTCGGCGACGCCCTGCGCGGTCTCGTCAGGAATGTCCTGGCGAGGATGGGGCTCGAAGGGCGCGCTGGGCACGATGTCCGCGTGGTCCGGTTGCGCGGCCGACGGCACCACCGCGGTGTCGACCTGCGCTACCGGTTCGGCTGTCGGCGCCGGCGCTTCGGGTTCTGGCTCTGCGGCGGCCGGCACCGGGGAATCTTCTGCCGCTGCGGTTGTGACCGGCAACGGATGTGTAACGGTGTGCTCGACGGGAGCGCCCGCGTCGTCGCCCGCGGCGTGCTCGATCGTCTCCGGCAAGCTCGGCAGCGCAGCTTCCTGCACCGCAGCGTCAGGCTCGGTCGATGGCGCCCACGGCGATGCGTTCGTAGCATCAACCTCGACCGCGGCATCGGCCTGCTCGTCCGCCGTTGCAGGTGCGGCGTCGGTCTGTCCTTCCGGCAGCGGGAAGCGGTTCTCGACCTGGCCGAAGCGATTGACCAATATGGCTGCGCCATTGGGCGCGTCGGCTGGCTCTGCAGCGTCGGTCGGCAGCGCATCGACGCTCGAGGTGTCTTTCCACGGCGTGTCGAGGGGCTCGAGGGGCGAGTCGTCGTTGCTGCCGGCCGCATCGGCGTTCTGCGCAGCGTCAGCGGCGGACAATGAGGCAGCCGCGACGGCGGCGGCGGGAACACCGCGGCCCAGGGCGGCAGCGAGGTCGGCCGGCAAGGCCGGCGGCTGGCTGCCATTGACGGTCGGCGAGGATTCGTTCCTCGTGCTGCCATTGCCGCCTTCGGCACTGCCTTCCGCGCGCCCACCGCGACCGCGCCGCCCACGGCGGCCGCGGCCGGAACGCGGGCCGCTGCCGTCGTTGCGATCTTCGCTTTGGGCGGCCTCGGTCGGTCCGGGTTCGGCACGGGCCGATTCGGCCTCGCTGGCGGCATCCGCATCGGCCTGCTGCGAGCGAGGGGTTTGCTTCTGCGGCTGGCGCGGCGTCGTCGCCGGTGGCGCGGCGCGCTCCTCGCGCCGCCCACCGCCGGCAGTCGGTGTGTTGCGCCCCTGAGCCCCGTTGGTGGGTTTTGTGTCGCTGCGCCCGGCATCGCGGTTGCTGCCGTCGCGGCCGTCGCGCCGGGCATCCTGAGTGCGTTCGTTTCGCTCGTTGCGGTTGTCGGCGCTGCGCTCGGGCTTGCGGTCGCGCCGATTGCTGCGCTCGCGCTCGTTGCGGCGTTCGGCGGACTTGCGGTCGCCGCGGGCTTCGCGCTTGTTGTCGGTGGCGGGCTCGCTGCGGTCCGGCTTGTCCTCGCGCGGGCGCGGCATGAAGCCGAACAGCCATAGCAGGCGCGACCAGAAGCCACGCGGCATGATCGGTTGCAGGGCCAGCACCGGCGCCACCGCTACCGGCGCCGGCGGTGCCTCGATCACCGGAGCCGGCACCGACGGCAGAATCTGCTGCACGGCCGCTTCCTGTGCCGGCTTGGCGCTGGCATAGGGGTCCGCCGGTTCCTGTTTGGCGCGCGGATCGAAGTTGTCCGCCAGCAGATGGCTGGCGGCGCTGTTGTTGTCGATATTGATGTGATCGCCGCGCACGCGACGGATCTCGTAGGCAGGCGTCTGCAGACTGGGATTGGGCACGATGGCGATGGACACGCGCTCGCGTCCCTCGATCTCCCGCACCTGCGAGCGCTTTTCGTTGAGCAGGAAGGTGCCGACTTCAACCGGCACCTGCGCGATCACGCGACTGGTGCGGTCCTTCATCGCCTCTTCCTCGATCAGGCGCAGCAGCGACAGCCCCAGCGATTCCACCGAGCGGATCTGGCCGCTGCCTTCGCAGCGCGGGCAAGTGACCTGGGTATGCTCGCCCAGGCTCGGGCGCAGACGCTGACGCGACATCTCCATCAGGCCGAAGCGCGACAGGCGTCCGAACTGGATGCGCGCACGGTCGATGTCGCAGGCCTCCTCCAGGCGGCGTTCCACCTTTTTCTGGTTGGAGGAGGCGTTCATGTCGATGAAATCGATCACGACCAGACCGCCGAGGTCGCGCAGGCGCAACTGACGCGCGATTTCCTCCGCCGCTTCCAGGTTGGTGTTGAGCGCGGTCTCCTCGATGCCGCCGCCGCCGGTGGCCTTGGCGGAGTTGATGTCGATAGAGGTCAGCGCCTCGGTCCGATCGATGACGATCGAGCCGCCCGACGGCAGGCGGATGGTGCGCTCGTGGGCCAGTTCGATCTGGCTCTCCACCTGGTAGCGCTGGAACAGCGGGGTGTCGTCGCGGTACAGCTTGAGGCGATTGAGCTGCTGCGGCATCACTGCCGACAGATGAGTGCGCGCCTGTTCGTAGATTTCGGGATTGTCGACCAGCACCTCGCCAATGTCGGGGCGCAGATAGTCGCGCAATGCGCGCAGGATGATGTTGTTTTCCTGGTAGATCAGGAACGGTGCGGGCTTTTCGTCGGCGGCCTTCTCGATCGCGTTCCAGATCTCGATCAGATAATCGGCGTCCCACTGCAGTTCTTCGGCATTCCGGCCGACGCCGTTGGAGCGCACGATCACGCCCATGCCGTCGGGCAGGTTCATCGCTTCCAGCGCCGCCTTGGCCTCTTCGCGCTCGTCGCCTTCGGCGCGTCGCGACACGCCGCCGGCCTTGGGATTGTTGGGCATCAGCACCAGATAGCGCCCGGCCAGCGACACGTAAGTGGTCAGGGCCGCGCCCTTGTTGCCGCGTTCCTCTTTTTCGACCTGGACGATCAGCTCCAGGCCTTCGCGCACCTGGTCCTTGATCGGGCCCTGGCCCTTGAGGCAGCTGCGGGCGATTTCCTTGATCGGCAGAAAGCCGTGGCGCTCGGCGCCGTAATCGACGAAACAGGCTTCCAGCGAGTGCTCGACGCGGGTGATGCGACCCTTGTAGAGATTGGATTTCTTTTGTTCGCGGCTGGCTAGTTCGATATCGAGGTCATGGAGCTTCTGGCCATCGACAATGGCCACCCGCAGCTCTTCGGGCTGCGTGGCGTTGATGAGGATGCGTTTCATGTAAAGAGCGGTCTCGGTAGACGCTCGACCGCCTGGCAGGGGAGTTACGCTGAACGGGCGCGCAGGCGCCCGGTCTTTGTGGCCCGAAGCCTGGCGGGAGCGCAGGTTTCTGGTGTTGGCCGCTGCCCGTCGCCGCTAAGCCGGTCAGACGCGCAGCGTGTCCAAGCCGCCGCGTAGCGGTTAATCTTGTGAGCGCTCGCGGGGGGCTGGAAGCCATCGTGTTTTGTTCCTATCACGTGCAGCGCAACGCAAGACGCGTAGGCCGGGTGACAAACTCCGGTAGCGCTTGCGATTTTTCGCATCAGCCTCGGAGTTGAAACATTTTGCCACAGTCTTCAGTCGGCGTGCGCCACGTCAAGGCCGGCCCGCGCGAAGCGGGCCAGCGGATCGACAATTTCCTGCTGCGATCCCTGCCCGGCGTACCCAAATCCCACGTTTACAGGTTGTTGCGGTCGGGGCAGGTCCGTATCAACGGGGGGCGGGCCAAGCCGGAGCGCAAGCTGATCGACGGCGACGAGATCCGCATCCCCCCGGTCCGCATGGCCGAGAAGGGCGAGGCGGTGCGGCCGCCGGACGAGGTGCTCAACCGCTTGCGCGAAGCGGTGGTGCATGAGGACGAGCATTATCTGGCCCTGGACAAGCCCGCCGGCTATGCCAGCCACGGCGGCAGCGGCCTTTCCTTCGGCGTGATCGAGGCGGTGCGCGCCTGGGGTAAATACGAGTTCGTCGAGCTGTGTCACCGGCTCGACCGCGACACCAGCGGCCTGCTGCTGCTGGCCAAGAGCCGGCCGGCGCTGTTGCGCGCGCAGCGGGCATTCAAGGACGGCGACACCGACAAGCGCTATTTCGCCTTGCTGATGGGCCGCTGGCGCGGCGAGGATCGCGAGGTCGACGCCGCCCTGGTCAAGAACAGCCTGGGCGGCGGCGAGCGCTACACCGAGGTGGACGAGGAGGACGGCAAGCCGTCCCGCTCGCGCTTCTCGCCGCAGGCGCGCTATCGCGATGCGACGCTGTGCGAAGTACAGATTTTCTCCGGCCGTACCCACCAGATTCGCGTGCACGCCCTGGCACTGGGTCATCCGGTGGCGGGGGATCGCAAGTATGGCGATCGCGGAGGCGACAAGGCCGTGCGCGACCGCGGCCTCAAGCGGATGTTCCTGCACTCGCACCTGCTCAAGCTTGCGGCGCAGGGCGAGTTTCCCAAGCTGATCCTCAGCGCCGCCATGCCCGACGAGCTGCGCGACGTGCTCAGCCGCCTGCCCGGAGTCCGTTGATGGCACCGCCCACTCTGCTGTACCGCCGCAACGGCGGCCGCTTCGGCGTGGTCATCGCCGCCGTGGTTCTGCCGATCGCCGCCTGGGTTGCCCACAACTTCTGGGATCGGCCGCTCAAACCCGAGGCCCGCGCGCTGCTGGAGGCACAACCGCAACCGATTCCCGATGCCGACAATCTGTTCCTGGGGTTGCTGGCGTTCTCCCTGCAGGGCAACGAGCCGGCGCACGAACGCGGACGCGCGGCGCTGCGCGCTTACGAAGCGCTGCCCGCCGGCGAGCGCCCCGGCACCTATGCCGAAGCGCTGGGCCGCAACATCGCGCTGTTCGATGCCGGTCCGGCGCGTCTGTGCAGTCCGGGCAACCAGGCCGGCGCCTATGCCTGTCTGCAGATGAGCCGCGAGGATCGCCCGGCTCTGCAAGGGCTGGTGCAGCACGTCGCGCCGCTGATGCAGCGTTATCGGGAGTTGCAGACCTATCCCGACTACGCGGATCCGCGCGTTCCGACGATGGACGAGCCCGCGCCCGACGTGGCACCGCTGCGCATCTCGCTGCTGAATCTGGCGGTGTTGACCTGGACGATCGACGCCGGACAGGACGGACCGGCGATGGCCGAACTGGTCCGTTCTGCCGAGCTGTGGCGGCGCGTGCTGTCCGGCAGCGACGTCGGCCTGATCGAAAAAACCATGGCGGTCCGGGCGCTGACCGCGCACCTGATGTTCGCCTCCGAGTGGCTGCGCGAACGGCCTGCCGGCACCGACCTGCCGCTGGACGCCCTGCTGGAACCCTACAGCGAGGACGAGCTGAGCCTGGCCAGCGCCTTCACCAAGGAATTCCGCCTGCAGGCGGCGCTGTGGGAGCAGCTCAGCGATCCGGGCAATCCGGTGGTGCAGGCAGACTTTCCGGATGCCTCGGCCTGGTGGTATCCCCTGCTGATGAAGCGCAACGACACCATCCATCGCGGTTACCGCGACCTGCAGACGCTGCTGGAGATCGAGCGCGCGGGCTGCACCGAGGTCGGCGCGCAGCTCGCCGAAATCAAGGCCCGGGGCGTCGATCGCGGTCCGGCTTGGTACGAGTATTTTTACAACCCCATTGGTCGCGTGCTGCACGGCATGTCGGGCGTCGGGACGCAGTTGGTCCACCTGGGCCGGCAATGCAATCTGCTGGCATTGCAGCGGATGTTGGGGCTGCAGCGCGAGCTGCATCGTCGCGGTACCGCGGCGCAATCGATGGCCGGGCAGGTTCAGGCGCTGGCAGCGCGCTACACCGATCCCAACTCCGGCGATGCGTTTGTCTACGACGCCGAGGCGCGCACCCTGGGTTTCGAGTTCCTGGGACCGACGCAGGAACTGATGACGCCGATGCCCTTGTCTTCGCCATGAAGGCGCTATCGCCGACGCATACGCCCACCGCCCCGGAGCACACCTGATGGAAGCACGGCGCTATGACGTGCTGATCTTCGATTGGGATGGGCGCACCGGGAATCAGGCGAGCGCCGGGGTTTGGCGCTCGCCCCCGGTGCGCGGGCGCCCGCCGGGCGCCCCGGAGCACACCTGATGGAAGCACGGCGCTATGACGTGCTGATCTTCGATTGGGATGGAACCCTCTCCGATTCCGAATCCCAGATCGTCTCCGGCATGCAGGCGGCGATCCGCGATCTGGACCTGCCGTCGCGTGACGACCGCGCCATCGGCCAGTTGATCGGCCTGGGTCTGGAGGAGGGCATGCAGCAGCTCTATCCGGAGCTGGACACCGACCGGCTGATTGCGCTGCTGATGCGGTATCGCGCCCGCTTCGTCGGCCAGGGTCTGCACGAGTCGCCGCTGTTCCCCGGGGTCGAGCAGGCGCTGCAGGTCCTGGCGCAGGCCGGATACCGGCTGGCGGTGGCCACCGGCAAGTCGCGCCCGGGCCTGAACCGCTCGTTCAAGCAGCACCATCTTCTGCAACCGCTGTTCGCCGCCTCCCGCACCGCCGACGAAACCGCCAACAAGCCCAATCCGCTGATGCTGGAGGAGTTGTTGCGCGAATTCGACGTTCCGGCGGAGCGCGCGCTGATGATCGGCGATACCGAGTACGACGCCGCCATGGCGGCTGCCATCGGCATGCCCATGCTCGGTGTCACCTGTGGTGTGCACGAGCCGCAACGCATCCTGGCGGCCGGGGCGATGGCCCTGCTGGAGTCGGTGGCCGATCTGCCGGGGTGGTTGCAGACGCGCCAAATCGTCTGACGCCGACGGCGCGGACGAAAAAACCACAAGACTCGCTGTTCGGCTTCCGAAACGGCGGTTAGCCGCGGATGATGCGAAGGGCGATGGCTCGAAACATCAGCTGCTCCGGGTTCAAGGCAGCTCGAAACCGGCCTTGCGCAGCAGACGTGCCGTGGCGATCAGCGGCAAGCCGATCAGGCCGGTGGGGTCGCGCGACTGGATTTCGTCGAATAGCGTGATCCCCAGGCCCTCCATCTTGAAGCTGCCGGCACAGTCCAGCGCCGGTTCGGCATCGACGTAGCGCTCGATTTCCGCCGCGCTCAGGCGGCGTAGTCTGACCACGGTCACGTCCATATCGGTCAGCGGCCGCGGCATGTCGGCGCGCACCAGCGCCAGCGCGGTGACGAAGGCCGCCCGGCGCCCCGACATCCATGCCAGTTGGGCACAGGCGGCGTCGCGGCTCAACGGCTTGCCGAGCAGGCGACCCATGCAGGACGCGGCTTGGTCGGAGCCCAGCACCCAACGGTCCGGATGCCGCGCGGACACCGTTTCGGCCTTGGTTCGGGCCAGACGCGGCGCCAGCTTCTGCGCGGTTTCCTGGATTTGCGGCGTTTCGTCCACCTCGGCGCCGTCCTGTTCGAAGGGCAGGCGCAGGCGCGACAGCAGTTCGGCGCGATAACGGGAGCAGGAGGCCAGGATCAGAGACGTCATGGCAAAGCGAACGTTTCTTTGACTAAAGAGGGGGACGAATCTACCATTCGCGCCCTTTTTGGCCAGCCGCCGCGTTCTTTTCCGTCCATGCCGATCCCCGCCCAGGTCAGTGCCGAGCGCGCACTCGCCCGCCATGAGCGCTACCAGGGCGAGCTGGACCCCGCGGGATTCGAGCGTTTGCGCGATGCGGTGTCGCAGACGGTGTACGCCGATCTGCAGATCCGTCGCGACGTCGCCGGCGTCGGCTGGGTCGAAGGGCTGATCCGGGCGCAACTGACACTGGAATGTCGCGTGTGCACGGCAAGCTTCGTCTGGCCATTGGACACGCGCTTTGCATTGGCATTGGCGCGCGACGAACAGGAAGAGGCGCGGCTGATGGAACGTGCCGAGCCTTTGCTGCTGATGGACGACGAGCTACGGCTGCACGAGATCGTCGAAGACGAATTGCTGCTGGCGCTGCCGATGATGCCCAAGTGCGCGACGTGCGAGAATGCGCGCCCGCCGGAGCCTTCGGCCGCTGCCGCGGAAGACACGCGCCGCCCTTTCGCGGCCTTGAAAGAATTGGGTTTGAAGGACGGCTCGGCCGTCCGAAGGAAGTGAAATGGCAGTCCAGAAATCGCGCAAGTCCCGCTCCACCCGTGGCCACCGTCGCTCGCACGACGCGCTGACCGCGCCGGCCCTGTCGGTCGATCCGACCTCGGGCGAGACGCATCTGCGTCACCACGTGACCGCCGACGGCTATTACCGCGGACGCAAGGTGATCGACACCCCCGTGGCGGAATCCGCGGAAGAGTAACTCGCGGTCTCGGGTACACAGCGTGCCCGTTACCCTGGCCATCGACGCGATGAGCGGCGACCACGGTCTGGACGTGACCGTGGCCGCCGCCTTGTCCTGCCTGAAGGGCAGCCCCGGCCTGCGTATCGAACTGGTCGGCGATCGCGTCGCGATCGAACGCCAGCTGGGGCGGCTCAAGGCCGTGCCGTGCGAGCGCTGCGCGATCGTTCACGCCAGCGAAGTGGTGAGCATGGACGAGTCGCCAGCCAAGGCCATGCGCAACAAGAAAGATTCGTCCATGCGCGTGGCGATCAACCGGGTCAAGGACGGCGCCGCGCAGGCGATGGTGTCGGCAGGCAACACCGGCGCGCTGATGGCCACCGCCAAATTCGTGCTCAAGACCCTGCCCGGAATCGACCGGCCGGCCATCGTCTCGGCCATCCCCAACGTCAACGGTCATGTCCACATGCTGGACCTGGGCGCCAACGCCGAGTGCACCGCCACACAGCTGTTCCAGTTTGCGGTGATGGGTTCTGCGCTGGTCACCGCCATGCTGGGTCGGCAACGCCCGCGGGTGGCTCTGCTCAACATCGGCTCCGAGGAGATCAAGGGCAGCGACACCATCCGCGCCACCGCGGCGATGCTGCAGGCGTCCAGCCTGAACTACATCGGCTATGTCGAGGGCGACGGCATTTTTCTGTCCGATGTCGACGTGGTGGTATGCGACGGTTTCGTCGGTAACGTTGCGCTGAAGACCGGCGAGGGCGTGGCCAAGATGATCCGCCAGTTCCTCAAGGAGGAATTCACCGCCAATCTTTTGCACAAGATCGCCGCGATCGCGGCGATGCCGGCGCTGAAGTCGCTGGGCAAGCGCATCGATCCGCGTGGCTACAACGGTGCGTCATTGCTGGGTCTCAGCGGCACGGTGATCAAGTCCCACGGCAGCGCCGACATTATCGGGTTCGCCAATGCCATCCGGGTGGCGGTGCGCGAGGTCGAGCAGAACGTGCCCGAACGCATCAGCCGATTGCTGGGCCAGGCCCTGGATCCCGCGCCGCCGCAGCCTCGCGCCGAGGCCTGAAGGCGCCGGTTGGTGCGGTCGACCGCCGTCATCCCCGAACCGGTGCGGCGCGCAAGGCGGCGATCAGCGCAACATCGCTAGCGCGCGGTCCCAGCTTCCGACGGGGGAGCGATGTCCTCCAGCTGTTCGGCCAGACGCTGGTCCACGTTGACCTGCTGCGGGTTGTCCAGCACCTCCTGCAGTCGCCCGCGATCGAGCTGACCGGTCCAGCGCGCGACCACCAGGGTGCCGATGCCGTTGCCGGTGAGATTGGTCAGCGCACGCGCTTCCGACATGAAGCGGTCGATGCCGACGATCAGCGCGATGCCGGCCAGCGGAATCACGCTGTCGAACGCCGCCAGTGAGGCCGCCAGGGTGACCAGACCGGCACCGGTGACCCCGGCGGCGCCATTCGACGAGATCAGCATGAACACCAGCAGGCCGATCTGGGTGCCGATGGGCACGTCGATGCCGAAGGCCTGGGCGATGAAGATGGCCGCCATCGCCATGTAGATGGCGGTGCCGTCGAGATTGAAGGAATAGCCGGTGGGAATGGTCAGCCCCACCACCGCGCGCGGCGCGCCGGCGGCTTCCAGCTTCACCAGCATGCGCGGCAGCACCGATTCCGACGACGAGGTGCCGAGCACGATCAACAACTCATCCTTGATGTAGCGGATGTACTTGAAGATGCTGAAGCCGCACCACCAGCAGATCGGCCCGAGCACGCCAAACAGGAAGATCAGGCAGGTCGCGTAGAAGCTCAGCATGAAGTGAGCGAGCGAGCCGAGGATTTCGCTGCCGTACTTGCCGATGGTGAAGGCCATGCCGCCCATCGCGCCCAGCGGAGCCGCCCACATCACAATCTTAATGACGCCGAACATCACCTTGGCCATCAGGTCCAGCGCCTGGACCGCGGCTTGCGCACGCGGCCCGAGCATGGTGATGGCGCAGGCAGTCAGCACCGCCAGCACCAGCACCTGGATCAGCTGACCGTCGACAAAGGCACCGAAGAAAGATTCGGGCACCAGATGGAGGATGAAACCGGTAAGCCCACCGCCACCGCCATCACCGGCGCTGCTGAGGGTGGCGCTGGCGGCGCTGGCATCGAAGCTGGCCAGATCCAGGCCCAGCGCGGCGCCGGGCTCCATCGCGTTGATCATCACCAGCCCGATGCCCAGCGCGAACACCGTGGTGACGTTGAAATAGATCACCGTGCGCAGCGCCAGGCCGCCGGCCTTGGCCAGATCTCCCAGGCTGGCGATACCGACCGCGACGGTGGCGAAGATGGTCGGCGCGATCACCACCTTGACGAGCTTGATGAAGACGTCCGCCAGCCACTTCATCTGCGCCCCGGTGTCCGGCGCGAAGATGCCGATGAGGATGCCGGTGCCAATGCCGATCAGTACCCAGAAGTACAGGTGATGCCACAGCGGCTTGCGGGAGGCGCCGGTCTCGGCGGATTTATTGGAGGCATTCATGGTTGGCATCCGCCTCTAGCCCGCTTTTCTCACCGGGGGATCGAGCGATGGCCGTACGTCGAGGACGTGCAGCGCGCCGGGACGGAACGAACCCCATAGTGGTTCTATGGGGTGAGTGAGTCCCAAGCACTGTGCGCCGCAGACAGGCCAGTGCCGATCCAGTCGGAGAATCTTCCGACAGTCTGTTTCCGAAGCGAGCTTGAAGAACGCTGCGAGCATGGGAATAGGCAATGGATTCTCCGGCGACCTGTGAGAAATGCGGGCTAGCGGTGTGGGCCTTGTCCGGATGGTGGCAGGGACGACACCCGGGACCAATAACGCGATGGTAGTAGGGCGGTGCCGACGATCCCCGACCACCGCGGCGTCGACGGCGCCATCGGCCGATATCGGCCTGCCGTGCGCCTCGGAGCCTTGCGGGCCACATCGGCGGCGGGGTGCGCGATGATGGGCCATGATCGAATTTCTACCCAACCGTCGTCGACAGGCACTGGTGGCGGTCCTGTCGATCGGTGCGGTGCTGGTCGTGGGCGCAGTGGTGCAACGCGAAGGAACGGCGCGTGGCCTGCAGAGCAGCGCGGGACAGGCGCGCGAGCAACTGCGCCTGCATCAGGACACGCTGAACGCACTGATCGAACGCTACCGCGTGCTGCCCTCGGTGCTGGTCCTGGATCCGCAGGTGCGCGCAGCGCTGGCGGCGCCAGCAGCGGATACGGCGGTCTCCGCTGCGCTGAATCGCAAGCTGGCGCTCATCAACGGCGCTGCCGACACCTCCACGCTGACCTTGCTGGACCGCGGCGGGCACGCCATCGCCGCCAGCAACTGGCAGTCGCCGGACAGCAACGTCGGGGTCGACTACCGCTTCCGCCCCTATTTCCAGCAGGCGGTGGCCGAGGGCAGCGGCAGTTTCTATGCGCTGGGCGTCACCACCGCGCAGCCCGGCTATTTCCTGTCGCAGGCGGTGCTTGCAAACGGCGGTGAGGCCATCGGGGTGGTCGTGGTGAAGCTGGATCTGTCGACGCTGGAGATGGCCTGGAAGGCGCTCCCCGACGTGGTGTTTCTGAGCGACGCTTATGGCGTGATCTTTCTTGCCGGTCGCGACCGCTGGCGCTATCGCGATCTGCGTCCGCTGTCGCCTGCCGAACAGGCCGCGATCGCAGCCACGCGCCAGTACGGCGATCTACCGCTGGAGGCCCTCCCGATCACGCCGGTGGGACGCGCCGATGCCGCGGTGCCGCGGGTCCGCCATCACGCTACGGGTGAGTTGCTGTGGGTGTCGCAGCCGGTGACCGGGCCGGGCTGGACCTTGCACCTGATGCGGCCGACCGCGCCGATCGAGGCTGCTGCGCGCATCGTGGCGCTGGCGGTCATGGCGGCGCTGACCGTGCTGATCCTGGCGGTGTATGCACTGCGCCAGCGGCGGCGGATGGCGCAGTTGCGCGAGCGCAGCCAGGTCGAGCTGCAGCGCCTGGTCGCGCAGCACGCCGAGCAGATGCGCAGTGCCCAGGACGGTTTGGTGCAGGCGGCGCGGCGTGCCGATTACGGCGAAAGCCCCAGCCTGCAGCATCTGCCGCAGGGCGTCAGCGTGATCGATGCGGAGCTGCGGCTGGTGGCCTGGAACCGCCGCTACATCGAGTTGTTCCGCTTTCCTCCCGAGCTGATCCAGGTGGGCCGGCCGATCGAGGAAGTGCTGCGCTACAACGCCTCGCGTGGCCTGCTCGGCGCGGACGAACAGACCATCGAGCGGCGCCTGGAGTATCTTCGTGCCGGCCGTCCGCATCTGCACGAGCGTGAGGATCCCACCGGCACCGTGCTGGAGATCCGCGGCAATCCCTTGCCCGACGGCGGCTTCGTCACCAGCTACGCCGACATCACTGCCTACCGCCAGACCGCGCGGGAACTGCGCTCGCTGGCCGACTCGCTGGAGCGGCGGATCGAGGCGCGTACCCGCGATCTCGACGCCGCCAGGCGTGACGCCGAGCGCGCCAACCGCTACAAGACCCGCTTCGTCGCCGCTGCCGTCCACGACCTGCTGCAACCGCTGAATGCGGCGCGCATGTTCATCTCCAGCCTGCGCAGCCGCATCGGAGACCCCGCGCTGCAGGCCCTGGCCGACAATGTGGAAGGGGCGCTGCGTTCGCAGGACGAGATACTCGACAGTCTGCTGGATATCTCGCGACTGGAGTCCGGCACCCTGGAGGTCAAGCGCCGCCACCTGCCGCTGGCGCCGCTGCTGGGCGATCTGGCGCGCGAGATCGGGGTGCTGGCCACGGACAAGGGCCTGCACTTCCGGTATCGGTCCAGCACCGTGGTGGCTGATACCGACGAGGCCCTGCTGCGGCGCATCCTGCAGAACTTCCTCACCAATGCGCTGCGCTACACCGCACGTGGTCGGGTGCTGCTGGGTGTGCGCCGGCTCGACGACGAGCTGCGCATCGAGGTCTGGGACCAGGGCCCCGGCATTCCGGCCGAACAGCACGCGGAGATTTTCGAGGAGTTCCGGCGTCTCGATTCCGGGGGCGACCTGCGCTCGCGCGGTGCTGGTCTGGGGTTGGCCATCGTCGACCGCATCGCCCGCCTGCTGGGACACCGCATCGGCCTGCGCTCCTGGCCCGGCCGCGGCAGCGTGTTCTCGGTGACCCTGCCGCGCGGCGCGGCGCGGGCCGCAGCCAAGCAGGCCGCGCCTGCCGCGATGCCGTCGAGCGGCAGCCTCGCCGGCCACGTTCTCTGGTGCGTCGAGGACGATCCTGCCTCCGGCGAGGCCCTGGCCGGACTGCTCGGCAACTGGGGATGTGTGACGCAGGTGTTGCGGTCGGCGGCCGAAGCCTGTGCCGCCGCCACACCGGAATCGGCACCCGACCTGCTGTTGCTGGATGTGCGCCTGGGCGAGGATCACGGCCCTGACCTGCTGCCGGCTTTGATCGCGGCCTGGGGCCGCTCGCCGCCGGTGGTGCTGCTCACCGGCGAGCGTGATCCGGCGTTGCGCCAGCACGCCCGCGAACAGGGTTGGGGTTATCTGCTCAAGCCGGTATCGCCGGCGGCCTTGCGCGCCTTGATCACGCAGCAATTGCTGCGCGGACGCGGCGAATAGTCAGGCTTCGAGCTCCGGGCCGTCGCCGGACACCGCATCCGGTTCCAGCGAACGCACCAGCACCGCGGCCTGGGTGCGGCTGTAACAGCCGAGCTTGCGCAGGATTGCGGTGACGTGAACCTTGACGGTGTTCTCCGCCAGTCCCAGCTCGTGGGCGATCTGCTTGTTGAGCAGGCCGTCGGCCAGGCACATCAGCACCCGCACCTGCTGCGGGGTGAGCTGCGCCAGTTGCTGGGCGAGCTGGTCGTCTTCGGCACTGCGTTCCGCGACCGCCTCGGGGAACCAGACATCGCCCGCCATGACCTTGCCCACGGCGTCGAGGATCTGCTCTACCGGCGCCGATTTGGGGACAAAGGCGGCAGCACCGAACTGCTCGGCACGGCGGATGGTGCGCGGGTGGTCGTTGGAGGAGATCACGATCACCGGCAGTTCCGGCCGTTCCCCGCGCAGATAGATCAGCGACGAGAATCCGCGCGCGCCGGGCATGTGCAGGTCCAGCAGCACCAGGTCGACGTCGTCGTGCGCCTGCATCGCTTCTTCCAGCATTTTCACGCTGGCGACCTCGATCGGCGCCACGGCGCCGGTGAAGTCCGACAGCGTCTGCAGGATGGCGGCGCGGAACAGGGGATGGTCGTCGGCAATGACCAGCTTCACGGCAGGCTCCGGACAGGTGCGTCCGCGGTCTTGTGACAGGCTTGCGGCGGATGGGCAAGGTTATCCGCCGCAAGTAGCGTCGACCGAGCGCTCAGGGGACGACCACACCGATGCTCAGCGCGGGGCCGGTGGTATCTCCCGCCGCGGGTACCAGGGCGATCAGTCCGCGGCCGGCCAGCAGGTTGCCGTTGACTGCGCCGCTGGCCCCGATGACGCCCGCGACCGGGTCGTCGTAGCTCAGGGTGGCCTCGTCGGTTTCAATGGTCAGCAGGGTATCGGCCCAGGTGGCGAGCGCGTTGCTGCCGCCGCTGTCGACCAGCGCATAGTTGCCGTCCAGGCCCTCGGCGATGATGGGGTCCTGCGGCAGATGCAGATAGAAGCCGGAGCGCTCGGCCGACTCGCGCAGCAGCTGCACCGGCACCTGCGCTCCGGCTACCAGGCCGATCACCATGGAGCCGTTGAGCGTTCCGCCCTCGGTCACCGCACTGCCTTCGGGGTCGGTGGCAAAGACATCGAAGGCATTGCGGTCTGCGTTATAGGTGATGTAGCCCTTGTCGGTCAGGCTGCAACCGGCCGAATAAATGTTGAAACGGCCACTGGCATCGTCCAGACAACGCTGGAAGGTGCCGGCGTTGCGGATTCGGCCGGATGCCGCGTAGGGCGTGGCGATGCCGCCGGTGTTGTCGACGCCGACGATGTTGTTGATGTCGGCGATGGGGTTGAAGGTGGTGGGGTCAGCGCTGTTCTCGAAGGTATCGCGGAAGGCCACCAGCGGCGCGAAGGCGTCGCCGGCCGGGGTGGCGACGCCGCCCAGCACCACGCCGTTGGGCGCCAGTGCGAACACCGCACCGGCCTCGTCGCTGGCGTAGGTGCAGTCGTCCAGAGGGTCCAGCGTGCCGCTGCGTTCGCTGCCGGCGACGCGCTGTGCGCTGGCGTCGAGGGCGATGCGGTAGCTCAGGTCGGTGGGATCGAGATCGAAGCTCAGCTCCTCGCCCAGCGTGTTGCCGCCCTTGTAGGTGGTCGCCGCAACCGGCAGGAAGGCACAGGCGTCGGGGTCGGGATTGACGGCTTCGACCAGACGGTCCGCGCCGTCGACACAGCCCTGCAGCGCGAGCACCAGCAGGGGCGCGCCGAGGCGCAAGGGGAGCGGTGTTTTCATCGCGGGTCTCCAGGCTCGGTCGGCGGGCATCAGAACACCACCTGGGCGCGCAGGGCGATCGACTCGCCGCTGTCTTCGCCCTGGAAGCTGCCCACCTGGTTGTCGGTGGTCCAGTCGTAGTAGTTGAGCGACAGGCGCGAGTGGTTGTTGAGGTACCAGTTCAGCGCGAGCGTCGTGCGCTGACCGTCGCCGCCGCGCTCGGCGTCGGTGAAGTCGAAGTCGTCGGCGCGCACCGCCAACTCGAAGGCGCCCCAGCCGCCCTCGGTCACCGGGCGCAGAACGCGGGTGGTGCCCCAGACGCCGGAGCGGGTACTGAAGCCGGGCCGCTCGCCGGTGATCAGCCAGCCGGCGGACACCGCCCAGGCCTCGCGGCCGACGCGATCGTTGCCGCCGATGACGACCGTCGAGGGCAGGCCGATGCGGCGCTCGCCGATTTCGCTGGTCGCCCAGAAGTTGCGGTAGACCCCGGCCAGCTCGAAACCCCAGCCTTCGTTGCGGCTGGGCGAGCTCAGGGAACTGGCGGATACGCGCAGGTTGTCGTTGAAGAACGGCCCGATGCGCGGGATGTTGTTGATCGTGGCGACCTCGTCGCTGATCTTCTCGTAGTAATACCAGGTGCCGAGATGGACAAAGCCCTGCGGCCGTTTCAACGGATTCCAGTGGGTGCGGACGCTGTAGGCGATGGAGTCGTCGGCGCTGCCGGTGTTGTCGAGATCGTCGCCGGTGATGCTCATGCCGACGTGCCAGCTATGGCCGTGGACTTTCAGCGAGGTGCCAAGGCCGTAGTAGCTGTTGACCGCGCCGGTGACGCCGGCCACGGCGTTGCGTTCCTGGAACGGGTTGCGAACCAGCGTGTTGGAGGCGTCGATGCCGCGCTCGCGCAGCTTGTTGCCGAGGAACAGCTCCATCGGCAGGTTCAGCGCGCGCCACTCGTAGGCGATCCAGGCGTCCTTGACCGACACCTCCTGATCGGCGAAGTCGGTGTCGACCTTGTAACGTAGGGCGCCCATGCGGCCTTCGGCGCCGAGGCGCACCGCGCGCATCTCGGTGCCGCTGATGTTGCGTTCGTCGAAGTCCGAGCCTTGGGTGGTGGAGACGTCGAACACCACGCGCCCGCGCGGACGGAAGCGCAGTTCGCCGTTGCTGCTGCGGAACTCCGGGGCGCCGCGATTCCAGCTTGCCGTCTCGTTTGCGCTGCTGGCGGCGGTGCTGAGCTGGATGATCTGCGCCTGCAGGTCGGCCAGGGTATCGGGGTCGGCTCCTTCGCTTTGCGCCTCCAGTTCGGCGATGCGGTTCCGCAGCGCCTGGATCTGTGCCTGCAGACCCTGCAACTGCGCAGCCAGTGCGGCGGCGTCATCGGCGGCCAGGGACGGGCCGGCGAAGGCGGTGAGGCCCATCGCCAGCAGGCTGGCGATCGCGGTTCGGTGAAAGCGCTTCATGGGAGGCTCCAGTAAGGAAGACGGTGGGTCAGCGCCGGGATCGGGCAGTCCCGACGAAACCCTGCTGGCGAGCCCAGGTGATGAACAGGCGTGGCCAGGTGGCGGTGGGCGTGCCAGGCAGGCCGATGCCCCAGCTGTGGCCGCCGCTGTCGAACAGATGCAATTCCACCGGCACGCCCGCCTGCTCCAGGGCGGCCGCCATCACACGGCTGTGGTCGGGGTCGGCGATGGGATCGTCAAGGCTGTGCGCCAGGAAGGCCGGCGACGAGCGCGGCTGGACGTGGCGTTCGGCCGAGTACGCCTCGACCACGTCGGGATCGGTGCCCAGCTTCTGGCGCGAGCGCGTCGTGTCCAGCGGCGGCGCCATCGAGATCACCGGATACAGCAGCACGGTAAAGTCGGGGCGTGGCGAGACACCGTCAACCGCGTCCACCGGCTCATAGAAGGCGGTCTCGAAGCGGCTGCCGAGGATGGCGCCCAGATGACCGCCGGCAGACATGCCGATCACGCCGATGCGTTGCGGGTCGATGCCCAGTTCATCGGCGCGCGCGCGCAGCAAGCGTATTGCGCGCTGGCCGTCGGCGAAGGGTGCCGCCGCCGGCCAGCCGTCGCCGGGCAGGCGGTAGTAGAGGATCGCGGCGGTAATGCCGACGGCATTGAGCCACTTGGCAACCGGTTCGCTGCCGCGGCCGATCTGGATGCGGAAATAGCCGCCGCCACCGGCGATCACCACCGCGGTGCCGTTCGGCCGCGCCGGACGGTGGATCGCCATGCGCGGCTCGGAGATGTTGGCAACCGCGCCCAGGCCGCTGCCTTCGCGACCGACGCGTTCGGGGCCACGAACGGTATCCGCGTCCAGGGTGCCGGCCGGCCACAGCGGCAGGACTTCGGGTGATGCTGCCGCCAGCGTCGGGCCGGCGATCGTCAGTGTCAGCAGCAGGCAGCACAGAATGCGGGATGACAGGTACATGCGGTCTCCTCGCGCCGGGTTATCGAGGGCTCGCTGCACCTGCGGGCCGATCGGCGTCGGCTGCTTTTTTACGCTCTACCTGGCTGCGCTCAAATAACACATTGGAGTTAGGGGAGCCTGCACAGCGTTGATCGGGCGCGACGTAGGAAGGCGTAGCACGGCTGGGCCGCGGAGCCGGAATCCGCGTCTGCGAGATCTCGCTGGCGAAGCTGAGCGGCCTTACCCAAAGCGGCTGACCGAGGGCGTCGGTCAAAGTTTCCAAAAAGATCTGGATTAAAGATCTTTCATGCTGATCTCGGAAACATGAGTGCCTCTCTACGCCCTGAACGTCCACCGCCGCCTCAGCCGGAAATCGTGGGCGGATTCTCCACCGTGCTGGCCGATCCGCCGTGGCGGTTTGCCAATCGCACCGGCAAAATTGCGCCCGAGCATCGCCGGCTCGATCGGTACTCGACCATGTCGATCGAGTCGATCAAAGCGCTGGGGGTTCAGGCCGTAGCGGCAAACAACGCGCACCTGTATTTGTGGGTCCCCAATGCACTGTTGCCCGAAGGACTGGACGTGATGTCGGCCTGGGGCTTCCGCTACGTCTCCAATATCGTCTGGGCAAAGCGCCGTATCGACGGCGGGCCCGATGGACGCGGGGTCGGCTTCTATTTTCGCAACGTCACCGAACTGCTCCACTTCGCCGTGCGCGGGTCGACGCGCACGCTGCCGCCCGGCCGCTCGCAGGTCAACATGATCGAGACGCGCAAGCGCGAACATTCCCGCAAGCCGGACGAGCAATACGCACTGATCCAAGCCTGCTCTCCAGGTCCGTACCTGGAGCTTTTTGCGCGACACCCGCAACCGGGATGGACGGTTTGGGGAGACGAGTCTTCGGACGAGGTCACGCCGCGCGGTTCGGTGCACAAGGGCTATGCCGGCGGGCCGATACTGCCGGACCTGATGCCCCACGAACATCTGGACGCTGCCCGCATCGCGGCCCTCGGCGAAAAGCTGAGTTTCCTGTACCAACGGGGAAGCAGCATACGGCAGCTCGCTGACGACACTGGCTACTCGATCCAGCGCGTTCGCAGCTTATTGCAAGCGGCCGGGACCTCGATGAGACCGCGCGGCCGCACCTCGGATGTCTTGGAGCCAGATCTGTTTCAGGGGCTGTAAGGCCGCCCGTTCCAGGTGGCCTCTGTTGCAGCCACGATCGGTAGGGGGCAAGTTCCCATCACACCGCGGCGGACCCGAAGCGCAGCTTTTTCAAGATTGGTCGTCGTTGAAGTTCCGAGGTCGATCGGAAGCTTGGTGTGGCGCTTCGTTCCGGAAAGCTTTTCCAGGTGATCGGCCCAGAGACGCTCCGCGAGCGTTTTCAGACGTACCCGGTCTTGCGTGATCAAAACTGCAGCAGAAATAACCCCGGCCTCGTGCCACGCGCGATAAGCCGAAAGATCGCGATCCAGGTTGCCGTCCTTCGCATTCCACTCGACGTCGAGCGCAACGCGGCCCTTGAAATTGTCGACCAAATAGCCTTCCTGGCGAACGGCAGGGAGGCGCTCCATCTCCAGACCTTTCTTGGACACCAGCACGCCTTCGGTGATCAGGTCTACCCGGGTTTCCCGCCAGCCAAGCGCTGCAAACGAATCGTCAATCTGTTTGGCGATATCGCCGCGATTGCCGCCCTTCTTCAGCCAGAGCGACGGGTTCAAGGAAAATGCCGCGAGTACCGATGTGATATCCCGCCACTCCTCCGGGCAGACCGCTCGCAAAACGGCTGCCGCGGAACTGGTCTCAAGAGACGCCCAGCGTTTCCGGATGGCCGGCTCAAGAACAACGGGATCGTCAAAGGTTGCGGTTTCGAACATGAGCCGAGTGTAGCCTGACCCTTCTGTGGATCGATCCGTCGTGCTACTCGGTTCTGGCAACGCGGAAACCGAGATTGCTGTAGCGGATCGACGACGGGTGCGCGGTGCGGATCGACGAACGCACATCGAAGGAAAGACTGAGCCAGGCCCCGCCGCGCACCACCCGACGTTCGCAGTCGCCCGCGGTCCATGCGCTGCCATCAGCCGGCGCGCCTTTGTAGGTGTCGTTCCAGCAGTCCTCCACCCATTCCCACACATTGCCGTGCAGATCGTGCAGTCCGAAGGCATTGGGCGCGGCGCTGCCGACGACGGCGCTCTTGTCCGCCTCTTCTCCGCACTCGCTGTAGCACACCGCCATGCCGGGAAGCATGTGGTCGCCCCAGGGATAAACCGTCCGGGTACCGGCCCGAGCGGCGTACTCCCACTCCGCTTCGGTGGGCAGGCGGTAGTGCTTTCCGGTCTGCGCACTGAGCCACCGCACATAGGTCTGCGCTTCGTCCCATCGAACGTTGACCACGGGTCGGCGGCCTCTGCCCCATCTCTGGTCGAATATGTCGGCGCTGCAAGGGCCGGACCTGGCGCAGGCATCCCACTCGTCGAACGTCACTTCGTATTTGCCGATTTGGAAGGGTTTCACGTGCACCGCGTGCACCGGAACTTCCTCGGTCGCGCCGAAAGCGGCGTGGTCGCCCATCAGAAGATCGCCTCCGGGGAGGCCGATCATCTGGGGACAGTGCGCGCAATCAGCCGAGCTTGGCGCGGACGGTTCAGGTGCTGCAGTCGTAGGCCCGCAGGTCATCAGCGCCGCGAAAGACAACGCGAACAGACGGCGATGCGAGGGGCTTGGCCGCCGCCGAACTTCCGATCTCAACATCTGCAGTCTCCAGCTCGTTCGACATCGATCCTCAGCCGCAGACGATGCGACCGGCCCGCGGGAGTGTCACCCATCGGAAGCGGCGTGAGGCGACCGCTCGCCGAGCGCCGGAGGCGCGCCCTACTTGACCAACTGGTTGAGATCGAAGATCGGCAGCAGGATGGCAAGCACGATCAGCAGCACAATGCCGCCCATGGTCAGAATCAGGATGGGCTCGAACAAGCCCATCAGCGCGGCGACCAGCGTCTCCACCTCGCGTTCCTGATTCTCTGCCGCGCGGTCCAGCATCTCGTCCAGGCGGCCGGAGGATTCGCCGCTGGCCATCAGGTGGATGGCGATGGGCGGAAACAGCTTGCTGTCGCCCAGCGAGCGCGCCAGGCCGCCGCCCTCGCGCACCCGCGTCGTCGCGTGTTCGATGGCATCGCGCATCGGCACGTTGGACACCACCTGGGTACCGATGCGCATGGCGTCCAGAATCGGCACGCCGCTGCCGAACAGGATCCCCAAGGTGCGGGTGAAGCGGCCGGTGTTGGCGCCGCGCGTGAGCCGGCCGATCAGCGGCAGGCGCAACTGGAAGCGGTGCACGCGCCGACGGAATTCGAGGTTGCGCATCATGCGGCCGAACCCGATGGCGCCTATGACGCCGGCCACCAGCAGGTAAGGCCCGTAGTCGCGCAGGAAGTCGCTGAGCGCGATCAGGCCCTGGGTCAGGCCCGGCAGTTCCTGGTCGATGTCGCCGTACACGCCAACCACCTGCGGCACCACGTAGGTCAGCAGCAGGATCACCACGCCCACCGCGACCACGGTGAGGATGGCGGGGTAGAACGCCGCCAGCAGCACCTTCTGCTGCATCACCTGGCGCCGCTCCACGTATTCGGCCAGACGCTCCAGGATCAGGTCCAGCTTGCCGGATTGCTCGCCGGCCTCCACGGTGGCGCGGAACAGGGGCGGAAAAGCGTTGGGGAACTGGTTGAGCGCCTGCGCCATGCTGGAGCCCTCCAGCACCGCGGCGCGCACACCCAGCGCGATGCGCTTGACCTTCTTCGATTCGCTTTGCTGCGACACCGCGGTCAGCGCCTCGTCCAGCGGCAGGCCTGAGCGCACCAGGGTGGCGAGCTGCCGGGTGAACAGGGTCAGCTCGGTAGTACTGATGTTGCCGCCGCCGCGCCCGAACAGCGAGCGCTGCGCGGCGCTGCGTTCCTGCACCTCGCGCACTTCCAGCGGCATCAGCCCGCGATCGCGCAGACTGCTGCGCGCCTGACGCGCGGTGTCACCCTCGATCAGGCCTTTTTCCTGCCCGCCGGATGCATTGAGCGCGGTGTATTCGAAGGCGGCCATGGGCTACGCGGGAATCGGGAATGGAGAATCGGGAATCGTAGGAGCCGACGCACACCGCGGCTGGGTCGATTCCCGATTCCCGACTCCCGATTCCCCGCTTTTCATTCCTCGATCGTCACGCGCAGCACCTCGCGCAGCGTGGTTTCGCCGGCGACGACCTTGTTGCGGCCGGACTGCAGGATGCCGGGGCCGCGGGTGCGTGCGTAGGTCTCCATGGCCTGTTCGCTGGCGACGTCATGGATCATGGATTCGATCTGGCGATCGACTTCAATCAGTTCCTGGATGCCGCTGCGGCCCAGGAAGCCGGTGTGCCGGCACAGCCCGCAGCCGACCGGCTGGTACAACTGGAAGCTGCCGTGGCGCTCGGCCGGCAGGCCCAGCTGTTCGACCTCCACCAGCTTGGGCTCGTAGGGCGTCTTGCAGTGCGGGCACAGGGTACGCACCAGACGCTGCGCCATCAGGCCCACCAGGGACGAGGACAACTGGTAGGGCTCCACGCCCATGTCACGCAGACGCGTGACCGCGCCGACCGCGGTATTGGTGTGCAGGGTCGACAGCACCAGATGGCCGGTCTGGCTGGCCTGTACCGCGATCTGCGCGGTCTCCAGATCGCGGATTTCGCCCACCATCACCACGTCCGGGTCCTGGCGCAGGATCGCGCGCAGGCCCTTGGCGAAGGTCATCTGCACCTTGGAATTGACCTGGGTCTGGCCGACGCCATCGATGTAGTACTCGATGGGGTCTTCCACCGTCATGATGTTGCGCGAACGGTCGTTGAGCACGCTCAGCGCCGAGTACAGCGTGGTGGTCTTGCCCGACCCGGTGGGGCCGGTCACCAGCAGGATTCCGTAGGGGCGGAAGATGATGCGATTCAGCACCTCGATCTGCTGCGTGTCCAGGCCCAGTTCGCCCAGGTCCAGGCGCTCGGCCTGCTTGTCCAGGATGCGCATCACCACGCGTTCCTGATTGGCCCCGGTGGGGATGGTGGAGACGCGCACGTCGACCTTGCGGCCGCCGAAGTTGCGGCTGATGCGGCCGTCCTGCGGCAGGCGCTTCTCGGCGATGTCGAGCTTGGCCATGACCTTGATGCGAGACACCAGCCGCGGGGCCAGGGCACGTGGCGGCTGCATCACCTCGCGCAGCACGCCATCGACGCGAAAGCGCACCTGCAGACGAGACTCGAAACTCTCGATGTGGATGTCGGAGGCGTTCTCCTTGATCGCCTCCACCAGCAGGCCGTTGATGAACTTGATGACGGGGGCGTCGTCATTGGACTCCAGCAGGTCCTGGTTGTCGGACAAAGCCTGCGCCAGCGCATCGAGATCGTTGTCGTCGGCGTCCAGACCGTCCATCAAGCTGGCGGCGGCGCCGGTGGCGCCTTCATAGGTACGCGACAGCAGCGCGTCGAATTCGGAAGCGTCCACCGCGTGCAGGCGCACCGGCCGGCCGAGGAAGCGCCGCACTTCCTGCAGGGACTCGATGCTGGTTCCGGGGCGGGCGGCGAGCACCACGTGATCGCCACGGTCTTCGCCCACGATCAGGCCGTGGCGCTTGGCGAAAGCGAACGGCGGGCGCCGCAGAGGCTCCATGCTGCGTGCGGACTCAGGGCTGCTCGATAGCAGGCGCAGCCCCGCCGTCTGCGGGCGGCAGCGGTACCGGCTCGTCGGGCGGGGCCGTCGAACCGCCACCAGGCGGCGTCCGCGGCGCATCAAGCACGGCGGGCCGAGGGTCGTCGCCGTCGGGTTTGGCGCGGGCGGCGTCCTCGGCAGCGGCGGCCTGACGCTTGATGCGGGCCTGTTCGTCGCGCGCGGCGTAGGCGTCGTAGGGGTCGAGCAGGATGCGCTCGCCGCCGATCAGGGGGATGCGTTTGCCGGCGCCGGACGAATGCTGCAGCGTGCGCAGGTCTTCGTACTTGCGGCGCGAGTAATAGTCGCCGTCGGCCGCGCGGCGCAGGATCGCCGGTTTGATGAAGATCATCAGGTTGCGCTTGTCCTTGTTGACCGAGCGGAAGCGGAACAGCGAGCCGATCAGTGGGATGTCGCTGAGAAACGGCACGCCGCGCTGGGTGTCGTTGTAGTTGTCGTCGATCAGCCCGCCCAGTACCAGTACCTGGCCGTCCTCCACGCTGACTGTATTGGTCAGGGTGCGCTTGTTGGTGACCAGGTCCACGGCACCGCCACCGGATCCGGGCGCCAGGCTGGAGACTTCCAGGTTCAGTTCCAGCTTGATGCTGTTGCCCTCGTTGATCTGCGGTGTGATGCCCAGGGTCAGGCCCACGTCCTTGCGCTCGATGGTCTGGAACGGATTGAGCTGGGAGCCGCCGGTGGCGCCGGTGTTGCTGAAGGAGCCGGTGAGGAAGGGCACCTCCTGGCCTACCGAAATTTCGGCTTCCTCGTTGTCCATCGTCACCAGAGTCGGTGTGGACAGCACGTTGGAATCGCCGTCGCCCTTGATCGCCTTGAGCAGGATGGCAAAGCTGGTGCCGCTGCCGCCGAAACGGCCGCCGGCGATGTTGATGCCGTTGCCCAGCAGGCCCAGCGCAGCGAGGTCGGAGTTGGCGGAGCTGCTGGTTCCGGTGCCGGTGGAGCCGAGCTGACCCAGTCCCTGCACCGCGCCGAGCGTGGCCGGATCGAGGATGCCGGCGGCGGCGATACGCTCGCCGTTGAACACCGCCCAGTCGATGCCCAGCGAACTGGATCGGCTGGCACTGACCTCGGCGATGATCCCTTCCACCAGCACTTGTGCGCGGCGGATGTCGAGTTGCGCGATCACGTCGCGCACCTGGCGCATGGTCTTGGGCGGCGCGGTGATGATGATGGCATTGGTGTCGGGGTCTGCCAGCACACGCACGTCGCCGCTGCCGCCACCACGATTCGCGTTGGCTGCCTGGGCGCCGCCGGCCGGCGCGGCTCCGGGCGCGGTTTGGTTCACCTGCTGGGCATAGCCTTCCAGGATCGGAGCGAGGTTCTCGGCACTGGCATAGCGCAGGTACACCACTTGGGTGGCACCGTCTTCGCCGACCGGAATGTCGATCTGCCCCACGATCTCCAGCAGCTTCTGTCGTTCGGCGCGGTCGCCGGCGATCAGCACCGCGTTGGAGCGTTCGTCCGCGATCACCGCCACCGGTCGCTGGGTGGGATCCTGCTGGCCCTGCTTGTCGCCCTGATTGAGCGAGGTCAGTACCCGCACCACCTCGCTGGCGGTGGCGTGCTCCAGGCGCACGATCTCAATGCCGCGATCGCCGGACTGGTCGATCTGCCGGATCAGGCGTTCCAGCCGCTGCACGTTGGCGGCGCGATCCGAGATGATCAGCATGTTGCTGGGCGCGTAGGCCGCCAGGTGTCCCCACTGCGGCACCAGCGGGCGCAGGATGGGCACCAGCTGCGCGGCCGACACGTTCTGGATGGCGTAGACGTGGGTGACCACCTCGTCGATCGCCAGGCCGGCGCCGCCGGAGCTGTAGCTGCCGCCGTCCTGGCGGGCGTTGGTCTCCGGCACGATCTTGACGGTGTCGCCGGAAGGAATCGCCGCGAAGCCCTGCACCTGCAGCACCGCCAGGAAGGTCTCGTACAGCCCCGAGGAATTCATCGGGCTGGAGGAGATCACCGTCACCTTGCCTTTGACCCGCGGGTCGACGATGAAATTGCGGCCGGTGACCTCGCTGACGGTCTGGATCAGCGTGGTGATGTCTGCGTCCTTGAGATTAAGGGTGACGTCCGCACGGATCGCGCCGCTGTAAACGATGGCGACCGCGAGCAGCGCTCTAACGAGAGAATTCATGCGCTAGTTGAAATTGACGTTCACGGTCTGCGGTTGCCCGCCGCGTTCGACCACCACGGTCAGGCTGGTGGCGGAGCTGAGCTGGCCCAGCATCTGCAGGGCGGTGTTGGCATCATTCAATTGTATGCCATTGACTTCGGTGACCAGATCGCCCGGACGCAGCCCGGCGGCGGTGAAGATGGCGCGGTCGCGTCCGGGATAGATGCGATAGCCGCGCAACTGTCCGCCGCTGGACGAGGGCTGCATGCGGATGTATTCGGTGGCGCGGCTCGGGTCGTTGAGCAGCTCGTCGCGGATGGTGCTGAGCATGGCCGCGGTGTCGGCATTGCCTGACCCGGCGCCGCTGGCTGCCGATTCCACCGGCGCTGCGCGCGGCGCGTCCTTGTCCAGGCGCAGGGTTTCCAGCTGGCCGGCGCGCGACAGGATCACGCGGTCTGCAAAGATGGCCTGCAGGCTGACGCCGCGGACCACGTCGGCGCCGATGGCATAGGGCTTCTCCTCGCCGTTGGAGGAGCCGATCAGCGCGCGCGATCCGCGTTCGGCCGTAGCCGCCAGGATGCCCATCAGGGTCAGGTCCAGCCGCGTGTCCGGTGCCTCGCTCAGCGCATCCAGGCTGGGCGCCGCGTCCGCCGCGGCCTTGCCGTAGAGGTGCGCCGCGGCGATGGCCTCCACATCCGGCCCTTGGCGTGCCGCTGGACCGGCCGCGATGCTCGCCGGGGGCGGCGCCCAGCGCGCCGATTCCGGCACCGGCAGCAGCTTCCAGAACAGCAGCGCTGCGGCATAGGCCACCGCGCCGGTCAGCAGCCACTCGGCCATGCGCGGCAGCCGCCGGCCGTGCTGTTCGGCCAGACGGCGCAAAACCGGCGCAGTTTGCGAAAGGGTCGAGGGCATCCCGAATGATAGCTTGCGTCAGATGACGGCACGGGCAGGTTGGCGTGCATCGCGCCGACAGGGACGGCGCAATTGGTCCGGCGTTCGGGCCGGGGTCACTGTCGCAGCCATCGCGACGTCGGATCGTGTTCCAGTCCCCGGTCTCCGAATCGTCTCGGCGCCGCGGGCCCTGGGAGGGTGCGGTGATCGGCGGCCGTCGCACCCCGTTTCGACTGGCGCGGTCCGAACGATCGAGGAGCCACCCTGCCGAATCTCCGAAGACGTCCGCCGGCTTCGGTATCACCCATGGTTCACCGCAACGGAGCCTCGTCGCAGGTCTGAATTCCAGTCATGGAAGGTCTTTCCGAGATTAGTTGACGATGTTACGTTAATAGTGTCAACTGATTCTATGGCTCGAAAGCGACAGTCCCCGGATGAGCGCAGCCGCAAGCGCGAGGAGATCCTCGACGGCGCCATGGCGGTGTTCGAGAAGCACGGCGGCCTGGCGGCGCTGAGCCTGCGCCGGCTGGCCACGGAAATGTCCCTGAGCTACTCGGCGCCGTATCGCTACTTCGCCAGCAAGGAAGAGCTGGTCACCGCGCTGCGCGCGCGTGCCTATCGCTGGATCGAGGGCGTGATGCTCGAGGCCATCGACGGCCTGCCCCAGCCGGACCGCCAGCTCGAGGCCCTGGCCGCGGCCTACATCCGCAACGGCGTGGAGCGACCGCACCGCTACGCGCTGATGTTCTTCAATCTCGACGACGGCGGCATCGCCCGGCGCTCGATCGAGTTCCGCGCCGCCAAGCACGATGCGCTGGACGTGTGCACGCGCGTCATCACGGCGGGGCAGGCCGACGGCAGCCTGCCCGCGCAGATCGATCCGCTCACCGCCAGCCACCTGTTCTGGATCGGCGCGCACGGCCTGGTGTCGCTGCAGGTGGCGGGCCAGTTCGAGATGGGGCGCAGCTTCGACGCGCTGGTGCCGGTACTGATCCAGACACTGCGCACCGGCATGGAACATTACGCGGCGGCCAACGGCCGCCCGTCCGCCATCAA
This sequence comes from Panacagrimonas sp., assembly GCF_965216805.1. Classification (NCBI taxonomy): domain Bacteria; kingdom Pseudomonadati; phylum Pseudomonadota; class Gammaproteobacteria; order Nevskiales; family Nevskiaceae; genus Panacagrimonas; species Panacagrimonas sp. The sequence continues at coordinate 1,001,712 of NZ_CBDCGN010000002.1, forward strand.
GGCCCGGGAGGAGAACCATGGCTGATCACCTGTCCGCAATCGTTGCCGAGCGCGTGCCGGTACCGCGCAGCATTCCCTTCGAGTTCCCCGACGACCTCGATCCGCACTGGAAGCCGGACGACCCCGAGTTCTGCGCCATGGTCAACGGCGCGTCGCTGACCATGCCCTACCTCGAGCCGTTCCTGATCAAGACCGTGCGCGAGGCCATCCAGGGCATCGACGACGCACACGTGCAGGAGACCGGCCGCGCGTTCAACACCCAGGAACAGCATCACTACAAGGCGCACCGTCGTTTCAACGAACTGCTCAAGGCCAGGCGCTATCCAGAACTGGCGGTGATCGAGGACGACTTGAAGGCTTCGTACGCGAAGCTGTCGCAGCGCTCGCTGCGCACACGCATGGCCTACACCGCCGGCTTCGAGGCGATGACCCTGGGCGTGACCCGCTGGCTGATCGAGAACCGCGTGCGGCTGTTCGGCAATTCCGACACGCGCGTGGCCTCGTTCGTCCTCTGGCACTTCGTCGAGGAAGCCGAACACAAGCTGGTGGCCTTCGACGTCTACCGCGCCGCCTGCGGCGGCGGGATCGCGGGCTACTTCGCGCGCATGATCGGCGTCTTCCATGGCTCGCTCGACGTCATGTGGTATTCGATGCGCGGCTACAAGGCGATCCTGCAGAAGGACGGCCTGTGGAGCCGCATGCGTTCGCGCCTGCGACTGGCCGCGCACCTGTGGAGCTTCGTGCGCACCGTGGCGCCCTACCTGTTGCGCGCCGCGCTGCCCGGGCACAACCCGCGCCACGAACGCGATCCGCAGTGGGTGCAGGACTGGCTGGCCGGTCACGCACGCAGCGGCGGCGATGCGATTCCCCTGCTCGATACGCGCGACCCGGTGATCCCGGTGCCGTTTGCGTCCTCGAACACGCTGGCCGCCGGGAGCGCCTCATGATTTCCGTCGAAGAGCTCAAGCCCCTTCGCCGCCTGATGATCGGCCACGGCGCGCTGCTGATCTTCGTCGGTGGCGTGATCGGCTTCGGTTTCCTGTTCTTCCTGATCGGCGAAATCAGCCTGTGGCCGATACCGGGAAAGATCGACTACCAGATGCCCGGCACCTACGACGCCTGGCGCATGGCGCACATGGAGGCGATCGTCAACGGCGCGATCATCTGGATCGGCGCCGCGGTGCTGCCGCACATGCCGTTCACGATGGTCGGATTGCGGCGCGTGGTCTACGGCATGCTGGTGATTGCCTGGACCATCGTCATCGCTTCGGCCTTTGACCCGATCTTTCCGGAGAGCCGCGGCCTGGCGGTGAGTGACTCGCTCACCAACAACATCGCGTTCGGCCTGTTCTACATCGGCGTCGGCGGCGTGATGATCCTGATGGCGATCATCGCCTGGAAGGCGCTGCGCCCCGAGCGCTGATCGAACCCCGCGGCGCGCTGCCGGCTCTCACCTGGGAGGAGACATGAACCACAGCGACACGCTGCAACGCGCGGCCGAGCGCGGCCGCTCGAGGCTGCTGATGCACGGCGCCATCATCGCCGTGATCGGATTGCTGTCCGGCTTCGGGCTGGTGTTCGTCATCCTCGAGTCGGTGACGGTGTGGCCGCTCACGATTCCCACCGATGCCCCGTTCCCCGGCAGCGAGCGCGGCTGGCGCGTGGCCCACGTCGCCGGCGTGATGAACGGGCTGATGATGATGATCATCGGCTTCGCGCTGGTGCATGTGCTGCCCGGCCTGCGCGCGCAGGCCTGGATCGTGTGGGGCATGGTCTACACCGGCTGGGGCAACACGATCTTCTTCCACTGCGCGAACGTCTCCAGCAATCGCGGCCTGTCCGCCGGCACCACCCGCTTCGGCGAAGCAGACCTCGCCGGCATGGTCGGCTACCTTGTGGGGGGCAGCACGATTCCCTTCACCGTGATCGCGGTATCGTTGATCGGCCTGTCCGCGCACCGGATGCTGCGCCGCGCCTGAGCTTCGGTCCGCTATCTGCGCGACCAGTGCTGAATTCCAACTGACCACCATCGGAGAGACCCCGTGAACCGTGTCATCTATCTCAAGCAGACCCCAGAGGCCGAACTCAGGGCCGAGCATTTCGAGCTGCGCGAGGAGGCCGACCCGAGTCCGGCGCAGGGCCAGGTGCTGGTGCGTAACCTGCTGATGTCGATCGACGCCGCCAACCGCGCCTGGATGCACGGCCGTACCTACCGCGACCAGGTCAAGCCGGGCGATGCGATGGCGACCTACACCCTGTCGCAGGTGATCGAGAGCAAGGCGGATGCATTCAAGGCCGGCGACATCGTGCTGGCCGACGGCATCTGGGCCGACCGCTTCGTGGTCGCGCCGGCCAAGCTCACGCCGATGCCGGATCACCGGCCGCTGAGCCACCTGCACTCGCTGCTGGGCATCGCCGGCCTCACCGCGTACCACGGCCTGCTCAAGTTCGGGCGGCCCAAGGAGGGCGAGACCGTGGTGGTGTCGGCCGCGGCGGGATCGGTCGGCACCTTCGTCGGCCAGATCGCGCGGCTCAAGGGATGTCGCGTGGTCGGCATCGCTGGCGGCAAGGACAAGACCGACTGGCTCAAGTCCGAACTCGGCTTCGACGACTGCGTGGACTACAAGTCCGGGGATCTGGGCAAGCAGCTGCGCGCGGCCTGCCCCGAGGGCATCGACGTGTATTTCGACAACGTCGGCGGCGACGTGCTCGAAGCGGTCATGGCACAGATGAACGACTTCGGCCGCATCTCCTGCTGCGGCGCGATTTCCGGCTACGACAAGGGGCACAAGCCGCGCATGACCTCGTTCCCGATGTCGGTGGTGGTCAAGCGCCTGTCGGTGCACGGGTTCATCGTGCTCGACCACGCCGACGAACACCCGCAGGCCATGGCGGATCTGGCGAAGTGGGCGGCCTCGGGGCAGATCAAGGTCGCCGAGGACATCGTCGATGGCCTGGAAAACGCCCCACAGGCGCTGGTCGGTCTGCTCAACGGCAACAACCGCGGCAAGCGCATGGTGCGGGTGGCGCCGGATCCGGAATAGAACCGGAAGCCTCCGGCGCGGCGCCTGAAGCCGAATCCTTCGACGCCGCGCCCACGCTACAGGTGGGACGCGGACTAGGGCGAGCCCCTGCCGGGTCGACGTGCCCGACGAGTGCGTCCAACATCGCGCTTAAACCGCGAGGAGAACCCCATGGAAGTCGCCGCCTTCTATCTGCCCAGCCTGGGCCGCAAGGAAGAGATCGAGCAGGGCATGGCCGGCAAGCGCACCGACCTCTACCAGCGCATGCTGGTGGAACTCTCGGAGCAGATCGGCTTCATGGACGAGCACGGCTACTACGGCGCCGGCACCACCGAGCACCATTTCCACATCGAGGGCGAGGAAGTCTCAACCAATCCGGTTCTGCTCAACCTCTACTTCGGCCTGCGCACCAAGCGCATGAAGTTCGGCCAGCTCGGCAATGTGCTGCCCTGCCTGAATCCGGTCAACCGCGCCGAGGACATCGCGATCGCCTCGCAGATGCTGCAGGGCCGCGTGTTCGCCGGCTTCGCCCGCGGCTATCAGGGGCGCTGGGTCAATGTGCTGGGCCAGCACTATGGCCTGGGCGAGCCCGGCAAGGGCGAGGATTACGAAGAACTCAAGCGCTCCCTGTTCGAGGAGCACTTCGACATCATGATGACCGCCTGGAAGCACGACACCTTCAGCTACCACGGCAAGCACTGGCAGATTCCCACGCCGGGCATCCAGTGGCCGGCGGCCAAGACCAGTCGCGCCTACGGCAAGGGCGTGGACGAAAACGGCATCATCCAGGAGATCGGCATCGCGCCCGGGCTGTACAACAACCAGATCCCGGATCTGTTCATGCCTTTTGCCACCTCGGAGCGCTCCATCCAGTGGGCGATGGAACGCGGCGTGGTGCCGGTGACCATCATGACCCACCCCGACGTTGTGCGCGGGCACTTCCTGGCCGGGCAGGAGGCCGCGCAGCGCGCCGGCCTGGATTACAAATACGGCCAGGGCATGGCCATGAGCCGCGAGGTCATCGTTGCCGATACCGACGAGGAGGCCGAACGCATTGCCCGCGACGCCGGCGCCTTCATCTGGTGCAATTTCTTCCAGCCGTTCGGCTTCAACGCCGCCATCGCCACGCCGGAAGAAAAGAATCCGTTCACCGTGCCCAACAGTTTCGAGGCGATCTCCGAGCGCGGGCTGGTCATCCACGGCAGCCCGGACACCGTCAACCGCAAACTGGAAGCGCTGTTCAAGCAATTGCCGGTTGATTACTTCTGGATGTTCATCTACAACCACATGCCGCACGACGCCCTGATGCGCAGCCTGGAACTGCTGACCACGCGCGTGTGGCCCAACTTCTCCGACAAGATCCGCGGATGACGATGGCCGGCGGTAGCCGGGCCGCAGGTATCGCGACGCAGCCTGCGTTCAGCTGGCGAGTTGCACCCGTTTCAGGCGCGAGCCCGCCCCGGTCTTGATTTCGACCTGCGATCGGCGCAAGTCGAAATGCGCGGCGATCAGCGCGATCAAGGCCTCGTTGGCTTTGCCATCGACCGGCGGCGCCTCGACCTGCGCCAGCCAGGTGCCGTCGGCGCATTCGGTCAGGGTTTGCACTCGTGCGCCGGGCTTGACCCTGACCTGCAGCCGCCGCATCGCGCGCGTCAGACCGGCATGGGCTTGCGTTCGGTGTAATTGAGCACGCCGCGTACGATGCGGTAGATCCACCACACCGCCAGCACCAGAAAGCCCAGCGCGCCGATAAACACCATGGTCAGCAGGGCGCAGACAAAGGCCCATAGCAGGCCCCACCAGAACGTGCGGATCAGCCAGCGGTGATGGCTGCCCACGAAGCTGCTGCCGGTCTCGCCGGCCTTGAGGTGGTTGACGATCACCCCGGCGATCGCGGTGATGCCGTTGAACACGGCCAGGCCGTGCAGGATGTAGGCAATCAGCAGCGTGGTGCGTTCGGACTCGGTGCCGTCGGCGGTGGGGGCAAGCGATTCGTTGTTCATGGATCGGCCTCGGTCTGGGAATTGGCGGACGGCAGTAGCAGCTGGCGCATCTTTTCAAGAATCCGGACCCGCCGTCCACGGCACTGACGTTCAGGCCGCGAATGCCAGCATGCCCTGACGTTCGATGAAACGGATCACCGCGTCGACGCCGGTCCCGGTTTTCAGATCGGTCATCACGAACGGCCGCTCGCCGCGCATGCGTTGGGCGTCGTGCGCCATCACGTCCAGCGAGGCGCCGACATAGGGAGCCAGATCGATCTTGTTGATGACCAGCAGGTCGGCCTTGGTGATACCGGGGCCGCCCTTGCGCGGAATCTTCTCGCCACCGGCAACGTCGATCACGTACAGCGTCAGGTCGCTCAGTTCCGGGCTGAATGTCGCCGCCAGATTGTCGCCGCCGGACTCGATGAAGATCAGTTCCAGATCGGGGAAGCGCTTGCTCATGCGGTCGACCGCCTCCAGATTGATGGAGGCATCTTCGCGGATCGCGGTATGCGGGCAGCCGCCGGTCTCCACGCCCATGATGCGTTCGGCGGGCAGCGCGCCGGCCGCCACCAAGAGGCGTTCGTCCTCGCGGGTGTAGATGTCGTTGGTGATGACGGCGAGCCGATGATGCTCGCGCATGCGCTTGCAAAGCACCTCGACCAGCGTGGTCTTGCCGGAGCCGACCGGTCCGCCGACGCCGACGCGCAAGGGGGATGCGTTCATGGTTCTCCATCTCGGTTGCAAAAAATCGCTTGTTGCCGACCGCCTGGAACCGTCCTTCCTGCACGGAATTCACCGGCGCATACGGACCTGCGGGAAACGCGAGCCGACCTCTGCTTCATTGCCGACACTGCCAGCTCAACTGCGGAACAAGCGCGAGTATTGCGCTTCGTGCTGGCAACTGAGAATCGCCAGCATCGGGGTCTGTGTGCTCAGCTTCTCGTCTCCAAGCGACTGTGCCTCCGCGGCCGCCGCCTCGATTCCGCCTCGCAAACCCAGCAGCAGGCGCTGGCCGGCGGATTGGCCCAGAGGCACGGTCTTGAGCGCGGCCATCACCTGATTCTCGACCCAACCATAGAGATAGGCCTGCAGGCCGTCGTGCTCGTCGATGTGCCAGCACACGCAGGCCCAGGCATGCGCGCTGGGATAGGCGATCTCGCCGTCGGCCAGTGGCGAAGCGTGGCCCAGTTGGGTCATCAGCTGCATCAGCGAATAACCCATCTGCAGCGTCTCGGCACGCAACTCGCCGGTTTCGCGCGTGGCCAGGAACTCGTCATTGCATTCCTGCGCCGACACCACGTCGCGCACGGCCAGCGCGCGATGCAGACGCAGCCACTGAGGGGCTTCGTAGCGCGCCAGCACCAGGCGCAAGCCCTGCTCGATCCATCGCCCGGCGCTGGCCTGATCGTGCACCATCCCGCAATCGATCGCGCTCTCCAGGCCTTGCGAATAGCTGTACGCTCCCACCGGCAGGGCCGGGCTCGCTAGTTGCAGCAGGGCGGTCAGCGAGGCGGTCATCGCAGCAGATGAAACTGCTGGCCGGAGAAATCCGGCGCGGAATCGCCATGGGCCAGGCGCGACAATTGTTCGCCCAGCATGCCTCCGGAGACGTCGTGATCGTGGCGATGACCGCCACCGTAAGCGCCGGCTTCGGGCTCGAATGGGGCGATCGCCTCGCTTACCCGGAGACCCAGGCGCAGCAGCAGCTCGCGCAGAACGCCATCGCGTTCCAGCAGCAGGACGCCGGGCTGCAACTGCACCGGAACATGGCGGTTGCCCAGGTGATAGGCCGCGCGCAGCAGGTCGAAATGCGGGTCTTTGGAATCCGGCGCGGCTTGCACGCGATAAAGCGCCTCGGCCGAGGCAAGCAGTTCGATCACCCGGCCGTCATCCGCCTGCAGCTGGTCGCCGCCGCGCAGCACCGTGCCGCGCGGCAGGAACAGGCCGGCTTCCTCGTCGTTGTCCAGGTGCACGCGCAGTCGGCTCTTGCAGCGCTCGGCGTAGGGCAGGGTCAGGCGGCGCTGGGCGAAGTCGACGCGCGCCGGCAGCCGGCGCTCGATGCGGATCATGCCAAGACGCCTTGCAACCCGGCCCCGCACGGCGAGGCCGGCGCCATGTTCGAGCCGAAGACGCTGTGCTGTTCCGACGGTAGAACGTAGCCCGGTTTGGCGAACGCCAAGCCGGGACGGATTGGATGGGCGAAATCCCGGCTTCGTTGGCGCGAAACCGGGCTACGGCCGGAGGTCGTTCTCATCAGAACAGAAAGTAGCGTTGCGCCATCGGCAGCACGCTGGCGGGTTCGCAGCTCAGCGACTCGCCGTCGGCGATGACCTCGTAGGTTTCCGGGTCGACGCTGATCCTCGGTTGCAGGTTGTTGTGCACCATGTCGCGCTTGCCGATGCTGCGGCAGTTCTTCACCGCAACAACGGGTTTCTGCAGGCTGTAGCGCTCGCCCACCTTGGCCTTGGCCGCGGCCTGCGACACGAAGCTAATCGAGCTGCGCGTGAGCGAGCCGCCCGCGCTGCCGAACATCGGCCGGTAATGCACCGGCTGCGGCGTCGGGATCGACGCGTTCGGATCGCCCATCGCGGCCGCCGCGATCACGCCGCCCTTGAGAATCAGCGAGGGTTTCACACCGAAGAACGCCGGCTTCCAGATCACGAGGTCGGCCCACTTGCCGACTTCGACCGAGCCGACGATGTGCGAGACACCGTGCGCGATCGCGGGATTGATCGTGTACTTGGCGACGTAGCGCTTGACGCGGAAGTTGTCGTGCCGCGCGGTGTCGCTGGCGAGCGCACCGCGCTGCGTCTTCATCTTGTGCGCGGTCTGCCAGGTTCTGATGATGACTTCGCCGACTCTGCCCATCGCCTGACTGTCGGACGAGATCATCGAGAACGCGCCGATGTCGTGCAGGATGTCCTCGGCCGCGATGGTCTCCTTACGGATGCGCGACTCGGCGAAGGCCACGTCCTCCGCGATGCTCGCATCGAGGTGGTGGCAGACCATGAGCATGTCGAGATGCTCGTCCAGCGTGTTCACGGTGTAGGGGCGCGTCGGATTGGTCGAGGACGGCAGCACGTTCGGCTCGCCGCAGACCTTGATGATGTCCGGTGCGTGGCCGCCGCCTGCACCTTCCGTGTGGTAGGTGTGAATCGTGCGGCCCTTGAACGCCTTCACCGAGTGTTCGACGAAGCCGGACTCGTTGAGCGTGTCGGTGTGGATCGCGACCTGGGTGTCAGTGTCCTCGGCGACCGACAGGCAGCAGTCGATGGATGCGGGCGTGGTGCCCCAGTCCTCGTGCAATTTCAAACCAATCGCCCCGGCCTTGATCTGTTCGAGCAGCGGCGCCGCCTGGCTCGCGTTGCCCTTGCCGAGGAAGCCGATGTTCATCGGGTAGGCGTCGGCGGCTTGCAGCATGCGTTCGAGATGCCAGGGACCGGGCGTGCACGTTGTCGCGAACGTTCCGGTCGCGGGGCCGGTGCCGCCGCCGATCATGGTGGTGACGCCGGACATCAAGGCCTCTTCGATCTGCTGCGGGCAGATGAAGTGGATGTGGCTGTCGATGCCGCCGGCGGTCACGATCATGCCTTCGCCGGCGATGACCTCGGTGCCGGCACCGATGACGATATTCACGCCCGGCTGGATGTCCGGATTGCCGGCCTTGCCGATGGCGCTGATACGCGAGTTCTTGATGCCGATATCGGCCTTGACGATGCCCCAGTAGTCGACGATCAGCGCGTTGGTGATCACGGTGTCGGCCACGTATTTGGAAACGCGCTGCGACTGGCCCTGACCGTCGCGGATCACCTTGCCGCCGCCGAACTTCACTTCCTCGCCGTACGATCCGGCGAGCAGGGTGAAGTCCTTCTCCACCTCGATCAGCAGTTCGGTGTCGGCGAGCCGCACACGATCACCGACGGTGGGACCGAACATCTCGGCATAGGCGCGGCGGGTGATGGAGGCGGTCATCGGGTCTTCCTCCCGTAGCCTGGGTGCAACCCGGGGCTTTTCGTTCCCGGCGAGGAACGGCCCCGGGTTGCACCCGGGCTACGCTTGCTCTTCGTCGCGGACTTTGGTTTGTCGAGCGGCCCGGAGATCAGCGCGTTGAATCCAAACACGACGCGATCCCCGCCAAGCGCGACCAGTTCCACCGTGCGTTCCTGCCCCGGCTCGAAGCGCACCGCGGTGCCGGCCGCGATGTTGAGCCGGAAACCGCGCGCGGCCTTGCGCTCGAAGCGCAGCGCCGGGTTGGTCTCGAAGAAGTGGTAATGCGAGCCGACCTGGATCGGGCGGTCGCCGCTGTTCGCGACGACCAGGGTCACGGTCTTGCGCCCGACGTTGAGTGCGAGTTCGCCGTCGTCGATCAGCAGTTCTCCGGGAATCATGCGCGGCCTCAGACGATGGGATTGTGGACGGTCACCAGCTTGGTGCCGTCCGGAAACGTCGCCTCGACCTGGATGTCCGGAATCATTTCCGGCACGCCATCCATGACTTCGGCACGCGTCAGCAGCGTCCGACCACTGCTCATCAGCTCGGCCACCGTGCGGCCATCACGCGCGCCTTCCAGGATCGCGGCACTGATGTAGGCCACCGACTCGGGATAGTTGAGCTTGAGGCCGCGCGCCTTGCGCCGTTCGGCCAGCAGGCCGGCAGTGAAGATCAACAGCTTGTCTTTTTCTCTTGGTGTCAGTTCCATCGAATCGTCGGTTCCTCAGGTCGCCCAGATGCGTGGCAGATCGGCACCGCCGCCGCACAGCGCGGGGCGCAGCAACTGCCAGATGCGGGTCAGCGCCTGCCGTGCACGTTCCACCGACTCGCTCAGTGCCCGTGCCAGCCACAGGCCGTGTTCGAAGCGGGTGATGCCCAGCGCCACGCCGGGTTCTTCGATCTCGCGACAGGCCTGCAACAGGCTGTCGTCGGCCGGCAGACCGAGCGCCCACAGGCTGCCCAGCGCGCGGGCACCGTTCCAACCCAGGGGCGAGGCACGCAGCGCATCGGTGGCATCCAGCCGCGAACGCTCCATCCACAGCAGGCGGTCGTCGCGACGCAACTCGGTGACCTGATGCAGGTAGCCGCTGCGGAAATCCTCCCCGGAAGCCTTGCGTCCGAGCATCCACAAATCCCAGCCGCAGATTCGAGCCTTGCGGGTGCAGGCCAGTTGCGTGCGGACCTGGATGCGTGCGTCGTCATAGACGATGGCCTCTTGTGGCAGCCACTCCAGCACGGCGCCATCCGCGACCTGCAGACGCAGCGTCTGCGAGGCCTGCGCACCGCCGGACCGATACCACTTGGCTGCGCCGGGGGTGGTGACGCGCAGTTGCGACTGCGCCTCGATGTCGATGTCAAAGTGCAGTTGATCGCCGCCGGCGATGCCCGAGGGCGGATGCAGCAGCAGCACCTCGGCGCGAGCCGGGGTTTCCGGGTACAGGATCTTCTGCACCCGCAGCGGCCCTCGATGGTGCATGTGCGCCAGAACGGTGCACGACCCGCGGCGCTCGAACTTCAAAGCCAACTCCGCGTGCCAGCCGGTGGTGCCCGTAGACGTCCCGCCGGGAGCCTGTGGGCAGTTCGACGCCATCGTCGGCCGGCCGTCGAACATCAATGGCGAGGTCGGCGCCCGCGATCCGACCGCGGCTGCGCGGTCGGCGGCCGGCGCTTGAATGCCCACAGGCTGGCCCCGGCAATGGCCACCATTGCCAGCAGGACCGGCAAGCCGTGGGCGCCAAGCGCGTGATGCAGCAACACGGACATCAGATTGCCGTGATCGTGTCCGGGGTGGGCCTGGACGGCGCTGCCGATCGGCAGCAGGGATGAGCCAACACAGGCGCCGGTGGCGCGGGCCCACCGCAATGGCCGTTTCATGCGCGGTTCCTCGTTGTGAATGTTCGATGCCCTGCGTACCGCAAGGATTGCGCCACGCGACCGCGACCGCGAGTCGGGACTGTGGAAGCCCGGTAGGCGCTTGTTCATACGTCAATTGACGTAGTCGGCGGCCGCGGCAACGGCCCGCTTATTGCGCCCTGCCTCGGGACGGCGGGCACCTGGCCCTGCCATTGAACTCGCGCCGCATGACCACCGCTTCATCCCAGACCCCGCAGGGCAGCAGGCACGACGGACCGCCGATCCAGCGGATCGTCAAGCTGCGCCGCGACTACAACACCTGGGTGGCCAACGAGTCGATCGAGGACTACGCGCTGCGCTATACCGCGCGCAGTTTTCGCAAGTGGTCGCCGCTGCGCGTGGCCAACACGGCGTTCGGTTCCATCGCCTTTCTGCTGTTGGAGGCGGTGGGCGCATCGATCCTGTTGTCCTACGGCTTCACCAATGCGTTCTGGGCCATCGTGTTCGCCTCGGTGGTGATCTTCCTGGTGAGCCTGCCGATCTCCTGGTACGGCGCCAAGTACGCGCTGGACATGGACCTGCTAACGCGCGGTGCCGGTTTCGGCTACATCGGCTCGACCATCACCTCACTGATCTACGCCAGCTTCACCTTCATCTTCTTTGCGCTCGAAGCCACCATCATGGCGATCGCGCTGCGGCTGTGCTTCGACATGCCGCTCACCGTCGCCTACCTGGTCAGCGCCCTGGTGGTGATTCCGCTGGTGACGCACGGCATCACCCTGATCAACCGCTTCCAGGCCTGGACCCAGCCGCTGTGGCTGATCCTGCTGGCAGCGCCGTACGTGTTCGTGCTGATGAAGTCGCCGGAGAGCGTGCGCGAGCTCACCGATTTCGTCGGCCAGGGCAGCGCCGGCTTCGATCTGCTGATGTTCGGCGCCGCCGCCAGCCTGGTGCTGGCGATGGTGCTGCAGGTCGGCGAGCAGATCGACTTCCTGCGTTTCCTGCCGGAGAAGACCCGCGCCAATCGGGTGAGCTGGACCGCCAGCCTGCTGATCGCCGGACCCGGCTGGATCGGCTTCGGCGCGCTGCGCATGCTCGGCGGCGCGCTGCTCGCATTCGTGGCGATGAAGCATCTGGTGCCGGCACAGCACGCGCTGGAGCCGGCCACCATGTATCTGCATGCGTTCGGCTACGTGTTCGAGTCGCCGCAACTGGCGTTGATCGCAATGACGGTGCTGGTGGTGCTCAGCCAGCTCAAGATCAACGTCACCAACGCCTATGCCGGCTCGCTGGCCTGGTCGAACTTCTTCGCCAGAGTCACGCACAGCCATCCCGGCCGGGTGGTATGGGTGGTGTTCAACGTCGGCATCGCGTTGCTGTTGATGCAGCTCGGCGTGTTCGCCGCACTGCAGAAAGTACTGGGCCTGTACTCGAACATCGCCATCGCCTGGGTCGGTGCGCTGGTGGCGGACCTGGTCATCAACAAGCCGCTGGGACTGTCGCCCAAGGGCATCGAATTCAAGCGCGCGCACCTCTACGACATCAACCCGGTCGGCGTCGGCAGCATGCTGATCGCCTCGCTGATCTCGGTGTCCGCCTACGCCGGTATGTTCGGACCCTACGCGCAGGCCTTTTCAGCCTTTATCGCGCTGGTCACCGCGTTCGTCTGTGCACCGCTGATCGCCTGGGGCACCGGTGGTCGCTACTACATTGCGCGACAGCCCGACGCGACCCTGTTGAAGGCGCGCAAGGCGCAGCGCTGCTGCATCTGCGAGAAACGCTACGAGCCCGAGGACATGGCGATGTGTCCGGCCTACCGTGGCCCGATCTGTTCGCTGTGCTGTTCGCTGGACGTGCGCTGCCATGACCGCTGCAAACCCGGGGCCGGCTTCGCGGATCAGTTTGCAGTGCTGGCGCGGCGGCTGCTGCCGGCGGCGGCATCGACGCAGTCGCAGACGCGCGTGGGTCAGTTCCTGCTGCTGTTCACCGGCGCAGCGGTGCTGCTGGGCCTGGTGCTGGGCGCGATCTACGCCTACCAGGTGGCCTACGCGCCGGCCCCGATTCCGGCACTGCAGTCCAGCCTGTTGACGCTGTATGCGGTGTTGATGCTGGGCTGCGGCGTCGGTGGGTGGTGGGTGGTGCTGACCGCCGAGAGCCGGCGCGTGGCGCAGCAGGAAACCGACCGTCAGACCGAACTGCTGATGCGCGAGATCGAGGCGCACCAGAAGACCGACGCCGACCTGCAGACCGCCAAACAGATTGCGGAGCGCGCCAACCAGGCCAAGAGCCGCTACGTCAACGGCATCAGCCACGAGCTGCGTACCCCACTCAACAGCATTCTGGGCTATGCCCAGGTACTGGAGCATGACCCTGCCATTCCGGCGCACCGGCGCGAGGCGCTGGCGGTGATCCGCCGCAGTGGCGATCACCTGGCATCGCTGGTGGATGGCTTACTGGACCTGGCCAAGATCGAGAGCGGCAAGCTGGCGCTGGAGACCGAGGAACTGCGTCTGCCCGAATTCATCGAGCAGATCGTCGGCATGTTCCGCCTGCAGGCGCAATCCAAGGGCGTGAGCTTCGAGCATGTCGTGAGCGGCCGCCTGCCCGCGGTGGTGCGCGCCGACAAGAAGCGCCTGGGTCAGATCCTCATCAACATCCTCGGCAACGCGGTCAAGTTCACCGATCGCGGCGGCACCAAGCTGGAAGTGCGCGCGCGGCGCGACATCGTGAGTTTCGAAATCCGCGACAGCGGTGCCGGCATTGCGGCCGAGGACCTGGAGCGCATCTTCCTGCCGTTCGAGCGCGGTCCCAGCGCAGCGACGACCTCGCAGATCGGCACCGGGCTGGGCCTGACCATCGCGCGCATGCTCACCAATCTGATGGGCGGCGAGCTCAGGGCCAGCAGCAGTCCGGGCGCCGGCAGCGTGTTCGAGGTGCGCCTGTTCCTGCCCGAGGTACGCAACCCGCAGCCGCGACCGGAGCCGCCGCCGCTGGATATTTCCGGCTACGCCGGTCCGCGTCGCAGTCTGCTGCTGGTCGACGACACCACGGTCGACCGTGAATTCCTGGCCAGCATCCTGCAGCCGATCGGCTTCGACGTGGTGCAGGCTTCTTCCGGTATCGAGGCCCTGCGCGCGGTGGCCAGCGCGGCTCCCGATCTGGTGTTGCTGGATATCGGCATGCCGGGCATGAACGGCTGGGAAACCGCACGCCTGATGCGCACGCAGGTGTCCGGGCATCTGCCGGTGGTGGTGATCTCGGCGGACCAGTTCGACACCGCGCAGGCGGCCAGCGCCAGTATCGGCGTGGAGGATTTTCTGGCCAAGCCGGTGAGTGTTGCACGTCTGATGGAGCGCATCCGTCAGCGCCTGGATCTGATCTGGATCACCGGTGTGCGACCGATCGCTGTCCTCGAATCCATGGTCGCCACGCCACCGCTGGATCGCACCGAGCTATCGGTGCTGCGTCAGCTCGGCGACCTCGGTCACGTGCGCGGCATTCTGGATCACCTGGACCAGCTCGACCTGCGCGATCCCCGGCATGCGGCCCTGACCGCGCGGCTGCGCCGCCACGTCAAGGCCTTCGAGCTCCCCGAATACATGCGCGTGCTGCAGGAGGTGTCGGATGACACAGCCGAGCACTACTGAGGCGCCCGCGGTGGTGATGATCGTGGACGACGTGCCCGCCAATCTGGCGATGCTGCACGACGCGCTCGAACAGGCCGGGTACCGCGTGCGTGTCGCCACCAGCGGGGTGCGCGCGCTGGAAAGCGTCCAGCTCGAACCGCCGGATCTGATCCTGCTGGACGCCGTGATGCCGGGACTGGACGGATTCGAAACCTGCCGGCGTCTGAAGTCCGATCTGGTCACGCGGCATATCCCGGTGCTGTTCATGACCGGACTCACCGACTCCGACGATGTCGTCCGCGGCTTTGAGTGCGGCGGCGCCGATTACGTCACCAAGCCCGTCCGTACGCAGGAGGTACTGGCACGCATCGGCGCGCACCTGAGCAACGCCCGCGTGATGGCCGAGGCGCAGCAGGCCGCCGATGCCGCGGGCGACGCCATCGTCGCGGTGGACGTCGACTGCCGCGTGCGTTGGGCGACGCCGTTGGCGCGGCGCTGGCTGGGTGACGTGCTTGATGCCGATGCGCGCCTGCCCGCGGCCCTGCGTCAATGGTTGGGCAGGAACCTGGACAGCAGCTTCAACTGGCCCGGCGTGGATCGCCGGCTGGTGTTCAGCCGCCTGGGTGCCGCGCGCGGTGGTGATCGCCGCCTGCTGATTCAAAGCCAGGTTCATGTGCCGGAACCTGCTGCGCTGATGCGTGCCCTCAAGCTCACTCAGCGCGAGGCCGAGGTGCTGCACTGGGTGGCGCTGGGCAAGACCAATACCGAAGTCGGCGCCGTGCTGGAGATGAGTCCGCGCACGGTCAACAAGCACCTCGAACACATCTTCCAGAAGCTCAGCGTGGAAACACGCACCGCCGCGACCACGGTCGCCATCAACAAGGGGAGGACGGGCAATGCGCCTGCCGACGCCTGATGCCGTCGCGGGAGCGGCGCGAGCTCGCGACAGGAAGTGCCGACGTCGGTTGGGGGAGAAGGACTTTGTTTCGGGGCCTGGTGCCCATTTTGGCTGTACAGACAGGGAGATGAACGTGGACAAGCAAGACGTGGGAACACGGCGGATGAGCCGGATCAACAAGGCAACGCGCTGGGCATCGGCACTGATGGCCGCGGGCGCCGCGGGTGCCATGCCGGTGGCACATGCCGAGATCGAGTTGGGGAAGGGCTTCAGCATCGCCGGCTTTCTCGACATGTCGTACTCGAACTTCTCGCCCGATGAAGGATCGAGCACGGAAAGCATCGGCATCGATCAGTTCGAGACCACTTTCAAATATGCCGGGTCGCAGGGTGTTTCCGCCCAAGTCGATATCGAATACGGCGAGGGCTTCGATGGCAGCGACGACGAGACCTTCGTCGAGCAGGCATTTGTCACCAAGGCGTTTACCGAGCAGTTCAGCGTCAAGGTGGGCCGCTTCCTGAGCTACAGCGGTTGGGAAACCGAAGAGCCCACTGGCCTGTTCCAGTTTAGCGGCACCGGCTACGCCAAGTACTTCTACGGCTTCTACCAGAACGGCGCGTCGGCCTTCTACGGCGGCAGCAAGTTCGCCCTCATGGGCTCTGTCGTCACCAGTCCCTTCAATCCGAACGACCGCAACAGCGTCGAGGACGTCGACGACAAGATGGGATACGAAGTGGGCTTGGCGCTGATGCCCGCCGATGGCCTGACCGCCAAGGCGTTCTTCATCTCGGATCAGGACACCGACACCGACGTCGTCAACGTCTGGGCGTCCTACGCGGCCGCGGGATTCACCTTCGCGGGCGAATTCAACACGGTCGAATACGGTGCTTCCAGCGCGGTCGTGGATGGCGACGGCGATGGGTTTCTGTTGATGGGCAACTACGCCACCGGACCTTTGGGATTCACGGTCCGCTATCACGACTTCGAGATCCAGACCGCCTCCGGCGCCACCGCCGACGACGGCAGCGCCATCACCCTCGCGCCCAGCTACAAGGTCGGCGACAACCTGCTGCTCGTGTTCGAGTACCGCATGGATGAGTCCGATACCAACGGCGATTCGGACACGGTCGCGGTCGAAGCCCTGTTCACGTTCTGATTCGACAGATTCAGCGTCATCCACGCGTCGGCGGTCACCGGCCGGCGCCGGCATTTTCACCTCAACAACGGAGTCTGCTTCATGAAACTCAAAATCATTCTGGCGGCCGCCGCGCTCGGCGCAGCCAGCTTCACCTCGCATGCGGCCGACACCATCAAGGTCGGCGTGCTGCACTCGCTGTCCGGCACCATGGCGATCTCGGAGACCACGCTGAAGGACACCGTCCTGATGATGATCGACGAGCAGAACGCCAAGGGCGGCGTGCTCGGCAAGAAGCTCGAAGCGGTGGTGGTCGATCCGGCCTCCAACTGGCCGCTGTTTGCCGAGAAGGCCGAGCAGTTGCTGGTCAAGGACAAGGTCGCGGTGACCTTCGGCTGCTGGACCAGCGTGTCGCGCAAGTCGGTGCTGCCGGTGTTCGAGAAGAACAACGGCCTGCTGTTCTACCCGGTGCAGTACGAGGGTGAAGAGTCGTCCAAGAACGTCTTCTACACCGGTGCGGCGCCCAACCAGCAGGCGATCCCGGCGGTGGACTACCTGATGAACGAGATCGAGGTCGAGCGCTGGGTTCTGGCCGGCACCGACTACGTCTACCCGCGCACCACCAACAAGATTCTCGAGGCCTACCTGACGGCCAAGGGCGTGGCGGCCGAGGACATCATGATCAACTACACGCCGTTCGGGCATTCCGACTGGCAGTCGATCGTGTCGGACATCAAGAAGTTCGGCAGCGCCGGCAAGAAGACCGCGGTGGTTTCGACCATCAACGGCGACGCCAACGTGCCGTTCTACAAGGAGCTGGGCAACCAGCAGATCTCGGCCGAAGACATCCCCGTGGTGGCGTTCTCGGTGGGCGAGGAAGAACTCGCCGGGCTCGATACCAAGCCCCTGGTCGGCCATCTGGCGGCGTGGAACTACTTCATGAGCGTGGATGATCCGGCCAACAAGGCTGCCATTTCGCAGTGGCAGAAGTTCATCAAGAACGACAAGCGCACCTTCAACGACCCCATGGAAGCCACCGTCATCGGCTTCCAGCTCTGGGTGGCTGCAGCGGAGAAGGCGGGCACGGTGGATGTCGACAAGGTGTCCGAAGCCATCATCGGCCTGGAAGTGCCCAATCTCACCGGCGGCACCGCCAAGATGCTGCCCAATCATCACCTGACCAAGCCGGTGCTGATCGGCGAGGTGCGCGAGGACGGCCAGTTCGACATCGTCTGGCAGACCGATGGCGAAGTTCCCGGCGACGCCTGGAGCGATTTCCTGGAAGGGTCCAAGGACATCGAAGCCGATTGGGTGACGCTCAAGTGCGGCAACTACAACACCAAGACCAAGGCCTGTTCGGGTCAGAACTATTGAGGTTCGCGTTCGTCGCAAGGTCTGGAAAAAGCTCCTGAGGTCCCCTGGGGGCCGGCTGCAGGTTTGCGCCTGCAGTCGGTTTTTTCCGGGCACCCCAAAACATTGGCGAGATTCGTGCAGAAGACGAGATCGATGCTCATGCTCTCAACATCCGCCGTCGGCAGGTTTTGGCACCGGGCCCTCCCCAGGGCAGGCCTGCTTGCCGTGATCGCCGTGGCGGCGATGTTCGGCCCCGTGCCGGCGCCGGCGCAGCCGCCCCCGCCCGCCGATCTGGCGCAGACGTTGGCGCCTCTGGCTAACGCCAATTTCCGCCAGAAGCAGGACATTGCCGTGGCGGTCGCGCAGAGCGCCGAGCCCGGTGCGCGCGCCACCCTCGCGGCGTTTCTGGACGGCGAGTTGTATGCGCGAGAGGCCGATGGCGCGGTGCTCATCGGCAAGCCCGACGGCGATGCGCTGGCGCTGACCGATCCGGTCTCCCTGAAAAGCCTGACGACGGTTCCGGCCGAGGGTTACAAGAAGATCGGCACCAATAATTCGTTGCGCAAGCTGCTGCGTGGGCTGGTGGCACAGATAGACCTCAACGACGAGGACGCTGACGTGCGGCGCGCTGCGATCCGTGAGTCGCTGCGCAATCTGGACGCCGACACGGTTGCGGCTTTTCGCGCGCGGCTGCAGGTGGAAACCAGTGCGCGGGTGAAGCGGGCGCTGCAGGTGGGCCTGGCCATGGACGACCTCGGCAGCGCCGATGTCGAGCGGCGCCTGGCCGCGGTGCGCACGCTCGAAGGGGAGTACGCCGCCGAGGTGCATAACCGCCTGCGCACGCTGGTGGAGCGGGACAGTTCGGGCGCCTATGCCGAGCCGGACGTTCGGGTGCGCGATGCGGCGCGCGAGGCGCTGGCGCAGATCGATTCGCGGCGGCAGCTCTACGGTATGGCCGAGACCCTGTTCTTCGGACTTTCGCTGGGGTCGGTGCTGGTGCTGGCGGCGATCGGGCTGGCCATTACCTTTGGCGTGATGGGGGTGATCAACATGGCGCACGGCGAGTTGATCATGCTGGGCGCCTACACCGCTTATGTGATGCAGCTGTTGATGCCCGATCATCTGGGCTGGTCGCTGATTCTGTCCGTGCCTGCCGCGTTCGTCGTGTCGGGGCTGTTCGGGGTGGCGATCGAACGCGGCATCGTGCGCCATTTGTACGGGCGTCCACTGGAGACGCTGCTGGCGACCTTCGGACTTTCGTTGATCCTGCAGCAGCTGGTGCGCTCGGTGTTCTCGCCCAACAACCGGCCGGTGGCGATTCCCGATTTCATGAGCGGCGTGTGGCAGATCAACGAGCTGTTCGCGCTGACCTACAACCGTCTGTACATCCTGCTGTTCTCGCTGATCGTGTTTGCCGGACTGCTGATGGTGCTCAAGCGCACGCCGCTGGGCTTGCAGGTGCGCGCGGTATCGCAGAATCGCGCGATGGCACGCGCCATGGGCGTGCGCAGTTCGTTCGTCGACGCCGCCACCTTTGGCCTCGGTGCCGGCATCGCCGGCATCGCCGGAGTGGCGCTGTCGCAGCTCACCAACGTGGGCCCCAATCTGGGCCAGGCCTACATCATCGATTCGTTCATGGTGGTGGTGTTCGGCGGGGTCGGGAACCTGTGGGGCACCTTGATCGGCGGCATGTCGCTGGGCGTGATCAACAAGCTGCTGGAGCCCTATGCGGGGGCGGTCCTGGCCAAGATCCTGGTGTTGGTGGCACTGATCCTGTTCATCCAGCGCAAGCCCAGAGGCCTGTTCCCGCAGAAAGGCCGCGCCGCGGAGGGCTTGTGATGAATCCCGTCCAGTCCTATCGCGGCCTGCTGCGCAACGATCCCGGCTCGGGTGCGTTCTTCACGGTGTTGGCGCTGGTGACGTTGCTGGTGCCCGTGCTGAATCTGGCGGTTCCGGAAGGCAATCCCCTGCACATCAGCAGCTACACCGTGACCTTGCTGGGCAAGTATCTGTGCTTCGCGCTGCTGGCGGTTGCGGTGGACCTGATCTGGGGGTACTGCGGCATTCTCAGTCTGGGGCATACCGCGTTCTTCGCCCTGGGCGGTTACGCGATGGGCATGTACCTGATGCGCCAGATTGGGACGCGCGGCGTCTATGGCGATCCAGTGTTGCCGGACTTCATGGTGTTCCTGGACTGGAAGGAGCTGCCGTGGTTCTGGCACGGCATGGACATGTTCTGGTTTGCCATGCTGATGGTGTTCCTGGTGCCCGGGCTGCTGGCCTACGTGTTCGGCTGGCTGGCATTTCGCTCGCGGGTCACCGGTGTTTATCTTTCCATCATCACCCAGGCGCTGACCTACGCACTGCTGCTGGCGTTCTTCCGCAACGAGATGGGTTTCGGCGGCAACAACGGGCTGACCGACTTCAAGGAACTGCTCGGCTTCGACCTCGGTCAGCCCGGCGTGCGCGCAGGATTGTTCGTGGTGACGGCGATCAGTCTGGGGCTGGGCTACTTCGCCTGTCGTTATATCGTCCGCTCGCGTTTCGGACGGGTGGTGCAGGCGATTCGCGATGCCGAAAGCCGCGCGCGCTTCATCGGCTACCGGGTGGAGAACTACAAGCTGTGGCTGTTCGTGTTCTCCGCGATGCTCGCAGGTTTGGCCGGCGCCTTGTATGTGCCGCAGGTGGGCATCATCAACCCCGGTGAGTTTGCGCCGATCAACGCGATCGAGATCGTGATCTGGGTGGCGGTGGGCGGGCGCGGCACCTTGTACGGCGCCGTGGTCGGCGCGCTGGTGGTGAACTACGCCAAGACCGTGCTCACCGGCAGCTTTCCGGAAATCTGGCTGTACGGCCTGGGCGCGCTGTTCGTGGTGGTGACACTGTTCATGCCCAAGGGAGTGGTCGGCTTGATGCCCAAACTGCAGGGCTTGCTGATGAGACGAAAAGGGGTGTCGAGCTCATGAGCGTTCTCGGTACGCTGGAGCGCCTGACGGACCGTTCCCAGGTGTTCGATTTCATGTCGCACCAGGCGCGCGCGCCGCGTCTGGACCTTTCGCACAACATCATTTTGTATCTCGAAGGCATCACCGTCAGCTTTGATGGCTTTCGCGCGCTGAACAATCTGTCCCTGTATGTGGAGGCCGGCGAGCTGCGCTGCATTATCGGACCCAACGGCGCCGGCAAGACCACAATGATGGACGTCATCACCGGCAAGACCCGGCCCGACGAGGGCTCGGCCTGGTTTGGTCAGACCGTGGATCTACTGGCCCTGACCGAACCCGAGATCGCCGAAGCCGGAATCGGGCGCAAGTTCCAGAAGCCCACCGTTTTCGGCGAGCACTCCGTGTTCGAGAACCTGGAGCTGGCCATGGCCGGCGACAAGTCGGTGTGGAAGATGCTGTTTGCGCGGATGACCCCGGAACAGCATCTGCGCATCGACGAGGTGCTGGAGACCATCGGCCTGCAGGCGCATCGTTCGGCGCTGGCCGGTTCGTTGTCGCACGGCCAGAAGCAATGGCTGGAGATCGGCATGCTGCTGATGCAGGACCCGGCGCTGCTGCTGGTGGACGAGCCGGTCGCCGGCATGACGCCGCAGGAGACCGAGCGCACCGCCGAACTGCTGGTGTCGCTGGCCGGCAAGCGGTCCGTGGTGGTGGTGGAGCACGACATGGATTTCGTGCGCTCCATTGCGCGCACGGTGACGGTGCTGCACCAGGGTTCGGTGTTGGCCGAAGGCCGCATGGATCAGGTGCAGAACGATCCCAAGGTGATCGAGGTGTATCTCGGTGACTGATCTGCGCGAGAAAAACCTTGCCACGGATGGCACGGATACACACGGGCCTGTGCAGCGCATTCTGCGGCTGATTGGCTTTTCATCCGTGGGGCTCCGTGTCATCCGTGGCAAACGCTTTTCGGGCACCGACGCTCCATGATCGAGATCAACAACCTCAACCAGTTCTATGGTGGCTCGCACACCCTGTGGGACGTCAGCCTGTCGGTACCGACCGGTTCGCGCACCTGCCTGATGGGCCGCAACGGCATGGGCAAGACCACCTTGCTCAAATGCATCATGGGATTGATCCCGGCGGTCTCTGGTGAGATCGGCTTCGACGGCGCCGACATTCGCCGCCACGCCGCCGAAGCCCGCGCGGCGATGGGGATCGGCTACGTGCCGCAGGGTCGCGAGATCTTTTCGCAGCTCACGGTGGAGGAGAACCTGCGCATGGGGCTGTTCGCCAAGCGCACACGGCCAGCCGATGCACTGGAGCGCGTATACACCACTTTTCCGGTGCTCAAGCAGATGCTGCGCCGTCGCGGCGGTGACCTGTCGGGCGGGCAGCAGCAGCAGCTCGCCATCGGTCGCGCGCTGTTGCTGCAGCCCAAGTTGCTGATCCTGGATGAGCCGTGCGAGGGCATCCAGCCCAACATCGTCCACGAGATCGGCGATCTGCTACTGCGCCTCAACGCCGAGACCGGCCTGACCGTACTGATCGTCGAACAGAAGCTGCCGTTCGCCCGCCGCGTGGCCAGCGACTTCCGGATTCTGGACAAGGGCCGCGCGGTGGCCGGCGGGGCAATCTCGGAACTCAGCGACGAGATGGTGCGACATCACCTGACGGTGTGACGCCGCGCGCCGGGATCGGGTCCGACGAAGCGGCGCATGCCGGCGAACAGCAGTTCGAGCACCAGCACGCAGGGCACCACCAGTGCCAGACCCGCCAGCAGCGCGGTCTGGTCCAGCAGGATGCCGAAGGAATACTGCGCGCGGGTCTCGCCGAGGAGGTCGCGGTCGCCGTTTCTGACCATGTGCCAGACCTGCTGCGGCAGCGGCGCCAGCATCTGGGTCAACTCGGCCTGGAAGCGCTGGGCCCGCTGCTGCATGAAGCGGATGGCATCGCCTTCGGCGCGGAAGGTGGCGTCGCTGCTGGCCTCGTGATGCGCAATCAGCGCGTCCAGCGAGCCATTGTGAAAGCGGTCGGCGATTTCCTGGAAAGGCGCGAGATTGGTCTGCACTTCGCTGAGGTGGGCATCCACCCGCTTGCGGTACTGATCGCTGAAGTTGGGCACCTGAATGCCGATCAGCAGGGCGCCGCAGGCGACCAGCAGCAGAATCAGACGCGGGACGAAGCTCATCGGGTTCTCCGTTGGGGGCGCGGCGTGTCGGCGACGGCGCCTGGCGGGATTTTGCAGGATGATGCGCCTTCCTGAACCGCCGCCAACGAAATTTCCATGGACTCTATCCAATACCGCATCGACGGCGATGACCTGCAGGTGGTGGAAATCACCCTGGAGCCGGGCGCTGCCGCGGTCGGCGAGCCCGGCGCCATGATGTACATGGACGACGGCCTGGACATGGACACCGTGCTCGGCGACGGTTCCGGCCGCGGCAATGTGCTGCTGCGGCTGTGGCGGGCCATCAAACGCAGCTTCACCGGCGAATCGCTGTTCAGCAGCGTGTTTACCAACACCAGTGACACGACGCGGCGGGTGGCCTTCGCTGCGCCCTATCCGGGCAAGCTGGTAGCGATCGACCTGGCCGACGTGGGTGGCGCGCTGGTCTGCCAGAAAGGCGCGTTTCTGTGTGCCGCGCGCGGGGTGCAGGTCGGGGTGGCCCTGCAGAAGCGGTTACGCGTGGGCTTGTTCGGCGGCGAAGGCTTCGTGATGCAGAAGCTCAGCGGCGAGGGCATTGCGTTCATCCACGCCAGTGGCCTGCTCAGTGAACTGGAATTGCAGCCCGGACAATCCCTTCGGGTGGATTCGGGCTGCCTGGCCGCGCTGCAGCCGACCGTGCAGTACGACATCAAGTACGCCGGCCGGCTCAAGACCGCATTGTTCGGTGGCGAGGGCCTGTTCTTCGCCAGGCTGCAGGGACCGGGCACGGTTTGGCTGCAATCGCTGCCGATCCGGCGGCTGGCCGGGCGCATCGTCGCCGACGGCATCGCGCGACCGCGCGGCTGGGGCGGGCGCATCTATTTCATGCTGGTCATCCTGTTCATTCTCTTCGCGCTGTCCGGACCTGGGCCGACGCCGTGAATCCGGGCAGCGTGTTCGATGCCCGGCTTTTCGGCCCGGGCCTGCCGCGCGCCGGTTCGCCGATCAAGGCGCAACTGCTCGGCACCAACCTCCGACTGGAAACACCGCAGCCACGGGTGGTGCCGCTGTCTCACCTGTCGGCACAGGTCGGCGGCTTCGATCACGATTGCGTGTTTCTGAACTTCGAAGACGCCGGCGCGCGATGGTCGTTGCAGGTGGTGTCGTCCGCCACCCTGGCCGCGTTGCGCCGGCAGGCCGATCCGCGCCTGCAGCGCGAACTGGGCCGCATCGGCGGCGGTGTAAGCCGCCAGCGCTGGCTGTGGGGCGGACTGGGGACGCTGGTCGCGGCACTGGCACTGGCCGCGGCGCTGCTGGTGGTGCGCTACGACGCCTTCGTCGCTTGGGTGGCGCAGCAGGTGCCGGAAGCCACCGAGGCACGGCTGGGTGAGCAACTGGTGTCGGCGCTGCGCGACGGCGGGCAACTGGTGGAGGAGGGGCCGGCGCTGGAGGCCATCGGCACGATCGGCGAACGCCTGACCGCCGGCTCCGCCTACGACTACCGCTGGTATCTGCTGCGCGACGATCGGATCAACGCCTTCGCCGCGCCGGGCGGCGTGGTGGTGGTACACACCGGTCTGATCGCAGACGCCGCTTCGGTGGAAGAACTGGCCGGTGTGCTGGCGCACGAAATACAGCACGTGGAGTTGCGCCACTCGCTGCAGAACATGATCCTCACGCTGGGCTGGGCGGCGGTACTCACCGTGGTATTGGGCGACGCCAGCGCCATCATCGGGGTGCTGGTGCACCAGGCCGGCGCCATGAGCTTTTCGCGCGACCTGGAACGCGAGGCAGACGCGCTGGCGGTGCCGGCGCTGCACCGGGCCGGCGTCGATCCGCAGGGCATGGTGACGTTTTTCCGCCGGCTGCAGTCGCAGGAAAGCGGTAGCGTGGCCTGGCTGTCCAGCCACCCTGCCACCGCGGAGCGAATTGAGCGTCTGCAGACGCTGATCGCGGCGCTGCCGCCGCTGGTGCCGGAGCCCCTGGAACTGGATTGGCAGGGCGTACGCTCGTCCGTGCAGAAAGCGCCGTGAACGGCCCCGACGGTTGGGCGCGGAATCCATCCGGACTTGTCGCTCCCTGGAGCCCCCGGAGCCGGGTTGTAGTGCGGAACGATCGCTCCGCTCGCCGGTCTAGCAAGAGCACGTTCGACCGCCAGACCCCGGCTTCCATCGGCCGGAGGCGCCAGCACTTGAATTTGGCGCAGAACATGCAACTTTGGACAGGGCGACCGGAGGGCTTTCAAGTCACCCGCCGCGCGCTAGACTGGAACCCATGAGCGAAACCCCCCGAATCCGTACGGGCACCGACCTCGGCAATGTCGTCGAGGCGGCCAAGCCCAAGACCAAGCAGCCGCCGTTGTTCAAGGTGGTGGTGGTCAACGACGACTTCACCCCGATGGAGTTCGTGGTCCAGGTTTTGCAGCAGTTCTTTCACCACACCCGGGAATCGGCGGTGCAGATCATGCTGCACGTGCACACCAAGGGTCGCGGCGTTGCCGGCGTCTATCCCGCCGAGATCGCCGAGACCAAGACCGCGCAAGCCAATGCCTTCGCGCGCCAGCATCAGCACCCGCTGCTGACCGTGCTGGAAAAGGCCTGATGTCGATGCACCCCACACCCGCGTTGGATCCGTAAGGGAGCCGATCATGTTGTCCGACGAACTGCAGAAAGCACTCGATGCCGCGTTTCTCGCCGCACGCGGGGAGGGGCACGAGTTACTGACGGTGGAACACCTGCTGCTGGCGCTGTTGTCCGACGCCAACGTTTCCGAGGTGCTCACCGCCAGCGGCGCCGACCTGGAAAAGCTCGAACAGCAGCTGCGCGAATACATCCGTCACAACATCCACGCCACTCGCGGCGGCGAACAGACCGAGGTGCAGCCCACCCTGTCGTTCCAGCGGGTGTTGCAGCGGGCGATCTACCACGTGCAGGCCGCTGGCAAGAAGCAGGTGTCCACGCTCAACGTGCTGGTGGCCATGTTCGCCGAAAAGGACACGCACGCCGTGTATCTGCTCGGCGAACAGGGCGTGAGCCGGCTGGACGTGGTGAATTTCATCTCTCACGGCATCGCCAAGAACAATCCCAACGCGCAGCAGCCTTCGGAGGGCAGTTCGGAGACCGAGGACAAGGACGAAGGCAAGCCCAGCGGCAAGTCCGCGCTTGAGCAGTTCACCGTCAATCTGAACGAGCGTGCTACCCGCGGGCAGATCGACCCCCTGATCGGACGCGAGCACGAGATCGAGCGGGTCATGCAGACCCTGTGCCGACGGCGCAAGAACAATCCGCTGTTGGTAGGTGAGGCCGGCGTTGGCAAGACCGCCATCGCCGAGGGGCTGGCGTGGCTGATCGTGGAAGGCAAGGTGCCGGATCTGCTCAAGGGTTCGGTGGTGTTCTCGCTGGACCTCGGCAGCCTGATCGCAGGGACCAAGTATCGCGGCGACTTCGAAAAGCGCTTCAAAAGCGTGATGCAGGAGCTCACCCAGACCCCGGGTGCGATCGTGTTCATCGACGAGATCCACATGATCATCGGCGCTGGCGCGGCCAGCGGCGGCGTGATGGATGCGTCCAACCTGCTCAAGCCGCTGCTGTCGGGTGGCGTCTTGCGCTGCATCGGCTCCACCACCTATCAGGAATACCGCGGCGTGTTCGAGAAAGACCGCGCGTTGGCGCGGCGCTTCCAGAAGATCGACGTTACCGAGCCGACGGTGGAGGACTCGGTGAAGATTCTCGAAGGCCTGCGTTCGCGCTTCGAGGAACATCATTCCGTGCAGTTCACCCGCGGCGCTCTGCGTTCGGCGGTCGAACTGAGCGCACGCCACATCACCGACCGGCTGCTGCCGGACAAGGCCATCGACGTCATCGATGAAGCGGCTGCGCGCCTGCGTCTGCTCCCGGAGTCCAAGCGACGCAAGACGGTGCAGGTGCGCGATATCGAGGAGACCGTCGCCAAGATTGCGCGCATCCCGCCCAAGAGCGTGTCCAGCAACGATCGAGACAAGCTCGCGACCCTGGAGCGTGATCTCAAGCTGGTGATCTACGGCCAGGATGACGCGATCGCCCAGCTCACCTCCAGCATCAAGCTGTCGCGCTCCGGACTGGGCAATCCCGACAAGCCGATCGGCAATTTCCTGCTGGCAGGTCCCACGGGCGTGGGCAAGACCGAAGTCACGCGACAGCTTGCGCAGCTGCTGGGCATCGAGCTGATCCGGTTCGACATGTCCGAATACATGGAGCGGCACACCGTGAGCCGCCTGATCGGTGCCCCCCCCGGCTACGTCGGTTTCGACCAGGGTGGTCTGCTCACCGAGGCCGTGCTCAAGCAGCCGCACTGCGTGGTGCTGCTGGACGAGATCGAAAAGGCACACCCCGACGTGTTCAACCTGCTGCTGCAGGTCATGGACCACGGCAGCCTGACCGACAATAACGGACGCAAGGCGGATTTCCGCAATGTGATCCTGGTGATGACCACCAATGCAGGCGCCGAGGAATCCTCGCGCCGCAGCATGGGCTTCGCCGAGCAAAGTCATCTCACCGACGCGCTGGAAGTGATCCGCAAGATGTTCACGCCCGAGTTCCGCAACCGTCTGGATGCCATCGTGCCCTTCGCAGCGCTGGGCAAGGCGGAGATCGCGCGCGTGGTGGACAAGTTCCTCCTGCAGTTGGAGGAGCAACTCGCCGCCAAGGGCGTAGTGCTGGAAATCGACGAAAGCGCCCGCGCCTGGCTCGGCGAGCGCGGCTACGATGCCAAGATGGGTGCCCGTCCGATGGCCCGCGTGATCCAGGAAAACCTCAAGCGCCCCCTGGCCGAAGAGCTGCTGTTCGGCAAGCTCGCCAACGGTGGACGCGTACACGTCGAGGTCAAGGGCGACAAGCTTGAATTCGAGCTTGAAGCGCGCGAAAAGCCGGCTGTGCTCGAACCGGTCTGATGTTTCTCGCTCGCAGTAAGAAGCCCGCTTCGGCGGGCTTTTTATTGAGGGCAGTGGACGCGCGAAGATCGTCGGCCCCAGTGGCTTGGGCCAGGCCTGCACCCGCTACGGCTCGCTCGGCCGCGGGTCGATGTGTTCGCGGCGGACGCAGGTACGGCGTAAGAGTGCGGAGTCGGGGCCTGTGCCCACCACAGCCGACGCTCGCTTGCCCGCTGCTTGCTCCGCTCTTGGCGGGGCGGTTGCGACGGGAGGGCGCGGGTTGAGTTTTGGGGCCTGTGCCCGCTACAGCCGCCACTGGCTTGCCCGCTACTCGCTTCGCTCGCGGCGGGGTGCTCGGGCGGCTTACTTGTCCCTAAAGGTGATGCGGCCCTTGGACAGGTCGTAGGGCGTCAACTGCACGGTGACCTTGTCCCCGGTCAGAATGCGGATGTAGTGCTTGCGCATGCGGCCGGAGATGTGAGCCGTCACCACGTGGCCGTTTTCCAGCTTCACACGGAAGGTGGTATTGGGCAGCGTTTCGGCGACAACGCCGGGCATTTCAATGTGATCTTCTTTGGGCATGCGACCTGCGGGGCAGCTTGGGGGCGGGCATTATCCGGGCTGGGCAAGGACTGTTCAACCTCGGCCCGCCAGGAGGCGTTCCGGATCCGAGTTGCCTTCGCGCGGCAACTGCGAATGCCGTTTCAGCCGCTGATGTCGGCGCGCTCCCAGCCGTTGCTGCCGAGGACTTCCATCGGCCGAAAATTGCGCTTGTAGTCCATCTTCGGGCTGCCGGGGACCCAATAACCCAGGTAGACGTGTTGCAAGCCTTGTTCGCGCGCGGCCTGCAGCTGAGCCAGCACCGCGTAGGTGCCGAGGCCGCGATCGGCGTATTCCGGCGCGAAGAAGGTGTAGACGGCGGACAAAGCCTGCGGCACCCGATCCACCACGGCGCATGCCAGGAGCTGTTCGTCGTGCAGGAATTCCCAGAACTCGGTGGCGCCCCAGCCGCAGTTGAGAAAATTATGGAACCCGCTCTTGTCCTCGGGGTTCATGCCGCCGTCATCGTGCCGCGCGCGCAAGTAGCGCTGATACAGGTCGAACTGGTGATCGGTGATGTCGCTGCAGATGCGTACCCGCAGGTCGTTGTTGCGCTTCTGGCAGCGCCGCTGGGCGCGATTGGGGATGAAGTCAGCCACCGGGATGCGCGCCGGAACGCAGGCGCGGCAGGATTCGCACCGCGGCCGGTAGACGTGATTGCCGCCGCGACGGAAGCCTTGCTCCAGCAGGCTCTGGTAACGCGTCGGATTGACGCGATAGTCGGGATCGACAAACAGGCTGCGAGCGGACCGCGCGGGTAGATACCCGCAGGGATGTTCGGTGGACAGAAACAGGCGGACGCGTTCGTTCATGTGCGTGAATGTGTCGGCACATGCTCGCGCGAAGCCGGTACCGCAATATCGAACTGCCAGTGCCCGGTTCGCGCTGGCGCGGCGACTGACGGGCGCAGCAAACCGAGAAAGCGCTCGCGTGAGACTTCCACCGCGCCCAGGCTCTGCAGGTGCGGAGACCCGACCTGACAGTCGATGAGTGCGAAGCGCCAGGCGAGCAACTGCTGGCTCAACCAGTGCAGCGCGAGCTTGGACGCGTCGGGTTGATGACTGAACATGGATTCGCCGAAGAATACCCGACCGAGCGCGACGCCATAGAGGCCGCCGACCAGGTCCCCGGCACGCCAGACTTCCACGGAATGGGCGTATCCGTGTGCAAACAGTTTGAGGTAGGCCTCGCGCATTTCGTCACCGAGCCAGGTACCGCGACTGCGGCGCCGTGGCCCGCTGCACTGCTGCAGCACTTCGTCGAACGCACGATCCAGGCTGACGCCGTAGTCCTCGCGGCGGATGCTCCGGCCCAGCGAGCGGGTGATGCGCATGCCGTCCGGATACAGCACCGCGCGCGGGTCCGGGCTCCACCACAGAATCGGCTCGTCCGGGTTGTACCAGGGGAACACGCCCTGCGAGTAGGCGCGGATCAGACGGGGAACCGACAGGTCGCCGCCGATCGCCAACAGGCCGTTGGGATCACGCATGGCCAGGTGCGCGGGAGGGAAGGGCTGCTGCGGATCGCGCGGGTCCAGCCAGTGCAGCCGGATGGGATTGTCCATGTCCCTAACCTTGTTGCGTAACCGGTACGTCGGGTGTCGACCGGTACGGCCTATGGTGCATGAATTCATCCATCCGCGCCGCCACTGCGCGCCGCTCG
This sequence comes from Panacagrimonas sp., assembly GCF_965216805.1. Classification (NCBI taxonomy): domain Bacteria; kingdom Pseudomonadati; phylum Pseudomonadota; class Gammaproteobacteria; order Nevskiales; family Nevskiaceae; genus Panacagrimonas; species Panacagrimonas sp. The sequence goes on from NZ_CBDCGN010000002.1 coordinate 1,031,841, forward strand.
CGCGCCAGGTAATCCTGCACGGCCTCACGCAGTCGCGGATCCGACAGATGGTGGAACGAGCGGGTCGCAACCGGATCGAACCCGCGCCCCAGTTTGTGCATCCCCTGGGTGCCGGCGTCGAAGCGCGCCAAGCCTTCGCGCAGGCACAGTTCGATGCCCTGGTGATAGCAGCATTCGAAATGCAGCGAGTGATAGTGCGCCTCGCTGCCCCAGTGACGTCCGTAGAGGGTGTCGCCGCCAACCAGCAGGATGGCCATGGCCACACGGCGCTGCTCGTGCACGGCAAACACCAGCCGCAGGTCCAGAGCGGCGCAATGGCCGATGTCGGCCAGGAAGTCGCGGGTGAAGTAGGGCAGTTGCCCGCGCTCGTGATAGGTGCCGGCGTAGAGGCGGTACACCAGATCCCAGTCCTGCGACGACAGGTCGGCGCCGCGGCACACCTCGAAACCGATGCCGGATTCCGCCACGCGGCGGCGCTCGCGCAGGAATTTCTTGCGCTTGTCGCTGCTGAAGGTGGCCAGAAACGTCGTCATGTCGAGATATCCGCGGTTGTGCCACTGGAATTGCACGTCGTGACGTTCGATGAATCCGGCGCTGCGGAAATCGGTCGCTTCGGGTTCGTCTACGAACAGCGCGTGCGCGGAGGAGCGGCTCTCGCGTTCGCAACTCTCCCTCAGATACCCGGCCAAGCGGCTGCGCACCGCGGCGTCGGCGCCTCCCAGACGCGGGCCGGTGCTGGGCACGTAGGGGATGGCATTGAGGTACTTGGGGTAATAGGGCTGACCGATACGGTGGCTGGCGTCGGCCCAGGCGAAGTCGAATACAAATTCGCCGTAGGAATGGTGTTTCAGGTATCGCGGTGCGGCGCCGACGCAGCGCCCGCTGTCGTCCTCGACAACTAGGTGGCTGGGCTCCCAGCCTTCCTGCTCGCTGACGCAGCCGTGGGTTTCCAGTCGTGCAAGCCAGTCATGGCGTACGAACGGGTTGCCGCCCTCGAACTGCCGGTCCCATTCGCCGGCCGCGATCTCCGCAAGGCGGCGTAATCGCCGGACATGCAGCACCGTCACGTCGCTGAGCGCGGGCCTTGTCAGTGAAAGGTCGGCCCGGCACTGGGGATGTCCCGGATCGCCCACTGCACCACGGCGTCATGCTCGAAGCCGCTGAGCGCGTCGTCGGCGGAAGCCGGGCTGGCTTCCAGCATCTTGCCTTCCTGGTCGAAGCGGATGTTGGCGCCGGCGGTCTGCACGCGAATTTCCGTGGCATTGGCTGCGTCCACCGCGACTTGGAGATAGCGCACGCGGCTGTCGGCAAATTCCGGCAGCCGGTCTGCCCCGGCGGCGATCTGCGCAGCCTGCTCGGCCGTGAATTCGTGAATCCGGCCCTCGGGGGTCAGAACGAAGTGGCGAACATTCATGTCGATCTCCTGCTGTTTCGGTAAAGCCTCAGACGCGATGATGATGTGTCTGTATCGGCGGCTTTCAAGCAGCCCGTTGTTATACTCCGGGTGCTACGTCCGTCCGCTGTGACCGGTGGTCTGGTCATCGGCGCGACCGCTTCTACCATTCCCACTCGTATTCCTTTCGCCTTGTCGAAAAGCAAAACGCAGGCCACCGACGCTCCCGCCGACACGGGGTGGCTGGAGCGCCTGCCGAGAGAAGCGGGGCTGCTGGCCTGCATCGGTCTCACCCTGTTCCTGCTGGCGGCGCTCATCAGCTTTGACCCCAACGACCCGGGCTGGAGTTCCTCGGGCGCCGGTGGACCGGTGAAGAACCTGGTCGGGCCGGTGGGCGCCTGGACCTCCGACGTCCTGCTCAGCCTGGTCGGCTATGTGGCGTTCTTTCTGCCGTGGGGAATCTGCGTTGCAGGGTTGCGCCTCTATCGGGGCGCGCGTGACGGTGCGCCGGTTCCGATTGTGGTTCGTGTGGCCGCCTGGGTGGTCATGCTGTCCTCGCTGTCGTCACTGTGCGCCCTTCATGCCGACGTGTGGGAGTCATTTCCGCCACAGGGCGGCGGGGGCATCGCCGGCCAGATCATCGGCGCCTGGTTCGTGCAGGCGCTCAAGCCGCTGGGTGCTTCGCTGAGCCTGCTGACACTGTTCCTGGCGGCAGCTCCGCTGGCCTTGATGTTCTCCTGGCTCAGCGTGGTGGACCGCGTCGGTGCCGCGACCCTCGGCGTGCTGCGAAGAATCCCCCTGCGTCGGCCCGGCGGCGCTGAAGACGCCGATCCGTTGCTGGACCCGGACTCGATGGCAGGCGACCTCAAGGCAAAGAACCGGACGCTGGCATCGCGGCGCCGGATGCCCGATCTGGGCGAGACGCCCGAGGCCTCCGAGGCGGCCACGCAGATGCTCCTGGGCGACTTCGCCGATGAGGACTTGCCTTCGGCCACGGGTACGCGCCGACTCGAACGCGCGACCCCGGACCTGGCACTGAGTGACGACAGCCCGCAGACGCCGACGGCGCGCGGGCGCGCGCCACGCAAGCCACGTGTCGAGCTGTCCGGCAAGTTGCCGTTCGGAGGCGACCCGCTGCCGCCGGTAGGCTTGCTGGACCCGGCGCGGCCCAGTGGCAAGCGCTACACCGACCATGAACTGGAACACCTGTCGCGTGAGGTCGAGCGCCACCTCGCCGACTTCGGCGTGAAAGTTCAGGTGGTGGCGGCCACCCCGGGGCCGATCATCACCCGCTTCGAATTGCAGCCGGCACCGGGCGTTAAAGGCGCGCAGATCACCAACCTGTCCAATGATCTGGCGCGTTCGCTGTCGGTATCCCGGGTGCGCGTGATCGAAGTGATCGAAGGCAAGCCCTTCGTCGGGTTGGAAATTCCGAACACCAAGCGCGAAATGGTGGCGCTGCGCGAAATTCTCGAATCGGGCGCCTACAGGAATTCGGCTTCCACGTTGTCGATGGCGCTGGGCAAGGACATCGCCGGCAATCCGGTGGCGGTGGACCTGGCCAAGATGCCGCACCTGCTGGTGGCGGGTACCACCGGCGCCGGCAAGTCGGTGGCGATCAACGTGATGATCCTGTCGATGCTGTACAAGGCCACCCACGAGCAGGTCCGGTTCATCTTCATCGACCCCAAGATGCTGGAGTTGTCGGTGTACGCCGATATTCCGCACCTGCTGACACCGGTGGTCACCGACATGAAGGACGCCGCCAACGCGCTGCGTTGGTGCGTGGGCGAGATGGAACGGCGTTATCGACTGATGACGCAGCTGGGTGTGCGCAATCTGGCCGGCCTGAACAAGAAAATCGAGGATGCCGCCGCGGCGGGCGAGCCTGTGCGCAACCCGATGGCGGCAGCACCGGAACTGTTCGATGCCGAGGGCATCGCCAATATGCCGGCGCCGGAACCCTTGCAGCCGCTGCCGAACATCGTGGTGGTGATCGACGAGTTGGCCGACATGATGATGGTGGTCGGCAAAAAGGTGGAAGAACTGATCGCACGCCTGGCGCAGAAAGCGCGTGCGGCGGGTATTCACCTGATCGTCGCTACTCAGCGCCCCAGCGTGGACGTCATCACCGGCCTGATCAAGGCCAACATTCCTTCGCGCATCGCGTTTCAGGTATCGGCGCGGGTGGACAGCCGCACCATCCTCGACCAGCAAGGTGCCGAAACCCTGCTCGGCCACGGCGACATGCTGTACCGCCCGATCGGCGCCTCCAGCGTGGCGCGTGTGCACGGTGCCTTCGTCGACGATCACGAGGTGCACAAGGTCGTGGCCTATCTCAAGCAGGTGGCCCCGGCCAACTACATCGAGGACATCTGCGCTGACGAGCCGCAGGCCAATCCGGCCGCAGACGGTGGCGAGGATGTGGAGGCCGACCCGCTCTACGATCAGGCGGTGGCGCTGGTGCTGGAGACGCGCAAAGCCAGCGTGAGCTGGGTGCAGCGGCGGCTCAAGATCGGCTACAACCGTGCCGCGCGCATGGTCGAGCAGATGGAAGCCTCGGGACTGGTCGGGCCCAGCGGCCCGGGCGGCAACCGCGAAATCCTCGCGCCGGGCGGGCGAGAGTGAGTTCGCTCAGTTCGCGTTCGGAGTTGGAAGCGAAGAATCACGCAAAGGCGCGAATTTGCGCGAAGAAGCAGGAACCCCACTCGTGAATTTTTCTTGCTATTGCATTGCGCCTTTGCGCTTCTCTTTGTGCCTTTGCGTGACGCTTTTGCTTTTGCAGGGCACTGCGCACGCCGCATCTGCCGAAGACGAACTCAGACAGTTCGTGGAAAACGTCAACACGCTCAGCGGCCGCTTCGTGCAGACCCAGACCGACGAGCATGGCGAGATCGTGTCTTCCGGTGCCGGTACGGTGGCGATCTCCAAGCCAGGCCGTTTCCGCTGGGCCTACGAAAAGCCCTACGTGCAGTTGATGGTTTGCGACGGCGAGCGTATCTGGGCCTACGATCCGGACCTGGCGCAGGTGACGGTAAGGCCGGCAGGCGAGGCCCTTGCCGGCACGCCGGCCGAACTGCTTTCGCAGAAGGCACGCCTGTCCGATACCTTCCGGATCGAGGACCGGGGGATGGAACGCGACCTGCGCCGGGTGCATCTGCAGCCGCGTGCCGAAGACAGCGAGTTCCAGTCGATCGAGCTGTGGCTGCGCGATGGCGTCCCGCAACGGTTGCGCTTTACCGACCCGCTGGGCGGGGCCTCCGATGTCGAGTTGCGCGACCTGGAGGTCAATCCGAAGCTGGACGCGGCCCGGTTCGTCTTCGAGGTGCCGGCGGGGACCGAGGTGGTCGAGGCGGTGCCGGCGCCGTGAACGCAGGCGCGCCGCTGGCCGAGCGCATGCGGCCGCGCAGTCTGGACGAGGTGGTCGGCCAGGACCATTTGCTGGGCCGCCAGGCGCCGTTGCGCGCGCTGCTGGAAAGCGGGCGCATTCCCTCGCTGGTGTTCTGGGGGCCGCCTGGCGTCGGCAAGACCACGCTGGCACGGTTGATCGCACAGTACGTGGATGCGCAGTTCCTGACCTTGTCGGCGGTGCTGGCGGGGGTCAAGGACATCCGCGAGTCGGTGGCCAAGGCGCAGGCCGAAGGCAGCGGCCTGATGGCGCGGCGCACGGTGCTGTTCATCGACGAGATCCATCGCTTCAACAAGGGACAACAGGATGCGCTGCTGCCCTATGTGGAAGACGGCACCCTGACCCTGGTCGGCGCGACTACCGAGAATCCGAGCTTCGAGCTCAACGGCGCGCTGTTGTCGCGGTTGCGCGTTCTGGTTCTCAGGCCGCTCGACGATCCTGCCGTGCGGGCGCTGCTGCAGCGAGCGCTGACCGATCGCGAACGTGGCCTGGGCCTGGCTGCCGATCACCTGCCGGAAAACTGGCTTGCCCGAATCGCCGAAGCGGCCGACGGCGATGCACGTCGCGCGCTGATCCTGCTCGATACCTGCGTGGAGTTGTTGCGTGCACAAAACGCACGCGTTGGGCCGGTGGAGCCGTCGCGCGCGGCGGCTCGACGCGACGATGCGCTGCTCGAACAGCTCATCGGCCGCGGATTCCGTCGCTTCGACAAGCAGGGCGAGCAGTTCTACGACCAGATCTCGGCTTTGCACAAATCGGTACGCGGCAGCGATCCGGATGCCGCGCTGTACTGGTTCGTGCGCATGATCGACGGGGGCTGCGATCCCCGTTACATCGCCCGTCGCGTCACCCGCATGGCCTACGAAGACATCGGGCTGGCCGAACCGGGTGCCATCCGCCTGTGCCTGGATGCCTGGGACGCCTGGGAGCGTCTCGGCAGTCCGGAAGGCGAGCTGGCGCTGGCCCAAGCGGTGGTCTACCTTGCCGGCGTTCCCAAGAGCAATGCCGTGTACCGCGCCTACAAGGCTGCACACGCGGCGGTGGAGGCGCAGGGTTCGCTGGAAGTGCCGCTGCATATTCGCAATGCGCCGACACGACTGATGAAGGACCTCGGCTACGGTAGCGGTTATCGCTACGACCACGACGAGCCGGACGCCCACGCCGAAGGTCAGCAGTTTCTGCCGGATCGCCTGGTGGGCACGCGCTTCTACGAACCCACTGCGCGTGGCCTGGAAGGACGCATTGCCGAGCGCCTGCAGAAAATTCGTGAAGCTCAGGGAGGCGCCGCATGAGCCCGGCGGTCTGGTTAGCGGTGGCCGTAGGGGGCGCGCTGGGGTCCACCGCACGTTTGGCGGTAATGCAAGCGGCGCGTGCCCTGGTTCCCGGTTGGCCCTGGGGGACCTGGGCGGTCAATGTTCTGGGCAGCCTTGCCATCGGCGTGTTGATGGCCTGGTTTCTGGCGCGGCCAGCGCCGGACTGGGTCCGCATCGGGCTGATGACCGGCGTACTGGGTGGCTTCACCACGTTCTCGGCGTTCTCGCTGGATACCCTGGAGCTGTTGCGCACCGCAGGCGCCGCTTCGGCAGCCGCTTACGTCGCCGCAAGCCTGCTGTTCGGGCTCGCTGCCTGCGCGCTGGGCCTGTGGCTGGGACGGGTATTGCTCGCGTGATGCGCCGCCGCCGCGGATAATCGCAGGCCCTTCCGCCGATTCGCCGATTGTCATGCTCGATCCCCGCCGCCTCCGCGCCGAACCCGAAGCTGTTGCCCAGCAGTTGGCACGCCGTGGATACACCTTCGATCTCGAGCGGTTCCGTGCACTGGAATCTGCACGCAAGCAGATCCAGACCGAGACCGAGCAGTTGCAGGCCGAGCGCAACGCCGGTTCCAAGCGTATCGGGCAGGCCAAGGCCAAGGGCGAGGACGCGTCCCCGATCCTGGCCGACATGGATCGCATCAAGGCGCAACTGACCGACAACGAGGCGCGCTTGAGCACCTTGCAGGCTGAGTTCGAAGATTTCGCCATGGGCCTGCCCAACCTGCCGCTCGCCAGCGTGCCGGACGGACGCGACGAGCACGACAACGTCGAGATCCGGCGCTGGGGCGAGCCGCGTGCGGCGCAAGGCATGCGCGATCACGCCGATCTCGGCGAAGCACTGGGGCTGATGGATTTTGCCGCGGCGGCCAAGATCACCGGCGCGCGCTTCACCGTGCTGCGCGGTGCTTTGGCGCGCCTGCACCGCGCGCTGACCCAGTTCATGCTCGATGTGCATACGCGCGAGCATGGCTACGAGGAGCTTTACGTCCCCTACATCGTCAACGCTGCGTCCCTGCGCGGGACCGGCCAGTTGCCCAAGTTTGGCGAGGATTTGTTCGCGCTCAAGGGCGACCAGGACTGGAGCCTGATTCCCACCGCCGAAGTGCCGGTGACCAATCTGCTGCGCGACGAGATCCTGGAAGCCGGATCGCTGCCCCGCAAATGGGTCTGTCACACCCCCTGCTTCCGGGCCGAAGCCGGCGCCGCCGGCCGCGACACCCGCGGCATGATCCGTCAGCACCAGTTCGAAAAAGTGGAGCTGGTCCAGGCCGTGTTGCCGGAAGATTCCGAAGCCGCGCTCGAGGCGCTGACCGCGCATGCAGAGGCGATCCTGAAAAAACTGGAGTTGCCGTATCGCACGGTAGCGCTATGCACCGGCGACATGGGATTCGGCGCTGCCAAGACCTATGACATCGAGGTCTGGCTGCCGTCGCAGGACCGCTATCGGGAAATCAGTTCCTGCAGCAATTTCGGCGATTTCCAGGCCCGGCGCATGTTGGCCCGGTACCGCCATCCGCACACCAAAAAGCCCGAACTCGTCCATACCTTGAACGGTTCGGGCCTTGCGGTCGGCCGCACACTGGTGGCAGTGCTGGAAAATTGCCAGCAATCGGACGGATCGATCACGATCCCCGCTGCGCTGCAGCCTTACTTTGGCGACACCTCGATCAGCAGTGCCTGATCGAGGAGGCCGGTTGAGCCTTGCCGGAAATACTGCTTGGCTGGGCTAATCGCATTTGCCGAGCTTGGCGCACTCGGCGTCGGCGGTGTCCTCCTTGCCGAAGACCCGTTCCAGCGACGCCGCCAAGCCTCCGACCTTGGAATTGCTGCCGGCGGGGGACTGCGATGAGGCGAAGTCACTGGCCAGGCCACCCGACACGCCTGTGGTGCCGCTGACCCCGCCGCCGGTGACGCCACCGCCGGTGACCTGAGCCGATGCGGCCGTGGCAAGCAATGCCAAAGATGCGGCCATTAATTTGAGAAGATTGGATTTCATGTCGATCTCCGATTGCGCGAGAGGCTATCGGCCTCAGAAAGAGAAGGTGTAGGACAGGGTGCCGCCGAACTGGGCGTCGGAGCCAAAGCGCTCGCCGACGTTGACCGCGCCCAAGGTCAGCACCAGCGGTTGGCCGCGGAACGGCGCCACCGAGGCGCCCACGTTGGTGAAGCGGCCACTGTGGTCGACGATCACCGAGAAATTGCGGGTGAAGTACAGCGCAGCCGAGCCGAACACGTTGACGCCGTCGTCGTCGATGCTGTTGGTGAACAAGCCGTCGCCGACGCCGATTGTGGTGACCAGTGCCAGACGGCGCGCACCGGCTTCGATCGCAAACACCTTGGAGGCGTTGGCAAAGACGCTGGACTCGTTCTGGTCCTCGGCTTCGCCCCAGCGGCTGGTGCCGATGACACCGGCCGAAATGGCAGCGCCGCCGGGCAGGTTGGTATGCAGTTTGAACGACAGACCGCCCGACTCGCCGAACTCGTCGGAATCGTTCTGGCCGCTCAAATCGCCGGAGCCGGTGAGCGAGGTCGTCACCGCCGCCACTTCCAGACCGGCGTAACGGTCGGCATCGCCGAGGCCGACGACCAGGGCAGCGCTACCGTCGAAGTCTTCGTCATCGCTGACCTGCTGGCCATTGAATTCGTCGGGCAAAGTCTGTCCGAACACACCGACGCCGACCGCCCCCCAGTCGGCGCCGAAGGCAATGGGCGACCCGAAAGAGGCACCGGCGTAGGAATGGGGTGGCGTCTGTGGAACCGAGATGGCAGCGCCCTGCGCGTGGGCGGTGGCCGCAGCCACGGAGATTGCCGTGACCACAAACGTTGCCGCTACGACCTGGACCTTCATATTGGATTTCCCCGCTGCTTCGAATTGTTGACCGGATGGTGGCTTGCAACGCCGTTGCCGGCTCAATGTAAGCGGAACCGCTTCAATGTGACAAGCATGGCCCCAGGCTGCAATCAGCTTCCGTGAACCGCCATGCGCGAGAAGGATTTACGCCGGCTAAATGAATCTTCGCTGAGCTTATCCAATACCGCGTTCAGGAGGCGTGCGCCACGTCACCTTTTCGCAATCTGCGGACCAGCGGACGAGTGTCCTGCGCGGGCTGGTAGGCGGGGGTGAGTTCGGCGGCAGCACGCAGACAGGCAGCCAGGTCCTGGTCCGCGCGCAGTTCGAAGGCGTTGAAGCCACAACGATGCAGGAAAGCGATCTGATCGCGTACCACGGCGGCGCCGGTGGCCCGCAGCTGTCCGGTGAATCCGACCCGATCGCGCAGCAGGCGTGCCTGCGAATAGGCGCGGCCGTCGGCAAACGAGGGGAATTCGAGGACGATCAGCGGCAGGTAGCGCAGGCGCGGCGCCAGGTCGAGGATGTCGGCAGTATTGGGAAGCAGCACACCCACGGCCGCAGCGGCCTCGGAGATGCGCTCGGCCTGCGCCTGCCAGTGCGCCAGCGAAACCAGAACGCGAGCCCCATGGGGTACCGGTTCGTCGTCGCCAAGTCGTACGAAGCTGTCCTGCTCCTGCCGGCTGTCGATGATGAGGGCGCTCATGCGTTGTCCCCGCCAGGTATTGCCCAGGGTTGCAGGCTGGCGCCATTCTCAGCGCTCATGCTGCTGCCTTCAGCGGGTACAACCTCGCCTTGAACGGGGCCATGCCAACGCGTCGATAGGTCTGCAGGAAGCTTTCATCCTCGCTGTGGCGCAGTTCCAAGTACACCTCCACGATGCGCTGCACGGCGTCCGCGATTTCGTCGCGGGCAAATGAGGGGCCGGTGCGATCACCGAGGCTGGCGTCGGTGTCCGCCGAGCCCCCCAGGGTGACCTGGTACCACTCCTCGCCCTTCTTATCCACGCCCAGGATGCCGATGTGTCCTACCGTGTGGTGGCCGCAGCCGTTCATGCAGCCGGACATCTTGAGCTTGATGGGACCCACGTCATGCTGGTCGTCGAGGTTGTCGAAGCGATCGAAAATGTCCTGCGCCACCCCGATGGAGCCGGCGTTGGCCAGCGAGCAGAAGTCCAGTCCCGGGCAGCAGATCAGGTCGGTCAGCAGGCCGATGTTGGGGGTGGCCAGGTTTTGCTCGCGCAAAGCCTGCCAGAGGGCATAGAGGTCGCGCTTGGCGACGTCGGCCAGTACCAGATTCTGATCGTGGGTGGCGCGCACCTCGCCGAAGGAATAGCGGTCCGCCAGATCGGCCAGCGCGTCCATTTGTCCGGCGGTGATATCGCCTGGTGCCACCCCGTTGGCCTTGAGCGACACGAACACCACCGCGTAGCCGGGTTGGCGATGCGCATGCAGGTTGCGGCGTGTCCAGGCAGCAAACGCCGGGTCCTCGGTCAGCCTCGCCTGGTAAGTCGGATCCGGGTCTGGCAGCTTGGCGTAAGCAGGCAGGGTGAAGTGCTGCTGCATGCTCTGCAGTTCGGCGGGGTCGAGCCGGAGTTCGCCCTCGCGGATGCGGGCCCACTCGTCCTCCACCAGCTGGCGGAATTTTTCCGGGCCGGTTTCCTTGACCAGGATCTTGATGCGCGCCTTGTAGATGTTGTCGCGTCGGCCCAGCAGGTTGTAGACCCGCAGCACCGCTTCCAGGTAGGACAGCAGGTCCAGTTCCGGTACAAAGTCGGCCAATTGCACGCCGATGATGGGGGTGCGACCGAGCCCGCCGCCGACGAACACCGTGTAACCCAGCTCACCGGCGTCGTTGCGCACGATCTGTACGCCAATGTCGTGGACGCGCACCGCCGCGCGATCGCTCTGCGAGGCCGAGAACGCGATCTTGAACTTGCGCGGCAGCCAGTTGAATTCAGGATGGAACGTGGCCCACTGACGGGTCAGTTCGCAGTACGGCCGGGGATCCACCAGCTCGTCGCGGGCGACGCCGGCCAGATGATCGGAGGTGATGTTGCGAATGCAGTTGCCGGACGTCTGGATGGCATGCATCTCCACCGTGGCCAGGTCGGCCAGGATGTCCGGCACCCGCGCCAGTTCCGGCCAGTTGAACTGCATATTCTGCCGCGTGGTGAAGTGGCCGTAGCCCTTGTCGTAAGTGCGGGCGATGTGGCCCAGCATGCGCAATTGCCGGCTGGACAGCAGGCCATATGGAATGCTGATGCGCAGCATCGGTGCAAATCGTTGGATATACAGTCCGTTGCGCAGGCGTAGCGCGCGAAATTCCTCCTCCGGCAGCTGGCCGGCGAGGTAGCGCTGGGTCTGATCACGGAACTGCGAAACGCGCTGGTCGACCAGGGATTGATCGTAGGAGTCGTAGCGGTACATCGGCTTCGTATCCGGGCGGCAAGGTGGCAATTGATCGCGCAGGCTAGCAGTCACTCAGGGTGCCAAACAGCATATGGCGGCTATATTCTCAGACGACTTGGGAATAGCTTGAATGCCGGTCAAGGCTTGCGCAGGGCCTCCACCAATTCGCGCGAACGCCGGCTGCGTTCCGCCGGGTCGCGGATGCCGGCCACCTCGTCGACCAGCCGTGGTGTCAGGTGCGGCGCAAAGCTGCCGATGAATTCGTACATGTAACCGCGCAGCAACATGCTGCTGCGAAAGCCGATATGGGTGGTGCTGGCCTCGAACAGATGATCGGCCGGCAATGCCACCAAATCGGCGTCGGCCTGCGGGTCGTAGGCGAGGTCGGCGACGATGCCGGCACCCAGACCCAGCCGCACATAGGTTTTGATGACGTCGGCGTCCACCGCGGTGAGCACCACGTCGGGCTTGAGGCCGTGGGCGGCAAACGCCTGGTCCAGCTTGGAACGGCCCGTAAAGCCAAAGGTGTAAGTGACCAGCGGGTGCTGGGCCAGCTCCTGCAGCGCCGGCCGCCCGCTGCGCACCAGCGGATGGTCGGGTCGGACCAGCACGATGCGGTTCCAGTGATAGCAGGGCAGCATGACCAGGTCCTCGAACAATTCCAGGGCCTCGGTGGCGATGGCGAAGTCGGCGTGGCCGTCCGACGCCATCTTGGCGATCTGCTGAGGCGAACCCTGATGCAGGTGCAGGCGCACCCGCGGAAACCGGCTGCGGAATTTCTGGATCACCGGCGGCAGCGCGTAGCGGGCCTGGGTATGCGTGGTGGCGATCGACAGCTCACCGCGATCAGCGTCGTGGAACTCCTCGGCGATGTTGCGGATGTTGTCCGCTTCCATCAGCAGGCGCTGGGCGTATTCCAGAATCCGAGCGCCCGCCGGCGTGATCTCGGTGAGGTGTTTGCCGTTACGCACAAAGATCGGTACGCCCAGCTCTTCCTCCAGCATGCGGATCTGCTTGCTGACCCCGGGCTGCGAGGTGAATAGCGCCTCCGCTGCCGCCGTCACGTTCAAGCCGCGACGCGCCACTTCCAGAATGTAGTTGAGCTGTCGAATCTTCATCGTCACTCCCCGGGCCAACGCCGGCCCGGCGCAACGTTATGCGAGAACCTTCGCGGTTGCCTATCTCATGTGACAAAGATTTATGACGCTGTGCCGAGGACGTTGCGCGGCCGCGATGCGGTTGCGACAACTTTGGGCCCTTGCGCTCCAAGCCCTTGTCGAGGATGGATTCTTGCGCTGCGCGCCGCGCCGATGCCGGCGTTCTCCGGGGGCGGACCGGGCGACCCGCGCGTGCGTCCTGGGCGCTTCGCCGAAGCGCACTCGTCATGAAACCGTCACAAGCGCTGCGTAACTTGCGCAGCGTTGAGGGCTGCCAGTGAGCGTGCCTGTCGATCTCGCGGAGCAAGGCGATCGGTCGAATAACGGATGTGAGCAGGCCTGGCCGCGACACGCTTATCGCGGCCAGGCCGCCACCTCGGCACTGGAAGCCCCATAGACGCCACTTTCCAACCGGATTGGGCCGGCTGCACGTCCAAAAAAGGTTGTTCGCCGCTGGATCCATTGATGCCCCCTCAGATGAAATCGCTGTTCAAGCTGTTGCTCGCGACCCCGGTCGTCCTGTTCAGCCCGCTTCTGCTGGCCGCCGAAATCAATCTCAACGCGTTCCTGGGCGCCAATCCGCTGAAGGATCTGGACGTGGAGCTCGACGGTCGCGTCGTCGGCGTCACCGACAGCCGCGGTGGTCTGACGGCAGACCTGGAAGCAGGCAGTCACCGCGTCCGCCTGCTCAAGCTTGATGCCGCGTTAACCGTGTACGAGTTCCAGACCGCACCCGGCGAAAGCGCCGACCTCAGCTTTACCTTTACCGATTTCGAACAGCCCGCGCTGGTCGCGTTCGACACCTTTGACGCTGCTACCGGCGAAGGGGGCGCGCCGGGTCTGGTGGAAGGGTATGTCGTCGATGCCGACGGGTACGCCGTGCCAGGCGCAACCGTGCGCGTCGAGGGCAGCGAGGTGGAAACCGTCTCCGACGACAATGGCGCATTCCGCTTCGAAATTGCTCGCGGCAACTACACGCTCAACGTCACCCATCCGGAACATGAGCCGGCCCGCCAGGGTGGCTTGCGGGTGCTGGCGAACGTCGGTATCGCCACCCAGATCGCGCTGCAGCCAAAGGTTCAGGAGTTCGGCGGTGCAGAAGCCCCCGCTGTCGGCGGCGCAATCGGCGCCCCCGACGCAGACATCGCATCTGAGCCCGCCGCGCCCGCGTCGGAAACTTCGTTTGGCGCAGACGGCGTGCAGGAAATCACGGTGGTCGGGACGTTCAAGCCCGCCCAGCAGACTGCGGTGGAGGTGGAACGATTCTCCGACAGTGTCACCAGCGCCATCAGCGTCGACGAACTGCTGCGCTTCGGCGACAGCGACGTCGCGGCGTCGCTCAAGCGCGTGGTCGGCATCTCGGTGTCCGACGGCAAGTACGCAGTGGTGCGTGGCCTGGACGGTCGCTACATCGCGGCCACGCTCAACGGCAGCCTGATGCCGGGCACCGATCCGTTCCGTCGTGACGTGCAGCTCGACTTGTTTCCGTCCGACATCCTCGGCGGCATCGAGATCCAGAAGAACTTCTCCGCCGAGCTGCCCGGCGAGACCACCGGCGGCGTGATCAAGATGAACACGCGTGGCGTGCCGGACGAGTACATCAACAAGTTTTCGTTCTCACTCGGATACGTCGACGGCGTCACCGGTGAGGACCTGGGCACCTATGAAGGTGGCGATACCGATGACTTTGGTTTCGACGACGGCTTCCGCGATCTGCCCGGTGCGATTGATGCCGCCAGCAATGGCGGGCTGGATTTCAGCGTGTGTCAGGTTCAGGGTCAGGCCAATTGTGTAGAGCGCGAGGAAGCGGGTCGGCTGGCCACCCTGCTGCCCAACGTGCTCAATCCTGAAGCGGAGTCCGCAGCGCCGAACTTCGGTCTGTCCTACTCCCTGGGCAACGTGTTCGATCGCGACATCGGCGAGGTGGGTCTTTATGGCGCGGTCTCCTATGACCGTTCCAGCAAGGCACGCCAGGATGCGTTCATCGACGACAACTCGGTCGACACGCAATACACCCGCGACCAGCGCAACACCACGCTGTCGGGCTATTTCGTCGCCGGCCTCACCCCGGCGTCCGGCGCCGAGTATCTGAGCCGCACCATCGTGCTGCGCAATACCGAGGACACCGTCGAGGTCGAGTCCGGAATCAACAAGGACGAGGGCACGGGCCTGGATCGGTTCCTGCTCGAGTGGGAGGAACGCCAGTTTCTGGCCCAGCAGTTCGAAGGCAAACACTTCCTGTTCGGCGGCGACCAGCGGCTGTCATGGCGCGCGGGGGTGTCGCAGACCCGGCGCGATTCGCCGGACCGGCGCAGCTATCGTTACATCAACAATTCGCTGGCACTGAGCACGTTCGAGCGCAGCTATTCGGAACTGGTGGAGGATGGTCTTGACTTGGGTCTGGATTACGAACTGCCGCTGACATTGACGCCGAACATCGAAACCAAGGTTACGGTTGGAGCGCTCGGCAATCTGCGCGAGCGTGAAGTGGATCTCGCGCGCCTTGGTATCCGTCGCGGCAATGGCCCTAATGTGTCTCTGGGTCAGGATGCCGAATCATTGTTCGTGCCGGAAAACTTCCTGGCGGACAGTTTTCAATTGCAGCAGCGAACTACCGACACCGATTCGTACGACGGCGAACAGGAAGCCTTCGCCGGCTACGTCTCGACCAAGACGGACTTCGGTGATGCGGTGACCATCGTGCTCGGCGTGCGCCAGGACCAGTTCACCCAGGAGCTGTCGTTCCCGAACGACCCGGGCTCCGAATCCGAACTGGACTCCGACGAGCTGCTGCCCTCGCTGCTGGTCACCTATCGCCTGACCGATGCCCTGCAGTTCCGCGGCGGATATGCCGGTACGGTTTCGCGTCCCAACCTCACCGAGCTGGCGCCGTCGATCTTCTATGACGAGCGCGGCCGCGAGTTCCGTGGCTGTCCCACCTGCGAAGCGTCAATCATCGACAACTTTGACGTGCGCATGGAGTACTACTTCGCCGATCAGGACAGCATCTCGATCGCCTTCTTCACCAAGGACATCGACGACCCGCTGGAAACCGCGCTGGAGGACGGCTCGGGTTCGGCTACCGATACCCTGACTTTCCGCAACGCCGAGGGTGCCACGGTGTCCGGCATCGAGATCGACGGTGGTTATACCTTCCTGGACGACGCCGCGCACATCCTGTCGATGGGCGCCAACATGTCTTTCATCGATTCCGAAGTCGATCTGGACCCCTTGAGCCAGCAGCTCGAGATCGATCCCAAGCGGGAACTGCAAGGTCAGTCGCCCTTCCTGGCCAATCTGCAGGTGGCTTGGGATTTCCTGCCCTGGGGCCAGAAGGTGACCCTGCTGGCCAATTACTTCGACGACCGCATCGACCGCATCACGCGCGGCCAGCCGCCGATCGAGGAAGCCGGTCGCCTGATCGTGAACTTCAATTACGAGAAGGAGCTGTTCGCGCAATCCAAGATCAGCTTCAGGGTCAAGAACCTGCTCGATGAAAGCGTCGAGTACACCCAGGGTGGAAGAGTGATCGAGGGTTACGACGAGGGCATCGAGATGTCTCTCGGCTATTCGGTGAACTTCAACTGATGAGGCATCAGATCCATCCAGTCTGGCAGTACGCATCGGACGAGACGCCATGGCGACGGCGTCTGGAAATTGCGGTAGCGGGGCGGCAAAAGCAAACCCAGTCAACACAGGCCGCCGAAATTCGGCACACGACCTACGGAAACAAGGCATGAAACGAGACTATCTACTGGCCGCCCTGTTCGGCAGCACAATGATCCTGACCGCCTGCGGCGGCGGTGGCGGCGGCGGCGGTGCGGGACCCGGCCCGGATCCTGACCCCGATCCGGATCCGACCGATTGCCCCGCGGGCTTCGACGGGCTCGACTTCCTGAGCTGCGACGGCAACACCTTCACCGTCAGCGGCACCATCGACCAGGATTTCACCATGACCGCGGATCGCGACTGGATCCTCGACGGTCAGGTGCTGGTGGGCGGTGGCAACATCGAGATCAGCGACAACGCCGAGGCACAGCAGGTCAAGGATGACGGCGTCGTCCTCACCATCGAGGCCGGCACCGACATCCGCGGCCTGACCGACGGCGTCCTGATTGTCACCCGCGGCTCGCGGATGGAAGCCAATGGCACCGTGTCTGCGCCCATCACCTTCTCCAGCCTCGATGCCGATTTCGACGGCCTCGGCGAGTGGGGCGGCGTGATCATCCAGGGCTTCGCACCGCAGTTCCGCAGTGGCAATCTCGGCGAGTGCTTTGCACCCGGCGACACCTTCTGCAATCTGGCAGGTGAAGGCGGAGCCGGCTTCTTCGGCGGAAACGACCCGGCGGATGACAGCGGTACCGTCCGATACGTGCGCATCGCCGAAGGCGGCACCGCCGTGGGCGTCGACGACGAGGTCAACGGCCTGACCATGCAGGGCGTGGGCTATCAGACCACGGTCGAGTACGTACAGGTCCACAACAATCTCGACGATGCTTTCGAGTGGTTCGGCGGCACGGTCAACGCACGCTACATCGTGGCCACCGGCAACGATGATGACAGCATCGACTATGACGAAGGCTACATGGGCAATATCCAGTACGCGCTGGTGCTCATGGGCGACCGCGAAACGCCGGAAGGCAACAACGATCCGCGCGGCATCGAGGCCAACAGCTCGGACGACGAGTACGTGCCGCAGACCAATGCCACCCTGGCCAACGTCACGTTGCTGGGCGCTGCAGCCAACAACAACCCGGCCTCGGCCAACGGCGCGCAGCCCGGCATGCGGTTGCGCGGCGCGCTGACCACGGCGATCTACAACACCGCGGTCAACAACTTCGATACCGGATGCATCCGGATCGACGATGCCGATCCGGATGCCGATGGCCCGATCACCGAACTGGTGTTGTCCGACGTGACCCTGGTCAACGTCATTGGCGACTGTCAGGACGGCTTCTACGACCGCCGCGATGCCGACACCGAAACCGGCGTGACCGGCGCCGCGACGTTCACCGTCGACGATGCCTACGCGATCAACGAGGCCATCGCCGAACTCGGCAGCCCGACCACCATCGTGGCCACCTCGAACGGCTCCGGCTTCGTGTTCGACCAGACCGATTACATCGGCGCGGTTGAGCCCGGCACCGCGGCCGGTGACGCCTGGTGGGCGGGATGGACCTTGCCCGGCACGCTGGTGCCCGAGGAGGAGGGTCCGGCGCCGGCTGACTTCGTGAGCTGCAACGGCGATATCTGCACCATCGAGGGCACCATCGATACCGACTACACCCTGGTCAACAGCGTGCAGTGGATTCTCGACGGCCAGGTACTGGTGGGCGGTGGCAACATCCAGATCGCCGATAACGCCGAGGCGCAGCAGATCAAGGATGACGGCGTCACCTTGACCATTCAGCCCGGTACCGACATCCGCGGCCTGACCGACGGCGTCTTGATCGTCACCCGCGGATCGAAGCTGGAGGCAGCGGGTACGGCCAACGCTCCGATCACCTTCAGCAGTCTCGACGAGAATTTTGACGGCCTCGGCGAGTGGGGCGGTGTGATCGTGCAGGGCTTTGCGCCGCAGTTCCGCAGCGGCAACCTGGGTGTATGTTTCGCGCCCGGCGATACCTTCTGCAACCTCGCCGGTGAAGGCGGAGCGGGCTTCTTCGGCGGTGACGATCCGGCCGATGACAGCGGCACCATCCGTTACGTGCGCATCGCCGAGGGTGGAACGGCCGTGGGCGTCGATGACGAGGTCAACGGCCTGACCATGCAGGGTGTCGGTCACGCCACGCAGGTCGCCTACGTGCAGGTCCACAACAATCTCGACGATGCTTTCGAGTGGTTTGGCGGCACGGTCAACGCGCGCTACATCGTCGCCACCGGCAACGATGACGACAGCATCGACTACGACGAGGGCTACATGGGCAACATCCAGTACGCCATCGTCATCATGGCGGATCGCGAGACGCCGGAAGGCAACAACGATCCGCGCGGCATCGAGGCCAACAGCTCTGACGACGAGTATGTGACGCAGACCAACGCTACCCTGGCCAACGTCACCATCCTCGGCGCGGCGTCCAACAACAACCCGGCCTCCGCCAACGGCGCGCAGCCTGGCATGCGGCTGCGCGGAGCGCTGACCACGGCGATCTACAACACCGCAGTCAACAACTTCGATACCGGTTGTATCCGGATCGACGACGCCGATCCGGATGCAGATGGTCCGATCACCGAACTGGTGCTGTCCGACGTGACCCTGGTCAACGTCATCGGCGACTGTCAGGACGGCTTCTACGACCGTCGCGACGCCGACACCGAAACCAACTCGGGCGCCGCGACGTTCGGGGTGGACGCAGCCCTGGCCCTGACCGGTTCTCCGACCATCACGGCACCAACCATCGTCCCGGTCGACAACGGCTCGGGCTTCGAATTCGACGCGACCGACTACATCGGCGCCGTCGAGCCGGGTACCGCGGCCGGTGAGGCCTGGTGGGCAGGCTGGACGCTGCCGGGAACCGTGGCCGCGCCGTAACGCGACGCACCGCGGGTCCGGGAACGGCAACCGGCAGGTTGCCGTTCCCGCTTTGGACGCTGGTTTTCCTTACGTTTGCGTGACTGCCTCTGCCTGCGTGGTGGGGGCGGTCACTCAAACTGCGGGTTTGGCGATGCCGCCGAGGGCGGTAGCCGCCATCGGTGAGATGAACTCGAAACGGACAGGTTGAGCAGGTGGGAATCGGATGAATTTCGGTACTGACGGTGGCGCCCACAACCAGAACCGCGTGGCCGGTCTGGTGTTTGTGATCGGGCTGCATGTCCTGCTGATCTGGGGGTTGATGAGCGGCCTCGCGCGCAAGGCGGTGGAGCTGTTGCCCTCACCCATCGAGACCAAGATCATCGAAGATATCGCGCCGCCGGTGGACGAGCCGCCGCCGCCGACGCCGGAGTTCGAGCCACCGCCGCCGCCCTTCATCCCGCCACCGGACATCGTCATTGCCTCGCCCCCGCAAGCGACCACTGCGATCCGCCAGACCACGCAGATCCTGGCGCCCCCGGCGCCACCGCCGCCGCCGAAGCGGGTGGCGCGGGTGGCGCCTCGCATCGATCTTGCGGGGAGTCCGCGGGCTTGCCGCGAGCCGGAGTATCCATCGGCGTCGGAGCGTCTGGGCGAGCAGGGCACCAGTGCGATCAGCCTGCTGATCGGAGAAGATGGCAAGGTGCGTGATACGCGCGTCGATGCCAGCAGCGGCCATGATCGACTGGACACGGCGGCGGTGCGCGCATTCAGCCGCTGCAAGTTCTTCGTCGGCACCATCGACGGCAAGCCCGAAGCCTCATGGTTCTCGATCCGCTACAAGTGGGTGGTGCCGCAATGAGCGCGACATCGCCAGCGTCGATTTTTGCGTTACCGTTTTTCAACTCATTCTTTAGGCCGCGTTCCGCAGTAATGGAGAAGTCCGTCATGCCGTTCCTCAAATCCCTGTTCCCGATCACGACGACGGCGCAGCGCCTGGCGGGTTTGCTGCTGATGCTTGGCATGCTCGGTCTGAGTGTTCCGCTGTCTGCTCAGGACACGCCGGCCGATGCGCCGGCTGCCGAGGCGTCACCCACCGATCCGGCCGTTGACCCCGCCATCGACCCTGCCCTGGACATCGACCCCTTTGCCGAGCCGTTTGCGGAGCCGGCGGATACGGCGGCGGCGCAAGCGCCGGAGGCCGAGACCGTCGAGATCGAGAACCCCTATGGGCTGAAGGCCATGTGGGAACACGGCGACTTCGTCTCCAAGGGCACCCTGTTCATTCTGATCATCATGTCGGCGGCGACCTGGTACATTCTGGTGGTCAAGCTGATCGAACAGCAGAAGCTGCTGGGCGAAGCCAAGGCTGCCGACCGGAAATTCTGGACCTCCGCCGACGTGCGTTCCGGCATGGACACCCTCAAGAAGGGCGGCCCGTTCTGGTACATCGTGGATCGCGGCGTCAGCGCCGATTCCCACCACGAAGGCACCCTGGTCGAACAGATCGACCGCTCCAGCTGGATCACCATGAGCGTCAATCGCGCCGTCGACGCCATCAACAGCAAACTCACCGGCGGCCTGGCCATCCTGGCCACGGTGGGCTCCACCGCCCCCTTTGTGGGCCTGTTCGGCACCGTCTGGGGCATCTACCACGCCCTGACCGCCATCGGCATCTCCGGCCAGGCCAGCATCGACAAGGTCGCCGGCCCGGTGGGAGAAGCCCTGATCATGACCGCCATCGGCCTGGCCGTCGCCGTGCCTGCCGTGCTTGGCTACAACTGGCTGGTGCGCCGCAACAAGGGCGCGATGGACCGCGTCAAAGCCTTTGCCGCCGACCTGCACTCGGTGCTGCTGTCCGGGACGCGGGTGGGGGACAAGAAGGCCTGAGAAGCCGGGAATGGGCAGACGGGAATCGGGAATCGTAGAAGCAAGCGCAGACCCTGGGCTTTAACGATTCCCCATTCCCGATTCCCGGTTTTCAACGATTCCCCATTCCCGATTCCCGGTTTTCAACGATTCCCCATTCCCGATTCCCGTCCTCCAACGATTCCCGGAGCAAGACATGAGCATGTCCGTCGGCCCTGCCGAAGACGAAGAAGAACAAACCATCAGCGCCATCAACACCACCCCGCTGGTGGACGTGATGCTGGTGCTGCTGATCATCTTCCTGATCACCATTCCGGTGGCGATCGAGAACGTTCCTGTGGTGCTGCCCGCTGAAGAAAACCAGCCCCTGCAGACCAAGCCCGAGAACATCACCATCGCGGTAGACGCCGAAGGCACCCTGTACTGGAACACCACCCCCCTGGCCGACCAGCAAGCCCTGTTGGAGCGTCTGTACAAAGTGGCGGTGCAGGTTCCCCAGCCCGAAGTGCACATCCGTGGCGACCAGGAAACCCGCTACGAGAACGTCAACCAGGTGGTCGAAGCCTGCCAGCGCGCCTCGATCCTCAAGGTGGGCTTCATCACCGAGCCGCCGCCGAGAGGGTGAGCAACCGCGCTGAGGCGATGCCTTGACTTGGCATCGCCTGCGGTCGCGAACGCCCGGCCGTGAGGCCGGGACGAAGGCGCAACGTTTGGCGCGGTCTCAGCCAATATCAGGAGAACCCCATGGGCATGAACCTCAGCAGTAGCGACAAAGACGACGAAGTGATGATGGACATCAACACCACGCCGCTGATCGACGTGATGCTGGTGCTGCTGATCATGCTCATCATCACCATCCCGGTGCAGACCCACGCGGTCAAGCTGGATCTGCCGGTAGACCAGCAAAGCGCCCCGCCGCCCGAACCGCCTCCGGTAGTGAATCTGGAAGTCGACTTCGACGGCACGATCTACTGGGATGGCGTCATCGTCGCTGACCGTGCCGACCTGCAGCAGCGCTTTCGTAGTGCCGGGTTGCTGCCCCAACAGCCCGAATTTCACATCCGGCCCAATCGGCTGGTGGCCTACAAGCACGTTGCCGGCGTCATGGCTACGGCGCAAAAACTGGGCATCACCAACATCGGACTGGTCGGAACCAGTTGATACCTGACGCCGGACCTGCACCAACCTGAGTGAATTGGAATCCCGCATGAACTTAAAACATCTGCTGACCGCCGCTCTGCTCGGCCTGAGCCTGAGCGCCGCCACCCCGGCCCTGGCCCAGCGCGACAGCCTGCGCCCGGAAGTCGGCAAGCCTCTGCAGGAGGCCCAGAAGCTCATCCAGGCCAAGCAGTTCAAACAGGCTCTGCCGGCCATCGACCAGGCCGAAGCGGTGGGCAAGCTCACCGACTACGAGGCCTTCGTCATCGCCCAGATGCGCGGTGCGGCGTATTCCGGTGCGGGCAACGCGGTCAAGGCCGCTGCCGCCTTCGAACAGGTGCTTGATGCCAAGCGCCTGCCCAAGGATGAAGCGCTGAACATTTCCGAAGCTATTGTCGGCACCTACTTCCGCGCCAAGGATTATCCGCGCGCAGTTCAGTGGATCGAGCGCTATCGCGCCGATGGCGGCACCAAGCCGCAGGTACTCGGTTTGCTGCCGCAGGCGTTTTACCTGGCGGGAGACTTCGGCAAGGCCGCGCAAGCTTCGGCGGTGGCGGTGACCGCCTCGGAGAAGGCCGGCGCCAAGCCGGACGAAACGCTGATCAAGATCATGGCGGCGAGCTACCAGAAGGCCAAGGACGCTGACGGTTATACCCGCGCGCTGGAGAAGCTGGTGCGCCATTACCCGACCCCGGAATATTGGTCGGACGTGATCATCCGTACCGCGGGGCGCCCTGGCTTTTCGCGCAATCTGGACTTGGACATGTACCGTCTGATGCGCGCCACCGGCAATCTGGACGAGCCCAAGGAGTACATGGAGGCCGTGCAGCTGTCGATTCAGGCCGGTCTGCCAGGCGAAGCCATGGAGATCCTGGACGAGGGCTTTCGCAAGAAGATCCTCGGTGCTGGCGACGCTGCGGATACCGAGCGTCAGAACCGCTTGAAGGCGCTGGTCGAGAAACGTTACGCCGAGGATCGCAAGACGATTGCGGAGACCGATGCCGACGCCGCCAAGGCGGCCACTGGCGATCCGCTGGTGAAGACCGGTCTGGCCTACGTGACCTACGGTGACGCGGCCAAAGGCCTGCCGATGATGGAACAGGGCCTGCAGAAAGGTCAGCTCAAGTACCCGGAGCAGGCCAAGCTGCATCTCGGATACGCGCACTACCTTGCCGGCGACAAGGCTGCTGCGATCAAGCAGCTGCGCACGGTCAAGGGCGATGACGGTGCCGCTGATTTCGCACGTTTATGGATGCTGCTGGCCGCGCGTTGAGGGCGACGGCGCGCTGGCAGTAGCGGCATGCGGGTGTGGCGCCACCCCGACCGGCGCCGATCAGCTGCCGTCGGTCGCCGGGTTGTCACAAATCGATCAGCGGTGTCATCTGAGCGAAACGCCAGAATTATTATTTAAATTATTGAATATATTGAATAATAATTAATAGCTGAGTCGCATCGGCACAGCACCGATGCGTTAAAGATGACGACTGTCATCTGTATGTAACAAAAGCTTCATAGGCTTTTAGAAGTGGGTGACCAACATGCCTGTTGCGTCAACCACCATACGAAAGCCAGAGGAATCCAATGAAGCTCTCCAAACTCGCCCTCGCCCTGGGCGTCGCCGCCGCCAGCCTGACCGCCCCGCTGTCCGCCTCGGTGGATCCGGCGCTGCCGGAATACCAGACGGCATCCGGCGTGTCCGGCAATTTCAGCAGTGTCGGTTCGGACACACTGAACAATCTCATGACCTTGTGGGCTGAGCAGTTCAAGAAGTTCTATCCCAACGTCAACATCCAGATTCAGGGGGCGGGTTCCAGTACCGCGCCGCCGGCGCTGACCGAAGGCACCGCCAACTTCGGCCCGATGTCGCGCGCCATGAAAGACCAGGAAATCCAGGCCTTCGAGCAGAAGTACGGCTACAAGCCCACCGGCGTTGGCGTGGCTATCGATGCCCTGGCCGTCTACGTAAACAAGGACAACCCCATCGAGGGCCTGTCGATCACGCAGGTGGACGCGGTGTTCTCCGCCACGCGCAAGTGCGGCGCCGCCAAGGACGCGACCCGCTGGGGCGATCTGGGCCTGGCCGGCGACTGGGTGTCCAAGCCGATCCAGCTCTACGGCCGCAACTCGGTGTCGGGGACTTACGGGTACTTCAAGGAAGTGGCCCTGTGCAAGGGCGACTTCAAGCCCAACGTCAACGAGCAGCCGGGGTCGGCATCCGTGGTGCAGTCGACGTCCACCGGGCTGAACGCCATCGGCTATTCCGGCCTGGGTTACCGGACCTCCGGTGTGCGCGCGGTGCCGCTGTCCAGTAAGGACGGCGAAGCCTTCGTCGAGCCCACCGATGAAAATGCGGTCAACGGGTCCTATCCGCTATCGCGACTGCTGTGGGTGTATGTGAACAAGGCGCCCAACAAGCCGCTGTCGCCGATGGAACGCGAGTTCTTCAAGATGGTGCTCTCCAGGTCCGGCCAGGAAGTTGTGCAGAAGGACGGTTACACCGCCCTGCCGGAAAAGATCGCCGCGCGTTTCCGCACTCAGCTTGGCATTGACTGATCCCGCGCAGCCGACCCGTGCCGCTGCGAGCGGCATGGGTCGCAGGCCCGCGCTTCCCGTTCCAATCTTTCTTCGTAGGCACTCTCCATTGAACACGTACTGCAAGATCGGTGCCCTCCTGATCGGAATGGGCGCCGCCCTGAGCCCTGCCCGTGCCGATCGATCGGAAACGCGTGGCGGCGTCACCATCCGCTCCGAGGATGGCCGTTTCGAAGCCCGATTCGGCGGTCGCATTCATCTGGACAGCAACATCTTCATCACCGATGACGATGAAGTCGACGGCATCGGCGACCAGACCACCGACATCTACTTTCGCCGCACACGGCTGACCCTGACCGGCAAGGCCTACGGCTGGCGCTATATGCTGGAGAACGATTTCGCCGGTCAGGACGACGGCCAGGGCAGCGGGTTTCGGGAAGTGTGGATCGCCACCGACGTGTTCGGCGCCAACCTGCGCGTGGGCCAGGCCAAACCGTTCCGCGGTATGGAAGAACTGACCAGCTCCAACGAACTGCACTTCATCGAGCGACCGTTTTCGAGCTCCAACTCCCTGTACGGCAACCGCCAGTACACGACCGGACTGTTCCTGAACAACGCAGCAGCCAACTGGGGCTGGGGCGTGTCGGGCTACAACCTGCGCAGCGGCGCCGACAGCGACGACGAGACCGACGGCGTGGGCGCGACCGCGCGGGTGTACTGGGCGCCCGTGCTGGGGCCGCAGGGGGTGTTTCATCTAGGTGTCACAAGCAGCATCGACAATCCCGCCAATGGTCTGACGGTTGCGCCGTCCAGTGCTCGCTACGCCGGACGCAGTGGACCCGGGGCGAGTCTGAGCGCAGTCGCCAGCAGCCAGGACCAGACCACGTTCGGGCTCGAACTGGCGGGTCGGGTGGGGCCGTTCTATGCGCAGGGCGAGTACGCGAGCGCGCGTTTTGCCCAGGATTCGGGCGGGGACCTCGACGTCGATACTTACTATGTGCAGGCCACTTATCTCATCACCGGGGAAATCAAGCCGTACGACATCGACAAGGGCGTGTTCAAGTCGGTCAAGCCCAAGCGGCCGATCGGGGCCTGGGAGGCCAAGCTGCGTTACGACGCCATCGAAACCGACGGCTTGGACGCGGATCGCGAGGTGTCGCAGTTCATCGTCGGCCTCAACTGGTTCGTCAATCCCAGTGTGCGCATGATGTTCGAGTACATCCGTGGCGACGATCATCTCCAGGGCAGTCCGGAGCGCTCCGGAGACCTGATCGCCACGCGTCTGCAATTTGCCTTCTGAAGCCACGCGCATCCCGGCGCGCAAAGGTCCTCACGGCCTGCGATCCGGGCTCATGGCGCTTGAGCCTGCACCCCGATTCCGCCGAGTATCCCGCGCCGACCCCGCCACCCCAATCGTGCCGATCCAGTCTTAAGACATGAGCGAACCGACCGCAGCGACCGTGCCGGCCTCGTCCGAATCCATTGTGGCTGGACAGGCGCCCGGCATCCGTCGCCGCTATCTCAAGGACCGGTTGGCGCGCGGCGTGGTGTGGACCGGCGGCCTCAGCGTGATCCTGGCGCTGATGCTGATCTTCTTCTATCTGCTGGCCGAGGTGGCGCCGCTGTTCGGCGCGGCCGATCTCGAGCGCCGCCAGCACTTCGCGATCCCCGGTGCTGCCGAATCGCCGACGGTGTTCGTCGCGGCCGAGGAGCAGGCCGAGGTCGGCATGCGCGTCGGTGGCGACGGCGCGGTGAACTTCTTCGATCTGCACGACGGGCGTCCGCTGCAGCAGCAGCGCCTGCCGATCGGCGAGGCCCGGATCGTACGCATCGCCGACGTCAACGCCGACCAGGGCCTGCTGGCTGCCGGCCTCAGTGATGGCGGCGTGCTGCTGTTCCGCCACCGCTATCGGGTCACCTACCCGGACGACCAGCGGCTGATCACCCCGCAGCTCGAATACCCCAACGGCGAGGTGCCGATCTCGCTTGGACTGACCGCGGCGCGCGCGCTGGCGGTGCGCGATGAACGCGGCACCTTGCTGATGGCGGCGCTGGGAGACGACGGCCAGATCGCGCTCAAGCGCATCGAGAAGACCGAGTCGTTCCTTGGCGATGTCGAGATCACCGAAGGGCCGCTGGCGCTGTTCAGCCCCGCGGTCGAAGCCAGCCTGCTGCTGATGGAACCCTTGCAGGGCTGGCTGTACGCCATCGACGGCGAACGCGGCCGCGTCGCTTTCTATCGCCTCGACGGCGATCGGACTCCCGAGCTGATCGGCGAGGTGGTCGAGGTCGGGTCGCCGGTGACGGCGGCCAGCTACCTGGCCGGTGGCATTTCCATCGTACTCGCGCAGCAAGACGGCAAGGTCTCGCAGTGGTTTCCCGCACGTCGCGACAACGGCGATTCTTATCTGGCGCGCGTGCGCGACTTCCAGCTCAAGGGCGATGCCCAGGCCACCGCCATCGGCCCGGAGATTCGCCGTCGCACCTTTGCCGTCGGCGATGCGCAGGGCCGGGTCACGCTGTTCTACGCCACCTCCGGCGGCCGCGTGGCAAGCGAACAGATGCTGCAGGGGCCGGTGTCGTTGCTGGCATTCAACCCGCGCGCGAACTACCTGATGGCAGTGGGCGAGGACGGCCAGGCGGTTGGCTACGACGTGCACAACGAGCATCCGGAAGTGTCGCTGGGCGCGCTGTGGGGCCGCGTCTGGTACGAGAGTTACGACGAGCCGCGCTTCCTCTGGCAGTCGTCCTCGGCCAGCTCCGACTTCGAGCCCAAGTTCAGTCTCACGCCGCTGGCCTTCGGCACCCTCAAGGCGGCCTTTTACGCCATGCTGTTCGCGGTGCCGCTGGCGATTCTGGGTGCGATCTACACCGCCAACTTCATGTCCACCCAGATGCGCCAGGTGGTCAAGCCCACAGTTGAGCTGCTGCAGGCCCTGCCCACGGTGATTCTCGGCTTTCTGGCCGGCCTGTGGCTGGCCCCGTTCGTGGAAAGCGAGCTGCTGGGCGTGTTCCTCACCTTGTTTCTGCTGCCGTTGTCGGTGCCCCTGTTCGGTTACCTGTGGCTGCGCGCGCCGCGCGGACTGCGTCTGCGCGTGCCGCCGGGCTGGGAGGCTGCGTTGCTGGTGCCGGTGATCCTGGGCATGACCTGGCTGTGCTTTACGCTGTCCAAGCCGCTGGAAATCTGGTTCTTTGCCGGCAACCTGCAGTCGTGGATGGACCGCGAGCTGGGCATTGGCTACGACCAGCGCAATGCCTTGATCGTCGGGATCGCGATGGGCGTGGCGGTGATCCCGGTGATCTACTCGATCGCGGAGGACGCCATCTTCAGCGTGCCCAGGCATCTGAGCCTGGGTTCGCTGGCACTGGGTGCCACGCCCTGGCAAACCCTGATCGGCGTGGTGCTGCCCACTGCGAGCCCGGGCATTTTTTCGGCGGTGATGATCGGCATGGGGCGCGCGGTGGGCGAAACCATGGTGGTGCTGATGGCCACCGGCAACACCGCGGTGATGGACCCCAGCCTGTTCCAGGGCCTGCGCACGTTCTCTGCCAACATCGCCGTGGAAATGCCCGAATCGGAAGTCGGCAGCACCCATTTCCGCCTCCTGTTCATGGCCGGACTGGTCCTGTTCGTCTTCACGTTCTTCTTCAACACGCTGGCCGAAGTGGTGCGCCAGCGGCTGCGCCAGAAGTACTCCGCGATCTGATCGGACGTCCCCCATGACCACCGACTCCACCACCGCCGCTTCCGATCTGAGCGTGCGCGACACCGCCAGCGTCGGTGCCTTCGTGCGCTCCGGCCAGCCCTACGTATGGACCACGGCGGGCGCCATCGCCGTCAGCATCATCATCACGGTGGCCTTGCTGGTGCTCACCATGGTCAAGGGCATGGCGCACTTCTGGCCAGCCGATCTGGTGCAGGCGACTTATCGCGAACCAGGCAGCGAGGCCCAGCGCGTGCTGGCCGAGCTGCGTTCTCGGGAAGAAGTGAGCGCTGCGCGTCTCAAGAGCGCCGGCCTGCCGGTGGACGAAGCGCGCGATCTGTACGAGCGCATCCTGCTCAAGATCGGAAACCGCGACCTGCTGGGGGTGGATTTTCGCTACGTGGTGTCCGATTGGCTGGTAGAGCGCAGCGAACCGGTCGATGCCGCCGTGTGGGAGCGCCTGGAGTGGGGCAATCTGCACGGCTTTCTGCAATCGGCTACGCGCGACGGCCTGTCGGTGAGCGGCGACGCCGCCTGGGACGCCTACCGGCACGCGCAGCGACGCGCCAACGGGCTGCGCGAGCGCATCGCGCATATCGAGAAAGGCGAGATCGGGCGCATCAATTACAGCCTGGAACAACTGCGCCTGGAAGAGCGCCGTCGCGAACTGGCGGGCGTCCTGCGCGCCGAGCAACCCGCAGCCTTCGAGGACCTGGACCGACGCCGCGCCGTGCTGGACACCGAGTACGCCGAACTCGCCGAGCGGCGCAGTGCGCTGTACGCCGATCTGGCGCGCGATCGGATTGTGGTGCGCACGGTCACCGGCGAAGACGTAACGGTGCCGCTGGACAAGCTGGTCGACGGCTACCGGCCCAACCGGATGAACCTGCCGCAGAAGCTGTGGCACTGGACCGGCAAGTTATGGGAGTTCGTTTCCGAAGAGCCGCGCGAAGCCAACACCGAGGGCGGCATTTTTCCGGCCATCTTCGGTACCGTGATGATGGTGTTGCTGATGTCGGTCTTCGTCACCCCCTTCGGCATCCTGGCGGCGTTGTACCTGCGCGAATATGCCAAGCAGGGGGCGGTGACGCGCACGATCCGCATCGCGGTCAACAATCTGGCCGGCGTGCCGTCCATCGTCTACGGCATGTTCGGCCTGGGCTTCTTCGTCTATTTCCTGGGCGGCAATCTGGATCGCCTGTTCTATCCCGAAGCCTCGCCGGCGCCGGTGTTCGGTACGCCCGGCATCCTGTGGGCGTCGCTGACCTTGGCCCTGCTCACCCTGCCGGTGGTGATCGTGGCCACCGAAGAAGGCCTGGCGCGCATTCCGCGATCCTTGCGCGAGGCTTCGCTGGCCCTCGGTGCCACCAAGGCCGAGACCCTGTGGCGGGTGGTGATGCCGATGGCCTCCCCGGCCATGATGACCGGCCTGATTCTGGCCATCGCCCGTGCCGCTGGCGAGGTGGCGCCGCTGATGCTGGTGGGCGTGGTCAAGCTGGCCCCCTCGCTGCCGTTGGACGGCAACTTCCCGTTCCTGCACCTGGATCGCAAGTTTATGCACCTGGGCTTCCACATCTACGACGTCGGCTTCCAGTCGCCCAACGTGGAAGCGGCGCGACCGCTGGTGTACGCCACGTCGTTCCTGCTGGTGGTGGTGATCGTGCTGCTCAACGTATTTGCCATCGGCATCCGCAACCGCTTGCGCGAACGCTACAAGGCCCTTGACCATTGAGGTCGGACCTTCCTACTCCCCACTCCATGGATCGCATTCCCATGACCGGCGTCCAGTCCACGACCTCGCTTACGCACGGCATCGATATCGAGTCGATCAAGCGCGAGCGCCAGGGCCCCGACCTCGCGCAGTTGCCCATATCGCTCGAAGTCGAAGGTCTGAACCTTCACTACGGCGACAAGCAGGCGCTGCGCAATGTCAGCCTGCGCATTCCCGAGAAGAAAGTCACCGCCTTCATCGGTCCGTCCGGCTGCGGCAAGTCCACCCTGCTGCGTTGCTTCAACCGCATGAACGACCTGATCGACGACTGTCGCACCGAAGGCGAGATCCGGCTGCGCGGCAAGAACATCTTCGATCGCGACGTCGACGTGGCCATGCTGCGCCGCAAGGTCGGCATGGTGTTCCAGAAGCCCAATCCGTTTCCCAAGACGATCTACGAGAACGTCGCCTACGGTCTGCGTCTGGCCGGCAGCGTGCGCAAGCGCGAACTGGACGAGACGGTGGAATGGGCCCTGCGTGGTGCGGCGCTGTGGGACGAGGTCAAGGACCGTCTGGAGGACTCGGCGCTGGGACTGTCCGGCGGCCAGCAGCAGCGCCTGGTGATCGCGCGTTCGATCGCGATTCAGCCGGAGGTCATCCTGCTCGACGAACCTTGCTCGGCGCTAGACCCGATCTCGACGCTCAAGGTCGAAGAACTGATCAACGACCTCAAGACCCGCTACACGATCGTCATCGTCACCCACAACATGCAGCAGGCGGCGCGGGTTTCGGACTACACCGCGTTCATGTATATCGGCGACCTGGTCGAGTTCGGCAATACCGACCAGCTGTTCACCAAGCCGGCGAAGAAGCAGACCGAAGACTACATTACCGGCAGGTACGGCTGATGAAGCGGGACGCGCTGCCTGCTCGCTTTAGGCGTTATCCAAGCCCCACACTTTTCGCCAACGCCAACGCCAACGCCAACGCCAACGCCAACGCCAACGCCAACGCCAACGCCTAACCGGGGCTGCCGCCCGCCAGGACGGCGCACGCAAGTGCCAAGTCAAGGCACTTGCGTAAGCCCGCACCGCCCTGGCCCTAACGCCTGACCCAAGAATGCCTGACCCTTCCATGACCCCCGCCTACAAATCCCATATCTCCAGCCAGTTCAACGCCGAGCTGGAGGACGTGCGCCAGCGCGTGCTCGCCATGGGCGGCATGGTGGAACAGCAGCTGGTGGATGCCACCCGCGCTTTGATGGAGCTGGACGTCGATCTGGCCGACGAGGTGACCCTCAACGACGACAAGGTCGATCAGATGGAAATGCTGATCGACGAAGAATGCTCGCGCATCCTGGCGCGCCGCCAACCCACCGCCAGCGACCTGCGCCTGGTGTATGCCGTGATCAAGACCATCACCGACCTTGAGCGCATTGGCGACGAGGCGCACAAAGTGGCGCTGATGGCACGCGAGCTCGCCAGCCAGGAGCGCCTGCGCGAGCACATGATGGAAACCCAGCACCTGTCGCGCCAGGTGTCGCAGATGGTGCGCGACGCGCTCGACGCCTTTGCGCGCATGGATGCCGAATCGGCCCTGGCGGTGGTGCGCGACGATGTCAGCATCGATCGCGAATACGAGGCGCTGATGCGCCAGTGCATCACCTACATGATGGAAGAACCGCGCACCATCCGCCGGGTCATGGACCTGATCTGGTGCGTGCGCTCGCTCGAGCGTATCGGCGATCACGCCAAGAACATCGCCGAGTACGTCATCTATTTCGTCAAGGGCAAAGACGTGCGCCATACCTCGCTGGAGGAAAAAGAGCGCGAGGTCCACGGCGAGTGACCCGGACGGTGGCGGCGTTTCGCCTACCCGGCGCGGTCTTCGGGCAGTTCGGTCAGCACGCCGGGGCGGAACAGCCGGTATCATCGCGCGCTTAAATGGCGCGCTCTTCCAAACGTATCTCGTTGCGGCAGGTTGTCTATGTGCTGCTGGCCACCCTGATCGTGGCCATCAGCGTGGGCGGCATGCTGCTGTCCGGGTACCTGGTTCAGCTCGATCAGGAGATCCGCACCCGCTTTGCCGGCAGCCGCTGGGCCTTGCCGTCGCAGGTGTACGCCGCGGCGCTGGATCTCTACCCCGGGCGCAACCTGAACGCCGCCGACCTGCGTCACGAACTCGAGCGAATTGGCTACCGGCCGAGTCCGGCGCTGACCGGGCCCGGCACCTTCGTCGCCGGCAGCGATCGTATCGAGGTGGCAATCCGCGAGTTCCAGTTCTGGGACGGTGCGCAACCGGAGCTGCGTCTGGGCGTGCGCTTTGATGGCGCCGGCATCGCGCAGATCGACGACCTCGAGGCCGGCGCGCCGCGCGACATCGTGCGCCTGGACCCGATGCTGATCGGCAGCATCTACCCGCAGCAGCAAGGCGAGGACCGCGTGCTGCTGCGCCTGGAGGAAGTGCCGCCCTTGCTGCGCGACGGCCTGATCGCGGTGGAGGATCGCGGGTTTTACGAGCACTTCGGCATCAGCATCCGCGGCATCCTGCGCGCCGCCCTGGCCAACGTGAAGGCGGGCCGCGTGGTGCAGGGCGCTTCCACCATCACCCAGCAGCTGGTGAAGAACTTTTTTCTCACCAGCGAGCGCGATTGGGCGCGCAAGGCAAAGGAAGCGCTGATGGCGCTGCTGCTGGAGGCGCACTATGCGAAGGACGAGATTCTCGAGGCCTACATCAACGAGATCCATCTGGGCCAGGAAGGCAACCGCGCGGTACACGGATTCGGCCTGGGCAGCCGCTTCTACTTCAACAAGCCGGTCGACGAACTGCAGGTGCACGAGATCGCGCTGCTGGTGGGCGTGGTCAAGGGCAGCTCGCAATACAACCCGCGACGCAATCCCGAGCGTGCGCTGGCACGGCGCGACCTGGTGCTCAGAGTGTTTCTGGAAGCTGGACTGATCGACGAGGACACCTACGTCGCGGCGCTGGCCGAGCCGATCGCCGTGACCGGCGGCACCGGCGGCAGCGTCGCCCGCTACCCCGCCTTCGTCGACCTGGTCAAACGCCAGCTCAAGGGCCAATACCAGGACAGCGATCTCACCAATGAGGGCCTGCGCATCTTCACCACCCTGGAGCCGCGCGCGCAGGAAGTCCTGGAACGCAACCTCGCCGAAGGGATCGCCAAGCTGGAGAAGGATCGCAAGCTGCCGGAACAGACCCTGCAGACCGCCGGCGTCATCACCAGTGTCGACGGCGGCGAAGTTCTGGCGATGGTGGGCGGTCGCGACTTCCGGTATGCGGGGTTCAACCGCGCGCTGGATTCGCGCCGCTCGATCGGCTCGCTGGTCAAACCCTTCGTGTTTCTCAGCGCCCTGCAGAATCCGGACCGCTTCAATCTGCACACCCTGATCGAGGACGAGCCGATCGAGATGAAGCTGCCCAACCGGCAGACTTGGGCGCCCAAGAATTACGACAAGAAACTGCATGGACCGCAGCCGCTGTACCTGGCGCTGGCGCATTCGTACAACCTACCCACGGTGCGGGCCGGCCTGGAGGTCGGCGTGGAGCGCGTGCTCGAAACCCTGCGCGCCACCGGCTACAAGGGCGATGCTCAGCCGCTCCCCAGTGTGTTCCTCGGCGCGGTGGATGCCTCGCCGCTGGAAGTGGCGCAGATGTACGGCACCCTGGCTGCGGCCGGTTATCAGAGCGAGCTGTCGGCCATTCGCAGCGTCACCACCAAGGAAGGCGAGCCGCTCAACCGCTATCCGATCAAAGTGCGCCAGGCCTTGCCGGAAGGTCCGGCCTATCTGATCAACTGGGGCATGACCAAGGTCATCGAACTGGGCACCGGGCGCGGTGCATTGTCGGCGGTGCCGCCGGGCACCGCGCTGGCGGGCAAGACCGGCACCACCGACGATCTGCGCGACTCCTGGTTCGCCGGCTTCGGCGCCGATCGCGTCTCAGTGGTGTGGATGGGGCGCGACGATTACAAATCCATGGGCTTCACCGGATCCTCCGGCGCGCTGGTGCTATGGACGCGGGTGATGAAGGACCTCAAGGTACGCGGTCTGGACATGCTGCCGCCGCCGGACATTCAAGAACAGCTCACCGACCGTTTCACCGGACTCAAGGCCGACGAGGGTTGCCTGAGCGTGGTGCTGCTACCGTATCTGCGCGGGCATGCGCCGACCGATTACGCCCCTTGCGCCCATGCTGCGGAGCGCACGCCACTGGATTGGCTGCGGGAGATTTTCGAATGAAGACGATGATGTCACTGGCCTGGATGCTGCTGACGGCGCTGCTGCTGGGCGGCTGCGCGTCGTCCACCGGCCAGCGCGAGCGCAATGTGCCGTATCCCACCACACCGCCGCGCGCGGTGATCCCCCCGGGCGAGCCAAGCACTGTGCCAGCACCGAGCTTGCCGCCGGTATTGCCGGTCCCCATCGAGCCGGTGCAACCCGCCCCCCCCCGCTTCCCGCGCACCGCCGGCGAGATCAGCGGCCAGGCGGTGGTGGCGTTGATGCGTCAGGCCGCTGATGCGCGTGCCCAGGGACAGCTGGACCTTGCCGCTTCGCAGCTCGAACGCGCGCAGCGCATCGAGCCCCGCAACTACTTCGTGTGGGCCGCGCTGGCGGGGGTGTACCTGGATCAGCAGCAATACGATCAGGCGGTATCGGTGGCCAGCAAATCCAACAGCCTGGCACGCGGTAACGTCTACGTGGAGCTGGAGAACTGGAAAACCATCAGCGCCGCGCGTCAGGCACAGGGCGATTCGCTCGGCGCGCTGCGGGCGCAGACCCGCATCGATGAGATCGAGCGCCAGCTCGGCGGCGGCTGAAATGCGCGGAATCCGGTACCGCGCATGATCGAAGGCTGGTTCGCGCCCGACGGACCGCTGGCGCGTTCCATTCCCGGATTCAAGTCGCGTGAGGCGCAGGCGCGCATGGCGGCGGAAGTCGAAGCCGCGCTGAGTCGGTCCGATCTGCGCCTGATCGAGGCCGGCACCGGCACCGGCAAGACCTTCGCATACCTGGTTCCGGCGTTGGTCGCCGAGCGCCGCGTGATCGTCTCCACCGGCACCAAGAACCTGCAGGATCAGTTGTTCGAGCGCGATCTGCCGCGTCTGCTGCAGGCGCTGCGCGTGCCGGCGCGCACCGCCATGCTCAAGGGTCGCAACAACTACCTGTGCCTGTACCGGATGCGCAACGCGGATGCCGCGCGGCAGGCGCAGGGCGCAGCAGGCAACCGGCGACAGGTCCCCGACGAGCGCCTGCGCCAGATTGAGGCCTGGTCGCGATCGACCGACCGCGGCGAAGTCTCCGAGCTGGGCCGGGTGGTGGAAGACGACCGCCTGCGCTTCCAGATCACCTCCACCGCGGATAACTGCCTGGGTGCCAAGTGCCCGGATTTCGGTCAGTGTTTCGTGGTCAAGAGCCGGCGGGCCGCCATGGGTGCGGACCTGGTGGTGGTCAACCACCACGTGCTGCTCTCCGACGCGGTGCTCAAGGAAGAGGGTTTCGGCGAGATTCTTCCCGGCGCCGACGCGGTGATCGTCGACGAGGCGCACCAGCTGCCGGAACTGGCTAGCCAGTTCTTCGGGACGCGCGTCTCCAGTCGTCAATTGCGGGATCTTGGCGACGACGTGCTCGCCGCCGCGGCCGAGCAGGGCGACGCGCCGGAGCTGCAACTCGCCGCCCAGCAATGGGCAGGTCCGGTCATCGCCTGGGAAGCAGCGCTCGCACGATCGAACGGACGCACCGGCCTGACCGATTTTGTTGCCTTTCAAGGGTCGGCTGCCGAGCCCGAACCTCTGCTGGCAGCGCTGGACGAACTAGTCCAGAGCCTCGACGCCTGTCGCGAACGCAGCCAGGTGCTTGACGCTCTGCACGCACGCGCCACACGTCTGCAGGCCGGCCTTGCGCTTTGCTACGACGCTGCCGATCCGGAGCACGTGCGCTGGGCCGAGGCACAGGGCCGTGGTGGTTCGCTGCATGCCACGCCGCTGGACCTCGGACGCGGCTTTGCACGCGTGTTCTCCGCCCATCCCGGTGCCTGGATCCTGACTTCCGCCACGCTGTCCGCCGGTGGCGATTTCGATCACTTCCGCCAGCAGATCGGCGTGCCAGACGCCGCCGCGCTGGCGCTCGACAGCCCTTTCGACTACGCCACGCAGGCGCGCCTGCTGTTGCCGCAGGGTCTGCCCGAGCCCAGCGCGCCGGGCTACTCGGACAGCGTCGCCGATCTGGCGCAGCGGCTGATCGAGGCCAGCGGCGGTGGCGCCTTCGTGCTGTGTACCAGCCATCGCGCGCTGCGCCTGATCGCCGAGCGCCTGCGCGCGCCCTTCGGGCGACGTTTGT
Source organism: Panacagrimonas sp. (assembly GCF_965216805.1). NCBI lineage: Bacteria > Pseudomonadati > Pseudomonadota > Gammaproteobacteria > Nevskiales > Nevskiaceae > Panacagrimonas > Panacagrimonas sp. The sequence goes on from NZ_CBDCGN010000002.1 coordinate 1,068,215, forward strand.
ACGTACAGGGCGAAGACGACCGCGCGCGGCTGGTGCAGGAGTTTGCGGCCAGCGGCAACGGCGTGCTGGTCGGCACTCACAGCTTCTGGGAGGGGGTTGACGTCAAGGGACGCGCGCTGCGCCTGGTGATCATCGACAAGCTTCCGTTCGCTGCGCCCGGCGATCCGGTCTACGACGCCCGCCTGCACGCGTTGCGCCAGCGCGGCGGCCAGCCGTTCACCGAAGTACAGCTGCCCGAGGCCATCGTCAGTCTGCGTCAGGGCGCCGGGCGGCTGATCCGCGACGAGCACGACCAGGGCCTGCTGGTGTTGTGCGACCCGCGCCTGCGCAGCAAGGGTTACGGGCGGCGCATGCTGGCGGCACTACCGCCGATGCCGCAAGTGGATGAAGCCGGCGCCGTGTCCTGGCTGCGCAGTCTGTGAAGATCGCTGGCGGCTGCAGCGTTCGAGCCGTGGTCGGGGCGAGGGCGGGCGTGCCGTTGGCAAAGGACTGCGCCGCCTCGTAACGGGCCTGCCGCGATAACGGGCAATCCTGTCGGCCCTCCACCCGAAAAAACTGCACGCGGAACCTTCGGTCCAGAAAGCTGATCAGTAGATGACAACCTGATCCGGCAACCGGAGAACGCGGCGTCGACATATGACGCCGGGGCGCTGCAGCACAGGTCCCTTGGTCTTTTCGGTTGCGGATCGCATCACCGGAACCAAGGAGCCAAATCATGTGCCACGATCCTCGCGCGTTGCCCCTCGCTCTGTTTGTCTTGCTGTTCGCTACAGCGTGCCAACGGGAAACAGAACCGCCGGTACAACAGGCCCTGGACGTCGTCGAAGAAATTGCGGAGGGTCAACGCGAGGTGACGGATGCTCGTGTCGACGCGGCGCTGGACCCCACGCTGGACGACAGTCCTGCCGAGGCCGCAGAGGCGACTTATCGCATTCGTACGGAGAAGGCCGAGGCCGAACATGACGTGGCGCGGCAACTGTGCGACGCGATTCAGGACGCGATGCAGCAGGAGGCCTGTTTTGAGGACGCCCTTGAGCAATATGAAGCGGCGATGGAAAAGGCTGAGAACAAACGCCGGGCTCTCGCGGGGCGCAACCGGGGCGCCACCGCGAGCGATTCTTGAGCAAGCCATTCGCTGGCGAGTGCCGATTCGATCGACGCCCGGCGGCGGACGATTGCAGGCCACGGCGTGACTCCGTCGGTTCGCGGACGATCGGTCCGGGGACAGGCCGGTTTCCGGCCGTGCCCGGCCCATCTTCGAAGTGCCGCGCCGGTAGATCAGCTCGCCGTCGCCGAGGTGCGGGTCGAGCCCGGTCAGTCGGCCAGCCTAACCACGGCCTTGCCGAAATTCCGGCCTTCGAAGACCCCTTGCAGGGTGTCCGGCGCGTTTTCCAGTCCATCCACGATGTGTTCCACCACCTTGATCTGGCCGCCCTGGATCCAGCCCTTCATCTCTTTTTTGAACTGGCTGTGGAGTGGTGTCCCGGCCCAGTCCAGGGTCACCAGACCATGGACCGAAATCCGCTTCAGGTTGATCTCGTTGAAAACGACCATCGTCTGGTCCGGCCCCGGCGGCAGTTCCACGCCGCTGTAGAACGACATGACTCCGCAGGCCGCAATGCGCGCATGCAAGTTGAAGTGCGGCATCGCCAGCTGGAGGACGCCGCCGGTTGCGGACATCAGATAGCAATCCACCCCGTTCCTGGAAAATTCCTGTTCGCAACGCGCCTTGAAATCCTTGGTCTTGCGATCCAGGCAGACGTCGAAACCCAGTACATCCTCGCCGTAGCGAACCTTCTGCGGGCCGCTGACGCCGCCGATCGTCCGCGCGCCCCGCATCTTTCCAAGCTGACCCACGATCTGGCCCAGTCCGCCCAGCGCGGCGCCGAAAATAAGGGTCTCTCCGCGTTTGACCTTCAGATATTCGTTGACCGCAACATACGCGCCGAAGCCGGACATCCCCAGCGCTCCCAGAACGTATGAAGGGCGTGGAATATCCGGGTCGATTTTGGAGACCTGCGAGCCGTCCGAAACATGGTAGTCCTGCCAGCCCCAGAATCCCTGGACCATGTCTCCCTTCGCATAGTCGGGACGATTCGAGATTTCCACGCGCCCGACCGTCGGCCCGACCATCACGTCGCCCAGCGAAACCGGTGTGGTCTGTGAGGACGTCGCTTTAAGCCGCCCGTAAAGATACGGTTCGATGCCCAGCCAGGTCGTTCGTATCAGTATCTCGCCATCGCCCGGTTTCGGCTTTGGAGCGGTGTCCAGACCGAATACTTTAGTGTTCGGAACCGAAAAGCGCGGACGCTCCGAAACGATGATGCGGCGGTTCGCGGAACTTTCGCCCATGCTGTTTTCTCCTCCCGGTCTTCCGCCAGCGCCTGCACACGAACGTCGTGCACGCAGCCGGCCGTTGATAACGACATGCGGGCAGCGGCTTCTTCGCTTCCAATGTAGCGTATCGCTTGCTTGGCGTGTCCAGGCTGGCGAGTGGATCACTCACGCAAATAATGCGACGTGAGGGATTGGCTGGAGCACCCGCTGTTTCGGGCGTCCGCACCAAATGCGCGAAATATCGGAGGGGCGCGCCGACGCCAGTGCCGGCAGCGGAGTGGCCGAACTTGAGCTGCTTGATGTCGGCGCTACGCGACAAGGACCTGTGGATTTTCCTGAACGGAACGCGGCGCCACTGGATTCCAACGCTGTGCTCGCCACACAATCTTCGAATCGTGCGCCTGCTCGCCCTGGATACCGCTACTGAAGCCTGTTCCGTCGCCCTGTGGTGCGACGGCGAGGTGTTGGCGCGTTTCGAACACGCGGGCCGCACCCATACGCAGCGTCTGGCGCCAATGGTCGACGAGGTGCTGGCCGAGGCCGGCTGCACGGCGGCGCAGCTCGATGGTTTGGTCTGCGGCACCGGGCCCGGCAGCTTCGCCGGAGTGCGCATCGCGGTGGGTTTCGTCAAAGGGCTGGCGCTGGCGCTGGATCGCCCGGTGGTCGGCGTGAGTTCGCTGGCGATGCTCGCGCAGGGCGCCATCGAGGCCGGAGGCAAGCGCGTGCTCAGCGCCATCGACGCACGCATGGACGAGGTTTATTTCGGCGCTTTCGAGGTGGACGAGAACGGGTTGGCCCGCGCGCTGGCACCTGCCATGGTGACTGCGCCCGCGCAGGTTCGGGTGGACATTCCGGGGCCCTGGCAGGCCACTGGCAGCGGCTGGGGCCGCTATGCCGAGTTGCTGCGCGCCGGTGTCGGCGCAGCCATCGAATCCGTCGACGGCCTGGCGCTACCGCATGCCGCAGCCGGCCTCAAGCTGGCGCTACCGGAGTTCCTGGCGGGCCGCGCAGACCCGGCTGACGCGCTGAGCCCAGCTTATCTGCGCGACAAGGTGGCGCTGACTCTGGACGAGCAGCAGCACCTGCGCGCCGGCAAGTCCGCTGCCCGTTGAGATGAGCGCATTGCAACGCATTTCCTACGCCGACTTCGGCCATAACTTCATCCGCTATGTGGTCACCGCCGAGCGTCTGCGCGGCGAGATCGAAGAGGTACTCAAGGCGCTGATCGAAGGTTCGGTGAAGAAATTCCCGGCCGATCTGCTGGTGGCCTCCTACGTGTTCCGGCTGCAGGACGTGGACGTGCATCCGCTGATGAACCGGTTGCCTGAGGTGAGTTTCGTCATGGTGCTCAGCGGCGAACTCAAGTTGGATGTGCGCCTGCTCAACCTCCGGTTCAAGTTCACCCTCAACGTCGAGATTCGTCTGGATCTCGACGTGCAGACCTACGCGCCGCTGACCGTGAAACTGCTGCTGGCGCCGGTGACCCATGCCGGCATCCGCACCGATATCGACAGTCACGGCCTGCCCGCAGAGGTGCTGGAGCAGCTGCGCATCGTCGGGCCCATCGTGCGCGACGAGATCGTGCGCGAAGTCAACGAGCGCCTCGCCAGTCCCGAGCTGGTCGCCGCCACCGAGATCGATGTGCTGGCGCTGGCGGCCTCCGCACAGCTGCCGTCGCTGGCAGCCGCCGCTGCAACCCCCTTGGCCGAGGTGATGGGCAGGGGTCCGTCCAGGCACGATCAGACTGAGGAAAATGTAGAAGAATCAGGTTGATCGTGGCGCTTCTTGAACGCGCCTCGGAACCGTGGGCGATACTTGGCGCGAAATCGGGCGGGGAAATCGGGGATAATGGGTGCTGGTCCGCGCCGGCCCTCCGCGACGGCAAGCTGTGAACCCCGCCAGGCCCGGAAGGGAGCAACGGTAGCGGTGTCGCCGGGTGCCGGAGCCAGCTGGCGCGGACCTTTAATTCGATTAAGATCAGAGACCTGCTCTCTTTTTTCACAGCTTTTTCGCGCTGGTCGCCGGCCGCAGTTGGCCTCGCGGCCCAACCTTCCTCGCGATGGAGAAGGGCGCTGCAAGTCACTGAAAACCATCGGACGCGGCGATCTGCGGTCGCCATGGGCTTGGAACTGGTGTCCACTGCCCCCAACTCCGAACTTCCGCGGTATGGGCCTTGCCCTCGATCAGAACGCCATGATGGAACCGTATGAACAGCGTGTCGTGCTTGCCTGGGTGGCCAACCTCGGCGCGCGGCTGGATCGGCACCGCTGGGCTCAGGAGGGCTTGGTGCGCTTTCTCGGCGACGAGGCCGAGCACCTCGAACTGGACGCCGGCGACGATCCCCGCAAACTGGAAGCCGAGGCCTGGGCGCCACTCGTGGAGGATCGTCTGGCGCAACTGCAGGACGCCGAGCCCAGCACGCTGGAGCTGAACCTGCGCGCGGTGGCCGAACTGCTGCAACTCAGCGAAGCGGAAGGCAGGGTGATGGGCGCGCTGGTGCGTGACCGCGTGCTGCCGCAGGCCGAGGATCTGTTCGAGACCCTGGAACTGGACGAACTGCGCATCGGCGACAGCGGCGTGATCAGTCTGCTCGGGACCCTGCTGGGACTGAGCCGCGGCGAAGTGGTGGACGCGATGTCTTCGCGTGGACGGCTGATCGGCAGCGGCCTGTTCACCACCGATTACCGTTCCGATTGCCAACCCCTGGTGTCGCTGACCAGCTTCCTGCAGTCGCAGGCGCAGCCGGTCAGCGACGTACGCGCGGCGCTGTTGGGCAAGCCGCTGACACACAGCCTGGAGTGGGAGGACTACGACCACCTGCGCGAGGATCGCGAGCTGGCCTCCAACCTGCTCGGACGGGCGGTGAGCGAGCAGGCGCGCGGCATCCACATTCTTCTTTACGGCCCGCCCGGCACCGGCAAGACCGAGTTCTGCAAAACCCTGGCGGCCAAGCTCGGCCTGCGTTTGTACGATGTCGGCCAGTCGGACGACCGCGGCCAGGAGCCTTCGCGCGATCAGCGCATCGGCTCGTTCCGGCTGTCGCAGAAGCTGCTGGAAAACCAGTCGGACGCGCTGCTGCTGTTCGACGAAGCCGAAGACCTGTTGCGCGGCGAAGGCGACGGCCTGTTCGATACCGAACGCAGCGGTTATGGCTCGCGCGTCTACATGCATCGGCTGTTCGAGGAGACGCGCGTGCCGACGCTGTGGACGGTCAACGACCCCACCGCGCTGGGGCCGTCGGTGCTGCGTCGCATGACCTATGCTATCGAGATGAAAGTGCCGCCGGCACGGGTGCGCGAGCGCGTGTGGCAGCGCCTGCTGGAACGCGAACAGGTGCAGGTGCCGGCCGAGGAAGTGCGCCGCCTGGCCGAGGATTTCGATGCGCCGCCGGCCGTTGCGGCTGGTGCGGTACGCTCGGCGCGACTCACCAGCGGTGGCTTCCAGGACATCCGCCGTGCGGTGCACTCCATCGCCAAGGTGATGCGCGGCACCGAGGCGCCGCCGCGGCCGCAACTCGGCGTGCGCTACGAACCCGCCCTGCTCAATGCCGACATGGATCTGAGCCGGCTGCGCGACCGCCTGGTGTCGCTGGAAACCCGCGCTTTTTCCATGTGCCTGTACGGCCCGCCCGGGACCGGCAAGTCGGCCTATGCGCGCTGGCTGGCGCACGAGATCGGCGTGGAAGTGGTGCAGAAGCGCGCATCCGATCTGCTGTCCAAGTGGGTCGGCGAAAACGAGCGCAACATCGCCGACGCCTTTGCCGAGGCACGCGAATCCGGCGCCTTCCTGATCTTCGACGAAGCCGATTCGCTGCTGGGCGATCGCCGCAACGCACACCAGGGCTGGGAGATCAGCCAGGTCAACGAAATGCTGACGTGGATGGAAAGCCACGAGTATCCGTTCGCCTGCATCACCAACCTGATGAGTCATCTGGATCAGGCCGCGCTGCGACGGTTCTCGTTCAAGGTGCGTTTCGATTTTCTCAAGCCCGACCAGCGCGCGGCGGCGTTTGAACACTACTTCGCGCTGCCGGCGCCGCCGCTGGTGCGCGAGATCGACCAACTCACCCCTGGCGACTTTGCGGTGGTGCGCAACCGCGCGCGCCTGCTCGGCGGCGCCGACGACGCTGCGGAACTGGTGCGCATGCTGCGACAGGAAGTGGCGGTCAAGCCCAACTCGGGGCGCGAGATCGGGTTTCGCGCGCTGCATTGAAGCGGCTGAACGGCCTGTCGCGGGGGCGGCATCGATCGATCGGACCGGCCCGGGACAGAATCGTTCGCGCGGCATTGGCGCGCCGCCGCGGCATCCCTGACAATTCCGTCCCCATGTCGATCCTTCCGTCCTGCCCATGAGCTATCTCGCGCTCGCGCGCAAATGGCGGCCGCGCGTCTTTGCCGACGTGATGGGGCAGGGCCACGTGGTCAAGGCGCTGACCCACGCGCTGGACGGCGACAAGCTGCATCCGGCGATCCTGCTCACCGGCACGCGCGGGGTCGGCAAGACCACGCTGGCGCGCATCGTGTCCAAGGGACTGAATTGCGAAACCGGCGTGTCGGCCAGTCCCTGTGGCGTGTGCAGCGCTTGCCTGGAGGTGGACTCCGGACGTTTCGTGGATCTGCTGGAAATCGACGCCGCCAGCCACACCGGCGTCGACAATGTGCGCGAGCTGATCGACAACAGCCAGTACGCGCCGGCTCGAGGGCGCTACAAGGTCTACCTGATCGACGAAGTGCACATGCTCTCCAAGAGCGCATTCAACGCCTTGCTCAAGACCCTGGAAGAGCCGCCGCCGCACGTGAAGTTCATCCTCGCCACCACCGATCCGCAGAGGCTGCCGATCACGGTGCTGAGCCGTTGCCTGCAGTTCAACCTCAAGCGTCTGCCGATTGCGGTCATCCGCGATCAACTTGCCAAGGTGCTTGAGCAAGAAGGCATCGCCTTCGAAGCCGGTGCCGTCGCCGAGATCGCGCGGGCAGCGGACGGTTCGATGCGCGACGGCCTGTCGCTGCTGGATCAGGCCATCGCCTTTGCCGGCGGCGCGGCCCTGGCGCGCGCGCCGGTCGAGGACATGCTCGGCACCTCCGGCCGCCAGATTCTCTACGCCCTGCTGGCCGCGGTCGCCGCAGGCGACGGTCCGGTGCTGGTCGAGGGCGTGCGCACGCTGGACGCGCGCGCGCCGGACTACGCTGCCCTGATCAACGATCTGGCCGCCGCCCTGCAGCGTATCGCCGTGCTGCAGGTGTTGCCGGACGCGCAATCCGACGATGACGACGCCGAACTGCTGGAACTGCTGCCGCGCTTTGCTGCCGAAGACGTGCAGCTCTGCTACCAGATCGCGGTGAGCGGCCGTCGCGATCTGCCGTGGGCCCCAGACCCGCGCAGCGGTTTCGAGATGACCTTGCTGCGCATGCTGGCGTTTCGACCCGACGACGGCGCTGCGGCGCGGCCTGCGCCTGCGACCGCGCGCAGGACGGCGGCGTCGCGTCAGATCGGCGGTGCCGCCGCGCCGGCCGCCGCCGGCCCGCTCGCCATCCCGGCCTCCGAGGCGCCGGCTGTCGCGGCGGTCGGAGTGAGCGAAGCGTCGCCGATGCCGGCTGCACAGGTCGCCTCGCCCGACCCGGCGCAACTGCCCTGGGCCGAACGCGTCGACACGCTGGGACTGGACGGCGCCGCCAAGCAGTTGGCCCGGCAATGCGCATGGGACGGGCAGGACAGCGACCTGGTGCGTTTGCATCTGTCGGCCGCCGCCGCCTTTCTGATGAAGGACGACAGCCGCCGCGCCGCCATTGAGCGTGCGCTGTCGCAGCAGCACGGCGCGCCGTTGCGCGTGCAGATCCGGATTGCCGAAGAGGCGCAGGCGCCAACGCCCGCGCAGCTCGATCAGCAACGTGCGCAACAACAACAATTGGCGATCGAAGCGGCGATGCACTCGGACCCGGTAGTGCGCGCGTTCCGGAATCAGTTTGGCGCCAGCCTGCGTACGGGCTCCATCCAGCCACCGCCGTGATGTCCCGTTTACCTATCCAATGACAAGGAACCCGATATGAAAGGCGCACTCGGCCAGATCATGCAGCAGGCGCAGAAGGTGCAGGAAAACTTGAAGCGCGCGCAGGAAGAAGTGGCCCGCATGGAAATCACCGGCGAGTCCGGCGCAGGCATGGTCAGGGTGACGCTCGACGGCCGCCATCAGGCGCGCAAGGTGGAGATCAATCCCGCCGCGCTGGGCGAGGACAAGGAATTCCTGGAAGACCTGATCGCCGCTGCCATCAACGACGCAGCCCAGAAGCTGGACACGGCGACCAAGGAGAAGATGGCGGCTGCGACCGGCGGCATGGGCCTGCCGCCGGGCATGAATCTGGGGCTCTGAGCTCGGTCAGCGCGGCTGCAATGAGTGGCTGGCTCTATCTGAGCGTGGCCATCGTCGCCGAGGTGATCGCCACCTTGGCCCTGACCGCCAGCCAGGGCTTCACGCGGTCATGTCCCTCGCTGCTGGTGGCGATCGGCTACGGCCTCGCGTTCTGGTGTCTGGCACAGACGCTCAAGAGCATCCCGGTGGGCGTGGCCTACGCGATCTGGTCCGGCGTGGGCATCGTGCTGATCTCGATGATCGGCTGGCTGGTGTTTCGGCAAACCCTGGACTTCGCCGCCGTCCTTGGCATGAGTCTGATCGTGGCCGGTGTGATGGTCATCAACCTGTTCTCCCGCAGCGTGGCACATTGAGTCATGGGTCGGTCCTATTTCCCGCTGTTCGTTGACCTGCTCGATCAGCCGGTGCTGGTGGTCGGCGGTGGCGAAGTGGCGGCACGCAAGATCCGCCTGCTGCTCAAGGCCGGCGCGCAGCCGCGCGTGGTCGCCCTCGAACTCAACGAAGAGCTCGCCGGGTGGGTTGGGGACGGTCGTGCCCTGCACCTTGCAAAGCAGTTCCAGGCCGATCAACTGCGGGGCTGCCGGCTGGCGATCGCCGCGACCGACGATGCCCAACTCAACCGCGCGGTGGCGTGCGCCGCCGAAGCGGCCGGGGTGATGTGCAACGTGGTGGACGATGCCAAAGCAAGCCGCTTCATCACGCCCTCGATCGTCGAGCGCGCACCGATCACGGTGGCGATCTCCAGCGCCGGCGCCGCTCCGGTGCTGGCGCGGCGCTTACGCGAGCGCATCGAGTCGCTGCTACCCGCCGGGTATGGACGTATTGCCGAGTTCATGGAACGCCATCGCGATCGTGCCAAGCGATTGCCCGTCCCGGCCCGCCGTCGGCTGTGGGAGGATTTCCTCGACGGTCCCGGACCCGAGCGTCTGCTCGCCAACGACGAAGTCGCAGCGGTGTTCGAGCTGGAAAGCCTGCTCCGTGGCGCCGCCGCCAGAGGCGAGGTGTACCTGGTCGGCGCCGGACCCGGCGATCCCGACCTTCTGACCTTTCGCGCCTTGCGCCTGATGCAGCAATGCGATGTGGTGTTGTACGACGCCCTGATCGCGCCCCCCATCCTGGACCTTGTCCGTCGCGACGCCGAGCGCATCTATGTCGGCAAGCGCCGCGCCAATCACACGCTGCCGCAGGAAGAGATCAATGCCGAACTGGTGCGCCTGGCGCGGGCCGGCAAGCGCGTGCTGCGACTCAAGGGCGGCGATCCATTCGTGTTCGGTCGCGGCGGCGAGGAAATCGAGGAGCTGGCGGCGGCCGGAGTCCCGTTCCAGGTGGTGCCGGGCATCAGTGCGGCCAACGGCTGCGCCGCCTATGCCGGCATCCCGCTGACGCATCGCGATTACGCGCAGTCCTGCGTGTTCGTGACCGGGCACCGGCGCAAGGACGGCCACCTCGATCTGCACTGGAGCAGTCTGGCGCAGCGCGGCCAGACCGTGGTGATCTACATGGGTCGCACCGCGTTGGCCGATCTGTGCGCCGAGCTGGTGCGCCACGGTCTGCCTCCTGACTGGCCGGCGGCGTTGGTCGAGCAGGGCACCACGCAGGCCCAGCAGGTGCTCAGCGGAACGCTGCAGACGCTGCCGGACATCGTCGCCTCACGCGACGACATCGGCGGCGCCAGTCTGGTCATCGTCGGCGAGGTGGTGCGGCTGCGCGAACGGCTGAAGTGGTTTGGCGGGAGTTGAGGGCGACCGAACTTGACGAAAGCTTTTCAGCCACGGATTTCACAGATCGCACGGATTGAATCGACAGAATGCGACCGTCTGTTCGTGAGCCGTTCCGACGCTCAACAAGGCCGCTGGTCGATCTGCGTTTGTCTGTGTCATCCGCGGCCGATTTGCTTTTTGGGTGTCGGCCGTCCCCGTCCCCGTCCCCGTCCCCGTCAGTGCCGCCGCGTCACCCAGATACGCAGCACCATCTGCAGCAGCCCGAAGCCGGTCATCATCAACCCGGCCATGGTGTAGCTGCGCGGCGTCTCCACCTCGAGTTCGATCTGTTCCAGCAACTCCAGACGGATCTCCCGGCGCAGCGCGTTCTGGGCTTCCACGGTTGTGGCGCGGTCGGGATCGCGCGCCAGATCCAGCGCCAGATTCAACTCCACCGAAGCGCGCAGTTCGTCTTCGGTCCAGCGACCCAGCTGGTACCAATCCCAACCGAACCAGCCGGAAACCCCCAGCCCGATGGCCGCCACCAGGGCGCCGGTGGCGCCTGCCGGAGCGAGCTTGCGCGCACCATTCATCGAGAGGATGGTCTGATCGCTGCGATGACGAAGACCATCGTCATCGCGAGCCACCGCACGAGGTCGATATGCGTATCGGAACGCCCAGGGAAATCAAGGTTCATGAGTATCGGGTTGGATTGACCCCGGCAGGCGTACGCGAGCTGGTCGCGCACGGGCACGAGGTATGGGTCGAAGCCGGCGCCGGCGACGGGATCGGCCTGAGTGACGAAGCCTACCGCAAGCAGGGCGCGCGGATGGTCGACACCGCCGAGGCGCTGTTTGCGGGCTGCGAGCTGATCGTCAAGGTCAAGGAGCCGCAGCCGCAGGAATGTGCGCGCCTGCGCGAGCGGCAGACCCTGTTCGCTTATCTGCATCTGGCGCCCGATGCCGCGCAGGCTCGCGCGCTGATCGCGTCGGGATGTACCGCGATCGCTTACGAAACCGTGCGCGACGCCGGTGGCAGCCTGCCGCTGCTGGCACCGATGAGCGAGGTGGCGGGTCGCATGGCGGTGCAGGCGGGTGCCCATGCGCTCGAAAAAGCTCAGGGCGGTTCGGGCATGCTGCTGGGCGGCGTGCCCGGGGTGGCGCCGGCCGAGGTACTGATCCTGGGCGGCGGCGTGGTTGGCTATAACGCGGCGCGGATGGCAGTGGGTCTGGGTGCTCGGGTGACCGTGGTGGACCGCTCGCTACCGCGCCTGCAATGGCTGGACGAGCGCTTCGAGGGCCGCTTGATCACCCTGTATTCCACCCGCGATACGGTCGAAACCCTGCTCGAACGCGCGGACCTCGTGATCGGCGCGGTGCTGATCCCGGGTGCTTCTGCGCCGCGACTGGTGCAGCGCGCGGATCTGGCGCGCATGCGGCGTGGTGCGGTGCTGGTGGACGTTGCGATCGACCAGGGCGGCTGTTTCGAGACCTCGCGCCCCACCACCCACGATGCGCCGAGCTATGTCGAACAGGGCGTGGTGCATTACTGCGTGGCCAACATGCCGGGTGCGGTAGCGCGCACCTCGACGTTTGCCCTGACCAACGCGACCTTGCCGTGCGTGCTGGCGCTGGCCGACCGGGGCGTGGCACGGGCGCTGCTGGACGATGCGCATCTGCGAGAAGGTCTGAACGTGCATCGAGGGCAGGTGACGCACGCAGCGGTGGCAGCTTCCCTGGGCCTGGACCACCAGCCGGCGAATGCCGCGCTCAAGCCTTGGTGGACGCATCCTGACGATGCCTGAGCAAGCCGGGCCGCGCCCGGCAGATCGACGATCCGCGTCGCGGATGCGCCGTTTCGCGCAAATCCGCCTAAAGACCCAACGCCGTCATCTCGCGCGCTACGCTGGCTTCCTCCCAGCAGGCATCGAAACCACGCAGCTGGCTGCGTGCCACCAACGGCGCATCCGCATAGTGCTTGGCGTCGAGCTGGTCCGGGGCGCTGCGGTAGAGCAGCGCTCGCTCGTCTGCAATCAGGAATTCTTCGCGCAGCAATCGGCGCGCGGGCGGCACCGCACGGAACTCCACGCGACTGGACAGCAGGCGGCCGAACTCGACCAGGCGGATGCTGTTGCGCACCGCGGCAGCGGGGTCGTGCACCAGCACGCGCAGCCTGGCGCGACGGTGTTGCAGCACGAAATTGCGGAGCTGATCGACAAAGATTTCGGTGCCGAACAGGCGGCGATCGAGCTCCACCGACATCAGCGCCAACTGATACTGCGCCGCGCTCACCACTTGCAGGGTGGCTGCGGCGAAGGCGTCGCCGCCGCTGACCGCCGCAAATTCCATCGCGGGGTTGGAGCCTGCTTCGCGGGCGCGCTCCATCGGACGGTCAGACCTGGCGTGCCTGCATCGGCGCGTTGCCGACGTAATCCGCCGGTGTCATCGCCAGCAGCCGCTGCTTGTCGGATTCGGGAACCGCCAGGTTCTGGACGAAATCGCGTAGGGCATCGCGACCGATCTTGTGCCCGCGGGTCAGGCGCTTGAGCTGCTCGTATGGCTCCGGCAGCCCGTGGCGACGCATGACGGTCTGGATCGCCTCACCAAGCACTTCCCAGTTGTCCTCCAGATCGCGACCCATGCGCCAGGCATCGGCCTCCAGCTTGCCCACGCCCTTGGCGATGGACTGGAACGCCACGAGCTGATGCGCGATGCCCACGCCCAGATTGCGCAGCACGGTGGAGTCGGTGAGATCGCGCTGCCAGCGCGAGATCGGCAGCTTTTCGGCCAGGAATTGCATCACCGCATTGGCCATGCCCAAGTTGCCTTCGCCGTTTTCGAAGTCGATGGGATTGACCTTGTGCGGCATCGTGGACGAGCCCACCTCGCCTTCCACCGTCTTCTGGCGGAAGTATCCCAGCGAGATATAGCCCCAGATATCGCGGCAGAAGCCGATCAGCACGGTGTTGATGCGGGTCAGTGCATGAAAATATTCCGCCATCCAGTCGTGCGGCTCTATCTGGGTGGTGGCGGGGCTCAGCGCCAGATCCAGGCTGTCGACGAATCCCGCCGCAAAGACCGGCCAGTCCACATCCGGATACGCCGCCAGATGCGCGCTGTAGTTGCCCACCGCGCCATTCACCTTGGCCAGGCAGGGCACCTCGTCGAACTGCTTGCGCAGGCGTTTGAGGCGTTGCGAGAACACCGCCATTTCCTTGCCCAGGGTGGTGGGCGATGCCGGCTGACCGTGCGTGCGCGCCAGCAGCGGCTGCTCGGCGTAGCGGCGCGCCAACGCGCCAATGAGCGCGATCAGCTGGTCGATCTGCGGCAGCAGGATGTCGCGACGGGCGTCGCGCAGCATCAGCGCGTGGCTGACGTTGTTCATGTCCTCCGAGGTGCAGGCAAAGTGGATGAATTCCTTGCTGGCACCCAGCTCGGGATGATTGCCGATCTTTTCCTTGAGGAAGTATTCCACCGCCTTGACGTCATGGTTGGTGGTGGCCTCGATGGTCTTGATGCGTTGGGCATCTTCGATGCCGAAGCCATGCGCAATCTGCTCCAGCCGCTGCCGCGCAGCCTCGGACAGGGGGGGAACTTCCGCGACGCCGGGGTGCTCGGACAGGCTCAGCAGCCAGCGCACCTCTGCGATCACGCGGTAGCGCATCAGGCCGTACTCGCTGAAGATCGAGCGCAGATCGACGGTCTTTTCGGCGTAGCGGCCGTCGATGGGTGAAATGGCGGAAAGCGAGGAAAGATTCATCCGTGGAAATCGGTTCGCGGATCGGGGTATCCGATGGATGCCCAGTGTAATTCATCACCTCCGGGCCCCCGCCCGGTTCCGGCGCGACGCCGCCCCTGTCGAGCACAGCATTCATGGCCAGAAAACCGAAAACGCCGCGCGAGCGGATAGAGCAGGACAGTCTCGGCGAGGTGCACGTCCCGGCCGGCGCCATGTGGGGGGCGCAGACCCAACGCGCGGTGCAGAATTTTCCGGTCTCCGGCCTGCGGCTGCCGCGCGGTTTCATCTCGGCTCTAGGGCTGATCAAGGCGGTTGCGGCGCAGGTCAACGCCGACCTTGGCCTGCTGCCGGAAGCGCTGGCGCAGGCGGTCTTCGACGCGGCCTGGGCGGTGCACCGAGGCCGGCACGACGATCAGTTCCCGGTGGACGTGTTCCAGACCGGCTCCGGCACCTCCAGCAATATGAACGCCAACGAGGTCATTGCGCACCTGGCGACCGTGGCGCTGGGCAAGCCGGTGCACGCCAACGACCACGTCAATCTGGGCCAGTCGTCCAACGACAGTGTGCCCACTGCCATCCACGTGTCGGCGGTATTGGCAGTGCAGGGGGAACTGAAGCCCGCACTGGCGCATCTGGCGCAGGCCATCGAGGCGCGGGGCGGGCAACTGCGCGGCGTGGTCAAGACCGGCCGCACGCACCTGATGGACGCCATGCCGTTGCGGCTGGACCAGGAGCTGTCGGCTTGGGCGCAGCAAGTGCGCAACGGTATCGAGCGCCTCGACGCCAGCTTGCCGCGTCTGCTGCGCCTGGCTCAGGGCGGCACCGCGGTGGGCAGCGGCATCAACGCGCATCCGCGCTTTGCGAAGGCGTTTGCACGCAAGCTGTCGCGGTTGACCGGACAGCGCTTTGTGCCGAGTCCGAACTTCTTCGAGAGCCTGTCCAGCCAGGACGCCGCGGCCGAGTTGTCGGGCCAGCTCAAGGTGATCGCGGTGGCACTGATGAAAATCGCCAACGATCTGCGCTGGATGAATTCCGGCCCGCTCGCCGGGCTGGGCGAAATCGAGCTACCGGCGCTGCAGCCGGGCTCCAGCATCATGCCGGGCAAGGTCAATCCGGTGATTCCAGAGGCCGTGTGCATGGTGGCGGCCAAGGTCATCGGCAACGATGCTGCGATCACACTGGCGGCGCAGAGCGGTAATTTCCAGCTCAACGTGATGCTGCCGCTGGTCGCACACGATCTGCTGCAGTCCATCGGGCTGCTGTCCGCGGCATCGCGTCTGCTGGCAGACCGTGCGATCGCGGGGCTGGTGGTGCGTCAGGACCGGCTGGCCGCCAATCTGGCGCGCAATCCGGTGCTGATCACGGCCGCCAATCCGGTGCTGGGTTACGACAAGGCGGCGGCCATCGCCAAGCGTGCCTATCGCGAAGCGCGGCCGGTGCTGGACGTGGCGCGCGAGGACAGCGCGTTGCCGGAAGCACAGCTGCGGGCCTTGCTGGATCCCTTGCGCCTGACCCGGGGCGGGTTGGTCACCGCATCGAAGCGACGCCAGCGGCGCTGACCGTACGGCAGCCACGTTTGCCGAATCCGGTTCGGATTGCCTAGCCTAGGGCGCCGGGAAAAACCAACACACCCACACAAAGGGGGAGAAATCATGTCTGTTTACAACCACTGGCGTCTGCTGGGCGCCTGTCTTCTGCTATCGCTGGCCGCATGCTCCAAGTCGGGCGACCCGGCCACCGAGGCGGCAGCGACGGCGACTGCGGATGGCGCCAAGGGCACCCACTTCGTCACCGTGCTCTACAACCCGCCGGAAGATCCTGCGGCTTTCGAAAAGTATTACTGGGAAACCCACGTGCCGCTGGTGGGCGAAAAACAGGCCGAGATCGGTTTCGTTGCCGCCGAGCTGACCCATTTTGTGCGCACCCTGGACGACCAGCCATCGCCCTTGTACCGACAGGCGGTGCTGTGGTTCGACAGCGCCGAGGCGCGCGACAAGGGCCTGGCATCGGACGGCTTCAAGGCCGTCGGCGACGACCTGGCCAATTTCGCCAGCGGCGGCCTGATCGGCATGGTGGGTGAGCAGACCAGCGAGCCGACGCCGCTGGCGCAGGGTGATCACACCTACTTCGTGACCGTGCTCTATCAGCAGCCCGAAGATGCCGCCGCCTTCGAGTCCTATTACGCCGATACCCATCTGCCGCTGGTGGGTGAGCACGCCGAGGACATCCAGTTCACCCGCGCCGAGCTGACCAAGCTGGAGAAAAATCTGGACGGCACACCGCCCGCCTACTACCGCCAGGCCAAGCTGTATTTCTCCAACGAGGTCGCCCTCAACGGTGGCCTGGCCACGCCGGGCTTCAAGGCTGTCGGCGATGATCTGGGCAACTTCGCCACCGGCGGCCTGGTGGCCCTGGTGGGGCACCTGACCAGCGCGCCCGCGCCGGCCGCGGCACCGCCAGCGCCCTGAGGTTCGGCTGGCAGTAGCATGGCGGCTTCCCATTTGCGCGGGAGGCCGCCATGAACGAAATCCGCACGCCCAAAATCGCCGTAGACAGGATCACCTGCGGCGCCGACTACATCCAGAGCCTGCGTGGTCGAGGGCTGACCGTCTGGTTGTTCGGCGAAAAAGTGGAAGAGCCGGTGGATCACCCGATCATCCGGCCCTCGATCAATGCCCTGGCCCGCACCTACGATCTGGCCGTCGAGCATCCGGAGCTCGCGTCGGTGGTGTCGCCCTTCACCGGCGAGCGAGTCAGCCGGTTCCTGCATGTCTGCACCTCCGCGCCCGACCTGGTGGCGCAGAACAAAATGCAGCGCCGCCTCGGCCAGCTTACCGGCACCTGCTTCCAGCGCTGTGTGGGCATGGATGCGTTCAACGCGCTGTACTCGGTCACCTTCGAGATCGACGAGCAGCGCCAGACCTCGTATCACACCAGGCTCAAGTCGTTTCTGACCGACATGCACCGCGGCAACTTCGTCGTCGGCGGAGCCATGACCGACGTCAAGGGCGATCGCGGCAAGGCGCCCCACGAACAGACCGATCCGGACCTGTTCGTGCGCATCGTGCGGCGCTCGAAAGATGGCGTGTGGATCCGCGGCGCCAAGGCTCACCAGACCGGCTGCATCAACAGTCACTGGATGCTGGTCATGCCGACCATGCGGCTTGGTCCCAAGGACCGCGACTGGGCGGTGGTGGGCGCGGTGCCGGTCGACGCGCCAGGCATCACCTATATCTACGGCCGCCAGTCCTGCGACACGCGCGCGATGGAGGGCGGCAGCATCGATCCCGGCAACGTCATGTACGGCGGTCAGGAGGCGATGGTGATCTTCGACGACGTGTTCATTCCCAATGAGCTGATCTTCATGGATGGCGAGACCGACTACGCCGCCATGCTGGTGCAGCGTTTCACCGCGTATCACCGGCGCAGTTACGTCTGCAAATCCGGCGTCGGCGATGTGCTGATCGGCGCCGCGGCTGCGATTGCCGAGATGAACGGCGCGGACGCGGCCAGCCACGTCAAGGACAAGCTGGTTGAGATGACGCACTTGAACGAGACCATCTACGGCACCGGCATCGCCGCCAGTCACCAGGGTTTCGCGACCAAATCCGGCGCGTATCTGGCCGATGACATGCTGGCCAACGTGTGCAAGCACCACGTCACCAAGCTGCCCTACGACCTTGGTCGCATCGCTCAGGATCTGGCCGGCGGGCTGGTCGCCACCCTGCCCAGCGAGCAGGATTTCCGCCATCCCGAGATCGGCGAACTGCTGAAGAAATACCTGGCGGGACGCAGCACGTTCTCCACCGAGGAACGCATGCGCATGCTGCGCCTGATCGAGAACATGACCCTGGGTCGCAACGCGGTGGGCTATCTCACCGAGTCCATGCACGGCGCAGGATCTCCGCAGGCGCAGCGCATTGAGATCGGTCGAGCGATGCAGCTCGAATACAAAAAGCGCCTGGCCAAGGCCCTGGCCGGGGTCGCGCCGGAGCTGAGCGCCGAGGAAGTGGTCGAGGAAATGTCCGGCTACTTCGGACGCGTGTTTCCACCGGCGGAGCCGCTGTCGTGAGCGTGAAGATCCATCATCTCAACTGCGGCACGATGTGCCCTCACGGTCGCCGGCTGATGGCGGGCGAGGGCAGCCTGTTCGAAGATGCCGAACTGTGCTGTCACTGCCTGCTGATCGAGACCGATCAAGGGCTGGTGCTGGTGGATACCGGCCTGGGCACTGACGACGTGCGCAATCCGAAGCGGCTCGGTCGCGTGTTTCTGGCCGGCATCCGGCCGCAGCTGCGCCAGGAGGAAACCGCGCTGGCGCAGGTGCTTGGTCTGGGCTTTCAGCCCCGCGACGTGCGGCACATCGTGGTGACCCACCTGGATCTCGATCACGCCGGCGGGTTGCCGGATTTTCCGCAGGCGCAGGTGCATGTCTTCAATACGGAGCTCAAAGCCGCGCTCGCACCCGGTCTGCGCGAAAAGATGCGTTATCTGCAGGCGCAGTGGGCGCACGGACCGCACTGGGTGCGCCACCAGACCGAGGGCGAGAACTGGTTCGGATTCGAAGCCATCCGCGCGATTCCCGGCCTGGATCCTGACGTGCTGCTGGTGCCGCTCACCGGCCACACTCGTGGACACTGCGGCGTCGCGGTGCGGACTTCCGAGCGCTGGATGCTCCACTGCGGCGACGCCTATTTTTTCCGCGGCGAGGTCGAGACGCCACGGCGCTGTCCGATCGGGCTGATGGCATTCCAGAGCCTGGTGCAGATCAACGGCGCCGAACGCCTGCGCAATCAGCGGCGCCTCCGCGAACTGAAAACCGCACATGGCGGCGAGATCGAACTGTTCTGTGCGCACGATCCGCAGGAGCTGGCACGCCAGCAGCCCTGAAGCCCGCGCCGTGCGCGAGGTGAGCAAGGCCGAGTTCCGCGAAATCTATTTCCGCTACGCGCGTGCGCAAGACGGCTGGTCGGAATCGTATTGGTTGCAGTTCTACGAGCAGGATCGCGATCCGCCGATGAAGTACCGGATCGAATTGCCGCAATCGCCGGACCAGACCCGCATGATGATCGTGGACGATTACGGTGCCGGCGAGCACCGGCTGTTTTTTCTCAGCGAGGCTGCAGAAGATGACTTCTTCCGTTGCTGAGTCACCATGACGGTCGGTCAGAACTCCGGCATGTCGAGCACAACGGCGGCGCCGGCCTCCACCGTTACCACCACGGTGCTGCCGGAAACAAAATTCATCGCGTCGTCCTGTTCAGGGTGATCGCGATCGGCGTCACAGGTCCACGCCAGTGCGTAGCTTCCCGGTTCGAGCCAATCGAACGCGTAACCCCAGGCGCCCTCCACGGGACGCGCAGGCGCCGAAGCCAGTGGCCCGCTGCGCCCGCGGCGATAGTCGGCAGGGGCTCCCGCAGCGTCGTCGTACAGATACACCGCCACGCCAACGCCAACATCGCGGCCCTGACGGCACACCGTGTCCGATACCGCGGTCGTGGGTAGTGCGCCGCTGATGCTGGCGCCGCGGACCACGTCGACGGCGCGCAGCACGGGGACCAGGCGATAGGTCCCGCTGTCGTCGTCTGCGACCAGCGAGAAGCGCAGATCCAGGGTGGCGACGACCTCGCTGCTTTCGTCTTCCTCGATGTCGAGGGTCAGGTCTGCATACTCGACGTTACTGTCCCGCAAGAGTTCGAACACGCGGCCGTCGCTCATTTGCAGCGTGTGCGGCCCTTCCCCGAACTGAAGTCGGAGACCGGTGTAGGTCCCATCGTCGATCTCGGCGGCGGCGATCAGCACGGCAACGCTTCCGTCCACACTGTCACGCAGATCCCGAGCGACATCGTCAGCATCGAGGTCGTGCAGTCCGCCATCGGCGTCGATCAGTTGTACCGACTCCACTTTCACTCGTACGGATTCGACCCCATCGGTGTCCGCAACCGCCAGTTCGATCCCGACGGTGGACTCGCAGGCAGACAGGCAAAAGCCGCCGAGCAGCGCCAGCCAGCGCAGCGGCCTCACGGTGTCTGTCCTTGCGGTAATTCGTTGGAGGACGAGTAGATTCGCACCAGGGCGTAGTCGGTCGTCACCTGCTGGGCCTGCTCGGCGAAGACCTCGACTTCCACATCCTGGTCGGTATCGCCAACGGTGATCTCGCCCGCTGCGTCGGCCGCCGTGGAAACCAGCAGCGCCGAGGAGTTCAGCGGTGTCCACAACACGTGGCGCGAGATGTCGCGCTGCATGCCGTTGGCAAAGATGCCGGTCGCGTTGAGTTGCGCAGTGTCCGGATAGCGCACCAGAACTTCTTCGGGACTCACCGAAACGCGGTCCAGGCCGGTATCCAGCAGTTCCCACACACGCGTGCTGGTGCGCCAGCCAGCTCCGGAGTCAATCTCGATCTCGAAGCCAGCCATGCCCGCTTCTTCGAGCGCGGTCACCAACAGCAGGTCATTGCGAATATTGACCGGGTTGAGCAACTCTTCGATCGTTTCGCCGGGGCCGCTTCGCACCACGGTCGCGGCCAGGAAGTCGTCCGGCAGATTTTCGACCTCGATCGAGCGGCTCAGGTTTTGCGGTGTGCTTTCAGGATCGGGGAAGCGCGCGTAGACGCGCAACACCTCGGAGGTGCCCAGGGGCATACGGGCGTCGTCGCCGAACTCGTACTCCAGTTCCAGACGGTCGATGGCGGATACGCGGAACCGGGTCTGCGCGCGACGCCCGCACTCCGGGACCCGTGCGACCAGGGTCAGCGTCTGGTCATCGCGAAACGAGTTGGCTTGCACCTCGCCACCGATGTCCACCGCGGCCCGCGCCGTGGCCGGCTCGAATGACCAGACGGCGATTTCGCTGACATCCTCCTCCGGTCGGGCCTGGCTGAACGCGGCGATCAGATCGAACTTTTGCGGCAGGTCTTCTGCAATGTCGGTCAAGGGTGGTTCTACACGAAGCGAGCCGAGCGGCTCCACCTGCACTGCGAGCGTGCTGGTGAAGTCCAGATAAGTTGCGGTGATGGTGGCCAGCCCCGTCTTGAGCGCGATCAGCGCACCTGGCGGGTAGACGACCCCGTCCGGGCTGGGCGAAACACCGTCCCCGACGTAGACGGTGGTCGGGTCGCTGGAGCGAAAATCTGCGCGTGCGGAGAAGTCGCCGATCGTGGGCGCGTCGCCTTCAAAACGCACGAACGCTCCGATTTGCACGTTGGTGCATTCGTCCATCGCCAGAGACGTGAGACGACTATCCACGCCGAGGAACAGCTCTACCGGCTGGGTGCCTTCGCCAATTTCCAGCGACGCGTCCGAGCAAGCCGCCAGCATCGTCGCCAACCATGCGACCGTGATAATCCTGTGCATGCGCCTAGTCCGGGAAGAACAGGACGCGATGGTTGTTGCGATCACTCACGTAGAGCGCCCCGCCGGCGTAGGTCACACCGGTGGGCGTGCTGAGCGTGCGCTCAGTGGGGGTGTCGTCGGCCACACCGTCTTGATCGTCGTCGTTGGGTGTCCTCGCCTCGAAGGCGTCCTGTCCGTAAACGTCAAGCGCAACCTGGCCGCTGGCGATGGGAAAGGCGTCGAACTTGAGGACGCGATTGTTCCCGGCATCCGCCACGTAGATCCGCGTGCCGTCCGATGCGATGCCGTATGGGGTTCGCATGGAGGAGCTGCCGACCCCCGCGGTATTGCGCGAAAAATCGCTCTGACCGATCACATAAGTTGCATCCGCGCCGCTGGTACGCGGCACCTGCGCCCAATACATCACGCGGTTGTTGCCGCTGTCCCCAACCAGCAGGCGAAAGCCATCGGTCCATATTCCGGCAGGATTGCTCAGTCCGTCTTCCTCGTCCGCAGCGAGGTTGGTGACAAAATCTCGCTGTCCCAGAACCACGTCGGCGGCGGTGCCGGACTCGGTGGGTAGCGTGTTCCAGATCAACACTCGATTGTTGTTCTGATCGACCACGAACAATTGGTTGTTGGCCACCGACGCGGCGGCGGGAAATGCCATTTGCGTGGCCGATACACCCGCCTCGCTGGTGATGAAGTCGGGCTGTCCCAGCACGACATCGGCCGCGACATTGGCTTCGGGCAAGGTATTCCAGATCAAAACCCGGTTGTTACCGGCATCGGCCACCACCAACTTTCCGCCGGAAACGGCGACGCTGGCCGGCAGTGCCAGCTGATTGGCTGCGGTCCCCGGGCTGTTGCCGCTGCTGCTGTCCTGGCCCAGAACGAAGTCCGGCAGCTCGCTGGGACTGTCAGGAATGTTGTTCCAAGCCAGCACTCGGTTGTTGCCGTAGTCGGGGATGTAAAAGCGTGTGCCGTCGGTGGCGATCCCTCCCAGCGGCTGCGCGATGCCGATTTCTGACGTGGCCCCGCCAGCGTTGGAGGCGGCCCCGGTGAAATCTGGTTGGCCTACCAGCCCAAATGCGAGAGGCATTTCGATGTCCTCGCCGTCACTACTGCCGCCTCCGCAAGCGACCAGGAAAAATGACAGAAGGATCAGGGCGGGTAGCAGGAAAGGTGGGCGCACAGCAGTGTTTTTGGAGGTCATGTCGTCAGGTGGGGAATGAGTGCCGCGGAACAGAGCAGGAACATGCGGTCTGCGTTCCATCTGCTGTGTTGCCAAAGGGCAACAACATGTAACGACGCGTGTGATCGAGCTGCACGGACCCGGCGGAGTTCATCGCGCCGCTGCCTGCACGAACTTGTCCGGACTCAGCTCCGCGGAAGTTCCAAGCGGGCTTCGAACCCGCCGCTGTGCGCGTTGGCCAGACATAACCGGCCACCATGGGATTCGGCGATGTCCTTGACGATCGCCAATCCCAGTCCGGTACCGCCGCTTTCGCGGCTGCGGCTGGCGTCCACCCTGAAGAAGGGTTCGGTCAAACGCAACAGTAGGGCGTCCGGAACGCCCGGACCCTGGTCGCGGACCTCTATCGAAACGGTGTCGGACGTATCGAAGATCCGGATCTCTGCAGCGCCGGCATACTTCAGCGCGTTTTCGATCAGGTTGGTGATCGCGCGTTCGATCTGCGCTGGACGGCAGGCCAGTGGACGTGCACTGCCGGAGCATTCGATCCGCGCGCCGCTGTCCTGCAGACGCTCGATCACGGTGGCGACCAGTGCGTCCAGCGCGATCTCCTGCAGGGGTTCATCGCGGTGCACGCCGCACATGAAACTGAGCGCGTGTTCGACCCGGGACTGCAGCAGATCGACATCCTGTTTCAAGCCTGTGCGTTGATCGTCCGGCAACAGCTCCAGACGCAATTGCAGCCGCGTGATCGGAGTCTTGAGGTCGTGCGACATGGCTAGTAGCGCGTCGGTCCGCCCGCGCAGGAAACGCCGCAATCGATCCTGCATCTGGTTGAATGCCCGTGCGGCGCGTTGGACTTCCGGAGGGCCGTCGTCGGAAAGCGGGGCCTGATCGACGTCGCGGCCCAGGCTCTCAGCGGCTTTGGCCAGGCGGGCGAGCGGGCGCGTGATCCACGCCGCAGCCAACCACACCAGCAGCGCGGTGACCGCAAAAATGGCGGCCATAGCTTGCCAGGGAGGCTCCGGCCTTTGCGCCCGAAAGAACAAGGGGCGGTCGCCGGGGCCGGCAACACGAAAGTTGCGCATCATCCTGGCACGTCGACGGTCCATCGCCGCGACTTCGTCCGCTGTCAGGGGACGCAGCGCCAAACCGGTGGGGGCTTGTTGGAATGCGTCGGCGCCGTCGGCACCGCCGGTATCGCGTTCCGGCGTCGGGTCCGGCTCGACCGGGGTCACCAAGGGCGGGATGCCCGGCATCGGGGGTACGAAGCCGGGCGGGCGGCGCAGATCGCCGTTCTGCATGTGGGGCCCTGCGTAGACCTCCAGTATCGGGTAAGCATCACGCATCAGCCTGACCGTGAGGAACTGTGCAGCCAGGATCGCAGGCGCCATCACCAGGGCGACCCGGACCGCAAGCGGGATATGCCGGGGCCACTGCAGCAAGGCGGAGACGAATGACGTGACGGTCATTGGCTGCGGACCTCGGCGGCGAACACGTAGCCTCGGTTGCGCACCGTCTTGATCAAGGCCGGCTCGCGGCCACCGTCACCGATGCGATTGCGCAAGCGCGAGATGGCGATATCGATGCGCCGCTCGAACGGGTCGGCCGGACGCCCGACGACCGCTTCCATGATGCGGTCGCGCGTCAGCACTTGCCCGGCCGTGCTCAGCAGCAGCTCCAGCAGGCGATATTCGAGGCTGGAAAGCGGCACAACCACCGCTTGGGGATTGCGCAATTCGCGGCGGGTCAGATCCAGGGTCCAGCCTTCGAACGCGTACTCGCGCCGCTTGGTCGGCGAGCCGTGCCCGGCCGGTATCCGACGCAGGACCGTGCGAATCCGGGCGATGAGTTCTCGCGGATCGAAGGGTTTGGCGATGTAGTCGTCTGCGCCGACTTCGAGTCCCACGATGCGGTCCACCGGTTCGGCGCGCGCGGTGAGCATGATCACCGGGACCCCGGAACGGCGGCGCAAGCTGCGACACAGGCTCAATCCATCGTCGCCGGGGAGCATCAGGTCCAGCACCACCAGATCCGGGGCGTCGCGTTCGATCATCGGCCATAGACCACTGCCACAGCTGACCGAGGTGGCACGGAACCCGTAGCGTTCCAGCACCCGGCTCAACAACTGACGAATTTCCGGGTCGTCATCGACGACGACGATGTGCGGAGGAGCCTGGGTGTTGGCTGCGAGGGCGCTGGCGTGCATGTGCGCATAGTCACCCTAATGGTGTCCGAGTTCCGCGCCGTACCTTTTCGTTACATGGCGTTACATCGCGATGCACGGGCGGCCACCGGGGGCCGCGCTGCGAAGGGGGAACGGCTTGGTCGATAATGGGCGTCGCCTCCCGCCCCATTTTCCGAGCCCGAGTCATGACGACCATCCGCCAGGACGACCTGATCCAGTCCATCGCCGACGCCTTCCAGTACATCAGCTACTACCACCCGCTGGATTACATCCAGGCGCTGGGCGAAGCCTATGCCCGCGAGGAGTCGCCGGCGGCGAAGGACGCGATCGCGCAGATCCTGACCAATTCCCGGATGAGCGCCGAGGGCAAGCGTCCGATCTGCCAGGACACCGGCATCTGCGTGGTGTTTCTGAAGGTGGGCATGAACCTGCGCTGGGAGGCCACGATGTCGGTGCAGGAGATGGTCGACGAAGGCGTGCGCCGCGCGTATCTCAACCCCGACAATCCGCTGCGCGCCTCGGTGCTGGCCGATCCGGCCGGCGCCCGCAAGAACACCAAGGACAACACGCCAGCGGTGATCCATTACGAGGTCGTGCCGGGCGATCACCTGGAAGTGACCTGCGCGGCCAAGGGCGGTGGCTCCGAGAACAAGTCGAAGATGGTGTGCCTGAATCCGTCGGATTCGATCGTCGACTGGGTGCTCAAGACCGTGCCGACCATGGGCGCTGGCTGGTGCCCGCCCGGCATCCTCGGGATCGGCATTGGCGGCACGCCGGAGAAGGCGACGGTGATGGCCAAGGAGGCGATCATGGCGCCGGTGGATATCCATCGGATCAAGGCCAGGGCGGCGCGCGGCGAGACGCTGACGCGCGTCGAGGAACTGCGCCTGGAGTTGCTTACGAGGGTCAACGCACTCGGCATCGGCGCGCAGGGCCTGGGTGGCCTCACCACCGTGCTGGACGTCAAGATCATCGACTATCCCACCCATGCCGCCAGCCTGCCGGTGGCGATGATTCCCAACTGCGCGGCGACCCGCCATGTGCACTTCGAGCTTGATGGTTCCGGCCCCGCCAGGCTCGCGCCACCGAAGCTGGAAGACTGGCCCCAGGTCACCTGGCAGCCCGACACCCAGACCTCGACGCGGATCGATCTGGCCACGCTCACGCCGGCAGAAGTGGCGAGCTGGAAGCCCGGTCAGACCCTGCTGCTCAACGGCAAGATGCTCACCGGCCGCGATGCCGCCCACAAGCGCATCCAGGACATGCTGGCCAGGGGCGAGAAGCTGCCGGTCGATTTCACCAATCGGGTCATCTACTACGTGGGTCCGGTCGATCCGGTGCGCGACGAGGCAGTGGGTCCGGCGGGTCCGACCACCGCCACGCGCATGGACAAGTTCACCGAGATGATGCTGGCGCAGACCGGCCTGATCGCGATGATCGGCAAGTCCGAGCGCGGCCCGTCGGGCATCGCCGCCATCAAGAAGCATCGGGCCGCTTATCTGATGGCGGTCGGCGGTGCAGCTTATCTGGTGAGCAAGGCGGTCAAGGCGGCCAAAGTCGTCGGCTTCGAAGACCTCGGCATGGAGGCGATCTACGAGTTCGACGTGGTCGACATGCCGGTGACCGTGGCGGTGGACGCCAGCGGCGAGTCCGTGCACGAGACCGGGCCCAAGATCTGGCAGGCAAAGATCGGCAGGATCCCGGTGGTGGCGGCTTAGGGACGCGCGGCGCGCCATGCTAGGGTTGGGCCACTATTCCAAGGGAGTCGACACCATGCGTTTACCTTTCATGCTGCTGTCTGCCGTGCTGCTATTGTCGTTGGGCGCCTGTTCGAAGAAGGAGGAGGCGCCACCGGCACCGTCGGGTGCCTCCGAAAGCAGCGGTTCGACCTCGCTGAGTATCGACACCGACAGCGGCGCGGTGTCTTACGAAGAGCAAGACGGCGGCAACAGCACGTCGATCTCGATCGGCGAAGAAGACTGACCGTAGCGTTGTTGCGGCGAACGGGCTGCGGCCCGGGCGTCGCGCGATTCGGCGCGGACGCCGATCGCAATTTTCGATAGCTGAAACGATCGGGCACCAGACCCGGAGGAGAGACTGACCATGCCTGCCGTGCCGGCACGTGTCGCCCTGCTGTTGCTGTCTTCGTCGCTGCTGCTGGCGGGCTGCAGTGCGCCGCTGTCGGGTCGCTACGAGGACATCAACGATTCCTCGCGCTATTACATCTTCTCCAAGTGGAGCCGTTCCTGGGACAGCTATTACGAGGAGAGCGGCCGCTACACAGTGGACGGCAAGGTCATCACCCTGGACGCCAATGTCGACCTGACTGGCGAAATCGTGTCGGCGGACGAGTTCTGGCTCGACGACGTCCCCGGTTTCAACGAGGCGCGGCCCTACAACACCTACCGGCGTATCGCTCCCTAGAGATGTAGCTTCGGCCGCGGTCGCGGCCACCCCGGCGATGACGGATAATCAGTATCCCGCCTCACCGCCGTCATAGACATCATGCCGAGCTATCGACAACTATCTTTCCTTGGCTTCGTGGCCTGCGTTGGCGGCCTTGCGTTCGCGCTGTACCTGCAGCACTTCAAAGGCTTTGATCCCTGCCCCATGTGCATTTTCCAGCGCGTGGCGATGGCCGGTGCGGGTCTGGCATTTCTGCTCGGCGCACTGTATAACCCGAAAGCCTGGGGACGCTGGGTCTATGCGCTGCTGGCCGACCTGGCGGCGCTGATCGGCGCGCTGATCGCCGGTCGGCACGTGTGGTTGCAAGGCCTGCCCGCGGACCAGGTCCCGGCCTGCGGGCCGACCCTGGATTACCTGCTGGGCATGATGCCAGTGATGGAGGTCGTGCAGATGGTGCTCAAGGGCGACGGCAACTGCGCCAAGATCGACGCCGCCTGGCTGGGCCTGAGCCTGCCGATGTGGACCTTGATCGCGTTCGTTGGCCTGAGTTTATGGGCGGTGTTGAGCGTGCTGCTGCCGCTGATTCTGCAGCGCCGTACAGACGCGGTCGTGCGCTGAAACCCGTTCCTGTATTCCGAGAGCATTCGATGAGCTACGCCACCACCGATCTTTGCGACGCCCACCCCGAAGCGCAGACCTGCGAGCCGATCTTCGGTGACTTTGGTGGTCGCACCGCGTTCTTCGGGCCGATCAAGACGCTCAAGGTGTTCGAAGACAACGCGCTGGTGCGCGCCACCCTGGAGACCGCGGGTGAGGGCCGTGTGCTGGTCGTGGACGGTGGCGGCTCCACCCGCTGTGCGCTGTTCGGCGGCAATCTGGGTCAGCTGGCGGTGAAGAACGCCTGGGCCGGGGTGGTCGTTTACGGGCTGATCCGCGATTCCATCGAGATTTCCCAGCAGGACTTCGGGCTCAAGGCTCTGGGTACGCATCCGCGCAAGAGCGAGAAGGGCTTGCACACCGGCCACGCTGATCGCGTCGTGACCTTTGCGGGCGTTACGTTCAAGCCCGGCGCCTGGCTCTACGCCGACGCCGACGGGGTGCTGGTGTCGGATCAACCGTTACACGACTGAACCCCGCGAGGCTCAGGCCGCGACGGGCTCGCGCGCGTTGCGGCGTTGGATCAGGGCCACGAACAGGCCGGCGGTGATCAACATCTGGATGCCGTAGACCGCGGCCGGAATCATGTAGATCGGCGCGATCATCGCGGACACCGCCATGGCCAGTGTGGTGTTGTGGACGCCCAGTTCGATGGCGATGGCGGTGGACTGACGCGTGTCCAGCTTCGCCTTTCTGGCGATGAACCAACTCAGACTCATCGCCGCCAAGTTCAGGCTCAGGGTAGCGGCGCCCACGGCCAACAGCATGCCCAGTGCCTCATTGCGAGCTTCGAACAGCGCCCCGGCGACCACGATCACGAAGAACACCAGCGCCGCGCGTTTCACCCAGGGCTCCGCGCGCAAGGCAAAGCCGGTCGCGCGGTGACGCACGAGCATGCCCAGGCTCAGCGGCACCAGGGTGATGAGCAGGATTTTGATGACGATGCCGCCCATGTCCAGCGTTGCATCGGGGCGATCACCGAGAAAATGCCAGGTAGCCAGCGCCAGGAACAGCGGCGTCGTGAGCACCGACGCCAGGCTGCTGATTGCGGTCATGGTGACCGACAGCGCGGTATCGCCGAGGGCCAAATGGGTCAGCAAATTGGCAGTGGTGCCGCCCGGCGCGGCGCCCAGCAGCACCATGCCGATCGCCAGTTCCGGACCCAGGTCGAAGATGATCGCGGCGCCGAACGCCAGCAGTGGCGACAGCAGGAGCAGGTTGCCGAGTCCGATGGCCATGCCGCGCGGGTACACCAGCACACGACGGAAGTCGCCCGGGGTCAGGGTCAGGCCCAGGCCGGTCATGATGACGAACAGCGCAACCGGGAGCAGGGAGGTGGCAAAGAAGCTGCTTGCCATGGGCGAGGGACCGGATGGGGAGGTTGGGGACGCCGGAGCCTGCGGGAGACTGCCAGATTGCCGCTCCAAACGGTCGGGCGATTTTTCGCATTGACCTACGGGACATCAGGTTAGCGAATTGTTGCATTGCGATTAACGCCGGCCTTTGGATAAACTTCGCGCCCTTTTCCGGACTGAAAAGGTCCGGATTTCCCATCCAGTAGCGGGCAGGAGTTTGAGGATGAGTGCAGTGAAGGGTGTTCAGATCACGGGCCCAGTGCCCGCCGCATATAAGAAGATTCTGACGCCCGAGGCGCTCTCGTTCCTGGCCAAGCTGGTCCGCAAGCATGCCCCCACCCGCGACAAGCTGCTGGCGTATCGTGTGGAACGACAGGCGGCCATCGATAAGGGCAAGCTGCCGGGATTTTTGAAGGAAACCAAGAAGGTCCGCGACGGCAAGTGGAGGATCGCGGGGATTCCGGCGGCGCTGCAGGACCGCCGCGTGGAGATTACCGGCCCGGTCGACCGCAAGATGGTGATCAACGCCCTCAACTCCGGCGCCAAGTGCTTCATGGCGGATTTCGAGGATTCGGCCAGCCCGACCTGGAACCTGATGATGGAAGGCCAGATCAATCTGGCCGATGCGGTGCGCCGCAGGATCAGCTTCACCAACGAGGCCGGCAAGCAGTACAAGCTCAACGATCAGACCGCCACCTTGCTGGTGCGCCCGCGCGGCTGGCACCTGGACGAAAAACACATCCTGATCGACGGCAAGCCCGCGCCGGGCGGCATCGTCGACTTTGCGCTGTTCTTCTTCCACAACGCCGAGGAGCAGCTCAAGCGCGGTGCCGGTCCGTATTTCTACCTGCCCAAGATGCAGTCGCATCTCGAGGCGCGGCTGTGGAACAACATTTTCAAGGACGCCCAGGATCTGCTGAAGATTCCGCAGAAGTCGATCAAGGTCACGGTGCTGATCGAAACGATCTGGGCCGCGTTCGAGATGGATGAGATCCTCTACGAGCTGCGCAACCACATCGCCGGGCTCAACTGCGGCCGTTGGGACTACATCTTCAGCTGCATCAAGGTGCTCAAGGAGCGCAAGGACTGGGTGGTGCCGGACCGTTTCCAGGTCACCATGGACAAGCACTTCCTGGACTCCTACTCCAAGCTGCTGTGCGAGACCTGCCATAAGCGCGGCGCCTCGGCCATGGGCGGCATGGCCGCTTTCATCCCGACCAAGGATGCGGCCAAGAACGAAGAGATCTTTGCCAAGGTGCGCGCAGACAAGCTGCGTGAGGTCAACAATGGCCACGACGGCACCTGGGTCGCGCACCCCGGTCTGGTGCAGCTGGCGATGGACGTGTTCGACGAACACATGCCCGGACCGAACCAGATCGACAAGCAGTTCAATTACAAGATCAAGGCCGCCGATCTGCTCAAGCGCCCGGACGGGCAGATCACCGAGAACGGCCTGCGCATGAACATCAACGTCGGCATCGGCTATGTCGAGGCCTGGATCAGCGGCAACGGCTGCGTGCCGCTGCACAATCTGATGGAAGACGCCGCCACCGCAGAAATCTCGCGCACGCAGATCTGGCAGTGGCTCAAGCAGGGCGTGTCGCTCGACGACGGCCGCAAGGTCACCCGCGAGCTGGTGCTGCAGGTGATCGACGAGGAACTGGCCGCGTATCGCAAGCAGCTTGGCAATCGCTACTACCAGGGCCGCTTCGCCGAGGCCGCCGGGATCATGGCGCGCATGTCTACCGCCAACGCCTGCGCGGACTTCCTCACGCTTCCCAGTTACGAGTATCTCGACTGACCGTGAGGCGTGAGGGGTGAGGCGTGAGGCGACGACTGCCCGCGCTTGCTTCGCCTCACGCCTGACGCCTCACCTCTCACGTTTTCACCCCCCGAGGTCATTCCCCATGAGCAGCACCCGCGACGAGCAGATCAAGGCCCTAGAAAAAGACTGGGCAACCAACCCCCGCTGGAAGGGCGTCAAGCGCGGCTATTCCGCGGCCGATGTCGTGCGTCTGCGCGGCAACGTCCAGATCGAGTACACGCTCGCCAAGCAGGGTGCCGAGAAGCTCTGGGCGAAGGTCAACGGCGGCGCCAAGAAAGGCTACGTGAACGCCTTCGGCGCGATCACGGCCGGCCAGGCCATGCAGCAGGCCAAGGCTGGCCTGGAGGCCGTGTACCTGTCCGGCTGGCAGGTCGCCGCCGACGGCAACACGTCCGAAACCATGTACCCGGATCAGTCGCTGTACGCGTACGACTCCGTGCCGACCATGGTTCGCCGCATCAACAACACCTTCAAGCGCGCCGACGAGATCCAGTGGTCGCGCGGCATCGAAGCCGGTCACAAGGACTACGTCGACTACTTCCTGCCGATCGTGGCGGACGCGGAAGCCGGTTTCGGCGGCGTGCTCAACGCCTTCGAGCTGATGAAGAACATGATTGCCGCCGGCGCCGCCGGTGTGCACTTCGAAGACCAGCTCGCTGCGGTCAAGAAGTGCGGCCACATGGGTGGCAAGGTGCTGGTGCCGACCCAGGAAGCCTGCGAGAAGCTGATCGCCGCGCGCTTCGCCGCCGACGTCATGGGCGTGCCGACCATTGTGCTGGCCCGTACCGACGCCGAAGCCGCCAACCTGATCACGTCCGATCATGATGCGAACGACAAGCCGTTCCTGACCGGCGAGCGCACGCAGGAAGGGTTCTACCGTGTCAAGAACGGCCTTGAGCAGTCCATCAGCCGTGGCGTCGCCTACGCGCCGTACGCGGATCTGGTCTGGTGCGAAACCGGCGTTCCGGACATCGGCTTCGCGCGCGAGTTTGCGCAGGCGGTGCTCAAGGCCTGCCCGGGCAAGCTGCTGAGCTACAACTGCTCGCCGTCCTTCAACTGGAAGAAGAACCTCAACGACAGCCAGATCGCGTCCTTCCAGGAAGAGCTGAGCGCGCTGGGTTACAAGTACCAGTTCATCACCCTGGCCGGCATCCACATCAACTGGTTCAACACTTTCCAGTTCGCCCACGCCTATGCGCGTGGCGAAGGCATGAAGCACTACACCCAGATGGTGCAGGAGCCGGAATTCGCGGCGCGCGAGCAGGGCTACACCTTCGTGTCGCACCAGCAGGAAGTCGGCGCCGGTTACTTCGACGACGTCACCACCGTGATCCAGGGCGGCAGCTCCAGCGTCAAGGCACTGAGCGGTTCGACCGAAGAAGAGCAGTTCCACTGAGCTTCAAGTCGGATCAGACCAGGGCCGCCGCGTGCGGCCCTGGTCGTTTCTGTGGCAGGGCGGCGCGGTGTGTGCCTGGTCGTCACCAGCCAATCAGATTGCTCAGGGCACCCCGCACGTGCACGTCCTGGCGCTCGCGGGCTTGCTTCCATGGCAGCGGCGAAATCGTGATCCGGCCTAGGAGCTCCACGACCCACAGCAAACACCTGTTTGGATGCTGACGCCACATGGGTAGGCGCGGGCTCCGGTGCACAAGACGTAACAAAAAACCCCGCATTTCTGCGGGGTTCCTGGGCGTCTTCAGATACACTGTGTCGCCAAACTGGTGCCGAGAAGAGGACTCGAACCTCCACGATTTTACTCGCCAGTACCTGAAACTGGTGCGTCTACCAATTCCGCCATCTCGGCATTGCGTCACGGGTTTCCCGGTGAGCAAGGGCGCGAATTCTGGAGAGGCGCCACACGGATGTCAATGAAACCAAAGCAACGCGGTAAATCGAGCGATTGGCGCGGACAGGACCCGGCGTTTGCCCGGGAGTCCGAGCGCTACGCAGACCCCATTCCCTCACGCGAGCTGATCCTCGAAAGGCTGGCCTCTTCCGCCGGCCCCTTGACCCTGGACGATCTCATCGGTGCCTTCGCGCTGGCCCGGCTGGATCAGCAGACCGCGCTCGACAAGCGCCTGCGTGCGATGGTCCGGGAAGGCCAGTTGGTGCAGAACCGCATCGGTGCGTTCGGGCCGGTGGAAAAGATGAATGCAGTGGCCGGTACGGTGCAGGCGCACCGCGACGGCTTCGGATTTCTGATCCCCGACGCCGGCCCGCCCGATATCTTCCTGCCGCCGCGGCAGATGCGCGAGCTCATGAACGGCGATCGCGCGCTGGTGCGCGTGGTGGGGCGCGACTTCAAGAACCGGCCGGAGGGCTCGGTGGTCGAGGTGCTGGAGCGGGTGTCGCGCCAGGTGGTGGGGCGCCTGCATGTGGAGCAGGGCGTGGCCTATGTCATCCCCGACAACCCACGGGTGCAGCAGGATCTGTTGATCCCGTCCGACCTGCGCGGCGATGCACGCCATGGGCAGATGGTGGTGGCGGAGATCACGGCGCCGCCGGGGCATCGCACCTTGCCGGTCGGGCGCGTGATCGAAGTGCTGGGCGAGCACCTCGCGCCGGGCATGGAGATCGAGGCGGCAATACGCACGCACGCCTTGCCCTACATTTTCCCTGAAGACGTAGAGCGCGAGTGCGCGGCCATCCCCGACACCGTGCAGCCGTCGCAGATCGAGGGGCGTGTCGATCTGCGCGATCTGGGCCTGGTGACCATCGACGGGGCCGACGCGCGCGACTTCGACGACGCAGTGCATGCCCGACGCATGCGCGGTGCCAGCGGCTGGACCCTGACGGTGGCGATCGCCGACGTCTCGGCTTACGTGCAGCCGAACGCGCCGCTGGATCGCGAGGCGGCCAATCGCGGCAACTCGGTGTACTTTCCCAAGCAGGTCATTCCGATGCTGCCGGAAAAGCTTTCCAACGGGCTGTGCTCGCTCAACCCGGACGTGGATCGCCTTTGCATGGTGTGCGAGATGCGGGTGGACGCCGATGGCGAGGTCACCAAGTCGCGCTTCTTCGAAGGCGTGATGCGCAGCCGGGCACGGCTGATCTACGAGCACGTGGCGGCCGCGCTGGAGGGCCAGGCCGCCAAGGTCGATGCCACGCTGCTGCCCAATCTGCAGACGTTGCGCGAATGCTTCGAGGCACTGTTCAAGGCGCGCGCTCGGCGCGGGGCCATCGACTTCGAATCCAGCGAAACGCGGATCGAGTTCGGGGCCGACCGCAAGATCGAACGCATCGTGCCGGTGCAGCGCAACATCGCCCATCGCATGATCGAGGAGTGCATGATCGCGGCCAACGTCGAGTCCGCTCGCTTGGTGGCCAAGCACAAGTTGCCGGCGCCGTATCGCGTGCATGAAAAGCCCGACGCGGTGAAGGTACAGGCGCTGCGCGAATTCCTGTCCGCGCAGGGTTTGCGCTTGGGAGGCGGCGACCAGCCGGAGGCGATGGAGTACGCCAAGCTGATGGCGCGGGTGAAGGACAAACCCAATCGCAGCCTGATTCAGACGGTGATGCTGCGATCGCTGATGCAGGCCCGCTACAGCGCCGACAACAACGGTCACTTCGGGCTGGCGCTGACCCATTACGCGCATTTCACCTCGCCGATCCGGCGGTATCCCGACCTGCTGCTGCATCGCGGGCTCAAGCACCTGATCCGCCGCCGCACCTTCAAGCAGGTGATGCAGCGCCACAAGCTGTCCGAGTTCGCGTATTCCACCGCGGATATCGAACGGCACAGCGCCCATTGTTCGATGACCGAACGCCGCGCCGACGAGGCCACCCGCGATGCCGTGCTTTGGCTCAAGTGCGAGTACATGAGCGACCGCGTCGGCGACGAGTTCGATGGCGTGGTGTCTGGCGTGGCGCCATTCGGGCTGTTCGTGGAACTGGGCGGCCTGTACGTCGACGGTCTGGTTCACGTCAGCGGCCTGTCCAGCGACTACTACCAGTTCGACGCCCGCAACCATCGCCTGGTCGGCGACCGCACCGGCCGCGCCTTCAACCTCGCCGACACGGTGCGGGTGAAGGTGGTCAGGGTTAATCTGGACGAACGCAAGATCGACCTGGAACTGGTCGACACGCGCAAGGGAAAGAGTTCATCCGCGATTCATGGCGTCAAACCAGAATCGCGACCAGCCAAGAAACCGCGAGGGAGACGTCGATGAATCTGCATAAGTCTGTGTCCAACAAACCTGCTTCCAGGCTGGCCGTGCTCGGGCCGTTGACCGTCGCCGTGGTGGCGCTCGGCCTGGCCGGATGCGCCAACGACCCCAACAAGCGCGCCAAGATCGGCGGCGGCGTGGGGGCCGTGGTCGGCGCGGTGATCGGCAATTCGGTGAGCGACGCACGCGGCGCCCCCATCGTCGGCGCGGTGGTTGGCGCCATTGCCGGCGGCGCGGTCGGCAATTACATGGACAAGCAGCAGCGCGAGCTGGAGCAGCAGCTCGCCGAGGAGGCGCGCAACAACGAGCTGCAGATCGTGCGACTGTCGGACGATGCCCTGAAGATCGGAATCGCCAGCGACGTCAGCTTCGACCTCGGCAGCGCCACCCTGCGTCCCGACGCGCTGTCCACCTACGGCAAGATCGCCAATATTCTGGCCACCTACGACAAGACCATCGTCCACGTCGTCGGCCATACCGATACCAGCGGCAGCGCGGAGTTCAACCAGACCCTGTCGGTCAATCGCGCCGCTTCGGTCGGCAGCTACCTGGCGCAGAGCGGCCTCAACGCGGCGCGGGTCCGCGAAGAGGGCCGCGGCGAGCGCGAGCTGCTGGTGCGCACTGCAGACAACGTCAAGGAAGCGCGCAACCGCCGCGTTGACATCGTGCTCAAGCCGGTGGTCGAGGGCAACGAGCAGGCCGCCTGGACTCCGCCGCCCTATCTGGGGGGCTGAGCCCGGCCGCGGTAGATCGTCGGGGCGCCCAGGCGCCCCGATTTTTTTTTGGGCAACGCGCGCTGCGCGATAATCGCGATTCGCCCGGCTGGACACCCCTTATGAAACTCGCCCGTCTGTTCGTGTGCATGGTCCTGCCAGCCTCGTTGCTGGCCTGCAATCCGGCAAAGGACGAATCCGGCGATCGTGCCACCCGGGCCGGGGACGGACGCGCCGAAACCCAGGGCCTACGCAACACCGAGAACATCGGCTACTCGGGCAACGCCATCGGCGATCGTGTCGACGCGGCATTGGACGCCAACGACCGACGCACCGAGGACCTGGACCGCCAGCTCGAAGAGGCGACCGGCAACTGATGCCTTCCGAGCACTACATCGGCGGTTTCCACGCAGTGCTGGCGGCGCTGGAGGACGGTCGCCACAAGCCCTTCGAGGTCCTGCTGTCGGACAGCCGCAACGACGAGCGCTCGCGCCGCGTGCGCGCGCTGGCGCAGAGCCTGAGCGTTGCCGTGCGCACCGTCGCCCGCAGCGACCTGGACCTCAAGGCGCCGGGCCTTCGCCACCAGGGCGTGCTCGCGCTGATGCCCCAGGTGGAACTGGCGGGCGAGGATGTGCTGCTGGCGCCGGCCGACGAGGG
Organism: Panacagrimonas sp.; assembly: GCF_965216805.1. Classification (NCBI taxonomy): domain Bacteria; kingdom Pseudomonadati; phylum Pseudomonadota; class Gammaproteobacteria; order Nevskiales; family Nevskiaceae; genus Panacagrimonas; species Panacagrimonas sp. Next base: position 1,104,850 of record NZ_CBDCGN010000002.1, read on the forward strand.
CCGCCTGTTCCTGGCACTGGATGGCGTGCAGGATCCGCACAATCTCGGCGCCTGCCTGCGCACCGCCGAAGCCGCGGGCGTATCGGCGGTGATCGTGCCCAGGGATCGAGCCGCCGGCCTGACCGCGGTGGCGCGCAAGGTCGCGGCCGGTTCGGCCGAGCGCGTGCCGGTGGCGTCGGTGACCAATCTGTCGCGCACCCTGGCCAAGCTCAAGGACGCCGGCTACTGGTTGACCGGCCTGGACGGCGACGGCGTGGAGACGATCTACGATGTCGATCTGCGCGGTCCCGTGGTGCTGGTCATGGGCGCCGAAGGTGAGGGCATGCGCAGGCTCACCCGCGAAAACTGCGATCGCGTCGTGCGCATTCCCATGTTGGGCAAGGTCGAAAGCCTGAACGTTTCCGCCGCCGCGGCGGTGTGCCTGTTCGAGGCGTTACGCCAACGCCTGGGTGCAACGCGCGGATGAAGGGGCGAGTCGGCTGGATCGTCCTGGCGCTTGCACTGCTGATGTTCCTGGTGTCGGTGCGGCTGCTGGATCCGGACCTGGACGACGAGATCGGCACGGTCGATGCCAGCCGTTCGATGGAACCGGAAGTGAACGGAGAACCTTTATCGGACGACAAGCCGGCTGGCCCCGGCGATGACGACGACGGGCCGGCCGTGCTCGAAACCCGGTCCGAGTCCGGGGTGCCGATCCGCATCGTGCGCCGACCGCGGCTGGATCCGCCGGCGCCGCCCTACGCGACGGTCTATCCGCTGCTTCACGCCGCCGCCGAAAACGGCGAACCCACCGCGCAATACCGGCTGGGCCAGCTGCTATATCGCTGCCGCAGCGTGCCGGTGGAAGAAGACGAACTGGCGGCACAGATTGATCGCGTCTACCAGACCCGCCGACACGGCGGCTGGGATGTCGACGACCCGGCGCAGACCGAGCACAGCCTGCGTCAGGACTTCGAGCACTGTGCCGGCGTGCCAGCGGAGCAGCGCGGCCGCTACCGAGACTGGATGCGCCGCGCCGCGGACCAAGACCTGATGGAAGCCCAGCTCAATCTCATGTTCCATCTGCCGCAGGCGGAGTATTGCCAGTTCATCGAAAACTGCACGCCGGAACAGGCACGGCTCATGGCGGAGTTGCGCGAGCAAGCCCGGCAGGATGTGACGCGGGCGTTGGAGGCCGGATCGGTGGAGGCGCTGCGTACCATGGGCGGCTGGGCGCTCAACGAGGAGATGGGTACTCCCGACCCCGTGCAGGCCTTGGCCTATTTCAGTGCCTACGACCAGATCCAGCGCGCGGCCGGCCGCGAATCCGAGCTTGAAGCGATGCTGGCCGGATTGCGTGCACGCCTGCGTCCGGTCGATCTGGACGAAGCGGACAACCGTGCGAGCGACCTGCTGCGCAACCCGCGTTGCTGCCAGGTCACGCGCTGAGGGACGTCGCCGGCGGGCAGCGCCGGAGCGAAACGACTGGCCCGAGGGGCGGGGTTCGCGTCGACCGACCCGGCCGCGCGTGAGCGGGTCGTTCGTGCGGGTCGGTGACTGCCGGTTTCGCGTGCGGCTTGCACGGGTCCAGGGTCGGATCGGAGCTGCGGAAGCGCAAGGGCGTGCTCGAGCGCCAGGCCGACGGCCGATGCATCGAACGAACGCGTCGGCCCCCGACTCTCGCTGCCGAACACGGCCATTGCCAGATCTTGTGCCGCTCCCCTAGAATTCGCGCCCCTTTGCGAGCCGCATGGCGGCAAAGGTCCTGTCCCACCGGTTGCGCTACGGGGGACTGCCCGGGCGATTCGCCCGACATCCACAGGAGTTTGCATGCGTCACTACGAAGTTGTGGTCATGGTCCATCCGGACCAGAGCGACCAGGTGCCGGCGATGACCGAGCGCTACAAGGCCATGGTCGAGGCCGATGGCGGCAAGGTTCATCGCCTGGAAGACTGGGGCCGTCGCCAGCTCGCCTATGCCATCGCCAAGCTGCACAAGGCGCACTACGTGCTCATGAACATCGAGTGCACCGACGCCGCCCTGGCCGAACTTGAGAATGCCTTTCGCTTCAACGATGCGGTCATCCGCAAGCTGGTGATCCGCAAGGACGCCGCCGAGAGCGAGCAGTCGCCGCTGTTCAAGGTGCCGGAAGAAGACAAGAAGCCCGAATACAAGCAGCGCCAGCAGGCCGAGCTGGCCGCGCAGGACGACGAGTCTGCCGACGAAGACAGTCGCGAAGAAAAGACCGAGGAGGGCGCATAAATGTCCCGCATGTTCCGTCGCAAGAAGTCCTGCAAGTTCACGTCCGAAGGCGCCACCGGCGTCGATTACAAGGACCTGGCCACCCTCAAGCAGTTCGTTTCGGAGAACGGCAAGATCGTCCCGGCGCGCGTCACCGGCACCCGCACGCGCTTCCAGCGCCAGCTGTCGGTGGCCATCAAGCAGGCCCGCTTCCTGGCCCTGCTGCCTTACACCGACAAGCACGAGTAAAGGAGCCCAGACATGCAAGTGATCCTGCTCGAAAAGATCAAGAGCCTTGGCGACCTCGGCGACACCGTGAAGGTGCGTCCGGGCTACGGCCGCAACTTCCTGCTGCCGCAGGGCAAGGCGCTGCCGGCCACCGAGCCCAACCGCAAGGTGTTCGAAGCACGCAAGGCAGAGCTGGTCAAAAAGGCGCAAGACTCGGTCAACGCCGCCAAGATCCGCGCTGAGAAGCTCGCCGGCAAGACGCTGACCATCAAGGCGCTGGCGTCCGAAGAGGGCAAGTTGTATGGCTCGGTCGGTCCGGCGGAAATCGTCGACGCTGCCAAGGCGCTGGGACTGGACGTGGACAAGCACGAGATCGACATGGTCGACGGGCCGATCCGCACCACCGGTACTTCCACCGTGGCCGTGGTGCTGCACTCCGAAGTACAGACCAGCCTGACCATCGTGGTTCAGGAGCAGAAGTCGGCTGCGGCCTGATATCCGGCTTTCGCGTGGTCCAGAATGCCCCCGCCGTTGCGGGGGTATTTTTTTTGCGGAGTTCGCGCCGACAATGACCTCACGACTTCCGGAGTCTGTCGACGTGAACAGCGCCACGCCCGTGTGGATCACCCATCCGACCTGTCACCTGCACGACATGGGGCCCGGTCACCCCGAATCGCCGGCACGGCTGGCCGCGATCGAAGACCGCCTGCGCGCCAGTGGCCTGATGGATTTTCTGCAGCGCGAGCTGGCACCCGCCGCCACCCGCGAACAGTTGCTGCGCGTTCACAGCGCCGAGCACCTGGCCCTGATGCAGCGCGGCCCGCGCATCGTCGACGGCGACACCGAACAGACCGAGCACACCCTCGATGCCGCCTTGCACGCTGCTGGCGCGGTGGTGCACGGGGTGGAGTGCGTGTTGCGCGATCGGGCGCATTTTGCGTTCTGCGCAGTTCGCCCGCCCGGGCATCATGCCGAGCGTGACCGCGCGATGGGGTTCTGCTTTTTCAACAATGCCGCGGTGGGCGCCGCGCATGCGCTGTCGCTGGGCCTGGAACGCGTGGCGCTGATCGATTTCGATGTTCATTACGGCAACGGCAGCGCCGACATCTTTCGCGACGATCCGCGCGTGTGGATGTATTCGACCTATCAGCAGCGGCTGTACCCGCATTGGCGCGGGGCGCCGGACGTTGCGCACCTGATCGACGCCTCGCTGCCGGGCGGCGCCGGCAGCGAGGCCTTGCGGACGGCGGTGACCCAGACCTGGCTGCCCGCGCTGCAGCGCCAGCAGCCGCAGTTGATTCTGGTCTCCGCCGGATTCGATGCGCATGCCGCCGATCCGCTGGCTGACCTGCACCTCAGCTTCGACGATTTTCGCTGGCTGGGTCAGGTGCTGCGCGAGGTTGCCGCGGACTGCTGTGAAGGCCGCGTGGTGGCGACCCTGGAAGGCGGCTACGACCTGCACGCCCTGGCCCGCAGCGTGGAGTCCTTCGTGCAGCCGTTCGCGGGTCTTTAGCCCGCCGTGACCATCCGCTACCTCGACGCCTTGCTGCGACCCTCGCGGGTTCGCTGGTTGGGATGTGCGGCCACGCCCGCACAATTCGCGCTGCTGGAAAAGTTGCGCGGCCAGACTGAGGCGATCGAGTTCCAGGACTGGCCCGAGGGCATTCCCGCCGACGCTGCTGCGATCGACTCGCCCTGGCTGGCGGTGCTCAGCGACACGCAGCTCGCCACCGCCGCGGTCGTCGCGCGCCTCGGCGAGCTGGGTTGCCGCGGCCTGATCTGGTCGCTGCACGAGCCGCCGGCGCGGGCGGTGATCGCGGCTGCCGGTGCACACACGCTGCGCATCCTGGGGCCGCGCAGCGTCGGGCTGAGCCGCGGCGGCGGCTTCGACCTTTCGACCCTGGCACAGACGCCGGCGCCAGGGTCGCTGGCGCTGATCGTGCAGTCGCAGTCGGTGGCCGCGGCGGCCGCCGACTGGGCAGCAGGACGGCGAATCGGCTTTTCCTGGATCGCCGTCACCGGCGGCGAGGCCGATGTCGATGTATCCGATCTGCTCGACTATGCCGCCCTCGATCCCGACACCCGGGCCGTGGCGCTGGAAGTGGGCAGTATCGGCGGCGCCCGCAAGTTCATGTCGGCGGCGCGCGCCTGTGCGCGTGCCAAGCCCACGGTGGTGCTGCAGACGCGGCTGGTCGATCGCGGCGCCGCCGGTGCCGACCCGGTGCGTTCGGCCGCGTTCGCCCGCGCGGGCATGGTGGAAGTGCCCAACCTGCCGGGGCTGTTCGACGCCCTGGCCGCACTGCAGCAACTGCCGCCCATGCCGCAACCACGCGTGCTGGTGGTCGCCAACGGCGCCGCACTGTGTGCGCTGAGCGTGGATGCCCTGCTGCGCCAGGGCCTGAGCCTGGCCGAGCTTCCGGAGTCGACCCAACAGGCACTGTGGCGGCGCTTGCCGACGGTGCGCTTTCGCCGCGGTGCAGTGGATATCGGCGATCCCGAGATGGCCCAGACCTTGGCGATCCTGCGCGAGTTGATCGCCCTGGAGGGTGTGGATGCCTTGATGTTTGTGCGCAGTCCGGTCGCGGGCTATCCCCACGAACCGGTCGCGCGGGCGGTGTCGACGGCAGCCTTGGGCGCGCGCGTGCTCACGGTGTGGTTGGGTCTGGAGTCGGCGCTGGGTGCGCGACGTCTCAGCGCAGAGGCCGGCCAGCCCACCTTCACCTCGCCGGATGCCGCCGCACGGGCACTGCGCTATCGCTGGGAGTACGCCAGCAATCGCGAGCTGCTGACCCAGACGCCGCCACGCCTGCCGCCGCCCAGCCTGGATCGCGAGCGGGTGCAGCGGCGACTGCAGGAGCATCTGGGTGCAGGCAGCGACACCGAGCCCGCTGCGGCCCTGGAACTGCTGCATGCCTATGGGCTTGCGTCGCAGCCGCGCCTGCACCGCGATGCCCTGGAACTGGAGGTGCGGGTAGAGCGCCACCCCGAGCTGGGCCTGCACATCGCCGCGCGCATCCATGGGTTCAAGGTGTTGCCGCTGGCCTACGGTTTCGTGCCGCTGGACAGCCTGCTGGCCGGGCGTCTGCTGGCGGCCATCGGGCTCGATGCCGCGTCCGGCGTCGGCGAGCGCGACCTGCGCGCCGCCAATACCGCACTGGTGCGCCTGGCGCAGATCCCGATGGATCAGGCCGCGGTTGAACGTCTCGAACTGCGCCTGGCCATTCGCGGTGGCCGCGCGCGCGTGGTCCGCGATGCGCGGCTGTGGCTGACCCCGGGGCCGGCGCCGGAGCGCGAACGCCTGGCACTGGCGCCGTATCCGGAAGCCTTGCGTCATACGCTGGAACGGCCCGGTCATCGACCGCAGGTGGTTCGTCCGGTGCTGCCTGAGGACGAGCCCGCGGTGATCGCCCTGTTGCAGAGTCTGGACGCCGAGACCGTGCGCTTGCGTTTCTTCGCCCACATCCGCCATTTCACCCACGGCATGGCGGCGCGCATGACGCAGATCGACTACGACCGCGAACTGGCCCTGGTGGTGCATCTGCGCGATCAGCCGGAACACCTGCACGCCATGGCCACACTGATCGCCGATCCCGATGGCGCGGAGGCCGAGTTCGCGGTGCTGGTGCATCAGGATCATGCGCGTCTGGGGCTGGGCCGGCACCTGTTGCGCGCGTTGCTGGATCATGCCGCACAGCGCGGCATCGGCCGCGTATGGGGGCAGGTGCTCGCCGACAACAGCGCCATGCTCGGGTTGGCGCGCGCGCTGGGGTTCCGGCGGCTGACCGACCCGCACGAACCGACCTGCCGCCGGGTGGAGATCGATGTGGTGCCGCTGCATTCATGAGCCCTGAAAAGCATTTCAGCCGCGGATTCCACGGATCGAATCACGGCCCAGGTGCCGGGCAAGCTGACCGGAGCTTCAGTTGGCGCCCGAGGGCGTGCCTGAGCGGGATTTCCCTGCGCTCGACGGGACCGAGGGCAGGGTCGTGCTGGCATACTCGGCGGCCTAACGGCTGCGAAAAGCCGACCGCAACCCGCACTGGGTCCGCCTGACGCTGCCGCGTCGCGGACGGTGCGCAGAACTGACCGACAACATGTACACACTGCGCTTTCGCCTCGCGCGCTGGGTCCTGGCCCATCGCAAGCTATCCTGGATGTTCTTTGCACTGGTAACTGCCTTCTTCATGGCAGGCCTGCCCAAAGTGAAGCTCGAGACGATTTTCTCGGACCTGCTGCCGTCCGACGACCCGTTCGTGCAGACCTTCAAGGATCATCCGAACTTCGGCAATCCGCTGACTGTCGCGGTGATGATCAAGCGCACCGACGGCGACATCTACAACGCCGAAACCATCGACAAGGTGTGGAAGTTCACCCGCGACATCGACCTGACGCCGGGGGTGGATCACGATCTGATCCTGTCGGTCACCACCGAGAAAGCGCGCTACACCGAGGCCACCCCGTTCGGCATCGACATGCGTCCGCTGATGGGCGACATCGCGCCAAAGACGCCGGACGAGATCGCCCTGTTCAAGGAGCGCGTCGACAAATCCCCGAACACGCGCGTGTTTCTGATCTCGCCCGACGACACCGCCACCATCGTCATGGCGACCTTCATCGAACACCAGGTCGATTACGGCGTGGTGTTCGACTTCGTGCAGAACCTGGCGGCCGAGGCGCGTGACGAGCATCACGAAATCTACGTCACCGGTCATCCGATCCTGATCGGTTGGGTGTACCAGTACACCATCCAGATGCTGCTGATCTTTGCGGTGACCATCGGTGCGCTGATCCTGGCGCTGGTGCTCTACATGCGCAACGCGGTGGGCGTGATCACGCCGGTGTTCTGCGCCAGCGTGGCGGCGATCTGGGCGTTCGGCTTCGTCGGCTGGCTGGGCATTTCCATCGAGCCGTTGCTGATGGTGGTGCCGCTGCTGCTGACGGCGCGATCATTCTCGCACTCGGTGCAATTCACCGAGCGCTATTACGAGGTCTATTCCAAGGTGCGCGACCGCCACAAGGCGGCGGAACTGACAATGGGCGTGATGATGGCGCCCAGCGTGCTCGGTATCGTCACCGACATCATCGGCATCTCGGTGGTGGCGGCCGCGCCGATTCCCGCCATGTGGCGTCACGCGGTGTTCTGCGGCATGTGGGCGGTGTGGCTGATCCCCACCGGCGTGGTGTTGATCTCGCTGCTGCTGTACACGCTGCCGCCGCCGAAGAACGTGGACGACCTGGTCGGCGACGGCAAGGTCACCGGCGTACACAAACGCATCCAGGGCCTGCTCGGAGGCATTGCGGTGCTGACCACGGGACGGCGTGCGCGGTGGACCACCCTCGTGATGGTCGTGCTGTCCTGCGCCGCGATCTACACCGCGGCGCAGATCAAGATCGGCAACCCGGTGGAAGGCACCGGCCTGCTGTGGGAAGACTCCGATTTCAATACCGCGGTGCGCGCCATCAACGATCACTTCCCGGGCGTGAATACCCTGGAGATCGTGCTGGAAGCCAAGAACGCCGAGACCGAGGAATGGAACGTGTCGCGCGCGTCGACCGTGATGACGATGCTGGCGCTGCAACGCGAACTGGAAGCCACTGTTCCGCCGCCTCGCGCGACCCTGTCGTTCAACGACTACCTGCGCGAATCCAATCGGCTGTTCCAGGGCGGCAGTCCCAAGTGGTTGCCGCTGGACGACCGCGATCGGGCGGTCAACGCCGCCACCATCGGCGTGATGATGGGCTCCAGCGCGAAGAACTACGCGCACGTGGTCGACGACACCATGCAGCACGCCACGGTGTCGCTGTGGTATCCCGACAACAAGCAGGAGACGGTGGATCACGCACTGGCGTCGGCGCGCGACGCGATCTCCAAGGTGGACGTGGACGAGGCGCACACCCGCATCCGGTTGGGCACCGGCACCATCGCCTTGCAGGAAGCGGTCAACATCGTGGTGGATCGTTTCCACTGGGTGATGATGGGCATGCTCAATCTGGCCATCTTTCTGTTGTGCAGCTTTGCCTATCGCTCGATGCTTGCCGGACTGATTCTGCTGGTGCCGGTCAATCTTTCGCACCAGGCGATGGTCGCCACCATGCACCTGCTCGGCGTGGGCCTGGACGTCAACTCGCTGATCGTCGCTGCCATCGGCGTGGGCGTCGGTATCGACTACGGCATCTATCTGCTGTCGCGCATCTGCGAGGAATTTCAGGCGCGCGAGGAGGACTGGCAGGGCGCCATCGCCGAGGCGTTGCGCACCACCGGCAAAGCCATCATGTTCACCGCCACTATCATGGCGGCCGGCATCCTGCCCTGGTATTTCATGTCCGGACTCAAATTCCTGGCCGACATGGGCCTGCTACTGGTGGTGATCATGTCGATCAACATGGTGATGGCGCTGCTGGTGCTGCCGTTGCTGGTGTGGTGGATCAAGCCGGGCTTCGTACGCCGTACCGACCTGCTGGTGGGCGAGAACCTGGACCTGTCGAAGCTGGTGCCCGCGCTGGCGGCGGATGATCCCGCGCTGTCGCAACGCCTCTGAGCGCGCGGCCGGGCGGAAATAGTCCATGCGGCGAAGCTGGGTAGAGCAGCAGGGGCCGGGTCGTCTGATTGCCTGGGTGGCGGCAGGGTTCTTCCTGCTGGGCGTGGTGGCTTACCTAGCACTGCGCGGTCCGGCGCCGCCGTCGGAGGTGCCGGCCTTAACCCTCGACCCGGGAGCGGAATCGCCGCTGGCCGACCTTGGCAGTTATTCGGCCGACTTCACGGTTACCGACGCCCAGGCCCGTCGCTGGTTCGACCAGGCGCTGGTGCTGGCCTACGGGTTCAACCACGATGCCGCCGGCCGGGCGTTTCTGAAGGCGGCCGAACTCGATGCCACCTGCGCGATGTGCTGGTGGGGTGCGGCCTTGGTGCTGGGGCCGCATCTGAACGCCGGCATGGACCCCGCCGACTATCCGCAGGCCTGGGCTCGCATCCAGCGCGCACGGCAGTTGGCCGGCGCCGTCAGCGACCGCGAACGGGCGTACATCGCCGCTCTGACCACCCGCTATGCGCCCACCGCCCCACCCGATCGGACCGAGCTGGATCAGGCCTACGCCGATGCCATGCGAAGCCTGATTGCGCGTTATCCGCGCGATCTGGACGCGCGCACCCTGTTCGCCGAGTCGCTGATGAACCTGCACCCCTGGGACCTCTACGACCGCCAGGGACGGCCCCGCGAATGGACCCACGAGATCGTGGCGGTGCTCGAACGGGTGTTGCAGGATCATCCCGAGCACCCCGGCGCCAATCACCTCTACATCCACGCGGTGGAGGCCTCCACCCAGCCGGAACGGGCCCTGGACGCCGCACGGCGCCTGGAGAGTCTGGCGCCGGACGCCGGCCACCTGGTGCACATGGCGTCGCATATCTATCTGCGTACCGGTCATTACCACGAGGCCACGCTGGCCAATCTGCGCGCGATCGATGCGGACCTGCGCTACCTGGAGCGCTGCCGGCCGGAGCCTGGCCTGTACACCCGCGGATATATTCCGCACAACCACCACTTCCTGTTCGCCAGCAGCCTGATGGAAGGACATGCGCAACGGGCCTTGGCGGCGGCCGACGAGGTGGCGGCACGGACGGACCTGGAACGCTCGCGCCAGCCGGGGTATCTGGGCCTGCAGCACTATTGGGCGGCGCGCTACTTCGCGCGGGTGCGCTTTGGCCGCTGGGGCGACATCATGGCCGAGCCGATGCCGGACCTGCCGTATCCCGCCGCCCTGCTGCGCTACGCGCGCGGCATGGCGCAGCTGCGCCAGGGTCGGCTGGAGGCCGCCCGGGGGGAGCTGCAGGCGCTGCGCGAGCTTGCCGCGCTGCCGGAGATGAGCGAGGCCTCGATTTGGGGACTGCATTCGGTGCCCAGCCTGTTGCAGATCGCCGAGCGCATCCTCAGCGGCGAAGTCGCCGCGGCTGCCGGGCAGTGGGCGGCGGCGATCGACGCGCTCGAAGCGGCGGTCGCCACCGAGTCCGGGCTGGCGTACGACGAGCCTCCGGCGTGGCCGATTCCGGCGCGGCACAACCTGGGTGCGGTGTTGCTGGAGTCCGGCAAGTTTGCCGCCGCTGAAGCGGTGTACGAGGCCGACCTGCGCCAGCACCCGGAAAACGGCTGGGCGCTGTTCGGTCTGATGCAGGCGCAGAGATCGCAGCGCAAGCCCGCAACCGAGATCGAGGAGCGCCTGCAGTACGCCTGGCGGCACGCCGACGTCGATCTGACTGCTTCGCGTTTCTGAGCGGCCCGCCGCCGTGTAGGATCACCGGCTGACAACCGCCGCAACCGGCAGGAAGACCAAGGAAGTCGAGTGAGGTTCTTGCAGATCGCGCTGGCGGTGATGGTGGCCCTGGTGGTGGGCATCGTAGCGGTGGGCTTCTATCTGCCGGACCGGCTGCGGCTGCAACGCAGCATCGTCATCGAGCGGCCGCCGGCCACGGTGTTCACGGTCTTGCATGGGTTCCGGCACTTTTCTGCGTGGTCGCCCTGGGCCGAACTGGATCCGGCGATGCAGGTCGAGCTGAGCGGGCCGGTGCTGGGCCCCGGCGCTCGCTACGCCTGGCGCAGCGAGTCGGCGTCGGTGGGCAGCGGCAGCCAGGAAATTCTGGCGTCCGAGTCCTACCGCAGCGTCACGGTGGGCCTGCGATTCGGCGGCCGCGACACCCAGACTCTGGCGCGCTACCGGCTTGAACCCCAGGCGGATGGCACCCGCGTGACCTGGTTTTACGAGGCCGATTTCGGATACGACCTGGCCAGCCGTTATGTCGGTGCGATGATCGGCGGCAAACTCGGCGCCGACTATGAACGCGGGCTGCAGCGCCTCAAGTCGCATGTCGAAACCATGCCCGCGACCGATTTTGCGGGCGCCCGCATCGAGTATCTGGAAGTGCCTGCGCAGACCATTGCCTACTGGTCCGGTCGCAGCAGCACCGATGCCGGCGAAATCGCGGCGGCTTATACGCAGGCGTACCAGCGCGTAGCCGATGCTCTGTCGCGCGACCAGCTCAAGCCCGCCGGCCCGGTGCTTGCCATCGGGCGCCGCTGGGACGCCGAAGCCGATGTGTACGAATTCGACGCCGCGGTGCCGGTACTGCCGGGTACGCAACTGTCGGCCGCCGCCGGCGTCAAGATCGGACAGACCTACGCGGGTCCGGTGCTCAAGGCGGCGCACCAGGGTCCCAACGGCACCCTGCAGGACCACCTGGGCAAGCTCATGGCCTACAAGCGCGCTGCGGGCTACGCGGACAATGGCGCGCCCTGGGACGTGTACGTTTCCGATCCGGCCACCACGCCGGAAGCCGAGCGGGTGGTCGAAACCTACGTGCCGGTGCGCTGAGATTCAGCGGCGCCGAAGCGCGCGTACGTCGCAAACGGCAGGCCGCGCCCCAGCCCAGCTCATCCGATATCTCGCCGTCCATCGAACAGATCGTCTTGATGCGGCGGCACGGGGTCGTCGCGAAACCCGCTCAGTCCCACGCCCACCAGCCGGTAGCGCATGGTGTCGGGCAGGTTGACGCGCTGGCATAGCGATACCGCCACGTCGCCCAGCGCCTGCTCGTCGGTCGGCGGCAGATCCGTGGTCAGACTGCGGGTGAGGATGCGGAACTCGGCGGTCTTGAGTTTGAGTACGACCGTGTGTGCCCGTCGTTCCATGCGACTTGCCGCCGCCCACGTGCGTGCTGCCATGCGGCGGATGTGGGGTGCCAGTTCGTGTAACGGCAGATCGCTCTCGAAGGTGTCCTCGGTCGATACCGATACGCGCGCCCGTTCGCTGGAGACCGGCCGGTCATCCTCGCCGCGCGACAACGCCTGCAGGTAGCTGCCGAAGCGGCCGAAACCGCGTTCGAGCAACAACGGATCGGCATTGCGGATGTCTTCGACGCGGTTCAGGCCCAGGGCCGCCAGCCGCTTTTCCATCACCGGGCCGACGCCAGGTAGACGCGCCACCGGCAGCGGCGCGATCAGTGCCCGCGCCTGCGTCGGTCGGATCACGAACAAACCGTCGGGCTTGTTCCAGTCCGAGGCCAGTTTGGCGAGGAACTTGTTGGGTGCGATGCCGGCCGACGCGGTCAGCGCCAGTTCTTCGCGAATCTGCTCGCGGATGCGCTGTGCCACCGCGGTAGCGGACGGGAGCTGGCCCAGATTGCGGGTGACGTCGAGGTAGGCTTCGTCCAGCGACAGCGGCTCGATCAGCAAGGTGTGACGGCGGAAAATGGCCTGCACGGCCTGTGAAGCAGCGCGATAGCGGCCAAAGTCAGGCGCCACGAACACCGCTTCCGGGCACAGACGTTCCGCGTGGAGCGCCGGCATCGCCGAGCGCACCCCAAACCGGCGCGCCTCGTAGGACGCCGCGCACACCACCGAGCGTTTGCCGCGCCACGCGACCACCACTGGGCGGCCGCGCAGGCTGGGGTCGTCGCGCTGCTCCACAGAAGCGTAGAACGCATCGTTGTCGTAAGTCGGTAGGGCAACTGTTGCGTTCGCCTACGGGCTTGATTCGACGCAAAATTCAGGCGGCAACACTTTTCGTGTGGTCGCTGCCGGTTGGGCGACAACACTAAGCTGAGCAAAATCCGATAGTTAGGGCTAAAGCGTGCGCAAAATCGTTCACGTCGACCTCGACGCGTTTTACGCCTCAGTCGAGCAACGGGACGATCCTGCGCTGCGTGGTCGGCCGGTCGTGGTGGCTTGGCGCGGCGCGCGGTCCGTCGTATGTGCTGCGTCCTACGAGGCGCGAAAGTTTGGGATCCGGTCAGCGATGCCGGCCTTGCGAGCTGAACGCCTGTGCCCAGAAGCGGTTTTCGTGCCCCCCGACTTCAGCAGGTACAGAGAGGCATCTCGAGCGGTGCGCGAGATATTCGAGCGGCATACTCGCGTGATCGAACCTCTGTCTTTGGACGAGGCGTACCTCGATGTCAGCGAGAATCTCACCGGCCTTCCAACCGCGACCGCGGTAGCGGAAAAGATTCGTGCTCAGATCCATGCTGAGTTGCGTCTGACCGCTTCCGCTGGGGTCGCCCCAAACAAGTTCTTAGCCAAGCTTGCATCTGACTGGAACAAGCCCGATGGCCTGTTCGTAATTCGACCCAAGAGAGCGCAAGCGCTGATCGCGCCACTGCCAGTGGGGAGAATTCCTGGTGTGGGCCCAGTCCTGGAAAAGAAGCTTGCGACTCTGGGCATTTTCCTAATTGCCGATCTTCGCGCAGCGGACCTTGCTCTGCTTCAAGATCGATTTGGAAAGTACGGCCAGCGTCTCCACGAGCTTTCGCTCGGCATCGATGAACGACCTGTAAGTGCCGAACGTGAACGCGTATCAGTGTCGGCGGAGGATACTTTTCCCGCTGACCTGTCGCTTGACGAACTACCGCCGCACGTTAGACGAATGGCTGATCGAACGTGGGCAGCTGCGGCTAAGCTCGGAAAGCCGGCGTACACCGTCGTACTCAAGCTGAAGACCTCGGAGTTCCGGACGCTCACGAGAAGCTGGACCGGAGAGGCGGCTCTTTCATCGTCTGGCATGCTGGCTGATCGAGCAGTCGACCTCCTCGCGCGGGTCAATCTGCCGCCAGCGACGCGCTTTAGGCTTGTCGGGGTCGGTGCATCGAATTTCCGCGATCCGGAGGCCGATGCTCAGAGGAGCTTGATCTAGTTACCGGTGGCGGCCATCCAACCTGCGCCAATATTGGCTGGGTCAAATGCCCCATCCGATTGCTTGCTGCTCGATGCAGTAACGGCAGGAAAGCTGCCCTCGACTGTCTGCTTACTTGATCCTCAGGTATTGGTTCGTCCGGGCGAACAGCCGAAGCGAGTGTCCGAGTGTGCCATGAGCCGTCACTCACCTCGCTACTCTGCAACTCGACCCGAACGGCCATAGCGGACGTTGATACGACTTCTCGACGGTTGAGCGCGAACTCGCGGCGACGGGTGCTGTCCGGAGCATCAATCTACGCGCGCCGCTCATAGGCACAGCGAAAAGACTAATGCCTCATCGCGGTGTGACGTGCGGCGGTAGGCCAGCGAATCCAGGTAGCACGGTACCCGCAAGCACCCAAGGCTGCACGGCGCGCGCGGCCCGCAGCAGCACTAGGCAGCAACCGACGGTTTCCGCGACCGCCGCCAGCGGGAACAGTCCCTCCGTGATGATCCAGCTCATCAATGGCCCCGTTGCGGGCCATGCACGCCGGCACGGCGAGATGCTGTTCGGGATTTCGCGGGCGCGGCCAGGCCTTGCAAGATGCCGCATTCCTTCGACGTGCCCGGCGCCTCGCAGCGTGCGCGCAGGTCCTTGAGCTGGCCCTGCAGGCTGCGCAGCACGCGGATGCGTTCGGCGACGTGGCCGATGTGTTCGTCGAGCACGGCGTTGACCTCGGCGCAGCCTTGCTCGGGCGCATCGCGCAGTCGCAGCAGGTTGCGGATTTCCTCGTGGGTCATGTCCAGCGCGCGGCAGTGCAGGATGAATTCCAGTCGCTGGCGCTCGGCGTCCGAGTAGAGACGGTAGTTGCCCTCGCTACGGGCAGGCTGCGGTAGCAGTCCCTCCTTCTCGTAGTAGCGGATGGTCTCGATGGCGACCGACAGATGACTCGCCAGCTCGCCGATGCGGTAGGTCTTGGGCATGTGCTGCTCCGGGGCTTGACCCTGAAGTTACTACAGGCTGTCCAATACGCTCCACTGTCCACGCAGGGATTCCGATGGCCACCGATTGCTGTGCTTCCAGTTGCGCTTCGAATGCGCCGGTTCCGCCGCGCTACCGCCGAGTGCTGTGGATCGCGTTGTGCGTGAACCTGGCCATGTTTGGGGTGGAGCTGGCGGCCGGCTGGGGGGCGGACTCGGTCTCGCTGCTGGCCGACGCCGTGGATTTCCTCGGCGATGCCGCGAACTACGCGGTGTCGCTGTTCGTGCTGTCGATGGGCCTGGCCGCCCGCGCGCGCACCGCGCTGCTCAAGGGGCTGAGCATGGGTGCTTACGGCCTGTACGTGTTCGGCCACGCGGGCTGGAATGCGCTGCACGGGGTGGTGCCGGAGCCGCTGACGATGGGCCTGGTCGGTGGCCTGGCCCTGATCGCGAACCTGAGCGTAGCCTGGATGCTGTACGCCTACCGCGAGGGTGACGCCAACATGCGCTCGGTGTGGCTGTGCTCACGCAACGACGCCATCGGCAATGTCGCGGTGATGCTGGCGGCGTTGGGCGTCGTCGGAACTGGTACTGCCTGGCCGGATCTCATCGTGGCGGTCGGCATGGGCCTGCTGGGCCTCAGCGCCGCCCGTTCCGTGATTGGCCAGGCGACCAACGAACTCAGGCAGTCTGCCCATGTCACCACCATCTGAATCGAGCGGTGCGTCACTCGGAACGAAGGCCGCTCTGTGCCCGCTGATAGACTTCCGTCCATGATTCAGCGCCCACGACTCTATCCACCTTGGCTGCTAGTGCTGCTCTGCGCCCTGCTGCTTGTGATGCGTGTTGGCGGTGCTCACCTGCATCTTTGCTTTGATGGCAGCGAACCACCGGTGGCGGTGCATCTGCTCGACGCGGGCCTGCATCACGGCGAGCCCTGCGTGGATGGAGGGACGCGGGACAAGGATGTCCCTGTTGGGGAGAATGTCCTGATCAAGCTCCCGAAGCTCGGGCTTGAAGATGTGCCAGCGCTGCTGCTGGCCGTGTTGGTGCTTTGGTGCCTCCTGAAAGCGCCCGAAGCACCTGCTGCGCGTAGCGCGCGTTCAGTTGCGTGGAGCGACGTCCACTCAATTAGACCGCCGCCGCGCGGTCCTCCGATTTCCCTGGCCTGACTTTTCGCTCTGCCTCTCCACGAGGCAGCGGTCATGCTGTTTGGGAGATTGCCATGTTTCGACTTTTGGCCACCGGGCGCGCAGCGCTCGTGGTTTTGCTGGTGCTTGCTGCCAGCCCTATCCGCGCCGAGGGCGGGCATTCGCTAACACTACGTGAGGCCTTATCGCGCGCGCTGCAAACCAATCCTGACCTGGCCGTCTTGCCGTTCAGGGAACAGGCACAACGCGCAAAGGAAGATGCTGCCGCCTTACGCCCCGCGCCGGAGCTACAGGTGCAGTTGGAGAACGTTCTAGGGACGGGGCGTACGCGGGGCTTGGATGCCGCCGAGGCCACATTCGCGTTGTCACAAGTCTTCGAGATGGGCGACCAGCGCACGCGCCGCGTGGAGGTGGGGCGGGAAGCCGGCAGCGCGCTTCAGGTCGAGCGCGAGATTGCGCAACTGGAGGTAGCCGCCGAAGTCAGTCGCCGCTTCATCCACGTCGCTGCCGACCAGAAGCAGCTCGAACTGACGGTGCTGGCCACCTCGCTGGCGCGGACAACATTGGAGGAGGTCGAGCGGCGAGTGAAGGTTGCTCGCTCGCCGGAGGCCGAGCTGCATCGCGCCCGTATCACCCTGGCCAGGGCCGAGGTCGAGCAGGAGCACGCCGAACACGAACTGCTGACCTCCCGGCGCAAGCTCGCCGCGATGTGGGGCGAGCGCGAGGCAGACTTCGAGGGCGTCCGGGCCGAGCTATTCACGCTACCTGCGGTTGCGGATCTTGAGGCTTCGACCGCCCGGATCAGCATGGCGCCGGACTTCCTGCGCTTTCTCAGCACAGCGCGACAACGCGATGCGGAGATCCGACTCTCTCAGGCCAAGGCCCGGTCCCCGCTGACGGTATCGGCTGGGATTCGCCGCCTCGAAGACAGCGGCGACACGGCATTCGTGGCGGGGCTGTCGATGCCGCTCTTCGGCAGCCGGCAGGCGCTCCCGGCCATTGCCGAGATGAGGGCGCTGCGAGCCGAGGTAGACGCTCAGCGCGTAGCAGCGCAGGTCAAGGCGGAGGCGGCGTTGTATGAACTGGTGCAGGAACTACGTCATTCCATCACCGAGGCCGAGATGATGCGTGACCGGGTGCTGCCGGAAATGGAGGCTGCGCTCAAGGCAACGGAATACGCCTGGCAGCGCGGACGCTACAGCTATCTCGAATGGACCGAAGCGCAGCGCGAGCGTATCGCCGTGCAGCGCGCCCTGATCGAAGCCGCAGCCAACGCTCATCTTTTTCACACTGAAATCGAGCGGCTTACAGGCGCCAGCCTGAGCCCCTGAGAACACATCATGAATACTTCCACATTGACCATCGCCGCCGCCGTTCTAACCTCACTGGTCTTGACCGCTTGTGGCCGCAACGATACGCCCGCAGTTGCCGCCGAGTCCGCCGAAGCGGATGAACACGGACATTCCGGCCATGCGCATCAAGAGTCGAATGAATCTGATGGGCACGAAGAAGCTGGCCACAGCGAAGGGGATCGCCACGAGGACGGCGAACACGGCCACGCCGAGGAAGGTGGCCACGCCGACGCGCTGAAACTCAGCCCCGAGGCGCGCAAGGCCGCCGGCCTGGTGATTGCGCCGGCCGGACCCGCGACGCTGACCGAGGCGCTGCCGCTGTACGGCGTGGTCAAGCCCAATGCCGAGCGCGTGCGCAGCGTCACTGCGCGCTTTCCCGGCGTGGTGCGCAGCGTGAGCGTGAAGATCGGCGATTCCGTGCGTCAGGGACAGCCGCTGGCCACCGTCGAGAGCAACGAAAGTTTGCAGGTCTACACCGTCAGTAGTCCGCAGCTGGGCGTGGTGACCGAGCGATTCACCAATCCCGGCGAACAGGCGGAGAGCCAGCCGCTGTTCACCGTGGCCGACCTGTCCACGGTGTGGGTGGAGCTGTCGCTGTTTCCGCGTGATCGCGGCCGAGTGAAGCCGGGCCAGAGCGTGCGCGTGCAGACCGCGGACGCAGGACCGATGGGCGAAGGCCGCATCGTGTTCGTATCGCCGCTATCGAGCAGCGCCACGCAGAGCCTCACCGCGCGTGTGCAGCTCGACAACGCCGACGGTCGCTGGTCGCCCGGTCTGTACGTGCAGGCCGAGGTGGCCATCGGCGAATCGCAGCTCGCGTTGGCGGTGCCGGCTGCGGCGGTGCAGGAACTGGAAGACGGCACGTCGGTGTTCGTGAACGACGCCGACGGCCTGGAGGCGCGAGTGGTGAAGACCGGTCGCAGCGATGGTCGCGTGGTGGAGATCCTGGAAGGGCTGAAGGCCGGTGAACCGGTGGTGGGCGAAGGCAGCTTCGTGCTGAAAGCCGAGCTGGGCAAGGGCGAGGCCGAAGATGAGCACTGACCATGACGACGTCACGCTGGACGCGCGCGATGCAGAAGAGCGGCGAACGCTCGTGAAGGTGCTGGCGCTCAACGCCGGCCTGTCCGCTGCCCTCTTCGTTGCAGGTCTGACGGCCAATTCGAGCGGGCTGATGGCCAACGCGCTCGACAACGCCTCGGATGCGGCGGTCTACGGCATCGGTCTGTATGCAGTCGGCCGCGATCCGAAATGGAAGCGTCGCGCCGCAACCGTCTCCGGCGTGCTGCTCCTGGTCTTCGCGCTCGGCGTGCTGGTGGACGCCGCACGCCGGTTCATCACCGGCACCGATCCACTGGGGCCGATGATGATCGTGATGGCCTTGATCGCGGCCAGCGTCAACGCGCTGTGTATCAAGTTGCTGCGCAAGAACCGCGGCGACGACGTCAACATGCGTGCCGCCTGGACCTTCAGCCTCAATGACTTCTATTCCAATTTCGGAATCGTCATCGCGGGCGGACTGGTCCTGGCGCTGGATCGCAACTGGCCCGATCTGGTGGTGGGCGTCGTGATCGCCTTCATCGCCCTCAAGGGCGGCATCGAAATCCTGCGCGACGCGCGCCAAAGCGGCGATCAAGCCGCTTCCAACCACGAGAACACACCGTGATCGAATTCATCGTTCGCTTCGCCATCGCCCGACGCGGCGTGGTGATGACGCTGATGCTGGCGCTGACCGCGCTCGGCATCTACAACTACCAGCGCCTGCCGATCGACGCGGTGCCGGACATCACCAATGTCCAGGTGCAGATCAACACGCAGGCGGCCGGCTACACGCCGCTGGAAGTCGAGCAGCGCATCACCGTGCCGATCGAGACCGCGATCACCGGCCTGCCGGATCTGGAATACCGGCGCTCGCTGTCGCGCTACGGCCTGTCGCAGGTGACGGTGGTGTTCAAGGAAGGCACCGATCTGTACTTCGCGCGCCAGCTCGTCAACGAACGCCTGCAACAGGCGCGCAGCCGGCTGCCGGACGACGTGGAACCGGCGATGGGTCCCATCGCGACCGGTCTGGGCGAAATCTTTCTCTACACCGTGGAGGCCGATGCCAAGGCGCGCCAGCCGGACGGCAGCCCCTATGACGCCACCGCCCTGCGCAGCCTGCAGGACTGGGTGATCCGGCCGCAGCTCCTGCAAGTGCCCGGCGTGACCGAGGTGAATTCCATCGGCGGTTTCGCCAAGCAGTTCCATGTGCAGCCGGACCCGGCGCGCCTGCTCGCCTATGGCCTGACGTTCGAGGATGTGGCGCAGGCGGTGGAGCGCAACAACGCCAATCAGGGCGCGGGCTATCTGGAACGCAACAAGGAGCAACTGTTGGTCCGCATTCCCGGGCAGGTCAGTGGCATCGAGGATCTGCGTCGCCTGGTCGTCGCCAGCCGCGAGGGTCTGCCGATCACCATTGCCGATGTGGCCGAGGTCGCGCTGGGCAAGGAGCTGCGCACCGGCGCGGCGACGCGCGACGGCCACGAGACCGTGCTCGGCACCGCCGTGATGCTGGTCGGCGAGAACAGCCGCACGGTGGCGCGCGCGGTGGCCGAGCGGCTGGTCAAGGTCAACGACTCGCTGCCCGAGGGCGTCACCGCCGTCACCGCCTACGACCGCACGCTGCTGGTCGACAAGGCCATCGCCACGGTGCAGAAGAATCTGCTCGAAGGCGCGCTGCTGGTGGTGGTGATCCTATTCCTGCTGCTGGGCAATCTGCGCGCGGCGCTGCTCACGGCGCTGGTGATTCCGCTGGCCATGCTGATGACCATCACCGGCATGGTGGAAACCAAGGTCTCCGCCAACCTGATGAGCCTGGGTGCGCTGGACTTCGGCCTGATCGTGGACGGCGCGGTCATCATCGTCGAGAACTGTCTGCGGCGACTCTCCGAGCAGAGTCAGGAGCGTGCGACCCTGAACCTCAAGGAGCGAATGGAAACGGTGTACGACGCCACCGCCGAAGTCATCCGGCCGAGTCTGTTCGGCGTGTTCATCATCACCGCGGTGTACCTGCCGATCTTTGCGCTTGAAGGCGTGGAAGGAAAGATGTTCCACCCGATGGCGCAGACGGTGGTGATGGCGCTGATCGCCGCGCTGTTTCTCTCCGTCACCTTCGTTCCTGCCGGCGTGGCGCTGCTGTTCCGCGGCCCGGTGAAGGAGAAGCACAACGTGATCCTGCACGCCGCGCGCCGTGGCTACGAGCCGCTGCTGCGGTTTGCGCTCAAGGCGCGCGTGGCATTCCTGGTCGGCGCGGTCGTGCTGGTGCTGGCCTGCGGCTGGCTCGCCACGCGGCTTGGCAGCGAGTTCGTGCCCAGCCTCAACGAGGGCGACATCGCGGTGCAGGCGCTGCGCATCCCGGCAACCGGGCTGACGCAGTCGGTGGAATTCCAGAAGCAGATCGAAACCCGCCTGCTGCAATTCCCCGAAGTGCTCACCGCCTTCGCGCGCACCGGCACGGCGGAGGTGGCTACCGACCCGATGCCGCAGAACATCTCCGACGGCTACGTGATGTTGAAGCCGCAGGAGCAGTGGCCGGACCCGGACAAATTGAAGTCCGATCTGGCAGCAGAAATGCAGGAGGCGCTCGAACAGCTTCCCGGCAATGCCTACGAGATGAGCCAGCCGATCCAGTTGCGCTTCAACGAGCTGATCTCCGGCGTGCGCTCCGACTTCGCGGTCAAGCTCTACGGCGACGATCTGGACCTGATGCTGCGCACCGGCAACCAGCTTGCGCAGGCCGTGCGCGGCGTCAGCGGCGCGGCCGACGTGAAGGTCGAGCAGGTCACCGGCCTGCCGGTGCTGTCGGTGCTGCCGCGACGCGAGGCGCTGGCGCGTTACGGCCTGACGCTGTCTGAAGTGCAGTCGGTGGTCGCCACCGCGCTGGGTGGGCGCGAGGTCGGCTCGGTGTTCGAGGGCGACGCGCGTTACGACATCGTGGTGCGCCTGCCGGAGACGCGGCGCGACGATCTGCGCGCGCTGGAACGTCTGCCGATTCCGCTGCCCGCCGGCGGCCAGGTGCCGCTGCTGGAAGTGGCGAGCCTGGACATGGCCCCCGGGCCGAATCAGGTCAGCCGCGAAGACGGCAAGCGGCGCATCGTCGTCACCGCCAACGTGCGCGGGCGCGATCTCGGCACCTTCGTTGCCGATGCGCAGGCTGCCATCGCGCAGGTGAACGTGCCGCCGGGATACTGGCTGGACTACGGCGGCACCTTCGAGCAGTTGCAGTCCGCATCCAAGCGCCTGTCGATCGTGGTTCCGGTAACGCTTGCGCTGATTCTCGGCCTGCTGGTGCTGGCCTTCGGCTCGGTCCGCGACGCGCTGGTGATCTTCAGCGGCGTGCCGCTGGCGCTCACCGGCGGCGTGCTCGCGCTGTGGCTGCGCGACATTCCGCTGTCGATCTCGGCCGGCGTCGGCTTCATCGCCCTGTCCGGTGTCGCCGTGCTCAACGGCCTGGTGATGGTCAGCTTCATCCGCAGCCTGATGGAAGACGGCAAGGGGCTGGACGAGGCGATCATCGAAGGTGCGCTGACCCGTCTGCGCCCGGTGCTGATGACCGCGCTCGTCGCCAGCCTGGGCTTCGTGCCGATGGCGCTCAACGTCGGCACCGGTGCGGAGGTGCAGCGTCCGCTGGCCACGGTGGTGATTGGCGGGATCATTTCTTCAACTTTGCTGACCCTGCTGGTGCTGCCGGGGCTGTTCCGGATGGCGCATCGGCGCGAGGCATGAAGGCCCCTGACCGCGATCAAGACGAGTGAGACTCGGCAAGCCCCTATCAGCAGCAGCCAGATGACTGCGAAGCTCCCTGCTGAATCGGTGGGCAGGGCACGCTGCCGTAGGAGCAATAAACGCAGCAATCGCCTGGCTTCGGTTTGAGCATCTGGCCACAGCCCTTGCACGGGTAAAACCACTGGCAGGCGTCGGTCGGCATGGTTTCCGGCTCCGCTCTTTGGCAATGGGGGCAAGTCAGCACGGAGTCCAGCGTGATGGTCTTCATCGAGCGGCTTCCACGACGGTGCTTGGAAACCCGACGTTTGCCGTGGCCGCCGTCAGCGCCTGCACATGGGTCTTGGTGTCGTCATAGGTCACAAGCGCCTGGCGCGTCTCGGCACTCACCTCGATCTGGATCACGCCATCGATTTTCGACAGCACCTTCTTGATCGTGATGGGGCAGGCGGCGCAGCTCATGTCCGGCACTGACAGCGCGACGTTCTGGGTGGCAGCGAAGGTAGGCAGGGAGGCCAGCAGCAAGACGGCGGAAGCAAATCTTTTCATTGGCAGACCCTCAATAAAGCAGTGGAAGGACATAGGGAAAACCCAAGGCCACGACGGTGAGTGCGGCGACGAGCCAGAACAGCCAGCGGTAAGTAAGCCGTGCAACGGGCAGCGCACACACCTCGCCCGGCTGGCAATCCTGCACAGGGCGGAAGATGTGCCGGTAGGCGAAGAACAAGGCGATCAGGGCGGCGCGGCTTCGGCCAGGGGCGGATGGGGTCATGGACTCTCAGTCGAAGGTGCAGGAGTGGCGTAAGCTTAACTCCGTAGTCAACTACGGACTCAAGCCATGCCCGACACCACGCAGCCATTCACCATCGGCACACTCGCCAAAGCGACGGGCGTGCACGTCGAGACCATCCGCTTCTATCAGCTCAAGGGTCTGTTGGTGACACCCGCCAAGCCGTATGGCGGCATTCGGCGCTACCAGGAATCTGACGCCGCGCGTCTGCGCTTCATCAAGTCTGCACAGGGCATTGGCTTCAATCTCGACGAGATCGTTGAACTACTGCATCTCGAAGATGGCACGCACTGCCGCGAGGCGGCGACGCTTGCGGCGCGGCGGCTCGTGGATGTCCGGGCGCGCCTGAAGCAGCTTCGCCGGATGGAGAAGGCGCTATCGCAACTGGTGACGGCCTGCCAGGCCACACGGGGTCGCGTGTCGTGTCCGCTGATCGGGGCACTGCAACTAGGCGCGACGGCGGGCTGATTCAGTGGTTTGATGTTTTGGCAAAGGGCCAAGCCAGTTGCGCCCC
This sequence comes from Panacagrimonas sp., assembly GCF_965216805.1. Classification (NCBI taxonomy): domain Bacteria; kingdom Pseudomonadati; phylum Pseudomonadota; class Gammaproteobacteria; order Nevskiales; family Nevskiaceae; genus Panacagrimonas; species Panacagrimonas sp. The sequence continues at coordinate 1,128,501 of NZ_CBDCGN010000002.1, forward strand.
ATAGTTATTCGGAATGGTGTTCCCGTGCAGCCCCACTTCACCTTTTCCGGGGCTGCGCGGTGCGTCATGGAAGGTTCCGAACAGTCGATCCCAGATCAGGAATACCTCGCCAAAATTGACCTGCGCATCCTCGAAGTCACGCTTGTGATGAAAGCGGTGCATCTCTGCGACGCCGAGCAGGTGACGCAGGGGGCCAAGACGGTAGTCGAGGTTGGCGTGCTGGAATGCCAGTTGCACACTCATGAAACTCAGCCAGGCCCCGACGGCGATGGGTGTTGCGCCCAGCAGAAAGAGCACCGTCAGTCCTGGCCCGGCCAGCACCAGCGCCGACAGCGGGTGCCGCCGCCCGCCGTTGAGCCAGTAGAGCCGCTCCGGGCTGTGGTGGATGGCATGGAGCCGCCACAGAAAGCCGCTGGCGTGGCTGGCGCGATGCATGGTGTAGAGCCCCAGATCAAGGATCAGTCCCGCCAGTAGTACCTGCATCCACATGGGCGTCTGCTGCGGCCAGAGCGCCCAATCGGCCGGGAGCCAATCGCGCAGGCCGAAGGCGATGGCGACGCTCGACTGGATCAGCAGGTAGCTCACGAACAGGTGCAGCGCATCGGCCACCGTGTCACCGTCGTGGTCACGATTCCAGTCCGGTTCGTAAGGCGCTACGCGCTCCATCAGCGCCACCAGCGTGATGCCCACCGCAACCACCAGTGGAAACAGCGGCCAGTAAGCAACGTCGATGCTGGCGAGATAGGTCAGCAGCAGCGCAGCGCCTCCCGCGATCAAGGGATAGGACGTGGTGCGAATCAGGGGCTTGAGCAGGGTTCGCATACAGTTTCTCCAGAAGTGCGGAGAGCATGCGGAACGACGCCAGCGCCAGGCTTGAACGAAATGGCTACTTCGGCGACGCCATCGTGGTCAGGGCGCTGGGGGCCATCCCGAAATGCCGCCGAAATGTGCGGGTGAAATGCGCGGCATCCGAGAAACCCGCCGCGTGGGCGGCGTCGGTCAGACTGGCACCCTGCATGGCCGCGCGCAGCGCCACGAGCAGCCTTCGCCAGCGCAGATAGGGTCGTAGCGGCAAGCCGGTATGGGCGCGGAAGCGGTGCAGGAAGCGGCTGCTCGACAGCCCGAGCTGCCTCGCGCAGTCGGCAGCCGTCAGACGATCCGGCAGGGTCGTTGGCAGTGCAGTAATCCAGGTCTCGATGTCGCTGTCTCCGTTCTCCCGGCTCGATTCCTCCGAGGCTGGCGACATCAACTCGGCAAGCGCCCGGTCGGGCGCATCGGTGGTCTCCAAGGCGCGTTGCGCCGCCTTGGATTCGTCCGTAGTCAAGACGCGCAGGCCCTCGTCGAGTGCAGTCATCAATCGGCGGCCTGCATCGGAATGCGGTTCGACGTAGATCAACCGCACCGGCTCGCCATTCGAGTCGAGCTGATGACTCAGCTCCGGCCCGATCAGCACGCCGCGCACGTCCTGCCAACCCGATGCGGCCGTCCATAGCGGCTGCGGATGCTCCGACAGCAGCACCTGCACCGCATGGTGGCTGTGCGGCGCGTTGTCGCCCGTGACGCCCACAAACTCCCCCCAACCCAGACCCATGCGGGCCTTACCCTTCCAGACGCTGGCACTGGGGCGAGCCGTCATGTCAGTGACAGGGCTGTTTGATGCTGCGCTTGAGCAGCCACCAGTTCACCGGCCAGGCCGCGACGAAGCCTGCGGGCAAGGCGAGCGCGTAACCGATCCAGAATTGCGGCGCGAAAATCGAACCTGCGGTGACGCCGCCGACGTGGTAGTCGGTGAAGTTCATCGCGAACTCCATCACCGCGATGGAGATGGTTTCACCCAGCCACAGGGTCTTGAACGCAGCACCCCAGCTCATGCCCTGCTTCACCAGCGGCCACAGGCCCAGCGTGTAGCCGCTGGCGAAGCCGAGCGCGGTCGCCAGCGCCATCGTGGTCCAGGGATTCAAGCCGAGCGTGACGCCGATGGCCAGACCGATGAACTCGCCGATGGCGCAGCCGGTGAGGCAGTGGACGGTCGCCGAAGTGGTCAGCCCGAACATCGAGCCGCTGCCATGACTTGCATGGCCGTGATGCGCATGTGGCGCAAGTGCCGGGTTGATCGGCGCTTTGGTGGCGCAGTGCGGATCGACGGGCGCTTCTGTTTTCGCGTTACCGTGACAGCAGGCCGCGCCGTCGTGCGCGTGGGGGTTCGCAGCGGTCATATCAGGGCTCCTTGGGGGATGACAGAGAGACCGCCTGCACGCCCTCGATGATCGGGCAGCCGGCGACGGTTCCGCGTCCGTGACACTGCCGCTCCAGGGCCGCGAGGGCGTCGCGGATGGCGGTCAGCTCACGGATCTTGCGGTCGAGGTCTTGGATCCGTGCCCGTGCCCGATCCCGCACCTGGGCGCGGGCGCCACCACCGTCCTGCAAACGCAGCAGTTCGGTGATGTCCTCCAAGGTGAAGCCGAGCGCCTTGGCCTGTCGGATGAAGCGCAGACGTTCGACATCCGCCTTACCGAAAAGCCGGTAGCCGCTCGCGCTGCGTTGCGCGCGCGACAGCAGTCCTTCGCGCTCGTAGTAGCGCACCGTGTCGATGGCCACACCCGCGGCTTTCGCGGCGGCGCCGATGGTGATCTGGGGCATGAGTACTTTCTCCAAGCTCGCGGCCATCCTGCGGTCTGGACCTTACTCCAGGGTCAAGACCGCTGGTCGGTCAACCCGATGAGCCTTCGTTCGATAAGGGATTCCTGCTCAAACGCCGCCGCTGCATCAGCAGATACGCCGCCGGGATCACGAACATCGATAGCAGCGGCGCCGTCACCATGCCGCCGACCATCGGCGCGGCGATGCGCTGCATCACTTCGCTTCCGGTGCCCGCGCCCCAGAACAGCGGCAGCAGGCCGGCGATGATGACGGCGACGGTCATGGCCTTGGGCCGCACGCGCAGCACCGCGCCCTCGACCAGCGCCTCTTCCAGATCGGCGACAGATCGCATCGCGCCGCGCTGCTCGCGCTGCGTGATCGCCTGTTGCAGGTAGAGCAGCATGATGACGCCGAACTCCGCCGATACACCCGCGAGCGCGATGAAGCCCACGCCGCTCGCCACCGACAGGTTGTGGCCCAGCCCGTAGATCAACCACAGGCCGCCGACCAGGGCGAAGGGAAGCGTGGCCATGATGAGCAGCGCCTCGCTGAACTTGCGGAACGTCAGATATAGCAGGAGCAGAATGATGGCGAGCGTGAACGGCACCACCAGTTGCAGACGCTTGGCCGCACGCTCCAGATACTCGAACTGTCCCGACCAGGCGATGGAGTAGCCGGCGGGCAGTTGCACCTGCTCGCCGACGATGCGCTTGGCCTCGGCCACGTAGCCGCCGAGGTCGCGCCCGCGAATGTCCACGTAGACCCATCCGTTCGGGCGCGCGTTCTCGGACTTGATCATTGGCGGGCCGTCGGCGATCTCCACGCTGGCGATCTGGCCCAGGGTCACGGTCGCGCCCTGCATGGTGACGATGGGCAGCTCGCGCAGGTCATCGAGCGAATCACGCAGATCGCGCGGATAGCGCAGGTTGATCGGGAAGCGTTGCAGGCCCTCGACCGTCTCGCCGATGTTCTCGCCGCCGATGGCGAGCGCAACGATGCGCTGCACGTCGGCAATCGACAGACCCAGCCGCGCAGCCGCAATCCGGTCTGGGTGAACTTCGATGTAGCGTCCGCCGGAAACGCGCTCCGAGAACGCAGACGAGGTGCCGGGTATCTGCTTGACCACGCGCTCCACGTCCGCACCCAGACGCTCGATCACGTTCAGATCCGGTCCGGCGATCTTGATGCCGACCGGCGACTTGATGCCGGTGGCGAGCATGTCGATGCGATTGCGGATGGGGTTGACCCAGACATTGCCCATGCCGGGAATCTTCAGCGCCGCGTCCATCTCCTCGATCAGCGCTTCGGTGGTGAGGCCCTCGCGCCATTCGGCCTTCGGTTTGAGCATCACCGTGGTTTCGACCATCTCCAGCGGCGCCGGATCGGTCGCGGTCTCGGCGCGGCCGATCTTGCCGAACACGCGCTTGACCTCTGGAAACGTCTTCAGGATGCGGTCGGTCTGCTGAAGTATCTCCGCGCCCTTGCCGACGGCCAGGCCCGGCAAGGCGGTCGGCATGTAGAGCAGATCGCCTTCATCCAGGGGCGGCATGAACTCGCTGCCGAGTTTCAGCGCGGGCCAGATCGACGCCGCCATCAGCAGCACCGCGATGACCAGCGTCGCACGCGGGTGGCGCAGCACCGCATGAATGCCCGGCCGGTAGATCGCAATGAGAAAGCGGTTGAGCGGATTGCTCTGCTCGTCGCGGATGCGTCCGCGGATGAACCAGACCATCAACACCGGGATCAGGGTCACGGACAAGCCCGCCGCCGCCGCCATCGCATAGGTCTTGGTATACGCCAGCGGCGCAAACAGCCGCCCTTCCTGTGCCTGCAAGGTGAACACCGGCACGAAGCTCAGGGTGATGATGAGCAGGGAGAAGAACAATGCCGGCCCGACCTCGGCAGCGGCCTCGGCCATCAGCTTCAGTCGCTCCTCGCCTTCGGGGTCGCGCTCGCCGTTCGCGTGCTTCGAGTGCTCCAGCTTCTTGTGCGCGTTCTCGATCATCACCACCGCGGCATCCACCATCGCGCCGATGGCAATCGCAATGCCGCCCAGCGACATGATGTTGGCGTTGATGCCCTGCATCTTCATCACCGTGAACGCCATCAGGATGCCCAGCGGCAAAGTGAGAATGGCGACGAAGGCCGAGCGCAGGTGGAACAGGAACACCGCGCAGATCAGCGCGACGACGAGAAACTCCTCGATCAGCTTCGTCGTGAGGTTCGCGACCGCGCGTTCGATCAAGGTGGAGCGGTCATAGGTCTCCACGATCTCCACGCCCTTGGGCAGGCTGCCCTTGAGAACTTCCAACTTGGCCTTGACCGCCGCGATGGTGCTGGCCGCATTGGTGCCGGAACGCAGCACGATCACGCCGCCCACCACTTCGCCCTCGCCATCGAGTTCGGCGATGCCGCGCCGGGTCTCGGGGCCGAGCTGCACGGTGGCAACGTCGCGCAACAGGATCGGCGTTCCGTTTTCGCCCAGGCCCACGGGGATGGAGTGAAAATCATCGAGGGTCTTCAGATAGCCGCGGGCGCGCACCATGTATTCAGCTTCGGCCAGTTCCAGCACCGAGCCCCCGGTTTCCGCGTTGGCGTCCTGCACCGCCTTGACCACGGTCTCAACCGGCAGCTTGTAGGCGCGCAGGCGATCCGGGTCGAGCACGATCTGGTACTGCTTGTTGAAGCCGCCGAGCGTGGCGACCTCGGCCACGTTGGGCACGGACTTCAGCTCGTACTTGAGGAACCAGTCCTGCAAGGCACGGAGCTGGCTGATGTCCTGCCCACCGGTTCGATCCACCAACGCGTATTCGTAGATCCAGCCGACGCCGGTAGCGTCCGGCCCCAGCGCCGCACGGGCGTTCGCCGGCAGGCGACCCTGCACCTGGCTCAGGTACTCCAGCACGCGCGAGCGCGCCCAATACAGATCGGTGCCGTCCTCGAACAGGATGTAGACGAAGCTCTCGCCGAACAGCGAGTAGCCGCGCACGGTCTTGGCAAAGGGCACCGACAGCATGGTGGTGGTCAGCGGATACGTGACCTGATCCTCCACCACCTGGGGTGCCTGGCCCGGATACGTCGTGCGGATGATGACCTGCGTGTCCGACAGATCCGGCAGCGCGTCCAGCGGCGTGGTCAGGGTGGAATACGCACCCCAGGCCGCCAGCATCAGCGCGGCCATCAGCACCAGGAAGCGGTTGTAGATACTCCAGTGGATGAGGCGCGCGATCACGGGGCGTTCTCCATGCGCGTGCCGGACATCTCGCCCATGCCGGTCTCGGGCTTCATATCGGACATGCCTTCCATCGCCGGCATGGAGTCGCCTTTCATTCCCTCCATTTCGGACATGCCCTCCGGCATGCCCATGCCCGCGCCCATGCGCTGATACGCACCGAGCAGACTGGCCTCGGAGTCGATGAGGAACTGGCCGGATACGACCACGTTCTGCCCGGCCTCCAGGCCCGACAGGATCACGGTCTCACCCTCGCGCTCAGGTCCGGTTTCGACCTGCGCGGGCCGATAGCGGCCCGCATCTTCCGCAATCATCACCACCGTGCGCGTGCCGGTACGGATCACCGCCTCGGTCGGCACCAGCAAGACCTCGCGCTGTGCGCCGCCGAACAGGGTCACGTCGGCGAACATGCCGGGGCGCAGCGCACCGTCGGCGTTGTCGAACACCAGCCGCGCCTTCAATGTGCGCGTCATCGCGTCGAGCTGCGGGTACAGATAATCCACGCGGCCCTCGAACACTTTTCCGGGCAGCGACTTGAGTCGCGCTTCGGCGCTGCGGCCTTCTCTCACCCAGCCGGCCTGCACCTCGGGAACCTCCACCAGCAGCCAGACCTGGGACAGATCGGCGAGCTTCATCAGCGGCATGCCGGGCGCGATCTGCGCGCCCTCGCGCGCCATCAGCTCCATCACGAATCCCGAGGCCGGCGCGAACACGCCGGTTTGGCTGCTCGCACCCGTGCCGCCGCCGAGCAGTCGCAGGCGCTGCTGGCTGGCCTGCACGAGCGACGCATCGCCGCTGGATTCGGCCAGCTTCAATTCCTGCCGCGCGGCAAACAGTTCTGGCGAGTAGAGCGCGGCAAGGCGCTGCCCCTTATTCACCACATCGCCTTCGGCACGAACATCGAGCCGCTCGATCCAGCCCGCCGCGCGCGATTCCACGGTGACGATGCGCCGCTCATCCAGCGCCACGCTGCCGACCGCATCCACGCGCTGCCAGAACGTGCCGCTCTTGGCCGGCGCCACGCGCAGGCCCAGGTTCTGAGCTATTCGCGGGTCGATCTGCACCACGGCGCCTCCGCCCGCACCGCCTTCCTCGTCCGCGTACTTGGGCACCAACTGCATGTCCATGAAGGGCGATTTGCCGGGCTTGTCGAAATGCTGGTCCGGGCGCATCGGGTCGTACCAGTACATTGGCTCCTTGTCGGCGCTGGCCATCGCCTTGACGCCAGCGGGTGCCTCGGTGCGCTGGGTCAGCTTCATGCCGCAGATCGGGCAGGCGCCTTTCTCGTCCTGCCGCACCTGCGGGTGCATCGAGCAGGTGTAGTAGGTCTTGCCCTCGGCGCTCACCTTCTTTTCGAGCTGATGCTTGTGCGGCGCATCGGACTGCGCCAGCCACCAGCCGCCCGCGCCGAAGACGGCGACGGTTGCAGCCAGGGCCACGATGGATTGGGTTTTCATGCTCACTCTCCAGCTAGGAATTCGGTGGGTTTCGATCAGGGCGCGAAATAGCGCAGTTGCACCTGGTGCTTCGCTGCGTCGGCTTGCAGATCGAGCTTGTGCATGGCGATGTCGAGCGCACGTCGGCGCGCGTCGAGCACGTCGCGCAGAGCGCCAGATCCCGCGCCATAGGCAGCCAGTGCGGCGTTCACCCGCGATTCGGCCTGAGGCAGCAGCAGGGTGTCGTAGCGCGACAGGCGCTCCTGCAGAAGCTGCCAGTCCTCTGCATTCATGCGGATCTCGCTGCGGTGCTCGCGCAGGGCGTCGTCGAGTCGAAATTCCTGCGAGGCCTGCATGCCCTGCGCGGCGTCGAGCTGACGATCCTGCCGCCTGCCGGTGAAAACCGGCAGCGGAATCTCCACCTGCACCTGCGCGTAATCGGCGAATTCCGGGCGATGCCCGTAGCCCACGGTCAAGGCCCAATCCGGTCGATAGTCCTGAAGGGCAAGCTGCACGTCGGTTTCGGCCGTGGCGACTTTCCTCGCTTCGGCCAGGAAGTGCGGATGCGTGAGCAGAGCCGCGGACAGGGCCGCGACATCCGGCGCAAACTCCGGCGGCAGTTCCGGGCAGATCAGGCCGAAGGCCGCTTCGCCAATCCAGCGCGCCAGGCCATTGCGATAGTGGCGCGACTGCTGCGCGTAGCCGGCCACCTGGTCGCGCAGGGACTCCGCCTCCACTTTCGCCGCCAGCACTTCGGCCTGGCTCCCACGGCCCGAGGTGTAGGCGATCTCCATCGCCTGAAACTGTCGCTCCGCCTCCGCGAGGCTGCGTCTGGCGAGCCGTCGCGATTCTTCGGCCTTCCACACATCGAGCCAGGCGAGGCCCGTTTCGCGCGCGATCTTGCGCTCCGTGGCCAGGCGCTCGGCATCGAAGGTCTGTGCTTCGTGCTCCGCGCGCTCGCGCTGGAGTCGGCGCTTGTCCGCGCGCGGAAAATCCTGCCGGATGCCGGCCATGATCTGCGTGTCGGATTCTTCGCGCAGCGTGAAGCGGTTAGCGCCTTCGAGCGTCAGGTCGCTGATACCCAGGCTCAGCCGTGGATCGGGCAGTTCACCGGCTGCGATGGCGCGCTGCCGCGCAGAGCGCGCCTCAGCGTCCAGCGCCTCGAGTTGAGGTTGGCGCTGCACGGCAAGCGCAGCGGCGTCGTCCAGGCTGAGCGCAACGAGTGCATCGGGCGCGTCCTGAGCGGTCGCGATGGCTGGAAGTGCAAGGGAAAGGGCCGCGAGAAATATCGGGCGGGCAAGACGGATGGCACGAACAGCCGGGGAAATCGACATGGCAGCCTCTCGATGACAGGGGAGGTGCAGCCGGATCGGCTGCACGGGTCATGAGCCGCCCCGCGCGAAGCGCGAGGGCGGGCGGCGCTTACAGCCGCAGACGTGCCGTGCTGAGGTAGGTTCGAGTCCCGCTGCCGGAGGGCGGGCCGCGTGCAGGCGGCGGCAGGCCGAGCGGTCGTGCCGCTGGTTCGATCACGTTCCAGGCCGCGACGGGCAATGACGCGAAGACCGGCAGGTCGAGCGCCGTCGCTTGCGTCAGTACGCCCGGCTGCTCCTCGTCCAGAGCGGTGCTGGCGACGACATCGCAGCAGCCGGATTCGTCTTCGATCTGCTGCGGATCCTGATCATCAGTCTCTGCCGCAGAGTGCGCCGTGTGCGCTTGCGGACAGCAACACACCGCGCGCACCACATCCAGGCCGTCCATCCGGCACGCGTAGCCCGTCGTGACCCACGACAGGCTGACGACAAGCAGGAGGCTGATGAATTGGCGCATGGGCGTTCGAAACGGACTGGGCACAGCGTAAACCCTGGAGCAGCCCTAGGGTCAAGAACTTCATGTCCGCTGCACCGCGATCCGTGTCCATTGCTCACCAGGGCGTGCTCGGGCCGTCCTGGCCACTGAATCAGCAGCAGTGTGGCTGGATGACCGCTAACCACTCGGCCGGGAGTTGTGGAGCTTCGTCCGCTTGGGGCTGGTTCTTGTCGCTCAGAAGCGGTACAGCCGAATGGCAGCGTTGCGTGCTCCACCGCAGTCCGAGTGTGGTCCTGACGCCGGAGCGCATTAGAGGTCTCTCAAAAGCTGGTACCACTATTTCTGGCCTGATGGCTGAGGCAGAGGAACTACTCGGCCGGTGTTCGATTCGTGGCTATCTCTATAGCGTTGCAGGTCGGCAAGCGCCGTGAAGAGCTTGGATGTAACCGATGCGAGCAAAGCTCGCTGCGATGCTAGCTCGGATCGACAGACCCGCAGCCGTGCTCGCGTGTACATTAACGCAGACGCCTTCCGATCACGCTGAGTTCGGACCCCCTTTCCAATTTTCTCTCTGATTAGCTCCGCAATGTCTGGATACCGCGTATGGATAGTGGAAGGCGCGATGCCAGCTTCCACGGCCACGCTGCTGATCGAAAGCCGTGCGTTCTTAGGAACTTTGGAGGCTCGCCCCTTCTCGATCCTCAGAATCGCCAGTCGAAGGTCCTTGGTGCGCGAATCTTTCCTGCTCACAGATAGCCCCCGCTACTTGCCGTCTTCACTATTCGCCGATAAGCGCAGCTCGGCCACACTGGTTCCGAGCGGTTCGAGAATCCTGTCGAAGCTATCGAGGCTGCGTCTCACGAGGTCGGCCCCGCTTGGACCACAGTCGGAAAGTCGCTCGACCTCCAGCATCTGTAGCGCAAGGCCCGTCCATACTTTTTTGTGCTCCTCGGCGACCACCGCCCCGTCGCAGTCAGCGCAATGGGTCGCGTCGTAAAGGCCTTGGCCCCCACAGGTAGGTAGGCCACTTGAGATGCACCAACTATGGCCCGTGGATCGGAGAACGACGCCTTCTGCGAGGCCCTTGGTAAGGTCGGCGAGTCGCTTGGGAGTCGCACCGCGAAACTCGGGCTTCTCGCGTTCGCCCGATATGTGACGGCCCGCCTTTCCACTGAGCGTAGTTCCCGGCGTCAACCAGTTGGCTACTACTGCTGTCTTGTGCAGCAGCATCTCGTTCGCGATTTCATCGATTAACTCTTTCTCGCGCTCGTCGTGCATCGCGTATAACTGCGTTGTCTCGATTGACCAGTGCTGAAAGTGTTGCTTGAGATACCTGAGATCGCCGGCGCACTGGTGGGTCACCGTGACCGCAAATGTTCTCCGCAGGACGTGAATGGAGAGGGGGCATGTCAGGCCCGCGCGCCGTGACATTGTCTGAATCCAATACCGCGCACCGACGCGCCCGACGACATTGCCGGCACCTCGCCCGTTTCCACGGGGCACAACGATGAATAGGTGGTCTTGCGAGTACGACAGCCGGGCAAGCGACCTGATCAAGCTCTTCCTGCCGGGAGAGTTGGCGCCCAGCGCTGCCAGCTCGGCCTGCATTGTTTTGATTTTCTGGGCGAGATGATCTCGTCTGTCCTTGCTGAGGTTCTCCAAAATTCTGATGATCTCCCCTACGCGGCGTGGCGCCATCCAGACAGCGGCTTCGGCACCTTTCTTCCGCATTTTGAATGTGCGGCCTCTTAGCCAGCCAATCACTCTGCCCTCGATCTCGGTCTCGTAGTAGCACCCCGCGCGCAGGTCCAGAAGTTCGCTGATACGCAACCCCACGAGCAGGCCTAGTTCAATGAATGCTGCGGCCATGCACTGCGTCAAGCCCGTGCCTATCTCTGCCAAAGGCATTCCCTGGCTGACCGCATAATTGGCCAGATCTTTCCGATAGCGCGCGTGTCCGGATTGGAGGCCGCGGTTATCTCGCCGCCACGCCTCGACCCGTAGGTGGAGGGGATAGAGTGAATCGAATTTGGATAGGCAGTCTTCGCAAGCAAGGAATAGCGATGTCGACTGGGTATCCGAGAGTGCCTTTGTCCGGGGGCGCCGTGGTCCCCGGTTTATGTAGTCGGACATGAAGCTGAGATCTCCGCGTTCCAGCGGAGCGAAGGTCATCGAGTCGGAGATGTGTTGTCGCATGTCCCATGCGAGCGAAAGCACCGAGAGGGCCCCGTGCAGTCCGAGCGGGCTTCTCGCCTTCAGCCCAGCCTTGCGTTTTACCTTGGAGTCCTTTAGCAGGGTCGCGTAGCTTTGGACGTGAATCGGTCGAACATCCGCGAAGCACGACAGGCCGATGCTTGCAAGGTACTTTGTCAGGTGAAGAATCTTCGGGATGGTAGAGACGACGGTGGTTGTCTCGGGCGCCCCTTGGCCGGGTCTGCCGTACCGCCAGTACGCGATCACCAACTCAAGCACAGAATCGTGCCAGCCGGAGGGGATGGAGGCGGTGCGGAGCTTCGCCTCCGGATGCCACGTGCGGCAGTGGTAGGAGAAATCGATGACGGCGTCGCCGTAACGAGATAGGACGTCAAAGGTGCCGCTCTCGTCTGGACAGAACGTCACGGGCATTCCATGGCGGCTGTCGCGAGGCGCAGATAGGAGTTTTTCAAGTGCTTCAGCGTGCATCGTAAGTCTCGCTCAGCAGAAGATCGTCGTCGCGCATGCGGACCCAGAACGGGTGCGGGTTGTGTCGAGCACGGTCCCTAGCGGATATCGCCTTTGGTCCGAAGATCGATGGAATGACTTCGTCCATCACCCTGATCGCAAACCTCGTCATCCCAGAGATGGGCATGTGGCGCAGCTTTTCGGCATTGCGTTGCAGCAACCAATAGAACGAGTAAAGGCGCCATAGGTCGTCGTCATCACCTGACACGCAGTGATTCGGACACTTGAAACAATGGAGCCACCGTTGGCAATGTGTTACCCCGTCATTGGGCGCGTAGCGCCCTTTTTTGGTATCGCTGCATTTCCCCAGTGGCGTCTTCTCGGCGGAAGCTGGGGTGCCGTTGCGCAGACGGTTCTCATACGTGTGAAGTGCCGCCGCAAATTCAGTCGCGGCGTCAGGCGGCGCGGACAGGTAATGGATCGCCGCGGTCAACGGACTGTTGTTGAGAAGCTTCGCGACGACGAATGGGTCGCCTCCGGATAATTCGTAGGCTCTCGATGCAAGCGTCGCTCGTATTCTGCGCAAGTTGATTCGCAGGGGCTTTCCGTCGTCTCCCGTTATGGCATATCGCGCCGCCAGCCTCTGATGAATGCACGTGGAAACATCGGCGTTTGTTAGAGGAACCGACTGTCCGGCACGTGCGCTTGCTCGGCTTCCAAGTGGGGGGCGCAAGAATGCGTAGTGCTTGTGCTGAACGTCCACCAAGTCAACGGCGGGGGCCGTTTTGGCGAGAACTTCGCGATACAACGTGACAAGATCGGTGGGCACCGTGGCGAACTGATCAACGAGTTCGGACCATTTCGCTGAAGCCTTCACCGTCCTCAGGGCTCGCAGTTTGTACCCGACCAAGAGCCAGTAATCCTTTCGAAGCGGATGAGGGCGAATCGCATCGCGGCTGAGTTCTAGCAACGGAGTGGCATTGAAGCCTGATCGGAATGCAATCAGCAGGAAATACACGACGAGTTCCTCGAGAGGGGCTAGCACGGATGTCCCAGCGCGAATGCTCTGCAAGTCCTTGGCGAGACAGCCCAGGAGTTCTGACCGCTCCCTGCGCGAATAGGGCAGTGTTGCTCGCTGCGCGGCTTTCGTTTTCGGGAACGGGTTTGGTGGTCGGATTTCCGCAAGCGGCTTCGAGAGTCCGATCTGAGATGCGAACTTCAGGAACAGCAGAAATCTCTGAAAAACCTTTGCAGCTGTCGTGTAGTTCAGACGCTGGCGCAGATCAGCAGCCAGCCGTAGGGCTAGATCGGGGTCGATGTCATTGAAAGTCAAAGGCCTGCCAAGCGACGCTGCGGCTTCAACTAGCCATGGGAAGATTTGGCCTTGAAATGTGCGGACGAGCCCTGAAACGGACGAGGGGCTGTAGACCTTGTCGCGCAATGCTTGCGCAGCGACCAGCTGCAGGCCCCTGGTTATCGGATCGATCCCGCGTCCCAGGAATGGCTCTAGTTCGAATGTCGTCCCGCGGGACCGAGCCGAGTCGGGAACTACGATGATGTCAGCCACTGGTCGAGCCTCCGGCGAGGAGGGCTGTCAGGTCATTCTGATATTCGTCCATGATTGATTCAGCCACGGCATCGACGTAATGCAAGTACTTTTCGGTGGTCTTTACCGACGAATGGCCCAGCCGGTCGCGAATGTAGAGCAACGCATTGCCGACATTGCGCGACTTCGCTAGCGCCGCCAGCATGTGCGTCGCGTAGGTATGGCGGAGCATGTGTGGGTGGATTTGCAAGCCGGTGGCGCGGCTAGTTCCGCGATAGATCGACCAGACCGTCTTTCGGTCGAACGGTCCTCCATCCTCGGTCAAGAACAGCGCCGCCGAGCCAGACGTACTGAACGCCGCTCGCTGGGCGCGCTCGAGATTCCGGTAGGCCCAAAGCTGGGCCATCACGTCGCGATGGACGTGGATCGTTCGTTCGACGTTGCCCTTGGTTCGCATCTCGTTCGGGCGTAACGCGATCGCGAAGTACTGTCGGCGGTGCGGCAGGGTGTGCGGATCTGCGAGGTACGTGACGGGGAAGGTAACTAGCTCCTCCGTTCGAATGCCCGTGTCGAGTTGCAACTTCGCCATCAGCCGATGGCTTTTGTTCTTCAGCGCGACCAGGAACGATGAGACCTCGCCAACTGATAGCACCTTTAGTTGGCGGCGCGACGCTTTGAACTTCACGTCGGCGACGGCTTTGGTGGTCGGCGGCGTGACGGCGTGGGACAGAAAGTCGTTGCGACCCCCGATCTTCCGTTCTTCGAACCCGAAAGGCAGTTCTGCGATCCATCCGCGACGGTGGGCAAAGTCATAGAAGCGTACGATCAGGTCCAATCGGGCATTGATCGTGTCGACCTCGTGCTGCTTCTCCTCAAGCGCCCAGGTGCGGTAATCCGCTACCAGCGATGGCTGCCCCTGGATACGGGGTTCCGACCAGCTTCGCCCCTGTGCTTCTAGAAAGCTGAAGAAGTCCTTGAACGAGTAGCCGTACGCCTGCCACGTCTTTCGCGACTGGGCCCGAGCCCGGTGCAAACAGCAATGGACCAGAAACTGGAATACCGGTTCTAGGGGCTCGCCTGAATCGAACAGCAGCAAGGGGAAGCCCTCTCTGGCAATTCCCCCCAGGCGCAAGTCGCCTGTTGACCATACCAACTGCATGTCGCGCCTCGAATCTCTGAGAAAAAGACCAGAGTTCCAGACGTTTCAGGTAATGCAACACCCGGCATGCGACTTTCCATGTCCACGTGGACGATCTTGCGCGGGGGATCGGCTGCGGCGCTCACCGGCGCATGATAACGGCCGGTTAACTGCGGGGCTGAACGGCGAGAAGGCTGCAAAAAAAGACCCCGTCGGCCGTGCGGACGACGGGGTCGGATGGCAAATAGTGCCGAGCGCTCCCAAGTCTAGTTGGCAGCAACTTCCAGCTTGTTGTGAACGTCCTTGACTCCGGTGATATCGCGGGTGACGTTTTCCGCCAGTGCCACTGAGGCGTCGCTGCTGACAGCGCCCGACAGCGTCACCACACCGGCGCTGGTTTCCACGTCGATGCCGGCAGACTTGAGGTCTTCCTCGACGATCAGCGCCGCCTTGATCTTGGTGGTGATGGCGGCATCGGAGAGATAGTCGCCGGTCTTCTCGATGGCAGTCTTATTGGTGGCCTTGTCGTCGGCAACGCCGATGGCAGGCATTGCAGCCAAGCCGAACGTGGTTGCGGTGGCCAGAACGATCGCTTTGATTTTCATGTGAGCTCCTGTTTGGTTGGGGTAATTGGCCGGTCCTCGGATGAGCACGGATTCATTGATTTCGATTGATTTTGCCGGGATCGGAAAATCTCTAAATTGACTACAATCCGATATAAAGAGTCAGATAAACTGTGTTTCTGAATTAAATCATTCCGATTCTTTCACGGGAAATTCAGCACGTCCGGGGTTCCTGGTGTCGGCTGCGGGTGCGTTCCGCATCGGCATCCGCGGCGGTCAGTGCCCGGATCGAGGGCCTTGATCAGCGGTCTTGACCCGGTCCATCAGTGCCTGAATCTGCTCTTCGGCCTTGTCGCGTGCGATGCCGTAACGCTCCTGAATCCGGCCGGAAAGCCCTTGCAGATTGCCTTCCACCTGCAGCCAGTCGTCTTCCGTCAGCTTGGCCCATCGTTCCTTGGCCGCTCCCGCCAACTGCTTCCACTGCCCCTTCAGAGTGTCGCTGTTCATGATGGCGCTCCGATGATGCGTTGTGCGTGATCGCAAGATGTCACGACCGCATCATCGCCGTGCCGTACTGAATAGGTCGTGAATCTCGCATCTTAAAAGTCAATAAAAATTGTTTTTTCTGCCTCGATTTAATTTTCGAAAATATCCTTTTAGCCAACAAAATGAACAACCCGATTTTTTTGGCGCCTGATGTCGGAGGTGATCCCTCGACGCGGCGGTAGATCCTGCGTGCGATTCTCTGGCTGACGGTCTGAGCATGCGGATCGGCGTGCGACTACGAGATCGATCCTCGCCTATGGATGGACAGGCATTACGAAGGCGCGGCGCTGTCTCGCGGCGACCGTCACCGCGGTGATCGCCGTGAGCGGTGATCGCCGTGATAAGAGCAGGCCCTAACCGAATACCACCGTACTCTGGCGCGACAGTGCGACCGGTTGCAGATCCGGGCTCCACAGGGTGGCGGTCTGATAGGCGTAGCCGTCGCTCGCGGCGCTGACTTTGGCGTCCATCAGCCAGTAGCCGTCGGTCAGGTTCTGCGGGCGGTCATGCAGCAGCTCCAGGGTCCAGGTCATGGAGCTGGCCGGCGCCGGCCGGCGCAGCACTGAAATGGCCGGCGAGGGAATGGCGTCCGCCAGCGCGATCGCCAGGAACTCGTCCACGCGTGGCTCGTTGCGAAAGCGCAGATGGATCTGCGTGCGTGCTTCGGCGCCGCCGCAGAACGGCATCGCCCCGTGCGACCAGCGCTGTTCGACGAACTGCGTGAAGGCCGGCGACAGCCCCGGGAAGAAAGGCATCTGCTGCGATGCTTGCGGGTTGCGCGTCACGATCGGCGGCGGCGGCGTCAGCGACACCGCCGACGTGCGCGCACGTCCGAATACGGCCAAGGTCGCGCAGGCGACCTGTTCGCCGTCCAGGATCTGCGCCTCCGCCTGGATCACCGATTTGCCCTGGCGCAGCACGCGTGCACGCAGGTGCAGCTTTCCGGGCACCACCGGCCCGATGAAACTGGTCTGCACGCTGCGCAGCGGCACTTCGACAGGAACCCGGTCGCGCATCGCCTTGACCATCAGCGCGACCTGCAGTCCGCCGAACAGCGTGCGCCCCTGCGTCCAGGTCTCGGGGCACCGGACGCAGTAGCCATCACCCTCCGCCACGAGGGCGTCGATCATCTGCGCGAGCTGCATACCGGCGGCCTCAGTACAGCAGGCGCGTGCGCAAGGTGCCCGGTATGGCCGCGATCTGGTCGCGCAGCACCCGCGCGCGGTCGCCATCGGCATCCACGTCGATCACCACGTAGCCGATCTGGCCGGTGGTCTGCAGGTACTGCGCATCGATGTTGACCGCCGCGGCCGAGAACAGATTGTTGATCTGCATCAGCATGCCGGGCCGGTTTTCGTGGATGTGCAGCAGGCGGCGGCTGCCAGTGTGCTCGGGCAGGGAGACCTCGGGAAAATTCACCGCCGACAGTGTCGAGCCGTTGTCGCTGTAGCGGATCAGCTTGGCCGCCACCTCGATGCCGATGTTCTCCTGCGCCTCCAGGGTGCTGCCGCCGACATGCGGGGTCAGGATGACGTTGTCCATGCCCACCAGTTCGGACACGAAACGGTCGTCGTTGCCCTTGGGCTCGACCGGAAACACGTCCACCGCTGCGCCGGCCAGGTGACGGCTCTTGAGCGCACCGGCCAGGGCTGGAATATCCACCACCGTGCCGCGCGAGGCGTTGATGAACACCGCGCCCTTCTTCATCCGGCCCAGTTCCTGCGCACCGATCATGTTGCGCGTGGCGGTGGTTTCCGGGACGTGCAGCGAAACGATGTCGGAGCGCTCCAGCAGTTCCGACAGATTGGCTGCGGGTGCGGCGTTGCCCAGTGCGAGCTTGGTTTCCACGTCGTGATAAAGCACGCGCATGCCCAGGCCCTCGGCCAGTACCCCGACCTGAGTGCCGATATGGCCGTAGCCGACGATGCCCAGCGTCTTGCCGCGGACCTCGAAGCTCCCGGCTGCCGACTTCGACCAGCCGCCGCGGTGGCATTCCGCGTTCTTTTCGGGGATCCGACGCATCAGCAGGATCGCCTCCGCCAGCACTAGTTCGGCCACGCTGCGGGTGTTGGAGTACGGCGCGTTGAATACCGGGATGCCGCGCGCCTGCGCCGCCGCCAGTTCGACCTGGTTGGTGCCGATGCAGAAGCAACCGACCGCCATCAGCCGGCGCGAATTCTGGAACACGGGCGCGGTCAGGTGGCTGCGCGAGCGAATGCCCACGATATGGGCTTCGGCCACCCGCTCTGCGAGCTTTTCCTCGGGCAGCGATTTCTCGTGATATTCGATCTGGCTGTAGCCGGCGGCTTCGAAACTCTTGACCGCGGTCTGGCTGACGCCTTCCAGGAGAAGCACACGGATGTCGCTGCGGGGAAACGAGGTCTTGTTCATCCCAGGCACAGGTAGGGGGAAACGCGGCCGCGCAATATGCCACAGAGACCCGGGTCGACTCAGCACCTGGCCGAGTCGCAGCCGCACCACGACCGCCCCGGATCAGCTAATGTTCAGCCCGCAGGCCTATCGTGCCGGACTTCTTCGGCCAATCAAATAGGGGATTGCCGACGAGGAAAGCGAGTTTTCGCTTTTCTTGCAGGACGCCGTAACGCCTGCAGGTTTCGTGCAAGGTATTGCACCGGGTATGTCGAAGCACCATCACTGGAGAGAACCATGCGTATTCGTAACGTGCTGCTGTTGGCGGTATTGAGTCTGGGCCTGGGAATGACGGCCTGTCAGAAGAAAGAAGAGTCGCCGATGGAGAAGGCGGTGGACGCGGTTGGAGATGCCACCAACACGCGCGACAACGAAGAACTGAAGGACGCTGGCGAAGACGCGGCCGATGCAGTGGAAAACGCCGGCGAAGCGGTCGAAGAAGCGGTGGAGTAGTTCGTCGCAGGTACGCGACCCCGTTTTCGCCGCCGGGCCCGGGTGAGGTTCACCCGGGCTTTTCTTCGTCTGCCGTGCGGTGTTCGCGCGGTCGACCCCGTACGCGACCACCCGCGAGTCTGCCCCGCTCAGAACTGGTAGCCAAAGAAGACCAGCAGATTGTCGCGGTCGCGCAGGGCGTCGAGTTCGGCGCTGTCCTCGAAGTAGGTGTAGCGAATGTCCAGGCTGTACTGCGACAGATAGTCGAAGCGCACGCCGCCGATCAGTTGCAGACGGTCTTCCACGAAGTTCTGTCCCAGTCCGGGCGACACGCCGTAGACGTCGTGGAACACCGCGGTGAGAAATTCCACGTTGATGCCCCTGAACAGGCTGTCGTAGCGGGTGAGCACCACCGCGCGGTAGCCGACCGAATCGTCTTCGCCAAATCCGTGTGTGCGCTGGCGCGTCGGGTTCTGGCGCGCGGTGGGATTGCTGGCGTTGGTGGAAGCGTCGTCCGCGTCGGTGCGCACATCCAGCGGGTTGATGCCGACGCTGCCGTCACCGCCCGACGAGATGTGCGTGTTGACTTCCGCACCCTGGAACTGCAGCCGGTCCAGCCCCGGCATGTCGAACACCCGCGTCCAGCCGGTTTCGAACAGCAGCGAGATCTGCGAAGCGCGCAGGAGGTTGGCGCCGCCGATCACCCGAATCGCAGTCAGTCCGAGCTGGCCGATCTTCATGCGCTCGTAGCCGCGGACGTAGTCGTTGGCGCCGATCTCGGTGCCGCGGTAGATCGAGATGAAGTCCGGCACTGCTTCTCGGCGTCCCGGAATCGGTCCCACTCCGGTTTCGGGAAAGGCGGGCTGCAAGGCCGCGAAGGTCAGGTCGGTGGTGTGAATCTGGATCGGCAGGTTGTCGCGGTACACGTACTCGCCGGACAGCGCCCACTCGCCGACGTTGGTGTTGAACGAGGTGCCGTACATGCGGATATCTTCGGGGTACTCCACGATCAGGCGTGCGCTGCCCACGGGCACCGGCTCGCCGCCGAGCTGCCCGCAGGCCAGCGTGACCAGACCGTTGACGCAGGTGGCATCGGCGGCGATGGCGCTGACGCTGGGAATGCGCGAGTGATAGTTGGCGAAGTACAGCGCTACCTCGGTGCCGTTGTTGAACTCCGGTAGATAGGTGCGTAGCGCCAAGCCGTATTGGCCGCCGTCGTCCGGCTTGCGCCGGCGCTCTTCTTCGCCATCGCGCAGCAGCGTGCGGTCGGAACTGGAGCCCAGCAGACCCAGGGTGTCGTCCGGATTGCGGTCGGGCCGGTACAGCTGGTCGGGGTCCTCGGGTGCCTTGGCGAACGACAGCATCGCGAAGCGGCCGCCGTCGCCCAGGGTGTCCGACACCGAGAAGAAGCTGCCGACCGGGTCGACCAGGATCGGCTTCCATTGGTACTGGTAGAACAGCTCGAAACCGAGATCCTGGGTGACCTGGCCGTTGAGCGTCACCATGCCGACTGGGCGCGACAGTTCCTTGATGTCGAAGCCGGGGATGCGCAGGCGCGATTGGTCCGGCGGGTTCAGCGAGTTGAGCGAGTTGAGCAGCAGGAAAGAACTCTCGCCCCAGTTGATCACCTGATTGCCGAGCTTGATGCCGAAGTCGCGATCGAACAGCTCGAAGGATCGCGACACGAAGTAATCCAGCATCTGGAAATCGCTGCCAAGCTGATCCTCGCCGCGGTCGGAGAACGGCTCGCGAGCGGGTTGCAGGGTGGTGTCGGGGTGCAGGATGTCGTGGTCGGTGTACAACGCGTCGAAGAAATACAGTGAGCGCGCAAACACGTTCCACTGGCCCAGGCTGAAGTTGATGTCGGTGGTGATCTTGGCCGCGGCGTTGACCAGATCGTAGCGATCGAAGCTCAGGTTGCCGTTGTCGCCGTTGGGATTGAACGAGCCCGGCGCCGCCACGAAATCCAGATTGGATTGCGAAGGCGTACCCGGCGCGACGAGATTGCTGGTGGTGCAGGTGTCGCCGCTGAAGGTCGGCTGGCCGAGCAGGTCCGGACCGCGGTCCACGCACAGGCCAGGCTGCAGGTTGCTCTTGCCGATGAGGTCGTTGTCGCGGCCCTCCATGCGCATCAGCGCGCCGACCGTGAACAGGTTGTCGAAGCGCACCGGTACGCCCAGCACATCGACCTCGAAAGCCCGTGCGGGCATCGCCATTGCGCACATCGCAAGCGCGAGCGCGCAGGTTCCCGGGTGCCGCGATCCGCGGGCGCCGCTTGTTGTTGTTTTCATGTGGTTCTCCCCAAGCGCATTGCAAGCTTCGTATCGATCCGCGACCCATCGAGGCTGGTAGGCCTACTTCACGGCCATGCGTTGTACGGCGCCGGTCGTGAAGTGATCCAGCGCGTAGTCGGTGACTTCAAAGATCGGCGACTCGTTGCTCAGCTCCTGCACGAGGTAGCGGCTGGATTGCAGGTCGTACACCGTGCCGGCTACCGGCGCCACCCGGTACAGCCACGGCACCTGCCAGGAATGGGTTTCCTGTACGCGCCAGAGCTGGCCGCGACGGTCGTAGTTGTCCACTGCCAGGATGGTCCAGCTGTCCTCGTCGACGTAGAAGGTGCGGCGCGCGTAGATGTGAGAAGTGCCAGGCTTGAGTTCCGCTTCCACCACCCACACCCGATGCAGTTCGTAACGGGGCAGGTCCTGATTCAGGTGACCGGCCTTGGCGATGTCGGTGTACTTGAGCGCGGTGTCGCCGAGCTTGATCGAGTTGTAGGGCACCACCATCTCGCGCTTGCCCACCAGCTTCCAGGTGTAGCGATCGGTGGCACCGTTGAAAGCGTCCAGCTGATCGTTGGTGCGCAGTCCATCGGCGCCGGTTCCGGGATTGTCGTAGGCGACGCTGGGCGCACGGCGGATGCGGCGCTGGCCGGGGTTGTACTGCCAGGCACGGCGCGGCTCCTTGACCTGGTCCATGGTCTCGTGCACCAGCACCACGTTGCCGGCCTGGCGCTGCGGTTCGGTAGTGAGCTGCAGGAAGTAGATCAGTACGTTGTTCAGCGACTCCGGCGTGATGCCGTCCATGCTGTACTGAAAACGCACGTCCTCGCGTAACACGTAGGGCAGGAAGGCGCCGTTGGCCTGCACCGCGAGCTGCGCGTTGTAGCGCCGCAGCGAGACGCCGCGATAGCGCAGCTTGTGATTCCAGATCACCTCCACGCCCGATTGCGGAATGGGGAAGGGGATGCCGGTGATGGCGCCGCTCAGACTCTCGCCGTCGTTGTCTAGGCGCGCATTGAGCGCGTTCTTGCGGGTGGCCTGGTGGACATGCTCCGGGACCGCGACGGTGCGCCGGGTCGGGTACACCACCATCTTGTAGGTCTGGCCAAAGCGTTCCAGCAGCGCCTGCTGACCCTTGGTGAGCTGGGCGGCGTGCTGCGCCACGTTGGCGCGCGTGATCGTGTAGAGCGGCGCGTCGTCGCTGATGAGCGGGTACTGCGCCGGATCGCGTTCGCGGCCGGCGGCCGGTGGCGCGTCGGCCTGCAGGCCGCCCTCCCAGGCTGGAATGCGGCCGTCTGCGTTGGCCGCTCTTTCCGCTCCCAGCGGGGTCAGGTCGCGGTCCAGGCGTTCGGCTTCCGCTGGGCCGACTGCGCCAGCAGCTGCTGTCGCCCAGAGGTAGGTCGCGATCAGCGCGATGCGGATCGATGGCTTCATGAGGTTCTCTGTCGGTGAGACGTTGGAGGGCACCTTGGCCCCGAAGGCTGGGAGTCGAACTTCGCAGGCCGCTCGATGTCGTTTGCGGCGCAGTCTAGCGATCCGCGTCCGCTACGCCGTGTTGTCCGCGCCAGCTAGCACTGGCTCTTGAGTCGATACAGCCAGTCCAGTGCCTCGCGCGGACTCAGGCGGTCCGGATCGATCTCGTCGAGCAGCTTCAGCGCCGCCGAAGGAGGCGCTTCGAACAGCGACAGTTGCGGCGGCGCCGGCTGCGCGTTGTTCGCCGTCGGCTGCGGTTGCTGCTCCAGCTCGCGCAGATATCCACGGGCCGTGTTCACGACGCCGGCAGGCACGCCGGCCAGTGCAGCGACCTGCAGGCCGTAACTGCGGTTTGCGGGGCCGTCCTTGACCGTGTGCAGAAACACCAGCTTCTCGCCCCGGGGACCGAATTCGGCAGCGTCCAGATGTACGTTGGCCACACCGGGCACCGCCTGCGCCAGACGCGTCAGCTCGAAATAATGGGTGGCGAACAAGGTGAACGCGCCGACTTCGCGCACCAGATGTTCTGCACAGGCGCGTGCCAGCGAAAGTCCATCGTAGGTGGACGTGCCGCGACCGATCTCATCCATCAGCACCAGACTCGTGTCACTGGCGTTGTGCAGGATGTTGGCGGTCTCGGTCATCTCCACCATGAAAGTGGATTGGCCGGCGGCCAGATCGTCGCGCGAACCGATACGGGTGAAGATTCGGTCCACCGGTCCCAGGCGCGCCAGCTGCGCCGGCACGAAACAGCCGGCGTGGGCCATCAGCACGATCAACGCGGTCTGGCGCATGTAGGTGCTCTTGCCGCCCATGTTGGGACCGGTGATCACCAGCAGGCGGCGCTCGCCATCGAGCAGCAGATCGTTGGGTACGAAGGGCTCGCGCAACTGCCGCTCCACCACCGGATGCCGCCCCGCGCGGATCTCCAGGCTGGGCGTGTCGACGAACTCGGGGCGCGCCAGGTTGAGGCGCTCGGTAGCCTCGGCCAGGTTGGCCAGGCAGTCGATGTCGGCCAGCGCCTGCGCGGCCGCCTGCAATTCCGGCAGTCGCGCCACCAGATCTTCGATGAGCTGCTCGTACAGCTCTTTTTCGCGCGCCAGTGCGCGGTCGCGTGCCGACAGCACCTGATCTTCGAAACGCTTCAGGTCCTCGGTGATGTAGCGCTCGAAATGGGTCAGGGTCTGGCGTCGCGTATATTCCGGCGGCACCCGGGCAGCATGGGTCTTGCCGATCTCGATGTAGAAACCGTGCACGCGGTTGTAACCGACCTTGAGCGCGTCGATGCCGGTGCGCGCGCGTTCGCGGCTTTCCAGCTCCACCAGAAAGCCGTCGGCATGGGTGGACAGGCGACGCAACTCGTCCAGCGTGGTGTCGAAGCCGCTGCGGAACACGCCGCCGTCGCGCACCGCCACCGGCGGGCTGTCGTCCAGCGCCGCTTGCAGCGAAGCGCAGGTAGCATCGTGATGGCCCAGTTGCGCACGCCAGTGGTCGACGCGGGTTCCTTCCAGTGCCTGCAACTGGCGCTGCACGGCCGGCAGCGTGGCAAGCGTGTCGCGCAGCCCGATGAGATCGCGTGGCCGTGCCGAGCGCAGGGCCACGCGCGCCAGGATGCGTTCCAGGTCGGCAATGCCGCGCAGTTCGGCACGCAAGGCCTGGAAGCCGCCTTCGCGCAACAGCACGCTGATCGCGTCCAGCCGCTGTCCGATCTCGGCGCGGTCGCGGATCGGTCGCAGCAGGGTGCGGGTCAGCGCGCGCGAACCCATCGGCGTGACGCACTGGTCGAGCACGTCGAGCAGGGTGTGCTCGCTGGCGCCGAGCAAGGTGCGGTCGATCTCCAGGTTGCGCCGCGTGGCCGGGTCCAGTATCAGGCTGTCTTGCGGCGCCTCCACGCGCAGGCCGGTCAGGTGCACGGCTGCGGTTTTCTGGGTTTCCTGCACGTAGTTGAGCAGCGCCCCGGCCGCGGCGATGCCGGCGTCCAGCTCCTCGCAGCCGAAGCCGGCCAGGCTGGGAGTGCCGAACTGCGTGCACAGCAGACGACGCGCCGAGCCGGGATCGAAATGCCAGGGCGGCCGCATCACCGCGGTGTCGTCCGCAGACAGCGGGTCGGCGCCTTCGGCCAGCAGCAATTCGTTGGGCGCCACCCGCGACAGCTCGGCGGCGAAGTCGCGCGCGCTGTCGCTCTGGCTCAGGCAGAAACGGCCGGAAGACAGTTCCAGCCAGGCCAGTCCCCAGGCCTCGCCGATCCGGCACGCGGCCGCCAGCAGGCTGGCGCGCCGCGGGTCCAGCAGCACCTCGTCGGTCGCGGTGCCGGGCGTGACCACGCGCGCGATCTCGCGTCGCACCGGGCCTTTGTCGACACCGACGGCACCCACCTGCTCGGCGATGGCCGCCGATTGTCCCAGCCGCACCAGCCGCGCCAGGTAGGTGTCGAGCTGGTGATAGGGCACGCCGGCCATCACCACCGGTGCGCCCGCCGACTCGCCGCGCGTGGTCAGGGTGATGTTGAGCAGGCGCGCCGCCTTGCGCGCGTCGTCGTAGAACAGCTCGTAAAAATCGCCCATGCGGAACAGCAACAGGATGTCCGGCACCTGCGCCTTGAGCGCGAGGTACTGCTGCATCAGCGGAGTGTGTACGGCGGGGCTGGTAGCCGTCTTCGACATCGGGGCGGGGATCAAAGATTGCCCGTCATTCTAAAGAGTGTGCCGGCTCGCGTTCCGGCGCATTCATCCTTTGCGTGCATCATGTGGGACCACCCACAGCCCCGGAACGTCATGAGCGCAAGCCCCACGCACAACGAGCCGCTGTTGGACCGGATCATCGCAACGGCCATTGCGATGCAGGGAGAACCAGGTGCCTGCGAACTGCAGGCCTGGGTCAGACAATACTTCGAGACCGCTTCGCCGGACGCGCTGGCGGCGCGCAGCGTCGAGCAGCTGGCGCGTACTGCGCTGAACCATCTGCAACTGGGTCGTCGGCGCGGTGCGCGGCAGGTGCTGATCCAGGTTCGACCGCCGCCGCCGGGCCAGTTGCTGGCCAGCCTGCAGACCTGTGTCGACGACATGCCGTTTCTGGTCGACACCCTGGTGATGGCGGTACGCGACGCGGGGGCCGCCATCGACTGGAGCGTGCATCCGGTGTGTCGTGTGCAGCGCGACGCGCAGGGTGGGCTGACGCAGCAACTGCTCGGGGAGCAGGCGGAATCCTGGATTCATCTGGAATTCGAGGCGCTGACCGACCGTGACGCCTACGCGGCGCTGGAGCGCGCGGTGGCCGACCGTATCGACGACCTGCGCCGCGTGGTGGCCGATTACGCCCCCATGCGCGAGCGGTTGCTGGCCGCCGCCGAATCCTTGGAACAGGCGCCGCCGGTAGCTGGCGCCGATCCGTCCGAGCAGCGCGAAGCTGCGGCGTTCCTGCGCTGGCTCGACCAGGGTCATTTCACCCTGCTTGCCAGCGCGCAGACCCGGATGGAGCCGGCCGCGGACGGGCGCCCGCGCTTTGTGCCGGTGGCGGGCAGCGGCCTGGGCCTGGCGCGTGAAGGTGCGTGCTTTGCCGATATCGATGCCTTGATCGCGCCGCGCGAGCAGCTTGACAAGTACGCCGAGTCGCCACGCATCGTGGTGCTGACCAAGGCGGCGCAGCGTGCCACCGTACATCACCCCGAGTACATGGATCACGTTGCCGTCCGCCGGCTCGGCGCCGACGGGGGGGTCGACGGCATCGTGCGCCTGATCGGTCTGTTTTCGTCCGAAGCGTACGTGGAGCGCCCCTGGGACATCCCGCTGATCCGGCGCAAGGTGGAAACGGTGATGCAGCGGTCGCGCCTGCAGCCGGGCTCGCACAGCGCCAAGAACCTGCGCGAGATCCTGCACAGCCTGCCGCGCGACGAGCTGTTCCAGTCCGGCGAGAACGAGTTGTTCGATACCTGCATGGGCATCCGCGCGCTGCGCGACCGCCATCCGCTGCGGCTGTTCCTGCGCCGCGACCGCTACGGGCGCTTCTTCTCCGCGCTGGTGTATCTGCCGCGCGAGCGCTACTCGCGGGAGCTGCGCGACCGGCTGTCGCAGGAACTGCTGAATGTGTGCGGCGGCGTGTCGGTGGACCGCACGGTGGATTTTCTGCGCGGCGGGTTGACCCGACTGCACGTCACCGTGCGCACGCCGCCGGGACAGGAGCTGAGCGAGTCGGCGGCACAGATCGAACGCCGGCTGATGGCACTGGCGCGACCCTGGCGCGAGCAGTTGCTGGACGCTCTGCGCGCGATGTCCGCGCCCGATGCCGAATCTCTGGCGTTGCGCTTCGGCGAGGCGTTTGCGCCGAGCTACATCGAGCGCGTGGCGCCCGTCGAGGCCGCCGCCGACGTCTGCGCGCTGGCGCAGTTGAGCGACACCAAGCGCGTTCTGCCCAGCCTGCAGGCGCAGGCCGCCGTAGGCGAACACGGCAGGCTCAAGCTTTATGCCTGGCGGCAGCCGCTGGCCCTGGCCGACGTCCTGCCGCTGCTGGAGCACTTCGGTCTGCGCGCGATCCGCCAGGATCCCGAGGTGGTGTCGCCGCGGGAGCCGGCGGGCAGCGAGCCGGTTGCGCTGTGGATACAGGATTTCGAGGTCGGGCTGCCGCAACCGGTACGGCTCGATCGCGCGGCCGAGTTCGAGGCCAGCCTGCTCGCCGTCATGGCTGGAGCGGCCGAGGACGATGCGCTCAACCGACTGGTGCTGGCGGCGGGGCTCGACGGCCGTCAGGTGGGGTGTCTGCGCATGCTGGCGCGCTACGTCAACCAGATCGGGATGCCTTTCGGTCGCGCCGATATCGAGCAGCGGGTGGCCCAGCATCCGGCCGTCGCCGCCGCGGTGGTGCAACGTTTCGAGGCGCGCTTCGATCCGGCGCTGGCCGACGCCGAGCGGGTGGCGCTGGAAGCGGGCGCACAAGCGGAGCTGGACGCGGCGCTCGACGCGGTGGAGGACCTGGACGCCGATCGCATCCTGCGTGCGTTGGCGGCGGTCGTACGCGCCGGGCTGAGGACCAACTTCTACTGTCGCGACGAACTCGGTGCGCCGCTGTCGCGTCTGAGCCTGAAGCTCGATCCGCGGCAGATCGGCGAATTGCCGCAGCCGCGGCCGATGTTCGAGATCTGGGTCTACGCGCCGGGATTCGAAGGCGTGCACCTGCGCGGCGGCCGCGTCGCCCGCGGCGGCTTGCGCTGGTCGGATCGTCGCGAGGATTTCCGCACCGAGGTGCTGGGCCTGATGAAGGCGCAGCAGGTCAAGAACGCGGTGATCGTGCCGGTGGGCGCCAAGGGCGGCTTCGTGGTCAAGGGCGGGCCGCCGGCGACCGATCGCGAAGCCTGGATGGCGCACGGCGTGAGCTGCTACCGCGAATTCCTGCGTGGGCTGCTCGACCTGACCGACAACCGCGTCGGCGATGGCATCGCGGCGCCGCCGGGCGTGGTGCGGCACGACGACGACGACCCCTACCTGGTGGTGGCCGCCGACAAGGGCACCGCCACCTTCTCGGACATTGCCAACGGCGTCGCCGAGGACTACGGCTTCTGGCTGGGCGATGCGTTTGCCTCCGGGGGCTCGGCCGGCTACGACCACAAGAAGATGGGCATCACCGCGCGCGGCGCCTGGGAGAGCGTCAAGCGTCATTTCCGGGAACTGGGGCTGGACGTGGACAGCGATGCCTTCAGCGCCGTCGGTGTCGGCGACATGTCCGGCGATGTGTTCGGCAACGGCATGCTGTTGTCCCGTCAGATACGGCTGATCGCCGCGTTCGATCATCGCCACATCTTCATCGACCCCAATCCCGATCCGGCCGCCAGCTACGACGAGCGCGCGCGTCTGTTTGCACTGCCGCGATCATCCTGGGCCGATTACGACGCCGCACGGCTGTCGCCCGGCGGCGGGGTCTATCCGCGCAATGCCAAGCGCATCGCGCTGTCGGCGCAGGCTCGGCGCGCGCTGGCCCTGGAGCAGGACAGCCTGACCCCGGCCGAACTGATCCGCGGCGTCCTGCAGGCGCCGGTGGACCTGTTCTGGAACGGCGGCATCGGCACCTATGTGAAGGCGACTCACGAGTCCAACGAGCAGGCGCGCGACCGCGCCAACGACGCGGTCCGTATCGACGGTCGCGAACTGCGCGTGCGCGTGGTGGGCGAGGGCGGCAACCTCGGCCTGACCCAGGCCGGCCGCATCGAGTACGCGACCCGCGGCGCTGGCGGGACCGGCGGACGCATCAACACCGACGCGGTCGACAATTCCGGCGGCGTGCACTCCTCGGATCGCGAGGTCAACATCAAGATTCCGCTCAATCAGGCGATGCGCGAGCGCGGCCTGACACGCGCGGATCGCGACGAGCTGCTGGCTTCGATGACGACGGCGGTGTCGAGCGCGGTGCTGCGCGACAACGCGGTGCAGTCGGCGTGCATCAGCCTGGTCGAATCCGAGGCTGCGGCACGGCTGGACGATCATGCTGCGCTGATCCGGCGTTTCGAGCGCGAAGGGGTGCTCAATCGCGTACTGGAGGGCTTGCCCGACGACGAAGAGCTGCAGAAGCGCCGCACCGAGGGACGCGGCCTGCTGCGTCCGGAAATTGCGGTGTTGATGGCCTACAGCAAGAACGCACTGTTCGACGCCGCCACCGTACCCGAGCTGGCGGACGACCCGCATTTCCTCAGCGATCTGCTGCACTATTTTCCGTCGCCGCTGGTGCAGGCGCAGCGCGCCGCCATCGAACAGCACCGGCTGCGCCGCGAGATTGTCGCCACCGTGTGTGCCAACGACGTGGTCAACCGCATGGGCGTTTCGTTCGTGCACCGGCTGGCCGAGGACCAGGGCCTGAGCCTGACCCAGGTGCTGCGCGCCTACGCACTGGCCGGGACCCTGTTCGACGCGCCGCGCTACTGGCGCGAGATCGAGGCGATGGAAAGCCGCCTGTCCAGCGAGCTGGTGTACCGGCTGATGCTGCAGGCGGTGGCGCTGCTGCGCCACGTGGCCGCGGCGGTGGCCTCCGCACGGATGCTGGACGGCGCCGCCATCGGCATGATCGCAGCGCGCTACGAGGGGGTGGTGGGCGAGCTGGAAGCACAGCTGCCCGATATCCTGCCGCCCGCCTATCGCGAGGACTACGACCGTCACCTGGCCGGATTGCGCGACCGCGGCGTCCCGGCCGCGCTGGCCGGTTTGTTGACGCGCAGCCGCGCCCTGGGCAGCGCGCTGGACATCGCCGACCTTGCCCGGGAAGCGGCGCTGGATCGCCGCGAGGTGGCGCCGATCTACTTCGCGGTCGGCGAGGTGCTGCGGCTGCCGTGGATGCTGGCGGCCATCATCGGCCTGCGGCCGGCCACGGCCTGGCAGGCGCTGGCGCGCTCACGCCTGCGCGAAGACGCCTATCGGCTGCATCGGGCCATCTGCGCACGCGTGCTGGCCGCCGGCGACCAGCCGCCATCGCAGCGCCTGGAGGCCTGGACTGCGCAGCGCGGCCCGCGTCTGGCATTGAGTCTGGCGCGGCTGTCGGAGCTGCAGTCTGCGGCAGCGGTGGACTACGCCGGCCTGGCCGTGGCGGTGCGCGAGTTGCACGATCTGCAGGCCCTGTAGCCCGGCAGAAGCGCTGCAGCGGGTCCGGGGCGAGGGGCGGTGCCGGACTGACGCCTGCCTTGCCCCGGCCGGTCTGCCGACGACTTCGGGGGCGCCGCGGCTATCCTTGCGCGCACTTTTGCCACGCCCCCGAACATGCAGCTCCACAACACCCTGAGCGGCCGCAAGGAAGTTTTTGTCCCGATCGATCCGCAGCGCGTCACCATGTATGTGTGCGGTCCGACGGTTTATTCCTATGCCCACATCGGCAACGCCCGTCCGGCAGTGGTGTTCGACGTCCTGGCGCGGGTGCTGCGGCGTCACTACCCGGCGGTGGTGTATGTACGCAACATCACCGACATCGACGACAAGATCAACGCGGCGGCGGCCAAAGAGGGCGTGGACATCCGCGTCATCACCGATCGCTACGCCGCGATCTACCACGAGGACATGGCCGCGCTGGGCGTCGCGCCGCCGGACCATGCGCCGCGGGTGACCGAGCACCTGCCGCAGATCACCTCGATGATCGAGCGCCTCATCGGCAGCGGGCACGCATACGCGGAGCAGGGCCACGTGCTGTTCCACACGCCGAGCTTCGCCGATTACGGCCTGCTGTCGGGGCGCGACGAGCAGGCGCTGATGGCGGGCGCACGGGTGGAAGTGGCGCCCTACAAGAAGAGCGCGGGCGACTTCGTGCTGTGGAAGCCGTCTTCCGATGAGCAGCCGGGTTGGGACTCGCCCTGGGGCCGCGGTCGGCCGGGCTGGCATATCGAGTGCTCGGCTATGGCCGAGGCCCTGCTTGGCGAGACCATCGACATCCATGGTGGCGGCCACGACCTGATCTTTCCGCACCACGAGAACGAGATCGCGCAGAGCGTCTGCGCCCATGCCGGCAAGCCCTTCGCGCGCTACTGGCTGCACAACGGCTTTCTCAACGTGGAAAGCCAGAAAATGTCCAAGTCGGTGGGCAATGTGCTGCTCGTTCACGAGTTGCTCAAGACCCTGCCTGGCGAGGCGATTCGGCTGGTGCTGCTTACCGGTCACTACCGCCAGCCGGTGGACTGGAGTCAGGACATGGTGGCCGAGGCGCGACGCAAGCTGGATCGGCTGTACGGGGCGCTGCGCGAGCTGGATTCGGTGGTGCCGGCCGCTGACGTCACCGCGCCCGAGGCCTTCATGGCCGCGCTGGAGGACGACCTCAACACGCCGATGGCGCTGGCCGAGCTGTTCGAACTGGCGCGCGCCGCCAACAAGACCGGCGATGACGCCGAACGCGCGCGCATCAAGGCGCAGTTGCTCGACGCCGGCCGCCTGCTGGGGCTGCTGCAAGCCTCGCCGCAGGCATGGTTCTCCGGCGGGGGCACGGCCGACACTGCCGCAGAGTCCGAGGTCGAGGCATTGCTGGCCCGGCGTGCGGAGGCGCGCCGGAACAAGCAGTGGGCCGATTCCGACCGGCTGCGCGACGAGCTCAAATCGCGCGGTGTGCTGGTGGAGGACTCGAAGGACGGTCAGCGCTGGCGGCGCGCTTGAGCGGGCCGCCTGAGCCGGCCCGCGGACCGGTCGGCAGGTTAGGCCGGTGTTTCGTAAGGGGTGGCTTCCTGTTCCGCTGGCGAGCTGCCCGGCGCGCCCTCGGGGGCCAGCGCTTCCGGCGGTACCACGGCGTCGGCCATCCAGCAGCCCTGACACTCGGGAATGGCCTGCCGCGACAGGATGAACATGTACTCGTAGAGCGTGGCGTCCTCGCTGATCAACTGCACCGGGACCATGGCGCGATCGCCATCGATCAGCGGCGGCGCCATGCGCGCGGCCTCATGCCCGAGCATGTCGGGAAAGCCTTCGACGATCATGCGGGTGAACTGTTCGAGGTTGCCGGTCTGCTGGCGGTTGCCCGGCGAGGAGAACCGATAAAGCTCGGCGATGCCTTCGGGTGTGTTCTTCTTCAAGGCCAGCAACATGGCCTCGACCACTTGCGGGGGTTCCAAGTCCGGCTGCGGGCCGCGAGTGGCGGCATCCTCGGCCTGTACTGCGGTGAGGGTCGCCAGCATCAGCGCAGCGCCGACCGCAGCGCGGAACAAACGGGGACGGGAATTCTTCATGGGTAGGGTCTCCTGACGCATACAGTACGACCGAATGCAGGCTTTGGGTTCACGCCCAGTTCAACCGCGATTCAATTGGCTTGGTTACTATCCGGTGCGACCTTCCAAAACCGCCGGACTTTTTTCAATGCGCAGACTACTTTTGCTGGGCGCCTGTGTCGCCATCGTGGCATGTGCGACGTCGCCGCTGGGACGCAAGCAGTTCATCCTGATTTCCGACGATTCGATATCCGAACAAGGGATAGCCTCGTTCCGGCAGATGCAGAAGGAGATGCCGGCCTCCAAGGACACGGCCACGGTGCGTTACGTTCAGTGCGTGTCCAACCACATCACCCGGCAGGTGCCCAATCTTCCCAACAACGCCGAGCTGAGTATCCCGGCCGGTTGGGAAGTAGGCGTCTTCGCCAGCCAGGACGTCAACGCGTTCG
Organism: Panacagrimonas sp.; assembly: GCF_965216805.1. Classification (NCBI taxonomy): domain Bacteria; kingdom Pseudomonadati; phylum Pseudomonadota; class Gammaproteobacteria; order Nevskiales; family Nevskiaceae; genus Panacagrimonas; species Panacagrimonas sp. The sequence goes on from NZ_CBDCGN010000002.1 coordinate 1,160,784, forward strand.
CGCTGCCGGGCGGCAAGATCGGCGTGTTCGAGGGCCTGCTCAAGGTCGCCAACACGCAGGATCAGCTCGCTTCGGTCATCGGCCACGAGGTAGCGCACGTGCTCGCGCGGCATTCGGCCGAGCGCGCCTCGGCCAATATTCCGGCGCAATTGGGCGGAGCCTTGGCCTCTGCCTACGGGGTGGGGCAGTTGTACGGCATGGGCGTCAACGCACTGTTCCTGCTGCCCTACTCGCGCAGTCACGAGTCCGAAGCCGACCTCTTGGGCCTGGACTTGATGGCCATGGCCGGCTTCGATCCGCGCGCGTCGGTGACCTTGTGGCAGAACATGGCCAAGGCCAGCGGCGGACAGAAACCACCGGAAATGCTGTCGACCCATCCTTCCGACCAGACCCGCATCGGCGATCTCAACGCACGCATGAAGTCTGCGCTGGACCTCTACGTGGCGGCGCTGGGGCGCGGACAGAAGCCGAGCTGCCAGTAGTGCGCAGTGCCGCGCGTCGCTTTGCGCCCGCTCAGACCGCCGACTGCAGGGTGAAGTGGCAGGCCGAATAGCCGCCATGGACCACGCGGTTTAGGTTGGGCACCAGGCGGCCGCACTGCGCCTCTGCCATCGGGCAGCGGGTGGAGAATACGCAGCCCTGCGGCGGATTGGCGGGGCTGGGAATTTCGCCCTGCAGCGGCTGCAGGCGCTCGCTGCCGGTGTTGCCGGGCACCGCCGCCAGCAGCGCGCGCGTGTAGGGGTGGACCGGAGCGTCGAACAGCGCGGTGCGCGGGCCCTGTTCCATCACCTTGCCCAGGTACATCACCATCACCCGATGACTGATGTGGCGAACCACCGCCAGATCGTGGGCGATAAAGATCATCGACAGACCCATCTCGGTCTGCAGATCGGCCAGCAGGTTGACAATCTGCGCTTGCACCGACACGTCCAGCGCCGACACCGGCTCGTCACAGATCAGGATGCGCGGCTGCACCACCAGCGCGCGCGCGATGCCCACGCGCTGACACTGGCCGCCCGAGAATTCGTGCGGATATCGGTTGTATTGGGCGCCGGAAAGCCCCACTCGTTCGAGCATCTCGCGTACGCGCGCATCGCGCTCGCGCGGGGCGATCTCCGGACATAGCGCTTCCAGCGGCTCGGCAATGCTGCGGCCGATGGTCATGCGCGGGTCCAGGCTCGCCAGCGGGTCCTGGAACACCATCTGGATCTGCCGACGCAGCGGGCGCCAGGCGTTGTCGTCGAGCTGTGCGATCTGACGGCCGTCGTACTCGATGGCGCCCGCGGTCACGCCCTGCAGGCCGGCCAGCGCCCGCGCGAGCGTGGATTTGCCGCAGCCGGACTCACCCACGATGCCCAGGGTTTCGCCCTGCGACAGGTTGAGGTCGACGCCGTCGACCGCCTTCACCGCAGGACGCTTGCCCCACGGCGTCGTGCCTTCGCCCGGGTAATGGACTTTGAGCCGGCGTACCGCCAGCAGGGCAGGACCTGCAGGTGCCACGCGCGCCATCACTCGAGCAGCGAGCGCAGCATCCACGCTGTCTTCTCGTGAACCTGCAGGCGCTGGGTGAGCAGATCGGCGGTGGGTTCGTCATTGGCGACATCGGCCATCGGGAACACCGAGCGCGCGGTCTTGGCGCAGGCCTCGTGGCCCTTGACCAGCAGGCGCACCATCTCCATGGCCTCGGGCACGCCCTCGGTTTCGCCGATCGAGGAAAGCGTCACGTATTGCTTGTAGGTGCCTGGCGCCGGGAAGCCCAGCGCGCGGATGCGTTCGGCCACCGCATCCACCGCCAACGCCGCTTCGTTGTAGTGGGTTTCGAACATCAGGTGTAGCGTGTTGAACATCGGCCCGGTAACGTTCCAGTGAAAGTTGTGGGTCTTCAGATATAGCGTGTACTCGTCGGCGAGCAGGCGCGACAGGCCGTCGGCGATGGCCTTGCGGCTGTCCTTGTCGATGCCGATGTCGATCTTCGCGATTTTTTCCTTGGTCTTCTTGGTCATCTGCAAACTCCTGGATTGACGTCGATCAAAACCCGATGGGGATTCTGCTCGAACTTTGCGCAAATTGAATCTGCAGCCCGGGTACGGGTGGCGTCGGACTGCAATGTCGATGACGTGGACGCGGCTGCTGTGCAATCCGCAACCGCTTCACGGATTCACCTGCTTCTGCTTGCGGTAATAGCCGAAGATATCGTGGGGGCTGCGTCGCGGTTTCCAACCGAAGCGTTCGCGAAAAAGCCGGCCGTCGATGATCACCGGATACTTGAAGAACGGGATCATGTACGGCGGAAAGAATGCGTTCCAGTTGAGTGCCCGGCTCCACAGGCGCGGCAGCGCGGGGGGAATCGACGGCACCGGCAGCCGTCGGCAACCGCACTGGTCGACCGCCACCTGATACGCCACGTAATCGTCCGGCGCCACGTTGTAGATCCCCGGGAGATTGCGCTCGAAAGCCACGGCGATGGCTTCGGCCATGTCGTCCACGTGCAGGAACTGCATCACCGGCGAAAAGCCGATCAGCACCGGCACCAGCCTGCGGGACAGCAGGACTGACAGGGTGTTGCGTACGCCGGGACCCAGCACATTGCAGGGCCGCAGGATGGTGATGTTGAGCTCCGGATGCTTCCACAAGAAGATGGCGGCCAGGGACTCGACCTCCACCGCGTCCACCAGGTCCTGAGTCGCCTCGCTGGCCTTGAGCGGGGCATCCTCGTCCAGCAGCGACGGGTTGTACGGCGACGCGCCGTAGACCATGTAGGTCGAGTGGATCAGCACCTGACCGACGCCGTACTTGCGGCACAGATCCAGCAGGATCTTGGTGCCGAGCACATTGGCGTTGTAGCGCCGGCTGCGGTCGGACTCGTGGGGGAAGATACGGCCCAGGTGCAATACCGCGTCGATCCGGTGCGCGCGGAAAATATCCTCGAAGCCGCGTTTGTGGATCTCCACCTTGTAGGACGGGATGCCGGCGTCGGTGTCCACCTTGCGTCGAAAATCGACGGCGATCACCTGGTATCGCCCATGCAGGCGGCTGATGACGCGCTTGGCCAGCGACCCGGCTGCGCCGGTGACCAGTATGGTCTTGCGCGCGGGCTCCGTGGTCCTGGACCTGGCCATGCTCAGAACACCCGCTCGCGCTGCGACAGGCCGGCGTCGATCAGCGCCTGGATTCTTGCCTTCACCGTCTCCACCCGCCGCTGTGCTTCGGTCTCCGAACAGGGCTCGGGATCGAACTCGACGGGCTCGCCGAAATTCAGGATCACTCGTGCCGGCAGCGGCAGCGGGACCGGCACGATCGGCACGTAGGGCACACCGAGCAGGCGCGCCAACGGCGTGATGCTGCCCAGCGACGGCATGGTCTCCTCGCAGCCGACGATGCCCACCGGCACCACCGGCGCGCGGTGGTTCATCGCCAGATGCACAAAGCCATTGCCGAAGCGTTGCAACTGGTAGCGCAGGCGCCAGGGTTTGCCGGAACCGCGCACGCCTTCGGGAAACACGATGATGGCCTCTTCGGACTCCAGCATCTTGGCGCAGTTGTGCGGATCGCCGATCACTGCGCCCAGACCGTTGAGCAGGTTGCCCAGGAACGGCACGGTCGGGAAAAAGCGCTCGATCATGGCGCGTGCGGCACGCGGTCCATGCACATTGCTCAGCAGCGCATAGCCCACCAGCACGCCGTCCATGGGCAGCTGGCCGCTGTGATTGCCCACGATCAGCACGCGGCCGTGTGCGGGGATGTTCTCCAGCCCGTGCGCCTGCACCCGGAAATAGCGCTCGTACAGAAGCTTTATCACTCCCGCGGCCAGCTTGACCGAGCCCTCGTCGTAGCCCCAGGGGTCGTAGCCAAAGCTGCCGGTGCGCTTGTGCAGGCCGTCGATCATGGCGTCGACCTCGGCGGTGACGATCCTGCTCAGCAGGTGTTCACCGAAGCGGGATAGCCGCGGCGGGTCGAGGGCCGGTGCTTTCATGGGTGCGGCCGTGGATTCCAGATGGGTTGCGATACGGGCACGTTAGTGCAAACCCGCGGCCCGAGAAAGTCCGCCAAGGCAGCCAGGGCGGGACTCCGGCGACAGCTTGCGGCGCCCGTCCGCACCGGCAGGGTGGGCGCTTGACCCGCCGGCCGGGGCTTTTGCCGCCGGGTGGGCCTGCACTGCCCGGGCGCCTGCCGGCAGGACTTGGCCGGCTTGGGCTGGGCGACTCCGGGGGTGCGGCGCTCAGGGATGGGCGGCGAAGGGATTGAACGGAAATTTGCTCTGCTTGAGCCCGGCGATCCCGTTGTACAGCGCCGGGTGGTCCGCCCTGATCTGATCCAGAATCGTGGAGGCCGTCGGCTGTTTTACGAAGCTTTGGACGTCGGGACCGATGGTATCGAGCGACACGTGGTCGGCGCGCAGCTTGTTGTCGCCTTTTTCCGACATGAAGATATTGGTGATGACGATACCGATAGCCTCTTCGAGAGCAAGCGACTTCCGGTTGAGATTTACCGTCACCCCCGCCCGCCATTTTCCCCGCACATGTCGCATCGAGTGCACCAGTTCGTGAAGGAGGACGAACCTGGGGAGATTGAAGCGCGGATTGGTGCATTTGGTCTTGCACAGATTCGAGGGCAGCTTGCACGTAAGATCGAACGAGAGCACCGACGATGCCCCCTTGCCTGTGCCCTTGGTCAAATCCGTTGCGTATGAGCCTTCCGCCCGCGAGTCTTCGAGAACGCCCGAGCTGTCGGCGCCACTCGAGCTGGAAAACTTGATGTGTACCTCTGTGCCTTGAGCACTGCCGTAGATTTCGCTCAGCACCGCCCGACCCACATAGCTGAAATAGATCCAGTCCTTGAGGATCTTTTCCACCGAATCCACGTAGCTCCTGGGTCCGGAGATCTGAATCTTCTTCCGGTTCTTCATTTCCTGATCGAAGTAGCGCGACACATCGGTCATGGGGTCTCTCCTTGCCGGAACGGTTCGCCCTCGTGAAGACGGGGTGTGAGGACGGGTGCACCGGAAATCCGATGCAGTTCGCGCCTGGCGCAGCCAAGCGTATGAAGCCTATGCCCGCTGCAGCCGTACCGGAACGGCGAAATGCGAGCCCCCCCACATTTCCGGGAACCTTTCGTTCCTGCGACAGGAAAAAAGCGGGAGTGCGCGGCTCGCTGGACGATAATCTGCGGCGTTGCCGGAACCTGACGCTTCGATCCATGGATTCTCTTTCTCAGATGGCGCTCGGCGCCGCAGTCAGCGTGGCGGTCATGGGCCGTCGCACGCCGTTGCTGCGCGCCGCGCTGTGGGGCGCGGCCTGCGGCACGCTGCCGGACCTGGATGCGCTGATCGATCGCGGCGACGCGGTGCGCAACATGACCCTGCATCGCGGCGAAACCCATGCGCTGTTTTATCTGAGCCTGGCGGCGCCGTTGATCGCCGCTGGTATCGCGCGTCTGCATCGGGAATCCCGCCTGTTTGGGCGCTGGTGGCTCGCGACGTTCCTGGTGCTGGTGACGCATCCGCTGCTGGACAGCATGACCATCTATGGCACGCAACTGGGACTGCCGTTCACCAACCACCCTTTTGGCGTCGGCAGCATCTTCATCATCGATCCGCTGTACACCTTGCCTTTGCTGATCGGACTGGGCCTGGCGTTCGGACTGCAGCACCAGCAGGGATTGCACGGCAGCTTGCGCTGGAACCTGTGGGGACTGGGTCTGAGCAGCCTGTACTTGGTCTGGGGCGTGGGTGTGCAGGCGCACGTACGCGGCGTGGCAGAGGCCGCGTTGCGTGATCGGGGTCAGGACTTCCAACGACTGCTGATCTCGCCGACCGCATTCAACAGCGTGCTGTGGCGCGTGGTCGCAATGGATGGCGAGGATTATTTCGAGGGCTTTTATTCGCTGCTCGATCCGGCGCGCGAAGTTCATTTCGATCGCTTTGCCCGCGACGAGGACCTGGCGCAGACCCTGGCCGCACATGATCCGGTGGCGCGCCTCGTCGCCTTCAGCCACGGCTACTACGCCGTGCAGGCGGTCGGCGACACCGCGCGCATCAGCGATCTGCGCATGGGCCAGGAGCCTTACTACTACTTCACCTTCGAAGTGGCGCAGCGCGGTCCGCAAGGCTGGACGCCAGCAGCGCCAAAGCCGGTGGGTTCGCGGCCGCCGAGCGGTCCGGCGCTGCGCTGGCTGTGGCAGCGCCTGCTCGCGCGCCCCGAAGTGTCAGGCAGCCAGCGCCTTGTCCCGCAGCAGCTCGACTGAGCTGCGCTCCAGGCTTGCGCCCAGCAGGCGCTGGTCGATGCGCTCGGCGCAGGTTTCGGCACGCACTTCGGCGAAAAGAACGGCCGCCTGCGGGTAGCTGCGGGCCAGCCAGCACAGCCACTGCTTGAGTCGGCCAGGCGCGTATTTGGCCGGCAGCCGCGCACGCACGCGGTGCCAGAACAGCAGAACCTCCGGCAGCAGCGCGTGCCAGGCCATCGGGCCGTAGTCCAGGCCGGCCTGAGCGGCGCGGATCTGTCGTGCCAGATCGGGGCGCGCGATGAGGCCGCGGCCCAGCATCATCGGCGCCACGCCGCTGACTTCGCGGCAGCGGCGCCAATCGTCCACGCTCCAGATCTCGCCGTTGGCATACACCGGGACCGATACCGCGTCGCTGATCCGCGCGATCCATTCCCAGTGCGCCGGCGGGCGATAGCCGTCGACCTTGGTCCGCGCGTGCACGACCAGTTGAGCGGCACCGCCACCGGCCAGGGCACGCGCACAGTCCAGTGCCAGGTCGGTGTGTTCGTAGCCCAGGCGCATCTTGGCGGTGACCGCGATCGCAGGCGGCACCGCTGCGCGTACGGCGCACACGATGCGGTGCAGCAACTCCGGCTCCTGCAACAGCACGGCGCCGCCGCGCGAGCGGTTCACGGTCTTCGCCGGGCAGCCGAAATTGAGATCGATCACCGGCGCTCCCAGGGTGCAGGCGAACGCGGCATTGTCGGCCAGGCAGGCGGGGTCGGAGCCCAGCAATTGCACGTGCATCGGCGTTCCCGCGGCAGTGCGACCGCCCTGCTGCAGTTCCGGAGCCAGGCGCTGAAACGCGCTGGCCGGGAGCAGATGGCGGGTCACGCGCACGAACTCGGTGACGCACCAGTCGACCCCGCCAACGCGGGTGATGACGTCGCGCATCAGGTCGTCGACCAGGCCCTCCATCGGAGCCAGGGCAATCGGTGCGACAGCGGCGGAGAATGCGGTCAAGCGCGCGGGCGGGGAGCGGATAAACCGCCATTGTTGCCGATCGTCGCAACGAACGCGGGCCGATATTCGGCTCGGCGTTCATTCCTGCATCGCTTGCCGGTTGCCTGCTCGCGGGGCGACGCCGGCTGGTTATTCCTGCGACGGCCGTCGCGACTTGTGTCGATAAACCAGTTGCGCCCGGGTCATGCCCAGCAGGCGTGCGGCGGCGGCGAGATTGCCGTTGGCAGTGCGCACGGCGCTGTCCACCAGCGCGTCTTCGATGTCCTGCAGGCTGGTGGGCTCGGCATCGTCGGCGACGCCAGCGAGCAGGTGCGTGATCTTGCTGCGCACGCGCGAGATCCGGTCGGGTTCGCCGTATTCAAGGCCGCCGCGGTTGCCCCTAGCGGGCGCGGGCTTGCCCAGCGTGCCGCCGCGGTTGAGGGCCAGATGGTTGAACTCCAGGTCCTCGCCGCCGGAGAACAGGTGGACGATGTCGATGGCGCCGCGCTCGGGTGCCAGGATGACGCCGCGTTCGACCACGTTCTCCAGCTCGCGAATATTGCCCGGCCACCGATAGCCGAGCATGGCGTCGATGGCGCGGCCGGTGAAGCCGGAGACTTTGCGCGCATGCAGGCGGCAGTACTTGCGCAGGAAGTGGTTCATGAACACCGGGATGTCCTCCAGACGGTCCCGCAGCGCGGGCACCCGCACCGGAAAGACGTTCAGGCGGTAGAACAGATCTTCGCGGAACCGTCCCGCACGCACCGCTTCCTGCAGATCCAGATTGGTCGCCGCGATCACCCGCACGTCGACCTGTAGCGTTCTGGTGCCGCCGACGCGTTCGATCTCGCGTTCCTGCAGGGCACGCAGCAACTTGCCTTGCGCGGTGTTCGAAAGAATTCCGATCTCGTCCAGAAACAGAGTGCCGCCATCGGCGCGTTCGAAACGTCCGGCACGACTGCTGGCGGCCCCCGTATAGGCGCCGCGCTCGACGCCGAACAGCTCGGCCTCCACCAGGGTTTCGGGGATTGCGGCGCAATTGATCGCCACAAAGGGCTGCTCCGCGCGCGGGCTGATGCGGTGCAGCGCACGCGCCAGCACTTCCTTGCCGACGCCGCTTTCGCCCAGGAACAGCACGGAGGCACGAGTGTCGGCAACCCGGCGGATCTTGTGGCAGACCGCGTTGAAGCCGGCGGAGACGCCCACTACATCCTCGATCCCCAGCAGCGACGCCGGCGATTCGGACGCCGGTTCGGGTGTCAGCGTGGCCGCGGCGGCGCGGGTGGCCATGCCGTCGGTCAGGGGGTCTGCACGCAGGAAACGCAGGTCGCCTTCGGCGTCGGTCCACTGGTCGGCCGGTTTGCCGACGATGCGGCAGCAGTCGTAACCCTGCGCCTTGCACTGTACTTCGCGAAACAGGATGGGGCGGCCCATGAAGCGGCTGATGAAACCCGAGGCGTAACCGATCTGCATCCAGCAGGCCGGCTCCGCTCCCAGCCCGTAGATGCGGATGTGTTCCTCGGCTTCGGACGAGCCATACCACAGGTACTCTCCGTGGAACTGGCCGCTTTCCTCGTCGACGTCGGTGCGTACCGGCACCACGGTTCCCACCCCTTCGAGCATGTGCAGCTGCGGACCGACGTGGATCATGTCCACCGCGCCGCTTTTGCTGCGCAACTTGCGGGCGAGCTGCGCGTCGTTGGCGCCGGAGTTGTAGCCGATGCGGGTCAGCAGGCCGCGTGCCCGGTCGCTGCCCAGGCTTTCGATCAGCTCGCGCCGCAGTACGCCGAAGCCCGAGGCGTGCAACAGCAGCATGCGCTGATCGTCCAGCCAGATGCGGCCGTCCTGGGTGGAGAAGTGGATGCGCGAGACCAGGTCGGCGTTGTCGGGCAGCGCAAGGCCCGCGTCGCCGGCCCCGACGGGGCTGGGCTCGCTCCGGGTCTGCCGGTTGCGGTCTCGACGCGGCGGCGAAGAGGAAGGCATGCGCGCTCGCAAGCTGAAATAGGCCGAAAGGATAGACCATGGCGAGCGTGGGTCGGCCTGGAGCTTTGCTGCAACGCAGCACGATCATTTGAGCGATGCCGCGCTGCCAGCGGCCACCGCAGGTGACGAAAATCATTCATTCAACGCTGCGCCACGGTACTAACCGGGCGCCGCTATGGCTAACTATTCCAGTTAAAACAGTCGATAAGAACATAAACCTGTCGTCGCAATCACGCGGGGTGGCGATGGCACGACCGATGCTACGGTGGTGCTACAAGTTGCGAACCTACGCGACGTGCTGGAGGAACTCATGGCGGGCGAAACATCTGCTCCGCAGCCGCTTTTCGACGTCGACGATCTGCAGGCGCGTTACGTGCGCTTTCATCGCCTGACCGAGCGCGGCTTCGTGGAATTTGCGTTTGGTGTCGGCAGCCCCGAACTGATGACGGAACTGATCCTGCCGCTGGACGCCTATCGCGACTTCTGCAGGGTCAATCGCGTCGTACACCTGACCCGTGAGCAGGAGGAGGCGATGGACATCGACCAAGCCAAGTGGCGCTATGGCATCCCGGGCGTCACCGAATGAGCCGTTTGGCGTCTGGATTGACGTCTGAAGAAAAGCATTCAGGAAGGAGAACCCGATGACGGTCGAGATCAGGACCACCGGCGTCAAGCCGATCCGCAATACTTTCGAGCATCTGGCCAAACGTTTCGGCGACAAGAACGCGACGCGCTATCAGGAGATTGCGTACGACGTTCAGCCGACGACCAATTTTCACTACAAGCCGCTGTGGGATCCGAACCGCGACCTGTACGACGTGCGCCGCACCGCAGTGGTGATGAAGGATTGGTATGCGCTCAAGGACCCGCGTCAGTATTACTACGGCGCCTACACCATCACCCGCGCCAAGCAGCAGGAGGCGCTGGATCGGGTGCTCGACTTCGTCGACAAGCGTGATCTGCTGCGCACACTGCCGCTGTCGGCACGCCAGCAATTGGTGTCGGCGCTGGTGCCGCTGCGGCACTACGAGTTCGGCGCCAACATGAACAATTCGCACGTGGCCGGTTACGGCTACGGCACGGCGATCACGCAGGCGGCGATGATGAACTGCATGGACCGCCTGGGCATGGCGCAGCACCTGTCGCGGATCGGCCTGCTGGTCGACGGCAACACCGGCGATTCGCTCGCGGAAGGCAAGCGCTTGTGGCTGGACGAGCCGGCCTGGCAAGGCGTGCGCCGCGAGATGGAACGCCTGTTCGTGACCCGCGACTGGTTCGAGCTGCACGCCGCACAGAATCTGGTGGCGGATGGGCTGATCTATCCCTTGTTCTACCAGCAGTTCGATGCGGACTTCGCGCAGCAGAACGGTCCGGCGCTGTCCTCGCTCACTGACTATCTGATGCGCTGGTACGAGGAAACCGCCCGCTGGGTGGACGCTACCGTCAAAACCGCTGCCGCAGAGAGCGCCGAGAACGCGAAGTTGATTTCCGAGTGGACGTTGAAATGGCAAGGGCTGTGGTTGGCAGCGCTCAAACCCGCAGCCACGGCGGCGCTCGGTGACAAGGCCGATGCCGCGCTGGAGACGGTGATCGCTGCGTTCAATGCCCGGGCTGCGAAGCTCGGTCTGAAGCTTTAGGGCGGGCGATGTCCGCCAACAACGTGGCGGCCGCGGGCCGCCCTTGCTAAGGAAATCACATGGCCAGCACGCAACCCGTCTTCATCGCATTTCAGGACAACAACGACACCCGTCCGATCATCGAGGCCATCATGGCCGACAATCCCAACGCCAAGCTCAACGAGATGCCGGCGCTGGTGAAGATCGATTGCCCCGGCCGGCTGGTGGTGAAACGCGATTCCATTTCCGAACTGGCCGGACGCGACTTCGACCTGCGCGAGATCTACGTCAATCTGATCTCGCTCGCCGGCGAGGTGGACGAGTCGGAAGAGGAATTTGTTTTGGAGTGGAAAACCCCGTAATCCAAGCACGGGGCCGATAGGCCCCGGTTGAACGTAATCGGAGATTCGACAATGGCAGCCGACGGCAATATCAAACCCGCCAAGAAGCTCAGCCTCAAGGAAAACTACGCCATGCTCACGCGTGGCCTGGGCTGGGAGCCGACCTACGAGAAGAAGGAAGACGTCTTCCGCTTCATCGATTTCGAAGGCATCAAGATCCACGACTGGGACAAGTGGGAAGACCCGTTTCGTCTGACCATGGACGCCTACTGGAAATACCAGGGCGAAAAGGAGCGCAAGCTCTACTCGATCATCGATGCGTTCCAGCAGGGCAACGGCCAGTTCAACGTGACCGACGCGCGCTATGTGCAGGCGCTGAAGATTTTCCTTAACGGCATCGTCGAGCTGGAGTATGCCTCGCACCGAGGCTTCTGCATGCTCGGCCGCGAGTTCCCCGGTGTGGGGCCGCGTATAGCCGCGCAGATGCAGAGCATCGACGAGCTGCGTCACGCCACCACGCAGATCCACGCGATCAGCCATTACAACAAGTATTTCGAGGGGATGGACCGCTTCCCCTATCAGTTCGATCGCGTCTGGTACCTGTCGATCCCCAAGAGCTTCTTCGAGGATGCCTGCACCAGCGGGCCGTTCGAGTTCATCGTCGCGATCAGTTTCGCGTTCGAGTACGTGCTGACCAACCTCGCGTTCATGCCGTGGATGTCGGGCGCCGCCTTCAACGGCGACATGAGCACGGTGAGCTTCGGCTTTTCTGCACAGAGCGACGAAGCAAGGCACATGACCTTGGGTATCGAGGTCATCAAATTCCTGCTCGAGCAGGATCCGGCCAATGTGCCGATCGTGCAGAAGTGGATCGACAAGTGGTTCTGGCGCGGCTACCGCCTGTTGGCGCTGCTGGCCACCATGATGGATTACATCCTGCCCAAGCGCGTGATGAGCTGGGGCGAGGCCTGGACGATCTATTACGAAGAAAACGGTGGCGCGCTGTTTGCGGACCTGGCGCGCTACGGCATCAAGCCGCCCAAGTACGCCGACGTGACGATCAAGGAGAAGAACCGCGTCAGCCACGAGATGTGGAGCGTGTTCTATGCCAACCGCGACGCGGTCGGCTTCAACATGTGGTTGCCGTCCGAGGAGGAGATGAACTGGTTCTCCGAGAAGTACGGCGAGACCTTCGACAAGCACTACCGCCCACGCTACGAGTACTGGCGGCAGTTGGAGAAAGACGGCAAGCCCTTCACCTGCAAGTGCCTGCCGCAGCTCTGCCAGACCTGCCAGTGGCCCTGTCTGTACACCGAGGCCGACGACCCGACCGAGTTCGTGCATCGCGAGAGCATCTACAGGAACGAGACGTTCCACTTCTGCTCGGACGGTTGCAAGGACATCTTCGACGACGAGCCGGAGAAGTACGTGCATGCCTGGATGCCGGTGAACCAGATCTACCAGGGCAATTGTTTCCTGCCCGGCGTCGATCCGACCGCGCCGGACTTCAACCCGATGGTCGAGGCGCTCAAGTACATGGGCATCCGGCCCGGCATCGACGGCGGCCTGTTCAAGGATTCGCTCGACGCCAAGCGCTGGGAACAGTGGACCTCGCGGCCGGCGAACATTCACGAAGGTGCTTACACCGACGCCGTCCGCAGCACGGACGGGCCGATGAATGCCCCGAACAAGGCGGGCTGAGCGCCATGCCGGCCTGCAATGTCATCGTCCTCAAGGGCCATCCGCAGGAGCGCCTCAAGCGTCTCGTGCGTGACTGCTCGGAAACCCTGGCGCGGGTCATCGACGCGCCGCTGGATCGTCTCGAGGTTTGGGTGACCGAGGTCGAGCCCGCCCTGTGGGGGCTGCGCGGGATTCCGGCCGACGAGGTGCTGGGCACGGCCGCGCGCGCCGAACTGGAGATGCCTTTCATCCGCATGGTGCTGTTGCAGGGCCGGCCGGTGGAACAGCACCACCGGCTGATCCGCGAAATGACCGACGCGGTCGCCCGCGTGCTGGAGATGAAGCCGGACCGTATCCGACTGCAGATCGACGAAGTGCACCCGGACCGCTGGGGTATCGGCGGCGTGCCAGCCAGCGTCAAGCGTGCCGCCGAACTGGCGGCGCGTGCCGCCCAGGCTTAATTGCCAGGCCCAATAGATCGTCAGGAGAACCGCCCCATGCCCGTCAAGGCTGTCACCGCCGACTACCACGGCGACTTCCAGGACACCGTGGACAAGTACCACGGCCAGCAGCTCATCAGCCTGTGCTGGGAGAAGCACACCATGTTCGGCTGGCCGATGTGCCTGCCGGTGCCGCCGGACATGCCCTTCGGCGGACTGATCGAGAAAGTGATCCCTTCGATCTTCTCCGATCACCCGGACTTCGCGAGGATCGACTGGAGTGCGGTGCAGTGGAGCACCTCGAAGGGACCGTTCACGCCGGACCCTGCAAAGTCGCTCAAGGAGAACGGCATCGGCCACAAGCAGCAGATCCGCTTCCGCACGCCGGGGTTGGATGGGTACAACGGGGCGGGGTGAGCAATCGCGCCTTGCGAGTGCCAGTGGCGCTCGCTGCGATCCCGAACGCCCGGGCGCTTTGCGACCGGGGCCGGGAACACAGTTCAAGGTGTAAGCGTACGAATTCGATAGCACCAGGCATGACTTACCAACTGACCATCGAGCCCCTCGGTCAAACCATCGACGTGGAAGACGAGCAGACCATCCTGGACGCCTGTCTGCGCGCCGGCATCTGGCTGCCCCATGCCTGCTGCCACGGCCTCTGTGCGACCTGCAAGGTGCAGATCGCAGACGGCGAGGTCGAGCATGGCGAGGCTTCGCCGTTCGCGCTGATGGATTTCGAACGCGACGAAGGCAAGACGCTGGCCTGCTGCGCGACCCTGCAGTCCGACCTCACCATCGAAGCCGATATCGACGAGGAGCCCGACGCAGAAATCATTCCGGTGCGCGATTTCGCCGGCACGGTGAGTCGGGTGACCGGCCTGACCCCGACCATCAAGGGGATCTGGATCAAGCTCGAACAGGCGATTCATTTTCAGGCTGGTCAGTACGTCAATCTTTCCATTCCCAGTCTGGGCATCAGCCGTCCGTTCTCGCTCGCCAACCCGCCGGGGCAGGGCGACGAGGTGGAACTCAATGTGCGCATCGTGGCGGGTGGCAGTGGGACCGCCTACTTGCACAACGAACTGAAGGTCGGCGATCGCCTGGAGATGTCCGGTCCTTACGGACGCTTCTTCGTGCGCAAATCGGCGCAGTTGCCTTGCATCTTCATGGCGGGTGGGTCCGGCTTGTCCAGCCCGCGCAGCATGATTGCCGACCTGCTGGCCGGCGGCTGTGAGCTGCCGCTGACCCTGGTCTACGGACAGCGGCATCGCGCCGAGCTTTACTACCACGATGAGTTCACGCAGCTCGCCGCGCAGCACGCCAACTTCACCTACGTGCCTGCGTTGTCGCACGAGCCCGAAGGCAGTGATTGGCGCGGATTTCGCGGTTTCGTGCACGAGGCCGCCAAGGCACATTTCGACAACGACTTTCGGGATCACAAGGCCTACCTCTGCGGGCCGCCATTGATGATTGACGCCTGCATCACCACGCTGATGCAGGGGCGATTGTTCGAGAACGACATCTACACCGAAAAATTCCTGTCCGCCGCCGATGCTCAGCAGGTGCGCAGTCCCCTGTTCAGAAAAATCTGAAAACGCTGGGGCATCGACCGGATATCCCTAGACGGATGGGTCGGCTACCGTCGCAAACACCGTCGGCACAAGCAACGCAGTCGGCACAGACAACGCGGAGAGATCTAATGAGCAAGGCCCCGACGCTCGCTGCAGCCACGCACGATGGTGGACGTCGGCGTCTGCTCAAGGGTCTTGCGACGGTTCCGCTCGCCGGTCTTGGCGTGCCCGCGGTGGTTGCACAGGACAGCGGGCCGGACACCGAATGGGCGATGGAGGCCGATGTCGTGATCGTTGGCAGCGGCATCGCTGGCACCAGCGCCGCACTGGCGGCGGCCCAGCAGGGCGTCACCGTGCTGATGCTGGAAAAAATGCCGTTTCAGGGTGGCACCACCGCGAAGTCAGCGGGCGTTTTCTGGATTCCCGACAACCCCATCCTGCGTGCGCAGGGCGTCAAGGATGAACGTCTGGACACCCTGCGCTACATGGTGCGGCTGGCGCAGCCCACTCTTTTCCGTGCCGATCATCCCACCTTGGGGATCGCCGCGGACGACTTCGAATTGCTGGGCACCTTCGTGGATCACGCGCGCCGCGTGGTGGAAGCGCTGATGGCACAGAGCGCGCTCAGGATCATGCCGTGGCTGTACGCCGAAAACGCGGTGTGGCCCGACTACTATGGTGATATCCCGGAGAACAAGGTCGAGCGCGGCCGCTCCATCGTCTGCGACGTCAAGGCTTATCCGGAGCGGCATTTCTGGGCGGGTGGCGGTGGCGCGGGAACATCCTTGTTGTGGCAATTGCAGCAAGGTTTCGAGAACCGTCCGATCAAGGTGCTGCTGGACCACGCAGTGACGGCGGTCACGCGCAATGGCACCGGTGAGGTCACCGGTGTGGTCGTCGACAACGGTGATCCAAAACCGCTGCACGTGCGCGCTCACAAGGCGGTGATCTTCGCCAGCGGCGGCTACACCCACAACGTGGCGATGGCCGACAGCTTTCTGCGTGGCAAGATCTGGGGCGGTTGCGCGGCGCCGGGCAGCACCGGCGATTTCGTCGGCATCGCCGCCGGTCTCGGTGCCCCACTGGGCAACATGAACAACGCCTGGTGGGCGCAAGTCGCGGTGGAGGTCGCATTGAAGACGCGCAGCGTGCCGTTCAACGTGTGGTCCACGCCGGGCGACAGCGTGATCCAGGTCAATCGCTACGGCCTGCGCTTCGGCAACGAAAAGATCGCCTACAACGAGCGCGCGCAACTGCATTTCGTCTGGGATCCGGTGAAGCTGGAGTACCCCAACCTGCTCGGCTTCATGATCTGGGATGCGCGCACCGCGCAGGCCTACGCCGGCTACGACCCCATCCCTGGCAAGGACGCCAGGCAGGCGCACGTGGTGCAGGCCGCGACCTTGCCCGAACTGGTGCGGCAGCTTGAAGCGCGCCTGGTGGCTATCGCCGATCACACCGGGGGCTTGGAACTGGCGCCGGATTTTCTTGCCAACCTGAGGCAGTCGGTCCAGCGATTCAACCAGGCCGCGCGGCAAGGCAAGGACAGCGAGTTCCACCGCGGCGAGACGCCCAACGAACAAGCCTGGCAGTTCGTCGGACTGCAGCCCGTCGACAATCCCTATCCCAATCCCGCCCTGCATCCGATTGCAGACAGCGGACCCTATTACGCGGTGATCCTCGGCGCCGGCACGCTCGATACCAAGGGCGGGCCGCGCGTGAATCCCAAGGGCCAGGTGCTGGATGCGCAAGGCGCACCGATTGCGGGGCTGTATGGCGCCGGCAACTGCGTCGCCAGTCCCGCCGCTCAGGCCTACTGGGGTGGTGGCGGCACCATCGGTCCGGCCATGACCTACGGCTATCTCTGCGGCGAAGCCGCGGCGGCGGAACGACCCAAGCGCGCCTGATCGGCGCCAACCAGGAGTCTTGTCGATGAGCAATCCTTCTTCTGTCCTGACGCTCGGGCGCATGGAAGCGCATATCCGAGCGTACTTCGACGCCTGCAACAGCGGCGACCCGGAACGTATCGCCGCCTACTTCGAGCCCGACGGCATTCACTACTTTCCGCCCGGTATGTACGGCGGACCGTTTCGCGGCGGACTGGAGATCGGCCGGCGTTGGCAGGCCGCGGTGGAAAAGTTCGGCTCTTACTGGACCGTCGACCAGTTCATCGGCGATCCCGCCAGTGGCCGAGCGGTGATCGAATGGACGCATTTCAAGCGACGCGAAGGCGTGATGCTGCGTGGCGACGAGTGGTACATCTTTGGCGACACCGGCCTGATCCGCGAGATCCGCGCCTATTACGCCTCGCCGCAGGACCGTGGGCTTGCCGCGTTGGAATTGGGCGGTTTCGATTACGCTGCGCGCGGCTATCCCCTCGGCGCGCCGCCGCTGGACCCAGAGTAAGACCATGACGCCGATTCGCCACAACCTCATCGGTGGCCGCTGGGTCGAAGGCAGCTCGCAGCTCGACAACGTCAATCCGTCCGATACGCGCGAGGTCGTCAGCCGTCATTCATTGGCCGACGCCGACGAGGTGCGCGAGGCCTGCGCCGCGGCACGCGATGCGTTTTCCGGTTGGCGGCGCAGCACGACGCAACAGCGTGCGGACATCCTCGACGCTGCGGCCGCCGAGGTGCTGGCGCGCCGCGAAGAGCTGGGCCGTCTGCTCGCGAGCGAGGAAGGCAAGACCCTGCCGGAAGCCTTCGGCGAGGTCACGCGGGCCGGGCATCTGCTGCGTTTTTTTGCTGGCGAAGCGGTGCGCTTGAGCGGTGAACTCGGTGCTTCCATCCGGCCCGGCGTTCGAGTCGAAGTGACCCGCGAGCCGGTCGGCGTGGTGGCGCTGATCACGCCGTGGAATTTTCCCATCGCCATCCCCGCGTGGAAGATCGCCCCGGCCTTGGCCTTCGGCAATTGCGTGGTGTTCAAGCCATCGGAGATCGCACCTGCCAGCGCCTGGATGCTGGTGGACATTCTGCATCGTGCCGGCTTACCGCCCGGGGTGTTGAACCTGGTGGGAGGAGTCGGCGCGGAAGTGGGTCAGGCGCTGGTGGCGAGTGCCGAGATCGATGCCATCAGCTTTACCGGATCGGTCGCCACCGGCCAGGCGATTGCTGCCGCGGCGTCGCCGCGCATGCTCAAGCTGCAACTGGAGATGGGCGGCAAGAATCCGCTCCTGGTGCTCGACGATGCCGACCTGGACGTAGCGGTGAGCTGCGCGGTGAACGGCGCGTTCTTTTCTACCGGGCAGCGCTGCACGGCCTCTTCGAGATTGATCGTTACGCGCGGTATCCACGATCGGTTCGTGGATGCGATGGTCGCGCGCATGCGCGCGCTCAAGGTCGATCATGCGCTCAAGACCGGCACCGACATCGGCCCTGTGGTGGATACGCGGCAACTGGAAAAATCCGAGCAGTACCTGGCCATCGGCAAGGCTGAGGGGGCGCAACTGGTGACGGGCGGGCAGCGCTTGACGCGCGAAACGCCCGGTCATTACCTCGAACCCGCGCTGTTCACGCAGACACGCGCGGACATGCGGATCAACCGCGAGGAAATATTCGGTCCGGTAGCCAGCGTGATCGCGGCGGAGAATCTCGATCATGCCCTTGGCCTTGCCAATGACACCGAGTTCGGCTTGGCCGCCGGCGTCTGCACGCGCTCGCTGGCTGCCGCCGAGCACTTCCGTCGCGAGATCCAGGCCGGTGTGGTGATGGTCAACCTGCCGACCGCAGGTCTGGATTATCACGTTCCGTTCGGCGGCCGGAAAGCGAGCAGCCACGGTCCGCGCGAACAGGGTGCGGCAGCGCGCGATTTCTACACCCTGGGCAAGACGGCCTACGTGTCGGCTTGAGTGCGGTATACGGCCATGGGTATATCATCGGTTATCAATATTGGATTGCAAAAGCGATGACTGCCGACCCGTTTGCCGCGATGAAAGCTGCGCAGCGTGAATCCTGGGGCCTGTTTTCGCTGTTGGCGGTTTTCACCACGCCTGCGGCCGCGCACCTGGTGCGTTATGCCGGCGTACAGCCCGGGCAGCACGTGCTGGATCTGGCCTGCGGCACTGGCGTGGTGGCGCTGACGGCGCACGCGGTCGGCGCCCGGGTACGGGGCCTGGATCTGTCACCGGCGTTGCTGGAGGAGGCCAGCCGCAATGCTGCCATCGCCGATGCCGGTATCGAGTTCACCGAGGGCGACGCCGAGAATCTTCCCTACCCGGATGCCAGCTTTGATGTCGTGCTCAGCCAGTTCGGCCACATGTTCGCGCCGCGCCCGCAGATGGTGGTGGCCGAGATGCTGCGTGTGCTCAAGCCGGGCGGGCGCATTGCGTTCTCCACCTGGTCGCCGGAGCTGGTGATCGGCCGTCTGTTCGATCTGGTGGCCACGCACGTTCCGGCGCCGCCTGGAGCGGCTGCGCCCACCGCCTGGGGGCGACCGGAGGTGGTGCGGGAACGGTTGGGTGAGGCTGTGCGCGAACTGGAATTCAGCAGCGGCGACATGGTCAACCCTGCGCTGAGTCCGCGCCATTTTCGCGCCAAGATGGAACTCACGGCTGCACCGTTCATCAAGGCGGTGCAGGTGCTGTCCGATCAACCAGAACGGCTCGCGCGCTTTCGCTCAGAGATCGAAACCATCGTCACCGGATACTTTGCCGACAACTGCGTGCGGCAGACGTTTCTGATGACGCGCGCCTTGAAGCGTTGAAGGCGTCGCGCGCAGGCCCGGGCTAGAGCTCCAGCTCCAGCACTTCCGACTGCGCGCGTGACACGCAGATCATCATCTCGCGGTTGGACGCACGTTCGGCTGCGGTGAGCACGCTGTCGCGGTGATCGGGAATTCCGGAGATCACACCCGTGCGGCAGGTGGCACACAGACCTTCACGGCAGGAGTAGGGCACGCCGAGGTCGTGATCTTCCAGCACGTCGAGAATGCTTCGGCCGGGCGGCACCTCGTAGGTGGCTCCGGAACTGGCCAGTTTGATCGTGAAGGGCCTGTCGCCGGCGGTATCGACGGCGGCGGCAGTGAACCATTCGAAATGCACGCGATCCTGCGGGTGTGTGGCAGTGGCCGCTTCGACCGCTCGCATCAGCGGCTCCGGGCCGCAGGTGTAGATGTGCGCGGTTGGCGCGGTACCCGCCAGGACGGCTGCCGCGTCGAAGTAGCGGCCGTCCTGCTCGTCGTCGAAATGAAAGTGCAGCCGCGGGTCGTCGCGTTCTGGCGCCAGCGAACGCAGCTCCTCGTAGAACGCGGTGCGCTGACGATTGCGTGCGCAGTAGTACAGCCGCCAGTTGCGATGGCGCGATTCGCAGGCGCGGATCATCGACATGATGGGGGTGATACCAATGCCGCCGGCGATGAAGACGTATTCGTCGGCCTGCAGTTCCAACGGGAAGTTGTTGCGCGGCGTGCTGGTCGCCAGGGTGGAGCCGACGCGCAGGTTTTGGTGCACGTAGCGAGAACCTCCACGACTGTCCCGGGCCAGACCCACGCCCACGCAATAGCGGTCGCGCTCCACCGAATCGTTGCAGAGAGAATAGTGACGGATCAGGTTGCCCGGCAGGTACAGCTCCAGGTGAGCACCGGGAGTGAACGGCGGCAGCGCGGCGCCGTCGGACGCGCGCAGTTCAAGGACCATGACGTCGCGCGCCTCGCAGTGCAGGTCGGCAACCTTGAGTTGCAGGCGATCGGAGGTAGCCATCGAGGAGTCGGTAATCAAAGCGGTGGTGGGCGGCTGACCCGCCGTGATCGGCGGACCGCGGCGGGTTGCATGGTGGCGACAAGAAATCTCAGGCCGGCTCCCCGGTTTGTTCAGCCTGCCTGGCTTCTTCCTTGAGCGTCTTGTCGAGCAGCCACAGCATTTTTCCGGGGCCGGCGTCGTGGATGATGTCGACCATCGGATGGTTGGGCTTTTCCTTCCAGCGCTCGTGTTGGGCTTCGAGCACGTGGCGATCCTCGGCGAAGGCGTTGTCCAGGTTGTCGCGCAACAGCTCCGACAGGCCCGGAAATTCGCAGGTCTTGGATGAACCCCAGGAGTAGTAGTCCACCGAGTCCTCGTCGCAGGGCGTGACCGCCTGGCTGGTCCAGGTGTCG
Organism: Panacagrimonas sp.; assembly: GCF_965216805.1. Lineage (NCBI taxonomy): Bacteria > Pseudomonadati > Pseudomonadota > Gammaproteobacteria > Nevskiales > Nevskiaceae > Panacagrimonas > Panacagrimonas sp. Next base: position 1,181,708 of record NZ_CBDCGN010000002.1, read on the forward strand.
GCGATCATCTGGCCGCTGGGGGTACCGTCCAGCTTGCCGTCGGCCACATAGGCGCTGAAATGCAGTACCCAGGTGCAGGGCAGCGTATGCATGATGTCGAACTCGAGATCGAACAGCATGCCCGGCGGGAACAGGTGCGAAAGGAAAGTGTTGATCGGCACGCTGCGCACGTAGTACTGCGTGCGCATGGCGTTTTTGTGCATGGTGAACTTGGGCTTGATGTGGGTGTAGCGCTCGCGGGTGATCGCATCCGGTGCGCCCAGGGTGTCGCGATGAATCCAGGCCAGGTGCGTGAGGTCGGCCAGATTGGCGATCTCCAGCCGGTAATTCGCTTGCACGTGCATCTGCGAGGTCTTGACGTTCCAGTCGGGATCGCTGGGACCGACCGCGTGCGGAATCAGCGCCTCGTCGGCGCGGGCCGGATCGCCCATCCACACCCACACCCAGTTGTCCTTCTCCACCACCGGGAACGCGCGCACGCAGGCGCGATCAGGAATGGTCTCCTGACCCGGGATCTCGTTGCACTTGCCGTCCGGACCGAAGCGCAGGCCGTGATACATGCAGCGGATACTGTCGCCCTCCTTCTGACCCAGCGATAGCGCGGCCTGTCGATGCACGCAGCGATCCTCCAGGGCCACGAGCTGTCCGCTCGGCCGGCGGTACAGCACCACGCGCTCGCCGGCGATCTTGCGCGCCACCAGAGCGCCCTTGGACTGGGTCAGGGAATTGCGCTGGCTCTGGGTGAACAGGTAGTCCCAGCCCGCGTTGTACCAGGCGTTTTTCACGAACATCGTCATCCTCCATGGGTTCCGCCTGTGCCGGCGGATCTTGCCTATCGAAGCGACCATCTTGTGGTCCGGTCGGGAAGTTAAGCGGTTCTGCCGACGTTTTCACCCTCCAATGGGGAGGGCGCCTGCACGATCCGGGGACTATCATGGCGGCACTAAAGTCCGAAATGCGCTTCCGGCGGTGCCCGACAGGTACGCGACAAAAGCACCGGCGGTGGCTCGTTCGCCGGGGAGGGACAACCACAAGAGGAGAGAATCACCTTGAGCATTGCACTGACCACGGCCAATCTGGCCGAGTACATCGGCCAGGAGATCGGTGTCACCGACTGGATCGCGATCGAGCAGGCACGCATCGGCACCTTTGCGGAGTGCACCGAGGATCGCCAGTGGATCCACATCGATGTCGAGCGCGCCAAGCGCGAAAGCCCTTTCGGCGCGCCGGTGGCACACGGCATGTTGACGCTGTCGTTGCTGCCGTACTGGACGTTCCAGCTTCCGGCCGTGCCGGCCGATGCCGGCGCGGTGCTCAATTACGGGTTTGACAAGGTGCGTTTCGTGGCGCCGGTCAAGTCCGGTTCGCGTGTGCGCTCGCGCATCAAGTTGCTGACGGCTACGCCCAAGGACAAGGGTCGCGTGCTGATCGCGCTGGAGCACACGGTGGAGATCGAGAACGAGCCCAAACCGGCGCTGATGGCCGAGCTGTTGCTGATGCTGCTGCCCTGAGTGTTGCGAGCGCGGCCCCGACCGGCCAACGACGTAGCAAAGCCGAGGAGAGAGCGAAATGGCAAAGACCAAGAAGGCGGGTAGCCGCAGGCGCGCGGTGCCGACCCCGCCACCGACCCGTTCCGAGCTGTTGCGCCTGTCGCTGGTGATTCTGAACCGCCTGCGCCAGCAGCCGGGCCTGCCGATCCGGCATATCGCGGCATTCGCACGGGAGTTCCTGCACATCGTGCGTGGCAAATCGGAAGTGGCGGCGGCAGCGGGCGACCGGCGTTTCGCCGATCCGGCCTGGACCGAGAAACGCTGGAGCAACGCGCTGGTCAAGGTCTATCTTGCTGCAAGCCAGGAGGCCTATGCCCTGGTGCAGGAGCTGGAACTGCAAGGTCGCGACGCCTACGCCGCGCGTTTTCTGTCGATGATGCTGGTGGAGGCACTGGCGCCCAGTAACAACCCTTTCACCAACCCGGTGGTGATGAAGTCGGTGCGCGAGACCCGCGGACGCAGCCTGATGCGCGGGCTGCAGCATTTCCTGTCCGACCAGCTCGACAATGCCGGGCTGATCTCGATGGTGGATCGCAGCGCGTTTGAAGTCGGTCGCAACGTGGCGGCCACACCGGGCGACGTGGTGTTCCGCAACGAGGTGCTGGAGCTGTTGCAATACCGACCGCAGACCGAACAGGTCTATTCGATCCCGCTGATGGTGGTGCCACCACAGATCAACAAGTTCTACGTGCTGGACCTGTCGCCGCAGAATAGCTTCGTCAACTACGCGGTGCAGCAGGGTATGCAGGTGTTCATGGTGAGTTGGCGCAACCCCGGTCCGGAGATGCGGCATTTGTCCATGGAGCATTACGTGCGGGCGCTGGAAGAAGCGCACGAGGCGATCATGCAGATCACCGGCAGCCCCAAGGTGAGCTGGAAAGGCCTGTGCGCCGGCGGCCTCACCTCGGCCATCGCGCTGGGCCGCTATGCCCACCTCAAGCGTCTGGACACGGTCAACACGCTCACGCTCAACGTCACCCTGCTCGACGTCGCCGGCATGGAGAAGACCAATATCGGCTACTTCATTACGCCCAAGGCGCTCAAGGAGAGCTGCAAGCGTTCCGAGAAGGAAGGCGTCTTGTACGGCCACGAGATGGCCAAGATGTTCGCCTGGCTGCGTCCCAACGATCTGGTGTGGAACTACTGGGTCAATAATTACCTGATGGGCAAAAAGCCAGCGGCGTTTGACGTGTTGTACTGGAACAGCGACAGCACGCGCCTGCCGGCCACGCTGCACAAGGATTTCTGCGACATGGTGTTGAACAACGAACTCGGCAAGGGCGAACCCTATGCGCTGTCCGATGCCACGGTCGAGCTGAGCAAGGTCGACGTAGACAGCTTCGTGGTCGCCGGTCGTACCGATCACATCACGCCCTGGGATGCCTGCTACAAGTCGGTGCATCTGTTGGGCGGGGACTCGCAGTTCGTGCTGGTCAACAGCGGTCACATCCAGACCCTGGTATGCCCGCCGGGCAAGGGCAAGGCCAGCTACCAGACCGCGGAGCACCTGCCGGAGGATCCGCATGACTGGCTGGAACAGTCGACGCCCACCACCGGCAGTTGGTGGGAACTGTGGGTCAAATGGATCTCGCCGCGCTCCGGCAAGCGCAAGCCCGCCCCCGTCGCGGCGGGCAGTCAGAAGTACCCGCCGCTGGGCGCTGCGCCCGGCACCTACGTGCGCGAATGAGCGTAGCGGTCCACAATTGACGATGAACGCCCCCCAGAACATCACGCCCGCGCGCGAACTCAAGCTGCACCAGATTCGTGTGGGCCGTATGAGCCTGAGAGTCGCGCGCTGGCCCGGGCCCAAGACGCGCACGCCGATCCTGTTGTTCAACGGCATCGGCGGCAATTTCGAGTTGCTCGATCCATTCGTGCAGGCGCTGGGCGACGTCGAGGTGATCAGTTTCGACATGCCGGGCATCGGCGGCTCCAGCGCACCGCCATATCCCTATCGCATGTCCACCATCGCGCGGCTGGCGGTGCACGTGCTCAAGAAGATGGGCCACGAGCGCGCCGATGCGCTGGGTATTTCCTGGGGTGGCGCAGCGGCACAGCAGTTTGCGCACTCCGCACCCAGTCGCTGCAGGCGCCTGGTGCTGTGCGCCACCATGGCGGGTTCGCCGATCGCCTGGCCGGCATCGCCGGGCGTGTTGTGGAAGCTGCTCAGCCCTACGCGCTATCTCAAGCCCGGCTACATGGAGCAACACGCGGGCCGCTTGTACGGCGGACGGTTTCGCTGGGACAAGCAGCTGGCGCGCGACTACGCCTCGCGCATCAAGAAACCCAGCCGCGCCGGCTATCTGCTGCAGCTCAATGCGATCACCGGCTGGACCAGCGCGCTATGGCTGTGGCGGCTGCGTCAGCCGACCCTGATATTGGCGGGCAGCGACGATCCCATCTGTCCGCCGCTCAACGGCCACATCCTGGCCAAGCTGATTCCCAACTCGAGGCTGGAAGTCCTCGACGAAGGGCATCTGTTCGTCGTCGCCCAGCCGCATATCGCCGCGGCGCGAGTGCGCGCATTTCTGGACGGCGAGCACGTAGGCGCCTCACCGCAGGCAACGCAAAAGCCCTGGTCTGCGGCCATGCACGCGGACGGGCCGGGCGCCACATCTTGAACAACAAAAAAATAGAACGAAGGTCTACCCATTCAATGAAGAATTCCCCAGTTGTGGTTGAACGCTCCGGTTTCGAAAAAGCCCTGCTTGCGGTGCCCGCCTACTGGCCCGTGGAGTTCGTGCGTCAGGTCAGTCGCCGCCGTGGGGCGCTGTTCGGCGATTGGCTCAGCTACGTTCGCCAGGCCACCGCGATCACTTTTCCGGAGCCGCCGGACTGGGTCACCCCCAACACCGTGGCGTTCGAATCGCGCACGATGTGGCTGCGCGACTTTTCCGATGCCGACGCGCCGGTAGATGCGGTTCCGGTCGTCATCGATGCGCCCTACGCCGGACATCCCTCCACGGTCGCCGACTACGCGGACGGCCAGAGCCTGGTGCAGACCCTGAAGGCCGCGGGCTGCAAGCGCCTGTATGTGACCGACTGGAAAAGCGCCACGCACGATATGCGCAATTTCGGGATCGACACCTACCTGGCCGATCTCAAGGACGCCGTCGATACGGTCGGCGGGCACGCGCACCTAGTAGGCCTGTGCCAGGGTGGCTGGCTGTCGGCGATGCTGGCGGCGCGGTTTCCCGGCAGCGTGAAGTCCCTGGTTCTGGCCGGCGCACCCATCGATACTCACGCCGGCAATGGCCCCATCACCAAGATAGCGCAGCGAACGCCGTTCAGCTACTACCGCTCGCTGGTGGCGATGGGCGGCGGGCGCATGCGCGGCAAATTCATGCTGGCGGCGTGGAAGAACATGCACCCGGACGAGCACTACTGGGGCAAGTACATCGACCTGTTCGACAACATCACCAACGCGCAGTATGTCGAGCGCGCCCGCCACTTTGCGCGCTGGTACGAGCACACCGTGGACCTGCCGGGGCGCATGTATCTGGAGGCGGTCAAGCACCTGTTCAAACGCAACCGCCTGGCGAGGGGCGAGTTCATCGCGCTGGACCAACGCATCAGCCTCAAGGACATCACGGTGCCGGTGTATCTGCTGGCCGGTGCCGACGACGACATCACCACGTCCGAGCAGGTATTCAACGCCGCGCAGTTGCTGGGAACGCCGAGCGAACTTATCCGGCAGGAACTGGCGCCCGGAGGACACATCGGCCTGTTCATGGGCGCCAAGACGCTGAAGAACCAGTGGGCGCGCATCGGCGAGTGGCTGCAGACGCATGCCGCTGCGTAGACCGGCCTATGCGATCGAAGGGTCGGATTCCGCCGCCCTTGGCTTCGTCGGCCGTGCTTTGGCCGACAGGCTGCCGCGCATGTCGCGAGCGGTCTTGAGAAACGCCTGCAGCAGCGCCGATTCGTCGTCCTTGCGATGGATCATGCACAGGTCGAAGGTGGCCCGGTCCTCGCTGCGCAGCGGCACGTAGACCACGCCGGGCAGACGCAGATTGCAGGCCGAGTCCGTCACCAGGCTGATACCGAAGCCGCTGGAGACCAGAGCCACCGCCGTGACGACGTCGTCGACTTCGTGGATGACGTGCGGCGACACGCCCTTGCGGTGGAACAGGCGCAGCATCTGCTCGATGAAACTGGGGCGCGGCGTACGCGGGTACAGAATCAGTTCCTGAGTACCGATCTGAGCCAGGCCCAGCTGCGGATGCTGCGCCAGCGGATGCGCGTGATGCAGAGCGACGTTGAGGCGCTCGGTCTGGATCACCTCCCAGCTCAGGTCCGGTTCGTGGTCGAAGAAGCGGTTGAAGCCTACGGTCAGCCGGCGTTCGCGCAGGGCGCGGATCTGTCCCGTACGATCCAGGTTGTGCAGCACCACCTCCACTCGCGGAAAGCGATCGCGGAAAGCCTGGATGATGCGGGGAATCGTGTCGAACACCGCCGAGCCGAATACCCCGACGTCGAGCCGACCCAGCTGCCCGTGACCGGCCAGTCGCGCGCGATTGGCGGCCTGCTCGATCAGCAGCAGGATATTGCGAGCCTCCTCGAAGAACAGCAGGCCGGCGCTCGTCGGTTCCACGCCGCGGGGTCGGCGCACCAGCAGCGGAACGCCCAGGACTTCTTCCAGTTGCTGAATCTGACGCGTCAGCGGCGGCTGCGACACGTGCAGACGCAGCGCAGCGGCGCGGAAACTGCCCTGCTCGACCACCGCCACGAAGTAGCGCAGGTGTCGCAGTTCGACCGCAGAAAGGTTCATGGTTTGAGGCTAACGATACCGGCGCGGTATCGCAAAGGGATGGTAAAGGTATTGGACCCTGGCTGCGCGACGCCCTACCTTAGGCTCAGAAAATTGCCATTGCGCGTGCCCTGGTTCCGACCGGGGCCGCGACCGCAGCAGAGGAGCCGTTGCATGCCGTTTCAGGTCACCGTTGCCGGGACCGGACTGAGGTTTGCGTGCCGTGACGATCAGCCGGTGCTGTCCTCGGTCAGTGATGGGGGCAGCCGCTGTGTGCCGGCAGGCTGCCGCGGCGGCGGTTGCGGTATCTGCCGGGTGGAGGTGCTCGAAGGCGACTTCGAATGCGGCCGCATGAGCGACGCGCAGATCTCCGCCGAGGATCAGGCGCAGGGCGTGGTGCTGGCCTGCCAACTTTATCCTCGAAGCGACCTGCGCGTCCGCGCGCTGGGCCGCAAGGACTGCGGCAAGTCCGACCCTACGGCCGAGCTGATCCGCCGCCTGCTGCGCGGACAGCCAGATCTGATGGAGCACATGGCGTGAACGACCAGACTGTTGCAGTTTCTCAATCGGTGATCCACCACGACGCTGCACTGCGCGTGGTGCAGGCGGCGCTGGCCAAGGCGGAGTCGCTTGGCATTTCGGTTTGCGTGGCGGTCGTCGACAGCAGTGGACGGCTAGCGGGCTTCGCGCGCATGCCCAAGGCCTTCCTGATTTCCAGCGACCTTGCCATCAAGAAAGCACATGCAGCGGCTGCCGTGGGCATTGCGCCGGAGGTGGTCGAAGAGGTGCTCGGTCAGGAAGCGCCACGCGTGCGTGAAGGCCTGCTGCTGACCGGGTTCACCTTGATCCGCGGCGGACTGCCTTTGCGTGCGGGCGAAGATCTGATCGGGGCGGTCGGGGTGTCCGGTGGGCCCGAATCGCTGGACGTGGAATGTGCGCAGGCTGGCGTCGCGGCGTTGCGAGCCTAAACAAGGGAATTTTCCATGGAGCCGCAACAGTTCAAGCATTTCATCGGCGGCGAGTTCGTCGGTAGTAGCAAGACCTTCGAGAAGCGCCGGCCGAGCGACAACCTGCTCATGGGCTATATCCATGAGGGTGGGCAGGCGGAGGTCGATGCGGCGGTCGTCGCGGCTCGCGCCGCAATGAAGGGCCCCTGGGGCAAAATGACCGTCGATCAGCGCGTGGAGCTGCTCTACAAGGTGGCCGACGAGATCACGCGCCGTTTCCCTGATTTCGTGCAGGCCGAGATGAACGACACGGGTCAGCCGAAGACGATGATGGAGCACGCCTTCATTCCGCGCGGCGCCGCCAACTTCAAGATCTTCGCCGACGTGGTCAAGAACGTGCCCACCGAAAGCTTCATGACGCCGACGCCGGACGGCGCGGGCGCGCTGAACTACGCGATCCGCAAGCCCAAGGGCGTCATCGGCGTGGTCTGTCCCTGGAACGCGCCGCTGCTGCTGATGACGTGGAAGGTCGGTCCGGCGCTGGCCTGCGGCAATACGGTGGTGGTCAAGCCCTCGGAAGAAACGCCGGGTACGGCGACCCTGCTGGGCGAGGTGATGAACGCGGTCGGCGTGCCCAAGGGCGTCTACAACGTGGTGCACGGCTTCGGGCCGAACAGCGCGGGCGCGTTTTTGACCCAACACAAGGACGTGGCCGCGATCACCTTCACCGGCGAGACGCGCACCGGCGCGGCGATCATGAAGGCCGCGTCCGACGGCATCCGCGACTTGAGCTTCGAACTGGGCGGCAAGAATGCCGGCATCGTGTTCGCGGACTGCGACTTCGATGCGGCGATCGAGGGTATCGGTCGCGCTGCGTTCCTGAACTGCGGCCAAGTCTGCCTGGGGACCGAGCGCGTCTACGTGGAGCGGCCGATCTTCGACAGGTTCGTCGCGGCGATGAAGGCCAAGGCCGAGTCGCTCAAGCCCGGCGATCCTTCGGACAAGACCACCGGCCTCGGCCCGCTGATCTCGGACGAGCATCGCCGCAAGGTACTGGGCTACTACGACAAGGCCAAAGCCGAGGGTGCGACGATTGTCACCGGCGGCGGCGTGCCGCAGATGCAAGGCGAGCTGGCGAACGGCTTCTGGGTGCAGCCGACGATCTGGACCGGCCTGCCGGAAACCGCGAGCGTGGTGCGCGAGGAAATCTTCGGGCCCTGCTGTCATATCGCGCCGTTCGACAGCGAAGACGAGGTGATCTCTTACGCCAACGCCACCGAGTACGGCCTGTCAACCACGATCTGGACCACCAATCTCGCGCGCGCGCATCGTGTCGCTGCGCAAGTCGAGGTCGGCATCACCTGGATCAACAGCTGGTTCCTGCGTGATCTGCGCACACCTTTCGGCGGCAGCAAGCAGAGCGGCATCGGCCGCGAGGGCGGAGTACATTCGCTGGAGTTCTACACCGAGTTGCGCAACATCTGCGTGAAACTTTGAAATCAAAAACATTCAACGCGAAGGCGCAAAGGACAAAGATGAAGAAAATGACGCAAAGTGACTGTTGCAATTCAAATTCGTTGCGTCCTTACTTTTCCCTTTGCGCCAGTGCGTTGAGGATTTCCGTCTTATGACACCCGACCAAATCAACCACTACGGCGACGAGTTGTACAACGCGCTGATCACCCGCACCACGGTGCCGCCGCTGCTCGGCCGCGCCGAGGGCATCACGATCGAGGACGCCTACCGCATCCAGGAGCGCATGGTCTCGCACCGCCTCAAGGCCGGCGAGAAGATCGTCGGCAAGAAGATCGGTGTTACGTCCAAGGTCGTGCAGGAGATGATCGGCGTTAAGCAGCCGGATTTCGGCCAGCTCACCTCCGGCATGCACTACGAGGAAGGCGTGGACCTGCCGATAGGCGGATTGATTCAGCCCAAGGCCGAGGCGGAGGTCGCATTCGTATTGAAGCGCGATCTGAAAGGGCCGGGTATCACCGCGACAGACGTGATCCGCGCCACCGATTACGTCGTGCCCTGCTTCGAGATCGTGGATTCCCGCATCACGGACTGGAAGATCAAGATCCAGGACACGGTTGCGGACAACGCCTCCTGCGGCGTGTACATGCTCGGCAAGGCCAAGAAGAAACCCACTGAGCTGGACCTCAATCTCGCCGGCATGGTGCTGGAGATCAACGGCGAGTTGTTCAGCACCGCGGCCGGCGCGGCGGTGCAGGGCGGCCCGGTGAACGCGGTTGTGTGGCTGGCCAACACGCTCGGTGCGCTCGGCATTCCCTTTCTCGCCGGTGAGGTCATCCTGTCCGGTTCACAATCGATGCTGATTCCGGCCAAGGCTGGCGATACGTTCAAGTGTACGGTCGGCGGGCTGGGGTCATGCACCGTGCGCTTCGGTGCCGACCTTGGGCGGCCCGTGGCCGCCGCCGAGACGGCGGGCGCGGCCCGCTCTACGGGAGCTTGAACATGAGCCTCGACGCCAAGACCATCAGCGTGCTCGCCGACCGCGTGCAGCACGCGCAGGACAATGTCCACACCATCACCAAGCTGACCGACGAGCATCCCTCGATGAGCATCGAGGACGGCTATGCGGTGCAGGAAGAACTGCTGCGGCGCTGGACCGCGCGCGGCGATCGCCTGGTCGGTCGCAAGGCGGGCCTGACCTCCAAGGCCAAGATGATTCAGATGGGCGTGGACGTACCGAGCTTCGGGATGTTGCTGGCCTCCTACGCGCGACCAGAAAATGGCGCCATCGAGATGGATCAGCTTTTGCACCCGAAGATCGAAGCCGAGATCGCGTTCGTGACGAAGGACGAGCTGCAGGGCGACGTCACGATCGAGCAGGTGATGGCCGCAACCGACTATGTGATTCCGGCGGTGGAAGTCATCGATTCGCGCTACGAGAACTTCAAGTTCGATCTGCCCAGCGTCATCGCCGACAACAGCAGTTCCGCACGCTACGTCACCGGCGGTCGGCCGCGCAATCCGCGTGAGGTAGACCTGCGCACGATCGGCGTGGCGATCGAGAAGAACGGCGAGATCCAGGCGCTCGGTGCGAGTGCCGCGGTGCTGAACCATCCGGCCAAGGCCATCGCGATGCTGGTCAAGCATCTCGCGGATCGCGGCCAGAGTCTGCCAGCGGGCGCATTCGTAATGACTGGCGGCATCACCGAGGCGATCCCGGTGTCTCGCGGCGATAACGTCGTGGCACGCTTCCAGGATATGGGCAGCGTGTCGTTCCGGTTCGCGTGATCGCACACAGGTCCTCAATGGCGAGGGGGCGGCATGAAAGCTCTGCACAACATCTGGTACGTCGCAGCAATGTCGACCGAGGTCGATGCCAGCGCGCTGTTCCATCGCAAGATTCTCGACACCTCGGTGCTGATCTACCGAAAGCAGGACGGCACGCCGGTAGCAATGCACGACCGCTGCCCACACCGTTTCGCGCCACTGCATCTGGGCAAGCGCGTCGGCGACGAGGTGTCCTGCCTGTACCACGCCCTTCGATTCGACTGCTCGGGCCGCTGTACGCACAACCCGCACGGCGCTGGCGCCACGCCGCCGAACGCCCGGGTACGGGTGTTTCCGTTACTCGAACGGCACGGTTTCATCTGGATCTGGATGGGCGAGGCCCCGGCCGATCCCACGAAGCTGCCGGACTTCGGCCCGCTCGATGACGGCCATCCGAACGCGTTTGCCGCGACCTACATGCACATGAAGGCGAACTACGAGTTGATCGTCGACAATGTGATGGACCTGAGTCACATCGATCACGTGCACGGCGAGATCATTACCACGCGCGGTCAGTTGTCGCCGCTGACCCCCAGGCTGACCGAGACGCCCACCACGATCACCTCGCGTTCGGAATGGACGCAGCAGCCGCCGTTGATGATCTTCTCGCCGTTCATGGCCGACCCGCAGGCATCGGCGCGGCATTACTTCGAGATCACCTGGACGGCGCCAGCCAACATCCAGCTATCGGTCGGCGCAGTGCAGGACGACAGCAAGAATCTCGACCTGGTCGACTGCATCGGCCAGTACGACCTGCATACCTGCACGCCGGAAACTGCCGACACCACGCATTACTTTTTCGCGACGCGACGCAACCACCTGGTCGACGATGGCGAGTTCAACAAGGCCAAGATCCAGGCCATGCACACCGCCTTCGAGACCGAAGACGGCCCGGTCATCGAAGCGGTACACGCCGAGATGGGCACCGACGACTTCTTCGGCCTGCATCCGGTATTGATCTGCAACGACGCAGGCCCGATCAAGGTCCGGCGGCTGCTGCGCAAGATGATCGACGCAGAAGCGCAAACACCAGCCGCTAACCTTCGGGTCCGCGCCGTCGGGAGCCACTGACTCTGCCTCGGGAGGGGTCCATGCCCATCATCCAGTTCAACATGCTCGAAGGTCGTAGCGTCGAGATGAAGCGCGAACTCGCGCAGAAAGTCACCGACACCGTGGTTGAGGTGCTCGGCGTCAAGCGTGAGACCGTGCGCATCCTCATCCACGAGATGGCGATGCATGATTTCTCGGTCGGTGGCGTCACCGCCGCCGACCGCCTGGCCGCGAACGGCGTCGCGGCGGGTGCGATTCCCAAGGATTACAGTGCCGCCGTGCTGTCGAATGGAGTGAAGTGATGGGCAACAAGATCAAGTGCGCGATCATCGGTCCGGGCAACATCGGCACCGACCTGATCTACAAGCTGAAGCGCAGCCCGGTGCTGGAACCCGCGTGGATGGTGGGCATCGACCCGAAATCCGACGGTCTGGTTCGTGCTCGCGAGATGGGTGTGAAGACCACCGACCAGGGTGTGGACGGGCTGTTGCCACATGTCGAGAAGGACGGTATCCAGATCGCATTCGATGCGACCAGCGCCTACGTCCACAAGTCCAACTCCGAGAAGCTCAACGCGCTCGGCGTGCTGATGGTGGACCTCACGCCCGCGGCCATCGGCGGTCTGTGCATACCTCCGGTGAACCTCAAGCAGCACGCCGAGGCGCAGGCCATGAACGTGAACATGATCTCCTGCGCGGGTCAGGCGACAATCCCGATTGTCTACGGTGTGTCGCGCATCCAGGGTGTGAAGTACGCCGAGATCATCGCGAGCACCGCGAGCAAGTCCATCGGCCCGGGTACGCGCGCGAATCTGGACGAGTTCACCTACACGACTTCGGGTGCGATCGAGAAGATCGGTGGCGCATCGAGGGGCAAGGCGCTGATCGTGGTCAATCCGGCCGAGCCGCCGATGATCATGCGCAACACGATCTATTGCCTGACTGAGGACGCACCGGACGAGGCGCGCATCCGCGAGTCCATCCTCAACATGATCTCGGAAGTTCAGAAGTACGTGCCGGGTTATCGCCTCGTGAACGGACCGGTGTTCGAGGGCAACAAGGTCGGCGTGTGGATGGAGGTGGAAGGTCTGGGCGACTACCTGCCGAAGTATGCCGGTAACCTCGACATCATGACTGCGGCCGCTTGTCGCACGGCCGAGATGTTCGCCACGGAAATCATTGCCGGCCGCTACACGCTTCGCCCGGTCAAGCAGGCTGCATAAATTGGATGTAGGGCGGCCCGTGGCCGCCATGGTGCCGGCGGCCACGGGCCGCCCTACAACGAGGAACTGACAATGAACTTGATCAACCGCAACGGCCGCAAGGTCCTGATTCACGAAATGGCGCTGCGCGACGGCATGCATGCCAAGCGCGAGCAGATTTCCACCGAGCAGATGGTGAAGGTCGCCACCGCCTTGGACGAGGCCGGCGTGCCCATCATCCAGGTCACCCACGGCGCGGGCCTGGGCGGCAACAGCTTGCAGCACGGCTTTGCGCTGCACAGCAACGAGGAATACTGGGACGCGGTGATCCCGAAGATGAAGCAGGCCATTGTCTCCGCCCTGCTGATTCCGGGCCTGGGCACCATGAAAGACCTGCAGAGCGCTTTTGACCACGGTGTGCGCAGCGTGCACGTCGCCACGCACTGCACCGAGGCCGACACCAGCCCGCAGCACATCGCCTACGCGCGCAAGCTCGGCATGGACACCACAGGCTTCCTGATGATGGCCCACCTCAACGATCCCAAGAGCCTGGCCGAACAGGGCAAGCTCATGGAGTCCTACGGCGCGCAGACCGTGTATGTCGTCGATTCTGCCGGCTACATGCTGCCGGCCGACGTGACTGCGCGGATCAAGGCCTTGCGCGATGCGCTCAAGCCCGAGACCGAGCTGGGCTTCCACGGTCACCACAACTTGGGCATGGGCATCGCGAACTCGCTTGCGGCTATCGAGCAGGGCGCGACGCGCATCGATGCCTCGGTCGGCGGTCTGGGTGCCGGTGCCGGCAACACGCCTACGGAAGTGTTCGTCGCCGTGGCGGACCGCATGGGCATCGCCACCGGCTGCGATCTGTTCAAGCTCATGGACATGACGCAGGACATCATCTTTCCGATGATGGATCACATCGTGAGAGTCGACCGCGCCTCGCTGACCTTGGGCTACGCGGGTGTGTACTCGACGTTCTTGCTGCACGCCGAGCGCCTCGGCAAGAAGTACGGCATCCCGTCGCGCGACATCCTGGTCGAGTTGGGTAGGAAGAAGATGATCGGCGGCCAGGAAGACATGATCGAGGACACCGCACTGACCCTGGCCAAGGAACGCGGACTGCTCCCTTCCGAAACTGCAAAAATCACCCCACTGCGCGCCGCTTAGTCCGGCGCTGGATCGTCAACCCATACAAGGAGAGAGAGAACATGGCACTTCGAGGCTTGCTTAGAGTTGGCGAGGTATGCATCCGCGTCATGGACATGAAAAAGGCGCGGCGGCACTACGACGAGATCATGGGTCTTCATGAAGTCATGGAAAAGGACGGGAAGGTCTATTTCAAATGCTGGGATGAGCACGACCATCACAGCATCATCCTGAGCCCGTCTGATCGCGCGGGCATGGACTACTTCGCGTTCAAGGTCAGCTCGGACGACGTGCTCACGGATCTGGCGCCCAAGATCGAGAAATTCGGCCTCAAGGTGAAGCACATCGAGGCAGGGGTGTATCCCAAGAGCGGTCGCCGTCTGGAGTTCGTGCTGCCGACTGGACACACCATGCAGCTCTACGCGGAGAAGGAGCAAATCGGCAACACCATGCCCACCCTCAACCCGGGAGTGACGCCGGATGACGGCGTCGTGCGCGGCTGCCACATCAACCGGGTCGACCACATCCTCCTCGGCGGGCAGTACATCCAGGAAAGCGCGCGCCTGTTCATGGAAGTGTTCGACTTCGATCTGTCCGAGCGCTTCGTCGATCACGAATCGCAGACGCCGCTGGCGATGTTCCTGACCTGCACGACCAAGCCGCACGACATCGCCTTTGTCCTGCAGCCGGAGCAGAACAAATACCACCACACCTCTTTCTGGCTGGAGTCCGCGCACGAAGTCGTGAAAGCGGCGGATCGCATCGGCAAGTACCGCGTGCCCGTCGACGTGGGTCCGAACCGCCATGGCATCACGCGCGGCGCGACGATCTACTTCTTCGACCCTTCCGGCAATCGCTGCGAGGTTTTCGCGGAAGGCTATGTCCACTACCCGGACACGCCCACCCTGACCTGGGATACGACCGATGGGGGGCACGCCACGTTCTCGCAGGACAACGTCATGCGAGAGAGCTTTCTCAGCGTGCTGACCTGAACCAGCCCCGACGCGCGGGCACCGTGCCGGCGCCGTGGCACCGGAAGCCATTGCTCCCTTGACCCGGAGCGATGGCTATTTCGATGGGCGTGCAGCGCGCCCTCGGAGGGAATAGCGGATGAGGCAGAAGGGAATCGCCGTCGTCGTCGGCGCCACCGGTGCGATGGGGCAGGTGATCGTGGCCCGACTCGCGGCCGCGGGGCTCAAG
Source organism: Panacagrimonas sp. (assembly GCF_965216805.1). Lineage (NCBI taxonomy): Bacteria > Pseudomonadati > Pseudomonadota > Gammaproteobacteria > Nevskiales > Nevskiaceae > Panacagrimonas > Panacagrimonas sp. Next base: position 1,196,855 of record NZ_CBDCGN010000002.1, read on the forward strand.
GTCGTTGCCGTCGCACGCTCGACGGCATCCGTCGGCTTGCTGGTAGAGCGCACCCCCGGGGCGGTCGCCTGCGCCGCGGACATCTCTTCAGACGCGGCGATTGACGCGATTCGCTCGATGCTCGACGCCCCGGTACGGATGGTCGTCCACGGCCCCGGGGTTGCGACGGCTGGCGGCGTGTTGAGCGCACCGACGAGTGCGGTCATCGATGCCGTCAACATCAAGGTTGGAGGGATGATGCGTCTGGTGCGGGCAGTGGACGAGCGTCTGCAGCGCGGTTCGCGCCTGATCGCAATCGGAGGTCACTACGGTTTCGAGCCGACGGCCTATGCCGCCACCGCCGGGGTCGCCAATGCCGCCCTGTCCAATCTCATGCGGCAGATGTCCTGGGCCTATGGCGAGCGCGGCATCACCGCACATCTGATCGCGCCTGGCCCTGCCGACACCGAGCGACTGCGTCGCGTTGCCCAGGCACGCGCCGAGCGCGACGGCATCGACGCCGATTCGGTGCTGGACGAAATGAAGCGCGAGTCCGCTATCGGCGCGTTCACCACCGTAGAGCAGATTGCCTGGGCAGTGGAAACCCTGCTGGCGCCTGAAGCCGACGCGTTGGCCGGCGGCACCCTGTTCATGGACGCTGGCCGCCGCCGCGGATTACCGTGAGCCTGAAGACGACGTGCGCCGCCGATCAGGCGGCGTATTCGAACAGCACCGCGTCCGCATCGATGCGCACGCTCAACTGGTCGCTGCGCTCCATCACCGCGGAGAGTTTTGACACCGTCATGCCGAGCCCTGGCTGGCCGACCTGCGGCATGCTGTTGATGCGCGCGCGGCATTCGGCCTCGCTCCAGTGGGCGTCGAGCACCCGCACAACGGCAACGCGACATCGCGGGTTCTCTGCGCGGTAACGCAGCGCGTCGCGCACCACTTCAGCACTGGCTTCGTCGCCGTAGTCCATTGCCAGTAGCTCGCAAAAGTCATCCTCGCTGATGCGAGTGGAGCGCGACACGCGCCGGCCTTTGCCGACCAACGCCTCGGCGTGATCGCAACGTTCGCCAAGATGGGCGTCCAGCACCAAGACTTTCATGCGGCCTCCTGAAGGTAAACGGTCGCGCCGAGCTGGTGGTCGGCCAGCGTGATGGCATGAGCATCGATGCCGATCTCGTTCACAACGCAATTGACCCTGCCGATCATCCGCGGAGCGCCCCAGCGTTGCAGTCGGTAACCGAGCTTGCGGGCCATGCGTTCGACGCCCAGAGAGGTGACCCAGACGAAACTGCTGATACCTTGCTGCGTCGCGAAGTGAATGGTGTGGGCTACTAGATCGCGCGTGAGCGCGCCGAAGGAGCCCGCGCCGGAGTCCGCATAGGGGGTATTGACCACGGCGAATCGGGAGACCTCCCATACACGCGGCAGGCAGGGCGCCGGTCTGCCCTGCAACAACATGGGGAACGTGTCCTTGAGCATATAAGGCACGGAGGTGGGGCGCAGTCTCCACGCTGCGTCCACCGAGGCGGTTTGGTCGTCGACGCCAACGATGTAGATGCTCTGATCGTCGTCGAATTCATCTTTTTCACGGCCTTCCTCGACTTTCACCTCCCAGTTGAGACGCTCGTGGAAGACCTGAAAGCGAAGGCGGAACATCCGGTCGATGATCTCGACAGGCAGGGCGTCCGGCCCGGCAAGGGTGCCGGCATGAAAGCTGTGCATAAGAACCTCCGTGGTATGGCTCAAGCAAACCACGGTGCGAGGTCTTTGCCAGCTGTCAAAACCTACAGCTTTCGACGCCGAATTTTCATGGTCACTAGACGCTGAACTCCTGCGTCGTCGGCAGCGCCCTGGTCGACTGCAATGCGACCTGGTTCAGGGCCAAAGCGCCAGAACCCACTGCTCTGGATACGATCTTGTGGCGACCGGTCACGCCCATCTTCTTGCCCGCTTTTTCGATATGAAAAAGCACGGTCCGCTCGGCAATGCCGAGTTCGGTCGCGATCGTGGCAGATGATTCGCCAGCGGCTGTCCACATCAGAATCTGCTTTTCGCGCTCGGACAGTCTCGCGACCTCGCGATGCGTGGATGCGGTAAAGGCCACCCGCGATACGGCCTCGTGCAACACCGTGGCAAACCAAGTCATCTCGCGGCGCAGTTCGAACCGGGTGACTTCGCAATCGTCGATTACGGACTCCCTGGCCAGGGACAACACGCCGACCTCGCCGCGTCTGCCGCAGATCGGGGCGGATACTCCGTGGGCTAGGCCGAAACTGGCGGCTTCATTGAAGAAGGCGCCGACCAGCGCGTCGCTGCGTTCGATCTCGTCCCAGAAAATGGGGACCGAACTGCTCAGGGCATGACGGACAACCGGATCCACGCGCAGGTATCCCGCTTCGTCATAGTGCTTGCGCCATTCCTTGGGGAAGCCGGACAAGGAGAAGTGCACTGGTTTGGCCAGCGAGACCGGTACGCGAACGCCGAACAGAAAACTACTGAACTGCCGCGCCTGCGCAAACGCTCTAACGGCGTCATACAGCTCGGGCACGTTTTCCGCGTTTTCGAGTAGCGCGGTTAATGCAATGTCGCTGCTGGCCATCGATTGCTCCCTACCGCCCCCGTTCAGCCGGCGCCGCAGCATCAGAGGAAATTGTCCCGAGAAGTGAGGTGCAGGCCCTTGATGCTGCTGCCAAACCGCTGGACTACTATAAGTACGAGGTCCATTCTTTACCAGCCATGGGCGAAACCCGACAAAATCTCATCGACAGCATCATCGATGCACCTGCGAGCGTGGTCGATCTGAGTGTTGCCGTTGTGCAGGAGCACCGGGCTTATCCGCTGCCGCGGACGCGCGAGCGTGCCGTTCGCGTCGCCCAGGGCCATATGCGTTTCATGCCCGCCAGCAACCTGCGCCTCATGCTGGCGGTGGCAGATGACGAATTTCATATTCATTATCAACCGAGTATAGATTGCAAAACCGGCGAGATCGCCCATCTCGAAGCGCTGTTACGGTGGCCAGCAGGGCAAGGCACCCACAGCACCGAGGAGATCGTTCGTTCGCTGGAGTTGAACTCGCTGATCGGCGAGGTGGGCCGCAACATTCTCAACCGCGCTTGCATGGACCTGGCTGAATTGCGTCGCAATGGGCATCCCGGCCTGACTCTGAGCATGAACGTTTCCGCCGGGCAACTCGCCGATGCGAACCTGGTGATGACCATAGACCAGACCTTGAAGCGGTATCGCATCCCGCCCCGACAGTTCCAGGTGGAGATCACCGAGACCATGCTCGCTGAAGGCGATTCCATTCCCCTGTTTGTCGAAAAGCTCAATGCAATCGGTGTGGCGACACTGGTGGACGATTTCGGCCTGGGCTACAACAACCTGGGCGTACTGCGCAGCGTGCCGGTGGCGGGATTGAAACTGGATCGTTCTTTCGTCGCCGGTCTGGGTCGCAACCGGCGCGACTCCGTGATTGCGAAAACCATCATCGGCCTGGCCAAGAGTCTGCACATGATCACGGTCGCTGAAGGCGTGGAGACAGACGTGCAGGCGCGCTGGCTTCGTCGGCATGACGTGACCCGTATGCAGGGCTGGGCTTACAGCAAGGCCCTGCCCATCTCCGGCATTCGTAACCTGTTGCTGCAGCAGCCCTGGGCCAAGAAGGCATTTCTCAGGCGTTGAGGTTGGGCCGGCTGGCTGGAACATGCGGGCTGCGCGTCATCCGCGCACCCTCGCTGAGGGTGCTGAACGGCCAGCGCTACACGCCCAGATTCAGAAAGGCTGCCCGTGCCAGTGCCTGCTCAGTGGATGAGCACTTGAGCTTTTTCTGGATTCTGCTCAGCAGCTTGGTGATGGCATCCGGTGTGAGCTGAAGCTGCGCAGCGATCATGCCGGCCGGGGTGCCCGCAGAAAGCTGCGACAGCAGAAGCACTTCCTGATCGCTCATGCTTGCTGCGACATCGGACAGGTCGGCCGCAACCTGATCGGCGACCCGAATCACGGACTCCATGAGCAGCGTGCCGAAATACAGCGCTGCAGCTTCGATTTCGGTCTTGAACGGCTCGGGTGGCGTGTGCAGATGAGCGCGCGAGAAGTTGATCAACCCTCGCGCCGCACGCGGGCCGCGTAATGGAACGCTGAAGCCCGCGCAGATCCCATGTCTGGCCGCTTCGACGAACAGCTCCGCCGCCAACGGTGATGCGTCGGAGATCTCCGACCAGTCGAACGGGCGATAGGCGGTCAGGCCTCGCTTGACCACCGGATCGTGCTCGAAATACCCGCGGGAGTTGTACTGCGCGATCCAGGCACTGTCGTATCCGGAAAAGCTCACATGAGGGATCTGGTCCTCGCGTAGCTTGAGGTGGGGCAGGGAACACGCCAGGAGCCACCCGTCATGCTGGATCGTGTCGCAGAAGCGCTGACAAAGATCTCTGATCTCGCTTTCGTCACGGCATTGGCCGGCGGCCTGCAGCAACGGCGTCAACAGCGACGACGTGACGCCAACAAAATTTCCCGCTGAGGCGCGCTCGCCAGCTCGCGCTTCGTTTCCCGCGCTTGCCGACTTCTGCTGCCGGACTGACTTGTTCTGGGTCATTCGTTCCAATCGTCAAAACTCAAGGCGAGGCGCAATGCTCCCATCCATGTCGAGCACCGCAGGGGTGTAATGATATCGATACTGTATCGACCAATACCGCTACAAGCCCGGTCACGTCCTCTATTGTCGTTGACCAACATCTGCGCGTTGGTGATCGGAAAGCTTGAGGCGGTGCCGGACCAGGTCCATCAGGTGTTGACCGGGCGTTGTGATCCGGGTGTCGGGTCTGGCCTTTCTGGTGGAGGGCAAAGCGGCTGTCAGTGATTCCTGCGAGTGCGCCCGGCGCCTGCCCGGCGTGATTCCGTCACGCACAAAAAAAGCGGGGGCATGCCTGCCCTCGCTTTCCTGCGCGCCGGGTTGGAAAGTCAGCCGCGGGATTTTGCGCGACAGGCGTCAAGCTCTGCCTTGGTCGCGTCGAGCTGCTTTTCCAGTGCCTTGATCTTCTCATCCTTCGGGTTGGGCATGAACATGCTCTGCATCTCGCTTGCTTTCATCTTGATGCGTTTGCCCTGGCTGGTGCCGTAGATGATTGTCGGATCGTCCCAACTGCCGTAGTAGGGCAGGTGCGCCGGCGGCTCTGCAGTGACGAAATCCTTTTCGAACGCGTCGAACGGCTTGCCTCGCTTGAGCCGTGACTTGCGTTCGTCCTGTCGCGCCGTCTTGGTGGCCTCCTCGTCGACGATCAGCGTGGTCGAATCGAACACCACCTTGTAGATATCGCGCGCCGTTTCGTGCGAGATCAGGTCTTCCTCGATGTCCTTGATCACCAGCGCCGGGTCGCGCAGCAGTACGTCGCCGTAACCGGCGCCGGTGCCCTGGCACATCATGTAGACCTCGCCGTTCTCGCAAAGCTCGAAGGTCATGGCCATCGGATGCGTCGAGTACTTGCCGCCTTCGACGGTCTGCTTGTTCATCAGATCCAGAATGTCGAACTTGATCTTGTCGGGGTTGGACTCGAGCTGCTCGAAGATGTTGACGTTCTGGATCTTGCACAAGGGGTACACCGGCGGGCCGTAGCCGCCGAACAGCGGCTGCGAAGGCGTGAACAGCGAGCCGGTGCAGCCGGTCATGAAGCCCCACATGCCGGTGCCACGGGTCGAGGCGATCATCTCGTAGCCCAGGCCGCCGCGGTACTTGCCGAAGCCGACCCGATCCTTGGTCAGAGTGAACGCGCCGAGGCGCACGATCGGCAGTTCCTCTTCGATGACTTCCATTTCGCCGATGTCGCAGTTGGCGGCGAACGGGGGCGACACCGAATGTTCGCCGTCGCGATGCGCACGACCGCCCTGGCCATTGCCGTTGATGTCGGCGCAGAAGTTGCCGACGTTCTCGCCGTTCTGGGTCAGGCCGCCGTAGATGAAGGTGCCGGGCTGGTCGTACTGCGGCGCCACGATCGCGGTGTAGCGATGCGGCAGACTGTAGCTGAGCTTGGCCATCGGGATGGTCGGGATGGTCATCGCCTTGAACAAGGGGATGAGGCTCATCGGCTGCGGCGTCTCGAACGAGCCATTGAGCACCGACTTCTCGTCGAACAGCATCTTGATCGGGCCGAATACCGCCATGGTCTGCGGCAGGTCGGGCCAGACGTTCTGCAGGTAGCTGGTCAGAAGCATCGTCTTGAGCGAGGCCGCGTTGCAGTTGATGGCGCGGTTGATGAACTCCGGCGACGAGCCGCGGAAGTCCAGGGTCATCTTGTCGCCCTTGACCGTGACCGCCATGCTGAACTTGAGCAGTGCGTTCTCGCGCAGGGTCGAATCGGGAAAGGTCAGGACGCGGGTGGTGCCGTCCGGCAGCTCTTCGATGCGGCGGCGCACTTCTTCCTGCACGTCCTCGATGTGCTGGCGCAGCGAGATGGTCAGCGCGTCCTCGCCGAATTCCTCGAGCACCGCCAGCACGCGCTCGCGCATGCGCAGGCAGGTGTGCAGCTTGACCTTCATGTCCTCGAGCTGCAGCTTGGGATCGCGCACCATGTTCTGCAGGAACGTGACGAGATCGCGACGGAGCTGAAAGTTCTCGATGACCTTGAAAGGCGACATCTTCAGGCCTTCGTCGTAGCGGCTCTCGGCCGACGGCGGCATGCCGCCCGGTTCGGTCGCACCGTTCTCGCCCTCGTGGATGGTGCAGGACACCCAGCAGACCAGCTTCTCTTTCCAGAACACCGGCATGATGCAGGACTGATCGGTGCCGTGGATGCCACCGTAGCGCGGGTCGTTGTGGATGAAGCCGTCGCCGTCGCGCACGCCGACGGTGGGTTCGTCGGTCCAGTACTTGATGATGTACTTGATCGGGTAGTGCACGCAGGCGGCGAAGCCGACGACGCCGTGCGGCGCGATCATCGATAGGTCGCCGCTGGCCGTGAAGATGGACGCGACGATGTCGCCCCACTTCGCGCCGGGCGCGGCGCCCATCTGTTCGATCATCGTGTTCCCTTCATCCATGGCGGCGAGGACGCGGCCACGTACCATGTTGACCAGGTGCGGATCGGTCGGACCGCTGAGCAGGCGCTCTTCGTCCTCGCTGCGCGGGCCGATGTCGTGGTCGCCCATGATCTCCGGATCAGCGATGTAGAACAGCTGGTTGTCCTTCAGAAACTTGTTCAGCAGCGCCTTGTCGTCGGCAGTGATGTTCATGTCGTTCATTTGTCTTCGCCCTCCATTCATTACTTTCAAACTCCGTCGCGGAAAGCCGCGACGGAGTAAATCGATCAGGTGGTCTCGATTCTCGTAAACCACACCGCACCCTGTTCTGCTGCGCGATAGCGCCAGCCCGGTTCGATCAGGTAAGTCGTGGCGCGTGTCACCACGATCGCAGGTCCGTCGATCTCGGTGCGCGGCTCGAGCGCGCCGTCACCGTAGATCGGCGTTTCCAGCGCACCGTCGTGGCCCACGAAATGGCACTTGCGCAAGCCATCGGGGGCGGGCGGTGCCTTGCCCTTGCCGGCGGGCTTGATGCCCTTGAACGCGACACCCGGCTGGGTGACGAACGAGCAGACGCGAACCGTGTTGATGCGTACGCCGGCTTCGGTCACCTGGCTGCCCTTGCCGAAGCGCTCGCCGTAGCGCTGGTAGAACTGCTCCATCAACCGCAGTACGTCGCTCTGATTGTTCAATCGATGCAGGTCGGTGACCACGGCGGTCGTCACGCGTTGGTTGCCGTAGCGCATGTCGAGTTCCAGGCGGTAACCGATGCCCTCGGCTGCGAAGCCCTGGCGCAGCAGGTCCTCGCGACCACGACGCTCTAGCTCTTCGACGAAGCCGTTGAACTTGCTGTAGTCGGCGAACAGTGACTTCAGGTTGGCGTCGTACAGTACCGTCCAGGTGCTCAGTTCGTGGATGTGCATCTGGTTCATGTTGCCCGCACCCACCGCCGAGAACGTCGAAGCATAAGGCGGTGCCAGAATGTTCCTGACGCCCAGTGCACGGGCGATGCCGCAGGCATGCAACGGACCATTGCCGCCGTAGGCCAGGGTGGTGAAGTCCACCGGCTCGTAGCCGCGCGTGCGCAGTTCGCGTGCGATGCCGTTGGCCATGTTGGCATCGACGGTCTGCTTGATCAGCTTGCAGGTTTCGACGGTGTCGACGTCGAGTTCGTCCGCCAGCTCCTCCATCGCCTGTTTGGCGCGCTTGGGATTGAGCTTGATGCGACCGCCCGCGTAGTTGCCCGGGTCGAGATAACCCATCAGCAGATCGGCATCGGTGACCGTCGGCTTCAGGCCGCCGCGATCGTAGGCCGCCGGGCCGGGGTCGGAGCCCGCCGACTCCGGACCCACCTGTACGGTCTTGTAGATGCGATCGTACTGGCACACCGATCCGCCGCCAGCGCCCAGGGTGACCAGATGCACCATCGGCACCGCGACCATCCAGCGTTCGATTTCCGGATTGAAGTCGTAGTACTTGACGCCGCCTTCCACCACGATGCCGATGTCGAAGCTGGTGCCACCCATGTCGGTGGCCACGATATTACCCAGCTCGGCCTGCAGCGCCAGGTGTTCGCTGGCCGCGATGCCGGACACCGGACCCGAGTGCACGGTCTGCAGCGCATCTGTGGAATTGAGCTGCGCCATGCCGCCGGAGTTGTGATTGCACAGCATCGGCTTGGAATAGCCGGTGTTGCGCAAGTTCAGTTCCAGGGTTCCGAGGCCGTGGTACATCGTCGAGTGCAGGAATCCGTCCATGATGGTGGACATCGCGCGCGCGTACTCGCCTTTGCGTCCGCCCACCTGATGCGAAAGCAGCAGCGGGATTGCGCCCAGCATGTGGCCGGGATACTCCTTCAGAAATATCTCGCGAATGCGCAGCTCGTGTTCCGGATTCACCACCGAGTTGGCCAGGGTCACCACAATCGCCTCGGCGCCCTTGTCGACCAGCTGGCGCAGTTTGTCGCGTAGATCTTTTTCGTCGAGCTTGAGCAGCACGTCGCCGGTGTAGTCGATGCGCTCGCGCACCTCGAGGATCATCGGAATCGGCACGATGGGGTCCGGACGCTCGGCGTTGGGCACGTCCATCTGCTGCTTGTGCGGCAGACCCGTTGCATAGCCCTTGGCACGTGCCAGCGGTACCGAAGAGCGGAAGCCCATCGTGGTCAGCATGCCCAGACGAGGACCCTTGCGCTGGATCAGCGCGTTGGTGCCCAAGGTGGTGGCATAGCGCACCGAGTCGACCTGCGATAACAGGTCGTGTTCCTTGAGTTCGAGCTCGTCGCAGGCGTTCTTCAATGCCTCGTTGAAGCCCAACGCCAGATTCTGGTGCGTGGTGAGGGCCTTGGATTCGATGTACTTGTTGTCCCACGCCACGAAGCAGTCGGTGAAGGTGCCGCCGATATCGACCGAGACGCGCCTCATGCCTTGTCTCCGGTTGCCATGCGAGCCATCCGCTGGCCGGAATGCACGCGCCGTTGTGCGGGCTCCTTGCCGATGGCCTCGACCAGCACTTCGTCGCGGTCCTTCCACTGCACTTTCATCGCGTCGATGTCGAACTCCATGTCGCGCAGCGGCGGATGGCCGGGTGGCAGGTATTCGACTTCCATCATCGTTCCGCACTGTGGGCAGTAGTACTCGATCAGCCGGCACCAGGTCGGGTCCGGCGAGTAGGTGAGCGTGTACTTGGTCGGGTCCAGCAGTGGCTTGTGGATTTCACGCGGATCACGGTCGTAGGCGAGCAGGCCGCGCTTGTAGTTGTCGCGCGCCGACACCAGCACTTTGTCGCAGTGGCGACATTCCCACTGCTCGCTATCCAAATCGATGCGCAGATTCTCGGTCATCAGGACTTTCATTTTTTTTCCTCCAGAACGGGATCAGACGCGGCTCAACAGAATGTCGCCGCTGTCGTTGATTTCGAAACGCCAGCCAGCATCGATGCGGCCGGTGAAATAGGCCTCTTCAAGCACGGCGGGACCGCTGGCAACCGCACCCGCGGCCTGGTCTTCGACGCGGTAGACCGGCAGGGCGGCGTCGCCCACCTGACGCGACCCCTTGGTCACCGCCTCGGCCGATTTGCCGCCGAAACGACCGCGCAGTTCCGGCTGCGGCAGCCGCCGCGTACTGCTCAGCGAAACCGACAGCCGCGCGTTGGCGGGCAGATCGGACGGCAGCGCGCCGTTGGCCAGTGCGCGACGCTCGTCCAGTTCGGCGGTGGTCACCAGCAGTTCCGGCTCGAGTTCGCAGTCGCCCAGCTCGAAGCCTTCGGCGTACATGCCGCGCTCGGCCTGTTCTCTGAGATCGTCCAGGCAGGCCTTGAGGCCAGCGGCATCGCGCTGTCGCAGCGGCGCCTCGTACTGGTGACCGATGTCGGAGAAGCCCAGGCCGAACGCCGAAAACACCGCCGCCAGGCCCGGAATCAGCACGCGCGAGATGCCAGCGGTCTCGGCGATGCGGCAGACGACCATAGGGCCCGCGCCACCGAACGCCGCCAGCACCGTGTCGGCTTCGACGTGTGCGAACTCCTTTAGGCAGCCGGCCACCTTGTCGACCCAGGCCTTCTCCATCGCGACGGCCGCTGCCTCGATCGAGAGGTTTAGCGGTGTCGCTACACGCTCCTGGATCACCGCGCGTGCGCGCTGGAGGTCCAGCGCAAGATCGCCGCCGAAGAACGAGCTGGGGTCGAGCAGGCCCAGCACCACGAACGCATCGGTGATGGTGGCCTCGCTGCCGCCCAGGCCGAAGCAGGCTGGGCCCGGCGCGCTGCCTACCGACTGCGGTCCGACCTTGATGTGGCCATCGACCACTTTAATGATGGAACTGCCGCCGACGCCGACGCTGTGCACATCGCTGAGGGGAAACGACACCGCGACGCCCTCGACACGGCCGCGCGATTCCGAGCGGACCTGACCATCGCGCACTTCGCCGATGTCGGTGGTGGTGCCGCCGACGTCCATCGAAACCAGATGCTTGAAGCTGTAGTGGCCGGCGATGGCGCGCGAGCCTTCCATGCCGCCGCGCGGTCCCGAGCTGTAGGTTTTGAGCGCGATGGTTTTGGCTACGCGGGCGGAGTTGCCGTCGTTACGGAAAATCAACAGCGGGTTCTGCGCCTTGTGCTGGCGCAGCTTGTGCTCCGAGGTGTAGAGAAACCGCTCCATCGCCGGGTGCAGAAAAGCGTTGAACAGTGCGGTCCAGGTGCGGCGCACATCGTCTTCGTCTTCGACCACTTCATGCGTATAGAGAATGGGCACCGCGCCGAGAAGGTGCTGCGGGAATTTTCGCAGCAACAGGTTCTTGAGCCGCGTTTCCTGCTCCGAGCGATCCGCGCCGCCGTGGGCGACCACGATGCGATTGGCGCCAGCGGAGGACAGTGCATTGACCGCCTTGACCGCGGCCATTTCCAGTTCGGCGCCCTGCAGACTCAGGTCCAGCGCAGTGCTGCGCGTGCCGACCAGGGCATCGAACAATTCGTCCGACCGACCCTCCTGTCTCAGCGCCGGTTCCTGCAGCGTACCGGTGAGCACCAGACCCAGGCGCGGTCCCTTGCGCTCGATCAGGGCATTGGTGCCCTGGGTCGTGGAATAACGGATGTGGTCCGTGCTGGTGATCAGCGCCAGCAGGTCTTCCTTGCCGTAGATCGCCTGTGAAACCTTGCTCAAACCATCAAAGAAACAGCGCGACAGATCGTGCGGCGTCGTCAGTGTCTTGGCCCGGTAAACCGAGCGGCCATCGATGACGCAGATGTCCGTCAGAGTGCCCCCATTGTCGATATTGATGAGTTTTCCCACTCGCTCCTCCTGATAGTGTGCCGACGCCTTGTTGTGCCGGCGAGATTAGGGCGGCGTCCGGTCGGTATTCCTACCCGCAGGGGTAAAGTAGCACTCGGCTCGCGGCGATCCCGTAGGGGTGCTTCCCTGATTCGCTCAGGGTGGACCCCCTTAAATGACTCGGCGGCCCGTCAAGGGCCGCCGGGTTGCCTGGCAAGGCGGGAGAAAAAGGGGCAGGGCAACCGCCCCGGCTGGGGAGGAGAGCCAGGGTAGACCCGCCCAGAGCGCATCAGGTCCCGGTCGTCACGGCCGGCGCCCCTGTCCGGTCGCGGCGCACCCGGGCAGAGGTCATGCATTCGGCGTCCGATGGCCGCTTCGATCCACTTCGATACGGCAATCGGAACAGCCCGCCGTTCACGCGAAAAAGACCGGCGGACTTTTCAGTCCGCCGGTATTGCGCCGATGAAGCAGCAGCGGGAGAACAATCTGCGAGGGCGAGCCCTCGCATTTCCGGGTCTGGAAGCTAGGTACCCAAACGGGCCATCGCACTCGTGGTCAGGAACTTGTTGTAGAAGTCGTAATCGGGGTCGTATTCCGACTTGTATCCTGCAGGACTTGCCTGCGCGTGGTGGATGCGCGTCATGCGGTTGGACTGAATGTCATGAACATGGCAGTAATCCCAGGACCAGGCCGGCGTTCCGTCCCGGTTCTTGTGGACGTGACTGCCTTTCTGCTGCCGGCCGGATCCGGTTTCGAAGGACTTCCAGACCTTGCCCTGCCGGTCGAACGTTACGCTGGAGTTGTACATGTTGTTGCGTGCATCGATCCAGACACGCTTTACGCCGACCGGCGCACGTGGATATCCGGTGGGCTTGGTTTCGATCACCACGCACTCCGGTACCAGCTGAAAGTTGGTTTCGTAGAACGTCAGATCCTTGCCGCCGCCGTGTACCTTCTTGTCCCAGTTTGGCGAATCGCCCTGCCAGTTCTCGGACATTGGCGCCAGGTGGGGCTTTCTGGTGATCATCTTGTAATCGCCCCAGGTGAGCATGGGGTCCCCCGATGACCATGCGTCGGAGAGGAAGAAGGTCATGCCCGGCACCACCGGTTCGAAGCGTTGATTGGTGGGGAACTGACGCACCCGCTTGAATGCCGGGAAATAGCCGTACAAGTCCGGGAATTTGCGCTGGTCGTAATACCAGACGGACAAGAACGAGGAGCCCTTGGTGTCGTTGGGACGCGTGAACCAGATCGACTGCAGCCTGAGGAGTTCGGCTTGATCCTGGAATATCTTGCCGTCGGCTCGTGCCTGGACCTGCAGTTCTGCCCAGATGAATTCGCGGTCGTACCCGATGCTGCCATCCGGTCTGAGACTGATCTCGGGAATCGCGTAGATCGAAAAATTGTGACGGCCCCAGCTCATCGTGATGTTGGCCAAGGCTTCCTTGGCATCGCCGGGTTCCGGAAAGGGCACGCCACCGAGCCAGTTTTCTCCGGTGTCGGCGACCAGGTTTCCAGTGTCATCCCACTTCGCCCGGCCCTTGTTGCGCAGGGTCGCTTCGAGATGGTCCTGGTTGTACATCTCGGTGATATCCAGCGTCGTCGGAACGATCTTGATCCGCCGCCCCTGCTCCTTGAGGTTTGTATACTGGATCGGATCGAGCAGGTCCTGGACGATGTCGACATTGCTGGCGTCGATATAATCGCCCGTCTTGATTTTGCCCTTGGTGTACATGTCGATCGACATCAGCTCGTCCGGGTAGGCTTTGCTGATATCGCCGTTGCTGGCCGCCACGGACCACAAGGGCGCGAGGACGCCCAAGGTTCCGATACCGCGGGCGGTTTTATCGAGGAACTGTCGGCGGCTGTAATCGAAGTCGAACTTGCGGATATGCATCGGGCTCTCCTCTTTGCAGTGAGCGTTGCCGGCTGGGCTCGTCTGCCCGCCTTAGATGTATTTATCGCTTCACCAGATTTGGAATGATTTCGCCGGGCTGCCGATCGGATAAGGTGACGATCGAATGCCCCGGCCACTGCACCGTAGGACTGGGCCTTCCGCTGGACCCTACCCTTGAGGGTAATCTTTCGATCTTGGGTTCTACCCAGCTGGGAAAGCGTTGATTCGATCGTTTCGCTGCGATGCAGTGAATTGATCGAACGCAGCCTGGGGTGCGCGTAAGTTGCGCGGTGCTCCTCTTGCATCCTGGGCGTCGCAGTCAAGTTGGCCGGGGGCAATCTTCCCTCAGTTCCTGCCCGTAAAACGCCATGCACTGCGGGGCCCGGCGATTTCAGCGTACGCCGTGATCCGTCCAGGCAACGCTATGCCGGTATCCCGGAATGACCCTACCCCGGAGGGTAAAGAGCGGCCCCAGCGCCTGGGGTAGGCTGCCGGTCCAGGAGCGAGGAGGAGACTCGTGAACGCCCGATCCGAGCAGAGCGTCAATCCCGACCTGCCCAGAGGTGCCGCCCGCGTGCCTGCGGTGTCTCCGAATCACAAGATCTCGGCGCCCAAGGCGCACCAACACGCGGTGGAGCGCGAACTGCTGCTGCAGCGCGTGTTCGGCCGTACGCCGGCCCGGGTCGCGGTATTCCAGGCGCCTGCCGGCCATGGCAAGACCTCGTTGATGTTGCAGGTGCAGGCAACCTGCGAGCAGGAGGGCATGCTCTGCGGTTGGTTGTCGCTGGACGAAACCGACAACGATGTGACGCGCTTTCTGGGGCATGTGCAGGAGATGGTGGCCGGTATGCGCGCGCAGGCCAGCGTCCGCGAAGTGGCCGAGCAGCCACGCGTCACCGATATGGCTTCTCGTACCGACTGGCTGGCCGGGCAGTTGCTCGCCTTGGGCCGGCCGGTAGCCGTGTTCATTGACGATCTGCACTTCGTCAGCAGCCGGCCGATGCTGGGATTTCTCCGCGAACTGCTCGCTAGTGCGCCGGTCGGCATCCGCTGGTTCCTGGCCAGCCGGGTGGTGCCGGAGGTGGGTCTGCCGCGGCTGATCGTGGGCGACGAGGCATTGGTCATCCATGCCGATGCGTTGCGCTTCTCCGAGCAGGAGGTGCGCCGATTCTTCGAGCTGACCGGCGACGTCAGCGTGTCCGAAGCCGAACTGCATGCGATCTACAGCGATACCGAGGGCTGGCCTGCGGCGGTGCAGCTTTATCGTCTGGCCATCGACAGCCCGGCGATCCGCGAATCCCTGGCCAAGGGACGGGTGCATCATCTTCGCGAACTGGCGGATTACCTGGCCGACAACGTGCTGTCGCGACAGGCGCCAGCGGTGCAGGAGTTTCTGCTCAAGACTTCGGTGCTCACGCGCATGTCGGTGTCGTTGTGCAACGCGCTGCTGGGGCGTCGCGATGCCCAGGAGATTCTTGCCGTTCTGGAACGCACCGGGCTGTTCGTGCGCCGGGTCGAATCCGACCAGCAGTGGTTCACCTATCACGCGCTGTTTTCGCGCTTTCTGCAGGACCATCTGCGCGCCGCGTATCCGGAATCGGTACGCGAACTGCATCGCGATGCCGCGCGCTGGTTTCGCGAGCAGGGACACTTCGAAGAGGCGCTGCACCACTTCTCCAGCGCCGGCGATCATGCAGAGGCCGCCGACGTGTTCGAGATCTGGGCGGATCGGCTGGTGCCCGACGGGCACATGGTGACGGTCGATCGCTGGTCGGACAGCGTGCCGATGGAAGAGCTGGAAAAGCGCCCCGGGCTGGTGGTGAAGATCGTCTGGGCGCTGAGCTTTCTGAGCCGCCATCGCAAGCTCGGACCGCTGCTGCGCCTGCTGCGCGCAATTCCGGCCGGAAGCTCTCCGCACGGCGATCCGCGGGTGGCGTTGAGCATGGTGGCGATCATTGAGGACGACCTGGCACACACGCCCGACCCGGTGGCCAGCGTCGACACCAGTGTCAATGGCTCCACCCGCTTTCGTACGTTTGAGCTCAGCGCGGTCGCCAACGCCCGCGGCTATCACGCAATGGCCGCGGGTCACTACGACGAGGCGCTCAAATACCTGGCGCGCGGACGCGCGCTGAGCGGACTGGGTGGCACCACGTTCACCTGGGCCTACTCCGTCGGCAAGTCGGCGCTGACTCTGGTCTCGCAGGGCCAGTTGCAGGAGGCGATGACCCAGTTTCGCACCGCCTTGTCCGATCCGCGCATGTACGCCGACGAATCGGTGTCTACCGCCTGCCTGGCCTGCGGGCTGATCATGACCCTGTATGAGGCCAACGAATTCGATCTGGCGCTGACGCATTTCCGACAGTTTCGCGAGATCATCACCAACGCCGGCATCCACGACTACCTGGTGATCGCCTATCGCGCGGTGGCGCGCATTCACGATCTGCGCGGCGAGGCGGCCGAAGCCCTGGCGGTGCTCGACGAAGCCGAACAGCTGTCCTACAGCGGGCAGTGGCCGCGTGCGGTGCGGCTGATCGGCTGGGAGCGCGTGCGGCGCGAACTGCTGAGCGGACGTCTGGACCGTGCGCAGATCGTGGCCGGCCGGCTCGAGCCGGACGATTGCTCTCCCACCAGCGACTGGGTGCGCATCTCCGAAGACAGCGAAGACACCGTCATCGGCCGAATCCGTCTGGACATTCACGCAGGCCACGCCCGCGAAGCGCTGCGGCTGCTGCACGCCGGACTCCGGCAGGCGGTGCTGCGCACACGCGTGCATCGGCAGATCAAGTTGCAGGTACTGGGCGCCCTGGCCAACCAGCGCCTCGGGCACGGCAATGCGGCGCATCGCTGCATCGAGCATGCGCTGGCGCTGGCCGCGCCCGGCGGCTACGTACAGGCCATCCTCGACGAGGGCGAAGAAGTCTCGCAGTTGTTGCTGGAGCACCTGCGCCCGGGTGGCGAACGCGGCGAGCTGGCGCCGGATTCAGAGTCCTATCTGTTCCTGGTACGTCTGCTCGGTACCAGCATGCCGGAGACTCAGGCGCGGACCTCGCGGGAGCGCCCGGGTGCCGCGGGCGGCGGTCTGCTGGAGCCGTTCACCGATCGCGAACGCAAGATCGTCTCGATGATGGTGAACTACCTGTCGAATGAACAGATTGCCACCGCGATGTTCGT
The DNA here is from genome assembly GCF_965216805.1 of Panacagrimonas sp. Classification (NCBI taxonomy): domain Bacteria; kingdom Pseudomonadati; phylum Pseudomonadota; class Gammaproteobacteria; order Nevskiales; family Nevskiaceae; genus Panacagrimonas; species Panacagrimonas sp. Next base: position 1,213,690 of record NZ_CBDCGN010000002.1, read on the forward strand.
GACCCGCGATACCGTCAAGTATCACCTCAAGAACATCTACGCCAAGCTGGGCGTGAAGAGCCGCCTGGAGGCGATTCGCATCGTGCGCGAAAAGGGGCTGATCGGCGGTTGATCGCGGAGTTGCTGTACCGCGGCCGGAACTGCCGTGACGCCGGGGCTCGTCAGCAGGCCGACCGGATAAAGGGCCCGCGCTGGGCCGGTTCGGGTTGCGGTCCGGGTCGATGCAGCGTGCGATGTCGGATACCGGCATGCCGAAGCTAAAGACTCCAGGCATCGACTCCGGCAGGCCCGGTACACGTTCCAGAACGTGCTCTGCTGAGCGCGTGCCGGGTCACAGCAACCGGCCGGGCACTACCCTGCCAGGCTGGTCCGGAACTTGAAGGTCCACCGCCGAACCCGAGCAGCGCGCCAAGCTTCTGGCGCAGGACCAACGACATGAATTCGGCACTGTGGGCGGCCAAGACCGGACTGGATGCGCAGGCCACGCGCATGACGGTGATCTCCAACAACCTGGCCAATGTCGGCACCACCGGCTTCAAGCGCGGCAGGGTGGCCTTCGAGGACCTGTTGTCGCAGACCGTCAAGCAAGCCGGAGGCCAGACCAGTCAGCAGACGCAGGCACCGACCGGGCTCAATCTGGGCACCGGTGTGCGCGTGGTCGCCACCGACCGCCAGTTCGCGCAGGGCAATCTGCAGCAGACCGGCAACCCCCTGGACGTTGCCGTCAACGGCCGTGGTTTCTTCCAGATCAGCCTGCCCGACGGCAGCAGCGCCTACACGCGCGACGGCAGTTTCCAGGTGGACGCACAGGGTCAGCTGGTCACCTCCAGCGGTTTCGCGGTGCAGCCCGGCATCAATATTCCGGAGGCCGCCCAGAGCGTGACCATCGGCAGCGATGGCATCGTGACCGTGCAACTCTCCGGCGAGGCGGCGCCGCAGGAAGTCGGTTCTCTGACGCTGGCCGACTTCGTCAATCCCGCCGGCCTGCAGGCGCAGGGCGAGAACCTCTACATCGAGACCGCGGCCAGCGGTCCGCCGCTGACCGGAACGCCCGGACTCAACGGACTCGGGCGCGTCGCGCAGGGCTCGTTGGAGGCGTCCAACGTCAACGTCGTGGAAGAGCTGGTCTCGATGATCGAAACCCAGCGCGCTTACGAGATGAACTCCAAGGCCATCTCGACCACCGACCAGATGCTGGCCTACGTGTCCAACAACCTGTGAACGCGCATCTGACGAGGCGGACACCGGCAAAGATAGGTGCGTGCGGTCAACACTCCGGCTTCGTTGCCGCGCTCAGGCCGTTCAAGGTCCGGGTGCTCGCGATGATCGGGACGGAAGTCTGCAACCGCGCGCAGCGCCGCCAACATACATCACCGACATTGGAACTCGATGGTGAGACTGGAAGGATTCCTGAGCCTGCTGGCCTGCCTGCTACTGCTCGCGGCGATCTGCAGCGGCGTACGTGTGGCCCATCAGCACCTGGCGAAGGCGGTGCCGCCACCGGACGCGCCGCGCTCGTTGCCCTGAGCCTGGTGCTGGGGGCCTGCGGCAGCGCGCCCAAGGTGCTGGAAGCGGAGCCGGCACCGGCACGTTCGTTCGCGATTCCGGCGCCGGTCGCGACCTCGGGCGCGATCTACGACAGCTACAGCGGGCGCGGTTTGTTCGAAGACCCCAAGGCGCGCGCGCCTGGCGATCTGCTGACCGTGCTGCTGATCGAAAAAACCCAGGCGCAGAAACAGGCCAGCACCTCCACCAGCAAGGAAGCAGGTCTGAGCATCGCCAACCCGACGCTGTTCGGCCGGCCGCTGACCCGCGACGGCCAGCCGATCGGAGACTTCGCCCTCAATGGCGCCCGCGAGTTCAGCGGCAGAGGCGACACCAGCCAATCCAACCAGCTCAGCGGCAGCCTGACCGTGACCGTGGTCGATCGCATGCCCAACGGCAATCTGGCAGTGGTGGGCGAAAAGCGCCTGGCGTTGAACCAGGGATCGGAAGTGGTGCATCTGAGCGGCATCGTACGCCCGGTGGATATTGCCCCGGACAACACCGTGACGTCGGACCGCGTGGCCGATGCGCGCATCGAATATGTGGGGCGTGGCGCACTGGCCGATGCCAATGCGCAGGGATGGCTGTCGCGTTTCTTCAATTCTCCGTGGTTCCCCTTCTAGTGAGATTCCGATGCTCTTGATGCGAACGCAAAGCAGCGCAGACGGCCTGCGATTCCCCGCCGACGTGCCCAGCCCACGTCGCGCAGGCCGTCTGCGCTTTTTTGCGCTCGTGATCGTGCTGGAACTGGTGCTGCTGATCGGCACCTTTCCGGCCCATGCCGAGCGGGTCAAGGATCTGGCCTCGGTGGCCGGCGTGCGCTCCAATCCCTTGGTGGGCTACGGCCTGGTAGTGGGCCTGGACGGCAGCGGCGATCAGACTTCGCAGGCGCCGTTCACGGTGCAGAGCCTCAAGAACCTGCTCAACCAGCTTGGGGTGACGGTGCCACCAGGGGTCAGCCCGCAGCTCAAGAACGTGGCGGCCGTCGCCATCCACGCCGAACTGCCGGCGTTCGCCAAGCCCGGTCAGGTGATCGACGTCACCGTTTCGTCCCTCGGCAACGCCGGCTCTCTGCGCGGCGGTTCGCTGCTGATGGCGCCGCTCAAGGGCGCCGACGGTGAGGTCTATGCCATCGCGCAGGGCAATGTGGTGGTGGGGGGGCTGGGCGTCTCCGGCAAGGACGGCTCGCGCGTATCGGTCAACGTACCCAGCGCCGGCCGCATTCCGCGCGGAGCGATGGTGGAGCGGGTGGTGGCCTCCGGTTTCGACAGCGGGCCCGATGTCCGGCTCGATCTGCACGTCGCCGATTTCACCACCGCCACGCGTCTGGCGGCCGGCATCAACCAGCTGCTGGGCAGCGCGGTGGCGCGCCCACTGGACGCCGTCACCGTGTCCGTACTGGGTCCGGCCGATGCGGCGCAGCGCGTCGCCTTCATGGCGCAACTGGAAAACCTCGACATCCAGCCCGGCGATGCGCCGGCAAGAGTGATCGTCAACGCCCGCACCGGCACGGTCGTGGTCGGCAGCAGCGTGCGGGTGCTGCCGGCGGCGGTGTCGCACGGCACCTTGAGCGTCACCATCTCCGAGAAGCCTGAAGTCAGCCAGCCCGATGCGTTCTCGCGCGGCCAGACCGTGGTGCTGCCACGCAGCGAGATCGAAGTGACGCAGACCGGTGGCCAGATGTTCGTGCTCGACGGCGGCGTGTCGCTGGACGACCTGGTGCGTGCGGTCAATCAGATCGGCGCCTCACCCGGCGACCTGGTCGCGATCCTGGAGGCGCTCAAGCAGGCCGGTGCGCTGCGCGCGGAGCTGGTGATCATCTGATGAGCCTGGCCGCGCCCATGCCCGCGGTTACCGATTTCGGTGCGCTGTCCACGCTGAAATTGCAGGCGCGTGCGCAGGACCCCGAGAGCATGCTCAAGGCCGCGCAGCAGTTCGAGGCCCTGTTCGTGCAGCAGGTGCTCAAGTCCTCGCGCGATGCCAGCCTGGGCGAAGATCTGCTCGGCGGTGGCCAGTCCGACTTCTACCGCGATCTGTTCGATCAGCAGATGGCCTTGCACCTGTCCACCGGGCAAGGCGGCAGGGGAATCGGCCTGGCCCAGGTGCTGGTGCGACAGATGATGCGGACGCAGGATGCAACGGCAGTGGAAAGTCCCGCCTCTGCGCCGATGCATCCTCTGCCTGCGCGGCTGGGCACCAGCCTGCGACCGACCGACCGGCTAGCCGCGCCGGATGCGGCCGCGCTGGCGAGCAAGCGTGATCCTTCGGCTTCAACTCCGGCGGCAGCGGTTGTCCGCGGCATCGTCGCCCCTCCGGCCGCTGCGGGTAGCCCGCAGGCCTTCATCGAACAAATCCGCCCGCACGCCGAGGCCGCCGCCGCAAAGCTCGGTGTGCCGGCCGAAGCGATCATGGCGCAGGCCGCGCTGGAAACCGGCTGGGGCCAGCACGTGCCCCGTGATGCGGACGGCCGTTCCAGCCACAATTATTTCGGCATCAAGGCGCATGGCTGGGACGGCGCGGTCCTGACCCGGACCACGCACGAGCATCTGGGCGGACGCCTGCAGAAAATGTCCGCCCAGTTCCGTGCCTACGAATCGCCGGCTGCGGCGTTTGCGGATTACGCCGACTTCCTCAAGGCCAACCCGCGCTATGCGCAAGCCCTGCGAGAGGGTCGGGAAGACGCCGGGGCCTACGCGCGCGGGCTGCAGAAAGCCGGTTACGCCACCGATCCTGCTTACGCGCACAAGCTGCTCAAGCTGATCGATCGCGTGTCGACAATTCCTGCAGAGTCCGCGCCAGCGGACGCCAAGGCGGTGTAAGCCATGTCCGATCTTCTGAGTACCGGCATCTCCGCGCTGTTGAGCTATCGCAAGGCGCTGGACACCACCGGCCACAATATCGCCAACGTCAACACGCCGGGATATACGCGCCAGCGCGTCGACCTGGTATCGCGTCTGGGCGGACCGACAGGCGACGGCTACGTCGGCAGCGGTGTGGAAGCCGCCACGGTGCGCAGGATTGCGGATGCTTTCGTTGGTGCACGCGCGGTATCCGATACCTCCGCCTATCGCCGCGCCGAGCAATTCGAGGCCGTTGCCGCGCAACTCGACAGCTGGATGTCTGACGCGGCCACCGGGCCGGGCCAGCCGCTCAACCAGTTTTTCGACAGTCTCAACGCGCTGGCTGCCGATCCCACTTCGGCGGCAGCGCGCCAGACCGTTCTCAGCGATGCGCGGGGGCTGACTTCGCGCTTTCGCAGCTTGCAGGGTCAACTCGACAGCGTGCAGGTCGAGCTCAACAGCCGCCTGCGGCAGTCGGTGCAGGACATCAACGCCGCGGCGCAGTCTATCGCCACGCTCAACCAGCGCATCGCGCAGGCCGCTGCGGCTGCCGGCGGCCAGCCGCCCAACGACCTGCTCGACCAAAGGGATGCGCTGCTGCAGGACCTGGCCGGCCAGATCGGGGTGAACACCAACACCGCCGATGACGGCTCGATCAACGTCTTCACCGGCAGCGGTCAGGCGTTGGTACTGGGTGCGCAGTCACAGGCGCTGGGCGTCGCTGACGATGCCTACGGCAGCGGCCGCCTGGAAGTGACCTCCAGCGGCGGCGTGGTCACTGGCCAGCTCGGTGGCGGCGCGCTCGGCGGCCTGCTGGACGCTCAACGCGAGGTACTCGATCCGGCACTCGCGCAACTCGGCCGCCTCGCCGTGGGGCTGACGCAAGCCTTCAACGCGCAGCACCAGCAGGGCGTCGATGCGCTCGGGCAGGACGGCGGCTTGTTCTTCAATTCCATAACCGGCCGGGCGCTGGCGGCCGACGGCAACAGCGGCAACGCGCAGATCGGCGTCGGTTTCTCCGACGTCGGGGCGCTGACCGGCGGCGACTATCTGCTGCGCTTCGACGGGGCCAACTGGCAGCTCAGCGACGCCACCACCGGCGCCAGCATTTCCATGAGTGGCAGCGGAGCGCCCGGCGATCCGCTCGTCGCCCAGGGGCTGAGTCTGACCGTGAACGGTGTCCCAGCGGGACAGGATCGATATCTGATCCGGCCGACTGCACTGGCGGCCGGCCAGATGCAAATGGCGATCTCGGATCCCGCCAACCTCGCCGCCGCGGCGGCTGGCAGCGGAGCCGATTCCAGCGATAACGGCAATGCGCGTGCGCTGCTGGGGCTGGAGTCCCAGGGGTTGCTCGACAGCGGCCGCAACAGCCTGCAAGCGGCTCAGGAAAAGCTGGTCACCGGCATCGGCAATCAGGCCCGGCAGGCGGGCATCGCACGCGGTGCGCAGCAGAGCCTGCTGGCGCAATCGGTCGCCAGCCGCGACGCCGCGTCCGGCGTGAATCTAGATGAAGAGGCCTCCGATCTGGTGCGCTTCCAACAGGCCTATCAGGCGGCAGCGCAGGTGATCGCGGTGGCCGACACCGTGTTTCAGTCCCTGCTCGCCGCGGTGCGGCGCTGAAGCCGGGGGCCACCATGCGAATTTCCACCGCCGCCCTGCACCAGCAAGGCATCGCCAACATTCTGCGCAACCAGACCGCGCTGTCGAAGACGCAGAACGAGCTGGCCCTGGGCACCCGCATCACCCGTGCGAGCGACAATCCAGGCGACTGGGCACGTGCCTCGCGCCTGGACCAGCGGCTGTCGGAGCTGGCTCGCTACAACGACAACGCCGTCGCCGCACGCCACCGCCTGGGCCTGGAAGAAACCGCCCTGGCGGCGGCCACCGACACCCTCAATCGCGTACGCGAGCTGGCGCTGCAGGCCAATGGCGGCATCCAGTCGGGCGATTCGCGCCAGGCGATCGCGCTGGAATTGCAATCGCGCCTGCAGGAGCTGCTGGCGATCGCCAACAGCGACGACGGCAGCGGTCGGTTTCTGTTCGGCGGGACTGCCGACGGCGGTGCGCCGTTCTCGCTCGATGTTTCCGGGGCCACCTACAGCGGTTCGGCGCAGGTGCGCGAGATCGAGATCGGGCCCGAACGCGCGCTGGCGCTGGGCGACGCCGGCAGCGCGGTTTTCCAGGCCCTGCTTAGTGGCAACGGCGCCTTTGCCGTCAGTGCCGACGCGGGCAACGCTGGCGGCGCCTACCTGACGCAGGCGCGTCTGGCCGACGCTGGCGCCTGGGATGGTGGCGGCTACACCCTGAGCTTCGCCGCGGGCCAATACGAAGTGCGCGACGCCGGCAACGCGCTGGTCGCGTCGGGTGCCTACAGTGCCGGTACCGCGATCCGCTTTCGCGGGGTGGATCTGACCTTGACCGGTGCCCCCGCCGACGGCGACCGCTTCCAGGTGGCGCCGGGCACGTCGCAGGATTTGTTCGCGCTGGTGCAGAAAGTGACCGGCCTGGTGGATACGGATCCGCAAACCGAATCCGCGCGCGCGCTCAACCACACCGCGTTCTTCGGTGCGCTGGAGGAACTCGACGCTGCACTGTCGCACCTGTCGAACCTGCGCGGTACGGTCGGCAACCGCCTGGGCGCGATCGATAGCTCCGAAGCGCAGCTTGCCGCGCTCGATCTGCAGGCGCAGGAGACCCTGTCCGGCTTGCGCGATCTGGATTACGCCGAAGCGGTCGGTCGACTCAATCTGCAGATGACCGCGCTGCAGGCGGCCCAGCAGTCCTACAGCCGCATCCAGGGCATGTCCCTGTTCGACTACCTGCGCTGATCCTTTCGTCGGCGCGCCGCCGCCGCCGGTCCCTCCAGCAAAAGACGGCTCAAGATTTTCCGCGCTGCGCCGAAAAAGACTCAGCAACGGCAAGCCGATCAAGCCCCGAAGCTCTCGCCCTTTCGAGGCACCGACACCGCGGCCTCACTCACCATTAGGAGCAACACCATGGCTCAAACCATCAACACCAACGTGATGTCGCTGAACTCGCAGCGTAACCTCAACATGTCGCAGGGCTCGCTGGCGGTTTCGTTGCAGCGGCTGTCTTCCGGCCTGCGCATCAACAGCGCCAAGGATGACGCCGCCGGCATGGCCATCACCGAGCGCTTCACTTCGCAGATCCGCGGCCTGGACCAGGCGGCGCGCAATGCCAACGACGGCATCTCGCTGGCGCAGACCGCCGAAGGCGCGCTGGTGGAAGTCACCAGCAACCTGCAGCGCATTCGCGAACTGGCAGTGCAGGCGTCCAACGCCACCAACTCGCAGTCCGACCGCGATGCACTGCAGCTCGAGGTCGGCCAGGCCCTGGCCGAGATCGACCGCGTCGCCAACCAGACCCAGTTCAACGGCGTGAACCTGCTGGACGGCAGCTTCAGCGGCGCTGTGTTCCAGGTCGGCGCCAACGCCGGCGAGACGATCTCGGTGGCTTCCATCGCCGACGTGAACATCGCGGCGCTGGCTTCGGTGACGCAGTCGCAGACCTCGGTCGCGGTCTCGGCCATCACCGCTCCGGGCACCGCCATCGCGGCCGGCGGTATCGCAGTCAACGGCGTCGACATCGGTGCCATCGGCGCCGCCGGGTCCGCGCTCGAACGTGCGGGTCAGCTGGTCAATGCCATCAACACGGTGTCGACCGCGTCCGGTGTCGGCGCCACTTATAACGCGTCCACCAACGAGATCATCCTCACCGGCAGCGGCAACATCGCGGTGACCGGCACGCTCAACGACGCCACCATCGGCGGCCTGACCAATGCCACCGCCGCCACGGCGTCCACCACCACCGGCATCACCACCTTGTCGGTGTCCAGCTACACCGGTTCGCAGCTGGCCATCCAGCAGATGGACAGCGCGCTGACCCAGGTCAACACCGCACGCGGCAATCTGGGCGCCTTGCAGAACCGCTTCACGTCGGTGGTCGCCAGCCTCAGCGCAACCTCGGAGAACCTGAGCGCCTCGCGCGGCCGCATTCAGGATGCCGACTTCGCCAAGGAAACCGCCAACCTGACCCGCGCGCAGATTCTGCAGCAGGCCGGTACGGCGATGCTGGCGCAGGCCAACGCGGTCCCGCAAAACGTGCTGAGCCTGCTGCGCGGCTAAGCCCGAGTCGCGCCGGACCCGGGGCCTGCGCGCTCCGGGTCCGACGCTCACATCAGCACTGGAGGTGGTCATGGCCACCGAATTGTCGAGTGTCGCGATGCCGGCCGTTCCCGCTCACGGGGACGGCTTTCGCGCGTTATCCAAGCCGGCAGTTGCGGTGGCAGTCCGCGATGGAATCGGGTCGGTACCGGATCCCGCGGCCGGTGGTCCCGCTGTTGCCGAAATCGACGATCTGGCCAAGGCGCTGGATGCCATCGCAGCGCGCGCCGCCGAGCAGGGCGCGGTGCTGGATTTCCGGGTCGACGAGGCGTCCGGCCGCGTCATCGTCAGCCTGATCGACCGCACCGACGGCACCGTGTTGCGTCAGATGCCCAGCGAAGAAGCATTGCGCATTGCTCGAGCGCTGGCGGCGGACGCTCCGCGCCTGATCGAAGTGCGTGCCTGAACTTACGCCCAACCTATCGAACCGGAAATCCTCATGGCGATCTCTTCCGCGGGTATCGGCTCCGGCCTGGATGTGGCCAGCCTGGTGGCGCAGCTGGTCAGCGCCGAACGCGCGCCGCAGGAAAGCCGGCTGCAGGCCACTCAAAGCAGGATCAATGTCACCCTGTCGGCGCTGGGCACCTTCAAGGCGGGGCTCACCCAATTCCAGTCTGCGGTCGATGCCCTCAAGGGCGCCGACAGTGCGATCGGTCGGCTGAGCACCACGCTGTCCGACGAAAGCGTGTTGACCGCCACTGCCGGCAGCGGCGCGGCCGCAGGGCGTTACGAAGTCGAGGTGCTGAGCCAGGCCAGGTCGCACAAGATGGCGAGCGAAGCGTTTGCCAGCGGCTCCGAAAGCGTGGTCGGAAACGGCACGGTCAGCATCCAGGTGGGCGCAGACAGCTTCGAGGTGGAGCTGGTCGATGGCGCCAATACGCTGGCGGCGTTGCGCGATCGCATCAATGCGGCTGGCGACAATCCCGGCGTGACTGCGGCGCTGCTGACCGAAGATGCCGGCACGCGGCTGGTACTGACCGCCAGCGCCACCGGCACGCACAAGGCCATGGTCGTCGGGTCTGCGGCCAGCAGCGATGGCAGCGATCTGTTCGGCGTCGTCACCGTGCAGGCTGCCACCGACGCACAGATTCGCATCGACGGGTTCACCTACACCAGTGGCTCCAACACCGTCGCCGGAGCGCTCGAGGGGGTGAGCCTGAACCTGCTCAAGGCCGAGCCGGGTACCACGGTGACACTGGATGTGCAGGCCGATCGGACCGTTGCCAGCGACGCGATCCAGCAACTGGTACGCACGTATAACGCGGTGGTTGCGGTAGTCAAGAAGCAGGCCGGCTATGACGCCGCGACCCAGACCGGCGGCCCCTTGATGGGCGACATCGCCGTACGTTCGAGCCTGCAGCAGCTACGCAGCATCATAGGCGGCACCGTGGGCACTGGTGACTTCGCGACCTTGGCACAGCTCGGCATCACCACCGCGACCGACGGCACGCTGACGGTGGACAGCACCCGGTTATCGAATGCACTGATCAGCAACGGCGAGGCGGTAGGCGAGTTGTTCTCTGGCCCCACCGGACTGGCCGCACGCCTGTCGGGCGTACTTGATGGGTATCTGGGCACCGACGGGCGCCTGGAAGCGCAAACCGAGCGTCTGCAAGCGCGTCTGGACGGCATCGACGATCAGACCGAGGCCCTGGACCGGCGCATGGCCGCAGTCGAGGCGCGTTACCGGCGCCAGTTCACTGCGCTGGACGCACTGGTCGGGCAGATGCAGACCACCAGCAGTTATCTCACTCAGCAGTTGGCGAACCTGCCGGGCGCGTCGTCGGGCAATTGAAGCGGCCCTGCGTGTCCAGGGAAACGCAGGGATGGGTCGCTGGGGGGTCGGCAATCAACCGACCGCGGCGCTGCGCGGCCATCGCAGGCTGACGTCCAGCCCGCCGCCTTCGCGCAGCTGCGCTTCGGCGCGGCCGCGATGCGCACGCAGGATACGCGCGACAATTGCGAGTCCCAGGCCATGGCCGGATTCGGTGCCGCTGTCGCGGCTGCGAAAGAAAGGCTCGAACAACCGCGGCAAGTCCTCGACCGGGACACCGCGTCCACGATCCAGCACCTGCAGGAACGCCTCGCCGCTGTCGCCGCCGATGACGATCTCCACTTCGCTGCCGGCGGGCGCGTGGCGTACGGCATTGCGGATCAGGTTTTCCAGCGCGCGCATCAGGGCGTCGCGTTCGCCCTGGGCACTGAGCGCCGGGCCGCGGATCGCCAGGCTCACGCCGCGGTGCTCGGCTTGCGGGCGCTCGGCCTCGACCACGTCCTGTGCCAGCTCCAGCAAGTCGACGGCCTCCAGTTCGCGCCGGTTGGCCGGCTGCTCCAGCCGCGCCAGGGTCAGCAGCTGGCCGACCAGCGCGTCGATGCGGCCGATCTCGCGATCGGCACGTTCGAAGGAGTTGCCGTCGGCATCCTCGCGAGCGAGCTCCAGGGCAAAGCGCAGCCGCGACAGCGGCGCACGCATCTCGTGCGATACGTCGTGCAGGAGCTGGTCGCGACTGTCCACCAGGCTTTCGATCTGTGCCGCCATGCGGTCGAAGTCGCGCGCCAGGCGACCGTACTCGTCGTTGCGCGTAGCCAGCTCGCCGCCGACGCGGCTGCCGAGCTGGCCGGCGGCGACGCGGCGCACCACCGACTGGATTTTTTCCAGCGGCGCCGCCAGATGGCGTGCCACGACCCAGCCCACCGCGGCGATGGCCAGCACCGACAGCAGGATCTGCAGACCTGGCAGCACCGCGCGCTGCCAGGGCCGCGGTTGCGGCGGGCTCTGCAGCAGGATCAGGTGGGTATCCGCATGCGGCGATTCCAGACGCTGCGAGACCATCCACAAGCCGCGCGGAAGGCGTAGCTCGGCACGATCGGCGAGCAAGTCTTCCAGATGGCGTTCGATCACGCGCGGCGGTGCACTGCCGTCCAGTTGCCGACCTTCGCGGATCAGCACCCAGCGACGTCCGTCGCTGCGGCGGTCGTCCGGCAGCGCCAGATCGGCGGCCAGCGCGTGCTGTACCTCCGCCGCCAGCGGCGCGATATCCGGCGCGCGGTCGGCGCGGCGCTCGAAGATGGCGTAGGCAATCAGGATGCTCGCACCCAGCGTGACGATATTGACCGCACAGAACCACAGGAACAGGCGCTGGTAGATGCTCACGGCAGTTCAGGAGATGGGTAGCCCGGTTCCGCGCCAGCGGAGCCGGGACGCAGCCCGGTGCCGGCCCCGGCTCGCCTGCGGCGAACCGGGCTACCGTGTCGGACAGGTTGGGGAAGCCGGAACATCAGGCGCCCTCGATGAGCTGGTAACCGGCGCCGCGAATGCCTTCGATGCGCAGGTCCACACCGGCGGCGCCGAGCTTCTGGCGCAGCCGGCTGACGTGCACATCGATGGCGCGGTCGTAGCGCTCCAGCGGGCGATGCAGCGCGATCTGGGTGAGCTGATCGCGGCTTACGGTCTGTCCTGTACAGCGCATCAGCTCCAGCATCACCGAGAACTCTGCGCCGGTGAGCGCCAAGGGTTCTTCGCCGTGATAGGCGCGACGTTCCGCCGGGCGCAGGCTCAGCGCTCCGAGGCGGCGCTCGGTCTGCGCCTCGGGGCCGACTTCCGCGCGGGCACGACGCAGCAGCGCCTGGATGCGCGCCAGCAATTCGCGTGGCAGGCAGGGCTTGGCCAGGTAATCATCGGCACCCAGCTCCAGGCCCATGACGCGGTCCACCGGCTCGCCGCGGCCGGACAGCATGACGATGGGCAGCGCCTCGAACTCGCGGATCTGGCGCAGCGCCGACAGGCCGTCCATGCCCGGCAACATGACGTCCAGTACCAGCGCGTCGGGTTTGCGCTGGCCGCTCTGCAGGCGCGCGATGGCGTCCTCGGCCGTATGCACGGATTCAATTTCCAGTCCGTGACGGCCCAGGTAATCGGCCAGCAGCGAACAAAGCTCGCGGTCGTCGTCGGCGATCAGGATGTGGGGCATGCCGGCAGTATTCCTCTTGGGGTCGGACCCGGTGCGGGTGTTAACCCAACTTTACCGGCGCGCAAGGGAGCTTTACGGCAAAAGGCCGTTCAATGATCACGCCGATATTGGCGTCCCCCCTCAAGGAAACGACGAACATGAACAAGCTGAACACTGCGAACCCGTTCCAGCGCACCCTCAAGCCCATCCTGCTCGCCGCAGGCCTGACCCTGGCGGGCTTCGGCGTCGCCGTTGCCGGCGACCACGGTCACCGTGATCCGGTGGCCAAGATGGCCGAACGCCTGGCGTTGGACGACAGCCAGAAGTCCAGCGTGCAGACCATCTTCGAGAGCAATCGTCCGGCGATGAAGGCGCTGCACGAGCGCAGCCGCGAGCATCGCAAGGCGATGAAGGCACTGGACCCCAAGAGCGCCGACTACAGCACCCAGGCGCAGGCTCTGGCAGATGAAGCCGGCACCCTGGCGCGCGATCGCGTGCTGCAGCGCACGCAGATGCAATCGGAGCTTTCCGCGGTGCTTACGCCCGAGCAGATGAGCAAGATGAAGGAGCATCGCGGCCACAAGCGTCACGGTGGCTGGAAGGGCAAGGGCGGCAAGGACAAGGCGGCCGCCGAGTCCTGATCAATACGATCACGCGGCTCAGATCAGTAGCAACCGGCCCAGGGCATCCGCCGTGGGCTTTTTTGGCGCTTCAGCCGTGCCTACAACGGTTGCAGGCGCCCGCCGCGGATCATTGGAAGGCCCCACCACTCAACTCACCGCCGACGCGCCCAGTACGCCATGAAAAGCTTGATCGGAGCGACGGCTCCGCCAAAGGCAATCTCATCCAGTCCCGGACAATCCTTCTCTGAGAAATTTCTGTGGATTCCGGCATCAGCCACGCAACGATGCTCGTCGTGTGAGTCGTCACGAACAGTATCCGTGGGGATGCCCTGCCGAGTGGGATCGCACATGCCTGCGCGAGGGTCGACAAGCCAAAGCTACTGGATCGCGCGACCGCTGTATGCGACCAGCGCGGCTCTGGTTCGACACCCCACCCCGAGCTTCCGGTAGAGATTCTTCAGATGGAACTTCACCGTGTTTGTCGACACAAACAGCGCGCGCGCGATCTGCTTGTTGGAGTCTCCAGCACCGACCCGCGCCAGCACCTGCAGCTCCCGATCAGTCAATCGTCCGGATGCCTGGGTTGGCCAACCAGAGCAGGAAAGACCGGCGCCTGGAGTCAGCGCGCCGGTAAGTTCTGCCGAAGCAGAGGAGGGACGTACAGGAGGATCGAAAGTCATGCGCCGCGGTTGTCCTACTGACCCAGACGAGCGACTGCCGTCGTGGTCATGTACTTGTCGTAGGCCGTGCCATCGTCGATGAACAGGGATTTGTAGCCATCCAGTTCCCGGTAGTGACGGATGAGTGTCATGCGGTTGGTCTGGATATCGTGGAACTGCGCGCAGTGCCAGGACCAGTCGGGCTTGCCTTCCGCGTCCAGGATGACCTCCTTGTCGTTCTTCATCTGTCCGGTGCCGAACTCGATCTGCTTGTAGAGCTCGCCGCGGCGGTCGTAGGTCACCTGTGTGGTCATGGTGCCGTTGCGGGCATCCGACCAGGTGCGTCGCCGGCTCACGGGCGCGCGCGGATAGCCGGTGGGTTCGGAATCCCAAACGATGCACTCCGGAATCAGTTCGAACGTCTTGTCGAAGAACGTTGTGCCCTTGGGTCCACCGTGGAAGGGCACTGCCCAATCCTTGTCGTACCCGGCCCACCAGTTGCCGCCCTGGGGCCCCAGCATGGGCTTGCGTTCGATGATCTTGAAATTGCCCCAGGTCAGCAGAGGATCTCCGGCGCCCCAGGCGTCGGTCAGGTACAAGGTCATGCCGGGTACCAGCGGCTCGAAGCGCTGGTTGGTCGGGAACTGGCGGACGCGCTTGAACGCCGGAAAGTACCCATACAGGTCGGGAAACTTGCGCTGGTCGTAATACCAGACGCTGAGGAAGGAGCTGCCCTTGACATCATTGGACCCTGTGAACAGCGCAGTATTCAGGCGCAGAAGGTCCTTCAAACCTTTGAAGACCTGACCATCATTGCGGCCGGTGGTCTGCAGCTCGAACCAGATCAGGTTCTGCTTGTACGCGATATGCCCGTCGGGATTCACCGACCAGCAGGGTATGGGGTACTGCGAATAGTCGTGGCGTCCCCAGTTGTTGCTGATGTTGGAGCAGGCTTCCTGGGCAGTCTGCGCATCCGGAAACGGCAGGCCGCCATCCCACAACTGACCTTCCTTGCCATCCATCCAGAGGTTGCCGGTGGCATCGAACTTCGCGCGTCCTTGGTTCTTGAGCGTGAGCTCCAGATACCGGTGATTGAACATGGTGGTGGCATCTTGCGGGGCCTCGCGAATCTTGATCTTGCGGCCCATCTCCTTGACCTGCTTGAAGCAGATCGGATCGAGCAGATCCTTCACCACCTCGACGTTGTCGACCGAGATGATATCGCCCGGCTTGATTTTGCCTTTGGTGTACATCTCGATCGACAGCAACTCGTCCGGATAGGCCTTGGTGACCTCGCCCGAGTTCGCGATCGTCGGCCACAGCGGTGCCAGCACGCCGCCGGCCGCGCCCTTGGCAACTTTGTCCATGAACACGCGGCGGCTGTAATCGAAATCGTATTTCCTGATCCTCATGACGTTCTCTCCGTTTGCGTAGCGTTACGGCCACCAGTGGTACTGCGAGCTTTTCCCCGGAATTTGGATTCAGGCGAATCCTAGGAGTGGCGATGTTTGTGGGCGCCGGCGTCGCCAGGCGAAGGAGACTCCGCCTCCAGGGCCGCTGCCACTTCGGCCGACATGTCCTGGTACACCGCGTTGCTACTCGCCGATTCCGGCGTCGTCGGAAAGTGGAAACCGCATTCCGCACAGGGCTTTGCCAGTTCGTGCTGTTCGCGGTACAGGTCGTACGGACCGTCGCTCAGATGTCCGCAGCACGGGCACACCCGCAGCAGGCGTGTGCGCACGAGCTGGAAGTTGGTAATGACGTCTTCCATGATTGCGCCGTTGGCAGCCCACTTCTTGGCGTACTTGTGATACACGTCTTTGTGCCAGCTATTCAGTGCTTCCATGCTGGTCCACATGCTGACTTCGTTGTACCAAGTCGGATCGTCGGCATGATCCCACCAGGTTAGGTGTAGAAAGCCCGGATGCTTCTTCAGGTGATGCCGCACGTTGGCGAACACCAGTTTGAATTTTTCGTAGCCGTCCGGACTCGAAAAGCGCACCCGCTGCATGCTGAGATAGATCGCCATCGCCTGATTCCTACGTGAGGCTCCTGACGATCAGGAGCGTGAACGTAGGTTGGCGCGCTCAATGAGAAAGCGGGAGTTCCAAAGAGGCCCGTATGAAGAGGGCCAAGCTAGCGTTCGGGCTATTCCGCCAGCACGCCTGCGAGTCGCTGAATGCCCTCGCGGATCATGCTTTCCTCCATCGAGGCGTAGCCGAGGAGGAGTCCCGCACCGCGCGGCGCATGAATGAAATAGGGTGTGATCGGGTAGATGCCGACGCCCGCTCGTGCCGCTTGTTCAACCAGCTGGGGAACATCGTTGGCTGTGCGGTCGTTCAGCCACATCATCACGTGGATGCCGGCATTGGCGCCCTCCACCATGACGCGCGCGCCCAGGTGCTGATGGATGGCGTCGAGCAGGGCGGTCCTGCGGTGAGAGCAAAGGCGCCTGGCGCGCAGGAGGTGGCGATTGAAATGCCCCTGCGCCATGAAATCGCTCAAGGCCGTCTGCAGCAATGCTGGAGTCTGTCGATCGCAGACGTGCTTTGCTGCGATGAGACTCTTGCGCAGCCGCCGCGGACTGACCAGGTACCCGAGGCGTAATGAAGGAAACAGGACCTTTGACATCGTGCCGACATAGATCACTTGATCGTCGGTATCACCGCCCTTGATGGCTTCGATAGGACGTATGTCATAGCGCAGCTCGCCGTCATAGTCGTCCTCCACGATGAAGCAATTGTGGACACGCGCCCAATCCATAAGCTGCTGCCGTCGATCTGCCGACAACACCGCGCCTGTTGGGAACTGGTGCGAAGGGGTTACGTAAACCGCCCGGCATCGGGAGGATCGCGCGGGAAGTTTCGCAACCTGTAAACCGTTGCGGTCGACGGGGACCGCGACGATGCGCGCGCCGACGCTCGAAAAAGCCTGGCGGGCACCCTCGTAACTCGGCTCTTCCAGTACTACGCGATCACCGGGATCGATGAGAATTCTTGCGATCAGATCCAGAGCCTGCTGCGATCCGTTGGTGATGATGATCTGATCTGGATGACAAGCGATGCCGCGCGCTCTGCGAAGATACTCGGCAAGTTCGGAGCGCAGCGGCAGGTAGCCCGCAGACTCGCCGTATCCCAGCACCGAAACCGACGCGATCATCGCGCGTTTGGACACGATTCTCGTCCAAGCTTGGAAGGGAAAATCGCCGACAACCGGTAGCCCGTAGCGAAAGTCGAATTGAAGCTCGGGTCGCTCGAGTATCGGAGAAGCGTCCAGGTGTTCGAGGCGTCGGCCGAACTTCGACAGCGTTGGCTCGTCTGCCGCCGGCAAAGGCAATGACCCGGAGTTGTCTGTCCGCGTTCGGGGGGAGCGATCGAGGTCGCTGACGAACGAACCCCCGCCAAAGTGCGTGGCGATAAGTCCCTCATTGGCCAACTCGCCGTAAGCGGTGATGACCGTATTCCTGGAGATCCCGAGGTCCTTTGCCAGGGTTCTCGTCGGCGGCAGTCGTGCGCCGACATTGGCCTGTTTGATTTCAGCGCGCAATGCGCGAACAAGCTGGTCGACCAGCGTGCCCGCGCCGTCCAGCGAGAGCAGCAGTTCGGAGTACCTGGACTTGGTTCGACGCGGCAAGCTGGCCATCTGACGGTCTATCTCTCCGCTCGGTTGACCATGATGACGGCAAGCCTGCGCTCGGGTGGCGCGTGCTAAGGACAGCGCGCCGATCCGGCAGACTTGGCTTTGTCACCCCGACTGTAACGGTGCCACACCCTAGGTGCCCCCGGAGTAAAGTCCCTGCGCTGCGTCCGTAGAACGATCATTCGCAAAAACGCATGGCGCAGGAACTTCGGCGCGAACGCGTTACCCGACTGGCAGCTGATCCCTGGTGATGACCCAGAGCTTCTTCGAGAACGGGCCGCGCGAGGTCCAGGTGATGTGCATGCCCGACGACAGCCCGATCACGTCGCCGGCGCGGAAGTGGTGCTGCTTGCCGGTCAGGGTTTCGACCACATCCACCTCGCCCTCCAGCAGCAGGATGGTCTCGTCGCCCAGCACGCCGGTGTAGGGCGTGATCAGCGCGCCCTTGCCATCGACGTTGGTCCCGGGGATGCCTTTTCCGGACCTCCAGATGCCGCTCATCATGGTGCCGGTCGATCCGCTGGGGCGGATGAAGAACAGCTCGCCGGCCACCTGCGGCCCTTCCTTGGGCTCGACGAAGTGATACGCCTCCCAATCCGCCGGGTTGTCGTTCATGTTGGTGACCAGCAGCTCGCCCGGCGGCGCAGCAGTGGCTTGGGTGCCATTGAAGATGCACCAGTACTTCTTGAAGTAGGGGCCGTTGATCTCCCAGGTCACTTCCAGATTCTTCGGGCTGCTGACGATGGAGCCGGGTGCGATGTGGAATTTCTGGCCGGTGGAGTTCACCGTCAGCGTGGCCGAACCCTCGATCACGCAGGCGGTCTCGTCGCCCAGCGGCGCGGAGTAGACCACCGTGTGCGAGCCGTCCTTGGCGCCGCCAGGCGAGGTCGGGCCGGTGCGCCAGAACCCGGCCATCAGCGTGCCCGAGGTGCCGTGGGTGCGGATCACGGCGATTTCGCCCTGCACCTGCTTGCCCAGACGCGGCTCTTCCCATTCAAACGGCACCCACTGATCCGGAGCCGGATTCTGAGTGCCGCCGTGGACCTTGTGGTTGAAGGGAGTTGCGACTTTCAGTTCTTCGTTTGTGCCCATTTCGCTGCTCCGTGAGGTAATTGGATTACTGCAACTCCAAGGATCGTCCCCGGACGGCCGAAACAGAAGAGCCAAAGAAGGCGAGCGCCGAAGAGCCAAGCGCCGGACATCCCAGGCTGCCGGCCCCCATGCCTAAGTTGGTCGGCCTCGCCGAAGCGGGCTAATCCGGGAACCACTTCATGCCGCTGATCGCCGTCGTGCGGCTGATGCTCAAGTCCGCTCATCCCCGGTCGATATCCTGTTCGTCAGCCAAGAGGACACCCCCATGGGCGCCATGCACCGCCTGCAGGCCATTCGCCAGTACCGAGATTCCAGCGTGGACGCGGCCATGGCGGCCGCCACCCCGCAGCAGTTGGTGATCATGCTGCTGGAAGGCGCACTGGACCGCATCGCCCGGGCCCGCTGTGCAGCGCTCGGTAACGAGCGAGCGGCGCGTCTCGCGCACATCGGCGCTGCCATCTCCGTCCTGGAATACCTCAAGCTGTGTCTGGATCCCGCTGGTGGGGCGCTGAGCGCGCGCCTGGCGCTGCTTTACGACTTTTGTCTGCGCCATCTGGTGCAGGCCAATACCGCCAGGGACGTGGTCGGCGCGCTGGAAGAGGTGGCCGCGGTGCTGCGACCGATCAAGCAGGCATGGGACGAGTTGCCCGCGCGCTGAGCGCCGGTGCCGGAGACAGCAGATGGACGCACCCACCGAGTCGCCCTTCGACAGTCAACCACACTTTTCGGATCGACTGCGCGTGGCTTTCGAGCCGCTGCCCGACGCCCCGGATGCCTCCAGCCAGATGCTGCTGCAAGCCGAAGCGCGCCTTTTGTTGACGCGTCTGCTGGCGCTGGACGAGTCGACTGCGGCGCGTACCGAGGAGGACAAGGAGCCCAATCTGGACCTGCAGCGCCTGGAGCGCAAACTCGATCTGGTTCTGGAACTGCTGTCCCTGCGTCTGCTCGACGACGGCTCGGCGCCGCCGGAACGCGCGGTGCGACTGAGCGCCAGCGCCGCCTGCTGGCAGGCCGACGACGATCGAATCCGCGACGGCGAATTCGGCGTGTTGAGCGTTTACCTGCACCGCCTGATGCCGCGACCGCTGAGGTTGCCGGTGCAAGTGATGTCGGTGCAAGTGATGTCGTTGCAATCGCAGCGGGTGCAGGTGCGCTTCCTGCCGCTGGACGAGGAAAGCGAAGAACTGCTGCTGCGCTACGTGTTCCTGCAGCACCGGCGCGATCTTGCCGGGCACAAGCGCACGCAACATCGGCGCGCTTGATCGTTCAGCCGCCGACGCTCCGTTGCTGCATGCCCTGCGCGTCGACGCACAGATAGTCCTGAGTATCGCTGCGCCAGTCGGGCAGCACGATGCGCTGCGCCGGACCGGTCGGCAGGTCGACCTCGTAAGTGCCGGGCCGATGCGTGTGGCCGTGGATCATCCGGCGCACCCCGGCTCGCGTCAGGGCGCTGCGGATGGCCCCGGTGTTGACGTCCATGATCGATTCCGGCTTGTTGCGCTTGGCGGCGTCGCTGTCGCCGCGGATATTGCCGGCGATTTTTTCGCGGCGTGCACGCGGCAGGCGCAGGAACAGCCACTGGGCCCAGCGCATGCGCGAGAAGCGGCGCCAGCGCTGGTAGCCGCGATCGTCAACGCAATAGCGATCCCCGTGCGAGATCAGTACCGGTTCGCTCTGCAGTTCGATCAGGGTTGGATCGGGTAGGGGCGCCACGCCGGTCAGCGCAAAGAAGTCCGAGCCAACCATAAAATCGCGGTTGCCGTGCTGGTAGTAGAGGTGGACGCCGGATGCCGCGAGCGCGGCCAACGCCGCTACTTCGGGAGCGAACTGCTGCAGGCCGACGTCGTCGCCAATCCAGCTCTCGAAAAGATCGCCCAGAATGTAGATGACGTTGGCTTCCCGCGCCGGACCCTGCAGGAATCTCAGGAAGCTCGACCTTAGCGGCGAAGGCGTGGCCGGCAGATGCAGATCCGACAGGAACAGCGTGGTCTGCATCGCGTTGGCGCAGGCCTAACGTTGCAGCACCTTGCCCAGCGCCTCCAGGCACAGCTCCACGTGCCGGGTCGAGCAGCTCTGACCCATCAGGCCGATGCGCCAGATCTTGCCGGCGAACTCGCCCAGGCCGGCCCCGATCTCCAGGTCGTACTCGCCGAGCAGGCGACCGCGCAATACGTCCTCCTGCAGGCCCTCGGGCAGGCGTACGGCGTTGAGCTGCGGCAGGCGCTCGTCGGCGGGCACCAGATAGCTCAGGCCCAGCGCTTCGAGTCCGCGCGCCAGGGCCAGATGATGCTGGCGATGCCGCGCCCAGGAATGTTCCAGGCCTTCTTCGTGCAGCAGCACCAGCGATTCATGCAGGCCATACAGCGCATTGATCGGCGCGGTGTGGTGATAGGCGCGCTTGGCGCCGCCGCCCCAGTATGCGGTCACCAGGCTGAAATCCATGAACCAGCTGCGCACCGGCACCTTGCGGCTACGCAGCTTCTCCACCGCGCGTGGGCTGAAGCTCACCGGCGACAGGCCAGGCGGGCAGGACAGGCATTTCTGCGTGCCGCTGTAGATGGCGTCGATGCCCCAGGCATCCATCTCCAGCGGTGAGCCGCCGAGCGAGGTCACCGCATCGACCAGCGACAGCACGCCATAGCGCTGCGCCAGTGCGGCCAGAGTCTTGGCGTCCGACAACGCACCCGTGGACGTTTCGGCTTGCACGAAAGCCAGCACTTTGGCTTCCGGATTGGCCTTGAGCGCGTCCTCGACCTTGTTCGGATCGACCGCGCGACCCCAGGGATCGGAGACGGTGACCACCTTGGCCCCGAGGCGTTCAGACATGGCGCGCATGCGACCGCCGAACACGCCGTTTTCGCACACGATGATGGTGTCGTCCGGCTCCAGCAGGTTGGCGAAGCAGGCCTCCATGCCGGTGGAACCGGGGCCGGAAACCGGCATGGTCAGCTCGTTGGACGTGCGAAAGGTCTGCTGCAGCAGGCGCTTGATATCGTCCATCAGGCCGATGAAGGCCGGGTCCAGATGACCGATGGTGGCTTGCGCCATCGCCGCCAGCACGCGCGGGTGCACGTCGGACGGACCAGGTCCCATCAGCACCCGGCGTGGCGGCACGAAAGCGGGCAGAACAGGCGTGGGTGCATTCATGACGTGAATCCCGGTTGCTTACTGCGCGTCCAGCACGCTGGCCTTGTTGATCACCACGGTCTTGACCGGCACGTCGCGGCCGAACGGCGGCGCATTGCCGGTGGGCGTGTTGGCGATCTGCTCCACCACGTCCATGCCCTCGACCACCTTGCCGAACACCGCATAGCCCCAGCCGTCCTGGCCCGGGTAGTCGAGAAAGTCGTTGTCGCCGTGATTGATGAAGAACTGGCTGCTCGCCGAATGCGGCGCACTGGTGCGCGCCATGGCGACGCTGCCGCGCTCGTTCTTGAGGCCGTTGGCAGCTTCGTTCTTGATCGCCGCGCGGGTGTCGCGCTCCTTCATCGACGCATCGTAGCCGCCACCCTGGATCATGAAGCCCTTGATCACGCGGTGAAACACCAGGCCGTCGTAATGGCCGTCCCGCACGTACTGGGTGAAGTTGGCCACCGTATCGGGAGCCTTGGCAGCATCCAGTTGCAGGACCACATCGCCCATGCTGGTTTCTAGTTTGACGCGGGGGCTGGATTCAGCGTTTGCAGACGACATGACCACTCCAAGGCTAAGGGACAGGAACAGCATCAAGTGACGCATGGAACAAATTCTCCTCAAAACAGTTTTTGACGGCTTACGCCGCTTCTGACAGATCATCATCGCGTTCGACTTCGGCCAGCGCCTGGCGCAGCACGTCCAGCCCGGCGCCGGCGCGGTGGCCTTTTTCCGACAGCACGCGACGAAACCCCCGGCCACCGGGCTGGCCACGATACAGGCCGAGGATGTGACGAACGATACGTGCCAGCGGCGTGCCGGCGCGTAGTTCTGCTTCCACAAACGGCAGGTAGGCGAGCAGATAATCGGTGCGTTCCAACTCGGGCTCTGCGATGCCGTCGAACAGGGCCGCCTGCAGCTCGGCCAGGACGTAGGGGTTTTCGTAGGCCTCGCGGCCGATCATCACGCCATCCACCTGGCGAAGGTGTTTCTGGCAATCGGCGACGGTCTTGATGCCACCGTTGATGACGACGGTGAGCTGCGGATAATCCTGTTTGAGCCGGTACACCATCGGGTAGTCCAGCGGCGGAATCTCGCGGTTCTCCTTGGGCGACAGACCCGACAACCAGGCCTTGCGCGCGTGCACGACGAACACCTCGCAGCCGGCTGCGGCCACGGTGTCGACGAAACCGCGCAGGAAATCGTAACCCTCCAGGTCGTCAACCCCGAGGCGGTGCTTGACCGTCACCGGCCGCGACATGGCGCTGCGCATCGCACGCACCGCGCGCGCAACCAGTGGTGCGTCCTTCATCAACACGGCGCCGAAGCAGCCGGTCTGCACGCGATCGGAAGGACACCCGCAGTTGAGGTTGATCTCGTCGTAGCCGTACTGCTCGCCCAGCTCCGCGCAGCGCGCCAGCGCCTCGGGGTCGGAGCCACCGAGCTGCAAGGCCACGGGGTGCTCGGCGCCGTCGAAACGCAGATGCCGGTGTACATCGCCATGCAGCAGGGCGCCCGTGGTGACCATCTCCGTAAACAGCCGCGCATTGCGCGAAAACTGGCGGTGGAACGGGCGGCAGAAACGATCCGTCCACTCCATCATCGGAGCGACGGACAGGCGCCAGGGCTGGTCGGGCTGAGCAGACATCACAAGCTGCGGAAGGACGGCAAAAAGGCCGCGTATTCTAGCGATTTAGCCTATGGCCGGCGGGGAGACCGCCAACGCACGCGTTGACCGGACATTCAAACGCCGGCCCGTACCACCCGCACCAGCCTTGCGCCGGCCCGTACGGGCGAGCCTTTTGGCGCGTCGCCGATCGCCGGGTGCACCACTTCCGCTGACTTGAAACCCATCTGCTGCAGTTCGGAGCGAGCCTCCAACGCGGAACTGAAATGCAGGTGCACGGCGCCGCGTACGAAGCTCGACAGCAGCTTCAGGAAAGCCTGAATGAATAGGCCGCGATTATCGCTGGCGACGTGCAGGTCAGACAGATAAAGACCGTGTGGAAAGCCTTGAAGACTGTTGGCGAAGCGCCGCCACATGCCCAGCACCTGTTTGCGCGGGAAGTAGTTGAGCAGGCCCTCGGTGACGATGGCGGTGCCCTGAGTTCGGTCCAGGGCGGTGGCCAGCGCAGCCAGCGAATCGGCGCCACTGTCGGCCAGTGCGTCCAGCGCCACCACGCGGTGGCGTGGTCCCAACAGGTCGGCCCGTTGCAGACGTTTCAGCTTGTAGGCGGCCATGGCAGGCAGGTCGGCTTCCACGTATTCGATTCGGCTGCCGTGGCGTCGGGTGAAATCCCAGCCGCGCGGCGACAGGCCGGCGGCGATCTCGATGATCTGGGTGACTTGGCCGCTTTCGATGGCCTGTTCCAGCCAGGCGTCGATGGCTCGGTGCCGCGCCAGCAGCAGGCCGTCCAGGCTCGGCGTGCCGAGCCGGCGCGACACCGCGTTGAACGGGCGCAGCGCAGCGTAAAGCGCGCGCCCTTGCGGCGTCACCAGCGCCTTGTGCGACAGGCCATGGCGATACCAGGTGTAGCCGGTGTAGTGCGCGGTGGGGCTGATGCGCGCAGGATCGTCAGTGGACACGCCGCTCTCCCTTGACTGGCTTGCAGTGATGCGAGATCGACCATAGCACCCGGCCCAGGTGCGGCAGGCTTTCGGCGGCCATCGACTTGCCGGTGTTGAGCAGGGCCACGGAAATGTCGCGGTCCGGATCGGCCCAGCACACGATGTTGATGAAGCCCAGGTGTCCGTAAGCCCGGGCGCAGCGGGTGCCGTAGAGACCGAACGGGCTTTCGCCCAGCACGAAACCGGCAGAGAAGCGCACCGGCACCAGCAGCGTGCGGTCGATCTGGATCTTGCCGGCGGGCTTGACTGCTTCGGCGACCGTTTGCGGCTGCAACACCTGCGTGCCGTTCCAACGGCCGCCATCGAGCAGCATCTGGTAGAAGCGGCTGGATTCTTCCGCGGTGGAATGGATGTTGGCGGCCGGGATCACCGACGACAGGAACACCTCTTCATCCGACAACGGCGCCACCTCTTCGAATGGCATGCCGAGGGCGCGCTTGGCGACCAGGTTGAGCGGAAACACCAGCTTCGGCCCGGTGGAGCGGTTATGCGCCATGTCGGCCTGCGCGTCCGGTGCCAGGCCATAGCTGAAGTGCTGGCAGCCCAGCGGATCGGCCAGGGTTCCACGCAGCACCTGCGCCAGCGGCTTGCCGGAGACTCTGCGCACCAGTTCGCCGGTGATGTAGCCGCCGGTGACGGCGTGGTAGGACTGTTGCTGGCCGTGCCCGGAGCCGGGCTTGGACGCGCAGAGCAGGCGGATCACGGTGTCCCAGTCGGTCAGCAGGGCCGGGTCGACGTCGCGCACGGGCAGCGAGGGAATGCCGGCACGATGCGCCAGCAACTGGCGCAAGGTGGTTTGACCCTTGCCCTGCGCGGCGTACTCGGGAATGTAGTCGGCGATGCGGTCGTCCAGGCGCAACTTGCCCTGTTCCACCATCTTGTGCGCCAGCATCGCGGTGATGGCCTTGGAGGCCGAAAACAGGCAGACCGGTGCTTGCGGCGTGAGCAGTCGGCCGTCGGTGGCGTCTTCTCCCGCTGCCCGGCCGCGCAGGTGACCGATGGCGCGGTTCATCACCAATTGCCCGCGACGGCGGATCGCCAGCTGGATGCCGGGATGTAGGCCGCTGCGGTACATGCCTTCCACCGCGCTCCAGATTTTGCGTACCGCCAGCGGCGACAGTTCGGCGTCGCGTGGAGAGCATTCTTCGTGCGGATCGTAGGTAGTGACGGCAGCGAGATCCTGGGGGACTTCCACGAGGTTGCGGCAGCGCGCCATTGGAGTTTTCCGAAAGGTTGTTGTTTGGCCAGGCATTGGAAGAGGACGTGGCGCTGTGGTCAATGTCCGCGGCGCCAGAGGTGCCGTGCTTCGCGCGTCCTGCGATACAGTTGGCGCAACACGCCGCAGCGCGTTTGCGGCCACCACGTTGAGGAGAAGCTCATGAGCGCCGTCCTAAAGCCCAGCACTTCGGTGCGCGACCAGGTTTCCAGGGAAGAATGGGACCTGCGCGTGGACCTCGCGGCAGCCTATCGCCTGGTCGCCTCCTACGGCTGGGACGACCTGGTCTTCACCCACATCTCGGCGCGCATCCCCGGCCCCGAACATCACTTCCTGATCAATCCCTACGGCTGGATGTTCGACGAGATCACCGCGTCCTCGTTGGTCAAGATCGATCTGCAGGGCCGCAAGGTGATGGACTCGCCCTACGACATCAATCCGGCCGGCTTCACCATCCACAGTGCCATCCACGAAGCGCGCGAGGACGTGGTGTGCGTGATGCACACGCATTCGATCAACGGCGTGGCGGTGTCGGCACAGAAGGGCGGCCTGCTGCCGCTGTCGCAGACCGCCATCATCGCCGGCGCCTCGCTGGCCTATCACGACTACGAAGGCATCGCGCTCTACGAGGACGAAAAGCCCCGTCTGGTGGCCGACCTTGGCGACAAGTGGACGATGATGCTGCGCAACCACGGCCTGCTGACCATGGGCAAGAACTGCGCGGATGCGTTCATGCGCATGTACTTCCTGGAGGCCGCCTGCATGATCCAGGTGCGCGCCACCAGCAACGGCGGCGAGATGCACGCAGTGCCGGGCAAGGTGCTGGAAACCATCGACGAGCAGATCGAAATGGTCACCCGCGGGCAGTTCGGCCTGCTGGCCTGGCCGGGGTTGCTGCGGCGGCTGGATCGGCGAAATCCGGGATACCGGGACTGAGCCCAACGAGTTTCACCGCGAGTCGCCAGACAGGCGGTCGCCCCCCAAAGAGGAGGAGAACCGATGCAACTGGGTTATTTCACGATGCCCTCGCACCCGCCCGAGCGCCCGCTGCGCGCCGGCCACGAGTGGGACCTGCAGGTCATGCGCTGGCTCGATGAGCTCGGCTACACCGAGGCCTGGGTCGGCGAGCACCACTGCTCGCCCTGGGAGCCCAACTCCGCGCCCGACCTGCTGCTGGCGCAGGCCTTTGCACAGACCCGCAACATCCGCCTCGGGCCGGGCGGCTTCCTGCTGCCCTACCACCACCCGGCGGAGCTGGCCAACCGCGTCGCCACGCTCGATCACATCTCCGGCGGCAGGTTGAATTTCGGAGTCGCCGCCAGTGGCCTGCCCAGCGACTGGCAGATGTTCAAGGTCGACGGCATGTCCGGCGTCAATCGCGACATGACCCGCGAGGCGCTGGATATCATCCTCAAGCTGTGGTCATCGCCGGAGCCGTTCGAATACAACGGCAAGTATTGGCAGGTGGAGCTGCCGGCGCCGTCGTACCAGCTGCTGCGTCCACACCTGAGACCCCTTCAGCAGCCGCATCCGCCGATTGCCGTGGCCGGTCTGAGCAAGGGCTCCGACACCCTCAAACTGGCCGGCGAGCGCGGCTTCATTCCGATGAGCCTGAATCTCAATCCCGGCTATGTGGCCAGCCACTGGGAGTCGGTGGAGATCGGCGCTGCGCGCAGCGGGCGCACGCCCGATCGGCGCGACTGGCGCATCGTGCGCGAGGTGTTCGTGGCCGAAACCGACGAGCTGGCCTGGAAAGGCGCGGTGGGCGGCATGATGGGCCGCACCAGCTCCGAATACCTGCTGCCGCTGTTCTCGCAGTTCGGCTTTCGCGCCTACATGAAGCACCACGCCGACGTGCCCGACAGCGACGTCACCACCGAGTATCTGGCGCGGCACAACTGGGTGGTCGGTTCGCCCGCGACGGTGGCCGAGCGCCTGGAGCAGATTCACGAAGAGCTGGGCGGCTTCGGCACCCTGCTGGTGCTGGGCTACGACTACGCCGACGCCCCCGAGGCCTGGCAGCAGTCGCTGACGCTGCTGGCCAATGAGGTGATGCCGCGACTGCAGCACCTGTCGGCGCCGCTGCCGGTCGCGGCCTGAGTCGCGGTCTCGCTCAGCGGCTTGCCAACGCCACAGCCAGGGCGCCCATGCGCGCGATGCCTGCGCGCAGGGCGTCGTCCCAGGGATGGCCGTAGTTCAGGCGCAGACAGTGGGTATAGCCGCGCTGCGGCGAGAACATCGGTCCCGGCGACAGCCCGATGCCTTCGGCAGCGGCAAGGCCGTGCAGGCGCAGCGCATCAATACCTTGCGGCAGGGTCACCCAGGTGAAGTAGCCGCCCTGCGCTTGCGTGGCCTGCGTGCCGGACGGGAAATGCCGGGTGATCAGATCGAGCATCTGCGTCTGCTGCTGTTGCAGCACGCGGCGCAGCCGGCGCAGGTGCGCTTCGAAGCCGCTGCGTTGAAGGAAGTCCGCCAGGGCTTCCTGCGACGGCATGCTGGTGGCCAGGGTAGTGGTCATCTTGAGTCGGCGCACCCGTTCCGAGTAGCGCCCGGCGCTCACCCAGCCGACGCGAAAACCCGGCGCCAGGCATTTGGCAAAGCCGCCGCAGTGCAGGACCAGCCCCTCGCGGTCGAAGTGCTTGAACGGCTTCTGCGCGGCCTTGCCGAAATACAGCTCGGCATACACATCGTCTTCGATCAGCGGAATCTGGCGCTCGGCCAGCAGGGCCACGATTTCGCCGCGCTGTGCTTCGGGCACGCTGGCGCCCAGCGGGTTCTGGAAACTGCTCATGAACCAGCAGGCACGCACGGGGTGGGTATCGAGCACCTCGCGCAGCGCCTGCGGGTCCACGCCAAGTTGCGGATCGGTGCGCACCTCCACCGCACGCAGGCCCAGCCGCTCGATCGCCTGCAGCGGCCCATAAAAAGCAGGCGATTCGATGGCGATGACCTCGCCCGGCGCGGCCACCGCCTGCAGGCATAGATTGAGCGCTTCCATCGCGCCGTTGGTGATCAGCACCTCATCGAGCGCCACGTCGACACCGGTCAACAGATACCGCCGCAGGATCTGCTGGCGCAGTGCGGTGCTGCCCGGCGGCAGGTCCGCCACCGTGTCCCAGGGTTCCATGCGCCGCGCGCTCCGTGCCAGCGACACGGCGAGCCGATCCAGCGGAAACAGCACCGGGCTGGGAAACGCGGAGCCGAACGGCAACAGGCGTCGCTCGCGGGTGGCACCGAGGATGTCGAACACCAGGTCGGAGACCTCCACGGGGGTGG
Source organism: Panacagrimonas sp. (assembly GCF_965216805.1). Taxonomy (NCBI): domain Bacteria; kingdom Pseudomonadati; phylum Pseudomonadota; class Gammaproteobacteria; order Nevskiales; family Nevskiaceae; genus Panacagrimonas; species Panacagrimonas sp. Next base: position 1,242,477 of record NZ_CBDCGN010000002.1, read on the forward strand.
ACGTGCCGGTGGGTGACGAAGCCGCGGGCGCGGACGCCGCCGCTGACAGTGGGCGATGTGCAACGAAGTAGCCGGAACGTGGGTGGGCCTCGACCCAGCCGCGGCGTTCGAGCTCGGCGTAGGCGTGCAGGATGGTCGAAGCACTCAGTCCGCGACGCTGTTGCAGGTCACGCACCGAAGGCAGACGCCGGCCGCGCACAAAGACGCCTTCGCGGATTCCGCGTTCGATCTCGTCAGCCAGTTGGCGGAAAAGGCTCATGCCGGCGCCGGGAAACTGATGTGCAGAAAATAGGGTTGATCTGTGTCTGCCGAAGTATCGACGCGCTTCCTAAACTTTGCGCCATCGACACATGCAGCATCGGAGATCCACCATGTCGCCGCAGATCATGTCACGCCGTCCGGCCGCGCAGGCACCCAAGGTGGGCGTGCTCGCCACCATCGCCAGCGTGCTCGCCGCGTTCTTCGGGGTGCAAAGTTCGCGCGTGCGTCAACGCGATTTCACCCGCGGTTCGCCGGCGCTGTTCCTGACCACGGCGCTGGTGCTGACCGCGGGCCTGGTGCTGCTGCTCTACGCCATCGTGCAGCTGGTCATTGCAACGGCCGTCGGGTGATGCGACGGGCCGCGGCGAAAAGCGCGATCAGTCTTTCAGCGCGTCGGCAAAGTAGTGCCGCACCTTTTCCACCTTGGGCATCGACACACCAGCGATATAGGGCTGCTGCGGGTTCAACCGCGCATAATCCTGGTGGTAATGCTCGGCGGGATAGAAGGCCTGCAGCGGCTCCAGCCGGGTGACGATGGGGGCGCGAAACACTTTGGCCGCGTCCAGCGCCCCGATGTAGCGCACCGCCACGCGCTTCTGTGCGTCGTCGGCATGGAAGATCGCTGATCGGTATTGGCGACCGAGATCGTTACCCTGGCGGTCGAGCTGGGTGGGATCGTGCGCGGCCATGAAGAACACCTTGAGCAGGCGACCGAAGCTGATGCGTGCGGGGTCGTAGTCGATCCGGATCGCCTCGGCGTGATCGGTGCGCCCCGAGCACACGGCATCGTAATTGGCGCTGGCCTCGTCGCCGCCGGCGTAGCCGGAAGTGACGGCGAGCACGCCGTCGAGCTGGCGGTACACCGCCTCGGTGCACCAGAAGCAGCCGCCGGCCAGGACCAGTTGCTGGGTGTCGTCGCCCGCATTCAGATCTTCGGGCGGATCGGGAAACGTCTGGTGTGGCGCCGTGCGCGAGGCGCCGGGCAGGTCGCAGCTTGCTGTCATGTGCGGTCTCCTGAAGAGCAGGCGGGCAGTGTGACGCGGTTGAAGGAAAGCGTCGCGAGGGCGGGACGCCTGCACTCAATCTGCGGACGCGCCGTGCGCTTGCAAGCGTTCAGGGCTTGCGCAGAAACAGGTCGGTCGGCTGAGCCAGGCCCAAGGTCATGACCTGCACCTGCGGGCGCGTCCGTGCCATATCCTCGAAGAACTCGTCCAGATCGACCGCCAATGGGAATGACCGCAAGGGCTGATCCAGCGGGCGGGTGAAGTCGTCCCAGTGCACCGGCACCACCACCCGCGCGCCCACCGCATCCACGGTCTGCTGCAGATAGGGCTCCAGCTCGTCGATCAAGGCGACACCCAGGAACACGGTGCCGGCGCGGACATCCGCCAGCATGCCGGGCTCGAAGCCGGCGCTGCCATGATGCAGCACCGTGCCCTGCGCATGCTCGACCAGAATCGAATAGGTGCCGCCGAGCCGGTAGTCCAGATACTTGGCCGGGGTCGGCAGCGGTACCTCGATTTCGCCCAGCGGCCTGCCGCCGGTGGCGCCGGCATGACGACTGGCGAAGAACGTGATGCGGAACGGCCCGGCCTCGATGGCCTGCTGCGGTTCGACTCTGTGCAGTAGCGACGACGACAGGCCCGCGCCGCGACCGATGTTGAGCGTGCTCTCCGAGCCGATCAGACGCGCGCCGGTCATGCGCGCCACCACGCCGGCGTCCATGGCGTGATCGAAGTGGGAGTGCGACACCAGCACTGCGTCCAGCCGGCGCAGATCCAGGCGTTGCAGCCATTGGCTGATGCGGGCTTCGTCGGGTTGGATGGGCCGGTTGAACATCATCGGCAGCAGGCCGGGCGGCCGGGTGAAGAAAGGGTCGATCAGCACCGCGTCGTCGCCGGCGCGCAGCAGCACTGCGCTGACACCCAGCCAGGTGGCGGTGAGCTGATCGCCAGGCAGCGCCGCTGGCGCCGCCTGGCGCTGCGCATAGTTCGCCAGCCCCGGCCGGTAGATCGACAGCGCCAGCCACACCGAGGCCGACATCAACAGCAGCAGAAAGACCCAGCGCAGGGGGCTCATGGGGTCGGTGGGCGAGACAACTGCACGATCAGGGCGTCGAAGAAGGTCATGCTGGCGTCGATCACCCGGCGGACGGGTTGGCGGTAGCCGCCGGCGGTCCAGCGCATGGCGATGTGTACGCAGGCGCCGATCAGACCGGTGGCGATAAGGTCCATATCCTGCGCCACCGCGTGCCCGCGGGGAAGGATGGCCACGGTCATCTGCTTGAGCAGATCGCCGAAACCGAAGGTCGCCTCCTGCGCGCGCTGTTCCATTTCCTGGCTGACCGTGAGCACTTCCACCATCAGCATGCGCGCCACTCGCGGGTCTTTCTTCAGGCGCCGGAAGAACACCTCCAGTCCGGCGCGTGCCATGGCCTGCAGGTTGGGCGCATGCGGCGCGGCGGCGGCCATGAAATCCACGCGCAGGTGGGCGATCAGGTCGGCGTATACGGCAGCGAACAGCGCTTCGCGATCCTTGAAGGATTCGTAGAAGTAGCGCTCCGTGAGCTGCGCCTGGGCGCACAGTTCGCGCACCGTGACGGCGTGGTAGCCGCGCGAGCCAAAACATTCCAGGCCGGCTTCGACGAACTGGCGCCGGCGTTCCTCCTGGCGCGCGCCAGCGTCGACGCCCCGGTAGCGACGGCGGGTTGGTGCGGCTTTCTCCGATGGATTCATTTCCAGATATTGACATGGAGTATTGTCAGAAATAAAGTGACAACAATTCATGTCACATAGCGGAGTCCGCACCATGGCTTTCGATGCAGCAGACCGGCGTCCCGGCGTCACCCATTTCGACACCCTGATCGTGGGCACCGGCTTTGCCGGCCTGGGCATGGCGATCAAGCTCAAGGAGCAGGGGCTCAACGACTTCGCCATCCTGGAGCGGGCGCTGGATGTCGGCGGCACCTGGCGCGACAACCACTATCCGGGATGCGCCTGCGACGTGCAGTCGCACCTGTACTCGTTTTCGTTCGAGCAGAACCCGGACTGGTCGCGCATGTTTGCCGGCCAGGGTGAGATCTGGGCCTATCTGCGCGCTTGTGCGGACAAGTACGGTCTACACCCGCACCTGCGCTTCGGTGCCGACGTTACCGGCGCGCACTGGAACGACGAACAGCAGCGATGGACCGTGAGCACTCGCGACGGCCGCTCCTTCACCGCGCGCGTGCTGATCTCCGGCATGGGCGGCCTGTCCAATCCGGCGATCCCACGGCTACCGGGACGCGAAAGCTTCCAGGGTCCGCAGTTCCACTCTGCGCAGTGGCGCCATGATCTGGACCTCACCGGCAAGCGTATCGCAGTGATCGGCACCGGCGCCTCGGCAATCCAGTTTGTGCCGCAGATCCAGCAGCAGGCCGCGCGGGTCGATCTGTATCAGCGCACGCCGCCATGGATCGTGCCCAAGCCGGATCGGGCGATCTCGCCACTGGAACAGCGTCTGTTCAAGCGCGTGCCCGTGCTCCAGAACCTGTACCGCAAGGCGATCTACTGGATGCTGGAAGCGCGCGTGCTGGGCTTCACCGTCAACCCGAGACTGATGAAGTTGTTCGAAGGGGTGGCGCGCGCGCACTTGCGCCGTCAGGTGAAGGACCCGGCGCTGCGCGCCAAACTCACGCCGGACTACACCATCGGCTGCAAGCGCATTCTGATCTCGGACAACTATTACCCCGCGCTGTCGCAGTCCAATGTGGAAGTGATCGCGCAGGGCGTGCGCGAGATTCGCGCCAACAGCGTCATCGCCGCCGACGGCAGCGAGCGCGAGGTCGACGTGATCATCTGGGGCACCGGGTTTCATGCCGCAGACCCGGTGCCGCGTGGTCTGTTCTTCGGCCGTGACGGCGTCGACATTCTGGACGCCTGGAAGGACGGCGCGGAGGCCTACAAGGGCACCACGGTGGCCGGGTTTCCCAACCTGTTCCTGATTGTCGGTCCCAACACCGGGTTGGGTCACAGCTCGATGGTGTTCATGATCGAATCGCAGATCCGCTACATCTTGGAAGCGCTGAAGACTCTGCGTCAACGAAGTGCGCAGTCGGTAGAGGTGCGCGCCGACGTCCAGCAGCGCTTCAATGCGGGCTTGCAGGCGCGTATGGCCAAGGCGGTGTGGAAAACCGGTGGCTGCCAAAGTTGGTATCTGGACGCCAACGGCCGCAACGTCACCTTGTGGCCAGGCGCAACTTGGCAGTTCCGGCTGCAGACGCAGCGGTTCGACGTGGACAACTATCGCTTGAGGCCGGCTTCGACGCCGCTGGCTGCAGCGTCGGGAACGGCGGGCCGCAGAGCGGAGTCGCCGGTCACGGCGACTGGGCAATAATCCCCACGCGATTCGACCCGGAAACGAACAGGGGAGCAGACATGGGGATTTTGTCGAGAGCGACGCTGGCAGCGTTGGGGGCGATGTGGTGTGTAGGTGTGGCGCAGGCACAGGCCAACGCCTGTCTGGCAGACAGCGGCAATCCGCCGCGGGCAACGACCAAGACCGTACAGGGCGATCTTTCCGGAGGCTTTGTCGCTGCGCTGAACTGTTCGCTGCGCGGCGGCGAGGTGCTGAGCTTTACCGACATCAACGGCACTCTGCGATCGGCCTGTCTGCGCGTGCCGCCGGGCACTTCATTGCTGTCCAAGCGACCTCTGGTGGTGTTCCTGGGGGGCGCGCGCTCATCTTCGATCCAGTCGGGTACGGCGGCGGGGTTGGACCTGTTGTATCGGACGGCCAACCTCAGCGGTAGCAGCCTGCGCAAGGGGTTCGTGCTGCTCACCGTGGAAGGGCGCGACACGCAGAAGTTCTACCCGGCACCCACCGATCAGGGCACGGGTTGGGACGTCTGGTACCGCAATCTCAATCGCAACGATCCGGCAATCAACGTGGACGCAGCCGCGCTGGACCGGTTCGTTGCGCAGGTCGAGCAGCGCGGCATCGTCGAGGCCAAGCGCAAGTACGTGATGGGCTGGTCCAACGGCGGCGCGATGGCCCTGCTTTACGGAATGAACACTCCGGGTGTCGCGGCCACGGTGGCGTACTCGTCCTCCGATCCCTACGCCGACCAGTTCGATCCTTGTCCGCAAGCTCCCTTCGCCAGCAACCGCCGGCCGGTGATGACCTTGCACAACCGCTGCGATCTGTTCGGCTTCTGTGCCACCGGCGGACTCGGCTTTGGCGATCGCGTCCGCGGCGGAGTGGCCGGCGTGCCGGTGTCCACCGTGCTGATCGACGGCTTGCAGCGCCGATCGGCGTCCTGCGATGCCTCATGCAGCTACGACGTCAGGACGGATCCCGCCAGCCGAGCGCGCCGCGGCGCCCTGCAGCACGCCATCTGGCCCAGCCAGTGGAACGACGACTTCATGACCTTTCTGCGCAACAACCCGCGCCCTTGATCCTGCATTCCCGACCCATAGCCCATGAAAAATTTTCGCGACAAGGTTGCCGCTGTCACCGGCGCCGCCTCCGGTATCGGTCGCGCGCTGGCCTTGGAACTGGCCAGCCGCGGCTGCCACCTGGCGCTTAGCGATGTCAACGACGACGGTCTGGCGGAAACGGTGCGAATGGCGCAGGCGGCCGCACCGGTGAAAGTGACCGCGCAGAAGCTGGACGTGGCCGACCGTGCCGCGGTGCATGCCTGGGCCGAGCAGGTGGTGGCCGATCACGGCCGTGTGAATCTGATCTTCAACAATGCCGGCGTGGCGCACGGCTCCACCATCGAAGCGGCGACTTACGAAGATTTCGAGTGGATCATGGGCATCAATTTCTGGGGCGTGGTGCACGGGACCAAGGCCTTTCTGCCCCATCTGCGCGCCTCCGGCGAGGGCCACGTGATCAACGTCTCCAGCGTGTTCGGCATCATCGGTGTGCCCACCCAGGGCACCTACAACGCGACCAAGTTCGCAGTGCGCGGCTTCACAGAAGCCTTGCGCCAGGAACTGGATATCCAACGCGGCCCGGTCAGCGCCACCAGCGTGCATCCCGGCGGCATCAAGACCAACATTGCCAACGCCGCGCGCTTCGATCGCAGCGCTGAATCGATCACCGGGCAGAGCCAGGAAAAGAGCAAGAAAGAATTCGAGAAGATGTTCAGGACCACGCCGGATCAGGCCGCGCAGGTCATTCTCAAGGCGGTCGAGAAAAATTCGCGTCGCGTGCTGATCGGCCCGGATGCCTACTTCATCGATGCCATGCAGCGGCTACTGCCTTCGGGCTATCAGCGGATCGTGGCCGGCATGACCCGGCGCAAGCCGAAGGACCGGGGCTGAGCGCGCCATCGGGGGCGCTGCACGTTCAGGATTTGGCCGCTGTTTCCCGCGCCACGTCCTGGTCGAAGTTGCCCTGGTCCAGCTTGGCCATGTGGGGGTAGTGCCGCGCAAACGCGTCCTGGATGTCAGCCAGCGGCACGTCGTCAAATTCGCCGCGCAGTTGCAGGTATTCCATGTGCCGCTGCCCCGCCAGGTCGTAAGGGTGGTAGATGGAATCCTCCAGGCCGTCGAATTCCAGCGGCTTGAGCCCGAACTTCTCGCACAGCGACAGGTTGAACGCGGGAGTTGCCTTGACCCAGTGGCCGTTGAGACCGATCGCGGTGTAGCCGTGGTAATAGAACACGTCGGTCTGCATGGTCTGGCGCATGCGCTCGGTCGACAAATGATTGCGTACGTCGGCATAGCCCAGTCGCGCCGGTATGCCCATGCTGCGACAGGCCGCGGCGAGCAGCACGGCCTTGTTCACACACCAGCCGCGGCCGGAATGCAGCACGGTGCTCGCCTTGAGGCCGTCGATGCTCAGATCAAGCAGATAAGGGTCGTAACGGATGTCGTCGCGCACCGCGTAGTACAGGCGCACCGCACGCCGGCGCGGATCGCTTTCCGCGCCCGTGGCACTGGCGGCAAACGCTCGGATATCGTCGCGGTCCGACTCGATGAAGGCAGTGGAACGCAGGGCGGCGTCAGGGTCGTTCATGATTGATTCCGGTGGTCGATGCATGTGGCGGCGTTCTCGTTCGGATCGGTCGCGGCTTCGTGCAATGCAGGCGAATCCGCCTGCAGCGTCAGCCGGCGCCGGCTTTCGAACACCCTGCGCTCGCCGCTCAAGGGGTCGTTAAAAGCCAGTCCGCGCGCCAGTAGCATCAGCGGATGGTGAGGATCGTCGGGCGCCTCTTCAAGGTTCACCGGATACAGCGGGTCGTTGAGGATGCCGGCGCCCAGGGCGGCCATGTGTACGCGCAACTGATGCTTGCGACCGGTCACTGGACGCAAGCGATAGTGGGCCAAGGCGCCCCACACCTGCAGGCATTCGATAAGCGTCCGGCTGTTGGGAGTGCCGTCGGCTTCACGCATGCGGAAGAACGGCTCGCCGGGCAGCAGCCGGCTGCAACGCTCGACGGGAAAGTCCTGTCCCGGCATTGCTGGTGCCAGCGCCTCGTAGGTCTTGTCGATGCACCGCTGCGCAAACAGCGACTGGTAACGGCCGCGTGTGGCGGGGTCGGCCGAAAACATCACCAAGCCGCTGGTAGCGCGATCGATGCGATGCAAGGGCGCCAGATCGGCCAGCGCGTAGCGTCGCCGCAGCCTTGCCAGCAGGGTCTGCTCCAGATATCTTCCGGCTGGCGCCACCGGCAGAAACGGCGGTTTGTCGACGATCAGCAAGTGCCGGTCGCGGTGGACTTCGTGCACCTCGCCGGGGATGTCAGGCTCGCGGTCCAGCTCGCGGAAATAGCGAACGGTCATGCCGACGCGATAGGCGCTGCCGGCGTCCAGCAAGCTGCCGCTGGCGTCGAGCACGCGGCCGCGCAGCAGACGGGAGGCCCATTCCTGGCGGCCGACGCCGGGGAAACGCTCGCACAGGAACTCGAACACCGTGCTCCAGGGCCCGGGCGGCAACTGCACCTGGCTGGCACCGACGCCATCCGGCGTCACGGCTGCGGTGGCCATCAGTAATGTGGCGGAACTTCGTCAGCCGGCGTGCTCTTGAAGGTGTCGGCAGACGCGTTGCGGACACGATCCGCGAGCTGGAGGCACAGGGCTTTCAGGCTGTCGATCTGCTGCTGCTGGGCGGCCACCGTATCGCTGAGCACGCGCAGGGTCTCGTCCTGATAGGCGTAACGGGTTTCGAGTTCGATGATTCGTTCTTCCATCATGGTGTCAGCATAGCGGTCTCCGCGCCGCCCATTCGGGCGTTGAGCAGTACGGCCAGGGCGAGCGCGATGAGCACCAGGCCCATGGCATGGTCGATGTGATGACTGATCGCCCCCAGACGACGGCGCAGGGCGGGATGTCCAACGGTACAGGCCAGGAACGAAAACCAGGCCACGGTCGCCAGCACCAGCCACAGGCTCAGACCCAGCCGCAGCCACACCGGCGTGTCGACGGTGATGACGCTGGAACACAGCGCCACGAAAAACAGCAGTGCCTTGACGTTGAGCAGGTTGGTGGCCAGGCCGATTCCGTAGTGCCGCCATGCACCCCGCTTGTTCAGGTGTGCAGTCAGCGGATCGGTGGTCTGTGCCGGGCGCGTACGCAGCGCCTGCACACCCATCCACAACAGGAACGCCGCGCCGCCGTAGCGCAGCAGCGGCAGCAGGCCGGGCAGATTTTCCACCGCCCAGCCCAGGCCGAACATGCCCCAGGCGACATGAAACACGATGCCACTGCCGATGCCGCAGGCAGTCAGCACTCCCCCGGTGCGACCGTGAGCGAGGGTCTGACGCATCACCACCGCAAAGTCGGGGCCGGGACTGGCGACGCCTAACGCGTGCGCCAGCGCCACCGCAGCGAACAGGGTCCAGGGATCGGTCATCGCGCACGTCGTGCAGGGGGACCACCATTGTGGCGTCCCGTGTATGCAGTCGCCGCGGGACCTATTCCGGCGACGTAGCAGCCGAAGCGGCCGGCTCGGCCGGCGCCGGCTCCGCGGGCACCTGAGGCGCCGCAGCAGGCGCCGTCGGGATCGCTGCTGCGGTGGCCTCGACCGCCACGCCCGGCTCCGACGGCGACAGGCTTGGATCAGCCGCGGGCGACGAAGACGGTGTCGTCTGCTCTTGCGGCTCGGCCGCTGGCGGTGCCTCCGTCGCCGCAGCAGAAATAGCGGCCGTGGTCGGCGTCCCGGGCGGCGGTTCCGGCGCGGGCGGCTCGCGCAGCCGTGCCACTTCGGCGCTGAGCATCTGGCGGCAGCTCATGCAGGCGCTGCGGGCGAAAAGATCGCTGAGACGCTCGGCCTGACCATCGAAAGTGTCGTCGGATTCCAGGATGCGCTCGGCGATGCGCTCGTAGGCCGGCAGCAGCATCTGCTGCAGCTGACCGTCCAGGCTGCGCAAGCTTTCCAGGCTGTCGGCATCCAGAGCACGCAGCTCCGGTACGGTCATGACCTGGCGCAGTTGCGCCAGCTCGCGCTCCGCCTTGCGCAGCACCGGCGCTTCCGGCGCGGCGTTGGCGGCCAGTTCCGCAGTCCATTCCGGATAGGACTGCGCGCGTTCGAACAAAGCGGTGCTGTGGTCCCAGATGGCGGCGTATTGCGACTGCCCGCGTACCGCGGCGGCGCGCACACAGGCCTCGATCTGACTCGCCCGCTCGCTGAAGTGCTTGACCCAGAACGCGTCGTCGGCGCTCGGCAGCAGCGCCGACTGCTGCGCGAACTGCAGCAGTCGGCCCGCGCGACGCCAGCTCGGGGTGTCGTCCTGCGCGCGACGCGCCTGCAGCAGCAGCTCGCCGCGCGCCAGCAGATAGCGCTCGTATTCGGTCTGGCGACGCGCAAGCTGGCCTGACGCCAGCAGCGCCCGGTAATCGGCCCAGACGCGCTCGTCGGCCTCGCAGGACACCGCGCTGCCGATGAAATCCTTGATCGACCGGAAATCCGTGACGTCCAGCTCGAAGCGCACATAGGCCTGTGCCGGCAGCCAGGGCTTGCCGTCGGCCTCGCACAACCCGGAGGGGGAATGGGCGCGCTCGCAGCGGCGCAAATTGGGCGCCGCGGCCTCGAATTCGATGGTGTTGGGGTTGAGCATCACCACGAACTGGCGTCCGTGCAGGGCGTCCAGCCCCTGGTCCGAGCGCAGGCCCAGCAGCGTTTTTTCCTCCCAGTTCTTTTTTTCGGTCTTGATCTCGTCGCTGAGCAGCTCGCCCAGTTTGGAACTGAGGCCGGACACCACCTGACCGCCCGGCACGAACCCCATGCCGAACTTGAGCATCGGCTCGCCGGTGGCGATTTCGAGCAGATTGGTGACCCACTTGGCCTTGTCCGCGGGCACGCCGCGCACCACGATCTGCAGATGCGGCGACTTCGACAGCGACTCGGGGTCCACCAGCAGCCCCTCGCTGAGCAGGGCGTTGTCCACCACCGAACTGACGGTCTTGCCGGCCTGCACGTCGTAGAGAAGCACCGGAATTTCGGGATCGGCGTCGGCGGCAAAGCTGGCCACCGTGCCTTTGCCGAAGCGCGCCGAGATCAGCAGCATGGCTGGACGGTCCGCCCCTTCGCCGAAATCGATGGTATGACCCTTGGCGTCGAGGTTGGAGCTGACGAAGATGCGCAGATAGCCGTCCGCAAACTTGGACGACAGATTCTCAACCGGATCCTGGGCCACTGGTGTGGCCACCGGTTTGACGAAGCGCCCTTGTTTGGCGCCGCACGCAGCGACGGCCCCGGCAACGGTCAGGGCAAGCAGGCAGCGGAGCAGGGTGGACATAGAGCGCGGTGGCATTCGAACGCCGCTTGGACCGTGCGGCGAGTCGGGAGTTTTGACAACAGACATCTTAGGCTAGCCGCAAACGGCAGGACGTTTGCTGAACGCGAGAGTCAGTCGCCGAAATGCAGATGCGCTTCGACCTGTCCGTTGGGCGGCAGTTGCAGGAACCAGCCGCAGGCTTGCAGTTGCGCCAGTACCGCCTGGGCGTCCACGCGGGCCAGCCGTCGCCGGGGCTGCAGGTCAAGTCGCATCACCTGCGTCAGCCGACCGGCACGCTGCAGCAGCCCAGCCGGCAGCTGCGCGGGATCCAGGTCCTCGCGCAGGTACAGGTACATCTCCGCCTGCCTGGCGCAGCGGTAGATCAGGCAATTCATGGTATGGGCGATTTCGCAGGCCGCTTGCGCCGGCTCTGGTGTTCGCGCTCGTTGGCCTGCACGGTCGCGCGAATCTGCTGCAGGTTTTCGCGCAGCACGTCGGCGATCAATTCATCGGTGCGCGGGTCCTGCAGCACCTGCTCGATCACGCGCATGACGGCGTTGATGGTGGCCAGGGTGAGGTCCTTGGCAAACGGCAATCGTGCTAGCCGGCCGGCCTGCGGGTCTTCGCGCAACTTCTCGACGATCATGGCGCGCAGTTGCGGCTGGTTCTCCTGCAAGGCGCGCGAAATGTTGTGTGCGTAGTGACCCTTGACCAACACCTCCTGCACCTCATCCAGTACCGCCACCGTCACTGCCGAACTGATCGATTCGACGATGGCGTTCTTGAAGCGGTTCACCAGACGGTAGGTGAACTCATCGCCCAGCGCGCGATCCGCCGCCCGCCCGAACCGCGCCAGCAACAGCACGATGCGGACCACCCGAAACAGGCGGAATGCCCGCAGTGCCGGCTCCTGCAGCGGAATCATGCCCAGCACTTCGTACCAGTTGCGTTTGACGTGATCGCCGGTCCAGCCGGCCGCGCGCCACCGCCAGATGAACTCCACGGCGAAGATCGCGCAGATCACGTAGTCGGCCAGCACGATCAGGTGTCGGGTGGGTTCGTCCACCTCGGCCCACATCTCCCAGGCCAGCAATCCCACCGAGATCAGGGCCAGCACCAACATCAGCCAGTCGACCGGTCCGACGCGGCCGGCCGCGCCGGACATTTCCTGGCGAATTGAAAGGAGCGGGGCGGCCATGGGCGCGCAGATAAGCAAGCGCGCCGGCCACGGTCAAGCGGCATCGACCGACGACGGCGTGCTGGCGGGCTTGCGTAGGGCGCGGTGTCGACCGCATTAACAACCGGTTCAGTGCTGCGCGAATGTAATGCGGGCGATTGCTGATCCTTCTTTCCGGAACCCTGTCATGAAGCCATGTAAATCGGTGGTTGCGTTCATCTGGTCCGATTCCGCAATGGCGTTGCCGGCACCTTCGCGGCGACGGTCCGCACGGTCGCGGCTCGGCAAGCCGCTGGTGCGCGCGTTCGTCGCGGCGCCCTGTCCCACCATCGGCAGCGAGCGCAACAAGAGCGATTAAGGGTGAACCCGGTGCTGCGCATTTTTGTCCGTTACGCGCTGCTGGCGCCATTGGCAGCCATCGTCCTTATCGCGGCCTGCACTTCGGTCAACACCAAGAACTACCAGCGCATCGAAACCGGCATGACCCGCGAACAGGTCTATTCCATCATCGGCAAGCCCGACCAGATCAACGGCGGCGGCATCGACGAACTCTGGGTGTCGGCGGAAACCTGGCGCGGTCGCAACCAGACCATACACGTGGTGTTCGGCGGCGACAGTGTGGCGGTGAAATCGATACGGCTGGGCGACGCCGCAGATTGATTTCTGTCGATCCGCGTCAGGGTTGGCGCGGCAGCGTTACACTGCCTGCTTCATTCAGGCCGAGTTCTCCATGGACCTGCCGATTCGCGAAGCCGTCACCGTGGTGCTTGAATGCGGTGACGATATTTTCATGGTGCGTCGACAACCGGGACTGGCCTCGTTCCCCGGCTACTGGGCGTTTCCGGGCGGCAAGGTCGATCCGGACGACGCGCTGCCGCCGCCTCGAGCTGGCGCACTGTTCCAGGGATTCGAAACGCGCCTGCTGGAAGCGCTGGCACGCGAGCTGCGCGAAGAAGTGGGTTTTGATCTGGATCACGCCGCCGCCGGCGGTGAAGTGACGGCGCTGCATCTTTTCGGCACCGCGCTCACGCCGGCGATCGTGCCGGCCCGCTTCAACACGTGGTTTTATCGCGTGCATCTGCGCAATCGGCCGCAGATCGTGCTGGACACCGGCGAGGTTGATCGCGGCCGCTGGGCGACACCGGCGACCCTGGCGCAGGAATACGCAGAGGGCCGCTTGCTGCTGGCGCCGCCGACGATCGCGGCGATCCGCCTGCTGGCCGCTGGCGGCGGCCGTCAGCCGGGCCTGATCGCGCTGGATACGCATCACGAGCAGCGCCTGCCGCTCATCGAATCCATCGCGGGGCTGCGCCTGATTCCCGTGCGTTCCAACACCCTGCCGCCTGCCATCCACACTAACTGCTTTGTGCTGGGCGACGAGGGGACTCACCGCGTGCTGGTCGATCCGTCGCCATGGAACGATGACGAACTCGACGCCCTTTACGAGCGAGTGCGCGGCATGGGAATCGGCGAAGTGTTTCTGACCCATCACCATCCCGATCACCACGAGCGCGCCGATGTGCTGGCACGCCGGCTCGGCGTCGGTGTGGCGCTCAGCGCCGACACCAGTGAGCGGATCGCGGAGTTTTATCCGCCCTTTTTCGAAGGCTTGACCCAGCGCATCGTCGGCGACGGCGAAGAGATCGTGCGCTGGCTGGGGCGCCCGGTACGCGCGCTGGCGGTGCCGGGACACGACCAGGGTCAGCTGGCGCTGATGCCGGATGACCGGGCCTGGTGCATCGTCGGCGATCTGATCCAGGGCATCGGGACGGTGGTCATCCACAAGCCTGAGGGCAACATGCGCGCTTATTTCGACTCTCTGCAGCGCATCATCGATCTGGACCCCAAGGTCATCGTGCCTTCGCACGGCATGGCCATGGGTACCGCGTTCCGGCTGCAGGAAACGCTTAGGCATCGGCGCCTGCGCGAGGCCGCCGTGCTGCAACTGCATCAGGCCGGCAACAGCTTGGACGACATGCTGAAAAGCATCTATCAGGGCCTGGATCCGCGCCTGCTGCCATTGGCGCGGCAGAACATCGAGTCGCATCTGGACAAGCTGCGCGAAGAAGGCGCGGTCGTTTGATGTACCGTTGATCTAGCCCGTATTTCTCACGGGTCGCCGGAGAATCCCTTGCCATCGCCAATCCGCACAGCGTTCTTCAACTTCGGTTCCGAATCGGACTCTCGGGAGATTCTCCGGCGCATTCGGCTAGAGCATTTTTGATTCAAATACAGATGTCTTCTTCTGTCATCCTGAGCGGAGCGAAGGATCTTCTCTCCGAGTGTGCCCGTGCTCTGAAAAAAGATCCTTCGCTCCGCTCAGGATGACAGCTGTCGTGATGTTATCTGCACATAAATCGAAACTTCTCTAGCACGGAGTAACTCAATGTCACTCTCCGCTAAGCCGAACGCCGCCCTCAACCTACGGCCATCGCTCGATCCACCCGTGAGAAATGCGGACTAGGGTGCCGCTACGACTGGCGTGTTGATCGCCTTGAGTTCCATTTTGAGCTGTTCGGATCCCTTGCGGATCTGGTCGACCTGGGCCACCAGGAAGTCCTGATCCGGGAGCAGCCAGAAGCGGGTGGACTTGTCGGGATCGTCGACACGCTCGACGCGTACGGTGTCGTAACGGCCCACCGGGACTTCGATGTTCTGGGTGCCGGTGATCCGGAAGCGGTAGACGCGGGTCTTGTCGTCTTCCACCTTGGTCGACGCGATCTCGGCCTCGCCGGGCTGTCCGCCTCGTTCCATCACCCACAGCTGCACCTGGATCTGCTGGGCCAGGCGATCGACCATGCCGGGCTCGAGCTGGCGCAACTCGCCACTGCTGGAGCGCACGACCTTCTCCGCCCAGTTGAAGTGCAGGGTGTAGTCGTCCTCCGATTTGTCGGTGCGTTTGAACTCGAAGTACTGCGACTGCAGCACGCCGTCGACGATGCAGAAGTCGGAACGTTCGGAGACATTGCCGATGAACAACCGCGCAATGCCGGATGGTTTGGCCTGGTATTCGTAGCGCCAGCAGCCCTCGCCATCCTGTGGCGTCAAGCGGAAGCGCGCCTCCCCAAGGGGGAGAATGCCGCGCGACAACGCGTACGTGGTGTCCAGGGGCGTCAGTCCCTGCGCTGCGGCGGGAAACGAGATGATGAAGCCCATGCACAGAGCCAGCCATCCGGTTATGGTCCGGGTGCGACGCGTCGGTGTGTTGTTCTTGGTCATCGAAATTCCTCTTGCAGGTCTTCGAGTTTCAGCGGTGTGTCCAGCGGGCGGTTGCCGAACCAGATTCTCCCCGTCCCCCAGCTCAGATCGCCGCGACAGAACCAGGCCAGGACCTGCGGATAAATCTTGCATTCCACCTCACGCATGACGCGGTTCGCCAAGGACTCGACGTCATCGTGCGGCTCGACCATGACACGCCCCTGAATGACGGCCGCGCCACCGTCGAGTTCCCGCGTGACGAAATGCACGGTGGCGCCGTGCTCGGCGTCGCCCGCTTCCAGCGCCCGCCGATGCGTGTGCAGGCCCGGAAAACGCGGCAACAGCGAGGGATGGATGTTGAGCAGGCGTCCGCTGTAGCGATCGACAAAGGCGTCGTCGAGGATGCGCATGTAGCCCGCCAGCGCCACGACCTGCGGCCGCAGCGTATCCACCGTTGCCAGCAGGGCCCGATCGAAGGCGGCGCGGGACGGATAAGCGGCGTGGGCCAGCACTCGCACCGGCAGGCCGGCTTCGGTGGCACGGGCCAGGGCGGGCGCGTCGACGACGTTGCTGACGACAGCGACGATCTTTCCGGCGATGCGGCCGTCGCTGCAGGCCTGGATCAGCGCCTGCAGATTGCGTCCCTGCCCGGACACCAAAACCACGATCCGCGGCAGTGGCGTGTGGTCATCGGTTGGCGCTGCCCTTTCAGGCAAGCCGCACGTCCTGTTTGCCCTTGGTGACTTCGCCGAGCACCCAGGGCTTGAGGCGCGACTTGCGCAACAAGGCCATCGCCTCATCGACCTTGCGCCGCGGCACCACCAGCGCAAAGCCGATGCCGCAGTTGAAGACGCGCCACATCTCGTCGTTCTCCACCGAGCCTTCGGCCTGCAGCCAGTCGAAGATCGCCGGCCGCGTCCAGCTTTGCGTGTCCAACACCGCGCCGGTGCCCTTGGGAAAGCAGCGCGCCAGATTGCCGACCACGCCGCCGCCGGTGATGTGCGCCATGCCGCGCACTGGAATTCCGGATTCCAGCAGCTTGAGGATGGGTTTGACGTAGATCTGCGTCGGGGCCAGCAGGGCGTCGCCAAGCGTCCCGCCGCCAAAAGTCTGATCCAGACCATGGTCACCGACCGACAGAATCTTGCGGATCAGCGAATAGCCATTGGAGTGCGGTCCGCTGGAAGGCAGGCCCACGATGACATCGCCGGGCGCGATCTTGCTGCCATCGATGATCCGCGACTGCTCCACCACCGCGACGCAGAAGCCGGCGATGTCGAAGTCGTCAGCGTTGTAAAGGCCGGGCATCTCCGCGGTTTCGCCGCCCACCAGCGCGCAACCCGCCTGTTTGCAGCCGCTGGCGACACCGCGAATCACCAGCGCCGCGGTACGCGGATCCAGCTTGCCGGTGGCGAAGTAATCGAGAAAGAACAGCGGTTCGGCGCCGGACACCAGCACGTCGTTGACGCACATGGCGACCAGGTCCACGCCCAGGCCCTCGACCTGTCCGGACTCGATGCCGAGCTTGAGCTTGGTGCCGACGCCGTCGGTGCCACTGACCAGGACCGGCTTGCGATATTTCTTTGGCAGGCTGACCAGGGCGCCGAAGCCGCCGACACCGGCCAGCACTTCAGGCCGATGCGTGGCACGGACGATCTTGCGGATATTGCCGACCAGCGCATCGCCGGCCTCGATATCGACGCCGGCATCTCGGTACGACAGGGGTTTGGCAGCCATGGGAAAAGGCGAGGGTGGGGTGGGGTATCGCAAGCCTTGATTTTACAGGGGCGCATCGCGCGCCCGCCATTTTCAGGATGGGGATTCAGGGTTGCGGATACGGCGCGGTGGATACACGCAAATGCCGGCGGGTCTTTCAACTTGCGGTGGCGGCCCCGGATAATCGGCGCATGATCCCGTCCATGCGTACTCGCGCCCGTCCTGCCTGGTGCCTCCGGCTGCTGTGTTTTGTCGCCCTGCTGCCTGCTGCCACCGGCAGCGTGGCGGTACGTGCGCAGGATGCCGTTGAAGCCGAATCGGCGGCGGCAGCCGACCCGTTTTCCGCGCGGGTGCCGGTGGCGGACGACAGCAATGCCACGCGCGATCAGGCCTTGCGCGAGGCGTTGTCGCGGGTGCTGGAAACGGTGGTGGGGCGCAAGGACCCGGCGTTCGCGCCGATGTTGTCCAGGGCGCCGCAATGGGCGCAGCAGTACGGACTGGTCAGCGATTCGGGCGAGTCGGGTCTGGCGCTGGTGGCGCGCTTCGACGAACAGGCGGTCAAGGATGCGCTCAGCGCGCGTGGTCTGCCGGTATTCGGTATCGACGCCAGCATGATCGAGGGGTGGGCGCTGCAGATCGCGGGCGTGCATGCGGCCAGCGACTACTCCCAGCTCATCGATTACCTCGGCTCGCTGCGAGGCGTGCGCCGGGTGGAGGTCGAGGAATTGCGCGACGATCTGCTGCGTCTGCGTCTGACCGTGGAAGGTGGCGTCGCCAGCGTGGCCGCCCAGGTCGAAGACAGCCGGGTGGTCCGCCGTGAAGGAGAAGGGTTCTATGTCTTCGTCGGAAGCTGAGCGCGCGCCTGCGGCGACGCCAATGCAGTCGTCGGCGCTGGACCGCCTGCACCTGCGCGATTCCTGGCCATGGCTGGCGGCTCTGGCTGGCTTCGGCGTGTTCTGCTGGCTGCTCGCGCCGATCCTGACGCCTTTTGTGCTGGGCGCCGGACTGGCCTACGCGGGCGATCCATTCGTGGACCGGCTGCAGCGCTGGGGCCTGTCGCGCACCGCCGGCGTCAGCCTGGTGTTCCTGTTCATCACGTTGCTGGGGCTGTTGGCGCTGGTCATGCTGGTGCCGATGCTGCACAACCAGCTTGCGGTGCTGCTGGAAAACATCCCGCAATGGCTGGCCTGGCTGCAGGACCGCGGCTTGGCGCAACTCGGCATCACCCTGCCGGAAGGCATGCGACTGGATGCCGAAAGTCTCAAGCAGGTGGTAGCCGACCACTGGACCCAGGCCGGCGGGGTGGTCAAGGAAGTCTGGCGGCACGTGTCGGCCTCCGGCGGCGCCTTGCTGGTGGCGATCGCCAATCTGCTGCTGGTGCCGGTGGTGACGTTCTACCTGCTGCGCGACTGGGACTTGCTGGTCGCGTGGATCCGCAACATGATTCCGCCGCGCACGCTGCCGACGGTGGGCACGATGGCGCGCGAAACCGACGAAGTGCTCGGTGCCTTCATCCGTGGCCAGTTGACCGTGATGGCCGCGCTTACCGTCTACTACTGGATCGCACTGTGGGCCGCCGGCCTGGACCTGGCGCTGCTGGTGGGACTGATCGTGGGCCTGATCAGTTTCGTGCCCTATCTGGGCGCCATCGTCGGCGTGCTGACTGCGGTCATCGCCATGCTGGTGCAGACCCAGGAATTGCTGCCTTTCGTGTGGCTGGCGGTGGTCTTCGGCGTCGGCCAGGTGCTGGAATCCAACGTGCTCACGCCCTGGCTGGTCGGCGACAAGATCGGCCTGCATCCCGTGGCGGTGATCTTCGCGGTGATGGCTGGCGGCCAGTTGTTCGGCTTCGTCGGCGTCATGCTGGCGCTGCCGGTGGCGGCGGTGCTGGCGGTGCTGTTCCGTCATGCCAAGCGGCAGTGGCTGGGCAGCCGCCTTTACGGGCATGGGGCCCCCGCCGAGCTGCCGTCGCAGGAAGCAGCGGCAACGCAAGCAGCGCCGACGCCGCCAAGCTCATGAAGGGCGACCAGCTCGCCCTGGCGGTGCAACTCAATCCGGTCCCCAGCTTCCAGAATTTTTTTGCCGGGCCCAACCGACTGGCCCTGGAAACCGTGCAGCAGGTCGTGCGCGCAGGCGGTCCTGCCGCGCTGTACCTCTACGGCGCTGCGGCAAGCGGCAAGTCTCATTTGCTAAAGGCCGCTGCGGGCGACGACCCGGTGCTGCTGTCCTTGAACGATTCGGGTCAATGCGCGCGCCTGCACGACCCGGCGCTGGATGCGGCGCCGCTGCTGGCGCTGGACGATATCGAGCCTGCGCTGGCCGATCCCGATGCGGCATTGCGCCTGCTGCGCCTGCTGGACCGGCGCCGTCAGCAGGGGCGGGCCTTGCTGGTCGCCGCGCGGTCGGCACCCGCCCGACTGCCGGTGGCGCTGCCGGATCTGCGCACGCGGCTGGAGTCGATGGTGTTGCTGGGGCTGAAACCGCTCGGCGAGGAACACCGCCGCGAACTGCTGCGTCTGCAGGCCCAGGCACGCGGACTGGAGCTGGCGGCGGACGCGGTGTCCTGGCTTCTGAACCGACTGCCGCGCGATGCCGGCAGCCTGATCGCGGCGCTCGAGCGCGTAGACCGCGCCAGCCTCAGCGCGCAGCGTCGTCCGACGGTGCCGTTTCTGCAGCAGGTGCTGACGCCCGTATCGCCGCCGCCTCCCGGCCACGAAAGCGCACGAACATCATCAGGCTGAGATAGTCCAGCGCGGCGATGCTGGCGACCAGGAACGATCCCACACGGGTGTCGGGTTGCGCGTAACCCTCGGCCAGGTAACCGGCGACATAGAACGCCACCAGCATCGAGGCCCAGGCCGCCGTGTAGGTGCGCGCGCGCAACAGGCCGGGCAGGGGCGCCAGCAGGATCGCCGCCAGGCTCAGGCTGAGCAGTCCGGGATCGTGCAGCACCACCGCCACGATCAAGGCGCAATGCGATCCCAGCGCCACGCGCTGCATGATCACGGGCGGGCTCATGCGGGCGTGACCTGAAGTCGCAACGCGGTCTGCGCAACGCGTTTGCCCAGGGCCTGGCACAGCGCAGTTTCTTCCCGCGACAGCGGTCGCGGTTCCGCACCGGTGCCGGAGACGTGCGACGCGCCATACGGGGTGCCGCCGCTTTGGGTCGACGACAGTTCCGGAAGGGCATAAGGCAGGCCCAGCAACAACATGCCGTGATGCAGCAGCGGCAGCATCATCGTCAGCAGGGTGGATTCCTGCCCACCGTGCAGGGTGCTGGTGGAGGTGAATACCGCCGCCGGCTTGCCGATCATGCCGCCGGAAAGCCACAGGTCGGAGGTGCCGTCGAGGAAATACTTCAGTGGCGCCGCCATGTTGCCGAAACGGGTGGGGCTGCCCAGGATCAGGCCGGCGCAGTCGGAGAAGTCGCGCGCCGCGGCGTACGGCGGTCCGTCATCGGGAATCGCGGGCAGGGCGGCTTCGCATTCGGCGGACACGGGCGGCACGGTGCGAAGCCGCGCGATGGCACCGCCGGCTTCCACGCCACGCGCGATCTGACGCGCCATGGCGGCGGTAGACCCCTTGCGCGAGTAATACAGAATGAGAATTTCGACCGGGACTGCGGTCATGGCTGGCTCCGGTTGCGAAACCGGCATTGTAAGTCCAGGTTCCCGCTCGCCAACCGGGCGATCCGGGATTTCGGCGACGAAGCCGCCTCAAT
This sequence comes from Panacagrimonas sp., assembly GCF_965216805.1. Classification (NCBI taxonomy): domain Bacteria; kingdom Pseudomonadati; phylum Pseudomonadota; class Gammaproteobacteria; order Nevskiales; family Nevskiaceae; genus Panacagrimonas; species Panacagrimonas sp. Next base: position 1,263,255 of record NZ_CBDCGN010000002.1, read on the forward strand.
CCAGGCTACGAGGCTCGGAATGCCAATTCCAACCCGAGACGCCACGCGGCTTGTGGTGTCACGCCCCTGGACCACGGCAGCGCATACACTCCGCGGCCGATGAACTGTATCCGCGTGTTGATGCCCGCATTCCTGCAGCATGTCTGCTGAGCCTGTACCCAAGGGCGGTCGTCGCGCGGCCATCGCCTTCATCCTGGTGACGGCGGCGCTGGACATCCTGTCCATGGGCATCATCATTCCGGTGCTGCCGGCGCTGATCGAATCGTTTGTCGGCTCCAACGCCCAGGCCGGCTGGATCAACGGCGTGTTCGTGGCGCTATGGGCGCTGATGCAGTTCCTGGCGTCGCCGGTGATCGGGTCGATTTCGGACCGCTACGGCCGGCGTCCCGTGATCCTGCTGTCCACTTTCGGTCTGGCCGCCGACTACGTGCTGATGGCGATGGCGCCCAACCTGTGGTGGCTGGCGCTGGGCCGCATCATCGCCGGCGTCACCTCGGCCAGTTTCACCGTGGCGTTCGCCTACATGGCGGACATCACGCCGCCGCAGCAGCGTGCACGCGCCTATGGACTGATCGGTGCTGCCTTCAGCGGCGGGTTCATCGCCGGGCCCCTGCTGGGTGGGCTGCTCGGCGAGATTTCGCCGCGCGCCCCGTTCTGGGGTGCCGCGGTGCTCAGCAGCCTGGCCTTTCTGTACGGCTGGCTGGTGCTGCCGGAATCGCTGCCGCCGGAGCGGCGCATGGTCTTTTCCTGGCGTCGCGCCAACCCGTTCGGTGCGCTGCAACTGCTGCGCTCTCACACCCAGTTGCTGGGCCTGAGCATCGTCAACTTCCTGCTGTATTTTGCCCACCATGTTTTCTCCGCGGTATTCGTGCTCTATGCCGGCTACCGGTACGGTTGGAGCGCGGGACAGGTCGGCGCGGTGCTGGCGCTGGCGGGGGCACTGGACATGCTGGTGCAGGGTTGGGCGGTGGGTCCGCTGGTGCGGCGCTGGGGCGATGGACGCACCATGGTGTTCGGTCTCTGCGGCGGCGCGTTGGGGATCGCCTGCATGGGGCTGGCGCCGAGCGGCGTCTGGTTTGCGCTATCCATGTTTCCCAATGCGCTGTGGGGCTTTGCGATGCCCACGCTGCAGTCGCTGATGACCCAGCGCGTGTCCGAAAGCCAGCAAGGCCAGTTGCAGGGCGCCATCAACAGTCTGGGCAGTGTCGCGGGCGTGCTGTCGCCGCTGTTCTTCGGTGCGGTCTATACCGTCACCGTCGGACCGCAGGCCTGGATGGATACGCCTGGCGCCGCGTTCCTGATGGCGGCGCTGGTGTTGGCAGCCGCAGCGGTCATGGGTCGTGCGGTGCTCAGCCGCACGCGTGATCTGCCGACGGCAGACGCTCTGGGGCCGGGTAGGCAGGACTGATGCGCTGGACCATCATGGCAGCTGGGCGATCGGGTTGGACCAGCGTCCCGGAATCGCAGTCCGGGGCCGAACACGGGGGCAATGGCCGGGAATGAAGGCGGGCTTACCAGGCTGCGCGACGTTGTTGCTGGCAGCATGCGGCGCGGGGTGCACGTTGCCGGCCTGGCGAATGCTGCCGCCCGAGCGTCCGCCTCAAGCGCCTGCCGTTGCACCGCCAACATCCATGCAGGCCGGCGAGTCGCAGGCGCGCGGCCGAGCGGCACAGGCGACCGCACTGGTGCAGCAGACCCAGGTGCTGGTGCCATCCTGGACCGCGGCCGACCTGACCCTGAGCACGGCACACGCGGCGTTGCTCGCGCAGGACTGGTCGCTGGCCCGACGCAAGGCCGACGAGGCCGCGGCTCTGGCGGAGCAAACCCTGTCGGATTTCTACGCCCGCCAGGCCAATGCCGAACTGCAACGGGCGCAGCAGTACACCGGCCTGGACGACGCGCAACTTCTACAGCTGCGGACGGCCGAGGAGATCATGGCCACCGGCAACAGCCGACTGGCCTACGGACAGTTGCGGCAACTCAACTGGCAGCTGGACAAGCGCATCAAGACCTATGCAGTGCGGTCCGGCGATAGTCTTTGGGTGATCGCCGCGCAGCCGGAGCACTACGCCAACCCCTGGCTATGGCCGTTGATCTGGCGCGCCAACTTGTCGGTGCTGCCCGACCCCGACCGCTTGCGCAGCGGACAGGTGTTGCGCGTGCGTCCGCACCCCAAGGTCGATGAAGTGGTGCAGGCGCTGAGCTACTCGCGCCGAGAAGCGGGAATCGAAGCTGGCGTGACCCCCGAGATCGGCGAGATCCGGGAAGCGCCCGGGCCCTGAGGAGCGCTTAGCCGCGATGCCAGCGCTGGTTGAGCGCACGCATCACGCGATCGGGGTACCAAGTCTTGCCGTAGCTGCCGTTGTAGCGCGCCAGCGCGCCGACCAGGTTGCCGCGCTCCTTGTCCAGGTAGAAGCGCAGGATGGTGCAGCCCATGCGCAGGTTGGTCTGGACGTGGAACAGGTTCTCGTCCGGGCCGGCAATCTCCCTGAGCCAGAACGGCATGATCTGCATGTAACCCTGTGCGCCGGCGCTGGAGATGGCGAAGCGATCGAAGCGGCTCTCCACTTCGATGACGGCCAGCGCAATCTCCGGTGGGATGCGCGCGCGCTGTGCCTCGCGGTGCAGCACCCGCAGAAAATGCAGGCGCTCGGCATCATCCTTGATGAAGCGTTCCAGACGGCCGGACATGTCGATCAGCCAGACCTCGGCGTCGAAGCGGTGTTCGAAGCTATCAGCTTCGGCGATAGCGGTTTCCAGCAGCACGCGCAGTTCGGGTTCGATCTCGCCGCTGGGGCCGGCGTGTGCGGGCCACGGACACGCGAGCATCAGGGCCAACAGCAGCCATGCGAACCCTAGCCGGCAGGGCGGCCCTTGGTCGCCGGCGGGCTCAGCCAGCCCTACTAGCCCACATTTCTCACAGGTCGCCGGAGAATCCATTGCCTATTCCCCTCCTCACTGCATTCTTCAAGCTTGCTTCAGAAACAGACTGTCGGCGGATTCTCCGACTGGATCGGCGCTGGCCTGTCTGCGGCGCGCATCGCTTGGGACTCACTCACCCCATAGAACCACTATGGAGTTCGCTCCGTCCGGGCGCGCTGCACTTCCTCGACGTACGGCCATCACGCGATCCCCCTGTGAGAAATGCGGGCTAGTGCTTTTGGCCCTTGCTGCGTTTGCACGGCAGATTCACGCCAATCGTTCCAGCACCGCCGCCACGCTGGCCTGGATCAGCTCCGGCTTGTCGCCATCGCGGCGCTTGTACTCGTAGTGGTTGTTGGCCAGGCTTTTTTCGCCGATGACGATGCGGTGTGGAATGCCGACCAGATCCGCATCGGCAAACATCGGCCCCGGGCGCAGACCGCGATCATCCAGCAGCGCGTCGACGCCGGCTGTACACAGATCAAGGTAGAGCTGTTCCGCGACGCTCTTCACGCGCTCCGACTTGTCGGTGCCGATAGGGCACACGATGACACGGAACGGCGCAATGGCGTCCGGCCAGCGCATGCCGTTAGTGTCGTAGCGCTGTTCGATCACCGCCGCGGCCAGACGCGATACGCCAATGCCGTAGCAGCCCATCTCGGGGGTGACCGCCTGACCCTGCTCGTCAAGCACGGTGAATTCCATGGCCTGGGTGTATTTCCTGCCGAGCTGAAAGATGTGGCCGCCCTCGATGCCGCGATAGAACTTGATCTCACCCTGACCGTCGGGGCTGGCATCGCCCTCACAAATTTTCCGCAGGTCCGCCGCGTCGGGAATTGCGCAGTCGCGTTCCCAATTGACGCCCTTGAGGTGATGGTCGTTGACATTCGCCCCGCAGACGAAGTCCGCCAGTTCCAACGCGGCATGATCGGCGATGACCGGTATCGGGCAGTCCACCGGACCCAGATATCCCACCTCGCAGCCGAACGCGGCCTGCACGTCTTCGATCTTCGCCATCTCGAAGGGGCTGGCGATCAGCGAATGCTTGGCCGCCTTGACCTCGTTGAGTTCATGGTCGCCGCGCAGCGCGATGCCGACCAGACCACCCTCGCGGGCCTTGGCGACGAGCAGTTTGACCTTGGCGGTGAGCGCTACGTTGAGGAATTTTGAAACCTGTTCGCAGGTTTTTTGGCCCGGCGTCGAGACCTGTTCCAGCGTCTGGCTCGCCGCAGGGCGTGCCCGACCCGAAGGCGGGCAGGCCGCGGCTTCGACGTTGGCGGCGTAGCTGCCCTCGGTCGCGACCGCGAGCAGGTCTTCACCCGATCCGGCGAGGATGTGGAACTCCTCGGATTTCGCGCCACCGATGTTGCCGCTGTCGGCCTGCACGATGCGAAAGTCCGCACCGATGCGCTCGAACACGCGCGCATAGGCACCGCGCATGTTGTGATACTCGCGGTCCAGATCCGCGGCGTCCATGTGAAAGGAGTAGGCATCCTTCATCAGGAATTCACGCGCGCGCATCAGGCCGAAGCGCGGGCGGCGCTCGTCGCGGAATTTGGTTTGGACCTGGTACCAGTTGAATGGCAACTGGCGATACGAGCGCACGTCCTGCTTGGCGTGATGCACGATCACTTCCTCGTGTGTGGGGCCATAGGCGTAGTCGTTCTGATGGCGGTCCTTGATGCGCAGCATCTCGGCGCCCATGGTCTGCCAGCGGCCGGATTGCTGCCACAGCTCGGCCGGCTGGATCGAGGGCATCAGCAGCTCGGCGGCACCGGCACGGTCCATCTCCTCGCGCACGATGTTCTCGATCTTGCGCAGCACGCGCAGACCCATCGGCATCCAGGTGTAGAGGCCGGCGCCGAGCTTGCGGATGAAGCCCGCACGCTGCAGCAACTGGTGGGAGACCACGTCGGCGTCGGCCGGGGTTTCCTTGGTGGTGGACAGCGGGAAGCGGGACAGGCGCATTGCAGGCGAGGGGCTTTCGGACGGGCGCAGATTGTAGCGGTGTCCCCGCGGGCAAGCCCCCGCCGCGCAAAGGTGTGTCGAACCGCTAAACCAGTTCGCCGACGCAGAAATGCGCCATGTGCCTTTCGGCAAGCTTGGAGTGATAGTCGCCGAACTCGGCGGTCGCGTCCTTGCCGGCATACATGCGCGCCACGAAGGGCCCACCGGGGTGGCGGTCCTTCCACTGGCTGAAGTCATAGACCTTGCCGCGGATGATGATCCAGCAGTCCTCGAAGCTGGCGTGCTGCGCCACTTCCGCGCGCGTGATCCTGCGATCGCCCTTGAGCGAAACCGGCGGCGCCCACAGGTTCTGCGCGATTTCCTTGCGGGTCTGCAGCGCTGCCGAGCGCGAGCGGAAATCCCAGGGCCCGAGCTTGCGCGCAGGCAACTTGTCGCCGATGTTCCGCGCGTCGAACGCGTAGATCCAGTTCATGTCATTGCCGGCGCGCTGCTCGTGGCTGAAGAACGGGTAGTCGCGCTCGTCGACGGCCGCGAGGATCGCGCGGCGCTCGGGGGAATCTTCGGGCTCCAGGTGCTTGAACAGGAACTTGGAGCCGAACTGGAAGCGCGTCGCGCGGTAGTGGCGCACCCGCTCGTAGTGAAGCAGCGCGGAGTACACGTCCTCGCGATGCAGCTTGAAGGCCATGCTCAGCGCGGCGCCGTCCTCGAAGCTCTGCGTGGCGGCCTGGCCCATCGTCGGCAGCATCGGGTGCGCAGCGTCACCGAGCACGCAGATGCGGCCGTCGGTCCAGTGCTCGAAGGCATCGCGGTCGTACAGGCCCCACTTGGTCGGCTTCTCGATACCGCCGACCAGGGCCAGCACATCGTCCAGGCGCACATCGCCGGCAAACGCGATGCCCATGCGTTCCCGCATCTCGGCCGGATCGGCCGCAAACCAGTCGCCCTCGTCGCCCTCGAATTCGGCCGAGTCGGGTTCGTGGTACGCCGACCAGACATTGAGCAGTTCGCCGCCGCGCACCCAGTAGGTGAGCGCCCAGGCCCGCTGGGTCTTGCGCACGTCCATGCTGAAGCTGTCGATGGGATTGTGGTCCATCGGGCTGCCGTCGGCCTTTCGCAAGGCGGCGACCTTGGCGCGCGGGATGAGGCCGCGATAGCAGGTCACCGCGGTCCAGCGCCGCTTCGGGTTGTTGGGCCATACCTGCTTGACCACTTCGGAGTTGATGCCGTCAGCACCGATCAGAAGTTCGCCGGTGGCCGCGGTGCCGTCGGCGAAATTGGCGGTGACGGTGTCGGCAGCCTGGCTCAGGCCGGTCAGACGCTTGTTCATGTGTACGCGGATCGGACAGTCCACGCCCGAGTCCGGCCCCAGCTCCAGCGCCCGCTTGTACAGGCACATCAGCAGATCCATGCGGTGCATGTGATGGAAGCCCGCACCGTCGTTGGCCGCGGTGTTGTGATCGATGGGCTTCCGCGACACCGTGCCGTCCGGGAAGATCTCGCGAGTCGCTTCGCGGATCGCGGCGCGGCCGCCGTCGATGGCGCCCTGCGGACCCTTGGGATCGCCACCATCCAGATCGATGCCGAGCCACTTGCAGAGCCGCGCACCATTGGGCGCGATGTTGAGACCGGCGCCGGCCGTGCTCGGTGTGCGAGTTTGCTCGTAGACGTCGATGGAGGTGAATACTCGGGCTTCGCGCAGCGCAATCGCAGCAAAAAGCCCTCCCATGCCGCCGCCCGCGATGAGCACTCGCATTCCGCCCTCCTTGTATGCGCAGCTCCCGGCGTAAGCCCCTCAGGTGTGAGGCCGGCCAGTCCTGCGAACAAAGCTGCTCACGCCGAGACCGGCGTCCCGAGTATCGCGGGCGAAATTTTGTGACGGAATACGGAATCGATTGGCATGTCGATTCATGCGGCCATGTTGCACATCATCGAAACCTGCGCTAACGAGCCCCCAAGGCACCAAGGCCAAGGGGGCTGTGTGCGAGGTGACGGGGCCTTACATGCCGACGGTTTTGAGCAGGCCCCAGGCCATGTAGGCGATCAGGCCGAGCTGGGCCAGGAAGAACGTGGCACGCAGCAGCACCAGGATGAAGGACGTGCCGATCAGATGGACGACGCCTTGCGCAACGCGGGCATACAGCACCCAGGCGGCAAGGCCGTCGACCACCGCACTTTGGCCCATGGCGGCGGCGGCCAGCACCACAGCGGCGAACAGCGGGATGTTCTCCACGCTGTTGGCGTGGGCGTGGCTGGCGCGTACGACGATGCCCGGATCTTCCACCGGCTTGCCACGACCCCAGGCATCTGCGGGCTTCTTGAAGGTGAGCACCAGCGGTATGCGATAGCCGGCGTAGAACAGCACCAGCACAATCATCCACAGAACGTAATACAGCAGCGCTTCGATTCCAGTCATTGGTCTTCCCCGGTTGTGATGGTTCGAGTCATGGGCAGCGCCGTTGGCGTGCTGGCGGATTATGCCCCTGTGATCCGGGTTGCGCGCGATGACCAGCGGAGTAATGGTTTGCCCGAGTCAGGTACTTGGGGGCGTACCAACGAATCAGGGCCCGCGAACGGGCCCTGATTCGGTTCTGCATCGGCTGGAACGAAACCTCAGAGCCCGATCTCGCCGCCATCGTCGCGGGTGATGACGATGGTTGCCGAGCGTGGCCGGTTGCCGGTCTCACCGCTTACCAGAGCGTTGCGCGAGTTGCTCGGCCAGGTGCTCCGGGGCTCGTCCAGGGAGCCGCCCTCGCCCGGATGTTGCACGTTGACAAACATGGTGCGGTTGTCCGGCGTCATGTCCACGCCGGTGATTTCGCAGCCCACCGGTCCGACCAGGAAGCGACGCACCGTGTCCGGCGTAGCAGGCGCACCGACCACCGTGGCCTGGCTGCCGATGGTGCGCGGCCCGCCGTCTCCGACGCTGCCCGGAAGCGCGGCAAGCATCTGATTGTTGCTGCGGCCGGCACCGGGGAATTCACCGTCATCGGTCTGGATCCACAGCACGCCGCGGTTGTCGAACCACAAGCCATCGGGGCTGGAGTGATCGTTGTCGTCGGTGAGGCCCGACACGTTGGCGAGGCTGGGGTCGGCGTTGGCGGGCGCACCGAACAGATAGATATCCCAGGTGAAGCTGGTGGCGCCGACGTTGTCGCCGTCCTCGCGCCAGCGGATGGTGTGGCCGTTGGGATTGCCATTGGTGGCGCCGGTGCCGCTACGGGCGTAGTTGCGCGGGTTGGCGGCGTCGGTGGCGTCGACTGCAGTGCGCGCGGTGTTGTTGGTCAATGTCATATAGACCTCGCCGTTGACCGGGTTGACGGCGCCCCATTCGGGTCGATCCATCTGGGTGGCGCCGACAGCGTCAGCGGCCAGGCGGGTGGCGACGCAGATGTCACCCTGGTTGGTGAAAGGGAACAGGCTGTTGTCGGCGTTCAGACCGTTAAGGCCGAAGCCCAATTCGATCCAGTCGCCGCTGCCGTCGGCGTTGAAGCGCGCGACATAGAGTTTGCCGTCATCAAGATATTTGTCGCCAGCGGTGAGCCCGGCCACCGCGTCGGCCGGGTCCCAGTTGGCATTGCTGACGTACTTGTAGATGTACTCGAAGCGCGAGTCGCAACCCATGTAGTACACGATGGGCTGGCCGGCACGCACCGGACCGACCCAGGCGCCTTCGTGCACGAAACGGCCCAGCGCGGTGCGCTTCTGCGGTGTCGAAGTCGCGCTATACGGGTCGATCTCGACGATGTAGCCGAAGGTGTTGGGCTCGTTGCGGTAATCCGCAGCGGCGGAGGCAGCCTTTACCGTGATGTCGAAGCGGGTATAGACGTCGCCCGACACCGTATCCCAGTCGCGATAGGAAAAGCCGCGGCTGTCGGGTCCCATGCCGTAGCGGGCAAACAGCGCGTTGTCGGCCAGGCTGCGCTGCGCCATGTCGTCGTCGCGGCGGAAATAGCTGAACCAGTTTTCTTCGCAGGTCAGGTAAGTGCCCCAGGGTGTGTAGCCGTGCCCGCAATTATTGAGGGTGCCGCGCGTGCGGGTGCCGCCGCTGGAGTAAGGCGTGGTCAGGCGCGCGTTGCCGCGGGCCGGGCCAGTGATGTTCATGTTGGTGAAGGCGGTGACGCGGCGGTTGAAGCTGGAATCCTGCACGTATTCCCAGCCACTGGCGCCGTCGCGAACCTCGATCACCGACACGCCGTGTGCGTTCATCTCCTTGACCACCTCGGCGGCGAGGCGGTTGCCGTTGGCATCCACATTGCGCTGTCCGTTGGCGTGGATGTAATCGTCGAGCACCTGCTCGTGATTGATGCACAGCAGGCCACGGCTGGAGTTGTTGTGATCGGCCGTGCCACTGTCCGACAGGCCGAAGTAGTACATGCCGTCGTGCTGGTCACCGGCACGCAGGGCCGAGTCGCCGTCGGTACCGTCGTTGGAGAAATCGCTGACGGTGGCGGAGATGGGATCGCCGAAGGCATAGAGCGCGCGGGCGGAATATCCCGCCGGCAGGGTGACGCGATCACTGAGATTCTTGGGGACGGCGCTGAAACCCAGTGCGTCTGGCGTCGCCACCGGATCGCCACCGCCGCCGCCGTTGCTACTGCCGCCGCAGCCGACCAGGGCGAAGCCGCCGAACATGGAGGTCGCGGCCACCGATAACCCGCCGCGCAGCACGTCGCGCCGCGCCAGTCGTTGCTGCAGGATCGATTCAAAGGTCGTGTTGCCGGAACGATTGCTGTTGTCGTCGGCGCTGTGCAGGGTGTCGCTCATGATGCTCCTTGCGAATTGCTTGAGGCTGGGATCGCTGCGGAGACTAGTTGCGCAATATGTCGATTACCTGACCGTTTGGTGAACATTGCAGCCCAATCGCCGCGGCAATGTCACCGCGCTGCCATAAAATCCTGCAGCCTTTGCTCGCAGCTCTCATGACGACGACCGCCGAATTCGACTCCCGCGCCTTCCTGTCCCAGCTCACCTTGCAGCCTGGCGTCTACCGCATGTATGGCGAAGGCGACGAGCTGTTGTACGTGGGCAAGGCGCGCAATCTGCGCAAGCGGGTCGGCTCGTATTTCCTGCGCGCTTCGGGCAACCCGCGCATCGAGGCCATGGTGTCGCAGGTGGTGCGGGTGGACGTGACGATCACGCATTCCGAGGACGAGGCGCTGATCCTGGAATCCAACCTCATCAAGGAGCTGTCGCCGCGCTACAACATCGTGTACCGCGACGACAAGAGTTATCCGTACCTGCGCTTCACCGATCACCCGTACCCACGCATCAGCAATTATCGCGGTGCGCGCAGCGGCAAGGATCGCTACTTCGGGCCATTCCCCAGCGCCAGCTCGGTGCGCGAAACCCTTTACACACTGCAGAAACTATTCCTGCTACGGCCGTGTCGCGACAGTTTCTTCGCCAACCGCCAGCGGCCCTGCCTGCAGCACCAGATCCATCGCTGCTCGGCGCCCTGCGTGGGATTGATCTCGCAGGAGGACTACGCGCGCGATCTGCGCAATGCCGCGCGCCTGCTGGAAGGCAAAGGCGACGAACTCGCCAGCGAGCTGGGCAACGAAATGGAACGCGCTTCAGAGGCGATGGAATACGAGCGCGCCGCGCGACTGCGCGACCAGATCGGCGCACTCAAGCGCGTGCGCGAAAACCGCACCATCACCGGCGGCGCGCAGGACCTGGACGTCGTTGCATGCGCCTCGCATGCGTCGGCCAGTTGCCTGGTGGTAATGAGCGTGCGCGACGGTCTCAACCTGGGGCATCGCAGTCATTTTCCGCGCCATCCGGCACACACCGCACCAGAGGAGTTGTTGGAAAGCTTCCTCGGCCAGCATTACCTGGAACAACCACCGCCGCCTGAAATCCTGCTCAGCCACGAGCTGGACGATCTGGACTGGCTGCAGCAGGCGTTGGGCAAGGCCGCCGGGCGCAAGGTGGAGATTCGCCGACCGCAACGCGGCGCCAAACTCAGGCTGCTCGAGATGGCGCAGAGCACGGCCGCGCAGGCCTTGTCCACCCGCCTGGTGGAAGCGGCCAGCATGGATCAGCGCCTGCTGGAATTGCAGCAGGCGCTGGACTTGGAGCGGCCGCCGCGGCGCATGGAATGTTTCGACATCAGCCATACCCGCGGCGAGCGCACCGTGGCGTCCTGCGTGGTGTTTAACGAAGACGGACCGCTGAAGTCGGCATATCGCAAATTCAACATCGAAACTTCGGAGGACGGGTGGCAGCCCCGAAAGAATGGGGAGTCGCCGGAAGCAGCGTCCGTCCCTTTGTCCGGAGTGCTGTCGCAGGACGGCCTCGGGGCCTGCGACTCCTCCCGACTGCCGATTCCCGATTCCCGCGCGGCGATCACCGCCGGCGATGACTACGCGGCCATCAAGCAGGCCGTGAAGCGCCGTTTCGCGCGCGCCAAAGCAGGTGAGGGCGCGACCGCGACCCGGAGCGTGCCTAGCACGTCGGAGCTCGAGCAGTCGCCGGAGGCGGCTCGTGTACCCGCGCTCGTATCCGCTCGCGACACCGCCGCGAAGCCACCTCTGCCCGACGTGCTGTTCATCGACGGCGGCAAAGGTCAGTTGCAGGCGGCTCTGGATGCGCTGGACGAATTGGGCATCGCCGATCTACGCGTGGTGGCCATCGCCAAGGGTCCGACCCGCAAGCCCGGTCTGGAGGAGCTCATCATGGCTGAGCGGGAGCATCCGCTGCGCCTGCCGCCCGATTCGCCCGCCCTGCACCTGATTCAGCGGATCCGCGACGAAGCCCATCGGTTTGCCATCACCGGGCATCGCGGGCGGCGCGACAAGGCGCGGCTGGTGTCTGGGCTGGAGAGCGTGGAAGGCCTGGGGCCGACCCGACGTCGCGCCCTGCTCAAGGCCTTCGGCGGGCTGGCGCAGGTCAAGCGCGCTGGCGTGGATGAGATCGCCAAGGTCGAAGGTATCAGCGCCACCCTGGCTGCCCGCATCCATGCCCATTTGCGCTGAGAATCGCTGCCGCTCGCACCGTACCTCAGTGGAAACTGCTGCCGGGAAGCCCGACACTGCAGCATGCCTCTGACGATACCCAACGTCCTGACGCTATTGCGCCTGGGCGTCATTCCGATTGTGCTGGGACTGTTTTACCTGCCCTGGCCGTATGCCCATCAATACGCGGCCGCGCTGTTTGCGCTGGCGGCGGTTACCGACTGGGTGGACGGCTGGCTGGCGCGGCAGCTGGGCCAGACTTCCAAGTTCGGCGCCTTCCTGGACCCTGTGGCGGACAAGCTGCTGGTGGCCGTCGCCCTGGTGATGCTGCTGTACGACCACCCGGATTCGGTGCTGGCGGTGGTGGTGGCGGTCATCATCGGCCGCGAAATCACCATCTCCGCGCTGCGCGAATGGATGGCCGAACTGGGCGCGCGCACCAGCGTCGCGGTTGGCTGGGTCGGCAAGATCAAGACCGGCTTCCAGATGGTGGCGATCCTGCTGATGCTGTGGGAGCGCCCCACCTTTGGTCTGCCCATCTACGAGATCGGCTTCGGCCTGCTGATCGTGGCGGCCGTGCTCACGGTGTATTCGATGGTGGTGTACCTGCGTGCGGCCTGGCCGTTCATGAAAGAGGACCATCCGGTCTGACGCCTGGGCATCGGTCACCCCCTCGCAGCGCCCGTCCGCAGGAGATTGACGGCGTGAATCGAGCCGTTACAATGCGCGTCCCGTGCGGGAATAGCTCAGTTGGTAGAGCGCAACCTTGCCAAGGTTGAGGTCGCGAGTTCGAACCTCGTTTCCCGCTCCAACGCTTCAGGAACCCCGGGCTGCTCCCGGGGTTTTTTGTTGGACTGGCGGTTCGCACGTGGTGCGACCGACCTCGACGAAGGCTGGGTGGCAGAGTGGTTATGCAGCGGACTGCAAATCCGCGTACGCCGGTTCAATTCCGACCCCAGCCTCCACATTTCATTAGGGTTTTTCTTCGGACAACCCCTACATCCCTACATCGTCCCTACATCGTCAACGCAAAGGTCGCACTTTGTCGCCTGCGCGCGCACGGACGTAATGCTCAGTCATCTTTCGGCTTTCATGGCCCAGAAGCTGTTGAGCGCGCGCTAAATTCTCGCTGTCCGATCCTGACTTTGCTCTGATGTCGCGAAACTGGAAATTGACCCCGGCCGCCTTCCTGGCTCGGTCGAACATTGCTCTCATGGTCCAGTAGTTCAACGGCTGTCCTCGCTCGGTCTGGACGACGTGCAAACACGACACCGGATACGCCGACGTGCGCTCCGCGCAGCGCTTGAGAACGTCCGCCAGCTCGCCCTCGATTGTGATCCGCATGCTCTTGCCGGTCTTGTTCTGACGCAGCCACAGAACCCCATCGCGAAGGTCGGGGCGGGTGATCTTGAGCACGTCGGCGGGCCGCTGCCCGGTCAGCAGGGCAATGTCCATCGCATCGCGTAGGGGCGGCTCTGCCTGCTGCCAGATGGCCATGTACTCGCGATCCTCGACGTAGCGGTTGCGGCCCGTTTCCTTGTGCCCCTTCACCCCGGCACAGGGGTTCGACGCCGTGGTCATGCCCCACTCGCGAGCGTGGTTGAAAATATGGCTGAGCAGGGCCTTTTCCCGGTTCGCCCGAATCTTGGCCACCGCGCCGCGTACGCTCAGATACTGCCGGACGTGCTGCGGTTCGATGTCGCCGATGGCCATCGCGCCGAATACCGCGAGCAGGTACTTGGCTTCCTTTCGGTTGTCGGACCGCGTGCGAGGGGCCTTCAGCGGCAGCGCATCGCGCTCGTATCGGGTCCAGGCCGCGGCGAACGTCACGGCATCGGATGGTGGGGCCGCTCCATCTAACCGCGCCCATTCCAACAGCGCGCCGGCCTTGTCTTTCCCGAGGTTGATCCAGCGCCTTGGCTTGCCGGTGGTGACGTAGTAGTACGCGCCGTCGCTGAAGTGCATCCGCGCCGGCAGATCACGATTCGCGCCCTTGCGCTTGGGGGGCATCAGGCCGCTCGCTGGATGTTGCGTAGGGCTTCCAGATTAGGCCCTTTCAAGGGGGCGGCGATAGTGCCGCCGAGCTTGCCTTGCATGTACGCGACGCTCACGACTGGCCAGCCGTTGGCCGTAGTCTCGAAGATCCATCCGCGCTCGCGCAGCCACCGGCACACGCCCGACCGGCGCTTACAGCCGGTGAGCTGTTCGAGTTCGTCGCGGGAGAGCAGCAGGCTCAATCCCGCCCCCGATCCGTAGTGCGCTCGGTCGCCTGCGACTCCCCCCACTCTGCGACCTGCTCGGGCGTCATCTCATCCGGGCAGTGTTCGAGCATGAGGGCGTCGACGCGGGCCTGCAGTCTCTCATTCTCCGCCAGCAGTTCGCGGATGAGGTCGGCCATCTCCGCCGTGAGCGCGTGCGGGTCCTGAAGCCAGTAGAGGTTTTGGTCGTCTCGCAGATCAAGGATGCGCTGCGCGCGTTCGGTCAGGGTCATCGCACGATCCCCTTGGCGCGGGCGAGGTCTAATGCCACGTCGAAAGCGAGCTGAGTTTCGTATCGTTTGTAGTGGCCGGGCCACGCCGACTTTGCGCCGCGCCGGTCGCACATGTGCTCGTAAGGCGGTCCCGAGATGATTGCCTCAAACTCCGCCCGCAACTCCTCCTCGCCCATCACCTCGACGGTGGTGGCCTTGCCATCAGCAATGGCTACTAAGCGTGCGTGCTGTCCGACTGTGAAATCGGGTTTAATCATTTCGGCTGCGTCGCTTGCTGTTATCAGCGGCACCTTGGGTTTGGAGGTCATGCGTCAGTCACCTCAATTCCAAGTTTGGCAAGCGCCGAAGCCAGCTCTTTCACGGTTTGGCTGCTGTCCATCGCAGAAAACAATTCGAAAAGTTTCACCCTCACCGGCTGCTGGCGGGAGGCGAGCCACGCGGAATGCAGCATGGTGCCTTGCATCGCCCCGGCGTTGGGCCACGTCTTTTCCTTCCACTGGCTAAACGCAATCGTCTCTTTCGCTTCGTCTATCTTCATGTCAGGACTCCGTGGGATCGGCGTAGAGAGGAGTTACATCTCTGTCGCCGAATTTGTAATCGCAGATAAATCCAGGAACCTCTTTGTCTTGCCACGCCAACGGCTCACTCGGCACGATGCGGAGGCCGACTTGCGCAAGGCGCTTCTCGAAATCAACTCCGTCGTCAAACGAGCCTGAATCTTCAAGCGCGGACATGAGTGCAGCGTCGAATTCTTTCTTGTTCACGTCCCCTCTCCTTCGCTCGCGGGCGGTTGGGGTACTACCCAAAACGGGGCCGGTTTACCTTCAAGCCATAGCTGCACTTCTGCCAGCACAAGGTCTACGTCGGCCGGGTCCGCAGGAATACGACGCGAGGCGTGCCCGTCGCTAATTCGCTGCGATGCAGCCTTCACGCGATCAAGCATCCCATCCGGCACCCTCGGCGCTGCGAGGGCGCGCGTGTTCCACTGATGGTCCCAGCACAGAAACTCACTTAGGCCCAAGGCACACGACTCATTTCCACATGCGACATGATGTGTAGTCGCCCACGTTGCAGGCTTTCCGCAAAACGGGCATGGCAGGGGCGGCGTCAGCTTGGGCGGGGTCATGGCTTATTCCTCGATTGCGTGTTGCGTATGACGCGACGAGCCAACCGAAACGCGCGAGCTTCTTTCATCGTGTCGGACTCCCCGAAATAGCGCTTGTATTCGTCGCGACCAGCGTAGGTCGCCGCCGTGTACCCATCTGACCAACCTTCGCGCGGAGTGTTGGCGACGACTCGCACGGCAAAGCCCATATCAATCAATTCATCACGGCCGCGCTTGCTCGGCACGTCGCCGTCCCACAGCGGGCCTTTCTCAACAAGCGCGACAAGAGTGTCGATGCAGATGATTGGCTCCTTGTTCATTCGCCGTCCTCCCGCCGCGCGAGCAGGGCGCGGACTGCTGCGATGGTTTTGTCTGAGCACTGGTAGTCGGTCGGCAGGTACGCAACGACATCGCGCTCATGGACGTATCCGTCGCCGCCGCGATCTTCAGCTTCCTCGGTCCAGCCGAAGCCACGGACAACGCCTTCGTCATCAGCGCGGTCGTCTTGGTCATCTATATCGTTGAACTCCCAATCGCCATAGCTGCACAAGGCGACATGTAGCGAGCTGTGACCCTTGTAGATCGCGACGTACAGGCCCGGGTCCGGCTGGCCGTCCGTGTCAACGAACTTCCAAGCCTCCACCTCCCCGCTCTGCGCGGGCTGCAATTCATCGAACCGCTGCTCGATACGTGCCTTCATGGTTTCCGCGTCTGGCGTGTGCCGATCAGGATCGTGGTCTGTGCAGTAGCGGTACTCGCCATCGCCGCCAGTCAGCAGGTCGATGTCCTGCACAGCCTCATCGTAGCCTTCGCGATAGCCGATTCCGTGTAGCTCGTCGTCGCCGCTCTGCGCGGGCGGCGGGGCGGCGAGTGCGGCAATCGCAAGGTCAAGCGCCTGCGTTATCTCAACCGGGTCCGGCATATCGGGGTAAGCAGGATCGTCTACGCGCCAACCGTTGTATGCGCGGAGAACCGCTAGCGCTACGTCGTTGTTCACTCGCACTGCTCCTTAATAGCCCGCACCAACATCGCCAGCGCCGCATGCACGGGCCGGCGGCTGCTTTCGAGCGCGACGATCAGCTCATCGCACGCGCGGGCGATCTGCTCGCGCTGGGCGGCGTGG
Organism: Panacagrimonas sp.; assembly: GCF_965216805.1. Lineage (NCBI taxonomy): Bacteria > Pseudomonadati > Pseudomonadota > Gammaproteobacteria > Nevskiales > Nevskiaceae > Panacagrimonas > Panacagrimonas sp. The sequence continues at coordinate 1,279,820 of NZ_CBDCGN010000002.1, forward strand.
TCGGGGGTCATGCGGCGGCCCTCAGCACGTCATCGACGTTTTGGCGGAGCACGTCGAACGACACGCACCAGACCCAGGGGTCCGCGTCCCATGAGCCGGGGCCGTTTATGGATTCCCAGAGCGTGCGGAATGAGTCACGCGCGTTCGTGCAGCACTGCGTCCCCGGCATCAGGTAGTCGAACCAGCCGTCGCTATCGCGCTCGACCCCCTCCGCGGCGGCATCCTTCTCGCTGATGTCCTGCAACCGCTGCACGCGCACGTCGGTGATGCGCAGGGTCAGGCGCGAGGCCCAGCGGGGCATGTGGATCGAAGAGCGCCAGCGGTATCCCGGCGCGCCCTCAAGTCGGCAATTCTCAAAGTTGTCTGTGTCGTCTTCGTGGCTCACGTCGGCGCGATAGAAAACTTTGCCGTCTTCATCGTCACGGCCCCACGTTTCCCGAACCCACAGCAGATCGCCGGGCATTCCGTAGGGGCAGGCCGACTCCCATCCCTCATAATTCGATGTCGTGCAGCGGTTCTGGCCCCTGCCGATATCGAGCAACATTGCGTCCGGCGGCAGCTCATCGCAGTGGCAAAGGATGTCGTGACCGTCGAAGTGGAACCCGTTGCCGTATGGCTGCGGCTTCATCACCCGCCGCGTCCGCGTCTTCCTGCCGTCGAGCAGGGCGCGGATCATCGGGGCGCTGAAGAGGATAGGCCTGGCGCTCATAGCGTCGGCAACTCCCGATAGCGAATGCCAGCTTCCTCGATCAACTGGCGCGACATCTTCAAGTCTTCGTGCCAGCGCGACGGAACGGCCTTCACCGGATACGACACGATCTCTCCGATCCCGACCTGGATGATCTCGACGGTGCAGCGCGTGCAGGGTGGTCCACCCCACACAAGGCCGGTGTCGTCGGTGGCTGCCAGGTAGAGCGTGCAGCCCTTCAACCGCATGCCGGTGCGAGCCGCGGCCAGCAAGGCATTCATCTCGGCATGCACGACCAACTTGAGCTTCGTGTCGCGGTCGTTGAGTCGGTCCTCGGTGTCGGCAATGCCGCGCGGAAAGCCGTTGAACCCGCCGGACAGGATCTCGCGATCAGGCCCGACGATCACAGCGCCCACCTGCGTGCTCGGGTCTTTCGACATGCGCGAGTGATACAGCGCCATGCCGAGAAAGTGGTTGTCCCATCGAGTGCTCATCCCTCCCCCCTCTTCATCCGCCGAGCCGCATCGCGCTGGCGGCGCTTGCTGTGTTTGCGGGGGCGTTTCATGCGGCCTCCATCTTGAATAGATCAGATTGAGCATTCGCGCTTTCTAGATTCGAGCACGCCTGCCGCCAGTACGATTCTTTCAGCTCGGTCCCGATGAACTTTCGGCCGGCCTTCAGCGAGCAATAGCCCTCGCTGCCGATTCCCATGAATGGCGACAGAACCACGTCGCCGGGATTGCTCCACATCACCAGGGCGCGCTCAATAACATCTAGCTGCAATGGGCATAGATGCTTTTCGTCGCCCTGCTCTTTGGCGTTGCGCACGTTCAAGACGTTGGTCTGGTTCACCGTGTCCCAAACGGGCGACGCCCATTCCTGCCACTGCTGCAGCGGGAAGTCCTCCGGCGTGTGGCGGATCGGGTCGGCGTTCTCGCCAGGCTTGACGAAGGTCATCAGGTAGTCAGGCATGCCGCCGCGCGACTTGATGCTGTCCTTCTGCAATTGCTTGTAGAGCAAGCCGACGTGCTTGGTGCGCGTCATCTCAACGACGGGGCATTTCCAGATGGTGCGGCGCGAGTGCAGAACCCATCCGGCTTCTTGATGGATGCGGATGATGTCGCCGCTGAAGTCCTTAATGCCGACCGCGCCCTCGCGCCATTTCGTCATCGGCAGGTCTGAGCAATGCACGGCGGTGATCCGGCCCGGCTTTGTCACGCGGAATTTCTCGCGCACCAGATAGCCGTAGTGCGTCGCGAAGTCTTCGTCGGAGTTATTGCCCATGTCTCGCTCACTCGGCGAGTAGACGAACAACTGCCCGAAGGGCGGCGAATACACGCTGAAGTCGATGCAGGCTTCCGGCAACTGCGAAACCACGTCGATGCAATCGGAGTGGTAGGCAGACCAGCCGTCGCCCTGCTTCTGGTTTAGGCAGCGGATCGAATCCATGTCGGCAATGTTCCTGTGTGAGTGGGGATGTAACTTGTCCTGACCTGTGCGCGCTGCTCACGCGAGCGACGCATGGCCTTTGCCATCGCAGCCTTCATGCCGCTGTGATCGTTCGCCTTGCGGTCAATCACGCGGCTGATTTGGTCCTCGCCCTCGGCGACGATCACGTAGCAATCGACCGGGCTGGTCTGTCCGAACCGCCAGAACCTGCGGACGGCTTGATACCAAGATTCATAGCTGAAGGTGCGCCCGACAAAGGCGGTGCGGTTGCAGTGCTGCCAGTTGAGCCCGAACCCTGTAAGCGAGGGCTTGGTGATCAGAACGCGCGTGGAGCCATCGGCGAACGCTTCCAGCACGCTTTCCTTTTTCTCGGGCGTCTGACTGCCGCGAATCTCTGCGATGCCTTCAGCGTCCTTGAGGGCGGCTAGGATCGCGTCGGCTTCGTAATCGGTGTCGCACCACAGAACCCATGGCTCGCGGTCGCTCATCGCAAGTTCTGCAACCGCAGCGGCTCGCGCTTCCGAAGTCGCGCGCTTAATCCGGTGCATGTCGGTCGCGCTGATGTGATGCCCGCCGAACAAGTCGCCACCGTCTACCGGCTTTGCGTTCTCGGTCTTGACGGTGTGGACGTTCAGCGGCGGCAGGCTGAATCCTTCATCGCTGAACCCAAGGTCTGACGGCATCTGAGCCATACGGGACCATGACGCCATCCAATCCCAAAACGCATCGACGCCGTGACGCTTCAGCCGCCATTCTTGACTGGCCAGCGAGGTGTCATTGATGAAGAACATCGACAGCATTTCATTCGACTGCATGACTCCGCAGAATTCCGAATGCTGGCCCAGCTCCATGTGATCGTTAGGCGCTGGCGTTGCGGTGCTGGACAGCTTGAATCGGTGCTGTCCGAACATCTCAATCAGGCTGCGCGTGATCTTGCCGCTGAAGTTTTTGATGATGCTCGACTCGTCCAGGGCGACGGCGCCGAATGAGTCAGCGTCAAGCATGTGGAGCCGGTCGTAATTGCAGACGTTGATACCCTCGGCGACTTCCGACTGATCACGTACGACTCGAATCTGATAGTCGAATCGCTTGCCCTCGCGTTCGATCTGCCGAGCGACTGCAAGGGGCGTCAGGATCAGCGCACATCCGTTGCTCGCCTCAGCGCACTGGCGTGCCCATTCCAGTTCGACAACCGTCTTACCCAGCCCGGTATCGAGGAACGCGCCTGCCGATCCGCAGCGGATGTTGTGTTCCAGGGTCGCCCGCTGGTGAGGGAACAGGTGCGACGGCATCGGCTCAGGTTCAAAGCCGCGCTCAACTGCGGCCGGCGCCTTCCCCTTCAAAAATTCGAGGTAGTCCATTAGAACGGGATGTCCCCTAGATCATCGTCCTGGATACCCGTGTCCGGCTCGCTCGCCTTCTGCGCCGAGCGCTGTTCCGATTTCTCCCGCCAGCTCAGAAAGTGCAGCCGGTCGGCGTGAATCTCGGTCACGTACTTAGTCTGTCCGTCCTTTTCGTACTGCCGCTGCCGGATCGCGCCCTCGATCAGCACGGCCGCGCCTTTGCTCAGGTACTGCTGCGCCAGCTCGCCGGTCTTGCCGTGGCAGACGATGTTGTGCCAGTCGGTGCGCTCCTTGGGATTGCCGTCGCGGTCCTTCCATTTCTCCGAAGTGGCGATGCTGAAATTGCAGACGCTGCCGCCGTTGGCGAAGGTCTTTGTCTCAGGGTCTTTGCCAAGGTGGCCGGCAATGGTGCAGCGGTTGATTGAGGGCATTAGGCGGCTTCCTTCATGTTTGAAAATCGATTGACCAGCGCGCTAAGTTCAGCCTCGAATCGCTCGATAGCCTCACTCAGCATCGCCATGTATTGGATGTCGCAGTGGACGCGCTTGATGAAGACGGGGAGGCCGGGCCAGTACGAAACGAAGTCGACCCATTCGCGCCCGGACACCAGCAGCTGCCCCTGCAGCTGCGCGAAGTGTTCGCTCGGGACTTCGCCGGACTCCAATACTTCGAGCTGGAGTCTCGGGAGCTTTGTCTTGATCTCCAGAAGGCCTTCATCGCCGACAAGCGAATCGGGACTGGCGCCGATTTTCCCGCGCTTCATAAACCCGATCAGCTTCGGTTCGTTGTCGGTCTGGAACGCGTACAGGTTCCGCGCGTCAGGCTCCATCGCGTGACCGCGTTCCGTGTGCCGATTGCCGCCCCATCCGTCCGCTACCTGCCCGGTGAGACGTTCGCCGGCCAAGTCGTACAGGTATTTTCTGCGCGTCTCTGACGGCTTCCCTGCGCGGCCATTGGCGATCAGGCAATGGAAGTTGCTCGCGGTGATAACGCCGACTCTCGCGGCAATCCATTCGGGGCTGTTCTGCTCGCAGTCGATAATCTCAAGCATCAGCCTTGCTCCGCTTGGATTCGAGCGCAGACTTGGCGGCGGCGAATGACTTGGCCGGAAGTTCTTCCAGGCTCGCAATCTTCAGATAGCGGAGAAACTTCCCACGGTCTGCCGACACTTCATCGATCAGCGACTCCAATTCATCAACCTGTTCTTCGCTGACGGTGCGCGTGTGCTCGACGCGGCTTTCATCGTTCTCGCCGGTTTCGAGCATCAGCACTTTCAGCAGCGCCGACTTCGTCGCGTAGGTGACGGCCTTGCCGGGGGCCTTGTCGCCGTTGTCATTGGCGTGCGCTTCGATCCGAACGCTGATGCGGTCGGCGGGCTCATCCATGTTGACGAAGTGGATCAGGTAAGCGCCCTCATACAAGCGCATCGGATCGGGAATCGTGCCGCTGCCGTCCTTCGCGGCCTTCACGCCTGCCGGGTTCATCACGCCGGAAACCTGCTCCGGATAAGTGACGATGCCGTGCTTCACGAATGCGTCCCGGCACAGCGCGACCACCATGTCATGCGACACGGCTTTGTAGTTCTGTACAGTCTTGTCCTTCTGGACATACAGAACCGCTTTGCGCACCTCATTGATGCGTTGATAGATGTTCACAGTCCCAACTCCTCAATAATCAACTCGCACTCCGCCGGCTCACAAAACGGCGCGTACTGCTCATGCGCCGCGTCGGCCGCGAACGATGCGTAGATGGCGAAGATCAGGCAGAGGACGGCGGCGACGACGCCCACGGCGTACCCGATGACTTCCCCGCGCGACACCCTCGGCGGGTAGTCGGCCCAGTCCTCGGGCGGCGCTTCGCGGAAGCGGCGGGCCTGTTCTGCGGCTTCGTTGCGGGTCATGAGACTGCCCCGAGCCATGCGACCCATCCCATGAAGGCGAAAAAGCCGACAACCAGAACACATAGAACAGTCGCATCTGATCGGTTCATGGCACGCACCACACGACGGCGTAATCGCTTAGCGGCTTGCGTCCCTCGGTCGTCTCGACGTAGCCGCGGCGCTTGAGTTCGTCGCAGCTAATCGAATGCTCGGTCTGCCAGTCGGCAGCGCAGCCGGATAGGAGCGTGGCGAGGAAGATCAGGGCGCGGGTCATGGCTTCACCTCGCGGGCCTTGAGCATCGCGTCGGCCTGCATGTAGCGGACTCGGGCGATGGCCTTCGCTTCTAGTTCCAGTCGCGCCGTTACCTTCCCTACCTCATCCAGAGCCGCCCAATCCGGGACCAGAGAAAGAATCCCGGTTTCAGTGATGTGCTCTTCACGTTCAGCGGTCGGGTGCAATGCGAAGATGGCGAGCGCGGTGTCATCCATCGCACGTATGCACTTGACGAGGCGGTCATCGGCCTGGACATGAGCAGCAAAGTAGTCGCGTAAGGTCATGCCGAAACCCGTCGTTTCTTGCTGGCCGTGGCCGTTCAATTCCCAAACCGGAAACGCCGGCCCGCCATCGTTCGGCGCGCTCACGGCATCACCCCGCTACCCGCCACCAGCAGACACCCGGCGCACGTCGATCCGCCGACGACCTTCGCGACCGGACTGGCGCAGCCGAACGCGAGGAACAGGCCGGCGAGGGAGAGGAGGTAGAAAAGAAGGGTCATGAGGCGCGCTCCAGGCTGGCGAGGGCGGTGCGGGCCATCGCAACGGTCTGAGCCGATCCTTTTATTTCAGATGCTGCGATCAGATTGACGCAGTAGCGCAACGCCGCCGCCAGTTCGTCGCGCTGACCGATGACCGCCGCAAGCACAAGGGGGAACACGCCGTAATCAGATCGCGTGACAACTTTCAGCGCTTGATCCGGAATGCCCGCACACGCATTCACGCAGGCGACGATGCGCTCGGCGTCGGCTAATGACTGTGCACTGGTGATGCGGACAGCGTTTGCATTTTCGTTCGGCTGCGCGGTAATTACGCTTCCGACAATGCCGCTGACGGGAGAGGCTTTCCACGGCTCTTTCGTATGCTCACTCACGGCAATTCCCCCGCATCGTAGTAGTGCTGCACCCGCTCTTTGATTCGCCGCCGCACCATCGCGACGAACTTGCGCCCGATCTCGGTTTCGTCGCCGGTCTTGTGCGCCTCAACAAACAGGGATCGCAGCTCGGCGAATTCGTCGACCATGTACTCGACGGCGATCTGCGCCTCGTCGCCGTCGGCCTCGATGTCGGCGTGGACGGCTTCCTCGGTGTCGGCCCAATCGTTCTGCGGCTGGCTGGCCCACTCGTGATAGCGGCTCACGGCCGCGTTCAGAGCGGCGGCGCTGTTGGCGTCGGGGTCCCAGGTCATGGCGCCTGCACCTCGAAAACCTCAAATGAGTGCTGTCCGTGCCAGTCCGCCTCTTGCTCTATGCGGGCTGATTCGCAAACCGCTTCGGCGGCCTGCTTAGTCAGATGCAGCCCAAGAGCACGGCTTTCTTGACCGCATTCAATGCAGCCGATGTCGAAGGCAAGCCAATAGGTCGCGCCGCTCATGCCGCGTCCCCGATCACGAATTCTTCGACCTCGCGGGTGACGGTGCGCTTCGCCAAGCAACGCTCGCGGTCGAAATGGACGGTCAGTTCAAGGCTGCTCAACTTCACGCACGGATAGCGGCAATCCATGGACCTGTAATTGACCGGGCCACCGGCAGCGGCGACGACCTGGGCAAGCTCTGTAGGCCCGGCGCTGTCCGCCATCCACGCGAACGCGCCGACATTGCGCAGGTGCTCGCCATGCTGGTCGAGCCAGTCCGCCAGTCGGCGCAGCTTTCCGCTGTCGGGGTGGCTCATGACTGAGCCTCCACGCCGGCAAGCCGGGCCATGTCGGCGAGGGCTTCGTCGTCGCCGCAGTAAAAATCAGGGATGCGCTCAAGCGACGGGTCGCTGGCCTGATAGATGAGCGCAGCGGCAGCAGGCGTGCCGTAGCAGCCCTCCATTACGCGGCCACCGTCGCCCGCCAGCGTCACGACCCAGCCGGCCCGGCAATGCGACGTGCCGCAGGCGTTGTGCCACCCGCCCATGTCCAGGGCGCCGGGCCGACTCGCAGCGGCGTAGATCGCGCGGTGAATGTCGGGGATGCGGGGCACAAAATCGGGGATGTTTTTGGCGTCGCTCAGGTTGGCGCCGCTCAGGTTGGCGCCGCTCAGGTAGGCGCCGCTCAGGTTGGCGCCGCTCAGGTAGGCGCCGCGCAGGTCGGCGTCGCTCAGGTAGGCGCCGCTCAGGTTGGCGCCGCTCAGGTAGGCGCCGCGCAGGTCGGCGCCGCTCAGGTCGGCGTCGCTCAGGTCGGCGTCGCTCAGGTTGGCGCCGCGCAGGTCGGCGCCGCTCAGGTAGGCGCCGCTCAGGTAGGCGCCGCGCAGGTTGGCGCCGCGCAGGTCGGCGCCGCTCAGGTAGGCGTCGCTCAGGTCGGCGCCGCGCAGGTTGGCGCCGCGCAGGTCGGCGTCGCGCAGGTCGGCGTCGCTCAGGTTGGCGCCGCGCAGGTCGGCGCCGCTCAGGTAGGCGCCGCTCAGGTAGGCGCCGCGCAGGTTGGCGCCGCTCAGGTAGGCGTCGCTCAGGTCGGCGCCGCTCTTCAGGGCCTCTAACACTGTCCGCCCCAACCTTCGGCCCGCCGTCTCGCCCGCGACCGTCTCAAGGTCGCAAGCGAACTGAGCCGCGCCGCTCCATCGGTTGTAGATCGTGAATGTCTCGGTCGCCATGTCTATGCCTCCCCATCCAAAATCATGTAGACGAGGTATGACTGGAACAGCTCATCACCTTTACTGATGACGAATGTCGCGCCGCTGCGTTGCGTGACGGACAAACTGCCGTCCGCTCGCTTGGCGATAGAGCTGACGCGGTTATCCGGCTGAACCGGAATGACCCGCGCCTGCCTCTGGAGATCCGTTGCGATGCTCATGTCTGCCCCCTCGGTTGGTGTGGGGGGACTTTACGAAAACGGTAAAGATATCGCAATACCGAAACGGTAAAGAAATCGGTCTCGTTAGTTAACCGTATGAATAAAAAAGTTATTTAGTTTCGAGGTCGTGTCGCCCCCCCGCCCACAAAAAACCCCGCCGGAGCGGGGTGGGGGAAGGCAGCGCGGGAGGGGCGTCAGAGCAGCGGCGTTTGCAACGGCGCTCGGTGTTCGATCACCTTCAGCACGCGATAGTCCACCTTGAGTTTTCCGTCGCCTTCGTATTGACGCTTTTCCAGTGTGACGAGTAGAACGTCGCCATTGCCGAACCGCTCCGATCCGGATTGCACACGCTGATTGAACTCGGCGTCTGCTATTTCAGCGTGGAATGATGAGGCCCCATCGGTGAACCGCCACTTGTTTCCTTCCGTGAATACAGCGGACTGAATGACCAGAAGCGTTTCGCCATGAGATTGATGCAACGGGTTCTGCAATGGGTCTGGCGCGGCAAACCACGCACGCTCGGTGGACGTGATCACCTCGGCGATGTCGTTGTCGGTCCCGAAAGCGACCTTGTCGATGCTTTCGCCATCCATGGGCTTGAGGGTGTCGCCGAGCTGGTTTCTGGTATCGCGGTCGGCAAACAGCACGTAAACCTCGCGCTCGACGACTAATCTCTCGCTCTCGATGTGGAGGATGACGTTCTGGTCGGCCGCCTCGATCTTTTCCGGAGTTCTTCCGCGCAGCTTGCGCAGCAGCCCGATCAGGCCGCCGCCGGCCACGCCGATGGCGCTCAAGATCGCCAGCGCATTCGCCGTAGCTGCAGCACTGTCAGACGCGAATATATCCTTGATGTTCTGCAGAAGGTCCTGCGCGACGATGAAATCGATCCCGAAAGATCCGGTTTTGAACGATCCACGCACGTTGACCCGAACGTCGGCCCGGTCGCCTTGAAGCGCCTTGTTTGCAGCTTTCAAAAGGCCCGATACCGCTAGCAGTGCAGGCGCAAGCTCACGAACGTCCATCTCGCCATTGGAGAGGGCCGGGCCGTCGTAGGTGATGCGGAACTGAGCAGTTGACATGGCGGTTCGATCATACCGCTGTCGGGTTAGTTGCGGCTACGCCTCCACCACGCCCCAAACCACGGCGACCGCTTCCCGCACCTGGCGCACAGCCACTTCGGGTCAGGCCGCCCCGTAGGCCGCCAGCGGTGGCCGCGGAACCAGCAGATGGGGCGGGAGAGGATTAGAGCGGCCATGCCTTGCCGCTGGCGGCATCAACCATGTATGCCTTTTGAGCCTTTCCGCCTCGGTACTCGACGCACTGCACCTCAAACAAGTCATCCCGGGATTCAGGGCGCCTAATGGACTGCACCTCGGCGCACAGATGCCCGTTCAGGTTTAACAGGGTCGCGGCGATTTCCTCAGGGCTTTGCCCCTCATTGTTTTTTGCCTTCGCCGCGGGGGCGGTTGGCGTCGTGTTAGGCGTCCCGAATGCGAACATAAGGACCATCACGAGAATGCCAAGCACGAGCACATGGCCAACGCCGACACGCCCCTGGCCTGGCTTAGATATCCCGCAGTTCGGACACGCCTTGGCGGCAGATGAGACGGCCGTCTTGCACTCCTTACACTTCGTCATTGCCATGGATTAGTCCCCCAAGATTTCCAAGACGTTCCCGCGCAAGTCCGTCCTGGCGGTCATCGAATTCAGAACCTTGCCTCCGAAAGCGTTCGCGCCGCGGAAGGTGGTTGTGACCGTGAGATATGACCCGTTGTCGGAATAGCGCGTCTCGACGTGCTCATATGAATCCGGATCGTTCATCGATCTTTTGATGAAGTCCGTAAGCCCGCGGTGTGACCCGTCCCATGCGCTGAAATGCTTTTCTAGCGTTTCTTTCCGCGTCTCTGCTGCGGTAGGAGGAGGGGCGTCTGACCCTGAGCAGCTATATATCGACAGTGCGGCGGCAAGAAAAATCAGGCCAATGATCCCGCCGGTCGCCCACTCCACGCCGCTGTGGCCTAGAAAGCCCGAACCTTGCTCGGATTTCTGAGCGACTACATCTGCCCCACAATGAGCGCACGAATGCTCATGGCTGGAAGTCTCCCCGCCGCAGGCCGAACAAAAAACGATTGCCATTTCAAAGTCTCCTAAGGGGCGCGGCGTGGTGCCTAGACTCATTGAGGCGTGACGGCCTCAAGAAACCCGGAAACGTAGGAGGCGGGGACCGTAAACACTTCCTCGCCCCCGCTCCCGCTGATCTTGAACGTGATCCCTGTTCCTCTGGCCGCTTCGAGATACTGCTGATCGACGTTGATGCCGAGCGTCTCGTAATGCGAGCAACCGCCGTATGAGTTGCAAGAGCCGACATCACGACTGATGCGCGTAGCGTCAAGGCGGGCGCCATGCGAGTCGTGGGCGTATTCGTAGAACCGCCAACTTGAGTCGTAGTAGTCGGTCACGTAGACCTGAAAAGTCGTGCGCCCGGTTGAGTCGTGCGCCCAGGCGCGGAGCATGAGGGTGTCGTTCTGCCGCGTAGCGATGTCCGGCCCTTCGTATTTTGTGAGTTTTTTGAATTCGTCTCGCTTGACGCCGGTCTTGGCCTTCACTGACAACGGATCAGATACATTCAAGGCGGCAACGCGCTTGTGCGCTGCATCTGCGTCGTCCCTGTCTGCGGGCGACATGGACTGCCACTTGGAATACGCCGCCGCGACTTCGGGGGCATCTTCAAAAATCTGCTGCCGGACATCTGCAGGCTGTTGATCTAACAGCGCTGCCATCCCTGCCAGATCGCCAGCCTGCACGTCGCCCCTTGCGTCACTGGTCAGGCCGCGGACTGGATTGCTGGCGCAGCCTGCAATCGTGAGCGCTACAACCACTGCCGAAAATCCCTTTGTCATCCCGCCCCTTTTCGCCTTTCCGCGCGTGCGGACATGTCACCGTTGGTGAATGTCATCTGGATCAAACGGCCCTTGGACCACGCATATGCGCTCGATCTCTTCCTTCAGAACGGTCATAGGCTTGTAGCCATTATTGACGCTCAGCAGTTCGAAGGAATCTTCCGTTTCTATTCCTAGCTTTTTCAGAAGCTTGCTGCCGTCTACTAGGCTGACAAAAACATACTTGCCCGGAGCATATGGGAGATTGGGGCAGGCGACGATGTATTCGCCGTGGTTGTATCTCGGAGACATCGAATCCCCTATTACGCGCAAGCCAAATGCGTTCGGGTCTCGGCCTCGGTAAGGGACTCTCAATTCACCGTCTCCGACTGCCATCGGCTCTTCTTCCAAGTAGCCGTATGGGCCGCCTTTAACCCTGCCAACCACCGGGGCCAACGAATATTGCCCGGGGTCAAGAAAATAATTGCTGGCCGCCTCTTCTACGTTGCTGCCGATGTAGTCCATGGGGATGTCCCATGAGCCCGCCGGATCGCCGGCAAATTTTTCGAATTGACGCGCGGCCTTCCCTCCCATGTTCTTCCGCTTGCTGGGGTTTTTGTTCCCCAAAAGCTGGCTGATCCTCTGCTCATTCATCTTGAGGCCAGCGGCCATCATCGCTTCTGCCAAGTGAACGGCCTTGCCGTGCTTGGCAACCAAAGCCATCAGTCGCGTGTGCCTGAGATGGTAAACGTCCATTCCCTCATTGCCCCATTTTTTACTATTTAAGTAAATAGACGAAACGATAAAGGGCTTGCATTGACTTAACCGTAACGGTAAAGTGCGGCTCATGACGTTAAAAGACTTCTGGGAATCGCTGGACGGGGCCGGGAAAGAAGCCTTGGCCTCCTCATGCGAAAGCACGGCGAACTACCTCTATCTGATCGCGCTCGGCCACAAAAAGGCCGGTCACCAACTTGCCCAACGGATAGAGAAGGCCACCAGCGGCCAAGTATCCCGGCACGATCTGCGCTCGGACATCTACGGCCCCGCCCCCCGCGAGGCCGCGTGAGATGAGCCTGATCGCGCTCAGCATCGAGCACACCCCCGATGGCGTCGTCGTGGCGTTTATGCCTGGCGACCTACCTGCATCAGAGATCGCGCCGACCTTGGAAGCCATGTGCGCGGTCGCTTCCGCCGGTGCAGGCATTGCACTTGCCGAATCGATCAATGAAATCCGTCGCTGCAACGCTGAGATAGCGAAGCAGCTCAAGGACCTGAGTCGAGGCTTCAGTCTCCTAAGCTCCGAGCGTGATGCCGCGCCAGAGCAGCGGAAATCTAGCTCCTGCTCAGGTGAGCGTCGATGATTTTCTTGACGTCGGATACCTCGTCGAAGGCATCTCTGAGCGCCGGAGCCCACTTGCGCCGGCGCCAGACTTCTCCGTCCGGTTCGGTCACCTCGACGATCTCGTCTTCCGGCGTATTGGCTGCGACTCGCCGGTGCTGCCCTGCACGTTCGATTAGCAGCAGCGCGCGAATGTCGCGCAAGACCTCCAAAGCGTCCTGTTCCATCTTCATCTCCGGTCGTTGGTTGTGACTCGCATCCCAACCATACATCCGGAGCTTGGCCGCCCGCTCGGCCTGCGCGATTGCCCCCTATCACTCGCGCAAACCGCTGGTAACAGATGCGGACCTCTCTCCCCAAGGCCGCCACGCGCGGCCCTTCGCCAGCGCGGTTCGGCTGGCGTTTCCTATTTGGTTCGTGCGCTGGGTTCGTCATGCCGTTATTTGGCGTCGCGGCTGACTTACAACGCAACGCAATTCCATTGTCACGCGCTGATGGTCGGACATGAGTGAGTCACTGGACCTGCGCGTGCGCCGGCCGAAGGTCGCGATTGATCCGTCGGTTATCCCCGACATCAAGAGCCTGCACCACGCCATCGCGAAGTGTGCGGAGCTGGTCGGCTCCATCGACAAGACCGTCGCTATCGACACCGGCATCGACTCGCCGACGTGGGCGCGCATCAAGCAAGGCGAGGCGGGCATCAAGGGCGATTTTCTCGACCGGCTGATGGACGCCTGCGGAAACGAACTGCCGTTGCTATGGCTGCTGCACAGCCGTGGCTATGACGTGGCATCGCTACGGCCACGCGAAACCGAGCTACAGCGACAAGTGCGCGAGGCGAACGAAAGGGCGGCGACGGCTGAGGCGAAGCTGGCGACGATCAAGGAGTTCATGAGGGAGGCGAGAGCCGCATGACCATCCAATGGCGCGAAGGCTCAGGCCGCTACCCCCTGCGCTCCGACGGCGACCTGTACTGGATCGAGCGTCTGGCATCTCCGGATCGGCACTGGGTCGCGTACTTCCGCGCCGCTATCGGGCACATGACGCCATGCGTGCAGGCCCCGCCGCGTGACTCGATAGAGCAGGCGCAGGCGGATGCTGAGGGGCATCGGGCGGGGTTGGGGAGCCATGAATGAGCTGGCGTTATTCGCAGGCGTTGGCGGCGGAATACTTGGCGGGCACCTGCTCGGATGGCGAACTGTCTGCGCTGTCGAAACGGATGACTACGCCGCCAGCGTACTGCTCGCCCGACAGAATGACGGCGTGCTCCCGCCTTTCCCGGTTTGGGATGACGTACGAACCTTTGACGGACGACCTTGGCGCGGACGTGTTGACGTGGTTTCTGGCGGGTTTCCCTGTCAGGACATCAGCGTCGCAGGGAAGGGCGCAGGACTCAGCGGCGAGCGATCCGGCCTCTGGTCCGAAATGGCTCGCATCGTGGGCGAAGTACGACCGCGCTACGTCTTCGTGGAAAACAGCCCAGCTCTCGTTTCTAGAGGACTTGGGCGCGTCCTCGGTGGCTTGGCCGCGCTCGGGTTTGATGCGGCGTGGCGAGTGTTATCCGCTGGCGACTGTGGCGCATGGCATGAGCGCGAGAGGATCTGGATTGTTGCCCACGCTAGTGGCCGACGACACGAGCTCGCGGACGAAGCCATATGCGCAGGGCGGAACGCCGCTGAGCCTGGCGGTGAAGCAATTGCCGACCCTGACGGTCTGCGGCAACTACAACCGCAAGGGCGCGAGCAAGAACAGCGGGGACGGCCTGCACACGATGCTGGCGACGCTATGCGCTCGGGACTACAGGCATCCCGGTCGAAGCGGCTTCGACCGGACTGGCAGCAAGGCGGGCGATCCATTGCCGCAGCAAATAGGTGGCCCGCTGAACCCAACGTGGTGCGAATGGTACATGGGAGTCCCGCTAGGGTGGACAGAATTCGCGGCCTTGGGAATATCCAAGTACCACGAGTGGCGGCAGCAGCATTCGCCGAACTCAGTAGAGCCGTGGAGTAACGCCGCATGACCATCGCTATCGCCAGGTCAGCGGCAAGCCGGCGGGACGCGCTCTGCGAGGCCGCCATTGCTTCCGTGAAGGCTTTCGCCGACGACATGGCCCGCAGTGACCCGGATCAAGCCGCAGCGGCCTACGTGCTCATGCGTGACCTGATCCTGATGCGGCGCGCGGCGGTGGCAGAGGGGATGGATCGGGAGCGGTTGGAGAGGGCGAGGGCCTAATGCGCGAATACGGACAGATTCAATGCTCTTTCTGGCAGCGTGCCTGCGAAGAGCAGTGGACCAATGATGCGATGGTGCTGGGGGCCTACCTTTTGACCGGCCCGCACTCGAACGGCATTGGCTGCTACAGGCTCCCGAATGGGTACGTTTGCGACGACCTTGGATGGGATTCGGAAAGGGTTTCGAAAGGGTTTGCGGAACTGTTCGGAAAGGGTTTCTGCAACCGTTTCGGAACGGTTGTTTTAATCCCAAAATTCCTACGCTGGAACCCCATTTCCAACGGCAATGTAGCCAAGGCCAGGGCGCAGGAGTTTGAGGCCATCCCTAATGAAGAGGCAAAACAGGCCGCAGCCCTTGCCCTGCTTACGTTTGGGAACCATTGGGGAAACCCTTTCAGAAACCGTTTGGAAACCCTTTCGAAAGGGTATGCCAAACAGAACCCAACCCAACCCAACCCAACCCAACCCGATAAATCACCTATCGGTGATTCGTCCCCGGCGGCGCCGGCTGACGACCAGCCACCGGATGACCACGCAGTAGCTGAAATCCAGAACTGCCCTCACGGCGAGATCATCGCGGCCTACCACGAAGCTCTGCCGATGCTCAGACGGGTTCGGGAGTGGACGGACGACCGGAAAACCATGCTCAGGGCGAGGTGGCGCGAGAAGCCGGAACGCCAGGACGTGGCCTGGTGGCGTGAGTTCTTCGCCTACGTCGCGACGTGCCCGCTGCTGATCGGGAATCACAGCAGCAAGGATCACCCCGGCTGGCAAGCGGACCTCGAATGGTTGGTGAGGCCGAAGAACTTCGTGAAGGTGATCGAGGGGAACTACCAAGCCCGGGAGGCCGCATGAGCCAGCTTCGCGCCGTCACTTCCTCGACTCGCCAGCCTCCCTACAGCATCGAGGCTGAGCAAGCAGTTCTCGGCGGCCTGATGCTGGATAACCGGCTCATCGATGAGGTGATCGAGATTGTCGATCCGACGGACTTCTACCGCGCCGACCATCAACTGATCTTCGCGTCGATTCGGCAGATGCTGGACGCCCGGAAGCCCTGCGACTTCGTGACGCTTTCGGAGCACTGCAAGCAGGCCGGGACCATCGGCGAGGTGGGCGGGCTGGCCTATCTCGGCTCACTGGCCAACGACACGCCGAGTTCCGCGAACGTCAGCGCCTACGCCAAGGTCGTTCGAGATCGCAGCGTCCTGCGGCGCTTGGTGGCTGCTGGCGGCGACATTGCCGAGCTTGGCTATCGGCCAGAGGGCAGGGAGGTAAGCGACCTGCTGGACGCTGCACAGCGCGCCGTGATCGAGATCGACGTATCTCAGCCGCAGGTCGCCGAATCGATGTGGGACTCGCTGCCCGAGTTCTACAACGCGATGGAGGCTCGAAGGGGTCAGCAGTCGTGGGGCCTGGAGACGGGGCTCATCGCCCTGGACAACAAGCTGAACGGGCTGCTGCCCGGAAACCTTGTCGTCATTTCGGGGCGGCCGGCGATGGGCAAAACCGCACTGGCGATGAACATCGCAGCGCACGTCAGCCGTGAGCATCAAGTCGGGTTTTTCTCGATGGAGATGCAGCGCGATGAACTGCTGAGCCGAATCCTGTCGGCGGAAACCGGCATTCCGGGCGTGAAGTTCCGTTGCCCGGATGAGCAGAGCAAGGACGAACAGAATCTGATCTTCGGGCGCGTTGCAGAGCTTCGCCGCCGCAAGATGTGGATTGACGACCGCGGCGGTTTGAGCGTCCTGCAGGTGCGCAGCAAGTCCCGCAAGATGCATCGGAAGTCGCCGCTGTCGCTGCTGGTGGTCGATTACATGCAGCTCATGTCCGGCGTCGGCGACACGCGCAATGAGCAGATCAACGACATCTCGCGTGGATTGAAGTCGCTCGGAAAAGAGCTTGGTTGTCCCGTCATCGCCCTGTCGCAGTTGAACCGCGGTTGCGAGTCGCGCGACAACAAGCGTCCGCGCCTGTCCGACCTTCGCGAATCAGGCGGCATCGAGCAGGACGCCGACATCGTGATCGGCTGCTATCGCGATGAGTATTACCACGAGAACAGCCCGCACGCCGGCATCTGCGAGGCCATCGTTCTCAAGCAGCGCAGCGGATCGACCGGAACCGTAGAACTGGCCTGGAACGCTGATATCTGCCTTTTCACGGATTACCACGGCCCGAACTTCGAGCAGCGCGCGCCGAAGCCCACGAAAAAGGAAACGGGGTTCACGCCTGGGAAGTTTGGCCGGCCTGCGGCGCCCAGCTACCACGAGGCCAACGCATGACCCACCTCGACCGCATCCGGGCCATGCCGTGCGTCGTGTGCGCTGCGTTACGCCAGCCGCAGACCACGCGCACGCATGCCCATCATCCGCGCACCGGCCAGGGCATGGCACAGAAAGCACCGGACCATTGCGCGATTCCCGTCTGCGAGGAACATCACACCGGCCGGCGCGGAATCCACGGCGACCGGTCCGCGTGGAACATGGCGCGCCTCGATGAGATGCAGGCGCTCGGGCTGACGATTCGGCGGCTGACCCGCGACATTCCGGATCCGGTCGAAGAGGTGCAAGGCGAGCCCCGCCGCGACCGCCAGAACCGTCGCATGTGGGCCGCCCTGGGCGACATCAGCCGTCAGGTGGAATGGCCCGTAGACGGCGAGCTACAGCGCCTGTCGCCCGAAGACTGGAAGCACGTCCTATCCGCCGGGCTGAAACGTCACCAGCGCGTCGCCAAGGGCGTTGACGGCGGCTTTGTGATCCTCGGCCAGCGCACCAGCCGGATGAAAGTCGCGGAGTTCGCCGAACTGCTGACGCTGATCGACGCATTCGGCGCGCAGCACGGCGTGAACTGGTCCGACCCGCAGTGGATTTCGATGATGGCTGAGCAGGCCAAGTTGCCGGAGGCTGCATGAACCTATCTGCCGATATCGCCCGCTGCGACGGCGTGCAATACGACGGCGAGTTCCGCGAGGGCTGCGACGACTGCCTGCGCCGGACTGCGCAGCGAGGTGATCGCGCCGTGATGATCGAGCCGCCCGCGCTGGTGGTTTTCGAGTGCGAGATGAGGGTTGAGGGTAACACCGAAGTTAAGCCGACCCGCGAAGCGGGTTCGGCTTGAACGCCTTGTTAGACCCCCAACCCCGAGGAAGCCATGCGAAACGGAGCCACATTGTCACCATGCCGGACCTACCGCTACGACCTGTGGCGCACGTGGATCGGCGGCGAGGGCTACGCGATGTTTGTGGGCCTGAACCCGAGCACCGCAGACGAGACGCAGGACGATCCAACGATTCGCCGCTGCATGGCGTTTGCCAAAAGCTGGGGCTACGCCGGGCTGTGCATGACCAACCTGTTCGCGTTCCGGGCGACAGACCCCGAGGACATGAAGCGAGCCGCCGACCCGGTCGGGCCGCAGAACGACCTGGTGCTGAAGGAGCGCGCGGGCCGCGCTGGCGTGGTGGTCGCTGCGTGGGGAGTGCATGGCACCTACAAGAACCGTGCGTGGGCGGTGCGGATGGCGTTGCCGCAACTGCACTGCCTGCGCCTGACGAAAGACGGACACCCGGGCCATCCGCTGTACCTGCCAAAAACGCTGGTGCCGGTGGAGTGGTCATGGGGGTCTAACGCAGAGCTAAGGGGCGTTTCCGCCCACGAGGTGAACAATGGAAAGTGAACAAACCGCGCAGGGCGGAAACGTCCCGCTTGAGCGCCGGGTTATGCCGCCGCTCACCGACGAGATTGAATGGATTCTCGGGCGACCGTGCTTTGCAGTTGCAGGAATCGCTCGCCGCCTGCACGAGCTGAAGCTGTACGACGTGGCGCGCAAGGCCGAAAGCGAACAAGCCGCCGCCCTGCACTGGATGCTGAACCTGTACTTCACTCACGGGCTGGCGTGGCGCGATGAAGCCGAGAAGGTTCTGCGGCATAACGCCAATTCATCCGCGAAACCTGCGGATTAACACCATGCGCCGAGCCGCCAAGACTGACGCCAACCACGCCGACATCGTTCGCGCGTTACGTGCTGCCGGCTGCTCTGTGCAGTCACTGGCGGCTGTTGGCTCAGGGGTGCCCGACATCATGGCCGGTAAGCACGGGCGGACGTTTTTGATCGAGATAAAGGACGGCCGGAAGTCGGCAAGCCGGCGCCAGCTCACGCCCGACCAGTGGGAATGGCTGGACGCATGGCGGGGCGGGCAGGTCCACATCGTGGAATCAGTCGAACAGGCTTTGGAGGTGGTGAGGGGATGAACATCAGCAAGGCCAAAGCGGAAGAACTGGAAAACGCCCTGATGGACTACCTCATGGACGGCGAGGCGACGCTGCAAGAGGCGTGCTTCGACTTGAAGGTCAGCACGCCATACCTGCACCGCATCGCCGGCTACCTGCAGGCGCAGGGCCTTGTCGATTCGCGTGTCTGCCATACAGGGTCGCGGATCGAGATCAGATGGTTCATGCAGCGGACGCGGAGGGCGCCACAGACAGAGACGGCGAGGCAGGCCGCATGATCGTTGATGTCGTCTGCGAGAACTCCAATTGTCCGGACCGATTCAAATGCGCCAGAAATCCCAGCGGCGGTGTTCTGAAATATCAGCCTTTCCAAAAAGTCGAAAGATACCCATTGGAGACAGATGATCATAGGTGCAGCAGATTCCTGCCGAAGGCGAACGCAAAAGAGGGAAAAGATCAGATGAGATCGGATAGAGAATCGACCCCCGTCCAGAAGGCATATGGGAAAGGCCGTATTGATGGATTGCGGTTGGCTGGCATCGAAGAACCGGAGACGTACATGAATGCTGAGCGGATCAGAATTGCGGAGCAAAATCTGAACGGGATCGCTAGAAAGATTTATGAGCATGTTCCGGCGGGCGATGCGGTGAAGGCCCATCTGATTATTTCATCAATGTCCAAGGCCACAGGATCTACTGCCGACCATCGCGTGGTTATGTC
This sequence comes from Panacagrimonas sp., assembly GCF_965216805.1. Lineage (NCBI taxonomy): Bacteria > Pseudomonadati > Pseudomonadota > Gammaproteobacteria > Nevskiales > Nevskiaceae > Panacagrimonas > Panacagrimonas sp. The sequence goes on from NZ_CBDCGN010000002.1 coordinate 1,299,621, forward strand.
GTGCCTGAAGAAAATGGTTGATGAAAGGATTGTGAGAGAGCCCAGTCCCGGAGAATTCTGCAGAACGCCGAAGAGAGAAATTAAGGAATCAGAACAGAAACCAGCTACTAAACCGGAGCCAAAGATTGTGCAGAAACAGAGCAGCGTTGAAGTTAAGCCTGAAGCAGCTCCTGCGTCTCCGATGGATAGATTCGCGGCTCTTGCTCAAGAGGCGCGCAAGGCTGCAGAGCAAATCATCAACTTGGCTTCGAAGCTTGATGATGCAGCCATAGAGGTTGAGCAAAGCATTCAGGCGGCTAAGCAGGAAAACGCAAAGATGGTTCAACTGAAAGAGTTGCTGAAAAGTCTCTCTTAGGAGGATTTCTGAACAAGCCTGAAAAGACGATCATCCGCATCGGCGACGCCATCTTGTGGGCCTGGGGCGAGGCTGTCCGCAACGGCGAACTGGAGCGCGTCCTGATCGCGTCGCTGGCCTCGATAAATGAGGACGGCACGTCAAGGTCGCCCGGCACGCATTCAGACCCGACGCTTGCCAGGGTCATCGCGTGCGACCCGATAACGGATCCGGAAACCCTCGTGCGTGACGCTCATCTACAGGCGGCCATGATGGTCGAGACGGAAATGCAGCATTGGCGGAAGGACCGGCATCAGCGATTCTGGACCGAGGTCGCGACGGCCTACTACGCCGGGCCACATGGGCGGACCAATGCGGAGGTTGGACGGCTGCTGAAGGTCAGCGAGCGGACGATAGAGGGTGTCAGGTCGCAGATGCGGCGGTATTTGGTGATGGCGGCGAGGCGTGTTTGACTTTCCCTGCGGCTTTGCCCACGCTAACGGCTACGTGGTTATACCTGACTCCAAAGCCCGCCCAGAAGCGGGTTTTTTCGTTTCGAGGGCGGCATGACTGACGAACAGAACGCCCTTATCGCCGACCTACAGGCCCGTATCGAGGCCCTGGAATCCAAGGCCCTGCAGGAATCGCCAGAACAGCGCAGAGAGCGCCTAGAGGCGGCGAAACGGGCCGCAATCGCGAGACGGAAGCTCAAGCGGTAGATGCGTACGCTCATCATCGGCAGCGGCCCGAACGTCGCAGCCGAGCTGATGACGGTCAATCGCCGTCACTTCGACCTGACGCTGGGCATCAACCGAGCGGCCATCGATCACGGCCCGGTAGACGCCCACATCACGATGCATCCGAGAGAATACGGGCCGCGGAAAGTAGCTTGGATGGTCAGCTTCCACCCGTTCGCCGGCGTCAACGAGGTATTCCCCTGGCGCTGGTCGCCCGAGGTCAAGAGCAGCGGGTCGTCGGGCCTGTACGCGATCAAATACGCCCTGTACCGCGGATCGCAGGACATCACGCTTGCCGGCGTCGGCCTGGACGTGGCCCCGCACTATTACGGCGGGCCTGACTGGCAGGCAGCGATGCAGTTTCGGCGGGCATGGGAACAGGTGCTGCCGGAGATCAGAGGCAAGGTGTACAGTTTGGGCGGATGGACGCGGGGGCTTCTAGGCCCGCAGCTTTGAGGGATGATGTCCTGGCCGACACCGGACTGCGGGACGGCGAGGCTTCATCACCTGAGAGCCAAGCGAAGTCGCCAGCGATGGCCCCACGACTGCGTAGCGGGAGTGCGATAAAGGGCTCCGGGTAGCGCCGGAGGCTCTCACCGAATCGGGAAGTAACTCAACAGCAGAGCGGCGCAAGATCGGCGCCAGGTTCCGGGTATCGAATCCCGGCTTCCCATACATACACAGGCTCGCCATTGGCGGGCCTTTTTCGTTTCATGGCTAGGGCAATCATCAACAGCCCAGGCCAGCCCTGCGGGCGGTGGCCCGTAACACCCGCAGCGTCGGGCCTCGCACTGTGTGCCACTCCCAGGCCTGAGACGCCGTATTCCCCACGATACGGGGGTCATATTCGAGGTTCCCATGCTCCGATTCGAGACCTACAAGGACCGCGCCGGGTTATTCCGCTGGCGCCTGGTGCACCAGAACGGCAACAAGATCGCCGACAGTGCCCAGGGCTACAAGCGCATGCGCGACTGCCGGCGGGGTATCGAGTTAGTGCAGGCAAGTGCTGATGCGGTGGTGGAAGGGTAGAGATGGCAGGGAAGAAGAAAGCGCCGAGCAAGCCAGCCGCGAAGCCCGCAAGGGGTCGGCCGAGCAAGTTCAAGGATGAGATGGTCGATCAGGCCCGCAAGTTGGCCAACAAAGCATTCACAGACGCGGAAGTCGCTGAGTTCTTCAACATCCCGCGTACGACGCTGTATCGGTGGATGAATGATCACCCGGAATTACGCGACGCCTTAAAACTCGGGAAGGTCGCCGCTGATGAGCGAGTCGAGCGCAGCTTGTATGAGCGCGCCACCGGCTACTCTCACCCTGACGTGCATGTGAGCAACTATCAGGGTGCGGTAACACTGACGCCGATCAACAAGGTTTACCCGCCCGACACCACGGCGATGATCTTTTGGCTGAAGAATCGAAGGCCGGAGGAATGGCGCGATAAGGTGGACCACGAGCACGGCGGCCCCAACGGCGGCCCGATCCAAGTCGCCAGCATCGACACCAGCAAACTTTCGACCGCCGCCCTGCAAGAGTTGCTGAGTGTCCGCCGCAATCAAGCTGTCTGATGCCGACTGGCTGGCGATAGAGCGGGAAGCTTGCCGACGGTCGCTTGCAGAGTTCATCCGCTGCGCGTGGCACATCGTGGAGCCTGGACAGCCCTATGTCCACGGCTGGCACATCGATGCCATTGCCCAGCACCTGGAGGCAGTCACAGCGGGGCAGATCACGCGGCTGTATGTCGCGGTCCCGCCCGGCAGCATGAAGTCGCTGATGGTGTCCGTGTTCTGGCCTGCGTGGCAGTGGGGGCCGAAGGCTCAGGCGCACAACCGCATCATCGCCACGTCGCACGCCGAAGGGCTCGCGATTCGCGACAACCTGCGATGCCGGCGGCTGATCGAATCGGACTGGTATCGCAGGCTATGGCCTGACGTGAAGTTGACCGGCGACCAGAACGAAAAGAAGAAGTTTGAGAACACGGCGACCGGATTCCGTCAGGCAATGCCGTTCACCAGCCTGACCGGCTCGCGTGGTGACTGCATCGTGATCGACGATCCGATGAGTGTCGACGACGCGGCCAGCGAGGCCAAGCGCGAAGCGGTCAACCTGACGTTTCTGGAGGCGGTACCGACGCGACTGAACAACCCGGATCGCTCGGCAATCGTCGCGATCATGCAGCGGCTGCACGAGCGTGATGTCGTCGGGATCATCGAGGCGAAAGGGCTGGGGTATGAGGCCCTGGTCCTTCCGATGGAATTCGAGGTCGAAAGACGCTGCACAACCAGTATCGGGTTCGCTGATCCGCGAACGACTGAAGGCGAGCTGCTATTCCCCGCGCGATTCCCGCCTGAGGTCATCGAGCGCGACCGCAAGGCCATGGGCAGCTACGCATGGGCCGGGCAGATGCAGCAGAGGCCCGCGCCGCGCGAAGGCGGCATGTTCAAGCGGTCATGGTTCGAGATCGTGGACGCGGCGCCAGCGACCCGGCGCAAGGTTCGCCGATGGGATTTGGCAGGGACTGACGCGAAGGCCGGCGGCGATCCTGACTGGACCGTGGGGCTGCTGCTGAGCGAATCCGGGGGCGTCTGCTACGTCGAAGCAGTGACGCGCATCAGAGAGGCCGCAGCGGGCGTCGAAAGAACGATCAAGGCCACTGCCATGCAGGACGGCAAGGGCGTCCCGGTGATCCTGCCGGAAGACCCGGGCAGCGCCGGCAAGAGTTACGCGGCATACCTGATTCGGCTACTCGCCGGCTGGAATGCCCGAGCAGAGAAAGAGACCGGATCTAAAGAGGTCCGCGCAACGCCCGTTTCAGCCCAGGCTGAGGCCGGCAACATCAAATTGGTACGCGGATCTTTTAACGAAGCATTCTTGGACGAAATCGCCATGTTCCCCAACGCATCCCATGATGATCAGGTCGATGCGCTTTCGGGGGCGTTTGCGTCGCTGATGGGCGGATCAACCTACAGCTTGGCCAACGTCGCATGATCACCTCGATCAAGGACACGCTGAAGAACCTAGTTGCGAACATCGGGACCAGCCGCGACAAGGCGGCCGGCAGCTACTACACGAACCCATGCACGGACGATGCGCAGCTTGCGGCGATGTACCGCGCCGCGTGGCTGCCGAAAAAGATCGTCGAGATTCCCGCCCTGGACGCCTGCCGCAAGTGGCGTAACTGGCAGGCTGAAGCTGACGACATCACCAAGATCGAGGATGAGGAAAAGCGCCTCGGGGTGAAGTCGAAGATGCTTGAGACGAAGATCAAGGCGCGCTTGTTCGGCGGCGCCGCGCTCTACATCGGGACGGGGGAATCTGACCCGTCGCAGCCGTTGCGGCCCGAGTCGATCAGTGTCGGCGGCATCAAACACCTGACCGTCATGAGCCGGCGCGTACTGACCCCGATGGAACTTGAAACCGACCCGCTATCGGAGCGTTACAACAAGCCGCGCGCGTACATGGTCACGGGCAGCGGCATCGCGGTGGACATCCACCCGTCGCGCCTAGTGGTGAGCATCGGAAACCCGCATCCCGAGCCTGAACTGGCCGGCGGCGTGGATTACGGCTGGGGGGATTCGGTGCTGCATGCGTGCATGGAAGCTGTCAGAAACGCGGATGCAACCGGCGCCAACATCGCGTCGCTGATCTTCGAGGCGAAGGTCGATGTGCTGAAGATCCCGAACTTCATGCAGGGCATGGCGGATCCGGAGTATCGGCGGCTGGTTCTGGAACGGCTCACGCTTGCCGCCACCGCGAAGGGCATCAACGGCGCGCTGCTGCTGGACAAGGAAGAGGAATACGAACAGAAGTCGGCGAGCTTTGCGACGCTGCCCGACATCCTGCTGACGTTCCTGCAGATCGTTTCGGGGGCTGCCGATATTCCGGTGACGCGCCTACTTGGCCAAGCGCCCGGCGGGCTTAATTCGACCGGCGAAGCGGACCTGCGCAACTACTACGACCGCATTCAGTCGATGCAGGAACTGGACCTGCAGCCGTCCATGCAGGTTTTGGACGAATGCCTGATCCGATCCGCACTCGGGTCGCGCCCGCCTGACCTGTATTACGAATGGGCGAGCCTGTGGCAGACCACCGCCAAGGAGCGCGCGGAGATCGGCAAGATGACGGCCGACACGATCAAGATTCTCGGCGACTCGCGCTTGATCCCGGAAGAGGCGCTGAGCAAGTCGGCAATCAACATGCTGACCGAAAACGGCGTGATCCCTGGCCTTGAAGCTGCCGTCGAAGAGTACGGCGACGAACTGCCGGAAGAACCTGCGCAGCCGACGCCTGAAGAACTGGCCGCGACGCTGCCGGAGGAATGACCCGATGATGCTCTATGACGCCGTGACGACCACCGGCGTGCGGCGAACTGCGGACGGCTATTTGGTCGCTGATGTTCGCGTAGCACGTACCGGGATTCAGGAATACGCCGGTGCTGAGCTTGGCGTCGATAAGCCTATCGTCCGCGTGTATCGGCCGGAAGAGTCTGTGTTCGCCGCCGATGCGATGCGCTCCTACGCCTATCGCCCGATGACCAACGATCACCCGCGCGAGCTGGTGACGGCCGACAACTGGAAGAAATATTCCACCGGCCAGACCGGCGGCGACGTGGTGCGCGATGGTGAATTCGTCCGCGTTCCGCTGGTGATGATGGATGCCGCGGCGGTCAAGGACTTCGAGTCCGGAAAGCGCGAGCTATCCATGGGCTACACCGCCGAAATCGTATTCGGCGATGGCGTCACGCCTCAAGGCGAAGCCTACGACGCAATCCAGACGAATCTGAAAATGAACCATCTCGCATTGGTTGATGCCGCGCGTGGTGGGAATGCTTTACGCATCGGGGATTGGCGCGCCTCGAATGCTCAGGATCACGGCGCCGACAAGCCCCCTCCCATGGAGAAATCTGAAATGAGCGACACGAAAACCCGGACGATCCTGGTTGACGGACTGTCGGTGGAAACCACCGATGCCGGAGCCCAGGCCATCGCCAAACTGCAAGGCCAGATCAAGGACGCGCAGTCTGCGTCTGACGCTTTGGTGACCGACCACGCCAAAGCCATCGCCGCCAAGGATGCCGACCTCGCGAAGAAGGATGCAGAGATCGACAGCCTGAAAGGCAAGGTTCTGAGCGACGCCGAGCTGGACAAGCGCGTGAAGGTTCGCGCCGACCTGATCGCCACCGCCAAGGCCATCGCCGATGCCGATTACACCGGCAAGTCTGACGCCGACATCCGCAAGGCTGTCGTGGTCGCCAAGTTCGGCGACGGCATGGCCGACAAGCCCGAGGCGTACATCGCCGCGCGCTTCGACATCCTGGCCGAAGACGCCAAGGCCGACCCGGTGCGCAAGGTGCTGATGAAGGGCGCCGACGGCAAGAAGCCTGACGACAACGGCTATTCGGCCTACGTCGCTGACATTTCCAATTCCTGGAAACCGAACCAGAAGGAGGCCCACTAATGGCCGTTCAGAGCACCTATCGAGAGGAAATTCTCGAAGCCGTCGCGGGCCAGATCGCGGACATGACCCCGGCCACGTTGATGTCTCGCACTGTCGAGACTGCAGCGGGCATCGGGTTCGGCATCGCTGTAGAGCAGGGCACCGCGGACAAGGGCTGCATCCTGTTCGACGGCGGCACTGTCTTGGGCGTCACCGTTCGGGAGCGTTCGCTTGATGCGAATGACCCGGATGAGTTCGCGCAGTACGCAGAGGCGCGCGTGATGACCAAGGGCACTGTCTGGGTCGTGTGCACCAGCGGTTGCAGCGCAGGCGATGCCGTTTGGGTTCGCCCGTCCAACAACACTTTCCAAGACGACAACAGCAACTCTGCTGTTCAGATCGCTGGCGCTCGCTGGGATACCAGCGCTGAAGCCGGTGCGCTGGCCATCGTCCGCATGGGCTAAAGGAGGCCATCATGTCGAATCAACTCTTTGACGCCCAGGCTGCCTTGGGTTTCGTCGTTTCTCAGACCTCGCATATCGAACGCGAGGTGTACCAGATCAAGTACCCGGATATTCAGTATCCGAGCTTGATCCCCGTGGACACGTCCGCGCACCCGTTCGCGAAGTCCGTCACTTACTACAGCTCCGACAAGTTCGGCAAGGCGAAGTGGGTCAACGGCAACGCGGACGACGTGCCGAACGTCACCACCGAGATGACGAAGTTCGAGACCGAGGTTTACACCGCGGCCATCGGCTACGGCTACGGGTGGGAGGAGATTAACCACGCTCAGATGTTGGGCGTGAGTCTGACCGCCGACTACGCCATGGCCGCACGCCGCGCCTACGAAGAGTTCATTGATCGCGTCGCGCTGGAAGGCGACACGACCAAGAACATGGAAGGGCTGTTCGACAGCTCGGCGGTCACCGCAACGGCGCCGACGACTGGCAACTGGACGGCCGGCGGCACCACGGCCGACAACATCCTCAAGGACGTGAACGACGCGCTGCAGTTCGTGCACACCGCGACCGTCACCACGGTCATGGCGGACACGCTGTTGCTGCCCTGGTCTCGGTACAACCTGATCGCTACCAAGCGAATCCCGGACACCGAGACGACCGTCTTGCGGTTCCTGCAGCAGCACAACATCTACACCGCGAACACCGGCCAGCCGCTGATGATCCGCGGAGTGCGCAAGCTCGATACCGCAGGCACGTCGTCGAATCCTCGGATGATCGCCTACCGGCGCAGCCCACAGGTTCTGAAGCTGCATCTGCCGATGCCGCATCGGTTCCTGCCGGTGCATCAGGCCGGTCCGCTGCGCTTCGAGGTGCCGGGCGTGTTCCGCATGGGCGGCCTGGACATTCGTCTGCCCAAGGAAATCGTCTACACAGATGGCGTTTGAGTAACACGGGGCGGCCTGGATCGCCGCCCCTTTTTTCGGAGGATCAACCCGATGGTCAACATCACCAACAACCACAAGGCGCCGCTCGGGCTTCCGGGCGGCATTGTTCTTGCCCCTGGCGTGAAGACGCCCGTGCCGAACTGGCACGCGATCAAGGACAACCACATCGTCGCCGCATGGGTGCGCAATCGCATCCTGACGGTGGAGGGCGCAGACGCGCCTGTACCTCAGTCGGTTACCGATGCTGTCGCGGACGAAAAGGATTCGCTGATCGCCCAGCTTGCGGCGCTCGGCATCAAGAAAGACAAGCGCACGTCGCTTGAGAACCTGCGCACTGCCTTGAGTGAGGCGCAGGGCTGATGTACTACGGCAACCTGACCGACGCAGCGGCGTACCACGTGGATCGCGGCAACGCGGCGTGGGACGCGCTGACTTCGACGGCTCAGGAGGCCGCGCTCGTGCGCGCGTCGCAGTACATCGACGGCCGGTATCGCTGGCGCCTGATGTCCGGGCGCTGGCAGTCGATGTTCCGCGGGACCAAGACCGGCGGGCGCGCTCAGATTCTGGAATGGCCACGCACTGGCGCAACGGACTACGAAGGTAACGAGATCGGCAGCACGGAAGTGCCGACCGAAGTCGAATACGCGACGTATGAGGCCGCATTACGCGAGGCTGCAGACCCTGGAAGCCTGTCCCCGGACTACACCGCATCTGCGCAGGCGATCCGCGAAAAGGTCGGCCCGGTCGAAGTGCAGTACGGCGAGATGAAGGCGACCGACAACACGACGCCGAATCGACCCGTCATCCCGCTGATCGATGAGATCATCGCGCCGCTTGTGTTCCGCCCCTATGAATTACCGGCGGTGTCCGTTGTATGAGCGCCTTCTACGACCGGCTGAACGCTACCGCGCGCCGGCTGATCCAAGCCTATGGCAAGTCGGCGTCGGTCATCCGCATCGCCCTGTCCGGCCCGCCGCATGCGCCGGTACAGACCGAAACACCGCACGCCTGCATGCTGGTCGAGACGGGATACAAGCTCACGCTGATCCCGGAATCGCTGGTGCAGGTTGGCGACCGCATGGGGATCATCTCCACCACGATTGCGATCAGCCCTGAGACGGCCGACAAGATCGAGATCGGCGGCATTCGGTACAACTTCGTCGACGTGAAGCCGCTGAACCCTGGTGGGACCGTTCTGCTGTACGAATTCCTGGCGAGAGCATGAGCGCCACGCCGCGCCAGATCCTCGCAGAACTGGCGCGACTGGAACCGACGGTCCTGCGCGCGTACCTCGCGGAGGTTCGCAGGCTGACCAGTAACGCGCCTGTCGCGGAGATCGAGCGACTGATTAGCTCGGGCGACGTGGCCGGCATTGCGACTGCATTGCGCATGGACGCCTCGGCACTGTCTGAGTTGCTGGAATCGATCCGCACCGTCTACATCACCGGGGGCGTATTCGAGGCATCGTCAATTCGCCCGCCGAAAGGCGCCGGCATCGCGCGACTGCGATTCGACGTGCGGAACATCCGCGCGGAGGAATGGTTGCGTGATCACAGCTCACGGCTCGTGACGCGTGTCATCGACGATCAGCGCGACGCCATCCGCGTGACCGTATCCAACGGCGCGCAGATCGGACGGGCGCCACGTTCGACCGCCCTGGACATCGTGGGCCGCATCAGCCCGCAGACAGGGCGCAGGGCCGGCGGCATCGTCGGGCTGACCTCGAATCAGGCCGGCTACGTCGCCAACGCCAGGGCGCAGCTACTGGACCCGGAACAGATGGCCGGCTACTTCGACCGGCAATTACGTGATCGGCGCTTTGACGGCATCGTCAGGCGCGCGATGGAGGCAGGCAAGCCCGTCAAGGCGGCGGACATTGATCGCATCGTCGGTCGCTACTCCGACCGTCTGCTACGTCAACGCGGCGAGATGATCGCCCGGACCGAAACACTGAGTGCATTCAACGCCGGCAGCGATCAGGTCTACACGCAGGCCGTCGAGGCGGGCCAGATTCGAGCCGATGCTGTCACCGCAACATGGGTCGCCACGCGAGACGGCAGAACGCGCGACTCACACGCTGCGATGAGCGGCCAGACCGTGGCCTACGGTGAGCCGTTCCGCACGCCGAGCGGATACCTGATGCGGTATCCGGGGGATAGCGGATTGGGCGCGCCGGCTGCTGAAGTGATTCAGTGCCGCTGTGTTGCGAGGCGGCGCGTTGATTTTCTGGCGCAGAACCTCGGTTAGAGGGGTGACACATGGCCGCCAAAAAGTTCAACGCGGCCGTGGACTCATGGGTTCGCAAGAGCAAGGCCCGCGGCCAGGCCATCTTTCAAGAGTCCGTTCAGCGCGTCATCGAACAGGCGCAAGAGCAAGGCCCATCCGTCGCCAATCCCGGCGGCGGTGGCGGAAAGATGCCGGTGGACGATGGCTTTCTCAGGGCGTCCGGACAGGTTTCATTCTCCGGCATGCCCAGCGGGCCGAAGCGGCCTGCTGTCGGGGCTGCCGTGTACCGATTCAACGCCGACGACGTTGCGCTGAGCATCAGCCGCGCACGTCTCGGCGACACGATCTTTTTCGGCTGGACTGCGGAGTACGCGCGCGCGATGGAAGCCCGATACGGATTCCTTCGCAGTGCGGCGCAGAACTGGCGACCCATCGTCGCTGCGGTGACGGCTGAGGCCAAACGGAGGTTCCCGTGACCGATGACGCGATATGGAATGCGTTCGCGGTCCGTCTCGGGACGTTTGCCGCTGGAATGAGCCCTGACGTGCCGGTGATCTATGCCGGCGTGCATGGAACGCCGCCGGACACCGGGTCTTGGATCGAGGCGAGATACTTCCCGAACCGGACGCAGAAGTACGGCATCGCCAATGAAGGGCCGATCAGTCTGGTCGGGTTCTGTCAGGCGCTGGTCTGCGTTCGCCCTGGTGCCGGCCTTGCCTTGGACCTCGTGGATCTAGTCGTGGCGCATTTCGACACCGGGACCGTGCTCGGTCCGGCGAAGGTCGAGATGCCCCCTTACGTGTCATCCGTGATCGAAGAGTCAGACCGGATCATGCACCCGATCACGATTCCCTATGCTGCGCACGGCACGCGATAGGACGCGGTACAGGCATCGACAGAGGGAGCCGGAGTGCGACGCCCCGTTGTCTGCTGACATGCCGCGCGGTGACAAGTGGATCGTCTGCGCGTCGGGCCCGTCGATGCTGGCGGTAGACCTGCAGCACCTGCGCCGGTTTTCGACGTGGCGAGTCATCGTGGTGAACAACACCTGGAGCCTGCTGCCGTGGGCTGACGTTCTGTACGCCTGCGACTTCCGCTGGTGGGAGACGTACGGCGAGGCAGCATCTGTGTTCGCTGGCCAGAAATGGACCACCAGCGGCGCGGCGGCGATGAAGCACGGAATCAAGCGCATCGGCAAGCGCGACGGCGCAGGACTGTGCATCGAGCGCGGGCACATTCACACCGGCGGCAACAGCGGCTATCAGGCGGTGAACCTTGCGTATCACTTCGGGGCGAAGCGGATCGTGTTGCTTGGATTCGACATGCACCGCAAGAACGGTGCGCACTGGCACGGCGAGCATCGGGACATGATCAGCGCACCAGAAAGCCACATCAACGCATGGGTCAGGATGTTCGAGCCGATGGCACGCGATATGAAGATGGCGGGCGTGGACGTGGTGAACGCGACGCCCGGCTCTGCACTGCCGTGGTTCCGCATGGCGAGCATGGGCGAGGCGCTGAGATGATCGGGAACCCTGACACGTACTACGGGGCGACGGCATCGGAGTACGACGCTAAGCGCGACGGATCTCCGATGCGAAATGCTGAGCGATCGGCTGTGTCACGACTGATCAATTCAGGGCCTGTGTTCGATGCCCCGGTAGGAACCGGAGGGTTTTGCGACCTGTACCGTAGATACGGAGGCATGGGCGTAGATTCCAGCTCTGAGATGCTGAGCATCTGCACGCGCAAACATCCGTGGATGGATACAGACATTGTTGACCTCAAGGCGCCGCTTCCGTACCCAGACCGACATTGGCCGGTGACACTCTGCATGCGGTTCGTGTGGTGGCTCAAGGATGGTGAGTTTCAATCTGTTATGTCCGAGCTGCGCCGTGTGTCTCGCGCCGTCGTGTACTCGGTTCGAGTCTCTGAAAAGTACGGCCCGGGGCTGAATCACAAATCGCTCGCGCATACCCCTGCGATGGTGTTCGAGGCAAACGGCGGGTGGCGCGTAACGCACTGCATCGACGTGACCCGCAACTATCGAGTCCTGCGGATTGAACCATGAGCTTCGCCGACGTGCTCCGATGTTTCGCGGATCGCCGCGACGGATTCGCAACCGTTGTCCGGCTCACGGATGAGTGGGCCGACCGCTACAGCGTGCCGCGTCCTGTGTTTGGGCCGGATACGCCGGTCCGGCAAGAGATATGGAGCGCGGAACAGGTCGGCGCGCATCTTGATCGGCTCGCGAGAATCGAGCCGCGGATGATCACCGACGAATCACCGAGACGCCTATACGGCCCGCTGGTCCTGGTCGATTTTCGACATGGACGAATCGGGCAGATCGATGGACGCCGAAGGGCGAATGTCTGGCGTCACCAACCGGGGCAATACGGAGTGCTGATCCTGTGCGGATTCTGATCGCAGCGAAGCGTATGCCCGGCAAGCCCGGGCGCAGGGACGGCGGCGTGCAGACCTGGATTGCCACCGTGCGCGATGAACTGGTCAGGAGCGGGCACAGCGTCTGCATCGTGGACAAGGACAGTGCGGTAAATGGCCGGGCCTATGACCTCGGCATCTTCGCGAACTGGCACCACGTCCGGCGATGGCAACCGAACTGCTCCAAGGTCGTGAACATCTGCCACGGCATCGTCGATGACGAAGCGCCGGCCGACGGCGCGCTCTTCACGTCGGAGGAACTGAAAGATCACTGGCGCGGGACGGGCCGGGTGATCCGCCAGCCCGTCGACCTCGGGTTCTGGTCGCCCGGCGGCAAGCGCGAAGACCTGATAGTCAGATACGCGGCCAGAGGCGGCCTGGAATGGCTGCCAGGGCTCGCGGACATGATGGGGCATGCGTTCATCCACGTCCGGAACCTGTCGCACTGGAACGCACGCCAGGCGCTGCGCCGCGCGTCCTGCGTCATCGCTTCCGGGCGTTGCGCCGTCGAGGCGATGGCCTGCGGCGCGCCGGTCGTGATTTGTGATGACCGCCACTATCAGGGGCCGCTACTGGACCCAGACACGTTCGGCGCGATGGCTCGGAATTACAGCGGGCGTGGCGGCGGCGAACCGACAGAGGACTCATTGCGGGCTGCGATCATCCACGCGATGGACCGGCAGCATCTATTCAGGGCGCACGCGGAATTGCACCACGACGTGCGCGATGTGGTTCGGCAGATATTGGAGGCGGCGGGATGATTACGGTAGTTACGCCCACCGGTGGCCGCCCCGAAGCCCTCGCGCGCCTCGCCACCTACGTCAACGCGCAGACCGTCCGCGAGTTCAAATGGATCATGTGCGACGACTGCGACCCGGCCAGCCAGGTGCCGCAGATGCGTGATGGAATCACGGTTGAAGTCATCCGGCCGCAGTGGCGATGGGAAGGGCAAAACACGCACGCGCGGTCGTTGATAGAACTGTTGAAAACCTGTGAAGGACCTGTGATTCACTGCGAGGATGACGATGTATACCTCCCCGATCACATCGCAACGATGCTGCAGGCGCTGCGCACCGCCGACCTTGTAGGCCAGCGGGTCTCGCATTACTGGAACGCCGCGACGCGCCGCTATCGAGCGATCCCCGGCACGTATCACGCGAGCTTAGGAGCGTCTGCAATGCAAGGCCCGGCAACGATCCTGCTGCGGATGATCTGCGGCCAACAGCAGACGCGCCTGGACATCGACCTGTGGCGCAGCTTCAGCGGCAGAAAGTCGCTGCTCGATACGACGACCGCTGTCGGCATCAAAGGACTACCTGGACGCGCCGGCATCGGCGTAGGCCATCGCGAAAACTTTGGCGAGCCCGACCCCGACGGGCGTATGCTCAAGGCCCTCATCGGTCATTGCGCGGCGTCCTATCTGTGAGCGACAAGATCCATCAAATCCCGACCAAGCCAGACAAAGCCCTGGCCTTGACCGAAGAACTGCGCCGGACACTTCCGACGCTGATCGCTAACGCGCGAATGATCGCGCAGCTCAAGAAAGCGCAGTACGACGCCTACGTCGAGGCAGGGTTCACGCCGCAACAGGCGCTGGAACTGATCAAGACGACGTAACGAATCCCGGCCCCGCCGGTACCGCAACCCGCCCTCATCCGGCGGGTTTTTTATTGCCCGCGCTCGCGGGCTTTTTTATGCCCGAGAGGTTTTCCCCATGGCTGATCCAACCACCTATCTGAACGCGACTGTTTCCATCTCCACCACCACGCAGAACACCGACCTCGTGAATGAGGCGGCCTTCGAGGGCCTGAGCTACACGGCCATCGCCAACGTCGGGACCATCGGCCAGTACGGCTATGAAACCAACATGGTGAATTACCCGACGCTCGCCCGCGCGCTGACGCTCAAGGCGAAGGGGCAGACCGATGGCGGCAGCTTCACCATCGAGGCCGCGCAGGACGTGACCGACGCCGGTCAGATCGCATTCAAGGCCGCCGGCCTGCCGACGGTTCGCGATTCCTACGCATTCCGCATCGCCCTGCCCGATGGCGCCACGCACTACCTGCGCGGCCCTGTCGGCGGCCCCGTCTATCCGGGCGGCGGCAATGAAGACTTCGTGCGGATGGTCTTCACCGTCGGCGTGAATCAGTTCCTGGAAGGACTGCCCTCGGCGTAACCCATTAGCCCGCCTCGCGCGGGCTTTTCAGTTTCCGGCGGCTAGCCCTCGCGAGGGCGAAGAGGGACCTGATCCGACCCCTGCCGCCGGAATTCATTTCGGATCGATCACTGAGGATCAAACATGGACCTGTCTACAGAGTTCAAGCCTGTTGCTGCGCGTGATGTTTTCATCAAGCACCCGGTCACTGATGAGCCGACCGGGCTTGTCTTCATGCTTCGCCCGATGACCGACCCCAAGGTCAAAGCCGCGAAGCACCGCATCACGAATTCCCGTCTGCAGTCACGCAAGGGAAAGATCACGTCCGAACAGATGGAATCGCAGGGCGTCGAACTGATGATCGCGGCCATCGAAGGCTGGCGATGGGAAGGCGCCGCAACCTGGGGCGGAAAGAAGCCTGAGTTCACCGAGCAGAACCTTCGCGACGTGATCAAGAACGACGAAATCCGCAAGCAAATCGACGCGGAACTCGGAGACGACGCGGCTTTTTTCAAGGGCTGACGGAAGAGTTGGCGGATGCAGTCCGGCATTACGTCCGGTACGAAACCGCCAACCCTGACGGCGAGACGCGCAGGGAATACAACGCGCGCTTCAAACAGGACCACGTAACGCCAGACCCGCCGGAGATTCCGGATGTGGTCTGGCACGTGTGGGAATGGTTCTGGACGCTCTGCCGGCGCCGCCTTCAAGGCCCGCAACCGCTGACACACAGCGAAGTCCGCGCGTGGCGTGACAACACGTTGACGCCGGTCACCCCCGAGGAAATCGAAATGCTCTTTGCCATGGATGACGCATGGCTGACGCAGAGCGGGATCGAGCTTCGGGAACACGACGAACGCAAGAAGAAGTCGGGGCTGAAATCAGCTCCACGGAGGCGTTGATATGGATGTTGCCGAACTAGGGTTCAGGGCTGACTCAAGGTCGTTGCGGGCGGCCAATTCAGAACTGGACCGGCTGTCCGGCACTGCGCGCCGCACCGAGACAGCGACCGAACGCCTGAATCGTGGGTTCGACCGCATGCGTGGCCTGTTGGTCGCCATTGGTACCGGAGCCACTGTGCGCGCATTGGCTGGCGTCGAAATGCAGATGCGGTCCCTGCAATCGACGTTCACCGTCGCGCTTGGCACGGCTGAACGTGGCGCACTTGCGTTCGGCTATGTGAGGTCGGAAGCCAACCGGCTTGGCCTTGACCTGCAGTCTTCGGCCAGGGCGTTCGCCTCACTGCAGGCGGCGGCCAAGGGCACTTCGTTAGAGGGAGAGCAGGCCGCACGGATATTCACGGGCGTATCCGAAGCGGCGACTGCTTTGGGCCTTGACGCGAACACCACCGAGGGCGCATTGCTGGCCCTGCAGCAGATGATCAGCAAGGGCGTTGTCGCGGCAGAAGAGCTTCGCGGGCAGTTGGGCGAACGACTCCCCGGCGCGTTCGGGCTTGCTGCTGAAGCCATGGGAATGACCACGGCAGAGCTTGGGAAGGCCCTGCAGGCCGGCGAGGTCATGGCTGAAGACCTGCTGCCGAAGTTGGCAGACGCCCTGACGAACCGTTTCGGAAAAGCAGCGGTAGACGCGGCGGACAGTTTGACCGCGAACGTCAATCGGATGCGCACTGCTTTCTTCGACCTGGGCAGCGCTATCAATGAGGCCGGCGCACTTAGCGGAATCTCCGCAATGGTTGAGGCCGCGACGATGCTGGCGCAGCAGGTCAGCGCCGTGTCGAGGGCTAATCAGGAAGCCTTCGGGAACACTGATCCGTTGCTGCAATGGGGCGAAGCCTTCCGCGCCGTTATTGAAAACGCAATTCTTTTCTTTGGCCGAATCCCCGATTTTGTCAAAGCGTCTGCGGTCCTGATCGTCGCCGACATCGTATACATGGCCGAAGCGTTCCGCCTTAACTTCGAGGCGATGAGCGTTTTAGGCCAGCGCGCATTTGTCGTGATCCGCGGCGCCGTCGCCGCCGAAGTCGCGAAGATCATCGCGCTTGCGGCAGATATGGGCGACAGCCTTGCGAAAGTGTTCGACGCGCTTGGCGCGGACGACATCGCCCGCAGCCTTCGCGGAGCTTCCACAGCCGTTCGCGGGTTCGGTGAAGTCGTTGCCGATCAGGCCGCGAACGCAATCAAAGAGCTTGACGCTGAGCGTGAGGCGATCATCAAAGGCCAGAAGGCCAATGAAGACTTGCGCAGGTCTGTTCGGGATCAGGTCGCCGAAGAGCTTGTAGCCCGCGAAGCCGCGCGGCGCGCCGCGTTGGATCAGGTCGGCGCGCTTGATGCCGTAGGCGCCGCAGCGCTCGGGGCGGGAAGTGCAACGACAAAGGCAGCCGGCGAATCTGAAGCGGCTCTCAAGGCTGCAAAAAAAGCGGCGAAGGAAGCCGCGGAAGAATACCAGCGCTTCCTAGACGCAGTCTCAGAGGAAGCGGGCCAGATCAGCGCCGCTGACGAAGCCGAAAAGGTCACTCGCCAGATCGAGCGCCAGATCGAACTCGCGCAGATGGGGTTCTCGATTGACCGGGCGCGCGCCATCGTCACCGAAGACGTGATGCGCGACCAGATCGCGGCGGCTACAGATGAGCATGAGCGGCGCAGGCTTATCGCGGAGCTTGAGACGGTCATCGCGCAGCGCCGACTGGACGGGATCGAAGAGGCGCGCGCCGCATCAGAGCGCGCCCTTGATGAGGCGCAGCGCGCATGGGATCAGGCGGCGCAAGAGATCAATCGAAGCCTGACCGACGCGCTGTTGCGCGGATTCGAGGACGGCAAGGGCTTCGCGGAGAACTTCCGCGACACGCTCAAGAACATGTTTTCCACGCTGGTCCTGCGTCCGTTGATTGAGCCGATCATGGCGCCTATTTCTGGCGTGATTCAGTCGGCCCTTGGAGGCGGCATCCCGGGCGGGGCTAGCGCCCTTGGTGGGTTGATCCCCGGCGGCGCATCTACTGCCTTGGCTGGCTTCGGCGGCGGCCTGTTGCCGAGCGCAGCCACTGGCATTTCAGGCGGCGGGTTTACGGTCGGCAATACCGTTTATAACAGCGCCGGCCAGATCGTCGGGCAGGGTACTGGCGCAATGATCGGCCGCGGCCTTGGAGCCGCTGGCCTGGGCTACCTTGGCGGCAGCACGCTGGCGCAGATTCTCGGGCTGGACGAATCCGGGCAGACCGGTGCGGGCATCGGGGGCGCGCTTGGCGCGGGCCTCGGCAGCATCGTCCCCGGCATCGGCACGCTGTTAGGCGGCGCCATTGGCAGTGCGCTTGGCGGTGTAGTCGGAAGCGCCTTTGGCGGCGGCAGTTGGGGTACGGATGATCTTCGTCTTGCCGGCGCATTCGACGGATCAGACTTCGACGGATCGCTGACGCAGTTCAACAGCAAGAAGCTGAGCGCCGGCCGTGGTCGTCGTCGTCGACAGGTAGAGCTAGACGCGGAACCGCTCGAAAACGTCCT
Source organism: Panacagrimonas sp. (assembly GCF_965216805.1). NCBI lineage: Bacteria > Pseudomonadati > Pseudomonadota > Gammaproteobacteria > Nevskiales > Nevskiaceae > Panacagrimonas > Panacagrimonas sp. Next base: position 1,317,805 of record NZ_CBDCGN010000002.1, read on the forward strand.
GAGCGACCTGTTCGGCGAAGTGTTTGCCGGCGGCACGCGCGCTGCCGAATCCCTCGGGCTGGCGGTCGGCGACTTTGCCTATGAGATCGACGAATCCTTACTCGGTCTGGAAGGCGATGCGCTGACCGAGCGAATTCTGGAGATCGTGGACGGCGCTGCAGATGCGCTGTCCGCTCAGATTCTGCCGGGGATCGAGAACTTCCAGCAGGAGGGCGAGACGCTTTCGCAGACCCTCGCGCGACTGTCCGCCACGGCGATGACGGTCGATCAAGCCCTCGCCGCCATCGACCAGTCCCTAGACCTGACCCAGATGGGACTGGTTGAAGCTACGCAGGAACTCATCAACCTCTTCGGCGGCGTCGATCAGTTCAGCGCCTCGCTGTCGTCCTACTACGACAAGTTCTTCACCGAGGCCGAACGCGAGCAGCGTCTGATCGACAGCCTGCGCGGGTCGTTCGAGGAGTTGGGCTACTCGCTGCCGGGTTCGCGCGACGGATTCCGCGACATCGTGGAAGGCCTGGACCTGACCACGGCCAGCGGGCGCGAGGCGTTCGCGGCACTGATGGGCCTGTCTGATGGGCTGGATCAGATCATCTCTTCGGAGGATGCGCGGCGGGCTGCGCAGCTCGCGGAGAATCAGGCGCAGATCGACGCACGACGCACGGCGACGCTTGCCCTGCAGATCAGGGTGATGGAGGCAGAGGGCAATGCTATCGGGGCGCTCGCATTGCGCCGTCAGCAGGAGCTGGACGCCACCGAGGAATCGCTACACGGATTCCTGCGGCACATCTACGCGCTGGAAGATCAGGCCGCCGCCGCAGACCTTGCTGCACAAGCCGCAGAGGAACAGGCCCGCGCTGCCGAGGAACTGGCCAGGATTCAGCAGGCCATTGCCACTGAGCGCGGCGGGCTGGAACGCGAACTGCTGACGCTGCAGGGAGATACCGCGGCTTTGCGTGCCCTTGAGCGTGCCGAGCTATTCGAGCAGAACCGCGAACTCTACGACCGCATCCAAGCCCTGCGCGACGAACAGGCCGCGACCGAGGAAGCATCCCGCGCGGCTGACGAACTAGCGCAGGCCAACCGCACCGCGGCGCAAGAGGCGCTGAACGCATCGCAGCGTCAGCTTGAACTCGCGCGCTCGAACGTGTCCCGTGCGTACGACGCGGAGATCGCCTCGCTGCAGTCCGTGGTCAACGCGGTGTCGAGTGCCGAATCTGCCTTGGGTTCAGCCCGGTCGGCCTTGTCCAGCGCCTACCAGCGCGAGGCGTCGGAGATTCAGGCGACGATCAATCAGTTTGACCAGCTCGCGCAGGCGCTCGGAGCGTTCCGCGGCGAGATCGGATCGACCATTGCCGTCGCGCAGGGCGGCTCACTGAACGCTGCCAGGGCCTTGTTCGATGCAGTGTCACGTCGTGCAAGGCTTGGCGACGCAGACGCGCTAGGCGCGCTGCCAGGGGCGGGGCAGGGCTTTGCACAAGCATCGCTCGCCGGATCGTCGTCGCAGATCGACTACATCCGCGACCTGATCCGCATTCAACGTGAGGCCGGCGAAGCGCAGGGCGTTGCCGAACGGCAAAAGAGTATCGCCGAACAGCAACTGGATTCTCTAAACGCGCAAGCCGAACGCATGGGCGTGCTGAATGAGTCGGTCCTGTCCGTTGCCGAGGCGACCTCGCTGGTCCTGCAGGCAGAGCAGGCATTCGAGATCGCACAGCAGGAAGCCGAAGCGGCAGCCGAGCAGATCAGCGAGCTTGAGAAAGCCCGCGATCAGTTGCTGGGCATCGATACCAGCGTGCTGTCGGTGCGTGATTCGATCATCGCGCTGCAGCTAGCCGAAGCGCAGAACGCCATCGCCATCGCCAATGCGGTGCGCCAGGGGATTGCCGCAGCCGCGGCGCTCGCATCTGCACCCGGCTTCGCATCCGGCGGCATGCACGCAGGCGGCTTCCGCTGGGTCGGCGAAAACGGCCCCGAGCTTGAGTACACCGGCCCGTCTCGAATCTTCAGCAATTCGGACTCCATGGAGATGGCATCGAACGACGGCGATCAGGAAACCAAGCTGCTTTTGCGCCAGGTCGTGAAGAACACCGGAAAGCTGCTGAACCTCAACCAGCGTTGGGACGGTAACGGCCTGCCCGAGACGAGGAATGTCGCATGAAGATTGTCCGGCCGGTTTCCGTTACCGACGCGAACCTCGTTTCCAACATCGTCGATGAAGCGGACGAATGGAGCGCGTCAACGCCGACGGATGAGGGCATCGAGCGCATCTACAACGGGCGGCTGTATGAGTCGCTGGAAGCCGCGAACACCGATCAGCCCGACATCGGCGCGTTGCTTGAGGCGCCGACGTGGCTAGACCTTGGCGCGATCAATCGGCTTCGGATGTTCGACGGCCAGGCTTCTCCGCAGTCGATCCGGGCGAACAATATCGATGTGACGGTCACGCCATCGATACCGATCAGCAATGTCAGCCTGATCAACGTCGTCGGCAACAGCGTCACGGTGCAGCAAATCGATTCAGAGGATGGCGTCGTTTACGCGGAAACGCGATCACTGATCGATAACAGCGGCATCGACAATATCTATGACTACCTGTTCGAGCCGATCGAGGTAATTACCGATCTTGTGTTCAGTGACCTTGTTTTTCAGGACTTGCCGAACTACACCGCGCCGGTTCGCATCGTCATAAATGCAGGATCAGGGACTGCGGCAGTCGGGGAGGTCATTATCGGCTTTGCGATAGATGTCGGGGACACCCTTTGGGGCACATCGCCGAGCATCCGCGATTACTCCCGCGTCGAGCAGAACGACTTTGGGGATTATGAAATCACCCGGCGCAGATGGTCGAAGCTCTGTGATTATGACGTAGTAATTGATACGGACGCGGCCGCATCGGTTATCCGCACTCTTTCCCGCATCAGATCAAGGCCGGCGTTGTTCATCGGCGATGACTCGAAAGAGGAAACGATCATCTTCGGTTTTTACACCGATGCGCAGATCGTTCTGGAAGGTCCGTTCAAGTCGGAACTGAGCATTGAAACAGAGTCACTTCCATACGAATCATTGGAGGATTCATTCTCCGGAGGTGCAGTTTCAGTTCCGACTGTTGATCAGCCAGAGGAAGGCTTCACCGTCCCTGATGGAGGCATGTTCATCTCTAGTGCATTCGAGGCCGTTCCAGACACCGACTCGCACGAATCATCCTCGTGGCAGTTCGCCACTGACGCAGCGTTCGCGAGCATCGTTTGGGAGTCTCTGTCGGATGTCGCGAACCTGACCGAGATCGTTCCCGATTGGGGATATTTCACGCAGTCCAGCGTCTATTACGTGCGCGTCCTTCATCGCGGCCTGACCTTCGGCGATTCGCCGTGGTCGCCAGGCGTTTCTTTCGTCGCCGGGCCCGAACTCAACATCACCACGCCGACCATCACTAGCCCCGAGGATGGCGACACGCACGCGCGCAGTCTCAACATCACGTCCAGCGCGTTCGCGTACAGCGGCGACGTAGTGACCGCACACGAAGCCACGCAATGGCAGATCGCCACTGATGCTGGCTTCACGATGCTGGAATACGACGACGTGAGCGAGTCGAGCCTCACCACGCTGGCCGTTCCGTCTGCGCTAACCAACGGCGACACGCTCTACGTCCGCTGCCGATACCGCGACAGCTACGGGATATTCAGCAGCTATTCGACGGGCGTTGAGTTTGTGGTCGGGGAGCCGTTGGGGCAAATCGCGTACACCACGCCGGGCGCCTCTACATTCGTTGTCCCCGCGAACGTAACTCGCGTCTCTGTAGTCGTGATCGGAGCAGGTCAGGCAGGCTCAAGCGGCGGCAGTGGTGGAAGCGGGGGCAGCCTCGCCTATGCGGATTCGATCACGGTTACACCGGGGCAGAGCATATCGATCAATGTTTCCGGTCCAGGCTCGCTTTCATCTCGGAGCAGATTCAAGGACGACGCGACGCTGTACGCAGAGTATCCGATCAATTTCAGCGCCACTGGATACGGCGGTTCCGAACTAACGGTCGGAAGGATCGGCGGTTTCGCCCTGATAAATGAGCCTTCGATTGGCTCTGGCGAAGCAGGCGGCGGCGGTGGCGCGGCGGGATATTCCGGCAACGGCGGCTCGCCGTACAACAGCCCGCCAAAGAGCACAACGCCCGGGGCTTCCGCCGCAGGTGCTGGCGCCTACAACACATCCGGATTCGGCGGGAACGGTGGCGGCGTTGGGCTGCTAGGTCCGAGCAATACCGGCGCTATGGGGGCCACTCCAGGCGCACACGGGACAAACGGCAGCGCTGGCCAAGATGGTCAGGCCACGCGCGGCGGGAATTACGGCGGCGGCGGCGGCGGCGCTCCCAAGGGCAGCGGCAGCAGCGGTAGGCAGCCCGGCCCAGGCGCCGTCCGCATCATCTACGGCCAACTCCCCAACGGCTCTTACCGCGCATACCCATCGACCGGCGTCGCCGACATGTAACCACCCGCTCCGGCGGGTTTCTTTTTATCAGCCCGCCTAGTGCGGGCTTTTTTGTGGAGCCGACATGCCCGCACCTACAGTCCCGTTGCCGCCAGTGTTCCCGGATCGCACGGCGCCGCGCCCGGAATACACCGCGCTGGCTGCCGCGTGGGGGGCAGCGTTCCCCGATACCGTCGAGGGGATGAATGATCTTGTCGATTGGCTGAACGGCAATCTAGGCGATATCGATGGCGACGTTCTGGCCGCCGAAACAGCCGCCACAAATGCAGGGGTGAGTGAAGCAGCCGCAGAGGCAGCAGCCGCGGAAGCAGCGAGCTACGCCGATGCGGCGCAGGTGTCCGCAGAAATTTACGACACCATTGCCCTGGGTCGCGCCGCAGTGGCAGACGGCGAGTATTTCAAGGTCATCCCAGACGGCGATGACATGCTGGACGCGCTTACGTTGTTCCGACGCGACTCGGACAGCACGCAGACGGAAATACTCACGTTCCTGAGCGCTGCGAATCTCAATGACGTTGCCGACGCGCGCATCGCTGCAGCGATTGGCGTCAGTGTCCAGGCGTACGACGCAGACTTGGCAGCGATTGCCGGCCTGGCCTCGGCGGCAGACAAGGTGCCGTATTTCACTGGCTCCGGAACGGCTGCGGTGGCGGACCTGACCAGTGCCGGCCGTGCGTTGATCGACGATGCGGACGACGCGGCACAGCGGGTGACGCTGGGGCTTGTGATTGGAACAAACGTCCAAGCCTACAACGCGAACCTCGACGAATACGCCGCGGTCAATCCGACCGCGGCCGGACTCGCCTTGCTCGACGACGCCACGGCCGGGGATCAGCTCGTCACGTTGGGGCTCACTGCAACAGCCGCCGAGATCAACATTCTGGACGGCGCCACGCTCAGCACGGCGGAACTAAACAAACTCGACGGCGTGACGGCGACCACGGAAGAGCTGAACTACGTCGATGGGGTGACCAGTGCGATCCAGACTCAGCTAAACGCCAAGCTGGCGCACACCGGTGGTGAGCTGACCGACTACCGAATCAAGTTTGTCGATCGAGGTAACTCGGGGGCCGGCACCGTCACGTTGGACTGGAGTGCCGGCAACGTGCAGCGCGTTGTGCGGACGGGCGCGTTCACGCTGGCGTTCTCGAATTTCCCGCCGTCCGGCACCTACTGCGAAATCAAAATCGAGGCCGTGAACTGGGGCGCCGGATCGTGGACATCGCCCACAATCAACTGGGTCCAGGCCGACGGCTCCTACACAACCAGCTTCGCCACATACGGCGTGACGCTGCAAGCCAGCGGTACCGATGCGATCTACCTAGAGACTCGCGACGGCGGAACCACGCTAATTGGGAGGGTCGGCCGATGATGCTGCTGGGGAGAGCGGCGCGCAGCGGTCGGCGGGGAACGAACGGCCGCATGGCGTTTTCGTCGACGACATCGCCGTACCTGACGACGTTCTATCGCGACGTGAACCTCATCACGTCTGGCCCGACGAATTCGCCCCCCTTCAACCAGGGTCGGCGGCTTGAGTGGAATCCTGCCGGGTCGCTGTTTGCGATTGCGCATGTCACGTCGCCTTTTTTCAGCGTGTATCGCGACGATGGTTATGGGCTTTCCTATCTTTCCGGAGCTTTGAGCGAGAACCCGGCAGGCAATGGTCAGGATTGCGCATGGAATCACGACGGGACATCAGTTGTTGTGGTCCATCCGAATAGCCCGTATTTGACGATTTACAACGTCAGCGGAGAATCGCTGACGAAATTGTCTGACCCAGGAACTCTACCGGCAAACATTGGCTTTTCTTGTGATTGGAACCACGACGGGTCGTACATGGTTGTCGGGCATCAAGCGTTTCCTTACCTCACGATCTACAGCCGGTCGGGGGATACGTTCACGAAAATTGCGAATCCGTCGTCTTTGCCGAGCGGCAATTCGATTGGTACTCGGTGGAACAGCGCAGGGACTTCACTAGCAGTAGCTTCATTGGGTAGTCCTTACATTTTGATCTACAACCAATCCGGGAGCACTTTCACTAAACTTTCTGATCCGGCGTCGCTGCCGACTGACTCGGCCAGGGCGGTAGGCTGGAGCCCGAACGGCACTTACCTCATCGTTGGATTCGACGCGAGCCCCTATATCCACATCTACAAGCGGTCTGGGGACACATTCGCCAAACTTTCCGATCCAGCGTCTTTGCCTGCTGGTCCGGTCTACGACATCGGCTGGCGAGACGACGATTGCGTGGCGATGGCACATAACACCAGCCCGTACTTGACGGTCTATGACCGCAGCGGCGACACGTTCACCAAACTGTCCGATCCCTCGGTCTTGCCGCCAGGCAACGGCCGCGGCATCGCATGGAGACCCACATGATCAGAATCCGCTCCAGCGGTGCCGTGGTTTCGCCACGCGAATTCCGCTTGATGCACGAGCCGATAATCATCCCGCCCGTAGTTTCACAGGCCGACGCCGAAATGTTCGGGGCCGACGTGATCGCGCCAACGCCGTCGCCCGACCCAGGGCTGTTCGCTGTTGTCGAATCCGGTGAGCCCGAACAGATCGAAGGCATCTGGACCCAAACCTGGACCATCACGCCCATCCTGGTCGAGCAGGCCCGCGCAATTCTGCATGAGCAGGTTGCGGCCGAGCGCCTGCGCCTGGAGCGCCTCGGCGTGCCGTACGTCTTCCCGGTCGACGTCGCCGGCACCATCCAGACCCGCGACGACACCGACACCCGCAACATCCAGGGCGTGGTGACCACGGCGATGATCCTGCAGGCCCAGGGCGTCACCGATCCGGTGCTCGAGTTCCGCACCGCCGACAACGTCAATCACGCCCTGACGCCGTCCCAGGCCATCGCAATGGGCATGGCCGTCTCCGCCCACGTCAACGCGCTCTACAGCGCCAAATGGACTCACGACGCGGCCATCGAGCAGCTCGCCGACACCGTCGCCTGCGCCGCCTACGACACCACAACCGGGTGGCCTGAGTAGCCCGAATCGATTCACCACCGAGCCCCGCCAAGTGCGGGGCTTTTTATTGCCTGGAGATCGCCATGCGACTGTCGCCACACTTCCACCTCGACGAGATGACGGCCAGCGAAACCGCGGCACGTCACGGCATCGCGAACGAGCCGAACGAGACCGAGATTCGCAATCTCGCTTGTCTGTGCGAGGAGGTTCTGGAGCCGCTGCGCGCATCCATCGGCCGACCGATCATCGTCACCAGCGGGTTCCGCTGCGTCGAGCTGAATCGGCGGCTGGGCAGCAAGGACACCAGCGATCATGTCGCTGGTCGTGCAGCCGACATCAAGGTCCACGGCCTTCGCCCGATCGAGGTGTGCCAGCGTATCGCCGACCTGGAGTTGCCGTACCGCCAGCTAATCCATGAGTTCGGCGCCTGGACGCACGTCAGCATCCCGGCCGACAACGAGGTGCCGCGTCGGCAGCATCTGACCATCGACCGGCTCGGCACCCGCCCCGGTCTGGAGGCCGCGCGATGAAGCGCCGGCCTGGGTTGATCGAGCGCATCGAGCACCTGCTGTGGGATCGGCTCGGCCTACGACTGGCCAACGTCGCTGTCGGCGCCGCGATGATCCTGCTGCTGATCGCCGCCCTGGCGGTGGCGTCATGATCCGCTGGGCGTTTCTCTGCGCGCTGGCGCTCACCGTCACCGGCAGCGTCCGGGCCAGCCCGGCCGAGGCGCTGGCTTACACCGCCGTGGTCGCGGATGTGGTCAGCACCCGCTACGCGCTCAACCAGGGCGCCACCGAGCGCAACCCGATCTACGGATCAGACCCGTCGTATCTGGCGCTGGGCATCGGCGCGGCGGTTCGCGCAGGCGCCATCTACGCGATCGCGCGCTACGGCGGCCCGCACGCTGACGCGACGCTGATGGTGCTCTCGTGCATCACGTTCTCGATCGCCGGCAATAACGTGGCGGTCGGCAAGGGTGACGAACGCGGCCCGGCTGTGATGATCGGGTTCAGCATTCCTATCGCCGGTCGGCTGATCTGGCCGTGAAAAAGATCAACTGGAAAGGGTTGGTCGGCACCGTCGCGCCGACCTTGGCCGCCGCCCTGGGCGGGCCGCTCGCTGGCATGGCGGTGCGGCAGATCAGTCAGGTGGTTCTGGGCGCTGAAGACGGCAGCGAGGAGCAGATCGAAGCAGCGCTGGCCACCGCCGGCCCCGACATGCTGACCAAGCTGCGCGAGGCAGATCGGGCGTTTCAGGTCCGCATGCGCGAGCTGGACATCGACGAGGACAAGCTGCATCAGATCGACCGCGCCAGCGCCCGCGAGCGCGAGGCCAAGACCGGCGACAGCCTGACGCCTCAACTGCTGGCCGCAGCGGTCACGGTCGGGTTCTTCGGCGTGCTGGCGACCCTGCTGCTACACGGCAAGCCGCTGGCCGGCGGCGACGCTCTGCTGGTGATGCTGGGCAGCCTGGGCACGGCGTGGACATCGATCATCGCCTACTACTACGGCTCCAGCGCCGGGAGCAAAGCGAAGTCGGCCGCGATGGAGGGCAAACGATGATCGATGCCGCACTCGAAAGATGGAAACTCATCTCTGGCGCTGTCGTCGGCATCCTCGCTGCGCTCTGGCTGATCGTTGGCTGGGCTCAGGACACGGCACGCGGGGCGGCAAACGGCGACGAAGCGCACGCGCATAACCGGGTGCAGGACCGGCGCATCCACGACCTGGAGGGCGACGCCGCACGGACGAATGTGGCGCTCGGCAAAGTGATCGCCAAGCAGGACGAACTCGCCGAGCAAGCCGAAGAGCGTGCCGAGCAACAGACGGTCCTGCTGCAACAGATTCTGAGGGAGGTGCGCAATGGGCGAAACTGACCAGACAGACCAGAAACGAGATCAGCGCCTGGACGTGTTCGCGGGCGACGACAACAGCACGTTCGGCCGGATCATGGACCGGATCGGCTCTCTGTCGCCGCGATGGCTGGCCGCGCTGCTGATCGGCGTCCTGGCGCTCGTGTGGACCGTTGCGCGTATCGGCGTCCCGTCGATCCTCGCGTCGATCCCGCTGGTGGACAAACTGATCGAGTACCGCGCAGCCAGCGCACCGGACGTGTCCGGCCAGCTCGACCGCATCGAGGCGCAGGGCGTGCAGACCGACCTCACGGTCCGCGCCATCGGGGAGGATGTGCAGCGCCTGGACGGCCGGGTGACGGCAATCGAGGACGCGCACGACTGATCTCGCCTGCCACCGCCGCCCACAACCCGCCCCCGGCCCTCGCGGCTGGGGCTTTTTTGCGTTTGGGGGGCTGTCAGGGCCGCTCCGCGGGGCTCAGGGCCGCGACCAGCCCGTCGAGCTCGGCCGGCACACGCACCCCGGCTCGGCTGAGCACGTACGGCAGCGCCCGGCTCAGGGCGTAGCGCGCTACCGGTGCCGGCGGTGGGCGCGAGCCGGTGCGCCACTCCCAGAGGCGGCTCCAAGAGTGCCGGGTTCCGAGCGCGGTATTGAGGTCGTCGAGCGCGTGCTGTATCTGCCGGCCGTCCTGCGTGTCGGCGGTGATCCAGGTCTCGATCAGGTGGGTGGGCAAGCTCATGCGGACGTGATAGTGCAGCCCGGAAGGCAAAGCCAGGTTGTGCCGTGCTCGTCCAGCATCTCGACGCTCGTGTACCCGAGCCGCGCAGCGAGGAGGCCGCGCAGGCGCTGAAACTCCCAGCCCTGCTCGGCATCGTCGGACTCACAGCCTTTGGACATGATCGCTTCTGCGGCAACTTCGTCGCCGCCGGTGATTTCCAGCGCTGTCTCCCATGCATTTTCTACGGAGTAATTCAGCTCGTAATCCGTGAGCGGGCGCGGGGAATCGATCACATGCAATAAGTCGCCGTGGCTGAGCGCGGCAGATTCCGAAGACGCACCGAAAACGCCGCCGAACATGCCGTCGGCGCGGATTTTGGTGATTTCGGTGTTGCTGCCGTGGAAGTGTTCCATGAGGTAATTCTATACCCGCATCCGGGTATAATCAAGAGGCAGGAATACCGTTCGTCGGGCGGGCTGCTACTCTCTGCCGGCGCCGGGCGGGGCTTGGATTTTTGTGTTTGGGGCTCCCTACATCGTCATTCCAAACAACGCAGTATTGCGGCCTGCAGCGGTGCAATAAATCATTCGATGTAGGGGTTATGACCGGCTAACAGGCTGATTCCCCGAGAGAGTGAACCGGACTGCAAATCCGCGTACGCCGGTTCAATTCCGACCCCAGCCTCCACTATTTCCAGCGGCCTTTTCTTCCTGTCGTCAGCGACTTGTCCCGGTCGAGACAGCGCGTCGCACTCCGTGTGGCCGCGGGCGGTTGTGCCCGCAAGGCCGCTACCAGACCAGGGGTAGTCTGGTGATCTTGGACACCGTGCCGCCGCAGACGGTGACGTCCGCGCCTTCTTCCAGGGCGAAGTCGGGAATGTGCTGCAGCCACTGCTGCAGTCCGATGACCAGTTCGTTGCGACCCAGCAGCGCGCCCGGGCAGCGATGGGGGCCGTGGCCGAAGGTCAGGATCCGGTGCACCGATCGATTCCAATCCACTTCCAGCGGCCGTTCGTAAATGGAGGGATCGAGATTGAAGAATTGCGACGCGATCGCGAGCATGTCGCCTTCCCGAAACGCGGTTCCTTCGATCTCGAAATCCGCGCGTGCCTGTCTGGCCATGGTGACCACAGGAAAGCGCCGGATCAGTTCGAGCGAGGCCGCGGGTATCAGATCGGGGTTTTCCACCAGCGCCCGGCGGTGCCCCGGATTCTGCGCAAGGAACAGCATCACGAAGCTGAACAGCGAGGACACGGTGTCGAGCCCAGCCATCAGGATATGGATGGCCGATCCGAGCGCCTCGGCCGCATCGATCGGACGTCCCCCGATGTCGGCGTTGACCGCGCGGCTCAGCAGATCTTCGCCGTCACGCCCGCGCCGGTCGTTCAGATAGGGCGCAAGATAGGCCGCCAGTCCGTCCATGGCCTCGACGCGCTTGCCCGGGTCCGGATGGCGCGTCGAGGCGTCGACCAGACTGCCGAGCTTCTCGCGGTCGCTGAGGGGCAGCTCGACCAGGTCGAGGAACACCGAGAGCGGCAGAACGTCGCCCATCTGCGTGATGAACTCGCAACGGCGCGCTGGGGCCAGCGCGGCGGCGAGTTCGGCGGCCAGGGTTCGAACCGCGTCGCTGCGTCCTCCGATGATCTTCGAGGTCAGGCCAGCATTGAGGAACGCGCGGAACGGCTTGTGTTCCGGAGGATCAAGCGTCAACGCGCCCATCGGGACCTGTGCCGGCGCCGCGGGAACGAAGAAATAGCGCGAACTGAAACGCTCGTGATCCCCATAAAGCGTGTGGACGTCCGTCCCGCGAACTGCGATCCAGTGACCACCGTGATGCGGCGACCACACGAACGGGTAGGGCGTGGCACGTTGGAACTCCACAAACGCCTCGTGAAACCGGTTGGCGTCGGTGGTGGGGTTGTAAACGTCGAAGTCCACCACCAAGTGATTCGGAACATGGCGGGGTGTGGGCTCCCGTTCGATCCGTTGGGCGTCGTTCATTGTCGTTCTCTCCTCTCTCCTGCGGCTTCGAACCGTTGGCCGAGGGTCGCCCCGCCTTTCGGTCAGTAAAGGCTGAAAGGCACTTGCCCCCTGTCCGCGAAGCCGCTCTTGTGGGTGGCCTCACGATAACGTGTTCGGTAGCTGCCTGCGCAGACGATCGGCGCGACAACGGTTGGCTCGGTCGGTGGGCAGCGTGGCATGCCTCGGGAGGGCGGGCGAAGCTGCAGGTGTCGAGAGGTCGAGGTTCGCAATAAAAAAGCAGGCTAGCCGGTATGTTGACAGTGATGGATCGGCCTTTGTAAGGTTCCTTGTCCGCACCGTTTCGAAACTGCCAGCCATGGAAAAGCGCAAGCGCGCCGTTACCCGTTCCGGCATCGCAGGCTGCGTTCCGGTGATCGGGAACCGACGGCGCGGCCAGGCGACGCTTGCCGTCGTGGCAACGGCGGCGGCGGTCAGGAGGCCATGATCGTCGTTGTGGCGTTGGACCTGGAGCGCCGGCAGGACGAACCGCTTGCGCTCGGTGGGATGGTGCGACCGGCGGCGAACAACGCCGGCGTCGAAGACGTCAGCGGAAGACAGAGGAGAACCAAGCATGGGTGGCACCACGACGTTTCGCGCCGCGCGTGACCTGTTGATTCTGCACCGCAGCGACTACGCCGCGGCGACCGCGGCGTTTCGCTGGCCGGAGCTGCCGGATTTCAACTGGGCTCTGGATCACTTCGACGATCTGGCTCGCGGCAACACGCACCGCGCGCTGTGGATCGTCGATGAATCCGGTGCCGAATCGCATCGCAGTTTCGAGGAGTTGCGGGTGGCCTCGGACCGCACCGCGAACTATCTGCGCGAACTCGGCATCGGTCGCGGCGATCGCCTGCTGGTGATGCTGCCGAACCGCGTAGAGCTGTGGGAGATCATGTTGGCGGCGATCAAGCTGGGCGCGGTGCTGAGCCCGGCGACGATGCTGCTGTCCGAGGCCGACCTCAAGGACCGTATCGAGCGCGGACAGATGAAGGCGGTCATCGTCGACGCTGCGAACGTTGCGAAGTTCGCTGGCCTTGCGGATGGTTGCGTAAAGGTAAGCGTCGGCGGGGTCGTCGCCGACTGGGCCGACTATGCGGACGGCGCGTCGGCTTCGGCGATTTTCAAACCGGACGGTGCTACCCGCGCTGACGATCCCTGCGTGCTTTATTTCACTTCGGGCACCACTTCCAAGCCGAAGATGGTGCTGCACACGCAGCGCAGCTACCCGGTAGGTCATCTGTCGACGATGTACTGGATCGGTCTGCAGGCCGACGATGTGCATCTCAACATCAGCTCGCCGGGCTGGGCCAAGCATGCCTGGAGCTGTTTGTTCGCGCCCTGGCATGTCGGCGCCACCATCTTCATCTACAACCAGGGCCGCTTCGATGCCGCCAGTACGCTCGCCACCCTGGTGCGTTGCGGCGTCACCACGCTGTGCGCGCCGCCCACCGCCTGGCGCGCGCTGATTCTGGAAGACCTGAAAAAGTATCCAGTGAAGCTGCGCGAACTGGTCAGTGCCGGCGAGCCGCTGAACCCCGAGGTGATCGAGCGGGTGAAAGCCGCGTGGGGGCACACCATCCGCGAGGGCTACGGTCAGACTGAATCCACCGCGATGCTCGGCAATCCGCCGGGCCAGCCGGTGCGCTACGGCTCCATGGGCCGTCCGCTGCCGGGCTATGCGATGGAATTGCTCGGTGTCGACGGCAAGCCGGCGAACGAGGGCGAGGTCAGCGTGGTGCTGAATCCGCGGCCGGCCGGCGTCATGGCCGGCTACGCGGGCGACGAGGACAAGACGAAGAAGGCGTTGGGCGGCACGCACTACGGCACCGGCGATGTCGCGACGCGCGACGCTGAGGGTTTCTTCTGGTTCGTTGGCCGCACCGACGACGTGTTCAAGTCCAGCGACTACCGCATCTCGCCGTTCGAGCTGGAGAGCGCGCTGATCGAACATGAGGCGGTGGCGGAGGCCGCGGTCGTCGAGAGTCCCGATCCGAAGCGTCTGTGCGTGCCCAAGGCCTGCGTGATTCTCAAGCCGGGCTTTGCGCCGAGCCGCGACACCGCGCTGTCCATCCTGAGCTTCACGCGCACGCGCCTGGCGCCGTACCAGAAGATCCGCGTGATCGAGTTCTGCGAGCTGCCCAAGACCGTGTCCGGAAAGATCCGCCGCACCGAGCTGCGGGCGACCGAGGCCGAGCGCCGCGCCGCCGGCCAGCGTGCGCCGCAGGAATATTTCGAAGCCGACTTTCCCGAATTGCCGAAGCAGAAGGACTGAGAACATGAACATGCCCCTGACACCGGAACAGCCCGCGGTGTGGCACGACCCGGCGCAGCACATCTTCAAGGTGTCGCGCCGCAGCTTCACCGACACCCAGGTGTTCCGCGACGAATACAACCGCATCTTCGACAAGTGCTGGCTGTACCTGGGCCACGAGTCCGAGCTGGTCAAGGCCGGCGACTTCGTGACCCGCATCGTGGCCAGGCGCAGCATCCTGTTCACGCGCGACGCGCAGAACAAGATCAATGCGTTCTTCAACGCCTGTCCGCACCGCGGCGCGCAGGTGTGCCGCGAGCGCAAGGGCAACGCCAAGTCGCACCAGTGCTTCTATCACGGCTGGGTGTTCGGAGCCGACGGCACGCTCAAGAGCCAGCCCGGCAGCGAATGCTATCCCGCCGACTTCAACGCTAACGGTGCCGGCAATCTGGTGCCGGTGCCGCGGCTCGATTCCTACCGCGGCTTCTGGTTCCTGTGCTTCGACAAGGGCGTACAGTCGCTGAGCGACTACCTCGCGAACGCCAAGGAGTGGATCGACATCATTGCCGACCAGTCCGAGGTTGGCATGACCCTGGTCGGCGGCACGCAGGAGTACCAGATCCGCGCGAACTGGAAGCTGCTGACCGAGAACAGCATCGACGGCTACCACGCCATCAACACGCACGCGACCTACGTCGATTACCTGAAGAACATGCAGGGCAGCATGAGCCCGGTGCCCTTCGACGGTACCGGCTACGATCTCGGCAACGGCCATGCGGTGATCGAGTACAAGGCACCCTGGGGCCGGCCGGTCGCGCAGTGGATTCCGCTGTGGGGCGAGGAAGGCAAGGTCGAATTGAACAAAGTGCGCGCGCGTCTGGTGGAGCGTTTCGGTGAGGCGCGCGCCGAGCGCATCGCCACGCTCAATCGCAACATGTTCATCTTCCCGAATCTGGTGATCAACGACATCATGGCGATCACCGTGCGCACCTACTTTCCGACCGCGCCGGACGCCATGCAGATCAGCGCCTGGGCGCTCGCACCGCAGGATGAAAGCGCCTGGGCGCGCAAGTTCCGGCTGTCCAATTTCCTCGAATTCCTCGGCCCCGGCGGCTTTGCCACGCCCGACGACGTGGAGGCGCTAGAGCAGTGCCAGCGCGGCTACGAGGCGATGAAGGAAGCGCCGTGGAACGACATGTCAAAGGGCATGATCAAGGACAAGGTCAACTACGACGACGAGCTGCAGATGCGCGTGTTCTGGACCGAGTGGCAGCGCCGCACGCGCGCCACCGCCGCGCTGCGGGAGGACGTCTGAGATGCGCGCAGAGGACGTGACCCGCGAGCAGGTCGAGGATTTCATGTTCCTCGAAGCCGAGATGCTCGACGAATGGCGGCTCAAGGAATGGCTGGGCCTGTTCACCGCCGACGGCAGCTATTACGTGCCGACCACGGACTCGGCGCCGAACGCCTCGCCCGATGATTCGCTGTTCTACGTCGCCGATGATCGTTTCAGGCTCGAACAGCGCGTGGAGCGCCTGCTCAAGCGCACCGCGCACGCCGAGTTCCCGAAGTCCAAGACCCGGCACCTGGTGAGCAATGTGCGCATCCGCGCGCGCAAGGATGACGAGCTGGACGTGGGTGCCGCCGTGCTGACCTATCGGACCAAGATGGGACTCACCGAGACCTATATTGGCAGCTACCGCTACCGCATCGCGGTGACGCCGGACGGCCTGCGCATCCGCGAGAAGCGCTGCATTCTCGACATGGATGGGCTCAAGCCCAATGGTCGCATCAGCATCATTCTCTGAGATCGCGATGAACGCCGCTGCCGAAACTCCCTTTCGCTACCGCCGCCTCGCCTACGTGGCGCTCAATGTCTCCGATCTTGCGCGCAGCACGGCGTACTACCGTGATCTGGTCGGACTTGCGGTCAGCGATGCGGCCGCCACCCACACTGCGCTGCGCTGCTCGCAGGATCATCACAACATGCTGCTGTATCCGGCCGCGCAGCCGGGACTCAAGCGCGTTGGATTCGAGCTGGAAAGCCGCAAGGATCTGGAGATTGCGCGCGACTACGTCGCAGGTCTCGGCCTGAAGATCGAGGAGATCGCGACCGAGGAGCTCAAGACGCTGCGCACCGTCGCGGGCTTTCGCTTCCACCTGCCCGGCAGCGGGCTGTGTCTCGAATACTTCGTGCAGATGATGCAGCTGGCGCAGCCGTTCACGCCGACCGTGACCAAGATCGAGCGGCTCGGGCACGTGGTCATCAACGTCGCCGACTTCGATCTGGCGATGGAATGGTTCACGCAGAAGCTCGGCTTCAAGGTCTCGGACTTCGTGCCGGGCTTCGCCGCCTTTCTGCGCGCGTTCCCGAATCCGCTGCATCACTCGTTCGCGATTCTCACCGGCAGCGACAACCATCTCAACCACGTCAACTTCATGGTCAAGGACATCGACGATGTCGGCGCCGCCATGAACCGCATGAAGAAGAACGAGGTGGAGATCGTGTTCGGTCCCGGCCGGCACCAGCCTTCGGAAAGCATCTTCCTGTACTTCCTCGACCCGGATCGCATGACCGTGGAATACAGCTTCGGCATGGAGACCTTCCCCGAGCACGGCGCCCGCGAGGCACGGTTGCTGGAACCGGCACCGGGCACCCTGGACACCTGGGGCAGCGTGCCGACGCCGGCGTTCGGCAAGGTCGGAACCATCGAAGGAGCGGCCGCTTGATCCGCCGATTCGAGACGCGCGTTGCGGTCGTGACCGGCGCAGGTCGCGGCATTGGCTACGCCTGCGCCGAGCGGTTGGCCTCGGAGGGCGCGAAGCTGGTGATCGGCGATCTGGATCAGGCGCAGGTCGATGCGGCCGTCGCGAAGCTCAAGGCCGATCACGGTGCCGACGCAATCGGCGTGGCCGGTGACCTTGCGCAGCAGGACGTGGCGGAACGCACCATCAAGGCCGCGACGCAGCACTTCGGCCGCCTCGACATCCTGGTCAACAACGCGGGCGGCGGAATTCTCAGACCGTTTCTGGAACACACGCCGGACACCCTGCGCGCGACCATCGACCGCAATCTCTGGACCTGCATCTGGTGCAGCTGGTACGCGCTGCCGATCATGAAAGCGCAGCAGTACGGACGCATCGTGAATCTCGGTGCCGACTCGGTGCGCAACGGCCTGTTCGATCACGCCGCCTACAACGCCGCCAAGGGCGGCATGCACGGCATGACCACCGGGCTGGCGCGCGAGTTCGCCAGGTGCGGCATTACGGTGAACACCGTCGCGCCCTGCGTGGTCGCCACGCCGCAGCTCGACGAGGTCGCCGCAAAGAATCCCGAACTGGTACGCAAGGTCACTGAAATCGTGCCCATGGGCCGGCCCGGAACCATGGAAGAAATCGCGTCGATGGTCGCCTATCTCGCCAGCGCGGAAGCCTCGTTCGTCACCGGTCAAGTCGTCAGTGTCAACGGCGGCACCACCATGCTTTGAAGAGTTCGAATGTCTATCTTTCATCCTTTGCTGCGCGCCGACGAAATCTTCGAAGACGAGATCAAGAACGCGATATTGCCGGACGGCACCAAGGTCGCGATCTACAATCTCAATGGCGCTTACTACGTCACCGACGACACCTGCACCCACGAGAACGCCTCTCTGTCCGAGGAAGGCATGATCGACGGCAGCCACGTCATCTGCGGCTGGCATTTCTGCGGATTCGATATCGCGACCGGGGCTGCGACGGCATCGCCCTGCAGCGAGCCGCTGAAGACCTACGCGATTCAGGTCATCGACGGTGTGATTCATGCCGGACTCTGACCTGCCGACGACGGGTGCAGTCGCCAAGCCACGCCGATCCCCGGATGTGGCGGGAAGCGTGCGCAGGCGGCGCACCCAGGCCGAACGTACTGACGAGACACGCGGTCGGGTGCTGGAGGCAGCCGTCGTGGTGCTGCGGCGCAAGGGCTATGCAGGCCTGCGCACCGACGAGGTGGCGCGCGTCGCCAAGGTGTCGCGCGGTGCCATGCAGTATCACTTCAAGACCAAGGACAGCCTGGTCCTGGCTACTGCACAACATCTGCTGCGTGACGTACTCGAACGCGGTCGCACCCGGGCTCAGGACGCACGCTATTGTGGCGATCCCATCGAAGGCGTCATCCAGGATGGCCTGGATTTCTTTCTCGGCCCCGACTTCGTGACCATCCTCGATCTGGTGCTCGCCGGCTCCAAGGACCGGGCGTTGCGCAAGCAGATCTACGCCTATACGCGCGACAGCCGTCTGGGCGTCGAGGCTGCTTGGCTGGACGTGCTGTGCGAATCCGGCCTGCCGCGCGTCAAGGCCGAGACGGTGCTGTGGCTCACCATCAGCGTGGTGCGCGGCTTTGCGGTACGCGCACTGTGGCAGCGCGACGATGCACGCTTTCGCGGCTTGCTGGACGAGTGGAAACTGATCCTCGCCGGCCACTTCAAGAACCTAAAGGGAGAGATGTCATGAGCCTGTGGCTCGACTTTGTCGGCTGCGAGATTCGCTGGGTGGAAACCCCGACCTTCGGCCGCATCCGTGTTGCCGAGGCCGGCCCCGGGGACGCTCCGGCCATCCTGTTCCAGCATGGCATCGGCGGCCACCTGGAGGCGTACAGCAAGAATCTGGTGGCGTTGTCCGACGAGTTCCGCTGCATCGCTTTCGACTATGTCGGGCATGCCATGTCCAACCGCAAGGCGATGGACTACACGCCATTGGCATTGGGCGAGCAGGTGATCGAGTTGATGGATGCGCTCGGGCTCAAGACCGCGCACCTGTCCGGCGAATCTCTTGGCGGCTGGGTCTCGGGCTACCTGGCGGTGCGCCACCCCGAGCGCCTCGGCCGCGTGATGCTCAATACCGGTGCCGGCATCCCCATCGTCAGCGCCAAGGGTCGGGCCGATCTGCTCGACCTGATGGAGCGATCAAAGAAGGCTGCGGGGGTGGCGCCGAACTTCGAGGCGGTCAAGCATCGTATCGAGTGGCTGATCCATCCGAACAACCATCATCTGGTGACGGACGAGTTGGTGAACCTGCGGTTGAAGTACTACCTCATGCCCGAAGGCCGCGAGGTGACGCCGATGGTCAACCGCATGCTGCCTCGCCACGACGAGTTCCTGATCCCGCTCGAACAGATCCGGCACGAAACTTTGCTGCTGTGGACGCGCGACAACCCGATTCACGATCTGGAATGCGCGCAGGCTGCGGTCAAGCGCATCACGAACGGGCGCCTGTACGTGATGGAGGCCGACGGTGCGCACTGGCCGCAGTACGAAGCACCGGAGGAATTCAACCGCGTCGCGCGCGCATTCTTCGCCGGGCGTCCTTACTGAAACGCGTGAGGCAGAGTGGTCCGCGCTGGCTCGCCGCGCCCGCTGGCGACGGGGCGCGATCCTGCGGCGCCGGCTCGCCTCCATCCCGGGGGGAGATTGCCGGGGTTTGGCCGGGCGTGGTCTGAACGCTTAGGCTTGCGCATCCTTCCCACCCCGATCCCCGACGACATGGACGCACTGGCCCAAGATCTGCTGGAAGTGCTGAGCCTGGAAACCCTGGAGTTGAATCTGTTCCGCGGCCCTTCGCGCAACCTCGGCGGCCGCAGCATGTACGGCGGACAGATTGTCGGCCAGGCGATGCTGGCCGCCAGTCGCACCGTGGAGGGACGGGCACCGCATTCGCTGCACGCCTACTTCCTGCTGCCGGGCGACATGGACCGGCCGGTGATCTACGAAGTGGATCGCCTGCGCGACGGCGGCTCGTTCTCTTCGCGGCGGGTGCAGGCGATCCAGCACGGGCGGCCGATCCTGTCGATGATGGCCTCGTTCCAGAAAGACGAAGAAGGATTCGAGCACCAGGTCAAGATGCCGGAGGTGCCCGCACCGGAGTCGCTCAAGTCCTGGCAGGAACTGGTGCAGGAATGGATCGGCCAGACCCCCGACATCACGCCCGAAGCGCGTGCCGCGCTGATGGCGGATTTCTTCATCGACTTTCGTCCGGTAGATCCGGTCAATCCGCTCAAACCATCGAAGCGCAGCACCCGCGGTGCGATGTGGTTCCGCGCCCGCACGCGCCTGCCGGACGATCCCTGGCTGCATCGCTGCGTGCTCGCCTACGCCAGCGACTGGGGCCTGTTGGGTGCTGCACTCAAGCCCTACGGCCGCCGCTGGTTCGAACGCAACATGATCGTCGCCAGCATCGATCACGCGCTGTGGTTTCATCGCCCCGCGCGCGCCGACGAGTGGCTGCTCTACGTCACCGACTCCAATACCGCGCAATCGGCGCGCGGGCTATCGCGCGGCATGATCTTCGACGCCAGCGGCCGGCTCATCGCCAGCGCCGCGCAGGAGGGGCTGATGCGCTGCGTGGAGGCACGCGAGCACTGGGAGCGCGAGATCGACGTCGAAGACGACGCCCAACCGTAAGTCCAGCGCGCCATGGAGAATCTCGAACTCCTGGCACAGTCGACATGGTTTGCGGGCCTGTCCGCGGCGGTGCGCGAGCGCGTCGCCGCGCAAATGGAGTTGCAGCACCTGCACAGCGGCGAGCTGCTCTACGCGCAGGGCGACGATCCCGACTATCTGTATCTGGTGGCGAGCGGCCGCCTGCGCGTCAGCGTCGGCGACAAGGTGCTGGGCTATGTCGCGCGCGGCGAACCGGTGGGCGAGATGGCGGTCATCGGCGGCGAGGCGCGCAGCTCCAGCGTCCATGCCCTGCGCGACACCGAACTGCTGCGCCTGCCGCGCGCCGCACTGCTGGCCTGGCTTGAGCAGGACGCGCCGGCGCTGATGAGCCTGACCCGGCTGATGCTCGGGCGTCTGCGCCAGTACCAGCATCAGTACCGGCCGCCGTCCACGCGCGGCCAGGGCGTGCTGGCGATCCTGCCCGCAGCCGATCCGATGCCGGTGCAGGTGCTGGCCGAAGCGCTGGTGCAAAGGCTGGGCGGCTGGCCGCAGGCGCGCCTGATCACCGCGGCGCACGTCGATGCCGCGCTCGGCGCCGGCGCAGCGCAGGCGGACTTCGATCACGGCTCCGCCTGCGAGCGTCTGCAGCACTGGCTCAACGGTCTGGAGCAGCGACATCGGTATCTGGTGCTGGCGGCGCACAGCGATCGCGATCACTGGGCGAAACGTTGTCTGCGTCAGGCCGACCGCGTGCTGGTGATGGCCGAATCCAGCGCGGCGCCGACGCGCTTGCCGGCGCTGGACGCGATTCCCGATGGCCGTTTGCTGGCGCCGGTGGAACTGGTGCTGCTGCGGCCCGAGGGCGATGCGTCGGCGCACACCCGCGAGTGGTGCCGCGTGACCGGCGCGCGCAATCACTACTTCGTACATCCCTGGGCGGAGGGCGAGCTGGCCTCGCTGGCACGCCAGATCACCGGTCGCGGCATCGGTCTGGTGTTGGGCGGCGGCGGTGCACGCGGCTTCGCGCATATCGGCCTGGTGCGCGCGCTGCACGAGCTGGAGATCCCGGTCGACATCACCGGCGGCACCAGCATGGGCGCGTTCGTGTCGGCGCTGCTGGCCTGCGGCTTCGATCCGGTGGAGATGACTCACGTCGCCCGCGAGACCTTCGTCAACAACAATTTCCTCAACGACTACACTCTGCCGCAGGTGTCGCTGATTCGCGGCCGCCGTTTCTTCAACCGTCTGATCGAGGTCTTTGGCGAACGGCGCATCGAGGAACTGCGCTGCAGTTATTACTGCATCTCCACCAATCTCACCTCGGGTGCCACCGTGGTCCACGACCACGGACTGCTGGCGGCCTGGGTCGGTACCAGCATGGCGGTGCCCGGGGTGGCGCCGCCGGTGGCCTGGGAGGGCGACCTGCTCTGCGATGGCGGCGTGGTCGACAATCTGCCGACGGACGTCATGCAGTCACTGGAGCGCGGTTCCATCATCGCCTGCAGCGTCAGCCAGGCGGGCGATATCCGCGCGCCCGGCCGCGGCCAGGGTGACCCCGAACCCGATGCCCTGCTGCGCTGGCGCGGCGAGGCCCTGCGCCCCAGCTTCAGCGAGATCCTGCTGCGCACGGCGACGCTCACCGCCGACACCCTGTTCCGCAAGGACGCGATCTCGCGCGCCGACGTGGACATCCACATGCCCGTCCAGGACGTCGGCATGTTCGCCTGGAAGCGTCTGGACGAACTGGTCGAGCGCGGCTACGACCACGCGCTGCGGGTGCTGGCGCCAGAGCGCGAGCGTTTGCTGCGGCTCTGAAGCAGTGCCCTCAGCGAAAGCGCGGTGCGCGTTTCTGCAGAAACGCCTGCACGCCTTCGTCGAACTCGGCGCGGCCGAGCAGGTCGCGCTGGCGCTGGTATTCGTAATCGAGCTGCTGCTCCAGATCGTTGGCGTCGGCCGCGCGAAACGCGGCGCGCAATTCTTGCGCGGCGTGGCGCGGGGTCTGTGCCAGCGATCGCGCCAGCGCATCGCTTTCCAACGCCAGTTGTGCATCGTCCACGCAGCGCCAGATCAGGCCCCAGCGCTCGGCGGCCTCGCTGGCGACGCGCTCACCGGTGAGTGCCACCGCCATCGCACGCGCCGGGCCCAGGCGGCGCAGCAGATGCCAGGTCGCGCCCAGGTCGGGCAGGATGCCCAGGCGCGGCATGAACGGAAACAGGAAATACGCCGAGCGCGCGGCGAGCACGATGTCGGCGCCCAGCGCCAGGCTCGCACCGGCGCCCGCTGCCGGACCGTTGACCGCGGCAACGACCGGAAACGGCAGCCGCTGCAAGGCCTGCACCAGCGGATTGATGACGACGCGCAACTGCTCGGCGCCGGCTTCGGCGCGCTCGGCCAACGTGGCGCCGCTGCTCACCGACAGGTCGGCGCCGGCACAAAATCCCTTGCCCGCGCCGGTGAGCACCATCGCGCCCACATCCTGGCGCGTCGCCAGCGATGCCAGCGCCGCATGCAGGTCCTGCAACAGTCCGGGCGCGAACGCATTGAGCGTGTGCGGGCGGTTCAAGGTCAGCCGGGCGATGCCGTCGGTGATGTCGAGCGCAACGTCGGTGAGGGTCATGAAAAATCCGTGATGGTGGCGGGCTGATCGATGGCGTTGATCGATGCCTGATTCAGGCAGGCTGCAGATCGTCGAGCGCGAAAGCCTGACCGAAACCCAGGTCCTGTGCACGCCCACGTAAGCGCTCGAGCAGGGCGGGATCGACTCCGCCCAGCGGGAGGAGGGTGCGCGCCAATTCAATCTGCTGTGACTTCGGCGCGCGTGCGGCCACCTCAAACAAGGGCTCCCACAACTCGCCGAGCAGCGCCGCGCGCGCCAGATCCTGCAGCGCCGGCGGCGGTAGATCGCCGGCAAAGCGCGCCACCGCATCGAGCATCGGGGCGTCCATGTAACGCACCAGCGGCAGCACGTCGCCCCACAGCGTGTCCTGTGTCGCCGCGGCCAGGATCGCGGGCAGTACCTGCGCGTCGTCGCGCAGGACCGGAAGGTTGACCACCTTGCGCTGGGACTCGGGCGACAGCAGCGAGATCACCGGCAGCAGGTCGCTCCACAGGCCCTGACGGTGCGTCAGCTCGACCACGGCATTGAGCACCTGCGTGTCCTGCGCCGCCGCCAGATCGCCCAGCTCGCGCTTGAGCGCGTAGCTCACATGCACGATCAGCGACAACACCTCCAGCAGCAGATCGCGCTGCGGGTCCACCGCCAGCAGCAACGCGCGGCGCAGACGCTCCGGCGGCAGCAGGCGCACCAGGTGATCCAGGCGGTTGCGCGACTCGACGAAGCAGGCGATGCGCAGCAGCACCTCGTCGTCATCCACGCGCGCCATCACCGCGGCGACGGCGTCGTCGCGCAGGTAGTCGACGAAGCGCCCGGCGGTGGGCCAGTCGCGGCGCGCGATCAACTCCATCGCCACCTCCACCAGAATCGCCACCGGGATCGCCTGGATCAGATCGTGCGCGCGCCGCGGGTCCAGTTCGCGACACACGTCGGCCAGGAAATGCGTAGGCAGGCGCACCGCCATGCGCGCGGCACGCCGTGCCGGCATCTCGCCGGCCAGACAAGCGGTCAACAGCGGTCCCGCCCAGCGCGCCAGCCAGGCCACCAGCATGATCGGCAGCGGTCGCAGCCAGCGCGCCAGGCGCAAAAGCAAGGGCCGGTCCAGCGCGTACCACAGGTCGAACACTGCCAACCGCAGACCGCGCAGGGTCTCTGCCGGCAGCGTCTGCAGATCGGGCAGGGAGGGTGCGGCCTCGCCGAGCAGGCGGTGCAGTTTCTCGGCTTCGGCGCGCGCAGCGAGACGGGTCACCGGCCCAGACCCCGCAGGAGCAGGGCTCGCAGCGGCCACGGCAGCACGCGGCGCAGATCGCGATCCAGCGTCGCGCGGCGCTGCTCGGTGGCCTGGGCGATGGCGGCGGACAGCGCAGCCCGCGGCTCTTCGCCGAGCGTGGCTAGCGGCCGCAGGTGTCCGACCGGTCGCTGCAGGCGTCGCTGCAGCAATGCCTTCGCGTGTTCCTCCGGTATGCCGGCCATGCGCCTCCCCCGTACAGGCAGGCGCCAGTGTAGCGATCCAGAGGTGCTAGCCGGGCTGCGCCGATCGCCCTGGCAGGACCTCGGCAGCCAGGCGCTGCATGCCGGTGCGGAAATACTCGAAGCGCTCCGACAGCCGGCGGAAAATGTCGCGTAGCCCGAACTGTTGCGCCTGTGCGGTGCCGGCGGCCTGCGCGAAGTGGCTGCGACCGAGGCGTCGATAGAACTCCATCGATACCGGCCGGCGCCGGTACTGGCGCCGGTGTTCGATCCAGGGTGCGCAGACGCCGGACAGGTACAGCGCGTAGTTGCCGATGTGCGCGTCGACCAGGAAACGCCGCTCCGGGCTGGCGTCCAGTCCTTCCTGCAGCAAGTCGGCGAAGTATTCGTACCGCGCCGCGTCTTCGCGCTGCAGACGATAGATGCGCTCGGTGTGGCTGAACAGGCCGAGAAGGTTGGCCAGGTAGTGGATGACGTTGCGTTCCAGGCGGTCGCGCGGACCAGGCAGGCTGTGACGCAGCATCACGTCGAAGAACAGGCGGGGCGAGACGTCCAGCACCTGGGTGTGCCGGTCCAGCAGCGCGCGTTGCACGAAGCGCGATTCCAGAATCGACTCCAGGGTGTTGGGCTGCTCGTGGACGCGACGGATCGCTTCCACCGCGTCGACACCCGGCACCGGGAAATGCTCGAACAGGAACAACAGATCCTTGTGCGCGAATGCGGCCGGATCCACCAGGGCAAAGTCGGGAGACTGCATGATTGAAACCTCCTTGCACATGACCTGTAACGTCTATGCAAAGTCTGGGCCTGTACACGCGTGCAAGCCAGCCAGCACTCGCCGCTGAGGGCTGCCAAACCGCCGTCGATCCGGTAGCCGTCGGTTCAGGCGCTCGCCGAGATCGCGTAGCGCCAGCCCATGGCGGTGAGCACGCCGATGGTCAGCACGCTGCGCAGCGCGAAATAACCGCCGACCGTGCCCAGGCTGCGTTCACGCCAGAAATCGGCAACCAGCAGCATCACGAAAGTCAGTGCGAGCACCGCCAGCGCGGGCGCGAACGGCAGTGCGGTGGAGAACCACGCGAGCAGCATCAGGGCCATGGCGATCAGCAGACCGGCCAAACCCGCGGCACCTTCGCAGGCGGGCAGGGCAAAGCCCCACAGCGAGCCGGCCATGAAAGCGGCGATCAGCGCGCAATAGCTCAGCCACACCGCGTCCATCCAGTCGGGAATGGTCTGCGGCGACAGGCTCAGCCACGCCGGCCCGAGAAAGAACGGGATCAGGCCGGCGTAGCCGATCAGGGACACCGGGGTGGGCAGGCGCATACGGCACTCCAG
This sequence comes from Panacagrimonas sp., assembly GCF_965216805.1. Lineage (NCBI taxonomy): Bacteria > Pseudomonadati > Pseudomonadota > Gammaproteobacteria > Nevskiales > Nevskiaceae > Panacagrimonas > Panacagrimonas sp. The sequence continues at coordinate 1,343,943 of NZ_CBDCGN010000002.1, forward strand.
AATTCCGAGGCCGCATTCTGAACCCTCGCCGCAGTGACCTGCGATCTGTCGCAGCGGCGCCATGCCGCGGCCGATCAGCCCGGTGGAGGGTGACTGTTGCGTGTAGGTCGTGCGGCCGGCGCCAGCAATTCGCCCACCTGTCCGGCGATGCCGGCGCAGGCCGCGGCCTCGGTGCGCGCGATCATCGGAATCGGCACGATGATCGCGGGCATGTAGGAGGTGCCGCTGGCGTTGACGGTGATCTTGCCGACCGCGCTGCGGTTGTGGACGTCCCAGATGGATACCTCGTACTTGGATTCCTTCTCCCACCAGCCGAAGCCCAGGCAGCCGCCGCCGGCGGGCGAGATCGCGCAGCCCATGCTGCCGCCGCCGTCGATCTTTTCGGTTTCGCCGTCCACCCACACCAGAAAGCGCACGCCGGTAGCGCGCAGGCGCTGGGCGATGTCGGGGCGATCGAACAGATTGTTGAGCGCGTCGGCAGAGACCGGCGCGGTGCGCGGCTCCAGCCAGGGAAACAGGGCGTCCACGAACTGTTGCTCGGAATAGATCGACAGGCGCCGCTGCTGCAGCGAGTCCGCAACGCAACGGTTGAAACTGGCCTCGGATTCGCGGTCGCCGCGGTGGCGCCGGCCCAGCACCACCACCGACTCGTCGACACCGACCATCACGGTCTGGCCGCTCTGGCGCAACTGCTCCACTTTGGAGCTGACGCAACCACCCAGAGCGATGCCCAGCAGCGATACCAGCAATGCGGTCGGCAGGCGCCAGTTCATGGGGTGGACAGCGCCTCCGAAGAGGACGGCTGTGGCTGCCGGATCACCGCCAGTTCGTTCTGCAGGCGCTGCCGGAACCCCGGCCCGTCGCGAAAGATCAGCGCCATGCCGGCGGCGGCGTCGCGCAGGGCCTCGCGAACGGCCGCGGTCAGCGCCGCGTGGGTGCCGCCGAGCGTCGAACCGCGATGCTTACCGTAGGCAGCGATCTCCCAGGCCGCGAGCAGGCGTCCATTGGGCGCGCGCAGGTTGAGGCGGTACTTGATCCAGGCCTCGTGGAACTCGTCCTTGTCGCTGCGCGGCGAGGCGATCTGCACGTCCTCGATTACCGGCTGCAACACCGCCTCGACACCGGCCGGCGTTGCCTGCTCGTCGGGCGGCTGTGCCAGCACCGTGAGCGAGCGGAACTGCTCGGTGAGAAATTCGGTGAACAGGACCTTGGACGCCGGGCCCACCGACACCCGTTGTTCGAAGCCCTTGGGCGGTTTGTCCAGGTGTTCGTAGGCGACGAACTGCGGGTCCATGTACAGACCCATCGCGGTGGGCACGCGGATCAGCACCGGTTGCGGAAACTCGGTCGTCGGCACCACCGGCTTGGCCGAGCAGGCACCGAGCAGGCATGCCAGCAGCACCACGGACAAGCATCTCCGGTTCACTGCGAGCCTGCGATGGCGGTTACAGCCCGACAAAAGCACCTCCGTTTTCAGCACACAGGATACGCATCAGGCTGGCGAAGCGGATGCCGGTGACCGACACCGCGCCGTTGGCCGCATACTGCGTCGGAAAACCCACGCCGTGGATGCGCGCACGCGGCACTCCGCGTGCGTCCTTGGGATTGATGCGGCGGATACGCTGCACCACGTCCTCGATGCTCGATCCCGTGAACTCGTCGCCGAGCACGTAGATGGAGATCTTCTTGCCCGGTTCGGCAAACGCGCGGATGGCGCGTTCGATGCCCTCCACCGGGCTGGAATCGGAAAACGTGCGCCAGGTGGCGAGCGCGCCGAGCAGCGCCTTGCGCCGCGCGGGCGTGTCCGGAATCCATTGGCCGGCGCGGTAGGTGTTGAACAGATAGTCGCCCTCGTCGCTCATGACCTGCATGCCTTTGACGCGAGGATAGATGTCCAGGATTTCATCCATCTTGCGCAGCATCTGCGGCCAGGCGAAGCGCTGCATGGAACCGGAGGTGTCGATGACGAAGACGATGTACTCGCTGTCCACCGGAATGCCGCCGACCGGTGCGTCGGCGCGCGTACGCACGCCCTGCGCCTGCAAGCGGCGCATCTCCTCGGTCAGAGTCTGGCGCGCCGCTGCCAGGCGCTGTTCGATGGTTTCGGCCACCGTCACTTCGGCGCGCGTCTCGCTGGTCTTGTCGTCCAGCGAATCCGAACTCGTGCGCAGCGCCGCCAGGGTACTGCGCGCGGCTTCCAGTTCTCGTCGCACCGCCGCCACCTCGTCCTCCAGCGCCTGGCGCTTGCCGGAGGTTTCCTGCGCCAGCTGCTGCAACTGCGCCTCGCGTGCGGCCAGTTCCTCGGTGGTCTGCTCGCGGATGCTGGGCTCGGCGGACTTGGTCAGCACCAGCAGCAGCACGATGGCGCCGAAGCCGCAGCAGATCACATCGAGGAAGGACAGACCGAAGATTTCCTCCTCGCGGCGCCGGCGCTTCACGGCCAGTCCCTCGACGGTTCCAGGAACGCGCCGCCCGAGATGCGCGCCAGTTGCCAGAACGCGCTGGCCGCGCGCGGATCGCCTTCCATCGGCATCAGGATCACGTTGACCGGCACCCCGCGCGGCAGCTTCTGCACCGCCTCGTTGTAGTGCGCCAGGCGCTGCTTGCCGGACACGACGCCGCCGCGAATGCTGCTGCCCTGGGTCGGCAGGCCGTCGGTGATCAGGATGATGTTGTCGGGTGCCGGATTGAGCGCGCGCGCGGCGTCGAAGGCCTTGGCCAGACTGGTGCCGCCGGCCGGCACCACCTCGCGCAGCGCGCGCATGGCGGCGTCCAGACCGCGCCCGGAGTCGGACGCCAGCCAGCCGCCCTTGCCGGTCACTGGGCGTGCGTCCTGCGCGAAGACCAGCATCTGGAACTGACCGTCCGGCGGCATCTGCGCGGTGAGCCAGTCGGCGGTGGCCAGCGCGCGCGTCCACTTGGGCGCACCGCGGCGTGCCGATTCGCTCATGTTGCGGCGGCGGATGGCGTCGACGATGGTCTCGCCGAGCATGCTGGCGGAGCCATCCACCAGGATCAGCACGCGCCGCCCGCTCACCTGCAACCCGGTCAGATACTGCCGTTGGCCCTCGCCGCGCACGGTGCGGGTGGCGTTGGCGGCGGCGTCCTGGCTGGCCGCGCGCATCGCCGCCACCCGCTGCTCCAGTGCCAGCAGTTCCTCCTGCAAACGGCGCATGCGCGACTCGCGCTCGGTGGCGGCGTCGCCTTCGGGCATGGCGGCGCGCAGTTGCTCGATCTGCTGACGCAGACGTTCGGCCTCGTTCTCTGCGGTTTGCAGTTCCTCTTCTTCACGCGACAGCGCCGACTCCATCGTGAGAATGGCTTGGCGACCGTCGAGGATCTCGCTCTCCAGCGCGTTGACGCGGGCGACGAGGTCGAAGTTGCTGTCGAGATCGCGATCGACTCTGGCGTGATCCACCAGCATGAACAGCAGGATCGCCGCGCCGAAGCCGCAGGAAATGACGTCGAGAAACGACAACCCGATGACGGCCATATCGCGGCGTCGACGTCGCATGGTCAGTCCGCTCTGGCCACCACGATCAGGCGCAGCTCGCTGCCGCCGTGGCTGAGGCGATCGCCGGCGCGCAGCGGCCGCGTGCCGGCCAGCGCCTCGCCGTTGAGTCGCACCGTCGAGCCGCCGGCGTCTTCGATCTGCAGTGCGTTGCCGTCTCCGCGCAGCAACCCCGGCGCGCCGGGTAGCCAGGCCGACAGCGCCTGCACGCGCCCGTCGGCGGGCAGCGGAAGCGCGCGATAACCCAGCAAGGCGTGGGTGGGTACCAGACTGTGCTCGCCCGAGGCGCTTTGCGCGTGCAGCGCACGTCGCGGCAGGCGCGTGACCCAAGGCAGTTCGGTGCTGTCGGTTTCGATCAGGGCCAGGTGTTCGGCGATGCCGCGCGCCACTGCGCCGGCATCGAGCCGTTGCGCCTGCGGCAGTTGCGATGCCAGGCCCGGCAGTTCCGCCGCACGATCGCTGAGCAGGATGCTCGCCGGCTCACCGGCGATGGCGCCGCTGACGGCGTCGACGATGGCCGCCACCCGGTCCGACAGGGTCGAGGCCAGCGCCTCGCGGGTGAGGCCGGCGCGGTGCGTGCGCGTCCCCGCATCCAGTTCCAGCACCGCCTGCGACTCGCCCGACAACTGCGCCATCCATTGCGGCAGCCGGTCGTACAGCGCCTGCTCGGTGGCGGCGCTGTGCAGCGGATCGAAGCGCGCCGTGCGCACGAACGCTTCCGCCACCACCGCCGCGCAGCGGTCCTGCAGCGCCGCCAGACCGGGCTTGAGCTCCTGCAGCCGCGTGCGGGTCAGGTCGCGATCGCCGTCCAGCCAGGTCAGCAGCACGCGATGGCGCTGGACGTCGACGTGCACGCTGCGCGGCGCGGTGCCCAAGGTGCTGGCCGCCGCCACTGCCGCATCGACCAGCCCGACCGCGCGCACCTGCAGGGCCTGCAGAATGCCGAGCAACACGCCGAGCTGGCTGGGCGTGAAGCTGGCCGGCGCCGCCAGCACCAGCGGCTGTTCGGTCAGCGCGCTGCCCAGTTCCAGCAATTGCGCATGGGCCAGATCGGCGGCGCTGCGCGCAGCGCCCAGCGGCGTGGGCAGGCTGGCGTCCAGCTGATACCAGTAGCGGTCGTATGCACGTCGCGGATCCAGGCGCAGGCGCGCCTGGGCGTCGCGACCGGTCAGCAGGCGGCGGCCATCCAGCGCCGCACAGCCGGGGCTCTCCAGCAGCAGTTGCTCGCCCTCGTACAGGCGCAGGCCGACGTCGTTGAGTTCCAGGATGCGCATCGGCCGGTCAGCTCTGCGGCGCCTGCAGGTTCTGGATCAGCTTGCGCTCGCACTGTGCCTGGCCGTCGAGCACCAGGCGCTCCTGCAGCTGTTGCAACTGGTAGAGCAGGAACATCAGCACCATCGACAGCAGCAGCGCGACCAGGGTGGAGTTGAAGGCGGTGCCCAGGCTCTCGGTGACGCCGGCCAGATCGCCCTCCAGCGCGCGATTGGCCTGGCCCATGGCCTGACCGATGCCGCGCACGGTGCCGATGAAGCCGATGGAGGGAATCGCCCAGGCGATGTAGCGCACCAGCGACAGTTCCGAGTCCAGGCGATCGCCGTACCCCTGGCTGGCGCGGCCCACTTCGTCGGACACGTCCTGGATGTTGCGGGTGGTGCGGAAGCGGTTGAGCGCGGTGAGCAGCAGGTGCGGTAACAGGCGTTCGCGGCTTTCGGTGGGCAGCGCCTCCAGCGCGCGGGCGTGACCGCGGGCATCCTCGGGCAGGATGCTCTCGCCGTCGGCAATCGCGACCAGGTTGGCCTCGAACAGCTCGCGTTCGCGTCCCAGGTTGCGGAACTTGTAACCCATGATGGCGAAGCCCCACAGTGCCAGGATGATGCTCAGCTCCTGCTCGTAGTCCTTCAGGATCACCCACACGTTCGCCTCGTTGACGTGCTGCGGGTCGGCCAGCACCGCGGCCTGCTGCTGCTCCAGCGCCGCCGCGGCGCGCGGCCGCACCAGCGCCAGGTAGGCGGCGTGCACCAGGATCGCCGCGATCGCCAGCGCGAAGATCTGGTAGACGAATTCGACGGGAAAATTTCGGCGCATGGTCGGGGTGGGGCGCTGAGGCGTTTAGGGATGAAGAGGCGCGAGGATCGAGAGTCGACGCTTCAGATATCGGCCGGGAAATCCACTTCCTGGTCGGGAGACACCTCTTCCGAAGGTCGAAAGCTGCTCTGATCCACCGCGCCGCCGGATCCCGATTCGGACGGAGCGGGTGCGGCCTCGGAACCTTTCGGCGCGGGCGATGCGTCGCCTTCCTGCGCCGACGTCGTCGACGCGCACAGCGCCAGGCCCACCGCTGCCAGGTTGCGCGTGCATACCGTGAGAATCGGTCCGATCAAGGGGTTCATTGCGCGTACCTTGCCACGCGAAAGCCGAGGTCGGGCCGCGGTTCGCGGCCGAAGTCGCGATAAGCCGAGCGCAGCTGCACCACGCCGCCGTGCAGCCAGCTCGATCCGCGGATGACGCGGTCGCTGCCGGATTTGCTGCCGGGTTCGGGGCCGAAAGGGTCGGTGACGCGCGGCGGGTCGATTGCCAGCGCGGTTTCATAGGCATCGTGCACCCACTCGGCCACATTGCCGCCCAGATCGAACAACCCCAGCGGATTGGCGCCAAAGCTGCCGACCGGGCTGGCGGCAGGGTATTTGTCGTCATAGCCGGGCAGAAGCTGTTCGGCGATGCCTTGCGCGGAGGCGTCGGCGAAGTTGCCGCTGCCCGCCGGTGGCGGAAACGCCGCGCCCCAGGGATAGCGACGTTCCTGCCGGTTGGGCGCAAAGCGTGCTGCCCACTCCCACTCGGCCTCGCTGGGCAGGCGGTAGCCGGTGGTGACCGGTTTGACCAGCGCAAAGTCGTTGCCGCTGGACTCGTAGGCGGGCGGCAGCCCGTCCTGCTGCGACAGCCAGTTGCAGTAGCGCACGGCGTCGTTCCAGCTAACGCGTGCGACCGGCTGCCGGTCGTTGTCCAGGGTGGTGCGGCGAATGATTCCGGACGAGTGCCCTCCGGCAAAGCGCCGGTATTGTTCGTTGCTGATCTCGGTGGTCGCCAGATAAAACGCGCGGCTGAGCTTGACCGGACGCAAGGCCTCGTTGGTCTGGCGGCCCTGGGTGCCGCGCGCGCTCCCCAGGGTGAATTCACCCGGTGCGATCAGCACCAGTTCCGGCCCCCCCTTGCTGGCGATGCGCGCCGGGTTGCGCGCCGCCTGCGCCGCCGCCTCGGTCTTGAGGCGGATGGTCACGCGCTGCTCGAAGCCCGGCTTGGGCGTGACCGTGCCGGTCCAGGGCTCGTGGCCGTCCTTGCTGGCGGCGATGCGATGCGCGGTGGCGGTCAGCTTCACCTCAGTGGTGCCGGGGGCGACCGCCTCGCCGTCGATCTCCACCTTCGCGTCGGCCGGCTGCACGTCCAGCACCACGCTGCCGAGGATCGCCTGCAACTCCAGTTGCAAAGGCTCGTTGCCGTCGGAGGTCACGGTCTGCCGGTGTTCCAGCGTGCGGTAGCCCGGCGCCGACAACGTCAGCGTATGGCTGCGCCCCGGGGTCAGCAGCAGGTCCAGCGGGGTGTTGCCGCGGAAACTGCCGTTGACGGTGACGCTGGCGCCGCGCGGAATGCTGCTGAGCTGCAAGCGGCCCTGCGCCGGCTGCAGATCGACCTCGGGCAGCGCCAGCGCCTCGTTGGCGGTCACCGTCAGGCGGTCGCGCCAGGTGGCGTAGCCGGGCAGGCTCAGTGCGATCTCGTGGGCGCCGGCACCCACCTCCAGGGTTTGCGGCGTGCGGCCGGCCTCGATGCCGTCGATCAGGATGGTGGCGCCCGGTGGCTGCGAGCGCACCGACACCGGCGCCCAGCCCGGTACCAGGTCCACTTGCAGGGTCTGCTCCACGCCGCCACCCTCGATCTCGATGCGCGCCTCGTAGGCCTGATAGCGCGGTGCGCGCAGCAGCAGGTCGTACTCGCCGGCACGCAATTCCAGCGCCTGCAGCGGCGTGGTGCCGCGCGCGGTGCCGTCGATGAACGTCTGTGCGGGTGGATTCGACACTAGGCGCAGGCGCCCCGGCAGACGTGTCATGTCGAACTGGAAGCTCTGCCTGCGGGGGTCGTTGCGCACCTGGAAACCGGCGGCCAAGTCCTCGTAGCCCTCCGCCCGCGCCAGCAGCCGGTACTCGCCCGGCCACAACAGGTATCCGCTGCCCAGTGCGAAGCCGACGCCACCATCGACGTCGATGCGGGCGCCGGCCGGCTCGATCCGCAACTGCACTGAGCGCGCCATGTAGAAAAACAGCACCGCCGCAGCCATCACCAGTCCCAACGCGCCGAGTGCGATCCACAGTGGCGGGATGCGCGGCCGCACGCCGCCGGATTGCTGTCCGGCGGGCTGGTAGGGCACCGCGGCGATGCGCGGGCTGTCGTCGCTTCGGTCGGCGTCGCTCACAGGGTTTCCGTACAACGAATGTCGATGCGCAGATCGCCGCTGCCGCTGCCGACCTCGAATTCGCGGCGCACATCCACGTAGCCGGGGCGGCTGCCGACTGCCACATAACGACCGGGCTTGAGCGTCGCCGTGTTGCTCACGAAACGGCCGAGCTGGCCGACGCGATAGATGGTGACCTCGGTCTGGCCATCCGACACCAGCTCCACCGTCACCGGCTGCGCGGCCGCCGCGCGTGCCTGCTCCAGCGCCGCGATCTGCGCACGCAGCGCGGGCCCCGCGTCGCCGACCTGCCGCGCCTGGGCCAGCAGGGATTCGGCCTCCTGCATCACCGCCGGACTGTGCAGGCGTTTAGGCTCATCGATCAAACGCTGCAGCTGCGACGCCAGTTGCGCACGCGGTTCGGCCCGCGCCAACCCTTCGGCGGCGAATACCAGGCTGGCGTCGATCTGCAGCGCGCTGCGATAGCTGGCCGCCGCGCCGGTCCAGTCTTCGGCGGCCGCCTGGGTGTCGGCGCGCTGGCGCAGTTGCGCCAGCTGCGCCACCCGCCGCGCTTCGGCCAGCCGCTGGCCGGCGGCGCGCACACCCGGATCCTGTGCGCGCAGCTGCCGCGCCCGGGCCAGCGCCTGTTCGGCGCGATCGAGCTCGCCCTGGTCCAGCGCGCTGAGCGCGGCCGCCAGTTCGCGGCGGAACTCGGCGTCGGCGGCCTGGGTGTCCAGCCGCGCCAGGTTTTCACGCGCCTGCTGACTGTCGGGGTCCAGCGCCAGGGCCTCGCGCAGTGCCGCGCGGGCAGCGGCGAGGTCGCCGGCCTGTTCCAGACGGAACGCAGTGTCCAGCCTGGCGCGCAGCGCCGGCGCGCGATCGATCCGTTGTAACCCGGCCGTAGCAGTCGCATTGCCGGGTTCCAGCTGCAATGCCTGCTGGTAGGCGCGGGTGGCGGTCGCCAGCTCGCCGCTTTCCAATGCCTGGTGGCCCTGATCCAGCGCGGCCTGCAGGCGCTGCGGCAGACCGTCGACCAGCGCGGTCGTCGCTAGTGCGGCAGCCTCCCAGGCGCTCTTGGCGGCGGGGAAATCGGGCGTTGCGAACGCCTCGGCGCCGCGCCGGGCATGCTGCGCCGCCGCGTCGAGCTCGGTGGCCGCCCAATCCTGGGCGCCCGACCGCTGCAGTTGCTGCAGGTCCGACTGGTAGCGTGCCTGTGCCGCCTGCGCCGCCGCGCGGGCCTGCAGCAGTTCGGGGTCGTCCCAGGCTTCCGCGGTCGGGGTCGTTGTAGCAGTCGGCGCGGCGGGTGCCGGGGCGGTAGCGACGACTTCCGGGCCGGTCGCCGGTGCCGACGCCTCCGGCAGAGACGGCGGCGCCTGCAGCAGCCGCGGCAGCCCCCACAGGGTGATGCCGCCGAACAACAGCACCAGCAGCAGCCCCAGCACGAAGCGGCTGGCCGGAATGCGGCGATCAGCGGTGGTGGTTGTGTCCGTCGCTGCCGCTGCGCGCGCTGCCAGTGCCGGCGGCTGCGGTGCGATACGCTGAAAAGCGGCGGGGCTTTCGGCTTCCGGTTCTGACCTCATGGGACGGCGTTCAGGGTGTGGTGCCGATCTCGGCGGCATAGCGAGCTTGCAACATCTCGCGCCACTGGTCGTACTGGTCCTGCGCCGAACCGGTGAGGGTGACCGTCTTGCCGTCCAGTTCGACCACCCGCGGCGACACGTCGTCGTTGATCGAAGCATTGAGCTCTTTCAGCGATTCGGCGTGCAGTTCGGCCTCCTTGCCCTTCTGCATGCCGCTGGCAAAGATGCCGACGCCGCCGATGATGCCGATCTGGCCGATGGCCGCGGTGCCGGCATTGTCGGCGCTGCCCAGCGCCACCGCACCCGCGACCACCGCCGCCGCGCCGGCAATCTTGCGCCACAGGGCCTGGCGTTCCAGCTCGCGCAGGGCCACCGCCTCGGTGTAGCTGGCGCGCCGCCACTCCTGGTAGGAGGGCGTCATGTTGTGACGGAAGGCGGCGTAGTGCGCGTCCAGGGTGTCGACCAGGGCGTCGTCGCGCAGACGGATGCGCTCGATGCTCTGCACGATGGGATCGTTTTCCGGCGGCAGCCGCAGCACCTGGTAGCGGCCGTCCTTGTCCTGTTTCAGATAACCCTCGAAGCGACTGGGCGCGAGGTCGGCTGCAAAGCGCAGCTGCGCCACCCGACGCACCTGCAGCAGGTCGTCGGCCTGCAGCTTCTGGCGCACCTGCAGCAGGTCGTTGGCCACGCGGCTGTAGAGATCCTGGAAGGGGTCGCTGCCACGCGCGGATTTTTCGGTGTAGGAAATTTCCGCGGCCTGTTCTTCGTACTCGCGGTCCAGCCACTGGCGTCCGCTGGCGTCCCGCGCGTGGACGCGCAGGCGCAGCAGTTCGCCGTCCGAATGCAGGATCTTGCCGCCGATCACGAGCATCGAGGCGGGCGTGGCCTCGGGCAGCACGCGCACCGTGCCCCAGTAGCCGGTGCCGTCCAGGGTCTGGCGCAGCAGTTGCGGCACGTAATTGGCCTCGGCTTCGCGCACTGCCGGGTAGATGAATTGTTCCTGCTGCTCTTTGAGTGTCTCCGGCACGCCCGGATCGAAGCGCACCACGGTGACTTCCAGCAATTGTTCGACCGGCAGCTCCTGTTGCGCCTGGCTGGCCTGTACCTCGTTGACGCGCTTGACCTGTTTGGAGACGCAGCCGCCCAACGCCAGCAGCGTCAGCAGTAGCGACAATCCGATCGCGGTACGCGGCACGGTGTCCATGGCTCAGCCCTTGCGCGACTTGTACTTGCGATATTCCTCCCACAGCCGCGCACGCAGCTCCGGGTCCTTTTCGCGCTCGGCGGCCTCGCGCAACTGGCGCGCCACCACGTCGTCGTCGTGGCCGTCGGGGATGCCCTCGGGTGCGGGGAAGCTAGGCCCCGATTGGCCGTAGCCGGCGGTGGACGCGGTCTGCGGGTCGCCGCCCTGGTCCGATCCGTCCACCGGCAGCTCGGCCGGCATGCCGGCGGTGTTGACGCCGTCGCCGCCACCGCCGCTGCCGGACTCGCCGGCCTCGCCGCCGCTGCTGCTTTCGCGCTGCTGTTCCAGCACCGCCTGTTCCCTGGCCAGGCGCTCGTCGAACTCGCCCAGGGAACCCTGGAACGCCTGGTCCCAGCTCTGCGTGCGCTCGGCTTCGGTCTTGGCACCGCCGCCGCTGCCGGACGCGGTCTGTGCCCCGCTGCCCGAGGCCGGTTGCGCGCCGCCACCACCGGGCGTGGCTGTTTCGCTTTGTGTGCCGGCGCCGCCGCCCGTCCCCGACCGGGTTTCGGTGCCGCCGGCCTCCTGTCCGGACGAACCGGACACGCTGCCATCCTGGGATGCGCTTTCGGCGCTGCCGCTGGCCGCCGCCGAGCCCTGCTCCGAGCCCTGTTCCGAGCTCGGCCCCGAACCCTGCCCGGAACCACGTTGCTGGCCGGCGCCGCTCGCAGCACCCTGACCGCTGTCCTGCCTGCCGCCTTGCTGACCCGCGCTGCTGGTGGTTCCACTGCTTCCGCCGCTGCTGCCGGAGGACGGTGGTGGCGGACTGCCGACCGGGGTCGGCGACGACGGTGTCGGCTTGGACGGGTTGCTGTTGCAGGCCATGAGCAGGCCCGCAAGGGTCCCGATCAGCGCGGCGCGTATCGGCAGTTTCATGGAATGGAGCCTCCTGGCTGGCCAGAGGTTGGACGCGCTGGCGACCGCGGAGTTTCGCCCGCTCATGCTGAATCTCCACCGACGCTTAGACGATAGCGCAGGCCCTGGCTGGATTGCGGTTTGCCGTCGCGGATCGCCGGACGCAGGCGCGCGGCGCGCAGCGCCTGCAGCAGCGCGTTGTCAACCGAGGTCGGCAGGTTCTGCGGCTGACGTTGCACGATGCGCGGCTTGAGCACGCGACCCTGCGCGTCGACGTCGAACTCGGCGATCAAGACCCCGCCGCTACCGGCAACCCGCGCCTGCGGCACCGCCAGCTGAAGGAACTTTGGTTGCACCAAGGTCACGGGTTGACCGGCGGTGCGTTCCAGTTCTGCAGCACGGGCGTAGGCCTCCAGTGCCGGGCCGTCGCGGCCCAGGGTGATGTGGACATCGCCCAGGCGCAGCCACTGCGCGGCCTGTTGCGCCGCGGGCGCCGCGGATTGCGCACTCAGGATGCGCTCGGCGCGTGCCAGCGCGGTGGCCGGCTGGATGCCCGGTGACAACGAGGGCTGGTCGATCTCGCGCCGACGCAGACCGCCGCTCAGGGCGAGTTCCAGCAGGGGTTCGAACAGAGCCGCTTGCTCGCGGCCGCCGTTGTTGTCCAGCAGCTGCACGGCCTGAGCATGCAGGCCGATGGCGTTGGGGGAGTTGCCGGCTTCGCGAAACCAGCGGCCGGCCGACACGTAGAGCGCCGCGAGCTGCGCGGGGTCGTCGTGGTACACCCGTTCGGCGACCTCGACGCGACGGATCTGCCATTCGTCGGCGTCCTCGCGGTCGCCGCTGGCATCAGTGGCGACGGCCAGGGCCTGCAGCACCTCGAGCTGCCCGGCGCTGTAGAGGCCGCGACCGAGCCGATGCAGTTGCAGAGCGTTGGCAAAGGCGACCTGCGCCGGCAACACCTGGCCTTGTGCCAGGTGCAGATAACCCATGCCGTACCAGGCTTCGTATAGCCGGGGGTCGCGCGGGCCGCCCTGAGCCTCGGCCAGCTCGACCGCGCGCAGGTAGTCGGCCAGCGCACCTGCGGCGTCGCCGGCCGCCTGGCGCAGATGCCCCTGCTGGATCAGCGGCACGCTCAGGCGGCCGTCCTCGGGCCCGTAGGCGATCCGGCTGTCGGCGAGCGCGCGGTCGGCCAGTGCCAGCGCCGCCTGCGCGCCGTCCTGTTGCAGCGCAGAGGACATCGCCTGTGCGGTTGGCGCCGAAGCCGGCCGCGCGGGATTCTGTGGCAGAGTCGGCGGCGCCACCGTGGTGAGCTCACGCGGCGGTGCCGGCAATTCCGGCGGCGTCGCCGAGGCCGCCATGCAAACCGCTGCCAGCAGCAGCCCCCACCCGCCGGTCGATGCGCGTCGCAGGCGCAGGACAACAGCGGGGCTGGGCGAGGGCTTCTGCGAAGAAAACATGGTCGATCGGTTCGAGGTCGGGTGAGCGACGTGGGTAGCAGCATGGTGCGCCAGAGCGCCTGCTTCAATCGTGGATGCGGCCATCGCTGTGAGGACGTCTGCAGTCGAGCATGGACGGGGCGTGTGAAAGCCGATGGACGGTCGACCGCCCGGACCCCATGTCTACGTCAACGCGTTCCGATCCGGACGCAGCCCCAGCCCGCATTTCTCACAGGTCGCCGGAGAATCCCTTGCCTATTCCCATGCTCGCGGCGTTCTTGAAGCTCGCCTCGGAAACAGACTGAAGGAAGATTCTCCGTCTGGATCGGCGCTGGCCTGTCTGCGGCGCGCATCGCTTGGGACTCACTCACCCCATAGAACCACTATGGGGTTCGCTCCGTCCCAGCGCACTGCACGTCCTCGACATACGGCCATCGCTCGATCCCCTGTGAGGAATGCGGGCTAGTGACGGCGCGGTCGACGCCTCCAGCGCGTCAAGAAACTCCAAGGCGTGCTCCCGGCTCGACCCGCACATCTCCGCACTGGGTTGCAGGTCCGAGCAAACCGGCGGTCGGCGCGGGTCGCCGAACAGACGGCAACGCGACTGTGCGTCGAGTTGCACGCACCGCACTCCGGCAGGCTTGCCCAGCGGCATGCCCGGAATCGCCGACGATATCGATGGCGCAATGCAGCAGGCCCCGCAGGCCACCCGGCAGCGCAGCTGGCCGGCAAGGCCTGTCGGGGCCATGTGTGGCGCGGGCGGCGAGGGTGTTTGGCGGGGTGTCATTTCAGGAGAGGCAGAAACCGTTGAGCATCTTGTGCGCCACCGCCCCGCAGGCCACCCGGCAGCGCAGCTGGCCGGCAAGGCCTGTCGGGGCCATGTGTGGCGCGGGCGGCGAGGGTGTTTGGTGGGATGTCATGTCGAGCTGTTGCTAAAGGCGGCCGGACGGCGGGTGGGCTGCGAGCCCGGCCGGCTGGGCGTTCTGCTCGCGTTCTGCTTCGACAGCGGACCACGCTGGCGCTACGGTCAAGGACCCTTGGCAAGCATACGCTAGAGTACGGCTATCCCGGTTTCGTCCACCTGTCCTCCCTTTCGGAGCTGTTCATGCCCACTTACACCCCGCCCCTGCGCGACATGCAGTTCGTGCTGCACGAATTGCTGGATGTGTCTACGGGTCTCAAGAAGCTGCCGCCACACGCCGACATTGATCGCGACACCATTGATTCCATCCTGGAAGAGGGCGGCAAGTTCTGCGCCGAGGTGCTGTTCCCGCTCAACCAGGTCGGCGACCGCGAAGGTTGCACCTATCAGGGCGACGGCGTGGTGACCACGCCGACCGGCTTCAAGGAGGCTTACGAACAGTTCGTCGAGGCCGGCTGGGGCGCGCTGGGCATGGACCCCGACTTCGGCGGCCAGGGCCTGCCGCACGTCATCCACAGCGCGTTCATGGAAATGATGAACAGCGCCAACCAGGCCTGGACCATGTATCCCGGCCTGAGCCACGGTGCCTACAACGCGCTGCATGCCTTTGGCACGCCGGAGCAGAAGGCGCTGTATCTGCCCAAGCTGGTCTCGGGCGAATGGACCGGCACCATGTGCCTGACCGAGTCCCACGCCGGTACCGACCTGGGCATCCTCAAGACCAAGGCCGAGCCGGTCGGCGACGGCACTTACGCGATCACCGGCACCAAGATTTTCATCTCGGCCGGCGAGCACGACATGTCGAAGAACATCATCCATCTGGTGCTCGCGCGTCTGCCGGATGCGCCGCCGGGGACCAAGGGCATCTCGCTGTTCATCGTGCCCAAGTTTCTGCCCGATGCCGATGGCAATCCGGGCCAGCGCAACACGTTCAAGTGCGGCTCCATCGAACACAAGATGGGCATTCACGGCAACGCCACCTGCGTGATGAATTTCGATGGCGCCATCGGCACCCTGGTCGGTGCGCCGAACAAGGGCCTCAACGCCATGTTCGTGATGATGAACAGTGCGCGTCTGGGCGTGGGCATGCAGTCGGTGGGCTTGGCGGAGACCGCCTACCAGAATTCCTTGGCCTACGCCAAGGACCGCACCCAGGGTCGCGCGCTGACCGGGCCCAAGGCCAAGGACAAGACCGCCGACCCGATCATCGTCCACCCCGACGTGCGCCGCATGCTGCTCACGCAAAAGGCCTACGTGGAGGCCGCGCGCGCCTTCACCTACTGGGCCGGGCTGGCGATCGACCGCGAGCACAAGCACCCCGACGAAAAGGTGCGCAAGGACAACGCTGATCTGGTTGCGCTGCTGACCCCGGTGGTCAAGGGCTTCATCACCGACAACGGCTACGAGTGCACCACCCTGGCCATGCAGGTACTGGGCGGCCATGGCTACATCGCCGAGTGGGGCCTGGAACAGCACGTGCGCGACGCGCGCATCAACATGATCTACGAGGGCACCAACACCATCCAGGCGCTGGACCTGCTCGGCCGCAAGGTGCTCGGCGACATGGGCGCCAAGCTGATGAAGTTCGGCAAGGCCATGCACGAGGCGCTCAAGCCCTTCGAGGAAGAGCCGCGCATGCAGGAATTCCTGGCGCCGCTCAATGCGCTGCAGAGCGAGGTGCAGAAGCTGACCATGGAGATCGGCCAGAAGGCGATGAAGAATCCCGACGAGGCCGGTGCCGCGGCGGTGCCCTATCTGCGGATTATCGGCCACCTGGTGTTCTCGTTCGCCTGGTGCATGGCGGCTGGGGTGGCGATGAAGAGGCTGGCCGGCAGCGCGGGTGCCGACGAGACGTTCTACAAGTCCAAGCTCACCACCGCGCGTTTCTACTTCGCCAAGCTCTATCCGGAAACGGCAGCGCTGATGCAGCAGGCGCGCGCCGGCTCGGCAACCTTGATGGAACTCGAAGAGGCGGCGTTCTGAGGTCGTCCTTGCCCTCCGTCCGAAGCCGTCGTGTCATGGCGGCTTCGCACTTCGCTTTCACCGGTTCGATGCTCACATGACCACTGCGCTCGATCTTCTCGCCAATGTTGTGGGCGCCACCGCGCGCGGCTGGCGCGGCACCATGGTCAGCCGTGTGGCCGAACAGCCGGCGGAGCCGCTCAAGCTCTACGACATCGAGTCCTGTCCCTACTGCCGCCTGGTGCGCGAGACCCTGACGGAGCTGGACCTGGACGTACTGATCCTGCCCTGCCCGAAGAACGGTCAGCGTTATCGCGTGGAAGCAGAGCGCATCGGCGGCAAGCAGCAGTTTCCGTTGCTGGTAGACGACAACACCGGCACGACGATGTACGAGTCGGCCGACATCATGGCCTACCTGTGGCGCACCTATGGCGGTTCCGAACGGTCGCCTTCGGCCCTGCGTCACGCGATCGCGGTGGCGGGTTCGAACCTCGCGACACTGGCGATGCTGCGACCCGGCGGCATCGCCGGACTCCGGCTGCGGCCCTCGACCGCGCCCGCCGAGCGGCTGGAGCTGTACAGCTTCGAGACCAGCCCGTTTTCCAAACCGGTACGCGCACGCCTGTGTGAGTTGGAGCTGCCCTATCTGCTGCGCAACACCGGCAAGGGCCAATGGTCCGACATGGGCCCGCCAATGTTTCGCGACCGGGTGTTCAAGGGTCACCGGGACACCACGCGCAACCGTGCCTGGCTGGCGGAGAACACCGGCAGGGTGCAGGTGCCCTACCTGATCGACCCCAACACCGGGGTGGCGATGTACGAGTCGCGCGACATTCTGGCGTACCTGAACCGCACGTACGCCCAGCCGGTGCCGTAGTCCGCGCGCAGCGGCCGCACACCTGCGGGCGACCCCGCACTTTCGCTTCGACCGCAGACGGCTACACTGCTCTCTTCATCTTGGAGAACTGTGTCTGTCGTCATGGCAAGTGGAGGGACTTTCGATCTGTTCGACGACGCCACCGCGCGGCAGGACGTGCTGCCCGCGGCGACGGAGGTTGCGCACGAGCGCATCGTGCCGCAGGCCTGCCTGCGACTGTTCACGCATCGAATCCAGACCTGGTTTCGCGGCAAGCCCGATCGCCGTCCCATCGGCGCCGCGCGCCTGACGTTCGACTACGCGGGGCAACGCTTGCGCCCCGCCGCGACCGGCATCCGCCGCGGTGCCGAACCGATCGACGAGGCGTTTCGCAACAGCGCCGCCGAACTCGACGCGCTGGAGCGTCTGGCCGAACTGCACATGACCGAGGCCACCGAGCTCGAAGGCGTCTATTTCGACCGTGATCCGGTGCTGCGTGCCGGCGATTTCGTGCTCGAACGCGGCCGCGGCGCGCTGGCCACGCCGGACCACTGGCTGCACCTGCTGCCGCGCCTGTCTGGCGCCGGGTTCCAGCTCGAATTCGCGCCGGAATTTCCGGTGGAGCTGCTGCAGGCACCGGACCACTGGCGCGTGGACGTCGCCAGTCGCGCGCACGGCAAGTGGTTCGAGTTGGGCTTGGCCCTGGAGGCCGACGGCCAGCGCCTGGACTTGCTACCCATCCTGCGGCGCCTGCTGGCCGATCCGGGGTTTCCGCGTCAGCCGCAGCCCAACGAACCCAAGGATGCGGTGTGGCTGGCAGCGCTGGACGACCGCCGCCATGTGCCGCTGCCCTTGAGCCGCCTGCGTCATCTGTTGGCGATCCTGCAGGCGACCATCGCCGCGCAGCCCGCCGGCACCCACTTGCGCTTGCGCCGCGCACAGGCGGATCTGCTCGACGAATTCGACCGCATCCCGGACCTGCGCTGGCATGGGCGCGAGCGGATTGCCGCAGAACGGGATCGCTTGCGGGTATTGGCCGGTGAAGCCCGCAGCTCGCGGCCGCCGGCCGCCGGGTTCGAAGCCGAACTGCGCGGCTATCAGCAAGAGGGTCTGGCCTGGCTGGGCTTTCTCGGGGAAGCCGGACTCGGTGGCGTGCTCGCCGACGATATGGGCCTGGGCAAGACGGTGCAGGTGCTGGCGCACATCTGGACCGAGCGTGTTGAGGGCCGGTTCACCCGTCCCAGCCTGATCGTGGCGCCGACCACGCTGGTGGCCAACTGGCGCAACGAAGCGCGGCGCTTCGTGCCCCAACTGCGTGTGCTGGTGCTGCACGGGCCGGACCGCGACACGCGCTTCGAGCAGATACCGCAGCACGACCTGGTCATCACCACCTATCCGCTGCTGTCGCGCGATCGCGTCGAGCTCAAGCGCCATCGCTTCGGCCTGCTGGTGATGGACGAATCCCAGTTCATCAAGAACGCGCGCACGCAGGCCGCCAAGGTCGTGCGTGAACTCAAGGCGGATCGGCGCCTGGCCATGACCGGCACGCCGCTGGAGAATCACCTGGGCGAGCTGTGGGCGCAGTTCGATGCGGTGGAGCCCGATCTGCTCGGCGACGAGAACGGTTTCGATCGCTACTTTCGCGATCCCATCGAGGAACGCGCCGATGCCAACGCGCTGGCGCGGCTCAACCGCCGTGTCGCGCCCCTGATGCTGCGACGGCGCAAAGAGGACGTGCTCAAGGATCTGCCGCCCAAGACCGAAATCCTGCGCGCGGTGGAGCTCGACGGCGCCCAGGCCTCGCTGTACGAAGCCATCCGTCTGGCGCAACACGCCCGGGTCCGGCAAGCCATTACCGAGCGCGGCGCCGCGCAGTCCGGGGTTGTGGTGCTGGATGCGTTGCTGCGCCTGCGCCAGGCCTGCTGCGATCCGCGTCTGCTGCGCATCGAGGGCATGGAGGAGCAGGCCGCGGCCACGCCCTCGGCCAAGTTCGAGCACCTGCTGGAAATGCTTGAAGGCCTGGTGCTGGCCGGCAAACGCGTGCTGGTGTTCTCGCAATTCACCTCCATGCTCGGACTGATCGAAGCTGCATTGAGCGAACGCGGGATCGAGCACTTGCTGCTGACCGGTCAGACGCAGAATCGCGCGGAACTGGTCGACCGCTTCCAGCAGGGCGAGGTGCCGGTGTTCCTGATCAGCCTCAAGGCCGGCGGCGTCGGTCTGAACCTGACTGCCGCCGACACCGTCATCCACTACGATCCCTGGTGGAATCCCGCCGCCGAGGATCAGGCCACCGATCGCGCTTACCGCATCGGCCAGGACAAGCACGTGTTCGTCTACAAGCTGATCTGTTCGGGAACCGTGGAAGAACGCATCCGCGCGTTGCAGGCGCGCAAGGCCGCGCTGGCCAGCGCGGTGATGGAAGGCGGCACTACGGCGACGCTGCAGTTCGACGAAACCGAGATCGACGAGTTGTTTGCGCCGGTCGCGGGGTGAGCAGTGAAGGCCCGGTCGGACCTGCCGGGGTGATGCCGGTGCGCCGGAGCAGTTTTCTGCGCCTGCGGCAGTGGCTGTCGAAGTGGAGCGACTGGCGCGCGCAAATGGCCAGGCGTCTTGACCGGTTCACCGACAAGCCGCAAGGCCGGCACCTCAGACGCTGGATCTTGCGCCTGCCGGGCGTGGACCGCTGGAAACTGCATCGCATCTTCACCCGCCGCTACGCTCGCACGTTCGGGCGCCAGCCGAATCTGGCGCAGCCGCGGCTGTTCACGGAGTACATCACGCACCGCATCGTGTACGACCGCGATCCGCTGCTGAAACTGGCCTGCGACAAACTGGCGGTGCGGGAGTATGTCGGCCGGACCGCGGGTTCGCAGTACGTCGCGCCTCTGATCGGCGCCTGGCGTCGAGTCGACCGGATCGACTGGCTGGCGCTGCCTCTGCCGATGGTGCTCAAGCCCAACAACCAATCGGGGCTCTACGAGATCGTCCGCCATCTGAATGACCTGGATCGCTTGAAGTCGGCGTGCGCTGCGTGGCTGGAGCAGGATTATTTCGACCGCTCCCTGGAATGGGGTTACCGCGGGTTGCCGCGGCGCATCCTGGCCGAACCGCTGCTGCGTGCACCTGACGGCGGCAGCCTGATCGAAGTGTTGGCGTTCACGTTTCACGGCCAGCCGCTGGTGCTGTTGGCAGTCACCGGGGACAAGCGCGACAAGCGCCGGTTCTGCACCGCGAACCTCGACGCGCGAGGAGGCCGGCTGGACCTGAGGGGCACGGCGCACGTGATCGAGGAAGTGCTCTCTCCAGACCAGCAGCGGCGCTTCTTGGCACAGGTCGAGTCGGCTCGGGAGGAAATCCTCGCCGCCGCCGCACGCGTCGGAGCGGCCTTTCCGTATGTTCGGGTGGATTTCTACATCACCGACCAGGGCCTGAAGATCGGCGAACTGACCCCCTATCCCGCAGGTGGGCGTGGCCGCTACTCACCGCCAGACTGGGATGCGCGGCTGGGCGAGATGCTCCGTCAGAGCGCGACCCAGAGGCCGCGGCGGCGCAAGCTGTTCCGTACGGTGTGGCCGCCGCTCGACTGAGAGCGGTACGCGACGCCTTCAGGGCAGAAAAGGCGCCACCACCGCGACCCCGCAGTTCGACGAAACCGAGATCGACGAGTTGTTTGCGCCGGTGGGTGGGTGAGGGGCAGGGACAAATGCAGGGTGCGGTGCCGTGCCGGCTTTCTCAGGTCTGCATCCGCGGCATCCGCGGCAAGCGCCAATGGCGCAGGTAGGTCGCACATCTTTGAACATTCAGGATGACAGGTGGCGTTCGGGATGGCGCGGGAATGTCTGAAGGCCAAGCGGTACGTCGCCTCCACGGTTGCACAGGATCAGATCGCACCGCGTCGATAAACATTGCACCCAGCTTTTGGTCCCAGTCAGCCGGCTGAAATGGCGTAGTCCCTCGTTGCGGATAGGCGGTGAGTTCGGCGACCTTGAGTCCCTCGCTGGTGATCCAGATATCGACCCGCATCATTGCGAACCAGCGCCCGAGTCGCTGCGCCAGATCGGCAATCGCTTCGCGATGACTTTGGAACTCGCGTATCAGTCGTTGCAACTGCGACGCGTCCAGAACTCGCTCCGGCGGATCGGCTTTGCCGCGCAGATCAAGCCTTTGTCCGTGTGCGCCGAACCAGCCGTTGCAGCGGTGGTTGGAACCTTTCTTGCCGGTCAGTACCTCGAAGACAGCAGGATGGCCGGCAAACGTTGTTACGTTCACTTCGATCATGGATTCACCGTCGTGACTCTTCATCACGGGCTCGGCGAGTAGTCGATCAGGAGTGTTCAGATAAGACCATTCCAGCCCGACGTCGAAATAGGATTGCCGGAGCCAAGAGGTTCCCAGCGCGGTCAACGACGACGTGTCAGCGCGCTGCAGATCCCTCACGACCCGGATCTTTCCAGACATGTTGTTGGGCTTGAAAACGAAGGTGTCAGGAAGCGTTTTCCACTCGATTCGATCAGCACGTTGCCAGCTTCCCAGCAGTGGCAGCGCATACCTATACCCTGCCATACGCGAGACGAACTCTCGAGTCGCCAGTTTGTCTCCAGCAAACCGCAGCCAGGGATCGCGATCATGAACCATACGTTGCAGGATTCGTTCGTTGAATCCGTGCGGGGCGATCAGATTAGGTTTGCGACCGAAACGGTTGGCATGTCCGTGGACCACCTGCCGCCGTATCTTCCGCCAGCCGAGCAGTGGCATGCGCAGCATCCACGGGCGCAGCACTCCCCCTCGCCAAGTATTTGCCAACGCATTCAGTCGGCCGAACTGCCTGCTCAACCAATGCTGAAGATGCCACCGCGCGAGCGCGATTTGGTTTGCGAGCGGTGGACGCTTAGCCATAGGTAGGATCCCGCACAAACGGATTGAACTGCCGCTCCGCCCCCAACGTGGACATGGGCCCGTGCCCGGGCACGAAGCGAACCTCGTCGCCGAGCGCAAACAGCCGCTCGCGAATGGAGCGAATCAGGTCGGCGTGATTGCCGCGCGGAAAGTCCGTCCGTCCGATAGATCCCTGGAAAATCACGTCGCCGACAAAGGCCAGTTGCGAGGGCGCGTGATGCAGCACCACATGACCGGGGGTGTGGCCGGGGCAGTGCAGGACGTCCAGACGCAGGCTGCCGAGTTCGACGGTGTCGCCGTGATGCAGCCAGCGATCTGGCGTGAAGGACTTGGCCGGTGGGAAGCCGAACTGCGCGGCCTGTTGTGGCAGCAGATCGATCCAGAACTGATCGTCCTCGTGCGGGCCTTCAATGGGCAGCCCGTAGCGTTCGGCGAGTTCGGCCACGGCGCTGGCGTGATCCAGATGGCCGTGGGTGACCAGCAACTTTTCGAGTTTGAGTTCGTGGTGCTGAACGCGCGCCAGCAGGCGATCAATCTCGCCGCCAGCGTCTACCAGTGCCGCCTGACGGGTGTCGGTGTCCCAGATCAGGGAGCAGTTCTGCTGAAACGGGGTCACCGGCAGAATGTCGCAGCGCAACGCCGAGGAACCGGATTGAGAAACAGTCTTCGGGTACATGGCCCGCATTATCGGGCATCACCCTCGGGCTGACTTCCCTCACGCGTTCAGGCGGGCAGCGCTGGCGGCGTTTTGCCGCTGAAATAGTCGACCCGCGCGGCGAAAACAGCGACGCTGCGCGTCACCCGTTCATGCCGTCGACAGCGCCGGCGGTGTTTGACCCTGCAGGTATTCCAGCAGACGCGGGCCTTGCAGCCGGTTTCCTGGCAGACCCACCAGTCTTGCGAGGCCCGCGACTCGATCTTGCCGGTCGCGTTCCAGTGGGTGCAGGTAATGCGCGTTGAGCAGATGCCCCCAGGCCTGGGGTCGCAGATAGCGTTCGCCGCCGATGGGCGCAAAGCTGTGCCCGGTGTCTGACGCCAGGACGCCCAGCCGCGCCAGCGGGTCGTGTTCGTTGCCGAAGCTTTCGATGAACGGCAGGCTGCGGTGCTTGTCGATAGCGCTCATGCCGCTGGCGCAGTTGCCGAAGGTGTAGATCTCCAGCTTGGCCAGTTCGTGCGCCGACAGCGGCGGGCGCACCGCTGCCGAGCCGCGCTGCTCGCCACGTCGCGCGGCCTCGTCGGCCGAAGGAAACCCCCACTGGTGCGCCAGGTGCTGCGCCACCTGCTGTTCCGGGCAACCCGGTTCGCCGTTCAAGGCCTGTGCGGCAGTGGCCGGATACAGCGCACGTAGCAGCCACAGCAGCACCGACGTCACCACCGTGCCCTGCGAATGCGCGATCAGGATCACGCGCTTGCAGCTGGGTTGCTTGAGCGCGACATAGATCGGGGCGAAGGCCTTGCGCGCAGCTTCGGCGATGCCGCGACTGCCGCGATCCACGGTGCACTCGGCCAAGTCTGCGAGCAGCCCGCAGCTGGCATTGTGCAGCAGGATCAGCGGGCGTCCGAACAACTTGCCCAGATAGGCGGCGTTGAGCAGCAGCACGTGGCGGTCGGCGCCGATGCCGTTGAGAAAGAACCAGGCCTGGTCGGGGGTGGGATCGGGCCAGCAATGGGTGTCGTGATAGCGAAACACCTTGGTCGGCCGCAGCAGCAGGCGCACCACCGGCTTCAGTCGGGGACGGTGGCGGACCCAGCGCGGCGGGCGTTGCGAGGACGCCGGAATCAGCAGGTGTGCCAGGGTCTGTGCGGCCTTGCTCCAGTTGGAGACCTGCGAGAGCTGGAACTCGCTGTACGGGCAGTATTCCGGCGACCGGCTTTCCGGATCCCCCAGCAGGCCGCGCTGCAGCGTTCGGCATTGCGGCCCGAACATCCGGGCCACCTTGAACACCTTGCCGATCGCCTGCGAAACCATGGTTTATTCCTCGTGTTGGCTGGGTCTAAGCAAGCATCAGGCCAGCCCGGCAGGCACAATGGGCGCTTTGCCGGAGTCCTTCGGCCATGAAGTCTCATCGCCAGGAAATCACGCTGCACACCGAAACCCGAACCGCGTTCGTCAACCTGACACCGCAGGTGGACGCGGCGTTGCGCGACAGCGGAATCCAGGAAGGCCTGAGCTTGGTCAATTCCATGCACATTTCATCCAGCGTCTTTGTCAACGATGACGAACCCGGGTTGCACCAGGATTTCACGCATTGGCTGGAGGGCCTGGCGCCGCACGAACCGACGCGTCAGTGGCGGCACAACGACACTGGCGAGGACAATGCCGACTCGCACCTCAAACGCCAGATCATGGGTCGCGAGGTGGTGGTGGCAGTGACCCGCGGGCGCCTGGACCTGGGCACCTGGGAGCAGATTTTCTACGGCGAGTACGATGGCCGGCGGCGCAAGCGCGTGCTGGTCAAGATCATCGGCGAATAACCGGCACGGCATGCTCAACTTCAGTCAACTCACCTTGCGCCGCGGCGCGCGGATTCTTATCGACGACGCCACCCTGTCCATTCACGCCGGCCAGCGCGTGGGGCTGGTGGGCCGCAACGGCACCGGCAAGTCCAGCCTGTTCGCGCTGATGCAGTACGAACTGGCCCCGGACAAGGGCGAGTTCACCCGGCCGCGCAACTGGGCGGTGGCCACCGTGGCCCAGGAAACCCCGGCGCTGCCGACCCCGGCCCTGGAATATGTGCTCGACGGCGACCAGGAGCTGCGCGAGCTGGAGACCGCGCTGGCGAAGGCAGAAGCCGCGCACGATGCGCAGCGGCTATCCGATCTGCACGAGCGTGCCTATCAGATCGACGCGTACACCGCGCGTGCGCGCGCCGCCACCCTGCTCGACGGCCTGGGCTTCGAGCAGGCCACCCATACGCAAGCGGTGGCCGAGTTCTCCGGCGGCTGGCGCATGCGCCTGAACCTGGCGCGTGCGCTGATGTGTCGTTCGGACCTGCTGCTGCTGGACGAGCCGACCAATCACCTGGACCTGGACGCAGTGATCTGGGTGCAGGAGTGGCTGGCCGCGTATCGCGGCACGCTGGTGGTGATTTCGCACGATCGCGAGTTCCTGGACGCGGTGTGCACGCATACCCTGCACCTGCACGGCGAGCGCCTGACGCTGTATGCCGGCAACTACTCTGCTTTCGAGCGTGTGCGTGCCGAGCGCCTGTCGCAGCAGGCGGCCACCCGGGCCGCGCAGGAGCGCCAGGTGGCGCATCTGCAGAAGTTCGTCGACCGCTTCAAGGCGCAGGCCACCAAGGCGCGGCAGGCGCAGTCGCGGGTGAAGATGATCGAGCGCATCCAGCTGGTGGCGCCGGTGATCGCCGACAACGAGTTCACCTTCAGTTTTCGCAAGCCGCTGAAGATGCCCTCACCGCTGGTGAGGCTGAACAAGGTCAGTGTCGGCTACGGCGGCAAGGCGCAGTTGTCCGGCGTGAATCTGGGCATCGAGCCGGGCGAGCGCATCGGGCTGCTGGGCCCCAACGGCGCCGGCAAGTCCACTTTCGTCAAGCTGATTGCAGGCAAGCTGGAGGCCATGAGCGGCACGGTGGTGATACACCCGGATCTGGTGGTCGGCTACTTCGACCAGCACCAGCTCGAACAGCTCGATCCGGCGGCTTCGGCCATTCTGCATTTCAAGCGTCTGGACCCGCAGGCGCGCGAGCAGGATCTGCGCGATTACCTGGGCAGCTTCAACTTTCGCGGCGACCGCGCCTACGAGGCCATCGAGCCATTCTCCGGCGGCGAGAAGGCGCGCCTGGCGCTGGCGCTGGTGGTCTACCCGCGGCCCAATCTGTTGCTGCTCGACGAGCCGACCAATCACCTGGACCTGGACATGCGTCAGGCGCTGGAACTGGCGCTCACCGACTTCGACGGGGCGGTGGTGCTGGTGTCGCATGACCGCCACCTGATCGCGAGCGTCAGCGATCGTCTGTGGCGGGTGGCGGATCACGCGGTGCAGCCGTTTGACGGCGACCTGGACGACTACTCGCGCTGGCTCAGCGAGCGCGGGCGCAAGCCGGCGCCGGGTGCGGGCAAGCTGCAGAAAGCCGATGCACCGCAGGTGGCGTCGGCAGCGCCGAAGGCGACGGTCTCGCGCGACGAGGTCAAGCGGCTGCGCGAGACGCTGCGCAAGACCGAGGCGCGCCAGAAGCGCATCGAGGAATTGCTGCGGCGCCTGCAGCAGCAACTGGCCGAGCCAACCCTGTACGAGCGCAGTGACGGCCCCGCCGAGGCCGCCAAGCTGATGAAGCAGCAGGCCGAGCTGCAGGACGAGCTGGCGACGGTGGAGGAAACCTGGCTGGAGACCGCGGACCTGCTGGAAACCCAGGGCGCCTGATCGTCATGAGGAGCGGAAGCGCGCGCCTACTCTGCAGGGCAGGGGTTACCCCCGGTATGACCCGCCGGGTTTGCCCATTAACCTGAGCGCAGCACGCGCGCAGCCTGCATGCCGTGGCCCCTGGGAGGAGAACAAGAAATGAACCATAAAAATGCACCTGCCTGCGCGCGCCGGCCCCGGCGCCTGGCATCTACGCTGGCCGTCGCGCTGCTGGGGCTGGGCGGCTTCGCGCCTGCGGTACAAGCTGGCGAAGGCGGACTGTCCAACTTCCCCTACGGTGCGCAGACGACCTACGCGGCCATCATGCCGCCGCCGGGTACAACGTCGTTCTTCGGGTACATGCTGGGTTACACCGCCGACAGCGTCAGAGACAACGGCGGCGACCGTATCCCTGGCGTGGAGGTCGAGGTATTCGCGCTGGCACCGCGGCTGGTGCACAGCTGGAAACAGCCGCTGGGCGGATTCAAGGTCAGCAGCGGCATCGTAGTGCAGGGGGCCTACGCCAAAGTCGAGGTGCCGGGTGCCGAGGATGACGTGACCGGCCCGTCGCTGCTGGGTATCGAGCCGTTCTACCTGACGCGGTCGGTCGGCGCCTGGCACTTCCTGACCGGGCCGCTGCTGTACTTTCCGCTGGGACCTTACGACCGCAACGATCTGGTCAACAGCACGGTCAACTACCGCTCCTACGCCTATCAGACCTCGGCCACCTGGACGCCGACGCCGCGCTGGGACATCTCCCTGAACGCCGCCATCGAGTTCAAGGAACGCAACGACGACACCGACTATCGCTCCGGCACGCAGACCGGCCTCACCTTCGGCGTCGGCCATCGGCCGTTCACCAACCAGAAATGGGACCTGGGCATCAGCGGCTTCTACACCCGCCAGTTGACGGACGACGAGCTCGACGGACAGGACGTGCCGGGCGGCAACCGCACGCGCAAGTTCGCCGTCGGCCCCAAGCTCGTCTACTGGTTCACCCCGGCCGCCGGCCTGGTCGTGCAATGGCATCGCGAAACCAACGTGCGCAACGCGCCCAAGGGCGACCTGTTGTGGGTGGAGGTGGCGTTTCCGTTGTAGGCGCGGCCGCCCGGTGCAACCCGGGAAATCGTCGTGCCGACGAAACGACCGATCCCGGGCGTTGCCCGGGCTACGGTTGCTTCAATCGAGCGTTCGTCGCGAACCCGACGCCGGGCGCCGATGCAGTTCAGAAATCCACCGCTATCTTCTGCAAGCCCAGACTCCCCGTGAGGTACGCCTGGATCGCCGTGGACCACTTGTCCGGAAGCCTCGAGGTGGGGCTGGGCCCGTACCCGGCGGCGTTCTTGATCACGTGGGTCACGCCGGGGATCTGCGGCAGCGAATTCGGCGGCGTGCCGTACGGATGCACGGCCACGCCGCGGGCGTCAGGCTTGTTGCCATTGAGTGAATTGGATCGGTCGGAGAAGCTCACCAGCACCGCATTGATCTTGATGATCCGGAACCCGACGCTCGCCCCGCCGTCCAGCGCGTAGAGCCGCACAACAGATTGGTGCCCAGTGGGATTCGAGTCGATGCCGTTGGCCTTTTCATGTGGCGTGTTCGGGCTCTTCCACCCGGTCGCCGGAACCGCAGGCTTGGACGCGTAGGTGTTGATCATCCGGGCATTGAGCTGCTGGGCGTTATTGGGGTCGTCGTGCACGTCCCCCGGCACCCAGTACACCTTGCCGCTGGTGGTCTCCGCGACGCCATAGAACCATTGGCCGGGCTCGGCCGCCGTGAAGTCATGAAGATTGTTCACGTCGCCCATCTGCAGCCCCACCGCATTCGGGTCGTCCTGGTAGTTGGATTGGCCGCCGTTGCCGTTGGGTACTTGAATGATAGCCATGGTGATCTTGCTCCGTCGTGATGGGTTCAATCGGCTTAGCGACGAGGCGTCAACAAATCCCTCATCCGCGGCCGTGGTTCGCCACCGCAGGCTTGCCTGCCTGAGTGCTAGCCTCGCGCCACACCTGACTGGCCCTGCCCCCGATGCCGGACATCGACTGGTCCGCCCTGGAAGACCTGTTTCACGCTGTCGCCGACCTGGCGCCGGAGGCGCGCGCGGCCTACCTGGACCGGCACTGTCCCGACCCCGACCTGCGCCGCGAGGTCGAATCCCTGCTGGCGGCCGATGGCGTTGAGGGCACCCGCGTCGGTTCGGTGATCGGGCAGGGCATCCAGCAGGCGACTCTGGGCAGTATCGAAGCCGGCCAGCTCATTGGCCCCTACCGCGTGGTGCGCGCCATCGGCGAAGGCGGCATGGGCGCGGTGTACCTGGCCGAGCGCGACGACGGCCAGTTCCGCCAGCAGGTGGCGATCAAGGTGTTGCGCAGCAGCCTGCCGGGCCCGGAGCTGATGGCGCGCTTCCGCCACGAGCGGCAGATCCTGGCCGGCCTGCGCCATCCCAACATCGCCAGCCTGCTCGACGGCGGCGCCAGCGACACCGGCATGCCGTATCTGGTGATGGAGTACGTCCAGGGCCTTGCGCTGGACCGCCACTGCCGGGATCGGGCACTGGACCTGCACACGCGCCTGGCGCTGTTCCAGAAGGTCTGCGGCGCGGTGCAGGCCGCCCACCAGAACCTGATCATTCACCGCGACATCAAACCGGCAAACGTGCTGGTCGATGCCAGCGGCGAACCCAAGCTGCTCGACTTCGGCATCGCCAAGCTGGCCGACGAGCAAGGGGCGGCCGCCGACTCCACCCTGACCGCCTTCGGCGGCCGCGCCTTCACTCCGGAATTCGCCAGCCCCGAGCAGGTGCGCGGCCAGCCGGTGACCACGGCTTCGGACGTCTATTCACTGGGCGTGCTGCTGTACGGCCTGATCACCGGCCGTTCGCCGTACGCGCGCTGGCGCACGCAACCGCTGGAGCTACAGAAGGCGGTGTGCGAGACCGATCCGCCGAAGCCCAGCGACTCGCTGCTCGGCGCGGCGGATACCGCGCTGGCGGCGCCGGTGGCGGCGCAGTTCCGCCGCGCGTTGAAGGGCGACCTGGACCACATCGTGCTCAAGGCCATGCGCAAGGAGCCCGGCCAGCGCTACGCCTCGCCGGCGGCGCTGGCCGAGGACATCCAGCGCTTCTGCGATCAGCGGCCGATCGAGGCGCGGCGCGGCTCGCGGCGTTACGTGCTGACCAAGTTCCTGCGCCGCAACGCGCTGCCGGTGTCGGCGGCCGCAGCGGTGACCGTGGCCATCGCCGGCACCGTGGCGTTCTACACCCAGCGCCTGCAGACCGAGCGCGACGTCGCCGAACGCGAACGGGCGGCGGCCCAGGAAATGTCGGACTTCGCCTTCGGCATGTTCCGCGCTGCCAATCCCTCCGAGCAGAAACCGGGCTTGACCGCGGTCGACATCCTCGCCCGCGGTGCCGAGCGCATCCAGACCCAACTCACCGACCAGCCGCGGCTGCGCGCCCGCATGCTGTACGTGCTGGCCGGGTCCTACTGGGCGCAGGAGGAACAAGCCCGAGCCGAGGACCTGTATCGGCAGGCGATCGAAACGGCCTTGTCAGCGCCTGACGGTCTGCAGGAGGCGGCAAATGCCGCGGAGCGCTACGCCCTGGCCCTGCAGACCACCGATCGCTTCGAGGACACGCGGCAGGCCATCAAGCGGGCGCGTGAGTTGTTCGGGCGCCTGTACCGCCACACCGGGCCGGAGTGGGCGAAGCGGCGGGCGGACTTCGGCCTGGACCTGCTTGGCGTCGAGTTTCGCAGCGACGGACGCACGGCCACGCCGGAGCAGTACGCGCTGATCCAGGACATCAAGCAGGCATATCAGGAGGCCGACCGGCGCAATACCCACGATTACGCAATCGCCCTGGTCAGCGAATCCAACTGGCACAAGAAGCGCTTCGAATGGCCGCAGGCCATCGCGATCCTGACCGAGGCCCTCGGCCATTCGCAGGGCGAGCATGGCGAGGGCCACATCCGCACGGCGTTCACGGTCGAAGACCTGGCGCGCACGCTTTATTTTGCCGGCGACTACGCGGCGGCCCGGATCCGGTTCGAGCAGTTCATGGACATCGTCACCGCATTCAAGGGCGCCGACAGCGCGGACCTGACCTGGACGCTCTACTACCTCGCACGCATCGAGCGTGAATCCGGCGGCCACGCCCGCGCGGTGCGTCTGGTGGATCGCCTGATCGCCATCGAAACCGCCAGCCCCGCAACTGACGACCAGCGCTACCTGGCCCGCGCGCTGGCCCTGCGCGCCCTGCTGCGCGCCGACGCCGACGACCTCGACGCCGCCCAGGCCGATGCCGAACGCAGCCTCGAGTTGCTGGCCGCCTCCGGCCAGACCCGCGTGCAGATGGACGTCGCCCACGAGGCCTGGGTGACGGTGGCGCTGGCCCGTGGCGACACCGCCACGGCGCTCGAACACGGGCGCGCCCTCGACGCCGTCCGGAGGCTGGAACTCGACCCCGCCCAGACCGACACCCCGCAGGCCATCACCCTGCACGCCAGCGCCCTGGCCGCCAGCGGCGATGTCGAAGGCGCTGCCGCCCTGTACGCCGGAGCGATCGATCTGGCCGAGCAGCGCTACGACCCGCAATACCCCACGATCGGGCGCGCGCTGTGGGGCCGCGCGCGGATGCATTCAAAAACTGGTGACGAGACCGCCGCCGCGCAGGACCGCGCGCGCGCCCAGGCCATCTTCCAGGCACGCGGCATGGTCCCGCAGACCGCCGCCTGGACCCTGCCGGCCCGGTAGGGCGGCCCGCGGCCGCCGCCAGTCCGTGCAGCGCGGATGCTGCCCCTGGGTTCGGGTCGGGTTCGATCAGGAAACCCCGGGTTGCACCCAGGCTACGGTTCCTACAGCTATTGCACGAAAAACCTGATCCGACGGCCGTCAAAAAAAACGGCCCCCGGGCAGGTACCCGGAGGCCGGTTTGCGACTCGCATGTCGCCATGCTGCGGCCCTTGCCGGTCCGCTACCGCCGCCGCACGCGGAAGTCGGGGGTGCTGCGCTCAATTCAGGCCGAAGCGCGTGTCCATCAGGCGCGCCACCGGGCCTCTGGGTGCGTCTTCCAGGCGCAGATAGCCGGCAAGGCTCAGGCTTTCGAGCGCATCTGCAAGATATTCCTGGCTCAAGCCAGCGCGACTCCAGGCGGCCATCAGCTCGTCCAGGCGCATGCTGGCGCCAGCCCGGATCATGGCGGTGTCGAAGATGTGGTGGAGGGTGTTCCAGAGGGAGGTGGTGGAGATGTTCATGTCGGGGCCTCTTGGGGTGGCGGGTTGGATCCGGAAAATTCCGGCTTCATTCCTAAAGCGACGAGGGTTTGGGCAACCCCTCACCGACCTGCTGCTGAACCCCTGCGCCGGTCGCTTCCAGCCCCGGCAACGACGCGCCTATCCCGCCGCCGAAGCCTAAAAAAGCGAACGCGCAGGTCGCCATCCGGGCAACCCGCGCGTCCGCTAGCGAGCTGAAACCTCAGCGTCGCACGCGCTCCAGGCCGAATCGGCGCAACGCGCCCAGAAGTCCGAGCATGCCGAGCAGACCCAGGCCCAGGCTGCCGCCGCCACCGCCACCACCACCACCCGGGGCCGGCTCGGGTTCAGGCTCAGGCTGCGGTTCCGGTTCCGGCTCGTCCTCGGCAACCACGGTGATCAGGTGATCCTCGACTTCGCCGTCGGTGGCAATGCCGGTCGGGCTGTTGCAGTTGGTGGGATTGCCGCTGGCGTCGTCGAGGCTGCACACCCGGGCGCGCAGCACGCGGACGCCGAGCGGGGTGTCCAGCGGCACCACGCCGCCATCGATGGTGTTGATGCCATTGGTCACGGGGCGGTTTTCCACGAGGTGGTCGTTGTCGCCGAACTCGCCGTCCTGGCTACCGTCGATCCACACATTGAGCACCGGATCAGTGCTGCCGGTGCCGGCACCGGTGGCGGTGACGGTGAACGAAAAGCTCAGCGGCTGACCGGGCGACACCGTGATGCCCGCAGCCAGGCCGTCTTCGTCGTTGCTGCCGTCGCCGTTGTCGCCGCTGGCGTTGGCAGACGGAAAGCCGTCGGCTTCGGCATCACGGATGGTGCCGAGGATGACGCCGGTCGCAAAGTGGCGGGCACCGCCCGACGAGAAGCCTTCGGCATCACGGCTGGTGCCGTAGCTGTCGGGGGCATCGCCGAAGTCGCCTTTGACTTCGAAGGCGCCGACGTCGCAGGCGATGTTGCCGTCGCCGGTCCCGTCGAGGTTGCGGCTGTTGCCAAACTGCGGGCCGGTCTGGTCTTCACCGCCCGCACCGGGTGGGTTGGCGTCGTTCGCGGCCAGGCAGGGGCCTTCGGCTGCCGCATCAATTGCCACGCTGCCGGTCAGCAGGGCGTGGATGGGCGTAAAGCCGCCGACGTTGAAGGCATCGAGCTCGGCCAGTTGCAGCGCCGAGCGCGTGGTGTTGGCATTGTTGACGCGAAAGCCCGAGGGCTGCGGGGTGCCGCTGCCGCCGTTGCCGCCGATTACCGACGAACAGGTGTTATCGGTCAGCAGGTTGTTCTGGCCGGAGAGCACCGAACCGGCATCGCTGCCTTGCAAGTCACAGGGGCCAACGATGATGCTGTTGTCGATGCGGGTGTTGAAGTTGCCCGTAACCCCGGACACGGAAAGCTGCACGTCCGGGTTGGACCCGGTACTTTCGTTATCCGTGATCGTGCTGTGCACGAGCGTGATTTGACCCGAGAGATCGGTGATGCCCGGGTCAGTTTCCGCGCGGTTGCCGGCCACGGTGCTGTTAATGATGCTTAGGTTGGATACCGTGCCGACCAGCGCGATGCCGCCGCCCGAATTGGTCGCCTCGTTGTCGGTGATTGTGCTGCGCAATACCAGATGCGAGCCGCCGGTGATGTCCATTCCGCCGCCGCTCGACGCTGTGCAGCCCTGCAGTAGGCTGTCGACAATGCGGACGCGGTTGTCCGGCCGGAGTACCGTGGCCATGCAACCGCCGGAACCACCGCCATTGCTGTCGGTGATGCGCACGCGCAACAGTTCGAGATTGTTGCGATCAACCTGCACACCACCCGCAGTGTCGGCGGAACCATTGGTGATGGTGATGTCGCGGATGACCACATCGGCAGAGACGCCGTCGGTGCCTGGATTGACCAGTTGAAACACGCGGCTTTGAGCGTCGCCGTCGATGGCCAGTAGATTGCGCCCAGGTCCGGAAATGGTCACGGATCTCGTGATCTGCAGTTCGCCGCGCACCAGGGTGATGACCCCGTCGCCGCCCGCTTGGTTGAAGCCGTTGTCCGAACCAACGCCGGCCAGCACCACGCCGGCAAAGGCGATGCGGTCGTTGGTGCCGTACGGGCCGTTTTCACCGCTGGTGTCGGCCAGGCAGGCGTCCTGGTTGCTGCCGGCGTTGATGCTGGCCACGGCCGAACGCAGCGTGCAGCGGCTGCCTTCGGTGAACTCGTTGTCGTCGTCGGTTTCCACCACGATCAGCGCGGCCTGCACAGGAAGACTCAACAGTCCTGCGATCGCCAGCAGACCCGCTGCCAGCAGGGCCCGCGCTGCGCGGCGCCCCCGATATCGGCCATGGCCCGGCTGGGCCTGGTGAGGTGTTCTGTTCTGCCACATGGGAAATGTCTCCGGTATTTCCGGCCGGAATTGGCCTTCACTCACCCAAGCGCCGCTGGAAAGACGATCCCCTCATCGGCGGCGAGAAAATCCGCCTCCGGGAGGGGTTCCGCGGTTGCGACCGGTATCGGGATGCCCGGTGGTGTCACGAAATTCCACCAGCTCGACATTTGCCGAACGGGCGGGCTGTGCCCGCCGTCGGAAATGGGGTTGGCGAAGCGGCTCAAAGCCTCAGCAGCTCCGCCCCGGCTTCGGCGGCGTCGAAGGTGTCGTCACCATCGAAGGTCGCCGTGTAGCCGCCATTGAGCAGGTTGCCAAGCAGGCCGCCAAGCGTGCCGGTGCAGCTCGCGCGGCCGCTGGCGTCGGTGACGCCGCTGCAGATCGCGGTGCGGCCGGCGGTGAAGCGCACGGTCTTGCCGGGCAGCGGCTGGCCGGTACTGACGTCGATAAGCGTGGCGCGGGGGCTGGTCTGGATGCGCAGGGACAGGCCGCGCCGCACCATCACCACCGCGGTGGGCTCGGCGGTCAGGGCGCTCGGGCCTCCGAACTCGTAGGCGCCGATATCGCAGAACTCGCCGCGCGGGCGCTCGATGCCGCGCTGGTCGGCGTCGGCACAGTCGGTCAGATCGGTGACCGCGTCGATGGCCAGGCTGGCGGGCAGCAGGGCGTGGGTCAGCGTCGGTCCGCCGTTGTCGGACAGCGGCCACAGCCCGGGGTCCGCGGTGACGAGGTTGGCGGTGCCGGCCGGTGCGATGTCGGCCAGCTCCTGGCAGCCCTCGGGGCCCAGCAGGTTGAAGCCGTTGGTGGTGACCGCGGCTCCGGCGAAATCGATCCGGCAGTCCCGGGTGCCGGGGTTGCCGGAGATCAGGCTGTTGGAGACGCTCAAGCGTTGACCGGCGGAAAACAGAAACGAAAGGCCGCTGGCGTTGAAGTCGGTGCCGACGTTGGCGGTGACCGTGGTCTGCAAGAGCTCGAGGCTGCCGGTCTGCACCGCGATCCCACCGCCGACGATGTGGGCCTGATTGCCGGACACGGTGGAATTCACCACGGTGGCTTCAGAGTTGTTAAACACAAACATGCCGCCACCGAAATTGCTGACGTTGGCGTCCTGCTCGTCGGCACCCCCGATCAGGCTGCTTTCGATATGGGCATTGCTGCCATTGGCGATCAGCAGACCGCCGCCACCGCCGTTGAGGGCGATGTTGCCGCCTACGGTGGAACGGGTCAGGCGCAGGCTGGCCCCTTGCAGGTTGATGCCGGCGGCTTCGCCGGACTGGTTGCGGGTGATGCGGCTGTCGCTGATATCAGCGCTGCTTCCGGTTTGCACGAACAGGCCACCGGCGGAACGCTGATCGCTGGCGGCGTTACGGTCGATGACCGAATCCTGCGTCATCACCAGGTGCCCGCCGGCGACGACGCGAACACCGCCGCCGCTGTCGCCGGCGGTGTTGTCGCGGACGGTCACGCCGACGAAATGGGCGGTATTGGGCTCGCCGTCGGTGCGATTGGACACGCAGGCGCCGCCGCCGATGCCGTCAGTATGGTTGTCGGTCACCATGGTGCCCTGGTCGAGCCGCGCCTGCGGGCTGCCCAGGCGCAGGCCGCCACAGGTCTCGGTGCTGCGGTTGTGATCGATTTGGATGCCTTCGAGGCTCACCATCAGCGCGGTGGATGCGGTGAACATGCCGCCGCCCACCCGTGCGCTGTTGTGGTGGATGCGAGTGCCGTTACGCAGGATCACCGAGGCGGCCTCGGTCAGCTTCAGTCCACCGCCGCTCCAGCCCATGGCCCGGTTGTCGGTGATGCGCACGTTGTCCAGCACCACGCTGGAGCCCGGCGCAAAGACCGTGATGCCGCCGCCGTCGCTGGTCGTCTTGCGCCCGCCGGTGACGGTGATCCCGCGCAAGGTCACTGAGCCGTCGATGGCGCGAATGTCGAAGATGCCGTTGGCGATCGAACCAGGTCTGTCGCCGCCGGCATCGATGATCGTGGTGGCAGGGCCGGTGCCGTTGAGGGTGACACTGGTGTTGAGGTCGAGGTCGCCGACCCGTGCCGCGTTGTCACCGCCGGCAATTGTCAATGTAAACGTGCCTTCAGGCAGTTCGATGGTGTCGAACGGATCGGCCGGGTCAGCGGTGTCAAACTCGGTCAGACACTCGCCGTCAGCCAAGGCGGCTGCGGCGCCGGGACCCACGTTGACAGCGGGGGACTGCGTATTGACCACGATCACCGCTTCGCGGAGAGAGCAGAAGCCGTCGAACGCGATGGCGTCGATGGGGGTGTTCACCGCCACGGTGGCGGCCTGGACGTTCGACGCACCAAGACCGGTGGCGGCAAGGAGCATGGCGAGTGTGGTCAGGCGCAATCGTGGCAGCTTGCGGCGGGATGGCGCGGGCGCGTGTGCAGGCGCGAAGGTGATGGATGACATGGAATTCTCCCGAATGGATGAAAGGACTGGCCGCAAAGCGCGGCAGGCTCAATCACTCAAGCGACGGCCTGTCCTTGATCCCGTCATCGGCGCTTCGATCCGGTAAAGCGTGACCGCCGTCTCGATTCGATGCGCCGGCTGACTCCAATGCCGGTGCAGGCCCGTATCATTCGGTTCAGTCAGGGCCGGACCCTGGATCGCAGGAGGTCATTGGGGTGAATCAGCCGTTGCCCGAAGTGCCGCAAATCGCTGACATCACCTGTCTGCTCGGCGCCTGGCAGAACGGCGACAGCGCCGCGCTCAACCGGCTGACGGACCTGCTCTACGCCCAGTTGCACGCCATGGCGGATCGGCACATGCGCCGCGAATCGGTCGGTCACACCCTGCAGGCCACCGCGCTGGTCCACGAGGCCTACGCGCGGGTCGTGGGCGCGGAGCTGAACTTCCAGGACCGCAGCCATTTTCTGGCGGTGATGAGCACGCAGATGCGGCGCATCCTGATTGATCACGCCAAGGCCAAGCATCGCGACAAGCGCGGCGGGCATGCGGTGCCGATCTCGCTGGACGACGTGCCGACCGTCGCCGCCGACAGCAATCCGCTGCTGCTGGACCTGGACGAGAGCATCCGCGCGCTCGGCCGCCGCGATCCACGCAAGGAGAAGGTACTGGAGATGCGCTACTTCGGCGGCATGACCCAGCCCGAGATTGCCGAGGCCCTCGACATTTCCCTGGCCACGGTCGAGCGCGATCTGCGCATGGCGCGGGCATGGATCAAGATGCAGTTGAATGAGGGTGAAGCAAGGGACTCGGGCTGACAGTGGCCGCCCGACCGCTGGTCTCTGCGAAACCAGGTAATTCCCCACAGGGCCATCACCTACCCGGTCCCCTCGGTCCTGGCGTCATCGAGGGATGGCGCTGCCGCCGGGGGCTGGACCTACAGGCAGACAATTCAGGCCGGCTTCATGCGCAAACCGGAGACTGGGTTTGTCGGCGGCATGTCCTTCCCCCCAAGGACTTCTCCTCCAGGCCTCCCCCGGGCCCCGTCGGCAGCCGGCCCCTCTGCGCTCTCCCCGCAGAGGGGCTTTTTTTGGATCTTTTTGGGTTGGGTAACGACGTTCAAAACATCGGATCGATGCGCAGCTCCTGGCCGGTGGCCAGTGCCGTGCGGGTTTGTTCCGAAATGCTGCCGGGCCGACGCGGGGCAGGGCCGGCGGCTTCGAGCAGCACGAAGGATTCGCCGCGATATTCCACGTAGGCATCGTTGTCGCCGGGTGTGCGGGCGATGCCCAGCAGGTAGTGGCCCGGCACGCGCACGCCGATCAGTCTGGGTCCGTCCAGGTTCTTGACGATGGCCGCGAGCAGCGCGGATTTGGTATCGCAGTCGCCGTAGCCCTTTTCCAGCGCGCGCGGCGGCGTGTAGAAACCCAGGGTCTGGCGCCCGCTCTCCACCGCGGACGGGGTTCGATAGGCCAGGCCGGTCTGCACCAGCGCCACCGCCGACTCGAACAGGTCCTCGGCGTCGTGGCCGCGCTCGCTGGCCAGGCGGCGCAACGCGGCCGAGACCGGCAGCACATGGGCGCGGTTGTGACGCACCACCTCGGGGATGTCCACGAACAGCCGCGAGCGCTGGCCGGGCACGCTGCGCAGACGCAGTTTGTGCTCCCGGTAG
Source organism: Panacagrimonas sp. (assembly GCF_965216805.1). NCBI lineage: Bacteria > Pseudomonadati > Pseudomonadota > Gammaproteobacteria > Nevskiales > Nevskiaceae > Panacagrimonas > Panacagrimonas sp. The sequence goes on from NZ_CBDCGN010000002.1 coordinate 1,381,710, forward strand.
TAGCGCATCAGGTGCTGGTCGAACACCTGCTGGTTGCAGCCGCGAGTGGCTTGGCAGCGCTCGCGCAGGACGTCGAGTTCGTCCTGCGAGACGCCGAAAGCCTGCATGGAATTGCGCGCGGCGGCTTGTTCCAGGTGAAAGCGGATGGACAGCGCATCGCCGCTCAAGCCACGAAAGTCGGCGGTCACCAGGTAGCGTCCGCGGTCCGCCGCGGTCTTGAAATAGCGCGGCCCGGCATGCGGCGCAGGCCCGAAGTTCAGCACCTGGGGGATGCCCGGCAGTTGCTGATCGTTGGCGCTGGCTGCGTTCGAGCACAGCGCTGCCAGGACAAGAGTGGCCAGCGGGACGGGCTGGGCAAGCAAGGCGCACAAGCGTCGGAAAGGGGACATGGTCTCGGCGGGCGTGAGCATGGGCCCGCTGAGGTGCAAGTCCTGTTCGCTTGCGGAGCAGGTTTAGACTCAACCCTCCGCTCGTCTGCCGGTGAGGGCCGTCGGTTCCGGACCGGCGACCAGTGGTATGCCGGTGCCGACGAGTGCGCGCGGTTTGCGGTGGCGCAAATGGTTGCCGGCCCGATCGGAGCCCGGCGGTGAGAACCCGTGACGGCAAACCGACGCCGGAAAAATGGCGAACGCCGACGGCTCTGGAGCGAGTCCTTACTGCCCGGACGGCTTGGCGCCGGTCGCCGCCGCCAGGCGGGCACGAACCTCGACGATCCGTGTCGCTAGAAGCGGACAGTTCTCGGTATCGCGATCCAACTGCGCGATGAGCGCGTCGGTCGGCAGGCCCGGGAGGTCGCTCGGTACGTCGCTCGGGTCGGCTGGGCGGCAATCGAGGTAGCGCCGAACCTGTTCGGCGCGATCGCAGCCCAGCTCCGGGTCGCGCAGCACCACGGCGCCGCTGAACCTGCAGGCCGCAGCGTCGCCACGCTGGGCATCGCGCAGAAACTCGACGCGGTAACGCCAGCGACGCACTTCCGGGACCACCGCGTGGCGGGATCGCACCGCGATGGGCAGGCCCATCCACCAGGCGAAGCCTGCTTCGCCGTCCTGGCGGCGGTAGAAGTCGGCCAGGACCCGTCCAGCCGCGGCGGCGCCCTCGGGGCCGTGCAGCAGGGCGTGGTTGCGATCGACTCCGGGCGCGATCGCGGAGTGGTCGGGATCGGCTGCAGCGGCGGCCAGGGTCACGGCGCCGAACAGGACCAGGAGAATGCCCCTCAGGCGTGGGCCGGTCCTGCAGCAGCGCGCACGCAAGCCCGTTTCCGTCTAGCTGGCAGGTGTCGGCTGCGCCCGTCCATAGCGCGCCGTGAGTGCGGCACGACGCCGCGGATGGATGTTGACCTTGTTCATGTCGCCCCGGGCCCAGACCGCGACGCGCGGGTCCATCAGGGCAAACCACAGCGGCGGGAACAGCGCGACGAAGAACATGCCCGGGTAGCCGCTGGGCAGCTCCGGCAGTTTGTCGAAGGCGCGCAGGCTCTGGTAGCGCCGCGTTGGGTTGGCGTGGTGGTCGGAGTGCCGCTGCAGCTGGAACAGGATCAGGTTGGACATCACGTGGTTGGAATTCCACGAGTGGTGTGGCTGGCAGTGTTCGTAGCGGCCGTCGGGCCGCTTTTGCCGCAGCAGGCCGTAGTGCTCGATGTAATTTGCGCTGGTCAGAATCCACCAGCCCCAGAAAGCCTGAATGAACAGGTAGGGAATCATGATCCAGCCGAACGCGACGATCAGGCCCAAGTAAAGAGGAATGGTGATCAGCCAGGGCTGGATCACTTCGTTATGCAGGCTCCACACGCGCTTGCCGCCGCGTTGCAGGCGGATGCGCTCGGACGCCCAGGAACGGCGCAGCGCACCGGGAATTTCGCGCACGACGAAGGCGTAGATGCTCTCGCCCATGCGCGAGGTGGCCGGGTCTTCGGGCGTGGCCACGTCCTTGTGATGGCCCTTGTTGTGTTCCACAAAGAAGTGCCCATAGCCCACTACCGCCAGCACCGCCTTGGCCAGCCAGCGTTCCAGGCCGGTGGTCTTGTGGCCCAGCTCATGACCGGTGTTGATGGCCAGACCGTTGATGATGCCGACCGACAGGCCCAGACCCAGAATGGCGTGCCAGGGCAGATCCTGGGTGCCCACGATGTACGCCGCGTAGATCATGGTCACGTAGTGCATCGGGACCGTCAGATAGGTCAGCACGCGGTAATAGCGGTCCTGCTCCAGTTGCGCCACCACCTCGGGCGGGGCATTGCTTTGGTCTGCCGGCAGCAGGTGATCGATGATCGGAATCACGCCGTACCACACCACCACCGTCAGCCAGTACCAGGCGACCTGGCCGGAGGCCAGCGCCAGCAGGCAGGAAATGACCGGAACCACCGGCCACAGCAGCGACAGCAGCCACAGGGCGCGTTTGCGATCCGTGTAGGTCACCACTCGTCCGTCGTCGGTCGCGACGCTGATGCTCATTACGTTTACTCCTGGAGTCGTCGGCTGGCATACCACCAGACCGTCGTTTGATCACCGGCGTCAGCCTAGACTCGCAGCCCTGCCAGCGACAGTAGGACAGGCCCGGAGGATCCGTCCGATCCCAGCCGATCCGGAAGTGCAGCGACGGGTGAGAGTAAAGAACGGTAAACGCCGGCGGGAACTCAGATGCAATTCAGTTTCCCAGCCTAGCTTGGGCTCGCGGCTTCTACCGCGCACTGCCCGAGAACGATCATGTACCGCCAACTGATGTTGATCACCGCCCTCAGCCTTGGTCTTGCTGCCACGCCCGCGGCTATGGCCGATTCCGACCGTGACCGTGACCGCGACCGCGGCGCCGGTTTCGGCGCCTCGCGCGATCACGACCGGGGCGACCAGCAACGGCATCGGCGGCCGGAGCATCGTCGGGATCATGACCGCGATCGCGGTCGTCATCACCGCGGCCATTGGGATCGTGACCACCGCGATCATCGGCGTCCGCCGGTCCACCATCGCCCGCCCCAGAACCGTCACCGCTGGAGCAACGCACGCGAGCAGCACTGGCAGGGTCCGCGCTACCGCGTACCGCGCTACCACCGGCCGCAGGGTTACGTGCGCCATCACTGGGTCGCCGGTCACCGTGTGCCGCCTTCCTACCGGCACAGCCGATACGTGGTTCACGACTACCACAGCTATCGTCTGCGCCCGCCGCCGCGCCACCATCACTGGGTACGGGTGGACAACGACGTCGTGTTGACGGCCGTCGGTACCGGTGTGATCGCCGCGGTGGTTTACGGCATCTTCCAGTAACGCGATCCCGCGCGGCGGCAGGTCCCCGTCTTTATCGAAACCGGGACCCGCCGGTTGGATTGCCGGCTCGATACCAGTCGAGCCGGCCCGGCGCCAGACCGCCAAAACGTGCGACGCGCGAACTGAGACAATCGCGCTTCCGTTTCCACGGTTGCGCACTCCCATGAAAATTCCACCCGGCCTGCTTCCGCTGGTCGAAGAAGGCGTCGTCGACTCGGTGGTTCGTCCGCTCAAGAGCGGCAAGGAAGCTTCGGTTTATCTGGTGTCCTGCGGCGGCACGCTGTGCTGCGCCAAGGTCTACAAGGAAGCCAATCAGCGCGGTTTTCACAAGCTGGCGCAATACCAGGAAGGCAGAAAGTCTCGCGGCACCCGCGAGGCCCGCGCGATGGTCAAGGGTTCGCGTCACGGTCGCCGCGAGCAGGAATCCGCTTGGAAGAACGCAGAGGTCGACGCGCTGTATCGGCTGGCCGACGCCGGCGTTCGCGTGCCGCAGCCGCGGGGTTACTTCAGCGGCGTGCTGCTGATGGAGATGATCGCCGACGAGCACGGCGATCCGGCGCCGCGGCTCAACGAAGTCACGCTCAGTGCGGAGCTGGCGTTGAGCTATCACGCCTTTCTGATGCGCCAGATCGTGCGCATGCTCAGCGCCGGGCTGATTCACGGCGACTTGTCCGAATACAACGTGCTGCTGGATGCCAATGGTCCGGTGATCATCGACCTGCCGCAGGCGGTGAACGCCTCCGGCCACAACGGCGCGTTCGCCATGCTGGATCGCGACGTCGGCAACATGAAAACCTACTTCGGCCAGTTCGCGCCCGAACTGCTGGCCACCGAGTACGCACGGGAAATCTGGTCGCTGTACGAGCGCGCCGAACTGCACCCCGACAGCGAACTGACCGGCACCTACGTCTACAGCACCGTCGAAGCCGACGTCGACGGCGTGATGGTGCAGATCGAAGAAGCACGTCGCGAGGCCGAGATCCGCCAGCGCGGACGCGAAGAGGCCGAGGCGCGGGAGGACTGAAGCGATCGCGTCAGTCGGTTACACGCTAGCGGTTCGATTCGCGGCAATAGGAACGCGCCCATTTCCGCAGATTCTGCCGATGCTCGCCGCGGGCTCGATCAGCCTCGTTGTTGGTGTCGATGCATTTCCGGCGCAGCCATTCGGACACCCTGGCGCGACATTGCCGATAGCGGATCGTGCCGTAGCCGTGAACTCCCTCGCAGTCGGTGAGTGGAACCACATAGAACAGCGAGCTGCCGTCGGTCCGGGCAGCGGGTGGAGCCGATGATCGCGACGCAGAGAACGGCGTGCGGGGCGTGCGCGGCGCCGGCCGCGCGGGCGGCAGGCTTGCGCGCGAGGCCTGTGCAAACTGCTCACAGGCGCTTTCCGGATCGTCGTTGAGGGCAGCACCGGATCGTGTTTCTTCGACACATCGCGCGCGGAGCAAGTCCAGATTCGGTTGCGCTGGTCCGAAGTCTTCGAATCGGCGCTCGCTTCCGGTCACCGGCGTATCGGGCGTCCGCGCGGACTGCCCGCTGCTTTGCTCAGGCTGCGTCGCATTGTGCGGTCCACGGCCAAGGCTCCAAGCAAGCAGTAGCAGCAGTGCGCTGCTGATGCCCACTGCAAGCGTCACCGGGATCAGCCAGGTTTTCACGTCCGGGCGGGAAGGGCGAAGATCGCTGCAAGCTTAACGCGATGCCTGCGCCTTGCCGCGCAGATCGATCGTCGCGGCCATCCTTGTCAGCCTCTGGCAATCCTGGCGCCTGCGCCCACACGGTCACACAACCACAGCGCCAGCACCGAAGCACCGAGCAGCGGCATCACGACACACAGCGCCGCGCCCGTTGCCAGCGCCCAGCGCGGCAGGCGGATCTCGGCGCGCAGCGGTGCACCGAGTTTCCCGCGCGGTCGACGCAGCCACCACGACAGGAATCCGGTCGCGCTGATCCACACCAGCGCCAGCGCAAACACGGTGTTGAACCACTGGTTGGCGCGGCCGAAGAAGCTGCCCTCGTGCAGGTCCACGCCAACCGACACCGCCCGCGGAATCGGCGGGTAGTCGTCCCAAGTGGTCTTGACCAGCACGGTGCCGTTGCCGCGATCCAGCGCCAGTTGGGTTTCCTGCGCCGCCCGCGGCATCCGGTTGCGCAGGCTCAGGGCCGAGCCTGGCCGGCCGTCGAGCTTGATCTCCACATCGCCGTCGACGCCGGCCGCACGCGCGCGCTGCAGGGCCTCGTCGAGCGTGATCGCCGCGCCGTCGGTCACCGGGCTGCTCTCTGCGCGCATCGCCGCACCGAACGGCGAGGACTGTCCCAGCGCGCCCTGCAGCGGCTTGAGCACCTGATTGCCCCAGAAGTGAGTCCAGGGCAATGCGCTGATCAGGAAGGCGAGCAGCAGCGCCGAGAACAGCACCGCCACGCTCGCGTGCAGGTCGCGCACCAGCACGCGGGCGCCCTGTCCGGTGCGCGGCACCAGTGCGGCGAGCAGACCTCGATCCCCGGGCCACCAGAGATACAGGCCGGTCAGCACCATCACCACGGCCCAGCACGCGCCGAGTTCGAGCAGCCAGGAGCCAGCGTCGCCGAGCGGCCATCCGCCGTGGATTTCGCGGCTCCAGCCGGGCATCCAGCTCCAGTCGGGCAGCGAGCCGAGCACCTCGCCCGAGTAGGGATTCACGAACACCGGAAACGGCAATCCGTCGCCCTCGCCGTGATGCCCGCCGAACATCACCTGCGTCGCGCGCGTCGGCTCGGCGGGCACGATCAAGGTGGTCGCTTGCGCCTCCGGGTGTGCGGTCAGTGCCGCCGAAAGCTGCGCGTCCAGACTCGCGCGCTGCGCTTTGGGTTCGACGAAGCGCAATTCAGGATGCGCCCAATCTGCCCACTCGTCGTGCCACAAATACAGCGTGCCGGTAAGGCTCTGCAGCAGCACGAAGGGAATCACTAGGAACGCGGCGTAGAAGTGCCAGCGCCACAGGCGGCGATAGAGACGGCCGTCGCCGGCCGCCTCCCCCGCTGTCGTCGTGGATTCGGGTGTTGCGCTCATCGAAACGTTCCGCGGAATTCGGCGACGAAGCTGCGCTGCGGGTACGGATGGAATTCGTAGTATTCCTCGTCGGTGAGGTTGGAGACGCCGAGACCGAACTCGTACTTCTCTTGCCAGGTGTAACCGAGGCGCGTATCCACCGTCGTGAACGCCGAGGCACAACCGAAGCGCTGGCAGCCGCCGTCATCGCTGTTGTCGATCTCCGCGTAGTTGTCGCCGGTGTGCAGGGCCGCGAGGTTGGCGTTCCAGCCGGGCAGGAAGCGCCAGTTGGCGACGAGATTGGCGCGCACATCCGGGATGCGCACCCAGTCCTTGCCTTCCGACGCCGGGTTGCGCGCGTTCTCCTTGATCTCGGAATCCACCAGCGAGAGGTTGGCTTCCACGTCCAGGTTCGGCAGCAGCTCGTGCACGCTGTAGACGAACTCGACGCCCTGGGTCAGCACGCGATCCACGTTCTGGATATTGGTGATGTTCGGGGTCACGTTGACGTTGGTCTGGAAGTGGATGGTGTCGTCGATGTCGTCGCGGAACAGCGAGACGCGAACCTTGTGCTTGTCCGCGTACACCTTCTCCCAGGCGATCTCCTGCGATAGCGCGTCCTCGGGTTTGAGGTTCGGATCGTTGTTCTGGATCGTCGCCACCGGCTGGCCGTTGACGGTGGTGGTGCCGATGGAGCCCTGGAACAGTTCGGATACCGTCGGATAGCGCACGCCGCGTCCCACCGAGTAGCGCAGCGTGTAGGCCGACGGCGCGTAGGCGATGGAGAGCTTTGGCGATACGTCTTCTTCCTCGCGATCCGTATAGCGCAGGCCGTCCGGATTGCTGGCATTCGCGCGCAGGCCATCGAGCGCCTCCCAGCGTTCGAGACGCACCCCCGCCGTGGCCGACCAGTCGGGCGCGAACTTCCACACGTCCTGCGCGTACAGCGCCTGGATCACGGTGGCGCCTTCGGCGTCCTCGAGCAGCGAGCCGCGGGCGCCGCGCTTCCAGTCGCCGGTCGCGTAGCGCTCCTGGTCGAGCTCGTAGCGCGAGCGGTAGTAACCGACCGTGAACGTGTGCGCGAGATCGTCGCGGGCATACGTGCCCTGCAGGTCGAGATTCCACCAGCCCTTGCCGGAACCGCCGTCGGTGATGGTGCCGGCCAGCAGGTTCTCGGTTTCGCCGGACCCGGTCGGCACGTTGGATCGCAATTCGTCCTCGCCGATGTCGTACAGCGAAACAACACTGGAGACATTCCAGCCGCTGTCGCGCTTGCTGCGCACGGTCAGCGCCGTCATCAGGTGCTCCTCGACGCCCTCCTGCGGACCGAAGGAACTGTCGGCAACGGTGTAGACCTGGTCATCGACACGAATGGTGCCGCGCGTCACCGTGTTGCCGGCGGCGTCGCGCAGGAAACTCAGGCCGTCGCGATCGTAGTCGTTGCGCCAGAAGCCGATCTGGCCGTCGGCGCGAAACACGTCGTTCTCGTAGGCGATCTTGGTCTTGACCTGATTCTGCACGCCGTCCTCACGCGAGCCGCCGTTGGGACCGAGGATCAGCCGCGCTGCGCCTTTCGGATCACGGTCTGCAATCGCACCGGTAACGTCGACCGCGCTGGCCTGTTGTGCTTCGCTCGGTGCAGCCACACGCGTACCGGTGGCGTACTGCATCGGGTGGCTTTCGCTGCGCAGCTGGTTCACGCCCAGCGAACCGGTCCAGTTGCCCCAACGGTTGCCGCCGAAGGCGCTGAGCTGCGAGCCGCCGTAATCGTCCTCGAAGCCGTACTCGGAATAGCTCTGGGTGAAATATTGCGCGCGGCCCGACACCGTGGCTTCGGATGGATCCTGGGTGGTGACCAGCACCGTGGTGCCGATGGAGTTGCCCGGGTACAGCGCCGAATACGGTCCGTACAGGACATCGAAGCGCGCGATCTCCTCCGGCGCCACCATGTTCCAGCGTGGCGCGTTGAAGCGACCGAGGAAGTTGGACAGCAGCACGCCGTCCGAATACACCACGCCGCGCGGCGCCTGCAAGACGTTGTGCGAGCGACCGCCGATCAGCGCGTTGCGATCGCCGATGTAGCGCTTGCGCATGGTGACTGTAGGCGCGTGCTTGAGCGCGTCCTCGGTGTTCACGAACACACGGTTCCGCAGTTCGCGCGCGGTGACGCCGACGCTGGTCTGCGGCAAGTCGGCGGTGAGCCTGCGACGCTCGCCGGAGACGGTGATGGTCTGGATTTCGGCTTCTTCCTCCTCGTGCATCGCGACCTCGGTCGCGCCGGTATCAAAGCTGGAGGCCGGGGTGGCGTCTTCGGCATGGCCGGGCGACGCCAGCAGCAGCGCGGCAGTTGCCGCCGCGATGGGAGACATCTTCAACATGAGTTTTCTGTCCTGATCGGCACCCGAACGGATTCGGGCAGCGCGTTGGCGCAGGGACGCGGGCAGGGCAGCCCGCGCCATTGACGGCGGGATCAGGAAATCTGCGGTGGCCCGCGTGCGGGTGGCTTGGGCCAGACCGGCCGGTGTGCTTTTTCGAGCGCGGGCGGTGCGGCCGGCTCCAGGCCCGCCGCGCGCAGAAGGATCGTCAGATTGACGCGGTGCAGAGCGTCCGTTGCTGCGCCCGCGCAGAACTGCATGCAGTCCTGGTGTTGCTCGGCCTGTGCCGAACCTTTCTGCAGAATTTCGCGCACCTCGGTGGGCAACTGGGCCAGCTTGGCACTCATGCCCGGCGACAAGGGGCCGCACCAGGTGGCCAGACCTGCGTTCTGTTCCGCCATCACCGCCGCGTGCGCCACCGGCAGACAGGCCTGCGTCAGCCATGCGAACAGGGCGAAGGCGAGCAGGAGGCGGGAGCGGAGGTGGCGGTGAGTCACCCAGCTATTGTGCCGGACCGGCGCAAGGTACGGGGTCGTCGTCTTGCGATTTTTTTGACGTGCCGCGCCGAGCTCATCCACCGGCAAAGCTCTGCAGCGCGCGTTGCACGATCACCGGTCCTGCCTCCTGCGTGAAATGCCCGGCCTGTGCCAGTTCCAGCGGCTCGGGACAGCCGCGAATGATGCCGCGGAGTGCCCGCATCACCGGTGGACCCAGCACCGGGTCCTGCATGCCGATGGCCATGAAGCTCTGGCCGCTCCACTGGTTGCGCCACCAGTCGCGGGCGCGGCGGGACAGCGCAGCGCCCTGCGCATCGGGCCGGTCCGGTACCAGATTGGGGAAGCGCCGTACCCCGGCCTTGTAACGCGCATCCGGAAACGGCGCGGCATAGGCCTGTGCCTCGGCCTCGCTCAGGCCGGCGATCGATCGTTTCATCAAGCCGGCGATGTCCATGTCCGGACTGCGGTTGCTGTAGTCGCGCCAGGCCAGAAATCCGGCGCCCAGCGGCACATCCCCGGTGCCCAGTGCGGTATTCATGACGATCAGGCGCTCGAAGCGACCTGGCAGGTCCATCGGCAAGGTCAGGCCCAGCAGCCCGCCCCAGTCCTGGCAGACCAGGGTGACGTTGCGCAGATCCAGATGTTCGACCAGCCGTATCAGGGCCAGTCGATGAAAGTCGAAGGTGTAGACCGGCTCGTCCGCGGGCTTGTCGGACCGGCCGAAGCCGAACAGGTCCGGCGCCACCACGCGCAAGCCTGCGCCGACGAAGGCGGGGATCATCTTGCGGTACAGGTAGCTCCAGGTCGGTTGCCCGTGCAGGCACAGCGCCACCGGTGCGTCGGTCGCACCCAGGTCCAGGTGGTGCATGCGCAAGCCTTGGTAACCCGGCAAGGTGTCGCACCAATGCGGCTCGAACGGGTAGTCCGGTAGCTCGGAAAAGCGGTCTTCGGGGGTTCTGAGCACGTCCATGGTCGGCGTTCCGGTCTGCGGTCGATGGGTGGATTGGTCGCGAGTGTGCCCAAAGCGGCGCGCGATGGGAGGTGGAGGACTGCGAGTGGGCGGATTAGGATTCCGGGCTGAATCTCGATCACGCCTGTACATTAGGAGGGTTTCCGCGTGCTCCCGCATGGCTGTCACGTTTTCACTGCTCTGGTCCTGATGACTACCGCGCTCGGCGTTGCCGCCCAGGGTTCGATCAGACCGCAACCCAGTACCCCGCCTCCAGGGGGTGGCGATCCGCGTGATCGCCGGCCCGCCCCGCCGAACTATCGGATGTACGACTACGGCAAGGAGGTGTACGCGGTGAAATTGGGTTGCGCCACCTGTCCGCTTGGCGACAAGCCGTTGGACGAGGCCACTGCGCGCCGCGTGCTCAATGACGAGACCTTGGGCTACGACATGAGCTACGAGGAGTTCGACGCGGTGAAGGTGTTTCTGCGCCAGCGTTTCGGGTTTCCAGGATAGCGCGGTGCGCCAACCGCCGACGTTCCGGGCGCGGTTCGCTCGCCAGTGTCCGGGACGACGCCCGCCACGGCGGGACCGGCAACGTGTAAAGGCCGAGTTCATGGTGGCGCGGTATTGATGGCGCTGGCGATCATGGGAGTGGACGGTCATCCGCTGCGGCGGAACCGTCGCGCAAACCGCATAGGTCATGATCGATTTCGCGATCGGGCACGCATGGGGCGTCTCGATCCCAGTGGAGGGTCGGCGTAAGCTCGTCGTAACGATCGGCGGCCGGCTTCCATCTCCGTTCAGAGGAGGCATGCAACATGAAAGCACTTTCCCTATCGGGTTTCCGTCATCGCGCCAGTGCGCAAAGATCCGCGTGGATCGCGGCGCTGGCGTTGGCCGCATCGATGACCTCCACCGTCCGCGCCCAGGACACTGGCGCCGAAAGTCTGGATCTGGGCCAGCTTTCCTACATCAGTGGCGGTATCGGCGCGGACGAGTCCGCAGCGATGAAGGCGCAGGCCAGCAGCTATTCGCTGGCGCTGATCTTCGCCCAGCATCTGGACGGGCAGGATGTGTTTCTGGCGTCGGTGCCGGTGGTCATCAGCAAGGACGACGGCACCTCGGTGCTCGACATCGTCACCGAAGGGCCGTACCTGCTGGTCAATCTGCCCGAGGGCATCTACCGGATCTCGGCGACCTACGGGCAGCGCGAGAAAACTGCGAACGTGCAGATCAAGCCGTGGGCGCACGAACGCCGCACCTTCCTGTGGGAAGAACTCGGGAGCGCCGCGGTCAGCACCACCGCCTCAGCCCCGACGGTGGTCGCTGCTGCGGCCGCGCCGGCACCGTCGGTGGTGGTTACGACCCCCACCAGCCACCTGCCGGCTGCCAAGACCTACGGGAATGTCAGCTACATCACCGGCGGTATCGGCTCGGACGAATCCAACGCCTTGAAGGCCGAGTTGGGCAAGCATCCGCTGTCGCTGACCCTGGCCAGCCGAATCGATGGCAAGGATGTGTTCCTGGCCAGCGTGCCGGTGGTGGTGCGCGATGCCAGCGGCACGGTGGTGCTGGAAGCCACTTCCGAGGGCCCCTATCTGTTGGCCGACCTGCCGCCGGGTAACTACGACGTGTCCGCCTCCCACAAGGGCGAAGAGAAGCGGGGCAGCGCCGCGATCAGCGCGGGCAAGCCGGCAAGGCTCACATTCCTGTGGCAGGGAAGCGCGACACCGTAACGCCCACGGTCGGCGGCCGGTCGCCGTCTCTTTCCACAGTTCATTTCTTTTTGCCGAGTCTGAATCGTATGCCCAACGCCATCCGCATCCGCAGTCCTGCCACGCTCGACAGCCTTTACGCCGATACCGTGGAGCCGCGACCGCCCGGCCCGGGCGAGGTCGTGGTGCGCATGCGTGCCAGCTCGCTCAACTTCCACGATCTGGTCGTGGTCACCGGCCATCTGCGGGCGGCGGACGGCCGCATTCCGATGTCGGACGGCGCCGGCGAAGTGTTGGCGGTGGGCGGCGGTGTGGACGATCTGCAGGTCGGTGATCGGGTGCTCAGTACCTTCTTCACCGACTGGCCCGATGGCGAGCCGGACCTCAAGGGCTTCAGCAGCGTCCCCGGTGACGGCATCGACGGCTATGCCTGCGAGTTTGCCACCGTGGCGGCGGGTTCGCTCACGCGCTTCCCGCGCGCCTACAGCTTCGAAGAGGCCGCCACCCTGACCTGTGCCGGCGTCACCGCCTGGCGCGCACTGATGGTCGAAGGGCGCCTCAAGGCCGGCGAGGTGGTCCTGGTGCAAGGCAGCGGCGGCGTGTCTATCTTTGCGCTGCAGCTGGCCAAAAGCGCCGGTGCCACGGTGATCGCCACCTCGTCCTCCGACGAGAAGCTGGAGCGCCTGCGTGCGCTGGGCGCCGACCACCTGATCAACTACAAGCGCACCTCGGACTGGGGTGCGGAAGCCGTGCGCCTCAGCGGGCAGGGCGGGGTGGATCATGTGATCGAGATCGGCGGTGCCGGCACCTTGCCGCAGTCCATGCAGGCGGTGCGCCAGGGTGGACACATTTCGTTGATCGGCATCCTCGCCGGACGCGAGGGCGTGATTCCCACTTCGCTGCTCATGCGCAAGCAGGCACGCTTGCAAGGCATCACGGTCGGCAGCCGCCGACACCAACTCGATCTGGTACGCGCCTGCGAGGCCACCGGCATCAAGCCCGTGATCGATCGCAGCTTCCCGTTGCCTCAGCTCGCCGATGCGTTCCGCTATCAACAGTCCGGCGCGCACTTCGGCAAGATTTGCGTGAGCATCCCCTGAGGGCTGCGGTGACGGTGGTTGCGCGACCGCGCGGTCGCGATGCAAACGCAGCGCACGAACGGATCAGAATTCACGCTGGTGGCGGCAGGCTTGGATGTCCGCGTCGGTCACCCCCGGGCGCTTGCCGCGTGCATCGCGTAGGCGGGTCTGCAGGATGGACCACGGCAGGCAGCGCGCCGGAAACCCGTTGCCGTGATCGATCACGGTAAAGGACACCTTGTCGTAGTCCGAGGCGACCTGCGGTCGCACGATGTAGGTGCGCCCCGGCGCCACCCGGAACGGCACCTGCGCGCGGGTCAGACTGATGCCGGCGTCGATGTTGCGCACGTACTGCACCTCCACCACGTGCTGTCCCGGTGGCAGCCAGATGCCGACCTCGGGGCCCAGTGTTGCCGGCGCGTTGGCAGGCCGCCAGGCCGCAACGTGCCGGTCCTGCAATGCAAACCCGTTGACGGTCACCACGGCGCCGCCCGGCGTGTCGGCCAGCGTCGACAGGAAGCCGTGGTTCGCAGTCGAGGCCGGTCGCTTCGATGGCGCCGCAGGGTGCGATGGCACTTCCGGCCAGGTGCAACCGGACAGCACGAACAGCGTCGCCGCCGACCCCAGGATCAGGCCAAGAACAGAGTGTGGTCGTATCACGGCGCGTTGCGTATTCCTTGCGGCTGTCTCGTGCGCAGGACCTTAGCCTCGGCAAGTGTCGACCGGCACATCGCGGGCGATCAGAGCCCCGGCGCGACCCGACGAGAGGCGCTGCGTGGGACCGACGAAGAACCCGGCGGCCGCGGCACGGCTTCCTCGCCGGAACATCGATGGCCGCGGCAGCTAAAATCCACCGGACATAACGATCCACGAACTGGCGAGGAGAAACATGATCACCATTCACCACCTGGGCATTTCGCAGTCCGACCGCATCGTCTGGCTGATGGAGGAACTGGGGCTGCCCTACGAGCTGAAGTGGTATCACCGGCGCACCGAGGACAACTTCCTGCCCGCCGAGTACCTCGCCCTGCATCCCGCCGCCACCGCGCCGGTGATCACCGACGGCGATCGCACCGTTGCCGAGTCGGCCGCCATCGTCGAATACATCTGCCACCGTTACGGCGACGGCCGCTACACCGTGCGTCCGGACCAGCCCGAATACCCGGACTACCTGTACTGGATGCACTTCAACAACAACGTGCTTGGTTTGTTCATTGCCCAGCTCGCGCTGGGCGTGGCCGCTCCGGGTCCGGACGCCGACCGCGTGCGCAGCCTGGTGCAGCGCCGCGAGGACAATTACTACCGTTATCTCGAACAACGCCTGGGCGAAGTGCCCTATCTGGCCGGCAGCGAGTTCACCTGCGCCGACGTGATGGTGACCTTCAACCTCACCTCCATCCCGCTGTTCGGTGGCCGCAGCATCGACGGCATGCCCAACACCGAGGCCTATGTGAAGCGCATCAGCAGCCGGCCGGCGTACATCAAGGCCATGAGCATCGCCGGGCCGGGCGCGAAGCCACCGGGGTAGGTCCGGGACGGCGGCCGCCGCGTCGCGAGTCTGCAACCGCGCCCGGCAGATCGAGGCCGGTGTTGCTGGCGCAAGCCTTACAGCAGCCCGGCCTGACGCAGCCAGGCGTGGCAGTCGGCCAGGCACTCGCGCAGCGGCGTGGCCTTGAAGCCGAGTTCGCGCTCGGCCTTGGCGCTGTCGACCACGGTGGTCACGCACATCAGGCGCGCCATCTCGCGCGTCATCAGCGGCTCGCCGGAACTGGCCGGCGTGAGCGAGCCGAGCACGGTGCCGAGCAGGCCCAGTACCGGGGCCGGCGCGGTCAGGCGCGGTGGCTTGATGCCCAGCAGTTCGCAGGCCCCGCGCGCCATGTCGGCAAGGCTGGTGTCGTGGCCGCCGAGCAGGTAGGACTCGCCGGCGCGGCCCTGGGTGGCCGCTGCGACGTGAGCGCGGGCGATCTCGCGAACGTGATTGAACGACAGCCGACCGGGCGGCAGCAGCGGTAGCTTGCCGCTCTGCAGCAGCAGGAACATGCGACCCCAGTTCTTGCTGTCCTTGGGTCCGATGATGGCGCCCGGTTGCAGGATCACGATGTCCTGTCCTGCGGCCGCCGCCTTGCGCGCTTCTTCCTCGCCGAGCCACTTGCTGCGCTCGTAGTTGATGGAGGACATCGCCGCCCGACTCGGCGTGGCTTCGTCGAAGCGCTGCGTCTGCGTGCCGTAGGCCGACACCGTGGAGGTCACCACCACGCGCCGCACGCCGGCGGTGCGCGCCGCGGCGAGCACATGGCGCGTGCCGTCGACATTGATCCGCGTCTGCATCGCGTCGCGCTTGTGCCACAGACTGGTGTCGCCGGCGACGTGGAACACCGTGTCGGTGCCGGCGGGAATCGCAATCGATTCCGCGTCCACGATGTCGCCTGCCACCACCTTCACACCCAGTGCCGCCAGCTCCGGCGCCGCTTCCGGCTTGCGCGCGATGGCGGTGATGTCCCAGTCCTGCGTGCGCAGTTCCACGCAGAGCTGGTGGCCGAGAAAGCCGGTGGCACCGGTGACGTAGGCGGTTCGCGAGATGGGCGTGCTCATGCGCTCGATGTCGGGAGGAGAAGCGCCAACTATAGACGCGCCCGCATAGGCAGGCGTCCCGATGCGCCAGCCAGCGTCAGACTCAGGACGCGGACAGCGGCCTCCACACCGGCGTGCGCTTGTCGAGAAAGGCGTCCACGCCCGCGAGCGCGTCCTCTTCCATCATGTTCTGCGCCATCACCTCGCCGGCGTAGGCATAGGCCTCGGCCAGCGGCATCTGGCGCTGGCGATGGAACATGGCCTTGCCGTAGCGGATCGCGGTGGGGCTCTTGGCCGCGATCACCGCGCACTGGCGCGCCACCGCGGCGTCGAGTTCGGCATCCGGCACTGCCGTGTTGATCAGGCCCCAGTCCGCTGCCGTCGCAGCGTCGATGAAGCGCGCGCTCACCAGCAGGTCGAAGGCGCGCTTGGCCGAGACGTTGCGCGACAGCGCCACCGCCGGCGTCGAGCAGAACAGCCCGACATTGATGCCGGACACCGCAAAGCGCGCGCTGT
Organism: Panacagrimonas sp.; assembly: GCF_965216805.1. Taxonomy (NCBI): domain Bacteria; kingdom Pseudomonadati; phylum Pseudomonadota; class Gammaproteobacteria; order Nevskiales; family Nevskiaceae; genus Panacagrimonas; species Panacagrimonas sp. The sequence continues at coordinate 1,397,700 of NZ_CBDCGN010000002.1, forward strand.
CCGCCGCGATGGCGAGGTCACAGGCACCGACGAGCTGGCAGCCCGCCGCGGTGGCGATGCCGTGCACCCGCGCGATCGCCGGCACCGGCAGTGCCTGGATGGCCAGCATCACCTTGGCGCAGCGGGCAAACAGCGCGCGGTAGTAGTCCAGGGTTGGCGTTGCGCGCATCTGACGCAGGTCGTGCCCGGCGCAGAACGCCTTGCCGGCACCGGCGATGACCACGCAGCGCAGCTCAGGGTCGCGGCTCAGCGCATCGAGCTCGGCCTGCAGCGCGCCCAGCAATTCCTCGGACAGCGCGTTGAACTGCTGCGGCCGGTTCAGGCACAGCGTGACGACGCCGTCGCGATCCTGCCGCGTCAGCAGCGGCTCGATTGATGCGACAGGGGCGGATGCGTTCATGGGTGGCTCCCAGTGCGGAGACTGCATTGTCGGCCTGCCGGGCCAGCGCTTCGATCCGGGTGCTCACCCAGTCAAGCCCCCCCGCGTCAGAATAGTTGCCGCCTTGATAGGACCATCCCTGGGGGCGTCAATGAAGGTAGAACGTGGCTCGATACGGACAAGGATTCAAGGACCGCGCGGTAGCGCGGCTGTTGCCGCCTGAAAGCGCGGCGGTGGAAGACGTGGCGTTAGCAGTGGGAGTGGGTGCCCAGACCTTGCAGCGTTGGCGAGAGCAGACGCAGTCCGGGCCGGTGAAGGCTCGGACGTGGACCGCGGGATCGCGTCTGGAGGCGGTGATTGCAACAGCACCGATGGCCGAAGCGGATCGGAGTGTGTGGTGCCGGGAACAGGGTGTATTTCCGACGGAGTTGGAGAAGTGGCGGGCCAGCGCAACGGCCGCACTGGCGGAACCCGAAGAAGCCCGTGCCAGTCCGCAGGCGACGCGACAGGACCGCAAGCGCATCAAGGAGCTGGAGCGCGACCTGCTGCGCAAGGACCGGGCGCTGGCGGAGACGGCGGCTCTGCTGGTCCTTTCAAAAAAACTCGCGGCGATCTTCAACAAGGCAGAGGACGAATGATCGACCTCGAAGATCGCCAACGCCTGGCCCACAACATTCAAATCGCCCAGGGTGCCGGTGCCCGGCTGCACGCCGCGTGCGACACCGCGGGCATCGACACCCGCACCCTGCAGCGCTGGAGAGCGTGCGGGGGGCTCGTGGACGGCGATGGAAGGCCCCAGGCCGTCCGACCCACACCGGCGCATGCCCTGAGCCTGGCCGAGCGTGCCGAGCTCTTGCGCGTGGCTAATGAGCCGCGCTTTGAGGCCGTGCCGCCAGCGCGCATCGTGCCGATGCTGGCCGACGAAGGCGTGTACCTAGCCAGCGAGTCCAGCTTCGCGCGTGTGCTGCGAGCACATGGCCAAGCCACTCACCGTGGACGCGCCCGCGAGCCGCACACGGTACGCCCACCGACCACCCACATCGCCACTGCACCGCGCCAGGTGTGGTGCTGGGACATGACCTATCTGCCGGCCACGGTGCTGGGACGCTGGTATCACCTCTACCTGATTCTCGACCTCTACAGCCGCAAGATCGTCGGCTGGGAGGTCCATGACCGCGACCATGCCGATCACGCAGCGCATCTGGTGCGGCGCACCGCCCTGGCAGAGGGCATTGCGGCCCTGGTGAACAAGCCCGTGCTGCACGGCGACAACGGCGCCACGCTCAAGGCCACCACGGTGCTGGCGATGCTGCACTGGCTCGGAGTGAAGCCCTCCTACTCGCGGCCGCGGGTGAGCGACGACAACGCCTACGCGGAATCGCTCTTCCGCACCGCCAAGTACCGGCCCGAGTTTCCGGCCAGAGGATTCGAAGACCTGGCGGCAGCGCGCGCCTGGGCAGCCGGCTTCGTGCGCTGGTACAACATCGATCATCGCCACAGCGGCATCCGCTACGTCAGCCCGGCACAGCGCCACGACGGCAGCGATGGTCCGATCCTGGCGGCGCGCCACGCGCTCTACGCCCAAGCCCGCGAACGAAACCCTGCACGATGGTCAGGCGCAACGCGAAACTGGTCGCCGGTACTCGCCGTCACCCTCAACCCCGAACGCGACTGCGTCATCAACACCCACGTCGCCGAAACCTTTAAGCAACTCGCTGCATGAATGAGGCGGCAACTACCTTGACGCGCGCCGAAGCGGAGGAGGGCGGGTTAGCCGCGGCTGTTCGCGGCGTAACCCGCCGCATGCCGCGATCATTGGGCCGGGATGCGCGGAAGGCAGGTTACTCGGTGAAGCCGCTAATCCGCCCTACGCGGGCTTCGATCCGGGCGCTCACTCGGGCGGGTCGTGTCCCCGGGCGTGGTGTAGGTTCTGAAGGTCATCGGTGGCAACTGGTTTAGGTTTGGGTTTCGACGCTCAACCCTGAACACAAGGAACCACCGATGACCGATGAGATGATGAACCTGCGGGCGCTGCTGGAAAAGAGTCCGGATGCCGATCTGCTGCGCGAGATGATCGGCTTTGCCGGCCAGCGACTGATGGAACTGGAGGTCGGCGCGCTGACCGGCGCAGCCTACGGCGAGAAGAATGTCGAACGCATGGTGCAGCGTAACGGCTATCGCGAGCGCGACTGCACCCGCACAACATCGGCCAGAAGACGGAAGTCATGGTCGAGCACTTCCAGCACTTCACGCGCCACAAGATCGGTGGCCATGCCAAGGCGATGGTCGTCACCGGATCGCGACTGGAGGCGGTGCGCTACAAGCAGGAGTTCGACCGCTACATCCAGGAGAAGGGCTACCCGATCAAGAGCCTGGTGGCGTTCTCCGGCACCGTTGAAGACGACAAGATCCCGGAAAAGACCTACACCGAAGTGGAGATGAACGGCGGGCTGAAGGAAAAGGAACTGCCCGACACCTTTGCCAAGCCGGATTTCCGCGTGCTGCTTGTTGCCGAGAAGTACCAGACCGGCTTCGATCAGCCACTGCTGCACACGATGTATGTGGACAAGCGCCTGGCCGGTATCCAGGCCGTGCAGACGCTGTCGCGCCTGAACCGCACGCACCCGCTCAAGGACGACACCTTCGTGCTCGATTTCGTCAACGAGCCAAGCGAGATTCAGGAGGCCTTCCGCCAATATTACGAAGGCTCGCTGATGGGCGAGCAGGTGGATCCGGACCGACTTTACGAGGTCAAGGCCGAGCTCGATGCCTCGGCCATCTACCTCCAGACCGAGGTTACCGATTTCGCGCGTGTGTTCTTCGCGCCGAAGCGCCGGCAGAGCCCCGGCGACCACAAGGCGATGAACGCGATTCTCGATCAGGCTGTCGCGCGCTTCGTTCAATTGCAGAACACGGAAGAAGAGGAAGCAGAACTGTGGCGCGGCAAGCTCCAGGCGTTCCGTAATCTTTACAGCTTCCTGAGCCAGGTCATTCCGTATCAGGACAGCGACCTCGAAAAGCTGTTCACATATCTGCGTCATCTCGCGCTGAAACTACCCAAGCGCAAGAGCGGGCCTGGCTATCAGTTCGACGAGGAGGTCGAACTCGATTACTACCGGCTGCAGAAAATCAGCGAAGGCTCGATCAGCCTCAACGAGGGCTATGCCAAGCCGCTGGACGGGCCGCGCGAGGTGGGATCGGGCATGGCGCGCGAAGAGCACGTTTCGCTATCGCGCCTGATTGATGTCATCAATGAGCGGTTTGGCGGGGAGCTGAACGAAGCCGACCAGCTTTTCTTCGATCAGATCGCTGAAGCCGCCAGCCAGAGCGAGGCGCTGCAGAAGGCGGCCGAGGTCAACCCTTTGGACAAGTTTCAGATGGTCTTCAAGCAGGTGCTGGAATCCCTGTTCATCGAGCGCATGGAGCTCAACGAAGATCTCTTCACCGACTACATGGGAAAACCAGAGTTGCAGGAGTTGGTGTCGAAATCTCTAGGGGTTCAGGTATACGAGCGCTTGGCGGCGAAGTCGGCCAAGAAACAGGGAAGGGCAGGTAACTAGGCACGTGCTATTCGTGTCGTACATTCTTCAGCTACCGCCCATTATTGCTTACATGAAAAGCCGGTATGCGTAGGCATTTCCCGGAAGTGCACGAACATTGGCTATCGTTCTGGCCAGCCGCTGAGAGTATCGAATGGTGACAGGAACGGGGTCGTAGAGGGCATCGTTGTTCCAATCCATCTTCGTCAACGCAAGGGCTTCCAGAGCGGTTGTTTCCATAGGCCCGATACCTGCGTGACGCACGAGGCTGATCGGGCGCGGGATGCTTTTCTTGCCTTGGTAGTAGTCCCCTTGCAGTGAAGCACGTGGCGCGTTGCCAGCGACCCAGACCAGCACAGAATTTCCGGAGCGCTGCAGTACCGTGCCGCGAGGAACTGGGTAGCCATCAGGCTCGCTGCGCGCTCCCCGTTTCCTCCCCTGGTTCAACCACACGCCGCGCCAGCCCGGGCTACTCCCGACCTCAATGCATTCAACCTCAGGCACGGCAGACAAAGCGTCTAGTGCGCCTTCCATTTCCTCGGATCGGAAAGCCGTCGTTTTGTGAACCACGAGCCGGCGTGGCAATTGTCCGCCGTTTCGGCCCTGATAGAGATGCAGACTGCGCGCCAGCACCGCACGCATATCGTTCCGGCTCAGGAAAGGATTGCGTCGCGCTTCTTCAATGTCCTTGACAGGGTCGCGCGCCTCGAATGCTACGAACTGCATGCCACCGCCGTCTGCGTCGAAGACCTGCGAACAGCAGGTGACATAGTGCGCTTCCTTAGGTTCGCCCCTCAGCGCGTAGGCAAGGCCAATATAGGCCGTCCCTTCAGGGACCTCCGGAAGGGGAGCCAGTTTCCAGGGGATGCCGCCTGCCTTCACATACAAGGCAATCGACAGGCGCCACGCTAGGGATGCCTTGTATTGGAAGTTGATTGCGCGGTCATTGATCACCTGCGTTGGGATGCCGTATGCCGCTCCCAATGCCTTGAGAGCATCGTGGGCATCGAAGCCCGGTGCTCGAAATGCCGCCTGCCAGGCGTCCGGCAGGTGGACGAGGGCGACGTCGAACTGATCGCGTACCAACATCAGCCGATCCATTCCGCCGCGAAGAGCCTGCAACAGCCGTTCGTGCGCTGGTCCATTCTCGCCCAGCTTGTCGAGGTCGTCAGGCAGCTTGATGTGAGCGCTGCCGGTTGGCGCCCCTATCAAGGGGACGCCGAATATGTCCGCGAAACCGCGGAAGTGCGGGACATACTCTTTTCGGTCCCCTGGCTTCTGATTCGAGCGCAGGGTATCGATTAAGTCCCGCAGTCCGGCTAGTCCGCTCAGGGGCGCAATACTCGCGATCCGCAATGCCGGGGTGTAGGCCCTGAACGTAGCCGAACTGTAAGGGCCAAATAGGTCGAGCCCACGTAGCGGATTCACGTCGAGCGACTGATCGGCCGGATCGAACGTCAACTGAGGTTCTTCCAGCAGGGTGAAGGGTGCCATCTTTGATGCGTCGAAATTCATGCTCATCGACCACCACGTCGGAAATAGTCGTGCTCATGGCCCGGTCGGCTCCAGGCGGTGACCGGTGACAAGCGGAACTCCGCATCCTGACCAACACCATCTTCTAGCCGGAGCGATCGCAATGAAAAGGATCCGTCTCCTGCAAGTATCCTTGCCCATGCGGCGATGATCTGAGCCCATGCTTGGTTGCGGCGCAAAACCCATCGTTCGCGCCGCCAATCAATCGCAGGATCGCCTTGGCGAAGAACTTGAAATGTAAGATCGCCCGATGCGGCTTCAGCGTCGCCGTCGTTATCCGCCTCGCGGCGCGGGAACTCCACAGAGGTGAACGGCTCGAATGCACACCACCACTGCCCATTCAAGGACTCTAGGCGGATTTGCACGCCCTCATTGAATGGATAGTCGAGGTCGGGAATCTTGCCCACGAGTGCTGCGTTGTACGCGCGCTTGAGCTCCGCGAGCTGGTTATCGCGACGGGTAACAACTTCCGGTGGGTCGTCCGGAAACCCGCTTTGCACCAGCAGCGAGTGCCCCTTACGGCGCAGACGGGCAAACAGCGGCCGCCTTCGGCACAAAGCGCGTACGAGCGCATCGTAGAGAAGTCCGCGAGCCCAGCTGTCCCGTTCCGGGTGCAACTCGATCGATCCCGCGACGCGGCCGCCGACGCTGGCAAAGGCGCGATCGAGATCAGCGTCGCTCCCGAAAGCCGCCAACTCCTGCCCTGCGCTGGCGACGATGGCCCAGACCTCTGCCTCTCGTAGCAGCTCTCGCGCACGGGATGTTGAAACCGGTTGATCGACTTGGATGCGACGCGCAACTGTCGGCAGGGCGAGTACCGGAAGCGCTGAGCATTGCAGCACGGGAAACTTCCGCCGCTCAGTCGTCGGCAGCGGGACCTCGCGAACAACCGGATTCGGACGCGCCTGATAAACATGCGTCTTGAGTGGCGCCGGCAGCTCGGTGTCGTCGGCAATGTCGGCCGCCAGTTCATCGAAAGTCTGGGAGTCCACGACAGCAACGGATACACCGGCCTTGACCGCAGCCTCCAGCAATTGCGTTACGGCGGGCAGCAGCGAATCAGCTCTCCGCGTCACCCAGAACAGCCCGCCCGGAAATGCCTTGGGCTGTGCTAACGCTTCGGTGAGGGCTTCCATGACCGAGGCATCGCGCCCGCTATATCCGACGACCACGAGGCCGAAGCGAGCGCAAGCTGCAGACAACACTTGCCGCATCTGCGAATCCTGCGTCTTCAGTTCCGCTGTCGTGTTCTTTAGTTCGACCGATTGGTAGTCGCCATGCAGCTTGGCAAGCAAGGGCCACCGAGATTCCCGCATGCAGAGCTGGGCGCGAGCGGCGTTATCGATAGCCGCGACCGTCAGATGGGCGCGCTCAGCGGGATCGACTAACTGATCAGTGAGCGTTGCAGCGGTCTCTATTAGGGAATCGAAGTTTGTCGTGAAGACGCAAGGAACCCGCTGGGTAGTCAGCAATGCCGCGAGGACCCTGTGTGCGAACGACGGACTCCCTTTTCTGATGGCTGCCTCGATGTATGCGCGTCGATCCTCCGGGGTCGGATAGACAGCCTCGAACGCTGCTGCGTATTCGGTCGGATCGTTCGGCACGGGAAGCCCCGATCGAGTGCTGAGGTACGAATTAATCCGCGCGATCCATAGCGGGTCGTTGGCGTCCACTTGCCTCAGCGAGGTGCCGGTGAGCTGGCAGAACAACCGCTTCTTGAGGTCGGTGATCATCGCGTAGCCGGTAGGAATTCCGGCTGATGCAGAGGCTCCGGCGCCGAGGAACCAGGCCAGCATTTGCGGACGCAGGGCGAACTGCCTGGCGAACTCTGGCCCCTTCAGCGTGCGGATCACGCCAAATCTCTGCTGGAGTCGGCGATAAACGGGAGCTCTAGCGATGCAAGGGTAGAGCGGAAGCTTGCTCTTGTCCCTGGAGCATCGGAATTTGGAGCGTACTTCTCGAACGTTTTGATCACCGTCGAGGCGTAATTGTGTCGTGTCCGCATCCGATACGTCGATCAGGCCTTTCGGGCTGCATTCACCTTCGGATTGTGAATCGAAACTCGCACAGATCCTTCTCGATTATCACCCGCCGCGAACTGGATCCATTCAGTTCGGGCAAATCTTGATTTGGCTTTCCGCAGGCTCGTTTGAAGATAGGGCAAATCTGAGAATAGGTGGCGGCGCTAGGCAAATCTTGGAATAGCTAATTTGAGTCTAGAACTGACCCAGAAAAATCTGGGTCAGCCGTTGTCCCTACGAGTGACCCATCCATCTAGGCTCAATCCCAGCTCAAGGCCCCACCCGTCTGATACTCCGTCACGCGCGTCTCGAAGAAGTTCTTCTCCTTCTTGAGATCCATGACCTCGCTCATCCACGGGAACGGGTTGGTGTCGGCACCGGGGTAGATCGCCTTGATGCCGATCTGCTGGCAGCGGCGGTTGGCGATGAACTGCATGTACTCGGTGAACATCGCGGCGTTCAGGCCCAGCACGCCGCGCGGCATGGTGTCGTGCGCGTAGCGGATCTCGAGCTGGGTGGCCTCGTGAATCATCTGGCGGGCCTGCTCCTGGAACTCATTCGTCCACAGGTGCGGGTTTTCGATCTTGATCTGGTTGATCACGTCGATGCCGAAGTTCATGTGCATGGCTTCGTCGCGCATGATGTACTGGATCTGCTCGCTGGCGCCGATCATCTTGTTGCGACGGCCGAAGCTCAGCAGCTGCACGAAGCCGACATAGAAGAAGATGCCTTCGAATACGACGTAGAAGGCGATCATGTCGCGCAGCAGGCGCTGGTCAGCCTCCGGCGTGCCGGTGTGGAAGTTCTCGTCGGCCAGGGACTGGGTGTAGGGTAGGGACCACGCGGCCTTGTCGTGAATGCTCGGCACTTCGCGGTACATGTTGAAGACTTCGGCCTCGTCCAGGCCGAGGGACTCGATGATGTACTGGTAGGCGTGGGTGTGGATGGCCTCTTCAAATGCCTGGCGCAGGATGTACTGGCGGCACTCGGGGTTGGTGATGTGCTTGTAGACGGCCAGCACGAGGTTGTTGGCCACCAGGGAGTCGGCGGTGCTGAAGAAGCCCAGGGAGCGCTTGATGATGGTGCGCTCGTCCTCGGTCAGGCCGTTGGGATCGGCCCACAGCGCGATGTCGGCACTCATGCCGATTTCCTGCGGCATCCAGTGGTTGTTGCAGGCGGCGAGGTACTTCTCCCAGGCCCACTTGTACTTGAAGGGGACGAGCTGGTTGAGGTCGGCGCGGCAATTGATGATCTTCTTGTCGTCGACCTGGATGCGGCGCGCGCCCATGTCCAGGTCTTCCAGACCGGTATAACCGGCCTCGGGCTTGCCCTGGGTGGGCTTGAGGCGGAATTCCTCAGGGCCGGGGATGGGCGGTTTCGGAGCAGGTGCTGGCGCAGTTGCCATGACGACAGCGCCGTGAGGCGAATGGCGTGAGGCGTGAGGCGCCGAAGCGGCCTTCGCCGGGGCGGTGGTGGGTGTGGTTTCGTCGTCCCAGGACAGCATGTTCATCTCCTTGCCCTTGCGATCATTCTGTAATCGCGAAGGGTCTTGCAATCGTTGATCAAAAAGCGCGGCCATTAACGCCTAACGCCTTCACTGGCAGCTCTCACATCCCGGATCCAGGATCGAGCACACCTTGGCGCCGGACACTTCGGTGGCCGCACGCGGCAGGGTGATGGGCCCTGACACGGCGGCCGCAGCACCGGCACTCTCGCCGCTGCCGACCTTGTTGAGCCGGCCATCGGTGATGGTGGTCTTTTCGGCGTGGGTGGCGCCCAGGGTGCGCAGGTAATAGGTGGTCTTGAGGCCGGACAGCCAGGCGTGCTTATACAGCTCGTCCAGTTTCTTGCCGCTGGGCGCGGCCATGTACAGGTTCAGCGACTGCGACTGGTCGATCCACTTCTGGCGGCGGCTGCCGGCGTCCACCAGACGCTTGGAGTCCACCTCGAACGCGCACTTGTAGATCTGCTTGAGCTCATGCGGTACGCGGTCGATCTGCTGCACCGAGCCGTCGTAATACTTGAGGTCGTGCGCCATCACCTCGTCCCACAGGCCCAGAGCCTTGAGGTCGTTGGCCAGGTACTCGTTGATGACGGTGAATTCGCCGGACAGGTTGGACTTCACATACAGGTTAGAGAACTGCGGCTCGATGGACTGCGCCACGCCGGTGATGTTGGCGATGGTGGCGGTAGGAGCGATGGCCATGCAGTTGGAGTTGCGCATGCCCACGGTCTGCACGCGGGCGCGCAGCGTGTCCCAATCGAAGCGGCCGGAAACACTGCTGTCCTGGCGCAGGTACTGGTTGCCGCGCGCCTCGCCCAGCAACCTGATGGAGTCGATGGGCAGGATGCCCTGGTCCCAGAGCGAGCCCTTGAAGGTGGAGTAGGCGCCGCGCTCTTCGGCCAGATCGGTGCTGGCCTGGATGGCGTAGTAGCTGATCGCCTCCATCGATTCGTCAGCGAAGCGGATCGCCTCGTCGCTCTCATAAGGCAGGCGCAACTTGTACAGCGCGTCCTGAAAGCCCATCACGCCCATGCCGACCGGGCGGTGGCGCAGGTTGGAATTGCGCGCGGTGGACACCGAGTAGTAGTTGTACTCGATGACGTTATCCAGCATGCGCAAGGCGGTGCGGATGGTCTGCTGCAGCTTGACCAGATCGAGCTGGCCGTCGGCGCCGATGTGTGCGGGCAGGTTGACGCTGCCCAGGTTGCACACGGCAATCTCGGAACCGGCCTTGGTGTTGAGCGTGATCTCGGTGCACAGGTTGGAGCTGTGCACGACGCCGATGTGACTCTGCGGGCTGCGTACGTTGCAGGGGTCCTTGAAGGTGATCCACGGATGCCCGGTTTCGAACAGCATGCTCAGCATCTTGCGCCACAGGTTGAGCGCCGGCATGCGCTTGAAGTTCTTGATGCGGCCTTCGTCGGCGAGCTTTTCGTACTCGGCGTAACGCTGCGCGAACGCATCGCCCATCAGATCGTGCAGGTCGGGCACTTCGTCCGGCGAAAACAGCGTCCACTGGCCGTCTTCCATCACCCGCTTCATGAACAGGTCCGGCACCCAGTTGGCGGTGTCGATGTCATGGCAGCGGCGGCGGTCGTCGCCGGTGTTCTTGCGCAGGTCCAGGAATTCCTCGACATCGCGGTGCCAGGTTTCCAGGTAGGCGCACAGCGCGCCCTTGCGCTTGCCACCTTGGTTCACCGCCACCGCGGTGTCGTTGGCCACCTTCATGAACGGCACCACGCCGTTGGACTTGCCGTTGGTGCCCTTGATGTAGCCGCCCATGCCGCGCACCGGCGTCCAGTCGTTACCCAGCCCGCCGGCATACTTGGACAGCAGGGCGTTGTCCTTGATGGCGCCGAAAATCCCGTCGAGGTCGTCCGGCACCTGGGTGAGGTAGCAGCTCGACAACTGCGGGCGCAGGGTGCCGCTGTTGAACAGGGTGGGCGTGCTGCTCATGAAGTCGAAGGCGCTGAGCAGCTGGTAGAACTCGATGGCCTTGGCTTCGCGGTCGATCTCGTTGATCGCCAGACCCATGGCAACGCGCATGAAGAACGCCTGTGGCAGCTCGAAGCGCACCTTGTTCGAGTGGATGAAGTAACGGTCGTACAGCGTCTGCAGGCCCAGGTAGTCGAACTTGGCGTCGCGCTCGGCCAGCAGCGCCTTGCCCAGGGTGTCGAGGTCGAACAGGCACAGCTTGGGGTCCAGCAGCTCCAGTTCCGCGGCCTTGTGGATGTAGTCGCGGAAGTAATCGGGGTACAGCGCCTTCATCTCCTCGAAGGTCGGCCGCGTCTGCGGCTCGCCCAGGAACTTCAGCGCCTCGTGGCGCATGGCGTCCAGCAGCAGGCGCGCGGAGACGTAGGTGTAGTTGGGTTCCTTTTCGATGCGGGCGCGGGCGGCCAGGGTCAGGGCCTGGCTCAGCTCGGCTTCCGGTATGCCGTCGTACAGGTCGCGCACCGCGGCGGCGACCACTTCCTCACCGTCGACGCCGGTCAGGCCTTCGCAGGCTTCCGCAGCCAGACGATGCATGCGCGGTTCGTCCAGCGGCACGATGCTGCCGTCGTCGAGCTTGACGTTCAGCGTGGCCTTGGCCGGCGCCGCCTCGGTCTGCTTGGCGGCTTCGGCAGCGCGCTTGCGCATCTGCTCGTCGCGATACAGCACATAGGCTCGTGCCACCTTGTGCTCGCCGGCGCGCATCAGCGCCAATTCCACCTGGTCCTGGATGTCCTCGATGTGCAGGGTGCCGCCGCCGTTCATGTGGCGGGTCAGGGCCTGGGTGACCTGCTGGGCGAGGTCGGCCACCAACTGGCGCACGCGCGAACTGGCCGCCGCCTGTCCGCCTTCCACCGCCAGAAAGGCCTTGGTCAGGGCAATCGAGATCTTGGAGCTGTCAAAACTGGTGAGCTTGCCGTTGCGGCGGATCACCTTGATGCCGCCGGGGGCGGTCGCAGCCAGCTCGGCATGCGTGGGCATTGCCGAAGCAGTTTCAGCGGTCTGACGGCGCGTTTCGCTGCCGGCGGTGGTCTGAGCGGATGACAGACTCATGGGTGTTGTTCCCCTCGAACGAATGTGGTGACTTGGATGCGGCGGACGGGGCGCTAGCTCGTCATGCGCATCGGCAGGTCGACGTACCAGACCATGTTTAGTCTGCTCCTTCCCGGTGACTTCAAGCGGGAGAAACAAGCCAGTTCATCGTCGGTACGCATCTTCCTGCGGTGCGGGGACCGGCTCTGGGCCGGGCCACCGACGAGGGGTGCGTTTCACCGTCGGCTAACAATATCTAGTGGTTTTCGGATGGGCAAACCCCAACATCCTGTGTTCAGGCTTGTGGATCACCCCTGCCTAAGATGTGGGCTGCCTGTGGATGGAGTCGCTAAGTGCAGGCATGAGAACAGGGTTTGCGGACACCCTCACCCCCTTATCCGGCAGTGGATAAATTCCGCCAGGCCTCCGGCGGCGCCAGCCGGATCGGTGCCGAACGGTCTGACTCCGGGTCAATTTCTTTTTGGATCAGTGAATTGAAAATTGTCTCGAAGGTTGTTTCGAAGATTTTTTCTTTGTGATTAAAAATTAAATAACACTACCGTCTTTAATTTAATTACAAGACTTGTGATGATGGCTGCGCAGTCAATGCAAGTGCGCAGCGACCGGCGACCCCGAAATCGCGGCGTATTACGGTGACGCTTTTGTCTCAAGGGCGGTACACGCCAGCGCCGCGGCTACCGCTTCCGCGCGCATTAACTCGAAAACCGGAAGGGTTGCCTTGCGGAGAGGTCGACACCAACGAAAAGCCCGGCGGGTTTCCCCGCCGGGCCAGTGTTTCAAGCCTTGTTACCGGACCTCAATCGATCACGCGGAATTCCACGCGGCGATTCTCTTCCTGACCTTCGGCCGTGCTGTTGTCCGCGATCGGCGAGGTCTCGCCGTAGCCGGCCGGGCGCATACGCGCTCCGACGACTCCGCGGCCGACCAGATAGTCCTTGACCGAATTGGCGCGACGCTCCGACAGGCCCAGGTTGTAGGCATCGGTGCCGAGCGAGTCGGTATGACCCTGGACTTCCACCGAGACATCCGGGTAGGCGGCAAGCGTGTCGGCCACGTCGTTGAGGATCAGCTCGGCCGGCCGGGTCAGCTTGGCCGAGTCGAACTCGAACTTGACCCCACGCAGCACGAAGCGCTGATCCAGCGCGCAACCGTTGGCATCGACGGCTTCGCCCGGACGCGGCCTGCGGCAGTCGCCGACCAGCGCGCAACCATTGGGCAGCACCTTCAGGCCCGGCGGCGTGTTGGGGCACTCGTCGAGGTGGTCGGGGATACCGTCGCCGTCGGAATCCAGCGGGCAGCCGTCCGGTCCGACCGGGATGCTCGGATCGGAATCCGGGCACTTGTCAAGATGGTCGGGGATGCCGTCGCCGTCGCTATCGGTGATCGGGCAGCCCGCTGCATCGACGGCCTGACCACGCGGGGTGTTCGGGCACTGGTCGAGGTAGTCGGGTACGCCGTCGCCGTCGGAATCCAGCGGGCAACCACGGCTGTCGACCTTGACGCCAGCCGGCGTGCCGGGGCACTGGTCCAGATGGTCGGGTACGCCATCGCCGTCCGAATCGAACGGGCAGCCGTTGGCGTCGACCGGCGATCCGGGCGGCGTGTTGGGGCACTTGTCGAGATAGTCGGGCACGCCGTCCTGATCGAGGTCGATCGGGCAGCCGTCGGAGTACACCTGCACGCCGCGCGGCGTGTCGGGGCACTTGTCCTTGGAGTTGGGCACGCCATCGCCGTCATCGTCACCGGGGTCGGCGCCGAACTTGTAGCGGGCGCCGGCGGTGGCGGTCCACACATAGAACGTGTCTTCCGGGATGATGCCTTCCTCGCTGATGAAGTCGAGGTTGTAGCGGGTCTCCAGGCGGATGTCCCATTTCTTGTCCATGGGAATGAACAGACCGCCGCCTACGCCCACGCCGCCACCGGACAGCGACTCCTCAAGAAAGTCGATCTGGTGGCCGTTGAGGTTGGCCAGCAGGAAGGGACGCACGCCAGCGTCGGGCCCTGCCAGCGTGGTGACCAGGTTCAGACCCGCCGTGAAGCGTTCGTAGTCGTTGCCCTCCGGGATGTCGAACTCGTCGCTACTGACATCGAGGATGCCGAACCCGGCTTCCAGTTCGAATCCGAAAAACGAGTTGACGTTCTTGCCGATACCGATCTGGCCCTGACCGCCGAAATCGCCGTCGGCAAACATCGCCCCGAGCGAGGGCGAGATGTACCAGCGGGTGTCGGCTTCCTGAGCCGTCGCAGAGCCTGCCGTCGCGCACAGCGCGAGCGCGGCCATCCATTTCAAAGGTTTCAACATTCCTTCACTCCCCATCGACCCTGGTCTTTCAGTAGATGACGGCCTTGCGACCGACCTTGAGCTCGGCGGCCGACCGGAACTGCCAGCGATCTTGGAGATCGCCCCTAACAGGCAGGTCCCGGCGCGGCTAACGCCTTTGACGCTTGGATTATGATGATGCCGCAGGGCGCCGTAAACCGCGATACGCTGAAATTCGTTGCGATCAGCGTACTTTGCGGCACGGTAACCACCTGATTGGCGCCCCTGGCAGGGCTCGGATCCTGCGCCGCCGTCGGACATGGCGGTTGATCGAGGCGTGGCGACTGCGACTTAAAGCACGTCCTAATACACGCCGCAGCAAGCGTCTGCCTTTGGCTTAAGGGAGCAGCGGCGGCAGTGTCGTCAACCCTGCACCGGCGCACTTGTCCGGCCGTCCAACCCGGCGGTGCCGGGTCCGATCCGGTCTTGCGCGGCGGCCCGGCGCAGCCGTTAGTCGGGGCGGCGAAGCGGGCCGGAAGCGCGCAAATCGAGCGACCACAGCGGCGACAGCTCAATCCATCTTGATGCCCTTGGGGCGTCCGTTGCGCGCTTGTCCCGGCCGCGCTCGCAACATCGAAGGTCGGTTCAAGCTTAGGACGGCCCTCCGGCCCGCACCAGCGAAGGGTCGGCACCGCGAGGTGCGAGGGTGTCGACCCGCGGCCCCGGTCACGGGTCCCGAGCAAGGGGCACGCAGAGGGACTACTGAGGTGTGGGTCGGCGGTCCCAGCGGGCCGCGGGCACGGCGGCCGGGAAAAATTTCTGCAGAAAGTTGAAGCTTTTCGCACGCGGATGCGATTATGATTCAATGCGAACACACGGAGAGGCTCAGACTCCGTGTGAGCGGCGTACTGCATTGACCTTTGCAAAGGGAGAGTGGTGATGAGGCATTTCGGAATTCTTTGGGCGGTCCTGGCCGCCTTGTTCATCGCGGGCTGCGGGGGGGACAGCATCAAGAGTCCAACCTTCACGCAGATACTTCAGGCCGTCACCGTTCAGCCCAGCACTGCATCGACGCCGATCGGGCGCACGGTCCAGTTCACTGCCGTCGGCGAGTACACCTTGCCACCAGGCTCCGCCACCCCGACCGAGCAGCGCCCGATCGAAGACGGCGTTCAATGGGCGGTCGGCAATACCTCGATCGCCACCATCGATCAGAATGGCGTGGCGACCGGCGTCAGTCCCGGTTCCACCCAGGTCACCGCCACCATCGACGGCGTCAGTTCGACCCCGGCAACCTTGAACGTCGGCGACGCGGTCGTCGAATCCATTGCCATTACCCCCGCCAATCCCACCGTGTCGCTTGGCAACACCGTGGTGCTGAGTGCGATCGGCACGTTCTCCGACGGAGAAACCGGTCCGGTTTCGGTAAATTGGAGTTCCAGCAACACCGGCGTCGCCACGCTGGCGCCCGCCACCGGACCGTCGACCACGGCCACGGGCGTAAGCCAGGGCGGAAGCACCATAACCGCTTCCACCGTCAACGCGGACGGCGACCCGGTGTCGGCCACCACCACGCTCACCGTGGGGCCGTTCGAACCGATCCTCTTGTCGCTGCAGGTCACGCCTGATCCGGCAACGCAGCCGGTTGGACGTCCGCAGCAGTTTGTCGCCACCGGCACGTTCTCGACTGCACCGGGCGGTGGCGGAACCACCACCATGCCGGCGACCGTGACCTGGTCGACGGCCAACTCCGACGTCGCCATCATCGACGCGCAGAACGGCGTTGCCACTGGCCAGATGATCGGGTCCACGCTGGTGACCGCTACCGCTGCCAACGGCGTCAGCGACAGCGCGACGTTCAATGTCACGGCGCCGGTGCTGGATCGAATCGAGATCACCCCGCCGAATCCGACGGTCCCGGTAGGTGCCAACGTCACCCTGTTTGCCGACGGTGTGCTGACCAATGGCGCCAGCAGCCCGATCTCGGTGACCTGGAACTCGGACAACACCACCAACGCGACCGTGGTTGCCGGCCCTGCGACCACCACGCTGGCATCCGGCCTGAGCGTCGGTACCGCCGTGATCAGCGCCACCAACGGCGACATCACCGGTCAGACCACGCTCACCGTGACCGACGCCGAGATCGTGGCGCTGGACCGCGTCGAGCCGAATCCGGCCGGCGTGGCTGTGGGTCGCTCGCGGGTGTTTACCGCCATCGCCAGTCTCTCCGACGGCAACGAGGCAGTGTTCCCCAATGACGAGATCATGTGGAGCAGCAGCGACCCCGATATCGCCACCATCGACGCCGATGGGCGCGCCACCGGTCTGGTCGAAGGTCGCGTCAACATCACCGCCACCCGCACGGAAACCGGCGAGACCGCCAGCGCGCTGCTGGTGGTGAACGACGGTGTCTGCACCATTCCGCTGCGTGCGGCGGACGGCGCTGTGATCACTCCGCAGCTCACGCCGTTGTGCGTGCTGTGCAGCCTGGAGGACGGTGAGAACATCATCGACCTCAACGATGACAACTTCGGCACGCTCAATGTGCCGGTAGGTCTGCTCGGCAACAGTGCCGGCGCGCGCGTCCGCTCGCTGACCACGTTCGAGGGCGGCAACAACGCTGGCTTCATCATCGGCAAGCCCGCCGGCACCCTACTGCTGGCAGAAGTGACTTCGCAGGTACAGGTGCGCACCTTGCTGGACGGTGTGGTGCAGGAAGACAGCAGCGACGGTGTCGCCCTGCGCGTCGAACTGCTGGGCCTGGAGCTGCTGGGCGGCGGCGAGACCGAGACTGCGCTGGTCGGCATCCGCACCTCGGTGCCTTATGACGCCATCGAGCTCAGCTTCAACTCGGGTGTGGCTTCGGTGCTGTCGGAAGTGCAGGTGTTCCAGGCTTGCGGCACGGCAGAATTCTCGCCGCCCGCTTCACCGCTGGTCGGCATCGACCGCATCGAACCGTCGACCTCCATCGTGGCGGTTGACGCCACGCGCGGCTTGGAAGCGATCGGTGTGTTCGAGAACGGCGATGAAGCGCCCATTCCCGACGCCGACCTGATCTGGGAAAGCGAAGACCCGACCAACGCCACGGTCAGCCCCCTGGGTCTGGTCACGGGTATTTCGCCGACCACCACGCCGGCCGTGATTCGGGCAACGCTGGATCCGGTCGTGTACCCCGATATCGACGTCAACAACACGGCCGTGGGCAGCGTGACCGTGGTCGGCAACGTCTGCGAAACGCCGTTCCGTTCGGCTGACGGTGCCACCATCGAAGGCGATACGGGCGGGCTGTGCCTGCTGTGCAGCACCAGCAACCTCGAAAACGTGATCGACGATCTGCCGAACACGGCGGGCACCATGGCGACGACCCTGAACCTGCTGGGTTCGGTCAGCGTCACGGTGACCAAGCCGCCGCTGGCGCCGAACATCATGCCGGTGTCCGGGGACAACCCGGGCTTCGTCATCGGTCGCCCGGTCGGACGCGTGCTGCTGGCCGAGCTGCTGGCGGAGTTCGAAGTCGAGACGCTTTTGGACGGTGAAGTACAGCAGAGCAGCGACACGGAGATCCCCCTGCGTGCGGACTTGCTGGGTCTGTCTCTGACCGGTGACGCCGAGCTGGCGGTACTGACGGTCAATGCGACGCAGCCGTACGATTCGCTGCGGTTGACCTTCCAGGGTCTGCTGTCGGCCGGCTTGCAGAACGATCTCAGCACTGCCGAGGTGTTCCGCGCCTGTTCGACGACATCGCTGCCAAACTAGGTTGGCGTCTCGGGCCTGGGTTTTATCGTCAGGTCATCAGCGGTTTTTCAGGGGCTCCTTCGGGAGCCCCTTTTTATTGCTCGACTCGTCGACGGTCACGGCGCTGCCGCGTGCGGCTAAAATGTGGCGAATGCACGGGGCGGATCTTTCGGTGAGTTCGTCGGCTGGGGAGGCAGTGATGGTGGCCGGCGTGGATGAAGTCGGTCGCGGCTGCCTGGCTGGGCCGGTCTATGCAGCGGCGGTGATCTTTAGGCCGGGAAACGACGTCCAGGGTCTGCGCGATTCCAAGCAGCTCAGCGCGGTCCGACGCGAGCAGATTGCGCCACGGATTCGCGATGTGGCACGGGCCTGGGCCGTCGGACGAGCCGAAGTCGAAGAGATCGACTGCATCAATATCCTGCAGGCCACGTTCCTGGCGATGCGCAGAGCGGTACAGGCCCTGGAGCCGCGACCGTCGCTATGCCGGGTGGATGGCAGTGCCGATCCGGGCCTGCCGGTGCCCGCGCAGATGGTCGTCGGTGGCGACGCGTTTGAGCCCGCGATCATGGCGGCGTCGATACTCGCCAAGGTGGCGCGAGACCAGGAGATGGTCCGCCTGGATGCGCTCTATCCCGGTTACGGCCTGGCGCAGCACAAGGGTTATGGCACGCCCATGCATCTGGCCGCCTTGCACAAGCTGGGGCCATGCGCCCTGCACCGCATGAGCTTTTCGCCCTGTCGCGCCGCCTCGCTTGCGGTCTCCCGTCTCACGGCGTCCTAGGCCCGATGTTCGTTCACCTGCGTCTGCATACCGAGTATTCGATCACCGACGGGCTGGTGCGGGTGGAGCCCCCCAAGCGCAAGGGCGTGGAGGGCGCCACGCTGGCGACGCATGCGGCACGACTGGGCATGCCAGCGATCGCGCTGACGGACCGCATGAACCTGTTCGCGATGGTCAAGTTCTACAAGTCGTCCGAGGCCGCCGGCATCAAGCCGGTGGTCGGTTGCGACCTGCGGCTGACCGAAGGCCAGAAAGGCGAGCCGCCCGAGCGCCTGACCCTGCTGGTGCAGAACGAGGCCGGCTACCGCAATCTTACGCGCCTGATCTCGCAGGGCTACACCGACGGACAGGGCAGTGGGCAGCCGTTGATCGAGCGCGCATGGCTGCAGGAATGCGCACAAGGGTTGATCGCATTGACCGGCCGCGACGGCGCGGTGTTTCGCGCCGCAGCGCAATCCAACGTCGAGGCGACGCTCGAAGCACTGCGCGACCTGCAGCAGATCTTTCCGGACCGGCTGTATCTGGAGGTCTCCCGCTGCGACCGGCCAGGCGACGAAGACTGGGTGCAGGCCGCCTCGGCGCTGGCGCGTCGCTGCGACGTGCCGCTGGTGGCCACCAACGACGTGCGCTTTCTGCGGCGCGAGGATTTCGCCGCCCACGAAGCACGCGTGTGTATTGCGCAAGGCCGGGTACTGGCCGACGACAAGCGGCCGCGCGAGTACACCGAAGAGCAGTATCTGAAATCTCCGCAGGAGATGATCGAGCGTTTCCACGATCTGCCGGAGGCGATCGCCAATACCCTGGAGATTGCGCGGCGGTGCACGCTCAGTCTGAAGTTCGGTACCTATCACCTGCCGGTATTCCCCGTTCCCGACGGCTACACCGCCGATACCTACCTGCGCGCTGTCGCGCACGAGGGCCTGACGCGACGGCTGACGGAAACTTCCCCGACGCAGCCGGGGCCTCCCTCGGAATCGATCTACCGCGAGCGGCTGGATTACGAGCTGGCGATCATCGAAAAGATGCAGTTCCCCGGATACTTTCTGGTGGTGTCCGACTTCATCCGCTGGGCCAAGTCCAATGGCTGTCCGGTGGGACCGGGGCGCGGCTCCGGGGCGGGGTCGCTGGTGGCATATTCCATCGGCATCACCGATCTCGATCCGTTGCCGTACAACCTGCTGTTCGAGCGGTTTCTCAATCCGGACCGCGTCTCCATGCCGGACTTCGATGTCGACTTCTGCATGGACAATCGCGATCGCGTGATCGAGTACGTCTCGCAGAAATACGGGCGTGACCGGGTCGGCCAGATCATCACCTACTCCACCATGGCGGCGCGCGGCGTCGTGCGCGATGTTTGCCGCATCATGGGTCACGGCTACGGTTTCGGTGACCGCCTGGCCAAGCTGATCCCGGGCACGCCGGGTGCCACCCTGGCCGACGCGGTCGAGGAAGTGCCGGAGCTCAAACAGGCGCACGCCGAAGAGGAGGACACCCGCGCGGTGCTGGATCTGGCGCTGGAGCTCGAAGGCCTGACCCGCGGCGTCGGCGTGCACGCCGGTGGCGTGGTGATCGCCCCGCAGCCGCTCACCGAGTATGCCCCGCTGTTCTGCGAACCCGGGGGCGCGGGCCTGCGCAGCCAGTTCGACATGAAGGACATCGAGAACATCGGGCTGGTGAAGTTCGACTTCCTCGGTCTGAAAACGCTGACCATCATCCAGACCGCGCTCGACACCATCCGCGGCAGCCAGGGCCGGCACCTGGACGTACTCAAGCTGCCGCTGGACGACGCCGAAACCTACGCGCTCTACGCCAGCGGCGACACCGCTGCGGTGTTCCAGATGGAATCGCCGGGCATGCAGCGCGCATCGCGCGATCTCAAGCCCGATACCTTCGAGGACAT
Organism: Panacagrimonas sp.; assembly: GCF_965216805.1. Taxonomy (NCBI): domain Bacteria; kingdom Pseudomonadati; phylum Pseudomonadota; class Gammaproteobacteria; order Nevskiales; family Nevskiaceae; genus Panacagrimonas; species Panacagrimonas sp. The sequence goes on from NZ_CBDCGN010000002.1 coordinate 1,418,394, forward strand.
CATCGCGCTGGTGTCGCTGTACCGGCCCGGTCCGATGGAGCTGATTCCGGAATACTGCGCACGCAAGCGCGGCGATTCGGAGGTGGTGTATCTGCATCCGGACATGGAAGCGGTGCTGCAACCGACCTATGGCATTTTCGTCTACCAGGAACAGGTGATGCAGATGTCGCAGCGCCTGGCCGGCTACTCGCTGGGTGGTGCCGACCTGCTGCGCCGCGCGATGGGCAAGAAGAAAGCCGACGAGATGGCGCAGCAGCGCGCCATCTTCACCCAAGGCGCCCAGGCCAAGGGCATTCACGAACATACCGCCACCGCGGTGTTCGATCTGATGGAGAAATTCGCCAACTACGGTTTCAACAAATCGCACGCCGCCGCCTACGCGCTGGTGAGTTACCAGACTGCATGGCTGAAGACGCACTACCCGGCGGAGTTCATGGCCGCGGTCATGAGTTGCGACATGGACCATACCGACACCGTGGTGGCCATGCTGGCCGAGTGCCGGCGCATGAAGTTGCCGGTGCACCCGCCCGACATCAACCGCGGCGACTACCGCTTCACCGTGACCCGCCACGGCAGCGGGCCGGGCGAGATCGTTTACGGCCTGGGTGCGATCAAGGGCGTGGGCGAGGGCGTGTTGGCGGGCGTCGTCGCAGAGCGCCGCTCCAACGGGCCGTTCCGCGACCTGTTCGATTTCTGCACCCGGATCGATCTTCGGCGCGCCAACAAGCGGGTGCTCGAAGCCCTGATCCACTCCGGCGCGCTGGATGCTTTCGGGCTCAACCGCGCCTCGCTGCTGGCCAATCTGCCCAAGGCGCTGGCGGTGGCCGAGGCCGCCATGCATCGCGCCGATACCGGACAGGATGACCTGTTCGGCATGGGCGCTGGACCGAGCGCAGGTCCGGTACAGATCGAAGCCGATGTGGTGCCGGAACTGCCGCAGCGCGAGCGCCTGGAGTTCGAGCGCCAGACCCTGGGCTATTACCTGTCCGGGCACCCGATCGAGGCCTATCACCCGATCATCGACGCGGTCTGCAGCGGCCGCCTGCGTGAGCTGATTGCCGCGCACGCGCAGGCGCCGCCGATCGCCGCCGGAGATGGCAGGCCCGCTTGGCAGCCGCGTGCCAAGGTTCTGTTCGCGGCCTGGGTGACCGACCTGCGCTACTTCAAGGGTCGCGCTGACGGCGACGGCCGCGCCGCGCGCGCCAGCTACAAGGTGACCCTGGACGACATGGGCACTCAGATTTCGTGCTGGATCGACATCGAGCCCTATCAGCGTTTCCAGGCCTTGCTCAAGCCGGACCAGTTGGTATTCGTGATGGCTGAAATCGGTCTGTCGCCCGGGCGCGACGGCCGCGAGTCGGAGCCGCGTTTGTACGCGCCCGAGTTTCTGGGGCTGGACGGCATCTACCAACAGTACTTGGCGCGCGTGAAACTGGACTGGCGTCAGCCGGCGGACAAAGTCGCGATCCTGCGCAAGCTGCTGGAGCCGCTGCGCCAGCCCGACGGGGCCAGCCTGTGTGTGTACCTGCACTGCGATGCCGGGCGTGCGGTGCTGGATCTTCCTGCGGACTGGTCGATCCGGCCGGATGAGCGCGGCGTGATCGCGCTGCGCCAGCTTGTCGGCGCGGACTGCGTAGAATTGGAGTTCAGGCGCTACACCGCGCCCCTGACCGAGCGGCGCGGCACGCGCAGCTTCGTGCCGAGTTACGACGACGAATAAGGCTTGCCCGAGCATGAATCTCAACTACCTCGATTTCGAACAACCGATCGCCGACCTGCAGCAGAAGATCGAGGAGCTGCGCTACGCCACCGCCGGCAGCGAGGTGAATCTCACCGAGGAGATTTCACGGCTGGAGGCCAAGAGCCAGGAGCTGACCCGGCAGATTTTCAGCAATCTCAACGCCTGGCAGATCGCCCAGCTCGCGCGGCATCCGCAGCGGCCGTACGCAATGGATTACATCAAGACCCTGTTCACCGAGTTCGAGGAACTGCACGGTGATCGTCACTTCAAGGACGATCCCTCCATCATCGGCGGCCTGGGACGGCTGGACGGCCGCGCGGTGATGATCATCGGCCAGCAGAAGGGTCGCGATGCCAAGGAGCGCGTGCTGCGCAATTTCGGCATGCCGATGCCGGAGGGTTATCGCAAAGCCTTGCGACTGATGAAGATGGCGGAGCGCTTCAACCTGCCGATCGTCACCTTCATTGATACGCCCGGTGCCTACCCCGGCATCAGCGCCGAAGAGCGCAATCAGTCGGAGGCCATCGCGCGCAATCTGTTCGAACTGGCGCGGCTGCGCACGCCGGTGCTGGCCGCAGTGATCGGCGAGGGCGGCTCTGGCGGCGCGCTGGCCATCGGCGTGGCCGATCACCTGATGATCTCGCAATACGGAATCTATTCGGTGATTTCGCCCGAGGGCTGCGCATCGATCCTGTTCAAGTCCGCCTCGCGCGCCAAGGAGGCGGCGGAGGCGATGAAAATCACCTCCAAGGATCTGATTGAACACAAGCTGGTTGACGAGATCATCCCCGAACCCCTGGGCGGCGCCCATCGCGACGTGGCCGGCATGATGGCGGCCGTCAAGCAGCGCCTGGTGGCGAATCTGGAGCGCCTGCGGCGCGTGCCGATCTCGCAGTTGTTGAGCACTCGCTACGATCGCCTGATGAGCTACGGGGCGTTCGAAGTCCGGCACTGAGCCGGGCATCTCCCGCGCGGTCGGGCGGCAAGGACATCGCGTCGTGGCCGCCGAATCCTTGAACCTGCTAGGGCCGGCGGCGGCGCACACCTCGGCGCTGGCGGTCGCTTACAGCGGTGGCCTGGATTCCACCGTGCTCCTGCACCTGCTGCGCGGCCGGACGCCGCCCGGACGTCTGCGCGCCCTGCATGTCCATCACGGCCTGCAGGCGGCGGCGGAGGATTGGGCGGCGCATTGCCTGGCGTGCGGAAAGACCCAGGGCGTACCGGTGCAGATTCTGCGGGTGAAGGTTGAAAACACCGGACAGGGGCCGGAAGCGGCGGCGCGCACTGCGCGCTACGTCGCCCTGGCCGCGCAGCTGCGGCCGGGCGAGGTACTGGTGACGGCTCAACACGCAGACGATCAGGCCGAAACCCTGTTGCTCAACCTGTGCCGCGGCAGTGGGGTGCGCGGTCTGGCGGCGATGCCGGTGTGGAGCGAGTTTGCGCCAGGGTTTCTGTGGCGGCCCTTGCTGCAGACCCCGCGTGCTGCGCTGCGCGCATACGCGGCGGCACACGGCCTGAGCTGGATCGAGGATCCGCATAACGCCGATCCCGCTTACGCCCGCAGCCGCCTGCGCAAGACCGGCCTGCCGGTACTGCGCGAGCAGTGGCCGGGCCTGATCAAAACGCTGGGGCGCACCGCCGAGCGCATGGCGGAGGCATCGGAGCTGCTGCAGGAACTCGGCCTGGCCGACTTGGCCGGCCTGCGCGCCGACGTCGATCACGCGCTGTCGGTTGCCGCCCTGCGACGGATGACTGCCGCACGCCGCCGCAACGCCTTGCGCTGCTGGATCGACCAGCAGGGCTTGCCCGCGCCGTTTCAGCACAGCCTGGAGCGGGTGGACGCCGAGATGCTGAGCGCGCGCGCCGATGCCGATCCGGTCGTCGCCTGGCCCGGCGCCGACTTGCGTCGCTATCGTGATCGCCTCTACGCCATGCCCACGCTGGAGCCACCGATGTCGGCGTCGCTGGCCTGGGACGGGCGTACCGAGGTGCTTTTGCCTGGCGCCAGCGGGCGGGTCGTTGCGGGCCCAGGCGGCAGCCCTGCGGGCGTGTTGCGCATGCCGCGGCCGGGTGAGCGATTCCGGCCGCTCGGCGCAAGCCACCGACGCAGCCTCAAAAATTTGTTCCAGGAACGCGGTGTCCCGACCTGGGTGCGAGAGCGAACGCCGGTGCTGGAATGCGCTGGCAGCGCGGTGTGGATCGGCGGCATCGGGCCGAGCGCAGATTTCCGCGGTGCTGAGCCGCGCTGGCTGTGTCGATTGCCGGGCGCCGCGCGGTAGTTTCACCCGGGCCCCAATTACAGAAGTGTAGTACCAGGTCGCACCCAGGTTGCGAAATGACAGACCTCCAGCACCTGCCCAACCCGGTGGTTGGTTTGTGCGCGGTGTGCCGGTATCTTCCGCAATCTTGTGGTATCCCAAACAGAATCAGATAAGAGGAGCGACTCATGCTGGGCCAGATGATGGATATGCCGTTGACTATTTCGTCCCTGATCGTCCACGCGGACCGCTATCACGGGGATACCGAGATTGTGTCGCGTGCGGTGGAAGGCCCCACAGCGGACAACGGCGGCAGCATCAAGGACGGCCTGCACCGCTATACCTATCGCGAAGCGCACACGCGCTCGCGAAAGCTGGCCAATGTGCTCAAGGACCAGGGCATCGCGTTCGGCGATCGCGTTGCCACCCTGGCCTGGAACGGTTACCGCCATTTCGAGCTGTATTACGCGATCTCCGGCATGGGCGCGGTGATGCACACCATCAACCCGCGCCTCCATCCGGAACAGGTGGCGTGGATCGTCAATCACGCCGAGGATCAGGTGCTGTTCTTCGACATCACCTTTGCGCCGGTGGTGGAAAAGATTGCCGAGCACTGCCCCGGCGTGAAGGCCTGGGTGGCGATGACCGATCGCAAGCATATGCCGGCGATCAAGGTCGACCATCTGCTGTGCTACGAGGACCTGATCGAGCCTGCATCCGACGTCTACGCGTGGCCGGAGTTCGACGAGCGTTCCGCCGCTTGCCTGTGCTACACCTCGGGCACCACCGGCAATCCCAAGGGCGTGCTGTATTCGCACCGCTCGACCCTGCTGCACGCCATGGCCAGTATCCAGCCGGACGTGTTCAATCTGTCGAACCGCGAGGTGGTGCTGCCGGTGGTGCCGATGTTCCACGTCAACGCCTGGGGCATCGCCTACACCGGGCCGATGGTAGGCGCCAAGCTGGTCTTCCCGGGTGCGGGATTGGACGGCGCCAGCGTGGTGGACCTGTTCGAGCGCGAAAAAGTCACCCTGAGCGCCGGCGTGCCGACGGTGTGGCTGGGCGTTTTGCAATACCTGCAGGCCAGCAAGAAGAAGCTGTCCACGGTCAGGCGCATGGTCTGCGGTGGTTCGGCCGTGCCGCCAGCGTTGACCAAGGCGTACATGGAAGAGCAGGGCATCAAGATCCATCAGGCCTGGGGCATGACCGAAATGTCGCCGCTGGGCACCTTCAACACGCTCAAGGCCAAGCACGATCCGCTGTCGGACGAAGAGAAATTCAGGATCGAGACCAACCAGGGCCGGGCCATCTACGGCGTCGATCTGAAGATCGTCGACGGCGATGGCGAGGAGCTGCCACGCGACGGCAAGACTTCCGGCGATCTGCTGGTGCGCGGGCCGTGGATCATTCAAAGCTACTACCGGCTCGATCACAGTCCGTTGGTGGACGGTTGGTTCCCCACCGGCGATGTCGGCACTCTGGACCCCGACGGCTATCTGACGATCACCGATCGCTCCAAGGACGTCATCAAGTCCGGCGGCGAGTGGATCAGTTCCATCGACCTGGAAAACCTGGCGATGGCGCATCCCGCGGTGGCGATGGCGGCGGTGATCGGCGTGGCGCATCCGAAGTGGGACGAGCGGCCGCTGCTGATCGCCGTCAAGAAGCCCGGTCAGGAGGTGTCGGCGGCGGAATTGCTGAAGTTCTTCGACGGCAAGATCGCCAAATTCTGGATGCCCGACGATGTGCAGTTCATTGACGCGCTGCCCTTGGGTGCCACCGGCAAGGTACAGAAGAACAAGCTGCGCGAGCACTTCAAGGATTACAAGCTGCCGACTGCCTGAGGATCGATCCCGTGGCCGTGGCGCGTCGACGCGCCACGGCTTTTTTGTGTCCGCGCTGGCGCGTGCACGCGAGTCGATGGAGCGAACGATGAGTCCGCTGGAACAGTTTCTGCCCTATCTGCTGCAACACCCCTTGCACCGGGCAATGGGCCTGCGCGAGATCGAAACCGCGGATGGAACCGCCTGGTTCGAAGTGGACATCGGGCCCGACACGGTGAACACCGCCGACATGTTCCACGGCGGCGTGGTGTACGCCCTGGCCGATCTGGCCGCGCTGTCGGCGGCGTTGACGCGATTGCCGGAAGGACATTTTGCGGTTACCCACGACCTCCACGTGTCGATGATGCGCGCCGGCATGCGCGGTCAGCGGGCGAGGTTCGAGGGACGCGTGTTGCGGATGGGACGCTCCCTGGCTTTCATTCAGGTGGAGGTCAGTTGTGCCGGCGAGGTGCTGGCGCGGGCCTCGGTGACCAAGTCGATCCTGAAATCTGCCCGCTGAATCACCGCGCGATCAGGCGGTAGCCTCAGCGCAGGCGATGAAAAACGCCGGCGGCCTTCCAGAACGCTTCTCCGGAGCTGACGGATTCTGCAGCGAGCTTGGATTTTGTTGCCGCGACCGCGGGCGCCTCGGCGGCATTCGACGGCGCGGCTTCCGGCGTCGGTGTCGAAGCCGGTTCGCTCGCACGGTGGCGCGGAGGCTTGCGTGGAAGATTTTGGCGGGAGTCGCTCATGGTCGGGTACTGACTGGCGATGGCTCGCGGCGGGCTGCTGAGTCGCAGGCTCAAGGTAGGCGCCCTCGTCGCGCAAGGCAAGCCGCCGGCCGCCGCTTGCTTTAGGCTTCCACCCCAGCCGAGGCGCCCGAGAGCGGATCGGCTCCCACCCCATCCAACCGCCGCCAACCGGGTGTCGGCGCCCGGGCGTACCGATTGCGGAGCCAAGTTACGCGTGTCCTCCATCATTTCGATTCGAGACCTCACCAAGACTTACGCCTCGGGCTTCCAGGCACTCAAGGGGGTGAACCTGGAAATCCGCCGCGGCGAAATCTTTGCGCTGCTGGGACCCAACGGTGCCGGCAAGACCACGCTGATCGGCGTCGTTTGCGGCATCGTCAACCCGAGCAGTGGCACGGTCACCGCCGACGGCCACGACATCGCGCGCGACTACCGCGCCGCCAGGGCCAAGATCGGCTTGGTGCCGCAGGAATTGAGCGTGGAGGCCTTCGAGACCGTGTGGGATACCGCGAATTTCAGTCGCGGCCTGTTCGGCAAGCCGTCCAACCCTGCGCTGGTGGAGAAGGTGCTGCGCGATCTGTCGCTTTGGGACAAGCGCAAGTCGCCGATCAAGTCCCTGTCCGGCGGTATGAAGCGGCGCGTCATGATCGCCAAGGCGCTGGTACATGAGCCACAGATCCTGTTTCTGGACGAGCCCACCGCCGGTGTCGACGTGGAACTGCGCCGCGACATGTGGAACGTCGTACGGCAACTGCGCGCAGGCGGGGTGACCATCATCCTGACCACGCACTACATCGAGGAGGCCGAGGAGATGGCGGATCGGATCGGCGTGATCAATCACGGCGAGCTGATCCTGGTGGAGGACAAGGCGACCCTGATGCACAAGCTCGGCAAGAAGCAGCTCACCCTGCAGCTCAAGCAGCCGCTCGCCGAGATTCCCGCCAACCTGGCTGGGGAGGCGCTGGAACTTGGCGCCGACGGCCAGTCGCTGGTCTACACCTTCGACGCGCAGGCCGAGGAAACCGGCATCGCGCAGTTGCTCAGACATCTGCACGAGCAGGGCATCGATTTTCGCGAGCTGCGCTCCAGCGAAAGCTCGCTGGAAGACATTTTCGTCAATCTGGTCCGGGCCCGCGCATGAACCTCTACGCCATTCGCGCCATCTACCGTTACGAAATGGCACGTACCTTTCGCACCCTGCTGCAAAGCTTGGCCTCGCCGGTGATCTCGACCTCGCTGTACTTCGTCGTCTTCGGTGCTGCCATCGGCTCGCGCATGGGCGACATCGACGGCGTCAGTTACGGCGCTTTCATCATCCCCGGTCTGATCATGCTGTCGCTGCTCAATGAGAGCATTTCCAATGCCTCGTTCGGCATCTACATGCCCAAGTGGACCGGAACCATCTACGAGCTGCTGTCGGCGCCGGTGAACTACTTCGAGATTCTGATCGGCTACGTCGGCGCCGCGGCGACCAAGTCGATCATCCTGGGCCTTCTGATCCTGATCACCGCCAGACTGTTCGTGGACTACGACGTCGCGCATCCGCTGTGGATGGCGTTCTTCCTGGTGCTGACCGCGGTCAGCTTCAGCCTGTTCGGTTTCATCATCGGCATCTGGGCGGATAATTTCGAGAAGCTGCAGATCATTCCGCTGATGATCGTCACCCCACTGACGTTTCTTGGCGGCAGTTTCTATTCCATCAACATGCTGCCACCGATGTGGCAGACCCTGAGCCTGTTCAACCCGGTGGTGTACCTGGTCAACGGATTTCGCTGGAGCTTCTTCGGCGTGGCCGACGTCAACGTCGCCGTCTGTATCGGCGTCATGCTCGCGTTCCTGGCGCTGTGCATTGCGGTGGTGGGCTGGATGTTCCGCACCGGTTATCGCCTGAAAACCTGATATCGGCGATCCAGGTGCTCGTCATCTTCCACTGAGGGCCCGAGTCGCTCATGGCACTACCGATCCGCCGGAAACGAACTGCACCGCACTCCGGGACCCGGTTGTTCCGGCGCACACCGCGTTCGCCCGCACGTATTCTGGGCACGCGGGTGCTGCTGATTCTGGGCGTGCTGGTTTTGCTCACCGCGGTGCTGTGGTGGGATCGCGCCGGGCTCAAGGATCACCTGGATGGCCATATCAGTTTTTCGGACGTGGTGTATTTCACCGCGGTGACCGTGACCACGGTCGGCTACGGCGACGTAGTGCCGGTGACTGATCGCGCACGCCTGATCGATGCTGTTCTGGTCACGCCGGTGCGGCTGTTCGTGTGGCTGGTGTTTCTGGGCACCGCGTACGAGCTGTTGTTGCAGAAATGGATCGAGGGCTGGCGGATGAAGCGCATGCAAAGCGGGTTGAAGGATCACGTCATCATCTGCGGCTACGGTCACAGCGGACAGAGCGCCGCCAAGGAGATCGTCGCCTGCGACGGCGACGCAGTGGTGATCGACCTCGACCCGCGCGCGGTGCAGCGCGCCGCCGACGCCGGTCACATCGCGCTGCAAGGCGACGCGACGCGCGAGGCGGATCTGGCCGAGGCGCGCGTCGACAAGGCCAGCGCCGTGTTGATCTGCGTGGGCCGCGACGACACCGCGGTGCTTGCCACCCTGACCGCGCGCCATCTGCATCCGGGCGTGCGCGTCATCAGCAGCGTGCGCGAGTTCGAAAATCTCAAGCTGGTGCGCCAGGCCGGCGCCGACACCACCGTGCTGCCTTCGCAGGTCGGCGGCTATCTGATGGCCGATGCGGTGCGGACGCGTTACCTCAATGCCTATGTGTCCGACATGCTCACTTCGTCCGGGCGCATCTCGCTGCAGGAGCGTGTCGCTGGCCCGACCGACGTCGGGCGGCGCATGCGCGATCTGGATTCCGAGCTGGTGGTGCGCGTGTATCGCCAGGGCGAGCCGATCGGGTTCTGGGAAGGCGACAAGACCGTGATCCAGATCGGTGACGTGCTGCTGACCATCGTGCCGAACCCGGACCTGGCCGACTGAGAGCTTGTGAAGATTTCGTCGCGAGCGAAGGCAGGTCGGGTTTCGCCGGAGCGCAGCAACCGGAATGTACTGACGTACATGAGGACTGCGAGCACCGCCGAAACCCGAGATGCCGAGCGCAGCAGAAAGATTCACACGCTCCGAGCCGCCGGTCGCGGTGTTCAGTCCGGCAGGCACGCAAAGCTGCGATCCAGCAGCTTCGCGAGCGGGGTTTTGCCCGCCTCTTCCAGCCAGGCGTCCATCGCCGTGCGAAACGCGGCCACACCGATACGGGCGGTGAGCCGCGCGCGCAGAAGGCCTGCGGCGGTTTTCGGTAGTCGGGTGGTCAGCGCCTGTGCCAGCGCGTCCTCCCACTCGGCGTGTTTCTGCAGGGAGTGCCCGCGCAAGCTCGGCGTGCGATGGATCAGATAGGCGAACCGGTAGGTCTGCTCACGCCGCGGATCGACCTCGGCAACCATCCGCAGAAACGCTTGATGCATCGACTGCAAGGGCGGTTCTGCGCGTGGTCGCGCCAACAGTGCGGCCACCAGCGTCTCCTGCAGCTCGCGGGTCCAGCCGAGGACGAGGTCGCCCTTGGTTTCGAAATAGCGAAAAAACGAGCGCCGCGAGATGTCTGCGGCCGCGGCGATTTCGTCGACCGTCACCTCATCGAAGCCGCGTTCCACGAACAGGCGCATGCCTACCGCAATCAGGGCCTCGCGGGTACGCACCTGCTTGCGCTGGCGCAGGCCGGCCGGAGCGGCGGCGCGGAGAATCTGCTCGGTCATGGTCTGATGCAGGTTGTGGTGCCGGTGGTGTTGCGAAGAGGGCGGACGCGCCGACCGCCCTCTTCGCCATCGCGTCGCGCCCTCAGGCCTGGGCGTAGCCCATGATCGCCTTGACCTCCAGGAACTCCTGGAAGCCGTGGTCGCCCCACTCACGACCGTTGCCGGACTGCTTGTAGCCGCCGAAGGGGGCGGCCAGATCCAGGGGCGCGCCATTGACGCAGACCATGCCGGTGCGGATGCGTCGTGCCACCTTGCGCGCGTTGTCCAGATTGCCCGACTGCACCGCGCCGCCGAGGCCATAGATGCTGTCGTTGGCGATGCGGATGGCCTCCTCCTCGTCCTGGTAGGGTATGACCGCAAGCACCGGGCCGAACACTTCCTCGCGCGCGATGGTCATATCGGGGCGCACGTCGGCAAAGATGGTGGGGCGCACGTAATAGCCGCGCTCCAGGCCTTCGGGCAGGCCGGGGCCGCCGGCAACGACGCGCGCGCCTTCTGCGATGGCGGTGTGGATCAGGCCCTGGATCTTGTCCCACTGCACCTTGCTCACCACCGGGCCGAGCACCGTGCCCTTGCCATTGGGATCGGCGGTGGGAAATGCCTCCACGGCCTTTTTCAGTTCTTCCAGCATCTGCTCCTGCTGATCGGCGCGCACCAGCAGGCGCGACGGCGCGTTGCAGCTTTGCCCGCTGTTGAGGAAACAGGCGCCGAGTGCCTCGGGCGCGGCCTTGGCGAAGTCCGCGTCGGACAGCACCACGTTGGCCGACTTGCCGCCGAGTTCCTGCGACACCCGCTTGACCGTGTCGGCAGCGTTGCGCGCCACCAGGATGCCGGCGCGGGTGGAGCCGGTGAACGACATCATGTCGATATCCGGATGCGTCGACAGCGCGGTGCCGACGCCGGGGCCGTCGCCGTTGACCAGGTTGAACACGCCCTTGGGCACGCCGGCTTCGTGCAGGATCTCTGCCACGATCAGCGCGTTCAGCGGCGCCACTTCGCTGGGCTTGAGCACCATCGTGCAACCCACCGCCAGCGCCGGGGCGACCTTGCACATGATCTGGTTCAACGGCCAGTTCCAGGGGGTGATGAAGCCGCACACGCCGATCGGTTCGCGCGCGAGCAGGGTGGTGCCGCGCAGTTCCTCGAATTCGTAGGTCTTGAGCACTTCAATGGCCTGCTTGAGATGGGCCAGACCCATCACCGCCTGTGCGTGCTTGGCCAGCCCGGCGGGTGCGCCCATCTCGCGGGTGACGGTGGTTGCCAGATCCGGGGCGCGGCGCTCGTACACCGCGGCGATCTTTTCCAGCAGCGCCAGGCGCTCTTCACGCGTGGTCTGCGAGTACGCCGGAAACGCCGCCTTGGCGGCCGCCACGGCGCGATCCACGTCGGCTTGACCGCCCAGGCTGATCTGGCCGGCGACTTCCTCGGTGGCGGGGTTGATGACGTCGAGCAGACGCGATTCGACCGGGTCCACCCAGGCGCCGTCGATGTAGAACTGGGTTGGCTTGGACATGAGCACTCCTTGGTTGATGGCGAGTCCGCGCGATGTGGCGGACCGGGATCGACAGTGTAATGGCACTGAATGCCAAATGCGTGGCAGTGCCATGAAGGATGCTGTCCCTGACGGGCAAGCCGCGGCTGTCCGTCAGGGAAACCCGCCGCGAAATCGCTCAGCGATTCAGCGCGCCCATGAACATCGCCGGGTAGCGCTCGCCGACAATCTGCGCCGATTCGATCAGGTCTCGGATGGCCTGAAGATCCGCCGGGCTCAGCGCAACCTGGGTGGCGCCGGCGTTCTCCTCCAGCCGCGACAGACTGCGGGTGCCCGGAATCGGTACCAGGTCGGGCGCTTGATGCAGCAGCCAGGCCAGCGCGAGCTGTGCCGGGGTGCAGCGCTTGTCCCGGGCCAGCGCGATCACGGCGTCGACCAGTTTCAGGTTCTGTTCCAGATTGCCGGCCTCGAAGCGCGGATTGCTGTGCCGCCAGTCGGCGGCGTCGAGGTCTTCCGGCTTGCGGATGGCGCCGGTCAGAAAGCCGCGGCCCAGCGGGCTGTAGGGCACGAAGCTGATGCCCAGCTCATGGCATACCGGCAGGGCGTCGGTCTCGACCTCTCTCGTCCACAGCGAGTACTCGCTCTGCAGCGCGGCGATGGGATGAATCCTGGCCGCGCGGCGCACGCTGGCGCCGGAGGCTTCGGACAGGCCCAGGTAGCGCACCTTGCCCGCTTCCACCAGGCGTGACATCGCGCCCACGGTTTCCTCGATGGGCACCTGATCGTCGATGCGGTGCTGGTAATAGAGGTCGATATGGTCGACGCCCAGGCGCTTGAGACTGGCGTCGCAGGCCGAGCGCACGTACTCGGGCCGGCCGCTGATGCCCAGGAATTCGCCGGCTTCGTTGCGCACGTTGCCGAATTTGGTGGCCAGCACCACGTCCTTGCGGCGGGTCTTGAGCAGTTTGGCCAGTAGGCGCTCGTTGGCGCCGTTGATGCCGTACATGTCGGCAGTGTCAAAAAAATTGATGCCGATGCCGAGCGCGCGATCGAGCACCGCCAGATTCTGGGTGTCGTCTGCCGGCCCGTAGAAATCCGACATGCCCATGCAGCCCAGGCCGATGGCGGAAACCTCTAGCTCGGATGCGCCGAGGCGGCGACGCGGAAGGGGATGTGTCATGAACGACTCCGGAGGGTGGGAACAGACGATCAGACTAGACCTCGGAGCGTGTCGGCGTTAGCAGGTTACTGGCGCACCCTTGCCCGATCCTGCTGCACTCGGTGCAAGCGCAGGGGCGCGCCCGGACGACGGCGCATACTGTGCCGGCCGTATCTGATCCCGGAGCACGTCATGGCGGAATCAACTTCTACTTCTCCTGCACGGGTCATCGCGCAGCGCATCGGGCTGGAAGCGCCGCAGGCCGAACTGGCCGACCGCGTGATGCGCGCGGCGCGTGCCGAAGGCCTGACGGCCAGCGGCATTCCTGGTCTGGACCTGATCCGCTTCGATCAGCCTTCGCGGCCGTTGCCGACGGTGTACGAGCCCAGCCTGTGCGTGGTGGTGCAGGGCCGCAAGCAGACCCAGCTCGCGGGCGAGATCTACACCTATGACGCGCTGCATTACCTCGTGGTGTCGATGAGCCTGCCGGTGGTCGGCCAGGTGATCGAGGCGACGCCGGAGCGCCCCTACCTGTGCCTGCGCTTCGTGATGCAGCCGGCGGTGGTCCACGAGTTGCAGCAGCAGATCGGCGCAAGCAGCGCCACCCCGGCGCCGGCCCGGCGCGCGCTCTACCTGGCGCGCAGCAGCGCGCCGCTGCTGGACGCGGTGCTGCGCGTGGTGCGGCTGATGGACACGCCGCAGGAAGCCGCGGTCCTGGCGCCGCTGGCGTTGCGCGAGATCCACTATCGCGCGCTCACCGGCGAACTCGGCCAGCACCTGCTGGATCTGTGCAGCATCGACGGCACCGCCCAGCGCATCGCCCGCGCCATCGACCTGATCAAACGCCGCTACACCGAATCCCTGCGGGTCGAAGAGCTCGCCGAAGTCGCGCACATGAGCAGCTCGGCCCTGCACCATCGTTTCAAGGCCGTCACCGCGATGTCGCCGCTGCAGTTCCAGAAACAACTACGGCTGCAGGAAGCCCGGCGCCTGATGCTGTTGGAAGGTCTGGAAGCCGCCGCCGCAGGGCATCGGGTGGGTTACGAGAGCCCCTCCCAGTTCAGCCGCGAATATCGGCGGCTGTTCGGTGCGCCGCCGCGCCAGGAGATCGAGACCGCGCGTTCCGGCCTGCGGGCGGTGGGCGGCTGAATCAAGGCGGTGTGGGTGGCAAACTTGCGGCATTGCCATCTTCGGAGAGCCCGATGAACCCAGAACCTATTCCCGCCGGTCTGGCGCCCGCGCCGCCGCCGGTCATGCGGCGCTTTGCTGCCAGCAGCAAGACCCTCGGCGAAGGCATGGAAATCCGCCGTGCGCTGCCGACCCAGGCGCGACGCATGGTCGGGCCCTGGTGCTTCCTCGATCACTTTGGCCCGGTCGATATTTCCGGTGGGCAGGGCATGCGTGTGGGCCCGCATCCCCACATCGGACTGCAGACCGTGACCTGGCTGTACGAGGGCGAAATCCTGCATCGCGACAGCCTGGGCAGCCTGCAGTTGATCCGCCCCGGCCAGCTCAACCTGATGACCAGCGGCCGCGGCATCTCGCATTCGGAAGAATCACCGCAGGAGCGCTCGCCGCGCATGCACGGTCTGCAGTTCTGGATCGCGCTGCCCGACGGCGCCACCGAAATTCCACCCGCGTTCGAACACTATCCCGAACTGCCCAGGGTCGAACACGGCGGCCTGCACTGCACCGTCCTGGTGGGCGAAGCGCTGGGGCAGCGCTCGCCAGCGCGCATGTACTCGCCGGTGATGGGGCTGGACGTGCGGTCGCCGCAGGCGACGACTGCGCCGCTGCCGCTGGATTCGCAGTTCGAGCACGCGGTGCTGCTCACCGGCGGCGAGGTCAGCGTCGACGGCGAGGCGCTGCACACTGGCGAGTTGCTGTATCTGGGCGGCCAGCGCAGCAGCCTTGCAGTGCGCGCTTCGGCCGACGCCCGCTTCGCGGTCATCGGCGGCCGCGCCTTCGCCGACCCGGTGCTCATGTGGTGGAACTTTGTCGGTCGCGACAAGGCGGCGTTGAGCGCCGCCTGCCGTGAATGGAACGCGGAGGCACCCGGGTTCGGTGAAGTGCGCGGCTACGACGGCGCACGCCTGAGCGCTCCGTTGCCGCCCTGGTAGGCATTCAGACGGTGGCGGGTAAGGCGTCGGAGGCCTGCGACTCCCGCCGCCGCTGATGCCGCCCCAGCCAGTAGCCCGTCGTCGCCCATCCCAGCGCGATGCCGCTGCCGACGAACATTGCCAGCGCGGGATGCTCTCCGAGCAGATCGAGGCCGCGCTTGACCCAGCCGCTGACCGCGTCGCTGCCGCGGTAGACCACGGTGTCGATGAAGTTCTTGGCCTTGTATTTCTGTTCGGCGGTGACCACGGTGTAGAGCATCTCGCGGCCCGGCCGCACCAGCGCGTATTCGCCGGCGCGGCGCACCACCATCACCACCACGAACACCGCAAACACCGGCGCAAATGCCAGCCATAGAAATCCGAATGCCACCACCAGCGGCACCGCCACCAGCAGCACGCCCACGCCGAACTTCTGCGCGATGCGGCCGGTGATGAAGACCTGGGTGAGGATGGCCAAGGTTTGCACCACGGTGTCGATCAGCCCGAACACCTGGGTCTGGCGGGTGCGGTCGGTGAAAGTCTCCGCCACCAGCCGGGCCTGCTCGAAGTACAGGAATGTGCTGACGCTGGCCAGCAGCACCACGAACAGCGCGATGCCGAGCAGATAGGGCGTGTGCAGCACTGCGCTGGCACCGGCGAACGGGTTGCCGCCCAGTGGCAGCACCGCGGGCGGTTGCGCCGGACCGACGTGATCGGGCAGCGGATGACGGGCGCGCCAACTCTGCAACCACAGCGCCGCGGCGATACTGGCGACCAGCAGTGCGGCCGACAGCAGCACCAGCCCGGCATGTCCCAGCGGCGCCACCAGCAGGGCGCCGAGTAGCGGACCGGTCAACCCACCCAGGCTGGCGCCGCCGGCGATCAGGGCGAACAGGCGCTTGGCCTGCGTGCTGGGGAACACGTCGGCCAGCACGCTCCAGGCCAGCGAGATGCAGATCAGGTTGTAGACCGACAGCCAGATGTAGAACGTCCGCGCGGCCCACAGCGAATCGGGCCGCTGCGCAAAACTGGCGGCGAACAGCAGCAGGTGCACCGCGAAAAAGCCGTAGGTCCATGGCAGGATGCGCCGCCGCGAAACCTGCGACGCCAGCCATCCGAACAGGGGCAGGGCGGCCAGGGTGGCAAAGAAGGTGCCGGTGAACAGCCATTGCAGGTTGTCGATGCCGCCAGCGATGCCCATGGTTTCGCGTACCGGCCGCAGCATGAAGTAGCCGGTGAACAGCAGGAAGAACATCAGCAGTCCGGCCACCACCGCCGGAGTCTCCTGCGCGGAGACGTTGAAGACGCGCGCCAGCCAGGGCGGGCGGTCGCCCGCTGCGGCGCTCATCGCCGGCTGAATCCAACGCCCGCCATGCGGCGGGCCCGCCGCGGCCTCACGCGAACTTCGCCATCAGTTCTTTCTGTTGCGCGGTGTCGAGCAGCGCGCCGCGACCGGCCTTGAGCTGATCGGCCTGGCGATGCGGCTTGCCGGTGGCGGGTATCACTGCGGTCACCGCCGGATGGCTGATCGCGAACTTGAGAAACATCTGCGCCCATGAGCTGACGCCGACCGCTTCCGCCCAGCCCGGCAAGGGCTGGTCCTTGACCCTGGCGAACAGGCGGCCGTCATCGAAAGCACGATTGATCAGCACCGCCACGCCACGATCCTGCGCCAGCGGCAGCACCGTCCTGGCCGCCGCTGGCGAATTCACCGAGTAATGGATCTGGATGAAGTCCAGCTTTTCGCTGCGCAGGATCTGCTCCAGATCGTCCAGGCCACTGTCCAGGTAGTGGGTGACGCCCACGTACCGGGTCTTGCCCTGTGCCTTGAGTTCGCGCGCGTAGGGCAATTGCCGGCGCCAGTCGCGCAGGTTGTGGATCTGCAGCAGCTCGACCTTGTCGGTGCGCAAGCGGCGCAGGGATTCGGCCCATTGCGCCGTTGCCGCGTCCGCGCTGTCAGCGGCGATCTTGGTTGCCAGGAAACAGCGCTCGCGCCAGCCGCCTTCGTCCAGCAACTGGCCGAGCACGGCATCGGCATTGCTGTAGTTGGGCGAGGTGTCGAACACGGTGGCACCGCCTTCGAAGAAGATCTTCATCACCTCTTTGAGCGCCTCGAATTCCGGCGAATCGACCGCGGTTTCGAAGCTGCCGGAGGTGCCCGCGCCGAGGACCGGCACCTGCTCGCCGCTGGCCGGAATGGTTCGCATGATCAGCCCGGTATCGGCGGCCCAGCTCGCCTGGCGCGCGGCCAGCAGGCCCAGGCCGGCAGCGCCAGCGGTGGCGAGAAAGCGTCGGCGGTTGATCATGATCGTCTCCGGTGGCGGTCGGAAAAGGACCCGCGCTTGCAGCCAAGGTTCGGCGATGGCTGCGCGCTCAGGGCGTGTAGCCGTAGGTCGCCCCCAGCCCCAAGGGCAGTCCCAGACCCCAGTAGGCGAGCAGGAACGCGCTCCAGGCCGCCAGGAAGATCAGCGAGTAGGGCAGCATCATCGCCACCACCGTGCCGATGCCGCTGGATTTGACGTAGCGTTGGCAGAACACCACCACCAGCGGGAAGTAGGGCATCAGCGGGGTGATGATGTTGGTACTGGAATCGCCGATGCGGTAGGCCGCCTGGGTCAAGTCCGGCGAGATGCCGAGCTGCATCAGCATCGGCACGAAGATCGGCGCCAGCAGCGCCCACTTGGCCGAGGCCGAACCGACGAACAGGTTCACGAAACCGGTCAGCAGCACAATGCCGATTACCGTCGCTCCCGCCGGCACCGCCAGCGCCTGCAGGCCGGCGGCGCCCTCGATGGCGATCAGCGCGCCGAGGTTGGAGGCGCCGAAGGCGTAGATGAATTGCGCCGCGAAGAACGCCATCACGATGTAGTAGCCCATGCCCTGCATCGCGTGGGTCATGCCGGCGATGACGTCGTGCGAATTCCTAAGCGTGCCGGCGGCAAAGCCGTAGACCACGCCGGGCAACAGGAACAGCAGGAAGATGAAGGCCACGATCGACTGCATCAGCGGCGCATCGCCGGCCGACAGCAGGCCGGCCGGCGATCGCCACGGCGAGGTTTCCGGCGCCGCGGTCAGCGCCAGCAGCAGCGCGCCCAGGATCATCGCGATCACCGCCGCGCGCAGGCCGCGCTTTTCGGCGGCGGTGAGCGGATCGAAACTCGGCGCCTGCGCCAGATCGCCGTCTACCGCCAAGGCTTGCAGGCGTGGCTCCACGATACGGTCGGTGATCCACCAGCCCAGGCCGATGACCAGCAAGGCTGATGCCGAGGTGAAGAAGAAATTGTTGAGCGGATTGAGGACCACGGCCGGGTCGATGATGTGCGCTGCCGCCTGGCTCAGGCCCTGCAGCAGCGGGTCCAGGCTGGCCGGCACGAAGGTGGCGGAGAAGCCACCCGAGACACCGGCAAACGCCGCGGCGATGCCCGCCAGCGGATGCCGCCCGGCGGCGTGGAAGATCACTGCGCCCAGCGGCACCACCAGCACATAGCCGGCATCCACCGCGGTGTGACTGAGAATGCCGATGGCCACCAGCATCGGGGTCAGCAGTCGCCGTGCGGTCACTGCCAGCAGCGCGCGCAGCCCGGCGCGGATGAAGCCGGCATGTTCGGCCACGCCGATGCCCAGCATCGCCACCAGCACCACGCCCAGCGGGTGAAAGCCGACGAAGGTCTTGACCAGATTGGCGTAGAACGTGGTCTGTGCGGCCCCGGCCAGCAGGTTGTTCACCTGCAGCGGCGCCTGGCTGCGCGGGTCGATGGCACTCCATTGCACGCCGGACAGCAGCCAGGACAACACCCACACCGCGATCAGCAGGATCAGGAACAGCACCGCCGGATCGGGCAGGCGATTGCCAATGCGCTCCACGGCGTCGAGAAAGCGCATGAAGCTGCTGCGCGGTACGACCGGATCGGGCCTGATGGTCGGTGTGGTCATGGTCGGCAGACTGGTCGAAGAGAGCGGGGCACCCGCGGTTCTACGCAAAGATGCCCGATCCGGACGAATTTCTCTGCAGCGCTCGCCGGACGCAGCGCGCCGGTCACGCGCGGGTAGGGCCTATCCCGGCAGGGCCTGCCGCTCCAGGCTGTCCTTGAGCGCCGGGTCCAGCTTGAGCTGGCGTGCCAGTTCGTCCAGGTAGGCGCGCTCCATGAAATTCTGCTGGTCGGCGGCCATCAGGCTGGCCAGGTACATCTCCACGCCAATCTCCGGCGTGCTGGCGGCGCGCGCGACCTCGGCCGGGTCCAGCGGCTTGGCGAGTTCGGCTTCCAGCCAGTGACGGGTCTCGGGGTCCTCGGCCAGCCGACCGAGTTCGTTGTGAATCAGGCCACGCTCGCGCTCGTCGATATGGCCGTCGGCCTTGGCGGCTGCGACCAGCGCCTGCAGGATCGCGCGGCTGTGAACTTCAACCTCGGGGGCGGGCAGGCGGTCCACCGTGCGCGGTGCCGGCGCGGCAGCGGCGCCCGGCGCCTGTTGCTGCTGCTGCCAGTCGCTGTAGGCGCGGTAGGCCAGAGCGCCGAGGGCCGCGACACCGCCGTACTTCAGCGCGCCCCCGCCCATCTTGCGCACGCTCTTGTTGCCCAGCAGCAGGCCCAGCGCGCCGCCGCTGAGGGCGCCCTTGGTGAAGTCCGAGCCGAGCAGACCGCCGATGCCGCCCGCTGCGCCACCGCTGCGAGCGGGCTGGCCGGGCTGCTGCGCGGGCAGGTTCTGGTTGAGCATGGCCTGGCCGGAGGCCAGCAATTGGTCGAGCAATCCCTTGGTGTTCATATTCTTGTTCTGGCGCTGAAGGAAAGGAGCCGGATAGACCGTCCAGGCAGGTTAAAGATTCCCGCGGCGGACATGCCGGTTGGTGCTACCGCGGCTTGTTCGCAGCGCGTCGGCGCCGCAGCATGCCACCGCCAAACCCGCAGCGGGAGTCGTTACATGCTGGAAAACACGATGCACGAACTGTTATTGCAGGCGCAGGACCAGCGCGTGGTGGAGGTCTTCGGCGCCGATCCCGCGTTGCCGGCCGCCGACCTGGAGTCGCGCAAGGCCGCCGCCGACCAGCTCGTGCGCCTGCGCCTGGCGCAGTTCGAGGACGATGCGCGCACCCGCCTGCGACTGACCAATCCGGGGCGTTACTGGGCGCTCAACGGCGGCTACATGGCCTTGCTCAAGGACGACCCGGAGCGCGCCGCCGGCGGCAACGGCCGCGGCCGCAACCCGGAGATGGAGCAGTTGCGCTACCAGTTCATGACCCTGCGCATGCGCACGTTCTGGTGGAGTTTCGGCATTTCCATCGCCAGCTTCGTGATGTCCCTGGCCTCGCTGTCGATTGCGCTGCGATACGGCGGCGCCCTGCTGCGGCCATGAGCGCGAGTCCGGCCTGATAAACTTCTTCAAACCAACCTCGCTTATTCGTCATGGCCGACGCCGGCTCTACGCGCTTTATTTTCGTCACCGGGGGCGTCGTCTCCTCGCTGGGCAAGGGTATCGCCGCGGCGAGCCTGGCCGCGCTGCTGGAATCGCGCGGGCTCAAGGTCCGCATGATCAAGCTGGACCCGTACATCAACGTCGATGCCGGCACCATGAGCCCGTTCCAGCACGGTGAGGTGTTCGTCACCGAGGACGGCGCCGAGACCGATCTGGACCTGGGCCATTACGAGCGCTTCCTGCGCGGCAAGACCAATCGCCATTCCAACGTCACCACCGGCCAGATCTACCGCAACGTGCTGGACAAGGAGCGCCGCGGGGATTACCTGGGTCGCACCGTGCAGGTGATCCCGCACATCACCGACGAGATCCACGCGCGCATCAAGATGGGTGCGGCCGGCGCCGACATCTGCATGGTGGAGATCGGCGGCACCGTGGGCGATATCGAATCGCTGCCGTTCCTGGAGGCGATCCGCCAGATGGGCGCGGAGTTGGGGCGTAGCCATGCCATGTACATGCACCTGACGCTGGTGCCCTTCATCAAGGCGGGTGGCGAGCTCAAGACCAAGCCCACGCAGCATTCGGTGAAGGAGTTGCGCGGCATCGGCATCCAGCCCGACATCCTGCTGTGCCGCTGCGAAAAGCCCTTGCCGGAGTCGGAGCGCCGCAAGATCGCGCTATTCACCAACGTGGCCTACAACGCGGTGATCTCCGGCATCGACGTCGATGACATCTACAAGATACCGGGCTGGTATCACCAGCAAGGGATGGACGAGCTGGTGGTGCAGCACTTCGGCTTGCAGGACCTGCGCCGCGCCGATCTGTCGAGCTGGGAGCGCGTGGTCGAAGCGCGCGACCAGATGGATGCCGAGGTCCAGGTCGCGATGGTCGGCAAATACGTGGATCTTGCAGATGCTTACAAGAGCATCAATGAGGCGCTGTATCACGCCGGGCTGCACGCACACACACGGGTGAAGATCCGCTACATCGAATCGGAAACCCTGGAATCGCAGGGCGTGCGCGTGCTGCAGGGCGCCGACGCCATCCTGGTCCCCGGCGGCTTCGGCGAGCGCGGTATCGAGGGCAAGATTCTGGCCGCCAACTACGCCCGCGAGCACCGCGTGCCCTATCTGGGCATCTGTCTGGGCATGCAGGTGGCGGTGATCGATTACGCGCGCAGCGTGTGCGGCCTGGCCAACGCCCATTCCACCGAGTTCAATCCGCATTCGCCGCACCCGGTGATCGCGCTGGTCACCGAGTGGGTCGACGCCACCGGCAAGCTGGAGACACGCACGGCAACGTCCGATCTGGGCGGCACCATGCGCCTGGGAACGCAGCGTTGTCGCCTTGCGGCGGGTTCGCGATCTCGTGCGATGTACAACGCCGAGCTGGTCAGCGAACGTCATCGTCACCGCTACGAGTTCAACAACAATTACCGTGCGGAGCTGACCGCCAAGGGCCTGCTGCTGGCGGGCGTGTCGGAGAACGAAGAGCTGGTGGAGATTGTAGAGATCCCCGATCACCCCTGGTTCGTCGGCGTGCAGTTCCATCCGGAATTCACCTCCACCCCGCGGGACGGTCATCCGTTGTTCGAGGGCTTCGTCAAAGCCGCTCGCGAGCATCACTTGGCGCATCAGGAGGCCGTCGGCAAGACCCACACCGCGCCCGCAGCGGCCAACGCCTGAGCACCGGACCTCCCATGAAACTGCTAGGACGCGACATCGGCCCGCAGTACCCGATCTTCCTGATCGCAGGCCCCGACACCCTGGAATCACAGGAGCTGGCGATCGAGGTTGCCGGCCACCTCAAGGCCATCACCGACCGGCTCGGCATCCTCTACGTGTTCAAGGGCAGCTTCGACAAGGCCAACCGCAGCTCGCACCAGAGCTACCGCGGGCCGGGGATCGAGGGTGGGCTCAAGATCATGGACAACGTCAAGAAGCAGATTGGCGTGCCGGTGCTCACCGATGTACATGAGGACACCCCGCTGGGGGAAGTCGCCAGCGTGATCGACGTGATCCAGACCCCGGCCTTCCTGTGCCGGCAGACCAACTTCATGCAGAACGTGGCGCGCACCGGCCGGCCCATCAACGTCAAGAAGGGCCAGTTCATGAGCCCCTGGGAGATGGGCAACGTCATCGACAAGATGGCGGCCGTCGCATCTCATCAGTTCATGCTGTGCGAGCGCGGTTTCAGTTTCGGCTACAACAATCTGGTGGCCGACATGCGCGGCCTGGCGATCATGCGCAAGTTCGCGCCGGTGGTGTTCGACGCCACCCACACCGTGCAGTTGCCGGGTGGGCAGGGCCACGCGTCGGGCGGCATGCGCGAGATGATTCCGGTGCTGGCGCGCGCAGCGGTGGGCGCCGGCGTATCCGGTCTGTTCATGGAAACGCATCCCAAGCCGGACGAGGCCTTGTGCGATGGGCCCAATTCGCTACCGCTCAAATTTATCGGCGGCCTGCTCGAAACCCTGGTCGAGCTCGACCGCGTGGTGAAGAAGTCGGGCCTGCTGGAGACCCAACTCGTCCCCTGAACCGAGGCCCTAAACACGTATGTCCATCATCACCCGCATCACCGCTCTGGAAATCATCGATTCCCGCGGCAATCCCACGGTGGAAGCCGAGGTCGAACTGGAGACCGGCGCGGTCGGTCGCGCCGCCGCACCCAGCGGCGCGAGCACCGGCACCCGCGAGGCGGTGGAGCTGCGCGATGGAAAGCCGAAACGCGGCAAGAGTCGTTACCTGGGCAAGGGTGTGCGCAAGGCGGTCAGCCATGTGGAAGGTGAAATCGCCGACGCGGTCGAAGGTCTGGACGCGCAGGACCAGGCGGGGTTGGACCGGGTGATGATCGAGCTCGATGGCACCGAGAACAAATCGCGCCTGGGCGCCAACGCCATCCTGGCCGTGAGCCTGGCGGCGGCCAAGGCGGCGGCGATGGAGAACGGCCTGTCGCTGTTCCGCCATCTCGGCGGCATCGGCGCTAATGTGCTGCCGGTACCGATGATGAATGTCATCAACGGTGGCGCGCATGCCGACAACAACGTCGACATCCAGGAATTCATGATCCTGCCGGTCGGCGCGCCGAGTTTTTCCGAGGCGCTGCGCTGGGGTACGGAAGTGTTCCATACGCTCAAGACGGTGCTGAAGGGGCGTGGTCTGAACACCGCGGTCGGCGACGAGGGCGGTTTTGCGCCCAACCTGGAATCCAACGTTGCCGCGTTGGATTGCCTGCTGCAGGCCATCGAGAAAGCCGGCTACAAGCCGGGCAAGGATATTTACCTGGGCCTAGACGTGGCCTCCAGCGAGTTCTTCGAGAAAGGCAAATACAACCTGCACGGCGAGGGCAAGAGCTTCTCGCCGGAACAGTTCGCCGACTTTCTCGCCGATATCGCGGCCAAGTATCCGGTCATTTCGATAGAAGATGGCTGCGCTGAAAATGACTGGGTGGGCTGGGCGGCGCTGACCAGGAAGGTGGGCGCTAAGGTGCAGTTGGTCGGCGACGATCTGTTCGTCACCAACACCCGGATTCTGGCCCGTGGCATCCGCGAGGGCATTGCCAACTCCATCCTGATCAAGCCCAACCAGATCGGCACGCTGACCGAGACGCTGGACGCGATCCAGATGGCGACCGGCGCCGGCTACTCGAGCGTGGTCAGCCACCGCTCGGGGGAGACCGAGGACGCCACCATCGCCGATATCGCGGTGGGCACCGCGGCCACGCAGATCAAGACCGGCTCGCTGTGCCGCTCCGACCGCATGGCCAAGTACAACCAGCTGCTGCGGATCGAGCGCGAACTCGGTGTCCGCGCCCGCTATCCCGGCGCCGGCGCTTTTCCGGTGAAGCTGGGATAAGCTCGCAGCGTGTCGCTCAAGCACGCCATCACCGCCGTTCTGGGCCTGTTGTTCCTCGGGCTGCAGGGGCGGCTGTGGATTTCGGACGATGGCCTGCGCAGTCAGACCCGTCTGCAGCATCAAGTGGAGTCGGCGCAGGCCGAGAATCGGCAACTCGCGGTCCGCAACACCGAGCTGGAGGCCGAAGTGCAGGATCTCAAGTCCGGCCAGGCATCGGTGGAGGCGCGCGCGCGCACAACCCTGGGCATGATCAGGCCGGACGAGACCTTCTTTCTCGTCGTCCAGTGAACCCTGACGCTGGCGCGACACCTTGGGGTTGCGATCCTTGAGTACTCGCAGGGCGCGCTACTGGGCGGTGGTTCCAGCTGCCGGAGGCGGTTCGCGGATGGGCACCAACAAGCCCAAGCAATATCTGAATCTGCGCGGCCGCGCCTTGCTGGAATGGAGTCTCGGCCCGTTTCTGGACACCGGCTGGATCGATGGCTTGGTCCTGGTGCTGGCCAAGTCCGACCAGGACTACGCACGCCTGCCCATCGCACGCCATCCCAAGATTGTGACGACCATCGGAGGGGCGGCGCGAGCCGAGTCGGTGCTGGCCGGCCTGGAGGCGGTATCCGAGCGCACCCGCGGCTTCGAGGACGTGTTCGTTCTGGTGCACGATGCCGCGCGTCCGTGCCTGGAGTGGTCGGACCTGGAGCGTCTGCGTGACGAGGCCGACGACGATGATGGTGGGTTGCTCGCCGTGCCGGTAACCGACACGCTCAAGAAGGGCAAGAAGGGCAAGGTCGCCGCGACGCTGGACCGGTCTTTGCTATGGCGGGCGCAGACGCCGCAGTTGTTCCGTCTTGATCTGCTGCGCCAGGCGTTGCTGGACTGCGACGAGCGCAATCTTCAGGTGACCGACGAGGCCAGTGCCATGGAGCGTGCCGGCTACAAGCCCAGGCTGGTGCGCGGGCGCGAGAGCAATCTCAAGGTGACCTACCCGGAAGACCTGCTGCTGGCCGAGTTCTGGCTGGCTCATGCAGAGAGTCAGCCATGAGGAAGCGGACATGAGTTTCCGGATCGGCCACGGATTCGATGCGCATCGTCTGGAAGCTGGAGAAGGCGTCACCCTGGGAGGGGTTTTGATTCCCTGCGAGTACCGTGCGATCGCCCACTCGGACGGCGATGTGCTGATCCATGCCCTGTGCGATGCCTTGCTCGGGGCCTGCGCGCTGGGCGACATCGGCAGGTTTTTTCCCGACACGGACGACCGGTTCAAGGGTATCGACAGCCGCGAACTGCTGCGCGATGTGACCCGTCGGGTCCATCAGTCGGGGTACGTGCCGGGCAACGTGGATCTGACCCTGGTCGCGCAGACGCCCAAAGTCGCACCGTATGTGGATCTGATGCGCACGCGCCTGGCGTCCGATCTCGGGGTGCTGCCGGCCGTGGTCAACGTCAAGGCCACGACCACCGAAGGCATGGGCTACCTTGGCCGCAAGGAAGGGGTGGCTGCGCACGCCGTCGTGTTGCTGGCGGTTGCAACCAGGTCCGTCGCTTCGGGCTGAGAACACGGCAAGGCCGGTCGCGAAGCGTCGATAGACGCACTGCAACATCGCCGGTAGAATCTGCGGTCGTTTACGCACGGGGGGCGCTTGCCCCCCTTGTTGTGTGTGCGGATCGATTTATCACCCCAGAATTCCGAGCCGATGACGAACCCCAAGCCGGCCCTTCTTGCACTCGCCGACGGTAGCGTTTTCGAAGGCATTTCTATTGGTATTGATGGGAAGTCGGTGGGGGAGGTGGTGTTCAACACCGCCATGACCGGCTACCAGGAAATCCTCACCGATCCTTCGTACCGGCAGCAGATCGTCACGCTGACCTATCCCCACATCGGCAACGTCGGCAGCAACGCCGAGGACGACGAGTCGGGCAAGGTGCAGCTCGCCGGCCTCGTATTGCGCGAAGTGCCGCGCCGCCCGAGCAACTTCCGCTCGACCCAGGATTTTTCCGAGTACCTGCGCGAGCAGAAGGTCGTCGCCATCGCCGGCATCGACACCCGCCGCCTCACGCGCATCCTGCGCGACCAGGGCGCGCAGAACGGCTGCATCGTGGCCGGCGCGAAATTCAGCGAGAAGGCTGCGCTTGCCGCCGCCCGCGAATTCCCGGGCCTCAAGGGCGCGGACCTCGCGAAGGTCGTGACCACCGCCAAGGCCTTCGAGTGGACGACCGGCTCGTGGGTGCTCGAAACGAATCGTGAAACGCAGATCGGCGCGGTCAAGCACCACGTCGTGGTCTACGACTTCGGTGTCAAGCGCAACATCCTGCGCATGCTGGTCGACCGTGGCTGCAAGCTCACTGTGGTGCCCGCGCAGACCAAAGCCGCCGAGGTGCTCAAGCTCAAGCCCGACGGCGTGATGCTGTCCAACGGCCCCGGCGATCCCGAGCCCTGCACCTACGCCATCGAGGCTGCACGCGAATTCATGCAGCGCAAGCTGCCGCTGTTCGGCATCTGTCTCGGCCACCAGATTCTCGGCCTGGCAGCCGG
Source organism: Panacagrimonas sp. (assembly GCF_965216805.1). Classification (NCBI taxonomy): domain Bacteria; kingdom Pseudomonadati; phylum Pseudomonadota; class Gammaproteobacteria; order Nevskiales; family Nevskiaceae; genus Panacagrimonas; species Panacagrimonas sp. The sequence goes on from NZ_CBDCGN010000002.1 coordinate 1,445,268, forward strand.
CGCAAAAACGCTCAAGATGAAGTTCGGCCACCACGGCGCGAATCACCCGGTGCAGGACGTGGAGTCCGGCCGCGTGCTCATCACCAGCCAGAACCACGGCTTCGCGGTGGATGAATCCACCTTGCCGGGCAACGTGACCGCGACGCACCGCTCGCTGTTCGACGGAAGTAACCAGGGAATTCGCATCACCGACGCGCCGGCCTTCAGTTTTCAAGGGCATCCGGAGGCGAGCCCGGGGCCGCATGACGTGAGCTATCTGTTCGATCGGTTCGTGAAGATGATGGAGTCCACCCATGGGTAAGCGCACGGACCTGAAGTCGGTCCTGATCATCGGCGCCGGCCCCATCGTCATCGGACAGGCCTGCGAGTTCGACTACTCCGGCGCGCAGGCCTGCAAGGCGCTGCGCGAGGAGGGCTACCGGGTCATCCTGGTGAACTCCAACCCGGCGACGATCATGACCGACCCGGAGATGGCGGACGCGACGTACATCGAGCCGATCCGCTGGCAGACCGTCGCCGCGATCATCGAGAAGGAGCGCCCGGATGCGCTGCTGCCGACCATGGGTGGCCAGACCGCGCTGAACTGCGCGTTGGATCTGGAGAAGCACGGCGTGCTCGCGAAGTTCGGCGTGCAGATGATCGGCGCGAACGCGCACGCGATCGATCTGGCCGAAGACCGCCAGAAATTCCGCGACGCGATGACCGAGATCGGTCTGGGTTCCGCGCGTTCCGGCGTGGCGCACACGATGGACGAGGCCGATGCGATTCAGGCCGGCATCGGCTTCCCGGTCATCATCCGGCCGAGCTTCACGCTCGGCGGCACTGGCGGCGGCATCGCCTACAACCGTGAGGAGTTCGAGGAGATCGTCACCCGCGGGCTCGATCTTTCGCCCACCACGGAAGTGCTGATCGAGGAATCGCTGCTCGGCTGGAAAGAATTCGAGATGGAGGTGGTCCGCGACAGCAAGGACAACTGCATCATCGTGTGCAGCATCGAGAACTTCGATCCGATGGGCGTGCATACGGGTGATTCGATCACCGTCGCGCCGGCACAGACCCTGACGGACAAGGAATACCAGATCATGCGCAACGCGAGCATCGCGGTGCTGCGCAAGATCGGCGTGGACACCGGCGGCTCCAACGTGCAGTTCGCGATCAACCCCGACGATGGGCGCATGATCGTGATCGAGATGAATCCGCGCGTGTCGCGCTCCTCCGCGCTGGCGTCGAAGGCGACCGGGTTCCCGATCGCGAAGATCGCGGCCAAGCTCGCGATTGGCTACACGCTGGACGAACTCAAGAACGACATCACCGGCGGCGTGACGCCGGCGAGTTTCGAGCCGAGCATCGACTACGTCGTCACCAAGATTCCGCGCTTCACGTTCGAGAAATTCCCGCAGGCCGATTCGCGCCTGACCACGCAGATGAAGTCGGTCGGCGAAGTCATGGCCATGGGCCGCAACTTCCAGGAATCGATGCAGAAGGCGTTGCGCGGGCTGGAAGTGGGCTCGGACGGTTTCGATCCGCAGGTGAAGATCGGCAGCGAGGAGTCGCTGAACAAGATCATCGAGGAGCTGGTCACGCCGCGCGCCAAGCGCGTCTGGTTCGTGGCCGATGCCTTCCGCGCCGGGCTGTCGGTGCCCGAGGTGTTCAAGTTCTCGAAGATCGATCCCTGGTTCCTCGATCAGATCGCCGAACTCGTGGCGGTGGAGAGCGACATCGCGCAGCAGAAGATCTCGTGGATCGGGGCGGACGAGCTACGCCGCTACAAGAAGCTCGGCTTCTCCGATCGCCGCATCGCCAAGCTCATGGGCGTGAAGGAAGAGTCGGTGCGCAAGCGTCGCATCGGCCTGGGCGTGCGCCCGGTGTTCAAGCGCGTCGATTCCTGCGCGGCGGAGTTCCGCTCGTCGACGGCGTACATGTATTCCAGTTATGACCAGGAATGCGAAGCGGTGCCTACAGACCGCGACAAGATCATGATTCTCGGCGGCGGGCCGAACCGCATCGGGCAGGGCATCGAGTTCGACTACTGCTGCGTACACGCGGCGCTTGCGCTGCGCGAGGATGGTTACGAGACCATCATGGTCAACTGCAATCCCGAGACGGTGTCGACGGATTACGACACCTCGGATCGGTTGTACTTCGAGCCGCTGACCTTCGAGGACGTGATGGAAATCATCGACCTCGAAAAGCCCAAGGGTGTGATCGTGCAGTTCGGCGGCCAGACGCCGCTGAAACTGGCGCGTGCACTCGAAGCTGCGGGTGCGCCGATTATCGGCACCTCGCCCGATTCGATCGATCTGGCTGAAGACCGCGAGCGTTTTCAGAAGCTGGTGGATAAGCTCAAGCTGCTGCAGCCGCCCAACGGAACCGCCACTTCCGAGAAGCAGGCGCTGCAGGTCGCCAATAAGGTGGGTTATCCGCTGGTGGTGCGTCCCAGCTACGTGCTCGGTGGCCGCGCGATGGAAATCGTGCACGACGACGAAGACCTCAACCGATACATGACCGAGGCGGTCAAGGTTTCCAACGACTCGCCGGTGTTGCTGGACCGCTTCCTGAACAACGCGGTGGAAGTAGATGTCGACGCCTTGAGCGACGGCAAGGATGTGGTGATCGGCGGCATCATGGAGCACATTGAAGAAGCGGGCGTGCATTCGGGCGACTCGGCCTGTTCGCTGCCGGCCTATTCCCTGCCGCAAAGCGTGCTCGACGATATTCGCGAGCAGATTTTCAGTCTGGCGAGGGCATTGAAGGTGGTCGGACTGATGAATGCGCAGTTCGCCGTGCAGGGCACTCGGGTCTATTTGCTGGAAGTGAACCCGCGTGCCTCTCGCACCAGCCCCTTCGTGTCCAAGGCCATCGGCCGGCCGCTCGCGAAGATCGCTGCGCGCTGCATGGTCGGGCAGTCGCTGAAATCGCAAGGCATCGGCCGGGAGCTGATCCCGCCCTACTTCTCAGTCAAGGAAGCGGTGTTTCCGTTCAACAAGTTTCCCGCGGTCGATCCGCTGCTGGGACCGGAGATGCGCTCAACCGGCGAAGTGATGGGCGTCGGCAAAACTTTTGGAGAGGCCTTCTATAAGGCCCTGTTGGGCGGCGGCAACGCGATTCCGCGCAACGGCACCGCGTTTCTGTCGGTGCGCGACAGCGACAAGCCCAAGGCGGTGGAGGTCGCACGACTGCTGGTGGCGCGCGGCTTCAAGGTGGTTGCGACGCACGGAACCGCCGCCGAGATTCGCAAAGCCGGCATCGCTTGCGAGGGGGTCAACAAGGTCAAGGAAGGCCGGCCGCACTGCGTGGACATGATCAAGAATGGTGAGATCCAGCTGGTGGCCAACTCCACCGACGGCAAGAAGTCGATCGAGGAATCGCGCTCGATCCGCTCGGCGTCGATCCAGCACAAGGTCTGCTATTTCACCACGGTGTCGGGCGCACACGCGGCGGCGGTGGCGATGACCTTCATGGACGAGCAGGACGTCCACAGCCTGCAGACGCTGCACGCCACGGTCTGCTAAGCGATAATTCGCGGCACGTCCGCGTCCGGTGCAAATCCAGGACGCGGGACTCCAGGACTGTCCCCGGGGCGCTTGCTGCGGCTCTGGGGCGCTTTTGTTGCGAGGACCATCATGAGCCGAGTGCCCATCACCAAGCGTGGCGAGGACAAATTGCGGGAAGAGCTGCGCGTTCTGAAATCGGATGCCCGTCCCAAGGTGATCGCCGCGATCGCCGAGGCGCGAGCACACGGTGACCTGCGCGAGAACGCCGAGTATCACGCCGCAAAGGAGCAGCAGGGCTTCATCGAGGGGCGTATCGCCGAAATCGAAGGCAAGCTCGCCGCCGCGCAGGTGATCGACGTGACCCAGATGGAAGCCAACGGCAAAGTGATCTTCGGAACGACGGTCAGGGTGGTGGATGTCGACACCGACGACGAATTCCGCTATCAAATCGTGGGGGACGACGAGGCCGACTCCAAGAATGGCCTGATCTCCTACAACTCCCCCATCGCGCGAGCGCTTATCGGCAAGCACGAGGGCGACGTCGCAGAGGTGGCCGCGCCCGGTGGACAGCGCGAGCTGGAAATTCTGTCGGTGGAGTACCTCTGAGCCGCACGACTGCCGCTGCGGGACCGGCCGGGTGAGCCGCAAGCGCAGTGCGAGTTCGACGCGCTGGCTCGCCGAGCACGAGAACGATCCCTATGTCCGGGAAGCCCGCAAGCTGGGCTTCCGTTCGCGCGCCGTGTTCAAGCTGCGCGAGATCCAGGAAAAAGACCGCCTGATCAGGCCTGGAATGGTGGCGGTCGATCTCGGCGCCGCCCCGGGCGGGTGGAGCCAGTTGGCGCGACCCTTGCTGGGTCCGCAGGGCAGGTTGATCGCACTGGATATCCTGCCGATGGACCCTTTGCCAGAGGTTGAGGTCATAACCGGCGACTTTCGCGAAAGTGCGGTAATGGCGGAATTGGAGGGGCTGATCGGGACGCGCGCGGTCGATCTTGTTTTGTCGGACATGGCCCCCAACGTCTCGGGCATCACGACGGCGGATCAGGCCGGTCAAATCTATCTGTGCGAGCTGGCGTTGGAATTCGCCAGGGCTCACCTGAAGCCGGGTGGCGATTTTCTGGCCAAGGCGTTCCAGGGCGACGGTTTCGAGGCCTTTCTCAAGGGGCTTCGACAGGATTTCGATTCGGTGTCGATTCGCAAGCCCAAGGCCTCGCGGGCGCGCAGTCGCGAAGTGTATTTGCTGGCGAGGAGACTGAAGCGGGTGTAAGGTCCATAACGCGGTATCAGACGTGTGCAGACAGCGGTCACGAGGGTGATGCTTTGAACGATCTAGCTAAGAATCTCCTGCTCTGGGTAGTCATCCTGGTCGTCCTGATCAGTGTGTTCCAGAGCTTTGCCAACCGCAGCCGCTCGCAGCAGCCGATTGCCTACTCGGACTTTCTGCAGCAGGTGGAAAGCGGCCAGATCGCCGAGGTGCGGATCGCCGGCGACGTCATCGCCGGACAGCTCAAGAGCGGCGCCCGGTTCGAGACCATCAGCCCGGAAACCGACAACCGTTCCATGGTGGGCACCTTGCTGGACAATGGCGTGAAGTTCACCGGTGAGCAGCCCAAGGGTACGCCGTGGCCCCTGCAGCTGCTGTTCAACGCCTTCCCGATCCTGCTACTGATTGCAGTCTGGGTGTACTTCATGCGCCAGATGCAGGGCGGTGGCGGTGGCAGGGGGGCCATGAGTTTTGGCAAGTCGCGCGCCCGGATGCTCAACGCCGATCAAGTCAAGGTCACGTTCAACGACGTGGCGGGGGTGGAGGAAGCCAAGCAGGAAGTGGGAGAGCTGGTCGATTTCCTGCGCGACCCCAGCAAGTTCCAGAAGCTTGGCGGCAAGATTCCGCGCGGCGTGCTGATGGTGGGTTCGCCCGGCACCGGTAAAACCTTGCTGGCCAAGGCGATCGCTGGTGAGGCAGGGGTGCCGTTCTTCACCATCTCCGGCTCGGATTTCGTGGAAATGTTTGTCGGTGTCGGCGCCAGCCGCGTGCGTGACATGTTCGAGCAGGCCAAGAAGCACGCGCCCTGCATCATCTTCATCGACGAGATCGACGCGGTCGGCCGTCATCGCGGCGCCGGTCTCGGCGGTGGGCACGACGAGCGCGAGCAGACGCTGAACCAGTTGCTGGTGGAAATGGACGGTTTCGAGGGTAGCGAGGGCGTCATCGTCATTGCCGCCACCAATCGGCCGGACGTGCTTGATCCGGCGCTGCTGCGCCCGGGCCGTTTCGACCGTCAGGTCGTGGTACCGCTGCCCGACGTGCGCGGCCGCGAACAGATCCTCAAGGTGCACATGCGTGCGGTGCCGCTGCATGACGGCGTCAAACCCGACATCATCGCGCGTGCAACGCCGGGCTTTTCGGGCGCGGATCTGGCCAATCTGGTCAATGAAGCGGCACTGTTTGCTGCCCGCGGCAACAAGCGGCTGGTCGATCACGACGACTTCGAGCGGGCCAAGGACAAGATCATGATGGGCGCCGAACGCCGTTCCATGGTCATGTCCGAGAAAGAAAAGAAGCTCACCGCCTACCACGAGGCGGGCCACGCCATCGTGGGCCTCAACGTGCCGGATCACGACCCGGTCTACAAGGTCACCATCATTCCGCGTGGCCGCGCGCTGGGTGTGACCATGTTTCTGCCCGAGGAAGACCGCTACAGTTACACGCGCGAGCGTCTCAACTCACAGATCTGCTCCTTGTTCGGCGGGCGCATTGCCGAAGAGCTGATCTTCGGCCTGGACAAGGTCACCACCGGAGCCAGCAACGACATCGAGCGTGCGACCGAGATTGCGCGCAACATGGTCACGAAATACGGCATGTCCGGGAAACTGGGGCCGCTGTCGTACGGTGAAGACAATGGCGAGGTGTTCCTGGGCAAGAGCGTGACGCAGACCAAGGGCGTCTCGGATGAAACCGCGTTTGCGATCGATCAGGAGATCCGCGAGATCATCGACAGCAACTACGCGCGCGCCAAGACGGTCATCGAAGCCGACATGGACAAGCTCCATGTCATGGCGGAGGCACTGCTCAAGTACGAGACCATCGACTCGGCGCAAATCGCACGCATCATGCAGGGCCAGGATCCGGGCGAACCCGAGAGCTGGAACGACAGCGGTCGCCCCACGCCTCCACCGGCGCGTCCGGGCGGCTCGCCGGTGGAGCCGGTTCCGCCGACGGGCGAGCCGCGTCCCGCGAGTCACTGATTCGCCAGATTGACTGCGAAGATGTCAGCCGCCGGCTAGCCCGGCGGCTTTTTTCTGCGTGACGCTCCGCATCGGCAACCGTCGGTTCGACCTGCAGGAGCCCCTGGTCATGGGGATCCTCAACCTCACGCCGGATTCGTTCTCCGACGGCGGCCGTTTCGTTTCGATCGAGACCGCTTGCGCGCACGCTCGCGCCATGAATGCGGAAGGTGCGGACTTGATCGATATCGGTGGCGAATCGACCCGTCCCAGTGCGCAACCGGTGAGCGAGCAGGAGGAACTCGACCGGGTCATCCCGGTAATCGAGCGCCTGCGCTCGGAGCTGGATATCCCCTTGTCGGTAGACACCATGAAGCCTGCGGTCATGCGCGCTGCGCAAGCGGCCGGTGCCGACCTGATCAACGATGTCCATGCCCTGCAAGCGCCCGGAGCGCTGGCAGCGGCGGCCTCATCAAACGCGGCGGTGTGCCTGATGCACATGCGGGGTGAGCCGCGGACCATGCAGGAAGCGCCGATCTACGCCGATGTGGTGGCGGAGGTTTGCGCGTTTCTGCAGCGACGGGTGCAGGCCTGCGTGGAGGCGGGCATCGCGGCTGACCGCATCCTGCTAGACCCGGGATTCGGGTTCGGCAAGCGGTTGACACACAATCTGCAGCTACTGGCGAATCTGCACGCGGTGGTGGATCTGGACTTTCCGGTGCTGGTCGGGCTGTCGCGCAAGTCGATGTTGGGGCAGTTATGCAACGCGCCGGTTTCGGAGCGGCTGGCTGCCGGCCTTGCAGCAGCGACGGCGGCGGTACTGGGTGGCGCAGCCATCATCCGAACGCATGACGTGCGGCCCACCCGGGATGCGGTACGGGTAGCGGCTGCGGTTCGGCTAGCCAAGGGGAGGTACATTTGAAGCGACAGTATTTTGGTACCGACGGAGTGCGGGGCGCGGTTGGGACCGCGCCGATGACTCCGGATTTTGCGCTGAAGCTGGGCTGGGCGGCCGGACGGGTTCTGGCACGCACGAGTGGCGCACGCGTGTTGATCGGCAAGGACACGCGGCGCTCCGGGTATATGTTCGAGTCGGCACTGGAGGCGGGATTTGCCGCGGCGGGGGTGGAAAGCGACATGCTGGGCCCGTTGCCGACCCCGGGGGTGGCTTACCTGACGCGGGCTTTGCGGGCTCAGGCCGGTGTGGTGATCTCGGCCTCGCATAATCCGCACCATGACAACGGGGTCAAATTCTTTGGTCCCGACGGCGGCAAGCTCAGCGACCAGGTGGAGGCCGAGATCGAGGCTCTGATCGACACTCCGCTGACCTGTGTGGCGTCAGATCGGCTGGGCCGGGCGCGGCGTATCGACGACGCACAGGGTCGGTACATCGAGTTCTGCAAGAGCAGCTTTCCGGTCAGCCGGACCCTGGCCGGGCTGCGCATCGTGCTGGACTGCGCCAACGGCGCCGCCTACCGCACCGCGCCGGCGGTGTTCGCGGAACTGGGGGCCAATCTGACGGTGATCGGCGACCAGCCCGATGGTTTCAACATCAATCGCGACTGCGGCTCCACCCACCTCGAGGCATTGCAATCCGCGGTGCGCGCGCAGGGCGCCGACGTCGGCATCGCGCTGGACGGGGATGCGGATCGTTGCCTCATGGTCACCGAACAGGGCGAACGGATCGACGGTGACGACATCCTGTTCGTCATCGCCCGGCATCGACAAGCGGTGGGGCGGTTGCGGGGCCCCGTGGTGGGCACGCAGATGTCCAACCTGGGCTTGCAGCTTGCGCTCGAAAGGCTGGGGATCGAGTTTCACCGCGCCAGCGTCGGTGATCGCTACGTGCTGGAGCTGCTCAAGCAGCACCATGGGGAACTGGGTGGCGAGACTTCCGGCCATACCCTGTGCCTGGATCGCACTACCACCGGCGACGGCACCATCACCGCCCTGCAGGTGCTGGTCGCGCTGCTCGACCACGGCGGCAGTCTGGGCGAACTGGCCTCGGGCCTGCATAAGTGCCCGCAGGTGCTGATCAATCTGCGCGTACAGGGGGCAAGCGAGCGGATCATGGCGGCGCCCGCGGTGGTCGACGCGGTGGCGCAAGCCAAGGCTCGGCTGGGGCGCCACGGTCGCGTACTCTTGCGTCCCTCGGGGACCGAGCCGCTGATCCGTGTCATGGTCGAATCGCAGGATCAGCAGGAGACCATTGCCGTGGCCGAATTCATCGCCGAGCGCGTGCGCGAGGCGGCAGACCCGACCTGAAAAATCTCAAGGAGAGATCGCATGCAGCGCCAGTACCTTGTTGCGGGAAACTGGAAGATGAACGGCAGTCTGGAGACCAATCGCAGCCTAATCACCGGCATCGCCAGCCAACGCACACACTGCGCCAACGTCGAAGTGCTGGTGTGTCCGCCCGCGGTGTACCTAGCGCAGGTGCGAGAGCTGATCGATGGTCATCCCATAAACCTGGGTGGACAGAATGTGGCCGACCAGGACAAAACCGGCGCGTTCACCGGCGAAACCCACGCCGCGATGCTGCGCGAGATGGGATGCACCTACGTGATCGTCGGGCACTCCGAGCGTCGTGCGCTGTATGGCGAGACCGATGCGGTGGTGGCAGCCAAGTTTGGCGTGGCACAAGTGGCCGGGCTGGTGCCGGTCCTTTGCCTGGGCGAAACCCTCGAAGAACGCGATCGCGATCAGACCGAGACGGTGCTGGCCCGCCAGCTCGGCGCCGTGCTGGATCGGGTCGGCGTTGGCGCCTTCGCCCGCGCGGTGATCGCTTACGAGCCGGTATGGGCGATCGGCACCGGTCGCACCGCGAGCGCCGGTCAAGCGCAGGCGGCACACGCCTTTATCCGTGGTCTGCTGGCGGCCCGCGATGCTAAGATCGCGGGCTCGGTTCGCATCCTCTACGGAGGAAGCGTCAAGCCGGACAACGCGGCCGAATTGTTTTCTAGTCAGGATGTGGATGGCGGACTGATTGGTGGCGCCTCGCTCAAGAGCGGCGATTTCATGGCGATCTGTGCGGCCGCACAGGCGCAATAGTTTCGGGTAAGCGAATTCAATGTACACAGTACTGGTGGTGGTGCAGGTTTTGGTGGCGATCGCGCTGGTCGGACTGGTGTTGATCCAGCACGGCAAGGGCGCCGATGCGGGCGCAGCGTTCGGCAGCGGGGCGTCCGGCACTGTTTTCGGTGCTCGTGGCGCTGCGAACTTCCTGACGCGGGCCACTGCCACTCTGGCCGCGGCCTTCTTCATCAGCAGTCTGGCTCTCGCGTACCTGGTCAACGACCGTAGCGGTGGAGGTGGCAGCAGCGTGGTGGACGGGATCGAGGACAATATCGTGATCCCGGAAGACAACCTTGAGGCGCCGCCCCCGGTGCCGGAGTCCGCGGTCGAGCCCGAAGCCCCGTCGGGATCCTCAGCCGAACCTGCCGCCGAAAGCGATACCCCCAGCGTGCCGCAATAGGGTTCGAGACAAACGCGAATCGAATCGCTAAGATTCGCGCCCCCTGCCGACGTGGCGGAATTGGTAGACGCACTACCTTGAGGTGGTAGCGGCGAAAGTCGTGGGAGTTCGAGTCTCCCCGTCGGCACCAAAACAGTGATGTTTTGGAGGCATAGCAAAGGGGGGTTGGTGAGGCTACGCGAACCCGCTTGGATCGCCGGCCCGAGCCGTGGGTCACCGGCGTGCGGACGAAACAACCACCAGATACCCGCACGGTCCGCGCTCAATCAAGGTCCCCACTCCACGTTCGCAAGCTGCCGCCGGACCGTGGCTCGGCAAGCACCGGGCATCGACGTTTCGTGGCGGCTGCGGCGGCAGTGTGCCTTAGGCTGGGTGTTGCTGATCGGTAAATCCGATCGAAGCGAAAACTCCAGTAAACGCAAATAATTATTGCCAGCCCGTTGCGACGATTTTGGGCACCCCATATACTAGTCGTCTGTCTGGTGCGGGGTGGAGCAGTCTGGCAGCTCGTCGGGCTCATAACCCGAAGGTCGTAGGTTCGAATCCTGCCCCCGCTACCAATTATTTGGTACCAAACAGGCCCCGCGTGGGCCTGTTTTCGTTGGTGAATTGGCAGGTGAAGCGCGGGTGTTGCAGGATCGGCTACTAACTTTGATCGAACCCCTGGTCGAGTCTCTCGGCTACGAACTCGTGTTGCTCGAGTTCATGGCGCAGGGCAACGCTGCGCTGCTACGGCTGTACGTCGACGCCGAGCAGGGAGTGACGCTCGGCGATTGCGAAGCGGTCAGCCGGGAAGTCGCGGCGATGCTCGATGTCGACGATCCAATCCGGACCGCCTACCAGCTCGAGGTGTCGTCGCCGGGCCTGGACCGGCCGCTAACCAAGCCAGGCCATTTTGAAAAATTCACCGGCGAAAAGGCGCGCATCGAGCTGACCGCGCCGATCAACGGGCAGCGCCGCTTCGTCGGCAGGATCAGCAGAACCACGGCCGATAGCGTCTGGCTGGCGTCCGACCGCGCCGAGACCGAACTGGCCTACGCGGCCATTGCGCGGGCGCGCCTGGTTCCCAATTACTCAATTCGAACGGCCGAGGGTGAGGCGTGAACAAGAATATTCTGTTAATGGCCGACGTGGTTTCCAACGAAAAGGGTGTCGACAAAGACATCATTTTCGACGCACTGGAGGCCGCACTGGCTTCCGCTACCAAGGAACAGCACGGGGACGAGTCCGATATCCGGGTGGCGATCGATCGCGAAACCGGGGAGTACGAGTCGTTCCGCCGCTGGACCGTCCTGGAAGACGACAGCGAGGATTTCGAGTTTCCCGAGCGTCAGATCAAGCTGACCTACGCCGAAAAGGAACACCCCGGCATCCAGGTCGGTGCCGTTATCGAGAAGAAGATTGCTTCCGTCGATTTCGGTCGTATCGGTGCTCAGCGCGCCAAGCAGGTCATCGTGCAGAAAGTGCGAGAAGCCGAGCGGGCGCAGGTGGTGGAGGCGTACAAGGATCGGGTTGGCGAACTGCTCACCGGCCTGATCAAACGACTCGAGCGTGGCGCCGTGATCGTCGACCTGGGCGGCAATGCCGAAGCCATCGTGCCCCGCGAGCACCTGATTCCGCGCGAGCCGGCGCGTCCTGGGGATCGCATCCGCGGTTTTCTGTATGAAGTCAGTCCGCAGGTGCGTGGCCCCCAGCTGTTTCTCTCGCGCACCTTGCCGCAGTTCCTGATGGAGCTGTTCAAGATCGAAGTACCGGAAATCGCACAAGGTCTGATCGAACTCAAAGGTGCGGCTCGCGACCCGGGACTGCGCGCCAAGATCGCGGTGCAGGCCAAGGACAAACGCATCGATCCGGTCGGAGCCTGCGTCGGAATGCGCGGTTCGCGCGTGCAGAGCGTGTCCAACGAACTTGCCGGCGAGCGTGTAGATATCGTGCCCTGGGACGAGAATCCGGCGCAGTTCGTCATCAATGCGATGGCGCCCGCCGAAGTCGAGAACGTGGTGATCGACGAAGACTCCCACGCCATGTCGATCGGTGTGGTGGAGGACAAGCTGGCGCAGGCCATCGGTCGCGGCGGTCAGAATGTGCGCCTGGCCTCGGAGCTGACCGGCTGGGTCATCAACGTCATGACCACGTCCGATCTCGAAAGCAAGAAGGACGAGGAGAATCGCGGCATTCTCGAAATGTTCATGGGCGAGCTCGACGTCGATGCCGAAGTCGCCAGTGTGCTGGTCGACGAAGGGTTCACCACACTGGAAGAAGTGGCCTATGTGCCGACCGAAGAGCTGCTGCAGATTGAAGAGTTCGACGAAGCTATTGTCGAAGAGCTGCGCAGCCGCGCGCAGGATGTGCTGCTGACCAAGGCCATCGCCAAGGCCGAACGCGCCGCCGACGTGGCGCCAGCCGAAGACCTGCTGGCGGTCGAAGGCATGAGCGAAGAGCTCGCCTATGCGCTGGCGGCGGCCGGTGTGGTCACCGCAGAGAACCTGGCCGATTTGGCCACGGACGAATTGCTGGAACTTGCCGAGCTGGATGAGACCAGCGCGCAGAACCTGATCATGGCGGCTCGCCAGAAGGTTTACGCCTGAGCCCGCTCCGCCAAATCCAACCGAAGACCCTATGTCCACAGTAACTGTCCAGAACTTTGCCGAAGAGCTGAAGCGTCCGGTCGCCGAGCTGCTGGCTCAGCTCAAAGAGGCAGGCGTTGCTGCCGATGACGCCAAGTCGCCGCTGTCGTCCACCGACAAGGTTGCGCTGCTGAACTATCTGCGACAAAAGACGCGCGCGCCGATCAGCGCGACCGCCGCTGGCGCCGCTGCGCCGAACCGCATCACGCTCAAGCGCAAGGAAACCTCGGAACTCAAGCTCGGCGGAGGTCGCGGTCTGCCGACCAAGACGGTCAGCGTCGAAGTTCGCAAGAAGCGGGTGCTCAAAGCCGATCCCCTGCTCGGGCCGGGAGCCGGGGAACTGCCGGCGATCGAGCATGAGGAGGTCGACACGCTAGAGGCCGCTGCCGCCGCAGCCGAGGCGGCTGCCGAGGCGCAGGCTCAGGCCGAGCAGCAGGCCGCTGCGCGTGCCGCTGCCGAGGCGCAGGCCACGGCGCAGGAGCAGGCACAACAGGAACAGGAAGAAGCCGCCAGAAGGCAGCAGGAAGAACAGGCTGCCGCGATCCGGGCGGAAGCCGAGGCACGCGATCGCGAGCGGCTCGAACACGAAGACAAGCTCAAGAACGATCCGATTTATCGCGCCAAGTCAGACGCCGAGGCAGCGCGCCGGCGCGCTGAAGAGAACATTCGTCGCATGGCCGAGGCCCGCGCCAATGCGCCGGTCGCGGCTGCACCCGTGCCTGTTGCGACGCCAGCGCCCGCAGCGGCGGCGGCCCCGGCTGCGCCCAAGAAAGCCGGAGATCGCGACCGTGGTCGCAGCACGCACGGTCGCCAGGAGCTGCACGTTGCCGAGGGCAAGGGAGGCAAACGCGACAAGAAAAAGCGCAAGCCCACCGGGCAGGTGCGGGTGGACAACGCGCATCAGTTCGAAAAGCCGATCGCGCCGGTTGTGCGTGAGGTGGAGGTGCCGGAAGGCATCACCGTGGCAGATCTGGCCAACCGCATGGCGATCAAGGCAACCGAACTCATCAAGGTGATGATGAAGAGCGGTGTCATGGCCACCATCAACCAGATGCTCGATCAGGATACTGCGGTGCTGATGGTCGAGGAGCTGGGTCACAAGGCGCGTGCGGTCAAGGAAACCGAGTTCGAGGAGGGCCTGATCCAGGCAGTGGAAGGCGAAAAGCGCGACGTGCCTCTGGAGACCCGTCCGCCGGTCGTCACCATCATGGGTCACGTCGATCACGGCAAGACCTCGCTGCTCGACTACATCCGCAAGACCCGCGTCGCGGCGGGCGAAGCCGGCGGCATCACCCAGCACATCGGCGCTTATCACGTGCAGACCGACAAGGGCGTCGTCACGTTTCTGGACACGCCGGGTCACGCCGCCTTCACCCGCATGCGTGCGCGAGGCGCGCAGATCACCGACGTGGTGATTCTGGTCATTGCGGGCGACGACGGCGTCATGCCGCAGACGCGCGAAGCGATCCAGCACGCGCGTGCGGCGGGCGCGCCGATGGTGGTGGCGGTCACCAAGATCGACAAGCCCGATGCCGACCTCATGCGGGTCAAGAACGAGCTGTTGAAGGAAGAGGTCGTGGCCGAAGATTTCGGTGGCGACGTGCAGGTTGTCGGGGTCTCCTCCGTCAGCGGACAGGGTGTGGACGACCTGCTCGACGCCATCCTGTTGCAGGCCGAAGTGCTCGAACTCAAGGCGCCGGTCGATGTGCCCGCGCGCGGCCAGGTGGTGGAGTCCTCGCTGGAAAAAGGGCGCGGCCCGGTGGCAACCGTGCTGGTGCGCGCCGGAACGCTGCGCCAGGGCGACGTGGTGCTGACCGGACCGCATTTCGGCCGCGTACGCGCGATGTTCGACGAAGCTGGCAAGCCGGTGAAGGAGGCCGGCCCCTCGATACCGGTGCAGGTGCTGGGTTTGTCCGGCGTGCCGGACGCTGGCGACGACATCGTGGTGGTGGCCGACGAACGCAAGGCACGCGAACTCGCCATCCTGCGCGAATCTAAGCAGCGCGAACAGAAGATTGCGCAGTCGCAGACCGTGCGCATGGACCAGATTTTCGCGCGCATGGGCGAGGGCGAAGGCGAGGGCAAGCAGCTCAACATCATGATCAAGGCCGACGTGCAGGGTTCTGCCGAAGCCCTGGCCGAATCGCTGCGCAAGATCCCCAGCGCCGAGGTTCGCGTCAACGTGCTGGCGTCGACCATCGGCGGCATCAGCGAATCTGACGTCGATCTGGCGCTGGCGTCCAAGGCCATCATCATCGGCTTCAACGTTCGCGCCGATAACGTGGCACGCAAGCGCATCCAGGACACCGGCATCGACGTTCGTTACTACTCGATCATCTATCAGGTGATCGACGATGTGACCGACGCCATTTCCGGCATGCTCGGCACCGAAGTGCGCGAGCAGATCGTGGGCATCGCGCAGGTGCGCGAGGTGTTCCGCAGTTCCAAGCTGGGCAACATCGCCGGTTGCCTAGTGATCGAGGGCAGTGTGCAGAAGAACCTGCCGATCCGTGTTCTTCGCGATCAAACGGTGGTCTACGAGGGCGTGCTGGAATCGTTGCGCCGCTTCAAGGACGATGTGGCCAAGGTCGAGGCCGGTACCGAATGCGGTATCGGCGTGAAGAACTACAACGACGTCAAAGCCGGCGATCAGATCGAATGTTTCGATCGCATCGAAGTGCGTCGCAGCGTCAAGGCCGTGGCCTGATCGCATCGCCGGATGAAGGAGTTCCCACGCAAGCTTCGTATCAACACCCAGTTGCAGCGCGAACTGGCGGAGTTGATCGTTGAGAACCTGACCGATCCCCGCCTCGACGGCGTGTCGATCACTGAGGTCGACGTGTCGCCCGATCTGCGCAATGCCACCGTGCACGTCAGCTCGCTGAAATCCGATGCCGAACTGGAGCAGAGCGTGCGCGCGCTGGCCGGTGCCGGGGCGATCCTGCGCAAGGGGCTCGGGCGTCGGCTGCGGCTGCGTTATGTGCCGCAACTGCACTTTCGCAGCGATTCAAGGATTCGAAAGGCAGATCGGCTGACCCAATTGATCCGCGATGCGGTGGTCGACGATCATCAGCATGCACGCGAGCGTGGCGAGGAATAGGGCCATCTCGGGAGCGCGCAAAAAAAAATCGCTATGGCGGGCGGTCGACGGCATCCTGTTGCTGGACAAACCCCTGGGGTTGAGCTCGAACGGCGCGTTGCAAGCCGTGCGGCGTTTGTTCAACGCGGAAAAGGCCGGGCACACCGGCAACCTCGATCCGCTGGCGACCGGCATGCTGCCGGTGTGTTTCGGCGAGGCCACCAAGCTCAGCGGGCGGCTGCTGGACGCCGACAAACGCTATGTGGCGATAGCCCGTTTCGGCGCATGCACCGCCACTGGCGATGCCGAGGGCGAGGTGGTCGCCACCTCCGATGTCGGCGGGCTGGACTGGGCAGCACTGGAGGCGGTGCGCGCCGCTTTCGCCGGGACGATCAGCCAGACGCCGCCGATGTATTCGGCGATCAAGCACGAGGGCCGACGGCTGTACGAGCTGGCCCGCAATGGCCAGACCGTTGCCCGGACGGCGCGGCAGGTGCGCATTCACGAACTGCGGTGGCGGCCGTTGTCGGCCACCGAGCTGGAGATTTCGGTGGCCTGTTCCAAGGGCACCTATATCCGCACCCTGGTCGAGGACCTCGCCGCCGGCATCGGGCACTGCGCGCATCTGCGCCAGCTACGCAGGCTGGAGGTCCATCCGTTCGGCGGGCAGCCGATGTGGACCGTGGACGCCCTTCAGGCGCTGGCCGAAGCCGGCGACCTCGATCGCGCCCTGCTGCCGATGAATGCCGCGGTGCGCGATTGGCTGCAGGTCGACCTGCCGCGTGAGGACTTGGTGCGGGTCGCCCGCGGCCAGACCATCGCCGCTCCGGCGGCGCTGACCGGGCAGGCCACCGACACGGTGGCGGTAATCGATGAGTTTGGGTCGCTGCGGGCGCTTGCCCGTCTCGATCCGGTGAAGGGTTTGGTGCCCAGCCGTTGGCTGGGGGGTGCTCGCTGGCTTGAGGCGAACGGGTCGGAAAGCTAGAATGGCGAGCTTTGTACGGAAATTAATCAGCAGGTTTGGAGCGTTGCAATGACTCTTTCGGTAGAACAGAAGCAGGGTGTGGTCCAGCAGCATGCCCGGGGTACGGGTGACACGGGTTCGCCCGAGGTGCAGGTGGCACTGTTGTCGGCGCGTATCACCGATCTCGGCGGCCATTTCGAGAAGCATTCCAAGGATCACCATTCGCGTCGCGGCTTGCTGAAGATGGTCAATCAGCGCCGCCGTCTGCTGGACTATCTTAAGCGCAAGGACGAAGCGCGTTACACCCAACTCATCGCCACGCTCGGATTGCGCCGCTAACCAGCGGCGTTTTTCGTTTTCAGCGATTCGAACTTCGTCAACCAGAGCGCTCTGAACAATGGGAATTCCCGCACTTCCTGCGACACCGACCAGCAAGACATTCTCCTACGGCGCGCACAGCGTCACGATCGAAACCGGCGCCATCGCCCGTCAGGCCACCGCCGCGGTAATGGTCAAGATGGACGACACCGTGGTGTTCGTCTCGGCGGTTGCAAAAAAGGAAGCCAAGCCGGATCAGTCCTTTTTTCCGCTGACCGTCGATTTCATGGAGCGCACCTATGCTGGCGGGCGCATCCCTGGCGGTTTCTTCAAGCGTGAGGGGCGTCCTAGCGAGCGTGAAACGCTGACCAGCCGTTTGATCGACCGGCCGATCCGCCCGTTGTTTCCGGACGGGTTCCTCAACGAGATTCAGATCATCGCGGTGGTGTTGTCGCTGAATCCCGAGGTCGATGCCGACATTCCCGCCATGATCGGTGCCTCGGCGGCACTGGCGTTGTCCGGGGTGCCGTTTGCAGGCCCCATCGGCGCTGCCAAGGTCGGCTACATCGACGGCCAGTACGTGCTCAACCCCTCGGCATCGCAGCAGAAGGTGTCGGATCTCGACCTCGTGGTGGCCGGCACGCGCGACGCCGTCATGATGGTGGAGTCGGAAGCCAAGCAGCTGTCCGAAGACGTGATGCTGGGCGCCGTGCTGTTTGGACATCAACAGATGCAAGCGGCGATCCAGGCCATCGACGAACTGGTCCAGATCGCCGGCAAGCCGAAGTGGGAGTGGGCGCCGGTGGACAGCGGTCAGGGCCTGGCAGAGGCGCTGAGAGCCTACCGCGGCGACGTCGTCGCCGCTTATGGGGTCGCCGACAAGCAGGAGCGGCAGGACGCGGTCCGCGCGGTTCGCGACCGCGCTGTCGAAGCCCTGACCGCCGGCGAGTCGCCTTTGCACGTCGCCGACAAGGTCAAGACCGCATTCCATGATCTGGAAGCCGAAGTGGTCCGCAGCCGCATCCTGGAGGGCAATCCCAGAATCGACGGCCGCGATACGCGCACGGTTCGTCCGATCAGCATTGCGGCCGGCGTGCTGCCGCGCACGCACGGCTCGGCCATCTTCACCCGTGGCGAGACCCAGGTGCTGGCGGTGACGACGCTGGGGACCGGCAAGGACGCCCAGCTCATCGACGCGATGGAAGGCGAGTGGCGCGAGCCCTTCATGCTCAATTACAACTTCCCCCCTTACTGCGTGGGCGAGACCGGTCGCGTCAATGCACCGAAGCGCCGCGAGATCGGACACGGTCGTCTGGCCAAGCGCGGCCTGGCGGGGGTGATGCCCGACCTCGACAAGGAATTCCCCTACGTGGTGCGCGTGGTGGCTGAGACTATGGAGTCGAACGGCTCATCGTCCATGGCCACGGTCTGCAGTTCCTGCCTGGCGATGATGGACGCGGGTGTACCGCTCAAGTCGCCGGTGGCAGGCGTTGCCATGGGCCTGATTCTGGAAGGCAACAAGTTCGCGGTGCTGACTGACATTCTCGGCGACGAGGATCATCTCGGCGACATGGACTTCAAGGTGGCCGGTTCGCGCAATGGCGTGACCGCGCTGCAGATGGACATCAAGATCACCGGCGTCAACGGCGAGATCATGAAGCAGGCCCTGGCGCAGGCCAAGGATGCCCGCCTGCACATCCTCGACCAGATGGATCAGGTGCTGTCCGCCGGGCGCACGGAGATGTCGCCGTTCGCACCGCGCATCACCACCATCAAAATCCATCCTGACAAGATTCGCGAAGTCATCGGCAAGGGCGGCGTCACCATCCGTTCGATCACCGAGGAGACCGGTACCAGCATCGATATCGAGGACGACGGCACCATCAAAGTAGCCGCCACCGACAGCGCCAAGGCCGAAGCGGCCATCGCGCGTATCCACGCGCTGACCCGCGACGTCGAAGTGGGCGCCATCTACGAAGGCAAGGTCGCCAAGCTGATGGACTTCGGCGCGTTTGTGACCATCTCGCCCGGCAAGGACGGCTTGGTGCATATTTCGCAGCTCGCCGACAAGCGGGTCGACAAGGTCGAGGACGTGGTCAAGGAAGGCCAGTCGGTGCGGGTCAAAGTGCTCGAAGTCGACAAGCAGGGCCGCATCCGCCTATCAATGAAAGCAGTGGATGTCGAGTAGTTTTTATGCGTGAACGGGTTGCAGATGAGAACCTGTTCACGCAAAATCAACGAATGTTGTTGCCTGTCAAGCCGTAGTCAATAAGCGGATACGGGCCCAAAAGAAGCCCCGCCACGATTGGGGTAAGGTGCGAGAAGAAGGCCTGAGGCCTGCCTGGAGGAGACCAGAGCTGTTTTTAAAGGAGCGCGGATGCGCTCTCTTTTTCCAGGTTCGATGTTGCAGTGCACTATTCCGTGGCCTGACCCTGACAAACTCTGTTCGCGCTGCAGCTCATGACTCGGGATCGTCCGCTCGGCTGAGCGGGTTGAGCTTCTTGGTTTTCGACAAATTCTT
Organism: Panacagrimonas sp.; assembly: GCF_965216805.1. Taxonomy (NCBI): domain Bacteria; kingdom Pseudomonadati; phylum Pseudomonadota; class Gammaproteobacteria; order Nevskiales; family Nevskiaceae; genus Panacagrimonas; species Panacagrimonas sp. Next base: position 1,464,971 of record NZ_CBDCGN010000002.1, read on the forward strand.
CAGAAATTCCTTGCGTACCAACCTCCAGATCGGCACCTGCCGCTCGGCGAGATCCTTGAGTGCGTGCAGCGGCTGCTGGGCTTGACCCAGGCGCTGGCGCAGCTGGTCGGCGAAATGGGCCTGCTGCTGGGTGAACAACTGCAGCGACAGCTCCAGATAGCGGCTGATGCTGGTCTGCATCGGATCGCCGTAGAAGCGGATGATGAAGGTGAGAACCTCGGTGGTGAAGATGGGGTCGCCACCTTCTTCCTGCTCCGAAATGACCTGCAGCAGGATGCTGCGTGTGATGTCTTCGCGCGAGCGCTTGTCCTCGACCCGGAATCGCACGTTTTGCAGGACCAGCTGCCGGACCTCTTCAAGCGTGATGTAACGGCTGATTTCCGTATCGTAGAGACGGCGGTTCGGGTACTTCTTGATGACGCGCAGTTCGCTCATGAGACCGGCCATGTTGCAGTGCGCCAAGAATGCCAGAATCAACGGCTTGGAACAAAGGCTTAGGCCATTTCCAACCGATCCGGAGGGATGTCTTGCGGGCGCCATCGGCAGATCGCGTGCGCGAGCACGGTGGCCGGATTCAGGTGTTCGGCATCGTGCAGCACTGCCTGCCCCAGGCAGCGCAGAGCAGCCAGCAGGTTGAGCGTGGCGGTTTCTTCGCGCACTGCCGTGGCGTCGTCGCGCTTGCTGAGCTTGCGGCCGTGTGCGTCCACCACCAGCGGCAGGTGACGGTAGCGCGGCAGCGGCTGCCCCAGCGCCCGGGAGACTTCGATCTGACGCAGGGTCGAAGCGACCAGATCGCTGCCGCGCACCACATCGGTGATGCCTTGCGCGGCCTCGTCCACTGCGCAGGCGAGTTGATACGAGGCGTGGCCGTCGCGACGACGGATGACGAAATCGCCAATGTCGAGCTGCGAGGTCCGGCGCTGCGGACCCAGGCTCAGATCGTCGTAGGTCAGGTTGCCCGTCGGCAGTCGCAGGCGCAGCGCCGCACCGACGTCGGGATGTCCGGCCTCCCTGCAAACCCCCGGATAGACCGCCTCGTCAGCCTCGGATGGTGGGCGCCGCCCCTGCAGTTGGGCACGGCTGCACGTGCAGGAATAGGTCAGGCCGGCCCTGCATAGGTCCTCGATGGCCCGCGCGTAGGCGGGGCGATGTTCCGATTGCCGTCGCAGCGGACCATCCCAATCCAGGGCGTGGGCGCTCAACTGCGACAGGATCCGCTCCTCTGCGCCCGGCCTGACCCGGGGTCGATCGAGATCGTCGATGCGCAGCAGCCAGGTGCCGCCCGCCGCTCGTGCGTCCAGATAGCTGGCAAGCGCGGTGACCAACGATCCGAAATGCAACGGACCGGACGGCGTTGGCGCGAAGCGACCGACGTAAGCCATGCGCATGGACGGTGCCGACAAAGGCGGTGAACGGTGTCAGATGGCCGACAAAAACACAACGCCAAACAGTCCACTACAGGGGACTTCGACTATACTGCGTGAAGTTTCCCGTGGTACCCCTGTCATGCCCGAACCCGCCATACCCGCTGTGCATTGGTTGACACCGCCCTTCGCGGTGCCGTCAGGGGGATGGTCGTGAGCTTGCGGGCCCTGTTGTTCGACGTCGACGGCACCGTCGCCGATACCGAGCGCTACGGGCACCGGCCAGCCTACAACAGCGCGTTCCGCAAACTGGGATTGACCTGGCGCTGGGGGCCGCGGCTCTATCGGAAGCTGCTCGCGCTGCCCGGCGGCAAGGAGCGCTTGCGCTACTTCGTCGATCAGCATCATCCCGACTTGGCGCATCACACGGCGGCATACGCCAACGATCCCGATCTGTGGGTGGCGCAAGTCCACGATCTCAAGTCCCGCTATTTTCAGCGCTACCTGCGCAAAGGCCGCATTCCTCTGCGTCCGGGCGTGGCGCGCCTGATCCGCGAGGCCGACGCCGCCGGATTGCATGTGGCGCTGGTGAGCAATGCCAGCCGCGCCAGCCTGCGTCCGGTACTGCGCTACGGTCTGGGCCGGGAGCTGGCCACCCGTATCGATCTCGTCGTCAGCGGCGAAGACGTCACCCGCAAGAAGCCCGCACCTGACAGCTATCTGCTGGCGCTATCGCGGCTGGGCCTGGCCGCCAACGAGTGCGTGGCCTTGGAAGATTCCTCGATGGGCCTGCGCGCCGCGGTGGCCGCCGGTGTGCCCACCATCGTCACCACCAATGCCAACACCGAAGGCGAGGATTTCTCTTCGGCCTGTGTGGTGCTGGACGGTTGTGGCGAGCCCGATCAGCCGGTGACGCATGCTCGCGGCCCGGCGCTGGGGCCCTACCTGACGCTGGAGCAATTGCGCGCCGTTCAGCGCTTCGCCCACGTTCCGACCTGCTGAGATCGTTGTCCTGAAAGGGACGCGCGATACACTGCGTCGCTTCGGTCATCGATCGGGGCGGGAGTCGGCATGCGGCGCTGGAACGGCTGGGGCGAAGCGGAACAAAGTGTGGCGCTGGGATCCCAGGCCCTGGCTTTCCTGCGCGAGCGTATCGGTCCCGGACAAGCGTCGCCCGAAGCCGAACTGGACGCCGTCCTGCGACACGTTGCCGCCTCGCGCCTGCAGCTCGCCGGTTTCGACGTCTCGCCCGAAACCCGGCTGCGGCACGCTCGCGGCCACAGCTATCGCGACTGGCTGGCGCTGAAGTACGGCCGCATCGGGCCGGTGGCGGACGCGGTCGCCAGTCCTGCCACGCACGAAGAGGCGCGGGGCCTGTTGCAACAGGCGCGCGAGGCTGGCGCGGTGGTCATCCCCTGGGGCGGCGGTACCAGCGTGGTGGGCCACCTGGACGTGCCGGTCGACAGCGACCGACCGGTACTCAATCTGTCGCTGCAGCACATGAACCGCTTGCTGGACTGCGATAGCACCACGCGACTGGCGCGTTTCGGCGCAGGCGTCGCGGGGCCGCAGATCGAGGCGCAACTGCGCGATCTGGGGTTGATGCTTGGCCACTACCCGCAGTCGTTCGAGTATTCGACCCTCGGGGGCTGGGTGGTGACGCGTTCCAGCGGCCAGCAATCCCTGCGCTACGGCCGCATCGAGCAACTGTTCGCAGCCGGTCGCCTGGCGACCGCGCGCGGCGATCTGGAGGTGGGAGGCGTGCCGGCGTCTTCCGCCGGTCCCGACTTGCGCGAATTCGTGCTCGGTTCCGAAGGCCGTCTGGGCGTGCTGACCGAAGCGACCGTGCGCCTGCGGCCCCTTCCCGAGCGCGAGGATTTTCACGCGGTCTTCTTCCCCACCTGGGATCAGGGTGTGCTGGCCGTGCGCAATCTGGTCCAGGCCGACCTGCCGCTGTCGATGCTGCGCCTGTCCAACGAGAGCGAGACCGAAACCCAGCTCACCCTGTCCGGTCACGACAAGGCCATCACCTGGCTCAAGCGTTATCTGAAGCTGCGCGGCAGCGGCGTCAAGCCGGTGATGCTGGTCATGGGGGTTACCGGCCTGAATCGCGAAGTGCTGCGCACGCGGCGCGAGTCGCTGACCGTGTGCAAGCTGGCGCGCGGCGTGCACGCGGGACGCATGATCGGCGCCGGGTGGGCCAAGAACCGCTTTCGCGGACCCTACCTGCGCAACGCGTTGTGGGAGGCGGGCTACGGCGCCGACACGGTGGAAACCTGCGTCAACTGGCCGCAGCTGACCCCGCTGATGCGTGCCATCGAACAGGCCGCGACCGATGTGATGGCACAGGACGACGAACGGGTTCACGCCTTCACTCACCTGTCGCACGTGTACCGACAGGGCTGCAGCCTCTATTCGACCTTCGTGTTTCGATCCGCGGCCGATTACGAGCAGGACCTGGCGCGCTGGCAGCGGCTCAAGGCACGCCTGTCGCAGACGGTCGTGGCCCACGGCGGCACCATCAGCCACCAGCACGGCGTCGGTACCGACCACGCGCCTTACTTGGCGGCTGAAAAGGGCGCGCTGGGCATGGACCTGATCCGCGCGGTGGCGCGCGAACTGGATCCCGATCGCATGATGAATCCAGGCAAGCTGTTCGCGTGAGCGGCGACCGGCTTGCCGGACTGGACGATCGCTACGATCTGATCGTCATCGGCGGTGGCATCAGCGGTGCCGGCGTGCTGCGCGAAGCCGTGCGCACCGGGGCTTCGGCGCTGCTGGTCGACAAGAACGACTTCGCGTCGGGCACGTCGAGCGGTTCGTCCAAGCTCGTCCACGGCGGCTTGCGTTACCTGCGATCCGCGCAATGGCGGCTCACCCTGGAGTCGGTGCGCGAGCGCGCACGTCTGTTGCGCGAGGCGCCGGGCCTGGTCGATCCGCAAGCTTTTCTGATGCCGGTGCATCGCGGCGTGAAGCCGAGCCGCTTGCTGATCCGGACCGGCCTGCTGGTGTACGACCTGATGGCCGGACGCCTTGCCTCGTGCTGGCTGTCGGCCGACGAGGTCGCGCGACGCGAGCCCGCGCTGTCGCGGGATGCGCTGCTCGGGGCGATGCGCTTCGAGGACGCCCGTACCGACGACGCCCGCCTCGTGCAGCGTCTGATCGAGGACAGTCGCGCGGCAGGCGCGACCGCGCTGAACTATGTGCAGGTCGACGATCTCTTGCGCGATCAGGAGCGCGTGTGCGGCGTGGTGCTGCACGACCGCCTTGCGAACACCACGCGACGCATCGAGGCCGGACTGGTGGTCAACGCTTCCGGGGTGTGGGCGCGCCAGTTCGCGTCGGCAACGGTCGGCGCGCCGTCGCTGCGCCCCTTGCGCGGCAGCCACTTCGTGTTTCCGCACGCACGCCTGCCGATCGCGCATGCGATTTCCTGGCTGCATCCGCACGATCGCCGACCGATTTTCGCCTACCCCTGGGAGGGCGCCGTGCTCTACGGCACGACCGACCTCGATCACGATGTGCGCGCGCTCGACTCTCCATGCATGACCGCCGGGGAAGCGAGCTATCTGATCCAGGCGCTGAACTTACGCTTCCCCGACGTCAACCTGGATGCCAGCGATGCGCTGTGCCGCTATGCCGGCGTGCGGCCGGTGATTGCCGGCGGCAAGGGCGCGCCGTCCGCGGAGTCTCGCGAATCCGCGCTGTGGTCGAGTCCGGGCTTGGTCAGCATCACCGGGGGCAAGCTCACCACTTTCCGCGTCACCGCGCGCCAAGTGCTTACGGAAGCGGCGCAACAGCAGCCGCGGCTCGCGCCGCGCGCGGAGCAACCGCTGTTCGAATATGCGGCAAATTCGGACGCGAGCCTGCTACGCCTGAGCGGAAGGCTCGGGCCGGCCATTGCGCAGCAGTTGGTTGCGCAGGACGAGTTGATGAGTACTGTGGGCGCCACGCCTTACACCTACGCCGAGCTGAAATGGTCGGCCGGCCACGAACAGGTCCACCGGCTCGACGATCTGCTGCTGCGACGTACGCGCATCGGGCTGGTGAGCGCGCGGGGCGGTGCCGCGCTGCTGCCCTCCATCCGCATCGTGGTGCAGTCCGAGCTGGGCTGGGACGATGCGCGCTGGGCTGCCGAGGAAACCGCCTATCTCGCGCTGTGGCAACAACAGCACGCGCCGCTATGAGGGACGCCCCCAGCACCCATTGTCCTCCGGGCAAGCACCGTGTCGGCACGGCCCGCCTGCTGGCACTGGACGTGGGTACCCAGAGCGCGCGTGCCTGCGTGTTCGACACCCAGGGCCAGTTGCTGGTACGCAGCCAGGTTCCCATCGAGCCCTATGTTTCGCCGCAGCCCGGGTGGGCCGAGCAGGACCCGGAGGTCTGGTGGAACGCGCTCGTGCAGGCCTGCACCGGACTCTGGACGCAAGCCGCGGTGACGCCCGGGCAGATCGCCGGCCTGTCGCTGACCACGCAGCGCGCCACCATGGTCTGCCTCGACGCCAACGGCGCGGTGCTGCGCCCCGCCATCGTCTGGCTCGACCAGCGCCGCTGTACCGCGCCGCCCGACCTCGGGCCGCTGTGGCGCGCCCTGTTCGGGGTCGTCGGCGCGACGCCGCTGATCGCCCATCTGCAGGCCGAGGCCGACGCCAACTGGCTCGCGCAGCACCAACCCGAACTGTGGCGCGCCACAGCGAAATATCTATTCCTCAGCGGGTATCTGACGCACCGACTGGTCGACGACTACGTGGATTCGGTCGGCAGCCAGGTCGGCTATGTGCCCTTCGACTACCAGCGGCTCGAATGGGCCAAGCCGGCGGACTTCAAGTGGAAGGCGGTCGCGGTGCGCGCGGAGCAGCTACCGCGGCTGGTGCCACCGGGCGCGCGGCTGGGCGCGCTGACGCCGCGTGCGGCGCAGGCGCTGGGGCTGCCTGCCGGGCTACCGATGATCGCGGCGGCGGCCGACAAGGCCTGCGAGGTGGTCGGCTGCGGCGCGCTGGAGCCGGACGTGGCGCAGCTCTCGTTCGGCACCACGGCGACCGTCAACACCACGCAGACGCGCTACTTTGAGGTCCAGCGCATGCTGCCCGCGTATCCAGCCGCGGCGCCGAATGCGTGGAACACCGAGATCCAGATCTTCCGCGGCTTCTGGATGGTGAGCTGGTTCAAGCGCGAGTTCGGCCAACGCGAGATCGCGCTCGCGGCCGAGCGCGGCGTGGCGGTGGAGTCGCTGTTCGACGAGCTGGTGAACAGCGTGCCGGCTGGCAGCATGGGCCTGACCCTGCAGCCCTACTGGTCGCCCGGCGTGCGCGATCCGGGACCCGAGGCCAAAGGCAGCATCATCGGCTTCGGCGATGTGCATACACGCGCGCACCTGTACCGCGCGATTCTTGAAGGCCTCGTATACGGCCTGCGCGCCGGTGCCGAACAGATCGAGCGCCGTACCGCGCGCAAGATCCGACGCCTGGTGGTGGGCGGCGGCGGCTCGCAGTCGGATGCCGCGATGCAGATCACCGCCGACATATTCGGCCTCGCCGCCGAGCGGCCCGAGGTTTACGAGACCTCGGCGCTGGGCGCCGCGATCAATCTCGCAGTAGGCCTGGGGCTGCACCCCGATTACGCCGCGGCGGTGCGTGCCATGACCCGTGTCGGCCGAAGGTTCGTGCCGGAGCCCGGCGCGCAAGCGATCTATCTGCGACTTTATCGCGAGGTCTATCGCGATCTTTATCCCCGGCTGCAGCCCCTTTACCGACGCATCCGCGACATCACCGGATATCCGGTATAGGCCCGCGGCCAGCCAAAACCAGTCCGGTCATGGCCAGGCTCAGCACCCCGGCGTTGAGCAGATGCCAGGCCCAGTGGGTGCCCCAGACCCAGCGCGAGCACCAGGCCTGGTCCACGCTGCGTAGCGCGATGGAGACGGCGAACAGCGCCGCGGCCAGCGCGAAGACTGCGGCGCCGGGCCGGCGTCGAAACGCCAGGCCCAGGGTCATCAGGCTCAGCGCCGCCAGGGCCGGGAGGTAGTCCACCGAGCCGTTGAGATCGCCGGATTCGAACGGCGCGGTCACGAACACGCCCAGCGCCCACAGCGCCGGTGCAGCGATCCAGGCCAGCGACCAGCGGATGTCGAGTACGTAGCGCGCAAAACAGATGGCGAAGCCGTAGATGAACAGGGCGATCGACAGGACGTCGAGCCATCCGGCCCAGCGCGTAGCGAAGGTGTGGAAGGCGCCCGAGCAGATGCCGATCAGCGCAATGCAGCCGGCCAGCAGGTTGAATGACAGCGGCACCGGTCGCGGAGCAAAGGCCAGGGGCATGCGCGCGGCGACCCACACGCCGGCGAGGACAAACGCCAGATTGCTCAGCGCGTTGAGCGGTTCGGCGAGCAGACCGGGGCCGAAGCGCTCGCAGTAAAGGTCGACCGGCTGCAACCATTCCATGGCCATGGCGATTGCAGCCGCGTCGGATCAATAGTTCTGCAGCGGGGTCTCGGGCGTGCCGGTCGAGGTGGCTGGCTCCGTCGCCGGGGCCGCGGCCTCCGGGGCCGTCGCCACCACACCGCGGGTGTAGACGAGCTTGCGGGAGCCGCCGTCGCAGCTGCCGACGATCTGGCGATCGCCTGCATCCGCAGTGGCCACCGCCTCCAGGGTGTAGTTCTTGACGCCTTTGGCCTGTAGCTGCGCGTCGATTTCGGCCTGCAGCTCGGCGCAATCCTTGCGCGCCTGCGCAGTGCCGACGGCCAGCAACAGGCTCAAAGCCGCGATGATCTTGATAGATTTCATGGTCTGTTCTGTCTCCTGATTCCCGGTGGGCGACGCTTGAGCGCCTGTCTTGAGCGCCTGTTTACTGCTTGATCCATTCGCCTGGCGGCAGCGTTACGGCCGGTTGCGGGCTCCAGCCCGGCGCGCGATGTTCGACCACAACGTGGGTAAAGATGCCACCGCGCACGCCGAAGTCGCCAGTCAGGCGCATGAAGCGCGGCGCGGTGGCGGCGACCAGGTCGTCGAGGATGCGATTGGTCACCGCCTCGTGAAAGGCGCCTTGGTCGCGAAAGCTCCAGATGTAGAGCTTGAGCGACTTGAGCTCGACGCAGCGCTGGTCGGGGATGTATTCCAGGTAGAGCGTGCCGAAATCCGGCTGGCCGGTCTTGGGGCACAGGCAGGTGAACTCTGGCATCCGCATGCGGATCACGAAGTCGCGCCCGGGATGGGGATTGGAAAAGCTTTCTAGCGACGTGTCCGGCTGGGTAGACATGCGGGCGGTGGCGGCAGCGAACGGCGCAAAGGTGGGTGATTCGAGGTCGGTAATTTACACTAGCCCATCGGCCTCCCCTGGGGAGCGGCCTCATTGAAAGCGCCACGACTGTGCGCGCACAACTCGAAATCGAATGCGCCTTTCCGGACTCAAGCTGGCCGGCTTCAAGTCTTTTGTCGATCCCACGCAACTGCCGCTGCCGGCCAATCTGACGGCCATCGTCGGCCCTAACGGCTGCGGAAAATCCAATCTCATCGATGCGGTGCGCTGGGTGCTGGGCGAGGCCAGCCAGAAGCAGCTGCGCACGCAGGACTCGGACGACGTCATTTTCAACGGCTCCAAGACCCGCAAGCCGGTCGGTCGCGCCAGCGTGGAGCTGCATTTCGACAACAGCGACGGCCAGATCACCGGCCCGTACGCTGCCTATACCGACATCGCGGTGCGTCGCGAACTGACCCGCGACGGCAATTCGCAGTACTTCCTCAACGGGCGCAAGTGCCTCAAGCGCGACGTCACCGACCTGCTGCTCGGCACCGGCCTGGGCGGCAAGAATCAGTACGCGATCATCGAGCAGGGCATGGTCAGCCGCATGATCGAGGCCAAGCCCGAGGAACTGCGCGCCTGGCTCGAAGAAGCCGCCGGCATTTCCAAGTACAAGGACCGCCGCAAGGAAACCGAGAGCCGTATCCGCCAGACGCGCGAAAACCTGTCGCGCCTGAATGACATGCGGGTGGAGATTCAGGCGCGGCTCGAAGTGCTACGCAAGCAGGCTGCCAACGCGGAGAAATACCGCGAGTTCAAGCAGCAGGAACGTCAACTCAAGGCCGAGATACTGGCCTTGCGCGAGCGTGGTCTGGACGCCGAGGCAAACGCCCATCAGGACAAGCTCGAAACCCTGGAGCAGGCGCTGGAAAACGCGCGCGCCCAGGTCATGGCGGCGGCCCAGGGCCGCGAAGGTGCCGAGGACGCGCGGCGTCAGGCGCAGGAGCAGCTCAACCGCGAGCAGGGCGCGGTGTTCGAGGCCGAGGGCGCCGCCAGCCGGCTCGAACAGGACCTGGTGCACGCGCGCGAGCTGCGCGCCATGAAGCAGCGCGAGCTGGAACAGCTCGATCGCAGCCTGGCCGATCTCGACCGCCGCCGGCAGCAGGATCGCCTGCGCCTGGAGCAGGCGTTGGCCGAAGTCGGGCAGCTCGAAAGTCAGGCCGAGTCGGCACTGCGGCATCACGAGGAGGCGCGCGCCAACCTCGCGCGTTCGGAAAACAGTGCGCAGGCCGAGCAGGCGTGCTGGGAAGAGTTCAGCGCCACCTCCGAGCAGCCGCTGTTCGATACCGAAGGCGAGCGTGTGCGCGTGCAGGCGCTGGAGCGCGCGCAATTCCAGTTGGAGGAGCGCTACAAGCGGCTGGCGGCGGAAAGCGCCGGGCTGGATGCCGCGCCGATCCAGGCCTCGCTGTTCGATGCCGACACCGAACTGGGCCAGCTCGATGCTGAGATCGCCGATGCCCAGACCCGCCTGCAAGGGCTGGACCGCGACCTTGCTGCGCTGCGCGAACAACGTGCCACCCTGGACGGCGGTTTGCACGAGTCGCGTCAGCAGCTGCAGTCGGCGCGCGGGCGCCTGTCTTCGCTGGAAACCCTGCAACAGGCCGCGCTGCGCCAGGACGACGCCGAACTGGCCGGCTGGCTGCGCGAACGCGAGCTGATCGGCCAGCCGCGTCTTGGCCAGCATCTGCAGGTCGAGGCGGGCTGGGAGACCGCCGTCGAGCACGTGCTGCAAGGCCTGCTGCAGGCGCCTTTGGTGGATCATCTGGCGACCGATTGGGCGCACCAGGAGTGGCCCCGGGCCGGCTTGGCGCTGCTGCAGCGTCAGGGGACCGATGCCCCCGCCGACGCCGGCACCCTGGCCGCATGGGTTCAAGGTCCGCAAGCGGTGCGCGATTTCCTAGGCTCGGTCTATTGCGCCGACAACGCGGCCGATGCTGTCGCGCGTCTCGGCACGCTCGCCCCTGGCGAGTCGGTGACCACGCCGGACGGCGTCTGGCGCGGACGTGGCTGGATACGGGTGCCGTCCAGTCAGGATGCGCGCTCGGGTGTCATCGCGCGCGAGCAGCTGATCCAGCAATTGCGCGCGCAGGTCGACGAAACCAGCCAGGCCATCGACGCGCGCGAAGCGGCGCTGGGCGCGGTACGCGAACGCCAGCAACAGGCTGAGAGCGAACGGCGCGAACTGGCCGCGCGCTTCGAGCAGTCGCGCAGCCGGCAATCGCAGCGTCTGGCATTTCGCCAGGCCCAGGCGGTGCGACTGGAGCAGACCCAGGGGCGCATCGCCGCCCTGGTCAAGGACATCGAGGCGCTCAAGGCGCAGCGCGAGCAGCAGGCCGCCGAACTGACTGCCTCGCGCGACAAGCTGGTCAACCTGGAGGCGGTGGCGCAACGCTTGCGCGAGGAGCGCATCCAGCATCAGCAGGGTCTGGCGCGCGTGCGCGACGCGGTCAGCCGCAATCGCGCCCTACTGACCCAGGCTGCGCAGGCCGACAGTCAGGTGCAGATTCAGCTGGCATCGCGGCGCAGCCATGTTGCGGCGCTCAACCAGAGCGCGTACGAACTGGAGGCCAGCCGCGAGCAGCTGGTACAGGACCGTAGCGCCCGCGGCGCTGCGGTGGAAGAACTGGAGGCACCCCTGGCGGAGCGCCAGGCACAGGCCGAAACGGCGCGCGATGCGGTCAACGCGGCGCGCGAGGTGCTGCGTAGCGCGCGCATGGCCCTGGAAGCGGCCGAGCAGGCGGTGGGTCAGAGCGCGCAGGGTTTCCGCGAGGCGGAGGACGCCAAGGATCAGGCGCAGGAGCGCCTACAGCAGGCGCGCATCGAGTTCGAGAACCTGCGCGCGCGCCGCCAGAGCATCCAGCAGCAACTGGCCGAGGTCTGCGAAGCCTCCGGACTGGAACCTGAAGCCGTGTTCGCGCAGCTTCCTTCCGAGGCCACCAGCGACGGATGGGAGGAAAAGCTGGCGGGCTTGGGCCGACGTATCGAGCGTCTGGGCGCCATCAATCTGGCCGCGATCCAGGAGCTGGAAGAGGCCGAAGGTCGCGACCGGTATCTGGGCGAGCAGTACGACGACCTCACCGGTGCGCTGGATACCCTGGAGGAGGCGATCCGCAAGATCGACGCCGAGACCAAGGAACGTTTCAAGGATACGTTCGACAAGGTCGACACCATCTTCCGCGACCGCTTTCCGAAACTGTTCGGCGGCGGCGAGGCGTATCTGGAACTCACCGGCGACGACCTGCTCGACACCGGCGTGCGGGTGATGGCGCGCCCTCCCGGCAAGCGCAATTCCAGCATCCAGATGCTGTCCGGCGGCGAGAAGGCGATGACCGCGGTGGCCTTGCTGCTGGGCCTGTTTCAACTCAACCCGGCGCCGTTCTGCCTGATGGACGAGGTCGACGCGCCGCTGGACGACGCGAACGTAGCGCGCTACTGCGAGGTCGTGCGCGAGATGAGCCAGACCGTGCAGTTCATTATCATCACCCACAACAAGATCACGATGGAGCTGTCCAGCCATCTGCACGGCGTGACCATGCAAGAGCCGGGCGTGTCGCGACTCGTGAGCGTGGACGTCCAGCAGGCGGTGGATCTGGTCGGCCAGGTCGAAGCGGAAGCCGGGAAAGAGTCGATAGCGTGAAGAACCTTCGTTCGGGCGGCTTGCCCTCACCCCACCGTCCGCATCCGCGGACGGTCCCCCCCTCTCCCCGGTTGGGCTTACCCGGGAGCGCCATAATGGCGCTCTCGAGCTGGGACCCAACCGCGCGGGCGAGGGACGTTGGCGTCGCCGTCGGCGACTAGGAGAACTCATGGGCGAATTGCAATGGGCGCTGCTGATCGTATGCGTAGTGCTGGTGGTGGCGCTGTACGTGCTCAGCCGCCGCGCGAAATCCGAAGACGGCGACGACTCCACCGAAGACGCCCTGCTTCGCGGGGCCGATGAGCAGGGCGATCAGCTCGATCTGCTGGCGCCGCGCAAACCGCCGCAGGGATACGATGAATATGGTGTCGGCCGCCCGCGCAAGCGCGGTGGCGAACCCAGCATGGATGCGCCCAAGGCGCGGGAACCGGCGTCGCCACCGTCGGTCGCCACCTTGCTCAAGCCGTCGACCCAGACCGCTCCCGCCGCCGCTGCGGTACCCGCGCGACCGGTCGCGCTGATCGTGGCGCCCACCGAGGAAATCGACATACTCGGCCCGCAGCTGCATCAGGCCCTGGCCATGCAGGGGCTGCGCTTTGGCGAGGGCGAGCTGTATCACCGCCTCATCGGAGGTCGCAGCGTGTTCTCGGTAGCCAGCCTGCTCAAGCCCGGCAAGCTGGTGCCGACCGAGGCCGAGACCTTCTCCACCAAGGGCTTGCTGGTTTTGATGAATCTGCCGGGCCCGGTCAGTCCCACGGTTGCCTTCGACGACATGCTGGGCACCACCCGTGCGCTGGCGGTGGCGCTCAAGGCGGATATCTTCGACGCCAGCCGTCAGCGCGTGGACGACGCCGTGGCCAGCAGCCTGCGCCAGGACCTGCAGGCCTGGGCCAAGACCCACCAGCTGGGCTGAGAACCTGTGCCGCAACCGGCGGTAACTGCCGCCGCCCGCGTGGCCTGGTTGCGCGAACGGATTGCTGCGCACGACCACCGTTATTACGTGCTCGATGCGCCCAGCGTTTCCGATGCCGAATACGACGCGTGGTTTTCCGAATTGCGCGAGTTGGAGACCCGCCATCCCGAGCTGGCGAGCGCCGACTCACCGACGCAGCGCGTCGGCGGCGCGCCCAGCAGCGCATTCGCGCCGGTGACCCATCGCCTGCCGATGCAGTCGCTGCGCAAGGCCGGCGACGAGGCCGCGCTGCGCGATTTCGACCGTCGCGTGCGCGAAGTTCTGGGCTGCGACAGTGCCCGCTACAGCGCCGAACCCAAGCTCGACGGCTTGGCGGTGTCGTTGACGTATCGCGACGGCGTGTTGGTGCAGGGCGCCACCCGCGGCGACGGCGAGACCGGTGAGGACGTCACCGCCAATCTGCGCACCGTCGGCGACATCCCGCGACGCCTGCGCGGCCAGCCACCGCCGGTGGTCGAAGTGCGCGGCGAGGTGTATCTGCCGCTCAGCGGGTTCCGCCGTCTATGCGCCGAGGCCGAGGCGCGTGGCGACAAGGTGCCGGTCAATCCGCGCAATGCTGCGGCTGGCTCGCTGCGCCAGCTCGACCCCGCCGTCACCGCGCAGCGGCCACTGGCCTTCACCGCTTATGCCCTCGGTTATCGGGAGCAATGGGATGCGCCGGCAAGCCATGCCGAGGTGCTGGCGCAGTTGCGCGCCTGGGGTTTGCCGGTATCGGACTTGATCGAAACCGTCGACGGTGTCGACCGCATGCTGAGGTATTTCGCGGCGATGGCGCAGCGCCGCGCCGAGCTGGATTTCGAGATCGACGGTGTGGTGTTCAAGCTCGACGATCTTGCCGGCCGCGAGGAACTGGGCAGCGTATCGCGCGAGCCCCGCTGGGCCTGCGCCTACAAGTTTGCCGCCGAAGAGGCGCGCACCGTGTTGGAGAATGTGGAGTTTCAGGTCGGGCGCAGCGGTGCGCTCACCCCGGTGGCGCGGTTGCGGCCGGTGTTCGTCGGCGGTGCCAACGTCGGCAACGCCACGCTGCACAATATGGATGAGGTCGAACGCAAGGACGTGCGACCGGGCGACACCGTGATCGTGCGTCGCGCCGGCGATGTGATCCCCGAAGTGGTCCGTGTGGTGCTGGCCGACGAGGCCGAGCGCGCCGCCCACGACGCGCGGGTGCCGGTGCGGTTGCCACCACAGTGCCCGGTGTGCGGGGGGCATGTCGAACGGGTCGAAGGCGAGGTGGTCGCGCGCTGCACCAACGGTTTGTCCTGCCGCGCGCAGTTGCACGGCGCACTGGTTCATTTCGTGTCGCGCAAGGCCATGGACATCGAAGGGCTGGGCGACAAGCTGCTGGCGCAGGCGATCGACGCCGGGCTGCTGACGTCGCCGGCCGACATCTACCTGGCCTTGACTGCAGAGGTACTCGCAGGGCTCGAGCGCATGGGCGAGAAGTCCGCGTCCAATGTCGCGGCCGCCATCGCGCGCAGCCGCCTCACCGAGTTCGGCCGCTTCCTGTTTGCACTCGGCTGTCCGCAAGTGGGCGAAACCACGGCACGCGATCTTGCGCGTCACTTCGGAACGCTGGACGACCTGCTCGCCGCCATCCACAGCGATGCGTCCACCGCCCATGCGCCCGAACTGAAGGACAAGGACCGCTACCCGCGACTGCGCCAGGTGGCCGACGTCGGCCCGACAGTCGCCGCGCACGTGGTGAATTTTTTCGGAGAGCAGCGCAATCGCGAAGTGGTCAGCGCGCTGGTGCGGCCGCGCGATCAGGGGGGCTGCGGCATCCATTGGCCGGCGCCCGCCGCTGCCGCGGGCGGTGCGCTGGCCGGCAAGAGCATCGTCATCACCGGCACCCTGCCGGGAATCACCCGCGATCAGGCGACCGCGTGGATCGAGGCGCAAGGCGGTCGGGTGGTGGGCTCGGTATCGGCCAAGACCGACTTCCTGCTGGCCGGTGCAGCCGCGGGCTCCAAGCAGGCCAAGGCCGAAAAGCTGGGCGTTACGGTGCTGGACTGGAACGCGCTGCAGAAGTTGGCTGTCGACGACGCCTGAGCGGTCGCGCGACCGCATCGGGTCCAGCCGTCGCCGCGCCGCCGGTCCGCTTTTCGATGCCGCTGGGTTTGGCCTCAATCGGCTCGTCGGGCGCTTTGCACCGGTTGTCCCGCCTGCATCGCATCGCGCTTCGCGTGCGTCGATGCTTCGGTCCATCGCTGTCGCGGGGCGGCGGTTCCCAACTTTTAACGGAGAGTTCTCATGTGGCAGAAAAGTCTGATGGCGCTGGCCTTGGCGGGTTCCTTGACGCTGGTGGGTTGCGGCGGCGGCGGTGGCAGCAGCGGTAGCAGCGGCGACGGCGGCGCGCCGACGCCTACCGCGCGCAACGACGTGGCCGGTCCGCTGGACGCGGTGCAGGAGCCGGTCTCCAACCAGGTCCTTGCCCCTCTGGCGGTTGCCTCGGCGGGCACCCCGTTGGCAGGTGTGGTGACCTGCGTCGATCAGATCGTGGTCGGCGACACGCTCGATATCGTCGACGTCCTGGCAGCCCAGGCCGACGCCGGCACGGCGGGCTTTCAAGGCGCGGCGACGGTGGTGCAGGCCGAGCTGACCAATCTGGTTTCCGATCTGCAGGGTCTGCTGTTGTCGCTGGCCGGCGGTGGCGCCTGCAGCGGCACCACCATTCCCGCGCCCGGCGGACTGGGCAGCAACCCGCTGGCCGGCACGCCGCTGGAAGCCTTTGGCGCGACCCTGCTGAGCACGCTGGCGTCGGTGCAGGGCGGTCTGCCCGGGACCGGCGGCGGTGCCGGTGTTCCCGATCTGAGCGTTCTGAGCGGTCTGGTCGCGCAGCTCGCGGAGGGCTACAACCTGGCGCTGTCGATGGTGCCGGCGGAGGCTATCAATGCGCCTGTAGTCGGCCCCTCGCTGACCCTGGTCGGCACCGCGCTGGACGATCTGGAGACCACCGTCGGTGCGGCCTCCAGCGGCGATCCGACCGCAGTGGCTTCGGCGCTGACCGTCACGGTCGAGCATCTGGTGAACGGCCTGTTGGTGGACGTGTTGCCGATCGGACTGCTCGAAGGGCAGGTTGGCGACGGTGGTGGCAACCCGCTCAGCGGTCCCATCATGGACGCCATCGACCAATTGACCGGACTGTTGGGGACCGGCTTCACCACGCCGGGCTCCGGCCTGGGTGGCGACGCCCTGACCGGTGTCATCGAAACCCTGCTGGCGCCGCTGACCGGTGCCGTCCCGGGCGTTGGCGGTGGCGATCCCACCGTGATCCTGGATGACCTGCTGGCACAGATCACCTCGGTGCTCGGCGGTGCCGGCGGCACCGGCGGTCTGCCGATCCCGGCAGTCGGTGGTGCCCAGCTCAACAATGCCCTGGCGCAGCTCACCGGTCTGCTCTCCGGTGCCGGTGCGCTCGAAGGTCCGCTGGCGCCGCTGTTCGCAACCCTGACCGGCCTGCTCGACGGCTTGCTCGGTGGCCTGCTGGGTGGCCAGGGCTGATCGCTACCGGCGATCCGGCATCGGTGTAGCGGTACCAGAGCCCCGGCCTTGCGCCGGGGCTTTTTTTGGCGCCGAGCTTGCCGCGCCTGCTCAGGTGATGACGCTGGGTGCGCGCCTGCCGGTGATATCGGCGACGCGCACGATCTTTTCCGCCAGGCCCGTCAGCGGCGCCAGTGCTTCGGTGGATTTCAGGTCCAGGGCCTGACGCTCGAAGCGTTCCAGGTACAGGCGCAAGGTGGCGCCCTTGGTGCCGGTGCCGGACAGCCGCACGATGAGGCGCGCAGCATCGCCAAACACCAGGCGCAGTCCCTGGTCGGTGGCGCGGCTGTCGTCGATGGGATCGACATAGGAAAAGCTGTCGGCGGCGCTGATGGTGTAATCGCCATAGCGCTGACCGATGCGCGCCGGCAATGATTCCTGCAAAGCCTGCATGACCTGTTGTGCCGCGGCGGCAGGTAGCTCGTCGTAATCGTGGCGCGCGTAATAATGGCGCCCGAAGCGCGCCCAGTGCGCCTGCGCGATGTCCTGCACCGAGCGTTCCGTGATCGCCAGGATGTTGAGCCAGGCCAGTACGGCCCAGACACCGTCCTTCTCGCGGGTGTGGTTGGAGGAGGTGCCGAAGCTTTCTTCGCCGCACAGGGTGATGCGACCGGCGTCGAGCAGGTTGGCAAAGAATTTCCAGCCGGTGGGCGTCTCGTAGCAAGGGATCTTCAAGGCGCGCGCGACCTGATCGAGCGCGCGACAGGTGGGCATGGAGCGCGCGACGCCGGCCAGGCCGTCGCGATAGCCGGGCAGCAGGTGCAGGTGCTCGCACAGCATTGCCAGCGAATCGCCGGGCGTCACGAATAGACCGCGGCCCAGGATCATGTTGCGGTCGCCGTCGCCGTCGCTGGCACCGCCAAGTTCGGGCGCGGCATCCGACAGCATCAGATCGACCAGCGGCTTGGCGTAGATCAGATTGGGGTCGGGATGGCCGCCACCAAAATCTTCCAGCGGGCAGACGTTCTGCAGGCTGGAAGCCGGCGCCCCCAGCAGGTCCACGAACAGCCGCTGAGCGTAGGGGCCGGTCACCGCGTGCATCGCATCGAAGCGCAGGCGGTGGCCGCGCTTGAACCAGTCGCGGATGCGGTCGAAGTCGAACAGGGTCTGCATCAGCTGCGCGTAGTCGTCCACGCAGTCGACGATCTCCACCGCCATGCCCTCGACGGTTTGCGTGCCGCGCCGGTCCAGGTCTACGTACACGCCTTCCAGCGTGCGGTAGCGCGTCATGGTCCGGCTGGCCTCGTACAGCCGGTCGGTCAAGGACTCAGGTGCCTGGCCGCCACCGACCACGTTGTACTTGAGGCCGAAGTCACCGTCCTCGCCCGCGGGGTTGTGGCTGGCAGTGAGCAGAAACCCGCCTGCCGCCTCGCGACTCCGGATCAGGTGCGAGGCCGCCGGAGTGGACAGCAGGCCGCCCTGGCCGACTACAACCCGACCGATGCCGTTGGCAGCGGCCATCGCGATCGCGGTCTGAATCGCAGGGCGGTTGTGATATCGACCGTCGCCGCCGACGATCAGCGTGCCGCCGCGCAGACGCGGGTCGACATCGAAGATCGCCTGCAGAAAATTCTCCAGGTAGTGCGGCTGCTGGAACACGGCGACTTTCTTGCGCAGCCCTGCGGTGCCCGGTTTCTGGTCGGAGTAGGGCTTGGAAGCGATTTCGCGCACGGCCACGGGGTTCTCCAGTCCTGCGAATGAACGCTCATTGTGGCCGCGTGTCTGGCGCAAAAATCAAGACTTGCGCCGCTTCCGGGCCTTGCGGATAGTGTCTTCCCCATGGAAGCCATTCGAGAACATCTGTGCCCCTGCTGCGGCAAGCCGCGACGGCTTGCGCACCTGATGGATCTGTACGAGCGCAACTATCGTCTGCTGCAGCGCCTGATTCCGGAGCTGGATCTGCCGTTCGAATCGGCGGTGTCGCGATCCGGCTCGGATCTGCCGCTGCACCTGAGTCTGGTTGCGCGTGATCGTTACACTCTGACCTTGCGCCTGACCTACGAATTCGTCGACGACTGCGGCCTGCGCCGGCAACCGGACATCCTGATTCGCGCATATCGGGACGCGGGCGTCGCCGAGGCGCTGGAATGTTCGCATCGACCGCCGTGGCAGGCGCAGGATGAGGCGGACCCCAAGGCGGGCGAGTTCCTGAGCGGGCAATGGCGCCGCAACCTGATGTTGGGCAAGTGGCTGGAATACCTGCTGGACCACGGTCACGGCTTTGGCATGGCCCATCGTCCGCGGGTGGCGGCGGCGGCCTGAGGAGTGAAATCATGACGCGCACAGTTGTGGTTGCGATTGCAGGGTTGCTGGCCGCCACCTCGGGGACCGCCAGCGCTGACTCCGATGCGGTGCGCAAGGCCCTGCAGGACCGCGCAGGCAAGTCCGCTACCGTGGTGCTGGCTTCCGGCGCCGAGCTGACCGGCAAGGTCGGCGCGCTGTCCGACGACAGCGTGCGACTGACCGAACTCAGCGGCAAGGAATTCTTCGACGCCGTGATCGACCTGGATCACGTGCAGGCCGTGGTGTTCCGCGCCCGCGACAACTGAACGGCCTCAACGCAGGCCCCGGAAACTCGTCATGCCGGCGAAGGCCGGAATGCGGACATCCCGGCCGGTCTCCGGAAAACGTTTCCCTTGGCCGCTTTACGGCGGTGCCGCGATGACGGCGCTCGTAAACCTTTGCCCTCGAATTCGATCGACATGCTGAACTCCGATACCGAACGCCTGCCGCTGCGCGCCTTCGCCGAAAAGGCTTATCTCGATTACTCGATGTATGTGGTGCTCGATCGCGCGCTGCCGCACCTCGCTGATGGGCTCAAGCCGGTGCAGCGTCGCATCGTCTACGCCATGTCGGAGCTGGCGCTGGGACCCGGCGCCAAGCACAAGAAGTCGGCACGCACCGTCGGCGACGTCATCGGCAAGTTCCATCCGCATGGCGACAGCGCCTGCTACGAGGCGATGGTGACGATGGCGCAGCCCTTCAGCTATCGCTATCCACTGGTGGACGGGCAGGGCAACTGGGGTAGCGCGGACGATCCGAAATCGTTCGCCGCCATGCGTTACACCGAGTCGCGGCTCGGCGCGTACGCACAGACCCTGCTCGCCGAACTCGGCCAGGGCACGGTGGACTGGCAGCCAAACTTCGACGGCACGATGGAAGAGCCGGTGCGCCTGCCGGCACGCCTGCCCAATGTGCTGGTCAACGGCACCACCGGTATCGCGGTGGGCATGGCCACCGACATTCCGCCGCATAACATCCGCGAGCTGGTCAAGGCCTGCCTGCACCTGCTCAAGCATCCGAACGCGCAGGTCGAGACATTGTGCGAATTCGTGCCCGCGCCGGATTTCCCGACCGGCTGCGAGATCGTGTCCGAACCGCACGATCTGCTCAAGATCTACCAGACCGGCAATGGCATGGTGCGCACGCGCGCGGTGTGGGAGCGCGAGGAAGACAGCGGCCATATCGTCGTTGTCGCGCTGCCGCATCAGGTGTCGCCGGCCAAGATCCAGGAGCAGATCGCCGAGCAGATGCGGGCCAAGAAACTGCCGCTGGTGGAAGATCTGCGCGACGAGTCGGACCACGAGAACCCGACGCGTGTGGTCATCATTCCACGATCGAACCGGGTCGATGCAGAGGCACTGATGGCGCATCTGTTCGCCACCACGGACCTGGAAAAGAGCGTACGCGTCAACCTCAACATGATCGGCCTGGACGGGCGGCCGCGCGTGAAGAATCTGAAGCAGATTCTGGTCGAGTGGCTGGAGTACCGCTTCCAGACGGTGACGCGGCGGCTCAACCACCGCTTGACCAAGGTCAACGACCGGCTGCACATCCTCGAAGGTTTGATGATCGCCTACCTCAATATCGATGAGGTGATCCGCATCATCCGCTTTGAAGACGAGCCCAAGGCCAAGCTCATCAGCACCTTTGCGCTGTCCGACGTGCAAGCCGAGTGGATACTCGATCTCAAGCTGCGTCACCTGCAAAAGCTCGAAGAGATGCGCATCAAGGGCGAGCAGGACGAGCTGACAGCCGAACGCGCCAGACTGGAGGAGCTGCTCGACGACGACGACAAGCTCAGGAAACTGATCGGCGAAGAGCTCAAGGAAGACGCCCGGAAATACGGCGACGAGCGCCGCTGCGTGGTCCAAGCGCGGCCGCCGGCGGTGGCGATGTCGGCCGAGGAGATCATCCCCGCCGAACCGCTGACCGTGGTGCTTTCCAAGGCGGGCTGGATCCGCGCCGGCAAGGGCCACGAACTGGACCCGGCGTCGCTGTCGTACAAGGCAGGCGACGAGTATCTGGCGCACGCGCACGGCAGATCCAACCAGTTGCTGGTGCTGCTGGACTCCAAGGGCCGCAGTTACACGCTCAATCCGCGCGAGCTGCCGTCGGCGCGCTCCCAAGGCGAGCCGGTGACCACCAAGCTTGATGTCCAGCCCGGCGCGCGCATCGTGGCGCTGCTGTTCGGCGACGAAAACGAGCGTTACGTGCTGGGCTCCGAAGAAGGCTATGGCTTCGTTGCACGCCTGGGCGAGCTGGCTTCGCGACAGCGCGCTGGCAAAGCGGTCGTCAGCGTGGAGCGTGCGCCGTTGGCGCCGGCGCGGGTGCCCGATCCGGGCAGCGACCGGCTGGCGCTGGCGACCGCAGAAGGCCGGCTGCTGGTGTTCCCGATTTCCGAACTGCCGGAACTGGCCAAGGGCAAAGGCAACAAGCTCGTCACCTTGAAAGGCGAAGATCGCATCGTCGCCAGCGCGGTGGTGCCACTGCCTGCCACGCTCACCCTGTATTGCGGCAAGCGGACCTTGAATCTTAAGCCGGCCGATCTGGACGCTTACGTCGGTGCTCGCGCCAGTCGTGGCGGCCATCTGCCGCGCGGTTTCCAGACGGTGGAGCGGATGGCGCTGGCTTGAGAACCGGCTCTTGAAGCGGCGGTCGAAGACCCCGATATTCCCGCGGCAAGTTCAACTGGAACGAAAGGCGAGGGCGGTATGAAACGAGTGATGCTGCTGGTTGCGACCAATGTCGCGGTAATGGTGGTGCTGGCGGTGGTGGCCTCGCTGCTGGGGGTCGATCGCTTCCTCACCCAGAACGGGCTCAACCTGCCGGCCTTGCTGGCGTTCTCGGCGATCTTCGGCTTCGGCGGCGCGTTCATTTCGCTGGCCATGTCCAAGTGGATGGCCAAGCGCAGCACCGGCGCGCAGGTCATCACCGAGCCGAAGACCTCCACCGAGATGTGGCTGATCAACACGGTGCAGCGCCAGGCGCGCACCGCGGGTATCGGCATGCCCGAGGTCGCCGTCTTCGACGCGCCCGAACCCAACGCCTTCGCCACCGGCATGAACCGCAACAACGCGCTGGTGGCGGTGAGCACCGGCCTGCTGCGCAACATGAGCCAGGATGAGGTGGAGGCGGTGCTCGGTCATGAGGTGGCGCACGTCGCCAATGGCGACATGGTGACCCTCACCCTGGTGCAGGGCGTGGTGAATACCTTCGTGATGTTCCTGTCGCGGGTGGTCGGTTACGTCATCGACCGAGCCGTGTTCAAGACCGAGCGCGGCGTGGGTCCGGGCTACTACATCAGCGTGATCGTGCTGCAGATCGTGTTCGGCATTCTGGCGACGACCATCGTGTGCTGGTTCTCCCGCCAGCGCGAGTTCCGTGCGGACGCCGGCGGTGCGCATCTGGCCGGCAGGCGCAAGATGATCGCCGCGCTGGAGCGGCTCAAGGCCGGCCACGCGGAGTCCTCGCTGCCTGAGCAGGTCGCGGCCTTCGGTTTCATCGGCGGCGCCAAGAAATTCTTCATGACGCATCCGCCGCTGGAAGATCGCATCGCCGCCCTGAAGGCGGGAGGGGCGGCGGGCTGAAGCTGGACGGGCGGGGATCGACACCGCGCAGCCGTGCCGGAGTCGTCGCACCCGCTCATCGAGCGCGGACAGCCGCCGCGGGCCGCCCTACGGGATGGCGCTAAACCTATCCATTGAGTTGGGGATGGCGGGGGGTGGCCACCGCTGGCCGATTCGGCCTGCAGATCAAGCTAATCCCGGATATCGATCCGGGTTTTTCCAGCTCAGCAAGCGCGCTAAGCGATCAGCACGACCTCGGGCTCCTGTACGTGGTAGCCCTGGATGAAATTGACGCCCATCTGCCACATGCGGGCCATGACGTTGGCGTCCTCGACATGACTGACGATGGTGCGAATCCGCCGTTGTTTGGCCTGGTCCATGAAGCCGGCCATTTTCTTCTGGATGTCCTTGTCGCTGAAGTTGTGCGTGTAGGACATGTGGAACTTGAGGAAATTGATCGGCAGGTGCTCCAGCAGCTGCGCGGAATTCACCCCGATGCCGAAGTGTTCGATGGCGACGCTGGCGCCGCAGTCGCGCAGATATTTGGTCAGGGTCTTGGCCTTGCGGATGTGGTTCTGCAGGGAAATTTCCTGAATCTCGAAGCAGACTTCCTCTTCGCCGAGCTTGCGGCCCTTGAGCAGTTCCTGGAACCAGGCGATGTACCCGTCGGTATCTTTCAGGGTGTCCTCGCTGAGCTTGACGAACAGCATCGAGCCCTCTTTGCGGTTTCCGCGCGCCGTGATCACGTTGGTGGCCTGCTGGATGACCCAACGATCGATCAGGCGCATCAGCCCGGCCTTCTCGGCGATGCGGACGAAGTCGCTGGCGTGCACTTCCTCGCCCTGGTCGTTGATCATTCGGATCAGCACGTCGAAGTGCTGGCGCGTGTCGCCCTCCAGGCTGGCGATGGTCTGGTAGGCCAGCTTGAAGCGATTGTCCTCCAGTGCGGCGCGGATGTTTTCCACCGTGCGCTGCTCTTCGCGTTCGGCCGCATTGGCCTTGGCGGTCGGCCCGATCAGGGCATAGCGATTGCCGCCACGGCCGGACAGCTTGCGCGCATCGTTGGCGAGCACCCCGACGATCTTCGAAGCGGTTTCGGCAGCACTGAGGGGATACACGGTGATCGACAGCGACACCTGCGACTCGTGTTCCGCCGTGCTGAACACCTGGGCGCCGATATCGCGCACCAGCCGGTCCGCCAGCGGCTCGAATTCCAGCGCATCGTGGCGCGACACCAGCAGAGCAAATTCGTGGGTGGAGAACCGGAACAGGTTCACGCCTGCCTCGGCATCGCGCGCCAGACGCGCGCCGGCCTGCACCGCGACCTGCTCGGCGTCCAGGTGACCGATGCGGTCTTCCAGCGAGTCGAAGCCGTCGATCACCGCAAACAGAGCGGCTCTGGGTTCTTCATCGGCGCCGGTATTGTCGATGGCATTGAAGAAATCGAGCCGCCCGGCCGCGGCGGCGGTGGGTGCCTGCACCGCTTCGGCGCGGATCAGCATTTCCACGAAGCGCTCGCCGTCGGCCTCGCCCCGGGTCAGCTGCGCCGACACGGTGACGGGGGTGCGGTCACGGCTGAGCAGGGCGCACTCCAGCGACTTGCCGTCGGCGCGGCCGTTGTTGAGCTGGCGCAGCTGGTCGCGCACGGCGGCGTGCTGTTCGGGCGCCACCAGATCCATCAGCGGCATGCCGGCCAGAGCGGCGGGGTCATCGTGACCCAGCAGGTTGGCGAACGCGGGATTGACCTCGGCCAGGATACCCTCGTAGATCTGCGCCACGGCGTCACCGGTGCCGGCGACCAGCTGGGTATAGCGGGATTCGTAGTCGGCCAGCAGCGCGCGCGTACGGGCCAATTCGCGCAGGTTGCGGTAGGCCAGGTATTCACGCAGGTAAACGCGCTCCAGATGTCCCAGGCTTTCCTCGTTGCAATCGGATACCAGATCGCGCGCGCCGGCGGCGACCGCGGCCGCCGCGTTGTCGCCGGACAGGCGCTGGCCTAGCGAGAGAATCGGCAGACTGGGTGCAAAGCGTCGGCAGCTTTCCATCACCGCCCTGAGCGGCAGTGCCGCGGACTGGTCCGAGGCCATCAGCAGATCCGGTGGACTCTTCTGCAGATGTTGTTCGAGCTCGGCGGCGTCGGAGACCCACACCGCACGCATCTTGTGGCCGGCGTTACGCAGATGGCTTTCGATGCGCTTGGCGTTTTCCTCGAAAGGCGCCACCACCAGCACCAGCGCAGTCGTGGCGGCCGGGGCGGCGGTTCTCAGCAGCGGCGGGTTGTTCACCATGGAATCCAGGTTTTGGCGGGCTCACCCGGCACTTCCCGTGCCAGTTTGGGGACCAGATACCCGGGGGAGCTTCGCGACAACTCTCGCATCAGCCGTACCGCCCGGTCCTCGGAAACCTCGAAATGGGCCGCGCCCTCGACGCGGTCCATCACATGCAGATAGTAGGGGAGAACCCCCAGACTGAACAGGCGCTCATGCAGGCCCATCAGTACGTCGGTCGTGTCGTTGATGCCGCGCAGCAGAACCGACTGGTTGAGCAGGGTCAAGCCGGTATTGCGCAGCGCACGGCAGGCGTCGCGCACGGTCGAGTCCAGTTCGTTGGCGTGATTGGCGTGCAGCACCATCGCCTTGTCCAGCGGCAGCGCGGTCAGAATCTTGAGCAGGCCGGCATCGACCCGTTCCGGCAGCACGATGGGCTGACGCGTGTGGATGCGGACGCGACGCAGGTGCGGGATGCGTGCCAGGCCTTCCAGCAACTCTTGCAGACGCTCGTCCGAAAGAGACAACGGATCGCCGCCGGAGAGGATCGCTTCAACGATGCCGGGATCGGCGGCCAGACGTGCCAGCGCAGGTTGCCAGTGACCGCGCGCGGCAAGGCTTTCGGCATAGGGAAAGTGGCGCCGGAAGCAGTAGCGACAGTGCACGGCGCAGGCGCCGGTGGTGATCAGCAGGGCGCGGCCGTGGTACTTGTGCAGCACGCCGTCTCCCAGCGCGGCGTCCAGGTCGCCGACTGCGTCGCGCACAAAGCCTGCAGCCTGCTCCGCCTCCCGCGCGGCCGGCCACACCTGAAGAAACAGCGGATCGAGGGGATCGCCCTTGCGCATGCGCGCGGCGTAACCGCGGGGTACGCGCAAGGGGAACGAGCGCAGACGCGGCAGTTCCAGTGCCGGCAGCGCGGGATCCAGCTCCAGGTAGGACAGCAGATCGGACGGACGGCTGAAAGCCTGGCGCAGCGCGTGCTGCCAGGCCGGCGCACGCGGCGCCTCGGCCGAGGTCTGTCTTGGGTCGGGGCTAGCGGCTATCATGCGCGGCCGATTTTCACCGATTCCGGTCGCACAAACGCGCGACCGTGATGAACGCAACCCCGTACATCCAGGACAAAGAGCGTCTCGCGCATGGCTACCGTCAGCACCAATGAAATGAAATCCGGCACCAAGGTGCTGGTCGATGGCGAACCCTACTCCATCGTCGACAACGAATATCGCAAACCCGGCAAGGGTCAGGCCACCAACACGGTGAAGATTCGCAGCCTCAAGACCGGCCGCGTGATCGATCGTACTCTCAAGTCGGGAGACACCTGGGAGCTGGCCGACATCGAGGAAGTGGAGATGCAGTATCTCTACAACGATGGCGAGTTCTGGCATTTCATGAACCCCGCCAGCTTCGAGCAGATCCAGGCCAGCAAGACCGCGTGCGAAGACGCCGCCAAGTGGATCAAGGGCGAAGAGACTTGCAAGATCATGTTCTTCAACGGCCAGCCCCTGTCGGTGACGCCGCCCAACTTCGCGATCCTGGCCATCACCGAAACCGATCCGGGCCTTCGTGGCGACACCAGCGGCGGCGGCGGCAAGCCGGCCACCCTGGAAACCGGCGCCATCGTGCGCGTACCGCTGTTCGTGCAGCAGGGCGAACTGGTCAAGGTCGACACCCGCACCGGGGAGTACCTGAGCCGGGCGGGCAAGTAGCTCGCGAGGTGTGAGGCGTGAGGCGTGAGGCGCCGCTATGGCAGCCCTCTGCCAGTCTGGAAACTCTGAAAGCGCGGGCCGAACTTTATGGTTCGGTCCGCGCTTTTTTTGGCGTCCGCGGTGTGCTCGAGGTGGACACGCCGATCCTGTCGGCGCATGCCACTGTGGATCGGCACATCGAATCCTTTGCCGTGCCCGGCGGCGGCTGGCTGCAGACCTCGCCGGAGTTCGCGATG
This sequence comes from Panacagrimonas sp., assembly GCF_965216805.1. Classification (NCBI taxonomy): domain Bacteria; kingdom Pseudomonadati; phylum Pseudomonadota; class Gammaproteobacteria; order Nevskiales; family Nevskiaceae; genus Panacagrimonas; species Panacagrimonas sp. The sequence goes on from NZ_CBDCGN010000002.1 coordinate 1,491,839, forward strand.
AAGCGGCTGCTGTGTGCCGGCAGCGGACCGATCTTTCAGATCGCACCCGCGTTTCGACGCGAGGAGCGGGGTCGACATCACAACCCCGAGTTTCGTCTGCTCGAGTGGTACCGACCGGACTGGGATCACGATCTGCTGATGGACGAGGTCGAAGAGCTGATGCATGCGCTCGACGTCGGCCGCGGCCGCAGCTTCGTGCGCCTGAGCTATCGCGAGGCTTTTCTGGCCTTCGCCGGCATAGACCCGTTCACCGAGACGGTGGAAGCCTTGGCGCGGCGCGCGGCTGCCGGCGCGGTACCAATGCTGGATCTTGGCGGCCAGGCCTTGGATCGCGACGCCTGGCTGGACCTGTGGATGTCGCACCGCGTGGGTCCGCGGCTGGGTCACGAGGCGCCGGTGTTTCTGCACGACTTCCCGGCCAGCCAGGCGGCGCTGGCGCGCGTGCGGCCGGGCGATCCGCCGCTGGCCGAGCGTTTCGAGCTGTTCTGGCAGGGCATCGAGCTGGCCAACGGCTTTCACGAACTGGCCGACGCCGCCGAACAGCGCGCCCGCTTCGAGGCCGACCTCGTCTGGCGTGCGCAGCAGCACCGCACGACGCCGCCTATGGACGCGTATCTGATCGCCGCGCTGGAGCACGGCCTGCCGGATTGCGCGGGGGTGGCCCTGGGTCTGGATCGCCTGCTGATGCTCAAGCTCGGCCTGCCCGAAGTGGCCCCCAGTCTGACGTTTGCGGCCGATCGCGCCTGAGGGGTGAAGGCGCTGCGGATTCTGCAACCTGCGTGCATCCCGGGAAATGCGGTTGCCGCGGATTTCGCGGAGACCGCGGATCGAAAGGCAGCGGCCTGTGCAGGCTGATCCGTTCACCGAAGCGGTGTCGCGACGATCCCAACCGGCTTTTGTTGTGGACCGTGTTTGTCCGGGCCGTGCGTGGCCGGCAGTTGCGACTCCTCGGTTCGTCCACGCCGGAATCTTCTGTGTGCCCCCGCCTGCGTCGTTGCGAGCGTCGCCTATTCCGGCAACCGCAGCCGCAGGGCACGCAGGCGTGTCGACAAGTCTGCGGCGCGCGCGAGGCGCGTCTGCGGATCCGGGTGGACCGCCGCTGCGATCTCGGCGCGCAATTGCGGGTCGCGTACCTACGCGGTCCAGTCGGCCGTCATTGCGCACTGCAAGTCGCCCAGCACGCACTGATAGAGCAGGACGCCGAGCGCGTGAATGTCGCCCGGACGATCGCCAGCGCGGCGGCGGCGGCTCAGTGACGCGCGCCCGTCAGGCGGCATCTGCGACCAGCCCCAGTTCGCCAGTTTGATCGTAGGGCCGCTGTCCGATGCTGCGAGCACGACCACGGAGGCGGGTTTGAGGTCCTCGTGCAGAATGCCGGCGGCGTGAGCGGCATCCACGGCATCGGCGATGCGCGCCACCCACTCGAGCCGGGCGGATAGCGGCAAGGCACTGGCATCACCGTTGCGCGAACCCCACTGCAGCAAGGTGCCCAGCGAGCTCCATTCGGTTTCCATCCACGCGGGTTGTTCGTCGAGCTGTTGGCTCAGCAGCGCGACCGCCGGCGAGTCGTCGGGGCCGCAGGCTTCGCGCAGGCGCTGGATCGCCGTCAGTTCGCGGAGCATGAATTCGGACGCGACAGCGTCCGGCGCGAACTTCAGCATCCGTTTGCCACGGTGCTGGCGATGTTCGATCGCCCAGGCCTCGCCCTGCACACCACGGTCCAGGCATTCCACCAGGCGCCATTCGGGGCGCCCGGCCGGCGACTGGCCGACAGCCAGCCTGAGCCCGGTGGCAAGCGCCTCGTCCTGCTCCACCGTCACTGGCACGCCCAGGCGATAGCCTTGGCCGTGCACGGTGAGCACCTTGTGCCAGTCGCGGTCGTCCAGCGCGCTGCGCAGCTTGGTCACGCAGTTGGTCAGGGCGCCGTCGGAAACCGGTTTGTCCTGCCACAAGTCGTCGAGCAGTTCGTCCTTGCCGCAAACTTCGCCGGGACGTTCCAGCAAGCGCATCAACAGATGCCACACGCGAGGTTGTACATCCGCTATGGCGCCCTGCACTTGAATCTGCCGGGTGGCCTCATCGACGACGACGTCGGCGAACCGCCAGCGTCTGGGTCGCGTTTCAGGCTGCAAGACAACCCCCTTTGTTGTGTCGAAGCATCGGCAAGCGTCGGATCGTCACCCGACCCGCGGCCTCATCCGGTTCGAGCGACGATGCTCCATCCCTTTGGCGCGAGCGTCGATCCCCGGGGCGCCGAATCCGACCGGCAATCTGCGAGCGGGATCACATTTAGCACGTGAAGGTTGGGAAACGGTGAGGACCTGCGGGCCGCTTCATCTTACGTTGGCGGGACGTTCCAACCTCCGGAATTTCCATGTCCAGCACCCGCTCCCGACGCGATGCCCCGGCCGCCATGCCAGGACCCGGCTCGTCCTGGCGACAGGCCCTGTGGCTGCTCCTGGCGATGCTGGCCGTCGTCGCGCTGTGCATCTGGAGTGTACCGGGTGAAGCGCAGCTGCTGCGTAACCTGCTGGGCAGTGGCGGGGGCGCCCCTTCGGCGCCCGTCAAGTCGGGCATGTTCAGCGCGCCGCTGTCGATTCCAACGCCGGAGGGCGACCGCTTCTTTCTGGTTTACGCGCCGCGCGATTACCGGCCAGGCGATCCCGTGCTGCTCGCGCTGCACGGCGGTAGCCTGAGTTATGAAATTGCGATGGAGCCGGGCAATCCGTTTGCCGCCATCGTCGATCTGGCCGACGAGCACGGCTACCTGCTGATCCTGCCCAACGGCACCAACGGGCTGCTGGCGCCGGGCTCGCCGGGGTGGGCGGACGGCCGCTCCAACAAGACCTGGAATGACTGCCGTCCGAGTCCTGGCCGCGTGGCAGACGACGTCGGCTTCCTGTCCGACTTGATTGCACACGCCACCGACACCGACGGCCCGTACCGGGCCGACCCCGAACAGGTCTTCGTCATCGGCCAGTCCAATGGCGGCTTCATGGCGCAGCGCATGGCCCTGGAGCGGCCGCAATTGCTGCGCGCGGTGGGTTCGGCCCTGGCCAACGTCGCGGCCGACAGCGAGTGCGTGCCCGCCGGGCGCGCCGTTCCCATCGCGCTGGTCAACGGCGACCAGGACCTGCTGGTACCCTGGCGCGGTACCGCGAATGCCGATGGCAGTTGTCCCGCGCTGTCGCTGTCGCTCACCGGCTGCATGCTGTCGGCGGAAGCCTCTCGCGATTTCTGGGTGGCCTACAACGGCAACGCGGCCGCCGCGCGGGTCGACCGCCAGCTGACCAATGTGACCTCGTCCGACGCCGGCTCCACGCTGCGCGAGATGCGCTACGACCGCCGGCCGGGCAGCTTTACCAAGCCCTCGCCGGCGCCGGTGGTGTTCTACCGCGCCAACCGTGCCGGCCATGTCGAACCCAGCCTGCTGTACCGCATCGGCACCGCCGGCAAGGCCGCTTTCGGCAACCAGAACCAGGATGCCGAGGGATACGGCCTGATCTGGTCGTTCTTCGAGTCGTTGCCGGCGGTGAACTGAAGCGTCGGCGCCGCGCCTGTCTTTATGCAGGCACCGGTAGAATCGGTGCCTCATGAATACTTATTCCCCTCGCCTTGCGCGGCTGATCGAGGCCTTGCGCAAGCTGCCTGGCGTCGGTCCCAAATCGGCCCAGCGCATGGCGTTTCACCTGTTGGATCGCGACCGTCGCGCCGCCGAGCAACTGGGTCTTGCCTTGAACGAGGCGCTCAGCGGCATCGGCCGCTGCCCCAGCTGCCGCATGTTCTGCGAGGACGCGGCCTGTCGCTACTGCAGCCCGGCGCGCCGGGCGGCGGGCCAGCTCTGCGTGGTGGAAACGCCCGCCGATCTGATGGCCATCGACGCCGCCACGTCTTATCGCGGACGCTACTTCGTGCTGATGGGACGGCTGTCGCCGCTGGACGGCGTGGGGCCGGAGGAACTGGGTCTGGCAGCTCTGCAGGCGCTGCTCGACGACGGCTCGGTGCAGGAGATGATCGTGGCCACCAACCCCACCGTGGAGGGCGAGGCCACCGCCTACTACCTGGCCGAGATGGGCAAGGCCGCCGGGATCAAGGTATCGCGCATCGCCCATGGTGTTCCCATGGGCGGCGAACTGGAATACGTCGACGGCGGCACCCTGGCGCACGCGCTGAGCGGGCGCACGCCGGTTTAGCCCATTAGCGCGTCGATCTTGGCGGCGCAGATGAAGTCGTTCTCGGTCAGCCCGCCCACGGCGTGAGTCCAGTAACGCACTTCGCAGGTCTTGTAGCCGAAGTTCACGTCGGGATGATGGTCCTCCCGATGTGCCACGTAGATCACCGCGTTCACGAACGCGGTGGTGTGGTAGTAGTTCTTGAACTCGAACGTCGCGGCGAGCGCGCGACTGTCGCCGGCCAGTGTCCATCGCGGCTGCAGTTGCGGCATCAGCGCGGCGCAGGCCGCGGCGTCCAGCGCCGGCACGCCGCCTTCGCAGGGCACACAGCGCTTGTTGGTGAGCTCGGTCATGAGGATGCTCCGTCTTGAGGTCCCGGTTCGCGCACGATAACAGGCGCTTTCTTCCACAGGCCGCCGTGCGAATACTGCGCCCAGCCCCAGCGCAGCCAGTTGAGCAGGCTGTTGGCCAGCCACAACGCCCATAGCAGCATCAGTCCGCGATAGAACCAGATCGACACCGACAGCACCCAGGCTTCAGGCAGGGCGTCGGCGTAGCGGTCCTGGTACCAGTTGAGCTGATAACGCGTGGAATCGTTGCCGGCAATCTGCATGTCCGGGGTGCCCAGCAAGCCCTGCGCGACCGCACCAAACAAGATGCTCAAGGCCACCAGCGTCCACAGCGCCAGCAGGATCTGCGCCGCATTGAACCGCCGCGCACTCCAGTGCTGCGGTATCCGCGCACGCAGCGCCAGCGCGAACAGCCAGCCGGCCACTGCGGCCGCGCCGACGACGGGCAGTTGCGACAGGCCGATCATCAGCAGCGCCCACTGCGTGCCCCGCAGCGGCGTCAGCCCGCTGCGGCCGAGTGCGATGGCCACCGCCAGCAACACTGCCAGCACGCCCCAGAACAACACCGCCGGGCCCAGGGTCGGTCCATGGACCCACAACACCCAGCGGTCTTCCGGGAGATGGACGCGCAGGCGTGCGTTGACCCCGGATGAGCCGGGGGACAAGGCCGGCGTGCGGGTGACCAGGCCCAGACCCTCCTCGGCGCGCAGGCGCACCGCTACCTGTTGCGTGCCGGGGCGCAAGGGCAGGATCAGGCCGTCTTCTTCGCGCCGCGGCGGCTGCGGCACGCCGTCGATGTCCAGGCCCTGCAGGCTCAGGTGCGCGGGCAGGGGTAGCGCGTGCTGGCCGCCCTGGCTGGCCCGTAGGGTCAAGTCCAGACGGTAGTCGGTAGCGCGCTTGCCGGGCTGCACGTCCAGCTCGGCTGCGTCCATGGTCAGCACCTGGCCGCTGACCGACTGCGGTCGCGCCACCTGGATCACCAGGGTCTCGCCCGGCCATGGACGGAAGCTCACCAGTCGCCAGTCGCCCTCCTGATTGGCCACCGGCGCCAGGCCGTCGAAGTCGACGTGCCACAACGGGCTGATGTCGAAGCGCCAAGTCTCGAACAGATTGACGCTGCTGTCCGCCTTCAAGTCGAGTTGCGGCGCGACCTCCAGCCGCGAAGTCCAGCGCACCACGCGCTGACCCGGTGAGAAGCTGGCCTGGATCACCTTGCCGAGCTTGCGCACAGCGTCGCCGGTGACGACCTCCCCGGTCAGCGCCGGCACCGAAGCCACCAGCGCGCCCTGGGCGTTGCCCTCGCGCTGCAACTGCGATTCCACGTTCCATACCAGCCCGAACTGGAGATTGCGTGTCAGCCGCAGCAGGGGTGGTAGCGCCTGTCCGCCGCCTGGTTCGAGTGCGCCGCCGTCGTCGCCCGCGGGTGCATCCGCAGGTTTCTCGCGCAGCAGGTCGATGACGCTGCCGGCACGGCCCTGCGCATCCACGCCGCTGACGTTCCAGCCGGGCGCGTCGACACTGACCTGCTTCGGCGGCGGTGCGGTCGGCAGTTGAATCTGCGTAAAGCCCTCGAGATCGCCGCTGACGTCCACCTCGTGGCGACCCGCCGGCACCCGCAGCCACAGTACGCCGCGCGCATCGCGCAACAGGGTCGCCGGCTCGCCGTCCAGGCGAACCTGCGACGGCTGCCACACGCGGCTTTGTTCGCTGGCCAGCGGCGGCACCGGCAGCGGCAGCGCCGTATCCACCTGCGCCTGCGCGCTCAGGCGCAGCAGCAGGGTCTGTGTGGCGTCCACCGCCACCGCCATGCGCGACCAGTGGGCACAGTGCGGCAAGCAGTCGGGCGGGGCGATCAGGCGTTCGCGCAACTCGTCGAGCAGGGCTTGCGACGGCGTCGGCGGGTCGGACTGTGGGGCCTGCAAGGCCATCGCCGGCAAGGGCAGCGCCAGCAACGCCGCGGTCAGCGCCAGAGTGAGCGTCAGGGTCGCTGCCGTTGCAGCGTCAACGGGGCGAAGACGCAGGCGCGGCCCGCCCGGCGGCCACGCCAGCCAGCGCACCGCCAGCACGGCGATCAACAGGATCGAGACCCATCCGAGCAGACGCGTCAGCCACGGCGGTATCAACCACAGACGGAACGCCTGATCGGCGGTGACCGGCCCCGACCAGCTCAGTTGCGCGCTGCGCCAGTGCCAGGCCGGCAAGCCCGGCCCGGTCTGGGTCAGTACATTGGGGTCGAGCGCCTGGATCGACGTCTGCACCGCGTTCTGCTGGGGCGCCGATGCCGGCTCCAGCAGCTGCCGCGACGACTGGCCGACACCGTCGGCCGAGGCTTCGAGCTTGGACATGACCCGTGGCTGATCCATCTCCTGCGGTGCGGCTGCCTCGCTGTAGGCGATGTCGGCGCTGCCGGCCATGGGCGCGGCGCGATGTGCCCACGCGCCAGCCGGATCCAGTTGCGGGTACAGGCTCAGGCGCGCCTGCTGTACCGCGAACGGCAATGCCACGAATGTCAGGATCGCCGCGGCGACCCATTGATAACCCCACAGCAGCTTACGCAGGCGACCGCCGTCCAGCGATGCCGGCAGCGCGCGCAGCAGGGCGATGGCCGCGATCAGATTGAGCCAGGCCCAGCGCGGCGCGGCCGGCTCGTGCCAGGTGAGCGCCAGGGTCAGCAGGGTCAACAGCGCTGCACCGCGGCCGAACAGGCGCAACGCGGCGATGGCGGCGACCAGCACCAGGAACAGATCCAGCAAGGTCCAGCGCGCCAGCCAGGTGTCCGGCACGTTGTCCACCCCCGGCGCGGCGATCAGCCGCCAGGCCGGCGGCAGGTGCAGCGTGGTGTCGACACCCTGCAGGTTGGTGTTCCAGCCGCCCGCGGGCAGGCGCTGGCCGGCATCGTCGATGCGGCTGTCGGCAGACAGGTTCAACACGCCATGACGCACTTCCACACCGACCCCGTCCTGATGGCGGGTGATGAGCTGCGGCTGGCCGTCCACCTGCACGCGACCAAGGGTGATCGGCGCTTGCGCGTCCAGCCGCCACGTCCGTGCCAGGCGTCCGTGCAGGTGGTCCTGCACGCTGTAGCCGCCGCCGTCGAAGTCCAGCCACAACTGACGCTGCAGGCGCAGGTCGTCGGGTGCCAGGTCGCGACTGCCGCGCTGGCGCTCGGCCAGACTCAACTGCGCTCCGGGTTCGGCCAGAAAAGCCGGCAACGCCTGCCAGGGCGCCGGCACGCCAGTCTGGCGCGGGTCCACCGGCGCCAGACCGGTCGGCTCGACCACCCGCAGCTCGGGGCGCATGCGCAGCGACCAGATCTCCTGCGCCGCCCAATCCGGGCTTGCCGCCGGAGCCGGCAGCATCAACGGCGCCGCCGTCGCGCGGGCGCTCAGGGTCAGGGTCCACAGGCCCGGGCGCACCTGCACCCGCAAGTAGCCGTCCTCGTCCAGGCGCGCTGGCAGGCCGCCGCTCAGGCTCAGCGGCACCAGCCCGGGCAGCAGCGCGGGACCGATGCGTTCTTCTCGCACTTCGCCGCCGGCTTCGATCTGGATCTGGGTGGTGACCAGCGCCGGGATGTCGTCGTCGATCAGGCGGAATACGCGCAGGCTCAGCCGCTCTGCCTGCTCGGCTGCGCTCGCGGCGCGGCGGCCCAACCACAGTTGATTGCCGGTGTCGCGCTGCGGATGGGCCACCTCACGGCCGCCCAGCCGCAAGGCGAGCAGCCCGCTGCCGGCCGGCACGCGCAAGGATTCCGGCAGGGCGCGCCAGTCGAAACGGCCTTGCACGACGTGCTCCCCGGCGCCGACCCACAGTGCAGGGATGGCGTCGCGGTCCAGCACCGGCGCCGCCCGATCGTTCACGGTCACGTCCTGCGGCCAGCTTGAGCTGTCGCCGGGCAGTTCCAGCCAGCCGGGTGCCTCGACACGGGCGCGCAAGTCGAAGCGGCCACCAGCGGCGTCGAGGTCGAGGTTGAGCTGGGTCGGCCAGTGGCACAGGCGCCTGGCGGCGGCGCCGTGCGCGAGCGTGCAGAGCTCGGGTTCCGCGCCGTGCAGCACCCACGGAATCCACGCCCGCAGGGGCTCAGGCACCCGATCCGGGCTCAGCGGCGCCGCCTGCGCGAGGCCGACGGTAAGCAGCAGCGCACCCAGCAACAGGCCTGGCCTCATGGAAAGACTCCTGCAACGCAAGATGGTGGAGCGAGTGTTAACGGACGCAGCGTCGGCAAGGGGTTGGCGAGCACGCATTTTGCCGGGACCCATCGGGCGCGGTTCTGCCGTCGCATCCGCACCGATGCGACTCTTCAGATCCTGCGCAGTGCATGGTCGAGGTCACTGCGCAGGTCGTCGACGTCCTCGATTCCGACCGACAGCCGGACCAGCCGATCCACGATGCCCAGGCGTTCGCGCTCGGCAGCCGGCACGCTGGCGTGGCTCATGGTGGGGGGATGGCCGATCAGGCTCTCCACCCCGCCCAGGGATTCGGCCAGCGCAAACAACTGCGTGCCCTGCAGCAGGCGCAGCGTGCCCGCCATGTCGGTGCGCAACTCCAGCGCGATCATGCCGCCGTAACCGTGCCGCATCTGGCGCTGCGCTAGCGCGTGTTGCGGGTGCGATGCCAGGCCCGGGTAGTGAACGCGGGCCACTTTGGGGTGCCGCTCCAGCCAGCCGGCGAGCTCTTGCGCGTTGGCGCAATGCCGCTGCATGCGCAGGTCCAGGGTCTTGACCCCGCGCAACGCCAGATAGGCATCGAACGGACCCGCGATGCTGCCCACCGCGTTCTGCAAGAAGCGCACACGCTCGAGCAGATCGGGGTTGGACCCGGCGACGATCACGCCACCGATCATGTCGGAATGGCCGTTGAGATACTTGGTGGACGAATGCACCACCAGATCGAAGCCCAGTTCCAGCGGCCTTTGCAGACAGGGACTGGCGAACGTGTTGTCGACCACGCTGATCAGTCCGTGCTCTCGGCACAGCGCCGCAATGGCGGCCAGATCGGCCAGACGGAGCAGCGGATTGGTCGGCGATTCGGCCCACACCATGCGCGTATCCGGCCGGATCGCACGGACCAGATTCTGCGGATCGCGCAGGTCCACGAAGGAAAACTGCAGCGCCGCGCTGCGGGCGCGCACCTGCGTGAACAGGCGATACGAGCCGCCGTAACAGTCCTCGCTGACGATCACGTGGCCGCCGGCGTCCAGCAACTCCAGCGCGGTGGCGATCGCCGCCATGCCGGAGGCGAACGACCACGCGCGCGTGCCGGACTCCAGCGCCGCCACGCAGCGCTCCCAGGCAAAGCGGGTGGGGTTGTGCGGGCGCGAGTACTCGTAGCCCTTGTGCGTACCGGGGGCGTCCTGCACGTAGGTTGAGGCCAGCGAGATCGGCGGCATCACCGCACCGGTGTTCGGGTCCGGCGACTGACCGGCGTGAATGCATTGCGTAGCGAAACGCGGGGTTCTGGCATCCGACATGCGCGCAGATTAGCGCTGAACCGCGACGGCTGCCGCAACAGTGTGTGATGCTCCTGGGACCTTTTACAGTCCGTTCGAACATGGCTGCGCACGAGAACAACCTGATCTGGATCGACCTGGAGATGACCGGCCTGATCCCCGAACGCCATCGCATCATCGAGATCGCCACCCTGGTCACCGATTCGCAGCTCACGCTGCTGGCCGAGGGCCCGACCCTGGCGGTGCACCAGTCCGATGCCGAACTCGCTGCGATGGACGAGTGGAACACGCGCCAGCATGGCGGCTCCGGCCTGACCCGGCGCGTGCGCGACAGCACGCTGGACGAGGCCGAAGCGGAGAACCTCACGCTGGAATTCCTGTTGCGCTGGGTGCCGCCGGGGGCATCGCCGATGTGCGGCAATTCGATCTGCCAGGACCGGCGTTTCCTGGCCCGCCACATGCCCAGGCTGGAACGCTTCTTCCACTACCGGAATCTCGACGTGTCCACGCTCAAAGAGCTGTGCCGGCGCTGGGCGCCCCAGGTCGCGGGTGGTTTCACCAAGGCCTCCACGCACCTTGCGCTGGACGATATTCGCGACTCCGTGGAGGAGTTGCGCTACTACCGTCGGCGCTTCATCGGAATGTCCGAAAACGGCTAAAAAATTGCGGCGCGAGGCCTTGAAACGGACATCGGCGTTCCTAGCTTTCATGGCATGCGGCGATACGCCGCAGTCAATCGCAAAAGGAGACCCGCCATGACACTCGTGAACTACGTTCCGCAGACCGCCAACCCCTATCAGTCCTACCGTCAGCCCTGGTCCCTGCATCAGGAGCTGTTGCAGGAAGTCAACCGTTTCTTCGACCGCGTCGGTGCCAACGACGCCTCCAACGGCGCGACCGCCGACTGGGCGCCAGGCGTCGACATCGAGGAATACGCCGATCGCTTCGTGCTGTACGCCGATGTGCCTGGCGTCGATCCCGCCAGCATCGAGGTCACGCTGGAGAAAGGCGTGCTGACCCTGGCCGGCAGTCGCGAGGCCATCGTCGACAAGGACGGTGCCGAGCGGCGTCGGACCGAGCGGCCGGCCGGTCGCTTCCATCGCCGCTTCACCTTGCCGGACACTGTCGATTCGGACGCGGTCAGCGCCAGCGGTCGCAACGGCGTGCTGGAAGTGGTGATCCCCAAGCGCGCGCAGGTACAGCCGCGGCGCATTGCCGTGAACGCCTGATCGGGCGTCCGACACGGCCCGCTGCCCCCAGTTCGGGCAGCGGGTCGTTCGCGTCACTCCCTTCGCGTTACGGCGGCGGCACCAGATCCCGCGGTGGCTGCCCGGCGAGCACGCGGATCACCTCCTCGGTGGCGCGCAGTCGCAGCTCCTCGACCGACGTTGGCGACGAGAACGCGATGTGCGGCGTGGTGACGATGCGCGGATGTGCGGTGATGGCCGCAGGCGGCTCGGGTTCGCCTTCGATCACGTCCAGCGCCGCGCGGCCGGGGCGTCCGACTTCCAGCGCGACGATCAAATCCTCGTTGTGAACCAGCGCGCCGCGGCTGATGTTGACCAACAGGCTGCCGGGCTTCATCTGCGCAAACGCGCGCGCATCGAACACGTGTCGGGTCTGCGCCGACAACGGCAGCAGCACGATCACCGCGTCGCTGCGCGTTAGCAGGCCGCCAAAATCCACCCACTCGATCTCGGCCGGATGGTCCGCCGCCCGCGTGCGGCTGTAGGCCAGCACGGTGCAGCCGAAGCCGCGCAATTTGCGTGCGACCAGTTTGCCGATGCGCCCGTAGCCGGCGATACCGACGGTGAGCGTGCGCACGCGCCGCGGTGTCGGACGCGAGGGATCCCAGATGCCCTGCTTGACCTCGCGGTCGTTCTCGGTGATCCCGCGGGCCCAGTCGAGGAGCATCGCCACGGCGTGATCCGACATCTCCTCGACGCAGTAATCCGGCACATTGGTCACCAGCGCGCCGCGCGCAGCGGCGGCCACGCGGTCGATGTTGTCCAACCCGACGCCGACGCGGGCGACCAATTGCAGGTTCTCGCAGTGGCCGATGGCGGCCCGATTGACGAGCGCCCAGCAGGTCATGATCGCCTGTGGGCGATAATGTGCGCATTGGGCGACAATATTTTCGGGTGGCGGCGCCGCCTTCGGTCCTGCGATGAGTTCCAGGCCGGCGGCGGCAAAGCGCTCGTACTCGAGGTCGAGGTTGTTCCAGGCATAGTCGGTGAGCAGCACTTTCTGGCGTTTGTTCATCTGCGGTTCTGGAAAGCTGTGTTGGGCTGTTCAGCGCGTCTTCAGCCGTGCGGACCTTGCATCCTCTGGGAGCAAAGGGGGCGGTTTCATAGCCTTGTCACGTGCGTCGGCGCATCGTTTACGCGATCGGCAACGCCGCCGATCCGATTTTCGTCAGGGGAGTGATCGATGTCGAATGGATTCAAGACCAGGCTCGGCCTGGGTGTAGTGGGCATTTTTCTGGGTCTGTCGCCGCAACTGGCGCAAGCCGGCGTGAACGGCCCGTACGTCAGCCTGTTCGGTGGCTTAAATCTTCTGGAGGACGAGGACTTCCGTCTGTCCGGACGCGATGTCGAACTGCCGGTCCGCAACGGCGACACCCTGTTCGCGATCGACTCGGACGACGGTTTCGTCGCCGGTTTGGCCGTCGGCGTTCGTCAGGGCATCTTTCGGCCGGAGCTGGAGCTGGCCTACCGCCTCAACGATGTCGACCAGCAGACCGAGAATCGCGTCGTGGGCGGTGGCCTGCTGACACCTGGCACGGCAGCGACGGTGGTAACCGACGCACCCGCAGAGGAAACCGAGGCGATCACGGCCATGGCCAACGTCTGGATCGACTTCCTGGGTCCCGACTCCAAGCTGCGGCCCTACTTCGGCGGCGGCCTGGGCGCGGTGAGATTCGAGCTGAGCGATCCCACCTACAACGGCAACGATCTGGGCAGCGACGACGACATCGTGTTCGCCGGGCAGCTGGGTGCCGGTATCGGCTACAGCGTGACGCCGAAAATCGATGTGAGCCTGGACTACCGTTACCTGAAGTCCGAAAGCGGCGATTTCGAGTATGGCGTCGACAACGAGGAATTCGTCAAGGCCCGCTACGAAACGCAGTCGGCGATGCTGACCTTGCGCTACAACTTCGGCAACCCGCCGCCGCCCCCGCCGCCGCCGCCGGAACCCGAGCCGGTGCAGGTGGTCGAGGCCCCGCCGCCCCCGCCCCCACCCCCGCCGCCGCCGCCGTGCACCGGCCCCGACGGCGAGCAGTTGATGGATATGGAAGGCTGCAAGACCGGCGACACCATCGTGTTGCGTGGCGTGAACTTCGACTTTGATCGCTCCGTGCTCACCGCCAATGCCCAGACCATCCTGGACATGGTTGCGACGGAACTGACCGAGCATCCGGATATCGACGTCGAAGTGGTCGGTCACACCGACTCCAGGGGCTCCGAGCCTTACAATCAGACGCTGTCTGAACGCCGCGCCGCTGCAGTCGTGAAGTACCTGGAGGGCAAGGGCGTCGCCACCGAGCGCATGGCGCCGCGCGGGATGGGCGAGGCCCAGCCGATGTCCGACAACGCGACCGACGAAGGTCGCGAGATGAACCGGCGCGTCGAGCTGCAGGTGATCGCCGATGGCTCCGAAGGCGGTCAGTAAACGCGTTTAGCCGAAGCGCGCAGCGGCTGAGCGGACCATCGCTCAGCCGCTGCGGCGCAGCAGCACGTAGAGCGCGCCGCTGCCGCCGTCCTCAGGTCGCGCCGAACAAAACGCGTGCACGTCGCGCAGCTTGCGCAACCAGCCGTCCAGTTGGCGCTTGATGACCGGCCCGCTGTTGGGCGAACCATTGCCCTTGCCGTGAATGATGCGTACGCAGCGCCGGTCCTGGTCGCGGCACTGGGCCAGAAAGCGCGCGACCTCCGCCCTTGCCTTGTCGCGGTTGAGTCCGTGCAGATCGACTTCCGCTTCCAGCCGGTAGCCGCCTCGGCGCAGGTGTCGCAGCACCGACTCCTGCACGCCCGGCGCGCGATAACTCAGGGTTTCTCCGCTCTCGAAATGGTCGGGGTCCGGTCCGCTCAGCAGTTCCGCCAGCACCGCAGCCTCGTCAGCCCTGCTGTGACGCGGCTCCGGTGGCGGTGGCAGCGGACGGGTGGGCACGCGCGTGCTGGGACCGTGCAGGCGAATGTCGCGCATGGCGGCGCGAAACGCGTCAAGGTCGTCGTCGGGCGGTTCGGGGCACATGCGAGGTCGCGGCTGGCAGGCGGGGCGTTGGGCTCGGGCAACGGAATCATAGGCGCTGGGCGGATAAACTAGCGCTCTTTGACGTGTCGATCCCATGCGCATCCTTCTTTCCAACGACGATGGCTGTACCGCGCCGGGCTTGCTATGCCTGCGCGATCATCTGCGAGAGCAGCACGATGTCACGGTGGTGGCGCCCGACCGCAACCGCAGCGGCGCCAGCAATTCGCTCACCCTGGCGCGACCGGTGCGCGTGCAGACGCACGCCGATGGCACCCACTGCGTGGACGGCACGCCAACCGACTGCGTGCACCTGGCCTTGACCGGCATGCTCGATGAGGCCTTCGAGATCGTGGTGTCCGGGATCAACGCCGGCTCCAACCTGGGCGACGACACGCTGTACTCCGGCACCGTGGCAGCGGCGATGGAAGGCCGTTTCCTCGGCTATTCCGCGGTGGCGGTGTCGTGCTGCTCGCACGAGCCCCAGCATTTCGACACCGCTGCGCGGGTGGCGCTGCGGATGGTGGAGCGACTGCGCCACGATCCGCTGCCGGGCGATACCATCCTCAATGTCAACGTGCCCGACATCGCCTTCGAAGACCTGCAGGGGTACGAGGTCACTCGGCTGGGCAGTCGCCACAAATCGGAGAAGGCGATTTCTGCGCGCGACCCGCGCGGTCGCCAGATCTGGTGGATCGGTGCCGCCGGCGGCGAGGGCGGCGCCGGACCCGGAACCGACTTTCACGCCATCAACCGCCATCGCGTGTCGATCACGCCGCTGCTGGTCGACTTGACCCGGCATGCCTCGCTGGAGCGTCTGTCGTCGTGGGCGCAGGACCTTTGAGCGGACCCGCGCGATGACCGACGCCGTTCGACACCACCACAGCCGCGGGCTGGGCATGACTTCGTCCAGGGTGCGTGTGGCCTTGCTCGACGAACTGCGCCGGCAAGGCATTCGCGACGAGCGCGTGCTGGAGGCCATGAACAAGGTGCCGCGCCACGAGTTCGTGGAAGAGGCGCTCAAGTCCGAGGCTTACAAGAACCGCGCGTTGCCGATCGGTTACGCGCAGACCATCTCGCAGCCCTACACCGTGGCCTTGATGACCGAGGCGGTGCTGGGTGGTGGCTCGCCCCGGCGCGTTCTGGAGGTCGGCACCGGCAGCGGCTACCAGACCGCGGTGCTGTCGCATTTGGTGGAAACCGTGTTCACGGTGGAGCGCATCCGCGCACTCACCGAAACCGCACGCGTGCGTCTGGCCGGCCTGGGCCACCGCAACGTGCACTTCGGATATGCCGACGGCACGCTGGGCTGGTCGCCGTATGCGCCGTACGACGGTATCGTGGTCACTGCCGGCGGAGACGAGGTACCGACCGCGCTGATCGATCAGCTGGCACCGGGCGGGCGCCTGGTGATCCCGGTCGGGCCGGCCGGGGCGCAGATGCTGCGAGTGGTGGAACGCGGCGCCAAGGGCCGGGTCGAACGCGAGATCGGCGCCGTCACCTTCGTGCCGCTGCTGAGCGGCAAAGCCTGATCGGGCGTCCCATACACTTGCCGGGTCCGGCCACCGGCACCTGCGCGCCGACGCCGGGCGAGTGCCGGCGGCGGGAGCCATTGGGCGCGCGACGAAGCGGCATCGGCGCGCGACCGCCGCGGCCGTTCTGAGGAGCAACATGCAAGCGTTCGGAGAATGGCTCAACGGCATCCTGGCGCATCTTGGCTACGGCGAGATCGCGTTCCTGATGGCCTTGGAATCGACCCTGGTCCCCATCCCGTCGGAAGTGGTGATGATTCCGGCCGGTTATCGGGCGGCGCAGGGGGAGCTGAATCCGTGGCTGGCGACCCTGGCCGGCGGCCTCGGCTCGCTGGGCGGCGCCTGTTTCAATTACCTGATGGGTCGCTACGTGGGCCGTGCGTTTGCCCTCACCTACGGCAAGTATTTTCTGGTCAGCCCCAGGACCTTTGCAGATGCCGAGGCGCTGTTTCTGCGCAACGCGAATCTGGCGACCTTCGTCGGTCGCTTCATTCCCGGCATCCGGCACCTGATCTCGATCCCGCCGGGGATGTTCGGCATGCGGCTGGCGCCGTTCATGTTCCTCACCACACTCGGTGCGACCCTGTGGTGCGGCGTGCTGGTGGCGCTGGGCTATTTCTTTGGTGAACCGGTGGTGGAAGCGGTGGGCAAATACACCCACGAGGCGAGTGTGCTGGCCCTGCTGGGGCTGCTGGCGTTCGTGATCTGGTTCATCTACAAGCATCGCAACAAGCAAAACCCGGAGGCCACGCCTTGAGTCTGGAATTCCACCGCCTAGCGCGAATCGCACCGTTGCTTGCTGCATCGCTCGCCGGCGGTTGCGCCAATCTGGTGTCCTGGGATCCGCCGCCGCAACGCGAAGTGCACAACCAGCAGTTGCCGCCGGTGACGCCCGAACGCCCGGTGGCGAGCGGCGAGTACATGGTGCAGCGGGGCGACACGATGTACTCGATCGCGTTTCGCAACAATCTGGACTATCGCGAGCTGGCGCGATGGAACGCGGTGGGTTCCGATTACCTGATCCGACCCGGACAGGTTCTGCGGTTGTCGGCGCCGCCGCAGGTCGCGCTGGTGGAGGGCGATGTGGTGTCGTATCCCACTCAGGAACCGCCGCCCCCCAGCAACCGCCCAACGCCGCTACCGGTCGAAGCGCCGACCATTCCGATCGTGCCCGGTGCGGCGCCGGCACCGCGCCGACCGCGCATCGTGGCCCATGCTCCGCCGTCTCCGGTCGAGCCGGTGGTCCGTCCGACGGTGCCGCCCCCGCCAGTGATCACCAGCGAGTCGGGAGGCCCGTACAAGTGGCAATGGCCCACGCAGGGTGACGTCGTGCGGGCATACAACCCCGGCGCCGGTTCCAAGGGATTGGACTTCGCCGGCAAGGTCGGCCAGCCCGTTTTTGCGGCGGCGCCGGGCAAAGTCGTGTACAGCGGGTCGGCGCTCAAGGGCTACGGCGAGCTGATCATCATCAAGCACGATGATCTGCGCCTGTCGGCCTATGGCTACAACCGCACGCGTCTGGTCAACGAAGGTCAGATGGTGAGTGGCGGCCAGCACATCGCCGAACTGGGGCTGGGCCCGGAAAACAAGCCGATCCTGCACTTCGAGATTCGCGAACGCGGCCAGCCGGTCAACCCGGTTCCGTACCTGCCACCGCGTTGAAGCGGACCGGCGGAGTCGGGGCGATACCCGCAGCCGACGGTCCGCCCAAGACGATCGCAGAGAAGTTCAGTCGGCGCCGGCTCAGGGTAGAGGTACCGGATCGGCCAGATAGGTTTCCAGCAAATCGCGGAACTGGCCGTCGTCGCTGGTGATGGTGGTCTGCCCGTTGGCCCCGGCGGCAAACACGACGCCGACTCCTCCAGCTTGGACCAGACGCTCGGGATTGCGCAGGAAATAATCCACGCGGTTGTCGCGGTAACGCTCGAAGCTGCCGCCGGGGTTGGGTGAGGGCACCCCCATCGGCGTCTGCCACCACAGCACCGGCAGGCGTCCGATGCCCTGCTGCCAGATGCGAGTCTGCGCCAGGTGCCGCTCGAACGCCGCGTCGTCCCAGTAAGGATTGTCGACACTGCGTCCGCAGCCCGGACCGTCGGCCTCGAAGCACCCGGCATCGCGGTCCAGGGTCTGCTGGATCATGAAATCGCCTTCGGCCGCACCGACCGCGTTCATCAGCGAGATGACCTCCTCGTCGGTCTGCCCGAAGGAGGCCGGCGGGAAGCCGACGAAGGCCTTGGGCGCGCGCGCCCGGGCAATGGCGAGCAGGCAGCGGCCGACGCCGGTGACGTCGTTGGGCAGGTCGGCACAATCATCGGCGATGTCGACCTGGGCAAACATGGCGGTGGGCTGGCTGTCGGTATAGAGCGCGACGTAACTCCAGAAGTCGGGCTCCAGATTGACGATGGCCGGCTTGTCGTAGGCACCCAGCAGGTCGAACAGCAGTTCGGTATGTCGCCAGTACCTGTCCATCTGCGAGGCGCTGGACAGCAGCCCCTCGATGTTGCCGTCGCCGTTGTCCGCCATCTGGTAGAGCGTGAACATGGGGATGGCCCCGACGCTGTCGGCCAAGGCGGTGACGATGTTTACGTACTCGCCTTCGGGGCTGTTGTAATTGATCCAGGAGTCGCCACCGATGCTCGGCAGGTAGCGATCATAGAAATCGATCTGTAGACCCTGCTCCTGGATAGCGCTGATGGGATTGTTGGTGCCCAACCCGATCAGCAGCCGGCTGTCGCGCCCCATGGCGCTGGCGAGCGCCGCAGCGGCGGACACCGGCTCAGGTTCTGGTTCGGGCTCCGGTTCTGGATCAGGCTCCGGCTCGGGTTCTGGATCAGGCTCGGGTTCCGGCTCCGGCGTTGGCATGTTGCCGGGATCGTCATCGGGCGGCGCGTGGTCGTTTCCCCCCGAGCCTCCGCCGCAGCCTGACAGCGCGAATGCGACAATCGTCAACGCGATGATTCGCTGCAGCATGGGACGATCCTCGTGGAGCCGGCAGATTACGGGCGCTGCCATTTAATGCGGCAGATGATGACTGGGCGCAAGCGAGCACTGTGCGCTGGATCACAGAAGCCGGATTCCCCGGTAATCTTCTCCAGCGGGCGCGTTGGGGATTGAGACCCACAAGCAAGAACGGCTGGACACGGGCGATGGCGCGGGGATGGGGTAAGGAAGAGGACTTCGACGATCCGCAAGACGGGTCGGAGCGCTTTCGCGAATCGCCGACGCGTTCTTCGCCCTACATCACGCCCGAAGGCCATGCCCGGCTCAAGGCCGAGTACGACCAGCTGTGGAGCGTGCGGCGACCGGAAGTGGTCAGGGCGCTGATGGCGGCTGCTGCCGAAGGCGACCGCTCGGAAAACGCGGAATACCAGTACCGCAAGAAAGAGCTGCGCGAGATCGACCGGCGGGTGCGCTACCTGCAGCGCAGAATCCCCGCGCTGGTCGTCGCCGAACGACCGACTGCCGATCTCGCCAGCGTGTACTTCGGCGCCTGGGTGGAACTGGTAGATGAACACGACCAGCGTCGCTGCTATCGCATCGTCGGACCCGATGAAACCGACGCCGCGCAGGGTCGCATCAGCATCGACTCGCCGCTGGCGCGCGCCCTGCTCAAGCACCGCGCCGGCGATGTCGTGGAAGCGCAGCTACCGGGTGGCGTCAGCGAATTCGAGATCCTTTCCGTGCGCTACGAGTAGGGCAGTGGTGGTGCAAGTGGGCTGACCTTGTCAGGGCGTGTCGCGACCTGCTGCAGGCAGCGGCGCCGTAATCCCGACGCCGTTTTTACTGGAACAGGAGTTGCTCCAACGCCGGGGAACCGACATCCCGACCGGCCATGTCCCAGATCGACGTCAA
Source organism: Panacagrimonas sp. (assembly GCF_965216805.1). Lineage (NCBI taxonomy): Bacteria > Pseudomonadati > Pseudomonadota > Gammaproteobacteria > Nevskiales > Nevskiaceae > Panacagrimonas > Panacagrimonas sp. The sequence continues at coordinate 1,511,442 of NZ_CBDCGN010000002.1, forward strand.
CAGCGTGCTGTCCCAGATCCGTGCCCTGCAGGCGCAGGCCGGCGCGCCTGCGCGTCCCGCCGTACCGGCTGCGGCCGCCAGCACCGCAAGCGGAGCACCGAACTTCGGCCGCGTGATGGAAGCTGCGCTGGATCGGGTGAGCCTGCGCCAGACCGAGTCGGCCGAGCTGCAGTCGCGCTTCCAGCTGGGCGATCCCAACACCGACATCGCGTCGGTGATGCTGGCGTCCGGTCGCGCGCAGGTGGAATTCAAAGGCCTGGTGGAAGTTCGCAACCGCATGGTGCGGGCTTACCAGGACGTCATGAACATGCCGCTGTAAATCTGACAAGGCACGCACCCAATGGCCCTGGCCGAAACCGCTGCACCGCCGCTACCCGCCGGCATTCCGACCCACCTGCGCGCGGTCAAGGATCTGCCGATCGTGCGTCAGCTGTTGCTGCTGGTGGGCATTGCGGCCGCTGTGGCCGGCGGCATCTACGCCTTCACCTGGTCGCAACGGCCCGGGCAGGTGGTGCTGTTCCCGGAATTGGCGGGGCAGGATGCGGCCGCCGCCAGTGAGGTGTTGCGCAGCAATGGCATCGAATATCGCCTGGACTCGTCCAGCGGCGCGCTGACGGTCGCTGCCGGACAGGCTCATGAAGCGCGTTTGCTGCTGGCCTCGCAGGGCTTGCCCAAGGCCAGCGCCAATGGTTTCGAGATGATGGCGCAGGACCCTGGTCTGGGTGTAAGCAGCTTTCTGGAAGGTGCGCGTTACAACCATGCGCTGGAGACGGAGCTTTCGCGCAGCGTTGCATTGCTTGCACCGGTCAAGGCGGCGCGCGTACATCTGGCCATTCCCAAGCCCACCGCGTTCGCTCGCGCCGAACAGGGTGCCAGCGCCTCGGTGCTGGTGAACCTGCATCCGGGTCGCGAGCTCGAAGCCAGCCAGGTGCAGGCCATCGTGCACATGGTGGCGTCCAGCGTGTCAGGCCTGAAGCCCGAGCGCGTCACTGTGGTGGATCAGTTCGGGCGCCTCAAGAGCGGTCAGGACGACGACGCCTTGTCGGTGTCTACAGAGCAGTTCGACTATGCGCGCCGGGTGGAGGCCGATTACGTGCGTCGCATCGAGCAACTGCTGGCACCGGTCACCGGCGCCGGCAAGATCAGCACGCAGGTCGCCGCGGAACTGGACTTCTCGCAGACTGAGGAAGCGCGCGAGAGCTACGCACCGGACCGGTCGGTGCTGCGCGCCGAAGTCACCAGCGAGCAGAAAACCAGTGGCCCGCCCGGCCCCCAGGGCGTGCCGGGCGCGCTGTCGAACCAGCCGCCGCAGGCGCAGCCGGCGCTGCCGCTCAACGCGCTCGCCGGCCAGACGCAGGACGCCAATGCCGCGCCGGTCAATGAATCGCGCAATGCCTCGCGCAGCTTCGAGGTGGACCGCACTTTGTCGCACACCCGTCAGCCGGTGGGGCGCTTGAAGAAGCTCACCGTGGCGGTGCTGGTGGATGACCTGCCGCGGCCGGACGGCAAGGGTGGCAGCAGCCTCAAGCCGCTGGCGCCCGAGGAGATTGCCCGCGTCGAAGCCCTGGTACGCGATGCGGTGGGGTTCGACGCCAACCGCGGCGATCGCGTCACCGTGCAGAACGTCAGCTTCATGCCGGAGTTGCCCATCGTCGAGGCAGCTGCGCTGCCGATCTGGATGCAGCCGCAGACGCAGACGATGCTGCGTCACGGCTTCGGCTTGCTGGCGGTGCTGGTGCTGATCTTTGCCGCCCTGCGTCCCGCGCTGAAAGTGCTGCTCACGCCGACGCCGATGCCAGGTCCGGCGCTGCAGAGCACCCTGGGCGCGATCGAACACCAGCCGGATGCGCGGGATGCCGTCGGCAGTCGTTCGCGCAAGCGCAGTCTGGAGGCTGAGCCGGAGGAGGAAGAGCCGTCTCCGCTCGATATCAGCGGCCCCTACGAGAAGAAGCTGCACACCGCGCGCAGCGTAGTGGCGCAGGACCCCAAGCGGGTCGCCCAGGTCGTGAAGTCCTGGCTGTCCGAAGACGGAGCGCCCTGACCATGGCCGAGCTTGCAAAGTCCAGACTCGAAATTCCCGGGCCCGAGCGTGCTGCCATTCTGTTGATGTCACTGGGCGAGATCGAAGCCGCCGAAGTGCTCAAGCACATGGGTGCCAAGGACGTGCAGAAAGTAGGGCAGGCCATGGCCTGCCTCAGCAACGTGTCGCGCGACAAAGCCACCGTGGTGATGGAGAACTTCGTCAGCACGCTGGAAAGCCAGACCTCGCTCGGCGTCGGCGCCGACGACTACGTGCGTCGCGTCATGGTCAATGCGCTCGGCGAAGACAAGGCGGCCGGGTTGATCGACCGCATTCTGCTGGGCCGCAACAGCAAGGGTCTGGAAGCGCTCAAATGGATGGAAACCCGCGCGGTCGCCGACCTGGTGCGCAACGAGCACCCGCAGATCGTCGCCATCGTGCTGGCCTATCTGGATTCCGACCAGGCGGCGGAAGTGCTGGCGCTGTTGCCCGAACGCATGCGCGCCGATGTGGTCATGCGCATCGCGCGTCTCGACGGCATCCAGCCCGCCGCGCTCAAGGAACTCGACGAGATCATGGAGAAGCAATTCTCCGGTGGTAACAACCTCAAGTCGTCCAGTGTCGGCGGCGTCAAGAAGGCCGCCAACATTCTCAACCTGATGGATTCGAGCAGCGAGCAGATCATCAGCACGCGCATCGGCGAAGCCGACGGTGAGCTTGCCAACCGCATCCAGGAACTGATGTTCGTGTTCGATGACCTTGCCGGTATCGATGATCGCGGTATTCAGACCTTGCTGCGCGAGATCGGCACCGAAACCCTGGGCATGGCGCTCAAGGGGGCCGATCCCAAGGTCAAGGACAAGATCACGCGCAACATGTCGCAGCGCGCGGCCGAAATGCTGATCGAGGACATGGAAGCCAAGGGTCCGGCGCGCCTGGCCGATGTGGAGGCCGCCCAGAAGGAGATGCTGGCGGCTGCCCGTCGTCTGGCCGACGCCGGCACCATCGTCATCGGCGGCAAGGGCGAGGAGATGGTATGAGCACGTCGGTCGGAGCCTTGCGATGAATGCAGCGCGCGACAACGGTGGCTATACGCCGGTGCTCTCGGGCGAGCAGTTGAGCGGCAGCGCCGCCGCCTGGTCGCTGCCCAGCTTCGACGAGATGCTGCGTGCCCGATCGGTGCCGACGCCCGAACCGCCGACTGCGCAGCAGGTCGAGAACATCGAGGCCGAGGCCTTTCGCGAGGGCCACGCGCGCGGCTATGCCGATGGATATTCCCAGGGTGCCGGCGCGGCGCGCGCCGAAGCCGAGCGACTGCGCCTGCTGCTGCGTCACTTGAGCGCGCCGGTGGCGGAGGTCGACACGCAGACCGAAAGCGCACTGGTCGCGCTGATGCTGGAACTGGCGCGTCGCCTGGTGCAGCAGGAGCTGGAAGCCGCGCCCGAAAAAATGCTGGGTGTCGTGCGCGAGGCCGTCTCACACCTGGCTCAACCCACGCGCAGCCTGCGCATCCGCCTGCATCCGGAGGACGCCAGAGTCATCGCCGAACATCTGCCGCAAACCGCAGAAGCCGAAGGCTGGACGCTGGTGCCGGACCGCCAGCTCATGCCGGGTGACTGCGTGGTGGAAACCGACACTGCCCGGGTCGATGCGCGACTGGATACGCGCCAGGCGCAGCTCGCGCAGCGCTTGTTGGGAGAGGCGAGTTGAACGAGTTCGCAGCGCAGCGCAACCTGCGTCTGGTCCGCGTGCTGGAAGATCGCAGCCGTCATGTCCGCGAGTACGACACCATGGTGGTGGAGGGCACGCTCAAGCGTGTCGTCGGGCTGACTCTGGAAGCGGCCGGTCTGAGCGTGCAAATCGGTGGCCGTTGCCGCATCGATGCGGCGGATCATTCCAGTATCGAGGCCGAGGTCGTGGGTTTTTCGGGCGACCGCACCTACCTGATGCCGGCCGGCGAGATGCAGGGTCTGCTGCCCAACGCGCGGGTAGTGCCCCTGACCCGGCGACCCGAATTTCCAGTCGGCGATGGCTTGCTCGGCCGTGTGCTCGATTCCGAAGGCGCGCCGCTGGACGGCCTGGGCAGACTCAAAAACGTGACGCGCAAATCGCTGCGCAGCACCAGCATCAACCCCCTGCTCCGCGAGCCCATCCGCGAACCCCTGGATGTCGGTGTGCGCGCGATCAATACCTTGCTTACGGTCGGGCGGGGTCAGCGATTGGGTCTGTTCGCCGGTACCGGCGTCGGCAAGTCGACCTTGCTCGGCATGATGACGCGCTATACCCGGGCCGAAGTGGTGGTGGTGGGCCTGGTCGGCGAGCGCGGTCGCGAAGTGCGCGATTTCATCGAGCGCAATCTGGGGCCGGAAGGCCTCAAGCGCGCCGTCATCGTTGCCACGCCTGCCGACCGTCCGCCCTTGCAGCGCATGCGTGGTGCCTGGCTGGCAACCTCGGTCGCCGAAGCATTTCGCGATCAGGGCCGGCATGTGCTGTTGCTGATGGATTCGCTGTCGCGCTTCGCCCAGGCTGCGCGTGAAATCGGGCTGGCAGTGGGCGAGCCACCGACCACGCGAGGCTATCCGCCATCGGTATTCGCCAAGCTGCCGGCGCTGGTGGAACGCGCGGGCAACGGCATGCCCGGCGGCGGCTCCATCACTGCGGTCTACACCGTGCTGACCGAGGGCGACGATCCCAACGACCCGATCGCCGATACCGCGCGCGGCATTCTTGACGGCCACATCGTGCTGTCACGCAGCGTCGCCGACGCCGGCCTGTATCCGGCCATCGACATCGAGGCCTCGGTGTCGCGCGTGGCCAACGACATCGTGCCGGCGACCCAGCAACAGCAGGCGCGACGATTTCGCCAGCTTTACTCGGCGTACCGACAGAACCGCGACCTGATTGCCATCGGCGCCTATCAGAAGGGCGCCGATCCGCGCGTGGACGCCGCCATCGCGGCGTGGCCGTCGATGGAAACCTTCCTGCAGCAGTCGGCCAGTGCCGGCGCCAGCTATGCCGAAAGCTGCGCCGCGCTGGCCGCACTGGCGTCCGCTGCCACACCGTCCCGCTGAGCCTGAACTGTCATGGTCATGAGCGTCGATCGTCTCGAAGTCCTGGTGAAAGTCGCGGCATCGCGCGCCGATCGTGCCGCGGAGGAAGTGGGCCGCCGCAAGGCCGGCCTCAACGAGCAGGAACACCGCCTGCAGGAATTGCGGCGCTACATGGACGATTACCGTTCCCGCCCGCTGCCCTTGTCGTCGATGCTGATCGCCAATCGCGAGCGCTTCATGGCGCGACTGGGCGAAGCCGAGGCGCAGCAGCGCCGCACGGTGGAACAAGCGACGCACGCGGTGCACGAATCCACCCGGTCCTGGCTGGAGCAGAGAGCCGGACAGCAGAAATTCGGGGTGCTGCAGACCGCCGCGATCGATCGCCAGAACCGGACGGCCGAGCAACACCAACAGCGAGGCCTGGACGAGTTCGCGCTACGCGTGTTCGCGGGGCGGCCCGGGGCCAACACCGACTGATACATTGCCGCGCATGGATCTCAAACTCTCCACCCTGGGACCGCTGGGCACCACCACCACCGCCAACGCGGGTCCCAACCCGACGACGGGCGACGGCGAGGCCGCTGGCAATTTCGCGTCCGACCTCGCTGCGATGACGAGCGGTCTTCGTAGCCCCGCTTCCGGCGCCAGTTCGCCACTGGCCGGGCTGGGACCGCCGGCCGCCGCCAGCAGCGTCGAGCCGGTCGCCGACCGCGGGTTGGCGGCGCTGGCGAAGCTGTTATCCGAAGGCCTTGCAGCGGGGGCGATCCCCGAAGCCCAGGCGCGGCCGCCAGTGCGTAGCGCCAAGCCAACGTCGGCCGACGCCGCCGCAGCTGCGCTGCCGGAGACGCAGCTGCTGGCCGCGCTGGCATCCCTGATGGTCGCCGCCAAAGCCGGCGTATCGGCCGCCGGCCCGGAGAAGGTTTCGGCGACGCCGATCGAGGTTGCTGCCGATCCGGACGCCGCCCTGCCGCCCGCGATGACGAGCTGGTTGGGCATGGCCGTCGAGTTGGGGCTGGTTGCGCGACCGACGGCAGGCGGCGCCACTCCGCAGGCCAGCAAGCCAGACGCGACGATGGTGCTGTCCACGCTGGCCGCACGGCTTTCAGCTTCAGTGGTGCAAGGCACTGCGACCACCACGGCGCCGACCACGACTGGCGGCCACGGCATCGTGGGCGGTAGCAGCAGCCCCCTGGCGGCGCTGAATCTGGCAGGCGCCACTCCGCCGGCCCCTGCGGGTGCCGTGAGCATGCTCGACACCCTGGCTGCGATACTCGACCCCGCGGCGCAACCTTCCGCGCCAGCAAGCGCGGGCATCGTTCTGGAAGGGATCGCCGACCCCGCCGGAGCGCCCACCACTGTCGCCGCGCCGGTTGCAAATCCGCAGTCCTCGCCGGTCGAGCGCGCCGGTCTGCCGTCGGCGCTGTCGGGGCCACTGGAAATCCGCCATCCGCAGGCCCCGCGACAACTGGCCGATAGCGTGATCTGGCACCTCGATCAGGGCGTGCACGAGATCCGCATTCGGGTGAACCCCGAGGCGCTGGGGCCGCTGGAGGTCAAACTCAGGCTGGACGGTGAGAAAGTGGCTGTGCGCTTCGACATGGCCGACGCCAGCGTGCGCGACGTGGTGCAAACCTCATTGCCCAGCCTGTCCACCCTGCTTTCGGCGCGCGGCCTGGAACTGCAGCACGCCCAGGTGTTTTCCCAGGACCGCGGTCAGTCGCAGCCCGGTTTCAGCGGAGGCGAAGCCGCCGAGGCCAGGACCGGAATCGAAGTCGAGGAGAGCCGACCCGCAACGAGGCTGGTCTCACGCCGAGGTCTCATCGACGATTACGTTTGAGGCCCCGACGTTGCGGCCCGGCGCGCATCACGGCGTGGTGTCGCCATCCAGGCGCAAAAAAAGCCCGGGTGTTGGTCCGGGCTTAGACGTCTATTGGGTTGGCTCCCCGACCGGTACGTACTGGGAACCAGACGGGTTCTGTTCGAGTTGCCGGCGAGGCTGAGGCGGACGAGTGGATCCCGGAAAGGCGTTGCACTTTCATTGCAGGGCGTGCGGTGAGCGGTTCGAGGCTGAGCCGACCCGGACTGTGCCGGTAGCGGATCGGAAATGGCAACCGGTCGACTATTTCGCGGCATGCCCTTTGTGCTCGGCTGAGGCTGCCCAGCTGGGGTGGGAGCTGGGGCTGGCCAAGGCCTGGACGTTGGCGGCGGGGCCGAAGACGGCCGCCGGGATCCAGAAGTATCACCTTCGTTTTACCAGAGTTCCTTTCGAGGGCAGCATGATTAATCCAATTAATCAATCGGTTCGGGAATTATCTCGGAGACAACACCATAGCGTTGGTATGCCTCTTCGTTTTGACGAGCCAGTTCCGATCCGTAGTCGGCCTCGCGTTCCTTGTCTGTACGTTGGTCTCGTAGTGGTTTGCCGTCATCCATGGCATTCACGGTCATCAAATTCCCCCATCCCGCGCATGGGGTCGACCGATACATCTTTCGAAGCCTTAGGACTTTACCTCCGCCAAGATCAAAGAAAGCGGGTTTCGAGGCCAAAACGATCGATCTTTGGGGGTGCTTCCAACGAAACGTCTCGTGGCCCTTTCGTAGACGTAAGAGAAAGCGATCCGCTTCGTAGGCGGCGCGGACATCAAACATCCAGACCATGTCTCCGTAGAACGCTTCGCGCGCCAGAATTTCCGCGACTGAGATCGAGGAGTGCTGAAATTCGATCACCCGGCCATTCAGAACTGCATCGGCTCGGTGAGTTTGACCATCCCGGGTCATTACGACTTCCGTTTGCCCGCCGAGAGTCTGGATGTGTTGCTGCCACTGCAAGTGCCAATCCGAAATCGGCTCAGCCCATGGGTCGCAATCAACTTTCCCGAGGTGACTCCAATGCCAACAGTTAAGTCTTCCGCAACGCGCCACAACTGGCGCGCGGCACGCGGGGCAGATCGCGCGTTGCCCCGAACGCTTGGGGGCGAGATTTGTCCCCTCACTGGAGAGAGCTATCCTCAATTGCCGGCTCCTCAACGGGTCTTCGAGGCGGCGGCTAACTTGAGCTGCCTCTGCGACGCGTTTTTCGATACGAAGACATCGAGCCAGCGGTCTGCTCTCATCGCAGAAATGAGAGTAGCGCTGGCTACGATGGAGGCCGACGTGCCTTCAGCGAGAAGCCTTAAAAAGGGTTCTCAGCCCGGCATAAGGGCTAAAAAGTATGGCTCCGTGACCAGGACTCGAACCTGGGACCAAGTGATTAACAGTCACCAGATTTGGAACGTCGTGAGACGGCCTGCCTCGATACGTACCCCCTTGAAACGTTGTTCTGACATTAAAACATAGGCACTAGACGACTCATGCCGTGTCATGTAGTCTCGCCTCAAAGTATCGGGGTAAGTATCGGGGTTTCGATGCCGGTCAAATCAAGTGATGCATCGATCAAGGCGCTGAAGTCGAGGCGAAAGGAGTACGAAACCGCCATCGTTGGGCATCGTGGCCTAGTGGTGGTGGTCTACCCCAGCGGTGCTCGCAGCTACACCTACCGATTCCGCCAAGATGGAGTTCTCAAGCGGGTATTCCTGGAGGCGGACTCGCTGGCTGCCGCCCGGACCGAATGGGCCGCGCTGACCGGCACCGTGAAGAAGGGCGCCGACCCTGCCGAAGTCGTGAGGCGCGGCAAAGCAGCGAAGCAGTTGAAGCGCAAAGCTGACCGTGCAGATCCGACCATTACTGATCTCGCTGCTGACTTCATCCGTCTGCACTCCAAGAAGAAGAAACGGAGCTGGCGAGCTGACGAACTGATGCTCGAAGGACTGGTGCTGCCCGAATGGGGCTCCCTGAAGGCAAAGGACGTCGAGCGCCGCGACGTGGTGGCCTTGCTGGATAAGGTGGCGGAAACCGCCCCTATTCGCGCCAATCGTTTGCTGGCAGTGGTGCGCAAGATGTTCAATTGGGCGGTGCAGCGTGACGTACTGCCAGCTTCGCCGTGCGCGGGCGTGAAGGCGCCTGCCAATGAAACCGCACGCGACCGCACCCTGACCGATGGCGAGCTGCGCCTTTTCTGGAACGGCCTGCCGAAATCGAACATTCCCGCCGACACGCAAACCGCGCTGCGGCTGCAGTTGCTGACCGGCTGCCGTATTGGCGAGATTGCAGGCGCCCGCTGGTCAGAGTTGGACCGCCAGAAAGGGGAATGGCTGATTCCTGGGGCGCGGACCAAGAACCGTCGCGAATGTTTGCTGCCGCTGCCACAAGTCGCGCTGGCCCTGCTCGAAGGGCTGGACGATGCCGGTCCGTACCTGTTCCCTCGCAAGGGCAAGAAGAGCGGCCATCTTCGGGCTGACGTGGCGACCCATGAACTGGGTCACGGCGAGTTCGCCATCGCGGAGCGGTTTACTTCGCACGATCTGCGCCGGACGATGGCGACGAACCTGGGCCGCCTACGCGTGCCCCGCGTGGTGCAAGACGCGATCCTGAATCACAAGGATCGGAGCATCGGCGCCACCTATGACCGACACGACTACTACGACGAAAAGCGTGCTGCTTTAGGGGCGTGGGCGGCGCACCTGCACCTGATCGTGAGAGGCGAGGAATGCGGCAAAGTAGTGCCGATCAGGAGCGCGTCAAGTGGTTGACTGTTCGACCAGACGCTCTCGGGACGCGGTCCGCCAATTCGTTGCCTGTGCTGTCCTCGAATTCGTCTAGGTCGATGTACCAGCAACGGCCGATCTTGCGGGCTTTAATGACGCCGGCCTCAATCCAGCCGAGCACGGTGGTGCGCGTCGGGCGCGAGGCAACCGAGAACAAGGACTGAAACTCTGAGATTCGACTGAGGCGCATAAGGTCACAGTGAGACCTGCTTGTAGTCCATTATCGCTTCACACCGAATTGCCAAGGCTAGGCCGGCCAGCCGAATGCGGGACACCTTCACCCGTTGCCGTGGCGACCCTTGAAGGGCGCAGGGACGGTGCGCGATGACGATAAAGCAGCGGCAGCGTGGGACTCTGCCGGACCAAACGCAAGAAGAGCGCGCGGTTCAGGTAGCCAGATGTCGGCGCATTGCGAATCTGCTGGAGCAATTGGCAGACAAATTGTTGGCCAGCGATCCAGGTGACGACGCGGACGACCAGAGTGAAGTAGTAACGCAGGCGTTCGACTTGAAAGAAGCGGCGCGGATAGTCCGCGAGCATTACGCAGCGCTGATCAACACGCCGTCACCGAAGAAGCGCGGCAATCCGAACATGAGGCGAAAGGCGAATCCTCTAGACGTGGCTTTCGCCTACGTCAGCTTGCGCCAAGCAGGGGATTTGAAGGCCGACGCAGTGGCAGAGCTCGCGGACAGATTCGGAATCAGCACGGACACGGTAGACATTCACATCAAGAGACTCGCGAGGGAAGTTCGAGATTTCGCGGATAGCGAGGGGGTAACTATTAGGGACGAATAGGTACCACGCATCGACGCGCTATAAAGCGAATCATGCTGCACCCCTTATGGAGTGCCGCACCATGTCGCAGAAAGTTACAGCTGAAAGTCTACCGGAATCATGCCGGTACTTCGACACCATGCCGGACGCGGGTGAAGTCCGCCAGCCCACCGTAGAAGCGCTGTTCGGTATCAGCGCGGCAACGGTCTGGCGCTGGGTACGTGAAGGCCGTCTGCCGAAACCGCGAAAGCGAGGGCCGCGCGTCACGACTTGGAACGTGGGCGAACTGCGCGCAGTTCTGAGCGCAAAGGCAGCTTGAGCCATGCCCGCCGACCAACACGACGGCGAGACCGTCACGCAGATCCCCGACGGCGACCGGGCCGTTCGTTTGCTGGAAGGGTTCGCGATGCTTGGTGCTGCCAGCGCCACCACGGGTTTCAAAAGGCTGAAGATGGAGCCGGGATTTCCCAGGCCATTTTTGTTCGGTCACCGCCGGTTCTTCCTGCAGTCCGAGTTGCTGGCGAATCTGGCGCGCTTTGCCGCGCAGCGCGTCGGCGAACAGGCCCCCCGCGTCAGAATAGTTGCCGCCTTGATAGGACCATCCCTGGGGGCGTCAATGAAGGTAGAACGTGGCTCGATACGGACAAGGATTCAAGGACCGCGCGGTAGCGCGGCTGTTGCCGCCTGAAAGCGCGGCGGTGGAAGACGTGGCGTTAGCAGTGGGAGTGGGTGCCCAGACCTTGCAGCGTTGGCGAGAGCAGACGCAGTCCGGGCCGGTGAAGGCTCGGACGTGGACCGCGGGATCGCGTCTGGAGGCGGTGATTGCAACAGCACCGATGGCCGAAGCGGATCGGAGTGTGTGGTGCCGGGAACAGGGTGTATTTCCGACGGAGTTGGAGAAGTGGCGGGCCAGCGCAACGGCCGCACTGGCGGAACCCGAAGAAGCCCGTGCCAGTCCGCAGGCGACGCGACAGGACCGCAAGCGCATCAAGGAGCTGGAGCGCGACCTGCTGCGCAAGGACCGGGCGCTGGCGGAGACGGCGGCTCTGCTGGTCCTTTCAAAAAAACTCGCGGCGATCTTCAACAAGGCAGAGGACGAATGATCGACCTCGAAGATCGCCAACGCCTGGCCCACAACATTCAAATCGCCCAGGGTGCCGGTGCCCGGCTGCACGCCGCGTGCGACACCGCGGGCATCGACACCCGCACCCTGCAGCGCTGGAGAGCGTGCGGGGGGCTCGTGGACGGCGATGGAAGGCCCCAGGCCGTCCGACCCACACCGGCGCATGCCCTGAGCCTGGCCGAGCGTGCCGAGCTCTTGCGCGTGGCTAATGAGCCGCGCTTTGAGGCCGTGCCGCCAGCGCGCATCGTGCCGATGCTGGCCGACGAAGGCGTGTACCTAGCCAGCGAGTCCAGCTTCGCGCGTGTGCTGCGAGCACATGGCCAAGCCACTCACCGTGGACGCGCCCGCGAGCCGCACACGGTACGCCCACCGACCACCCACATCGCCACTGCACCGCGCCAGGTGTGGTGCTGGGACATGACCTATCTGCCGGCCACGGTGCTGGGACGCTGGTATCACCTCTACCTGATTCTCGACCTCTACAGCCGCAAGATCGTCGGCTGGGAGGTCCATGACCGCGACCATGCCGATCACGCAGCGCATCTGGTGCGGCGCACCGCCCTGGCAGAGGGCATTGCGGCCCTGGTGAACAAGCCCGTGCTGCACGGCGACAACGGCGCCACGCTCAAGGCCACCACGGTGCTGGCGATGCTGCACTGGCTCGGAGTGAAGCCCTCCTACTCGCGGCCGCGGGTGAGCGACGACAACGCCTACGCGGAATCGCTCTTCCGCACCGCCAAGTACCGGCCCGAGTTTCCGGCCAGAGGATTCGAAGACCTGGCGGCAGCGCGCGCCTGGGCAGCCGGCTTCGTGCGCTGGTACAACATCGATCATCGCCACAGCGGCATCCGCTACGTCAGCCCGGCACAGCGCCACGACGGCAGCGATGGTCCGATCCTGGCGGCGCGCCACGCGCTCTACGCCCAAGCCCGCGAACGAAACCCTGCACGATGGTCAGGCGCAACGCGAAACTGGTCGCCGGTACTCGCCGTCACCCTCAACCCCGAACGCGACTGCGTCATCAACACCCACGTCGCCGAAACCTTTAAGCAACTCGCTGCATGAATGAGGCGGCAACTACCTTGACGCGCGCCGGTAGGTGGAGAGGTCGGCAAGTGCCCGCACTTCATACCACCGTATTCTGTACGTGCCAGGGCTGGCCTGAAAACAATCCAAACTGACTTGTTTTTCGTAAAGATATCGTGTACAGTTATCAACGTACAGATAAGGTACCTTATCATGCGAATTGGCTACGCTCGCGTCTCGACTCAGGACCAGAATCCCGAACTGCAGCTCGACGCCTTGTCGGCGGCGGCGTGCGAGCAGGTTTTCCAGGAAAAGGTTTCGGGCCGCGTTCGTGAGCGGCCAGAACTGGAGGCTTGCCTGCGTACCCTGCGCAAAGGGGACACGCTGGTGGTTTGGAGGCTCGACCGGTTGGGTCGCTCGCTGAAAGACCTCGTGGAGATTATTCACGGGTTGGAAGCACGCGGTGTGGTCTTCCGGTCGCTGACCGAGAGCATTGACACCTCCAGTGCGGGGGGGCGGCTGATATTCCACGTCTTCGGCGCGCTGGCCGAGTTCGAGCACAATCTGATTCGGGACCGCACCGTGGCCGGCCTTGCAGCGGCGCGTGCGCGAGGGCGAATGGGCGGGCGCCGTCCAAAGCTGTCCAAGGCCGATGTACGCAAGGCTGCTGCCATGCTCATGGACCCGATGATGACCAAGACCGAGGTGGCCGCGCATTTCGGGATATCGCGGGTGACGCTCAATGCCGCGCTTGACCGCGCGGGCTATCCGCAGAACCCGGCAGCATCGGTTCAGACGGTCACCGCGTAAGTGATCCTCCGCCGGACTTCGGTCATGCCGCGTCCCGTCGCCTACTCAGCCCCCCGCTGCCGCAATGCCTCGTACAACTGCCCGGGCCCGAGCAGAATCTCCAGTAGCCCTGCTCGGACCTTCTCCGAGTTCAATGCCTGAGTGCTCATGGCCGTGTTAGCGCTGAGCGCATCCATGATCGCGTTCATGAGTTGGCTGTTGAGGTCGGGCGAGTTTGCGAATTGCTCCTTGGAGTTGTTGCCGGCCTGGGTCATCAGGATGTCGGACTCCAGCAGCTTCCCCTTGAGCACGTTGTTCACGTACACCAGTTTGTCGTTGTCGGTGACCTCGCCCTCGAACAACTCGTTCACCTTGGCAATGATTTGCGCGAGGTAGATCTTCTCTTTCTCGCGCACCTCGCCGCTGCCGGCCTCGGTCAGGGGCTTGAGCTTGGTGGGGTCGCCGTAGCTGAGCGGCAGGTCCTGGGCCTCGTCTGACTTCAGGCGATGGTGCGTGAGCACAACCTTGCTCAGGTCCACCCCCTCGCGCTGGCGGCCGAATTCCAGCAGAGGTAGCAGGCGGCGGAAGAAGATGGCGCGCTTCTCGATGTCGGTGTTGCCGTAGTCGAAGATCTGGCTCAGGAACGTGTACACCCGAATGAAGGCACCGAGATTGCGCTGGAACAGTAGCAGCGCGTCCATTTCTTCCTTCGCCGCTTTCTCGCCGGCCTTGTCTTTCTTGGCGACGGCCACGACGTGGGCTTCGCGCGCGGCCTTGTATTTCTTCATCAGCCGGTCGGCGACGGGCTCCAGGGCCGCGGACAGCTCGGCCTGGGTGCCCTTGGGATTCAGCTCTGCACGCACCACGCGCTCAATTTCGTTGTCGTCGTAGTACCCGCTGGTGTCGAGCTGTGCGCGGAGGTCGTAGACCAGGTTCGGGTCGGTCACGCCGTCCAGCTCGGCGGTGGTGTGGTAGGTCTTGAACGCGGCCAGCACCTCGTCCGGGTCGTTCACGAAGTCCAGGACGTAGGTGGTGCCCTTGCCGGGGTGCGCGCGGTTAAGGCGGGAGAGTGTCTGCACCGCCTGCACGCCGGCCAGGCGCTTGTCCACGTACATGCCGCAGAGCAGCGGCTGATCGAACCCGGTCTGGAACTTGTTGGCGACGAGCAGGATGCCGTACTCGTCAGTAGCAAACGCCTGCCGGATGTCACGGCCTTTGAGATTGGGGTTGAGCGCGGCGGAGGTCTCGGTGAACGGGTCCGGTCCGGACTCCTTATCGTTCACCTCACCAGAGAACGCGGCGAGCGTGCCGATCTTGTAGCCCTGCCCCTTGATGTATTTCTCGATGGCGAGCTTCCAGCGCACAGCCTCGACGCGACTGGCGACCACCACCATCGCCTTGGCCTGACCGTTGAGCAGGGGTGCCACGTTCTCGCGGAAATGCTCGACGACGATCTGCACCTTCTGGCTGATGTTGTACGGGTGAAGCCGCACCCAGCGCATCAGGCCCTTCATGGCCTCGTCCCGCTCAACCTCCTTCTCGTCCCATTCCTTGCCGTTGTTCGCCAGCTTGAAGGCCAGCTTGTACGGCGTGTAGTTGCGCAGCACGTCGAGGATGAAGCCCTCCTCGATGGCCTGACGCATGGAGTAGACGTGGAACGGAGCGGGCAGGTTGTCGGGGCCAGCGGGTAGCTCAGGCTTGGGCCTGCGCCCGAACAGCTCCAGGGTCTTGGCCTTGGGCGTGGCGGTGAAGGCGACGTAGGTGATGCCGGCATCCGCGGCACGCGCGGTCATCTGCGCGGCCAGCACATCCTCCGTGCTCACTTCACCGCCGTCAGCCAGATCGCTCAACTCCTCGGCGGACAACAACTGCTTGAGCTTGGACGCGGCCTCGCCGGTCTGGCTGCTGTGCGCCTCGTCGGCGATCACCGCGAAGCGCTTGCCCTGCGTCGCCGCCAGCTCCTGCACGGCCGCCAGCGCGAACGGGAAGGTCTGGATGGTACAGACCACGATCTTCTTGTTGCCGGACAGTGCTTCTGCGAGCTGCGCGCTCTTCGCACCGGCCTCGTTCTTGATGGTGGCGACGACGCCGGTGGTGCGCTGGAAGTCGTAGATGGCTTCCTGCAACTGCGAGTCGAGCACGTTGCGGTCGCTCACCACCAGCACGGTGTCGAACAGCTTCTGGTGCTGGTCATCGTGCAGGTCCGCCAGGAAGTGTGCGGTCCAGGCGATGGAGTTCGTCTTGCCCGAGCCGGCGGAGTGCTGGATCAGGTACTGCTGGCCCGGGCCTTCGCTGCGCACGGCGGCGAGCAGCGCGCGGGTGGCATCGAGCTGGTGGTAGCGCGGGAAGATGATCGCCTTGATCTTCTTCTTGTCGTCGCGAGGTGCGACGAGGTAACGGCCGATGATCTCCAGCCAGCTCTCGCGTGCCCAGACTCTCTCCCACAGATAGCTGGTGCGGTGGCCAACAGGATTCACCGGGTTGCCGGCCGCGCCGTTGTCGCCCTGGTTGAACGGCAGGAAGGTGGTCGCGGGGCCGGCCAGCTTGGTGCTCATGCGCACCTCGCTGTTGCTGACCGCGAAATGCACCAGCGCACCGCGCGGAAAATCCAGCAGCGGATCGGCGGCGTTCTGGCCCTTGGGCTTAGGGTGACGATCGAAGCGGTACTGATCCACCGCGTCGTCGATGCTTTGCGTGAAGTCGGTCTTCAGCTCCACCGTGGCCACGGGGATGCCGTTTAGAAACAGCACGAGGTCAATACAGTTCTCGTTGTGCAGAGAATAGCGAAGCTGCCGCACCACGCGCAGTCGATTGGATTCGTAGCGCGCCATGATCTCGGTGTTCATCGCCAGCGCCGGCTTGAACTGCGCCAGCGACAGGGGCTGTTTGAGGCCGAGCAGCTCCACACCGTGACGCAGCACGTCCAGGGTGCCGCGGTCGTCGAGTTGCTTACGGATGCGGTCGAGCAGCACCGACTCCGCGCCAGCGCCGTGGCTCTTACTCAGCACCGGCGCGCGTCAAGGTAGTTGCCGCCTCATTCATGCAGCGAGTTGCTTAAAGGTTTCGGCGACGTGGGTGTTGATGACGCAGTCGCGTTCGGGGTTGAGGGTGACGGCGAGTACCGGCGACCAGTTTCGCGTTGCGCCTGACCATCGTGCAGGGTTTCGTTCGCGGGCTTGGGCGTAGAGCGCGTGGCGCGCCGCCAGGATCGGACCATCGCTGCCGTCGTGGCGCTGTGCCGGGCTGACGTAGCGGATGCCGCTGTGGCGATGATCGATGTTGTACCAGCGCACGAAGCCGGCTGCCCAGGCGCGCGCTGCCGCCAGGTCTTCGAATCCTCTGGCCGGAAACTCGGGCCGGTACTTGGCGGTGCGGAAGAGCGATTCCGCGTAGGCGTTGTCGTCGCTCACCCGCGGCCGCGAGTAGGAGGGCTTCACTCCGAGCCAGTGCAGCATCGCCAGCACCGTGGTGGCCTTGAGCGTGGCGCCGTTGTCGCCGTGCAGCACGGGCTTGTTCACCAGGGCCGCAATGCCCTCTGCCAGGGCGGTGCGCCGCACCAGATGCGCTGCGTGATCGGCATGGTCGCGGTCATGGACCTCCCAGCCGACGATCTTGCGGCTGTAGAGGTCGAGAATCAGGTAGAGGTGATACCAGCGTCCCAGCACCGTGGCCGGCAGATAGGTCATGTCCCAGCACCACACCTGGCGCGGTGCAGTGGCGATGTGGGTGGTCGGTGGGCGTACCGTGTGCGGCTCGCGGGCGCGTCCACGGTGAGTGGCTTGGCCATGTGCTCGCAGCACACGCGCGAAGCTGGACTCGCTGGCTAGGTACACGCCTTCGTCGGCCAGCATCGGCACGATGCGCGCTGGCGGCACGGCCTCAAAGCGCGGCTCATTAGCCACGCGCAAGAGCTCGGCACGCTCGGCCAGGCTCAGGGCATGCGCCGGTGTGGGTCGGACGGCCTGGGGCCTTCCATCGCCGTCCACGAGCCCCCCGCACGCTCTCCAGCGCTGCAGGGTGCGGGTGTCGATGCCCGCGGTGTCGCACGCGGCGTGCAGCCGGGCACCGGCACCCTGGGCGATTTGAATGTTGTGGGCCAGGCGTTGGCGATCTTCGAGGTCGATCATTCGTCCTCTGCCTTGTTGAAGATCGCCGCGAGTTTTTTTGAAAGGACCAGCAGAGCCGCCGTCTCCGCCAGCGCCCGGTCCTTGCGCAGCAGGTCGCGCTCCAGCTCCTTGATGCGCTTGCGGTCCTGTCGCGTCGCCTGCGGACTGGCACGGGCTTCTTCGGGTTCCGCCAGTGCGGCCGTTGCGCTGGCCCGCCACTTCTCCAACTCCGTCGGAAATACACCCTGTTCCCGGCACCACACACTCCGATCCGCTTCGGCCATCGGTGCTGTTGCAATCACCGCCTCCAGACGCGATCCCGCGGTCCACGTCCGAGCCTTCACCGGCCCGGACTGCGTCTGCTCTCGCCAACGCTGCAAGGTCTGGGCACCCACTCCCACTGCTAACGCCACGTCTTCCACCGCCGCGCTTTCAGGCGGCAACAGCCGCGCTACCGCGCGGTCCTTGAATCCTTGTCCGTATCGAGCCACGTTCTACCTTCATTGACGCCCCCAGGGATGGTCCTATCAAGGCGGCAACTATTCTGACGCGGGGGGGCACCTCCCAGGCTTTCGGTTGCGTGGCCTGTACCCAGGCGAGCACGTCGGCCGGGTACAGCGCACGGGCGCGGTCGTAGCTTGGGGCGTCGCCAGCCGCGTAAAGCCAGCCATGCGTCGCGAGGTGGGCGCATAGGTCGTTCTCGAACTCGATTTCCTTGTGCAGGCTCATTCCCCATTGCCCTCGGTATCCACGCAAGTCCCGGCCGACCGCGGCCACCCTTCGCAACTCTTTGTTTTCAAAGCTGCTGTCGGTGTCTGGCGGGCCCAATTCACCGATATTGCCTCATCTCGTCAGGTAAACCTCGCCCCTTCAGACCGCCCACCACTGCACTACAATTGTCGCCGCACGACGGACCGCAACCTCTGCATGACCAAGACTGACATCCGTGACCAGCCGGCCTATACCCTGGCCGAAGCCTCCCGCTACCTCAAGGTGGCACCCGCTACGCTGCGCTCATGGTTTGTCGGACGGCCGTATCCCCGCGGAACCGGCGTCGTGCACACCAGCCCGCTGATCCGCCCGGTCAGCCATCCGCCGCCCAGCCTGTCGTTCTGGAATCTGATCGAAGCCCATGTACTGCGCTCCCTGCGCACCGATCACGGCGTCTCGATGGACGCGCTGCGCAAGGCCATCCGCTACGCGCAGAGCACGCTGAAGATCGAACGCCTGCTGCTGAGCACTGAGTTGAGAACCGACGCGGGCAAGCTGCTGCTGGAGCGCTATGGCCAATTGGTTGAGCTGTCTGCCTCGGGCCAGATTGCCCTGCGACACCTGTTCAACGCTCACCTCGCGCGCGTCGAGTGGGATGAATGGAAGTTCCCGGTAAGGCTCTACCCGTTCACCTCCAGCGGAATCGCCTCTGCGAGCGAGCGCGCTGTCTCGATCTCCGCGCAGATCGCCTTCGGCCGGCCGGTGCTCAACCGCAGCGGCGTGACCACCGGCACCATCGCCGAACGGATCGACTCCGGCGAATCCTCCGCCGACCTCGCGGAGGACTACGGGCTCACCGCCAGTGAGATCGAGGAGGCAGTGCTCTACGAGCGCGCTGCGTGATGCCGGTCCTGTTCACGGACCGGGACCTGGGTAAGAAATTTCCCGAGATTCTCCGGGACGCGGGCCTCACCGTTGAACGCCATGCTGATCACTTCGCGCCCGACTGCGCCGACGAAATCTGGCTGGCGGAAGTCGGCAAGCGCGGATGGATTGCTGTCACACACGACGGCCGCATCCGCTACAAGCCCAACGAGCTGGCCGCCGTCATCCAGCACTGCGTGCCCTTGCTGGTGGTCATTGGCCACGCGCCTTACCCTCAGTTGGCGCACGCGTTTGTTGCAACATGGCCCCGCATCCGTAGTTTCATCGAGCGACACGAGCCGCCGTACATCGCTAAGGTTTACCGGCCTGCACCAAGCGCCGCCACCGACGATGCTGCGGCGCCGGGCCGAGTTGAACTCTGGTACCCGAAAGTCGATTCCTATCGTCAGCGATCAGTGCTCGCAGCCGGAGCAGCCGGAAAAATCGGATGACCGAACACCTCTATACCCTCAAGAAGCGGCTTTCCCGCGGCGATGGTTGGCCATGGCTTGCCGTAGTCCTGCTGATTGTGGTCGCACTGGGATTTGTGCTGTGCGGCAAAAGTGCGAAGGTTGCCGGCATTGATCCGTCCACTCTGGCGTCGGCATCGATTGCTGCTGCGGCGGCACTTGCAGTGTATTTATTCCAATCGCACCAGACCGCGGAAAGGACACGCGAGTCCATCTACAGCGAGACTTTGTTTCTGGTATTCCGCTGCGCATGGGATTTCCACAGGCCGTGGTCCAGGTTGCACAGCCGAAGTCTCGACCCCGATCGTCAGCAGGTGGATGCGTTCCGGTTGCAGAAGTTTCTCCCAGACCAAGCGCACGTTTTCTCTGCGATGCGCGACACCTACGCCTTTTTGCATCCCGGAACCGTTGCCCAACTGCTTCGATTCCATCAGGCGCTGGAGCTGTGGCGCGGAGAGCTGCAGTTTCGAATTGATCGAGAGCCGGCGAGAAAATTCCATGGTGCGTCGAGCTATCCCCAGATCGACCTGGATCATCTGGTGAAGCGACTTGCGGACTCGCTACAACTCGGCGTTCGGGCGCTCGCCGTCCTTCGCGAAGAACTGTCGAATGCCGAACGAGTCGATTCGGCCTTTTGGGCGACGATCAAGTCGGACATCCATGAATCGATTGCACGGCGAACTTTCATCGTCGAAATGTCTGCGATGGCTGCGAGGTTGGCAGACAAGCCTGGTTTCTAATCGACGCGCGTAAATATTCCACGCACGTCGATCTGGCCAGTGACGGCGGCGGAGATCAGGGCGCTGCGGCGTTCTTTGAGGAGGGTGATCGCGCGCTCAGCCTCAAGAGTCAAGGCGCTGAAACGATTTTCTGTCGCTTCGATGTAACCACACACATCCGCCTGTTCTTGCATCGGAGGCAGTGCGATTCGGATCGCCTTGACGATATCGGTGTTCAGGTTGGGCTGGCCGGAACCCTGCTTTACCTCCTCGCGGATAGTCGGCGTCAGTGCAGCTAGGAACTGATAAATGAAATCCGGCGATAACCTGCCGTCGAGTTCCTCGAATCCGACAACGCCGTCATTGGCACAGGCATCGAACTTGAGAATCTTGGGCACACCCAGCGTTGCCCCGCTGTTAGAGTAGATAACCGTTCCGGATTTGAATACTCGGCTGCGGTCCATGCCCGCTGCCGTCAGATACTCGTCCACGCTGGTTAAATCCTTCATCTCGTCTTTGGTGATCTCCGCGACTGTCACCCAAGGGATGTGATCGCCGTCGAAGAATTCTGGATCGCCTGCGGGACGAGGCGAGGCTCCACGAACAACCGAGGACAGCGTGCGGAGGGCGCGCACCTCCCAATGCGCCGGCACATCACCGAGCCACTCGATGCCGGAGGGCTTCATCGGGGCATCGGGATTCAGGCCCTTGGTGACGGCATGGGAGATGACGGCCTGACGCTTCTCCTTGAGCAGCGCGATCAGCTTTTCCTGCTCCGCCACCAGCGCGTCGATCTTGCCGGTCTCGCGGTCGAGGAAGGTGGCGATGGCGGTTTGTTCGGCTGCGAGCGGTATCGGAAGCCGAATCGCTCCGAGGAAGCTGCGGGCGACACGGTCGCGTGTTCCTCCGCGACATTGGCCTTCAAGATAGCCAAGGTATTGAGCTGACGAGAGCAAGTACACGACGAAGCCGGCGTCATGATCTGTAGCAAGTTTCAAGATGGCGACATCTACAGAGGTGATCGCCTTCGCTCCAAGATCTGGCGCAATGCATGCGCGGCCGACTGGGTCTGCTAGACGACAGATCAGGACATTTCCTGGTTCAACCTCAGTGCACCGCAGCGCTCGGAATGTCTCCTCTGAGACGAATCGGAATCCCTGCTCTTTGTAATGTCCGACGCCGATATTTCCGGTCTGAATTAGGCGAACCCCGTCATCAGTAATGTACGGCGCCTCAATCCAGTCGCCATCGATAAACGTGTCGATTCCAGGGCGTGCGAGGGCTCTCAAGGCTTTGGGCTCCCAATGCGCCGGCACCTCCCCCAACCACTCCACCCCGCTGTACTTGTACTCGGGATACCGCGGAAAGCTCATGCCGCTCCCTCCCAGATCGGCGATTCGCGCCACAGCGCCGGAAATCCCATTGCCGCGACATCGACCTTGGGGTGTTCGTTCAGCAGAGCCAGCAGATGCTCTGGCCAGTGTGTACCCGGGCTGATAATGCCGAGCATGTAGGCCAGCATGACCAGCGTGTTGTGCATTCGCTTGGGCATCTCGGTGTTGAACGCGGCACCCAGCCACTCGGGCTTGGCGGGCACCTTCATGCCGATCGTCATTTCACGATTCCAAAGCCGGCTGTGATGCGCGCAGACATTGCGCACGTAGGTGAGGTGGTGGGCGAAGGACTTGATGATCTGCTCGTCAAGACCGTAGGGCCGCGCGATCTCTACGCGATCGGCACCGTCCGCGAGATTCTGGAACCAGAGCGACAGTTGGCCGAAGGACAGCAACTCGCAGATACCCCAGAACGGCGGCAACTCCGGCTCGGTGTATGTCTTGCGGTAGTGCAGCACGAAGGTTTCGTGGCTGCGTTGAAGCTCTTCCTTCAACTTCTCAACGCATTTGGCATGCTGCGCCGGTTTGCGGAACAGGGCCGGGTCCAGGTAGGCGTGGGCACCGTAACGCAGCGCGAGAACATGAGCCCATCTGGTGCGAAGCGAGACTTCCACACGCTCGATCGCATCCATGACCAAGAGCCGCAGCTTCCGGTCGAAACTGTAGAGGTCGATGATGTCGTCGAAGTCGGTGCCTGGTCGGAACAAGTGATCGCCCTGAACTGGCGACGACACTTCGTCAGGCAGCCAATACGCGCGCAGACGGTAATAGTTGATGTGGTGCAGGTGGTGCGCGGCGCGTTCACGATCCTGAATGATCATGCCGCGACGCAGGAGCTGATCGACCTGCTGTTCAACTGTCAGGGCCGGCTTCGCATACTTCACGGCCGGACTCCGGGCAATAAAAAACCCGCCCTGGTGCGCTTCCGTGGAGAGGCGTGACGGGTGTTGTTACGCAAATTGTGGGATGCCCGCTGAGAGATGCCAATAGCCGGCAGGCGGATTCTGCGTAACATATTGTTGTACTTGCACAAAAACACGCTCCGGCACCGTTTGTCATCGTCGCCACGAAAGCGCATTTCCGGCGAAACGGCGAGCTTGGCAAACGCGGGGGCCGCGGCCGGAACCGTTTCCATTGTGGAATTCGTTGAGTCGCGAGCCTTCCCGTTGCTGGCGACGATTTCACGTATGTGCAGTTTCTGCACATTGCTGCCCGCGACCCCGTTGTTCACGCCGACAGCCCCTTAATCATGTCCAGGATGCGGTCGGTGGTCTGCTTGAGTTCGGCGTCGATCACGGCCAGCGGGCGCGGCGGCTGGAAGACGTAGAAGTGACGGTTGAACGGGATCTCGTACCCGACCTTGGTCTTCTCGTGGTCGATCCAAGCGTCGGGAGCGTGAGGCAGCACCTCGCGCTTGAAGTAGGTCTCCACGTCCTCGTGCAGAGGCACGTTCTCGGTGTCGCGCAGGTTGCTGTCTGACTGCGGCTTGCCCTTCTGCTTGCCCTTGGCGCCGAGCACCGGCTTGCCGTGCTCGTCCTTGAGCGGGCGCTCGACGGTGATCGTGCGGTAGCCGAAGTCTTCGTTCTTGAAGATCGGGAGATGGGCTTGTCGCCGTCCGAGGCTTCCTCGAAACCACCGAACAAACGGGTGATGCGCTCGATGTGCGCGTCCGACAATTCCTTGCGCTTGCTGCCCAGGCTCTTGCGCATCTTCTGCCAGAAGCCGCTGGCATCGATGAGCTGCACCTTGCCCTTGCGCGCGGCCGGCTTGCGGTTGCTGACGATCCAGACGTAGGTGCTGATGCCGGTGTTGTAGAACATGTCCACCGGCAGGCCGACGATGGCCTCCAGCAGGTCGTTCTCCAGCACGTAGCGGCGGATCTCGCTCTCGCCGCTGCCGGCGCCGCCGGTGAACAGGGGCGAGCCATTGAGCACGATGCCGAAGCGGCTGCCGCCGTCCTTGGCCGGGCGCATCTTGGCGATCAGGTGCAGCAGGAACAGCATGGAGCCGTCGCTCACGCGCGGCAGGCCGGGGCCGAATCGGCCGTTGAAGCCCTGGCTCTCGTGTTCCTTGCGAACGTCCTTTTCGACCTTTTTCCACTCCACGCCGAACGGCGGGTTGGAGAGCATGTAGTCGAACTGCTTCGCCGGGTGGCCGTCGTCGCTCAGGGTATTGCCGAAGGCGATGCTGGTGACATCCTGGCCCTTGATGAGCATGTCCGCCTTGCAGATGGCGTAGGACTCCGGGTTCAGTTCCTGGCCGAAGACTGAAAGGCGGGCGCCGGGGTTGTGCTCGGCCAGATACTCGCCCGCGATGCTGAGCATGCCGCCGGTGCCGGCGGTGGGGTCATAGATGGTGCGGACCACGCCGGGTCTGGAGAGCACGTCGTCGTCCTCGACGAAGATCAGGTTCACCATCAGTCGGATCACCTCGCGCGGGGTGAAGTGCTCACCGGCCGTTTCGTTGGAGATTTCTGCGAATTTGCGAATCAGTTCCTCGAAGACCAGGCCCATCCTGTGGTTGTCGACGGCTTCCGGGTGCAGGTCGATGCCGGCGAACTTCTCGGAAACCTGGTAGAGCAGCCGCGCCTTGGCCAGCCGGTCAATCTGCGCGTGGAATTCGAAGCGCTCGAAGATATCCAGCACCGCTGGCGAGAACGCTTGGACGTAGCTGTAGAGGTTCTCGCGGATGTGGTCCTGGTCGCCCATGAGCGTCTTCATGTCCAGGGGCGAGGTGTTGTACAGCCCGCGCTGGCCACTCTTGCGCTCCAGGAACGGCTCGGGGTTCAGGCCAGCCTTGGTCTTGGCCTCGAACTCGGCGAGCACCGCGGCCTTGCTCGGCTCCAGCACGCAGTCCAGGCGGCGAAGCACGGTGAACGGCAGGATCACCCGGCCGTACTCGGACTGCTTGTAGTCGCCACGCAACAGGTCGGCGACGGACCAGATGAAGGCGGAAAGGGCGGGTTGGTTCACGTTGCAATGGTTCTTGTCAGCCAACCGCCCGGCCACGTCATCGCGGCAGGGTGGGCGGGTGCCGGAAGTGGCATTCGGGACCGTTTTGAGCCGAGCATTAAGATGACCTCGAGGAAAAAATCTAACTCATTCAATAGTGTACACGTCTGTAGCGCACATCTCTATCCGTGAGCAACTGTGGAGAGCTCCCACTCGCCGGCCATATTGTCACCTCCGTCCGTGGCGATGAACCCACATGCTGAAGGATGGTCCTGAATGAACCGCTTGGTCCCCCCGCGTGAAGGTATGCGAGTCGTCGGCGTGAGGTCGCCGACGACCTTCTACGCTCTTATCGCTGCAGGCGAGCTGCCACCGCTGATCAAGCGCGGGCGCAACTGCTTTCACCTCGAATCTGACCTGATCGCGTATTTGGAACGACTGGCCGCGGGGCGGGTGAAGCCATTGCCGCCCTCAAGCAGTCGAGCGAGGTGAAAACATGAGCCAAGCATTTACCAAGCTGTTCTCGTCGATCACAGAGAGCACGGTCTGGGGCGAGCCGTACCCGACTCGGATTCTGTGGATAGCCATGCTGGCGATGGCCGACCGCGACGGGCGCGTGAACGCCAGTGTGCCCGGACTAGCACGGCGCGCCGGCATTACGCTGGAGGAATGCGAGACGGCACTGGCGACATTCCTGAAGCCCGACAGGTACAGCCGCACACCGGATCATGAGGGCCGCCGAATCAAGACCGCGGACGGCGGCTGGAGCCTTCTGAACTACGCGAAGTACCGCAACCAGCGAGACGAAGAAACCAAGCGAGCGGCTGACGCGGAACGCCAGCGCCTCCATCGTGACGTTAAGCGATCCGCCAAGGCTGCGGCATCCGCTTCACCCGCCGATTGTCACGACGAAAGCGTGACCGGGCGTGACAGTCACGCAATGTCACAAGAAGTCGCCCAAGCAGAAGCAGAAGCAGAAGCAGAAGCAGACAAGAACAACACTGAGCGCGTTCGCGCTCGTCCGACTTCGATCTCCATCGCCGATCTCGTCGCTGAGGGCGTGAGTGAGAGCGCGGCGGCTGATTGGCTCGCATTACGGAAGCACAAGCGCGCACCCCTGACTCCCCGTGCTTGGGAAGCCCTCAAGCGTGAGGCGGGCAAAGCTGGATGGACCCTCGACGCAGCGGTGAGCAAAGCCGCCGAGAGGGGCTGGCAGAACTTCGAGGCCGAATGGGTCCAGAACTCTGGGGCGAAGACGAAGCGAACAAGCCGACTCGACGTTCCGCCCGTTGGCACAAATTACGGGAGCATCTAATGAATTCGATCCTCAAATCACTGATGGAGAAGGCGGTCGGTAATTGCCAAGTACACGGCGACTTCGAGACCCCCACGTTCACCGGTAGACCGCCGCCGTGCCCGACGTGTGCCGAGCTGGGAATCCGTGATCGGCAGGCCAAAGCCCGCGAGTCAGCAGCGCCGACAGATCGCTTACTCAGCGCATCGGGTGTTCCGCTCCGGTATCGCGGTGCCCGTATTGAGCACGTCGCCACCCCGTACCGTGAAAAGCTGTCGAAGTGGGCGGATCGAGCTGAGAATCGGTATGCGCCGCTACTCATGATCGGGAACGTTGGGACGGGGAAAACCTACGCGGCCGCTGCTGTCATCCGTGCGATGTCCGAGCACGGGGTGCAGGCGTTGTTTGGGAGCGAGGCCGATTACCTGCGGGAGATCCGTGCGTCCTGGGACTCGAAGGACATCACCGAGCAATCTGTCTTTCGGCGTTGGGCGGGTGCCCATGTTCTGTTCCTGGACGACATTGGCGCTGCGCGAGGAAACGAGAACGATGCGATGCGGCTTCACGAGCTGATAGCCACGCGCTACAACAACCTGCGTACTACGGCCTTCATATCGAACCTCACACCCGAGGCGCTACGCGATGCCGTCGGCGAGCGGGCTTATGACCGCATGAGGGACGGCGCGACGCAAATGACGATGACAGGTCCATCTCGACGGAAGGCGGCATGAGCGAACAACCCCGCCGGTGAGGCCACGCAAGTCCGACCCCGCGAACGCTGGACGCACGACCAGAGGGCTTGCTGACCGTGAGGAGAAGTTCTGACGGCGAACGTAAAGCAGGCACCCGGCGACGGCGCCCGGGCCGCGGCGGGGAAGTTAGGTCAGCTCCTCGAAGATGCCCTGCATGAGTTCCGGGAAGCCCTGGACGACCAGGAGAGAGGGCCGCCGCGCGACGCCGTAGATGCGTGCCGTTGGCAGCCGAAGCCAACCTGCAGGAAATCTTGGGCGCTGCCGACGACTGTCCTTGCCGGCTGGCCGGGGAAAATTTTTTCTCATGAGCAGCGCGAAGGTGCGATTTCGCCGTGGAAGCTCCGAATCCTCAGTGGCTGGGAAGAACCAGCAGATGGTTTTCGTGCGCCGGGCCATTGCCGCGAAGCACGCTCGGGTGATCGGGAAAGCGATGCCGCATCACCTGCCCGCAACGTGGGCGCAGGTCTTCTCGATCTCAGCGATCTCAGCGGTCACCACGTCAAGGCAGTCTCGGCCACCGGCTTCAGTTCCCGCGGGCTGGCGCCGCTCTTGGCCAAGTCCTTGAGCGTGTCCAGCTTGGGGATGATGTCCGGCGCCCGGTCAGCAGCACCCAGGGCCAGGCGCGACACGTCGTGCAGGTACTGTTGCCCGCGCTCGAACACCCGCTTGAAATCCTTGTCGACCTGCGCCTTGTGGTACTGCGTGCCCACCGTCTTGTGCCAGACATTGAAAGTCTTGCGCGTCTCGAACAGGTCGTTCAGGCGCTGCTGGACCTTGGGGATGGCGTCGGCAAGCTGGAAGTCGGCGCCCGAGTCGCCCGGCTCTGATGCCTGCCGGCTGCTCTCAATGCCCGTCAGGCCGAGCAAATGCGGCGCCGGCCAAGTGCCGTGATCGGCCTCGAAGGCCCGCACTTCGCTGGGGGTGAGCGATTCATGCACCGTGAAACCCATGCGCTCGTACACGCCGGGCTTGAACATGGTGCCGCTGGTCGGCTCGAACACCTCGCCGTCCGGGAGTCGCACGACAGCGTGCCAGTCGTTCGGGCCGATCCAAGAACGCTGGCCGACCAGCATGTCGCCAAGTCCTTCGACAGCCGACTTCGCCGAATACTGGAAGCAGCCTCCAGGTTCCAGCCCTTTGTCGTTCAGATCGCCGCGCCGACGCGCGGCCTGAGCTTGCAGAAGATTCAGGGCTTCCGGGGCGGTCTGCCGGAAAGCGCGCAGAGTTCGCTCAGAGAAAGATCCTTCACCCGCTTCTCGAAGTAACCCCGTTGATCGGTCCCCGGGGTCGATGCCGCCGTCGGCGGCGTCCGCTCGTTTGCGGGCATGCTGCTTGGAGTCGCCGAAGAAGAATCGACGGCCTTGGTCGGTGAGGCGGACTGCGACATGAGTAGCTCCCGAACTGAGCTTGGATGGTAGAACGAAAACGCCCTCGCGGTCAGTGCTCCCAAGTCTCCGCTCGTCGGACAGCGATGCCGCCATCGGCTGCGCGTCGGCAGTCGGCGCCCGCTCGCCGCCGCGCTGCACGTACTTGCGCGCCGGGATGATGAACTGAGCAACGATGTCGGCGTCAGTCATGCGCAGCGGCACGCCCAACTTGCGCAGGAACGCGCGGATCTCCGATCAATTGCCGTGCATCTTCGAGCACGGTTTACGAATATGCACTGTGGAGATGCGCGCGCGGCAAACCTCACGATGGGCGGACATCCCCCGCCAAGGAAAACTGCACATGAGCAACCCGGTGAAGACGCTACTCGCGGCGGGCGGCGGCTATGCGGCCAGCGGCGGCTCCGGCGCAGTGGCGGCGCCAGTCATCGGCATGATGGCGCGGCGCGGCGCGCGACAGGCCACGGTGCGCAACCTGGAACAGTTGCAGAAGCTGGCTGCGGCCGGCGCAGATCCGCGTTACATCGTGTCGCGGTATGCCAAAGCGGCCGGTCCGCAGGCAACGCCCGGTGAGTTGTCCCAATTCCTGGTCACCGCGCCCCGTAAGGACCTGATCGAGCTGGCGGCCAAGGTCAACGGAATGAAGGGGCCGAATCGCAAGCTCGCGGCGGATGCGCTGGTCCTGGCGATGACGGGGCAAGTGGCACCTGAACTTTGATAGGCCTTTGATCACGTATGGCTACCGGAAGGCTCCCTGATGATGTGAAAGAGGCCGTCGTACAGGCCTTGGCGTGTTTCGACACGCCGAAGCAAGTGCGGTCCGCCATCCAAGCTGAATATGGGCTCGACCTGAGCCCGCAGCAGATTGAGGCGTACGACCCGAACAAGAGCACCGGACGGAATCTGTCGGAGCGGCTGCGCAAGATGTTTGAACGCACCCGCAGGAAGTTCCACGAAGACGTGTCGGACATCCCGATTTCGAACAAGGCTTACCGGCTGCGCGCCCTGTCGCGCATGTTTGCCCAGGCGGAATCGCGCGGGAACCTGGCGATGGCGGCGAGCTTGCTGGAGCAGGCCGCTAAGGAATGCGGCGATGTCTACACCAACCGCCAGAAGATCGACGGCAGGGTCCACTTCAGGGCTCGGGCGGTGATTGTCCCAGCCAAGGAAGCCTGAGCAAAAGCGGCTGCTGGCCAACAGCCGTTTGAGGTCCAGTAAGGTGGCGCGGCGGCCACCCGAAAGACCGCCACGCGCTACTTCATCGCCCTGGGCCGACTGCTTTCGCTGATGTCGGCGCAGGCTGCCGTCTACATCCGACCCCGGTAGCAGGCTAGAACGTCTCACTGCAGAGGCCGGCGTCGGAGAGACCAGCGTTCAATCCGCCATCAAGGTTCGCAAGCAGAGCGCCCCCGAAGTGCAGAAGGCCGTCGAGAGCGGCGAGGTGAGTCTGAACATGATCACGGAGTGACCAGACGCGACTACTGATAATCCTTACAGTAGTCCCATGGCACACTACCGGCCCCGACCGAATACCGGCGATTCAGCGCAGCGGCACCTGCTGGACGACGCGCACCTGCTGATCCGGCGGTATGAGGCTCGAAACGTCCCTGGTGCGGCCCTGGACGCCGACCAGCGCCGGGAATGGGCAGCGCAGGCAGTGGAAGCCCTGGAACGCCTGTCGCATGAGCTGGCCGCCCTGATCGGCCCGCCTGACTATCGAACAGACCGTGAGCGCGTCCGGTTCTGGGTGGAACAGTTCCACCGCGGCGAGCGAATCCCTAAGCCGTTACCCGACAAAGACCCCGAACACTTGCTGAAGCCTGAGCGGCCGTTGTGGCAGCGGGCGTTCAAGCCGGACTGATCGTCGCCGGGATTACAGGACCGGCGGCGGGCCTGGCTGCTTTGGTTTCTTCGCCCGCGGTGGTGCCGGCGCTGCGCAAACGTGAAGGTCGCCAAGGAACTGGCGAAAAAACGTCGGCGCGTCCGCGACGCTGCATGTAAGCCAAGGGTCGTACTGGTCGGCGTGCAGGATCACGACCATCCGCTTTTCGTCTTCGGGCCGGTGCATGCGCTGGAAAACGGGGTGGCCGTCGGCGTTGACCGTGAGCATGGCGAAGGACAGCAACGGTGAGCCATCCTCAGCCAGAAAATGCGGGTGCTCTGACCAGATTCCGGCGATGCCCATCGGCAACCCGTCCGGCAGTTCGATGGCCCATCGCACCGCCTTGCCCGACTCATAGCAGGGTTCATAGATGCGCTCGGCGGGGATGATGCAGCGCTGTTCCCGTTTCCATGCGGTGCGGAAGCTGGGCAGCGTGGCCACCGTCTCAGACCGCGAGTTGTACGTTCGCCGGCCATAGCTGACTTCCCGCGCGAAATGGGGCAGCAGTCCGAACTGTCCGGTATCCGCAAGCTTGCGGCCCTCGGCTGATAATCGTATGAAGGTTCCCAAGCGCACCGGGTACACCTCAGCCTGCATTTGCGCCAGCGGCGGGTTATCAGCAACGACGCCGAAATACTCTGCAAGCCGCGCAATCTCCGTCACCGCCTGATAGTTCGAGCACATGGCTTGCGAGGTGCGATTATTGGTCTTGACGGAATGCTACCGGAGCCGACCGTGCGAACCCTGATCCTGTCGCTGATGCCGACGACCAGACACAAAGCGGCTAGGGTATTCATCGGTAGATGCTAACGGGGGATGCCATGCGAACCGCCATCCTGATTGCCGGCCAGCTGCTTACTGCTGCTTACGCTCTGGCGTGCCCCATTGCTCGCGAAACTCGCGCATAGGCTCAGGGTTCCCGCGCTTCAGGTGGTAGTGCGCCAACGAGTACGCTGCGCGCTTCGCCTTGTTACTCGCCCACTGTTCGCGCGGTGGCAGGCCGCGGGCCTTTCCTACCTCGACTGCCCGCTGGGTGCACTCCTGAATGTCCCATTCGACTCGCGGTTGGCGTGGCGCAGCGCGGCCTGCATCTGCGGCGGCCCGGAGATCAGAGCACACCGTGACGCCCGCCCTGTTTAAGGAGATGATGTTCTGCCGATGGGAAGCACGAAGCAGGGTGCCCGCCAGCGCGACCCCGGCGGGAATGGCCCACTTTGCGCGGTACTCGGCACAGGTGATTTCGTGCGCGTGCTTCAGATGCGGCGCGAGGTATTGCAATCGTTGGCCACATTCCAGGCACTCAATGTCGCCGCCCGAGGTATAGGCCGCTACTTCCTCGCGAGACTGAAAAGGACTGCTGCGGGAGGGTCGCGTCGTTGCCTTGCGCATGGTCGCTACTCCGTGCCGGTGCGCGGGAAGCGTAGCGCCGAATTCGCGGTGCTAGAACATCAAAAGGTGACGACGGTCACAAGTTGGGCTTTCGCGTCAGGCTGACGGAGCGAGGTGGTGATCTGGGGCGCCCCCGGGAGCAATTTGACCCAAAGTATCAGGGTAAGTATCGGGGCAGCCGAACTGCCGAAAAAAGAAAAGGCTCGGATCGCTCCAAGCCCTTGATGTAGTTGGCTCCGTGACCAGGACTCGAACCTGGGACCCAGTGATTAACAGTCACTTGCTCTACCGACTGAGCTATCACGGAACAGTTGGGGCCGCGATTCTAGTGGCTGCTCCCGGCAGGTGCAATGCTTGACGGGAGCGGCCGGTGCGATCCGCGAAACGAGTTGCGCCTACTTCTCCACGAAGGCACGCTCGATCACGTAATCGCCGGGGGTGCCGATATGCGGCGAGATATGGAAACCGCGGCGATCCAGCATGGCGGCGGTGTCCTTGAGCATGGCGGGGCTGCCGCACAGCATGGCGCGGTCGGTTTCCGGGTTCAGGTCCGGCAGGCCGATGTCGCGGGTCAGTTTGCCGCTGTCGAACAGGTCGGTGAGGCGCCCGTTGTTGCGAAACGGCTCGCGCGTGGCGGTGGGGTAGTAGATGAGTTTGCGGCTGACTTCCTCGCCCAGGATTTCATGCTTGGGCAGTTCCTGGGTCAGATAGTCGTGGTAGGCGAAGTCGTCGACGTTGCGTACGCCGTGCACCAGCACCACTTTCTCGAAACGCTCGTAGGTTTCCGGGTCCTTGACCAGGCTCAGGAACGGGGCCAGACCGGTGCCGGTGGCGAGCATGTAGAGATTCTTGGCCGGCTTGAGATCGTGCAGGATCAGGGTGCCGGTGGGCTTGCGGCTGACCAGCACGATGTCGCCGGACTTGATGTGCTGCAGACGCGAGGTCAGCGGCCCGTTCTCGACCTTGATGCTGAAGAACTCGAGCTGGTCTTCGTAGTTGGCGCTGGCGATGCTGTAGGCGCGCAGCAGCGGGCGGCCTTCCACTTCCAGGCCCATCATCACGAAGTGGCCGTTCTCGAAGCGCAGGGCGGGATCGCGGGTGGTGGTGAACGAGAACAGCGTGTCGTTCCAGTGATGAACGCTCAAGACTTTTTCGGTACCGATGGCAGCCACGTTAAAACCTCGGGAATCGGGAATCGGGAATCGGTAAAAGCTCGGGAAGCAGAACGCGCTGAGAAACGGAATCGCAGTTGCTTCTACGATTCCCGATTCCCCATTGCCGATTCCCAGCTTTTCAGCCGGCAATCTTGTGCAGCCGAGCCACCGATTCCTGCAGCACTTTGTCGCTCGTCGCGAAGCTCAGCCGCACATGTCCGGGCGTTCCGAATGCTGAACCCGGCACCAGTGCCACCAGGGCTTCCTTGAGCAGCTTGTCGGACAGCTCCAGATCATCCTTGACGCCCAATTTTCTTATAAGTCCTTCGACATTAGGAAAGACGTAAAAAGTGCCGTCGCCCGCCGCGCACTGGATTCCGGGTACCGAATTGAGGTCGGCCACCAGACGGTCATGGCGAGCCTTGAACGCGGTGACCATGTCCGCCACGCAAGTCTGGTCGCCGTCCAGCGCAGTCTGCGCCGCCACCTGGGAGATGGAGGTAGGGTTGGAGGTCGACTGGCTCTGGATGTCTGCCATCGCCGTGATGATCTTTGCCGTGCCCGCCGCGAAGCCGAGGCGCCAACCGGTCATCGAGTACGTCTTTGAGACCGCGTGGATCACCACCGTGCGCTCGTACAGGTCCGGGCACACGTTGATGATGTTGGCGAACGGCTCGGCCGCCCACAAAATCTTTTCGTACATGTCATCGGTGGCGATGAGCACGCGCGGATGTTTGCGCAACACTTCGCCCAGCGAAGCCAATTCGGCGCGCGTATAGGCCATGCCCGAGGGGTTGGAGGGCGAGTTGATCCAGATCATCTTGGTGCGCGGCGTGATCGCGCGCTCCAGTTGCTCGGCGGTGATCTTGAAGCGTGCGGCTTGGGTGGTCGGCATGATCACCGGCGTGGCGTCGGCGAGCAGCACCATGTCCGGGTAGCTGACCCAGAACGGCGCGGGCACCAGAACTTCGTCGCCGGCATCGAGCACCGCCATGCACAGGTTGTAGCAGCTCTGCTTGCCGCCGCAGGACGCCAGAATCTGGTTGGGCTTGTACTCCAGCGCATTGTCGCGCTGCAGCTTGTTGATGATGGCCTTCTTCAGGCCGGGCGTGCCGCCCACCGGTGTGTACTTGGTGAAGCCCTTGTTGATCGCCTCGATCGCCGCGGCCTTGATATGCGCCGGCGTGTCGAAGTCCGGTTCGCCTGCGCCCAGGGACAGCACGTCCAGTCCCTGCGCCTTGAGTTCGGCGGCCTTGGCGGTGACGGCCAGAGTCGGGGAAGGCTTGATGCGGCCCATGCGCTGGGCAAGTGTCGAGTCCACGAAAACACTCCATGAATCGGTTAGGCGGGGGCGGGGCAAAGCGGCGCGCATTATCGCTGCAAATCAGTCCGTCCTGACAATCGACACGCGGTGGAGCGCGGCGTGAATCGGCGTGACCGCGCAATCGACGGGCACTCGTGCCGGCTCGAGCGGTCTGACTGGCCACGTCACCGTGGAGCGGCGACGCCCGGACAAGCGCGTCCGGGCCCGGCACACTGCGCGCAGACCCGCAACGACAGGACGAGGATTCGTGAAAGCTGCAGATCTGATGGTGCGTTGCCTGGAGGCCGAAGGCGTCGAGTTCATTTTCGGCATCCCGGGAGAGGAAAACCTGGATTTGCTCGAAGCCCTCGCCGGCTCGTCCATCCGCCTGATTCTGACCCGGCACGAACAGGCCGCCGGCTTCATGGCCGCGACCTACGGCCGCCTCACCGGCAAGGCCGGCGTGTGCCTGTCCACCCTGGGGCCGGGCGCCACCAACCTGGTGACGGCAGCGGCGTACGCCCAGCTTGGCGCCATGCCGATGGTGATGATCACCGGCCAAAAGCCGATCAAGCGCAGCAAGCAGGGCCAGTTCCAGATCATCGACGTGGTCGACATGATGGCGCCGATCACCAAGTTCACCCGCCAGATCGTGTCGGCCGACAGCGTGCCGGCGCGGGTCCGGGAAGCGTTTCGACTGGCAGAGGAAGAGCGTCCCGGGGCGACCCATCTGGAGCTGCCGGAGGACGTTGCGGCAGAGTTGACCGCGCAGTCGCCGCTGGCCGCAAGCGATGTGCGACGGCCGATTGCCGAAGGCAAGGCGGTGGCGCGCGCAGTGGAACTGCTGAGCGCTGCGCGTCACCCATTGTTGGTGATCGCGGCGGGCGCCAATCGCAAGCGCTGTGCGCGCATGCTGCGCGCGCTGATTGATCGACAGGGCATTCCGTTCATCACCACCCAGATGGGGAAGGGCGTGGTGGACGAAAACCATCCGCTGTTCCTGGGCAATGCCGCGGTGTCCGACGGTGACTTTCCACACCGCGCTATCGAGCAGGCCGACTGCATCGTCAATGTCGGACATGACGTCATCGAGAAGCCGCCGTTTGTCATGCGCACCGGCACGCGCAAGGTCATTCACGTCAACTACCGTTCGGCCGAGGTTGATCCGGTCTACTTTCCTCACGTCGAAGTCCTCGGTGACATTGCTAACGCCATCTGGCAGATCGACCGGGCGCTGATACCGTCCGCCGATTGGGATTTCAGCTTCATGCAGCGGGTATGCGCGGCCATGCGCGAACATCGGCATGAGGGTGAACACGACCCGCACTTTCCGATCACGCCGCAGCGCCTGGTGGCAGACGTGCGCCGGGTGATGCCGGCGGACAGCGTGATCGCGCTAGACAATGGCATTTACAAAATCTGGTTTGCGCGCAACTACAACGCCAGTCACCCGAACAGCGTGCTGCTCGACAATGCGCTGGCGACGATGGGTGCAGGCCTGCCTTCAGCCATGGCGGCCCGGCTGGTCCATCCGGACAAGCCGGTCATGGCGATCTGCGGCGACGGCGGTTTCATGATGAATTCGCAGGAACTGGAGACCGCCGTGCGGCTGGGTCTGGACCTGGTGGTGCTGATCCTCAACGACAGCGCCTACGGCATGATCAAGTGGAAGCAGCAGCACCTGGGCCTGCGCGACTTTGGCCTGGACTTCGGCAATCCGGATTTCGTGGCCTACGCCAACAGTTACGGCGCGCACGGCCATCGCGTTGGCGCCACCGAGCAACTAGCGCCATTGCTGTCGCAATGCCTCGGCGCGCGCGGTGTGCACGTGATCGACGTGCCGGTCGATTACGCCGATAACGATCGCATCCTCAACCGTGAGATTCCCGAACGCAGCGCCGCGCTGGTGCCCTGACCTCGCCGCGCTGCCGCCACTCGACCTGGAGCAACCATGCTCGATCAACGCTATCCCTATTACCTGGCCAATCGTGCCGAGCAGCCCAACGAAGATCTGGAAGTCATCGACAAGTATCGCGGCACGGCGGCCACGCGCGTGGCGATGGCCGATACCCGCGCCATCGACCGCGGTATCGCCGCGGCGGTTGCGGCCGCCGACGATATGCGCCGCCTGCCGCCGTTCGAGCGCCGGAACGTGCTGCAGCATTGCGTTGCTCGGTTTACCGAACGTGCCGAAGAACTGGCGCAGGCGCTGTGCATCGAGGCCGGCAAGCCCATCAAGGACAGCCGCGGCGAAGTCACGCGCCTGATCGACACATTCCGCATCGCGGCCGAGGAGTCGGTGCGTATCGACGGTCACGTCATGAACCTGGAGACCGGCGAGCGCACGCGCGGCTATCGCGGCCAGTACCGGCGTGTGCCGATCGGGCCGTGCTCGTTCATCTCGCCGTTCAACTTTCCGCTGAATCTGGCCGCACACAAGGTGGCGCCGGCCATTGCCGCCGGATGCCCG
This sequence comes from Panacagrimonas sp., assembly GCF_965216805.1. NCBI lineage: Bacteria > Pseudomonadati > Pseudomonadota > Gammaproteobacteria > Nevskiales > Nevskiaceae > Panacagrimonas > Panacagrimonas sp. Next base: position 1,547,771 of record NZ_CBDCGN010000002.1, read on the forward strand.
TTCGTACTCAAGCCGGCCAGCCTGACGCCCATCGGCGCGCTGATGATCGGCCAGGTGCTGGCAGAAACCGATCTGCCGCCCGGGGCTTTCTCCATCCTGCCGTGCCGGCGTGACGGCGCAGAGTTGTTCACCACCGATCCGAGGCTCAAGTTGCTGTCGTTTACCGGCTCGCCGGCGGTCGGCTGGGATCTGAAGGCGCGCGCCGGCAAGAAGAAGGTGGTGCTGGAGCTGGGCGGCAACGCCGCGGTAATCGTCGATGCCGATAGCGATCTCGACGACGCGGTGGCGCGCATCGTGTTTGGCGCGTTCTACCAATCCGGACAGAGCTGTATCGGCGTGCAGCGCATCCTGGTGCACGCCGACATTTACGAGGCCTTTCGCGCACGCCTGGTCGAAGCGACCGAAAAGCTGGTCTGCGGCGACCCCGCCGACGAGCAGACCTTCATTGGCCCGATGATCTCCTCGAAGGAGGCGCAGCGTCTGTCGGACTGGATTGCGCAGGCAGTGGCAGCCGGGGGCAAACTGTTGTGCGGCGGTAACCGCGACGGCGCGATGCTGCAGGCCAGCCTGCTAGAAGACGTGCCGGCCGACCAGCCGCTGTGCACCGAAGAAGCCTTTGGTCCGGTGGCGGTGCTGAGTCGGTTTACCGACTTCACCCAGGCATTGGCGCAGGTCAACGACAGTGTGTTCGGGCTGCAGGCCGGGGTCTTCACGCGCGACCTGTATCGCGCGCTGCAGGCCTGGGACGAGCTGGACGTCGGGGGTGTGGTGATCGGTGACGTGCCGTCCTGGCGCGCCGACAACATGCCTTACGGCGGGGTCAAGGACAGCGGCCTGGGGCGCGAGGGTGTGCGCTTTGCCATCGAGGACATGACCGAGATTCGCAACCTGGTGATACGCACGCGCTGAGCGCGCTCCGAGGTTCGGTGCCAGACGGCCCGTCCCCTGCTTTATCGGCCTGTGTCAGTGAAATCCGCGGCAAGCACGACCGCATCGCCGTTCCCGTAAATCACCTGACGACACCCGCATGGATTCCAGTCAGATTCCCTTGAGCTTCGTGCAGAGCACGCCCGGCGCGCCGTTTGTGGTGTTCTTCTGCGTGGGTCTGGTGCTGGTCGGCGCGTTCTACCTGCTGCGACCCTGGCCGCCACGGCGCGGGCGCGTGCTGGCGCTGCTGGGCCTGGTCGCGATCTGCGCGGCGGTGGGCCTGAATGTGGCGCAGCAGCGCACGGTGTGGATCGACAGCGACCATCGCTTGGTGCAACTGCAGGCGGGCGTCGCAGGTCTGCAGCGGGTCAGCAACTGGTCGTTCGCGCAGATCGAGGCGGTGGCGGTGAGCCTGCGCCCCTCCAGCGATTTCGAACTGGGACTGGACACGCCGCAGGGCTGGCTCGCCCTGCAAACCTACCCCGAGGTGCAGACCGCCGAACGGCAGGCACGCGAGCTGGCGGTGCTGGCCGACTGGACCGCGTTGCGGCGCGGCTATCGGTTGGCGGTCAAGGCGCGAGGAGGTGACGCCCAAGGTCTGCAGTCGCCTTCGGGCCGCAACGTCGTAAGCGTGGATTTGAACCCTGTGTTGCAGGTGGTGCCGGCACCGGAGATGGACGAGCCGATGCGCTGATCCGACCTTGCGGCATAGCGTTCGCCTGTGGTGCGCATCGGCCAGGGATGTTGCGTGCTCGGCTAGCGGCGCTGATGATCGGCCGAATGAATCGTCCGGATCGTCCCGCAAGGCACGGTTTAGAACGGTCGGGTCGACACGCCTGCACCCGAAGGTGCGCCGGAGGAAGAAACCGATGCGGCTGCAGTCCAGCCACGGGGAAATACAGCAGACCAAGCTGATTCCCCCCAGCAAGAACAGTGCGCTGGTGGTACGCGCCCGTCTGCTGTCGTGCGCATTGGACGCCGCGGGCGGCCGGCTGTTGCTCATCAACGCCGCGGCGGGATACGGCAAGACCAGCGTTCTGGCGCAGGTGCACCAGGCGCTGCGCGAGCGCGGTCAGCACGTCGCCTGGCTGAGCCTGGACGAGGCCGACAACGACCACACGCGGTTTCTACTGCACTGGGTGCAAGCCCTGCGCAAGAGCGGCCTGCGCTTCGGCACGGCGGTGGTGCGTCTGCTGGCTTCCGGCGGCCAGCCTTCGCCTGCGGTGTTGCGCACCAGCCTGCTCAATGCGCTGGCGGCACTGGACCAGGACCTGTTTCTGGTCCTCGACGACTATCACCTGATCACCGATGCGGAAGTTCGCCAGACCCTGGCCGCCGTGCTGCTGGCGCCGCTGGCGCGCGTGCATCTGCTGATCGGCAGCCGCAGTCGCAACGAGCTGCCGCTCAACCGGCTGCTGGCGCTGAGCCAGGCGTTGGAAATCGACGCGCTGCAGCTGGCGTTCTCCGACACCGAGGCCCGCGACTTCATCGAAGCCACCTCTACCCGCAGTCTGGAGCCCGCACAGGCCGCCCGGCTGCGCGAGCAGACCGAGGGTTGGGCGGCCAGCCTGCAGTTGGCGGTGATCGCGCTGAACGCGGTGGACGATGTTGCCGGCTTTCTCGATGCGTTCTCCGGCGAGTCGCGTGAAGTGGGCGAGTTCCTGGGCGAGCAGGTGCTGAGCCGACTGGCGCCGCCCCTTCAGCAATTCCTGATGGAGAGCGCGATCCTCAAGCGCTTCAACACCGGCCTGGTGCAGGCCGTCACCGGACGCAGCGACAGCCGTCAGTTGCTGGACGAGCTCGAAGCCAGGAATCTGTTCATATTCTCGCTGGACGACCGTCGCAACTGGTATCGCTATCACCATCTGTTCGCCGATTTCCTGCAGCGCCGCCTGCGCGACCGCCATGGGTCGCGCTGGCAGACCCTGCATCGGCGCGCGGCCGACTGGCTGACCGCCAACGGCCTTGCGACCGAGGCCATCGAACACGCCTTCCTGGCCGAGGATGTGGAGCGCGCCGGGCAGTTGCTGGACGCCGCCTGCGTGGAGCTGTTCGCCTCCGGGCAGATTCACACCCTGCACCGGCATGCTGCACGCCTGCCGCGCGACATGCTGCGGCGGTTGCCGCGCCTGCAACTGGAGCTGACCTGGGACTACGAGCTGCAGTGGCGTTTTGCCGAGGCCAGGACCGCGTTGTCCGACGTCCGCGCGACCCTGGAGCAGGCGCAGGTGGGCGAGGGCGCGGTGCTCGATGCCGCGCAGATGCGCTTCATGCGCAGCAAGCTGGCCCATCGCGAACTGATGCTGGACCTGCTCGCTGATCGTCTGCCGCAGGCGCACGACCTGGCGCAGAAGTGGTTGGCGGAAACGCCGGATGACGACCCCTTCATGCAGGCCTCGGTGGGCACCACGCTGATGCAGGCGCAGCGCGAGCGTTACGACTGCGAAGGCGCGCCCTTGCAGGCACCGATGCTGCACCGTCAGTTTGTCGAGGGCGGCGCGCATTACGGCACCGTGTTCCACGACTCGGTCGCCGGACTCACCTTCTTCATGCGCGGCGATCTGGACGCTGCCGAGCACGCCTACGAGCGCGCACGGCGCACCGGCACCGCACTGCAGGGGCAGGATTCGCGGCTGGCCGCAATGCCGACCGCCATGCTCGCCGCCCTGCGTTACGAGCGCGGCGATCTGGAGCGCGCTCGCAGCCTGCTGCGCGAGCATTCCTTTCTGCTGGCCGACTTCGGTTTTTGCGACCACCCCATCGCACGCTTCCTGACCGCCTCGCGGCTGGCGTGGATCGATGGTCAGGCGGACGAGGCCATCGACGCGCTGGAAGCCGGCTCGCACGTCGCCGAGCGCCACGGCATGCAGCGGTTGCAGGCGGCGGTGTGGCACGAACGCGTGCGACAGGCCATCGCCGATGGCCGCAGCACGCAGGCCGCCGCCCTGATGGCTGACCTCGAGCGTCGCGGCGTGCTTTCGAGTTTGGCGCCGGGCGAGGCCGCCTGCAGCACCGACGAAATGCTGGCGCTGGCGTGGGCGCGCGTGCGCATCGATGGCGGAGACGCCCATGCAGCGTTGCCGGTACTGCAGCGCTGGTATCAATACGCGGCGCAGCGACGGTGCCCGCAGGCCGCCTTGCGGATTGCGGTGGTGCTGGCGCGTGCACAGGCGCAGCTCGGTGACACCGGCGCCGCCCAGGCCACGGTGGCGGAGTGTCTGCTGGCCTCACGCCAGGACGGATTCGTACGCAGCTTTGTCGACGAAGGGGCGTTCATGGCCACCACCTTGCTCGGTCTGAGGTCCGCTGCCGGTGCCAGCGACCGCGAACTGCGCGAACGGATAGATCGGCTGCTGCCGCACTTTCCGGACGCCAGCCTGCCGGCCGACGACAACACGGCAGGCGGCCGGGTCGGGCTGCTGGAGGTGGACCCGCTGTCGGCGCGCGAGCTGGAAATCCTCCGACTCACCGCGCAGGGAATGGCGACTTCGGATGTCTCCTGTGCGCTCGGTCTGAGCGCCACCACGGTCAAGTGGTACTGGCAACGCATCTTTTCCAAGCTGCAGGTCCATCGCCGGTTCGACGCCGTCAAGCTCGCCCGCGATCACGGCTGGGTGGCGTGATATTCATTTCAGTGATCGGCGTGTTTTGCGGCTTGCCCTCCCATCTGGCGGGTGCCTCTGGCTGGCGCGGCACCTAGATTCGAGTCTGGGGTGAGGCGTGCGGTCCGCCCGGATCGTTCGCAGCACCGTGTCCAGCTCAGCGGTCTGCCAGAACAACCAGATGGAGAAAATAACGATGTTCCTGAAGAATGCGTGGTATTGCGCCGGATGGGATTACGAGGTCCACCAGGGCAAGAGCGCCATCATCGCGCGCAAGATCGCCGGCGAGCGGGTGGTGCTGTTCCGCAAACCGGACGGCGCCGTGGTGGCGCTGGAAGATCGCTGCCCCCACCGCCAAGCCGCCTTGTCGCTGGGCCGCAAGGAAGGCAACTCCCTACGCTGCATGTACCACGGCCTGAAGTTCAATGCGCAGGGTATCTGCGAGGAGGTTCCCGGCCAGACCACCATTCCCGAACGTGCCTGCGTGCGCAGCTTTCCGGTGGTGGAGAAGGACAACTGGATCTGGGTGTGGATGGGCGACCCGGCCAAGGCCGATCCCAACCTGATCTGCTTCGCGGTGGGTCCGGGCGATCCCAACTGGAACATCAAGACCTCGCAGATGCACGTGAAGACCAACTATCGCTGGGAGATCGAGAATCTCGCGGATCTCAGCCATCTGGCCTGGGTGCACCCGGAAACCGTGGGCGGTGACCGCCAGTATTCCGAGATCAAGCCCAAGTACGAGATCACCCCGCGAGGGCTGAACACGATCTTCTGGGTGCGCTCGGTGGCACCGACCGGTGCGGTGGCGCACATCTTCCCGGAAGGCACCAAGCTGGACATCTGCTTTGACATCCAGCACACCGTGCCCTGCAACTGGATCATGCACTTCCGCGCCTTCTATGCCGGAACGGCGACCGAGGGCGAATCAAACGGCCAGCTCCTGCTGGACACCTGGACCTGCCAGAGCGTGACGCCCTGCGACGAGGACTCGGTGGATTACTACTATTCCTGGGGCGCCAGCAAGGAAACCGAGTTTCCCGGTATCAGCAATCTGCTCGGCGGCACCCTGGACATCGCCTTCACCGAAGACAAGATCATGCTGGAGGCACAGCACCAGCGGCGCAAGGAAAGGCCGGATCTGAAGATGGTCAACATCGCCAACGACGCCGGCCCAGGCAAGATGCTGTGGGTGCTCGACAAGCTGATCCGCGAGGAGGCGGACGGTGCGCAGGTTAAGGCCCAGCCTCAGCCGGCCTGACGCTTGACCTGACTCCGAAAAGGTTTGGTGGCCAGGATCGAGCGCAGCGAGATCCGGGCCACCCTTTCACCGAAACTCCCTTAACCGAAGCTATTGAGCCTTACCAAAATAGCTGACGAACATCCCCTCTCCCGCTGGCGGGAGAGGGGTAGGGGTGAGGGATTTTCAGGATGGCGCAATTCCAGCCTGCGAGCCCCTCACCCGGCACTTCGCGCCGACCTCTCCCGCCTGCGGGAGAGGCGAGCAAAGTGCTAACCCGTTACGAAAGTCTCATTTAAGTCTCAAGCGACGTGAGTGCCGGGTTTCGGCTGCGCCGTCGCCGCATCGATCAGACTGGCGGCGGTGTGGGGCAGCGCGGCGCAGGGCCCCTCGGCGCCGAAGGTCACGCGCGACAGGCAGGCGCCGTCCATCAGTAACTGCAGACCGGCAGCTAGCCGGTCGGGCTCGCGTACGCCGAGCTGTCGGCACAGCGCGCGCAGTCGCCGACGCTTTTCGCGGTTGTAGTGCAGCACGATGTCGCGCGCCGGATGCTCGGCTGCGGTCAGCTCGACCGCGGCATTGGCGATGGGGCATCCGCGGTGCTGCGGCGACTTCTGCTGCTGCGCAAGACCCCGGAACAGCGCGAGCAAGGTGGCGCGTGCGTCCGGAGCGTGTTGATCCACCACCTCATCCCACCAGACCCAGAATTGCGCAGCACTGTGGCGCAGGCATTCGGCCACCAGCTCGTCCTTGCCGGGAAACGCGCGGTACAGGCTCATCTTGGTGGCGCCGGCCTGTTCGGCGATGGCGTCCACCCCCACGCCACGGATGCCCTGGCGGTAGAACAGGTCGCGCGCGGCGTCGAAGATGCGGTCGCGGGCACTGCGCCGCGCGGTGGCAGAACAAATGTTTTCGGCAGAAGGGCTTGTGTCGTTCATGGCGGTCCTCCACGGAATCCGCTCTTGAAATGATACCGCTCGGTACCACACCATCGTACATGCTACCGAGCGGTATCCACGACCGCGGAGCCGATCCGGCTCGGGGCGGCGTCCATCGAAGCGGGAGAGCACACATGCAGCAGAAGATTGCGCTGATCACCGGCGCCAACAAGGGCATCGGCCTGGAGACCGCGCGGCAGTTGGCGGCGCAGGGCGTGCAGGTGATCGTCGGCAGCCGCGATGCGGAGCGCGGGCGGGCGGCGGCGGATGCGTTGAAGGCCCAGGGTCTGCCGGCGACGAGCCTGACGATGGATGTCGCCGATGCCGGCAGCATCGAAGCTGCGGCGAGGGAGATCGAGAGCCGCCACGGCCGGCTCGACATCCTCATCAACAACGCCGGCGTGATGCATGACGCCATGGACCAGCCTCCGTCTGCGCAGTCCATCGACACCTGGCGCAAGACCTTCGAGACCAACGTGTTCGGTCTGGTGGCAGTGACCCAGGCGATGTTGCCGCTGCTGCGCAAGTCCGCAGCCGGACGCATCGTCAATGTGTCCAGCCGGCTCGGCTCCATCACCGATCAGTCGGACCCGGCCAGCCCCTATTACCCTTTCAAGGTGCCGGCCTACAACGTCAGCAAGACGGCGGTGAACAGCTGGACGGTGCAGCTCGCCTACGAGCTGCGCGACACCGGCATCAAGGTCAACGCCATCCATCCCGGTCACGTCAAGACCGACATGGGCGGCGCGTCGGCCAGCATGGAAGTGGGCGACGGCGCCCGCACCTCGGTGGAACTGGCGCTGATCGCGGACGACGGCCCCACCGGCGGCTTCTTTCATCTGGGTGATCGGCTGCCTTGGTGAGGGCGTCGTTGTAACTCAACGCATCGATTTTTCTGCCACGGATGCACACGGATGAACACGGCGCGTGCATCCGTGGCATTGCGGTTTCCCGGCGGTTGGATGACCGCGCTGTTCACCGAACCGGCAACAAACAGTTCAACAACTCCAATAAGGATTCTTTCCGATGACCCAGCTCCTCACCCCCGTGCAGGTCGGCGACCTGACCCTTCCCAACCGCGTGCTGATGGCGCCGCTGACGCGCTGCCGCGCCGGCACCGCGCACCTGGCCAATGATCTGATGGCGGAGTACTACAGCCAGCGCGCCAGCGGCGGCCTGCTGTTCACCGAGTGCAGCATGGTCGACGCCAGCGCCAGCGCCTTCATCGGCGAGGGCGGCATCTATTCTCCGGAGCACGCGGCGTCCTGGCGCAAGGTCACCGATGCGGTCCACGCCAAAGGCGGGCGCATCGCCATGCAGATCTGGCATCCCGGCCGGGCCACCCATCAGGACATCAACAACGGTGTGGCGCCGGTGTCCTCGTCCAACAAGCCGATCCGCAACGAGAGCACGCACACGCCCACCGGCAAGCATCCCTATCCGGCGCCGCGGCCGCTGCGGACCGACGAATTGCCCGGCATCGTCGAGTCCTTCCGCCTGGCCGCGCTGCACGCCAAGGCCGCCGGCTTCGACGGCGTGCAGTTGCACGGCGCGCACGGCTATCTGCTGGACCAGTTCCTGCGCGACAGCGTCAATGATCGAACCGATGCCTACGGCGGCAGCATCGAGAATCGAGCGCGCCTGCTGTTCGAGGCCATCGACGCCGCCATCGGCGTGTGGGGTGCCGGGCGGGTCGGCGTGCGCATCTCGCCGCTGGTGCCGTTCAACGACATGTCGGATTCCAATCCGCGCGAGCTGGTGGCGTATGTGACCGAGCAGGCCCAGGCACGCAAGCTGGGCCACTTCGAACTGCGTCACGACCAGTGGGACCGCCCCGAGGAACTGGAGCTGGCGAAGATCGCGCGCAAGCATTTCAGCGGCGCGCTGCTGCTCAACGGCGGCTTCGATTTTGCCGCTGGCGAAGCGGCGGTGGCCGAGGGACGCGCCGACGCCATCGTCTACGGCAAGGCCTTCCTGGCCAACCCGGATCTGCCGGAGCGCTTCGCCCAGCAAGCGGCGCTGAATCCGCCGGACTTCAACACGCTCTACACCCCGGGCCCAGCCGGCTACACGGATTATCCGCGGCTGGCGGCCTGAGCGTCCGTGGAAAAGCCGCCGCCGCGACGGTGGCGGCGGTCATGAATCGGTGTTTGGGCAGGAGTAAGCTTTCGGTCAGTGAATCACGGAGTTGAAATCATGAGCCGAAGCATCAAGGCCGAACTGATCGAGATCGCCCAGAACCTCCCCGAGGACTGCACTTACGAGGACATGCAGTACCAGCTCTACGTGCGGACCAAGATTCAGCGCGGAATCGAGGAGGCGCAGGCCGGCCACGTCGTGCCGCACGAAGAGGTGAAGCAGCGCTTCGCAGAGCGATGGGCCGCAAAGTAGTCTGGTCGCGGCAGGCGCTGGACGACCTCGACGAGATCGAGCGCTTCATTCAACAGGACTCGGATTTTTATGCGCGTGCCGTCGTCCAGCGCCTTCTTGACGTGGCGGAATCCGTAGCCGATCAACCGCAGATGGGACGGAGGGTGTCAGAGTTTGATTTGGATTCGGTCCGCGAGCGCATCGTCTACAGCTATCGGGTGATCTATCGCCTTTCGGAGTTTCTGATCGAGATCGTGGCAGTGATCCATGGCGGCCGCCTCATCAGACCTGTCGCAGCGCGACTGACCTCGCCATCATGAAAGAAGCCCCCCGCGAAACCCTGAAAGTCGTTCGCCTCAAGCATCGGCGCGACGCGCTGTTCAAGCTCAAGGCGGACTGGGCGCCGGCCGGCGACCAACCGGCCGCCATTTCCGGCATGGTGGAAAACCTGGAAGCCGGCGTGGCGCATCAAACGCTGCTCGGCGTCACCGGCTCGGGCAAGACGTATTCGATCGCCAACGTCATTCACCAGGTGCAGCGACCGACTTTGGTGCTGGCACCGAACAAGACGCTGGCCGCGCAGCTCTACGGCGAGTTCAAGGAATTCTTCCCGGACAATGCGGTGGAGTATTTCGTCTCCTATTACGACTACTACCAGCCGGAAGCCTACGTTCCCAGCACCGACACCTTCATCGAGAAGGACAGCTCGATCAACGAGCACATCGAACAGATGCGCCTGTCGGCGACCAAGGCGCTGATGGAGCGGCGCGACTCGATCATCGTCGCCTCGGTGTCCGCGATCTACGGACTCGGCGACCCCGAGAGCTACTTCAAGATGGTGCTGCACCTGAAGGTGGGTGATCGCATCGACCAGCGTGGCCTGATCCGTCAGCTCGCCTCCATGCAGTACACCCGCAACGAGATGGATCTGGTGCGCGGCACCTATCGCGTGCGCGGGGATGTCATCGATATTCATCCGGCGGAGACCGACGACGAAGCGGTGCGCGTGGAACTGTTCGACGACCAGATCGAGACCGTCAGCATCTTCGATCCGCTCACCGGCGAGCTGCGCCAGAAGGTGCCGCGTTACACGGTGTATCCGAAGTCGCACTACGTGACGCCGCGCGAAAAGGTGATGGCGATGTTCGATGCCATCAAGGACGAGATGCGCGAGCGGGTGAAGTACTTCCAGGCCAACGGCAAGCTGCTGGAGGCGCAGCGGCTGGAACAGCGCACCACCTTCGATCTGGAGATGATCCAGGAAGTGGGCTTCTGCTCCGGCATCGAGAACTACAGCCGTTATCTTTCGGGGCGCGGCCCCGGCGAGCCGCCACCCTGCCTGTTCGACTACCTGCCGCCGGATGCAGTGGTGGTGATCGACGAATCCCATGTCACCGTTCCGCAGCTCGGGGCCATGTACAAGGGCGACCGCAGTCGCAAGGAGACGCTGGTCGAGTACGGTTTCCGCCTGCCCAGCGCGATGGACAACCGGCCGCTGAAGTTCGAGGAATTCGAGCGCCTGGTGCCGCAGAGCATTTACGTGTCGGCCACACCGGGCCCTTACGAGAAGGAGAAATCCGGATCAAGCATCATCGAACAGGTGGTGCGGCCGACCGGCCTGGTCGACCCGCAGGTCGAGATCCGCCCGGCGCGCACCCAGGTCGATGACGTGCTCGGCGAAATCCGCATTCGCGCCGACAAGCACGAGCGCGTGCTGATCACCGTGCTCACCAAGCGCATGGCCGAGGACCTCACCGATTATCTGCACGAAAACGGCGTCAGGGTGCGCTACATGCACTCGGATGTCGACACGGTCGAGCGCGCGGAAATCATCCGCGATCTGAGACTGGGCGTGTTCGATGTGCTGGTCGGCATCAACCTGCTGCGCGAGGGCCTGGACCTGCCGGAGGTGTCGCTGGTGGCGATTCTGGACGCCGACAAGGAAGGCTTTCTGCGCTCGGATCGCTCCCTGATCCAGACCATCGGCCGCGCTGCGCGCCACCTGGAGGGCCGGGCGATTCTGTATGCCGACCACATCACCGATTCCATGCGCCGCTCCATCGACGAGACCGACCGTCGTCGCGCCAAGCAGGTCGCGCACAACCTGGCGCACGGCATCACCCCGCGCGGCGTGGAGAAGCGCATCGCCGACCTGATGCGCTACGGCTACGACGACGGCAGCAGCAAGGTGCTCAAGGCGGCCGAGAAGAAGGGCGCCTACGCCGCCAGGCTCACGCCGGAACTGCTGGGCAAGAAGATCGCCAAGCTGGAAAAGGAGATGCGCGCGGCCGCGCAGAACCTGGAGTTCGAAAAGGCCGCCAAGCTGCGCGACGAAGTGCGCGTACTGCGCCAGCAGTTGCTGGTCGATGCCGCGTGAGCCGAACCTGAGCGCCGATCCGCGACGCGGCCGCGGCGTCCTTTCAGCCCATTCTGTCGAGCGGGCTGATCACGCCCCGACCGCCGCGATTCAGCACGTGCGTGTAGATCATCGTAGTGCTCACATCCGAACGCCCGAGCAACTCCTGCACCGTGCGGATGTCGTACCCGCCTTCCAGCAGATGCGTGGCGAACGAATGGCGCAGCGCATGGGGATACACCGGCGTGGCTGCGGTCGATTCCAGGGCCCAGCTGATCGTCCATGCCCAGGCCTTCGGAACGGGCCAGGAGAACGCCCTGCTGCCGGAAGTGGCTGAACACGTCCGGTCCCACTTTGCCTCGCTGGGCAAGCCTGACCGTTTCGAGCACGCCACCGTGCTGGGTGATTCGGGCTATCCAGCGAAGCCAGCCTGAAGGCCCTTCACGATGTCGGCATTGAGGCCCTGGTGGCCGACAACGGCTTTCGAAAGCGCGACCCGAAGTTTGCGGATGCCTGGAAGCACAAGCCCAAGGACAAGCAGCGCAAGCCCGGTGAGCGTCGATCAAAGGGGTTTCAGCACGCCGACTTCAGCTACGACCCCGACAAGAAGACCTGCATCTGCCCCAACGGGCAGGCGCTCAAGCTGAGCAGCGCCAGGGTCGTGATCAAGGGCCGAACCGGAGTGAGCTTCGAAGGCACCAGAGCCCTCTGCCAGCGCTGCCCGCTCAAGGCAAAGTGCATGCGCAAGCCTGATGTCAGTCCCTATCGGCAGATCACCTTCTTCGACGGCAGGAAGATGTCGGAAGCCAACCCGCATACACAGGCGATGCGGCGACGCATCGACACCCGAGCCGGGCGCCTGACCTACAGCCGAAGGCTGGGCATCGTCGAGCCGGTCTTCGGCAATCTGCACACGCATCGTCTCACGCGGTTCACGATGCGATCCCGAAGAAAGGTCGATGCGCAGTGGAAGCTGTTTGCACTGGGGCACAACATCCAGAAGCTCCGGCATGCGGCGCCATAGCCGTCCGAATCGGCTTGGAAGCGCCCCTGGACGAGCGTATGGTCGAGGCATGCACACATTGCCGGGGAAGCAGCGCTGATGAAAGCCAATAGCCCGACAGCGAATCTTGGGCGGTCGAATCGGCAGCGACCGGGATCATGGGCCGTGGATGGCGTTTTTCTACAGGCTCGTTGGGCATCAGGAAAAGCATGCGCCTGAATCCTCAAATCGTCGGAAACCTCGGCTTGTATTGGTGCTGCTACAAGCTTTCTCTCCTCGGTTGGAACGCTATGCCCACCGCTCGCAACGCGCGTGGCGTTGACATCATCGCGTACAGCAGCGATGCATCAAGATTCAAAGGCATTCAGGTCAAAGCGCTCAGTAAGCGCAATCCTGTCCCCCTCGGCAAAGACCTGGAAAAGTGCATGGGTGATTTCTGGGTCATCATCAACAAGGTGGCATCAGAGTCCCCTTCGGCTTTCATTCTCACGCCAGATGAAGTCAAGTCGAGCGCGCACCGAGGAGAGAAAGACGGCAAGGTTTCGTACTGGCTGCAGCCGAGTAGCTATGAGAAGCCAGAGTTCAAAGAGGCATGGGGCCGCATTGGCCACGGCGGGCTTGATGCCCAACCATTGGCTCCACCCGACGTCCCTGCCGCCGCTTCGCGTCGCCAGGGCCGCGGGTGAGCCGGGGCGTTGGACCTAAAAGCGATCAGATCGTCGCGTCGCGATATGCCTTCAGCACTGCGTTCATTCTGGTCTGCCAGCCATCACCCTGCGCGCGGTACCACGCCAGTACTTCTGCATCTACACGCAGCGCAATTTGGGCTTTCTTTTCTCCAACAGCTTTCGGCGGGCGCCCGCGCTTCGCCCGGTATTCTTCGGCACCCTTATGCGGAGTCGCGCCATCCCAAACAGCCAGCACAGCTCTTCGGTCCTTGGCGTCGTAAGGCACGTCAGCCTTTGGGGTATGCACGGAAGTACGCTTCTTGTTCATGGGGTTCTGCCTCTCTACATGAAATCATGCGGGGGCCGTCCTCTCGGTCGGTCCACACCAGCACCATAACTCTGCCGCTCAACCATCCCAGGCTCATCAAGCCTTTGTTCGCCATATGCTTCTCGCGTGTCTTCACGCGTCAGCATCGGTGCATCAAACACCGGCTCACACTCGGCCAAGTCAATGGCATGCTTACGCAAGTTCTTCTTGCGCTTGGGCGGGTCGTAGGTCATGGCCGTATTTATCGTATATGCGGTTATTCGGCACCGCAAGGTCCAACAACGCGTACAGCCGTCCGCGCCTTGCGGGGCCGCCGCTGAACCTGGTGTTAGGCCTCAGATTCCATCCTGCGCGTGCTCTCTATCCTCGAACAATCCATGAACGCCAACATGATCCGCTGGCTCGGCGAAGCAACAGTCGCCAGCGCAATGCCTTTCCCCGAGATCGTCGGCAAACTCATTTCTGAAGGCGTCGAGTACTACCATGTTGACTACGTGTTATCGCAGTTTTGCTTCTACGGCACTGCAGGCGGCGTAGTCGTTGTCCCGCTGCTCCTCGGCGCACCCAGGCCCATCGAACCTTTGCTGGACGAGGAAGCGCTACGGTCAGCCATCGTGGATAGTCAACAGAATGGTCAGAAGTTCAAGGACTTCTCGCGTCGCGCTGTGGAGTCGGGAGTAGCTGGGTACTTCGCATTCCTAAGCGGCAAACGTGTCATCTACTTCGGTCGCAAGGGCGATCAGCATGTTGAATGGTTCCCAGGTGCGAAGCCGGCTGAGGCCTGACCCTTCGCTCGGCCGACCCGCTACGACAGCCAGTGCCTGGCCGCTCAAGGCAACAGTGGTCATCTTCCCTCCGCGGCTCAGCGGCTTCCGCTTCCGCGGGCGGCTCAGCTTGATTGTTAGGCCCAAGAAAAAAAAGGAGCATCGCAATGGCCAGGTATCTGATCTCGTTTCCGAGCGCCGCGATGGTCGTGCCGGACGGCGAGTTGGAGGCGGTGGGCCGCGCCGCGAACGACGTAGTTGAAGAAGCAAAGGCAGCTGGCGTCTATGTCTTCGCCTGCGGCATCAACGAAGATGTTCCGCCCGCGCTGGTCTCAGCAGACGGGGCTGTCTCCGCTGGTGGCTACCCGTGGGCGCCCCCGCTCAACGGCGGATTTACCGTGCTTGAGCTGCCCTCCCGCGAAGAAGCAGTAACGTGGGCCGCGCGCATCGCTAAAGCCTGTCGTTGCAGCCAAGAGCTGCGTGTCGTTGCTTGATGCGCAATCTTGAAGGCAGCAGGGTGTGCGGGCCTGACCTGCTGGCCGTTCCTCGGACCGTTTGAGGCTTAAGATTCCAGCTCAATAATGTCGTTCGCCTCCGATCGTCGTCGTCAAACGACTCGGCACCCGAATCTGCAAGGATCGCGCATCATGAATTCCACACGTATCGCCGTGCTCGGCGCCGCCGGGCGCATGGGCCGTGCCGTCATCCAGGCGGCTGCCACGGCCGGATTGCCGCTGGGCGCCGCTTTCGAACGCGTGGGGGCCGCGGAATTGCAGCGCGATGCTGGTGAACTGGCCGGTCTGGAAACAGCCGGCGTGCGGATCGGCAGCGACGTGCGCGCGGCGCTGGCGGACTTCGACGTGCTGGTCGACTTCACGCGTCCGGAGGGCACGCTGGCCGCGCTGGAGGCCTGCGTGGAGGGCGGTCGTGGCATGGTCATCGGCACCACCGGGTTCAGCGCCGAGCAGCAGGCCGCCATCGAGGCGGCCGCGCAGCGCATCCCCATCGTCAAGGCCGGCAACTTCAGCCTGGGCGTCAACCTGTGCCTGCACCTGCTGGAACAGGCCGCCGCCGCGCTGGGCGAGGACTTCGACGTCGAGATTGTCGAGGCACACCACAAGCACAAGGTCGACGCGCCCAGCGGCACTGCGCTGATGATGGGTGAGGCGGTGGCCCGGGGTGCCGGCAAGGTTCTGGCCGAACATGCCGTGTACGAACGCTACGGTCACACCGGTGCACGTTCGCGCGGGGCCATCGGCTTCTCTACCGTGCGCGGCGGCGATGTGGTGGGCGATCACACCGTGATGTTCCTGGGCGAAGGTGAGCGCGTGGAGATCACCCACAAGGCCAGCTCGCGTCTCAACTTTGCCAATGGCGCGGTGCGCGCGGCGCGCTGGCTGCAGGGCCGGGCGCCCGGTCTTTACAGCATGCGGGACGTGATCGGTGGCTGAGTGGTTGTGGTCGCGCCGCGGCGCACTGCGGCGTCCGGAGCAGGCCGTATGAAAGCGATCCTACTGAAGCTGATTGATCAGATTCGCACGAGCTTCTGGTTTCTGCCGTCGCTGATGGCGATGTTCGCAGTGGCGCTTGCGTTCGGCATGGTCGCGCTCGACCAGCACTTCCGGCACGGCGACGAACTGCGTGCACTCGCCTGGGCTTACGGCGGTGGCGCGGAAAGCGCGAGCGCGGTGATGCAGACCATTGCGGGCTCGATGATCACCATTGCCGGGGTGGTGTTCTCGCTGACCTTGGTCGCCTTGTCGCTGGCGTCATCGCAGTTCGGACCGCGACTGCTGCGCAATTTCATGCGCGACTCCACCAATCAGGTCGTGCTGGGCACCTTTGTCGCCACGTTCCTGTACTGCCTGCTGGTACTGCGCGCGATCCGCTACACGGGTGATCAGCCCTTCGTGCCGCATCTTTCCGTCACCCTGGGGGTTGCGTTCGCGCTGGCCAGTCTGTGGGTGCTGATCTACTTCATCCATCACGTTTCGGTGTCGATTCAGGCCGACGAAATCATCGCCAGAATCGCCAAGGAAATGGCGGGAAGTATTGAACGGGTATTTCCGCAGCAACTGGGAGAGGCTTCGCCTGCGGGCGTACAGCGGCCCGCCGGCTTCGACGCTGAGGCGGTCGCAGTCGCCGCGGACGGGGACGGATACCTGCAGATCATCAACGCCGACGAGCTGCTGTCGCTGGCAACCAATCATGACGCGGTGCTGGAGATCCAGCGGCGCCCGGGACACTACGTGGTGCGTGGCGAGCCGCTGATCAAGTGGTGGCCAGGGCGACGCGTGGACCACGAACTCGCCCGCCGGATCAACTCTGCATTCGTGCTCGGCACCCAGCGCACGCCCACGCAGGACTTTGAGTACTCGCTGTTGCAGCTCGTCGAGGTCGCGGTGCGCGCGCTGTCACCCGGCGTCAACGATCCGTTCACCGCCATCCGCTGCATTGACCGGCTGGGCTCGGCGCTGTGCTGTCTGTCGCAGCGCGAAATGCCGAGCCCTTATCGAATGGATGATCAGCAGCATCTGCGCATCATTGCCCCCACGATTGGGTTTTCGGAGATGCTCGATGCAGCTTTCAACCAGATCCGCCAGAACGCGCGCGCCAATGCCGCGGTGAGCATCCGGCTGCTGGAAATGCTGGCGATCATCGCTCGCGCGGCCGACCGCTCCGAGGACCTCGCGGCGATACGTCGGCATGCCGACATGGTGCACGCCGGCGCCAACGAGGCGCTGCCGGAGGCCGGCGACCGCGCCGACGTCCATCAGCGCTTTCAAGGCGTCTGTGAGTCCATCAGCCAGCGCGGCGACCGCCTGCGTGCGGCTAGCTGAGAAATCACGGCAGCTCAGATTCGAGCGGATGTCTGCCCAGTTTGACCCCGAATCCCCGACGCACCCGTTCACACCGACACCCCAGACCCAAGGAGTGTGTCGATGCGTACCCTCATCCTTTTCTCGAGCGTGCTGCTCAGTGCAGTCACGCTGTTGTCGGCCTGCAGCCAGACCGCGTCCCGCGCGCCCACGACCGCGACGGTCGTGGAGCCCGCCCCGGTCCTGGCTGAACCGGCCGGACCCCAGCCGGCGGAACCCGAGGCACCGGATCTGCCGCTGCGCGACGCGTCGCGCGACATGACCCGCAAGCTCGAGGTGCAGCAGCGCAGCCAGGAGGTGGAGATGCGGCGCATGGTGAAGCCGGCGCCGTCCAGCGCCGGCATGGCGTATTACGCGCCACCGCCGCCACCGCCGGTTTTCGTCCAGCCCGAGAACCGCGACAACTACGCCAGCCTTGACCGCAACGCGGTGCAGCGCGTGGCCGAGAACCCGGTGTCCACTTTCAGCGTGGACGTGGACACCGGCAGCTATGCCAACGTGCGGCGTTACCTGACCCAAGGCCAGTTGCCGCCGCGCGACGCCGTGCGGGTAGAAGAGTTCATCAACAACTTCGACTACGGCTACAGCGCGCCGCGTGATCGCGACCAGCCGTTTGCGGTGCTGACCGAGATCGCGCCCACGCCGTGGAACGACAAGACCCACCTGCTGCGGGTCGGCCTCCAGGGCTGGAAGCCGCAGACCCGACCGGTCGGCACCAACCTGGTGTTTCTGGTCGACGTGTCCGGCTCCATGCTCGACGCCGACAAGCTGCCGCTGGTGAAGACCGCGCTGAAGATGCTGCTGGAAGACCTGAGCGCGCGCGACCGCATCAGCCTGGTGGTCTACGCCGGGGCTTCGGGTGTGGTGCTGGAGCCCACGCCGGGCGATCAGCGCCAGCACATCGCGGCGGCGCTGGACCGGCTGGAGGCCGGTGGTTCCACCAACGGCGGCGCGGGCATTCAGCTCGCGTATGCGATGGCCCGTCAGGGCTGGATCGAAGGCGGTGTCAACCGCGTGCTGCTGGCCACCGATGGCGACTTCAATGTCGGCACCACGCGCTTCGAGACCCTGCTGGACCTGGTCAGGGAACAGCGGCGCAGCGGCATTGCGCTGACCACCCTGGGCTTCGGCCAGGGCAATTACAACGATCATCTGATGGAGCAGCTGGCCAACGTCGGCGACGGCAATCATGCCTACATCGATTCAGCGCAGGAGGCGCACAAGGTGCTGGTGCGCCAGCGCGAGGCGACGCTCACCACCATCGCGCGTGACGTCAAGATCCAGATCGAGTTCAACCCGGCCGCGGTCGCCGAGTACCGCCTGATCGGCTACGAGAACCGTGCGCTGGCGCGCGAGGACTTTGCGAATGACGCGGTGGATGCCGGCGAGATCGGCGCAGGTCACACCGTTACCGCGCTCTACGAGATCGCCTTGGCCGGCTCGGGCGGCGAGAAGATTCCGGCCTTGCGCTATGGCGCCGAGTCGGCGGCGGACTCGCGAACGCAGGAGCTGGCGCACCTGCGCCTGCGCTACAAGCGCCCCGAGGATGGCGCCGACGCCGCCAGCCGACTGATCGAGCGTGCGCTGAGCCGCCGCGAAATCCTGCAGCGCCCGGAGCAGATGAGCGACAGCCTGCGCCTGGCCGCCGCGGTGGCCGCCTTTGGCCAGCGTCTGGCGGGGGACGTGAACCTGGGGGCCTTCGACTACACTCGGATCGAGCAACTGGCGGCGTCGGTCGGCGACGATCCCTACGGTGACCGCGCCGGATTCCGCCAGTTGCTGCGCACGGCCAAGGCCCTGTCGGTGCAGGCCGGTGTGGACGCGGTGACACCCATCGGAGGGTAGTGTCTGGAGGCAACGCTCGCGACGGCGGCACCGGTCGAGCACCGGGACGAGATCGCCGACGAACAGCTCATGCAGCGCTACCAGCGCGGGGACGCGGCCGCCTTCGAGACCTTGTATCGAAGGCACCGCGACCCCGTGTACCGCTATCTGCTGCGTGGCATCTCCGATCGGGAGCGTGCGCAGGAATTGTTCCAGGAGGTGTGGGGCTCGGTGGTACGCGCGCGCGCCAGTTGGGAACCGCGCGCCAAGTTCACCACCTGGTTGTATCGCCTGGCGCACAACCGGCTGGTGGACGAATACCGCGCCGCGCGTCTGCCCACCGATACCCTGGACGACGAACTGGCCGTGGCCGCGCCCGAGCATCTGCAGCCCGAATCCGCCGTGTCCGGCCAGCAGCGCTTGCACCGCGTGCTGCAGGCGGTGCAGGGCTTGCCGCCGGAGCAGCGCCAGGCCTTTCTGCTCAAGGAAGAAGGCGGCATGAGCCTGGAACAGATCGGTGAGGTCACCGGCGTCGGGCGCGAAACCGTCAAGAGCCGGCTGCGTTACGCGCTGGCCAAGCTGCGGCTGGAGTTGAGCGATGTCCTCTGATCCGTTCTCTGATCGGCGCCCCGACGATCGCGAGCTGGAGGATTTCCTGGCCGGCCGCCATCCGCTGAGCCGCGCCTATCGCGACGCGGCTCAGCAGGAAGGCGCTCCACCCGAACTGGATGCCGACATCCTGGCCGCCGCCCGTGACGCCGCGCGCCAGCCGATTCCGCGGCGCCGTCCGCGTTGGCTGCAGCCGATGGCATTTGCCGCGACCTTGGCCCTGGGCGTGGCGGTGTTGCTGCAACTGCGCCACGAACCCGCGGTACAAGCGCCGCTGGAGGTGTCCGTACGCGCGCCGGCCTCAAACCCAGAGGCGGCGAAGCCTCTGGCTGCGCCATTGCCGCAAACACCCGCATCGGAGCGCAGGGACGGGGCCGAGCAGCCAGCGCCCAAGGCCGAAGACGAAGAGGTCAGCGGTGACGCGCCATTGCGCCGACCGCAGGTCGCAGGTGGCGCCTCCGTGCCGCCCATAGGTGCGCCGTCATCTGCTCCGGCCGCCGCCGGTGCGCCGGTTCCCGCGCCTTCGGGCGACGCTGCGCCCGATCCTGCCGCGCCGCCGCCACCGCCAGCCGCCGAAGCGTCGGAGTCGGAAGCGCGACGATATTCGGCGGTGCCCGCGCCAGACTCGGCGCAGAAGGCCGAGCGCGAGCTGATGCAATCGCGAGGCGAAGACGCGTCGCGTGCCCGCAGGCGGGTGCAGGCGGAGTCGGCGGCAAAGGCGAGTCCTGAACCGCCGGCCTCGTCGGGCGTCGACGGCCAGCTTGGAGCAGCCGCACAGGACGAGTTCGAACCGGGTTCGCCGCAGGACTGGTTCGCGCGCATCCGCGCACGCTTGCGCGAGGACGACCCAAGCGCTGCGCATGCCCTGCTGCAGGATTTTCGCAAGGCCTATCCCGAAGAGGCGCTGCCGTCGGATCTGGAAGCGCTGGACCGCCAGCGGTCGAGCGACCCGCCGGACTGAACCGCTGCGGCGTTCAGGGTTGCAGCGACTGCCGGCAGAATCGACCGCTGCCTTGGCATACGCTTTTGTGGCGACGTCAGGCCCAAGGCTGGCGTCGGTGCGCTTTGTCGCGAGTGGCGATCAGACTGATCGCTGCACCGGTCGTGCTACTGCACCCACACCTCGACTCGCCGGTTCTTGTTGCGGCCGGCTTCGGTGGAGTTCGACGCCACCGGAATGGCGGGACCGAAGCCGGCGACGACTTTCGGGAATACGCCGTGCGCCTGCAGCTGTGCCTCGACTGCACGAGCACGCTCCTGCGACAGCGCAATGTTGGCGGCGGGGTCGCCGAAGCTGTCGGTGAAGCCCAGCAGCAGCGGTGTGCGCGCGGGCTGTGTTTCGAGAAAGTCAATCAGGCGGCCGAGGTCGCGCTGACCCTTGGTATCGAGCCGGTAGCTGGCCGGCTCGAAGCGGAAATTCAGCGACAGACGCTCGGCGTCGCGGGTGAGCTGCACGTAATCGGTCGGCAAGCCGGGTTCCAGGCGCGGGCGTTCCGCGTAGATGTTCTGCGATACCAGGCCCACTTCCTTGACCACTTCCTGTCCCGCGCTGGAATGCGCGAATTTGACGAAGTCACGCAGCTCGGTGGTCGCCGGTTTGGCCGGCAGGTAGAAGTACAGGCGCCGCGACAACGGATAGTCCTCGGTGCCGACGGTGAACGAAGTGGGCACGATGGCCAGTGCTCCGGGGGCCTCGGCAATGCCCAGCGCCTTGGCGTTGCGCACGTAGGGCAGCCCGATGAAGCCGATGGCGTTGGTGGAGGCGGCGACGTTGTCGGACAGCTCGGTGGACGATTCGTAACGCTTGGCTGACGCTGCGAGTTTCCTGCCGTGCGCCTCCAGCACCAGCGACTTGAAGGTGTCGTAGGTGCCCGACAGATCGTCGCGCGCATGCAGCTCGATCGGCGCGGGCGGGTTGCCGAGCTGGCTCCAGTCGGTCACTTCGCCGGCGAAGATCCGCGCCACGGTTTCGGACGTCATCGACGCGATCGGATTGGCGCGGTGGACCACCACCGCCAGACCGTCGAGTCCGGCCACCACTTCAGAGCCCGGCGCCGACAGGTCGCCGTGTTGCGCGGCGAGCGCCTGGACTTCCTTGGGCTTGATGCGACGCGAGGACATGCCCAGGTCGGCGGTGCCCTTGGCCAGGTCCTGGAAGGCGGTGCTGGAACCGTGCGAATGCAGTTCCACCTGCCAGCGTTCGCCGCGATCGGTGAAGTCTCCGCTGACCACGCGCTCGCCGACGACGTCGGTGTTGTCGACGCGGGTCTGGTCGGCGCCTTCGGCCTTCATCCAGCGCTCGATCAGGGCGGGTGCCAGTTCTTCGCCGACGGTATTGGAGCCGTGCAGGCGAAAGATGGTGCGGCTGGCCATCGCCTCGCTGTCGGTGTCGGCGGCCGCGTCCTTCTGCAGCGCGGGCCGGGACGCGGCCACCTCCGCAGTCCTGGATGTCGCCACGGGGCGGGTGAAAAACCAGGCCAGGATCGCCACCACCAGGGTCACGCCCGCCACTGCCGCCCAGTTGAGGCCTGAGCCGACCGGCATGCCGGCCGCAACGGAGGGACGATCGTCGGGCTGCGGACGGATCAGGCGCGCCAAGCGCATGCGCTCGGGATCGCCGCTGGCCTCGGCCTCGTCCAGCAGCGCCTTGAGCCTGGCGGGGTCGGCCAACAGGTCGCGCAACTTGGTGCTGTGGACCGAGCCGTGGCGGTCGGATTGCAGCTTGAGCTGCCAGATCAGCTGCTGCGTCTGTTCGGGCGCGTTGCGGGTGCTGGCCATGCGGTGTTCCGGGCTGACGTCGTCGCGAGGCCGCGCTTTATACGGCGGCGACGATGACAGGACGGTGACGAGGTGCCGCGTTCAGCCCAGCTTGCCCAACTCCCGTCGCAACTCGAATTCGCGCGAGGCGACGCAGGTTTCCAGATCGCGCAGGCGCTGTTCCATGCGGGCATAGCGGCGCTGCAGGGTGTGCGCGCTCTCGGCGGGGTCCTGCGGTGAGCTGCCGGAAGTGCATTGCACGGCGTGGGGCTCGCCGCGATCGACTTCCATCAGGTACCACAGCACCAGGTAGACGATCGCGACCGGAAACACGCCACCAAAGAACAGCCCCAATACCGCGAGCACGCGGATCAGCTTGGCATTCCAGCCGAAGTGGGCCGCGATGCCCGCGCAGACGCCGGCGATGAGGCCGGCGCGCGGATAGCGCTTGAGCTGCAGGCCGTCTCGCTTATTCCACATCGCGCTTCCTCCAGCCGGGGGCCTCGTGATCCAGCAGTTTTTCCAGCGCTTCGATGCGCTGTTCCATGCGCGCGGCATGCCGCGACAGATCGCCCAGCGGAGGACCACCAGGCGACGAAGGATCGGCATCCGATTTCCGGCGGCGGTCCAGGTACCACAGCAACATGCCCGGCAGGATCACCAGCAGGCAGACGATGGCGACGATGCTTTCGACCAAGGCCGTGCTCCGTTAACGAGAAGGTCGCCGTGGGCGGCGCCAAGCGGTATCGGCGCTGCTGCCTGACTGGCGGTGGAATTCGTCACTCATGGGTGCAGATTCCCGCGCTGCAAGGCGGCGCGGCTCAGGACCGCTCCGGTGCCGGCGCCGGCGGCTGCTCCCTGAGCTTGCCCAGGCGCGCGCGCAGCTCGGCGATCTCCGCTTCGAGCTGGTCTTCGGTCTGCATGCGGTTGAACTCGTCGTGCAAGGCGTGCCGGCCCAGATCGTAGCTTTCCAGCTCGGCTTCCATGCGATCGATGCGCCCCTCGTAACGCTCCATGCGCAGCACCGCATCCTGCATGCGGCGATCATCCAGCTGGCCCTGCACGCGCAGACGCGAGGACAGCGACTGCTGGCGCAAAACGATGACCTTCTGCCGTGCGCGGGCGTCGTCCAGTTTGGCCTTGAGCCGGCCGGTGTCGACGTCCAGCCGCGCAATGTCCTCGTCCAGATGCGCCAGCTCTTTCTCCAGTCCGGCGACCTGCTCCTGTGCCCGATTGCGCGCGCCCAGGGCGCCACGCGCCAGATCCTCGCGGTCCTTGGTGATCGCCAGTTCGGCCTTGGCCTGCCAGTCGGTGGCCTCGCGATTCAGGCTTTGCAGGGCACGCTGGACTTCCTTCTTGCGCGCCAGGCTGCGCACGCTGCTGGAGCGCACTTCCACCAGCGTGTCCTCCATCTCCTGGATGATCAGCCGGATCATCTTCTCCGGGTCCTCGGCCTTGTCGAGCATGGCGTGGAGGTTGGAATTGATGACGTCCGACAGTCGCGAAAAGATGCCCATGACCAGATGCTCCTGCTGAAAATCGTATGGCGTGCCGAAGGAGTAGCGAATCCCGTGCCATTCGAGATAAATGTTTTATCTAACTAATAATATTGAAGTAAATATTACTTCTCTGTAATCGTGGAAACCATCAAAGAGGTTCATAAAACCAATAAACGGTTCATAACAACAAATAATGGCGTAGAGTTTGGCCATGGACACAGACACCGCCGGCACCATGCTCGGCCAGTCGGACGCCTTTCTGGAGACGCTGGAAAAGGTGTCCCGGCTGGCGCCGCTGCGCCAGCCGGTGCTGGTGATCGGTGAGCGCGGCAGCGGCAAGGAACTGATCGCCGCACGCCTGCATTACCTGTCCACGCGCTGGCAGGGGCCCTTGATCAAATTCAACTGCGCGGCGCTCAACGAGGATCTGATCGACTCCGAATTGTTCGGCCACGTCGCCGGGGCCTACACCGGTGCCGCGCGTACAAGGCCCGGACGCTTCGAGGCGGCCGATGGCGGCAGCTTGTTTCTGGATGAGCTGGCCAGCATGAGCCCGCGTCTGCAGGAGAAATTGCTGCGCGTGGTTGAGTACGGGCAATTCGAGCGACTGGGTTCCAACGAAACGCTGAGTGTGGACGTGCGCCTGATCGGCGCTGCCAATGTGGACCTGCCCGAACGGGCCCGGCGCGGCCAGTTCCGCCCCGACCTGCTCGACCGGCTGTCGTTCGACGTCGTCACCGTGCCGCCACTACGGCAGCGTCGCGACGATGTGCTGCTGCTCGCCCAGAGCTTTGCCGAAAACATGGCGCGCGAACTGGGTCGCGAGGTCTTCGCCGGCTTCGCGCCCGCTGCGCGGCACGAACTGCTGGCCTACGACTGGCCCGGGAATGTGCGCGAACTCCGCAACGTCGTGGAGCGAGCGGTGTATCGGCTGGATGATTCCGAACAGGCGGTCGAAGTTATCGAGTTCGATCCCTTCGCTTCGCCTTACCGTCCGGGTACTGCTGCGGCGCCTGTCCCCACCGAGCCGGCGTCCGCAGAAGCCGTGACGGGGGCGGCTCCCGACGTATCCCCGCAAATTCTGCCAACGCAGGGTTACCGCGGAGCCGTAGCCGCTTTCGAGCGTCGTTTGCTGGAGCAGGCGCTGGAAGCGGCGCGCTACAACCAGCGGCGCGCGGCCACGTCTCTCAAGCTCAGCTACGACCAGTTGCGCGCGCAGTTGCGCAAGCACGGGCTATCCGGAGCGCGTAATCACAAGCCGACGTAGCCAGTCGAACATCACGCCGATCTCGGAATCACGGTGAGTCGGAAGGCTGGTCGGCATCAACCGTATGGGAGCGGGGGGCGCGCAGATTCTGATAGACCACCGCGCCGGCTTCGGCCGGACGCTCCTGATCTTCGGAATGGGGTGTTGCCGCGGCGGCTTGCAGCGCGTCATCGATGCGCGCCTGCGTCGGTGCGCCCAGCCAGTCGGCGTTGATCAGAATTGCTGCGTGCAGCAGCAGGGTGACGAGCACCGCGACGATCATCGGTGTGCGGCTTGGCCGGTACGGGCGCTCGGTTGCGTGCACCTTCGAAAGGGGCGAAGGGCTTTGACGGGTCTGGCGCGGATTCATGCGTGAAGATTGTAAGCCGGCGCGGGTTCATCGTTGCCGGCGTGTGCCGGTGAACACCATCGGCGCGGCGTGCGGGACCTAACGCGACAGCTTCGATGCGGCTTCGGTCTCTTTGGCCAGCTGACGCAGGAATTGACGGACGCCCATGTTTGCCGGCTTGATCCTCAGCCATATCCTGCGCAGCTCGTACGCCGCGATGGCCAGCAGCCCCAGCACGATGAGCGGACCGAAGACGGCCAGTGCCATAAGCGTTGCAACGCCCACGATGATCCAGGTCCGCGGCCTGCCGGCACCGCTGCGCGCATGGGCGGCGAATTCGCTGGGTGCGCGCTGCAGCGTGTCGAGCGCGGGCGTTGGAATGCCTGCCCGCCGCAGCTGTTCACGGACGCCCATGAAGGCGATGTTGGTGGGTCGCAGGGTGCGCGCCGCGGCCTGTGCCCTGGCGGGCGGATCGCGGCGACTCTCGGCCGCGCGCGTCGGTCGCTCGTTCGGCTTGACCGGGTGGGTGCGAGCAGCACCGGGCGCCGCGCTGCGCTGTGCGGCCACCCACGCCTGATACTGCGACTTGGCGGCCGCAGATCGGGCGTCGGCCCCCCGACTGGCCACCGGCGTCAGCGCCCGAACGGTCAGATGCATCACCGGCCCGAGCGCAACGCCGATCACCAAGGTGCTCAGCGCCAACGAGGAGAATCCACCCAGCCCCCAGATCCACAGCGCGCCCAGCAGACCGGCCACGCCGAGCAGCACCCCGACACTGCGCGTGATGCGCCACGCCAGAACGCAGAAGATCAGGCTGACGGCCAGCAGGATCAGCGCGGTCAGCGCAGCTTCCCAGTCGCCACCTTCGGCAGCCGCGGTCGAATGTCGCAGGTGGGTGTCCGCCACCGCCGGAAATTCCCGCAGTTCTGCGAGGCTGTGAGCGAGAAACCTTGCCGGGTCCTGGGTGGCGTCTTTCGCCACGGCGCTCAAGGCCTGGGTCATGTCATCGACCCATTGCTCAATATCCAAAGACGTCGCGGACGGCTCGTCCGCTACGTTCGTGGTCAGGCGCTCCGGGCCGGGCTCGCTGAGCAGAGCCGCACGGTCGCTGGGCTGGTAGCGCGCCGCCGCCACCACGGGTTCGCTCGCAATCGGATCCTCAGCACTGCTCACCTTGAACACGATGGCTTGCGTGCCGGCAATGATGGCGGCGCTCAGACCGGATCTCGCCGCCGTGGGCAGGACGTGATCGACCAGCACCGATTCGGCCTCGGCCTGGCTCAAGTGCGAGCGCAGCGCGTCGCCCGCCGCCAGCGCCACCACGCCGCCGGGGGCCGCGAGCAGCAGCACGTCTCTGCCCGCGCCGCTGTCGTCCTGCCATCGATGCAGGGCGCGCTGTGCGTAATGTCCGGCCGCCTCTGCGTCCAGATCAGGCACCGTGAGCACGGCGATGCGGACGACCCCGGTATTGGCAATTCCCGCCAGCAGGCTGTTGATGGGGCCGACCATGTTCGGCTCGATGAGCTGCGCAGGATCGAACAGGTGTCCACTGGAGGACGAGACATGCTCTTGCGCATGTCCGACCAGCGTAACGACGGCGAGCAGGCCCGCTGCGAATTGACTCAGGCGCATGTGTGATCCCCCGATCCAGGCGGGTCGATCATGTGCCGTGACCGTCTCTACAACAAGCTTTCCCGGCCACCAGCGTCGGATCGAGTGGGTCGGACTACTTGGCCGGGAGTTGATCTATCGGTTCGGCCTGAGCCTGGCTCGCCAATTCTGCGGCATGACGTTCCGGCGAGCCGGTGCGACGGCACATGGCGGCGTACAGCGCGGGCACCACGAACAAGGTGAACGCGGTGGAGAAGGCGACGCCGAAGGCAATGACCACGCCCAGGATGCGGCGCGCCTCGTAGCCGGCGCCGTCGGTGACGATCAGCGGCACGGC
The DNA here is from genome assembly GCF_965216805.1 of Panacagrimonas sp. Lineage (NCBI taxonomy): Bacteria > Pseudomonadati > Pseudomonadota > Gammaproteobacteria > Nevskiales > Nevskiaceae > Panacagrimonas > Panacagrimonas sp. The sequence continues at coordinate 1,575,078 of NZ_CBDCGN010000002.1, forward strand.
GCCGGCGATGGTGGCGATGGAGGTCATCAGAATGGGCCGCAGGCGCGTCTGTGCTGCATTCACCAGCGCCTCGTCGAATGCCAGGCCCTGGTCGCGCCGCTGGTTGGCGAACTCCACGATCAGGATGCCGTTCTTGGCCGCCAGGCCCACCAGCATGACGACGCCGATCTGCGAATACACGTTGAGGGTCATGCCCAGGGCCGACAGCGCGGCCAGCGCGCCGAACAACGCCAGCGGTACGGTGCTGAGGATCACCACGGGATGGACAAAGCTTTCGAACTGTGCGGCCAGGACCAGATAGACGATCACCAGCGCCATGACAAAGGTGAAGTAGAGCGCGCCGCTGGCTTCCTTGAACTCGCGCGACTGGCCGTCGTATGAGATGCGTGCCTGTTCGGCGCTTTCCTCGCGCACCACCCGTTCGAGCAAGTCCAGGCCCTCGCCCAGGGTGATGTCCGGCGCCAGGTCGGCGCTGATGGTGATGGAGCGCAGGCGATCGGTGCGCTTGTATTCGGCGGCCGAAGCCTGCTCGCGCATGCTCACCAGATTGGACAGCGGCACCAGGGCCCCGCTGGCGGCGCGCACGTAGACCTGGCCCAGCGCGGCGGGATCGGCGCGCTGCTCGGGCGGCGCCTGCAGCATCACCTCGTACTCTTCGCCACGATCCTGAAAACGGGTGACGCGACGTTCACCGAAATTGGATTCGATGGCCTGGGCAATGTCGGCGATGCGCACGCCCAGGTCGCCGGCGCGGCCGACATCGATATCCAGCTGGAACTGCGGTTTGGTCTCCTTGTAATCGGAATCCAGGCGCGTGAGCTGTTGCGGATGGTCGCGCTGGATGCGCGCGATGACGCGGTTGCGCCATTCGGCCAGTTGCTCGTAGCTGGGTCCGCCCATCACCACCTGTACCGGCTGTCCGCGGTTGGCGCGAAAGCCGGTGCGCTGGATCACCCGCACCTGCGCGGCGGTGATGTGATCCAGCGAGTCCGCCACCTCCGCTCCGATCTGCGCAGAGGCTCGTTCGCGCTCGCCCCAGGGCACCATGGTGACGCCGACCGATCCGCTGTTGACCTGGTTGCCGCCCCCGAAGCCGGGCAGGCGGAACAGCACGCGCGCAATCTCGCCATCCTTCAGATATTCGAGCAGCGGCGTTTCCACCTGATCCATCACCGCCGCGGTATACGCAAAGCTGGCGCCCTCGGGCGCGCTGACACTGACGGTGAACTGACCGCGGTCTTCCGACGGGGTGAACTCGCGCGGGATGCCCAGGAACAGCAGCGCTGTCGCACCCAGCAGCGCTACCAGGCCGACGATGGACAGCGCGGGGCGGCGGATGACGCTGCGCAGCACGCCACCGTAGCGTTCGCTGACGCGATCCAGCGCGGCGTCAAAACGCGCATACCAGCCGCTCTGCGCCTGATGTCCGCGCAGCAGCCACACCGACAGCACCGGCGCCAGCGTCAGCGCGATCAGGCCCGAGGCCGCCACCGATCCGGCCATCGCCAACGCGAACTCTCGGAACAGGCGTCCGATGTTGCCTTCCAGAAAGCCCAACGGCGTGAACACCGCAATCAACACCGCGGTGGTGGCGACGATGGCCAGGCCCACCTCGCGCGCGCCGCGAAACGCGGCCAGCAGTGGCGGCTCGCCCATCTCCAGGCGACGGTGGATGTTCTCCACCATGATGATGGCGTCGTCCACCACCAGACCGATCGCGAGCACCAGTGCCAGCAGGGTCAGAATGTTGATGGAGAAACCGAAGCCCTGCAGGAAGATGAACGACGCGATCAGCGAGATCGGCACCGTCACCGCGGGAATCAGCGTGGCGCGTGCGCTGCCCAGGAACAGATAGATCACCAGGATCACCGCCAGCGCGGCGAAGCCCAAGGTGATCTGCACCTCGTGCAGGGCCGCTTCGATGAACTCGGACGTGTCGTAGTTCAGCCCCAGTGTCATGCCGCTGGGCAGTTCGGTCTGCAGGCGCGCGGCCAGCTCCTTGGCGCCGCGGGCCACCGCCAGCGTGTTGGCGCTGGAGGTCTTGATGATGCCGATGCCCAGGGTCTCCTGGCCGTTGGCGCGGAATTTCGTGCGCGGATTCTCGGAACCCAACTCCACCCGCGCGACATCCTTGACGCGCACCGGAAATCCGTCGGGCCCCTGGGTGATCACCATCTCGCCGAACGCCTCCGGCGAGGTGTACTGGCGTTCGGTGCGCAGGGTGAACTCGCGTTCCGGGGTCTCGATGCGCCCGGCCGGACGCTCCACGTTCTGTTCGGCGATGGCGTTCTCGACGTCGGCCGCGGTCAGGCCGCGCGCCGCCAGGCGGTCGCGGTCGAGCCACACGCGCATCGCGTAGCGCTGGTCGCCACCCAGGAAGATGCGCGACACCCCGTCCAGCGTGGCGAAGCGGTCCACCAGATAGCGGTCGGCGTAATCCGACAGTTGCAGCGGCCCCATGTTGTCGGCCGACAGCACGAAGAACATGATCGGCGAGGCGTCGGCGTCGGCCTTGGTGACTTCCGGCGGGTCGGCCTGATCCGGCAAATTGTTGAGGATGCGCGATACCCGGTCGCGCACATCGTTGGCCGCGTCATCGATGTTGCGCGACAGCAGAAACTCGATGGAGATGCTGGAGCGGCCGTCGCGCGACTCCGAGTTCATCGCCTTGATGCCCTCGATGCCGGCGATCTGATCCTCGACGATCTGCGTGATCTGCGTTTCCACCACCGCCGCCGACGCGCCGGCGTAGTTGGTGCTGACCGAGACGATGGGCGGATCGATGTCGGGATACTCGCGCACCGAAATCGACTGCAGTGCAAACACGCCGAACACCACCAGCATGAGGTTGACGACGGTGGCCAGCACCGGCCGTTTGACGGAGATATCGGACAACCACACGCAGGCGTACTCCTGATTCGAACGGCGACGCGGATTGCCGGATTATGCGGGACGGCTAGCGGACCGCCGAAACACTCGCAAGGTTCCGGATCGGGCGAACGCGAACGCCAGATTGCTCGCAGGTCCTGCGGTCAGCCCGGCGCAGCCCGATGTCAGCTTCGACGCTGCCGTAACAGGTCGCGCTGCAGGTTGAGCACCGCCTGCTCGATGCTGCGCCGGGGCAGCTCGTCCTCCAGATACAGCGCCAGGCCCAATCGGGTCAGCGCGCCGCTGCGCATCGTATGGCACACCACCGCCTTGCAACGCACGCGCAGATCGTTCCAACCGAAGGCGACGTCCACCGGCTGGCCGGGCTGCAGATCCACCGTACCTTCCACACCGACGCCGCAGCCGTTGCAGGACACATCGAGCAGCCGGCCCGACCACGTACGGGTGGCGGTGCCCAGGCGCAAGGGGTGCCGCCGGTTGGCCGGCAGCCGCACGCGATAGCTGTGGCGACGCTGGCGATCCTGGCTCAGCCAGGGGTCGACCAGTCGGTAGGTGTGAGGCCGCGACTCGCGCTCGTGCCCCTCGTAGCGCGTCTGAAAGCGCAGCGCGCGTCCGTCGATGCAGGCGTCCAGCGCGAGCGTCGCACCTGTTACCAGTTGGGGATCGCCGCGTGGCGCATCCACCCGCAGACAGCGTTCAGATCGGTCCGCCTCAAGCACCACGCTCAGCCCGAGTGCACCGTCGGCGGGGGTGGACAGCATGATCGGGGTGCGCAGCGTGCGCAGGGCATGCAGCAGGTCCCAGGTCTCGGTTGCTGCGACCGGCGCTGACGAGGCAGCCCCGGCGGGACCCACGTGCGCGTTCACGCCGCCGCCAGCACCCGGCTGATGCGACCCGTGCTGGCCTGTCCGTGGCGGCCGTACAAGCCGGGGCCCTGGCTGCGCTGGAGCAGTTTCAAAGCCGCTCCGACGCGCGCCTGATGGTGGTCCAGCAGGCTGCGCGATTCGCGATTGCTGCGCTGCAATCGCGCCGCCAGTAGCGCCAGCCGGTCCAGCTCCGCGTCCAGATCCAGACTGCGCAGCCAGGCCGGCAGCGCGTTGCCTGCCGCCTGCAACTGCAGATCGGTCGCAAGTTTCTGCAGGCGCTGCACGCGCGTCACCTTGTCGCGGCTGATCGCCAGCACGGCCGGCCAATCGCGCGCCTGCACGCGCTCGCGCTCCTGCAGCAACAGGGCATCGAGCTCTTCGGCCAGCGCGTATTGGGCGTCGAGATTGCGGCGAACGGTGTCGGCGGTGCTCATGGCAGCCGGATCGGCACCTGCGTCATGGAGACAGATCGCGTTCGGCCTGCAGCAGCCGCCGAGCGATGACCTGCGGGTCGGCTTGATAACGGTCCTGCTCCAGCAGCCGACGGATTTCCGCCACCTTGCGCTCGTCCACGCCGCTGTCGGCGCGCACCTGACGTTCGAGCTGCTGCATCAGGCGCGCCTCGCCGGTCAGCGCCAGGGTGTCCGGCTCTCGTGCAGGGTGCTGCGCTGCGCTGGCCGCGGCGTCGCGCGGGCGACCGACCGCGCCGACCGCAAGGGCCGGTGCCGTCCCGGTAAAGGCATCGATCTTGGTGCTCACGGCCGCCGCTCCTGGCAAGGGTCTGGCCGGTTAACGGCTGTTCCGCAGGCAACTTGAGCGCGGCCGACGAGCGGTGGTTCATGACTCAACGCGCAGGCGATCAGAGGTCGATCTGCACCGTGCCGTCGGCCTGTACCCGGCCTTGCACGACACGGCGGGAGCTGGGGTTCTCCACCCGCAACGCATCGCCAGCCGCGGCGTCGGACAAGGCCTTGCCCTGGGCCCGCACCTGGAAGGCGCCACGGCCGCTGATCAAGGTCACCGCCTGTCCGCGACGCACCACGCGCTCGGCCGCCAGTGCGCCGGGCAGCAACACCGCGCCGGCAGACAGCGGCCGGCTCAACACCTGGCCCTGCAATTCATCGACGGACTGCAGCCAGCCGGCGCCGAGACTGGCGCGATCGCGCATCTGCACGTCCACGTCGCCTGCCTCGATACGTTCGCCGCGCGCCATGGCACGCAGGCTCACCAGCACCGGCACCTGCACACTGATGGTCACCGGCACGTAAAGCTTCCAGCCCAGGGAGTCGCAGCGCACCTCGACCTGTACGGCGGTAGCGTTCTGCGCGAGGTTGCGCGCGTGCAGCGGGGTCGGACAGGCTTGCAGGCGCAGACGCGGGTCGAGGTCGGCGGCGCGCAAAGTGGCTTGCTCGGGCTGACTGAGCGCGGCGTGATCCACCGCACGCTGGCGGATGCGCTCAAGCGACTCGATGGAGCCGGCCTGCGCCGAGGCCGGCTCGCCGGAAAATATCCAGAACAGGATCAGCGTCACGGCGAGGGGCCGTGCCAGCGAGAGCAGGGTCATCGGCGACATCCTTGGGGCGAGAACGATCATGGCCGGACCGGTGCAAGCCCTGTGCCTGTGCACGGACGTCCGCGCAGCAGCCGATTTTCTGCCGGGCGATTGCGTTCCGGTCGCGTGCACCGCTGCGCCGATGGCAGATGATGTGGCCCAGGACTTGCCGCAGTCCGCGCGTTCCCGGATTTCTCCAGGTTGCAGGCCATGGCCGCAGGTTTGTTGGACAGCATCGATCTCAATACCCGACTCGCCGGGCACAACCGCCTGGCGCTGCTGCTGTTCCGTCTCGACGAGCGCCAGATATTTGGCATCAACGTGTTCAAGGTGCGCGAGGTGATTCCGCGGCCGGTGCTGTCGTGGATGCCCGGCACGCACGCGCAGGTGGCCGGCGTGGCGGAGATTCGCGGCCGTGTGGTACCGGTGATCGATCTGCACCGCGCGGTAGGTGGGGCCGCCAGCGGCGATGACGCCAAGCACGTCATCGTTACCGAATTCAATCGTTCGGTGCAGGGCTTTCTGGTGCGCGCGGTGGATCGCATCGTTCATGTCGACGTAGCCACGGTGGAGCCGCCACCGAGCGGTCCGCAGGGCCACCTCACCGCAACCACGCGGGTGGGCCCCGAGCTGGTCGCGATCATCGACGTCGAGAAAGTGCTGGCCGAGGTGGTGGGCCAGCCGCCGGGGCTCAGCGATCGCCTGCGCGAGGAAGTGCGCCGGCTGTCGCCGTCCGGGCGGCGCGTACTGGTGGTCGACGATTCCAAGGTGGCGCGCGCGCAGATCGAAAAGGTGCTGGGCGAAATGGGACTGACTTGCACCGTCCTCGCCAACGGTCGCGAGGCGCTGCAGTACCTGCAAGGCATGGCCGACCGCAGCCAGACGCCGCAGGACGAATTGCTGATGGTGATCTCGGACGTCGAGATGCCCGACATGGACGGTTATCGCCTGACGACGGAAATCCGGCGCGACCCGCGGCTGGCGTCGCTGTTCGTGATGCTGCACAGCTCGCTCAGCGGCGTCTTCAACCATCACATGTCGCAGAAGGTGGGCGCCGACCGCTTCGTCGCCAAGTTCAGCGCCGACGAACTGGCTGAAGGCGTGCTCGAGCGCCTGCAGCAGGTCGCGTGAACGGTCGCACCGAGCGCCCGCGGAATCACGGCGACGGGCCGCTGCGACGGGAGCGCAAGGCGATCCGGCATCGCATCGGCGCCGCGCCGGGCACAGGACTTGTAGCACCGGCGCAGACCCTTTACCGGACGCCCTCATGAGCGGCACCGATCCCTTGTTCGGCATCCATGCGCAGGCGCTGCAACTGCAGCAGCGACGCATGGAAGTGTTGGCCGCCAACATCGCCAACGCCGATACCCCCGGCTTCCAGGCGCGCGACATCGACTTCCGCAGCGCGCTGCAGCAGGTCATGGCGCAGGCGGAGGCGGCGCGCGGCAACGGTCAGGCAACGCCGTTACCCGCCGTCGCCGCAGACCCGCTCAAGTTCCGCGTGCCCATGCAGCCCAGCGTCGACGGCAACACCGTGGATGTGCGGACCGAGCAGGCCGCGTTCATGGACGCGTCGCTGCGTTACCAGGCGGCACTGGGCTTCGTCGACGGGCGTATCAAGAGCCTGCTCACGGCCATTACCGGCGAATAGGAGGCTGTCAGATGAGTTCCTTCCGCATCTTCGACATCGTCGGCTCGGCGCTGTCGGCGCAATCCACCCGGCTGAACACGGTGGCCAGCAATCTGGCCAATGCCGATTCCGTCGGTAGCACGCCAGAGGCCGCCTACAAGGCGCGCATGCCGGTGTTCCAGGCCGCGCCCGATCAGGCCAGCCCGGAAGCCGCCGGTGTGCGCGTGCTCGGGGTGGTGGAAAGCCAGGCCGAAGCGCAGCGCCGCTTCGAGCCCGGCAATCCGCTGGCCGATGGCGACGGCTACGTCTACGCCTCCAACGTCAATGTGGTGGAAGAGATGACCAACATGATCTCCGCCTCGCGCTCCTACCAGTCGAGCATCGAGGTGATGAACACCGCCAAGGATCTGGCCATCCGCACCCTGAGCCTGGGCAAGTAAGGACATTCCATGAACGTCGGCGGCAGCACCTCCAACCCCTACACCGATCTCGGCCTGGGCCTGCGTCAAGCGGCACCGCAGGCCGAGATGGGCCAGGCCGATTTCCTGCGCCTGATGACCACGCAGTTGCAGTACCAGGATCCGTTCAAGCCGATGGAGTCCGGCGAGTTCCTGGGCCAGATCGCGCAGTTCTCCACCGTGTCCGGCATCCAGGGCATGCAGGAGTCCCTGGACAGTCTGGCCGCGGCGCTGACCTCCAACCAGACCCTGCAGGCGGCGAGTCTGGTCGGGCGCGGCGTGCTGGTGCCCGGCGACGGTCTGTGGCTGCCGGCCGAGGGTGCGGTCGAACTCGGTGCCGAGCTGCCCGCCAGCGGCAGCCTGTTGCTGGAGATTCGCGATGCCGGCGGCCAGGTGGTGGATCGCGTCGATCTCGGTTCGCAGCCCGCGGGGGTGGCGCGCATCACCTGGGACGGCACGGGCGCCGACGGGGCGCGCCTGCCCGAGGGCGCCTACTCGGTGAGCGCGCTGCTGGCCAGCGGCGACGCCGGCGAACAGGTGCAGACCCTGGTCAGCGGCACCGTGAACAGCGTTTCCACCGGCAGCAGCGGACTGCTGCTGCACCTCAACGGCTTGGACCCGGTGGAGCTGTCCGCGGTCCGCCAGATTCTTTGACCTTCAACCCGGAGCTTCCATGTCCTTCAAGATCGCCCTGTCCGGCCTGACCGCGGCCTCGGCCGAGTTGTCGGTCACCGCCAACAACATCGCCAACGCCAACACCACCGGCTTCAAGCAGTCGCGCGCCGAGTTCGCCGACTTCTTCCCGCAGTCGTCCTACGGCCTGTCGCAGAACGCCATCGGCGCCGGCGTGCGGCTGGAGCGCGTGGCCCAGCAGTTCACGCAAGGCAACGTCAACTTCACCGACAACGCGCTGGACCTGGCGATCTCCGGCGAAGGCTTCTTCACCGTCTCCGACGGCGGCGCCACGCTCTACACCCGCGCCGGCGAGTTCGGCACCAATCGTGACGGCTACGTGGTCAACGCCTCCGGTCATCGTCTGCAGGTGTTTCCGCCGAATGCCGGCGGCGCCGGCTTCGACACCTCGCGCACCACCGACCTGCGCCTGTCCGGCGCCGACAATCCACCGGCGGCCTCCGGCAGCATCGAAGGAGCTTTCAACCTGCCGGCCAATGCGGTGGTGCCGACGGTCGGCACCTTCGACCCCGACGACGCCGAGAGCTACAACCAGAGCACGGCGCTGACCCTGTTCGATTCGCTGGGTGCCACCCACGCCGCCAGCCTCTACTTCATCAAGACCGCCAACCCCAACGAGTGGTCGATGCAGGTGCAGATCGACGGCACCCCGGTGGGACCCGCCACCACCCTGCAGTATTCCGACACCGGCACCCTGGTGTCGCCGGCCGGTGGCCAGATCGCGCTGCCGGCCTACGCGCCGGCCAACGGTTCGGCGCCGATCAGCCTGAATCTCGACATCGGTGCCTCGACCCAGTACGGCGAGGGCTTCGCGGTCAGCCGCCTGAGCCAGGACGGCTTCGCCACCGGGCGCCTGGCGGGCATCGACGTCGGCGAGGGCGGGGTGGTGCAGGCACGCTACACCAACGGCCAGTCGGCGCAGATCGGACAGGTCGCGATGGCCAACTTCCCCAATCCGCAGGGTCTGCAGCAGGTCGGTGCCACCGCCTGGGCGCAGAGTTTCAACTCCGGCTCGCCGGTGATCGGCGCCGCCGGCACCGGCAACTTCGGCGACGTGCAGTCCGGCGCGCTGGAGGCCTCCAACGTCGATCTGACCGCGCAGCTGGTCAACATGATCGAGGCGCAGCGCAACTTCCAGGCCAATGCGCAAATGATCTCGACCAGCGATCAGATCACCCAGACCGTGCTCAACATCCGGTAAGGCATCGTGGACCGCGCCCTCTACATCGCCATGACCGGCGCCACCCAGACGCTCAAGGCGCAGGCGGTCAACAACCACAACCTGGCCAATGCCAGCACGGTCGGATTCAAGGCCGAGCTGGCGGCGCACAGTGCTGTGGCGGTGGACGGCGCGCAGCTGGCCACGAGAGTCAACACGCGACTGGACGGGCTGGGTTTCGACAACCGCCTTGGCAGCATCCAGCAGACCGGCAACCCGCTGGATGTGGTGCTGGCGGCCGATCACTGGCTTGCGGTGCAAGCACCCGATGGCGCCGAGGGCTATACCCGCGCCGGAGATCTGCGCGTCGGTGCCGATGGCCTGATGCGCACCGCCGCAGGTCATCTGGTGATGGGCGAGGACGGACCGCTGTCGGTGCCGCCCCACACGCAAATCTCCATCGGCGGCGACGGCACGGTCACCGTGTTGCCGCAGGGGCAGGGCCCGGAAGCGCCGGCGGTCATCGGTCGGCTGCGAGTGGTGCGCGCAGAGCCGGCGCAACTCGAGCGCGACGGCGGCGGTCTGATGCGTCTTGGCGACGGCGGGGAAGAACTGCCGCCCGCCGCCGGACAGGTTCTCAGCAGCGGCGCGCTGGAAAGCTCCAACGTCAATCTGGCTGACGCCATGGTCAACATGATCCAGCTGGCGCGCAGCTTCGAGATGCAGGTCAAGCTGATGCGCGCGGCCGAGGACAATGCGCAGGCTTCGGCATCGGTCATGCGCATGGGTTGAGCGCAGGTGCTCGCGTAGGACCGCACGCTCGACCGATCACGCGGCCAAGGCCAACGGCGCCGCCCGCGCCGCAATCGGCTTCCGCACATCTTGAGATAGGCGCCGCAGTCCCAAATTTTCAACGGTGATCAGTTGGCGCGATACTGGCTGGCTAGGCCGGTTCGCCGGACCGTGAGAATACTGCGTCGGTAACACTCGGATGGGTACTTCGGACTTGAATTACAAGGACTATTATAAGGTGCTGGGCGTCGCCCGCTCGGCCTCGGCTGATGAAATCAAGAAGGCCTATCGGCGGCTTGCGCGCGAATTTCATCCCGACAAGAACGCCAACAAGGGCGCCGAGGAACGCTTCAAGGAAATCAACGAAGCCAACGAGGTGCTGTCCGACCCCGAAAAGCGCCGCGCCTACGACGCGCTCGGCGCCAACTGGAAGCACGGTGGCGGGTTTACGCCGCCGCCGGGCTGGGCCGGTGGCGGGTTCGGCAATGCGCGTGGCGGCGGCGCGGGCCCGGGCGGATTCTCCGATTTCTTCTCCACCATGTTCGGCGGTGCTGCAGGCGGCGGTGGATTTCGTTTCGAGGACGAGCCCGATCCGTTTCGCGCGCCGGCACCGGCGCGGGCCAGGATCGAGATCAGCCTGGAGGATTCCTACCACGGCGGTTCGCGCCAGGTCAGTCTGGCGGATGGGCGGACCTTGAACGTGCGCATTCCCAAGGGCATCACCGAGGGGCAGAGCATTCGCCTGGCGCAGCAGGGGCCGCGTGGTGCGGACCTGATGCTGGAGATCGGTTTTGCGGCGCATCCGCGCTTCAAGGCGGAAGGCCGCGACATCGCCGCGACCCTGAATGTTGCGCCCTGGGAAGCGGCGCTTGGGGCCAAGGTACCGGTGGACACCCTCGGCGGCACGGTGGAGTTGAACGTGCCGGCCGGGACGCAGGCGGGCCGCAAATTCCGGCTCAAGGGACGCGGTCTGCCCGGCAGCACCGCCGGCGACCAGACGGTCACGGTCCGCTTGGTGACGCCGACGCCCAAGGACGATACCGAGCGCGGCGCCTACGAGGCCCTGGCGCGGTTGTTCGAGGATTTCGATCCACGCAAGTCGGCGTAGCAAGCGCCGCACAGGTCCGAAATATCTCGTGCTTTGCACGGGGCTGCGGCATCCTGAGCCATGCAAGTTCCCCAGGAAAAGCTGACGCCGCGCGAGATGGTCGTGCTGGACCTGCTGCGGACCGGTCTGACCAACAAGCAGATCGCCCGATCGATTGCGATCTCCGAGCAAACGGTCAAGTACCACCTCAAGAACATTTACGGAAAGCTCGGTGCGCTGGGTCGCGCGCACGCGGTGGCCATTGCTGAACAGACCCGCAGCGAAGCCGCCAGCGAGCCTGCCACCGAGGACGGAACGGCGCTGGTTGCCGCGGCGGGTGGATCGTTGTCGCCGCTGGCGTTTGCGCGCCGCGCGAGACGGCTCTACGCGCAGCGTCCGGCGGTGGAGGAGCACGGCCGCAGCTGGACCTACGCCGACTTTCTCGACCGTTGCGATCGCGCGGCTGCGCTGCTGGCATCGCTGGGTGTCCGCCATGGCGATCGCGTCGCGGTACTGGCGCCGAACTGCATGGCTTTGCTGGAGCAGTTCTACGCGGTGCCGCAGCTCGGCGCGGTGCTGGTGCCGCTCAACGAGCGCTTCGGCGCCGAGGAGTGCGTGGGGGTGGTCATGCACTGCGAGGCTCGCGTGCTCTGCGCAACCCAACGCGACGCGGCTGATCTAGACGATCTGCGCGACCGCCTCCCCGGCGTGGCCTGGGTGTTGCTGGATGGCGGGCGGACCGGCTGGATCGACTACCAGGCGGCGTTGCGGGTCTCTGCACCGGTGGCGCCAGCGCCGGCGATCCACGACGACGACCCGATCACCATCAACTACACCAGCGGCACCGGCGCCCATCCCAAGGGCGTGGTCATCAGTCATCGCAACGCCTGGGTCAACAGCCTCGGGAGCTTGTTGCACTGGCCGCTGCAGACCGACGACCGCTTCCTGTGGAACCTGCCGATGTTTCACGCCAACGGTTGGGGGTTCGTGTGGACGGTCACCGCGGCCGGCGCCACCCACGTGATGGCCAGCGGTATCGAGCCCGAGGACCTGGCCCAGCGTGTGGACCGCGATCGCATCACAGCGCTGTGCGCCGGACGGACCACCCTGGCCGGCCTGCGCGCATTGCAAGGGCCGTCTACACCGCGCGTGGGCGCGCCGCCGCGCGCGCTGTTCGCCGCCGCGGCGCCTTCGGCGGCGCTGATCGAGCACGTCGAGACCCAGTGGGGTTGGGACATCACGCACGCCTACGGCATGTCGGAGGCGGCGCCGTTCCTCACGGTATGCGTGTGCCTGCCGGAACACCGGCATCTGGACGCCAGGGCACGTTATCGGGTCAAGGCCCGCCAGGGTGTGCCCATGCTCACCGTCGACGAACTGCGCGTGGTGGATGAGGAAGGCCAGGACGTCCCGGCAGACGGGACCACGCTGGGCGAGATCGTGGCTCGCGGCCCGATGGTGATGAAGGGTTATTACCGCGACCCGCAGGCGACCGCGCGCGCCCTGGCCGGAGGCTATCTGCACACCGGCGACGCCGCCGTCATGCATCGCGACGGCTATATCGAGATTCGCGATCGCTTCAAGGACATCATCATCAGCGGCGACGAGATCATCAGCTCGGTGGAGATCGAGGAGGTGATTGCGCAGCATGCGCAGGTGCAGGACGTCGCAGTGGTCGGCCGCCACGACGACGTGCTCGGCGAGCGCGCGCTGGCCTATGTCCAGCTCAAGGCCGGCAGTCGGACCACCACCGATGCCCTGCTGGCCTATGCTGCCGAACGACTCACCGGCCTGCGCGTGCCCGCCGCGGTGCATTTCGTCGATCTGCTGCCGCGTACCGCCACCGGCAAGATCCGCAAGTACCGTCTGCGCGGCGATCTGACAGCCGACCCAAGCGGGTAGTGGCGGGTCGGGCGCTTGATGCCTAGGCTTAGGGTCGACAGCGCATTGAACCAAACCCATAACGACGATCGCGGAGGAGCGACCTCATGGAAACACCCCTCACCCCCCTGGATTTTTTCCGGCGTGCACGCAAGCTGCACCCGGATCGCGAGGCTGTGGTCGACGGCAGCCAGCGGTACACCTATGCCCAGTTCGGCGAACGCTGCGATCGCTGGTCGGCGGCGCTGATGAAACTGGGTGTGGGGCAGGGCGATCGCGTCGGCACCATCGCCCCCAACACCCATCAACACCTGGAGCAGTACTACGCCATTCCGCAGATGGGCGGTGTGATCGTGCCCATGAACTATCGGCTTACCGCCGACGATTTCATCTACCTGGCGACGCACAGCGGCTCCAAGGTGCTGTGCGTGCATGCGGACTATTTCGCGCTGGTGGACAGCGTGCGCGACCGGATGACCGGCGTGGAGCATTTCGTGGGCTTGGGAGGCGGCAAGGAAGGCTGGCTCGATTACGAGGCGTTGCTGGCGGCAGAGTCGCCGGAGTTCAAGCGACCCGAAATCGCGGAGACCGACCTGTTGTCGATCAACTACACCAGCGGCACCACCTCGCGGCCCAAGGGCGTGATGATCACGCACCGCAACGCCTGGGCGAACTCGGTAGGCACGTTGGTGCACTGGAACATGACGCCGTCCGACCGCTACCTGTGGACCCTGCCGATGTTCCACGCCAACGGCTGGACCTTCACCTGGACGGTGACTGCAGCCGGGGCCACCCATCTGTGCCTGCCCAAAGTCGAGCCTTTGCTGATCTACGAAACCATCAACAAGGAGCAGGCGACCCACCTGTGTGCGGCGCCGACGGTGCTGATCGGCATTGCCAATGGTCCCGAGCAACAGCGCAAGCAGGTTCGTCGCGGCGTGAAGGTGTTCACCGCCGGTGCGCCGCCGGCGGCCGCCACCATCGAGCGCATGGAAGGCGAACTGGGCTGGGACATCACCCAGGTCTACGGCCTGACCGAGACGGCACCGTTCATCTCGATCTGCGAGCCGCTACCCGCGCACGCCAAGCTGTCGCCGACGGAGCGCGCCAAGATCAAGGCCTTGCAGGGGGTGGAACTGATCACCTCGGGCGAGCTGGACGTGGTGGACGAGGAGATGAACCCGGTCCCGCACGACGGCAACACCCTGGGCGAAATCGTGGCGCGCGGCAACGTGGTGATGAAGGGCTACTACAACGACCCCGAAGCCACCGCCAAGGCATTTGCCGGCGGCTGGTTTCATTCCGGCGATGCGGCCGTGGTGCATGCCAGCGGGTACGTCGAGATTCGCGATCGCTTCAAGGATGTGATCATCTCCGGTGGCGAAAACATTTCTTCGATCGAGGTGGAGGCCGCGCTGCTGCGGCACCCGGCCATACTCGAGGTGGCGGTGGTGGGCATGCCACACGAGAAGTGGGGGGAATCGCCCAACGCCTTCGTCGTGCTCAACGCCGGCAAGTCCGCGACGGCCGAAGAGCTGCGCGCATTTGCGCGCGACAACCTGGCTCACTTCAAAGTCCCTTCCGCGTTTCATTTCGTCAGCGAGCTGCCGAAGACCGCCACCGGCAAGATCCAGAAGTTCGTGCTGCGCAGCGGTCGCGCCGGCATCGCCGCACAGTAGCGCCGCGGCGGTCGATCCGGTCGCCGGGCATGAAGCCGAACACGCTGCACGCTTTGCTGGACGCCGCGGTAGACGGTGGCGGGCTCGCCGGGGTCGTCGGCCTGCTGGCCTCGCGCGGGGAGGTCAGCTTCGAGTACGCCGCCGGCCGGCGCGCGCTGGGGGCGGCGCAGCCGATGACGGCCGACACCGTGATGTGGATCGCCTCGATGACCAAGGCGGTGACCTCGATCGCGGCGATGCAGTGCGTGGAGCGTGGACTGTTGCAACTGGATGTGCCGGTTTCGCGCTGGGTCCCGGAGATCGACGAAGTGCCGGTGCTGACCGGTTTCGACAGCGCCGGTTGCGCGATCCTGAGACCCGCTGCACGCAGTCCGACGTTGCGCGAACTGCTGCTCCACACCGGCGGCTGTGCCTACGAATTTCTCGACGCCGATCTGGCGCGTTATTTCGAACTCCATAAAGTTCCGCCCGGAGCCAGCGGCGCGCACGCGACCCTGATGCGCCCGCGGGTGGCCGATCCGGGGGTGCGCTGGGATTACGGCATCGGTCTGGACTGGGCGGGTCGTGCGGTCGAGGCCGCGACGGGACGGCGCCTGGGCGATGCGTTTCGGGAGCAGATTTTCGAGCCGCTGGGCATGCAACACAGCGCTTTTCGATTGAGCGCGGCGATGCGGGAAAACCTGGCCGGCATGCATGCGCGCAAGCCGGATGGCGAGTTGATCGGGCTGCGCTTCGAAGTCAATCAGGCCGCCGATCACGACATGGGCGGCCATGGGCTGTACAGCACGCCCAGAGAGTTTCTGCGCCTGCTGCGGATGTTGCTGCGCGGCGGCGAGCTGGACGGCAGGCGGCTGTTGTCAGCGGCGACGGTCGCGGCGATGTCCGGCGATCAGCTTGGTGCGCTGCGTCTGCCCGCAGGAATCCGCAGCGTCGATCGACGCTTGTCCAACGACATCGGTTTTCGAGACGACGGACGCAACGGCTGGGGCCTGAGCTTCCTGGTCGAGCTGGCCGACGTGCCAGGCGGCCGCAGGGCGGGCAGCTATTCCTGGGCCGGACTGTGCAACAGCCATTACTGGATCGATCCGGCGAGCGATCGCGTCGGCTTGCTCATGACTCAGGTGCTGCCCTTTTTCGATGCGCCGACCACAGCGCTGCTGCAGCAGTTCGAATCCGCAGCCTACGATCCTTGAGGGTGCGGGCGGTTCACAGCGGGGCCCGTCTGCCGAACCACGGCTGGGCTTGTTCGAGCTGCGCGGACAGCTGCAGCAGGCGGGTGTCGTCCGCCAGCCGCGCGGTGAACATCATGCCCACCGGCAGGCCGTCGTCGCTCCAGTGCAGGGGCAACGAGATCGACGGCTGACCGGTGACGTTGAACACCGGCGTGTTGGGGATCCAGTCCATGGATTTTTCCGCCACCTGTTGCAGCAAGGTGCCGGACTTGATCAGACCGGCGATCGGCAACCGATTGACCAGGCCGAGTTGCAGCCGTTCGATGAAGTCGGCCTGCAGTGCACCGATACGAAACGGCGGCATGCCCAAGGTCGGCGTCAGCAGCATGTCGTAGTGCTCGAACCAGCGGCCGATCCGGCGCGTCAGCGAGGCAAAGAAGTAGCGCGCCAGGGTCACGTCCTCGCCGCTGACGGCCCGACCGATACGCGCCAGCGCCAACGTCGCCGGTTCGATCTTGCCCCGATCCAGTGCCCTGCCCAGGTTGCGGGCGATGTAGGCGAGATAACCGGCGGTCTCGGCGGCCAGCATCACCACGAAGGCCTGGATGAAGGCTTCCCGTTCCACGACCGGAGCGGCTTCTTCCACCTCGTGTCCCAGTGACAGCAGCAACTGCACCGTGTGCTCCAGGCCACGCACGCATTCGGGGTGCATGGTCCGACCCACCAGAGGCTTGGACGAAAACGCGATGCGCAGCCGCGGCGGGGCCTCGCTCAAGGCCTGCAAGTAACCGGGCGCGGGGCTGGTGAAATAAGGACACCCGGCATCGGGCCCGGCGGTGGCATCCAGTGCCGCGGCGCAGTCGCGCACGCTGCGGGTCAGTACGTGCTCGGCGGAAAATCCCCACCAGGATTCGCCACGATCCGGGCCCGACGGTGTCAGCCCGCGGGAGGGCTTGAGGCCGACCAGGCCATTGCAGGAGGCGGGAATGCGGATGGAGCCGCCACCATCGCCACCGCTGGCCATCGGAACGATACCCGCCGCAACAGCCGCACCCGAGCCGCCGCTGGAGCCGCCGGGTGTGTGGTCCAGATTCCAGGGATTGCGCGTCGGCCCGAACAGCAGCGGTTCGGTGAACGGCGTCAGTCCGAATTCGGGGGTGTTGGTCTTGCCGAACACGATCAGTCCGGCCGCCCGATAGCGGCGGACCAGTTCCGAATCCTGCGTCGGCACGAAGTCGGCCAGCAGTCGGCAGCCGCCGGAAGTGGTCTCGCCGCCGTAATCCGCCATCAGATCCTTGAGCAGGAAAGGCACACCGCAGAACGGCCCCGGTCGTGGCGCCACGGTCTCGCGACGGGCGTGGGCGTCCAGACGCTTGACGACGGCGTTGATACGCGGGTCGACCTCGTCGGCACGCCGGATCGCGGCCTGCAGAAGCTGCTCCGCGCTGACCTGCCCGCTGGCGACCAGTGCAGCTAGACCCAGCGCGTCGTGGGAGACGTAGTCGTCGAATATCATGGTGGAGTGTCGGTCAGGGATTGCGGGAGGCTAGCAGTCCGGATTGGCGAGCTTGTCGGCTTGACCCCTTCAGGCGTGCGCGTGCCGGGTCGGGTGCCGATTGATTCCTGGCCCGGCCGAGGCCGAGTCATTATCTGTCCGGCGACGCCAGAACCGCTCGTGGAAGTGATACGCGACGGTGTTGCACAGCGGTTCGATCAAGGCGATCGCGCCGCCGGCCAGGATGTCGCCGGTTAGCAGATAGACGACCGTGAAAGCCACCGTCATATGCACTGCAGCGAAACTGAAAGTCTTGATCATGTCGGGCTCTGTGTGATCGCCAGGATTTCTGCGAAGACCAGATGCTAATGATTCTCGACAATAGCTCAAGTCAAACATTTTGATCTTTGGAATAGTTTTTCACCATGACAGTATGACGACCAGAGCGCCACAAAAAAGGCCCCGCGGTGCGGGGCCTTGATGTCGAGGCTTGCCTCTTTGTTTATTCTTCGCCGGAGGCGAATCCGAGCAGATGCAGCAGGCTGGTGAACAGGTTGTAGATGGAGACGTAGAGCGTCACCGTGGCCAGCACGTAGTTGGTCTCGCCGCCGTTCACGATCTCGCCGGTCTGATAGAGAATCAGGCCGCACATCAGCAGCGCGAACATCGCCGAGATGCCCAGCGCTAGCGGCTGGAAGTAGAAGCCGAACATCGAAGCCACCAGCATGCCGATGCTGAGCACGAAGGCCAGCAGAATGCCGCCGAACAGCATGCCGCGCATGAAGCTGAAATCGCGACGGGTCTTGACTGCGTAGGCGGACAGGCCGACGAAAATCGCGCCGGTGAGACCGAAGGCCATCATCACGATCTGACCGCCGTTGGCAAAGCGGCCCAGGTACATGTTGAGCACCGGACCCAGTCCGAAACCGAGCAGGCCAGTGACCGCGAACACCACCCAGATGCCCGCCTCGGAGTTGGCGGTGCGCGGCACCACGAACCAGAGTAGCCCCAACGACACCAGCGAACACACCAGGCTCAGACCGTAGGGCACGTTGAGCGCCATCGACACGCCGGCCATCACGGCGCTGAACAGCAGCGTCATCGACAGCAGCATGTAGGTGTTACGCAGGACTTTCTGGGCGGAATCGGCAATGCCGGGTACCGCGCCAGCGTAGGGGCCGCGGCCGACGGTTACGGGGTACTTGCTTTGGCTCATGGCGCTGCTCCTGAAAAGAGAATCGAATTGGGAAATCGAATTCGGGTGTACAGGTTTAATGGTACTACGAAGGCTATTCGGACCCGATAGTCGTCGGCGCGGTTCCGTGGCCGGATCGCATCGGCACCGAGCTTGACGCATTCACGGTACAGTCACGAAAAATGCAACAAATTAAACAATTTGGGGAACCTTGGGGCCGCATAGTCCGTGTCTAGATCACTATACTGCGCTGCAGCATACCGACCGTTCGAGTTTCTTTCTGTTTAGTGGAGTGCCCGATGAAGATTTCAAGCTCCCGGATCCGAGCGATGACGCTCGCCTTGTCCGCCCTGTTACCCGTTGCTGCCCATGCCGGGCCGCTGACCACGTTGGGCGCTGCGCTCGGCAACGTCGGCCCCGGCGTGACCGCGCTGACCGGCAGCCTGCCGATCCTAAGAGGGCTGACGGGGCAACGCGGTCCGCTGGGAATCACCGCGCTGCAGGAAGGCAACAACGGTTCGGGCATCGGCGACGTCCTGCGCATCGGTCGCTTCGCTCTGATCGCCGACCAGCTCGACGGCGTCCTGGTCACGCCCTTGCTCGGCCTGGACGGCAACATCGGCCTGCTGGACCTGGCGCTGCTCGAAGGTGACGGGTCGGCCATTCTCGGCCCCAACGGACTGCTGTCCGGGGCCATCCTGTCGGAAAACAACACCGGCTTAGGCGGCCTGGCGGCGCTGGGCGTGCTCAATGGCAACAACACCGGCAGCTTCGCAACCCTGGCAGGCATCGCGGCGCTGTCCGGTATCAACGCCGGTCGCGGCGAACTGGCCGGCGTCGGCATTCTGAACCGCAACAACACCGGCCTCGGGCGCCTGCTCGGCCTGGCGGTCCTGTCCGGCAACAACGCCGGCAACAGCGGCGGTATCGGCATCGGTCTGCTCAACGGTGACAACACCGGCAACGGCCTGGGCTTGCTCGGCCTGGCGGCCTTGTCCGGCAACAACGCCGGCAACGGCAATCCGGTCGGCATCGGCCTGCTCAATGGCGCCAATACCGGTAACGGCCGGTCGATCGGCGTCGCGATCCTGTCGGGCGTCAATTCCGGTAACGGCGAGGACCTCAGCGTGCAGGTGCTCAACCGCGATCAACTCCTGAACATCGGCTTTGGCGAAGGTCGGAGCCTGAGCCCGGCCAGCCTGATGACCCAACTGGATGCGGTGGCCAAGCAGATTCCGCTGATCGACGCGTTCGGAATCAATGTCGGCGGCAGACTCGCTGGGCCGGCGAGCTACAGTTCCAACCCGCTGCTCAATCTGGGTTTGCTGGCCGGCGACGGCGCGGGCACCGGCGGCGCGATCGGTGTCGGCGTACTGGCCGGCGACAGCTCCGGGCAGGGCAGCGTTCTCGGGGTCTGCGCGCTGTGCGGCGACGGCTCCGGCAGAGGTCCGCTGGGCGTCGCCGCGCTGTCGGGTAACGGCAGCGGTCAGGCCACCCTGAACGGGATCGTTCCCGCGCTGGCCGGCGTGGCGCTGTTGTCGGGCAATAACACGGGCACCGGCGGCGCGGTCGGCGTCGGCGTGCTCAACGGCGACAACACCGGTTCCGGCAGCCTGCTCGGACTCGGCGCCCTGAGCGGCAACGATGCTGGCACCGCCAGTCTGGCGGGCATCGGCGTGCTCAATGGCGAGAACTCCGGCACCGGTGCGATCGGCGCCGGGATACTCAACGCCAACAACTCCGGCAATGGCGACTTTCTCGGTGCCGGCGTGCTCAATGGCGACAACTCCGGCAACAGTCTGTTGCTGGGGGCCGGTGTTCTGAACGGCGACAACTCCGGTAACGGTGGACAGCTCGCGATCGGTGCCCTCAACGGTGACGGCTCGGCCAATTCGGGCCGGCTGGCTGTGGCGGCGCTGAACGGCGACGACTCCGGCAATTCCGGTACGGTCAGCGTCAGTGCCCTCAATGGCGACAATTCGGGCAATGCCGATTCGGTTTCCGTTGGATTGATCAACGGCGCCGAGTCCGGCGAAGGCGGCCAGCTCGCCGTGGGTCTGCTCAACGGCCCGGAGACAGCGCCGGTCGACGACTCCGTGGCCACCAACACCGAAGAAGAACTTTGCACCGTGGTGGTCCGCGATTCCTCCACCGGCGCGACCCGGAGCGTGGCGACCGCCTGCGACATCGCCATGGCCTCGACCAAGGCTGATCCCAACGCGGTCCAACTCCAGAACGTCAGCATCCAGGCGGCTGCGCCGGTACGTCCGCCGCTGGCGGCGCCGCCAGCCCAGCCGATCGATCCGTTGTGCACGGTGATCGTGCTCGACGGCCTGGGCAACATCTCGCAGTCAGGCAAGGCCGATTGCGAACTGGACACCTGAGCGACAAACAACAAGCAGGCACTGCGCTGCGGATGATGCGGCGCGAGAGATAACGCTTCGCCCCCCGAGGGGTGGGTCACCTCGGGGGTTCAAACCAGAAGAGAGCACAACGGCCGCAGTCGGCCGCGGCGCTCGACATCAAGATTTTTTTTTACGGGAAGAGATTCATGCCTATCGCCTTACCGCCGCCGCTGCCCCCGATGCAGGGCTCGGCCGAAGTTATCCAGCAGCAGGGTTCGGCTTACGTCACCGCCGCGGTGCAGGGAGTCAACCTGCACGTGATCGGCCCGAACGCCGTGAGCCAAAGCGATCTGGAGGCTGCCATCACCGCCTCGCAATCGATGTCCGATGCGGTGCGCCTTGTGCAAGGGCTTTACTACGCGGCCGGCTATCCCGGCGTGCAGGTGACCTATGCGCTGGTCGAGCCCGACCTCTACGTTCTGGTCAAGCTGGGCGCTGTCAGCAAGGTCGAAGCGCCCGCACCGTACGACCGTTACCTGGCCGGTGTGGCCGGTGCGGAGCCGTTGACCGATGACGCCTTGGAGCCCGGTCGCACGCTGGCCTCGCTGCATGCCGACCGCGCCGGCCAGACCGCCACGCCTAGCTTCATTGCCGACGAAGCGGGCAGCATGGTGCTGAGGGTCGAGCCTCACGACGGCGCGCCCAAGCGCAGTTTCGTCGGCGCCGAGTTCGGCAACCCGGGCAACCGCTTCGTCGGCCGCCACTTCCTCGACTACTTCGCGACGACCTCGCTGACCACCGGCGACGAATTCCGCGCCACCGGGCGGCATGTGCTTGAAGGCTTGTCGGACGATCGCGGCGCCAAGGGCTACCACGAGCATTCTCTGGGCTGGAGCCGGGTCACGCCCTGGGGGCTGTTCGGGCTCAGTGGTCGCTATGTCGGCTACCAACAGAATCTGGAAATCCCCGGGTTCCCCGACCTGATTTCGTTTGATGGCGATATCCGGCAGGCGGAACTGGGGTGGACCTACCTGCTCGCGGCAGACTTTACCAGCCGCTGGACTATCGGAGCCAAGGCCGATTACACGCGTAAGGATTTTTCAGTCACCGAAAGTGACGAGTCGGTCCAGCGCCAAGAGTATGGGTCGGCTGAAATCTCCACCGATTACACCACCGCCCTGCGGCCGCTGGGCGTGCAGACCGAACTCGGAGGCTCGATCGCAGTTCGCTCGGGCCTGGGTGACGACGAGACCGACGACCCGTTCACCGCGGCCGACCTTGGTTACCTGTTGTATCGGCCGACCCTGAGCGCGCGCGCCTATCTGCACGAGTGGCTGACCCTTTCTCTGGTCGCGACCGGACAGATCACCAGCGATGCCCTGCCCGAGCAGCAGCAATGGGTGATGGGTGGCGTCGGTAACGTCGAAGCGTATCTGCCCGGCGTGGCCTCGGGCGACACCGGTGGCATCGCGCGGCTGCAGTTCGAACTCAAGGGGCTCACCTTGGGTGCGGCGACGATCAAGCCGCGACTGTTTGCCGAATACGGCGTTGCGCGGTTCGAAGAAGCGGTGTTCGGACAACCCACCGGGACGCAAGCCATCGGCGACGGCGGTGTGTCTCTGGTCATGGGCCTTGGCCCCAACTTCGAGGCTGCGGTGTCTTACGCCGAGTCGTTCAGCGAAGAGGACATCGACCAGGAAATCCTCGACGACGCCGATGCCAATGTGTTCTTCCGCGTTGGCGCCAAGTTCTGAAGTCGGCAGAAGATCGGTGCAAAGAAAAGCCCGGACCGAGTCATCGGTCCGGGCTTTTCAAGTAATGCCGGCAGACTCAGAACGGCAGCCAGGACTCCTTGCGGGTGTAGTGCAGATAACCCACGTTGGCGCCAGCGCGCAGGCCAACGCCGGTGCGGATCGGCGCCAGCGTGATCTCGCCGCTCTTCTGATAGTTCACGCCCACGCCCGCTACGAAATACAGGCTGCCCTCGACGCCGGGATAGCGCTGGAACAGGTCCTGGGTGTTGCGCAGCTTGTAGACCAGGGTCATCACCTTGGAAGCGTTACCGCCGAAGTCCCAACCGATCGAAGGCCCTTGCCAGAACACCGGCATTGACGCGCCGTCGTTGTAGGTCAGATCGCCGCGACCGTAGCGCAGTCCGACGCCAATGGCACCGCTGGCCTCCTCGCCGACGATATAGGCAACCGGGCGGCCCTGCTCGGCGAATACCCGTTCGATCACCTTGGCCAGTCCTTCGGTGGTACCACCGAAGAAGTTTTCGGCCACGCTGTAGATCTCCTCGGCGGTGTAGCCCTCCTGGTTCACCGGCTGGTCCTGCGGCTTCACTTCTTCGGCGAATGCGGCAGGCAGCCACATGAACAGGACCAAGGAAAGAGTCGGGGCGATACGGGACATGAGGTGAACCTCCGCGGTTGAAAGTCGGGGTGAAAACTGTCGGCTAGCGTGGACGCAGGCCATGACCCAGCGCTGAACGCACGCGCGCAAATCGCTCTGCTACGCTCGCGCCATGATCTCATCACGCGCGAACCTTGCCATCGTCGGTGGTTTCGTCCTGGCGGTGCTCGCCAGTCTGGTGGTGGCGCTGGCGTTTCTCGCCGGCCGCACCGGCGCCACCGATTCCTACTACACCGAATACGCCAACGTTGCCGGACTCAAGTTTGGCTCGCAGGTGGTATTCGAAGGGTATCCGGTCGGGCAGGTCGAGCGCATCGTGCCCGAGCAGGACGCCGGGGGGCAGACCCGCTTCCGGGTGGAGCTTTCGGTGGCACGGGGCTGGAAGATTCCGGAGGACAGCGTGGCCCGACCGGTGTCGCCGGGTGTGCTGTCGCCGCAGAACATCAGCATCGCAGCCGGTGACAGCAAGACCTTGCTGAGCCCGGGCGCACGCATCACGCCGGCGGGCGGCGTCGACGTCCTGTCTTCGATTTCGAGTGCCGCAGGCAATTTCGACGAGCTGACCGACACCGGCTTGCTGCCGCTGCTGGAAAATCTGAACAAGCAGGTTTCGATCTTCGGCGAGTTGCTCGATCAGCAGTTGCGCCCGATGGTCGGCGACCTTCGTGTGATCACCGCCGCCACGGCGGAGAGTTGGCCGACCATCGCGCGCGAGGCGGCGGTGGCAACGACCAATCTGGCACAGGTCTCCGACCGCGTGGATCGATTCATGTCGCCGCAGCGCATCGGCGCGGTGGATCGTCTGATCGCCAACGTTGATCGCACTTCGGAAAGCCTCCGCAACGCCTCTGAAGAACTCAACACCCTGGTCAATGCCGGCGGTGACGATCTGCTGGTGGGACTGCAGGAATTCCGCTATGTGATGAGAACCATGGCGCACTATGCCGAGCCCATCGGCGAGGACATCGATCTGACCACACGCAACTTTCGCGATTTCTCCCGCCAGCTGCGGCAGAACCCGGGCGTGATCCTGCGTGGCTCGCAGTCGCCGCCCGATCCGCTGGCACCTGTGGCGCCGTTGCCGGAGGCGCCATGATCCGCGTTGCAGGAGCGTTTGCGCTGGCGTGGTTGCTGACGGCCTGCGCAGCAAGGGCTCCCTACACCGACCGTTATTACCATCTCGACAGTGCAATGGCGGAGGTCGCGGCGATGGCCGACGCGCCGCACGTGATGCTGGAACCGTTCGACGCACATGGTCTGTACGCAGAGCGCCAGTTGATCTATCGCCGGCCCGAAGGCAAGGGCGCGCTGGAACAGTTCGGCTACTTGTTCTGGTCGGAGCAGCCTACGCGGATGCTTACCGATGGGCTCGAAGCGAGCTTGCGTGCCGCGTTCGGCGACCAGCGTGTGCACGGTCGCCGCAGCCGTCAGCGAGCGGCGTACATCGTCAAGCCGCGGTTGCGGCGGCTTGAATTTCACTTGCAACCGGAAGGCGCCAAAGCGGAGTTTGCGGCTGACTTTGTTGTCACCGATGAGGCGCTGGAGCCGCTCCTGGTCGTGCGCTTTGCGCAGACCCGGCTGTTGTCGGCGCCCACCGCAGAGGCGTTTGCCGACATGGCGGGCCAGTTGGCGGCACAGGCCAATCGCGAACTGATCGAGCAGCTCGCTGCCGAGTTCAATCGCTGATCGTCAACGCCTCTTGGGGCACCTGTTCAACCGCGGCCCACCAGACTGCGTCCGATCACTTCCTTCATGATCTCGGACGTGCCGCCGTAGATGCGCTGGATGCGCGCATCGGTCCAGTAGCGTGAGATCGGGTACTCGCTCATGTAGCCGTAGCCGCCGAAGAGCTGCAGACAGGCATCGGTCACCCGGCCTTCCATTTCGGAAGTGGACAGCTTGACCATCGCCGCCGTCGCCACGTCGAGCTGCTTCTCCGCATACAGGCGTGCGCACTTTTCCACGAACGCCCGATGGACCTCGATCTCGGTCTTGATTTTGGCCAGCTCGAAGCGCGTGTTCTGGAACGAGGCGATGGCTGCGCCAAAAGCCTTGCGCTGGGTGACATATTCCAGCGTGCGCTCCAGTGCTCCCTGCGCGTGCGCAACCGCCATCGCGCCCAGCACCAGGCGCTCGCGCGGCAGCTCGTCCACCAGGTGACCGAATCCTCCGCCGGGCTTGCCGAGGATCTCGTCGGCCGGCACACGGACGTCGTCGAAAAACAACTCCGAGGTGTCGGCTGCGTATTGACCGACCTTGTCGAGGTTGCGACCGCGGCTGAAGCCGGGAAGGCTGGTCTCCAGCGTGAACAGCGTGGTGCCGCGCGCGCCCAGCTTGGGGTCGGTTTTGGTCGCCAGAATGACCACACCGGCGTTCTGGCCGTTGGTGATGAAGGTCTTGGAGCCGCTGATGCGGTAATGCCCGTCGCCGTCGGGCAGTGCGGAAGTCTTGATGCTCTGCAGGTCGGACCCGGCGCCGGGCTCGGTCATGCCGATGGCGCCGATGCATTCGCCACGGGCCATGCGCGGAAGGTAATTGCGTTTCTGCGTCTCGCTACCCAGGTGCAGAATGTAAGGCGCAGCGATGTCGGAATGCACCGAAAGATTTGACGCCAGCGCCATGAAGCCCATGCGCGAAGCCTCCTCCAGCACCGCCACCGAGAATTCGAAGGGCGCGCCCATGCCGCCGTACTCCTCCGGCTGGTCGACGCATAACAGGCCGTGCTCGCCCATCTTGAGATACAGCTCCGGCGGTACCCTGCCGTCCTTTTCCCACCGCTCGTAATGGGGTTCCACTTCTTCCGTGAAGAAACGCTTGACGTTGTCCCGGAAGAGTTCGAGTTCGGGAGATGGGCTGCTCATGGGTTGGGATCGATGGTTATGGACGGGATCATCTGGTCACGGTCGACACGAATTCCTCTGACGAGGTCCGCACTGTGCGGAAGATACTGCAGCAAGGGTTGTGCGTTGATCTCGCACGTGTGCGCGCCGCTGGCGCCGACTGGTCGAGGGCTTCTACAAGTGTATCTTCTGCCGGTACTCGCACAAATCTGCGATCGGGCAGCGCCCACATTCCGGTTTCAACGCCTTGCACACATAACGTCCGTGCAGGATCAGCCAGTGATGGGCGTCGCGTTTGAACTCGTCCGGGGTGAATTTCAGCAATCGGTCTTCCACCGCACGCACGTCCTTGCCGGGGGCGAGTCCGGTGCGGTTGGCGACCCGGAAGATATGCGTGTCCACTGCGATGGTAGGTTCGCCGAAAGCCGTGTTGAGCACGACGTTGGCCGTCTTGCGGCCGACACCGGGTAGCTTTTCCAGGGCTTCGCGATCTCGTGGCACCTCGCCTGCGTGCTCGCGCAGCAGCATCCGGCACAGCGCGATCACGTTTTTTGCCTTGGTGTTGAACAGTCCGATGGTTTTGATGTGCTCGCGCAACCCTGCTTCGCCCAGCGCCAGAATCTGCGCTGGCGTGTTGGCAACCGGGTAGAGCTTTGCCGTGGCTTTGTTGACCGACACGTCGGTGGCTTGCGCCGACAGTACCACCGCTACCAGCAGTTCGAATGGCGATGCGAATTTCAGCTCCGTGGTCGGTGCCGGGTTGGCGTCTCGCAGACGCGTGTAGATTTCGCGCCGCTTGGTCGGGTTCATGGTTGACGTCGGGGCTGATCTCGGGCGCGCGCCAGGGCGGCGGCAACGGGGTCGTACGCCGCCTTGGCTTCCTTGCGCCGATGGCGCTCGACCCCAGCCTGTTGTGCGCGCCGTGCCAGCCTGGAGTTGCGTGCGTTGTAGCGCTGGCGGTAGTGCGCCGCGCGCTGATAGGCCGCAGGCGCCGTGGGGATGTCGATCATTTCGATGCAGTCCACCGGGCAGACGGGCAGGCACAACTCGCATCCGTTGCACTCGGCGGCCATCACCGTATGCATCAGATTCATGGCGCCGACGATGGCATCGACCGGGCAGGCTTGAATACATTTGGTGCAGCCGATGCAATCGGCCTCCACCACGCGCGCCACGGTCTCTACGGATTTCTCGACGCCGCGGGAGGGGTCTAGCGGCAGCTTCGGTCGGTGCAGCAGCTCCGCCAACCGCGCGACGCCGGCGTCGCCTCCGGGCGGACAGCGATTGATCTCGGCGCGGCCGCTCGCCAGGGCTTCGGCGTAAGGCCGGCACGCAGGGTAGCCGCAGCGCGTGCATTGGGTCTGCGGCAGTAGTGCGTCCAGCCGGTCAGCCAGCGTAGCGTCGCCTGGGCTGTCGTGCGGCGGGGCTGCGGCACGGGCCAACGCCGTTCTCCTTCACTTGATTCGCATGCCCGCTTGCGCCCCGGAATCGGGGGCCAGCAGGTAGGGTCCACCGTGCCCGTCGCTGGCGGCGAGCACCATGCCCTCGCTGATGCCGAATTTCATCTTGCGTGGGGCCAGGTTGGCGACGCACAGGGTCAGTCGCCCGACCAGCTGTTCCGGCTTGTAGGCAGCCTTGATGCCGGCGAAGACCTGACGCTCGCCGAGCGGCCCCAGGTCCAGCCTGAGGCGCAGTAGCTTGTCGGCACCCTCAACCGGGTCGGCACTGGCGATGCGCGCGATGCGCAGGTCGACCTTGCCGAAATCGTCGATGGTGATGGATTCGGTGGCGTGTGATGGTGCTGCAGCAGTGGGCGTCGTGGATTGCTTTGCCGCTTTCGCCGGGGCGGGTTTCTCGGGTGCGGGCTCGCCCGCCGACTCGGCGGCCATCATGGCGTCCACCTGCTTTTGCTCGACTCGCGTGATCAGGGCTTCGTAGGGACGGATACTGTGACCGAGCAAGGGCTTGCCCAGATCGCTCCAGCTCAGCGGTGCAATGCCCAGAAAGCTTTCGACCTTGGTCGCAGTGCCCGGGAGCACCGGTTTCAGGTACAGCGCGATCTGGCGGAAGACGTTGAGAAAGGTGGTGCAGATCTGATGCAGGCGATCGCGCTGATCGGGATCTTTGGCCAGGGTCCAGGGCGCCAGCTTCTGGATCTCCGCATTGGCATCGTCTGCCATCAGCATGATCTCCCGCAGCGCAGCGGCGTAATCTCCGGCCTCGTACAAGGTGCGCAGGGTGTCCGCTTCCGAGGCCAGGTCGTCGAACAGGCTGCGGTCATGCATGGCCAGCGCCAGGCGACCCTCGAACAATTTTTCGATGAAGCCGGCGCAGCGGCTGGCGATGTTGACGAACTTACCGACCAGGTCGCTGTTGACACGGGCCTGAAAGTCCTTGAGATCGAGATCGAGATCGTCAATGCCGCTGCCGAGCTTGGCAGCGAAATAGTAGCGCAGGTATTCGGGGTCCAGATGATCGAGCCAGGTGCGTGCGCGCACGAAGGTGCCGCGGCTCTTGCTCATCTTGGCGCCGTTGATCGTCAGATAGCCGTTGACGTGCAGCTTGGTCGGCGTGCGATGTCCCGAGCCTTGCAGCATCGCCGGCCAGAACAGGCCATGAAAATTGACGATGTCCTTGCCGATGAAATGATGCAGTTCGGTCCCGGCACCTGCATTCCAGTAGGCATCGAAATCGCCGCCGGTGGCATCGGCATACGCGCGGTGGCTGGCCATGTACCCGATGGGGGCGTCGAGCCAAACATAGAAGAACTTGCCCGGCTCGCCGGGGATGGCGAAGCCGAAGTACGGCGCATCGCGTGAAATGTCCCAGTCCTTGAGACCTGCATCGAACCACTCGCGCAGCTTGGCCTTGACCGAAGGTTGCGCGACGTCGCCTTCCAGCCAGGTCTGCAGGAAGCTCTGGAATTTCCCCAGTTCGAAGAAGAAATGTTCGGAGTCGCGCATCACCGGCGCTACGCCGGATACCACCGATCGGGGATTCTTGAGATCGGTCGGCGAGTACGCAGCGCCGCAATGCTCGCAGTTGTCGCCGTACTGGTCGGCCGTGCCGCACCTGGGACATTCGCCCTTGATGTAGCGGTCGGGCAGGAACATGCTCCGCGCCGGATCGTAGAGCTGCTGGATCGAGCGGCGCGCGACGTAACCGCCTTCTTTCAAGCGCGTGTAGATCAGCTCGCTGAAATATCGGTTTTCTTCGGAGTGGGTGGAATGGTAGTGATCGAAATGCACGCCGAAATCATGGAAGTCGCGCGCGTGTTCGGTTTGCACCGCGGCGATGAATTGCTCGGGCGTGACGCCGGCTTTTTCTGCCGCCAGCATGATGGGGGTGCCGTGGGCGTCATCGGCGCAGACGTAGGTCGTCTGATTGCCGCACAGGCGCTGAAATCGGACCCAGATGTCCGCCTGCACATACCCGACCATGTGGCCCAGATGCAGCGGGCCATTGGCATAGGGCAGGGCATTGGTGACGAGGAGGTGACGGGTCATCGGTGAGCCGGGTCGAGGGAATTCGCGAATTATCTCACGGCGCGCCCGCAGGGTTCAGAACGGATTCAGCCCTGCCTGGCGATGATCGTTCGATCCGCCTGGAGATCGTCACCATGAAGTCTGCTTCCGTTACTGCGCTCAGCTTGGCTGTGCTGCTGACACTCGCGTCCGGTTATGCGCTAGCGCTGTCCTCTGCTGCCGTCACCGAGGCAGCGGATGTGCAGCCCTTGCAGGTGGCCGCCTGGGATGACGATGACCGGGATGACGATGACGATGACGATGACGATGACGATGACGATGACGATGATGACGATCACGACGACGAAGACGACGACGATGATGATTGAGTCGTCCGGCGCCGCTTCCCCACGTTTTAGCCCGTAGTGGCTATTGCCTGGGGGCTGGCTGACCCAGGCCGGCTGGGCAGTGCATGGCGCAAGATGCGCCATATCACCTGGCCAAACTGGATCGACAGGCGTCCGCTGTTGTACGGCACTTGGTAGCGGGCGCAGATCGCCTGGACCTCGGGCGCGATACGGGCGTAGCGGTATGACGGCAGATCGGGGTACAGATGGTGCTCGATCTGATGGCTCAGGTTGCCGGACATGAGGTGGAACAGGCGTCCGCCCTTGAGATTCGAGGAGCCCAATACTTGGCGCAAGTACCAATGCGGTCGACTCTCGTTTTCCACTGAGCTACGCGGAAAGATATGCACCTGTGCGGTGAAGTGACCGCAGAAGATGATCAGGTAGGTCCACAGGTTGCGCAGGATGTTGGCCACAAAGTTTCCCGCCAGCACCGGCAGAAAAAACGGCCCGGCCAGCAAGGGAAACAATACGTAGTCCTTGAGAATCTGCTTGCGCATCTTGCGTGCGACCGGTCGCCATTCGCGGGCCAGCTGTTGTCCGGTCTTGCGCCCCGAAAAATAACGTCCCAACTCCAGATCCTGGATGGCGACGCCCCACTCGAACAGCAGCGCGAACACGATCGCCACCAGCGGCTGTGCCAGGTAGAACGGACGCCAGCGCTGTTCGGGAAACAGGCGCAACAGCCCGTAACCAATGTCGTCGTCCATGCCACGCACATTGGTATAGGTGTGATGCTTGAAGTTGTGCGTCTTGCGCCAGTTGTCGCTGGTGCCGGCAATGTCCCATTCGTAGGTCTTGCCGTCGATATGCGGGTCGCGCATCCAGTCGTACTGGCCATGCATGATGTTGTGGCCGATCTCCATGTTCTCCAGGATCTTGGAGACCGCCAGCAGCAGGGTACCCAGCAGCCAGAACGGCGGGAACAGGCCGAGGAACAGCAGTCCGCGACCGATCGCCTCGGCATAACGCTGAACGGCGATCACGCGACGGATGTAGCGCGCATCTTCACGGCCCACCTGCGCCTGGGTGCGGGCACGCAGGGCGTCGAGCTCGGCGCCGAATCCTCGCAGTTGTTCCGGGCTGAGCTGTGGATAGCTTGCGGACATGTTTACGGTCTCTATCTCAAAGATCCAGGCTGAGGTCGGATTGCGCCAGGCTTGAACACAGACGCAGGGCCTGACTGGGTTCGGCATCGGCAGCGCCCGATCGCAGGTCGCGGAC
Organism: Panacagrimonas sp.; assembly: GCF_965216805.1. Classification (NCBI taxonomy): domain Bacteria; kingdom Pseudomonadati; phylum Pseudomonadota; class Gammaproteobacteria; order Nevskiales; family Nevskiaceae; genus Panacagrimonas; species Panacagrimonas sp. The sequence continues at coordinate 1,606,318 of NZ_CBDCGN010000002.1, forward strand.
GACCCCCCTGGTCTTGGCGCACGCGCAGCTGTTGCAGATACCCATGCGGCAGCCGTGCGGCGGTCGCAGGCCATGCGCTTCCAGTGCGTCGAGCAGCGGCAGATCGCATCGGACTCGTAGCGAGCGGCCGCTGCGGAGCAGGGCGACATTGACTTCGCGATCGTCGCCGGCCGGCGCCGGCAGGGGTGTGAAGGCTTCGGAACGGAACTGCGAAGTTCGACCGGCCAGCATCGAACGCGCCGTCTCGACGAAACCATAAGGGCCGCAGGCGTAAACATGCTGCGAGTGCCAGTCCGGGCGCAGGGTCTGCAGCAGTTCGGGGCTGATGCGGCCCCGCGGTTGATCTACGCCCGCGCCTTCTCCGGTGAGCAGGAAATGGCAGCGCAGTCTTGGGTCGCGTCGGCTGCGCTCACGCAACTCGTCGGCGAAGCACAGGTCGTCGGCGGTACGGGCCCAATACAGCAACTGTACCCGACGCGGGCCGAGGTCCGGTTCCAGGCTGCGGATCAGACTCATCATCGGCGTGATGCCGCTGCCGGCGGCGAGCAAGGTCCAGTCCTGGCCGGTCGCGCTCGACCAGTTCATTTCGCCGAACGCGACACCAAGCTCCACCACTTCGCCGACGCCGCTATGCCGGCACAGATGGGTGCTGAGCTTGCCGCCGGGGACATGCCTGACGGTGATCGACACGCGGCCGTCGCGACGATGGGCATCGCTGAAGCTGTAGCTGCGCGTCACCCGCGCGCCGTCGATCACCGCAGTGAGGTTGAGGTGTTGGCCGGGCAGGAAACCGCGGAAGCGGCGGTTGGGTTTGAGCACCAAGGTGACGGTTTCGCGCGATTCGCGCCGGCGCGAATCCACAGTGGCCAAGCAGCGCGTGGATGACCAGCGAGGATTGATCTGCGCCAACCAGAAATCGATGACGGCGGGGCTGAATACGGCGGCGGCATTCGAAGCCCTGAGGGCGAGCGCCATGTCGTTCTTCGGTGAGGATTTGCGTCGTACTATAGCAATAAAAGTACAGATGTCTATACATATGTATAATAATATTCGCGCCTATCATCTGTCCCATGACTCGCCCCCCCAAAGCGTTGCCCGTCGCCCGCACGGAACGCGCCGACGCTGCCCGTGCCGGACGGCCCAGCGTGATTTCGCGTGAGAGTCTGATCGCGGCGGCGCTGAAGCTGGTCGGGCCGCATCGCAGCGTGTCCTCGCTGAGCCTGCGCGAGATCGCACGAAAAGCCGGTATTGCCCCGAACAGTTTCTATCGGCATTTCCGCGATACCGACGAGCTTGCCATTGCACTGATCGATCTTGCCGGTCGCAGCCTGCGCCAGATCATCGGCGAAGCACGCCATCGGGCCGTTGCTGGGCGCAGCGTGATACGCAGCTCGGTGGAGACGTTTGTCGAACAACTCGACGCGGAAGAAAAATATCTGCACGTACTGCTGCGCGAGGGCAGTGTCGGCTCGGACGCGTTCAAGCGCGCTGTGGAACGTGAACTGCAGTTTTTCGAGCACGAGTTGCAGCTCGATCTGGTTAGGCTGGCGGAGCTTTCGAGCACGCCGATCGCCAGACCCGAACTGGTCGCCAAGGCGATCACTCGGCTGGTGTTTGCGATGGGCGCTAACACGATGGACCTGTCGCCCGAACGACGTGGCCCGGTCCTCGATCAAACGATCGTCATGTTGCGGATGATCGTGACCGGCGCGCAGACGATGGCGAAGTCGAAGTCGGACACAACCGGCCCGGAACGCTGACGAAGGGACTTCCGGCGTGAAACGCGGCGGCAGCCGCGGAGGGTACGAAAGTGGTGGGTTGCCAGGGACTCGAACCCCGAACCTACTGATTAAGAGTCAGCTGCTCTACCATTGAGCTAGCAACCCTTTCGTGCCATGACCCTCAACCGGAGGGCTATGAATTGTAACCGCTGCGGCTCTGGGCAGGGCGGCGTCAACGCCTGCGTTCCGCGCGCCGAAGTCGCTGATTTACTCGAAAATGGGGTGACCGACGGGGCTCGAACCCGCGACAACCAGGATCACAACCTGGGACTCTACCAACTGAGCTACGGCCACCACAGGGGCGCGAAGTCTACCGATTCCGCATCGATCAATCCAGACGTAGAGACGACGGTCGACCAAACCAAACCGACCGAAATGGTCGGGGTAGAGGGATTCGAACCCCCGACATCCTGCTCCCAAAGCAGGCGCGCTACCAGACTGCGCTATACCCCGACGAACCGAAATCATCTTTGGCCTGGATCGACGGCGCGCGGATTATCGAGTGCCGGCTGCGTGCGGTCAAAGCTTCGATGCACAGTCTCGGCCGCCGCCGGCATTGCAGCTGCTGTTTGCGGCACTCAGCGGCTGGGCATCAGCGCATAAGAAGAGCCGCACCGAAGTGCGGCTCTTGGGCAACGACTGCAATACCGGTGCTTACTCTGCCGCGGGTGCTTCCTCCGCGGCAGGCGCCGTTTCGGCAGGAGCGGCATCGGTGGTTTCGGCGGTGCCACCAGTCACGGTCAGTTCCACACGACGGTTGAGCTCACGGCCTTCGTCGGTTTCGTTGTCGGCCACCGGGGTGGACTCGCCGTAACCCTTGGAGGTCATGCGGGCCGGCTCGACGCCCTTGTCTTCGAGGTAGTCGACGACCGCAGCCGCACGCCGTTCGGAGAGCTTCTGGTTGTACTCGTCGCTGCCCCTGGCGTCGGTATGGCCGCCGATCTCCACCGTCACCGTCGGTGCGGTGCTCAGTGCCTCGCTCACGCTGTCCAGAATCGTGCGTGCGTTGGCGGTCAGCGAGGACTTGTCGAAGTCGAAGTTGACGCCGCGCAGCACGATGGTGTCGCCGGCAGCGCAACCTTCCAGGGTTACCGGCTGGCCCGGCTCCGGAGTCTTGCACTCGGCTTTCGGCAGCGGGCATCCGACCGCGTCGACCGGCTCGCCGGCGGGCGTGCCCGGGCACTGGTCGAGATCGTCGGTGACGCCGTCGCCATCGCTGTCCGCGGGTGGCTGCACCGGCACCACTTCCACCGGCTCCGGTTCCGGCGGGGGAGGCGGCTGCGGTTGGGCCCCGATGGGAATCAGGAAGCCGAGGTTGGCCACCACGTCGCCAAACTCGTCTTCGTTGCCGGAGCCGAGCTGGGGTTCATCGTGGAAGTCCATTCGGTAGCGTGCTTCGGCGCGCAACGACCCGTGGTTGAGCCAGCTGAAAGGCCCGAACAGGTAGCCGAGTCCGGCATCTCCAAATACGGTTTCGTAATCGACCTCACCGCTGGAGGGATGATTGTCGCCCTCGCCGTAGTGCGCGCCGACCAGGCCGTAAAACGCCTGGCCCGCGCCGGAGGCAAACGGGAAGACCAGTGCGGTCAGGCCCGCACCCCACTGCTCAAGGTTATCGGCTTGCTGGCCGCCAGAGTTGAATTCGCTATAGAAACCGCTCAATTCCAGGCTGAAGTAGCGCGAGAGCTGCTTGCCGATACCCAGGGCGCCGCCCCAGCCGTCGTCGGTGTCGCGCTTCTTGTCTTCCCAGGTATGCGAACCCATGGGCGAAATGTAGAACCTTCCGGCAATGGCCTCGTTGGCCTTCGACAGATCCGTTTCGTCCTGAGCCAGGACAGGTAATGCGGTGGCCGAGGCAAGCACAAGGCCGGCCAATGCAGCTCGTTTCATGAAGACACTCCCCTTCAGATACAGCAGACGGTCATTAGGAATTTGAGGGCGGACACATACCGGCCGATATGCCGCTTGCCTCTGATTTTTTAGCATGCGGGCGATGGCGTGACAACCTTGCAAGTCGCGACCTTAGGGCAGATGGCCGCTATAATTCGCGCCCTTTTCGTGGGTGGACCATGGAACCTCAGCAGATCAAGAGTGAGATCACAGCCCTGCGAGCGCGCTTCACTGCGCTCCGGGGCTATCTTTGACTACGACACCAAGCGTGACCGCCTGATCGAGGTCAAGGCCGAACTGGAGAGCAACGAAGTCTGGAACGATCCTCAGCGTGCGCAGAATCTCGGTCGCGAGCGGGCTCAGCTGGAGGCAGTGGTCGAACGGCTGGACCAGGCCGAGGCCGCCTTGCGCGACGCCGCGGAGTTGCACGAGATGGCCGAGATGGAAGGCGATGCGGGCACTCTGCAGGAGATCGCCGAAGATCTGGAAGCGCTGAACCGCCGGGCCACCGACATGGAGTTTCGCCGCATGTTCAGCGGCGAGATGGACGATCACAACGCTTACCTGGACATCCAGTCGGGTGCCGGCGGCACCGAAGGCCAGGATTGGGCTGCGATGCTGCTGCGCATGTACACGCGCTGGGCGGAAGGCAAGAGCTTCAAGGTCGAGCTGATGGAACGTTCCGACGGCGAGGTGGCCGGCATCAAATCGGCCACCTTGTACATTCAGGGCGAGTACGCGTACGGATGGCTGCGCACCGAAACCGGCGTTCACCGTCTGGTGCGCAAGTCGCCGTTCGACTCCGGCAACCGGCGCCACACCTCCTTCGCTGGCGTGTTCGTGGCGCCCGAGGTCGATGACGACATCGATATCGAGATCAACCCGGCCGATCTTGAGGTCGACACCTTCCGCTCCAGCGGTGCCGGCGGCCAGCACGTCAACAAGACCGAGTCGGCGATCCGCATCAAGCACGTGCCGTCCGGCATCGTGGTGGCCTGCCAGACTCAGCGCAGCCAGCACGCCAACCGCGATAGCGCGATGAAGATGCTCAAGGCCAAGCTTTACGAGGCGGAGCTGCAGAAGCGCAACACCGAAAAGCAGAAGCTGGAAGACTCCAAGGCCGACATCGAGTGGGGCAGCCAGATTCGTTCGTACGTGCTCGACCAGTCTCGCATCAAGGATCTGCGCACCGGCGTTGAAATCGCCGACACGCAGAAAGTGCTGGACGGGTATCTGGACCCTTACATCGAGGCCAGTCTCAAGCAGGGGCTGTGACCCAACGTAAAAACCTTAATGTCAGAGGAATCACGCAATCGAGCAGCGATCAAAGCTGCGGCGGCTAAGAGATGCGCAATGGTGCAACAGGCGCTTTTCTGAAGCGCGCCGCTGCCGTTGGTGTTTCCCCCTCTTGTCCCTTGCGTCTTTGCGCCGTTCTCTGCGCCTTTGCGTGATTCTTCAAAGCTTGAAAAGAGCCCCATGACCGACGCCTCCCGACCCGAAGACGAGAACCACATCATCGCCACCCGCCGCGAGAAGCTCGCCGCGCTGCGTGAGCAAGGCCGGGCGTTTCCCAACACCTTCCGACGCGACACGCTCGCCGAGCATCTGCACGGCACCTACGGTTCACGGGAACCGGAATCGCTGGATGCCGAGCCTGCACGTTTCAGACTCGCCGGCCGCCTGATGGCCAAACGCATCATGGGCAAGGCCAGTTTCGGCCAGCTGCAGGATTCGTCGGGTCGCATCCAGGTCTTCGTCAAGCTCGACACGCTGGGCCCGGAGCAGTACGACGCATTCAAGACCGCCGATGTCGGCGATCTGTTCGGCGTGGAAGGCCGAGTGTTCAAGACCAAGTCCGGCGAGCTTTCGGTTTGGGCCGAATCCATCGAGCTGCTGGTCAAGTCGCTGCGCCCGCTGCCGGAGAAGTGGGCGGGCCTGACCGACACCGAAATCCGTTACCGCCAGCGTTACGTGGATCTGATCGTCAATCCCGAGGTGAAGCAGGCGTTCGAGAAGCGCGGCCGCACGGTGGCCTTCATCCGCCGGTTTCTGGATGCCCTGGGCTTTGTCGAGGTCGAAACACCGATGTTGCAGCCGATCGCCGGCGGCGCCGCCGCGCGGCCGTTCGTGACCCACCACAATGCGCTTGATCGCGAGCTGTATCTGCGCATCGCACCGGAGCTGTACCTCAAGCGTCTGGTGGTTGGCGGTTTTGAGCGTGTGTACGAGATCAATCGCAATTTTCGCAACGAGGGGCTATCCACGCGCCACAACCCCGAGTTCACCATGCTGGAGTTCTACCAGGCTTATGCGGATTACCGCGACGCCATGGACCTGGTGGAAACCCTGATTCGCGACACCACGCTGGCAGTCAACGGGTCCGGCAAACTGGACTATCAGGGGCAGGCATACGACCTGGAACGGCCGTTCAACCGGTGGTCGATGAAACAGGCGGTGGAACGCTTCAACCCCCAGTTCGATGCCTCTCGCAGCGCGGACCGCGATTACCTCGCAGACTTTGCCCGGCAGATCGGTGTCGGTATCAAACCGGCTTACGGCGCCGGCAAGCTGCTGACGGAAATCTTCGAAAAGACGGTGGAGGCTCATCTGCTGCAGCCCACCTTTATCACCGAGTATCCCACCGAGGTATCGCCACTGGCGCGCCGCAGCGACGCCGACCCCGAGGTCACCGACCGCTTCGAATTCTTTGTCGGCGGCCGCGAGGTGGCCAACGGCTTTTCGGAGTTGAACGACCCGGAAGACCAGGCCGCGCGCTTCAAGGCCCAGGTGCAGGCCAAGGACGCCGGCGACGACGAGGCCATGGTGTTCGACGCCGATTACATCCGCGCCCTGGAGTACGGCCTGCCGCCGACCGCAGGCGTGGGGATCGGCATCGACCGGCTGGTGATGTTTCTGACCGACGCGCCGAGTATCCGGGATGTGCTGCTGTTTCCGCAGATGAAGCCCGAGGCTTGAACCGGTCGATCCGCAACGGCGCGGGCCGGGCGGGCGCGATTCGGCTAGGGATTCTCTGATTTACCTGGTGACTGGCGCCCCAAGCCGATAAGAAATCCGAATTATGGGTGCTTGGATCGCCTCGGATGCCTCGTTTCTTGGCCTTTCGGCCTCAATCGCTGTGCAGCAGGCGGATTACGCCTGCTGCAGCTTCATCAATTGAGCGCGCGCCAGGTACAGGTTGGCCAGCGCGCAGGTCACCTGCAGCCGGTGCAGGTTCTTCGCCAGACCGCGGTAGCGGACCTTGGTAAAACCGAAGCGCAGCTTGATCACCGCAAAGACGTGCTCGACCTTGGCGCGCACCTTGGACTTGGTCCGGTTCTTCGCCCGCTCTGATTCGTCGATGACGCCCTTGAGACGGTAGCGCCGGTTGGTGAAATCCAGCGCCTGCGGGGCCTTCTCACGAATGACGCTGCCCTGACCGCGATACGCCTGATCACCCCACACCCGCGTCTCCTGGCCGTGCAGCAGTTCCGGCAATACCCGGCAGTCGGCCACGTTCGCCGCCGTGGCTTGTACCGAATGAATCAGCCGGGTCCGGCTGTCGACACCCACGTGCGCCTTCATGCCGAAGTACCACTGGTTGCCTTTCTTGGTCTGGTGCATCTCGGGATCGCGCTGCTGTTGCTGATTCTTGGTCGAACTCGGCGCGCCAATGATCGTGGCATCCACGATCGTCCCTTTGCTGATCTTGAAGCCCTGCTCCTGAAGGTAGCGCTGGACCTGGTCAAACAGCGGCTTGCCCAGGGTGTTGCGCTCCAGCAGGTGGCGGAACTTGCAGATCGTGGTTTCGTCCGGCGGCGCCTCCAGGCCCAGGTCAATCCCCGCAAAACGGCGCATCGACGCCGAGTCGTACAAGGCCTCCTCGGCCGCCGGGTCCGACAGATCGAACCACTGCTGCAGAAAGTAGATCCGCAGCATCCGCTCCAGTGCTATCGGTGGCCGTCCGCCGCTGCCGGTATCCTTGAAGTAATACGGCTCGATCACCTCGCACAGCGAGGACCACGGCATCACCGAGTCCATCTGCTCCAGGAAGCGCGCCCGCTTGGTCGTGCGCGCGTACTTCTCAAATCCACTGCCCAGGCTCTGTTGCTTCATCAAAGTCATCCGTCTGTCCGTTCCAGATTGAAACGCAAACAGCGTGCAACTTCGAGAGGTAAATCAGAGAATCCCTAGACGACGACACCGATGGCCGTGGGCGCTGCACCCGCGAGCGCCTGCCTGGGCGCGCAAGCCGACGTCGGGGTCAGGTCCGGGCCGGGGTCCGGTCTCAATTGCCACGTGCAAACCTGCGTCACGGCTTCGATTTTGGTTGACGGCTATCGCCAGCCCGATTAAGAAGAGGTGTATCGGAGGCGCTCGCGGGGAGATGCTGTCCGACGGAGCCATGGACTCGACCCAGCAGGCCAGGATATTCGTGGCGGACCACCCGGTCGACGACCGGGCGTGGGCCAGTGTGGCCATGCACGGATTGGGGTCGGTCATGCAGTGGCAGAGTGGCGAGCGGCTGCTGGGCGACGTGCTGAGCAACACCCTGCCCGATCTGCTGTTCATCGCCGACCCCTTGCCGGACGTGCGTGGCCTGGACATCTGCCGACGCCTGGCCCGCGACCCGGTGACCCGGGCCTTGCCGGTGGTCATGCTCAGCGCGGACACCAGCGAGGCCTATGTGCGTACCGCGCTGGAAGCCGGCGCCATCGATGTGCTTCAAAAACCGCTGAATCCGGATCTGCTGCGCGTACGCATTCGCAGCTACCTGGCCCTGGGCGAACAGGCGCAGTCACTGAGCTTCGAGGCCAGAACACGCTCTGAGGAGCTGGAGCGCATGGTGCAGACCATGCGCACGGAGCTGGCGGAACGCGAGCAGACCATGGCGCGCGCCGAATTCCTGTTCAGCCACGACCTCATCACCGGCTTGCCCAACCGGCGCCACATGCTGGAACTGCTCGAGCGCGTGCGCCGTCGCGCCGCCAACCAGAATCTGCCGATGGCGCTGGTGGGGGTTTGTCTGGACCACTTCGGGGCGTTGCAGGCCTCCATCGCCAAGGAGACCTTCGACCGCCTGCTGGTCTCCATCGGTGGCTGCATCCAGCATGCACTGCGACCGATGGATTTCGTGGCGCGGGTGTCCGAGGACCTGTTCGCCGCGGTGTTGGTACCCGGTAACGCCGAAACTGCCGAGACCGCGGCGCGGCATGCGCGCGACGTCGCCGCCCGTGCCGCGCGCGCGCTGCAGGAGGATCTGCATATGGAGGGACGCATTCGCGGACTGCAGGTCCGCACGTCCATCTCGGTGTATCCGGAGGACGGCCGGCGTGCCAACGAGCTGCTCAATCACCTCGAATCGACCTTGCAGCTGACCCGCGACACCAACCCCATGCGCGATCGGCGCGGGACTACGCCGGACCTTGCGTCGGCCCTGTCGCTGGAGTTGCGGTTGCGGCGGGCGATGGAAAGCGACCGCCTGGTGCCGTACTACCAGCCCAAGCTGGATGCCCGCAGCGGCAAGCTGCTGGGCGGCGAGGCGCTGATCCGCTGGCCGTTGCGCAACGGCGAGTACGTCGGTCCGGGAGAGTTCGTGCCGGTGGCGGAAGCCGGGGGCTTGAGCCCCGCGCTGGACGACTACGTTCTCACCGCGGCCTGCTGCCAGATTGCGGAGTGGCAGGATCGTTTCGAGCACTTCCGCGTCGCAGTCAATCTGTCTGCGCTCAAGCTGCACCACCGCGGCATTTTCGATCGACTGCGGGAGCTGTTCGCCACTACGCGGGCGCGTGCAGAGCACCTTGAGCTTGAGATTACCGAAGGCGCGCTGATCACCGATTTCGACGCCGCCGCCAACTGGTTACGGGCAGTGCGCGAGATGGGCGTCACCGTTGCGCTCGACGATTTCGGTACCGGTTACTCTTCGCTGGCGTATCTGCGGCGGCTGCCGCTGGACGCCATCAAGATCGACCAGTCCTTCGTCACGGGCCTGGAAGAAGATCGAAGCAACGTGGCGATCGTGCGCGCCATGATCGCCATGGCCAAGGCCCTGGATCTGCGCGTGGTGGCCGAGGGCGTGGAAACCGCCAAGCAGGCCGACATCCTCACCCGTCTGGGCTGCGATGCACTGCAGGGGTTTCTCTACAGCGCTGCGGTGCCGGCGAGAATTTTCGAAACCATGTTGCAGGAGGGTCGCGTGGCGCCCCGGGTGCCGGTGCCTGCAGTGGGGTCCGGGCCGACCCTGGTGGTCTCCAACGACGGCGTGCGTGGCGGGCAGACCGCGAGTTCGCGTGAGGTGTTGCCGCGCGCGGGGTGAACGTGTTTCCGGTGTTCGTCGCACAGCGCATTGGTTTGGGCAGGCATCCGCCGATCATTGTCGTCGCGACAACCATCGGGGCGGCTTGATCGGCGCGATCCGCGCCGCCCTACCGACGAGCGGCGATGTCGCGCAAGTCGTGCCGAGCCTCCAACCCGCGCATGCGAGTCTGACCGCAGACCGCCGGATCAGGCGCGCGTGGCCAGAAACGCAAAGATCATGTCGGCGATCACGATGGCGGAAATCGCATGCACCACCGAACGGGTGGTGACCCTGCCCACACCTTCGGCACCGCCGCTGACACCGATGCCGTTGACTACGCCAACCAGAGTGATCAACAGCGCGAACAGAGCGCTCTTGCCCACGCCGTGCAGGATGTCGCCGATCTCGCTGGCCTGCTGCAGATCGTTCAGATACGCCGGGAAGGAGATGCCCAGTTCGGCGGTGATATAGATCCCCGCGCCCAGCAGTGCCACGCAATCGGCAAACCAGGTCAGGGCGGGCAGCATGACCAGCATCGCCAGCAGCGGCGGTGCCACCAGATAGCGCACCGGGTTGATGCCGATGACGGTCAGTGCGCTGATCTCCTCGTTGATTTTCATCATGCCCAGGCGTGCGGCCAGCGCAGAACCCGAACGTCCCGCCACCAGGATGCCGGTGATCAGCGGGGCAAACTCGCGGGTCACCGACAAGGTCACGCCGAGCGTCACCTGACTCTCGGCGCCGAACAGCGACAGGCTGTAGATGCCCTGGATGGCCACCATCATGCCGATGGCGAATGACAGTACGAACACGATGGGTATGGCACCGATACCGATCTCCACCGCCTGACGGATCACCGAATCCAGTCGTACCGGTTGCCCGCGTGCCGGCCCGGTGAACACCCAGGCCAGGCTTTCCAGCAGCAGCAGCATCGCCAGCCCCATTTCGGAAATGCCGGTCAGGGTCTGGCGTCCGAGTGCCTCGAGCCGCGTTCTCATCGGTCGATTTCGATCAGGTCATCCAGCCGGGTCAGCTTCAGCATCCTGCCGACCGCGTCACCCGCCTGAGTCAGCCGCAGATTCAAGCCTGCGGCCCTGGCCTTATGCAGCGCTTCCACCAGCACGGCGATTCCTGCCGTATCCAGGCGTCGAACCGCGCCGAGATCGACGACCACCGATTCTCCCTGTGCCAGTGCCTGCAGCAGTTCGCGGCGCACCTCGGGTGCTCGCTCGATCTCCACGTCGCCACTCCACTGCAAATGTCGCAGTCCGCGGCCGGAGACGGAGGGCGCGCTCATTCGGCTCCAGTGCCTGGATCGGGCGTCGTCGGTGAGTCAGCCTGCGCGGTGGGGGACGCCGCTGCGGTGGCGTCCGCCGTCTTGGCCTTGCCCAGATCGCGAAACTCTACCGGCAGGGTCCACTCGCCGAGGTCGTAGCCGGCGGCCAGCATGGTGCGCACCAAGCGTTCCAGCGGCCGGCTGCTGCCACGCGTGCCCTGGATGCTGCCCGGCCGCGAGACCAACACCTGGAACTGGTCCAGAAAGCGCGCACGGTCGCTCAGCAGGTTGCTGCTGGGCGGCCGCGATTGGGCCCATTTCTGTACCTGTACCAGATCCTGGGTCGGCACCACGACGGCACCGTGCCCGTCCATGACGATGCAGGCCAGATCGCCCTGACGCAGTACCCGGCCGCGCCCGGTGGCGGATTCGAACAGATTGCGTGCAACGGCGGCCATGTGCTCAGACCCGGTGGTAGTGGCGAAACCAGCGTACGAACTCGCCCAAGCCGGATTCGAGCGAGGTGGATGGCGCGAATCCGGCATCGCGCGCCAGGTCGCCGATGTCGGCGAAGGTCGCTTCGATATCGCCAGGCTGCATGGGCATATCGACCCGGATTGCCGGGCGTTCCAGCAGATGCTCCAGCAATTCGATGAACTGCGGCAGTTCGACCGGCCGATGATGCCCGACGTTGTAGAGGCGGTAGGGCGCGGCGCTGCTGGAGGCATCGGGTGTCAGGCCGTTCCATTGCGGATCGGGACGGGCAGGTTGGTCGATCAGGCGCAGCATGACGCCGATGGCGTCGCCCACGTAGGTGAAGTCGCGCCGCATGTGCCCGCGGTTATAGACCTGAATGGGTTCGCCTGCGACGATGGCGCGAGCGAACTTGTAGTAGGCCATATCCGGCCGGCCCCAGGGCCCGTAGACCGTAAAGAACCGCAGACCGGTGCAGGGCAGCGCGTACAGGTGAGCGTAGGCATGCGCCATCAGTTCGTTGGACTTCTTGGTGGCCGCGTACACCGACACCGGATGATCCACCGGCTGCGCGGTAGACCATGGCAGGCTGGCATTACTGCCGTAGACCGATGACGACGAGGCGTACAGCAGGTGTCCGACCTGTTGCCGACGGCAGCCTTCGAGCACGTGCGCAAAGCCGACCATGTTGCTGCTGACGTAGGTCAGCGGGTTTTCGATGGAGTAACGCACGCCGGCCTGAGCCGCCAGATGCACCACGCGATCGAAACCATGCCGGTCGAACAGCGCTGTCACGGCGTCCGCCTGCGCAAGGTCCAGCTTGAGGAACCGAAACGCACGGTGATCGCTCAACTGCGACAGCCGTGCCTGTTTGAGCGCGGGATCGTAGTAATCGTTGAGATTGTCGACCCCGGTGACCGTGTGGCCGCCGGCCAGCAAGGCCAGGCTGAGGTGATAACCGATGAATCCGGCAGCGCCAGTCACGAGGATGTGAGCCATGCCGGCCATTATGTCAGGCCGGTGCCGCGGCCCTGAGCTCGCTGAGGCTTATTCCTCCGCCGGCAGCGAAGGACGCTCGGCCGGCTGCACCGGGCCATTGCGGCGCTTGCGTGGCACCTGCAGCAATCGCGGGCTACGGAAACGCGCCAGGCGCCGATACAGCAGGCCGTAGGTCACGACGAACAGCGCGGCGAAACCCATCAGAATCGGAGTGGAGTTCCAGAACAGCAGGGCCGGCGCCGCGCACATCAGACCCAGCACCCAGATATACAGGGAGGTCATGGAATTGGGGATTGCCAGTCCCGCCCCCTGCGCACGGCCCTGCGGACGCACCAGCCGACGGTAGATCAGATGATGCAGATGCAGGGCGTCCGGCTCGCTCCAGGAGCGTTGTCGCGTGATCTCGCGCCGGTAGGAGGAAAACAGCGTGTCCCAGATCGGATACGCCAGCAGCAGCAGGCAGAACCAGGGGGATACCTCGGGATTGCGCATCACCAGCAGCACCGACATCTCGCCGAGCGAAAATCCCAGGAAATAGGCGCCGGCATCACCGAGAAAGACCTTCCCGAACGGGAAGTTCCAGGCCAGAAAACCCAGCAAGGCGCCGCAGTACAGCAACGACAGGCCCTGCAGCAAAGGGTCCGATACCAGCGTCGAAACGATGAAGAAGGCCGCAAAGCAGATCACGCAATAGAACGACGACAGGCCGTTGAAGCCATCGATGATGTTGATCGAATGCGCCACGCCGCCGACCGCAAACGCGGTGAAGATAAAAGCGGCAAACCAGAAGTTGATCAACAGCCAGTCGATGCCGGGAACATCCACCCGGCGCAGTTGCCCATCCAGCAAGAACCAGGCGGCCCACGCGGACAGGAAGGTCGCCAGCAGCCGGACGTGAGGCCCCAGTTTGTTGCGCAGGTCTTCGAGCAAACCGACGGCAAAGGCCGGTACCGCACATAGCAGCAGACCCAGCGCCAACTCACGCTGCGGCAGTTGCGGCCAGGCCAGCACCGCCAGCAACAGCGTCAGGAACAGGGGCAGTCCTCCCAGCCGCGACGCGGCATGGCGGTGGACACGCTGAACGCCCTGAGTGCGGTCGGCATTCACGCCCAGGCGGCGGGACAGCACCACGGTCAGTCCGGTCAGCCCGGTCCCGGCGAGAGCCCAGACCAAGATCAGCCAGAAGCCTTCAATGCCGAGCATCGGTAGCCCAGAGCGAAGCGCGAGGGTGCGGGCCGAACATGGTGTTTCCGAATGCGATGCCGGGGTGACGGATGCGCAGCCCTGGGGGCCAAGCGTCCGATGAATTGTTGCAAATCAATGACAGTGAAGATCATGCCTGCGGGCGACGTGGCTGCCAACCCGTTGTGGATACCCGGATGGTCGCCTCGCTCGGTCGGATGGTAACGCTGGCGCCGGACACGAGCCTGAACCGGCTGCGCTGGCCTGCTGCCGTCGGTGCTTGCGGCTATGCTCATTGGCATATGAACTCATTCGCTCTACCGGGCCCGGCGTCGCGGCTGGACGTGATCGCATGGATCCTCATGGCCCTGGGCCTGCTGCTGATCCTGTATCTGGAACTGCTTCCGGCCCTGCTGGGCGGGCTGCTGGTATTCGAACTGGTACGGTTGCTGACCCCGTTGGTGACCCGGGCCGAGATCAGCAGCGACTGGGCCCGCATCATCGTGGTGGCTGCGATCTCGGCGCTGGTGGTGGCAGGCGTCAGTCTGTTGATCATCGGCGTGATCTCGTTTTTCCGCAGCGATGCCGGAAACCTGTCGGCCCTGCTGACCAAGCTGGCGGAGATCATCGATCAGTCGCGCAACCGTCTGCCGCCCTGGGCCCTGCAGTATCTGCCGGAGACGGCCGAAGAACTGCGCGCCGCGGTCACCGCCTGGCTGCGCGAACATTCCAGCGCCCTGCAGGGCGTCGGCAAGGACTTCGCACGCGCGCTGGCTCACATTCTCATCGGCATGGTGGTGGGCGCCCTGCTGGCCCTGCGCGAGGCGATGACCACGGTCGAACGCCGGCCGCTGGCCGAGGCCCTGGTGGAGCGCACCGAACGCCTGGGCCGCTCGTTCCGGCGCGTGGTGTTCGCCCAGGTGTGGATTGCGGCGCTCAACGCCACCCTGACCGGACTTTATCTGGCCGTGGCTCTGCCGTTGATGGGCATCGACCTGCCGCTGACCAAGACGCTGATCGCGGTGACCTTCGTGTGCGGTCTGCTGCCGGTGGTGGGCAATCTGATTTCCAACACCGTCATCGTGGTGGTGAGCCTGAGCCAGTCCCTGTTCGTGGCGATCGGGTCGTTGACCTACCTGGTGGTGATACACAAGCTCGAGTATTTTCTCAACGCGCGCATCATCGGTTCGCGCATCCGCGCCAAGGCTTGGGAAATGCTGGTGGCGATGCTGATGATGGAAGCCGCGTTCGGTATCGCCGGGCTGATCGCGGCGCCGATCTACTACGCCTATCTCAAGGACGAGCTGCAGGATCGCGGACTCGTCTGAATCCCCCATGACGGAGGACCGACCTGTGCTGAAAGTGCACCACCTGAGCAACTCGCGTTCGCAGCGCATCCTGTGGCTGCTCGAAGAACTGGACCTGGATTACGAGCTGGTACTGCACCCGCGCGATCCGGTCACCGTGCGCTCGCCGGAATCGCTGTTCAAGATCCACCCGCTGGGCAAGGGCCCTACTATCGAGCACGACGGCGGTGCGTTGCCCGAGTCCGGCGCGATCATCGACTTCGTCACCCGCAAGCTGGCCGGCGGCAGGCTCAGCGTGCCCGAGTCGTCGCCGGAATTCTCCGATTACCTGTTCTGGCTGCTCTACGCCGAAGGCTCGGCCATGGGCCCTGTTGTTTTCGACCTGCTCGACGGCATGACCGGTGGCGGTTGCGGCGAAGCGCTGCGCGGCTTTTATCTCAACGAGGTCAAGCACAGCTTCGACTTCATGGAGAACGTCCTGTCACGCCAGGAGCCCTTCCTGGCCAGCGGGTTTACCGCCGCCGACATCAACATGACCTGGGTGCTGGAACTGTCCGAGCCCTGCGGACATCTCGAAGCTCACCCCCGGATGACCGCCTACCTGCGTCGCATGCAGGCGCGTCCGGCCTATGCACGTGCCATGCAAAAGGGCGGCAGGCAGGACCTGACGATGTTCAGACCGGCCCAGCCGCTGCCGCTGACCTGAGCGGCGCCCGGGCAGGCGCTAGCGCCGCAACGCCGCCATCTTCAGCGCCAGCTCCATCGCCTGCTCGTAGTTGAGGCGCGGATCGACCTGTGACCGGTACGCGCGCTCCAGGTCTTTCTCGGTCAGATCGCGCGCGCCGCCCAGGCATTCGGTGACGTCCTCGCCGGTCAGTTCCAGATGCACGCCGCCAAGGCGGGAGCCGCAGGCCGCGTGGATGTCGAAGGACTGCGTGACCTCCGAAAGAATGTCGTCGAAGCGCCTCGTCTTGATGCCGTTGCCCAGGGTCTGTGTGTTGCCGTGCATGGGATCGGAGAGCCACAGTACGCGACGCCCCTCGCGCTTCACCGTCTCGATCAGACGGGGCAGGTGATTCGCAATCTCGCCCGCTCCCATGCGGTGGATCAGCACCAGCCGGCCCGCTTCGTTGTCCGGGTTGAGCGTGCGACACAGGCCCAGCAGCCAGGCCTCGTCGATCGCCGGGCCGATCTTGACGCCTACCGGATTGGCGATGCCGCGACAGTATTCGACGTGCGCGCCGTCCAGGTCGGCGGTGCGCATGCCGATCCACGGAAAATGCGTGGACAGGTTGTACCAGCCGATCTTGCGCGGGACCTGTCGGGTCTGCGCCTGCTCGTACCACAGCAGCAGCGCCTCGTGACTGGTGTGGAAATCCACGCGGTTGAACGCGTGCAGCTCGGTGCCGGCCAGACGCTCCATGAAACGCAGCGAATCGCCGATGGCGTCCACCCGCGCCTGGTACTCCGCTGCCAACGGCGAATGACCGACCCAGGCCAGGTCCCAGTACTCGGGGTGGTGCAGATCGGCGAAGCCGCCGTCGATCAAGCCGCGCACGAAGTTGATGGTCATGGCCGAGCGGGTGTGCCCTTCGATCAGGCGTTGCGGATCGGGAATGCGCGCTTGCGGAGTGAATTCCGGCGCGTTGACCAGATCGCCGCGATAGGCGGGCAGGGTGACGCCGTCACGCGTCTCGGTGTCGGCGGAACGCGGCTTGGCGTACTGCCCGGCAAAGCGTCCCAGGCGCGTCACCCGCATTTTCATGCCATGGACCAGCACCAGCGACATCTGCAGCAGCACCTTGAGCCGGTTGGTGATGATCTCCGGCCGGCAATCGGCGAAAGACTCCGCGCAGTCGCCGCCCTGCAGCACGAAGCGCTTGCCGGCCTCGGCCTCGGCCAGTTGCGTGCGCAGGGCATCGACCTCCCAGGACGTCACCAGCGGCGGCAGGCCGCGTAGCGATTCGACTGCGCGTGCCAGGGCTGCGCTATCGGGATAGTTGGGTTGCTGCACCGCGGAGCGGGTTTGCCAGGATTCGGGATTCCAGTTCACGTCGGCTCCAGGAAAGGCTTCACCATAACTGAGCGGCTGCGCCAAAGCGTCAGGCTCTTACCGCCAGCCATGCTGACATTCGGGCGTCGCGGAATCCTGTTGCCCGGAGTGGCCTGTCCGGCAGACGGTGCGAGCCCTTGCAGGCATCTAGCCCACGCTTCGTCGGCATGGCTGCGGCTGACGAAGGCCTGGTAGCGGTAGCGGGCGGGGTCGTATTCCATGGACCGCGGTTCTTGACGGCAGACTGTGGTGGATTGACGCTGCGACCATGTTGCCCCAGATGATCACGGCGTGACGACCGGACCCGATGGTGTCGAGGAGCAGAGTGGCTTGCCGCCGCTGAAGCTCTGGCAATGGCTGCGCTTGATCGACGAGGCGCGCAAGGGGCGCGATGCACCCTTCCTCATCGGCGGCAGCGGTCACCTGTTGCTCAGCGCGGCGGAGGAGGACCACGTCGCCGAAGTGTTGTCCGAAGAGGTGCTGCCTGAGATCGTGCGTCTGAGCCGTGGCCGCCGCGTGCTGCTCATGTGCGGGTTGGCACCGGGGGCGGATCTGCTGTTTCAGCGGGCCGCGCAAAAATGGCTGGCGGCGCGCGGTGTCGCTCATGACGCCATCGGGCTGTTACCGGTGCCGACCGCACAGCTGGCCGAGGACTGGTCGGCGCGCGCCAATCGAGACGGCTACACCGTTTCCGCACGCGATCGCGCCCGCATCCTCGGTGAAGTGGAAGACGCCAGGAGCGCCTGTGCCGCGGTGGTGCAACTCTACGAAAGCGACGCTGGAGAGCAGCTGGACAGCCGGTCGTTCCGGCAGCAGCAGTACCGAATTCTCGGCGCGGTGCTGGCGACCCGTGCCGACGCCTTGGTCGCGGTGCTGCGTCACGACAACGCTACCGACCCCGGCGGGACCGCAGAAGTGGTCGCCTGGCGCCGCGATCCCAGCCGTATACCTGAGCATCTGCGGCCGGTGACGCCCCAGCGCACGGCGAGCACCGGTGCTCTGTTCTTGATCAACCCGCGTGCCGGGATGGCTGCGCAGGATGATCGGCGTTCGGCGTCGGCGCAGTTGGCACAACGAACGCTGGCCGAGGAAGAGCGCGTCGTTCGAGCCGCCGAAGAGGCCCTTGCCCGTGGCAACGATCTGCTGTGCAACGACCTGGTTTACCGCGCCTTCGAACGCGGCCTGAATACGCCGGCGCTGGCTTGGCTGCGGGTCCAGTCGCTGGCCAGCGCCGGCAGCACCGTGCTGGCGCGACGTCAGTACGATGAACTGGCGCCGGAGCCCTCGCAGCGCGACTCGCGCTGGTTCACCTTGCTCGGACGCTTGGAAAAAGATCTGGGCATGCGCGGCGGAGCTCAGGGCCGGCAGCATTTTCTGACCGCTGCCGAATCCTACCTGCAGGCCTGGCGGCTGAAACCGGACAGCTACCCGGCGATCAACGCCGCCAGCCTGTTCCTGCTCGCCGGGGATCGCGAAACGGCCGCCCACTGGGCGCAGCAGGCGCTGCGATTGGCCGGCCAGGCGCAGCTCGGCGAGGACGCGGACCGCTATTTTCTGCATGCCACCGTCGCCGAGGCCTCGCTACTGCTGGGCGATACCGCCGGCCTCAGGGAGGCACTGATCGAGGCGGACCGGCTGTTGCCCGGAGACTACTCGCGGCGCCAGGTCACCTTGCGTCAACTCCGACGTGTATGCGAAGCACTTGGGGTCAGCACCTCAGTACTCCGCGAGCTCAGCCTGCCGCCGCTGATTTTTCTGGCCCGCGATGGCCCGCTCCTGCCCACGCCGACAGAGAATTTTCGGCTGCACGACGGCGACCTGCCTGCGCACGCGCTCTTGTTTGCCAGTCTCAGCGACATATTCGATCTGTCGGTGATCGAGCCGCTGATGATCCGGGGGCGCAGTCTTTCCGTGAGCCTGCCGTTCAGTGCCAACGCGATGATCGAGCAGGCTCACCGTCGCTACGGCGCCAGATGGGGCCAGCGCCTGGAGTCATGTCTGGCGCGCGCGCAACGGGTGTCGACCAATCGCGGCTTTCTGGAACCCGAGCTGCCCTGGTCGACGCTGCAGGCACGCCGGCATGCACTCGGCCAGGCGTTGCTCTGGGCCAGCCGCTCGGACGGAGCGTTTCGTAACCTGCAGATCCGCTCCGAGCCGGGTGGCGCACGCCTGGAAGCCTTACCCGTGCTTGCAGCCGGTCCGCAGCGCATGCAGCAGGCGGTGTTGCAGGCTCAGTCGGTGCTGGACGAACCTGGGATGCCGCGGGGTCGTCGCATGGTGGGTCTGATCTTTGCCGACATTGCCGGCTTCATGCGTCTGGACGACCCCGACCTGCCGCAGTTTTGGGACGTGGTCATGCGAGGAATCGCCGAGACCCTCGACGCGCAGCGCGAGCGCATCCTGCTGCGCCAGACCTGGGGAGATGCGTTGCACGTAGTCACCACCGACGCGGCGACGGCCGCCGCCGTTGCCAGCGGAATCCAGGCTCTGATCCAGCAACTTGTCGAACTTCCCGACAGCCCGTTCCCGGCGCTGGAGCTGCGGGTGGCGGCGCACTACGCACCGGTTTTCGAAGGATTCGATCCGATCCAGCACGCGCGCACATATTTCGGTACTCAGTTGACCTTCACCGCCCGGATCGAGCCGGTTACGCCGCCGGGGCAGGTGTACGTCACCGAGGGGCTGGCCGCGCAGCTGGCGATCGAAGCGCCCGACGCTTTTGCCTGCGAATATGTCGGCGAGATCCAGCTCGCCAAGCGCTTTGGAAACTACCGCGTGTATGCCATGCGCGCGACCTCAGGAGAGCGTCGGTGATCCAGACCATCGCCGAAAAAATTGCTCGCGATCCGGCGATGCAAGCCCTGTTTTCGAGCGGCCT
The DNA here is from genome assembly GCF_965216805.1 of Panacagrimonas sp. Classification (NCBI taxonomy): domain Bacteria; kingdom Pseudomonadati; phylum Pseudomonadota; class Gammaproteobacteria; order Nevskiales; family Nevskiaceae; genus Panacagrimonas; species Panacagrimonas sp. The sequence goes on from NZ_CBDCGN010000002.1 coordinate 1,626,453, forward strand.
GCGGCGCCAGTACCCGCGCCAGCACGTGCTGTTGCCCGAAGGCTCGCGACCTTCGAGCCTGTATTTGTTGATGGCCGGCACCCTCGCCGTGAGCACTCGCGGGAAGGATGGCGAGGACCTGCTGCTGGCCTATTTCCATCCCGGCGACTTCTTCGGCGAGATGGGCCTGTTTCCGGACGTCAGCGCGCGCAGCGCCTGCATCCAGACGCGCACCGAATGTTCGGTATTGGAGATCGGTTACGACCGCTTTCTGAATCTGACGCGGACCCATCCCACGCTGTGGATCGAGGTGGCTTCGCAGCTCGCCTTTCGCCTGCGCGCGGTAAACCGCCGGCTGGCGGAAATGCCGACGCTGCATGCCGCAGACCGCATCTGGCTGGTGCTGCAGGAACTGGCGCTGCGCGCCGACGCGCCGCACGTGGCCGAAGGCAAGTTGCTGCGCGTCACTCGCCTGGACCTGGGCAAGCTCGCCGGCTGCACCCGCGAACTGGCCGGCATGGTGCTGCGTGACCTGGCTACCGATGGCCGCGTGATACTGCGCGGACAGAACGTCATCGTACGCACCGACGCACTCACGCCCGCGCAGCCTGTCGCTTGAATGGTGGCTCTTCCCGCATTGCCGGCGTCGGCGCCGCCATCGAGGCCGAGGCGCTGATCGCCTTGCGCCTGAGGACGCTGCGCACGTAGGCCTCGTCGATCAATCGCGGTAGATACTGTCTGCCGTGCGCCGCAAAGTATTCCTGCGTCAGACGGGTATCGAAGCGCGTGTGTTCGGGTCGCAGCAGATAGGGCTCGAGCATTTGCGTGCGCCGGTACGCCAGGCGCATGTAGCGGCCTGCAACCGGTACTAGGCCGAGCAAGCGCGTCGCCCAGCGGAACACCGACATGCCGCGCACGATCCGTACGCGCTGGATGAAACGCGGCGGCTGCTCCAGCGCGCGCAGGGTCATGGTTGCCAGCGACTCCAGTGTCTGCGCGCGCGGGTTGCTCAGGTGCAAGTAGCGTACGCGCGGCTGTGCCGGTTGCTCTGGCCGATGCAGTTCGATACCGATCGATGCCCATGCGTAGCGCTCCACGTCCTCTGCATCGATCAGGTCGATCACCCCGGTGCGATTGCCCAGGATCGGCAGCCAGGGAAAGCGCAGGCGCAGGACGCCACGCGAAACCAGGTCGATCAACCGGTAGCAGGGCCGGTCCAGCTTGAGCAGGCGCTGCAGCCAAGGTCTGACCTCGGCGCGCATCACCCCCTGCGTGAGCGAGTCCAGCCAGGCGATGTATCCGTCCGGCGTCTCCAGCCCGGTGACGATGCTCGGGCGCAGGATGGTGGCCCGGCGATGTTGCGACTGCGCAGCCCATGCCTCCACCAGATGCTCGCCTTCGCACTTGGAGTGTTCGTAGGAATTGTTGAATCGATGGCTGGCGATCGGCCCCTCGGCCAGCAGTCCGCGCGCGGTGCCGTGGGAATATGCGGTACTGAAATGGAACAGATGTTCGACGCGACAAGGCCGTGAACGCAGGGCCAGACCATCGATCGCGCGCAGCAGGCACTGCAGCCCCTCTACGTTGGTGCGCAGGTTCTGTTCGATGATCGCTTGCCGTCGCGCCGCAGATTGGCCGGGATGGTCCATGCTCAGCGAGGCAGCGACGTTCAACACCACCAGGCTGGTGTAGTTGCCCTGGTCGATCACCCGGCCGAGCTGGTCTGCGATGGCGGGTTCATCAAAGTCGGCGAGGTCGCCGCTGAGCGTGTGCGCGCGACCCGCATGGCCATGCAGGCCCAGTGCACCCAGCATCTGGAGCACGCGCCGATCGGCCGATTCCAAGCCCCCTCCGGGCTTGCGTGCGTCGCGCACCAGCAACAGTACATTGGCGCCGTCGATCAGCAGCCGGCGCACCATGCGCCGTCCCAGAAAGCCGGTCGCGCCGGTGACCAGGAACAACCTCGATGGCTGCGCTGTATTCATTGCCAAGCACTCCTCAACGACCCCGGCGCGGGACCTTCCGCGACCTTCAGTGGCCACAGCCTAGAAGGACACCGCGAGCGAAACTGTGAGCCGGCCCGCGTTTCAGGCGGGGTTCGGGTCGTCGCATCGGTGAGCCGCTGCCGGCATGGCGGACCGGTGCATGCTCGCCCCACGGCTTCGGGTCGTCTGTGCGGTCCAGCGCCTTGGTTCGTCGCGCGGCGGGATCGGATCGCCCGTTACGGTTACTGCCACAGCAGCGCGTGCGCCGCGTGTTCGCCTGCCAGACCCTTGAGGCTCAGCCGTCGCTGCGGTCCGTAAGAGAATTCCACGTCGCCGGCGCGTTCGCGCACCGCGTCGGATACCAGCACTTCCTCGCCGCTGGCCTGGGCGGCAATACGCGCAGCAATGATCACGCTGCGTCCGAAGAATTTGTGGGCGTCCTGGATCGCTTCACCGCTGTGCAGGCCCATGCGTACGCGCAGCGCGTCCTGCGGATACGTGGCGTTGTGTTCCCGCAGTTGCTGCTGGATGGCAATGGCGCAGCGCTGCGCCTGCGAGGCGCTGGCGAACACCAGCACAAAGCCATCGCCCTGCAATTCCACCTCACGGCCGTCGTGACGGTGCAGCTCGCGTCGCACGATGCGGTTGTGGCGCTGCATGACGCGCAGCGCGGCGCTGTCGCCAAGGCGCTCGGTCATCTGGGTGAAACCTTCGACGTCGCTGAAAAGAATGGTCACGGTGCCGTCCTCGCCTGCAATCAGGTCGAGATCGGTGCCGCGTGCGGCGGGCACGCGCGCGATGCGTTCGACCACCGTCTGCGGTGTCCCGGACGGCAGGGCGGGTTCGATATCGAGGTCCGACAACAGTTCGTGCATGCCGCGCAGATCTACTCTGGCGCTGCGTCGTACCTCGGCGGGTGCCGGTCCTTCCGGCGCAAATCCACCGAACATCTCGACCAGTCGCGACGCCACGGACAGGTCGCCCTCGACCTCGGTCAGGCCTTCCACCATGGCGGCCACCGGGTTGAGCTGTCCCACCGTGATGCGCATCAGCGTCGCCACCGACATGCGCACCGACACTGCCGGACGGGCACCGTCGCCACGCCGGGCTTGCGCGCCGCGGGCGGTCACGCTCAGGGTCCACAGCGCAGCCTCGCGGCCGGTTTCGGGATAGGTGAGTTCATAGCGGATGTCGCCGCTGAAGCCGAAGCCGGCGCTGCGCTGATAGGACATGGCCATCAACCCGAACAGGATCGCCTGAGTCCGGGCTCCGCCGAAACGGCGTTCCAGGATCACGTCGCTGTCGTGGTGTACCCAGCGGCCCAGCAGACGTTGTGCGGCATGGCGCAGGGCGGACTGGATGCGCTGCCACTGACGCGCGATCCAACGCGGCAGCAGACCAACGACACGATGATCCGCGGTGCCGGCGTGTCGTCGCGGCTGGTCGCCGGTTTCTCCGAGCAGCCAGAAATCCAGGCGCTGGCGAGCGGCCGGGTCGCGCCCCAGCTCGCGCACGCGGCGGCGAAACCATGGCCGCTCGCACAGGCTGGAGATGCCCCGTTCGCGACACTCGCGGCGCGTGCCGGCCAGCAGTTCCGCGCCTGCGCGTATCCCGGCCGGGTCGGTGCCCAGTGCCAGCAGCACCGCGCTTAGGGTCTGCGTGTACAGGGCGTAGGGGCGGTCGCGCATGCGCTCGCATACTGCCACCGCGCGCTCCAGGTGCTGCCCGGCCTGTTCGCGGCGCTGCAACAGCAGCGCCAGAGCCGCCAGTGCAAACGCTACCGGACCGCGCGAGCCCAGTGCCGGCGGCACCATCGCGTAGCGATCCTCGTACGGCGCAAGCAGCTCGTACAGGCGCAGCGCGGCGCGCTGGTGACCGCAGGCGAACGCTGCGAACGCGAACATCACTGCGCCGTTGAACCACAGCGCGTCGCGACGCATATCGGTGAAATCGCGTCCGCTCCATTCGTCGAACTCGCGGCGGGCCTCGTCGTCACGACCGTTGTCGGCCACGATCAGGACCACCGCGGCACGCCAGGAAGGAATCGACGGGTAGCGCGCGGCAAACCCGCGAAAGCCCGCCTCCAGTTCCGCCGTGCGTGCCTGAAAGAAGCGGATCACGCCGATCTGCGCACCCCAGATCATCACGCCGTTGCGGTCTTCGGCGCGGCCTGCGAGTTCGCGCGCACCGGTGGCGATGGCTTCGGCTTGTGCGACCCGGGCGTCCATCAGTGCCTGGGTGGCGCGCAGCACTTCACTGAACCAGCGGTGCTGGACTTCCCGCAGGTCCTCGGCCTGGCGGCAGTAGCCCTCGATGTAGCTATCCAGGGTGTCGCGGTCGGGGCAGGTCGTGAGGTCGAAGAACTGCAGCACCTGGGCATGCAGGACCAGGCCGCGATCGCCGCTGGCCTGGGCCAGCGCAATGCAGCGCGCCACGCGCTCGGCATAGCCTTGCGCGTGATCGGGTCCGGTACGTCCGTAGCATTGCGCCGCCGCGGCAACCGCTGCAGCGACAGAACCGTCCAGCCCCTGCGCATAGCGCACCGCCTCGTCGGCGAGGTGGCCGCCGTACTCCCAGCCGGCCGACCAATAGAGTTCCAGGGTCAGACGCGCGGCCAGGGCTGCACGCAGGTCGGCATGCTGTTCGCCTACCGCGGCGCGGGCGCGCTTGAGCCAGTCCACCAGGCGCCGGTCCATGTCCAGGCCGGCCCACCAGGATGCGCCGAAGTTGACGCTGCCCAGGCCCAGCGCCGCCTGCGCCAGGGTCACGACCTCGCCTTCGCGCTCGGCCAGTGTGGCGGCGGTGATGTAGCACTCCTCGGCGCGCTGGGTCTCGGCGCTGCGGCGAAGCGAATCGGCTAGACGCAGCAGCAGGCGGGCGCGTTCGGGTGCGCGGTCCGCGCCCTGACGATCCAGCGCGCGCAGCGCGCGTTCGAACTGACGGGTGGCTTCCTCGTAGGCCAGGTTGCGGATCGACCATTCGCCGGCGCGCAGGCAGTACGCCACGGCGCGATCCACGGTGTCGGCGCTCATGCCGCGAAAGTAATGATGGGCCAGTTCCGGCAGTCGGGCGTCGCGGTCGGCGATGGCAGCGCCGGTCGGCGATCGTTCGTCCTTCAACTGCTGTTCGATGATCTCGCCGGCGCGGCAGTGCAGGGCGGCGCGATCGCGTTCGCGTATCTGTTCGTACAGCGCTTCGCGCATCAGTGCGTGCGCAAAGGAATAGCGCCGAGCGGCGGGCAAGGCCTGCAGCACCTTGGCTTCCACCGCTTCGGCCAGCGCCGAAGCCAGGCGGCCGGGCTTGAGATCGGCAATGCGGTCGAGCTGCGCGGCGTCGAATTCGCGCCCCAGCACCGATGCGATTCGTAGCGCGATCAGGCAGGTGTCGGACAGCCGATCCAAACGCCGGCCAAGAACCTCGCGCACGCTGTCGGGCAGGCGTACGTGCAGGCCCTCGGCGCGCGGCACCCAGCGTTCGCCCTCGCGCACCAGCAGCCCCTGTTCGACCAGATGACGGAACGATTCGGTGACGAAGAACGGATTGCCTTCGGTGACCTGGGCCAGTCCATGGGCGAAGGCAGTGGGCAGATGGCCGCCGGCCATCGCTTCGAGCAGGCGATGCACCTCATCGGCCTTCAGACCGCTGACGGTCAGGCTGCGATGCTGCGGCAGGCGCTTGAGCGCCAGTAGTACCGCATGCAGCGGATGGCGCGGGCCGACTTCGCCGACGCGCGTGGTGGACAGCAGCAGCACCCGCGCTTCGGCGAGCTCGCGCACCAGGAACTGCAACAGCAGCATGGAAGGCTTGTCGGCCCAGTGCAGGTCGTCGACCACCACCACCAGCGGCCGCTCACCGGCGACACGGCGCAAAAAGCCGGCAAAGGCGTCGAACAGGCGGAAGCGGCGCTGCTCGGGGTCGCCGTCGGCGGCCGCGGCGACAACCTGGGGCAGCCGTTCGCACAACTCGGGCAACACCTGCACGATGTCGGAGGCGCCGGGACCCAGGTGCTGGAGCAGGACATTGTCCTCACAGGCCTGGGCACAGACACGCAACACCTGCACCCAAGGCCAGTACACCGGCGCGCCGTCGCCCTCGTGGCAGCGACCGATGACCACCAGCGCGCCCGATGACGCGGCACGCCGGCGGAACTCCAGCACCAGCCGGGTCTTGCCCATGCCCGGTTCGGCCGCCACCACCAGGCTGCGCCCATGCCCGGCGCGTACGTTATCCATCGCAGCGGCCAGCGCCTGCAGTTCGTCCTCGCGTCCGATGAACAGGTGGCCGTCGCCCGGACTGCTGAGGTCGATTGCCGCCGGTGCGTCTGCCGCCTGCAGAACGGCCTGCACGGCGGCGGCGTTGGGTGGACGCTGCGCGGGATCGGCGGCGAGCAGGCTCAGAACCAGCCGGTCCAGCGTCTCGGGCACCGCAGGATTCATCCGCGACGGTGCCGCCGCGTTGCGCGCAACGCCATGCGACGCTACTCCCAGCAGATCCACCGCGACGAATGGCAGATGCCCGCTGAGCATCTCGTAGAGCACCACCCCCAGCGCGTACAGGTCGCCGCGCACATCGGGCTCTTCTCCGCGCGCCTGCTCCGGCGGCAGATAGGCCAGCGTTCCGGCGACCAGATCGGTCCCGGTCAGGCGCGCCTGCTCGGGCAGGCGTGCCAGGCCGAAATCGCCCAGGCGCACGCGACCGTTCTGCGCCAGCCACAGATTCTCCGGCTTCAGGTCGCGATGGATCACGCCGTGGGAATGCACGTGGGCAAGCGCTGCGCAGATATCGGCCGCCAGCAGCAGCGCCTGGTCCACGGGCAGGCGGTGATCGGGCGCAGTTGCCAGGCGGTCGGCCAGGGTACCGCCGGGCATGAACTCGGTGACGATGTACCAGGTGCCGCGGTCCTCGCCGATGTCGAAGATCTGGACGATGCCGGGGTGATCGCCCAGCCGCGCCATCACCCTGGCTTCGCGCAGCACACGCTCGCGTACCTGGCCGTCGGCCGCATCGTTCTTGAGCAGGGCCAGCGCCACCTCGCGATCCAGCCGGGTGTCCTGGGCCAGAAATACCTGCTTGCGACCGCCTTCGCCGAGCGGTCGCAGCAGGCGATAGCGCCCCTGGGCGACGCTGGCACGTGGCAGGCGTTCCGAGCTGCGATGCGTCCGCGCAGCGGACCCGGTGCTGGATGCATGCGTCCCGCAAGCAGGGCAGAAGGCGTCGCCAGGCTGGGACGGGCGGCCACACTGCCCGCACGTGCCCAACGCAGGGCGGCGACCGCGCTTCCACACGGAGAGCTTCTCCATGGCCGTGCTCAAGGCGTCCATGCCAGTTCCATGCTCAGGCGGTCGCGTGCGTCGAACTGGCCGAAAGCGCCGTCGCGGTCGCCTTCGAACACATCGCCGCCGAAACGCAGTTGCCAGGCGTCGTCCACGCGCAGGGCCAGGCGCAGGCGCAGCAGCAGATCGCCGCGATCGGCTGAAGCGATGCCGAAGATCTCGCCGGCGAGACGGTTGCGCAACAGTTCGTCGCGCCACAGCAGGCTGACGTAGGGATTGCGATCCGGCACCTGGTAGTGGCCTCGATCACGCACATAGCCCAGCTCGCCGAGCTGCACCGACACCAGCCCCTGATCGCGCACCAGCAGATCGATGCCCAGGACCGCGCCATATGCCGGCGCGCTCGCGCTCAGACCATCGCCGGGCAGGTCCAGCGCCGGCAGTGGCGCGCGATCGGTGTACAGGCTCTCGAAGCGCAGCAGAGCCGGTCCCAGCGGATGGCTGGCCTGCGCGCCGAACGAATGGCTGAGGCGATAACTGCGCTGGATCAGGAGCTGCGCGCCATCCACCGCCAACGATACTTGCGGCACGTCAGGATGGTGGCGCAAGCCGACCAGTGCCAGGTCGAGCCGCCGCCAGCGCGTGCGCAGACGGGCGCCGTATTCGACGCTGCGCAGGCTCAGTCCGGGGCGGGTGCGCTGCTCGCGAAGGTTGGGTTGCAAGACCTGCAGCAGCGCCTCGGGTAGCAGCGGATCGGCGAGGTTACCGAGCCCGCCCAACAACGGATCGATCAGGTCCAGCAGCGTCGCGTCCGACCTGTCGGCCAGCGCCGCGTTCAAGTTCAGGCGCAGCAGCTCCGTTGCGCCCAGGCTTTGTAAGCCACCCTGCGGCGTGAGTTGCGGCGAAGTGATCTGGTAGAGCGCGCCGGATTCCGGCAGGTCGTGAAAGCTCAGGTCCGGGATCAGCACCAGGTCCAGACTGGTGGTGTCGGAATAGTCCCGCTCCGCGCGCAAGGACCACAACGCGGTGCGGGAGTCTTCGAAGTCGTCGAGAATGAACTCGCGAAAGCTCTGCGGATTGACGATGTCCAGCACCTTCAAGCCATCGGATGCGCCCCACACGATCTGCTGCTTGCCGGCGCGCAGGCCCCAGTCGCCGACGCCGATCGCCAGGTACAGCTCGCGCAGCTCGGCGCTGGCGTGGTCGCCCAGCAGGGCGCGACGGTTGGCCTGAGACCGGTTGCTCTGCGGCGGCTGGCCCGGCTCGAGACGGTCCTCGGCATCGGCTTCGGCGCGCCCCACCGCCACCAGCTCGCCCCAGGCGTAGGCCTGCTCCATCCGTAACGCCGCGGTCAGTCCGGTGGACTGCGGACGCGGTGCCTGCAGACCGTGCGCAGTGTGCAGGTGCAGGCTCGGCAGCCAGTCGGCCGCATTGGCCGGCGGCGCGCACAGGGCGATCAGCAGCAGAGCGCCGAGCCACCTCATCCGCCGCGCTCCAGGCCCTGAGGGCTGAGGCGTTCGGCGGGGAAGTCGGCGTCGTTGACGATGCTGGAGAAGCGCAGCTCGGTGCGATGCCCGGTCTTGTGATTGCGCACCGTGATCCGGTTGGCGGTGAGGATGCCGTCCAGGATCTGCCACTGGTCGTACTCGATCGTCTTGAGGCGCTCGCCCTGCGCGTCCTGGTAATCCGAAGTCCGCACGAAGTGCTGGCGTGCGTCCACCACCCAGCGCCCGCGGCTGTAGCCCAGTGCGGCCTGGATGTCGGCTGACAGCGGCACGCCCTCGACCTCCCACAGGTCCGCTTCGCCCGGCAGCGCGCGCATGCTCACGAAGCGGTAGTCGGCCAGGTCCACCTTGCCGAAGTGACGCATGTCGTCGTAAGTCAGATCGGTGCCCAGGAAATAGCCGCCGCGTTCGGCCGCCGGGATCCGGCGTGCGCGCCGCAGCGCCGGCAGGTACAGCCAGCGGTCGTCACCAGAGGCGGCCAGGTCCCAGGACAGGAAACTGCTGCGGCGCAGGCTGCGCGGGCTTTCGAAATACAAGGCCAAGCGGCGGCCCTCGGAATCCTGATCGCGATAAGCAGTGGCGATGCGCACCTGCGCGGCGCCGGAACCGGGGGTGAGGATGAATTCCACGCGAGCCTGCTGGCGCCGGCCCTCGTCGCGGGCGGCGACTTGCTGCATCAGGGCGCGGGCCTGGGAGTCTTCCGCGGCTGCGTTGGAAATGGCCCCCAGGACGGGCAGCAACGCAAGGACCAACAACAGGCGCTTCATGACGGGCGCTCCGACCTGATTTCGGGAGCATCGAGCGGATCGGTTCGCAGCACGGCGCACCGGTTCATCCACAAAGCCTGCGCGGCTGGCAATATCAGCAAGGCCGCAAGATACGAGCCAATGACGGTGGTCGCGACCAGCAATCCGAAGCTGCGCAGCGGCGGAATGCTGGACAGGGTGGTGACCGAAAATCCAACCACGAGGATCAGCGCGTTGGCGCTCAGCGGTACGCCGCTGTCGGCGTACGCCCAACGAGTCAGGGCGGCGCCGCGCAGGCCCAGCTTGCGGCCGTTGTCCAACGAGTGCAGCACGTGGATGGCGAAGTCCACGCCCAGGCCGATGCCGATGGAAGCGAACATCGAGGTGGCCACGCTCAACCAGATGCCCAGCGCGCCCATCACCCCGAATACTGCGAGCACCGCGACGGTCACCGGGATCAGGCACAACAGGCCCTGAGTCCAGGATCGCAGCATGGCCGCAGCCAACAAAAACACGCCGACCAGGGCCATGAGCATGCCGGTCAGGGTCTGGTCCAGCAGCGGCGCAAACCAGGCCGCGGTCAGGTGGACCGGTCCGGTGACCTGAGCACTGATGCCCATCGGCGCAAAGCGCTGCGCCAACTGCGCTTCGAGCGCCGCGATGATGGGCTGCGAGTGCCGATAGGCGTTGCGCGTAAGGTGCCCACGCACATAGGCGTGGCGGCGCTGCGCATCGATCTCCTGGCGCAGGTCGCCTGGCTTGCCGGAGACCTCGTACAGAAACAGGAACTGCTCGACCTCGTCCTGACTGGCAGGCAGCGGAGTGTCGTGCGGAGCGGTGCCTGCAGCGCTGGCCGACACCGCGCGCACGATGTCCACAAAAGAGCTGCTGGCACCGAAGCCCCCGGTGTCGCGCATCCAGCCTTGAAGCAGGTCGATCTGGTGCAGCACGGCGGGTTCGGTCAGGCTGCGGCCTTCGGGCGCTTGCAGGTAAACGTCAAGATAGTGGGTGCCGGCGAAGCGCTGATTGAGCAAGCGGTCGGCGACCAGCACCGGCGCCTCGGGTCCGAAATTGAGAATGCGCTCCTCGTCCACGATGACGCGGGTGCTGGCCAGGCCGGCGATGACGGTCACGGCTAAACCCAGCGCGATGACCCGACCGGGATGTTCGGCGATCGCGTCCAGCCAGGCGGGCAGAGCCGCGCGTCGATCGCCGGATGTCATCGGCGAACCAGCCTGCAGGGCCTCCAGAGTGCGGGCCGCGGTGCAGCGGCGCAGCACGGCGGGCACCAGCACCAGGGTCAAGGCCCAGGCCACCATCACGCCGAGCGCGGCGTACAACCCATAGTCGCGCATCGGTTGCATGCTGCTCGACGCGGCCAGGCCCACGAAGCCGGCAACCGTGGTCAGCGAGGTCAGCAGCAGAGGTCGCCAGAGCTGCTCGCGCGCCTGGCTCAGCGCGGCGTCCAGATCCGGTGCCAGGCGCAGGCGCAGCAGGCGGCGCACGCGCCACACGTAGTGAATGCTGTCGGAGATCGCCACGCACAGCAGGATCGCCGGCAGACAACTGGTGATGATGTAGAGCGGCGACCCCAGCCAGCCCATGCTGCCGAGGGTTGCCAGCAAGGTGCCGAGCAACACTGCGCCCCCCGCCAGCACCGCTGCCCAGCTCCGAACGAACAAGCCCAGCAGCACCAACATCAGCACGCTGCAGATGGGTGTGAGCACGCGGGTGTCGCGGTCGATGTAGCGGGCCAGATAGCCGCTGGACGTGCCTTCGCCTGCGACGTGGATGCCGATGTGCGCGGGCAGCGCCAGCGCTTCCAGGCTACGGATCACGATGGGATAGAGATCGCCCGGATCGGTGTCGTTGCGCAGTTCGGCGACGATCAGCGCGGCCGAGCCGTCGGCGGCGACCAGAGTGCCAACCGCCATCGGCATCGCCGCCAGTGCGCGCTGCACCTGCGCCGGCGTGGATTCGGTGATAGGGCCATCTGCCAGCAACGGCGCCACGATCAGCGCATCGGCCTCGCTACGCACCCATTGCTGAGTGGACAGGCTGAAGACCTGCTCGGGATCGACGCCGGTGATGTTGTGCAGACGCTGGGTGACTTGGCGCACTGCACCGAGCGCCGCTGGGGTCCACAGCTCGCCCGGCTGTCCGAAATCCAGCGCAACGACGATGGGATCTTTGAGACCGAATTTCTCGCGTACCGTCTCACGCAGGTGCAGGGCGTCGCTGTCGCGCGGCACCAGCGCTTCGACAGAGCTGTTTTGCTGTAGCTGCGGGATCCCTGCCGCAGCGGCCATCACGGCCAGCAACAGCGGCAACAGCCAGCGACGTTCCTGCGATGGCCCCCGCCATATCGATGCTCCCTTCATTGCCCGTCCCCGTCAGCGACCGAATGGGTCTGGGTTAAGGCTAGGCAGGCAGGACATCCCGAATTGCTGGCGTCCTCGCATTTTGGCGGCGCCAATCTGACGGATGCATCAACTATTCGAATCGGTGTGCCAACCCCGTCACAATTGCGCGCGGCCAGCAATTTCAAGCGGGTTGCGCGCACTCATGCGACCTGCCGGAACCGGAGCGGCAGCCGATGAATTCGATGTGCGCGCGGCGACGCGGATGGATCTGGCTGTCCCGGCGATGAGCCTGCTCAGCCGTCGCTGCGAACGCTTATGTCGCGCCCGCAGCCCTCACGCAGATCGGCACCGCAGGTGCGTGGCTGCAGGCCGTGATCGAGGCAGATGCGGACCTCGCGCAGAAACGCGCCGCGACAGTGGAAGGTGATGGCTGCGGGTGTGACCGCGGGATTGGCGGCGATGAAGGCGCTTTCCAGCGCGATGCGCTCGACCGGTCGTGTCGCCGCCTGCCGCAGCAGTGCGCCCGGGACCACCACGCTGCGACCGGCGCGCTCGAGTCGGGCGAAGTAATCGTCCGGCGTCATGCCGCTGCAACTGCCGTGCTTCTTCCACTGGTAGTACACCAGCCCGCGGTCCGGCACCAGTTCGCCGAGTTGATCGGCAATACGCTCCGGCACCCGCGTTTGAGTGTCGCAGAACTCGGGATAACCGCGCTCGTACTGTGGCCACAAGCCGTGGACGATGAATTCGCGCGGTTGCGCGCACTGGCGGGAGCCCGGCTTGGCTGCGTCGGAGGCGCAGTATTCGGGCGACCATGACAATGCCAGCACCCAGTAGTCGAAGTTTGGAGCTTCAGGCGATGAGGAGGAGGGCTGGCAGCCGGCTACGAAGAGCAGGCTCGCGAACCACCAGCGTGTCCGCAGGCGCATCGGGGTTCAGGCGTCTTGCAGGTCGAGGCGACGCTCGATGCGTTCCAGGCGAGCTTCGACGCGGTCCAGGCAGCTTGACAGACTCGCGTACTGCTCATGCAGGCTGCCGATCTGTTGCTCCAGAAAGCCGACCCGGGTCTTGAGCTCGCGCAGGTCATCCGCGAGCCGATCGACTTTCTCGTCGATGCGGCGCAGATAGACCAGCATCAGGTTGTCGGGTCCTTCGCTCACGAGCTGATTAGGCCGAAACCCCCCAGTGCCTCAAGCCGGCTTGGCGCCTCCGGCCAGGAACAGCCAAGTTTCCACCACGGTATCCGGATTGAGCGACATGCTTTCGATGCCTTCGTCCAGTAGCCATTTGGCCAACTCGGGATGGTCGCTGGGGCCCTGGCCGCAGATGCCGACGTACTTGCCCTGCCTGCGGCAGGCCTGGATCGCCAGGTGCAGCATCGCCTTGACCGCCTCGTCGCGCTCGTCGAACAGATGCGCGATCAGGCCAGAGTCGCGGTCCAGGCCCAGGGTGAGCTGGGTCATGTCGTTGGAGCCGATGGAGAAGCCATCGAAGTGCTCCAGGAACTGATCTGCCAGCACCGCGTTACTGGGCAGCTCGCACATCATGATCAGTTCAAGGCCGTTGTCGCCGCGCTTGAGGCCGTTTTCGGCCAGGATCTCGTTGACGCGCCTGGCCTCGCCAACGGTGCGCACGAACGGGATCATGATCTTGATGTTGGTCAGTCCCATGCGGTTGCGCACGAAGCGCAGGGCTTCGCATTCCATGTCGAAGCAGGGTCGGAACGAGGGCGCGATGTAGCGCGAGGCGCCGCGGAAACCGAGCATCGGGTTTTCCTCGTGCGGCTCGTACTTCTTGCCGCCGACGAGGTTGGCGTATTCGTTGGACTTGAAGTCGGACATGCGCACGATCACCGGTTCTGGTGCGAACGCGGCGGCAATGGTGGCCACGCCCTCGGCCAGGCGCTTGACGAAGTAGTCGCGCGGGCTGTCGTAGGCCGAGATCATGGCGTTGATCTGGCGACGGATATCCGGTGGCTGGCGGTCCAGTTCCAGCAGCGCCTGCGGGTGAATGCCGATCTGCCGGTTGACGATGAACTCCAGCCGCGCCAGACCGACGCCGCGATGGGGCAATGCGGCGAAGTCGAACGCCTGCTCGGGCGTGCCGACGTTCATCATGATCTTGACCGGAATCTCCGGCATCTGGTCCAGCGCAATCTCGTCGACGGCAAAGTCGATATGGCCGTCGTAGATGTGGCCGGTATCGCCCTCGGCGCAGGACACGGTGACGCTCTGGCCGTCCTTGAGAATCTCGGTGGCATTGCCGCAGCCGACGACAGCGGGAATGCCGAGTTCGCGCGCGATGATCGCGGCGTGGCAGGTGCGCCCGCCCCGATTGGTGACGATGGCGCTGGCGCGCTTCATCACCGGTTCCCAATCGGGATCGGTCATGTCGGTGACCAGCACGTCGCCGTTCTGCACCTTGGACATCTGGTCCAGACCCTTCATCAGTCGCACGGTGCCGGCACCGATCTTCTGGCCGATGGCGCGGCCCTCGGCCAGCACCTTGCCCTGGTCCTTGAGCTTGTAGCGACGCAGCACGTTGGCGCTGGCGCGGCTCTGCACGGTCTCCGGGCGCGCCTGCAGGATGTAGAGCTGGCCGTCGACGCCGTCCTTGCCCCACTCGATATCCATCGGGCGCTGGTAGTGGTCCTCGATGATCTGCGCCTGCCTGGCAAGCGCCTCGATGTCGGTGTCGGTCAGGCAGAAACGCCCGCGCTCCTCGGTGGAGACCGGCACGAATTCCACCGTGCGGCCGAGCTTGCGCTCCAGCGAATACACCATCTTCTTGGCCTTTTCGCCCAAGCCGCGCTTGAGGATGGCCGGGCGCTTGGCCTTCAACGCCGGCTTGTAGACGTAGAATTCGTCGGGATTGACCGCGCCCTGCACCACGGCCTCGCCCAGGCCGTAGCTGGCGGTGATGAAGATGGCGTCGCGAAAGCCTGACTCGGTATCCATGGTGAACATCACGCCCGATGCGCCCTTGTCGGAACGCACCATGCGTTGCACGCCGGCCGACAGCGCCACCACCTCGTGGGCAAAACCGTGGTGTACCCGATAGGAGATGGCGCGGTCGTTGAAGAGCGACGCAAACACTTCCTTGATTGCGTGCAGCACGTTGTCGATGCCCGACACGTTGAGAAAGGTCTCCTGTTGGCCGGCGAAGGAGGCATCGGGCAGGTCCTCAGCCGTCGCCGACGAGCGCACCGCCACCGAGATCTCGGTGCCGGACTCGGCCACCAGCTCGTCGTAGGCTGCGCGGATTTCCTTCTCCAGCGACGCCGGGAACGGCGCCTTGGCAACGGCCTCGCGAATGCCCTTGCCGATGGCCGCCAGCGCCTGCACGTCTTCGACGTCCAGCGCATTCAACTGCGCGTTGATGCGATCGGCCAGCCCCTCGTGCTTCAGGAACTCACGGTAGGCATCGGCGGTGGTGGCAAAGCCGTTGGGCACCTTGACGCCGGACGCCGCCAGGTTCGAGATCATTTCGCCCAATGAGGCATTTTTGCCGCCGACCGTTTCGACGTCGTGCATGCGCAGGCGCGAGTACCAAAGAACATGGGCTGTCACAGATAAAACCTCGTTTCTGGCGGCCGGGCGGGCCTCAAAGGGGCGCTAGTTTCGGGTTTCCGGACGGCGGATGCCACCCGGGCACGGCGTACGTCCATACTTTTGCACTGGTGCGCAAATGCGTGAACACCGACACTGTCGTGATGAGCGCAGAGCCCCGACCCGTATTCTTCCTGTCCGATGGCACCGGTATTACCGCCGAAACCCTGGGCAATACCGTGCTCACACAGTTCGACGGCGTCGAATTCAAGAAAACCACCTTGCCCTTCATCAACACGGTGGAAAAGGCGAAGAGCACGGTCGAGTACATCGATTTCATCGCCAAGTCCGGATTGCGGCCGTTGGTGTTCTCCACCACGGTCAGCGAGGAGGTCCGCAGCATTTTGCGTTCCTGTCAGGCGCGTTTTGTGGATTTGTTCGATACCTACATCCACGCCATCGAAGAGGAGCTGGGGCAGAAGTCTTCGCACGCTCAGGGCCGCGCGCACGGTCTGGCCGATCAACGACGCTATGGCGCCCGCATCGATGCGATGAACTTCGCCATGGAGCACGACGACGGTCAGTCCACCCGCGATCTCGCCCGTGCTCAGGTGATCCTGATCGCGCCGTCGCGCTGCGGCAAGACGCCGACCACGCTGTATCTGGCGCTGCAGCACGGAATTTTCGCCAGCAACTTTCCCATCACCGAAGACGACCTTGAAGCGCAGAAGCTTCCCGCCTCGCTTAGAGGATTGGAGCATCTGTGCTTCGGGCTGGTGTCCGACCCCGAGCGCCTGCATCAGATTCGCAGCGAGCGCCGCCCCGGCTCCAAGTACGCGTCGCTTGCGCAATGCTCGTTCGAGCTGCGCGAGACCGAGCGTCTGTATCAGCGTCACAACATCCCGTACGTCAGCTCCGCCAGCCGTTCGATCGAGGAGATCGCGGCGGTGGTGATCCAGGAAAAAGAACTGCAGCGCTGAGGCGGCGGCGGTTTCAGGACACGCCGTGGAACACCGCCAGCTTGTTGCCGTCCAGGTCGCGGAAGTAGGCCAGATAGAAGTTCGGACCGCGCATACCGGGCGCGCCCTCGTTGGTGGCGCCCAGCGACAATGCCTTGGCATGCACGCGATCCACGGTGGCGGTGCTGTCGGCCGCCAGCGAGATCATGGTGCCGTTACCGCAGCTTGCGGTCTGACCGTCAAACGGCAGGCACACCGCGAACATCGGCGCCACCGGGTCCGTGCCCCAGGCGATCATGCGATCGAACTGCATCGCCCGCTGCGCGCCCAGTTCCGTCAGCAGCGCATCGTAGAAGCGGCCGGCACGCTCCAGATCACGGGTTCCAAGGGTGGTGTAGGCGATCATGGCAAGCGTTGCTCCTGGTAGGGGTATCGGTTTGCGTTATCGTCCACGGATTTGATGACGGTGCCAAGTCCCTACGCCGCCAGACGTGGACCCTAAGCGACGGTTTGCAGTAAGCTTTCGGCCCGCAACGCGCTCTGCGCAGAATTGTGGAGAGGTGGCAGAGTGGTCGATTGCGGCGGTCTTGAAAACCGCTGAACCGCAAGGTTCCGGGGGTTCGAATCCCTCCCTCTCCGCCACTTCGAGTTCGGTCGGCCGAAGGCCGAGAAGTTTGTCCAGTGGACCAACTTCAGGACGAGAAGGCCACGGCAGTGGCACGCTTCACTCTGGCACGCCGGTGGCGGGCCTTGGAAAAGGCGAAGTCAGCGTAGAGGGAGATTCCGCCGCCGGAAGCTCTTGCGGACCTTTCCCGATCCAGTCGGGTTCAGCCCGACACGCCCGCTCGCTGGATCGCAGCGACCATGAGACATTCGTTCGCAGCGCGGGCGGCCATCAAATCCGCCGTGTTGCGACCGTCATTCACCCATCGACTTAGAGGTTTGCAGTGAACGAAAAAATGTTGAACGAAACCGCACGGGGCATGGTGGCGCCCGGCCGCGGTCTGCTGGCGGCGGACGAATCCACCGGCACCATCAAGAAGCGCTTCGACAAGATAGGTGTCGACAACACCGAGCCGAACCGTCGCGCCTATCGCGACATGCTGTTCACCACGCCGGGCTTCGAGAAGCACACCTCCGGTGTGATCCTGTTCGAAGAGACCCTGTTCCAGTCGAGTCTGACGGGTCAGCCGTTCCCACGGCTGCTGGCCTCCAAGGGCGTGATCCCCGGCATCAAGGTCGACCAGGGTGCCAAGCCGCTGGCCGGCGGCGGAGCGGACGAGACCGTGACCGAGGGCTTGGACGGCCTGCGCGAGCGCCTGAAGAAGTATGGCGAAGCGGGCGCGCGCTTCGCGAAGTGGCGTGCAGTGATCACGATCGGGGACGGCACCCCGACCGATTACTGCATCGACGTCAACGCCCACGCGCTGGCGCGCTATGCCGCGCTGTGCCAGGAAGCCGGCATCGTGCCGATTGTCGAGCCCGAAGTCCTGATGGACGCCGACAACACGGTCGAGGTCTGCGAAGCGGTCACCGACCGTACGCTCGAAGTGGTTTTCGATGCGCTGTACCGGCAGCGCGTGCTGCTGGAGGGCATGGTGCTCAAGCCCAACATGGTGGTGTCCGGCGCCCAGTGCCCGACCCAGGCCGACGTGGCCGAAGTGGCAGCGCGCACGGTGAAAGTGTTGAAGCGGCGCGTCCCGTCCGCGGTGCCGGGGATCGCGTTTCTGTCCGGCGGGCAGAGCGACGAGCTGGCCACCGCCCACCTGGACGCCATGAACAAGCTCGGCGGACTGCCATGGAATCTGACCTTCTCCTACGGCCGCGCGCTGCAGGCGGCGGCCCTCAAGGCCTGGAGCGGCTCCAACGTGGACGCCGGCAAGGCGGCGCATCTGCATCGGGCCCGCATGAATGGCCTGGCCAGTCTGGGGCAGTGGGATCAAAGCCTGGAAAAGGCGGCCTGAACGTTGCCCCGCGGCTGTAAACGGTTAGCCGTGGTTCCGGCCCGGTTTTGCGTCGCGAAGCCGGGCCGGAACAGGTAGGTAGACATGCGCCGGCTCAGGGCGATGACCGGCCGCGCACGCCCGTCATTTTCAACACGCTGACCAGCAGGACGGGCAGGAAGCTGAGCGTTACCACGGTGGCAAACAGCAGGCCCGCGAGCACGATCATGCCCAGGCCACGGTAAAGCTCGGTGCCCGCGCCGGGAATGAATACCAGCGGTGCCAGACCGCAGGCGGTGGTGATCGTCGCCATCGTGATCGGCCGCAAGCGCGATTTCACCGCATCCAGTACCGCTTCCTCGACGGCCTGGCCGCCCTGGCGGATGTTGTGCAGCGCTTGGTCCACGATCAGGATCGGGTTGTTCACCACGGTGCCGAGCAGGATCAGGAAGCCGAGCATGGTGATCATGTCAAACGGCTGGCGCACGAACAGGTTCAGCAGGCCCAGCCCGATGATGCCGCCGGCGATGCCCAACGGCACCGTGGTCATGATCAGCAGCGGATACCCCCAGTGGGTGAAGATGGCCACCAGCAGCAGGTAGCACAGCACCAGCGCCACCACGAAATTGCCGGACAGGGCGGCGCGGGTGGCTTCGAGCTGATCGCTGGCGCCGGAGATGTCCAGCAGCACGCCGTTGGGGATCTCGCCCTGTGCCTGCAGATAGTCGACCACGTCGCGCTGGACACGCTCCACCGCCGTCTCCAGTGCGATGGATCGCGGCGGAATGATGTTGAGGGTCACTGTGCGACGACCGTTGATGCGGCGGACCTCGTCGGTGTCGACGGTTTCCCGCAGCTCGGCCACCGCCGAGATCGGCACCACCGCGCCGGCCGGCGTGTAGATGGGCAGCTCGGCCAGGTTTTCCAGGGACTGTCGGGAGCCGGCATCGCTGTAGAGATAGATGTCGACCTTGGTGTCGTCCAGGAAATACTCGCCGGCAAAGGCGCCGTCGCTGAGCGCCGAAACGGTATAGCCGAAGCCTTCGGGGTCCAGGCCCAGTTCCGCCACACGCGCCCAGTCCGGGCGGATTTCGATCAGCGGCTGGCCCAGGCTCAGCGACGACGGCTCGGAGCCGATCTGCGGGTTTTCCAGCTCGGTTTCGGCGCGCTCGTATACGACCTGGGCGGCCTGGTAGATCGTCGCCAGATCGGCGCCGGAGATGTCGACGTTGACGCTGCGCGTGCCGCCGTCGTTGCTGGAGATGATGGAGCCGCGCGAAGCGAACGCGCGCATGCCCGGGTAGGCCTCGTAACGGCGCGTCAGCGCGTTCATCAGATCGTCGATGTAGGCCGGGTCCTCGGTCTCCGCGATGACACGCAACCCGCTGCTGTCGGCGCGCAGGTTGATGTAGGCGATCGGCGGCACGTCGGTGTCGCCGCGCAGATAGGCCTCGGGTGCGGCGCCGACGTGAGGCATCAGTTCGGCGGACAGCTCGTCGGCGATCCTGCGAAGCTCCGTCAGGTTGTAGCCGGGCGGTGCGATCATGCTCGCGAAGGTCTTGGGCTCTTCGCCTTCGGGCAGATACTCGGCCGGCGGCGTCAGCCACACGATGATGCCCAGGGTGGCCGCCGCCACCGCGGCCAGATAGGCGTAACGGCGCAACGGCGACGCCAGCAACCATTGCAGGCCGCGCTGCGACAGCTGCGACGCGCGCTGCCCCATCGCATTGCCGGTGTCGGCGCGGCTGGCAAAATTCAGCCGCGCGCTGGCCGCGGGAATCAGGGTGACCGCGACGATCATCGAGGTCAGGATCGACGCCGAGATCGCCACCGCCACGTCCGAATACAGCTGGCCGGCCTCTTCGCGCACGAACAGCACCGGCGCGAACACCAGGATGGTGGTCAGGGTGGAGGCCAGCACCGCTGGCCACACGCGGCGCACGCCGGCCACCGCCGCCGCCAGCCCGGGCAGGCCGCGACGACGCTCGCGTTCGATCGCCTCCAGCACCACGATGCTATTGTCCAGCGTCATGCCGATGGCAAATGCCACGCCTGCCAGCGAGATCACGTTGACCGTGCGGCCTGCGGCCAGCAAACCGATGAAGGCGGCGATGGTGCAGATCGGAATACCGATCACGCCCACCAGCGTGGCCCTGCCGGAGCGCAGGAACAGGAACATCACCGCGGTCGCCAGCAGCGCGCCGAGAAACAGGTTCTGCCACACGGTGGCGACCGAGTCCTCGACGTAGCGCACGTCGTCGCTGATCAACCGCATGATCATGCCGGCAGGCGCCAGCACTTCGCGATTGATGCCCTCCACCACCGGCAGCATGGCGCGCTTGATGGCGATGACGTTGGAGCCGTCGACACGCCGGATCGCCATGTTGATGGTGTCCTCGGTGTCCAGTTGCGACAGCTCGCGCAGCTCGAAATGATCCAGTCGCACGGTGGCGACGTCGCGCAGCCGGATCAGGGCGTCGCCGCTGCGTGCCAGCACCAGGTCCTCGATGTCCTGGACATCGGCAAAGCGACCGACCGTGCGCAGCAGGTAGCGCCGCTTGCCGGAATCGATGTCGCCGGCCGAGGTGTCGCGATTGCGGCTGCGCAGGGCGTCCCGCACGTCGTGCAGGCCCAGGCCCCGCTGCGCCAGGGCAGCCGCGTCGACCTCGATCTGGATCTGGCGCTCGGCGCCGCCGCCCACACGGACCTGCGACACCCCCGGCACGCGTTCCATGCGCACGCGCACGTTGTCGTCGACGAAGTCGCGCATGAGGTTGATGTCCAGACCCAGCGGATTGCCCGGCAGCGGCAGCACGCTGAAGTACATGAACGCGTTCTGCGAAAACGAGGTGGCACTGACCCGCGGCTCGTCCACGTTCTCCGGGTAGGTCGGTACCTGGCTGAGCGCGTTGTTGACCTCCAGCAGCGCCTGGGTGATGTCGGTGCCGAACGGAAATTCCAGCTCGATATCGGCGTTGCCGGTGGATGCGTAAGAGGTCAGACGCTGCAGGTTGGGAATGCTGCGCAGGTAGTCTTCCTGCTCGATCAGGATCTCCTTCTCCACGTCCTGCGGCGTGGCGCCGGGCCAGCGGGTCTGGACCGAGATGGTGCGCACGTCCAGATCCGGGATCATCTGGATCGGCACGCGCAGGACCGCCAGCAGACCCAGCACGCAGACCACCAGGGTCGCGACCGTCAGCAGGGTGCCGCGCTTGAGCAGACTCTCCAGCATGTCGTGCGACTAATCGGACCGCGGGTTGCGTACGCGCACCGGCTGTTCGCCGCGTAGCGATTCGTTGCCGCGCACCACCACGACCTGATCGGCGTCGAGTCCGCCGACCACGGTCGCCTCGCGGCCGCTGCCGTCGCCGAGTTCCACCGGAATCTCCTTGGCCACCGGTGCCGACGCCTCGCCCTCGACCACCCACACGGTGGTGGTGCCGTCGGGATAACGCTTGACCGCGTCGCGCGGGATCACGAGAGCGGCGGTGCTGCGCGGCAGCTCGAAGCTCAGGCGCGCCGACATGCCCGGGGCGGCGCCGGTGGAGGGATCGACGCCGACGCGAACCAGGAAGGTGCGGCTGGCGGGGTCCGATGCCGGGACGCGTGCCACCACGCGGCCGTCGATGTCCTGGTCGGGGTTGGCATCCAGGCGTATCCGTACCGGCGTGCCGCGGTCCAGCGTGGCCAGATAACGTTGCGGCGCTTGCACGTCGATGCGCAGCGCATCGGTCGCCACCAGTTGCAGCACCGGCGTGCCGGTTTCGACCCACTCTCCCGGGTCGGTCAGCCGCTCGCGGATGACGCCGTCGAAGGGCGCAGGCAGGGTATGACGCGCCACGCGTTCGGCCTGTTCGCGGTATTCCGCGTCCAGCCGCGCGACCGCGGCCTGCGCCAGCTTCACTTCGGCTTCGCGGGTGCGGTACTGCGACTGCGGGATGTCGCCGCGAGCGGACAGCACCTTGGCCTCGTCGCGCAGGCGGGCGACTTCGGCCATGCTCGCGCGCCCCTCGTCCAGTGCCGCGTCGGTGCGCTCCAGCGCCAGTTCCGCCAGCGCCGGGTCCAGCACCAGCAGCGGTGCGCCGCGTTTCACCCGATCACCGGCGTCCACCGCGACGGTTTGTACCAATCCGCTGATGCGCGGCGACAAGGCGGCGTCGCGCTCTGCGGTCACCGTGCCGGTCAGCTGCAGGGTCTGCGCGATCCGGCTCTCCCGCGGCTGCACCACCTCAACGCTGACTTGCGCCCGTGCAGCCGTGCAAGCCAGCACCAGCCCCGCGCCAAGCATTGCCCCACGGCGGCGTCGTTGCGCGCCAGACTTCCAGATCAGGTCCATGGTTCAAGCGTTGTCGGTATTCGGGCGATCGCGCAAGCCGCGCACTGGGAGGCGCAATCATCGAGCGATCGGCGCCAGAGAATGACGGTTTCGATTGGGTGCCGGCAGCGAACCCGCTTTCGGCCACTGGCAGGCCAAGTGTCACACGATGTCACGCCTGATGCGCCGCCATGGACCCGGGCCGGCGGGGCGAAGTTCAGCGCAGGGTCGGTGTCGTGCCGATGTCGAAGCGCCGCGGCGATGCCCGTCGCCGCGCTGCGCGATCAATTTTCCGCCGCGGTCCTGAGCAGTTCGCGCGCCACCGTTTCGGTGGCACCGCTGGAACTGTGGCCGCCGATCATGCGGGCCAGTTCGGCGACCCGGGATTTGCCCGTGAGTGTTTCCACGCTGGTGTAGGTCTGCTGCTCGCGCACGGTCTTGCGCACGGCCAGGTGCTGCAGGCCGCAGGCCGCAACCTGACCCAGATGGGTGACACACAGCACCTGGCGCTGCGCGCCCAGCAGGCGCAGCTGGCGCCCCACCGCCTCGGCCACGCCGCCGCCGATGCCGGCGTCAACCTCGTCGAAGATCATCGTGGGGGCGCCGTCGACTTCCTGCGCGACCGCCTGCAGCGCCAGCGATACCCGCGACAGCTCGCCGCCCGAGGCCACTTTGGCCAGCGGTCGCGGAGCCTGCCCCGGGTTGGCGCTGAAATCGAAGCTCACCTCGTCGTCGCCGTGCCGACTGGGGCGAGCGCCGGCAATGGTGTCGACCCTGACCTCGAAGCGCGCGTTGGGCATACCCAGTTCGCGCACGCGGGCGGTCACGGCGGCCGCGTGATCCTTGGCGTGGCGTCGGCGCGCTTTGCCGAGCGCGGCGGCAGCGGCCTGGTATTGCGCGAGCACTGCAGCCTGTTGCTGCAGCAGGCGATCGACCTGACCGCCAGCGGCCTCGGCGTCCTGCAGTTCCTGGCGCAGAGCGAGCAGGCACGCCGGCAGTTCATCGGCGCGCACGCGGTGCTTGCGCGCCAGTTCGTGGATATCCGACAGCCGCGCGTCCAATTCCTGCAGGCGTAGGGGATCCAGGTCCAGGCGCCCGAGCAGGCGACGCAAGGCATCGGCGGCTTCGCGCACCTGTGCCTGCGCGGATTCCACCAGGGCCTCGGCCTCGGCGAAGCCCTCATGCAGCGGCACCAGCGCACGCAGTCGTTGCAAGGCCGCGGCGAGCTGATCGTGGATGGCACCATCGGCGCCATAGAGCGCGTCCTGCGCCAGCGCACCGTCCTGCAGCAGGCGTCCGGCATTGGCCAGACGGCGGTGTTCGGCCTCGATGTCGTCGAACTCGTCCTTGCGCAAACGCAAGCTGTCCAGCTCCTGCACCTGGTGGCGCAGCAGATCCAGCTCGGCCGGATCGCGCGCCGCCGCTTGGCGCATGTGCTCGATGCGCTGCTGCAGCTGCACCCACTCCAGGGCCGCGGCGGCGACCGGCTGCAGCAGCCCGGCATGCTGACCGTAGCCGTCCAGCAAGGATCGCTGCACGTCGCCCAGGCGCAAGCTGTGACTCTCGTTCTGACCGAACACGTCGACCAGGCGCTCGCCCAGTTCGCGCAGCTTGCCCGCCGCCACCGCGGTGCCGTTGACGAATGCGCGGGTTCGACCTTCGACCTGCAGCACCCGGCGGATCAGGCATTGCTGGGGTTCGGACTCGTCCAGGAGCGCCTGTTCCCGCAGCCAGTCTGCCGCCGCGGAATCGGGCGCGACGGCGAACAGTGCGGTGATGTCGGCGCTGGACGCGCCGCTACGGATCAGGGCGGGGTCGGCGCGGGTGCCTAGCACCAGACCCAGCGCGTCGATAAGAATGGACTTGCCGGCCCCGGTTTCGCCGCTGAGCACGGTCAGGCCGGGCAGCAGATCCAGGCTCAGCGATTCGATGGTCGCAAGGTTTCTGATTTGCAGCTGTTCGAGCATAGGCGAGGGGTCAGGCGCGTCCGCGCGGCGCAGCGGGGCCGCTGCCCCAGCGCAGCTTGTCGCGCAGGATACGGAAGTAGCTGTAGCCGGCCGGATGGATCAGTCGCAACGGAAACGGTGCACGCCGCACTTCGACCACGTCGCCGGCCGCGAGGGTGGCGCTGGTCTGGCCGTCGAAGGTGGCGGTGGCGCGCACGCGCTCGACATCTTCCCCGATCACGATGCGGATGCAGCGGTCGCTGCCGACCACGATGGGACGATCGGACAAGGTGTGCGGACAGATCGGCACCAGCGCAATCGCCTGCGCGCCCGGATGCAGCAGGGGGCCGCCGCCCGACAGCGCATAGGCGGTGGAACCGGTGGGCGAACTGACGATGACGCCGTCGGCGCGGTGGTTGCTGATGAATTCGTCCTCCAGCCAGGTTTCGAATTCGATCATGCGGATGGTGGCGTGATTGCGGACCACCACGTCGTTAACGGCCAGATGCGTTTCGCCTTCGACGCGATCGCCGCGGCGCACGACCGACGACAGCAGCAGGCGATCTTCGGGCTCGCATTGGCCTCCGACGATGGCGGCCAGCTGCTCATGCATGGTCTCCGGCGCCACGTCGACCATGAAGCCCAGGCGCCCCTGATTGACGCCGAGCAGCGGCACCAGTGCCGGCGCCAACGCGCGACCGGCGTCCAGCAGGGTGCCGTCGCCGCCGACCACGATAACCAGGTCGCAGCGCTTGGCCAGGGTCTGGCGATCGGCCAGCGGGCCCTCGAGACGGCCTTGGAGGGCAGGGTTGCGTTCCACCAGCACTTCGCAGCCCAGTGCCTTGAGCGCGGCGCACAGGTCGCGCAACAGGTCGAGATCGGGTTCGCGTCGCTTGCCGATGACGCCGACCACGCGGAAGGGTTTCATGAAGATCGAAAGGCGATCCGGAAGGATGCGAAGCACTGTACACGGACTCGGGCGGGTTCAGCCTGCTTGACCCCCCCCCCAGCGGGCGCTAGCGTCGCCGCACACGCTCCCCGCGCATTGAATCGAATGTCCGCACCGCTGGATCCTCGCGCCGCCGAACTGCTGAGACTGCTGGTGGAGCGCTATATCCACGACGGCCAGCCGGTGGGTTCGCGCACCCTGGCGCGGTCCGGTTCGCTAGACCTGTCGCCGGCCACCATCCGCAACGTCATGGCCGACCTCGACGAGCTTGGCCTGGTGGTGTCGCCGCATACTTCGGCCGGCCGGGTGCCGACGGCGCGCGGCTACCGGTATTTCGTCGATCAGCTGCTGACGCCCGAACCGCTGGGCGACAAGGATCAAGCGCGCATCTCGGAGATGCTGGTGGGCGCGCCGGGCCGCACCGACGAACTGCTGCAGACCGCCTCCGATCTGTTGTCGCAACTGACCGCGATGGCCGCCGTGGTGACAGTGCCGCGGCGTAACCTGGCGACCTTGCGCCGCATCGAGTTCCTGCCGCTGTCGGGCAACCGCGTGCTGGCGATCCTGGTGGTGAATCAGCGCGAAGTACAGAACCGCGTCGTTCACACGGACCGCCCTTACGGTGCGGACGAGCTGGAAAAATACGCCAACGCGCTCAACGAGCATTTCGCCGGACACGATCTGACGTCATTGCGGCGATCATTGCTGGACGAGGCAGTAGACGCGCAGAACCGCGTAAATCTGGTATTGAAGGCAGCCGCCACCATGGCTGCGCAGGCGATGGGCGAACAGACCGTGCAAGGCGATTACGTGCTTGCGGGTGGCGCCAATCTGATGGGATTTCAGGAACTGGGTGATGTCGCCCGGCTGCGTGGCCTGTTCGAAGTGCTCGACCGCAAGCGCGAGCTGCTGAACCTGTTCGACCAGTGCCTGGGCGCGGACGGCGTGCAGATCTTCATCGGCGAAGAGTCCGGCTATCGGGTGCTCGACGAGGTCAGCGTGGTCACCGCGCCTTACTACGTGGACGGTCAGGTCGCCGGGCGCATCGGCGTGATCGGGCCCACGCGCATGGCCTACAGTCGCATCATTCCGCTGGTCAACCAGACCGCGCGCCTGTTCGGGACCGGACTCAGCGACGAACGCTGAGTCCGGCCATACATCGCTTAGCCGTTGACCGCCTGCCGGTATTCCAGCCCGCCACCCTCGTTGACCGTGGCGAAATAAGCTTCCGGCGAAAATACGTCCACTTCGATCGCCTCCAGACGGGCTTCGAGCGCCTGGCGCAGCAACGCGGCTTCGGTGTCGTTGATGATGCCGGCCTTGAGCGCGTCCTCCGCGGCTTCGGCGGGAAGCAGGCCGCGCGGTAGCTTGCGCGCCTTTTGCGCCTGGATGATGCGTTCGGCTGCGGGATGGGCGCGGGTGATGCGCAGGAAGGCATGCAGCAGACGCCCGAGTCCGAGCTTGGTGTCCTTGGGCAGATAGACGCCATACGCCAGCCGACGGAACTGCTCGTTGTCGGACTGGATGCACAGCGCCGCGGCGTGGCTCATGGCGTCCGTGGGCGCTGCGCCGAGCGGGTTGATGCGCAGTTCGAACACGCCCACGGTCTTGAGCCACCAGCCCAGCGGGCCGTCGAAATTGCGGTAGATGTCGACAAAGGCCTCCTGGATTTTCCACAGGCAGTGATTCAGCGCATAGCGCACCAGTGGCAGGTCCTCGCGTCGGCCCTCGGCCTCATAGCGGCGCAGGGTGGACATGCCCAGTACCAGCCAAGCCAGCACGTCGGCGTAGCGGCCGGTGAGCTTGCCGCGGCGCTTGAGCTTGCCGCCAATGGCGAACATGGCGAGGTCAGTCATCACCCCGAAGCGGGCAGCGGCCCAGCCCAGGCGGCGGTAGTAGCTGCGGGTTTCGGGTGCCACATCGGGGACCGACACGAACAGGCCGCGGGTGAGATAGTGGCCTTCGGCGCGCAACAGCCCCAGGCCGAAGTGCTTCATCCAGCCGAGCAGATTGCCGCGGAACTGGTCGGCGTCGTCCTTTTCAACCGCCTCCACCACCTTGAGCGCGTAAGGGTGGCAACGGGTGGCGCCCTGTCCGAAGATCATCAGGGTGCGGGTGAGGATATTGGCGCCCTCCACCGTTACCCCCACCGGCGCGGACTTGTAGCCCATGCCGAGGATGTTGTTCGGACCCTGCATCACCGCGGCGCCGGCGAACACATCCATGCCGTCAATGGCCAGATGCTGGGAGATTTCTGTGGTGTAGGCCTTGAGCACTGCCGAGACCACCGGCGGCTGCTGACCGGCATCCACTGCCGAACAGCCGTACACGCGCGCCGCTTCCAGCAGGTAGCTGAGCCCGGCGATGCGCCCGACCTTTTCCTCGACGCCCTCCATGCGGCCGATGGGCAGACCAAATTGCTGGCGCACCATCGAATACGCGCCGGTGGCAACAGCCACCGCCTTGGCGCCGCCGACCGCGCCCGCCGGCAGCGACACCGCACGACCGCCGGCCAACTGCTGCATCAGCATCTTCCAGCCTTCTCCGGCGCAGTCGGGGCCGCCGATGATGTTGTCGACCGGTACCACCACGTCGCGGCCCTCCAGCGGGCCGTTGTAGAACGGATCGCCGATGGGGTCGTGGTGATCGCCGCTGGTGAAGCCCGGCGTGCCCTTGTGCACCATCACGCAGGTGATGCCCAGATCCTCGGTCTTGCCGAGCAGTTTCTCCGGGTCGTGCAGACGGCAGGCGATGGTGCAGAGGTTGGCGATGGGCGCCAGGGTGATGTAGCGCTTGCGGAAATTCAGCCGCAGCTTGATATCGCCGTCGGTGTCGCGGAACACCTCGCCAGTGGCCTTGATCGAGGCGGCGTCCGAACCGGCGGTGGGCTCGGTCAGGCCGAAGCAGGGCACGTATTCGCCCGAGGCGAGCTTGGGCAGATAGTCGTCCTTCTGCGCCTGGGTGCCGTAATGGATGATCAGTTCGGCGGCGCCCAGCGAGTTGGGAATGACCACCAGGGTGCCGACGGTAGCGCTGACCGGGCCGATCTTGGCCATGATGGTGCTGATGGCCAGGGTGGAAAACTGCTTGCCGCCGTACTCGCGCGGAATCAGGAAGCTCATGAAGCCCTGATCCTTGATGAACTGCAGCACCTCGTCCGGCACCCGTTTGGTCCGGCCGATGGTGTAGGGGTCGATCATGCCCAGCAACTGCTCGACCGGTCCGTCGAGGAAGGCCTGTTCCTCGTCCGACAGTTTCGAGTAGGGCGCCCGCAGCATTTCGACGAAGTTGGGCTTACCGCGGAAGAAATCGCCGTCGATCCAGACCGTGCCGGCTTCCAGCGCCTGTCGTTCGGTGTCGGAGATGCTGGGCAACAGGCGTCGCGCGCGCATCCACTTCATCAACTGGGCAAACATCGGGGTTTCTCCAAGGTGAAAGATTGGGGGGCGCCCGGGTCGTCGTTTGCAGGCTGATGCGGGCGCTGGAGGATCACGACCTTAATACGCCCGGGCCGGTCAGGGAAAACCGCGACGACGCGGCTGCGCTAACAGCAGATCATTGAAATGGGTCCGCTACCAGGGCTTACAATGACCGTTTACCCGTGGCCGCAGCCTTGTGGGTGCGACCTTGAAACCGGACTCGGCGCCGCCACTCCTGAGTCACCCTTTGAGAATCGAACAGCGACATGACTGGAACTTCTGCTCCTGACGAACCTGCGGCGGAAACGCCTGAAGCTCAGACCGCCGGGCCCCAGCCTTCCGGCCTGGAAGTCGAACTTGCCGCCTGTCTGGCTAAGCTCGACGAAGCGCAAACCCAGGCCGCCAGCGCCAGGGATGCGCAACTCAGAGCCGTCGCGGACCTGGACAACGTACGTAAGCGCGCCGAACGCGAAGTCGCCAACGCCACCCGCTACGGCAGCGAGAAACTGCTCGGCGAACTGCTGGGCGTCGCCGACAGCCTGGATCTGGGGTTGGCCGCCGCCGCCAAACCGGAGGCGCAGCTGGGCGCGCTGGTGGAAGGTATGCAGCTCACGCAGAAGCAGCTGCTGGCCATGCTCGAGCGTCACGGCGTCAGCCAGGTCGACCCCGCCGGGCAGCCTTTCAACCCCGATCTTCACGAAGCGGTGTCGATGCTGCCGTCCGCCGAGGTTGCCCCCAATCACGTCCTCAACGTTATGCAGAAGGGTTATCGGCTGCACGACCGCCTGCTGCGGCCTGCCATGGTGATCGTTGCACGCGCGCCCGATACGGGGACTTGAAACGCGGCACCGCAGCAACACATAGCGCTTATCTCAAGAATTTCCGGAGCACAGCAACATGGCGAAGATTATCGGCATCGACCTTGGTACCACCAATTCCTGCGTCGCCATCCTCGAAGGCGGCGTGGCCAAGGTCATCGAAAACTCGGAAGGCGAGCGCACCACGCCCTCGGTCGTGGCCTACACCGACGACGGCCAGGTGATCGCCGGTCGCAGCGCCAAGCGCCAGGCCGTCACCAATCCGCACAACACCCTGTTTGCGGTCAAGCGCCTGATCGGCCGCCGCTTCGAAGACGGCGTGGTGCAGAAGGACATCGACATGGTGCCCTACAAGATCGCCAAGGCGCCCAACGGCGATGCCTGGGTCGAGGTCAAGGGCAAGAAGATGGCGCCGCCGGAGATTTCCGCGCAGGTGCTGGCCAAGATGAAGAAAACCGCCGAGGACTATCTCGGCGAGCCGGTCACCGAGGCCGTCATCACGGTGCCCGCATACTTCAACGACTCGCAGCGTCAGGCAACCAAGGACGCCGGCCGCATCGCGGGCCTCGAGGTCAAGCGCATCATCAACGAGCCAACCGCCGCGGCATTGGCCTTCGGCATGGACAAGGTCAAGGGCGACCGCAAGATCGCCGTGTACGACCTCGGCGGCGGTACCTTCGACGTGTCCATCATCGAAATCGCGGAAGTCGACGGCGAACACCAGTTCGAGGTGCTGTCCACCAACGGCGACACCTTCCTCGGCGGCGAAGACTTCGACATGCGGGTCATCGACTACATCGCGGCCGAGTTTCAGAAGGAGCAGGGCATCGACCTGAAGAAGGATCCCTTGGCCCTGCAGCGCCTCAAGGAAGCGGCGGAGAAGGCCAAGATCGAGCTGTCGAGCACCACGCAGACCGACATCAACCTGCCGTACGTGACCGCGGACGCTTCGGGGCCGAAGCATCTGAACATGAAGCTGTCGCGCGCCAAGCTCGAAGCCCTGGTCGAGGATCTGATCCAGCGCACCATCGGTCCCTGCCAGACCGCGCTCAAGGATGCCGGCCTCAAGGCCACCGAGATCCAGGAGATCATCCTGGTCGGCGGCCAGACGCGCATGCCCAAGGTGCAGGAGACGGTGAAAGCCCTGTTCGGCAAGGAGCCGCGCAAGGACGTGAACCCGGACGAGGCCGTGGCCGCCGGTGCTGCCATTCAGGGCGCCGTGCTCGCGGGCGACGTCAAGGACGTGCTGCTGCTTGACGTCACGCCGCTGTCGCTGGGTATCGAGACCTTGGGCGGCAAGATGACCAAGCTGATCGAGAAGAACACCACCATCCCGACGCGCAAGTCCGAGACCTTTACCACCGCCGAGGACAACCAGAGCGCGGTGACGATCCAGGTGTTCCAGGGCGAGCGCGAAGTCGCTTCGGCCAACAAGAAGCTCGGCCAGTTCAATCTGGAGGGCATCGTGCCGGCGCCGCGCGGCATGCCGCAGGTGGAGGTGACCTTCGATATCGATGCCAACGGCATCCTGCATGTGTCGGCCAAGGACAAGGCCACCGGCAAGGAGCAGAGCATCCGCATCACCGCCAATTCCGGTCTCACCGAAGACGAGATCAAGAACATGGTGAAGGACGCCGAGGTGCATGCCGAAGAGGACCGCAAGTTCAATGAGCTGATCGGCGCGCGCAATCAGGCGGACCAGTTGATTCACGGTGTGGAGAAGTCGCTCAAGGATCTGGACGCCGAGGTGCAGGACGACGAAAAGAAGTCCATCGCAGACGCCCTGGCCGCACTGCGCGAGTCCATGAAGGGTTCGGACAAGGACGATATCGACACCAAGACCCGCGCCTTGGCCGAGGCTTCCGCCAAGTTGGCCGAACGCGCCTACGCGAAGACCGGCGGTCCGGAAGGCGGTGCGGGTGCGGCGCCAGGTGCCGCGGCTGGCGGCGCCTCACAGGATTCGGACGTGGTGGACGCCGAGTTCACCGAGGTCAAGGACGACAAGAAGTAAAGCCCCGAGAATCGGCAATGGGGAATCGAGAATCGTGAAGGCGCTCCGGCGCCTTTACGGCTTTATGCGATTCCCGATTCTCGTCTCCCGATTCCCAAGAAAATGAGCAAACGCGACTACTACGAAGTCCTCGGCGTCAACCGTCAGGCCGGCGAGGACGACCTCAAGCGAGCATATCGTCGCTTGGCCATGAAACTGCACCCGGATCGGAATCCGGGCGATGTCACGGCGGAAGAAAGATTCAAGGAGGCCAGCGAGGCCTACGAGGTGCTCGCCGACGCTCAGAAGCGCGCCATCTACGACCGCCATGGTCATGAAGGGCTCGAGCGTGGCGGTGGAGGCGGAGCAGGTGCGGGGTTCGCCGATATCTTCGGCGACGTTTTTTCCGACATCTTCGGCGGCGGCCGCGGCGGTCCGCGTCGCGGGTCGGATCTGCGCTACTCGATGGAACTCACGCTGGAGCAGGCAGCGGCGGGTTCGGTCGAATCGATCCGCATTCCTGGCCAGGAGAGCTGCAGCGACTGCGCCGGGCACGGCACTGCCAACGCCAAGCCGGCCCCCAAATGTCCAACCTGCGGCGGCGCCGGACAGGTTCGTGTGCAGCAGGGCTTCTTCGTCCTGCAGCAGAGTTGTCCGCACTGTCGCGGTCGCGGCACTCAGGTCACCGACCCGTGCAAGACCTGTCGCGGTGTCGGCCGGGTACGACGCGACAAGACGCTGGAAGTGAAGATTCCGGCCGGGGTGGATACCGGCGATCGCATCCGCCTGAGCGGCGAAGGCGAGCCCGGAGAGCGCGGCGCCACGCCGGGCGATCTTTACGTCCAGATCACGGTGCTGCCGCACGATTTCTTCGAGCGGGACGGCGCCGACCTGCATTGCTCGGTGCCGATCGACATCGTCAGTGCGACGCTCGGTGGCGAGATGGAAGTTCCCACATTGACCGGTAAGGCCCAGCTCAAGATCCCGGAGGGCACCCAGAACGGCAAGGTATTCCGTCTGCGCGGCATGGGTCTGAAGTCGGTGCGCGGTGCCGGCACCGGCGATCTGCTGTGTGCGGTGGTGGTCGAGACCCCGGTCAGTCTGACCAAACGGCAGAAAGAGTTGCTGCGCGAGTTCGGCGATTCCATGGCCGGCAGCGACGCCAAGCACAACCCCGAAGCGGCCTCATGGCTGGACCGGGCGAAGAAATTCATCGAGGAACATCTCAAGGCTTGAGCGGTCGACGCGCCCGCAGAAGCGCTCAATTACGCCAAGGCGCAAAGGCGCCGCGTAAGGATTCACTGAAACCCTTTGGTTTTTTCTCTGCGTCCTCGCTGTTCTTCGCGCTGTGGCGTGATTGTTTTGATTTCGCTCACGTTGATGCAAAACGCATCGACAGATCCACCGCGTGCACGTGCTTGGTCAGGCTGCCGATGGAGATGCGATCCACCCCGGTGTCAGCCAGAGCCCGGATGCGTTGCAGGGTGGCGCCCCCGGAATATTCGATCAGGGTGCGGCCACCGCGGGCGCGGTGCGCGCGGGTCAGGCGGACGGCTTCGCGCAGCTCGGCATCGTCGAAATCGTCGACCAGCAGCAGGTCCACGTCTGCGTTGAGTGCCACCACCGCTTCTTCCAGCGACTCGGCCTCGGTCATCAACGCCACGCCAGCGTTGAGCGCGCGCGCCTGCGCGATGGCTGCGGCAATGCCGCCGGCGGCGGCGATGTGGTTTTCCTTGATCAGGATGCCGTCGTAAAGACCGATGCGATGATTGATGCCACCGCCGACACGCACGGCGTATTTCTGCGCATTGCGCAGGCCGGGCAGGGTCTTGCGCGTATCCACGATCTGCGTGCCGGTGCCGGCCACCGCGCTGACGTAGCGGGCGGTTTCGGTTGCGGTGGCGCTCAGGGTCTGCAGGAAATTGAGCGCGGTGCGTTCGGTTGTCAGAAGGGCGCGCGCCGGGCCCCGAATCTGCAGCACGACCTGGCCATCTTCAACCTGTTCGCCCTCAGCGCAGTGCCATTTGAGCTCCGCTGTGGACTGGAGCTGACGGAATACCTCGTCGACCCAGGGACGTCCGCAAAGTAGCGCGCTTTCGCGCGCGATGACGTGCGCGGAGGCCTGCTGAGCGCCGGGAACCAATCGGGAGGTGACGTCGCCACTGCCGATGTCCTCGGCCAGTGCGCGTCGAACGGTTTCGGCCAGATCGTCGACGTAGTCCGGCAACTCGATTTTCATTTTCGCCTCACGCCTCACGCCTCACGCCTCACGCCTCACCGGGGCTACCGCCCGCCGGGTCGGCGCACGCAAGTGCCAAGTCAAGGCACTCGCGTAGGCTCGCGCCGTCCCGGCCCTCACGCCTCAGTGGGGTTGCGGTGGTCACGAAGGGAAAAAGAGAAATTCCAGCAGCGCCATCTGCGCCCACAGGCGATTCTCGGCCTCGTCCCAGACGATCGATTGCGGGCCATCGATGACGGCGGCGGAAACTTCTTCCCCACGGTGCGCGGGCAGGCAGTGCATGAACAAGGCGTTGGGCTTTGCGCAGGCCATCAAAGCTTCATTGACGTGGTAGGCCTTGAACGCGGTCAGGCGACGCTGCGTTTCCGCTTCCTGACCCATGCTGGTCCAGGTGTCGGTGATCACCAGATCCGCTCCTTTCACGGCCGCTTCGGGAGTGGCGCAGATCTGGATTGCGGTGCCGGCTGTGCGCACCAGTTCGGCGTCTGGCTCGAAACCCCGCGGGGTTGCGATACGCAGGGTGAAGCCGAACAGCGCGGCGGCTTCGATCCAGGAATGGCAGACGTTGTTGCCGTCGCCGATCCACGCAGCAAGCTTGCCGGCCGGATCTCCGGCGTGCTCGGTCCAGCATTGCAGATCGGCGAGCAACTGGCAGGGATGGTGCAGGTCGGACAGGCCGTTGATCACCGGTACGCGCGAGTGAGCCGCCAGTTCGGACTGATCGGCCTGCGAGTCGTTGCGGATCATGATGGCGTCGCACATGCGCGACAGCACTCGCGCCGTGTCGGCGATCGGTTCGTCGCGGCCGATCTGGGTGTTGCCCGCGCTCAGGAACAGGGCGTGGCCACCATAACGCGCCATGCCGGCTTCGAAGCTGACGCGGGTGCGGGTCGAGTTCTTGGTGAAGATCATGGCCAGACTGCGGCCGACGAAGGGTCGGTAGCTGCGATCCGGCTGGCACTTGAGCTCGCTTGCGCGGGCAACGATGCGGCGTGCCTCCACGGCCGAAAGGTCCGACAGTTTCAGGAAATGACGCGCCACGGTTTTCGGCACCCCAAAAAGTGAGGGGCCGCCGAAGCGGCCCCGCAGGTCGTTGCGGATCTGAGCCGTTGGATCAGCCCAGATTCTTCTCCACGAAATCCCAGTTCACCAGCGCCCAGAAATGTTCCAGGTAGGTGGGACGGGCGTTGCGGTAGTCGATGTAATAGGCGTGTTCCCAGACATCGCAGGTCAACAGCGGCGTGGCACCTGCGGTCATCGGATTGCCGGCACCCTGCGTCGTGGCGATCGCGATGGAACCGTCGCCGTTCTTGACCAGCCAGGCCCAGCCGGAGCCGAAGGTGCCGATCGCGGCTTCGGTGAACTGCTTCTTGAAGTCGTCGACGCCGCCAAAGGTCTTGACCAGGGCATCGGTCAGCTTCTTGCCGGGCGCGGCCTGCTTGGGCGTCAGGCAGTTCCAGAAGAAGGTGTGGTTCCACACCTGCGCGGCGTTGTTGAAGATCTTGCCGGAACTTTTCCTGACCATGTCGTCCAGCGACATGTTCTCGAACTCGGTGCCGGAGATGAGCTTGTTGCCGTTGTCGACATAAGCCTTGTGATGCTTGCCGTAGTGATAGTCCAGGGTTTCCGCCGACATGTGCGGCTGCAGCGCGTCGCGGGCGTAGGGGAGTTCGGGGAGCGTGAGAGCCATGGATTCCTCGTCGAGCTGGTTCGGCCTGTAGGGCCGACTGGCGGGAAGGTGATGGGGCAAAGCAATGCGGACGGCGAAGATACGGCGCGAACCCGGCAGATTCAATACCGGGATGGCGCAGGGTGGATGGGACAGCGTTGTTGCTGGAGGGTGCGGGGGGACGCGGTACGGAACTTGCTGGCACCGCGGAGCCGCCATTCGCGGCGGCGAGTCCGATGGGGCGGGGTATAATTGGCGCTCGCCCATCGGTCACCCTTAAGGATCAAGATCATGGATGCACTGGAACGCATCAAGAAGCAGGTTACCGACAATCCCATCATCGTCTACATGAAGGGCACACCGGACTTCCCGCAGTGCGGATTTTCGTCGCGCACGGTGCAGGCGCTCAATGCCTGCGGCGTCGAGTACGCCTACGTCAACATTTTCGAGGATGAAGAGGTGTACCGCTCGTTGCCCAAATACGCCAACTGGCCCACTTTCCCGCAGCTCTACGTCAAGGGCGAACTGGTGGGCGGCTGCGACATCACCCTCGACCTGTTCCAGTCGGGCGAGCTGCAGAAGATGCTCAAGGAAGCCGACGGCAACAAGAAAGCCGTGGCCTGATTCGAGCGGCTACTTCGAGAGCCCGCGGGCAGCTCAGCGCCCGCGGGCTCTTGTGCATCCGCTCCCACGTATCCGCGGTGAGGGGTTTCAGCTTGCGGGGATCAGCGCCGTCTCCGCCACTTGGCGACGGACTTCGACGCCCGCAAGCTTCTCGATCCAGGTCAGCGCGAAAGCCTGCGCCGTGCCCGGACCCTGACTGGTGATGCAATGGCCGTCGATCACCACCGGCAGATCGACATAGTGCAGCAGGTGTTCGCGCAGGCTTGGGTAGCAGGTCGCCTGCTTGCCGTCGAGCAGTCCCAGCGGCGACAGGGTCAGCGCCGGTGCCGCGCAGATGGCGCCGTACCAGCGATGGGCCTGGCGTTGCGCCGTGAGCATGGCGGCCAGCGGCGCGCTCTTGGCCAGTTTCCTGGAGCCGGGCTCGCCGCCGGGTAGAACGATGGCGTCGAACACCTCGCCGCGGCGATCGCCGAGCAGGCTGTCGGCGTGCAGACGGATGCCGCGAGTGGCTTCGATCGATCGGTCCGACTCGATACTGCTCAAATCCACCTCGATCGAGGCGCGACGCAACAGGTTGACCAGCGTGATCGTCTCCAGGCTTTCCGAGCCGTGTGCGATCGGAATCAGTACCTTCATCGGCTTCTCCTTAGGGGGTGGATGTGCTGCTGGATGCTAGCGCGAACCGGACACGTGCAACGGCCGGGCACGTTAGAATCGGAGAACTGCGAAAGTCCCGAATGCCCATCTTCAGGAGGCACTGCCACATGGCGTACCGCCACATCAAGATTCCCGGATCCGGCGAGAAGATCACGGTGCAGGACGGCACGCTGCAGGTACCGGATCATCCCATCGTCGGCTATGTGGAGGGTGACGGCATCGGTCCCGACATCACCCGCGCCTGCCTGCGTATCTGGGATGCCGCGGTTGATAAAGCTTATGACGGCCAGCGCAAGATCCACTGGTGCGAAACCTATCTGGGCGAAAAAGCTGCAGGGCTTTACGACGGCAACTATTGCCCCGACGAAACCCTTGAGGTCATCAAGGAGCTGGTCGTCTCCATCAAGGGGCCGTTGACCACCCCCGTCGGCGGCGGTTTCCGTTCTCTGAACGTCGCGCTGCGCCAGGATCTGGATTTGTACGCCTGCGTGCGACCGGTGCGCCACTACCGCGGCGTGCCCAGCCCGCTCAAGCACCCGCACAAGGTCGACATCGTTCTGTTCCGCGAAAACACCGAGGACGTCTACGCCGGTATCGAATACAAGACCGGCACGCCGGAGAACGAGAAGGTCGCCAAGTTCCTGCGCGAGGAAATGAAAGCCAAGTTCTTCGAAGGCGCCGGCATCGGCATCAAACCGATTTCCGAGTTCGGCTCCAAGCGCCTGGTGCGCAAGGCGATCCAGTACGCCGTCGACAACGGTCGCGAGTCGGTCACCCTGGTGCACAAGGGCAACATCCAGAAGTTCACCGAAGGCGCGTTCCGCAACTGGGGCTATGAGGTTGCGCGCGAGGAGTTCGGCAGCGTCACCATCACCGAAGAGCAGCTCTACGGCGAATACAAGGGCAAGCAGCCCGAGGGCAAGATCGTCATCAAGGATCGCATCGCCGATATCATGTTCCAGATGATGCTGCTGCGCCCGGACGAATTCGATGTCATCGCCACCACCAATCTGAACGGCGACTATCTTTCCGACGCGATTGCGGCGGAGGTCGGCGGTATGGGCATCGCGCCCGGTGCCAACATCGCCGACTTTGTGGCCGTGTTCGAAGCCACCCACGGCACCGCGCCCAAATACGCCAACCAGGACAAGGTCAACCCGGGATCGCTGCTGTTCTCCGGCGTGATGATGCTGGAGTACATGGGCTGGAAGGAAGCCGCCGATCTGATCACCCTGGTGTATCCGGAAGTGGTCAGCGACGGCATCGTCACCTACGACTTTGCGCGCCAGATCGACGGAGCGACCGAGGTCAGCACCAGCGCGTTCGCCGACGCGCTGATCGAGCGCATCCGTGGCGGCGTGGACCTGGACGCCAAGCGGCAGGCACAGCAGGAGCAGTTGGCCAAGGAACGCAAGCAGCGCGAGATCCGGCGTCTGCTGCAGCCGATGGAGGAAATGCTCGACACCGGCCGGGTGCCGCACACGGTGGGCGACCTGATGACGCGCTCGCTGATCACCGTGAGCGACGACGAAACGGTGGAGCAGGCCATGCACATGATGTCGGAGAACGACATCAGCTCGCTGGTGGTGGACCCCGATGCGCAGGGCCAGTGGGGCATCCTTACGCGGCGCGACATCATCGGCAAGATCGTGCGCGGCGGCAAAAACCCCATCACGACCAGGGTGGCGGACGTCGCCAGCCGCCCCATCGTGTCGGTGCCGGCGGAGACCGGTATCCGCGACGCTGCCAATCTGCTGTCGGAAAAGAACTTCAGCCGACTCACAGTGGCGCAGGGCGGACGCATCATCGGCATCGTGACCGAGCAGGATATTTTCAACGCGGTGGAGAAATTCGGCTGGGCCGGCGAGTAGTCGCGACGCGCGAAGCGGCGGTGCCCGGCTCAACGGCGCGCAAGAGTGACGACCGATGAACGTCGGACTGTTCGTCATCGGCGATGAAATCCTGTCCGGCAAGCGCCAGGACAAGCACCTCGCGCGGGTGATCGCGCTGCTGGCGGCACGCGGCATGGCGCTGGCCTGGGCGCGGTTTCTCGGCGACGACTTGCGCCAGATCGCGCAAGCCATTCGCGATGCACGCGCCAGCGGCGAACTGGTGCTGTCCTGCGGCGGGATCGGTGCGACGCCTGACGATTGCACGCGCCAGGCTGCTGCCGCGGCCTTCGAGCAACCGTTGTGCGCGCACCCGGATGCGGTGGCGCTGATCGAGGCCGAATACGGCGAGCGAGCCCATCCGCATCGGGTCCTGATGGCGCATTTCCCGCGCGGCGCCGGACTGATCCCCAATCCGGTCAACCGGGTGGCGGGCTTCTTTGTCGAACGGCAACATTTCGTGCCCGGTTTTCCCGACATGGCCTGGCCGATGATCGAATGGGTGCTGGATACGCGCTACGCGCACCTTCATCAGCCGAATCCACCGGTGGAATACGCCTTGCGCGTGCTCGGCTCGGCGGCCGAGAGCGATCTGCTGGATCTGATGGAAGATGTGCTCGCGCGATTCCCCGGCATCAAGCTGTCCAGCCTGCCCTTCCGTGGCGACGGCCAGCGGCCGCGGCACATCGAACTGGGGATTCGGGCCGAGGCGATGCTCGCCGCGCAGGCCTTCGATTTCTTGATGTCCGGTCTGCAGGCGCGGTCGGAACTGAGCCTGGAGCTGGTCCGCGCCCCTCCGGCGGGCTGATTCCCAGGCGCGCGGTGCGCGTCTGTCGTGCATCCGGCCACGGCTGTCCGAATCGCTGCCGCCGGCGGTGCAGTCGGGGCGGCCGGGCAGTACCATCGTCGCACTGCCCCCAGCCGATCCAAATCAGCCATGTCCGCGTCGTCTTCCGGTGTCGTGCCGGTCATCATGCTGGTGGAGGACAACCCGGCCGACCTGCGGCTGACCCAGGAGGTTTTCGAGGAGGCCGCGTTCGAACATCGCCTGCTGGTGGCGCGCGACGGCGAGCAGGCGCTGGCCATGCTGCGCGGCCTGCCGCCGCATCTGGACCTGCCGAAGCCCGATATCGTGTTGCTGGATCTGAACATCCCGCGCAAGAACGGCCTGGAAGTTTTGCGCGCGGTGCGACAGGACCCCGGTCTGCGTCGCCTGCCGGTGTTGATCCTGTCCACCTCGCGCGCCGAGACCGACTTCGCCGCCGCCTACGATGCGGGCGCCAACGCT
Organism: Panacagrimonas sp.; assembly: GCF_965216805.1. Classification (NCBI taxonomy): domain Bacteria; kingdom Pseudomonadati; phylum Pseudomonadota; class Gammaproteobacteria; order Nevskiales; family Nevskiaceae; genus Panacagrimonas; species Panacagrimonas sp. The sequence goes on from NZ_CBDCGN010000002.1 coordinate 1,666,557, forward strand.
TTCGTCACCAAGCCTACCGACTGGGGAGAGTTTGCCGAGCTGGCGCGTCTGATTCGCGACTTCTGGCTCAAGGTGGTGCAACTGCCGCCGCGGTCCGCACCATGAGCGCAGCCACCCCCGCCGAGCCGCTGGGCCTGCTGCTGCTGGAAGACAGCCCGGCCGACGCGCGCCTGCTGGTCGAAAGCCTGCGCGACCGGGTGCAGGACGGTTCGCTGATGATCCAGACCGTGCGCCGGCTGGCGGATGCACTGCGCGAACTCAAGCGCTTCCGCTTCTCCTGCGTGCTGGTCGATCTGGGCTTGCCGGACGGGCAGGGCGTGGCCAACGTCTCGCGCATACGCGAGGCGGACCCGGACATCGCCATCGTGGTGCTCACCGGTCTCAACGACCAGCAGGCGGCCCAGGAGGCTTTTCGCCTGGGCGCACAGGATTATCTGGTCAAGGGTGAGCGCTGGGGCCTTGAACTGCTCAGCTTCGTGGAAAAGGCCGTCGGCAAGCGGTATGACCGGGTGCAGGCGGCAACGGGTACGGCGCTGCGCTCGACACGGCCGCCCCTGCGTTATCAGCCTTGGACAGATCTGAGTCGTCGGCGCTTCGGCGGGGTGCGCTGCCTCAGCCCGGATGGCTGGCGACCCGGCTGCATCGCGCCGGCGATTGTCTCCCTGGCAGCGGATCTGCAGTCGTGGCGCGACACCGGTTTCGAGCCCGGGGTGGTGTCCGTGTCGCTGGAGTCCGACGGCTGGAGCGCCGCGGTGGACGAGCTCGGCACGGCAGTCGCCGAGCACCGCTTGAGGCCGGAGTCGATGGTTGTGCGCATCGATATCGCTGCACTGGCGCCTGCGGGCCCGGCGGCCGAAGAAATGCAGCGCTTGGCCGCTGCCGGTTTTGCGGTGTGGGTCGAAGGCTGGCGACCGGACTTTGCGCTGCTGGACCGGATTGCCCTGCGCAACTGCGATGGACTGGCGATCGACATGGCCGCGCTTGCGCACCTGGGATCGGAGCCATCTCTCCGTTTTCTGCGCGCCACGCTGGCGGCCAGCGGGTCGCTGGGCATGGTTGTGGCGCTGGAGAACCTGGGCTCCGAAGCACAGCAGGAACAGGCTCGGGTGCTCGGCGTGCGCTGGGTGTCGGGCGATCGGTACTGCGGCCCGGAGTCCGGTAGCGTGCTGCCGCTGCGCTGGAGGCGGGGGCCGTCCGGTCTGGACCGCACACTGGCGCGGGACGCTTGAGCCGTCCGCGCACGATGCTGCCCGTCGCAGATCTTGGTTCGGACTCGGGGCCGGCCAAGCGGGCGACCGGCGCACCGGCGGTACTGCATTTGTTCGAGTAACGGGGGGGAAGCGAGGTGCTCTGGAATTCCGAAGGTTTGCTGCCGCACGGTGTGTGCTTTCTACGCAAGCCGGAGCTGATCTGGCTGCATGTCATCAGCGACGCCACCGTGGCGCTGTCGTACTTCATGATCCCGCTGATCCTGATTTATTTCATGGGCCGCATCAGGACCCGCATCAGCTTCGGCTGGGCGATCGGGCTGTTTGCGGCGTTCATCGTGCTTTGCGGCACCGGGCACCTGCTCAACATCGTGACCGTGTGGACGCCGATCTACTTTCTGCAGGGCTGGGAAAAGGCTCTGACTGCGGTGGTGTCGCTGGCCACCGCGCTGGCGATCGTGCCGCTGGTGCCGCGGCTACTGGCCATGAAAACGCCGGAGGAACTGGAAGAGGCCAACCGCAAGCTGCGGGCCGAGGTGGACGCCCGCCAGCGTGCCGAAGCGGAGTTGCAACGCTCGCTGGCCGATCTCAACCGCGCGGTGCAGGAGCTGGAGCAGTTTGCCTACATCACCTCGCATGACCTGCAGGCGCCGCTGCGCAACATCGCCGGTTTTTCGCAGCTGCTGTCGCGGCGCTACACCGAGAAACTCGAAGGCGACGGCCTGGAGTTCCTGCAGTTCATCGAACAGGGTGTGCGCCAGATGCAGGCGCTGATTCAGGACCTGCTGCTGCTGTCGCGTGTCGGCCGCACCGAAGGCAAGGCCGAGCGTCGGCCGCTGGACGAATCGCTGCGCAATGCACTCAAGGTGCTCAAGCCGCACATCGTTGCAAAGGATGCGCAGGTGGAGTTCGGGCCGTTGCCGGCAGCGCCGGCCACGCAATCGCTGATGACCCAGTTGTTCCAGAACCTGATCGGCAACGCGCTCAAGTTCCAACCGCCGGGCAATCGAGCGTTGATCCGCGTCACCGCCGAGGACGAGGGTCGCTACCTGCATCTGCGCGTGCAGGACAACGGGATCGGTATTCCGGCCGATCAGCTCGACAACGTCTTCGCCGTATTCCGGCGTCTGCACAATGCCGACGATTACGAGGGCACCGGCATCGGGCTGGCCATCTGCCGCAAGATCGTGCAGCACCATCGCGGCGAAATCTGGGCGGAGTCGGACGGCAATGGCACCTGCATGCACGTGCGTCTGCCGATGGAGCCGGTCGCCGAAACCCGTCCCGAGGGCCTCCGCGTCGTCGGAGAGCTGGTGCCGCAGCCGGTCTGAGTAGCCGGACTAAGCACGACCCGCGGCGCGCACCGAGCGTGGCGCGGTGCCGTGCCAGCGGCGGAACGATCGGCTCAGCGCGCTGGGTTCCGAATAGCCGAGGATTTCCGCGATTTCTCCGATATCCAGCTGCGAGTGCTGCAGGTACTTGAGTGCCAGGTCGGCGCGCACGCGGTCCTTGATCTGTTTGAAGCTGTCGCCGCGAGCGTCGAGCTGGTGCTGCAGAGTGCGTACCCGCAAGCCCAGGGCCTGTGCCACACCGGCCAGCGTGCAGGGCGCATACGGCAGCACCGAACGCACCACGCTCTCGACGCGGGCGGGCAGGCTGGAATCCAGCACGTCCTCTTCATGACGCAGCAACGGTGAGACCAGCGCCCGCGCGCGGGCGTCGTCCGCGCGCAATGGCCGGTCCGCCAGCGTGCGCTCCATGAACACCGCATTGTGATCGCGGTTGAAGCCCATGCTGCTGCCGAACAGCGCGCGGTGATCGCTCAGGTCGGCCGGCGGTGCGTGGCGGAATTCCACGCTGCGCGGTTCCCAGCGCGGTTCCGCCAGGCGCCGCACCTCCTGCACCATCACCGCAATCGCGAACTCGGCCATCTGGACCTCGCTGTCGGCGTGGCCAGCGGTGGAAGACCAGCGCACGATCAGGCCATCGCGCAGGGTCTCGATCGCGACGCTGGCGACGCTGGTGTACACGTCGAAGTTGTCCGCCAGCAGCCCGAGCATCTGGCGCAGGGTCGGTGCCTGTCGCACCAGCACCCACAGCGGCCCGATGGTGGCGGCCAGGGGCGCGCGACGCCCCAGGCGCAGGCCGAAGGTGGCACATCCGCAGTGGTCGGCGGCGATCTCCAGAAACGCGTAGGCCGAGCGGCCGCGCAGCGGAATGTCGGGATCGCGCAGCGCCTGCATGGGCACGCCGGCGCGACGGGCGATCGTCGCCGGCTTCGCGCCGAGCTGCCGGATCAGGTCCTCGGCCCCGCTGAGCAAGGCACTGCGCACGAAATTTCCCGGCATGACGACCTCGGCGAACGGACAAACACGTGAATCTAATGTCAAAAGAATTGCATCTAATGTCAAGTTAAAGGCTTGTTCCCGGGCCATGCTGCGATCCATCAGCCGGCGTAGTCCGGTCGGCGCATCCGCTTATCCGCTGGAGGAAACGTGAACTCGACCACTGCCACCGCCACGCCCCGCGTGCTCATTCTTGGCGCCGGCATGTCCGGCATTCTGGCCGGTATCAAGCTGCGCGAAGAGGGGATACACAGCTTCGAAATCCTGGAGATGGGCGATAGCGTCGGCGGCACCTGGCGCGACAACACCTATCCCGGTCTGTCCTGCGACGTGCCCGCGCACAGCTACGACTACAGCTTCGAGCCCAACTGGCGGTGGAAGTCGCTGTATGCCGAGGGTCACGAGATCCATGCCTACTTCAAGCACTGCGCCGACAAATACGGCGTGACCGCGCACGTGCGCTTCGGGACGCGGGTGAACAGCGTCCAGCGCGAAGGGGCGGAGTGGATCGTGACCGATACCGATGGCGTGCGGCGACGCGCGGATATCGTCATCAACTGCCTGGGTGTGCTGGTGCATCCCAAGGACCCGGAGATCGAGGGCCTGCAGACGTTCGAAGGGGCGCGTTTCCACAGCGCGCGCTGGGATCACCGCGTGCCGCTGGACGGCCGTCGTATCGGCGTCATCGGCACCGGCAGCACCGCGGTGCAGATCACCGTGGCCCTGGCCGAGCGTGCGACGAGCTTCAAGATGTTCCAGCGCACCGCGCAGTGGGTGTGCCCGAACTTCGATGTGCGTCGCCCCGGCTGGCTGCGTGCCCTGCACCGCATCTTTCCCCGGCTGTCCTGGGCGGCCGGGCGTTTCCAGAATTTCCTGCTCGAATCCACCTTTGCCCAGGCGGTGGTCGGCAACAAGACCATGAAGAATCTTCTGGAATGGCTGGCGCGGCGCCATCTGTCGCAGGTCAAGGACCCGGTACTGCGCGAACAGCTCACGCCCCGGTTCGAGATCGGCTGCAGGCGCCTGATCTTCTCCGACAAGTTCTACCAGGCCATCCAGGCCCCTGGGGTGGAGCTGGTGACCGAGGCCATCGAGCGCATCGAGCCCAAGGGTATTCGCACCCGGGACGGCAGGCTGCACGAACTGGATGTGATGGTGTGCGCCACCGGATTTCACGCACTGGATTACACGCGCAATCTGGTCATCACTGGCGAACACGGACAGAGTCTTGGAGACCAGTGGTCGCAGGGTGCGCAGGCATTGCGATCGGTGGCGATCTCGGGCTTCCCCAACTTCTTCATGATCGTCGGCCCGCACAGCCCCATCGGCAATTTTTCGCTGACCGGAATTTCCGAGATTCAGATGGGCTACATCATGAAGCTGGTTCGCATGATCCGCCGCGGAGAAGCCAGCGCGATGGCGCCCCTGCCGCACGCGCAGACGCAGTACAACGATTACATCCGCGAGGGCTTCAAGAACACCGCCTGGGTCAGCGGTTGTTCGAGCTGGTATCTGGACGCCAATGGATTGCCGCGCATGTATCCGTACACGCCGGCGCAATACCGCCGGGACATGAAGGAACCCGACCTGGAAGAGTTCAGCATCGTGGCCTGAGCCCGACCTTTGCGCCGCTCAGCGGATGACGAGTTTCACGAAGGCGCGCGCGCCGGGCTCGATGTCCGAACGGGATAGCGCGTCGAAAGGCGGCACCGTCGGGTCCTCCGGCGGTGCTGCGATCTGGTTGAGGTCGATCGCCTGCGGCGTGCCGACCAGGCCGTCGTCGGTGATCTGCAGACGGTAGTAGAGGCCGTTCCACAGCTTGGCGCCGAATTCGTCGGGCGTCTTGTAGAAGAACAGCAGCGCATGTTCCAGCCAGGTGAAATCCGTCGCCGTGACCGTGCCGGGGTTGGCATAGGGATAGGGCGCGTGGCAGTGAATTTCCGCCGGTGAGTCGATGCACTTGAACTCGCGCATCGACAGGAAGAAATCCTTGAAACGTCCCGGCTCCAGCTTCAGCGTGTAGCGATAGCCTGCGGCCACCGGCTCGAATTCGACGGTGCCCAGGACCCGCTCTGCGCCGTCTTTCGGATACAGCGAGACGCGGTGACTGCCTGCCAGTTCCCAGGCCTGCAGCGGCGCGGCGCGCAGCGCCAGCGCCAGCGCCAGCGTGCAGATCGCGAGCGGCGGCGCGGTGCTAATGCACCACCGCCGGCAGATCGACCTGGAACATCACCGGCCGCGTCCCGGCGAACGAGGGCCGCGCTTCCAGCGCATCCACATAGGCCACCAGGTTCGGATACTGCTGGCGCCACCGTGCTTCGGGCACCTGCGCAAACAGGCCGTTCGACAGCATGAAGTCGAACCAGGTCAGTGCCGATGCGGTCGCGATGTCCGCATAGGTGATCGGCTCGCCGGCGGCCGGGACGCGCGTGCCGACCAGGCGCGCCACTTCCGCGATCCCGCCGCCGAGCTTGCGCCGCTGGCGTTCGGTCCACGCCGCGCTGGGGTGCTCGCGCTGCTCTTCGAACACCACCAGTACGATGACCTCCATCAGCCGCTCCGACAGCAGCTGCAGCCGCTTGACCGCAAGCGCGCCGTCGACATCCTTCGGCAGCAAGGCCGGCTCCGGATGGCGCCGCTCCAGCCACTCGAGGATGTACATGGAGTCGTAGATGTTCTCGCCCTCATCGGTAACCAGGATGGGCAACTGCTGCAAGGGGCTGTGCTGCGGCACGATGGTGCGGTCGTTCCAGGGGACGTCCATGATCATCTCGAAGGCAATGTTTTTTTCCTTGAGCGCGATGGCGACCTTGCGGCCGAACGCGCTGGGCGTGGAGTTGACCAGTTTCATTGTGCGTATCCTTTATGCGTTCAGGTTCATTTCCGCCATGCCGGTAGCGGGATTGATGGGGAACGACACATGGGAGTGGTAAATCTTCCAGTGATCGCCTTTCTTGCGCAGGCAGTGGGTCACCCGGAACGCGGCTTCTGCCGGCGTGCCGGTCGCGTCCCTCCAGGTAAAGTGCATGAGGCTGTGGGCAACGCCGATCCGGTCGTCCGCCTCCACCTCCACCTGCAGCGACATGAAGTGTCCCCTGGGTTCCCGGCAATCATCGAAGAACTGGTCGAAAGACGCCCGCGGATCCGCGGGTCCGGTCATCTGCAGCGGTGCCACATCGTCGTAGCGGACATGATCGTCGTCCATGAGGGCCATCACCTCGTCGGTGGTAGTGGCGACGATGAAAGCATGCTCCAGTGCGGCGATCTGTTCCTTGCTCATGCGCGTTCCTGAAATGGGGACTTGAGTGGCCCGAGCCGGCGACCGCCGCTGACAGGCTTGCAGATGCGTCAGCCGGCCTCGGTACGGCGCGGCGCTTCCCAGTCGCGCCACGCCGCCAGCAGCAGCGCGATCTCGCCGACGTGAAACGTCAGCGCCGCCATCGGAATCAGCGTGAGCTGCCAGATCAGCATGCTGGCCGCCACCATCCACCACGTACCAACCAGGTACACCAGCGCCAGGCGCGTCGACACTGGCCGGCGCAGGCGCCACCACAATGCCGAAATTGCGGTCAGGACGATGCCCGCCTTGATCAGCGCCATGCCGCGCAGCGGCGTCGCCAGTTCGGCGTCCGACGCCAGGTAAGCCGCGGGGTCGCCGATCAGCGCAGCGAGCGCCACTGCGGCCGCGCATCCAGACAGCAGCATCAGCCTGAGCCACGCCGGGGTGGCGAAGGCTGAACCTGATGACACGCTGTACCCGGGGCCGAGGTGCACCCGAGCGAGTGCGGAGAGATTCATCGGCCGATCCTGCCTGATCGAGGAAGCATAACGCCGCTATTTGCGCTTGCCCGGTGCCCGGTCGCTCGCCTGCTCGAAGGCATGTGCGGCCCGGTAGATAGTGGATTCGTCCCAGTGCTTGCCGATCAGCATCATGCCCACCGGCAGGCCGTCGCTGAAGCCGCAGTTGATCGAGATGGCCGGATGTCCGGTGGCGTCGAAAGGGCAGGTGTTGCCGAGCATCTCGAATCCGCGGGCGACGATGTCGGAGATGCTGGCGTCCGGCCCTGGCAGCCGGGTGGCCTTGAGCGGCAGGGTCGGCATCAGCAGCACATCGTAGTTCGCCAGCGCCGCGTCGTAGGCGGCGATGACGCGACGCACCAGGTTCTGCGCCTTGGCGTAATGCAGGCCGCGATGCTTGTTGAGCATGTACTGTCCCATCAGCATGGTGACCTTGAGCGTCTCCGACAGTTCGTCGGCGCGCTCGCGCCAGCCGTCGTGGGCTTTCATCAGGCTGGGCAGGTACAGACCCTTCCAGTTAAAGCCGAAGCCGTTGCCGTGCATCATCTGCATGGTGGCGCCTTCGTGCGCGATGGCCGACCACACCGCCGGGGCCAGGGTATGCATGGGGATGGAGATTTCGTCCACCTTGGCGCCGAGCTTCTTGAACAATGCGGCACCCTTGAGCACCAGATCGTTCACGTCGGATTCGGCGTTGGGCAGCATGAAGCCCTCCTTGACCACGCCGATTTTCAGGCCCTTGGCCTTGTGCCCCAATGCCTCGGTGTACTTGGCGGTCTTGATGCCGATCTGACGCGGATCGAGTCCATCGGCGCCGGCCAGCACTTCCAGCAGCAACGCGCTGTCCGCGACCGTGGCGGTGATGGGCCCGATGTGATCGACGGTTGCTTCGATCGGCATGATACCGGTGTAGGGCACCAGACCGTGCGTCGCCTTCATGCCCACGGTTCCGCAATACGACGAGGGCATGCGGATGGAGCCCCCCTGGTCGCTGCCGAGTGCCATGTCCACTTCGCCGGCTGCAACCAGCGCCGCGCTGCCGGAAGACGAGCCGCCGGCCGAATAGCCGGGCTTGTGCGGGTTGATCACCGCACCCATCGAATTGGTGTGGCTGCCGCCGGAGAAGCAGAACAGCTCGCAGTGCGCCTTGCCCATGATCACGCCGCCTGCGTCAAGGATGCGCTCGATGATGGTGGCGTCGATCTCCGGCACGTAGCCCTGCAGGGTCGAAGACCCGTTCATCATCGGTACGCCGGCGACGCAGACGTTGTCCTTGATGGCGAAGGTCTTGCCCTTGAGCTTGCCGCTCTTGGCGCCGCGGATTTCGGACTTGTAGTACCAGGCCTTGTAGCGATTCTCCTCGGCGCTGGGCATGTAGCCCGGCGTACGCGGGTACTTCACCCGCGGCAATTCGTCGCCCATCTGATCCAGCAGATTGTAGGCACCGACGGTGGGCACCATCAGCGCCAGGTATTCCTCGATCTGCGTCGGCGAAAGATGCATGCCGAGCTGTTCGGCGATGTCGGCCATCTCTTCGTGGGTGGGCTGCTTGACGCTCATATCGTCTCCCCGTGCTTTTGATACGCCTTTGGTGCACCTTGAATAGCCGAGCATTCGCCACCCTGCAATCAGGGCGATTCCCTTCGATCGACTGCTATGCCGATCAGCGGGGTGTTGTATCTCATCACTTGGCGCGTAATGGCTTCAAGAATCACGCAGAGGCGCAAGGAGAAGCGCAAAGACGCAAAGAAGAACACAAGGTCTTTTCAGTCCAGGCTTCCCTGCGTCTTTGCGTGATTCCTTGACGCTTTCCGGCCACAGGTCGCTCGACAGTGACGCCCCTCCATTGACGCCCCGGCAGGCGCTGGCTAACTTCGTCCGCATCGCGCTTCGCATGAGGATGTTCCGTGGCCCACGACCATCATGATCACGATCACCACAACGCGCCGCCTTCGGACACAGCGTTGCGGGTCAAGGCGATCGAATCGCTGCTGACCGAAAAGGGGCTGATCGTGCCGGAGGCGCTGGACGCGATCGTCGACACCTATCAGTCCCGGGTCGGACCGCGCAACGGCGCCCGGGTGGTGGCCAAGGCCTGGAGCGATCCGGACTATCGCAAGCGGCTGCTGGACAACAGCACCGCCGCCATCGCCGAGCTGGGTTACAGCGGCGTACAGGGCGAGGACATGGTAGTGGTGGAGAACACGCCGCAGGTGCACAACATGGTCGTGTGCACGCTGTGCTCCTGTTATCCCTGGCCGACCCTGGGCCTGCCACCGGTCTGGTACAAGAGCGCGCCATATCGTTCGCGTGCGGTGATCGATCCGCGCGGCGTACTGAAGGAATTCGGCGTCGACATTGCGGACGACACCGAGGTGCGCGTGTGGGACAGCAATGCCGAGCTGCGCTATTTCGTGCTGCCGATGCGGCCGGCGGGAACCGAGGGCTTGGACGAGGAGCAACTGGCCGAACTGGTCACGCGCGATTCCATGATCGGCACCGGCCTGCCCAAGCTCCCGATCGGAGGCGTGCCGTGAACGGCGTCCACGATCTGGGCGGCCTGCAGAGCTTCGGCCCGATCCTGCGCGAAGACAACGAACCGTACTTCCATCAGCGCTGGGAAGAGCGCGTGTTCGGTTTGTTTTTCGGGTGTTTCGCTGGCGGCCACTTCAACGTGGACATGTTTCGCGCCGTCATCGAGCTGATGCCCGGCGACGAATACCTGCGCACGTCGTATTACGAGCACTGGCTGCACGCCATCGAACACCTGCTGATCGCCAACGGCGCGTTGACGCGCGAGGCCATCGCCGAAGCCTGCCGGCGGGGTGGCGAAGTCGGCGCACAGCGCGCCGCGCCGACCGCTGCGCTGCCGGTGGAGATGGTGGACGGCCTGATTCGTACCGGCGCGTCTACGCGCATGGCGGACACCATTGCGCCGCGCTTTCAGGCGGGCGATAAGGTTCTTGCGCGCAATCACCATCCGGTCACGCACACCCGTATTCCACGCTACATCAAGGGCAGGCACGGCACCGTGCAGCGCGACCACGGTGTGTTCTCCTTCAACGACACCGTCGCCCACGGTCTCGGCCATAAGCCGCAACACGTCTACAGCGTGCGCTTTGCCGCCCAGGAGCTGTGGGGCCCGCAGGCGTCGGCCCGCGACTCGGTGTGCATCGATCTATTCGACGACTATCTGGACGCGGACACCCGCGCGGCATGAGCGCGCCGCAGTCGGTGCCGCCGCTGCCGGAACTGCCACGCGATGACGGCGGACCGGTTTTTCGCGAGCCCTGGGAGGCGCAGGCGTTTGCGCTCGCAATTCAGTTGCACCAACGCGGACTGTTCACCTGGACCGAATGGGCCGATGCGCTCAGCGCCGAGATCCGCGCCGTGCGCGAACGCGGCGAGCGCGACAGCGGCGAGCACTACTACCGGCATTGGCTGCGCGCGCTGGAGTCCCTGTTGCATTCCAAGGGCGTGGCCGACGAAGCCGCGCTGGCGGCACGTCGCGCCCACCTGCTCGAACACTGGCCCAGCGGGCACGATCACGTTGCCCGCCGCCAACCGGTGGCCGTGGGCTGAACACCGGCACGGTCGGGGTTCGCCGGCATCCGCGCGACCGGACTGGCGCCGACACAACAAGACCATCGGGGGAGAGCGCGCTGGATGAAAGTCGTCGAAGAAGAAGGCATGGGCACGCTGGAGATTTTTCCGCTGCCGGTGGATCGGGAAACGCTGCGCGGCCTGCTGACCGAAGTATTCGCCGAGCACTGGCAGGCGGTGCGTTTCGGCATCCTGATCCAGGGCGCGGTGTTCGAGATCGCCGCCCCCAACGCGCCGCACAAGGTATCCATGCTGGATGGCTATCTGACGGTGGATTTCGGTGCCTGGCATTTTCATCTATGCATCGGCGAACACCGCGGCACCGCCGAGAACCCGGTCTCGAGCGGTCTGGCCATCCACCGGCGTACCGCGCGTGCCGAGCTGTATCGCATGGTCAGCGGCGATGCGCCCACGTCCTGGGGACTGCGCCTGTACAACGGCGCCGGCGAACAGCAGCTCACCGTCATGCTGCCCAATCCCTTTCTGTCGCACGAGATGGGCCTGTTGGCGGAGCCGCAGTGGGAGCAGTTGGCGCTGTGGGACCGGCTTCGTCACCGCTATCTGGGACTGGATGCCGATCCGCGCGATCGCAGCGGCAAGCGCTTCGTGCACGGTTGAGTCGGCCCGATCGGATTCCGTCGCCGTCCGTTCGCTCAGATCGTGGCGCCGTGCGCCAGCAGCACCGCGCGGTCCACGTGGTGAAGCGCGGACTCGTGCGTGCTGGCCAGCACCACGGCGGGCGCCATGCCGGCCTCATAGGCTTCCTTCCAGCGCAGCACACAGACGCACCAGCGGTCGCCCGGCTTGAGTCCGGGGAAATCGTATTCCGGCCGCGGCGTCATCAAGTCGTTGCCGCGCGTCTGCGAAAAGATCAGGAACTCGGTGCTCATCACGGCGCAGACCACATGACGTCCGTGGTCGTGTTCGTCGGTCCGGCAGTAGCCGTCGCGGAAGAATCCGGTTACCGGGTCGGTGCAACATGCCTGCAGCAGCCCGCTGAGGACGTTGCGTTGATGCCTGCTGCCGGAATCGTCGGCCATGGTGTATCCGCACTGATGGTTGGGATTTGCGTATGTGGCCGGTCCCGGGCCGGCCAAGCCAGGCGCGGCGATCGGCAGTCCCGGTTTCGCCGGGACCCAGCCCGACTGCAGAGGCTGCATCCTCCGGCTCAGCACGATGTGCATGCGTCCCCGGCCGCCAAGCCGGACGAACGCGTCGATCGTAGCAGCGACGCGGCCGCCTGTGCGCTCAGCGGCGCAGCACGCGCAGCGCCAGCGGCGGCATCAGGATCAGTCCGAGCAGGGTCGAAGACACCAGGCCGCCGACGATGACGATGGCCATCGGTCCTTCGATTTCCTGACCCGCCTCGCCGGACTGCAACGCGATCGGCAGCAGTGCGATGGCGGTGAGTGCGGCGGTGAGCAGCACCGGCGTCAGGCGTTCGCGCGCGCCGCGCTGCGCGGTGTCCAGGTTCCAGGTGCAGCCCTCGGCCCTGAGCAGGTGGTCGTAGTGCCATAGCAGCATGATGCCGTTGCGCGCGGCAATGCCGAACAGGGTGACGAAGCCCACCAGCGATCCTATCGACAGGATGCCGCCGGTGATGGCCACCGCCACCACACCGCCGACCAGTGCCAGCGGACCCGACAGCAGCACCAGCGCGGTACGCCGCCAGTCGCCGAAGCTGACCATCAACACCAGCACGATGACCACGCCGATGGCGGCGCTGCGCCAGGCCAGATCGCGCGCGGCCGCGGCCTGGGCCTCGGCGGTGCCGGTGAAGCGCAGGCTGACGCCGGGCGGCAGATCGCCATGCTCGGCGATGGCCTGCCTGGCGGCGCGCACGAAGCCGGCGATGTCGCGGGTGTCGGGATTGGCGGTGACCAGCTGCCGGCGCAGCGCGCCTTCGTGTTCGATGATGCTGTGCTGTTCTTCGATGCCGATATGCGCCACCTGGCTCAGCGCCACGGTGGCACCCGAGGCCGCGCGCAGATGCAGGCGGCCGAGGGCTTCGGGCGTGCTGCCAGCCGTATCCTGCATTCGCAAGCTGACCGGGGTCACCCGGTCGCCGGCGCGGATCTGGGCAACGGCAATGCCCTGGTGCGCCGCCTGCACCGCCTGGAACACTTCGGAGGCACGCACGCCGTACACGGCCAGCCGGTCGGGCAGGGGACGCACGACCAGCGCGGGGGCGCGCACCGGCACCCGTACGCGCACGTCGGCAGCGTCGGGCAGTTCGCGCAGCAAGTCGGCCAGCCGGTAGGCGGCGCGATCCAGATCGTCGAGGTCGGGACCGAACAGGGTGATCACCACCGCGGCGCTGACGCCGGTGATGGACTCGTGAATGCGCTCGCCGAGAAAGGTCGTGACCTCGCCGTGAATGCCGGGCGTGGACATCAGGATGTCGCGCGCCTCGCGACGCAGGCGCGCCTCGTTGCGCGCGTCGGTCGGATGCAGCGCGACGTGGAATTCGGCGCGATTGGCGCCCCAGGTATCTTCGGCGGCCTCGGCGCGACCGAGCTGCACCTCGGCAGTTCTGACCTCGGGCATCGCCAGCAGCCGGTCGAGCATCTGCTTGCCCCAGGTGCGCATGGCGTTGAAGCCGGCATCGGACGGTGCGGCGAGCTGCGCCACGATATGGCCTTCGTTGAAGTCGGGCAGCAGCTCGCGGCCGAAGCGGCTCATGGCGTAAGCGCTGACCAGGGTCAGCAGCAGCAGACCGACGACCACTGCGGACAGATGCCGATGCAGCGGCACCAGCGCGCGTGCCTGCAGGGTCTTGAGCCATTCCAGGAATTGCATCTCCGGCGGTGGCGGCCGGTTGCGCAGCATCAGCCAGCACAGTGCAGGGGTGACCGTGAGCGCCACCAGCAGCGATGCCGCCACCGCCAGCATGAAGGACAGCGCCAACGGCCGGAAGAACGCACCCTGGATGTCTTCCAGCATCAGCATCGGCACGAAGACCAGCAGCACCACCAGAGTGGCGTAGACCACCGGCAGACGCACTTCCCTTGAAGCCGTGTAGATGGTATCGAACACCGATACCTCGGGCCGGCGTTCGCGCAGGCGCCGGCCGATGTTCTCCACGTCGATCACGCCGTCGTCGACCACCACGCCCACCGCCACCGCCAGGCCGCCGATGGTCATCGTGTTGAGGCTCACGCCCAGCGCCTGCAGCACCGCGACCGCGGCCAGCAGCGACAGCGGAATCGAAATGAACGAGATCAGTGCCGTGCGCCATTCGCGCAGTGCAAAGATCAGCAGCGCAAACGCCAGGCCGGCGCCCAGCAGCAGCGCGCCGCGCAGATGATCGAAGGCGGTGATGATGAAATTGGCCGGGCGCTGCAGCGCCGGAATCATCTCCACGCCGGCTGCATCCATCGCCGGCTGCAGCTCCTCCAGCGCCGCTTCCACCGCCAGGGTCACCGACAGGGTGTTGGCGCCGTACTGGCTGGCCATCGAGATCAGCACGCCGGGCCGGCCCATGATGATGGCATCGCTGAAGGCGGGCGCCGGACCGTCGACCACGCGAGCCACATCGCCGATGCGCAGCGGCGCACCGGGGGTTGCGCGCAGCAGGGCCTGTTCGATGTCCTCGGCGCTGGCGGCGGTGCCGGATGCCTGCAGGACCAGCCGCTGCGAGGCGGTCTCGCGAAAGCCCAGGCCCGGCGCGCCGGCGACGTCGCGCGCCGCGTGCATGAAGTCGTCCAGGGTCAGCCCATGGGCGGCCAGAGCCGTCGGCGCCACGACGATCTGGATCTCGCGCACCTGGCCGCCGTACAGCGCGGCGCGCGCCACGCCGGGCACGCCCAGCAGCTGCGGGCGAATGGTCCACTGCACGAAGTCGCGCAACTGCATGGGGTCGAGCCGCTCGCTGACGAAGCCGACCTTGAGCAGGTCCATGGTCGACGAGGTCAGCGGCGACACGCTGGGGACGGCGACCCCCGCCGGCAGAAAGCTGGGCGCCCCCGCCAGCTGTTCGCTGACGATCTGGCGCTGTCGCACCGGGTCTCCGGGGCCGAAGCTCACCCGCACCACCGACAGGCCCTGTAGGGATTCCGAGCTGATCTTGGTGACGCCGGTGGCACCGTTGAGCACCGATTCCAGCGGATGCGTGACCAGGGTTTCGACCTGCTCGGCAGAGAGTCCCGGTGCCTCGGTCTGCACCACGAACAGCGCCGGCACGAATTCCGGAAAGACGTCGAAGGTCGCGCGCCGCAGCATCTCCACGCCCGCCACCAGCGCCAAGGCCGCCGCCACCGCCACCACGGCGGCGTGACGCAGACACAGATGGATCAGGCCGGACAGCATCGCTCAGTCGTCGTCATCGTCATCGTCATCGTCGGCACCGGCGCCGGCACGCAGCTTGGCCGCGGCGGCCCAGCGCAGGGTGGCGGCGTTGGTGCTGACGACCTCGGCGCCCGCATCGAGCTGCGCCGCCGGCGCGTCCACCAGCACCTGCTCTCCTGAGTCGAGCAGTACGCGCACCACCACGCGCTCGAAACGCCGGGCGTCGCGGCGCACGTACACCGACGTGCCGCGACCGTCGGCGAGCAGCGCCCCGGCCGGAATCTGCAGACCGCTGACCAGCTGACCGCTGGCGAAATCCAGCGCCACGCCTGCGCCGGCCGGCAGTGCCCGGCCCTCGTGCAGCAGCAGGAAGGCGTCGCCCGGCGTATCGGCGTCCAGGTTCGCGGCGCGGCCGATCACATGCAGGCTGCCGGTCACTGTTTGCGGGTCGCGATACCCGACCCGGACATCGTCGCTGTCGGCAAGGCGCAGGCCAGGGGCGGTCGCTGCGATCAGGCTGGCCTGCCCGTCCGCCACGCGTTGCGTCAGCGCGTGGCGCTGATGCGGGTCCATGGCGGCGATCGCCGGTCCCCATTGCAGCGCAAGCTGCAGCCGCGCCGCCTGCAGCCGCGCCTGGTCGGCCCGCGCCTGCGCCAGCGCGCTCTGCCACTGGCGCAGGGAGGCGTTCTCGCCGCCGCGATAGAGCTGCTCGCTGCGCGTGGCCTCGGCCTGCGAAGCGCTGAGGGCCGCCTCGAGGGCTGCGGTTTCCGCCTGCAGCGCCGCGAGCGCGGACAGGTCCAGCACGCGACCAAAGGCAAGATGTCGATCGGCTTGTTGCGCGTGTTGTGCCGGCGTCACCTCGATGCCGAGCCGCGCTTGCTCTGCGGCCGTCAAGTGCACGTCGTCCAGCCCCAGCGCCGGAAGACTGCCAAGCGCCAGGAGCAGCAGCGCGGTTTTCAATGTGCGGTGTTGCCGCGGGACCGCCGGCAGCAACGGGCTTTGCTCATGAGCAACGGTTACCCGGTGCGGACTCATTGGGGGTTCTCCTGGCGGATCGTTTCGAGCGGCGGCCGCGCGTACAGCACGTCCTGCAACTGCGCTTGCGCCAACTGCAAACGCTGGCGCGCTCGGATGCGGTGCAGCGCGGTGGCGATCAGCTCGTCCTCATGGGCGAGCACGGCAGGACGCGTTGCGGCCCCCAGTTGCAGGCGCCGCTGCATGACCGCAAGGGCGGCCTGCGCATGCTGGTAGCCGGCATCGGCCTCGGCCTGCGCCCGTTGCGCGGCTTGCAGCGCCGTTTGCGCCCGCTCGATGCGCTGGTAGAGCGCGGCCTGCGCGGCGGCGAGGTTCTGCGCTGCGCTTCGACGGCGAGCCATGGCCTCGGCGATGCCGGCCTGATTGCGATGGAACAGCGGCAGTTCCAGGCTGGCGTCCAGGGTCAGGATGCGATCGCCCCGATCCCACTGGTAGCCCGGCGCCAGCCGCCAGCCCGGCCGCGTCTGCGCGAGCTGGCCCTGCAGTTCCAGTTCGGCGCGGGCGTAGTGCTGCAGCGCCTGCTGGACCAGGGGATGACGCACCAGAGCGCGCAGGCGCGTTGCGTCGTCCACCGCGGGCGGTAACGCGGGGGCTTCGTCGGCAATCAGTTCGGTTAATGCGGACAGCGCTGCTTGGGGTACTCCGACCGCAGCCGCCAGTCGCGCGCGAGCGTCCTCTCCTGCCTCTCGCGCAGCCGCGCTCATGGCCTTGGCGTCGGCCAGGCGGGTCAGCACCGGCAACGGCCCGACCTTGTCGATGTCGCCCGCCGCGCTGCGCTGCCGGGCCGCATCCAGCAGGCGCTGTCGCAGCGCGGTCTGCCGCTGCAGCAGCGCCTGCATCCGGGTCGCCGCATGCAGGTCCAGCAGGGCGCGCTGCAGTTCGGTGTCCACCTCGGCGTGGGTCTGCGCCAGCTGCGCCTGCATGGACAGCGCGTCGATCGCCGCGAGCTGTTGCAATCGCTCGGCTTCGCCGTCGGGGCGCAGCAGGAATTCCAGCGCAGCGCCGTACAGCCAGGCCAGGCTTCCGGTGTTCAGCACCCGCTCCAGGCTGAGGTGCAGACCGGGATTGGGCGCCTGAGCGGCGGTCGCGCGCGCGGCCAGGGCGGTCTCCAGCTCGGCCTGCCGCGCCAGGATCTGCGGATTGAGCTGTCGCGCCGCGTGGCGCCAGTCCTGCAAACGCCACTGCTGGGGATCGGCCGCCAAGCCCAGCGTCGAGGAGTCCAGCCGCCGCTGCAGAAATTGCTGAGCGCTGCTGGCGGGATCCGTCAGGGGCGGCTGCGCGACGGGCGGTGCTGCAGCACATGCGGCGAGCGACAAGGCGATCCCGACGGCTGCAAGTTGGATCGCGCCATCTACGCTGGCCCGACGCCGGCCCGAGGCTGCGCAAACCGAGCCGGAGTGCCGGCGTGTCGAAAACCGGGACGGGTCCGCGCGGCCACGCATGCATCGAGCTTACACGCGTAAGTGGCTTTTCCAAGTAGGGTTTTTCCCGCGGGTCGGAACTGCCACAGAGTGATTCTGAGCGCCCACAAAAGACCGTCAGGGAAAAAATCCCGAGTCTCAAACTGTGTCGGTTTGCGGACAGCGATTCGAGCGGGCGACCGCAAGCGGTCTTTCTGGACGCGAGCGCGAGCCATGCGCTCCGCCCCACCAACAGTAGAGCGGTAGCCGTCCCGTAGGGCGGGCCGCGCCCGCCGTCAGGCCCGTCTACCGAGCGCAGACCGCGGCCGTGGTCCGCCAGATAGAGGGATCAGGCGGGCCGTCGCCGCAGCGGGCAGGATCAGCCCGATTCCCAGGTCCGTAGATTCAGGAACTCACGGCGATTGCGTGGCCCGTAGGTGAGGAACGACGGATCCGGCCGGTTGCGGTAGTTCTGGCGGGCGCCGGCTATGGTGTCGCGCTGCAGATGGTGTTCGAGCACGTCGTCCGGCACGGGATAGAGCTTGAGCGCGTTGAGTCCGAACACCTTGGCGCGCAGCTCCGGCGTGATCTCGGCATAGCCGTGGCGTTCGCGCAGTTCGGCAGCAATCTGGAAGGTTCGAAATGCCTGGATCTGATCCTGCGGCGAGCCGTACCAGATCGAGTCGGTGCCCCACAGAAGGTTGTCCGGCCCGCAGGCCTGGATCAGCTTGCCGAGGGCGTGCGCGGCGGCATCCGGATCGCGCATCAGGTAGCGCCAGGTCGAACCCAGTTCCGGGTAGACATTGCCGCCAGGTGCGATGCCGTTGACCTTGAGCGAGGTCACCAGCGCGTCGATTCCGTCGCTGCGCTGTGGATCGTACGGCCCCTCGCCGGCGCCGGGTACGAAGCCCGCGTGATAGATCAGGAAGTTCACATCCGGATAGCGTTTGGCCACGCGGCCGATGTCCACGCAGGTGGAATGCTCGTACGAGCGCCGGCCGAAGGGAATGCCCTTGTGTACGGCGATGTTGCGCACGCCCAGCTTGCGCGCGCGCTCGATCATCGCGATGCCCGGCGCGTCGTCCAGAAAGAACCCGCGGCCGTCGGCGCCCCACTGGGTGTAGGTTTTCCACGCTGCGACCGGATAACGCTCGGCCATCTCGTCCATGCGCTGCACGTCGCCGTCCAGGTTGGGATTGACTCGCGCGTGCAGGTACAGGCGATGCGTGCCCCGCAACTTCTCGACGATGCGCGCGGTGGCGTGTGCCTCTTCCATCTTCAGCGGCTCGCCCTCGAAGGTCGACGGCACGAACGACAGCACCATCAGGTCGGTGTCCGAATCCAGGAACACATCCTTCACGAACTCTTCGCCGGACAGGCACTGCAGATAGCTGCGTTCGCCGGGCTCGTCGGCAAGTGTACAAGCGGCTTTGCCCATGCCCGACAGGGGTCGCGCACCCTCAGGCAGGGTCTGCAACCAGGCACCGCTCGGGTTCACGAAATGCCCCTGGACGTCGAAGATGAATTCCTGCTTGTCCAGCGCCGCCTCGGCCACCTCGCGATCCAACGCCGCGTCCGGCGGCAGATCGTAAAACCCGCCGCGGCGGCCCTGTGCGGCATACGCCGCATTCAAACCGAGCAGCGCAGTGGCTGCGCCGCAGGCTGATACCAGAAAGTCGCGGCGCCGCAAGCCCAGACGTTGCGCATTGCGCGTGGCGCCTTGCAAGGCGCTGCGATTGGCATCGCGATGCACCGGGTTGAGCGGGATCGGCGCGAATTCGCCATTGGTGGTGCTGTCCAGCTTGATCGGCAGGCGCAGGCCGTCGGGGTCGTGATGAGGGGTCATGGCGTTGGATGCGGAAGAGGGATGCGTGGGTGGGAACCCTCCGTGCGGCGCAAAGTTCAGCGCCAACGCCGGCTCGACAGCACTTGACGGATAAGGGCGCACTTCGTATTACGACATCGTGACCAGTGGCAACGCATTCGGGGCGAGTGGCGGGGCTCTGGTTGGGGTTGTCTTGCAACGGGGTGGTGCAACAGGGAGAGAACATGGACAAGCCTTACGCGGTAAGGGTGTTGTCACGGGCATGCGTGTTGAGTGCCGTACTGGCATTTGCTTCATGGGCGCAGGAAGAGACAGATGCCGCCTTGGACGGCGCGACGGCAGACACAGCGGTCGCCGAGGTCCAGACCATAACGGTGACCGGTTCGCGTATTCCCCGCAGCCCGGATTTCGTACAGACCAATCCGGTGGTGTCGGTGAATGCGGAAGACTTCCGCCAGTCCGGCAACGTGAAGATCACCGACTATCTGAAGGAATTGCCTGCGCTCACCGGCTCCATCGGCAGCAATGCCGCGGGCGGCTCCAACGCCGCGATCGGACTCGCCGGGCTCAACCTGCTCGACCTGCGCAATCTGGGGTTCGATCGCACCTTGGTGCTGGTGGACGGCAAGCGCCATGTGGGCTCGGTGGCGGGTACCGGTGCGGTGGACGTGGAATCCATTCCAGTGGCGCTGATCGAACGCATCGACATCCAGACCGGCGGCGTCTCGGCCGTATATGGTGCCGACGCGGTGTCCGGCGTGGTCAACTTTGTGATGAAGCGGGACTTCGAAGGTCTCGATGTCCGCACCCAGTTCGGACAGTCGTCCGAGGGCGACGCGGACACCGCACTGGCCAGCATCGTCGGGGGACGTAACTTCTTGGGTGGTCGTCTGAACCTGGCCGGCGCCTACGAGTACTCCAAGTCGGACCGCCTTTCCGCCTACGATCGTTCGTTCGCCGGTGGCGGGGAGCGCCGATTTCTCGTCAACAACCCGGCCGATTTCCAGCCGGACGACGATCCCAATGTGCCCGACCGCGTTCCGCTGTCCGACATTCGCTACAACGACAGCGCTCGCGACGGTTACGTACTGACGTTCGACCCCGACTTCAATTTCCTCGGCGACTTCAGCGGCCGTGGTCAGGTGTGGGATCCCGGACTGGCGATTCCCGATTCCTTTTTCCAGCAAGGCGGTGACGGGACATCGCTGGACGACTACATCGGCGATCTGACGCCGGAGGTGGAGCGTCACACGTTGTCTTCCTTCCTGACGTTCGACGTCACCGATCGCATACGCCTGACCGGCGATCTGAAATACGCGCAGTCCGAATCGTTCACCGAAGGCCAGCCGTCGTTCGATTTTTTCCTGCCGATCGAGCAGGACAACCCGTTCATCCCGCAGTCGGTTGTCGATGCAACGGGGCCTGAAGACTTCATTTTCGTTTCACGCGATCACTTCGATCTCGGGGTCCGCCAGGACGACATCGAGCGCGATACCTTCCGCGGGGTGCTCGGCCTTGAGGCACAGATCACCGACGCCATGCAACTGGAGACGAGTCTGGTCTACGGGCGCACCAAGATCGATTCGGTGGCTATCAACAATCGCTACAACGACCGCTTCGCGGCCGCACTCGACAGCGTGATCGATCCTGCCACCGGGCAGCCGACCTGCCGGTCCAATCTCGATCCGGACGCCGTGCCGTTCTCTTTGAGCGACCAGGGCTGGGACGTGTACGAACCGTTGCCGGGAACCTGGGCTGGATCATTCATGCCCGGTCCCGATAGCGGCTGTGTGCCGTTCAGTCCGTTCGCCGAGGCTGACGGATTGGCCGCGGCAGCACCCTGGTTGATGACCAACAGTCTTACGACCTACCGTCTCGAGCAGACCGTGGTCACGGCGGCTATCACCGGCACCACTTTCAACTGGTTTGTGCCGGACAACAGCGAGATGGCCTATGCCTTTGGCGTCGAGCACCGCGTCGAAGAGAGCCGCGGCAATCCGCCCATCGAAGACCAGCGCGGCTTGACCTTTGGCAACGTGATCCAGCCCGATAGCGGGCGCTACGACGTCAGCGAATTCTTCTTCGAGTTCGAGGTGCCGCTACTGGAGAACCTCCCGTTTGCCGAGCGCGTGTCCGTCGAGGCGGCGATGCGCTTTTCCGATTACAACACCATCGGCCGTACGCGGACCTGGAAGGGCGGCGCGAGCTGGGCACCGGTGTCCGATGTCACCTTCCGTGCCACGCGCGCCAAGGCCACCCGTGCCCCGAACATCGGGGAACTGTTCGATCCCGGCGGTCAGACCTTTCGGTCGATCGCCGATCCCTGCGCGGCCGTCAACCTCAACAATGGCACCTCGTTCCGGGCTGCCAACTGCTTCGAACTGCTCAGTTCACTCGGTGTCGAGGACCCGGCGAATTTCGTCGACGAGGCCTCGTCCTTCCTCCCCGGCGTCAGCCGGGGCAATCGAGACCTGCAGGAGGAAGACGCGTTCAGCACCACCATCGGTGTGGTGCTGACCCCAGAGTTCGTACCCGGCCTTTCGGTCGCCCTGGACTGGTACGACATCGAGATCGAGAACGCGGTCTTTGCGCCACAGGGCGCCGAGATCGCCCGGCAGTGCGTGGACGCCCCCACACTGGACAACCAATTCTGCCCGCTGATTACGCGCGAGGCGGGTACCGCGACGATCACCGACTTCCAGGAAATACCGGTGAATGTCGCCCGTTTCACCACGCGCGGCTACGACCTGAGCGTGCAGTACCGGATCGATCCGGCCGACTGGGGCATCCGGCGGGAAATCGGGCGCTTCGACCTGCGTCTGATCGGCAACAAGCTGGAGAACCTGACGTTTTTCAGCCTGCCGGGAGCCGAGCCCGATTCGGTCAAGGGAGAAGGGCAGATTGACAGTGCCTTCGGCGAGGCACCGGAATGGCAGGCGCAGTTCGACCTGCGTTGGTACTACCGTCGGGTGACGCTGGGGTACGGGTTCAGCTATTTCGACGAGACCTTCCGTTTCACCAAGGAAACCCTGGCCGGCAACCCGGATATCACCGAGCCGCGTTTCCACGAATTCAAGGCCAAATTCGTCCAGGACCTGTACGCTCAGTACACGCTGGCCGGCGGTCTGTCGGTATTCGCCGGCGTCAACAATCTTGCGGACGTACAACCGGACCTGGGCGAGGTGTTCTACCCGGTCAGCGGCGTCGGCCGGTTTTTCTTCGCGGGCCTCGAATACCGGCTGTAGTGTCCGCCGCGGGCGGTGGCAGCGGGGCGTTGACCACCCCGCTCGCCACGTGGCCTGCCGGCCCGGCCAGCGCCGCCGATTCGCAGTGTGCGAGCTGATCGTCGAAGAAGAAGTCGGGCTCGAACTCGCGCAAGAACGGCCCTTTTCCCAGGCCGCCCAGGAACATCGCCTCGTCCAGTTCGATGCCCCAGTCCATCAGGGTGCGGATGGCGCGTTCGTGGGCTGGTGCGCTGCGCGCGGTGACCAGCGCGGTGCGAACCCGGATCGGTACTTTTTCGCCGGCGGCTTTCTGCAGGCGATGCAGGGCGTCGAGCAGGGGCTTGAACGGACCGGGCGGCAGCGGGCGGGAAGCGTGGTCGCGCTCGTGGCTCTGGAACGCATCGAGGCCAGCCGATTGGAACACGCGCTCGGCTTCGTCGGAAAACAGCACCGCGTCGCCGTCGAAGGCGATACGCAGCTCGTTCGGGTGGCGCACGGCGTCGACGACTGATCGACTGAACACCCGCGCGGCGGGGAAGCCGGCCGCCAGGGCGTCGGCCACATCCTGATCGTGCGCCGACAAAAACAGATGCGCGCCCAGGGGCCGCAGGTATCGCCAGGGCGGCTGGCCGCGGGTGAACACGCCGCGTTCCAGCACCAGGCCGCCAGCAGAAGCGGAACGGAACACACGCAACCCGGACACAGGGTCGTTGCGCGACAGGATCACTACTTCTACGCGATGCTGGCCGTCACCATTGAAGGCCAGCAGCTTGCGGGCGAGCGGGAAGGCCACGCCGGTCTTGGCGGGCGTGTCCAGGCGCTCGAGCTGCAGGCGAGTGTAGGCGTCGTCACCCTGGCGGTCGAACACGCCGTTTTCTTCTTCGAAGTCGAACAGCGCGCGCGAAGACAGCGCGACGACGAGTTTGTTGTCCAGGGTGACCGGCATTCGGGTGGGCGGAGTGGGCCGCAGTGGCGGGAAGCGCAAGTATCGTCCATGAGCGGGCCGATCCGTTCCCGGACCCCTGATCGGATGCAACGCAGAAGACCAGTGCAGCTTGTCTCGAATCGATCTGTTCTGAAGCGATCCCGGGGGGCTGGATCACGGCGCTCGATGCGTTGCCAGGTCCTCCATCAGCGTATCGACGACCGCTTCTTCGTCGAGCGCGAATCCGGCCGCGCTCATCGTGGGGGCGAGCTGCGCGTCCCACCACGCAACAGCCGCAGGGCCGTCGAGGGCGCGGCCCGGGCACACCACATAGTCCTGCGCACCGAAGCGCCAAGCGCTGGCGCCGAAGCTGCGCATGACGAAGTTGCCGATGCGCAATCCCGGCCAGTCGAAATCGCCGTGATAGCGGATCACCGCACCGGACACCGCCAGTTGACCCAACAGCGTGCGCTGCGCGGCGGCGGGCATCCCGCTGGTGCAGACCAGGGGCGCGCAGGCCGGTCCCAGGCGCTGCGCGGCGATGGCCACGATGGCCGGGTTTTCGCAAGCGAACACCACACGCCCCGACAACCGCCAGCGTGGCGGCGCGCGCAACAGACTGCGCAGACTCAGGTGCAGCGGCTCGCCCGCGTTGCGCGCGGCGGCGAGCAGGCGTCCGCCGACCGTATCGGTGTCTGCAGTCAGGTTCAGGCACAGCACCGGCGCGGCGAGCTCATTGACGGCGACGCCCTGTCTTGCCCAGCGGCTGCGCGTGCGCTCGTCCTGGTCGGGATCGGCAGCGGACGCTTCTACGATACTCGGTGCGGTTCGGGCACCCTCGGCGGCGCGCAGCACCAGGGCGGCCAGCCCGCGACCGGGGTCGAGCGCGTGGGCGTCGTGCACGGTGGCGGCTGCCAGCTCCGCAAGTGGCGTTCCCGTCGCCGGTAACCGCGCCAATACCTGCGCCGCCGCGGCCAGCAGGGTGGCAGCAGTCTGCGGATCCCCTGCGAGCCGCTTCAGCAGGCCGAGTCCTGCAGGCGCTCGCAGCATCTCGCGCAGCCGACGGTCGGCCGGAGCGTTGTCGACGACCTTCGCCCAGTCTCGCTCGCGCTGGACGCGATCCGCATGCACTTCCAGCGGGCCGTCGAGCGCTTCGAGCGCGGCAAGCAGATTATCCGCCAGTCCTGCGCGCGACAGCGCACTGTCGAACTCCTCTTGCGTGACCCGCAGCGACTCGGCCTGCGAGGCGGGCCGGCCGAGCAGTCCTTCGAGGGCGCGACGTTCGGCGATGTTCAGCGCGCCGAGCGTGAACGCCGGGGCCGGCGCGGCACGGCGGAAACGCGCGCGCAGACGTTTGCGCAGGGCCGCAAGTTCGCTTCCGCCGAGCAGGCGTTGCAGACGGTCCGTGTCCGGCTTCATGCGTCCGATGCGCCCGGGAATCGGCGGTCTGGATCGGCTTCGCGACGGCGCTGGCGACCATCCCAGGTCCAGCGCGAGACGAACACGGCGTCGGCCCCTTCGCGGCGTACCAACTGGCTGATCCCGACGCCGGGCAGCTCGGCGTAGCAGCCCCACTCGCGCTCGCTGGTCATGACGAAATCCAGATCGAATTCGCGGATCAGCGCCATGCAGTGCCGGCGCGCGTCGTCGTCGATGCCGGCGAAGGCTTCGTCGAGCAGCACCAGGCGCGGCGAGTTCGCATCCGCGCTCTGGTAGAAGCTGCTGGCGGCGGCGAACAATGGCACGGTGAGACCGAGCGCTTTCTCGCCGCTGGACGCCGGCCCGCCGAGCGGTCGCCAGTCGGGGTCGTTGCGCGACAGTTTTCGCTGCACGGCAAAGCGGTGCCAGCGCCGGTAGTCCAGTGCCCCCACGAGCACGTCGAGCTGTACCGCCTGTTCGTCCCGACTGCGCTCGGCCTCGATGCGGCGGCCGAGAAATTCGCCGACGGCCCTGCGATCTTCCGCCGACCAGGCTTCGCTGCGCGTACGCAGCAGTCGCTGGCGAGCTTCGGCCAGCCCGGTGGGCGCGTCGTCATCGTCGGCCGGCAGCCAGGCCAGGCGAAAGCGCACGCCGGTGGAGGTGGGCCGGCGCTCCAGTTCGGTATTGATTGCGCTGACGCGGCGGTCGGTGTCCTGGATCAGGCGCTGCAGCTCGGAGGCGATCTCCTGCTGCAGGTGATTCTCCAGAATCTCGCGCTCGCCGGCCGACAGTTGGCGGCGACGTTCCTCGCGCTCGGTGTCCAGTTGCGCGCGCAGCCGGTCGGGACGCTCCGGGCGCTGGCGGTAGACGATGTGCACCAGCATGCAGTCGTCGGCCACTTCCATGACCGCCTCGTGGCCTTGCGCCGACATTGCGCGCTGGAGCTCGGAAAGATCATGTCCGATCCCGTTCTGCACGCGCTGCCAGTCGGCGTCTTCGGACGCCACCTCGCTCAATGCCTGCTCGGCCCTGCGCGCCAGACTGCGTGCCGCGTCCACGCCCCAGACGGTATCGGTCGGCGGCAACTCGATTTCCGGCAACGCCTGCTGCATCAGGCCAGCGGCGGTGAAGGCCTGCAGCACGCCGATGGCGATGCGGCGTTCCTCGCTGCGTTCCTCGAGCCGCTGATGCGCGTTGAGGTCTTTCTGCTGTGCCGCAGACAAACGGCCGCTGGCGTCGATCTGCAGCTTGCGGGTGCCCTCGCGCTCACTTTGATGCCGCTTGAGCGCTTCACCGGCTGCGGCGATCTTTACCTGCAGGGTTTCGACGCGATCGCCAACCGTTTCGCGCAAAGTCTCGTAACGTGTGCGCGCCTGCTGCGCGGCACGCGTCTGCTGTTCGCAGTCGGCGTTGGCGCGTTGGTGTTCTTCCCGCGCGTCGGCTTCGCGCTGCAGCTGCGCGGCCAACTCAATCAGATCGCGGCGATGCTCGCGCAGGCTGGCGGCGAACACACCAGCGGCGCGCCGGTAGTCCTGCAGATTCGCTGTGAGCCGGTCGAGCCCGGCACTGTCAGTGGGAAGGCCGAGATCGGCAGCGTCGATCTCCACGGTGTCGCGTGCGCGCTCCAGCGCGGCGCTGGCAGTGACCAGTTGTGCATCGGCAGCGGCAAGGCGCTCCTGCGCGTCGCGGCGCTGCTTTTCGGCCGCGCCGAATTCGGCCTGCGCGCGTAGCAGTGCGTCTTCGCCCGGCGCACGTTCGAGCTCTCCGCGCATCGCCTCGCGGGTGTCCCGCACCTCGCCGAGTTGTGCGTCCAGGGTCTGCACGTGCGACTCCAGCTCCCGCGAGCGCTGCGCAATCTGCATCAGCCGCTGCCGTCGAGCGGCTTCGCGCGCAGCGTGGCCGATGAACTCGGCCTGCGGTTTGGCCCATGCACCTTGCGCGGGTCCGAGGCGGAAGCGGCCCTGCGGCGAGATCCAGGCTTCAGCGGAGACATCGTCGGTGTTGTTCGCGGCGATACTGGCGAGTACGGCCTCGATCGTGTCGGTCGCCACCGCCGCCGCAGCGCCCTGGGCGGAAACGCTGGCGCGCAGGAAGCTGCGCAGACTGATGGCGCCCACCGGCGCACGCTCCACCAGGAACAGGTCGTGCGTGGCTGCGTCCAGCAGCTCGCCGGCCGGTGTCACCCAGGCATCAAGCAGACCGGCCGCCTGCAGTGCTGCTTCCAGCCCGGCACGTGTGGCCGGCGACGTATCGTCGGTGAAGTCGATCAGTTGCCACAGCGGCGCGCCAGCGCGCTCGCGCCGTGCTTCGGCATCGCGCGTCAGAGGTAGCGGCGGTATCCGGTCGTCGCCGCGCGTCAGTGCTGCCTGCTCGACGCGCAGGGTCTCCTGTTCCTCTTCAGCGGCGCCTCGCTGCTGGCGCAGCCCGGCCTCTTGCATCGCCAGCGCCTGCTCGCGCTCGCCGCGGGCACGTTCAAGCGCAAGGCGCAGCGGATTGCGTGCACTGCCACCGACGATCCAGTCCTCCAGCGCCGCCAGTGCGTCGTCCACATCCGGCAGAACCAGCTCTTGCAGCGCGCCGAGATGATGTTTCCACGCCGCCAGCAGGGCATCGCCGGCCTGCCGTTGTTCGCGCTGACGCACTTCGACGCCGGCCGCAGCGCTGTCGAAATCATCGGCGCGTGCGCGGCGCTCGTTGGCGGCGCTGTCCTGTTCGCGCTGCGCCTTGAAGCACTCCGCGAGGCGCTTGCGCAGAAACTCGATCTGCCCCAGGCGCGACTGCGCCGCCTGCTCGGCTTCCCGCCGCAGCCGGTCCGGGTGATCGGCCGCAAGGCTGTCGGCGCCGTCTGGCAGATTCAGACCTTGCAGCGACTGCGCCAGCGCAGGACCAAGGCCAGTCGCATCAGCCAGCTCACGTGCGGATTTCATGTCGTCGACCAGCCTCGCAAGCGAGCTGGCAACGGTGCGGCGGCGCTCGCCGGACTGGCGGCCTTCACGCTCGTTACGCTCGGCACTCTTGCTGGCACGCTGTTCGGCGTCGTGCTGCCATCGCGCGGTCTTCGCGGCCTCATCGCGCGCCTCGTCGAGGCGCCTGGCGTCCAGATGGGCCGGGTCTTCCTTGAGTGCGTCGAGCCGCGCGCTGTCTTCGTCGATCCGTCGCGCCAGCTCGCGGTCGAGCACCTCCAGGCGTTCGGTTTCCGCACTCGCAACGGCCAGTTCCGCTTCGGCTTCGTTGACCTCGCGACTGGCCTCGTCGAAACGCGTGATCGACTTGCGCAGCGCGGCGGCGCGGCGCCGCGCCGCGATCTGGGCATACACGCGGTAGCGCTTCTCGAACCCCGTCACGGACTTCGACATCGCATCGAGCTCTTCAAGTTCGCGCTTGAGATCCTCCAGGCGGTTGAAGGATTCGGCGACGTCCTCCAGCAGGCCGCGATCCAGCGGCGCCAGCGCTTCGCTGAGCGCATGGGACAGGCGCTTCTCGTCCGGCTGCCTGGACAACTGCGGTTGACGCAACTGGATCAGGGTATCGATCAGCGCCGCGTAGCGCGCCTCGCCGAGATGGAACAGGCGCTCATCAACCGCGCGGCGGTAGGCCTGCGCGCTTTCGAACACGGTGCCGCATCCGCCGATGGCAGCCTGAAGGCGCTCGCGCGACAGCGCAGTGCGATCCGGCGTGGTCAGCCACAGGCTTTGCCCGATGCGTTGCGTGGTGAGGAAGTACCAGGGCTCCACCGGCTTTCCGGCAACGGCCTTCAGGCCGCAACCCAGGGTCAGGAACTGCGCGATGCCGTTGTCGTCGCGGCGCCCGAACTCGATCCAGGCATAGCCGGTGCGACGATCGCCGGCTGCGCCACCCATCAGCAGGTTCCACTCCATGCGCTTGCTGCGATCGCCGTCCGGCTCGATGCGTTCAGAGCGCAGGCTGGCATCGAACAGGAAAGGCAGGGTCAACGACAGCACCTTGGATTTTCCGGTGCCGTTGTTGCCGCGCAGCAGCAGATGCCCGTCGCGGAACCAGAATTCCTCGACATCGTAGAAAAACATTTCCACCAGCCCGATGCGCAGCGGCTGCCAGCGCGGCAGCACGGGTTCGGGCAGGGTCGGCAACGCGTTGGTGCCGGGTTCGCTCATAGCAGTGCCGCTTGTTTGGGTGCGGCGGCATCGCTGCCACCAAGCTGCGGTTCGACAAAGCCGTAGCGCAGCAACGCCGGTCGGGCGCGCACGCGGTCGTCGTGACGGCGCAGCAGCTTGAGTGCCACCAGCCGGTTCACCGCCTGCTCGGCAAGGCCGGATTCGGCACCGGGCTCACGCGCGGCTTTGTTCCAGTATTGACCATGGCGATCGGCGGCAGCGCGCAGGAATGCCGCCAGTTCCATCTGCGTGTGCAGGCGACCGGGCGTTTCGCGTTCGGCCTTGGCCAGGTATTCGGCGACCAGCAGGGTGGCGTGCGCCTCGGTACCGACCGCCGGCATGCGTACGTCGGTCAGTTCGGAATCCGGATCCACCAGCGCCAGACCTTCGGCGCGCAACTCGGCCACCAGACCCAGGGCATCGGCCAGCCGCGCCGACATCGGGCCGCGCTGGCTGGCCAGGTAGTCGCGTTCATGTTGCGCGAGCTCATCGTGATAGACCACCGGATCATCCAGCAGACAGCGCGCGATGCGGTGTCGCGCTTCGTCCCTGCGCCCCTGCTCGC
This sequence comes from Panacagrimonas sp., assembly GCF_965216805.1. Taxonomy (NCBI): domain Bacteria; kingdom Pseudomonadati; phylum Pseudomonadota; class Gammaproteobacteria; order Nevskiales; family Nevskiaceae; genus Panacagrimonas; species Panacagrimonas sp. Next base: position 1,696,324 of record NZ_CBDCGN010000002.1, read on the forward strand.
TGTCGGCGGAAAATTCTTCGACCATTGCCGCGAGCCGGCCTTCGAAATCCAGTTGCGGCTGCGCGGTCGCGAGCCAGCTGGCCCCGCGACTGCTGCCGGGCAAGGCGGCAAGCACGCGGCGATGCACGTCGTAGAGCACGTCGGCTTCGCTGCCGCGCTCGACGTAGCGACCATCGTCGCCAGCCACCAGACTCAGCGCCCCATGCTGCAGCAGGTAGCGGCAGACGTGCACCAGATCGCGCCGCTCGCGCGCGGCTTCGAGCGTGAAGCGGAAGCCCTGCGCCGCCAGTTCTTCGTCGAGCGCGGCTTCGAGCACCCGTTCCCCCAGCACCTGCAAGGTGATCTGCGGCTCGGCGCGTTCTAGCACCGCGCACACCAGACACAGCAGCACGTAGCGTTCGCGCGCCAGCGCACCGTCGAAGCCGGCAGCGCCGCGCGTGGCGTCGTCGAGCGCGCCGGGGCGCTTGTAGAGGCGCGCGCATTCGCGGTCCAGCAACAATACCCAGCCGGTCTCGCGCATCAGCCACTCGCGCAGTGCCGGCAGGTGCCGGCGCACCAGTGCGTACGCGGCGTGGCTCGCCGGCAGCAACGGCTGCATCAGCAGGGCGCGCAAGGCCTGCTCGAACTCCGCGGCCCTCTGGCGGGCCAGGATGTCGTCGAGCGCGTTGCGATCTTCGGTGGCCATGGGCTGGCAACTACACCGCAGCGATTTCGATCAGATGGTCGCGTCCGGCGAAACGCCCCAGTTCGGTCTCGATCACCGCCTCGCGGCCGTCGATCAGCGGCGTCAGGCGCACGCGCAACAGGCCGTCGGCACTGCTGCGCTCGACCGGCCGATCCGGTCGGCTCTGCGCCGAAAGCGCTTCTCCGAGCAGGTTCAGAAACAGCCGGAATGTGGCAGCGTCGAGCTCGCCGATCTGCGACAGGCGAGTGATGCCGGCACCGACGAGGCGTTCGCGCGCCTGCGTCAGCTGCGCCGCCTGTTCGGCCATCTGCGCTGCCAGCAACGCGCGCGCCTGGCTGCGATCGCGGATCGGCGGCGGACCCCCGCGCGTCGGCAACCGACCCTGCTCGCGCAGGCGCGGGTGAATCGCCAGTGGCGGCGACGCGCCCCAGGGCGTGCTCGCCATCACCTCCGCAGGTGCTGCCAGCGCGAGGTGGCGCGCCGGCGACAGACCGAACGCGGCGCGCCACAGGCGATGCGCTTGGCCGGCATCCGGCGTCTGCGCAAACCACACGGCCAGTCGGCGGAAATCGGCGCTGCGATCGCTGCGTCCGGCGCGGCGCTCGTTGAGCGCGGACACCGCCGACAGCAATCTCGGGATCGCCGAGCGTGCGGCGGCGCGCAGCAGCTCGGCCTGCGCCGGCGAACGTCCGTCGGACAGAAACCACAGCCGGAAGCCGCTCCAGCGTTCGGCCCAGGCCGCCATCTTCTGGGCGAACGCAAGCTGACGGCCGTCGGCATCGTCGGGCGCGGCGTCGCCGGCTTCGCGCTCGGCGACCCGCTGCAGCAGCCGTTGTACCGAAGGCTCCAGCGCTTCGAGTGCAACGGCGATACGCCCGGATCGCTCGACCAGTTCGCGGATGAAGCGTTCCAGATAGTCGATCAGCCGGGTCTTGAAGCCCATCACCGCGTCGAGTTCCGCGCGCTGCAGTTCCAGCGTGCGAGCCAGATCGGCCATGAATGTCTCCGCGTGCCGGGCCAGGCCCTCGAACACGTGCACCAGATCGCGCAAGGCTTCGTGCACTTTGGCGGCGTCGAGCTCGGCATCGGCGGCCAGCAGTTGCAGCGTGGTCAGCCGCGCCAGGATGTCGTCCAGGGCCACGGTCTGCAGCTCGCCCTTGCGCGCCAGCGCTGCGGCGAAAACCACCAGGCCAGCTTCGACCGCTTCGCCGCCAACGGTGAGCCGGTACAGCAGGCGCCGGCGGTAGAAGTCTTCCAGCGTCGAGACGCGCGCGGTATCCGCCTGTGCGCGCAGATTGCCCCAGGCCACCAGCTGGTCCAGGGTCTGCGCCAGTTCCTCGGACGAGGGCGGTGCGCCGGGCCATTGCGCCTCCCGCAACAGATCGTCCGGTCGCAGGTGCAGACGAAAGGCGCGCTTGGCCGCGGCAAAGCAGTCCAGCACTGCCCGATATATCGCCGCCTTTTCGGAGGAGACATGACGGAACAGATCACCGCTGCGGGCGGCAATCATGCCAGCGCGACGCCCGCCTTCTTCGCCGCCCGCCTCAGATCGCTGTCGAGCGTTGCCAGCGGGAGGTCCCGGCGCAGAGCCAGTTCGAGATATGCCGCGTCATATGCGGTGAGCTTGTATTCGGCCGCCAACGCCAAGGTGGACGACAGGGCCAGATCGACCCTTCCCGGCTCCACCTCGATGGAGCGAGCCTTGAGGCTGCGGCGGATGATCTGCATGGCCGCCTCGTCCGCGCGCTTTTTGCGCAGCGCCATCAGCAAGGCGTTGGCAACTTCGATGGGCCAGATGGCCGGAACTGCGAACTCGGCCTCGCCGAGCCGCTCCGGCAGGCCCTTCGGCGGCTCTTCATCAAGCAGCGTGCAGGCGATGAAGGCGCTGCAATCGACAACGATCGCCGGCATCAGCGGCGGCCCTCCTCGATCCAGCTCAGGATTTCGGCGCGGCTGGCACCCATGCCGCGCGCCTTGAGGTCTTCTCGTAGCGCCATCAGATCGGACCAGGCATTGCGTTGTTGCTCAAGATCGGGCCGCCCGGCCGGAATCAGTTCGGCGATCGGCTTGCCGTGCTTGGTGATGGTGATGCGCTCGCCACGCGCCACCCGCTCCAGCAATCTGGGCAAGTGGGTCTTGGCTTCGTAGGCGCCGACTTCCATGACGGACTCCGAACTAGTCTGAATTCAGACCAGTTTAGGTCGATCAACTGCCTCGGTAAACCTCGGCACCGGCCGCGCGGAACTCGGCAGATTTGTCGGCCATCCCCCGGGTCAGCGCCGCCTGTTCGTCTGCGCCAATCTTGGCTGCGTAGTCGCGCACGTCCTGGGTGATCTTCATCGAGCAGAAATGCGGGCCGCACATGGAGCAGAAGTGCGCCAGCTTGGCGCCTTCCTGAGGCAGGGTTTCGTCGTGGAATTCGCGGGCCCTCGAAGGATCCAGGCCGAGGTTGAACTGGTCCTCCCAGCGAAACTCGAAGCGCGCCTTGGACAGGGCGTTGTCGCGCACCTGCGCGCTGGGGTGACCCTTGGCCAGATCCGCCGCATGGGCGGCGATGCGGTAGGTGATGATGCCCTCGCGCACGTCGTCCTTGTCGGGCAGTCCCAGGTGTTCCTTGGGCGTCACGTAGCAGAGCATGGCGCAGCCGTACCAGCCGATGTTGGCAGCGCCGATGCCGCTGGTGATGTGGTCATAGCCGGGCGCGATGTCGGTGGTCAGCGGACCCAGGGTGTAGAACGGCGCCTCGAAGCAGTGCTTGAGCTGCTCGTCCATGTTCTCCTTGATGAGTTGCATCGGCACATGGCCCGGCCCTTCGATCATCACTTGTACGTCGTGCTTCCAGGCGACCTGCGTGAGCTCGCCGAGCGTGTGCAACTCGCCGAACTGCGCTTCGTCGTTGGCATCGGCAATGCAGCCGGGTCGCAATCCGTCGCCCAGGCTGAACGAGACATCGTAGGCCTTCATGATGTCGCAGATGTCTTCGAAGTGCTCGTACAGGAACGATTCCTGGTGATGTGCCAGGCACCACTTGGCCATGATGCTGCCGCCGCGGGAGACAATGCCGGTCAGACGGTTTGCGGTGAGCGGGATATAGCGCAGCAGCACGCCGGCGTGGATGGTGAAGTAGTCCACACCCTGTTCGGCCTGCTCGATGAGGGTGTCGCGGAAGATCTCCCAGGTCAGTTCCTCTGCCTTGCCATTGACCTTCTCCAGCGCCTGATAGATCGGCACGGTGCCGATGGGCACCGGGCTGTTGCGCAGGATCCACTCGCGCGTCTCGTGAATGTTCTTGCCGGTGGACAGGTCCATCACAGTGTCGCCGCCCCAGCGGGTGGACCACACCATCTTTTCGACTTCCTCGGCAATGGAAGAGGAGACGGCGCTGTTGCCGATGTTGGCGTTGATCTTCACGCGGAAGTTGCGGCCGATAATCATCGGCTCGAGTTCCGGGTGGTTGATGTTGGCCGGAATGATGGCGCGGCCGCGCGCAATCTCGCTGCGCACGAATTCCGGCGTGATCGCGCCGTGCGGAATCGCAGCACCGAGGCTGTTGCCCTTGTGCAGGCGGCGCAGGTAGCCGGCTTGTTCGTAGCTTTCGCGCAGTTCCTCCATGCGCGCGTTTTCGCGAATGGCGACGTACTCCATTTCCGGCGTGACGATGCCGCGACGCGCGTAATGCATCTGGGTGACGTTCGCGCCAGTCCGGGCTTTCCGTGGCGCGCGGATGTGCTCGAAGCGCAGGTTCGCGGTCTTGTCGTCGGCGGCGCGGATGCGGCCGAAGATCGAGGACGGCCCGCGCAACTGCTCGGTGTCGCCGCGCGCGTCGATCCATCGCTCGCGAATACCGGGCAGCCCGGCGCGCAGGTCGATGGTCGCGGCTGGGTCGGTATAGGGCCCGCTGGTGTCGTATACGGTGACCGGCGCGTTCGGTTCCAGGCCGTCGGCGCCGCGGGTGGCGCTCAAGGAGATCTCGCGCATCGGCACGCCAATGCCGTGCGGCCCCTCCACGTAAATCTTGCGCGAGGCGGGGAAGGGCTTGCAGACATCCGCCGACAGTTCGTCGGCCTGACGGAACAAGGTCTGAGGTACGGCGTTCATGGCAAGGCTCCTGCATGCCGCACGAACGTCCGCACGGTGGATCATTGCTCCACCCGGGCCTTCCGTTCGCCGGCGTCTCCCAGTGTGGGCGGCTACGTTCCAAGGGTTTGATCTCAGCTTTGCTGTGCACAAAGCACCCCCGGCCAAGTGCACAGGTTACGCGCTGCTTGGGGCAAACCCCAAGTACGATCTTCGAGATTTGTGTGCCACCTCCAGGGCTTGCGCACCACCGTTGGCAGCCATCGCGGTTTGCGTCAGATTGCGCGCATGAACCGTTCCCGACCCAATCCGATCCAGCGCTTGCATTGGCGGCGCGTCGTGCCCCGGTACCAGCGTGGGCGCATGCTGCCGATGGCCGTGGCCGGCTTTGCCGTGGGCGCTCTGTTTTTCTGGATGGGCCGGCAATCGCAGGACCAGACGCCGGTAGCGTCGACCGTGGTTGCGGAGGCGCGCGCCATTGTGGCGCGTGGCGATCTGAGCGCCGGCGAACAGGCCAATATCGAAGTGTTCCAGCGGGTGTCGCCCTCGGTGGTGAACATCGCCAGCGTCGAACACCTGTCCGGCCTGTTCTCGAGACGGGTGATGGAGGTGCCCCGCGGCACCGGCACCGGCTTCATCTGGGACGCAAACGGCCACGTGGTGACCAACTTCCACGTGATCCAGGGCGGTACCAGCGTGCGGGTAACCCTGGCCGATCAGACCACGCACCCGGCCGAGGTGATCGGTGTGTTCCCCGATCGCGACCTTGCCGTGCTGCGCATCGACGCCAGCGCTGCGCAGTTGCCGCCGATCATGGTCGGGACCAGCAGCGATCTGCGGGTGGGGCAATCGGTGTACGCCATCGGCAATCCCTTCGGCCTGGACCAGACGCTGACCACCGGCATCGTCAGCGCACTCGATCGCGAGATCGATTCGATCACCCGGCGGCCAATCCGCGGCGTGATCCAGACCGATGCGGCGATCAATCCGGGCAACTCCGGCGGCCCGCTGCTGGATTCTGCGGGCCGTCTGATCGGCGTCAACACCGCCATCTACAGTCCCAGCGGCGCCAATGCGGGCATCGGCTTTGCCATTCCGGTGGACGAGGTCAATCGGGTGGTGCCGCGCCTGATCCGCGACGGCCGGCTGGTACGCCCGACCCTGGGCATCTCCGGCGCACCGCCGGATCTGAACCAGGCGCTGGGGCTGCCGCCCGGCGTGGCGATCGTGGCGTTGGAGCCGGGCGGTGCGGCCGAGCGCGCGGGGCTGCAGGCATTTCGTCGCGAGCGCAGTGGTGCCATCGTGGCGGGCGACATCATCACCGCCATCGACGATCAGCCGGTCACCAGCTTCGATACCTTGCTGGATCAGCTGGAACGCCATCAGCCGGGCGATACGGTGGCGCTGACCGTGCGACGCGCCGAGCGCGAGCGAAAGGTCGAGGTCCGGCTCGGGTCACCTGAGTAAGGCCTGTTTGCGCTACGCCGTTCGCCGCCCGCACCGGTGCAGGCGGCGACTCGCCCGAGCCCTTCGTTCCGCGGACCTTCCGCGGCGAGACGCTCGGCGTTCGGGCCGTGGCGCGAACCCATCCATGCACCCAAGCGGGGCGAGCCTGGACGTCTTTGGCCCCCTTCTTGCAGCCGCAGGCCCGACGCCCCTTTTGTGTGCACGAATGAGAACGAAAAACGCGCATCGCCTCCCGACCCTGGCACTGCTGGCGCCCGGATTTCTGCTCGCCACTCCGGCCAGCGCACAGGGCACGCTCGAAGCCCCGGCGGACATCGCCTGGGTGGTCGTGGCGGCGGCCCTGGTGTTCTTCATGCAGGCGGGTTTCGCCCTGTTGGAAGGTGGTCAGTCGCGCGCCAAGAACAGCGTCAACGTGATCATGAAGAACTACGCCGATCTGTGTTTCGGCGTGCTGGCGTACTGGTCGGTCGGTTTCGGCCTGATGTTCGGGGCCAGCGTTGCCGGGTGGTTCGGCGCCAGTCATTTCTTTCCGGAACTCGACACCGGGCCGGATGCGACGTTCTTCTTCTTCCAGGCCATGTTCGCCGCCACCGCAGCCACCATCGTGTCCGGCGCGGTGGCCGAGCGCATGCGCTACAGCGGCTACGTGCTGGCTTCGCTGGTGATTACCGGTCTGATCTATCCGGTGTTCGGCGCCTGGGCCTGGGGCAGCTTCTACAGCGGCGAAGGCTGGTTGCGACAGATGGGCTTCGTCGATTTTGCCGGCTCCACTGTCGTGCATTCGATCGGCGGCTGGTGCGCTCTGGCCGGCATCATGGTGCTGGGTCCGCGCCTCGGGCGCTTTTCCGCATCCGGCGTTGCTCGCCCCATTCCGGGGCATAACCTGCCGCTGATCGCGCTGGGTGGCTTTATCCTATGGCTTGGCTGGTTCGGTTTCAACGGCGGCTCGACCCTGGCGGCCAACGGCGATGTCGGCATCATCAGCGTCAACACCCATCTGGCCGGCTGCGCGGGATTCGTCGGCGCGCAATTGGCGCAGCGCATCCTGCGCCAACCGCTGCTGATGACCACCAGCGTCAACGGCAGCATCGCCGGGCTGGTGTCCATCACCGCCGGCTGCGCCACCATGTCGCCGGGATTCGCCCTGCTCAGCGGTGTTGTCGGCGGGGTGCTGTCGGTGGTCGGGGTGAACCTGCTGGAACGCTTGCGCCTGGACGACGTGGTCGGCGCGGTGTCGGTGCATGGCATCTGTGGCGTGTGGGGCACTCTTGCCGCCGGCCTGTTCTATCGCGGCGATCTGTTCGATCCGGTGCGTGTGGGCATCCAGCTCGTCGGTATTTCCGCCGCCTTCCTGTGGGCCTTCCCGGTGGCTTGGCTCACCTATTGGTTGTTGTCGCGCATCGTCGGCATCCGCGCACCGACCCTGCATGAACAGCGCGGTCTGGACTTCACCGAGCATTACGAGATCGGCTATCCGGAGTTCCAGAAAGACCTGACGCACGGAGGCAAGAACTGATGGCTGCCGACCCGGCGCGCCGCCGCGAGGCGCTCAGGATCGGGTTGCAGGGCCTGAAGCTGCCCGAGTCGCAGGTCCTGGCGGCGCTGAACCTGTGGGACCAGGACTACGCGGTGACGCAGCCGGCAGCGCTGGCCGAATACGTCAAGGATCTTTCGCAGCGCCTGGCCTATTCCATCGAGGAGCGCCACCAGTTGCGCGTGGCGCTGTACGTGGCAATCGCCCGCCACGACGGCCGCATGATTCCCAGCGCGCCACCGCCGATGCCGGCGCCGCGCAACGGCACGCCACCTGCGACGGCCGCCGCGCCGGTGGCCGCGGCCAGACCGCCGTCGCCGCCGGCGTACACCGTTTTCGCGTTCATGGCCGGCGAGATGCTCAAGGCTGTGAACCGCGATGGGCTAGGCTCGGTGGACGATTTCACCCTTGCGCTGGAACAGCATTGCAGCGCACAGCGCCTGCCGGTGGATATGGTGGTGGCGCTCAATCGCTGGTCGCGCCAGGTGGCCGGTCTGGAAACCCTGAGTACGCACCCAGCAGGCGGCTTCGGCGCTGCCATGCACGCCATTTACGCCGCGGCCGCCGAGGCGATCGGGCCGACCGAGGCCGATCGCCAGTTGGCGCGCGCCGTCAACAGTGCCGAGACGCTGCCGGAAGCGCAGGCATTTTCGCCGCGCCGGCTGTTGTAGGCTGTTGCGGGCCCTGTTCCCGCCGTCGTCGTGTCATGCCTCCACTGCCCGTCACCACCGATCAGGCTTACCCGCTGATTTTCGCGGTGGTACGTCGCATCCCGCGCGGCAAGGTGGCCAGCTATGCGCAGGTGGCGTTCGAAGCGGGTCTGCCCGGGCGTGCGCGCCTGGTGGGGCGCGCGCTGGCCGATGCCGGCGACGGCAAGCTGCCGTGGCACCGCGTGGTCAACGCACAAGGTCGCATTGCGCTGCCCAAATCCAGCCTTGATTACGTGGAGCAGCAAACGCGGCTGGTTGCCGAAGGCGTGATCTTTGACGGCGATCGCGTGAGCTTCGCGCGCTACGGCTGGAAGCGCAGCCCGGCGCCGGTGATCGATTGAACCCGCTGAAGCAATTGCCATGGATTGGCGGACGACACGGATCGAAAATCCGCCGCTGGCGCGGGCTGGCCGGGTCACCGGATCGGTTTAGCGACGATCCCCAAGTTGTGCCTAGCCCGCATTTCTCACAGGTGGATCGAGCGATGGCCGTAGGTCGAGGACGTGCAGGGCGCCGGGGTGGAGCGAACCCCATAGTGGTTCTATGGGGTGAGTGAGCCCCAAGCTCTGCGCGCCGCAGACAGGCCAAACGCGCCGAGAATCCTCCGACGGTCTGTTTCTGAAGCAAGCGTGAAGAACGCTGTGAGTATAGAAACTGGCAAGGGATTCTCCGGCGACCTGTGAGAAATGCGGGCTAGATCCGTGCTTGTCGGTGTTCATGTTTATACGTGTCATCCGCGGCCAACGGCCGATGCCAACCTTCCGCTACGTCGCTCCCCGGATCTACCAGATCTTGATCCGCATCTGCGGCGCGGAGTAGAGGCCATCGCCGGGCTGCACGCCGAAAGCTTCGTAGAAGGGCGGCAGATTGGTCACCACACCGTTGCAGCGGAATTCGCTCGGCGAATGCGGGGCGGTCTTGAGCAGGGTGAGCAGGTTTTCTTCTCGGTACAAACGACGCCAGACCTGCGCCCAGCCCATGAAGAAGCGCTGATCAGCGGTCAGACCGTCGATGACCGGCGGCTCGGCGCCCTTGAGCGACAGGTGGTAAGCCTGATGCGCCACGGTGACGCCGCCGAGGTCGGCGATGTTCTCGCCCAGGGTGTAGCGCCCGTTGACCTTGTAACCGGGCACCGGCTCGTAGTCACCGTACTGTGCTGCGAGTTGCGCGCCCAAGGCCTCGAAGCGTTCGCGGTCCTCGGCCGTCCACCACATGCGCAGGCGGCCATCACCGTCGTACTGCGAGCCCTTGTCGTCGAAGCCGTGGCTGATCTCGTGACCGATCACCGCGCCGATGCCGCCGTAGTTGACCGCGTCTTCGGCCTCCACGTTGAAAAACGGCGGTTGCAGAATGGCCGCGGGGAACACGATCTCGTTCTTCTCGGCGTTGTAGTAGGCATTGACCGTTTGCGGGGTCATGCCCCACTCCTGGCGGTCGATGGGGCCGCCGAGCTTGGCGATATTGCGGTCGTACTCGAAGATCGTCGCGCGGCGGCGATTGCCGTAGAGGTCGTCGGCCTTCACGTCCAGACTGGAGTAGTCCCGCCAGCGATCCGGGTAACCGATCTTGTAGGTGAACTTGGACAGCTTTTCGCGGGCCGCGAGCTTGGTCTGCGGACTCATCCAGGTCAGCTCGTCGATGGCGATCGCATAGGCGCGGATCAACTGCTTGACCATGGCTTCCATGCGCCGCTTGGAGTCGGCGGGAAAGTGCCGTTCCACGTAGATCTGTCCCACCGCCTCGCCTAGCGCGCTTTCCACCGCGCTCACGCCGCGCTTCCAGCGCGGACGGTTTTCCTGGATGCCGTTGAGCACGGTACCGAAGAACGCGAAGTCCTCGTCGACGAAAGCAGGTGGCAGGATGTCGGCATCGCTGTGCAGCACCTTCCAGCGCAGCCAGGTCTTCCACTGCGTCAACGGCACGGTCTGCAGCAGCCGGTCCAGGCCTTGCACATAGCTGGGCTGGCTGATCAGTACGGTGTCCAGTTCGCCGTAACCCACCGCTTCCAGATAGGCCGGCCAGTCGATGAAGGCCGCCAGGCCGGCGAGCTTGGCGCGCGGGTACGGGTTGTAGCGTTTGACTGGATCGCGCAGTTCCACCTTGTCCCATTGCAGTCTGGCGATCTGCGTTTCGAGATCGAGGACGGTGTCCGCAGCAGCGTCGGGCCGGTCCAGCTCGGCCAGGGCGAGCATCTTCTCGACGTGGTCGCGGTAGGCCTGGCGCAGCGCGGCGAACTTGTCGTCCTCGATCAGGTAGAAGTCGCGGTTGGGCAGGGTCAGGCCGGCCTGGTAGAGGTCGCCTGCGTAGCGCGTGGGATCCTGTGCGTCCTGATGGACCCAGGACGCCAACGGCATGCCGATGCCCTTGCGATCCAGCTCCGCCATCAACAGCGGCAACCGGCGCGGATCGTCCAACGCGTCGATCGCGGCCCAGTCGCCGTGCAAGGGCGCAAGGCCGCGCGCATCGATGGCGGCCTCGTTCATGTAGGCGGCGTAGTAGTCGCCGACCTTCTGCTCCACGCTGCCGGGTTCTTTGTCGGTACGCGTGGCAAGGGCCTCGACGATGCTGCGCAACTGCGCTTCAGCGGCGTCGGCGAGCTGGGTGAACGCGCCGTAGTTGGACTTGTCGGCGGGGATTTGGGTCCGCGCCAGCCAGCGACCGTTGGTGGCGCGGTAGAGATCGTCCTGCGGACGCACGGCGGGATCGAAGTGACTGCGATCGATCCCCGACTGCGGGGCCGGTGGCAGCGTCGGCGGGCGCCGCTCGACCGGACCGCTGACGACGGCCAGCAGGGTCACCACGGCAAGTCCAACGATGATCGTCAATGCGGGTTTCACCAGCTCGCTCCTGCTACGGGTTCAGGTGTGGCGGCGCGCCTGAGGGCTCAGGGCCGCCGCAGAAAATACAGTGCGATGTAGATGCGCGGGTCGACCATGAGCTCGCGTGTCGCGGCCTGTTCGCCCAGCCAGCGCTCCACGTCCTGCAGTGCCACGCGGTGCACGCGGATGTTCTCGCCGTCCACGCCGCCGCCGTCGCCGACGCGCACCAGGTCGAACACGCGAGTGAAATGGCCGATTTCGTCGGTCATGCCCGCGGCCACCGGCCCGCTGCACAGCACTTGCGTGCGACTGCCGCGATAGCCGGTCTCTTCTTCCAGCTCCCGCAAGGCGCTGGCCTCGGCCGATTCGTCGGCGGTGGCGGCGCTATCGGCGATGATGCCGGCCGGCAGCTCGATCACCTGCCGCTGCAAGGGCAGGCGGTACTGCTCCACCAGCAGCAGCTCCTGTGCGTCGGTCAGCGCCACGATGAATCCGGCGCCGGTGGAACGTCTGCGTTGCGCGTACTCCCAGTGGGCGTGGCGCAGCAATCTGAGGAACTCGCCCTCGTGCAGGACGCGCACCTCGGTCGACGGCACGTTCCTGCTCATCTACGAAACGTCATCCAGAAAATCCACCACGCCGGACTCCAGCGAGTACTCGGCGCCGATGATGCGCAGGCCGCCCTGCGCGCACAGGCGCTCCAGAATCTCCGAACCGTGGCGCAGCTGGTTGACCGACGCGCGCACGTTGGAGCGGATCGCCTGATGCATCAGCGCATCGGGGTCGCGGCTCAGCTCGGTATGCACCAGCGATTCCAGCGCCGGGCGGATGCGTTCGACGATGGCGCGCAGGTTGGGCGAACGCTGCTCGGTCGGCCGCACGATCTCCGACAGGGTCGCCTTGACCGCGCCGCATTGCGTATGCCCCAGCACCACCACCAGCGGCGTGCTGAAGGATTCGGCGGCGAACTCCACGCTGCCGATCTGCGAGGGCGCCACGATGTTGCCGGCGATGCGGATCACGAACAGATCGCCGATGCCCTGATCGAATACCAGTTCGGCCGGCACCCGCGAATCCGAACAGCCCAGCACGATGGCGAACGGATTCTGGCCGGTGACCAGTTCGCGTCGCCGCTCGTGACTGCCGGCGCCGTCAAAGCCGGCGTCACCGGCGGCGAAGCGGAGATTGCCTTCCTGCAGTCGCTGCAGGGCCTGTTGCCAACTCAGCATTGCATCGTCCTCATGGGGTGCGCGCAAACCACATGCGTCGCAGCGTGTTGTCGCGCAACACGTAGTGATGCGCCAATGACACCAGCGCGTGTGCGCCGATCAGGTAGTAGCCGAACTCTCCGACGGTGCCGTGCCAGTACTTGATCCGGTCGCCCAGTGCCTCGTTCGGTTCCAGCAGCGCCGGCAGGGGGATGCCGAACCACGACAACTCGGCGTCCATGGCGCCGAACATGGCCCAACCGGCCAGCGGCATGCCGATCATCAGGCCGTACAGCGCCAGATGCATGAGCTGCGCCGCACGTCGCTGCCATGGCCGCGGCGGCGGCCGTATCGCCGGGGTGGGCGCCCCCAGGCGTGCCAACACGCGTACCGTCACCAGCGCCAGCACCGTGATGCCCAGGGTGAAATGCCAGCCCTTGAGCGCGTCGCGCGGCGCGCTGTCCTTGGGAAAGAACTCGCGCAATTCGATACAGGCGTAAACCGCCACCAGCAGCACCAGCATCAGCCAGTGCAATGCGACCGACAGGGCGCCGTAGGCTTGCTCGTTGTTTCGCCACTGCATGAGGGTAGGGAGGTTCGAACCGGCCTGCAGTCTGTCGTCTTGCACCGCCTGCGGGCAACCATCTGCCTGGCCGCGGCGCGGATTACACTGCGGCTCTTCTCACTTTCGCCCGATGCCATGGCCGCCAGCAGCCTGTTGACCCTGATCGACGACATCGCCTCGATCCTCGACGACGTCGCCGCGATGACCAAGGTCGCGGCGCGCAAGACCGCCGGCGTACTCGGCGACGATCTGGCGCTCAACGCGCAGCAGGTGAGCGGCGTCAACGCCGATCGAGAACTGCCGGTGGTGTGGGCGGTGGCGAAAGGTTCGGCGCTCAACAAGCTGATCCTGGTGCCGGCGGCGCTGGCCATCAGCGCAGTGTTGCCCTGGGCGATCACGCCGCTGCTGATGCTGGGTGGCGCGTTCCTGTGCTACGAGGGGTTTCACAAGATCGCGCACCGCTTTCTGCATCCGCCCGGCGAACCGGAGGCGCACCACGCCGAGCTGATCGAGGCGGTGGCCAATCCGGCGGTGGACATGGTGGCGTTCGAGCGCGACAAGATCCGCGGCGCCATCCGCACCGATTTCATTCTTTCCGCCGAGATCATCGTGATCTCGCTCGGCACGGTGGCCGCAGCCGGCTTTGCGCGCCAGCTCGGCGTGCTCACCGCAATCTCATTGGTGATGACCGTGGGCGTCTACGGACTGGTCGCCGGCATCGTCAAGCTCGATGACGCCGGCCTGTCCCTGAGCCGTGCGCGCGACGCGTTCCGACGCCAGCTCGGACGCGCCATCCTGGTGTTCGCGCCGTGGCTGATGAAGACCCTATCGGTGGTCGGCACCGCTGCCATGTTCATGGTCGGTGGCGGCATCGTGGTGCACGGCATCGCGCCACTGCAAGGGGGCGTCGACGCCGCCGCTGCCGCCGCCGGCGGCATCGTAGGGGCGCTGGTTCCGACCCTGCTCGGCGCGCTCGCCGGCATCGTCGTCGGCGCGCTGTGCGTGGCGGCGGTGATGCTCGGACAGAAGATCGCGAAAGGGTTGCGCGGCGCCGCGAAAGCCTAGCCCGCATTTCTCACAGGGGGATCGAGCGATGGTCGTACGTCGAGGACGTGCAGGGCGCCGGGGTGGAGCGAAACCGATGGTAGCTCCATCGGTTGAGTGAACCCCAAGCCCTGCGCGCCGCAGACAGGCCAGCGCCGATCCAGCCGGAGAATCTTCCGACGGTCTGTTTCCGAAGCAAACACGAGGAGCGTCGTGAGAATGGGAATGGCATGGGATTCTCCGGCGACCTGTGAGAAATGCGGGCTAGCTCGGCCGGTGGCCGCCCTTCACACGAACGGCGCCATCGTGACCGTCGGCGGCGGACACGCCATCCAGTTGGACCGAACCTCGCCGCGAGCGTGATCAGCTCAGCGCGAAACCCTCGTAGCCGCGCGCGACCACCTCCTCGCAGCGGTCCCGGTACGAGCGGAAGCCGCCCAGGTAGGGCAGCACCGCGCGGGGCTTGCCGGGGACGTTGCAGCCGAGGTACCAGGAGTTCGCCTGCGTAAACAGGGTCTGATGGCCGATGTCGTTCACCAGGGTGCTCCAGTCCGATTCGGCCTCCACGGTCGTCTCGATGCTTGCGCACCCGCTACGTTCCAGATCGACGATGGCGCGCGCGATCCAGTCCACGTGGTACTCGTTGCCCAGCACCATGTTGTAGAGCACGGACGGACTCCCTGGGCCGGTGGTGATGAACAGGTTGGGGAAGCCTGCCGTCATCAGGCCGAGGTAGCTGCGCGGCCCGGTACTCCAATGCTCGCTGAGCTTGCGGTTCCCGCGCCCGCGGATGTCGATGTTGAGCAGCGCGCCGGTCATGGCGTCGAAGCCGGTGGCGAAGATGATCACATCGAGTTCGTGCTCGGTCTCGCCCACCTGGAGGCCCTTGGGGGTGATGCCGCGGATGGGCGTGGTCCGCAGGTCCACCAGCTTCACGTTATCGCGGTTGTAGGTCTCGTAATAGCCGGTATCTGCGCACAGCCGCTTGGCGCCGAAGGGATAGCCGCTGGGCACCAGCAGTTCGGCCACGGCGGGGTCGTTGATCTTCTGCCGGATCTTCCGGCGTGCGAATTCCGCCACCGTCTCGTTGGCCACGGGGTCACGCATCAGATCCACATAGCTGCAGTAGAAATACAGGCCGCCGGCTTCCCAGCGACGCTCGTACTCCTGCTCGCGCTCCTCCGGCGTCATGTCCATCGCCTTGCGGGATTCGGGATCGAGCAGCGCGCAGATGCCGACGTCAGAGTCGTGCTCCTTGGCGCGCAGCGCGGCGTAGTTGGCCTTCACCTTGCGCTGGTAGTCCGGATCCATCGGCCGGTTGCCGGCCGGCACGCTGAAGTTGGGGGTGCGCTGGAACACGGTCAGATGCCGGGCCTGCTCGGCGATGATGGGGATGCACTGAATGCCTGAGGAGCCGGTGCCGACAATGCCGACGCGCTGGCCCGAAAAGTCCACCGGCTCCTTGGGCCAGTACGCGGTGTGCAGGATGCGACCCTGAAACGCGGACGCGCCCGGATATTCGATCGGCTTGGGCGCGGACAGGCAGCCGGTGGCCATCACGCAGAAGCGGGCACTGATGCGATCGCCGCGGTCGGTCGCGATCTGCCAGCGCGAACGGGATTCGTCGAACAGCGCCTGCGTCACCCGCGTCGACAGCTGGATGTCGCGACGCAGCTCGAAGCGATCGGCGACATGGTTGATGTAGGCCAGGATCTCCGGCTGCCGCGCGAAGCGCGTGGACCAGGTCCACTCCTGCTGCAGCGCTTCCGAGAACGAGTAGGAGTACTCCAGGCTCTCGATATCGCAGGCCGCACCGGGATAGCGGTTCCAGAACCACGTGCCACCGACGCCGTCGCCGGCTTCGTAGACGCGTGCGCGCAATCCCATGCCACGCAGGCGGTGCAGCATGTAGAGGCCGGCGAAACCGGCGCCGACGATCACCGCGTCGTAGGTCTGCTCGGTCGCGTCGTTGGGCGCGGGCATCGCCTGCTGGACTGGGCTATTCATGTTTCTCCTCCTGAGATCGTGCGTCGAGGCACGGGGTCCGGTCCCGCGTGTAGCGGGGTCCTTAGTGGGAGCGTCGCTCAGAATTCTGCTGCGGCAAGCGCTCTTGTAGCCGTTATTGCAAGGCCCGGGCCATCACCAAGATAGTTATTCAAACTATTGATAGCGATATATATATTGGAGATATCAGATCGAACATATCAGTTTTCTTTGACTGAATTGCAGAAAAAACGGAAACGTCACACGATCTGATTTACTAATATTCTGGAATCGAATTCCTCTCTTTTCCCTCAAGGGCGCGCGCGCATGAGCGATCAAACCCCCAGGCGTCGCCCAGCCCGGGCGGGCAAAACCGCTAATGACGAATCCGCCCGGCAGGCGCGGACCATCGCCGAGCACCTGCGCTTCTCGCCTGACGCCGGCCATATCCAGCTGTTCGGGCAACGGATGCTGCTGATGCACGCCAACGCCTTCGCCGAACTGCGGCGCGAACTGGTCGAGCGCGTGGGCATGGGCAAGGCGCGCGAGCTGCTGATGCGCCTGGGCTACCAGCAGGGTTTCGAGGATGGCCGGCGCCTGCGGGCGCTCTATCCGGACGATCCGGCGCGAGCCCTGGCACTCGGACCGCGGCTGCGCGAGACCGAAGGCTTCGTCGGCATGCGTCCGCAGGACGAGATGCGCTTCGACATCGACCGCGGCGAGTTCTGGGGCGACTTCATCTGGGCGGCGTCGTGGGAGGCCGAGGCGCACGTGCAGCAGATCGGCATCGGCGGCGAGCCGGCCTGCTGGATCATGTCCGGCTACGCCAGCGGCTGCACGACCGCGATCATCGGCATGCCCGTGCACTGGCGCGAGGTCGAATGCGTTGCGATGGGTCACGCGCAGTGCCGCGTCATCGGAAGGCCGCTATCGCAGTGGGAAGACCTGGGCGAGGCCGAGACCGGCTTCCTCAAGATCGACAGCTTCGTGGATGCACCCCCATCGACGCCCGTGGCCACCGCGCTCGATCCGGCCTTTGGCGATTTCGTCGGCGTCTCGCCCGGCTTCAATGCGGTGGCGCACCTGGTCAGACGCGTGGCGCCCACCGACTCCACCGTGCTGTTTCGTGGCGAGAGCGGTGTCGGCAAGGAACGCTTCGCCCGTGCCTTGCACTCGATCAGCCCGCGCTCGAGCAAGCCGATGATCTCCATCAACTGCGCAGCGATCCCACCCGAGCTGGTCGAGGCCGAGCTGTTTGGCGTCGACAAAGGCGCGTTTACCGGCGCGGATCAGACACGCGCGGGCCGCTTCGAGCGCGCCGATGGCGGCACACTGTTCCTCGACGAGATCTCCAGCCTGTCGCTGCCGGCGCAAGGCAAGGTGCTGCGCGCAATCCAGGAACGCGAGATCGAAAGAGTCGGCGGATCGCAGGTGCGCAAGGTCGACGTGCGCATCGTGGCGGCGGCCAACTGCGACCTGCGTGCCGAAATGGAGGCCGGGCGCTTCCGGCCCGACCTGTTCTACCGCCTCAACGTTTTTCCAATCGAGATTCCGCCACTGCGCGAGCGGCGCGAAGACATTCCCTTGCTGGTGTCGCTGTTCGTCGAGCGCTACTCGAAGCGATTCGGCAAGGCGGTTGGGGGCCTGACGCCACGCGCGCATGACGCACTGTGGGACTATCACTGGCCAGGCAATGTGCGCGAGTTGGAGAACATGGTTCAGCGTGCCGTGATCCTTGCCGAAGCCGGTGGCGGCATCGACGTGCAGCACCTGTTTGCCGGTGGCGAGAAGCTGCGCGCTGCGTCATTCAACCTGGGCCCGCATGGCGCGCTGATCCCCAGCGATCCCGGCGCCGGCGAAGGCCCCGACACCAAGCGTCGGCTGGCCCAGGACCTGCTGGAACTGGTGCCCTCGTTCAAGCAGATCGAAGCCCTGCTGGTGGATATTGCGATGGAGCACAACGCGGGCAATGTCTCCGCGGCGGCACGCAGGCTGCAGATGCATCGTGGTCAGCTCGAGTATCGCCTGAAGAAGCGCGCCGCGAACCCGACGGCGTGAGCGCGCCGATGACGCCGCCAGTTTCGAGCCGCACCCGGATCAACGGCGAGCAGGGTTCGGGCAAGAGCACCGCCGCGGCGTTCCTGGGCGACGAGCCGTCCTCCGTACCTGCCCTGCGGGCTGCGCTCACGCAAGGATCACCGGCTGCCCATCGCGAGCCGGTGGAAGGCGGCCGTGTCATGCGGGATGAGTCTAGCTGCAGCCGCGGGCCGCCCTACACCCCTTCAGCGATGAGTTAACGCCCTTCGGCCGAGGCCATCGGCTCGTAGCCGGGTTCGCGGAACTTGCGATGGAGCTGACGGCGGCGCACGCCCATGTTGCCGCCGTCATAGAGCGGGAAGCACAGCGCGTCCTGCATCAGTCCGGCCAGCGGGGTCAGTTCGGTGTAGCTGTCGACGCCGACCAGGCGCATGGCGTCGTAGACCACCTGCACGCACAGTTCGGAGGCGTAGATCTTGGTCATGATGGCGAGCTCGTCGCTCCTGCGATCGGTGACGTCGAGCTGGTGGCAGGCTTTCCAGGTGAGATACCGCGCCGCTTCGATGCGCATCTTCAGGTCCGCGAGCATGTAGCCGACGTTCTGATGTTCGATCACCGGCACGCTGCCGGAGCGTTTGTCGGTCTTGGCGAATTCGAAGGCGACGTCAAAGGCTGCACGCATCACGCCGGTACACGCCGCGCCAATCAGAGCGGCGGTCCACGAAAAGGCGTGCCTGCAAATGGCGCCGCCGTCGCCCGGCTTGCCGAGGATATTGCCGGCCGGTACGCGGACTTCGTTGAAATGGATACGCGGCGATACCACCGCGCGATGGCCCGAGGTGTCCAGGTAGTCCACTACTTCCACCCCCTTGGTAGCGCCAGGCACCACGATGACCGCCAGTGATTCGCTTGGTGGCTTCTTCAGATCGGTGCGGCAGACCACCGTGAGCAGCTGCGAGCCCTTGCCGTCCCAGCCGCTGCCGTTGGTGGTGTAGTGCTTCTTGCCAGTGATGACCCATTCGTTGCCATCGCGCCGCGCCACGGTCTGCACGCCAGCATCCGGGTCGGGGCAGTCGAAGTTGGCGCCCCCGGTGACTTCGGTGAAGGCAAATGCGGCGAGGCGCTCACCCGGGCGTTCCAGAATCTCGCCGATCCACTTGCGCTTCTGCTCGTCGGTGCCGAAGCCGAGGATGGGCTCCATGCCCAGGCCGGTACCGAGCAGGGTGGTGGGCACGTTGATATCCACTGCGGTTAGTTCTTCGGCTGCGAGTGCAAAGTCCAGGGTGGGCATGCCGGTGCCGCCGAATTCGCGTGGGAACAGGGCGTGTACGAAGCCGGCCTCGGCCATCTTTTCGTAGAACGGGAAGGTGGCGAAGAAGCGTCCTTCCGGCCGCGCGATGGGCTCGATGGTCTTGCGCACCTGGCTGAGGACTTCGCGGGCGAATCCGCGGGCGCCGGCCTGCAAGGCCTGCTGTTCGGGGCTGAGGGTGAAGTCGATGGCCATGAGATCTCCTGGTGAGCGTCTGAAAGACGGCGGCGCGGCGGGGTAGCTTGGTACCTGCACTGTAGCTTGCAGCAGCGCGCCGATCGCGGACAATCGCGCACGGCATTTCGACTTATCCGGCAATTTTCCCGCGCCGCGACTCGCGGAGACACCAATGAAAACCTGGGACACCGGCACGTTGGCGCCCACGCAGCAGTTCGGCTACTGGCGCGAGGTGCTGTGCGAGGCCTTCACTGCGCTCGACTCGGTGCCGCAAGCGCCGCGGAACTACCGCAGCACCGTGGTTCTGCACGAACTGGCCGAGGTCAACGCGGTAGAGCTGTCGTCCTTCGCTCAGGAAGTCCGGCGTGGTTCGGCAGAAATCCGTCGTCGGGCGGACGAGTACCTCTTCGCCAATCTGCAGTTGTCCGGCCGCAGTACGGTGGAGCAGGACGGCCGTCGCATCGAAGTCGCGCCCGGCAGCTTCTATCTGGTGGACACCACGCGACCCTATCGCCTGTACTTCACCGAGGATTTCTGCGCGCTGTCGTTTCGGTTGCCTCACGCACAGTTGCTGCCGCGACTGCGTCAGCCTCGCCGATGCACCGCGGTGCGTGTCGACGCCGCGTCCGGCCTGGGCAGTCTTGCGGCGGCGCAGATGCAGGGGCTGATGCGCTGTGCACCGCAGCTCGATGCCGACGCGGCGCAGCGTCTGTCATCAACCCTGGCCGAACTGATTTCAATCTCGGTGAGTGGCACGATCCCCGCGCAGGAACAATCCCGTGACGAACTGCGCCGCGCCTTCCGGCAGATGATCGTCCGCCAAGTGCGTGAGCGCGCAACCGACCCCGGACTGGCGGTGGAGGGTGTAGCCGCACATTTCCGGATCTCGCCGCGTTACCTGCACGGGGTGTTCGCCGAGCACGGCACCAGCTTCACCCAGTTCGTGCTGGAGCACCGGCTGACCCTGGCTACGCAGGCCCTGGGGGATTCGTCTGCAGCCGTGACCGAAGTCGCCCTGGCCTGTGGCTTCGGCGATCCGTCATATTTCGGGCGGGTGTTTCGACGACGCTTCGGCTGCTCGCCGCGGCAGTGGCGGCAATCCGGCTGCCGTCGCGACTGAAATCGCCGCGCAATCCCAGCCTGAAGCCGCAACCTGCGGTTGCCGGCTGTGTGGGATATCCAACGGACGCGCCGCGCATGCCTGTCCCATGCTCAGGCCCCCGGTCGGTGCCAGCGCCTGCCTGGGGCCGTCCCACTGCCTTTTTTGCGCTGCGGGACCAATGATGCCCAAGGCAACTCCGATACCGGTCGTCAATCGTCTGATCGAGGCCTTGCCAAGCAAGGATCGCAAGCGACTGCTCGGTCGTTGCGAGAACGTCGACCTGGTGTTCGGCGACGTCCTGTGCGAGCCGAACCAGCCGCTCCGTCACCTGTATTTTCCGATCACCGGTTTCATTTCCCTGGTGATCAGGGTCGGCGAACATGCGCCGCTGGAGATGGGCCTGATAGGCAACGAGGGCATGCTTGGCGCCACTCTTGTGCTGGGCGTCAACGAGGTGCCGCTGCGCGGCGTCGTGCAGGGTGCCGGCACCGCCCTGCGTGTTGCAGCTCCGGCTTTCCGACGTGAGCTGCGCGGTAGCCCTGCGCTGCAACTGGGCCTCAACCGCTATCTGTACGTGCTGATGGCGCAGTTGGCGCAGACCTCGGCCTGCACCCGTTTTCACGAAGTGGAAGCCAGGCTGGCACGGTGGCTGCTGATGACGCACGACCGCGCACATGCCGATCGCTTTCATCTCACCCACAAATTTCTGGCTGACATGCTGGGCGTGCGCCGCAGCGGTATCACCATCGCCGCCGGCGCTCTGCAGCAGCGCCGACTTATCCAGTACACCCGCGGGGAGATTTCCATCCTCGATCGCATCGGTCTCGAAGGTGCTTCCTGCGAGTGCTATGACGCCGTCATGAAAGACTACGCGAGGCTGATGGTGCCACCGAAATTCGAACCGGGCTCCGTTCGGTAACGGACAGACGCGGTGGCGAACTCCGCTTAGTCTGGACCCTTCGATCCTGTTGGCCTGAATCCGGGCTCTCTCTCCATCGATCGATCCTCCCAGTCCCGTCCCCCCAACGGGATAAGGCGTCGAACCGGATTCAGTTTTATCCCGTTGCTGCGGGTAATCGCACCGACGGGCTTTTTTTGGATGGGTGCGTAGCGGGCCGAGGTTTTCGACGGCATCGCCGCGCAGCTCGGGGCGCAGCGGCAGCGCCTCTTTGCGTCGCGGTGAGGTGAGGTGCCCGGTCTCACCGGGTCAGCGAGCCGGCTTCGCCCGGCGGTTCCTAGTTCGCGGCCGAGGCAATAGCCGGTTCATCAGCGCGCACGCGCCACACCACGCCACCGACGTCATCAGCCACCAGCAGTGCGCCGGTCAGGTCTAGCGTCAAACCCACCGGCCGGCCTTGCGCCTGTCCGTGTTCGTTGAGGAAGCCGCTCAGCAGGTCCACTGGCACCCCGCTGGGCCGGCCGCCGGCGAACGGGATGTGGATGACCTTGTAACCGCCGGAACCATGCTGGCCGACGAACATACCGCCCACAAATGGCGCAGGCAGGCGGCTGGCCGCCGACGATGCCAAGCCCAACGAGACGGTGTGCGCTCCCAACACGTAGTCCGGCATGATCGACCGGACCACGTGCGCCGGTTGCACGCGGTGATCCAGGCGCTGGCCGAGATAGCTGAACGGCCAGTCGTAGAAGCCGCTGTCCTGCACCGAAATGAGGTAATCAGGCACCAAGGCGCTGCCGCTGGCGCCGTACTGATTGATCACCGCCCACAGCGCGCCACCGGTCGGTTCCCAGGCCATGCCGCTCGGATGATGCAACCCCGAGGCGAACAACCGCTGCTTGCCGCTGGCAGTGTCCACCTCCCAGACTGCGGCGTGCCCGTTCCCGGCCGCCGGGTCCGCCTGTGCGCTCGTGCCATCGGCGCCCATCGACACGTACAGACGCCTGCCTGTGATGTCGGTGATCAGGTTTCGCGACCATTGATGGTCGAGCTCGCCGACCGGCAACTGCATCACCATGACCCCGGGGGCGTGAATGGTCATTGCGCCGGGTTCGTACGGAAACCGCAGCACCGCGTCGGAGTTGGCAACGTAAAGCTCGTTGTCCAGCAGAGCCATGCCGAACGGCGAATTCAGGTTGTGCAGCAGCGTCGAGTAGAGATCGGCGACACCGTCACCGTCGGTGTCGCGCAGCAGGGTGATGCGGTTGGCGTTTTGCGCGACCTCGGCATCGAGCGTGATCCGTGCGGAACTCCAGCGACGCTCACGGCTGCGAGGCGCGACTTTGGGCAGAGCGTTGGTTTCGGCCACCAGCACGTCGCCGTTGGGTAGCGCGAGCAGCCAGCGCGGGTGATGCAGCCCGCTGGCAAATGCGACGACGCGCGTGCCCGGCGCGGAGGTCGGCTTTTCGTGGCGCGCCCAGCCCACGATCGGGACGCCATCTGCCGCGGGGACCGGCAGCGCTTGCGATGCCACCGGTTCGGTTTCCGCGCCGGTGCTTGCCGAAAGCGGTGCGCCGACGTTTTCGCTGCATCCGGGCAGCGCCAGCAGCGCAACGGCGATGACCGCCACCGACGAAACTGTCCGACATGGCCGCGCTCCTGTCAGGCGCGCAGCAGCCCCGCCGAGGCGCCGCGGCACCCAACCCGCCGCAGGGCGGGTGGGGTGGGCAGCTTCGGTGCGGTCAGACATCGCGCGCGGCTGGATGGATCAGCTGTTCGAGGCCACCGCCTCGGAGACGATGACTTCGACCCGACGATTCTGCTGGCGACCGGTGCCCGACTCGTTGCCGGAGACCGGCGAACTTTCGCCCATGCCCGAGGCGGTGAGGCGATTCGCCACCACGCCTTGGCCCACGAGGTAGGCCTTTACTGCGTTGGCGCGCAGTTGCGACAGGGTCAAGTTGTAGTCGTCGGCGCCGACGCTGTCGGTATGCCCCTCGATGACCGCGGTGCGATCCGGATATTTCTGAAGGAAGCCGGCGAGCTTGTTCAGGGCGAGCGTGGCCGCGCCAGCACGAACCTGCGATTTGCCGGTGGCGAACAGCACGTCGCCGAGGGTGATGACCAGACCGCGATCCGTGACCTTTGCATTGAGCTCGTCGAGTTGCCGTTGCAGCTCATCGGATTGCTGCTGCGCCAGCACCGTATCCGTTCGCGCAGCGTCCGCCTCGCGACGGGCCACACCGGCGTCCTGGCGTGCCTCGGTGGCGTCGTCTCTGGCCGCGTCAGCTTCCAGCGTACGCGCTGCCAGACGTGCGCTTTCGCGCTCCTCGCCCAGCGCTTCGCGCTGCTCCACCAGCAGGCGGCTCTGTGCCCGCGCCGCGGCGGTGTCGACCTTGCGGTCGGCCATGCCGACCAGGTGACGGCCCAGGGCGTCGTCGTTCTGGACGACTTCTGCCGCCTTCACCGCGCTTTCGGCGTCCTGGAAGTCCAGCGGCGCCAGGCGCACCAGGCGCGGGTCAGACTGCAGTGCGGTCAACTTGCTGCGAACGGCGTCGGCGCCATCAGGCCGGGTGGGATTGGCGGAGCAGGCCACCAACAGCATCAGGGCGGTAACGGTTAGGCCTTGGGTAGTGCGGTTCACTGGCTGACTCCTTCGCGGCGCTGCATTTCCAACTTCAGGGTATCGAGGTTCTTCTGCATTTCTTCATTGACGGTCCGCGCCGCGAGCAGCTCGGAACGGGCCGAGGCCAGTTCGGCGCTGGCGCGCGACTCGTCGGCCAGGCGGGCCGCCACGACCATCTGTTCCTGCTCCACTGCGAGGCGCGCGGCGGTGAGCTTTTCGCGGGCGTCGCTCAGTTCCGGCGAAGACTGATCGGTGATGCGGGCAGTGTCGGCGTTCCCGATGGCCAGTTCGGCCGCCTGCAGCTTTGCCGTGGGTGGCGCCGGCACAGTTGCACAGGCGCTCAGGACGAGTGCTCCTGCAAGACCGAGCACGGCTGCGCGCGCCGCCGTCCAGCGGTGGTGATGGAGTCCGGGTGAATGAGAGGTGGGGAGCGGATGGTTCATCTGGATATTCCTGCTGAAAAAGTGGACGACCGTGAGACTCGGGTATGGCGTCGCGCCACTAGCGCTTGATGCGCGAAATCTTGGTGCCTTCGATGCTCAAGCTGCCCATCAGGCCTTGCTGATCGAAGGTGAAGGCATAGGCATCGTCCTTGAGCGTGGAGGTGCTCAGGTTGCGGGCCACGCCCTCGTTGACCACCACCACGGTGGGGCCGACGCCCAGTTCCCAGCCGTCGGACTTGTCGAGATAGGTCAGCGCCTGGTCGCTCATCAGAAACACCGCGTAGGCGTAGGACTGCGCGCCCGCCTGCAGGCCCCAGGATGCCGAGATGGAGTTGTAATAGCCGGCGACCACAGTGCCTTTCTGCAGCACGCCCTCGCCGTAGGAGCCGCCGAATACTAGGCCGGCCTTGACGATGTTGGGAAACACCAGCACCGCTTTGGCATTCTTGGAAATGGCCAATGCCGCTTCGTTTTTCTGATACAGCGTCTGCAGCGCCTGAGCGGCTTCCGTGTTCAGTTCTTCGGCAGTGGAAGCGGCCTGGGCGATACCGCTGGCGACACCGAGCCACAGTGTCGCAGTGGCGGCCAGTGTCAGCGCGAGCAGGCGTTTGGAGGGGGATTTCATGGGGGTGCTCCGTGGGTACGATCAAACGCGCCGGCGAAGTCGGAGCGCGGTCGATGAACGTCTTCGGGCACTACGAATCCAGCAAACCGGACGCTGTTCTGGGATGGATTTGCAACCGCCAATGTAGCGACCGACATGCGCGCAGTCGGTGCGGTGGCGCGCATTGCTGCGCGCGATGGCCGGTGGTGTCGTCGTTATGACTGCGGTTGCAGGGCGGCCGCGGGAGCGCGCTTTTTCGGCTGAGTCCATTCGCGGACCCACATCGAGTAGAAGACACCCAGGGCGATGACCGTACCGTGCCCGGTTTCGACCAAGGGGCTGTCTCGCATGACCGCGCCGCTGAGCACGTCGTGGGTCACGCCCAGGCCCACGCGCCAGGCGCCGTGACGCAGTCCCAGGTAAGCGGTGGCGCGCGAACCGCTGTAGCCGCTGCCGACGTCGTAAGCCGGTCTTTCCGGCGTCGCGAAGCGTGGATCGACCCGGTAGAAATAGCGGTGATATTTGCGCGAAGCCCACAGCGGCCCGGCACCCAGCGCGGTCTCCAGTTCCCAAGCGCCGAGGCGCAGGCCGTCGCGGCTGTAGCGCAGATGCGGATAACTGAGCCAGCCGATGCCTTCGAATTCGTCGAAGTCCGCGGCTGCGACCGCGCGCACCGGCAGGCGCAGATCCCAGTCGCCGCCCGACTCGCTCACCCGCCAGTCCAGCGACGGACCGATCTCGAAGGTCGGCAACAACTTCGGCATGCCCTGACGCACGGAGTCCTGACTGTCGTCGCCTGGCAGCGAACCCGATCCGCTCAGGCCCAGCCGCACACTGTCGGTGTTGAACAAGCGTGCGGCCAGACCATCGCGAGACAACTCCAGGCGCTTGCCCCGATACGAAACATAAGGCACCGGCAGCACCGTGGTACGGGTCTGTGCGGAGCCGCGGTAGTCGGGGTTGGACAGCAGCCCGAGGCCTGCGCCCAGTTCCAGTCGCCGCGAATCCGACGCAGTTTCCTGCGCCGCCGCCGCGCCCGTCGCCAGCGCCAGCGCGCACAGCAGCGCGCTGATCAGGCTGCGCATGACTTGCGACATATCAGGATGATTTCGGCTACTTCGAGCTCGTCGATAAATCCGGGCTTCCATGCCAGTTCCTTTTGAAAGTGCAAGCCCAGCGGCATCAGCACCCGGTTGTACCACCACATGGCCCGTGCGCGGCGATGCAGCAGAAACCACAGGCCCAGGTCGAGCAGGCGCGAGGACTTTGGCTGCATGCCGTAGATCGCACTCCGTTCCACCATGAATCTGTGCCGACGCAGTTTGTGCTGCAGCGCCTGCGGTTCGTAGCGGCGACGGTGACCCACGAAGTCGTCGAATGCGGTCCATTGCGCCGGATGCAGCGGCACCGACAGCAGCAGCGTTGCGCCCGGCGTGGATACGCGAGCCAGTTCCGACAGAGCGCCTTCGTCGTCGTCCACATGCTCGATGATGTCGAGCGCGCAGACCAGGTCGAACGCACCGTCGGGCAGCGGCAGCGCGCCGATCTGGCCGATCACGCCAAGTCCGCCACCCCTGCTCAGCCGTGCCAGCGCCGGGGCGCTGATGTCGACGAAATGCGTGTCCTTGATCGGCAAGCGGGGCCGCAGGCCGGGTGCAACCTCAAGGCGTCGCTGCGAGGCGGCGACCAGCGCGCACACCAGTGGCCAGGTGTTGAAACTTTGCGGAGCGACCAATTGCGCATCGCGCCACAGCGGATCGTAGAAGCTGCGGTTGGCGTGCAGCAGTTGGGCATCCGTGCGCGGCAGGGCTGGCGCGGTGATGCCGGTTCGATCCATGTCGGCGGGGACCCGGCGCTGCGCAGGCAGCCAGCGCGCGTGGAGCAGGGCCGCCAACCATCCGAGTGCGCTGCCGGCGTAGACGTCGACGGCGACGTGCTGGCGTGTTGCCAGCGTCGAATACAGGATCCCCAGCGCCCAGGCCGCGCTGGCGATGCGCGGCCAGCCCGGCGCGTCGGCGCGGCACAGCAGGCGGTCCAGCCATATGGCCGTGTACACGGCAAACGCGGCGTGCAGCGAGGGCAGGGCGTTGCCGGCGTCATCAGCCGCAATCACCGGCCCAAACGGTGGATACAAATGCCAGTCGACGTCGGCGCGGGGGCTTGCGCTGGGCCACAGCAGGAACACCGCCATCCCCGCCGCGCTCAATGCCAGCATCGCCAGGTAGTAGTTCAGCAGTTCGCGGCGGTCGGTGAGCAGCCCCGGTGGCAGCGCCACGTAGAGCCACAAGGACACGTACAGCCATAGCGCACCCGGCCAGAACGCAATCCAGTGGTCGAGTGCGGTCACCGGCATCAGCGTGACCGGAAACTGAGGAAATTTGAGCAGCAGAAAATAAGCCGCGAAGAATCCACCGGCGATCAGCCAGCCGGCCAGCATCTTCAGGCCGAAATGGGCTTTGAATCCGTCCCACAGCGTGAGCGCCCAGGCCGATTTCTTCTCCGCGCCGCGCAGGCGCAACAGCTCGGAGACGGTCACGCACTGCAATCCCTTTTCGCGCAGTCCTTGCAGAATTCGCGGCAGCGCCTGCGCGCAAGCGGGGCGATGCCGGCCGGGCAGGTCGTGGCCGTCGTGCATCAGCACGATGTCGCCGGGGCGGATGCGTGCCAGCACGCGCCGCGCGATGCGTTGCGGATCCGCGCTGCGGGAGTCGTGGCTGTGCAACGACCACGCGATCACGGTCAGCTGCAGTGCCCGCGCCGCGCGTGCGAACGGCGGGCTCTTGAGTCCGATCGGCGGGCGGTACAGCGGCGCATCTTCGCTGTGTGTGATGGCGGTGATGGCGCGCGCGCCGCGCCCGATCTCCTGCCGCTGGCGCGCCTCGCCAAAGAAGTTCTGCCAGCGCGAATGACTCCAGGCGTGATTGCCCAGTTCGTGCTGCTCCGCGGTGATCCGGCGTCCGAGCGCGGGGTGCGCGCGCAGCGCGCGCCCGATGGTGAAGAACGTGGCGCGTGCGCCATGCTGCGCCAGCGCATCGAGTACCGCGGGCGTGACTTCAGGATCGGGTCCGTCGTCGAAAGTCAGCGCCACGTAAGTGAGCTGTCGCGAGCCGTGCGTCCGGGTCGGATACAGCAGGCTCGATCCGGGCCGCGCAATGCCGTCGGCCAGCAGCACCAGCAGCAGTGCGGCGGCCATGCCGGCCGCCAGTGGCGACCACCAGAACGCCAGCGCGAAAGCGAGCGCGGCCGCCGCGCATCCAAGGATCGGCCGGTAAACGCGCGCCGCTTCGTGGCCGGTCACGTCAGCATCCCGCCGTTGATGGCGATCACCTGGCGGGTGATGTAGGCCGCGCTGTCCGACATCAGGTAGGCGACCAGACCGGCAACCTCGTCCGGCTCTCCGAGGCGGCGCGCGGGAATGTGCTGAATCATGGCGTTGACCGCAGCGTTGGCGGTCATGTCGGTTCGGATCAGGCCCGGCGCCACGCAATTGACGGTGATGCCGCGACTCGCCAGTTCCAGTGCCAATGCCTTGGTCGCGCCGATGATCCCGCCCTTGGCCGCACTGTAATTGACCTGACCACGATTGCCGGCAAGCGCCGCCATCGACGACAAGGTGACGATACGGCCTGGCCGACGACGCCGGATCATCGGCAGCACCAGCGGTTGCAGCACGTTGTAGAAGCCGTCGAGATTGGCGTGCACCACGCCGTCCCAATCCTCCGCGGTCAACGCTGGAAACACGCTGTCGCGCGTCATGCCGGCATTGCACACCACGCCGTAGGGCGCGCCGTGCGCAGCTATGTCCGATTGCAGCGCCGCCGCTGCCGCCGCGCGATCCGCCAGATCGAAATGCAGGATGCGGGTGGGCGCGCCGGTCATCTGCGCGGTTTCCTGCAGCGCCGTCGACAGGCTGCGGCCGTGCAGTATCAGACCGTAGCCGGCGGCAGCCAGGCGCAGCGCGATGGCGCGGCCGATCCCGCGGCTGGCGCCGGTGACCAGCACCCATGAAGGCTCGGTGTTCATTGCAATGGCCGCGATTCAATGGTGAGCGCGTAGCCCGATTCGAAATTGCTCAGCCACAGCGTGCCCTGCCAGGGATCGGCGCTGGCGTAACGCACCTCGCTGATCAGGCGACCCTGCCGTCGCAACCGGCGCGTCGCCGGAGCCGGTTGGCTGACTTCCCAGGCGCTGCCGGCAAAAGCGTTTTGCAGGGCCGCGAGCGGCCACAGTGCGAGCTGCAGGTCGGCCACGACGCGCCGCGGGTCCAGCACCCCGGGTGCTTGTACGGTCGACTCCGCCTCCAGCCCGCGACCGTCATCGCGCAGGCTGAACCAGCGTTGGCCCTGGGCGCTCAGCCCGACGATGCTCAGGCGCTGCGGGTCGACATCGACGACGCACTGGAAGACCAGATCGCGTTCATGAAAAGCACCGTGCACGATCTGCAGCACACTGACCGTGCGCTCCAGACTGGCGGGTGTCAGCAGCGGCGGCGGCTCGGGCATGGTCTGCGCGGGCAGCAGGCTGCAGGCGGACATGGCCAGTGCCACGGCCAGCAGCGGCAGGTGTGCTCGGGCGCGCTGCGCGGTTCTCAAGGCAGCGCGCGCTTTACGCGCAAGGACGTTCACGAGTGCTCCTGTGGGATGGTGGCGGGTCGCTGCAGCAGCAGCGCAAGCAGCCAGGTGAGGCCGACGCCGATCAGCAGGGTCAGGCCGATGGCACGGATGAACGGCGTGGCGCTGAACGAGAGCAGGCCGTAGGAGAGCATCGCGCCGAGTGTCGACAGGCTGATCGCCAGTACCGTGGTGGCGCGTGACGCCAGGCCTTCACGCAGAAATACCGCGTAGTCCACGCCCAGCCCCAGCACCACGAACAGGCCCAGTACATGGAACAGATTCAGCACCCCGCCGAGTCCTCCCAACAGCGCAATCGTCAGCAGGGCTGCGCACAGCGGCGCCGCCATCAGTCGCGCGGCATTCCGGGCGCCGTAACGCAGGGCCATGGCGACGCCGATCAGCACATAGGCGGCAGCCAGGAGCAGCAGCGCGAATTTGCGATAGCGCTCCAGCAGTGCAGATACCGTGGCGACCCGGTCGACGAACTGCACGCCGGGTATCGCCACCGCCAGTTCGCGCAACACCGAAACGTCTTTGATGCCATTGAGGCTCACGATGGAGCCGTACCCCTGATCGAGCGATCCCAGCCACAGGTCGCGCCAGGGCAGGGACGCGGCGCTCGCCAGCCAGGCCGCGGCAAGCAGCGGTGGTGTGGCGATGGAAAATTCGTCCAGGCGCCGTGTCACCAGCTCGGGTGGAAATCCGAGGCCGTTCATCAGTTGGGGAGCAATCCCGCCTTCGCGATAGACCTGCGCCGCGAGCAGCGCACGGTTGTCCTGCTGCCGCTGCTGCGAGGGCAGTGCCAGGCTGAGCGCGCGATAGCCGTCGATTGCGCCGTCGCGAACTTCGGCATCGAGGGCCTCGCGCAACTGCTCTTCGGTCCGCAGCACCGCGTCGGGTGTGGCGCCGTGGACGACGAAGAACTGGCTGTCAGGCACCGTGCCCAGCAGTTCGCGCACGCGCAGATCGTCGGCGAGCAGCGACGGGGCCGACTTGCTGAGCAGTTGGACGTCATCGGCAAACTCGACACGCGCCAGGCCCAGCAGCGCGATGACCGCAACGCCCGCAGCGGCAATCTTCGCGCGCGGTCCGCCGATCCGGGCCACCGCGCCATCGAGCGCCAGCGCCCAGCGCAGCGGCAGTGGCTGGCCAGGGCCACTGCGCGCGGCCAGCAGCGGGTACCAGCACAGCACGCAGCCGCAGGCCACCATCAGCCCGGTGGCCGAGAACACCGCCATCTGGCGCAGACCGGGCAAGGGTGTCAGGCCCAGACTCAGGTATCCCAGCACGGCGCAGCCCATGCCCATGGCGATACCGGGACCGACATGGCGTAGCGCCCGCCACGGCGTCCAGTCGGCCGGACTGCGGAACTGGTCAGCGAGAAAATGGATGGAGTAATCCACCGCAACGCCGATTAGGGCGCTACCGAAGACCAGCGCAATCAGGGTGACCTTGCCGAACAGGAGTTGGCACAGGCTCAGCGCCGCCAGCGCGCCACAGCCGAGGACCAGTGCGCCGAGCACCAGTGGCCGCAGTGAGCGAAACGTCACCAGGATCATCAGCGCAACGCCGATTATCGATAACGACCCCACCCGGCCGATCTCGCTACGCGCCTGCCGGGTTGCCGCTGCCGCGTGCAGGACCACGCCCGACGACAGCACCTGCGCACCGGCGTCGCGTGCCTGCGCTTCTGCCGCGCGGATCGCCGGCACGATGCGGTCCTGGACCTCCACCGAGAACGCCTCCTGTGCGGTCTGCGCAGTGATCAGCACATGATGGAGACCGTTCTTGTGCAGCATCAGCAGACCCTGTTCCGGGCGCAGGTCTCCGAAGCCCGCCGCCTGTTGCGCGATGAACGTGCCGAGAAAGTTGAACGGGTCCTGCGCCACCGGCAAGGCCCGCGGCAGCAAGCCGGGGCCATGGACATCGCGTAAGGCCCGGGCCAGCACTTGCGCGTGCTGGCCCTCGCGCAGCGCCAGTCGCTGCGACTCCGCCAGAAGACCGTGGCGATGTTCGCGGTACAGGCTCGAATCGGTAGCCGCGACCTCGGCTTCCAGCGCCACCGATGCAAACAGACGGCTCGCGCGCAGCTTGCCGGCGAACTGCGTGGCGATCACGCGCGCCTGTCCGGCATCGGCGGTCCCCAGCAGAAAAAGCAGCCTGCCCGACAGCGCCGCCGCTTGTTGCTGCTGTGCGGCGGCGATCACGGGTTCAACTTCCTGCGCGGGCAGTAATGCAAACAGATCGGTTTCGATCTGAAGCTGCGGCGCCACGCGCAGTGCATACAGCAGGACCAATGCGGCCATCGCGGCGGTCCACAGCCAGAAGCGCAAGCGGACGCGGTCGTGTTCACGGCCCAAAGCGCAGCCGGTCCGACGGCGTGAGGCTGGACAATGGCTGCGCCTCGGCAATGATGTCGATCTCGGTGCGGTCGCCCGTCGCCTCCAGCAGGTTCACCTGCTGCAACTGCCCGGCCCCGGCGAGCGTGATCTGCGTCAGCCAATCCGCGAGCGCTGCGTCGCGCGGACGCAGTCCGAGCTGCCATGGCGAAGCGGGCGCTTCGGGGCCGATCCCGAACAACTCGAAACGACGCGCGAGCGCGTCCACCTCCAACGCGAACAGCGCAAAGAATGTGGACGCTGCGATGTCCATGGCGGACGCCGGGCCGCTGTCCCGGCGCCACATCAGCTCCGCATCCAGCGGCACCTGGGTGTGCCACCAGATTCCGCGGTCGCGTATCAGCAGGAACTCGCCGCTGGAGGTCAGCGGCCGCGGAATCTCGCGCAGGAATTTGCGCTGGACATAGCGGCCGCGCAGAACCTGTACCTGCCCCAGATCCGGCATCGCCGCGTGCAGGAAAGCCTGCGCCTGCTGCGGCGTCTGCGGGTGCTCGAACACTTCGCCAGCCAGCAACGGCGTGGCCAGCAGCAGGGCAATCAATCCACAGCACACCGGTTTCATTGGCGCCGCCGCCCCAGTGTCAGCCGCGGTGCGCGCAGGCCCATGCCCAGCAGCAGCCGCAGGTGCATCCAGGTCAGGCGCAGATTGTCGCGCAGCATGCGGAAGTGCGAGACGCCGTCTGCCGGATAGGTGACCTTGGTCGGCACGCTCAGCACGCGGACGCCGCGCCAGAACATGTGCACCATGATCCCGGTGTCGAAATCCATGCGCCGGCCGACATTGCCCTCGTTCCAGACCGAGATCGTGGTGGCCAGGGGATACACGCGAAACCCGCACATCGAGTCACGGATCTCGAACGAAAGAGTTTCCACCCAGACCCAGAAATAAGTCAGGTAGCGGCCGTAGAAGCGCACGCGCGGCACCGAGGCGTCGAACACCGGAATGCCGGTGACCAGTGCGTGCGGCTGCGCACGCGAGCACTCCAGCAGCCGCGGCAGGTCAGCAACGTTGTGCTGGCCGTCGGCATCGATCTGCACGGCGTGGGTATAACCCCGAGCCAGCGCGCAGGCGCAGCCGCTCATGACCGCCGCACCCTTGCCACAGTTCTGCGCGAGCTGATGCAGGTGCACCCAGGACGCTTCGCGCGCGGCAATGGCGTGCAGCGCGCCACGACTCTGCTCGCCGCTGCCGTCGTCGACGATCCAGCAATCCAGCCCGAACGGTTTGAGGCGATCAATCACCGCGGTGATCGCCTGTTCATGCCGGTAGAACGGAATGACGATGCACGGCCGGTACGGTGCAAGCCGGACCCAGGTGTCCGCATCAGGCGACACTGCATGAGACGTGCTCATCGCGCGGCCGGCGCGACGAGCGTCGCCGCCGCGGTGGCCAGTGCCACGGCCGGCATCGGCGTCGGCATCTGCAACATCGTGGTCCCGCTGAAGTACGCGACCAGATGCGCGGTCACGCGGCGCGCGTTGTGCGATTCGCTTGCGCCCGGGGTGATCAGCGAGTCCAGGCTGATCGGCTCACCCACGCGCAGCCGCCAGTGTGGGCGCCGAGACGGCACGCGGTACCAGACGTCGGCCTTGGTCAGCGAACTCGGGCAGCACAGGATGGACACCGGCAACAGATCGCAGCCGGAAGCCAGCGCGATGTGCGCGGCCCCGCGCTTCATTTTCAGCGCCTGGCCCGGCGCGCTGCGCGTGCCTTCGGGAAATACCAGCATCGAGTTGCCGGCGCGCAGCGTCGCCACGCAATGCTTGATCAGATGCTGCGGTGCATTGTTGGGGATGTAGTCGGCCCAGCGCAGCAGGGTGCGTAGAAAGGGTTTGCGCATCAGTCCGTCCTTTACGATGCAGTCCATCTGCGGCGTGTGCGCGCCGATGAAGAGCATGTCGATCAGGCTGGGATGATTGGCCACCACCAACTGGCCGGGCACCTGCAACCGCTCGAAGCCGTGTAGTTCGTAGCTGATCACGCCCAGCTTGCGACCCATGCCGATCAGAAAGCCGCAGCCCAGTTGCAGCAGGCGCCGCACGCGTCGACGCATCAGCGGCCGGTCCGGCGAGATCAGACGGATCAGCGGCAGTGCGGTCACACACGCGAGCACGCAGGCCAGTCCGAACGCGGTGAAGCAGACCGCGCTGCCGATCACGCGCCACAGCGCATCCAGTCGTTGGCGGGTCCTGGTCACGCCTGCTCCGGTCGATAGGTGCGCAGCGGTGCGGCCGTGAACAGGCCTTCGATCTCCAGCAACAGATCGCGGCGGCAGATGTCCCCGCACAGCCACAGCAGCGGTACGTCGACACCGAACAGTTCGGTCACGCGCTTCTTCAGCACCTCCTGGAGCACCGCGTGGCGAACATAGATGCGCAGCGCGGCGGCGCCGAATGCGCCCGCGGCGGGCTGCCGCGCCGCGGCCTGCTGCAGCAAGGTCCGCAGATTTCTGAAGGTCTCGTCAAGCTGGGCCAGCGGATCGCCCGGATGCAGCGAGCGATGGCCGACGATGCTCGCCGTGCCTGAGACGAACAGGTGCATGCCATCCGGCCAGTGCTTGAGCATGGCGCGCGAAAAGCTGGGGCTGCGCGGCCCGTAGCTGGCCGGATAGTGGAAGGCGCTGACCTGCCGTGGATTCTCGACCTGTTCGCCGGGCGTGCGCGCGGCCAGGAAACAGACTGCGATGCTGCCATCGTGGGTGCCGATCGCGGTAGCCGCGGGCAGTACGCCTTCAAAGCCGGATTTGCGCGCGAGCGCGTCATGACGGCCGCGATTGAACTGACGATAACGTTCGGCGTCGCCTTCGCCGCGATGGATATGCGGCAGAAAATTCCACATGCGCAGACGGCAGGGATATCCCAGCCAACGCTGGAGCCGTTCGATGCGCAGATAGGCCCGGGTCGCGGCGGCAGTCAGATCAGTGCTGTCGGCCGCCGCCATGCACAGATGGCCGAACAGCACCTCGCCGTTGTGCGCATAACCGACTTCATCGGCCCAGCCGTGTTGCACCGGCAGACGGCTGCGCCAGACCTCGCACATGGGCGTGGCGCCGACCTGGGCCAGCGCGATGCCCACCTGGCGCGGGTCGGATGGTGGCGCCGGGATGACGCCGAAGCGCAGGCGTGCGAGCACGTCACAGTCCAGATCCGCTCCGGAATCGGTCTCGTAGGCCAGCCGATAGGAGCAGCGATAGGTGTCGGGATCGGGCGCGATGAGAGGCTCGGGGACCGCCGCGGAGGTGTGCAGAAATCAAAAAGGCAATGAGTAATGCCGCTCTCGCACCGTACCCGTCGCAACGGGCGGCGTCTGTTCGCTGCCGTACATACGGGCAGCGCGGGGTCTGCGTCTAATGTCTGTGCGGTCGCACACCGACGACGACGCTTCCCCCGGCTGAAGCTGCCGCGGCCTATCGAGGAACTCCGTGCATGTCCGTATCCATCACCCCAGAGCGGGCGCTGGCGCAGCTTCTGATCAGTGCACTCAACCTGGAAGAGCTCGACGCCGGAGGCATCGATCCGGAAGCGCCCCTGTTCGGTAGCGAACCCGGCAGTCTGGGTCTTGATTCGATCGATGCGCTAGAGATCGTGCTCGCCATACAGCAGGAATACGGCGTGGAGTTGCGGGCCGCCGACGAGTCCAATCGCCAGGTGTTTCGCTCCCTGCGCGCTCTCAGTGCGCATGTACAGAGTCTGGTTGCCGGGTAATGGCCGTTCCCCCGCACCCGGTTCTGCATCACTGGTACCGCGATGAGGCGGAACGCCGGCAGCGGGTCAATGCGCTGTTCGACGCTTCCGCCGGACAGTACGACGGCATCAACCGCATGATGAGTCTGGGCTCCGGACGCCGCTACCGGCGCCAGGCGCTGCTGCGCGCCGGCCTGATTGCCGGACAACGCCATCTGGACGTCGGTGCCGGCACCGGCGTGATCGCGCTGCTGGGACAGGACATCGTCGGGCCATCGGGCGAGGTCGTGGCACTGGACCCCAGTCCCGGCATGCTCGAAGTGGCGCGCGTCGCCGGTGTACGCCAGCCAGTGCCCGGCCGTGCCGAAGCGCTGCCTTTCCCGGATGCCGGTTTCGATCTGCTGACGATGGGTTATGCGCTGCGCCACGTCACCGATCTGGATGCGACCTTCACCGAATTCCTGCGCGTGCTGCGGCCTGGCGCGAAGGTGCTGATCCTGGAAATCACCCGTCCACCGCCCGGCCTCGGATATCACGCGCTGCGCTTCTACCTGCGTTCGCTGGTGCCCTTGCTCACGCGCCTGCAGGGCTCGCACGAGGCGCAGACGCTGATGCGCTATCACTGGGACACCATCGAGCACTGCGTGCCGCCGGCGACGATTATTGCGGCACTGCAGACGGCCGGCTTCGAGCAGATACGCCGCGATGTCGTGCTAGGCCTGTTCAGCGAATACAGCGGTGTGCGTCCATCCGCGCAGCCCCAGTCATGAGGACGCCGGCCATTGAGTTGGAGCCCCTGCTGGCTTGCGCGCGCCTTGCTGCGGTGTCACGCCCGCTGCCGGAACGGTCGACCGCGCCCGCCGCCGCGACGGCACTTGCCGGCTGCAGACGTTTGCCGCTGATCCAGCCGGATCTGCCGCACCGCATCCTGGCGTGGCGCGGCGCGCGGGGCGTGACCCAGGCGCAGTTCCTGGGCGACGTCCACGCCCTGGCTGATCGCCTGCCGCAGGCATCACACGCACTCAACCTGTGTGCGGACCTCTACCACTTCATGACGGCGTTTGCGGCCATCTGTCTGCGTGGCCAGACCAATCTGCTGCCGCCCAGCCAGGCATCCAGCGTCATCGGCGAAATTGCGGACGCCTACCCGGGCTGCTACGCCGTGGTCGACGGCAGGACCGCCTACGCCGGGCTGCCCCGGGTCGTGGAGGGCGACGCTGGTGCGCCTCCGCACCCGCCGGTGCAGACGATTCCAACTGTGCAGGAAGCACATGTCGCTGCGCTGGTCTTTACCTCCGGCAGCACCGGCGTGCCGCAGGCCCACGCCAAGACCTGGCGCACCCTGGTACACACCGCGCAGCTGGCCGCGCAGCGTTTCATCGGCGCTGATGCAGCCGGTGCCAGTGTCGTGGCCACGGTTCCGCCGCAGCACATGTACGGGCTCGAGACCACGGTGATGATGGCGCTCGCGGGAGGCTGCGCGGCCTACGCCGGGCGCACGTTTTTCCCGGCGGAACTGCGCGAAGCGCTGGCGCAGGTGCCGGCGCCGCGGGTGCTGATCACCACGCCGATCCATCTGCGCGCCTGTGTTCCCGCGCCACAGCCGTTTGTGCCACTGCATCTGATCATTTCAGCCACAGCACCGCTGGAGTCCGTACTGGCTGCGCTCGCGGAAAGCGCTCTGGGCGCGCCGGTCCATGAAATATATGGCTGCACCGAGGCCGGCAGCATGGCGTCGCGGCGCACCGTTGAAACCGCCATGTGGCAGCTGTACCCCGGCATGCGGCTGAGCCGCCGCGACGGCGCCGACGCTGTTCAGGGTCAGCACCTGGACCTGCCGGTCACGCTACCGGACGTGCTGGACGATCTGGGTGACGGCAAGTTCCTGCTACGCGGTCGTAGTGCGGACATGATCAAGGTCGGCGGCAAGCGCTCATCACTGGGCGAACTGACGCGTGCGCTGCTGCGGATCCCCGGCGTGCAGGACGCGGTGGTATTCGTTCCCGCGCCGGTGGCGGGCCGCGAAGTACGGCCGGCAGCACTGGTGGTCGCACCGCACCTGAGTGCCGAGCAGATCCGTGGCGCCCTGGAGACGATGATCGACCCGGTGTTCCTGCCGCGTCCGCTGATCTGTCTTGCCGATCTTCCGCGCAATGCAGTGGGCAAGTTGCCGCGCGCAGCATTGCTGGCCGAACTGGAGCGCCGCCGTGCCTGAGCACCGCGTGGAGGCAGAGATCCTGCACACACATCCCTGCCTGCCGGGCCACTTTCCGGGGCGCCCGGTGGTGCCCGGCGTGCTGCTCCTGGGACGCGTGCTGGATGCGCTGCAGGCGTGGCGCGGAACCCATTGGCGCCTGCAGCAAGTGCATGCGGTGAAATTCCTGCAGCCGCTGCTGCCGGGTGAGCGCTTCGAGATCGTGCTGCACCTGAGCGGCACCCGGCTGGATTTCTGCTGCGAACGCGGCGCGCAGGTGCTGGCCCAAGGTAGCTGGGAACTGGGCGCTTAGAGCGTGTGGACACAACAAGCGCCACCCGAATTTCTGACGCGGATTTCGCGGTTGAGTGCGAATGAGCGCGGATTTGCGCCGAAAGTGGATCGAGAGTCGCCCCTCGGCTGCACTCAATTCCGTTGGTTTGCCGGTTTTGATCCGCGAAATCCGCGTCAAAAACCGTTCTTGCCGGGTTTGGTCTACACCCGATTAGAGCAATCGCGACGGCATTCTGCCGAAGCCTGCAGGAAGCCCTCTTGACCAAGGCTACGGGCCGCCGCGCCGAGCGCAGCACAGCGCGAACGATGCGCTTGGGAATCTGGCTGGCGCTGACGCTGGGTCGCGCACTGATGCGCCTGCTGCTGATCCCCATCGTTGCGTATTTCCTGTTGACCGGCCGCGAGCCGGCACACGCGGCGCGGCGCTTCCTGCGTCAGGCGTTGGGACGCGAACCGGGCTGGATCGAGCGGATGCGTCATTGGTACACCTATGCGGCGGTGCTGCTCGACCGCATCTTTCTGCTCGCCGACCGCCATCACGACTTCGCGGTGCAGATTGAACAGCACGCAGTCGTGACCCAGGCGATGCAGCAGGGCCGCGGCGTGCTGGTCCTGGTGTCGCACTTCGGCAGCTTCGAGGTAATGCGCGTGATCGGCCGCCAGGCGCGCCAGCTTCCGATCCGCATCGTTCTCGACCGTAGCCAGGGCGCGATGTCGACTGCGCTGCTGGAGGCACTCAATCCCGGGCTCGCGGCTGCGGTCATCGACGCCTCGCAGCGCGGGCCCGCCTTGGCGCTGGCGCTCAAGCAGGCACTCGACCAGGGTGATCTCCTGGGCATGATGGCGGACCGTGTGCGCAGCGGGCAACGCACGGTCGCCGTGCAGTTCATGAACCGTCCGGCGCATCTGCCGGAGCACCCGTGGATCCTCGCCAGCGTGCTGCAGGTGCCGGTGATACTGGCCTTTGGCATCTACCAGGGCGGCAACCGCTATCGCATCCGCTTCGAGCACCTGGCCGAACAGGTGGTTCTGCCGCGGGCAACCCGCCGCGCCGCGGTGCAGGTTTACGCGCAGGCCTACGCTGATCGGCTGGAGACGCAGGTGCGGGCCGCGCCATACAACTGGTTCAACTTCTACGATTTCTGGGCCGATGAAACCGCTGCGGATCACTGACTACACACTCACGTCGGCGGTGGGCGAGGGCCGGGCGGCGCACTTGGCGGCGCTGCGCACGCAGCGCACGGGCCTGAGTGAGGTGGCGTTCGAAACCTGCAGTCTGGCGACCTGGCTCGGCCAGGTTGCAGGACTGGCAACACCGATCAGTGGCGAACTTGCCGACTGGGACTGCCGCAACAACCGGCTGGCGCTGCTCGCCCTGCAGCAGGACGGATTCCTGCAGTCGGTGGAGCGATTGCGGCGGCGTTATGGGGCGCACCGGGTCGGTGTGTTTCTAGGCACCAGCACCTCGGGCATACACCAGACCGAACTGGCGTACCAGGCGCGCGAGCACGGAATCGGCGACGACCTGCCGCATAGTTTTGACTTCGGCAAGACGCAGAACATCTTTTCTTGCGGCGATTTCGTGCGCCGCCACCTGCGACTGGACGGCATTGCGCACGTCACTTCCACCGCCTGCTCGTCTTCCGCCAAGGCCTTCGCGTCGGCTTATCGTGCCCTGCATTGCGGGCTGTGCGACGCAGCGGTGGTCGGCGGCGTCGACAGTCTGTGTCTGACCACGCTGTATGGCTTCAACGCGCTGCAACTGCTGTCGGCCGATATCTGCCGACCCGCGGACGCACAGCGCTCCGGCATCTCCATCGGTGAAGCAGCCGGCTTCGCCATCGTCGAGTTTGCGGACACGCCCGGCCTTGCGTTGCTGGGCTATGGCGAAAGCAGCGATGCCCATCACATGTCCACGCCGGATCCCGCCGGGCGCGGAGCGCTCGCCG
Source organism: Panacagrimonas sp. (assembly GCF_965216805.1). Lineage (NCBI taxonomy): Bacteria > Pseudomonadati > Pseudomonadota > Gammaproteobacteria > Nevskiales > Nevskiaceae > Panacagrimonas > Panacagrimonas sp. The sequence goes on from NZ_CBDCGN010000002.1 coordinate 1,736,745, forward strand.
CGATGATTGCCGCGCTGCACCGTGCGGGACTGGCGCCTGCAGACATTGGCTACGTCAATCTGCATGGCACGGCTACGCCATCTAATGATCTCGCCGAAGACAAAGCGGTTTGCGCGCTGCTTGGTACACGCACGCCCTGCAGTTCCACCAAGGGCTGGACCGGGCACACGCTGGGAGCCGCCGGCATCGTCGAGGCTGCGATCAGCCTGCTGGTGATTGAACATGAGCTGCTGCCGCGCAGCCTCAACACGCGTCAGCGCGATGGGCAGATCCGCGGCGCCATCCTGATGGAGAACCGCGACACACACGTCGCCAGCGCCATCTCCAACTCGTTCGGCTTCGGTGGCAGCAATTGCAGCCTGCTGTTCGGTGTGCAGCGATGAGCCGGCCTGGAATGACCCTGTATATCGAAGCGGTCGGCTGCTGCGCGCCGGGACTCGATGGCTGGACGCAGGCGCAGCCGGTGCTGCGCGGCGAGCGCGCGCACCTGCCAACCGAACTGTCCTCGCATCCCCCGCAAAGATTGCCTGCCATTGAGCGTCGCCGTTCGCCGCTGGCAGTACGCCTCGCCTTTGCCGTGGCCGAGGACGCATTGAGCGCCAGCACCCTGCGGCCGGATGCGCTGGCCACCGTGTTCGCGTCGTCCGACGGCGACACCCATATCGTGCATCGGCTGTGTCTGGCGCTAGCGCAGCCACAGCGCGTGGTGTCGCCGACAGATTTTCACAACTCGGTTCACAACTCGGCCGCCGGGTACTGGAGCATTGCCGCGGGCGCCAGGCTGACGTCGACCAGCTTGTCAGCCCGACATGCGAGTTTTGCGGCTGGCCTGCTGGAAGCCAGCGCCCTGGTGCAGGCGGAGGATCGCGACTGCCTGCTGGTGGCTTTCGACGTCGGCCCGCCCGCGATCCTGCTGGCCGCTTGTGGCACCAGCCAGACCGCGGCCGTCGCCCTGATCCTCACGCCGCGCCGCCAGCCCGGATCACTCGCGGCCTTGCATCTCCAGACGATTGCGCAATGCGCCGAAACCGCTATGGCCGATCCCGCGCTGGAGCGCCTGCGCCGGAGCAACCCGGCCGCACGCGCGCTTCCCCTGCTGGTCCATCTGGCGCGTCGCGAACCCGCAACGGTGCTGCTCGACGGCGCTGGCGGACATAGCCTGCATTTGGAGTTGCAGGTGCCATGAGTGCAGAGATCGTAGGCGCCTTCAGCCTGCGCGAGCTCATCCCGCATGCACAGCGCATGTGTCTGCTCGACACGATCCTGGACTGGGACCAGCACACCGTACGCTGCACGACCTCCAGTCATCGTGACCCGCTCAATCCGCTGCGCAGCGGCGGCAGGCTCGCTGCCTTGCACCTGTGCGAATACGGCGCGCAGGCAGCGGCGGTGCATGGCGGGCTGCTCGCCCGGCAGGCCCACGGCGGCAGCGCAGCGCCCGGCATGCTGGCGGCGTTGCGCGCGGTGCACCTCGCAGTCGAGCGCATCGACGATATCGAGGACGAGCTGATCGTGGACGCACGCCAGAGGGTTGGCGGACCGGGGGGCTGGCTCTACGAATTCGAGATCCGCGTCGGCAGCCGCTGGCTCGCCCGTGGGCGCGCTTCGGTGATCTTTTCGCACGGCTGAATCCGGTCGTTGCTAAGTGTCCGAGCGAACAGAGGAACGCGGCGCGAGTCTTCACAATGGCGCAAGCCGCCGCACTGGCGCGCTTTACCGAAGAGTGAAACGAACATGAAATTTGCAACCTCCGCCGCAATTCTGGTCATGGCCCTGGGTCTGGGCGCCTGCGAACGCAACGTGCCGGTGCCAGGCCCGGCTGGTCCGCAGGGTGAAGCCGGCAATCAAGGCAACACCGGCAACACGGGTGATACCGGCGATACCGGGTCGAAGGGCTCCACCGGCAGTCAGGGCAGCACGGGCTACACCGGGGCGACCGGCGATACCGGCGAGCAGGGCGAGGCCGGTGCAACCGGTGGCGACACCATTATCGTCGTCCCGCCGGCCGAATAATCCGGGCTGACAGAGCGCCGCGTGGCTGCTGCGGCAGCGCGCGGCGCTTTTTTTTGGCGTGCTGCCCCGACGATCAGGCCGCTCTGTCAGGCAGGCCTGCCGGGCGCAAGCGCAGCCGCAGCCGTACGGGCGAGCAGGCGGTCCTCTTCTTTTTTGACCACGGCGTAGCACTCGCAGGTCAGCGCTTCCAGTCGCGGGCGGTCGAGCACCGTGATCTGGCCGCGGTTGTAGCTGATCGCGCCGAGCTTCTGCAGCTTTCCGGCCGCGTCGGTGACGCCTTCGCGGCGCACGCCGAGCATGTTGGCGATCAGCTCCTGGGTCATGGTCAGACGGTTGCTGGATAACCGGTCCAGCGACAGCAACAGCCAGCGGCACAGTTGCTGGTCGATGGTGTGATGGCGGTTGCACACGGCGGTCTGCGCCATCTGGGTGATCAGTGCCTGGGTGTAGCGCAGCATCAGCACCAGCATTTCGCCGTGACGGTTGAACTCGTCCTTGAGTCGTTGTCCAGGCAGGCGATACGCGGAACCTGCGCTCTGCACGACGGCGCGGCTGGGTGTCGACTCTCCGCCCATGAACAGCGAAACCCCGATCAGGCCCTCGTTGCCCACTACCGAGATCTCCGCCGACGCGCCGTTCTCCATCACGTACAGCAGCGACACGATGGAGTCTGTAGGGAAGTACACGTGGCGCAGCGTGTCGCCGGACTCGTACAAGACCTTGCCCAGGGGCAGCGAGATCAGCTCGAGATCAGGGAACAAGCGGTGTTTGACCTCTTCCGGCAGCGCCGCCAGGAGTTGGTTTTTCAGCGGGGAAATTAGTGCGGACATGCAAACCCCGGATTGGGCCGAAATGAAGTTGGATCGAAATGCGGCCCCGAGACGATACGGAATTCCGCTACCTTACATATGTTCGATATCGCACACACGGAATCGAACCGCGGGGCACCGGGGCCTTCTTTTCAAGGGCGGGAAGCCATTCAGCGCTCGCGCGGGTAACATATCCGGATCATCCACCACCGGCGTTTCGATAAATGGCAACTAAGAAAGCAGTCGCAAAGAAAGCTCCCGCAACCAAGGCCAAGGCCGCGCCGGCCAAGGCCGCAGCACCCAAGCCCATCAAGGAGACCCTCAACAAGACCGGTCTGGCCGCTTACCTGGCCGACGCCAGCGGCGTCGACGCCAAGGCCGTGCGCAAGGTCATGGCTGCACTGGAGGCCGCGATCGCCTCGTCGGTGAGCAAGAAAGGCGCCGGCTCGTTCGTGCTGCCGGGTTACCTGAAGATCAATGTGATCAAGGTGCCGGCCAAGCCCAAGCGCAAGGGCATCAACCGCTTCACCGGGCAGGAGCAGATGTTTGCGGCCAAGCCGGCGTCGCTGAAGGTCAAGGTGCGACCGCTGAAGAAGCTCAAGGACGCGGCCGCCTGAGCGCTTGATGCCAAGGGAGGGCGGGGACCTGCAGGTCTTCGTCCTCCCTTTTTACTGCCCGGCGTTTATTCGTCGAGATCGTAGTCCGACTTGGCGGCGCCGCATTCCGGGCAGATCCAGTTTTCGGGGATGTCGGCAAAGCGGGTGCCGGGCGCAATGCCGCTGTCAGGATCGCCCAGCGCTTCGTCGTAGACGTGCGAGCAGTAGCGGCAGCGATAGCGTTTGGGGTCGGGTATGGGCGGCATGGTGATCGCTCCTGCCTGCACGCGCTCAGGATCGCGGCGCGGCGTAGATGGTCGGGTGAAGGTCAAAACCGTGCTGCACCGCGAGTTCGCGCTGGCGCAACTGCCCTTCGATGAGCTGCCACACCTTGCGGTTGTTGTAGAACGGCGTCATCGGATACAGGTGATGGATCAGGTGATAGTTCTGGTTCTGCAATAGCGGACCGAGCAGCCATTCATGTCCGATGCGTACTGCGGTGGCGCGGGTGAGGTTGTCCTCCTGGCGCGTATCGTGCGGAACGTGCGGCAGCCAGAAAAAACTGAAACCCAGGGTCAGGAAGATCACCCGCGAAGGGATGAACCACAGCATCAGCACGTGCCAGCCGTAGCCGGTGGCGATCAGTGCGCCGAACACCAGCGCGGTGAATGCCGCCATCCACAGCGAAGATCGCAGGTAAGGACCGGACACCTTGTCACCGTGTCTGAGCGTGTGGATCAGGTACAGCACGTCGATCACCAGCCAGCGCAACGGCAGGGTCCACCAGGCGCCGTGCAGCACGATGTCCGGATCTTTCGGCCCGGTGGTGAAACGGTGATGAAGAATGTGCGCCCAGCGGAACAGGCGCAGATCCACGTAGGGCGCGCCCAGCAGTACCGCGCTCTGGCCAATCCAGTCGTTGACGCGGGTGTTGGTGGAAATGGCGCGGTGAATCGAGTCATGCACCACGGTAAAGGCGTAGTAGCCGATCACGCAGTTGATCAGCATGGCCACCCACAACGGTAGTAACCCCATGAACGCAAGCACGTCGGAGCCGATGTAGACCGTCATCACCATCAGCCAGATCGCGATGGTGGGCCAGGACAGGCGCGGCGCCGAGGTGAGGCGCTTGAACTCTGCTTTCTGCGCTGGGCCCAGGGCAGCCAGAGAAACGGGGGCGTTGCTCATGGCGATTTCCGCTTGCGGAAAGGGGCCTGGCAAAGGGATCAGGGCAGGGGTCATGCGGCCTTCCTGCGCTTGCCGGGCGCACCGGCCGTGGGGGCGCCGGTGAGCATGCGCTGCACCAGCGGTTCGACCAGCTCACCCAGCTTGCGGCCGTGCACCAGTTGGCCGGCGACGTGCAGCGTGATCAGCCCGTGCAGCGACACCCAGAACAGGTGCGCCAGTTCCAGCGCGTCACCCTGCAACTGGCCCAGGTCGATTGCCTGCTGAATCACCTCCACCGCGTGATCGAACAGGCCTTGTCGCGCCGCCAGCAGCTCGGGGTACTGGGCGGGCGAAGGCTGACCCATGGCGAAAATCATCTGGTATTCGCCGGGATGTGCTTCGACGTAGGCGACGTAGGCGGTGGCGATCTGTCGTATCCGCAGCAAGGGCGCCGCGGCGGCTTTTTCGCGGCCGCGCACGAAGCGCTCGAAGCGCTCGGTGCATTCCACCCGCAGCGCCACCAGCACCGCTTCCTTGTTGGCGAAGTAGCGGTAGGGCAGGGTGTGGCTGGTGCCGGCGGCGTCGGCCAGGCGCCGCAGCGACACCGCGTCCAGCCCTTCCTGCAGGTACAGGTCCAAGGCGTGCGCGGTGAGTCGTTTGCGCACGTGGCCGACTTCGTCTGCGGTGAGTTGGGGGCGGGGCATGGAATAATTTAACAGCGTATATTAAACACTGTCAATAGTACGGTATGGCCGAACGCGGTGCGATCAGCCGGGCAGCAGTTGGGAAGGCTTGTGAGAGTAAGGAGTCCCCGGGCGACGCCAGGGTCTTGCACTTGCCAAGCGCAACAGTGGCTACACCGCCGCCAGCCGATCCATCGTTTCCGGGTAGCGATCCACCAGGCGGATCAGCAACGCCGCCTGCGCGTTGGGCCGCGCGCGCCCTTGCTCCCAATTTTCCAGGGTGCGCGGATTGGTGCGCAGACGCGCCGCCAGCACCGCTTGCGACAGGTTCAGCCGCTTGCGCAGCGCTATCAGTTCGCGCGCCGTCACCTCCGGCGCGGGCTCCGGCTCCATCGTGTGAGTGCGCAGCGTCACCTTGTTGGCGCGCACCGCCTTGAGGGCATCGAATCCCTCGACGACTTCCCCGAAAACATTCCGTTTGGCCTTGCTCATGACTTTCTCCGCGCGCTCAGTTCCCGTTTGAGCAGCTTGCGCACCGCTGCGCGCTGCTCGGCCGTCAGATCGGCTGCCTCGTGTTTGCCATAAAGCGTGAACAGCCAGAACTGGTGCCCGGCGGACCACCAGAAATAAATCACCCGCAGGCCACCACGCTTGCCTTTGCCCCGCCGGACATCCGCAAACCGCAGCTTGCGCAGACCACCGGTGTCCTCAATCACATCACCGGCCTCTGGCGCAGACATCAGCCGCTGTTGCAGCGCGGCGAACCCGGCGTCATCCAGATAATCGGCCCGAAAACGCGCGAAGGCAGGCAACTCCACAAAGACCGCTTTCATGCCTGCAAGTATACGCAATCTGCGTATAATTTAGCCGTGTAGCGCCAGCAAGCTCACCACCGACGCATTGCCCTCCATGCCGGCGGCACCGCCGCCCATGGTCTCCACCATGCCGATGCGGGCGTCGGGCACCTGACGGTCCCCCGCGGTGCCGCGCAACTGCCAGACGATCTCGGCGATCTGCGCAGTGCCGGTGGCGCCGAGCGGATGACCCCGCGACAGCAGGCCGCCGCTGGGATTGACCGGCTGCGCGCCGCCCATACGGGTATGACCGCTCGGCGCCAGTTGAGCCCCTTCGCCGGGTTGGCACAGACGCAGTGATTCCAGGGTCAGGATCTCGCCGATGGTGAAGGAGTCGTGCACTTCCAGCACATCGACTTCGGAGGGGCGAACGCCGCTCTGCGCATAGGCGGCATCGGCGGCGCGGCGCACCGGCGCCTCGCCCCAGAAGTCGGTGGAGCGATGGTCCCACAGCCCGCCCGAGGCCAGTGCCGAGGCCAGCACGCGCACCTCGCCGCGGCGACCCTTGGGCCGTCCGACGATCGCGGCGCCGGCGCCGTCGCTGACCGGGCAGCACTGCAGGAAGGTGAGCGGATCGGCGATCTTGCGCGAGGACATCACCTGTTCCAGGGTCGGTGCGCTGGCGCGCAGTTGCGCGCGTGGATTGCGCAGACCGTTGGCCTTGTTCTTCACCGCGACATCGGCGATCTGTTCGGCGGTGGCGTTGTACTGCTCGATGTAGCGCTGCGCCTGCAGGGCGTACAGACCCGGCAGCGGCAGGCCTGCACGACCCTCGCAGTCGCTGGCCTCGGGCACGATGGCGCCGCTGGTGAACAGCGAGGACAGATGCTCGATGCCAAACACCAGCACGCAGGAATAGCGGCCGAGTGCGACCGCCTCGACCGCCTCGTGATAGGCCGCGGTGCCGCTGGCGCAGGCCGCTTCGATGGTCAGCACCGGCACGCCGCCGATGCCGATGCCGCGCAGGGTGCGGGTGGCGATACCCGGCGGGCCGAACACGCTGCCGACGAACACCGCCTCGATCTCGCCGGTCTCTGCACCCGCGTCCTGCATCGCTTCGAGGATCGCGTCCCAGGCCAATGACTCCACCCGGCGTTCGGGAAAGCGTCCGTAATCCGAGGTGCCGACGCCGCGGATCACCACCTCGTGTCGTGCGTTCATGACTGGGCCTCCGCTGTCACGATCAAGTCCCCACCTTCATCGCCGCCGCCGATGCGCACGCGGGCGCCCATCGACAGGCTCTCGGCCTGCTGCAAGTGCGCGAGCACACGCGGCCCGTCATCCAGATCGATGTAGGCAAGCGCGTACGGCGGCTTCCAGCGGCCAACCGGAATGTGTACGAGGGTCGAAGACCACACGGTGGCGCCGGGCCCGAATTCTGCGGGCTGCTGTTCGCGATGCTGGCAGGCCGGACACCAGGGCGCGGCCGGCGCGCTGGGATAGCCGCAGGCCGCGCAGCGCGCGCCGCACACCCGATCGCCCCGCACCGCGGGCCGCGGATCGGCGACGAATGCGCCGCCCATGACTTCGCCGGCGCGGCGCTTGCTAATGCCGCTCATGCCGCACCCCGTTCCAGCGTGATCGAAAAATCCTCACTCTGGAAATCGATGTAAGTCCCTGCCGACTGGCTCATCAGTTTTTCGATCAACGCCACCGACGCGCTCTGCTGGCCGCGGATCTGGTAATCGCGCTTTGATGGCCCGGCGGCACGCATCGCCGCGATGTCCTTCTCCGGCACCAGCAGGCGCAGGATCAGCTCGTCGTCGGAGACATTGCCACCGAGGTCCTTGCGCAGCTCTTCAAGGCTTGGCTGGGGCGGCGTCCAGTTGATGAAATCTTTCGCCCGCGGCGTCGAGAGAATTCGATCACGCACGTTCTCGTCGAGCGGCCCGACGGGTTTGCCGTAGTGGCCGAGCACGTAGGTGATGATCTCGTCCGGCGCAAACTTGTAGCGCTCGCCGGGGGTCATCAGGTTCATCACCGCCTGGGTGCCGATGAGCTGCGAAAACGGCGTGGCCATCACCGGGTAGCCGAGTTCGTGGCGGATGGTGGCGATCTCTTCCAGGATGGCCGGCAGACTGGCCTCGATGCCGCGATCCTTGAGCTGGTTCTTCAAGGTGCCGGTCATGCCGCCCGGTAACTGGTGCTCGTAGTGGAACAGGTCGTACTCCGCCGGTTGGCCGATGGGCAGACCCTCCTGCTCGGCAATGGCCTTGAGCATGGAAGAGATGCGTTCGACCGTCGGCAGGCTCACGCGCGAGCCCCAGCCCTTGCACTGGATGTTGCGCAGCATCGCCTCGGTGGACGGGTGCGCCACGCCATTGGCCAGCGGCCGGCAGATGGTGTGGATGGTGTCCGCGCCCTGCTCGATGCCGGCGATGTAGTTCAGCGGCGCCAGACCGGTGTTGTTGTGGAAGTGCAGTTCCAGGCGCTTCCTGCCGATGGCTTTCTTCACCACCTTGCACAGGCTGCGCGTGCGCTCCGGGGTGAGCACGCCGCTGGCGTCCTCGATCTCGATGCCGTCGACGTCCAGCGCAGCCAGTTCCTTGGCGCGCTCCGCGTAGTAGGCGTCGGTGTGGTAAGGGCTGGAGCTGAACAGCATGGTCGGCACCGCTTCGCAGCCGGCACGCTTGGCGACCTTGGCCAGCCGCGCGATCTTGTCCACGTTGAACAGGCCGTCGTAGATCCACAGGCTGCGGATGCCGTTGGCAGCCAGGCGCTGCACCCACAGATCCATCACCGCATCCGGCGTGAGGTTGAAGGTGACGATGCCATTGGAGCGCGTGCCCGCGCGCAGCTTGGTTTTGGGCATCGCCGCCGACAGCAGCCGCAGGTTCTCCCAGGGATCTTCCTTGCAATGCTTGACCTGGATCTCGAACAGCGACGAGCCGGTGATGTCGAGCTCGTCGTAGCCGGCGCTGTCGAGGTCGGGCGCCAGTGCCATCGAGATGGCAAAGGGCATACGCATCCCCCACCAGCTCTGTTGGCCGTCGCGCAGGGTCTGATCGACGAAGCGAATGGTGCGACTCATGGCGTTTTCTCCGGCAAGGGTTCGATATACAGCAGCACCTGGTCGAACTCGGCCAGATCGCCGTTGCCCACGCACAGCCGTGCAATGCGACCGGCGACGCCGGCCTTGAGATAGTTCATCAGCTTCATCACTTCAAGAATTCCCACGGTGTCGTCTGCCGTCACCGCCTGTCCGACGGTGACGAAGGGCGCGGCGCCCGGCTTGGGCGCGGCGTAGAAGGTGCCGAGCATGGGCGCCTTGACCGCGGTCCAGTTGGGGTCGAAGCGCTCGCCCGCTGCGGACGCCACCACGGTCACCGCCGCTGCCGGTTGTGCGGCAGCCGTCTGCGGCGTGCTCAGCGCAGGTGCGGGCGACGCCGTTGCCGGTCGCGCCGCCGCAGGTGCCCGGCCGCTCTTCGACACCACCAGACTGCGTGAGCCGCTGCGCAATTGCATGTCCTGCCAACCGGATTTCTGGAACATCTCCAGGACCTGCAGCAGTTCTTCTTCACTCAATGGCATCGATGGTCTCCGACTCGCCGTAGCCTGGATGAAGGCGGCTTCATCGCCGAAATCCGGGGCGCTTTAGAGGTCGGCCTGGACCCCGGATTTCGCTGCGCTGCATTCGGGCTGCGCGGGCCGCGGGCGTTTGAACGCTCATGATTTCGTTCCCTCGATGACGATGCGGCGTGCTTCGCGCCGCAGAATTTTCCCGACCGGGCTTTTCGGCAGATCGGCGAACACGCTCACCCCACGCGGGCGCTTGTAGCCGGCCAGGCGTTCGGTGCAGAACGCCAGCACCTCGGCTTCGCTCAACGCGCTGCGCAGTGCGATCACCGCATGCACGCGATCACCCCAGCGCTCGTCGGGCAGACCGACGACGGCCGCCTCGGCAATTGCCGGGTGCGCGAGCAGGACATCTTCGACCTCACGCGGGTAGACGTTGAAGCCGCCGCTGATGATCAGGTCGTTCTTGCGATCGACCAGGTAGAGGAAGCCGTCCGCGTCCAGATAACCCATGTCGCCGGTACGCAGCCAGCCATCGGCGGTGAACTTCTCGGCGCTGTCCTGCGGACGCTGCCAGTAGCCCTTCATCACGCAAGGCCCACGCGCCAGCACTTCGCCGGTTTCGCCTGCCGGCAGTTCACGGCCGTCCTCGTCGCCGATACGCACGCCGACCAGGGAGTAGGCGCGGCCCGCCGAACCCAGCCGATCATGATCCTCCGGCTGCAGGCAGGTGATGCACATCGGCGCCTCGGCCTGGCCGTAGATCTGCACGAACACCGGGCCCAGCATGTCGAGCCCGCGTTGCAGCACCGTCGGCGCAATCGGCGCCGCGCCGTAGACCAGCCGTCGCAGCGCAAGCTTCCTGCGCGCCAGGCTGGGCTGGTCGAGCAGCATGGAGATCATGGTCGGCACCAGGAACGTGGCAGTGGCACGCTCGCGGTCCAGTGCCTCGACAAACGATTCCGGATCGAACTTCGACAGGATCACGTTGCGCGCGCCGCGCAGCAGGTGCGGCAGCAGATAGCCGCCGCTGCCGTGCGTCACCGGCGCGCCGTGCAGCATGGTGTCGCCACGGCGGATGTCGGGCAGCACGTCGATCAGGAAATTGCTGATCTCGGCAATCTCGATGTTGGTCGTCAGCATCACGCCCTTGGGCTTGCCGGTGGTGCCACCGGTGTAGGCCAGGCGATACAGGTCGTCGAGTTCGCGGGCGACGCGGCACGGCCCGCCGTGTGCGCTTTGTTCCATCTTGCGCAGCGCATCGAGGGTGACGACGCGCTCGGCTTGCGGGCCTTCGCCGGCTTCACGCAACAAGGCAACCGCACCCGAGTCCTGGATCTTGTATTCGTGATCGGCGCGGGTCTCGCGCGGGTTCAGCGCCACGCGCACCAGGCCGGCCTTGGCCAGCGCGTAGTAGGCGATGACCGACTCGCTGTTCTGCGGCAGCAGCACGGCGACGTGATCGCCGGGCTTGAGTCCGGCGGCGAGCAGGCCATGGCCGACCTTGTCGGTGGCTTCGTCGAACTGCTTGAAACTCAGCGAGCGCCGGGCGTCGACCAGGGCGATGTCGTCGCCGTACCGGATGGCGGCGCGGCGGATCAGATCTCCAATTTCCGCGCCGGTCAATGCTGTGACGCGGCGATGTGCACGATCAAGCCATCGAGCGCTTCGGTCAGCGGCACCTGGCAGCTCAGGCGGCTGGTGGGCTGGACCTCGTTGGTGCAGGCCAGCATGTCTTGCTCCAGCACGTCCGGTGGCGCCAGGCGCCCATACCACTGCGGGTCCACGTGGCAATGACAGGTGGCGCAGATGCAGTTGCCGCCGCAGGAGGCCTCGATGCCGGGCACCAGGGCATCGACGGCCACCTGCATCAGGCTCTGACCGGCGCTGGCCTCGACGGCGTGCTGTTTGCCGGTGGGATCGACGAAAACGATCTTGATCATGGGGCTAGGTGCGCTCAGGGACGTTCGGCATGGCGCAGCCAGGCATCGACGCCGGCTCCGCGAGTGGCCAGCCGCGGCTTGCCCGGTTCGAACACGATGGGCACGCGCGACATGCCTTGCACCTGGCCCTTGGTCCAGAAGCGCGGTGCGTCCATGTCGATGTGGTAGTCGGGGATGCGCGACAGGAACTCGTTGAGCACCACCCGCGCTTCCATGCGGATCAGGTGCTGGCCCAGGCATACGTGCAGACCGGTGCCCAGTGCCAGATGCTTGTTGCGCTCGCGATCCGGAATGAAGACGTCGGGATGCGGGAAGGTGCGCGGATCGCGATTGGCCACCGGCAGGTTGATCATCACCTGCTGACCGGGCTTCATCGTGCAGCCACCGATGGTCACTTCGCGGCGCACGGTGCGGCCGATGGGCGCGGGCGTGTAGTAGCGCAGGAATTCGTCCACTGCGGTGTTCATCATCGCCGGCGTGCGTACCAGGCGTCGGCGCAGCTCCACGTCCCAGCCCAGGCGCCACAACGAGGTGCCGATGAGCTTGGCCGAGTTCTCGATGCCGCCGATCAGCAGCACCGTCGAAAAACCCAGCAGTTCCTTGTGACTCAGGCGCTCGCCGTTGACTTCGGAATTGATGACCTGCGACAGGATGTCGTCGCCGGGCTCCTTCTTGCGGCGCTCGATATTGCGCTCGAAGTACGCGTACATCTGCTCGATCTTCGGGATCGCCGCGGCGCGATCGTTGATGAATTCGTGGGTGAGTGCGGTGGTCCAGCTATCGAACATCGGACCGTCTTCGGGCGGAAAGCCCAGCATCACCGCGGTGAGTATCGACGGCACCGGATCGGCCAGGATGCGGCCGACATCGGCGCGGCCGCTTTCGATGAAGCCGTCCATCAGCTCATGCACCGCAGTATGGATGGCGTCGCTCAGGGCGGTGACGCTGCGCGGCATGAAGGCCAGATTCACCAGACGCCGGGCGCGCATGTGTTCCGGCTCGTCCTGCTCGGCCAGCATCAGCGGCTCGGTAACGGCGTACTTGGGGAAGATGATGCCGTCGTTGGAGAAATTCTCGGCGTCGCGGTCGATGCGCTCGCAGTCGGCGTAACTGGTCACCACCCAGAAGCCGCCATGCTTTTCGCTCCAGCCCACCGGGCGGTCGGCCGCCAGCGCAGCATCGCGAAAGGCTTCGTAATAGGCGAAGGGCGTGCCGTCCGGCCCCAGCGGCGTGTCGAGATGATCGTATTCGGCGTAGAAGGACTCGACGTCGGCGACCAGTTGGGGGGTGGGTGCATTCATGGCGTTTCTCCGCTTGGCAACGTGAGCCGGCTTCAGCCGGCGGTCCGTAGCTGGTTCTGTACGGTGAGCAGGTCCCAGTAGTCGCGTTCTTCGACGACCAGTCCGTCGGCGTCGAAGCGGAAGACCGAGTTGCCGCGCACGCTGAAGCGTTTGCCCGGCGTGGCCTGGCCGACCGAGAACAGGTCGAGTTCGCCCATCACGCCCTGCCAGGTCCACTCGACCACGCCTTCGCGCTCGTTACCCAGGTAGGCGCTGGGGATGAACGGGTGGCTGCCCGCGGCGGGCACGAAGAAACCGCCGAGGAAGCCGGCCACCGCGTCCCAGCCATTGAGGTCCAGTCCCAGCGGTACGTCCGCGAAGCGCACCTGCGGGTGATACATCTTGCGCAGTCCTTCGAGGTCGCAGCGGTTGAAGGTCTGATTCAGCCAGCGATCCGCCCATGCCATGTTCATTGCCTGCTCCTCCTGCCGAATCGGGTCGGCGTCGTTGTGTTGACCCCGTCAAGGCATCGCGACGCGACGCCTGGCGAGGTCCAGATACAGCGGCACCACCGCGCCCCAGCTCGCAAAGCGCGGGTCGGTGGCGCGGCCGGTGCGCGACAGGTGGAATCCTAGCGCGATGATGGCGGTGACCTTGCATAGGGCAAGCGCTTCATAGCGGCGCATATCGCGGGCCACCCGATGGGTGGCGTGCTGCCATTGGTCGATCACCCGCGCTCGCGACCACCAACCGTCCAGCTCGAAGCCGGCGTTGGCAAAAGACACCTCGCCCTGGTCGTAGAACTGCAGCATGTAGCCGAGATCGGTGAGCGGTTCGCCGACGCCGGCCATCTCCCAGTCCAGCAGGGCCTGCAGCTGCGGGCCGCGCCACAGGCAGTTGCCCTGCTTGGGATCGCCATGCACCGGCGTCATCGGCCCCGACGCGGCGGGCGGATGTTTGAGCAGCTCATCGAGCAGTTCGATCAGCCCGGGCTCGCTTTCGGCCTGCACGGCGACGTCGCGCCAGTGCCGGATCTCCTGCTCGACGCTGCGCGAGCCCGGCGGCATCAGCGCCGCGGGCAGCCGGTGCAGGGCGTAGACCGCGCCGGCCCACTGACTGCACATGGAAGCGACCGTGTCGGCGCCGGCACGCTTCATCCAGTCCGGTGCCACGTGATCGAAGGCCTCGCCATCGAAGCGCTGCATGAGGAAGAAGGCATCGCCGATGACGTCGGTATCGGTGCACAGCTCGTACACCCTGGGCACCGGCGGGCCGTCGGCCGCCTGGCCGACCGCGTCGAGGATGGCGTGCTGCTGCGCCATGTCGTAGGGCGGCAGCAGGCCTTCTTCCGAGGGCGGCATGCGCAGGACGCGGTCCAGGCCCTCGATCAGGTAGGTCTCGTTGGAATGGCCGGTGGACAGCGCCACGATGCGCGTGATCTGCGCGCCATCCTTGAGATAGCCGCGCAGGCCACGGGTCATCTGCTCCAGATCGCGCGACATGGTCGCCTCAGATGAACGAGTTCTCGCGCGTCAGCCCGTACTCCGGCCATTCGCCCACGACCTCCGACTCGAAGATGCCGTAGCCGGTGGCGTCGCCCTCGCGCAGTCGGATCACGCAGTCGCGCACCTGATGAATGCGTTCCAGGGTTTTGCGGTCCAGGGTGTCGGGCACGTGCTCGCCGTCCAGGAACAGGTCGCCGCGATACATGCCGTGCTTCTTGCCGTCCAGACCCAGATACAGCGCGCAGCCCAGGTGAAAGCCGCTCTCGCCCATCACCTCGACCTCGACCGTGCGGTTCTCGCCGTTGAGCAGGTCGAAGTGGATGCGACCGCCCTGCAAGCGTCGCGTGTAGTCGTCGTACTTGAGTTCCGGGCGGATGCGCGCGATGCGTTCCTGCGAGCCATCCTGATGGTTGCGATAGCCTGAGAAATAGAAGGGCTTGCGATCGCGCATCTGCAGATAGAAGTGGTACTCGTAGCGCTCGCCGTCGGGTCGCTCCATGAACATCGGCGACCAGTTGAGCAGGAAGTCCATGTGCGCCATGTCCTTGTCGCCCCAGTCGCGCGCGGGCTTGAGGTCCACCGGCGAGGCGCCGACGTCGAGGCGCACGCCCCAGGAGTGGTCGCGGAACGCGATCCAGTCGCGGGTGGTCACGTCCTGCTTCTTGCCCTCCACCGACAGCCAGCCCTTGACTGTGCCGGCCTGGTGGTAGCGCACGATGTCGGATACCGCGCGATAGCCGTGCTCGTCGTGCTGCAGATGACGGTCCTCGCAGAACGGCGGGTTGAGCGCCGAGAACTCCACCTCGAACGCCACCGGCTGGACGTCGTTCTCGTCCAGGCGCACGCGCAGCTTCTTGAGCGGCTCGACGATCTCGTAGCTCAGCGGACCGACGCCCATCGTCACCGGGTCGCTAGACAGCAGGCGCGAGCCGCGCACCGTCCACTGCTGGCGTCCGCGGGAGATGCCGCCAAAGCCGTCGAAGATGTTGCGGTTCTGGTACTTGCCCAGACCGAAATCGATCTGGATCGAGCCGTCCTTCTTCGGTATCGAGAACCAGATCTTCTCGGTCCAGCCGAGGTCGGACTCGTTGACGCGTCCCATCAGGTTCGCGGTCTGGTGGTGCAGCAACTCGTCGGCGGGCAGCGGGCGGCCGAGGTTGGGGGTCATTTCGAGCCTCCAGGATCAGGTAGGGAAGCCCCATTCAAGATCGCCGGCGCCTGCGGGTCTTTCGAAATCGTCGCGCCGTTTTCGAATTCGACTACGCACGTCTTTCGCGGATGGAATACGGGCGCGGTCTTGCCGCCGCCGCCCGGGAGGTGTAGACAGACGTATCGTCCTGAACCCAAAGCAGGTTCGGGCGAAAGCGAGGAGACATGCAACCATCTTCACCGCCGATCACCGCATCGCCGCCCGGACGCTTCGCCGCCTCGGGTCGCGCCATCGTCCGCTCGGTCGGTTTTGCCCCGGAACTGTCGAGCGAATCGGCCGGTTGGAACAGCTTGGCGCTCTACGCCTGGCGTGGGCAGTGTCAGGAGGCCGCGTTCGAGCCGTTCGAGGAGCCGGTCATCGTCTATCACGTCGGTGGCGCGCAGACGGTGCCGGTGCGGGTGGGCGGCAAGTGGGACCGGCAGACCCATCCCGGCCTGGTGACCATCATTCCGCCAGCCACGCGCATCGGCTGGGACATCCGCGGCGAAGTGCATTCGCGCTCGGTGCACCTGGGTTCGCGTTTCTTCTCCGCGGTTGAGGGAGTCGGCTCGTCGACCTCGTCCATCCGGTTTCGTTGCGGCGTACAGGACCCGCTGCTGATTTCGGCCATCGCGGCGCTGGAAAGCGAGCTGCGTCAGCCGCAGCAGCACGGCACGCTGTATGCCGACTCGGTGTCCGACTGCATGGCCCTGCACCTGCTGCGCGAATGCGCAGGCGCATCCATTCCCAAGCCCAACCGGCGCGGCGGATTGTCCGCTCCGCTGTTGCGACGCGTGCTGGAACGCCTGGAATCCTGCATCGAAACCGGGGTGTCGCTGCAGGCGCTGGCCGACGAGGCGCGCCTGAGTCGTGCCTATTTCTCCGCCGCATTCCGTCAGGCCACCGGCTCGTCGGCGCATCGCTACCTCACCCAGCGACGCCTGGCCCGGGCGCGCGAACTGCTGCGCAACACCCGCCTGCCGCTGGCCGAGATTGCGCTGCGCTGCGGATTCTCCAGTCAGGCTCACTTCACCGAATATTTTCATCGCGAGGTCGGCGTGACGCCGAGTCAGTTCCGGCACGCTTGAAGATCACGCCCAGAAGAACCACTGCCCGCTTCAGGACCATGACGCCGCTCAGGATCGACCTCGCACCCAACGACATTCCAACCCACTGGTACAACGTCGTCGCCGATCTGGCCAACGCGCCGGCCCCGCCGCTGGGGCCAGACGGCAAGCCAGTCACGCCGGAGGCGATGGGCGCGATTTTTCCGGGCCCGATCCTCGAGCAGGAAATGTCGGCGCAGCGCTGGATCGCCATCCCCGACGAAGTGCGTCAAATTTATGCGCAATGGCGACCGTCGCCGCTGATCCGTGCGCTGCGCCTGGAGCAGGCGCTCGGCACGCCGGCCAAGCTGTTCTACAAGTACGAGGGCGTGTCGCCGGCGGGCTCGCACAAGCCGAACTCGGCGGTGCCGCAGGCCTACTACAACAAAGTCGCCGGCACCCAGCGTCTGACCACCGAGACCGGCGCCGGTCAGTGGGGCTCGTCGATCGCCTACGCCGGTCAGATGTTCGGCCTGCCGGTGCGGGTCTACATGGTCAAGGTCAGCTACCAGCAGAAACCGTTCCGGCGCTCGATGATGCAGACCTGGGGCGCGGAAGTGTTTGCCAGCCCCACCGATCGCACCCAGGCGGGTCGCAATGCGCTGGCCGCCGATCCCGATTCGCCCGGCTCGTTGGGACTCGCGATTTCGGAAGCGGTGGAGGAAGCCGCCGCCGATCCGGCGGTCTGCTACACGCTCGGCTCCGTGCTCAATCACGTGGCCTTGCACCAGACCGTCATCGGGCTGGAAGCCAAAAAGCAGTTCGACAAGCTGGGCCTGTATCCGGACGTGATCTTCGGCCCCTGCGGCGGCGGTTCCAGCTTTGCCGGTATCGCGTTTCCGTTTCTGGCAGACAAGATGGCGGGCGACAAGAGGGCGCAGCACCTGCGCTGTGTGGCGGTGGAGCCCACGTCCTGTCCAACCCTGACTCAGGGCGCCTACGCCTACGACTATGGCGATGCCTCGGGTTACACCCCGATCATGAAGATGTACACGCTGGGCCACGACTTCATGCCGCCCGGCATTCACGCGGGCGGACTGCGCTATCACGGCGACTCGCCGCTGGTGTCCCAACTGCTGCACGAGCGGCTCATCGAGGCGCTGGCGGTGCCGCAGGTGGCGACGTTCTCGGCTGGTGTCGCCTTCGCCCGCGCGGAGGGGATCATTCCGGCGCCGGAGTCCTGCCACGCGATCCGGGCCGCGATCGACGAGGCGTTGCGCTGCAAGGAGCGCGGCGAGCCCAGGACGCTCCTGTTCAATCTGACCGGACATGGACATTTCGACATGGCCTCGTACGACAAATACCTCTCGGGGCAACTCGAGGACTACGCCTACCCGGTCGAGGCGATCCGGCAGTCGCTGACGCGCTTGCCGAAAGTCGGCTGAGCCGCGCGCCGCGTAGCGGTGGCTCGTCCCGATGGACGGGCCTGAGGCGGCTGACGCATTCTTGGCGGACCCATCACGCAGCTGCGGTGCCGACCGCGGCCACGAAACGAGAGGAACCATGCCGACCATGCTCCCACAAGACGCCACGGTGCTCGGCGCCTGTCCGCACGACTGCCCCGACACCTGTTCGATGCTGGTCAAGGTGCAGGACGGTCGCGTCACCGGCGTGCAGGGCAATCCGGTCCATCCGTTCACGCAGGGCCGGCTGTGTGCCAAGACCAGTCACTACCAGGAGCGCGTGTATCACCCCGAGCGCGTGCTGTATCCGCTGCGCCGGACCGGCCCCAAGGGCTCGGCGGAGTTCGAGCGCATCTCCTGGGACGAGGCGCTGGAGACCATCGGCGCGCGCTGGCGCGACATCATCGCCAGTGACGGTCCCAGCGCAATCCTGCCGTACAGTTACCTCGGCACCCAGGGGCTGGTAAACGGCCTGACCGTGGGCGATCCGTTCTTCAACCGGCTCGGCGCCACGGTTTCCGAGCGCACTTTCTGCGATTCCGGCGCCTCCACCGCCTACATCATGACCCTGGGCCCGACGCCGGGCATGGACCCGGAGAGCCTGCAGCACTCGCGCTTCATCATCCTGTGGGCCTGCAATCTGCTCAGCACCAATGCGCACCTGTGGCCGTTCATCGATCACGCGAAGAAGAACGGCGCCAAGGTGGTGGTGATCGACCCCGCGCGCACCGGAACCTCGGCGATGGCCGACCAGCACATCCGCGTGCGCCCCGGCACCGACGGCGCGCTGGCGCTGGCGCTGATCCACGTGATCGTCAACGAGGGCCTGCTCGATCGCGATTATGTGGATCGCTACACCACCGGCTTCGACGAGCTGGTGCCGCACGTCGCGCAGTACACCCCGGAGTTCGCGGCGACACAGACCGGCGTCGACGCCGAGGTGATCCGCACGCTCGCGCGCGAGTACGCGGCGGCGCAGCCGGCGGCGATCCACATCGGCGTCGCCATCGAACGCTCGGCCGGTGGCGGACAACTGGTGCGCGCACTGGCCTGCCTGCCGGCGCTGGTCGGCGCCTGGCGCAAGCCCGGCGGCGGCCTGCTGCAACTGCCCCTGTGGGCGTTTCCGGTGCGCTGGGACGTACTCCACCGTGCGGACCTGATCCCGCCCGGTACGCGCGTGCTCAACCAGTGGCAGCTCGGTCGTGCGCTCACCGGCGACATGGCGCTGGACCCGCCGATTCGCTCGCTGTGCGTATACAACAGCAATCCGCTGGTGGTGGCACCCGACCAGCTCAGGCTGAAGGAAGGCCTGGCGCGCGACGACCTGTTCACCGTGGTCAGCGACCACTTTCTGACCGACACCGCGCGCTATGCCGACCTGGTGCTGCCGGCGACGACGCAGGTCGAGCAGGTGGATCTGATGTTCTCCTGGGGTCATCTCTATCTCACCTTCAATCGCCCGGCGGTGGCGCCGCAAGGCGAGGCGGTGAGCAATGCCGAGCTGTTCCGCCGGCTCGCAGCCACCCTGGGCTTCGACGATGCGTTCTTCCAGCGCAGCGACGAGCAGATCCTGCGCGAGGCGGTGGACTGGGACAGTCCGGTCATGCAGGGCATTTCCATGTCGTTATTGGAAACCCAAGGCTGGGCGCGGCTGAATCTGCCCGCCGCGGACGTGTTCGCGCCGCATGCCGAGGGCGGGTTCCCCACGCCTTCGGGCAAGGTCGAGATCAAGGCGTCGATGGCGACGGGTGGCAACTTCGTGCTGCCGACGTTTCGTCAGGGCTACAACGAGCATCAGGATGGCTCGCCGGTGGCGGCGCTTCCAACTTACGTGCCGCCGCGCGAATCAGGCCCGCAGCCCGACGCGCGCTACCCGCTGGCGATGATGTCGCCCAAGAGCCATGCGTTTCTCAACTCCACCTACGGCAACCACCGGCGTCAGGCCGCACGCGAAGGCGAGCAGAAGATCTTTCTGCATCCCAGCGACGCCGATACACGCGGCATCCGCAACGACGACGCCGTGCGCGTCTACAACGAGCGCGGCTCGTTCATGGCCGTGGCGCGGATTGGCGAAGAGACCATGCCCGGTGTCGTGATCGCGCCGATGGGGCACTGGGTGGCCACCTCGCGTGCGCAGGCCACACCGGCAGCGCTGAACCCCACCGCGTTCGCCGACCTTGGCGCCGCG
Organism: Panacagrimonas sp.; assembly: GCF_965216805.1. Taxonomy (NCBI): domain Bacteria; kingdom Pseudomonadati; phylum Pseudomonadota; class Gammaproteobacteria; order Nevskiales; family Nevskiaceae; genus Panacagrimonas; species Panacagrimonas sp. Next base: position 1,756,997 of record NZ_CBDCGN010000002.1, read on the forward strand.
CCGACCTTTTCCGACAATCGCGTCGAGGTGGGCTTAGCCTAGCCCGCACGAGGTTCGCACATGCCACATGTGATCACCGACAACTGCCAGGCCTGCCGTTACACCGAGTGCGTCGGCGTGTGTCCGGTCGACTGCTTTCATGGCTCGGCCGATCGTCTGTACATCGACCCGGACGTCTGTATCGACTGCGCTGCCTGCGTGCCGATCTGTCCGGTCAAGGCCATCAGCGACAGCTTCGACCTGGAGTCCGGTGCCGAAGCGCTGATCGAACTCAATCGCAGACGCGCGCGCGAACTGCCGGTGGTGGCTGACCAGTGCGATCCGCTGCCCACCGCCGCAGACCGCCGGCTGGCGCTGGGCTATTGAACGGCGCGACCCCGCGCGATCGGGGCCTCCACACCGAGTGGGCCGGCGCGGTGATCCGAAAAGCGGAGGTTAGTCACGGATCACACGGACGAACACGGATCAAAACATCAACCTGCTGAGCATCGTTGCGTCAGCGATTGAGCGACTTGATCGGCGCTCGCAAGTAGCCGATTTTCGATCCTTGTCATCCGTGAAATCCGTGGCAACCGGTTTTTCGCAGGATAATGCGCGCCCGCAAAAGCCAAGGGCCATCGTCGTGACACCTGAACCCCCCACGCCAGCCGGGACGCCCGCGCCCAAGCGCCTCAACTCGTTCCAGATCCTGGGCGCGGTACTGTCCGCGGCCGGCGGTGTGCGCGGCATCAGCAAGCGCGGCAGCAGCATTGCCGACGCCAGCACCGGTGCCATCCTCGGCGCCATCCTGATCTTCTGCGCAGTGCTAGGCCTGGGGCTCTACGCCTTCGTGCATGCCATCGAGGCGTCGGTCGCCAGCTAGCCCATCGCTGCGGGCCTCAGCCCTGCGCGGCTGCCGCCAGGGCGCGTCGCGACAGATGCGACTTCAGCGCCACCACCGCACCGGATGCTGCGATCACGCCCATGCCGACCAGGCTGGTCAACGGCGACATCTGCCCGAACACCAGCCATCCGAGCAGCGCGGCCCACACCAGTTGCAGGTACATCATTGGCGCCAGCATCGATGCCGGTGCGTAGCGGTGCGCGGCGGTGAACAGGAAATGGCCGGCGCCGCCGAGCACGCCCATGCTGAGAAACAGCAGCACCTGCAGCGGTGTCGGCGCGTGACCGCCCCAGAACCACGGCAGCGAAATGCCGAACAGGATGGAGCCCACCAGCGCGGTGTAGAACAGCAGCGCCACCGTGCGTTCGGTGGTGGCCAGTACGCGCGACAACAACTGGTAGGCTGCGATCACGCTCGCCGCGCACATTGCGTACGCCACCCCCGCGGGATCCAGACCACCGCCGGGACGCGCGATCATCAGCACGCCCGCGAAACCGGCAGCGGCTGCCGCCCAGCCGACCTTGCCGACGTGCTCGCGCATGAACTGTCCGGCCACCACCAGCACCAGCAGCGGCGCCAGGAACACGATGGCGGTGGCCTCGGCCACCGGCATGCGCTGCAGGGCCAGTCCCATGAACAGCGATGCCGCGGCCAGGCAGAACGCCCGCACCAGCACCAGCCCGGTGCGCTGCGTGCGGACCAGGTCGCGGCCCTGCGTGGGGGTCAGCAGGACCACCATCAGCAGGCAATGCACCACGTAACGCACCGCCATCACCACCGGCACCGGGTAATCGGCGGTGAGGATCTTGGTGGTGGTATCCATGCAGGCGAACAGCAGCACCGCCGCCACCACCAGCAGGGCGCCGCGCACCGGGTGCGAGCCCGTCGATACCGCGGGTGTCAACGCCATTGCCGGTCGGCAGGGCTCACTGGCCGGCGCTGCGATGCCGCCTTTGGGGTGCGTCGATACCACTGCGCTTCGATCATGAGCACGAATGTAGAAGGGCCAAAGCGCAAGTGTGGCAGCAGATGAGGCTGCGCAGGGACGGCGCCGACCCGGCGTCAGGCCGGCGGGTGGGTCCGGATCTCGAACTCCTGCGGATTCCACCGGCCCAGCGCTGCGCGAAATTCGTCGGGTGTGCCGGTCCAGGTTTCCGGCACGCCTTTTTCGTCCATGTACCAGCTCTTGCAGCCGGTGACCCAGATGGTGTCGGGCAGCGCGGCCCAATTCTGCTTGATGAACGCGTCCATTGCTTCTGATTTTGCGGCGACGCTGCGCCAGTTATGCGCGTGGGCGGTGCGGATGACGCTGACGATGTGATCGGCAATCACTTCCGAATACGCGACCGCGCTGAAGTTGCCGCGCGGCGAGAACGGTCCGCCCAGGATCATGAAGTTGGGGAAGCCCGGAACGTGGGTGGAAAGATGGGCGCCGGCCTGCTGTTTCCAGATGTCGCTTACGCTGTCGCCGCGCTCGTTGAACACTTCGATCGGGCGGAAGTAGGCGCGGGTGTCGAAGCCCGTCGCCAGAATCAGTACGTCCAGTGGATGGGTGTTGCCGTCGCCGTCGACCACCGCCTGCGGTTCGACGCGCGCAACATCGGCGCGCACGATCTTCACATTGGGTTGGGCGACGGCCGGGTAGTAATCCCAGGACATCACCAGGCGCTTGCACAGCGGCTCGAAGTTGGGGGTGAGCTTGCCCCGCAGTTGCGGGTCCTTGACCCGGGTCAGGTTCCAGCGGCAGCCGCCCTGCAGCAGCTTGCGCTGCCAGCCTGGCCGGATGACCGCTTCGGCGAACACGCGCTCGAAGAACCACTGGAAGAAGCGCCCGGCGGTTCTGCCGATCCACGGGAAGCGCTTGATCAGTCCGCGCTCGGCGCGGCCGTAGCGGCGATTCATCAGCGGAAAAATCCACTGCGGTGTGCGCATGAACACGGTCAGGTCCACGCCATCCTGCGCCAGCGCGGTGATTACCTGGGTACCGCTGGAACCGGTGCCGATGACGCCGACCCGTTTTCCCTTCAGGTCCAGCTCCTGCGGCCAGCGTGCAGTGTGAAAGCTCGGGCCCTGAAAGCCCTCCAGTCCCGGCAGCTTCGGAATGGCCGGAACATGCAGCGGCCCGGTGGCGGCGACGAAAAATTCGGCGCTGTCTTCCACACCCTGGTCGGTGCGGATATGCCAGCGGCTGCCGTCGAAGCGGGCCTGCGTGACCCGCTGGCCGAAGACGACGTCGCGGCGCAGATCGTATTTTTTGCAGACCTTGAGCATGTACTGCTGCAGTTCCGGCCCGCTGGCCAGGCGTGCGCTCCAGCCCGGGTTGTGCTCGAAAGAAAAATTGTAGTGATGCGAGGGCACGTCGCAGGCGACGCCGGGGTAGCGGTTCTCGCGCCAGGTGCCGCCGACCTCGTCGGCTTTCTCGTAGATCGCCAGATCGGGAAAGCCGGCTTCGCGCAGCTTGATGGCCAAGGCCATGCCGGCTGCGCCGGCGCCGACGATGATCGTTCGTGGCCGCTGCGGTGCAAGGCCTGCGCCGTCCATGGGTGTCGTCCTTCCGGTGGTTTGACTACGATGCGGCGCAGTCTGGGGCGCTCCTGCGCAGGCGTCTTGTGCCGACCGGCCAGGGCGACCGCTGGACGCAAGACAGCCCCGCGCGCGGGCTGCAGCCTGGGCTTGCGCGGCGGGTAGGCCTGCGCCGCGCGCCGCGCGTATCGCCGGCAGACCCGACGCCACAGGAGGCGACAGCGGATGGAGACGCAGACCACCTTGATCAATCGCGTGGCGGTGGGCGACATCGTGCGCCGCGCCGCGGTACTGCACCCGCACAAGACCGCCTTCATCGACGGCGAACGTGTCATCAGTTACGGCGAGCTGGACCGGCGTTGCAACCAGTTCGCGCATCACCTGCGCGGGCGTGGCCTGCGCAAGGGCGACAGCGTGGCCTGCCTGTGCGTGAACTCGCTGGATTTCATCATCGCTGCCTTCGGGATCGCCAAGGCCGGTCTGGTGTGGGTGCCGATGAACGTGCTGCTCACCCGCGAGCAGCTCGACTACATCCTGGACAAGGTGGACGCCAGGCTGCTGATTCTGGATCGCAACTTTCTACCCGTCATGCAGGGGCCGGGGCGGGCCCCGCCATCGATGTTGACGGTCGAACCGGGCGCGGACGACGCCGGCTCTGCTGCGTCCGGCTTCGGGCAGGCGCTGAATGCCCAGCCGACCACCGATCCGGAGGCGGACATCGGTGATCGCGATACCGCCATCGTGATGTTCACCAGCGGCACCACGGCGCAACAGAAAGGCGTGGTGATCAGCCATCTGGCGGTGTATCTGGCGACCCTGAACAACATCATCGATATGGAGATGCAGGCGGACGACGTCACCGTCGCCATGCTGCCGTTCTTCCATTGCGCGCAGCACACCCTGGTCACCTCGTTCCTCCATCGCGGCGCCACCCAGATCGTCATGCGCGGCTTCGACGCCGTGACGCTGATGGATCGCATCACCCGCCACCGCGTCACCTGGTGCTTTGCGCTGCCCACCATGTGGCGCGCAGTGCTGGACCACCCGCAGCGAGACCGGTATCGCTTCGATTCCATGCGCTACGGCCTGTACGCGATGACCCCGATGGACCCCGAAACTCTCAGGCGCATGATCGAGGAGATCTGCCCGCGCTTTGCCCTGAGCAGCGGCCAGACCGAGGTGTATCCGTCCGCGTGCGTGTTCAAGCCCGAGCTGCAGTTCGAGAAGAATGGCCAGTACTGGGGCCAGCAGGCGCTCACCGCCGAGTTCCAGATCATGGACGACGCCGGCCGCCTGCTGCCGCGCGGGCAGGTTGGCGAGCTGGTCGTTCGCGGACCCACCGTGATGATGGAATACCTCAAGGACCCGGAGGCCACGCGTGCGGCGCGCGCACACGGCTGGCATCACACCGGCGATCTGGGCCTGATCGACGACGATGGCCTGTTCCTGTTTCACGACCGCAAGAAGGACATGATCAAGTCCGGCGGCGAGAACGTGGCCTCGTGCTCGGTGGAAGGCGCGCTGCTGGGGCATCCCGGCGTCGCCGCCGCCGCCGTGGTCGGCCTGCCGCATGATCGCTGGATCGAGGCGGTGACCGCCTTCGTGGTGCCCAAGGCCGGCGTCGACGTCAGCGAAGCCGACATCATCCAGTGGTGCCGCGGCCGCCTGGGCCAGCACGAAGTCCCCAAGAAAGTGGTGTTCCTGCAAAGCTTTCCGATGACCGTCACCGGCAAGGTGCTCAAGCACGTGATCCGCAAGGAACATGTGAATCTGTTCAAGACCCCGCCATGATCTGAAGCGCCGGCTCCGGCCGTCAGCCGGTCCGCGCAAGACTCGTGAACTCTCGCCTGCCTAGGCTTATGCAGCGTGGCGTGGGCATCTCGCCGTTTTCGATAATCCGCGTCGCGCTGTCATTTGCCGAGGGACGTGAACATGAGTGATGGCACCGAAAAACCGCGCGGCCGCCTGTCCGGGAAAGTATCGATCGTCACCGGCGGTGCCTCCGGGATCGGCGAGGCCACCTGCCTGCTGTTTGCGCGCGAGGGCGCCACGGTGATCGTGGTGGACATCCAGTCCGACAAGGGACAGGCGCTGGCGGCCCGGATTCGCGAAGGTGGCGGCAAGGCCGAGTTCCTGCACTGCGACATGGCGGTCCACGCGCAGGTGAAAGCGATGATCGAGTACGCCGGCAACACCTACGGCCGGCTCGACGTGCTGGTCAACAACGCCGCGGTGGAGAGCCCGCTGGCGGAGGTGGACACCACCGAAGAAGAGTACGACCGCATCATGGACGTCAACGTCAAGGGCGTGTTTCTGGCCACCAAGTACGCGGTGCCCTTGATGAAGCGCAACGGCGGCGGCTCCATCGTGAACATTTCGTCGGCCTACGGGATGATCGGCAGCCCCGGGTTTGCCGCCTACCACGCCTCCAAGGGCGCGGTGCGGCTGTTGACCAAGAGCACCGCGGTCACGCATGCGCGCGACGGCGTCCGCGCCAACTCCATCCATCCCGGTGCGGTGGACACGCCGCTGCTGCGCGAGGCGATCAACACCAATCCGGATCCGCAGCGCTTCGAAACCACGGTGGCCAACATGCAGCCCATCGGTCGCCTCGGGCGGCCCGAGGAGATCGCCTACGGCTGCCTGTATCTGGCTTCCGACGAATCGAAGTTCTGTGTCGGCAGCGAGCTGAGCATCGACGGCGGCATGGTGGCGCAGTAGCTCGTCCGCTGCGCGCATCCGCGACATTCCAGATAGATCATCGACACGGAGACAGCGCCATGCGCTTCGGCATCGACACCCCCGACTTTCCCGACTCCGGCTGCGCCATCGTCTTTGGTGGCAGCGGTGGGCTGGGCATGGCCAGCGCCGGCCTGATGGCGCAGCGCGGCAGCGCCATTGTGGTCACTTATCGTTCGCGCCGGGACGAATCTCAGCAGTTCGTGGAGCAGTTGCGCGGCCTGGGCTACCGGGCCGAGGCCATGGCCTGCGATGTCACCGATCGCGCGCAGGTGGACGCGGTTTATGCGGGTGCACTGAAGTCCTTTGGTCGCGTGCATACGGTGGTGTCGGCCGGCGGTCTGGTGTTCGATACCGGCCCGCTCGCGGACTTCAGGCCGGAGTCCTTTCGCGGCGTGATCGAGACCGACGTGGTCGGGTTCTTCAACATCGCGCAGGCCGGTATTCCGGTTCTGCGGGAAGGCAAGGGCGGCTCTTTCGTGGCGCTCATCACCTGCGCCACGCAGCGCACGGTGCCGCTGGATGCGCTGTCCGCCACGCCCAAGGCGGCGGTGCAGATGCTGGTGCGTCACATCGCCACCGAAGAAGCGCGCAACGGCATCCGTGCCAACTCGGTGGGGCCGGGCGTGGTCAACGGCGGCATGGTGATTCCCATGATGAAGACCGAAACCAGGAAGCTGCTGGACATGGCAGTGGAGTTCACACCGCTGGGCCGGCTGGCGTCCTGCGAGGAAATTGCCGAGGCCGTGGCCTATCTGGCGTCGTCCAAGGCCGCCTACATCACCGGCCAGGCCTTGATGGTGGACGGAGGCCTGTCGGCCTGACCCGACCCCGGATGACCGAACCCAGTCCGCTGCCGCACTACTTCACGCACGAACACGAGCAGTTCCGCGCCAGCCTGCGCGAATTCATTGCACGCGAGGTGACGCCGCACGTCGCCGCATGGGACGCCGCCGGCCGTTTCCCGCGGGAGCTGTACCAGCGCTTCGGCGAACTGGGATTTCTGGCGGTGGGATACCCGGAGGAATACGGCGGCACGCCCGCCGACGCCTTCTACAACATCGTGATCGCCGAAGAGTTCGCCCGCTGCGGCGCCGGTGGCGTGCAGGCCTCCATCAATTCGCACAGCATCACCATGCCACTGCTGGTGGCAGTGGGCGGCGAGGCGATCAAGCGACGTATCGTGCCCAAGGTGATCTCGGGGCAGTGGATTCCGGCCCTGGCGGTGACCGAACCATCCGGCGGATCCGACGTGGCACAACTGCGTACCAACGCCGTGCGTGACGGCGACCATTACGTCGTCAACGGCGAAAAGACGTTCATCACCTCGGGCATGCGCGCGGACGTGATCGTCACCGCGGTGCGCACCGACCCCGAATCCAAGGGAGCCAATGGCATCTCGGTGCTGGCCATCGACGGCAACACGCCCGGTCTGACCCGGACCGAACTCGACAAGATGGGTTGGTGGTCTTCGGATACCGCGCACCTGCATTTCAACAACTGCCGGGTGCCGGTGAGCGATCGGGTGGGCGAGGAGCACCAGGGCTTCCGCGCCTTCATGCACAACTTCAACAGCGAGCGCTTGTATCTCGCCGCGCTGGCCTACAGCTTCGCGCAAGTGTGTTTTGAGGAGGCGCTGGACTGGGCCAGGCAGCGCAAGACCTTCGGCCATTTACTGTCCGAACGTCAGGTCATCCGCCACAAGCTCATGGACATGGCGCTCAAGATCGACGCCGCGCGCAGTCTGGTCCACGAACTCACCTGGCGCATTCAGAGCCAGTCGGACCGTCCTGCCGAACTGGTTGCCCGCATCTGCATGGCCAAGGTGCTGGCCACCCAGGCCATGCAGTTCTGCGCCGACCAGGCGATCCAGATTCTGGGCGGCGCCGGCTATATGCGCGGTACCCGCTCCGAGCGCATCTATCGCGAGGTCAAGGTGATGATGATCGGCGGCGGTTCGGAAGAGATCATGAAAGATCTGGCTGCACGGCAGTTGGGAGTTTGAGCGGCGCGGGGTCGACGCAGCGCCATCTTTGATACGGCGACCCGTCGATTTCGAGACTATAGATAGCGTCGCGATGAAAAGACGCCAGCGCGCCCGTGCCGGCGATGCTAAACCCTCAAAACGCCGCGGAAGCCCCTCACGGCGTAGTACGACTGCGCGCCATTGTGGTAGACGAAGACGTGGTCATAACGGCGGTCGCAGAACAGCGCGCCACCCAGCTTTCTGATGGCGGCGGGTGTCCGGATCCAGCTCGAGGTCTTGGTGTCGAAGCATCCCATTTGAACCGCCCCGGGAATCTCGGAGGCTCCCTCACTTGAGAGAATGGAGCCATGACCAGAGCATCGAAGTATTCCCCGGAAGTGCAGGAGCGCGCGGTCCGGATGGTGGCGGAGCACGCGGCGCAGCACACCTCGCAGTGGGCAGCGATTGAATCGATTGCTGCCAAGATTGGTTGTACAGCCGAGACGTTGCGGCGCTGGGTGCGCCAGGGCGAGCGTGACGCCGGTGTACGGCCCGGCCTGACCACGGCCGAGGGCGAGCGGATCAAGGCGCTGGAGCGCGAGGTCCGTGAACTGCGCCAGGCCAATGAGATTTTGCGCAAGGCATCGGCGTATTTTGCGCAGGCGGAGCTCGACCGCCCGTTCAAACGATGAAGGCGTTCATCGACGAGCATCGCTCGGTCCACGGGGTCGAGCCGATCTGCAAGGTGCTGCCGATTGCCCCGTCGACGTACTACGCCCACGCGGCTCGCGAGGCAGACCCACAGCGCCGTTCTACGAGGGACCAGCGAGATCGAGCGCTGGTGCCGGAGATCGAACGGGTCTGGAACGAAAACTTCCAGGTCTACGGCGTGCGCAAGGTGTGGCGGCAACTGCGGCGCGAAGGCTTTGATCTGGCCCGCTGCACGGTGGCGCGCCTGATGAAGCGCCTGGGCTTGCGTGGCGTCATCCGCGGCAAGTCGGTGCGCACGACGGTGAGTGATGCCAACGCACCTTGCCCGCTGGATCATGTCCGTCGTCACTTCAAGGCGGATCGGCCGAACAAGCTGTGGGTCTCGGACTTCACCTACGTGTCGACCTGGCAGGGCTTCGTCTACGTCGCCTTCGTCATCGACGTCTTCGCCCGGCGCATCGTCGGCTGGCGGGCTTCGTCCTCGGCGCGGACCGACCTGGTGCTCGACGCGCTGGAGCAGGCGCTGCATGAGCGCAAACCGGTCGGCCCGGATCGGCTGGTGCATCACAGCGACAGAGGTGTCCAGTACGTGTCGATCCGCTACACCGAGCGTCTTGCCGACGCGGGTCTCGAACCTTCCGTGGGCAGTGTGGGCGATTCCTACGACAACGCGCTGGCCGAGACCATCAACGGCTTGTACAAGGCCGAGGTGATTCACCGGCGGCCTTCCTGGCAACGCCGCGAAGACGTCGAGTGGGCCACGCTGCAGTGGGTGGACTGGTACAACAATCGCCGACTGATGGAACCGCTTGGCAACATCCCACCCGCCGAAGCAGAAGCTGCCTACTATTCACAAATCCCGAGTCTCGCCCTCGCGGCGTGACTCACAACAACGAGCCTCCGGGAAAACCGGGGCGGTTCACATTCGCTGCAGATCGCGATACTGATCCTCGCTCAGCAATTCGACGCCCATGCCTGTGGCCATGTCGATCGCGCTGTTGTGCGGACGGTGCTCTTTCCGGGACTCCAGTCCTTCGCGGTCGTAGCAAACGCTGCGGCGGCCGGCAGGACTTTCCGCAGAGCAATCGAAGAAGACCAGTTCTGCGGTCCCGGGGTCCTGGGCCACCACGTCCGGCTCGCCGCCGCTGCGCTCCATCTCTTCAAGCGAACGCAACTTCTCCGGCCGGGCGCCCAGCCTCACCAGCACCGCCGACCACTCGATTCGCTTGTGGCGGTGCATGTTGGTTTCGAATCGCGCTTTCAGCGCGCCGAACAGTTGTACCCGCTGCCTGGCGTTCATCGTGCAAGCTTTGCCGAGTTATTACGGTGCGTCCAATCCTGTAAGTCGAAGCAGGTGACGCCCGTGCGGTGGCGGTCGACCGCAGCTCTGCCCCGGACCCCATCGCTTTCGCTCAGTGCTCAGGCGGCAACATTCAACTGCCAGGCCACGCCGAAGCGGTAGTTGGGCCCAGTTGCCATGCTGCCTGCCGGGCACCGAAGCGCTACGGAATCAGGGTCAGGGTGAAGCGAAAGATCTCCACTCCTTCCCGCGAACACCAGGTCGTCGTCTTGAACGGATGCCCCTTTAGGCCCGTGGTGTACTGCGGTCGGACATATCTCCCGCTCCGCCCTTGAAGGACGAACGAGAACGTTCCTCCAGTTACATTCGCTTCGCCGTACCTTGCCGGACTTGCCCGATCTTGCGTGCGATTGGATTCGAACTTGCACTCGATCAATGTTGATTGCACCGGCGATCGATATAAGAATTCGAATCCATGCCACAAGCAGTTGTTCTCGTTTCCGGCAACTACACATCTTCCGGACTCGACATATGGAAACTGATTGCCGGTCTGGGAAATATAGGCATCCCCGTTGGTTCGAAACTCAAGCAGCCCACTTCTCAATGCTGACACCTCAAAAGCCTGTGCTGCTTTTGGGGGAGCCTTGGTGGAGCAACCGAGCAGGATCAGAACGACACCACGGATGATGATTCGGTTGAGGCTGATCACCGATCATGTATCCGTCGTTGCTCTGAACGTTCTTTGGATTAAATGCTTCATCCTTTCATTTCGCAAGCGTCAACCCGTTGGGTGAAAGATGAGAAGTCTCCATGATTGCGTGGCGCCACCTGAAGGTTCGATCCAGGTCCGAGAGGAAGAACAACCTCTCCGACGATTCGCGATCGGTTAACCAGGGCGTTCATGTGATGCGATGCTCGCGCTACCGCCCCGCAGCCCGGGCACCGGCGGGTCTTCCGCCTTTCCCGCGAAGCATTGTGCGATCGCCATCCAGCGCCTTGCCGGATCTCCGATGACTTGCAGCAGGGTGTCTGCGACATTGCGCCCCTGGGTGACGACGTGGCAGAAGTCACTCGCCGATCCTTCGATGCGATGTTCATCCGAAGGGGGGTTCCATTCCCAGATGGCGCCGGAGGGCGCGGTGAGGCGCAGGTAGGGCGCGGGTGCGGGCGGTGTCAGGCCGCGATTGGCAAAACAGAACGCATAGGTCTTGACGCCCAGGGTGGCGATGGCGCGGATGCCATCGGTGTAACGGCGCTGCCGGCCCAGCAGATCGTAGATGTCCTGGCCGTGTGCCCAAGTTTCCATATAACGTGCGGTGACGAACATGCGCGCCCCCATGTCGGGGCCGAACCAGGCCAAGCGGGCCTTGGGGTGCAGCACGGACAGGCGCCGGCCGAGGTCGTCGAAGCTGTCGCTCCAGGCTTGTCTCATCGCAGCGCCGGCCAGATGCTGCAGATGCTCGCGGGTGAAGTCGGTCAGCGCGATGCCGCGATCAAGTGCGGCCAGCACCGGCGCGGCGGCGCTCCTGAACATGTCCGCGCCCTTGAGCGCAGCGACCGCCCATTGGTCGGAAAGGTACAGGTGGGCCACCACGTCCCAGACGGTCCACTGCTTGAACGGCGTGGGTCGCGCCCAATCCTGCGGCTGCAGAGTTTGCAGCACAGCACCCAGCGTCTGGCCTTCTTCCTGCAGGTTGGCGACTTCCTGGAACATCGCTGAGGTCCTTTGCAAGTGAGTTGCGTTGCCGACTGCATTGTCGATGGCAATCAGAGCGTGCTTCTTGTCGCCACCCGCTGCGCGCCGCAGCGCCTGGGTGCAAGACCTTTCCGCTTCGCGTCACGAAAGTCGGGCGTGACGCCGCAAAGCGGCTGCAGGAACGCGGTTGCAGAAGCCGGATGAAATCGGGAGGTCAGCACATGGGTCTGCTCACGGGCAAGGTGGCGATCGTGACGGGCGCGGCCAGCGGTCAGGGCGCGGCCGAAGCGCGCCGCATGGTGGAGGAGGGCGCTTGCGTGACCTTGGCTGACGTACAGTCAGGGAGCGCGCTGGCGGCGGAACTGGGCGCAGAACGCGCGCAGTTTCTCGCCCTGGATGTACGTTCGTGCGAGAACTGGACGCGGGTGGTGGAGCAGACGCTGGCGCGGTTCGGGCGGCTGGACATTCTGGTCAACAACGCAGCGGTGTTTCACCTGGCTACGTTCGAGCAGACCACCGACGAAATCTTCGACTCGATCTTCGAAGTGAACCAGCGTGGCGCCTTCTACGGCATGCGCGCGGTGCTTCCCGCACTGCGCCAGGCCGGCGGCGGCTGCATTCTGAACATCAGTTCCACCTCCGGCCTGCGGGCGGTGCCGGGCATGTGGGCCTATGGCTCCAGCAAGTGGGCAATCCGCGGCATGAGCCGTCACGCCGCGCTGGAACTGGCGCCACACAACATCCGCGTGAACTGCGTGTTTCCCGGCACCATCGACACGCCGATGCTGGGAGCGCTGCCGCAGGAGGCCAGGGCGGGCCTTGCCCCCCTGGTGCCGATCGGTCGCCTGGGCACGCCGGAGGAAGTGGCCAACGTGGTGTGCTTTCTGGCTTCCGACCAGGCGCGCTATGTCACAGGTGCCGAGATCGGCGTGGACGGCGCCATGGGCGCTTGAGCATGACGGCGGCGCGGTTGCCCGCGGGGTCGCGGACGACGCCGGGCTTGCCACGATGCTGGACGCAAGCCGTGGCCTAGGCCTCGCTCGCGGCGAAGCGACGCGGCAGACGCCGCTCCAATGCGCGCAGACGTACCAGCAGCGGGGCGCGCTGCGCGTCGTTGGTCAGGCCCAGCAGCAGCAGGCCGGTGCCGTAAGCGACCTGGGTGCGAAATTCGTCGTCGTCGATTTCGGACTGCACCCACAGGTCCAGCGCGCCGATGAAGTGAGTCACCAGCTGGCGTGCCAGTGCATCGCGCGCCAACGGCGTCGGCATCTGACCGGCCTTGTCCAGCGCGGACAGCGCGCGCTGCCAATAGCCCAGCGAGCGGTCCAGGAATCGCGGACGGTGGGCAGGATCGCTCACGCCCAGCAGGAACTGGTACAGCGGCCGGTAGAACGCAGGGTCTTCGGCAAAGACATCAGCGGCGATACGGGCGGCCGCCATGACTTGTGCGACCGGGTCCGGGTCCACCCGGCTGCGGCCCTGGCGACGCAGCACCGATTCCAGCGAGCGGTTGAGCAACGCATACAGCACGCCGGATTTGGAGCCGAAAAGATTGTAGGGCGTGGGGCCGCTGAGCCGCGCGCGCTTGGCCAGCACGGCCATGGAAAACTCGGTGGCGCCGGTTTCGCGCACCAGGGCCTCGGCGGCATCCAGAATGCGCCTGCGCCGGTCCTGCTTGTTGCGCTCACGCAGTGGCAGCGTGGCGTCCTGCGCGCTGTCGGCTCCCGCTGCAGGCAGGACGACGAACAGGTTGACACCGGCGTCGATGCTCATGTCACCGCAGCGCTGGCGGGCCATTGCGCGACCACCGCCAGGCGCCGCGATCCGGCAAAGATGTCGCGCGGCGTGTAGCCGTAGAACTGGCGGATGGAATGACTGAAATGGGTGGAGTCGGCATAGCCCGCATCCAGCGCCACGTCCACCAGGCTGTTGGCGCCGCCCACCATGGGCATGAGGCCACGCGCACGCTTCCATGCGCGCAGACGGCGGAACGTGGTCTGGGTCTGGCTGCTGAACAAATGGGTGAAGCGCGAGAACGACAGGCCGGCGTCTGCCGCGCAGGCCTCGGCGCTGAGATTGCCGGCGTGGCTGGCGTTGATCTTCCCGATCGCGCGCGCGATGCGAGGGTCCAGTGCACGCGCCGGCAGCGCATGACCGAAGAAGTGCAGATCGAACGCTTCGGGTGCGCGCAGCGGACGCTCGAAACCATCCAGCAGTCGCGTATGAGTTTCGCGGCGCCGCGCGGGTGTGGCGATCAGGTCGGGCAGGGCGGGATCGCCGTCGACGGTCTCGGATTCGATCAGGATCTGCACCAGCTCGCGATCCGGCGTGGCCACGCGATGCGGCGCGTACGGCGGCACCAGCGCGATGTGTTCGCGGTACGCCGGATGACCGTTCACCGAGATTTCGAACGGCCGGTCCAGCGACAGGTAGAAGACCCAGGCGCCGAACGTTCGCACACCGGGCTTTCCGAACAGGCTGCGATAGGCAATGCGTGAGGATGTCACCAGCATGATGCGCGGGCGGCCGTCGCGGTTGTGTTTGCCTGCATCCGCGGACCGGGCTTCGCGATCGTTCACATCTCCTCCACGTTCCCGCGACGGCGGGAGTGATTTTTAGTGAGCTAAAAGCTGCCAGTATTGTGTGCGCGGCACAAGCCAGGGCCAAACCCGACCTTCGCGTTTGCAACCGGTCCGCACAAGACCGGTCCGGAGCCTGCATCTTAGTGTGGGGCCGTGGGTTTCGTTGTGTCGTTCGAAGATTCTGAGGCGAGCCAACTTGAATGCCGCGAAACGAGATGTCGCTGTTGCCGCCGGTTGCGATGCATGGGGATGCGCGGCGCTGGCCGCTCCGCGGTGCGCAGTCCCCGGGTTACCGGCACCATGCATCGACAGCGTTTCGTACCCACTTTTTTTGCGCCGACCTTTACTGATAATCACACCGCCGGTGCTCGATGCCCGTCATTGAATCCTTGATTGCCGCTGGCAGCGACAGCTTCCGGCATAACCGCGATGCCAACCTCGCGCAGTTGCAGCGGGTCCGCGCTCTGGAGGCGCGAACCCGCACTGCCTCTGCGGCGGCCAAGCCGCGGTTCGACAAGCGCGGGCAACTGCTGCCGCGCGAGCGCGTGGCTCTGCTGCTGGATCCGGGTGCGCCGTTCCTGGAGCTGTGTACCCTGGCTGGCTATGGCATGGATGTGCCGGACCCGGATCGCAGCGTGCCCGGCGGCGGCGTCATCGCGGGCATCGGTTATGTGGCCGGCACGCGCTGCATGGTGCTGGCCAACGACTCGGGCATCGATGCCGGCGCGCTGCAGCCCAAGGGTCTCGACAAGCAGCTGCGCGTGCAGGAACTGGCTCTGGCGAATCGGCTGCCCTATGTGCAGCTGGTGGAAAGTGCGGGTGCCAACCTGCTGGCCTACAAGGTCGAAGAGTTCGTCAAGGGCGGCAATCTGTTCCGCAATCTTGCACGGCTGTCCGCCGCTGGCCTGCCGGTGGTGACGGTGACGCATGGTTCGTCCACCGCTGGCGGTGCCTACCAGACCGGCCTGTCCGACTACATCGTGATGGTGCGCGGCCGCACCCGCGCATTTCTGGCCGGACCGCCACTGCTCAAGGCGGCCACCGGGGAGGTCGCCAGTGAAGAGGAACTCGGCGGCGCAGAAATGCATACCGGCATTTCCGGTCTGGGCGACTACCTGGCCGAGGACGATCGCGATGCCATTCGCATTGCGCGCGAGATCGTTGCCAAGCTGCGCTGGAACCAGGCGCTGCCGGCGCCGACATCGCCAGGGTTTCTGCCGCCGCGGTATCCGGATGAAGAATTGCTGGGTCTGATGCCTGCCGACTACCGGCGTCCGGTCGACATGAAAGAGGTGATCGCACGGCTGGTGGACGATTCCGATTTTCTGGAATTCAGTCCCGGCTACGGCGCCCAGACCGTATGCGGTCACGCCGCCATCGAGGGACATGCGCTGGGTCTGATCACCAACAACGGTCCCATCGACAGTGCCGGTGCCGCCAAGGCCACCCATTTCATCCAGGCCTGCTGCCAGGCACAGGTGCCTATCGTCTACCTGCAGAACATCACCGGGTACATGGTGGGCCGCATGCACGAAGAAGCCGGCATCATCAAGCATGGCTCCAAGATGATTCAGGCAGTGACCAGTGCCACCGTGCCGCAGATCACCATTCAGTGCGGTGCCTCGTTCGGCGCCGGCAACTACGGCATGTGCGGTCGCGGATTTCATCCGCGGTTCCTGTTCTCATGGCCCAATTCCAAGGTCGCGGTGATGGGCGGCGAGCAGGCTGCCAGGACCATGACCATCGTCAACGAAGCGGCCATGGCACGGAAGGGCCAGGTGGATCGCGCCAAGCTCGATGCGATGGAGCGGAACATCATCGAAACCTTCGACCGCCAGATGGACGTATTCGCCACCAGTGCGCACGTGCTCGACGACGGCGTGATCGATCCGCGCGACACGCGCGCGGTGCTGGCCTACACCTTGTCGGTGTGTCGCGATGCGCAGGCGCGCCCGCTGCAACCGATGCAGTTCTCGGTGGCGCGCCCATGAGTGTGTGCACGCCTTTCGACAAGATCCTGATTGCCAACCGCGGCGAGATCGCGCTGCGGGTGATGCGCAGCGCACGCAGGCTGGGCTACCGGACCGTGGCGGTCTACTCCACCGCCGATGCGCACGCGCGACACGTGCGCGAGGCCGATCAGGCGGTGTGCATCGGCCAGGCGCTTCCTTCGCAGTCCTACCTGCGCATCGATGCCGTCCTGGCCGCGGCCCGCGCCACCGGCGCGCAGGCGGTGCATCCCGGCTATGGTTTTCTGGCCGAGAACGAAGCGTTTGCACGTGCCTGTCGCGACGCAGGCCTGGTGTTCATCGGTCCGTCGCCGGAAGCGATCGCGGCGATGGGGCACAAGGCCGGTGCCAAGCGGCGCATGCAGGAGGCCGGCGTGCCCTGCGTGCCGGGCTTTCTGGGCGATCAGGATCCCGCGCGGCTGGCGTCGGAGGCTCGGCGCATCGGGTATCCGGTGATGATCAAGGCGGTGGCCGGCGGCGGTGGGCGTGGCATGCGTCTGGTGCGTCGCGAGGAGGATTTCGCCGATGCCCTGATCAGCGCGCGTTCCGAAGCCCACAGCGCCTTCGGTGACGCCGATGTGCTGCTGGAGCGCGCGGTGCTGCAGCCGCGTCACATCGAGATTCAGATCCTGGCCGATC
Organism: Panacagrimonas sp.; assembly: GCF_965216805.1. NCBI lineage: Bacteria > Pseudomonadati > Pseudomonadota > Gammaproteobacteria > Nevskiales > Nevskiaceae > Panacagrimonas > Panacagrimonas sp. The sequence goes on from NZ_CBDCGN010000002.1 coordinate 1,774,045, forward strand.
GGCACGGCAACGCAATTCATCTGGGCGAACGCGATTGCTCGGTGCAACGTCGCCACCAGAAGCTGATCGAGGAATCGCCATCGCCCGCGGTGAGTCCCGCGCTACGCGTCGAGATGGGTGCCGCCGCGGTGCAGGCCGCGCTGGCCATTGGTTACGAGGGCGCCGGCACGCTGGAGTTTCTGCTCGACGGCAACGGTCGCTGGTACTTCATGGAAATGAACACACGGCTGCAGGTCGAGCACCCGGTGACCGAGGCGCTGACCGGGCTGGACCTGGTGGAACTGCAGTTGCGCATCGCCGCGGGCGAGACGCTGCCGCTCGGGCAGGACGATGTGACGTTCAACGGTCATGCCATCGAAGTACGCCTGTGTGCAGAAGACCCGGAGCAGGGCTTCATGCCGCAGAGCGGCCGCATGGGCTGGTGGCAGATGCCGGAGGCGCGCGTGCGGGTGGAGCATGCGCTGTCGTCCGGTATGGAGGTGCCGCCCTACTACGACTCCATGATCGCCAAGCTGATCGCGCGTGGCCGCACACGCGATGACACCAGGCGTCTGCTTGCCAGCGCGCTGGACCAGGCGGTGGCGCTGGGCGTGACCACCAATCGCAGCTTTCTGGCGCGCTGCCTGCGCCATCCTGAATTCGCGGCCGGCGGCGCCACCACGGCGTTCGTCGATACCCATGCCGAAGCGCTGCTGGCGCGCTGCCCGCAGGACGACGATCGCGCGCTGGCAGTGGCGGCGATGCTGCTGCGCGCCACGCAGCAGGACGCGGTGCCGTCGGCGGCGCTGTCGCCGATGCTGCCGGTGCATCTTCGCGTCGGTTGCGGTGAACGCGTGCACGAGGTGACGCTGCGCCCGGAGTCGGGTGAGCGCTTTGCCGCCAGCCTGCGCGAGCAGCGCTTCACCCTGGCCTTGATCGGGTTGGACGCCGGTACGGCACGGATCGAATGCGACGGCGTGGCCGAAGCGGTGGTTTGGTGGCGCGCCGGTGCGGTAATGCATCTGCAGTTCCGCGGTCGCAATTATTCCGTGGAAGACCGCAGCCTGTCGGCGAGCGCGGCGGCCGGTGCCGCCCGCGACGGAAAAATCCGGGCGTCGATGAATGGCCGTGTCATTGCCATACACGCCGCGGTCGGCGATACGCTGAGCGCGGGTCAGCCGGTGATGACCTTGGAGGCCATGAAGATGGAGCACACCCACACCGCACCCGTCGCCGGCATCCTGCGCGTGCTCAGTGCCGCGATCGACGACCAGGTCGGCGCGGCGCGCGTGATCGCGGAGATCGAAGCCGCGAACGCGAGCGCGCCATGAGCCCGCTGCAAGACGATCTGTTCGATCTGAGCGGCAAGCTGGCACTGGTCAACGGCGCCAGCCGCGGCATCGGCGAATCCTGTGCGCGAGCGCTGGCGGCCTATGGTGCCCGCGTGATCGTGAGCAGCCGCAAGCAGGACGCCTGCGAAGCGGTGGCCGCCAGCATCCGCGACGCCGGCGGCCAATGCGAGGCGCGTGCCTGTCACAGTGGCGACCTGCAACAGGTGGAAGCCCTGTTCGCCGGCATCGAGCGCGACCACGGGCGGCTCGATGTGCTGATGAACAACGCCGCCACCAGTCCGTACTACGGTCCGGTCTGCGACACCGATCTGGCCTCGTTCGACAAGGTCATGGACGTCAACTTCAAGGGCTACTTCTTTGCCAGCGCACGCGGCGCACGGCTGATGGCAAAGATCGGCGGCGGCAGCATCATCAACACCGCCTCGGTGTTCGGCCTGCAACCGGGTGGCGGCGACGGCGCCGCGATCTACTCGATCTCCAAAGGGGCGGTCATCACCATGACCAAGGCTTTCGCCAGCGAATGCGCGGCGATGGGCGTGCGCGTAAACGCCTTGCTGCCGGGCCTGACCCGGACCCGTTTTGCCAGCGCCTTGCTGGAAAGCGACGCCACCATGGGCACGATGCTGCCGCGCATCGCGCTCAAGCGCGTGGCTCAGCCCGACGAGATGGCCGGCGCGGTGGTGTTTCTGGCTTCCAAGGCGTCGAGCTACGTCACCGGCAGTCTGCTGGTGGTCGACGGCGGCTACTCGATCAACTGAGAGCCTGTGAAAATATCGCCCACCTACTGCGGTCGCCGCTACGGCGTTCAATTTTTTTACAGGCTCTGAGATGAAAACACTGGGCGGAAAGGTGGCGGTGATTACCGGCGCCGGCAGCGGCATCGGCCGTGCGCTGTCGCTGGCCTGCGCGCGGCAGGGTATGCATCTGGCATTGCTGGACCTGAAGCCGGCGGGGCTGCAGCAGACCGCACAGTTGCTGGATCCGGCTTGCGCGCCACCCCTGCTGCTGGCTTGCGACGTGACCGACGAGCAGGCGGTGGAGACCGCGGCGCAGGCGGTGTACGCACGCTACGGCGGCGCGCACTTGCTGTTCAACAATGCCGGCGTGTTCACCGGCGGGCCGCTGTGGCAGGCCCCGGTCGCGGAATGGCGCCGGCAGTTCGACGTCAACGTCATGGGTGTGGTGCACGGCCTGCGCAGCTTCATTCCGCGCATGCTGGCCGCCGGCGAACCGGCCCACATCGTCAATACCGCGTCTGTCGGCGGTCTGACCTCGCCGCCGCATTACAGCGTGTATGCAGCGACCAAGCATGCGGTGGTGGCGCTGAGCGAATGTCTGCATCACGACCTGCAAGCGGAGCGGGCGGCCATCGGCGTGTCGGTTCTGTGCCCGGCCTTCGTCCGAACTGCGATCGCCGACGCGCCTGCCGAAGACCTGGCCGGGGCGACCAGTCCCGCCGCTGCAGAACACCTGGCCGCTACGCGCAAACTGATGGAGCATGCGCGTCTGAGTGCGGACGATGTCGCGGGCATCGCCATCGAAGGCGTGCTGCAGGACCGTTTCTACATCCTCACGCATCCGGGATCCCGGGCGGGGATCGAATGGCGCATGCGGGATATCCTGCAGGATCGCGCGCCGACCAATCCGATGCGACCTCCTTCAACAAACTGAGCTATCGGAAGCCCAACCATGTCCTCCAGCAAAGTCGTCATCACCTGCGCGCTCAACGGCGTGCTCACCGACCCCAAGCAGCATCACGTGCCGGTCACGCCGCAGGAGATGGCCGCGGAGGCCAGGCGCGCCTACGACCAGGGCGCCACGGTGATGCATATGCACCTGCGTCGCCAGGAGCCCAACCAGGGCCACGTGCCGTCCTGGGATGCCCAGCTGTCGGCCGAGGTGCAGCAGGCGATCCGCGAGGCCTGCCCGGGCGTGATCATCAATCACACCACCGGCGTGGTCGGGCCGGACATCGAAGCGGCGCTGGACTGCGTACGACGGACGCGGCCGGAGATCGCGGCCTGCAATGCCGGTTCGCTCAACTATCTGAAGACGCGCGCCGACGGTCGCTGGGCCTGGCCGCCGATGCTGTTCGACAATCCGGTGCACAAGGTCGAGGCGTTCCTGAAAGTGATGAAGACGGCCGGATCGCTGCCGGAGTTCGAATGCTTCGATGTCGGCATCGTGCGTTGCGTGGGCATGTACCGCGAGGCGCGGATGTACGAAGGCCCGCTGGAATATAACTTCGTCATGGGGGTGGCCTCGGGCATGCCCACCGAGCCCGACCTGCTGCCGCTGCTGATCAAGCTGATGAAGGCGGAATCGAGCTGGTCGGTCACCGCCATCGGCCGCGCGGAAATCTGGCCGCTGCATCGACGCACCGCAGAACTGGGCGGCCACCTGCGCACCGGGCTGGAGGACACCTTTTACCTGCCCGACGGCGCCAAGGCGACCTCCAACGGCCAGCTCATCGAACAGATGGCGCGCTATGCGCGCGAATGTGGCCGCGAAATCGCCACCCCGGCCGAAGCACGCGAGCTGCTCAGGCTATCCGCGGTCAGCGCCTGAGCCGCCGGCGCGCAAGCGCTCAGCTTTTGCGCGCCAACCTCGGCTGCAGGAAATTGCCGATCGCTTCCAGCACTTCGCAACTGCGCGGAATGGCGCCGGACATCCAGAACACGCCATGGATCAGGCCGTCCAGCGAGATGTGGACGGCATCGTTGCCGGCCCGCTGCAGCGCATTGAGATACTCGATGGCCTCGTCGCGTGAGGGATCGTATTCCGCGGTGAGGATCAGCGCCGGCGCCAGACCGGACAGAGAGGCGTTGAGCGGCGAAGCCAGCGGGCTTTCGATGTCCGCCGGCTGCGTCAGATAGTGCTGCCAGAACCAGTCCACGGCGGCGCGGGTGATCAGGTAACCCTCGGCGTGCAGGGTCTTGGATTCGCCGCTGCAGCGATGATCGATGACCGGGTAGATCAGCACCTGTGCGGCCAGCGGCAGGCCGGCGTCGCGTGCGCGGATGGCGGTGACCGCGGCGAGGTTGCCGCCGGCGCTGTCGCCGACGACGGCGATGCGCTGTGGGTCCACACCCAGGCGTTCGGCGTTGGCGCGCAGCCACTCGAGCGCGGCGTAGACGTCGTCGGTCTGCGCGGGAAAGCGCGCCTCCGGTGCCAGCCGATAGGAAGTCGCCACCACGACCGCGCCGGTCTCGTTGGCCATGGCCCGCGCCGGCTCGTCGCAGACCCCGAGATGCCCGCCGACCCAGCCGCCGCCGTGCGTATAGAGAATGGCTGAGCCGTTGGCATTGTCCGGGGTGTACACCCGTAACGGCACGCTGTTGAGGTCGAGGTCCTCCACGCTGCGCACGTCCTGCGGCGTGTTCTGCAGTTGCGGAAAGGTGTCGACGACGGCACGCGCTTCGGCCACGCTGAGCTGCTCGAACGACTTCACCCCTTGCTTCTGCAGGGCGGCGAGGATGAAGCGGGCGGTCGGATCAAGAGCCATGGTGACGATCTCGCAAGCGGTGGACGGCGTGCAGCCGGACGTGGCATTGCACCACATCCGCGCGCGCCTGCACTGTCTCGAATTGAGACACTGCAGCGGGCGGCGCGTTGACTAGAATCGGAGCTGCTCACTGTCGCTTCCGAACCGGGGTTGCTCATGTCCGTTATCGCGAAATTCGCCGCTGTCGAAGGCGCAGGTCCGCGCAAGGTACTGGTCCTGCATGGCTGGGCGCTGGACAGCGGGGTATGGCTGACCACACGCGCGCTCAGCAATACGCGCGACTTCACCTGGGCTTATCTGGACTTTCCCGCCTACGGCGTCAACCGTGCGATGGCTCCGGCCGCCGATGTGGACGGCATGGCGCAGGCGGCGCTGGCGGCGGTGGACGAACTGGGCTGGAGCTCGTTCGCCGTGCTGGGACATTCCATGGGCGGCGCCACCGCCCTGCGCGTGGCCACCCTGCGGCCGCAGAGCGTGACGGCGGTCGCCGCCGTGACACCAGTATCGCCCGGCGGCACTCCGCTGGACGCCGACACGTTTGCCGCTTTCGATGCCGCCTGGGCCGATCCCGCGGCCGCGATCAGGGGTCATCTGTCGCCCGGCATGCAGGCCGACGATCTGACGCGCCTGGTGGATCGCAACCGCGCCAGCATGGATCGGCCCACCTGGACCGCGTACCTGAAGAACTGGACTTCGCCTGACTTCATACCGGCGCTGGCCGACTACGCAGGTGCGGTCACGCTGTTCTACGGACAGACCGATCCGTTCGTGACCGCGGCCTACCTGCAGCCCACCTTGAAAGCGCTCCGCAAGGGCCGGCTGGTCGCCCTGGACGACGCCGGTCATTACCCGATGATCGAATCCGCCGCGGCGTCCCAGGCCGCTTTCGAAAGCGCGCTGCGGCTCTGAGAGGATGGCCGGCTCCGCCGGCCCCTCCTTGATCGCCAACGGGTCCGGTCGGCGATTGGCGAACGGCGAAACGGGGTTGTCGCCCTAACTGCCGCGCGTGCGCCAGAGGTGCTCCAATTCCTGGTCGCCACGCCCGCTGTTTACGGGCAGTAAGGCAGAACCGATAGCAGGGGCACGAGGTTGCGCATGACGCCACCTCGTCGAAACGACCCGCACCCTGCACGACGCGAGGAGGACACATGGGCAACGCTGTTGCGGCGCAGGCCGGCGACCCGATCCCGGGCGAGGGCCTGCTGCGCGCCTTCGCTGCTCGCAGCCGTGTCTGCGACGGGCCGCTGATCGCGGTGTCGCCGTCTTACTTGATCGGCAACTGGGCGGCACAGCCGCTGCTGGCGGCCATCGATCTGGCCCGGGTCGCGACGGCGTTCGAAAGCGGCAGCAGCGAGTTCGGCGTCATCGAAGCGTTCGAGCGGACCGATCCCGGCTACCTGATCCGGCCGCCGATCGCGCAGCCCGCGGCGGTCGCCGATGTCTGCCAGCGCGGACGCAACGACGCTCGCCTGCGGGAACTGCTGCCGGGACAGAGCGAGCTGATCGCCGATACCCGCGGCAATGCTGCGCGCATCATGCAGGCGGGCGGTCATGTCCTGGTGTCGGGCGAACCCGGTGTCGGCAAACGCACGCTTGCCGAAGGTCTGCTGGCGGCCGAGGCAGCCGTGGTGGCAACGATCGATGTGGCCATACGGGCGGACTGGATTGAGGCCACGCAGACGGCGCTGCAGACCGGCAGGGCGGTGGTGCTGCAGCACGCGCACGCCCTGGCTGAGGTGAATCTGGCCGAATGCCAAGGCCTGCTGCGGCTGGCGTGCGCGCAGGGTCTGCGGGTGGTGCTGACCGCCACCCCCAATCTACCGCTGCACTTGCACGCGCTCGCCGCGCATACGCCCTGGCGGTTGTGGATTCCCCCACTGCGCGACCGCCTGGAGGACATTCCGCAGATCGTTGCCGCGTGGACGCGCCAACGGCGCCCGCGGCCACCGCGACCCGGTGCCGAGGCGCTGCGCTGGCTGTGGTCGCGGACCTGGCCGGGCAACCTGCGCGAGCTTGCGCAGGCCTTGCGTGAAGATGGACGCCCGGCCTGGAGCGGCCATCGGCTGCCCGCCTGCTCCAACGACGAAGACGGCCGCTACGCGCCGCGCGCGCGGGCTCAGCAGGTGCAGAAGCGGGCGCTGGTTCAGGCCCTGGCACGCTGCGGCGGCAACCGCAGCCATGCCGCACTGATGCTGGGCCTGTCGCGCGCCACCCTGTATCGAAAGATGGCGCAATTCGGAATCGCCCGTATGGGAGCTTCCCATGCAGGCCACCCGGCAATGCCGGTCCGGCAGAATCCCGCTGTGCCCTAACTCTCCCTGGAACGTGACATGACTGCAGACTCCACTTCACCCTCGGCCGACGTCCAGCATTGCGATGCGGTGGTGGTCGGTGCCGGTTTCGCCGGCGTGTACCAGGTCCTGCGCCTCACCCGCGCCGGCTATCGCGTGCGCGCGATCGAAAAAGCGCCCGATGTCGGCGGCACCTGGTACTGGAACCGCTATCCCGGCGCGCGTTGCGACATCGAGAGCCTCACCTATTCGTACTCCTTCGACGCCGACCTGCAGCGTGAATGGAAATGGCCGCAGCGTTACGCCGAGCAGCCGGACATCCTGCGCTACATCCAGCACGTGGCCGAGCGCTTCGATCTGCGCAAGCACTTCACGTTCGCAACCAGCGTGGAGGCGGCGATCTACGACGAAGCGTCCCAGCGCTGGCAGGTGCGGACCTCGTCCGGCGAGCAGATTTCCGCCCAGTTCTTCGTGATGGCCACCGGCTGCCTGTCGCGACCGCTGGAGCCCAGGTTCAAGGACATGGAGCGCTTTCGGGGCGCCCGCTACATGACCAGCCGCTGGCCGCACGAAGGGGTGGATTTCAGCGGCAAGCGGGTGGGCATCATCGGAACCGGCTCCAGCTCGATCCAGGCCACGCCGCTGATTGCGCAGCAGGCGGAGCACCTGTTCGTGTTTCAGCGCACGCCGCAGTTCGCGATCCCGGCCTGGAACCGTGCGCTGACCGATGCGGAGATGCGTCACGCGCAGGAGACCTACGACGAGATCCGGCGTCTGTGCCGGCAGTCCGAGGTCGGCATCTCCTACGAGGGGCCGGACCACGGCGCCAAGGAAGCGGACGCCGAATCGCTGCGCCGGCAGCTCGAATTCGCCTGGGAACGCGGCGGCTACCTGATGCTGGCGGCCTATCCCGATCTGGTCACCGACCTGGAGTCGAACCGGATCGTCAGCGATTGGGTCAAGGAAAAGATCCGCGCCCGCATCAAGGACCCCGAAGTGGCGCGCAAGCTGATGCCGCAGTACCCGCTGGGTGCCAAGCGGCTATGTGTGGATACCAATTACTTCGAAACCTTCAATCGCGACAACGTGACCCTGGTGGACCTGCGCGAATCCGCCATCGACGGTTTCACCGAGCAGGGCTTGCGCACGGCCGACGGCAAGGAGTACGCGTTCGATGCGGTGATCTTCGCCACCGGTTTCGACGCCATGACCGGCGCGCTGCTGGCGGTGGACATCCGCGGTCGCAACGGCCTGAGCCTGCGCGAGAAGTGGAAGCGGGGTACCAGGAACTATCTGGGTGTGACCGTATCCGGCTTTCCCAACATGTTCATCATCACCGGCCCCGGCAGTCCGTCGGTGCTCTACAACATGGTCAGCAGCATCGAGCAGAACGTCGACTTCGTGTTCGACGCCATCGAACACGTGCGTAAAAACCGTTACGCCAGCATCGAGGCCAAGGCGCGCGAGGAGAGCGCTTGGACGCAGTATGTCGACTGGGTGTCCAAACAGACCATCTATACCAAGGTCCAGTCCTGGTACACCGGCGGCAATGTCGACGGCAAACCCACCGGATTCATGCCCTATGCCGGCGGCGGCCTGACCTATTTCGAGTTCGCCCGCCAGGCCGTGGAAAACGGTTATCGCGGTTTCACCCTGGCGAACTGAAGGTCGGAGCGGTACAGGCCCGGCGTGATCAGGTGTTGCCGCGGGCGCATGCCGTGAAGCCTGCGCGCCGCGGCTTGCACTGTAGCGACGCCAGCCGCGGGTGGCGCTTGGTCAGCTGTTGTCCGCCCGCGTCGCGGCGAGCGCGTCCTTGAAGGTCTGGCTCGGCTGCATGACCGCTTCGAGCTTGGCGCGGTCGGGCATGTAGTAGCCGCCGATGTCCACCGGCTTGCCCTGCACGTCGGACAGTTCGCCGACGATGGTCTTCTCGCGCTCGGTGAGCGTGGTGGCCAGTTTGGCGAAACGGGCCTGCAGGGCGGGGTCCTGGGTCTGTGCCGCCAGTTCCTGCGCCCAGTACATGGCCAGATAGAACTGGCTGCCGCGGTTGTCGAGCTGGCCGGTCCTGGGCGACGGATTCTTGTTGGTGTCGAGCAGCTTGCCGGTGGCGGCGTCCAGGGTCTTGGCCAGGATGGTCGCCCGCGGATTGCCGCTCTTGATGCCCAGGTCCTCCAGGCTCACCGCCAGCGCCATGAACTCGCCCAGCGAATCCCAGCGTAGGTGGTTTTCCTCCACCAGCTGCTTGACGTGTTTGGGCGCCGAGCCGCCGGCGCCGGTTTCGTACATGCCGCCTCCGGCCATCAGAGGCACCACGGACAGCATCTTGGCGCTGGTGCCCAGCTCCATGATGGGGAACAGATCGGTCAGATAGTCGCGCAGGATGTTGCCGGTGACGGAGATGGTGTCGAGGCCGCGAATGGCGCGCTCCAGCGTGTAACGCATGGCACGCACCTGCGACATGATCTGAATGTCGAGCCCGCTGGTGTCATGGTCCTTCAGGTAGGCCCGGACCTTCTTGATCATCTCGTTTTCGTGCGGGCGATAGGGATCCAGCCAGAACACCGCCGGCATGCCCGACAGGCGCGCGCGCGTGACCGCCAGCTTCACCCAGTCGCGTATCGGCGCATCCTTGACCTGGCACATGCGCCAGATGTCGCCGGCCTCGACGTGCTGCGTCAGCAGCACTTCGCCGGTGGCCAGATCGACGATATTGGCCACACCGTCATGGCTGACTTCGAAGGTCTTGTCGTGCGAGCCGTACTCCTCGGCCTGCTGCGCCATCAGGCCCACGTTGGGCACCGTGCCCATGGTGCGCGGATCGAAGTTTCCGTTGGTTTTGCAGAAGTTGATCATCTCCTGGTAGATGCGCGCGAAGGTGCTCTCCGGAATGACCGCCTTGGTGTCCTTGGGCCGGCCGTCGGCGCCCCACATCTTGCCGCCCAGGCGGATCATGGCCGGCATCGAGGCATCGACGATCACGTCGTTGGGCGCGTGCAGATTGGAGATGCCCTTGGCCGAATCCACCATCGCCAGCTCGGGGCGGTGTTCGTGGCAGGCGTGCAGGTCGCGGATGATCTCCTCGCGCTTGGAGGAGGGCAGGGTCTCGAGCTTGTCGTAGAGATTGACCAGGCCGTTGTTGACGTTGACGCCAAGCTGGTCAAACAGCTCGCCGTGCTTGTCGAAGGCCTCCTTGTAGAAGATGCGCACCGCATGGCCGAACACGATGGGGTGCGACACCTTCATCATGGTGGCCTTGACGTGCAGCGAGAACATCACGCCGGTCTTGCGCGCGTCTTCCATCTGCTCTTCGTAGAAGGCCAGCAGCGCCTTCTTGCTCATGAACATGCTGTCGATGATCTCGCCCGCCTGCAGCGAAACCTTGGGCTTGAGCACCAGGGTCCGGCCGTCGCGCGTCTGCAGTTCCATCTTGACGTCGCGGGCGCGGTCCAGGGTCATGGACTTCTCGCCGTGGTAGAAGTCGCCGTGCTTCATGTGCGCCACATGCGTGCGCGAAGCCATGCTCCACTCGCCCATGCTGTGCGGATTCTTGCGCGCGTATTCCTTCACCGCCCTGGGTGCGCGCCGGTCGGAATTGCCTTCGCGCAGCACCGGGTTCACCGCGCTGCCCAGGCACTTCGAATAACGCTTGCGGATGGCTTGCTCCTCTTCGGTCCGCGGGTCCTCCGGAAAGTCCGGAACCGGGTAGCCCTTGGCCTGCAGCTCCTTGATGGCACTCACCAGCTGATGCACCGAAGCACTGATGTTGGGCAGCTTGATGATGTTGGTATCCGGCAGCAGGGTCAGCCGGCCCAGCTCGGCCAGATTGTCCGGTACGCGCTGTTCTTCGCCGAGGAAATCCGGGAACTCGCCGAGGATGCGGGCGGCCACCGATATGTCGCTGGTGACCACCTGGATGCCGGCCGGCTCGGCGAACGTGCGCACGATCGGCAGGAAGGCACAGGTTGCAAGCAGCGGCGCTTCATCGGTGAGGGTGTAGATGATGGTGGGCGGTTGTTCGCGCATGTTCGCGGTCCTGAATACGAAAAGGGTTCCAGCCCGTGCCGGCGCTGGCTGGCAGGACGCCTCGTTGCGGCCGTGCCGGAAGTGAATTCGGTTGCGGTGGGCTCAAGGTGATTCGGTGAAGGCGGCGCGGGTGTATTCGACAGCCCTGACGGCGGCCGAACCCAGGGACTCCGATCCTTCACGATCAACCTGTGGATTCCGCGTTCGATCCTAGCACCGAGCCGTGGCGTTCACGACCGACGGTCAGCGCACTTAGGTGGGTTCCCTGAGTTGGCATCAGCCCGGCGATCGCCTCCTTTTTCGGGCAGGACCGCCCGCCATGAGCTGTGCCATCGCGCTGCGCCCGGCGCTCAGGCTTTCGCCGTAACGCACGATCATGCGCTCCGACTTCCAGCGGCCCTGGCGCATGATCTCGGCGCCGCTGAAGTTGGCGGCCAGCAGATCCTGCGCCGCACCCACGCGGGTGCTGTGTCCGGAGATACGCTCGGGATCGAGCCCCGCCGCCAGTGCACGCTGCTTGAATATTCTGGCGACATCGCGATCCGACAGCGGCGCCCGGTAGCGGTCGGGCCGGTTGGATCGCGGGGTCGAGCGGAACAGCTCGCCGGATGCCAGGCCGGCAGTGTCGATCCAGCGTTCCACGCGCTGCACCGTGGCCGGGGACAGATACTGCAGCGCGCCCTGGCCCTCCTGATCGGTCTTGCTGCGGCGCAGAAAGATGCGGCCGGAGCCGTCGGCCTCCACCTGGAAGTCCTCGATCTGCAGGGCGACCAGCTCCGAGCGGCGGAACATGGTTTCGAAGGCAAGGCCGATCAGCGCGGCGTCGCGGATATCGCGCGGTTCGGTGAGGTTCAGGCTCGCCAGAATGGTTTCCACATCGCGCAGCGTCAGGCCCTTGGCCTGACGCTGGCGCTGGGTCAGGTGCTCGCGCCGCAGGCCGCGCCACATCAGGCGTGCTTCCATCGAATCCATCGGCGAGGGCAGGCCGACCAGCCGATGGATCATGGTCAGCGTGGACAGGTAATGCTCCAGGGTCGCGCGCTTGCGCCCGGCCTGAATCCGCTCCAGCAGGAATGCGCGCAGCTGCGGCAGTTCCACCGGCAGCACGGCAATGCCGCGGCCGCTGCAGAACCCGGTCCACACGCGCCAGTCTGCGCGCCAGCTCTTCAAGGTGTTGGGGGCGTAGGCCAACTGCAGGTCGTCCGCCAGCCGCCGCAGACGCTCGACGATGGCGTCGGGCGACTGGTCGATCAACTGCGCGATTGCGGTAGGGGCAGGGTCGGGATTCATGACGTACTGAGCGCGCGATCCGAGTTTCGACCGGCAGCGTAATGTACGGAGATTTATACGACGAATCAAATAACTGTGAGTATTACTTAATGCTTATTGGAGACCTCGCTCCAAGCCGATCGAAGCGCGCGCAAAGGGGATGCCGGCTGGCCGACGGGAGGTGGCCGGCGCAGCTGCCGCGCTGCAGTGCGCGGCGACGCAGCGATTCGGTTCCGACGAAAGGTCTTGCCACGAATCGGGGGATCTGCCATATGTATTTCATACATAAACGATATGCGTAACAATTATGAAAGGATCCGAACGTCTCGCCCAGGTCGCGGTCAGCACGCCGCTGATGAAAAAGGCACTACCGCAACTGTCGATGCCCGGGACCGTCATGGTCCGGCTGCTGCGAATCACCGCTTTCGGGCTCGGCAGTTATTTCGAGCCGGTTTTCCGCTCGATGGGCCTGACCGAGAACACCTTCCATGTGCTGTGCCTGCTGCTGGCGACCGACAACGGGTCGGCGTCGCCCGGCGAGCTGAGCGAGATGGTCGGCACCAGTCGCGCCAACATGACCCGGCTGCTGGAAGAACTGATCGAAGACGGCCACGTGGAGCGCGCCATCGACCCGCGTGACGGCCGGCGCCACATCATCACCATCACCGACCAGGGGCGCGCCAAGGCTCTGGATACCGCGCCGCAGTTGCGCGAACCGATCGAAAGTGCCTTCTCCGATCTGAGCCGCGAGGAATTCGCACAACTGGATCGCCTGTTGCGCAAGCTGATCGTGTCGCTGGACAAGAGTCCGCGGCAATTGCGCTTCGCCGCCTGAAGTCCGCTGCAATCCTGACGGCCGGCGCTGCTGGCCGGTGCGGTATCGCTGGAGGAATACGACCGATGTCGAAGAAAGTGCTTTACGAGAAGAAGGGCGAGGTCGCCTACGTCACGCTCAACCGTCCCGAGTGCAAGAACGCGGTCGATTACGAAACCCACTTGCTGCTGTGCGACGCCTGGAAGGATTTTCGCGATGATCCGAAGCTGCGGGTCGCGATCCTGACCGGTGCGGGCGATGCGTTCACCGCGGGCGCGGACCTCAAGACGCATGCGCCCGAGTGGCAGAAGGTCGGCCCGATGGTCGGCCGCGAGCGCATGGAAGATGGCCTGTCCGGCATCACGCGCGGACCGCTGTCGCGCATCACCAAGCCTATCGTCGCCGCCATCAACGGCTGGTGCCTGGGGCATGGCATCGAGCTGTCGATGGCCTGCGACATCCGCGTGGCCTCGGAGCGCGCCCAGTTCGGCACCTTCGAAGTGCGCCGCGGCATGCACTCCGCCGACGGCGGCATCGTGCGCATGCTGAATGCCTGCGGCGTCGGCATCACGATGGAGATGATCCTCACCGGTGAGCCGTTCTCGGCGCAGCGCGCGCTGATGCACAACATGGTCAACAAGGTCGTGCCGCACGATGAGCTGATGGCAGCGACCGAGGATCTGGTCGCGCGCATCCTGCGCTGTGATCGCGCCGCTACCGAGTCTGCGAAAGAGACCCTGCTCGAAGTGATCGGCCGTCCGCTGCACGACCAGCTTCGCGTGGAGGCCATGTGGGGCTACGCGCTGTGCGGCGGTAACCAGACGGTGATGGAACGCTCGCAGCAGTTCTTCGACAAGGCCGACAAGGGCCGCGCGGGCGTAACCGCGAGTTCGCTGTGAGCTATAAGTCCATCTACCGCTCCGATCTGTTCGAAGGACAGGTGTTCATCGTCACCGGTGCCGGCAGCGGCATCGGCCGCTGCACCGCGCATGAGGTGGCCTCGTTGGGCGCAACCGTCGCCATCGTCGGTCGCAAGATCGAGAAGCTGGAAGCGGTGAAGGCCGAGATCGAGGGCGGCGGCGGGAAGGTCAGCACGCATGTCTGTGACATCCGCGAAGAGGAGCAGGTCGGCGCGACCATCGACGCGGTGCTCGCACAGCACGGCAGGATCGACGGCCTGGTCAACAACGCGGGCGGCCAGTACCGCATGCCGGCAGAGGACATCAGCACCAAGGGCTTCGAGGCCGTGGTGCGCAACAACCTCGTTGGCGGCTTCATCTTCATGCGCGAGACCTACAAGCGCTGGATGAAAGCCAACGGCGGCGCGATCGTGAACATGATCGCGGACATCTGGCACGGCTGGCCCAACTATTCGCACTCGGCTGCCGCGCGTGGCGGCATGTGGACCCTGACCGAGAGCGTCGCCTCGGAGTGGGCCAGCTACGGCGTGCGCGTGAACGCGGTGGCGCCGGGCTGCATCGCGAGCAGCGGTCTGGACACCTACGAGCCCGAGGCGCAGCAGTTCTTCGCCGAGATTCCCAGGACCATTCCGCTACAGCGCTGGGGCAATGCCTCCGAGATCTCCAGCGCCATCGTGTATCTGCTGTCGCCGGGCGCGGCCTATATCACCGGTGCCTGCATCCGTATCGACGGCGGCTCGCCGAATGCGCGTGTCTGCTGGGGACCGCTGCGCCAGGAGTGCAACTCGGAGGCCTTCGACGGCTTCCACCTCGAAGCACCGCCCAAGGTGCTGGTCGAGGGGCCGAAGAAGCATTCGACCCGCGCGGCGAAGGTCTGAGCGCATATCTGTCGCCGAAGACATGGTCATCGATCCGCTGTCCGACGAGGCGCGCATCCGCGCGCGTCTCACGGAATATCTTCAGACGCAGACCCAGCGCCGCTGGACGCTCGGTGCGTTCACGCGCTATGCCGTGGGCTTCTCATGGATCACCTACGGGTTCAGCGCGAAGGAAGAAGGCGTCGAAGGGGAGCGCGGGCTGATCCTGCGGCTCGGCCCACCCTATGGATTGTTCGCGCCCTACAGCGCCTTGCCACAGCACGCCGCGCTCAAGGCACTCGAAGGCACGAATGTTCCGGCACCGCGCTCGTACTGGTGGAGTGACGACGCCGCCATTCTCGGCGCGCCGTTCTTCATCAGCGAGCGGGTCGCGGGATCCGCGCCGGTGCCCTGGGTCAGTGGAAACAGCTCGGGCTTCGAGGAAGGCTATCGCCTGAGCCTCGGCGCGCAGTTCGTCTCCGCCATCGCCGGTCTGCACAAGGTCGAGTGGCGAGGAAAGGAAGGCTTCGAGAACGACGGCACTACCTGCGAGAACGCAGCGCTG
Organism: Panacagrimonas sp.; assembly: GCF_965216805.1. Lineage (NCBI taxonomy): Bacteria > Pseudomonadati > Pseudomonadota > Gammaproteobacteria > Nevskiales > Nevskiaceae > Panacagrimonas > Panacagrimonas sp. The sequence goes on from NZ_CBDCGN010000002.1 coordinate 1,789,620, forward strand.
CGCCAGGTCGAAGAATGGGAACGCAACCAGGCACGCTGGGCATTGAAGCCCTACGCGATGCTGACCTGGGCCTTCCGCTGGTTGCGGCAGAACCTGCCGGTCGCGCCGAGAGTGAGCCTGGTGCACGGTGACTACCGCCTCGGCAATTTTCTGGAACAGGACGGCCGCATCACCGCAATCCTCGACTGGGAACTCGTGCACCTAGGCGATCCGCACGAGGATCTCGGCTGGGCGTTCCTGCCGCAGTACACGGGTGGGTCGGGACTGATCTGCCGCCTGCTCACCAAAGAAGACTTCATCGCGCAGTACGAGCGTGAAGCCGGCTTTCAGGTGAATCCAGCGAGCTTGCAGTTCTACCTCGTGTTCTCGCTGGTGAAGCTCGCGATCACCCACATGGCGGCGGTGCGCTGCTACGAGGACGGACGCTTCAACGACATGCGCATGCCGGCGATGGGCACGCAGATCGCGCCGGTGCTGCGCCAGATCTCCAAGATGCTACCGGCGGAGGCGCGATGCACTGATCCGCATCGCGGATCTGACCATGAGGCCCGGAGGACCGAATGAATAACTCCCTGAAGCGGATGATCGAGGGGATGGCGGCGACCCTGCGCAAGGAGGTGATTCCGCACATCGGTACCGAGTTCGCTCGCGGGCAGGCCTTCGGTGTGATCTACATGCTCAACAGCATCGGCTTGCGCGCGAACTGGTCGCCAGAGTTTGTCGGCGAGCAGATTGCGGCGCAGCTCGCGCTGCGCGAGGAGCTCGCGCCACTGATCGCGGACACCGACGCGCCGGCTTTGCCGCAGGCGGCCGAGGCCCACCTGAGCGTGAAGGCGCTGGAAGCCCTGCGCGACGACAACGAGGCCCGCATCTGCGCGCTCGTCGAATGGCACGGGAACGCGCAGCTCGATGCGGCGCGATCACAGGCAATCGAAGCGCAGTTCCGCAGCTACATGGACCGCCAGCTCAAGCACGACATCCAGACCTCGGCCCGGCCGATGTTCGCCGAGATGTCGTCGGGATCGGAATGAACCCATGACCGCGCACAACGAATCCATCCCGCTATCGCCGAGCCATCTGCACGTTCCACAGCTTCACCGGAGGAAATCCAATGGATGAGCAAACCAAGATCCTGTATCAGAAGCTCGCGCTCTACGCCGGTCCCTTCTTCGTGATCACGTTCGTGATCTTCTGGGGGTGGATGGGCAACAATCTGCCGCCGCCGCATCCGGCCTGGCCGGCGCAGGCGTTCACGGATCGCTACGTCAGCAACCTGGCTTCGATCCGCGTTGGCTTTCTCGTCTCGCTGGTCACGATCTGCTTCTATCTGCCGTGGACCGCGTACGTGACCATGCGGATGAAGCGCATCGAGACCGGTCCGTTTCCGGTGCTCGCCTACACGCAGTTGCTCGGTGGCTGTCTCACCGTGATGGTGGTGTCCATCAGCATGTGGTGCTGGGTGGTCGCGGCGCAGCGCCCGGAACGCACCCCGGAAATCACGCAGATGCTGACCGACGCCGGTTGGCTGATGAACGACACCGCCTACATGTGCACCACCATCCAGATGTGGGCGATGGCGCTGTGCTTCCTGCATGACAAGAAGGCCAAGATTCCGGTCATGCCGAACTGGGCCTGCTATCTGACGATCTTCTGCGGTGCCACCTTCTTCCCGGCGAGTCTCACCGCGATTCTTCGCGACGGCCCCTTCGCCTACGACGGCCTGCTCGGCTACTGGTTACCGTATCCGGCCTGGCTGATCTGGATGTTTGTCGCCACCTACTACCTGCTCGGCGATCTCAAGCGCCGCGTGGGCGAGGAAGCGCCCGAAGGCGCGGCCGTGGCAGCGGTTCGCTGAGACGGCACCTGAAGCGCGATGAGCACCGTGGTGTCGAACATCGATAGCAGTCAGGGACGGTCCGCGCCACGCGCGGGCCGTCACCTGCCGGGCAGCGAAGGCGTCTGGGTGTTCGTGTACGCCGACATGGCGATGTTCGCCGCCATGTTCGGCTGCTTCATGTGGGACCGTCACCACGCGCTGGAGCTATTCGAAACCTCGCGCCAGGCGCTGAGCCTGAACGTGGGCGGCATCAACACGCTGATCCTGCTGACCAGCTCGATGTTGGTCGTGCTGGGCGTCGATGCCCTCAAGTTTGGCCGCAGGCATCTGGCGCCCGCCTTCTTCGGGCTGGCCGCGGCCTGCGGACTGGCATTCATCGTGTCCAAGATCTTCGAGTACCGCGCCAAGTTCGAGGCCGGCATCGGGCTGACGACCAACGACTTCTTCATGTACTACTTCATCATGACCGGCCTGCATCTCGGCCATGTCGTGGTGGGCACGGGGATCATCACCGTGCTGGCGCTCAAGTCCCGATCAGAACGTCCCGGCGGCAACCTGGCGATCTACGAGGGCGGGGCGACCTACTGGCACATGGTCGACCTGCTCTGGGTCTGCCTGTTCCCGCTGCTCTACATCGTCCGGTGATCGACGTGAACGCTGCCGTCCGATCCGTACTGCTCGTCTGGTTGGTGCTGATGATCAGCACCGCTGCATCGACCTGGTGGTTCACGCAACCGATGTTCGACCCGGTGGTCTGCACGGTGGCGGTGATGCTGATCGCCGCGGTCAAGGTGACGCTGGTCATGACGCACTTCATGGAACTTCGCGGCGCACCGCGACCCTGGCAATTGGCCGGTCTGATCTGGGTGCTGGCGGCCGCAGGGACCGTCATCGCTTTCTACCTGCTTTGAGAACCCTATGCTCACCGCTCAAGACGATTTGATTGGCCATCAGTTGCCGACGACGTTCGACCACGTCGGCAACAGCGATCCCGCCTGGATGGAGCGGCTCTGGTACACCGGGCATCCGAAGGCGGGCGATGTGATCTTCGACATCGGCCTGGGCTACCACCCCAACCGCAACGTGATGGACGCCTTTGCCGGCGTCACCATCGGTTTGAGGCAGATCAACTTCCGCGCCTCGCGCCGGCTGCGTCCGAACCCACTGGAGACGGCGGTGGGTCCGCTGAAGATCGAGGTGCTCGAAGGGCTCAAGCGTCATCGACTGAGCCTTGCGCCGAACGAATCCGGGCTGAGCTTCGATATCGAATTTCTCGGCACCTTGAATGCACACGAGGAAGAGCCGCACTTCCGTCGCCGCAACGGCCGCGTCACCGAGCACATGGCGCGGGGCCAGCAGCTCGGTGCCTACCGCGGCTGGATCGAGGTGGATGGTCAGCGCCGCGCGATCGAACCGCAGGGCTGGCTCGGCCAGCGCGATCACTCCTGGGGCATCCGCGCCGAGATGCGCACGGACGAGGCGCATCCGCCGGTCACGTTCTACCCGCCGTTCTTCTACGCCTGGACCACGGTGCAGTTCGCCAACAAGGGCCTGCACGTGTTCTTCAAGGAACGTGCGCCGGGCGAGTTCATCTACCTGTCGGGCGAGGAAGTGCTGCCGCTCGGAGAGAAGCCGCGCGCCGGCAGTCGCATGGCGGGCGTGAGTCATGAGATCCAGTGGTCGAACGACCCGCACGGCCAGACCGTGGCCAGCGCCACGTTCGACGTGAAGCTCGACGACGGCTCGCAGCGCCTGCTCTCCATCCGCACCCTGCCGGCGCGCTATTTCCTCAAGGGCGGCCTGTATGGCGGCCTCAACGGCTGGTTCCACGGCGACGACAAGGGAAAGCTGCATGTCGAGCACGACCGCTGGCACCTCGAAGACCCCGCCACCCGCAAGCTCGCACGCACGCTGTGCGATCACGTGATCGAGGTGCGCATGGGCGACGAGGTGGGCTACGGAATCATGGAGTACGGCGTGGGCAAGGGTTACGCGAAGTACGAGCAGGTGCAGCAGCATCCGCCGATTTGAAGCGAGGAATCGGGAATGGAGAATCGGGAATCGTTAAGCGCATCGGCCTCTACGATTCCCCATTCCCGATTCCCGATTCTCGGCAGTTAACGAGGAGAGTGTCATGACGGACTATCTGAAATTCTGGTTGATTCCCAACGGCATCGTGGCAGCCGGCATCGCGGGCTTCCTGCTCGGAGGCGACTGGGTGTGGCTGGGCATCGCCACCTTCCCCGTGCTGGCCCTCATCGACAGCTTCCTGCCCCGCAACATGAAGCCGCGCCGGATGGCCACCGGCTTCTGGTCCACCGCGCCGGTGTGGATCGCTGCGATCGGCTCGCTGGCGATCTACTTCTTCGCTGCCCACCACATCGCGACCAGCGAGCTGACGACGATGCAGATCGTCGGCAGCATCGCCTCGCTGATGTGGATCTCGGTGGTGCCGGGTGGGCCGGCCGCGCACGAGCTGTGGCACCGGCGGCACAAGCCTTCGCGCATGCTCGGGCAGATCACGCAGATCTGCATGTTCGACGGCATCCGCGACATTGGCCATATCGTGGGTCACCACATCGACGTGTGCACGCCGGACGACGGCGACACCGCACCGCGCGGCCAGACCCTGTACTGGTTTGCGCTGCACGAGCTGTACGTGAGCTTCAGCATCGGCATCCGGCTGGAGAACCGCTCGCTCAAGAAGCGCGGCCTGAGCTTCTGGAACTGGCGCAACCGCACCTGGTCCTGGCTGGCCGTGCTGGTCCTCTTCCAGGCCGCGATCTATCTCGTCGGCGGCTGGGCGGGCGTGGCGCTCACGATCACCGGCATGCTCGCGGCGCGGCTGTGGATCGAGTCCTTCAACTACTTCCAGCACTACGGCCTGATCCGCGTCTAGGGCGCCAAGATCGGCAACCGCCACGTGTGGAATCACATGAGCGAGCTGTCGCGCATCGTGTCCTTCGAGATCACCAACCACGCCGGGCATCACCAGGATTCCTACATGCCCTACAACAAGCTCGTGCCGCACAAGGACCAGATCCCGATGCCGAGCCTGTTCACCTGCTTCTTCGTCGCGCTGATTCCGCCGCTATGGCATCGCCACATCATCATGCCGGCGCTCAAGCGCTGGGATCTCGAATACGCGACCGCCGAGGAGCGTGCGCTTGCGCGCGAGCAGAACCGTCGCGCCGGCTGGCCGGACTGGATAGGCGAGGCCGGAGAAAACGCGGGCAAGGCGGCGACAGCAGGCTGCTGAAGCGGATCGACATCATGTCGACGCATTGGAGGAGACAAGAACTATGTGGCTGCATTCAGAAGTCATTACCTTGGGCGACATCCCCCGCTACTGGGCTCGCCGCAAGCCGGGCGCGCGCGCGCTGATCGATGGGTCGGCGGTCACGACGTGGGCAGAACTGGACGCTTCCAGCGACAGGATTGCCCAGGCACTCGTCTCCACCGGCATCCGCTGCCCCGCCAATGTGGGATTCCTTGGCAAGAACTCGGCGCTGTATTTCGAGTTGCTGTTTGGCGTCACGAAAGCCGGGTTGGCTATGGCGCCGCTCAATTGGCGCCTGTCCATCCCGGAGCTGGTCGCCATCACTGACGATGCGCAGTGTCCTGTGGTGTTCGTCGACAGCGAGTTCTCCGAGGTGCTGGACGCCGTCGCCGCACAGTGCGCCACCCGGTTCGAGATCGTCCGCTTGAGCACGCCGGCAGGTGCGCGATCCGGTCTCGATCAATGGTTGCAGCGAGGTGTGGATGCGGACTTGCCGCGGGTTCACCCGCTCGATACGGCGGTGTTGATCTACACCTCCGGAACGACCGGCAAGCCCAAGGGCGTTGAAGAAACGCATCGCGCATTCGATGGAATGCGGCTCTGCGAGCATCTCGGCAATGTCTTCGACTGGCAGGACGGCGATGTGATGCTCACCGTGATGCCGGTCTTCCACCTCGTGGGCACCGGGCTTTCCATACAAGCGCTCTATAACGGCGCGGCGATCAGCGTGTTGCCGATGCTTGAGCCGGTGTCGGTGTTGAAGGTGATCGCGCGCGACCGGCCCTCCATTTGTGCGCTCGTGCCCACCGCCATCCAATTGCTTGCGGATCACCCCGAATCAGAATCGACCGACTTCTCGTCCTTGCGGGTGATCATGTATGCCGGTTCATCCATCGCGTCCGCTGTGCTGCAGCGGGCCATCAAGCGCATGGGTTGTGGATTCGCGCAGTTCTACGGCGCTTCCGAGACGCTGAGTGCACAGACCTTGCTCCGGCCCGAGGAGCACGACCCTGCGAACGAACAGCGTCTTCGCTCCTGTGGCAGGCCACTGCCGCAAATCGAGTTCAAGGTTGTTGACCCCGAAGGCCGCGAGGTGCCGACCGGCACCGTCGGCGAGTTCTGGGTGCGGGGTCCCTCGATCTTCCGGAGCTACTGGCGCCAGCCCGAAGCGACTGCAGCCGCCTTGCACGAAGGGTGGTATCGAACCGGAGACGCCGGGTACCGGGATGCCGAAGGCTTCCTGTACATCGTCGACCGAGTCAAGGACATGATCGTCAGCGGCGGCGAGAACGTCTATTCGGCGGAGGTCGAGCAGGCTCTGGCCAAGCACCCCGCGGTGCAGTCCTGCGCCGTGGTCGGCCTTCCGGACGCCAAATGGGGCGAAGCGGTCACCGCAGTGGTGGTGCTCCGTCAGGGGGCCCAAGCGACTGCGAGCGAGATCATCACGCATTGCCGGGGATTGATCGCCGCTTACAAGGCGCCCAAACAGGTGCACTTCGCTTTGTCCCTGCCCATGACGAGCAGCGGGAAGATCATGAAGCGGGAGGTGCGAGCGCTGTACTTGCGCGACCGGAGCGCTGATCAGAAGGCCTGACACCCGTGACCCGACAGTTGAGCCGTCCGGCTGTGACCGCCCTGGTGCCCGGCCGATGTGCTCGCTCTCTCGTCCACGCGACTGGCGCACGCGCATCCGGGCCCAAGCAGGTCGTCGGATGCCGTAGCGCGACGGTAGCGCACCGCAGCGTTCGAACCGTTCGAACACAAGCGTCGAAACAAAAAGACCTGCCTATAGGCAGGCGCCACCCGTCGCCAGGCTTGGTTGAATAGGTCTCCGTCGATTCCCCATCCGGCATTCCGGCCTGATTATCGGAGACTTTCGTGCACGTTCAGAGTAATGCCCAGGCTATGCCAGCGCCGCTTTCCAGGGCTTTAGAATCAAAGTAGGCGGTCCGAAACGGGATCATGACCGCCCGGTATCGCCAGCGGACGGTCCGAGGTCAATGCTCGCTGCCACGACGCTCCCGGCGGGCAGCGGCGGCATGTTGTTGCGGCGTGACCGCGTAAACCTTCTTGAACACGCGGCTGAAGTCCAGTAGCCCGGGTGAAACCCGGGGTTCCACGTGCCGGCACAGGCAAACCCCGGGTTGCACCCGGGCTACGACTCAGGGTGACAGTTTCGGTAGATTTGTCTGCACAAAACTCGAAGACGCTCTAGTCCCCGCCAACGCGGTTATGCGGGTACGGTTCTGCTCAACAACCCACGGTGGCGGCTTTGCCGACATCGTCGCCGGCTGCGCCGATCCAGTCCGGCCAGCCGGCACGGCGGTTCTGTGCGCGGGCCAGCGCGCGTTCCTCGGCGGTTGCGTACTCCAGGTCCCAACGCTTGAGCCGGCATGGCGAATCGCCGGTGCCACAGCGGCGGAATCAGCGAGGCGAAAAAGCACATGAACAGACTGGGCATCGGGATCGATTCCCGGTGCGGCACCAGCTCGTAGTAGCGCTTGTAGGAGTTCAGGTGATGGTCCGCGTGGTTGGTGATGTCGAACGACAGCACGCGCGACAGCCAGCTCAGGTGATTCCATAGATGCCGCCGGCCGATCGGCGCCCCTTCGGAGCGCACCAGCCCGTAGTGCGGGAAGTAGTTGAAGGACTCGGCCCACACCCGCGTCAGCAGCATCGCAGCGGTGGTCAGGGCGGCGGCGACAGCGCCTCCGATGACAAACACCAGCCCCTGAAACAGAACCTGGGCGACCAGTGCATGATAGCCGCGATGTCGCCAGTTCCACGGCGACAGGCCTCGCTTGCGCAGCGCGCCCGACTCGGTGGTGACGTCCCACGGGGTCTGTTCCCACACCGCCTTGAACACGAAGGCGTACAGCTTGGTGCCGCGCGGCGCGGTGTCGCCATCCCGGGTGGTGGCGACGTCGATGTGATGGCCGACCACGTGTGCGATATCGCGCATCGAATCGAACTGGCACATCTGTGCGTAGCGGCCCACGGTGCGGCCGAGCAGGCTGCGCTTGTGGTACATCTCGTGTGCGGCGGGCGCCAGCGGCACGATCGAGGTCCAGGCCAGGCTCAGGACCGCGCCGATCAGGTTCGAAGTGGCGGCATAGGCGCCTTGATCGAAGCGCCACGCGAACACCAGATACAGCAGCAGCGGCCCGATGCAGCAGAGGTAAAGCGGCAGGTCCGCCAGGGCCTCGTTGGTCATCCGTCGCGGGGCGTAGTCGCGGGGCAGCAGGGAATCGATCACCGTGAGCAGCGGGAACATCGCAAAGCCTGCCCACGCCCAGTGTCCGCCGACGATCATCCCGGCGTAGGCCACCGCCAGCACGCCGACGCCGGTCCAGTATTTGAGATAGTCGTTCATCGCTGCGGCTCCTCCATCGATTCGCGCTGCGACGGCGCTCAGGCCACCGAGATGCCGCCGTTGATGCTGATGGCCTGCCCGGTCATGCGTCTGGCTGCCGGGCTGGCCAGGTACAGGATCATTGCGGCCTGGTCGGCGCAGTCCGCCACGCCCAGGTGCGCCATCGACGAGGCCTTCTCGAACATCTTGGCGCTGAACGGCTCGTTGAAGATCAGGGCTGCGCCCGGCGTGTCGGAGATCAGCGAGGGCGTGAGCAGGTTGATGCGAACGTTCTCGCGCTTGCACTCCAGCGCGGCAGTCTTGCAGTAGGTGAGGATGGCGCCCATCGCCGCACCGACCATGGTTTCGCCGGGCGTCGGGATCTTGCCGGCATCGGACGCGACGACGACGATGGCGCCGCTGCGTTGCTGGCGCATGGCCGGCAGCGCGGCATGCACGAAATGCAGCGGCGGCAGCATGATCTCCTCGATACGCTGCTGCAGATCCTCGATCGCGATGTTGTGCATCAGGCGCGGCGGCACGCTCGGTCCGGTGGTGCAGACCAGCACGTCGATGGCGCCGAGCCGTGCGCGGCACTGCGCCTCGGCCCGCACTGCGTCGGCCGCGATGGTGGCATCGACCCTCACGAAGCCGATGTCAGCCTTGGGTGCGCGCTCGCGCAACCGGGCGCAGGCGGCGGCGCCGCGCTCGTCGTTGCGGCCCAGGATCAGCACGCGCGCGCCTTGTCCGGCGAACTGCGCGGCGGCTTCCCAGCCGACGCCGGCGCAGCCGCCGAGTACCACGACGCCGCATTCGGCCAGGGGCTTGGGCGGCGATGCAGGGGCGTTTTCGGGGCGCGTACTCACCGACCGGGCTCCTGCAGCTGCGGCGACTGGTCAGAGCGCAGTGGCATGGGCGCCGGCCCGACCCTTGTCGGACTTGTCGAAGAACTGCCGCGAGCGTTCCGGAATTACCGGATTGCCGCCGCACAGCGCGTAGCCATACAGGCATTCGACTTTGAGCTGCTCGTCGAGCGTGCGTCCCACCACCTCGAAGATGGTTTCCTTGGCCGACTCCACCGCGCGGCGGTCGTTGCGCAGGATCTTTTTCGCGTAGTCGCGCGCGGTCGCCATGAGTCGATCGTGGGGTACGACCTTGGAAACCATGTTGGCGTGGAAGGCGCGCATGGCGTCGATCGGCTCGCCGGTGAGTTCCATCTCCAGCGCAATGCCGACGCCGCAGGTGTTGACCAGCCGCACGATGCCGCCATCGGCCGGATGCATGCCGCGGCGCAGTTCGAAGGACCCGAACTGTGCGCGCTCGGAGGCGATGCGGATGTCGCAGGCCATGGCCAGCTCCAGCCCGCCGCCGAGTACCCAGCCGTTGCAGGCCGCGATGATCGGCTTGTAGATGCGGTGCACGCCACGCGTGATGCCGCCGGCAAAGCCATCGGGCAGCTTGTCGCGGGCCAGGCTCGGACCGGCACGGTCCCACTCGGGCACGTGGGTCTTGAGGTCGGCACCCGCGCAGAATGCGTCGCCGCTGCCGGTAAGGATGGCCACACGCAGTGCCGGATCGTCACGGAAATCGGTCCAGATCTCGCGCAGCCGATGATGCACCTCCAGATCGATCGCATTCTTGCGCTCGGGCCGGTTGAGCGTGATGGTCGCGATCTCGCCGTTCTTTTCGTACAGGACTTTGTCGGTCACGGTGTTTTCTTCCGCAGGAATGGGATTTCAAACGTTGCCGCGTGCTTCGGTGGCAGCGCGGCCGGCGCGGGCACGGGCGACGATCATCTTCATGATGCCGGCGGTGCCATCGCCGATCTCCAGGCCCATGACATCGCGCATGCGCTGCTGGTGGGGCAAGTCCATCGACCAGCCGTAGTGGCCGAGGGTGAGTGCGCACTGGTGGATCACCTCGAACGCGGTCTTGGGCGCCAGGTACTTCACCATCGCCGCCTCCACCGTGTGCGGCTGACCGGCGTCGCGCAGGGCAAGCGCGTGGTACGACAGCTGACGCGCCGCCGCGACCAGCGTCTCGCCCTCGACCAGCGGAAAGCTCACGCCCTGGAAACGTGCGATGGGGCCGCCGAAGGCCTGGCGCTCCTGGGTGTAGACCCAGGCCTCGTCGATGGACGCCTGCGCCGCGCCCAGACACTGCAGGGCGATCAGCGCGCGCGAGTAATCGAAGCCCGCCATCACCTGGCTGAAGCCCTTGCCCTCGTCGCCGAGCCGATGGTGGGCGGCCACCCGGACACCGTCGAAGAATACCGAGCCGCGGCCGGCGCAGTGGCTGCCCAGGTCCTTGAAGCGGGTGGTCTGCAGGCCGGGTGAGCCGGACGGCACCAGAAAGGCGGTGACGCCCCTGGCCCCGTCATCCGGTCGGCCGGTGCGCGCAAAGACCAGGAAGGCGTCGGCGCTGTCGCAGTAGGTCGTCGAGGTCTTCTCGCCGTCGAGCACATAGAAGTCGCCGCTGCGGCGTGCCTTGAGCTGCAGGGCGCTGGCGTCCGAACCGCAGCTCGGTTCGGTGATCGACAGCGCCAGGATCGCGTCGCCCCTGGGCACGCGCGCCAGCCAGCGCGCAGCCACCGCGGGCTGTGCATTGCGCGCCAGGATTGCCGCGCATAGCGACATCACCAGCACCACGGCGGCCACGTTGAAATCGCCGTAGGCCAGTTCCTCGACGATGGCGCCGGTGGTCACTCCGTTCACCCCCAGCCCGCCATGTTCGGGCGCGATGTCCACGCCGAGCAGGCCCAGCGCGCCCATCTCGTGCAACAGCGCCCGATCCAGCGTGGCGTCCTTCTCGCGCTGCTGGTAGGTCGGCAGCAGACGGGTGCGCGCAAAGCGCCGGGCGGCGTCGCGCAGGGCGATCTGATCGTCGTCGAAGATCAAGGCGGGTCTCGAAAGTTCAGGCGGCCGACCGCAGCGCGTGGGCGCTGTGGTCGAACGACACGATCAGCTTGCGCAGCAGCCCATCGAGCTGTGCCAGCTCCTGGGTGCTCAGGCCCGAAAAGCCGATTCGCAGCGGCTCCGCGATACGCGGGACGGTGTCGCGAACCTTCTTGCGACCGGCAGCGCTGATGGTGACGACCTGGCGTCGCCCGTCGCGCGCCGCGGTGGTGCGGGTGACGTGGCCGTCTCCGACCAGTTGGTCGAGGATGCGGGTCATGTTGGCGCGGCTGGTGCCGACCATCTCGCTGAGTTCGCTCGGAGATTCCGAGCCCTTTTCGGCCGCGCACAGCAGGCACATCACGTGGAAAGAGTTCTCGCTCAGATCGAGCGCCCGAAACACCGGTTCGAAGAAATTGCCCATGCCGAGGACGCCGATGCGAAGTAGCCGCACCATCACGGTCAAGTCCATCGGCAGATCGGGCAGCGCGCGCGCCATGCGCGGGGTGCTGGTGTCCATATGCAGAAGTCGTTCGCGTCCCTTCATGATTATTTATCGATACTTCATCGGTGAACTATTGTTGCACCATCAAAGCTGGTCCGGCAAGCGTATTCGCGCCTGCGGCATCCAAGCGTCGGTAGGTCAGTGGGAGGAAGGTGTGGAGGGGCGCCGGGCAGCACCGCGCCGGCGGGCACGCTCGCAAGCCCGATCGGGTGCGCCGCAAGCGGTCACGGGTCCGGCGGACACGCCGTCCCCGAGTGGCACTCAGTGCTGCGGTTCGGTGACGAAGCCGAGCTTCCGAATCCCGGCGCGCTGCGAGGCGGCCATCACGCGGATGACGTGTTCGTACTCGGCGGCGCGATCGCCGCGAATATGGATTTCCGGTTGCGGCTCCTGCTGTGCCGCCTCGCCCAGCCGACGCTCCAGGTCCTCTTCGGTGACCGCCTCTTCGTTCCAGTACACGGCGCCGTGCTCGTCGACCGCGATGGCGATGGTTTCCGGTTTGATCTCGTTGGGCTGGTTTTCCGCCCGCGGCAGATCCACCTTGACCGAGTGGGTGAGCACCGGCACCGTGATCATGAAGATGATCAGCAGCACCAGCATGACGTCGACCAGCGGCGTCATGTTGATCTCGCTCATGGGTTCTTCGATGTCGTCGAGTCCGCCGCCGAAGGCCATGGCTTATCGATGCGGCCGAACGGCGGCCGCCTCCAGGTGAAGGGTGGGTTTCGTCGACCGCATCGAGGCGCCATCAATGATCACTTAGTTGCCTCCCGAGGCGGGCTTGATCGAGGCCACACGCGAACGCACCGGCGGCGCGCCGGTGAGGAAGTAGGCGTGGAGTTGGTGCGCGAAGCGGTTCAAGTGCGACAGCAAACCCTTGTTGGCGCGGGTCAGCGCGTTGTAGCCGAGCACGGCGGGAATCGCCACCGCCAAGCCAAATGCGGTCATGATCAGCGCCTCGCCGACCGGTCCGGCGACCTTGTCGATGCTGGCCTGGCCGGACACGCCGATGCTGACCAGCGCGCGGTAGATACCCCACACGGTGCCGAACAGGCCCACGAACGGCGCGGTGGCGCCCACCGACGCCAGGATTGACAGCCCGCGCTGCAGTTGCTCGACGGTCTCGTCGATGGCGGCGCGCAGTGACGCGGTAAGCCACTCGCCGATCGGCAGCATCCCGTGCAGATCGGACTTGTGCTGCGCGTGGTGATCCACCGCCGCCTGCGCTTCGCTGGCCAGATGATGGAACGGGCTTTCGCCCAGGCGGTGCAGGCCTTCGTCGAAACTCTGCGCATGCCAGAACGCTACCGCCGAGCGCCGTGCGGGGCGCAGCCGCAGCAGCCCGTATCCGCGGATCAGGATCACGAACCACGACGCCACCGACATCATCAGCAGCAGCAGGGCGACCGATTTGATCACCCAGTCGCCCTGGGTCCAGAGCGCTTCGATGCCATAGGGATTGTTTTGCATTGCGGAGTGTCCTGCGATCAGTTCAAGGAGAATTCGAGCGGCTGCACGTACCAGTACGGAATCGGTTCCGCGCCGCGCCGCGCCGGCATGTACTTCCACTGCCGTACCGCCTCGAGCGCGGTATCGTCCAGGCGCTGGTGACCGCTGGACTGGCGGATGCGGATTTCGCCGACACTGCCATCGGGCAGGATCAGCACGTCCAGCAGCACCACGCCCTGCTCGCGCAGTCGGCGCGACAGGGCCGGGTAGGCGGGCGCCGGGTTGCTGACCTGATTGGCATCCACGAACGGCGGTGTGATCGGCGCGCCCAGGGTGTCGTCTTCCTCCGCCATCGGCGTGTTCGGCGGTGCCGGCTCCGGTTCGGCTTCCGGCACCTCTTGCGGCGGGGTCGCGATTGCAGTCTCCGAGGGCGGCAGCTCCGGCAGCGGTTCCGGCTTCGGCTTGGGCTTGGGCTTGACCGGCAGCGGTTCGGGTGGGGTGACGTCTTCCTGCTGGCTCGGTGCCTGCACCTCTTCGGCCGGTGGCAGCGGAATGATCACGCCCTGGATGGTCGGCAGGCTGATCACCGCAGCCGGCTCAACCGGTGTCCACAACAGCGCAGCCAGGCCGCTGGCGTGTACGCACAGCACCAGCAGCATGGCAACGACGGGAGACAGGCGCGGCAGGCCCTTCCCGTGACGGGGGTGATCGGAACTAGGCGACAGCAATGGGAAGGGATCCGGACAATGCGGGCGGTCTAACTGATATGACGAACGAAAAGCCGAAAGAGGAACCCGAGCCTTGCCAGATCGCCGCCACGGCTGCGGCGCCGGCGCGGGTGGAGGTCTTGAGCACCACCTTCGACGATGAACGCGGATGAGTTCTGTGCGATGGCACGATCACCCCACCGATCCGCCACGCAGTACGCTCCAGGCCGCATCGCAGGCTGCGATCGTCACCGCGGTCGCAGCCAGACGCGGTATCGCGCAGGGCAGGTAGGACAGCGCGGTCGCCACGGTGCAGGCGCCCACGGTCAGCAACCCGAACCGGGCGGTGACGCCCACGGCAGAGTTCATCTGTTGAACACAGGCGAGCAGCGAGACCGTCAGCAGGATGCCGCCCAGCGCGCGCAGGCCCAGGCGCAGGCCGCGGCCGGCCCGTGGCCGTTCCGGACAGGCCTGCCGCCGGTGGCGGTCCATCGCCAGACTCAGGCACGCGCAGCCAGCGACGGCCAGCATCACGGCCGCGAGCATCGCCATCCCGGGCGTGGACGGTCCGTTCTTGCGCGCGCCGCCGTGCCGCAGCGCAGCGGCGGTTCGCGCGCCGACACATCGCTCGTCGCGACGTTCAGCGCAATCGATGCGGCTGCGTTTACGCGCGCCTGTCGGGCCGCCGCCGCGAACAGCAGGCCGAGGCCGAGCATCACCAGGTCGAATCCCGCGAACACCCAGTCGCCCGCCGACAGGCTCTGTGCCAGATGCCGATCTGTGGTGAGCGCGTTGAGCAGCGGCAGCAGCGCGAAGGCGGCGGCGGCCAGCCGCAACTGTTCGGTCCACGACCGCTCCGGCGGACGCAGTGCGGCGTGGACCAACAATGTCGCCCAGGTCAGAAACATGGCGTGCACCTCCCAGTCCGCGCGGTCGGGCAGATTCACCGGCAGCAGGCGGTTGGCCCAGAAATAGGCGGTGATGGCGACGGGGAGCCCGACGAACGTTCCGATGTTGAGACGGCTGACCAGGTCCACGTCGCGCGCTGCCGGCGCATTGCCGGGTCTTCGCTTGACCGTCCACAGGATCGCGCCGGTGGCGATCATGGCCGCACCCAGCAGGCCGGACAGGACGTACAGCGAGCGCAGCACCGGTCCGGCAAACACGCCCTCGTGCAGCGAGAACAAGGTGTCGCGCAATATCGACGCAGGTCTGCGCTCGGGCGCAACGCGTTGCAGCAGGGTGCCGGTCGTGCCATCGAAAAGCAGGGCATCGGCTTGCGGGCGCAGTGCCGTCGTGGAGAGTCGGGGGCGCAGGAAGATGCGTGCATTGGCATCGCCTGGATGACGAACGTCGATCACCAGCGGAGCCTGCCCCGGCGGCCACAACGCGAGGGACTGACGGACAAGATCCTGCAGCGGTACCAGCGGCGCGGGCCGGCCGGCCGACGCCGTCGACCTCAGCTCGGAGTAGGCCTCGCGATCAAACTGCTTGCGGGCCTCGTCTCCGGTTCCGTAGACGCCCATCAGCACGAAGGGTATGCAGGTGAACAGAAACAGCACCAGTCCGGAGTAGGTGATCATCAACTGGAACGGCAGACTGACGACGCTGGCGACGTTGTGCGCGTCTAGCCACGAGCGTTGGCCCTTACCCGGGCGAAAGGTGAAGAACTCCTTGAAAATCTTCTTGTGCACCACGATGCCGGTGACCAGCGCCACGAGCATCAACATCGTGCAGATACCGACGATCCACCATCCGGCCAGAGTTGGCAGATAGTGCAGGGCGTAGTGCATGACATAGAGCGCCTGTCCCCCTCCGGTCTGACGCGGTTCGATTACCGCCCCGGTGGACGCGTCCAGGATCGCCTTGCCGAACTGCCCGCCACCTGCATGACTCACCCGCAGTTGGTAGGCAACGCGGTTGGGTCGATCACTCGGGAGATAAATGCGCCAGCGGCTGGTCCCCGGAGGCGATGTTTCGCGAAGCCACTGCTCGGCGTGGCGGGCCGCCGTGACCGGATCAGCCACCGCCTGCGGTGCCGGCAGTTCCGGCTGCATCCACTGGTCGATCTCGTAATTCACATACCCGGCGGTTCCGGTGAGGAACACGAAGTAAAGAATCCACGCCGGCAGCAGACCGACCCAGGTGTGCAGCCACGCCATCGACTGACGAAAGAAACCCTTCATCCGGGCCGCATCAACGCAACGTCCACCACAGCACCGCGCACGCAGCGGCAGGGATCATCAATCGCAGCCAGGCGCGCAGCGCGCTGCGCGCGGCAAAGACCCACATCACGGCGAGGCAGTAGATCGCAAAGCTCGCCATGCTCGACGCGATCACCGCTTCCGAACGGCTGCCGGGCAGCACCATCGCCATCGCCAGTGCCGCGACGGCGGCCAGCGCGTAGCCGCCGAACGTCGAAGCGGTCCACGTCGTTGGCATCCAGAATGGCGAGGTCCTGCTCGATCTGGAAGATCGCCGCCTCACCGGTCATCCGGCCGCCGAACCATTCGCCCTTTGCGCCCGCTTCCCACTGCTCGGATTTCTGCACCCCGAGCGGCTCGAGGGCGTTGGCGGCCGCACGCCTCGCGAAGCCGCCGTCCTGCAATCCGCGCGTATAGGTCAGGTAGGTGTGAATGCCGGGCAGCGGCGCAACCATCAGCGCCAGCGGCGGCGACCAGGCGTTGACCTTGTCATTGGATGCGGGGTCGTCGGCGTAGGTGTTTTCGTACTCGCCGTAGCGGACGCCAACCAGTGCCGATATCTTCTCGCTGAACGCGACGGTGTCGGTGGCGAAGAAGCCGGTTTCCTCGTATTCGAACTTGCCGGGACGCGGCCCCCACGGACCTCCGTCCGGCTCGGGCAGTGGGTTCAACTGATAGGCGTTGTTCGGACCCACGTCGGGAAAACTGCGCTGGCCGGAAGATTCATACGCGCCGTACTGGGTGCCGATCACCACCGCGTGCCGCAGGCTGCCGGTAACGAATCCACCTTCCAGGTGCAGATGCCCGCCCTGGGTTTCCCATTCGAATGGCCCGTTGGTGATCAGGGCACCTTCGGTGTAGTCGCCGTTGTCCTGCACCGAGTAGGGACAGGACAGTTGCGACTCGCGGGCCGTGTCCTGGTAGCTGAGCGAAGCGCGCAGTTTCCAGTTCGGATTCAGGGTGAAGTCCGAACCGATCGCCGCATCGAGCGTCTCGCGCTCGTTGCGCGCCCAGTCCTGCATGATGTTGGTCTTCACGCCGGTGTCGAGAATCACGCCGTTGGCTGTCACCATCGGGCCGTAATAACCGGCGCGTTCGAGGTCCTGCCCGCCGACCGATGCCCAGAGCTTTGCTGCCTGACTCACCTTCCACTCGGCGAACAGCGAGCCGGTCAGTCGGTCGCCACCGGCCTTGTCGTAGAAGCTGTCGAAATCGTCACCGGCGAGCACCAGGCGATAGCCCAGCGTTCCGTCGGCGATGGTGTCGCTGACGTCGAGCTGGGAGTACAGGCTGCCGAAGGTGTCGGCGTCGAATTGCAGCGAAGTCGCGAACTCTGGCGTCGGGCGCTTGCGCACCAGATTGATGGCGCCACCGGGCGGCATGAAACCGAAGCGCAGCGCCGCCGGCCCCTTGAGCAGTTCCACGCGCGACTTGTCGTCGATGGAGGACTCGACGGTGTGAATCACCGGCAGCCCGTCCAGCCGGTAGCCGTTGAAATTGTCCACCCGGAAGCCGCGCGAGCTGAAGTTCTGGGTGCCGTAGAAACCGCCGGGCATCTGGACCGCGACGCTGGGGTCGTTCTGCAAAACGTCCTTGAGCGTGAAGGCGCGCTGGTCCTCGATGAGCGTCTCGTTGTAGACGCCGACACTGAACGGAACTTCGATCAGGGGTTTCCGCAAACAGCGCGACGGAAGAAGACCCCGCACGATACTTCTCCGGCTCGGCCTGCGAATCTGCCGACACCCGCACCGCCGGCAAGGTCGGCGCATTGCTGCCCGGCATCGCCACGGAGCTGAGCACGTACTTGCCATCGCCCCGACTCACGGCCTGCAAGTCGCTGCCCGCGAGCAAGGCAGCGAAGCCTTCCGCCACCGCGTAGCGCCCGCGCAGGCCGGGCGAAGTCCTGCCCGCGGTCTGCGCGGGCTCGAAGCTCAAGGTCAGTCCGGCGGCAGCGGCAAATTGGCTGAGCGCGGCGTCCAGCGGGCCGGCAGGAATGGCGTATTCATCTGGCGAAACCTGCGTGGCCTGGGCGGCCACAGCGATCGGGTAAAGCGGCGCGGCCATCAGGCAGGCGGCGAGCAGGGTGTGAGGGCCAAGCGGCGAAGGAGAGGACGGCATGGAGAATCCCGGATCGAATCGTGAATCGGTCTGGCTGGGCGCGCGCGCCTGGCTCCTGACTGCTACAGCCGAACGAAACGGGAAATCGGCAACCCGCTCAGGCTGCGGGCTGCCTGGGCCAGTAGCACACCTCGGGCAGGCCATCGAAATCTGCATCCTGGGTCCAGACCACCGCGCGATGCTGCTGGGCCGTGGCGTAGACCACGCTGTCGGCCAGCGGAAGCTTGTGCCGTCGCCCGAGCGCGGCGGCGGACAAAGCGAGTGCGGCGTCCAGGTCGATCACCTGGCCTTGCTGCATCAGCGCCACGCATTGCAGGGCGGGGCCTTCGCCGCGCTGGGCGGCAACGCGCTTGAAGACTTCCAGCAGGGTGATGCTGGGCACGATCAGCTTGGCGGGGCGCTCGATGGGCTCCGCGAAGTGCGCGGCATTGGGGCCATCCGCAAAGTATTCCAGCCAGGCAGAGGAATCGACGACGTTCACGCGCGATCCGCGTCGCGCTCGACCTCGGTGTCGATGCCGCGCAGGCTGCCGCGCAGTTGTCGCGCGGTGCGCTGCGGGATGAACTCGATGCGGTCGTCGTACTGCACCACTTGCAGCTTCTGGCCCGGTGAGAGCTTCAGCGCCTCGCGCACGGCTTGCGGTATGACGACCTGGAATTTCGGCGAGAGGGTAACGGCGTTCATGGCGACTCCGGTATCGATGCAGTTATCGTAATACGATATCGCTATCGATGCGGCGCTGCCGCGATCAGCCCTCGCGTGCCACCGCCCGCACCCAGTAGCCCGACACCCGATGCAGGCGCAGGGGCAAGGTGGCGGCGAGGTTATCGAGCGCGGCGTCGGTATCGTCGAGGCGAAACGCACCGGACACGCGCAGGTGCGAAACGGCCGGATCGCAGCCGAGGTAGCCGCGACGATGACGCGCGAGTTCGGTGATGAAGTCGTCGAGCCGCCAGTCGAGCGCGATCAGTGCGCCGCGCGTCCAGGCCTCTGCGTTCGCGTTGAGCGACTCCGCGAAGCCGATGCCACTTGCGTCGAAGCGCGCTTGCTCGCCGGCTTCGAGTCGCAGCACGCGGGCCGAATCACGCGGCTGAAGTTCCACCGCGTGTTCGAGCACGGCGACGCGCACCGCGTCGCTGTCCGCGCGCACGCTGAAGCGGGTGCCCAGCGCGCGGATGCGACCCTGCTCGGTGTCCACGACAAACGGGCGGGCCAGCAGATCGGACGCGGTCTTCACCAGGATCTCGCCGTGACGCAGGCGCAAGCGGCGCTGCTGTGCGTCGTAGGCAATGTCGAGCGCGGTCGCGGTATTCAGATGCACGAGGCTGCCGTCGTCGAGATGCAGTTCGCGGCGCTCGCCGGTGGCGGTGGCCACATCGGCCAACGCGCGCTGCGCGGTCTGGGTACGTGATGCAGTCCAGGCCAGCGGCCCGGCACCGAGCAGGACAACGAGCGCACGGAACGCGGCGCGGCGACCGGCGTCGGCACCGCGCAAGGTGGGTAGCGCGATGCGTGCGGGCAGATCGTGCAGTTGCTGTTCGAGTTGCTGCACGCGTTCCCAGGCCGCGCGATGCGATGGGTTGGCGGCCAGCCAGCACTGCCAGCCGTCGCGATCCGCGGGCGAGGCATCGGTTGCCTGCAACTGCACGTACCAGCGCGCAGCGGCTTCGAGGGTGGTGGCGTCAGGCTTCATGCTTCAAGCGCCTCAGCCTTCGGCGATCACGAGGCACTGCGTCAGCGCGCGCACCAGATGCTTCTTCACCGTGGTGACGGATACGCCGAGCCGCGCACCGATCGCGGGGTAGGTCAGCCCCTCGAACTGCGCCATCAGGAAAATCTGCTGCGTGCGTTCGGGTAGGGCGTTCAGCATCGCGTCGATGGACTGCAGGGTTTCGAGCAGGACCACGCGTTCCTCGGTGGACAGCTCGGTAGCCTCGGGACGCGCGGCGAGCGCTTCGAGGTAGGCCTGTTCCAGCGCGCGGCGTCGATAGAAATCCACGGTAAGGCCGTGCGCGATTCGGCCCAGGTAGTCGCGCGGGCTGCGCAATTCCGCGACCGCCTGCTTGGACGCCAGCACGCGCACGAAAGTGTCCTGCGCCAGGTCTGCCGCCTGTTGCGAGCAGCCGGTCCGGCGGCGCAGAAAGCTCTGCAACCAGCCGAGGTGATCGCTGTAAAGCGCCCGAAGATCGTGCGAGGAAACTGCTTGTGCCGACGCCATGGATGCCCCGAATCTGCGGGCGCAGAAGCGCGCTGAATACAGATGAGAATTAATCGCATATTAGTGTCGTGACGATTGGGGGATCAAGCCCTTGCAAAAGCCCATGCGACCTCGCCGACCACATCGCCCGCTGCGATTCGCTGCAACGCTACCCGCATGACCGCACGCGCTGTTCCCATCCAGACCGTCCAGTCGCTCTATCGCGCCCGTCAGGGCTGGCGGCAGAGCGGGCTGTGCTGCTCGCCCCCGGCATTGAGGCTGCGCAACGACGGCGTCGTCGTTGTGCACGACGGCACCGGCCATTCGGCGAATGCGCTCCGACGAAGTGGCGAGCGCAGTCAGGTGCAGCATCAAGGCGTCGACGAGGCGGTGACGGCCTTGGCCGACGTAGCCGCAGTCCACCGATCGAACAGCCCCGCGATCGTGGCGTCGTCCACCGTTCGGCCTTCTTGTACGCCCGCGGCCAGCACAAACAGCGGCGCGATCAGCGCCATGCCATCCACCGACGTTTTCAAGCGGATGCCAGCGCCCGCTGCGATGCGCCGATCCCACTGTGCGCGCACGCGCGCCCAGAAGTTTTGCGTATCGCTCCAGTACGTGGTGGCCGGCGAGAAGTCGAAGCCGGCGATGCGGCGGTAATCGTTGAATCCGAACTCGCGCACCAGTGTGCGCGCAGTGCGTTCGCCGTCGCGCACGGTCTTGGTGTGGTCCTGTTCGTGCGTCCAGCCGGCGGGCGTCAGGGTGTGGCGGTTCTCCACGTTGAGCGCGTTGTAGTCGTTGCGTGTGGTGTACTCGCGCCGCGGCAGCGGACGCCAGCTACGGTCCGAGGTCCAGGTCGCCACGCCGTAGCGATGGTTCCACTTGCCGGTGCCGCAGTAGCGCGGCGCATCGCTGACCTCGTACACGCACTGGGTCCAGGCGCCGCGCGACTGTTCGGCGCTCAGGGGTTTGCTGCGCCAGGTCTGGTCTTCGCTGAATTCCAGCCGTGTCGGCGCCTCGTAATGCCAGTCCTGCCGCCAGTGCTTGGTGACGTGACTGCCGTCCTCGGACACCAGCAGGTGCTGCAGCACAATGCGCGGGCCCGTGTCTTCCACCAGCAGCACGGTCTCGTAGGCGCCAACCGTTTTACCCTTCCGACGCTCGTAGTCGGGCGCCAGCACCACGGTCTCGGCGAAATCGAAGCTCACCGCGAACTCGCCCAGCATGCCGAGAATCGCGAGCCGGTCCTTCTCCATGGCATCCGAAGCGGCCGCGATGGCAGCTAGATAACCCGCATCCGGCGTCGGAACGATGCCGGACGGCGCTGGGACCGGCTGCGGAGCTTGGTTCGTGGCGGGCGTCGCTGCGCAGGCCGCGAGCGCGACGCCGGCCAGGGTCATCACGAAAGCAAGACTGAAGCGCACGGCGGTTCTCCGTTGACCTCATCGATGCGACCGGCCCCGCGTCGGACCGACGCCGGTGTCGCCGTTGGCTGCAACAGGGTTTCCACGGCGCGGGTTTCCGCTGGGCGCATGCGCAAGCCCGGCCCGCTGCTCGCATCCGCTGACGGAGATGCACCGCGGATCGCGCCATCGGCCTGCATCCTGGGGCAGGCGCTGCAGGTCCGGGTGCAGGAAGCTGCTGCGCGCTGCGACGGAGACGGCAAGGGCGTACACATGGCGTCAGGCTCCGCTGGACGGGGTGACGGCGGGAATAAAAATCGCCCCGGCCCGGTGTGGGCCGGAACGCAAGGACGTACCGGGAACCCTCAGGAGGCGATTTGTCGCCGGCACGGTTGGGAGCGGGTTCAGGCGCGTGCGCGAGCGCCGGTTTCGATGCGCGTCTGCTGGGGACGGTACGCAAAGCCAGGGGGGCAGCGGCATCGCGGGGCTCCGGAAGAGCGGCTGGCGATGGCTGGCCGGTGGTAGGCCTGAAAGCGGCCGATCAAATAAGATTAATTATCATTTAATAGAAGATCAAATGACGGAGTCCGCCAGCGTGTCCCAGCGCAGCATCGCCGACCGTGCCGACCGCTTCAGAAGCGCATTTCGACCCCGATCGATACCGTGCGCGGTGCACCGGCGATGAGCTGCCCGAAGTTGCTGGTGGAGAAGTAGCGCTCGTCGAATACGTTGTCGACGCCGCCGCGGAAGGTGACGCCGCGCAGCAAGGCGCTGGCGGCCACGGCGGTGTCGTAGCGAAAGCCCAGCGCGACCACGTCGAAGGCGTCGGCACGTTCGAACAGGTGGGCGTTGTCGAGCGGACGGTCACCGGTGTAGGCCCAGTTGCCGGTGAACGTCCAGCCGGGCAGGGCCAGCGGCGCATACTCGGTGGTGAGAGTGGCGCGGTGTTCCGGCACGCTGGTGGGGCGGTTGCCCTCGGTGGCGGGATTGCCGGTTCGATCGAGCTCGGCGTCCAGCCACAGCGCGCTGCTCAACACCGTCCAGCTCGGCGTGAGCTGTGCGGTCAAGCTCAGTTCGACGCCGCGATGAACCTGATTGCCCTCCTGCACGAAAGTGTTGCTGGCGTCGATGAAATTGGACGGGCGCTCGATCTGGAACAGCGACAGCTCACCCTGGATCGCCGACGTGACCATGGCCTTGAGCCCGGCTTCCCATTGTTCGCTCACCAGCGGCGGTTGTACTTCGCCGGCGTTGGTGACCGGCAGGCCGTTGGCGGTCTGCGGTGCGGTGCCGCCGTTTTCCAGGCCTTCGATGTAGCTCAGGTAGGTCGAGATGCTCGGCGCGGGCTTGAACACCAGCGCAGCGTTGGGCGTGAAACGCGACTTGTCGTAGCGCGCGGATTCGGCGCCGGCGGCGTTGACCGAGCGCTGTTCGAGCGTCGCGTAGCGGCCGCCCAGGTGCACCTGCCAGACTTCCGACAGCGCCACCACATCCTGCAGGAACCAGCCGGTGTCATCGATGGTGAAGCCGGCCTGCGACGGTGTCAGCACCGGCTGGGGATCGGGGATGGCGACCGGGTTGTAGAGATTGCTCATGCCGATCTCGCCGGAGAACGAATCGCCGAAATTCGCCTCGGTCTTCTGCGCGGCGTAGCCGGCGACCAGTTCGTGTGCGATGCCACCGGTCTGCAGTCGGCCCTGGATCATCGGACGCAGCGCGCGCGACTCGCGATCGGTGTTGTCCGAGATGAAGGCCGAGACGGTGGCATCGCCGTTGTCCTGGATACGCGTCATCGAGGCTTCGTTGAACGGATGCTCGGTGCGATTCCAGTTGGCCTCCAGCACCAGATTCCAGTCGGTGCCGAGCGCGTGCTGGAGGCGGCTCGCCACGGTGCTGTGGTCGGTGTCGTAGTTGGCCCAGGACTGGCCGATGAAGGTGCGCGGGTCGAAATTGCGCGGAATGCGGCCGTTGACGTCCGGCCGGAAGCTCACCTGCAGCACCTGGTCGCGCTGCTGATGTTCGGCGTCCAGGCTCAGCAGGGTGCCGGTTGCCAGCCGCCAGTCGGCGGCCAGGCTGGCGAATTGCCGGTTGCCGTTGGCAGGTTCGACGTAAGAATGCAGCTCCTCGACCGCCGCGTTGACGCGAATCCCCACCGCGCCGTCGGCGAACCGGCGACTGAGATCGATGTGCGACAGCGCGCTGCCGTACTGGTCGAAGCCCAGGTGCAGGTCGGTGATCGGCGCCTCGCCCGGGCGCTTGGTGACGTAGTTGACGATGCCGCTGGGCGCGGCGAACCCGGCTTCGAAGGCGGCCAGGCCCTTGAGGATTTCAACCCGCTCCTTGTTCTCCAGCGGGGTGAGCTGCTGGCGCAGAAAGGTCAGGCCGTTGTAGCGGTAATTCTGGCCGTCGGCGACGTCGAAGCCGCGAATCTCGGTGCGCGCGTGAAAGCCGGGCTGCCGGTACGAGGCGGTGACGCTGGCGTCGAGTCGTCCCAGGGTCTCGATGTCCTTGGCAAGCTGATTGGCCAGCAGTTCGGCGGATACCACGCGCAGCGAACGCGGCGTGTCCAGCAAGGGGCGCGAGGTGAACCCCGCCAGCGCCGAATCGCTGACGCGATAGGCGTCGTCGGCGGACCCGGTTTCGACCGTATCCACCACCTTCACCGTCGCCAGCACCGGCGCGGCAGTCGACGAGACCGGCACCGACTTGAGCGTGTAGGCCCCGTCGCCGCGGTGGTCGAGTCCGTAGCCGCTGCCCTGCAGCAGGCGTGCAAAGCCGGCCTGGGGGCTGAAGTCGCCGATCAGCCCCGGACTTTGCACACCCTCGAGCAGACCGGGATCGAACGAGAGGCGCACGCCCGACTCGGCTGCGAACTGCGCCAGCACGTCGGCCAGCTTGCCGGCGGCGATGTTGTAGCTGCGCCAGGGGCCAGAGCCGTCCGGCGCAACTGCGGTTTGTGCCGGCGCCGTAGCGGGTGACAGCAGTGCGACAGCACCTGCCGCCAGCGCGCCGGCCAGTAACCACGAGGAGGCAGATTGAACGGGCCTTGCCGTGCTGCGCGCCGCAAAGCCGTGGATGAAACCGGTCATGAAGTTCCCTGGTTCGTGAAAGACGGGTCGGGACGCGCCCGGCGCGTTCCTTAC
Source organism: Panacagrimonas sp. (assembly GCF_965216805.1). Taxonomy (NCBI): domain Bacteria; kingdom Pseudomonadati; phylum Pseudomonadota; class Gammaproteobacteria; order Nevskiales; family Nevskiaceae; genus Panacagrimonas; species Panacagrimonas sp. Next base: position 1,814,709 of record NZ_CBDCGN010000002.1, read on the forward strand.
CTGTTCAACGAGCGAGCGGACAAAACAGGCCAGGCCGGCGAGGTGATCGGCTGTCGATCAGCCGCGCGGCTCCACCGTGACCCACCAGCGGCTGCTGCGGCCGATATCCACCGGCAGGGTCTTGCGCAGCAGGTCCAGGCTGGCATCGGTATCGCGCAGCGGGAATGCCCCGGAAACGCGGAGCTGGCCAACGGCGGGGTGACAGCGCAGGCGGCCAGGCCGGTAGCGGTTCAGCTCGGCGATCAGCGCATGCAAGGGCAGATCGCGCGCCACCAGCATGCCCTGGGTCCAGGCGGATTCGCCGGGATGAACCGGCTGCAAGGATATCGCGCTCTGACTGCCGAAACGGGCCTGCTCGCCGGCGTTCAGGCGCAGCGCCGGACGGTCGGGCGATCGCACCTCCACCGCATGTTCGAACACCGCGACGTGGGTGGTCTCCGAATCCAGACGCCGCACCGAGAATCGGGTGCCGAGCGCCTGCACGGTGACCCCGGAGCTGCTCACCAGGAAGGGCCTGCCACTGGCGTCGGTGGCCGTGGTGACGAACACCTCGCCGGCATGCAGGAACAGGCGGCGTTCGCTGGCGGTGTAGCGCAGATCGAGCGCGCTGCCGGTGTTGAGCACCAAGCTGCTGCCGTCCGGCAGCGAGCGGGTGACCTGTTCGCCGGTCGCCGTGCGCAGGTCCGCGAACTGCGTCTGCCAGGGCGCTTGGCGTGCGGCGATCCACACCGCGGCCGGGGTCACCGCAACCATCGCCATGGCCTTGACGATCTGGCGGCGGCTCGCGTCCGGCAGGCGTCCGGCAACGGCGCGGGTCAGCGGTGCGGGGACGGCGGCGAAGGTGGCGAGCACGCGTTCGGCGCGCTGCCAGGCTTCGGCGTGGGCACGGGATCGCTGCTGCCAGTGCCGCCACTGCGCCGCCTCGTCATCGCCGAGCGGACCCTCCTGGCGGCGCATGACCCAGTCGGCCGCTTCGGACAGCAACTCGGCGTCGACCGCGGTGGGGCCGGGTGCGTCCGTCATACGGCGGCCATGCACGCCACCAGAGCGCGATGCACGTGACGCTTGACGGTGGTCAACGACACGCCGCGGGCGTTGGCGATCTGCTGGTAGGTGAGACCGTCCAGTTGCGAGGCCAGAAAGATCTCGCGGGTGGCGACCGGGAGCGCGCGCAGCAGTGCATCGATGCGCAACAGGGCCTCGACGATGAGGTACTGCGTCTCCAGACAGGGCGCTTGCGGTTCGGGCAGGGCCGTCAGCGCTTCCAGATAGGCGCGTTCGATCAGGCGGCGGCGGTGCAGGTCGATCAGCAGATTGCGCGCAACCCGGGTGAGGTAGGCCCGCGGCTGATCGGCGGGCAGCGTCTGCCCGCTGCCGAGCACGCGCAGAAAGGTGTCCTGCGCCAGATCGGCGGCATCGGCGGCGTGGCCCATGCGGCCGCGCAACCAGGTTTTGAGCCAGCCGTGGTGTTCGGCGTAGAGCTGATCGAGCCGATGCGACCCCGGCGCGACGGAGTTGAAAGTGGACATGGGCAATAGGCGTGTCGGGTGGCACAGGAACGCTAGAAATCCATGCTCACGCTGGTGGCGACGCTCAGAGGGCCGCCCACCACCAGATAGCCGTTGCCCGGAAAGCCGCCCACCGAGGCCCAGTAGTCTTCGTCGAAGACGTTGTCGATACGGGCGCGGAAGCTGACCAGCTTGCCGGCGATTTCGGTGAGGTAGCGGCCGCCCAGGTCCAGCCGCGTCCAGTCGTCCACCTTCAGGGTGTTGATGGCGTCGGCGTAACGCGTGCCGGTATGGACCACGCGCGCGTCCAGCGACAGGCCCGGCACCGCGGGCACCATCAGCTCCGATCCGAAACTGGCCTGAAAGCGGGGAACACCGATGACGCGCTCGCCTTCGGTGGTGGTGTCGCCGGTGGCACGTTGTTCGGCATCCAGCAGGGTCACCCCGCCCAACACCCGCACCCGCGACGTCGCCATGCCGTAGGCGGACAGCTCGACGCCGCGATGTCGGTCCTCGCCCTCGTCGGTGAAGCGGCCGTCCACCAGCAGTTGCCGTGGACGGTCGGTGGCGAATACCGCCACGCCCAGGCCCAGTCGCTGGGTCTCGAACTTGGCGCCGATCTCCTGCTGCTGCGACACATAGGGTTCCAGCATCTCGCCGGCATTGGCGACGGGCTGCCCGTCCGGCGTCGTCTGCGGCGCGGTTTCGCCCTGGGTCAGGCCCTCGACGTAGTTGGTGTACAGCGACAGCCGCGGGGTGAGGCGGTACACCACGCCGAGGCTGGGGCTCAGACGCTCGTCGTCGTACTTGGGCGCAGCTGCTCCGGTGTCGTAGGCGAAGTTCTCGATCTTCAGGCGCTGCAGTCTCGCGCCCAGGGTCAGCAACAGGCGCTCGTCGAGCAGGGACAGGGTGTCGCCCACCGCCAGGCTGCTCAGGCTGGTGCGCGCGGTGAGCCGCGGGTTGGACAGCTCGTTGCCGCTGAACCCGGTCCCGCCGAACGGCGGTAGAGGATAGGCCGTGGGCCGGTACAGATTGGTGGCCAGGGTGTTGAAGAAATCCCACTCGTAGGCGTTGTCGTTCTCCGATCTGAACCACGCTGCGGCGATCACCCATTGGTGGCCGATCGCGCCGGTCCGGAAGCTGCCGCGCAAGCCCAACTCGCCGGTGTCGACCCGGTCTTCGCGTGCGTTGTCGAAGCGCGAGGTGTTGCCGTCGCCGGTCTGTGCATTGGTCACCGTCAAATTGGCCAGCGAGTTGGCTTCCTCGCTGCGGCGCAGGCCGTAGGCCGCCCAGGCCGTCGCCGCCGGATGCAGGTCGTACTCGCCGCGAAAGGTGCCGAACAGGTCTTCTTCGTCCGAATAGGACCAGGGCTGCGCGAAATTGCCGCCAGCGTCGGGGGCGTCCGGCACCGCCGTCACGCCGCTGAGGCTGACGTTGGTGCGCGTCTGGTCAAGCTGGTTGTCCTGCCAGCCAAGGTCAGCCGACAGGCGCAGGCGGTCGCCGCGCCAGTCGGCGCCCAGCGACACCAGACCGAGCTTGGCCGACTCGTCGTCCACCGCGGTGTCGCCGTCGCGATAGGCGGCGTTGAGGCGCAGACCCAGCCGTTGCTCGGGGCCGAAGCGCCGGCCAATGTCCACCGCGGTGCTGCCGAAGCCGCCGCTGCCGGTGCCGGCGGTCACGCGCGTCAGCGCTTCGTTGGGCGCGCGCTTGGGCAGCAGGTTGATGGCGCCGCCCAGGCCGCCGCCGCCGGGGTTGGCGCCGGTCAGAAACGCTGAGGCGCCGCGCAGCACTTCGACGCGTTCGAACAGTTCGGTGGCGATGTACTGGCGCGGCAGCAGGCTGTAGAGGCCGTTGAAGGCGACATCGTCGGAGCCGAGGATGAAGCCGCGGATGAAGTACGACTCCTGGAAATTGCCGAAGCCGCGCGCCACGCGCACGGTGGGATCGTTCTGCAGCACGTCGCCGACGCTGCGCGCCTGCTGGTCCTGAATCAGCTCGTTGGTGTAACTGGTGATGGAAAACGGCGTTTCCAGATGATCGCGCGTGCCCAGGATGCCGGCGCGGCCGCCCTGCGCGACCTGTCCGCCTGCGAATGCCGGCGACAGGCCTTCTTCGGAGGCGTCGGCGCTGGCGTTGACGACGATGGTGGGCAGGTGCTCGCCGCGCGCGTCGGGGCCAGCGGCCGGCTCGGCGGACGTATCGTCGCCGGGTTGCGGCGAGTCCGCCGCTTGCTGCGCGGGCGCCGCCAGGCTGGCGCAAGCCAGGGCGGCGAACAGCAGGACTTTAAGAGGGGCGGGTGGCATCGAGTGGTGGACGGATGTGGGGAAGGAGGGTTGGAAGAACGCTGCGACCGGGATGTCGCATCAGGATTCGCCGCGGGCGCGCTCCAGCAGGCGCAAGCGCCCAGGGTCGTCGCGAAACGCGCGCCGAAAATCCGTGCAGAAGGTTCGTTCCTGGGCGTAGCCCACCATCAGCGCGGCGTCGTGTGCACTGCGACCGTCGGCGAGCAGGCGCGCCGCTTCGCGCGCGCGGACCTCGCGCAGATGGTGGAGCGGGGGCGCGCCGTAGGCGTCCTCGTAGGCCTGCTGAAAGGCGAATCGCGGCAGGCGTACGCGGCGCGCCAGTCGTTGCAGGGTCAGGGGCGTGGCGTATTCGCGTTCGATGATCTTGCGCGCTTCGCGCAGCCGCGCGCCGACCAGGCCGCGCGGCGCGCCGTCGGCATCCACGCTCACCACGAACGTCCACTGTCGGAGCGCGGACGGGTCGCCGGGAACAGCACGAACACGATGCCGAAGCAGATCAGCAGGTCCAACACCAGAAAGGTCAGAATCATCATGGCGTGGCCTCCGGCTCAGTGCAGTTGCGCGGCGGTACGCCGCGAGCGGTCGTGCAGATAGCCGTCGGCTGCGGCATGGGCGCGCAGCCAGCGCCCCACATCCTGCGGCGAGTCGGCCACGCCGAGCAGACCCGGGACCGACTCCAGGCATGGCCCGGCGGTGCGCCCATAGCCCAGCGCCAGCGCGGGCACGCCGATCCGCTGTGCGGTGTACAGCTCCGGCAGATGGTCGCTGAGCAGCAGGTGCCGGTGCGCAGGTGCGACGCGTCCGCAGATGAAGTTTTCGAACAGCGGCGAGCGGGCGCAGGGGCAGATGCTCTGCGGCGGCGTGTAGACCGTGGTGAGCAACTGGGCCAGCCCGCGCCGGTGAACCAGTGCGGTGGCCGCCTGGGGTCCGTAAGTGGAGACGTAGTGCAGATTCGCGTTCATCGCAGCCAGGGTTCGCATCAGGCTGGCGGCGCCTGGCAGCAGGGGGGCGCGGAAGCGGCTCTCCTGTTCGTAGACGCGCCAGTAGTGCTCGACCAGCTCCGCGATCATGCCGGCATCGTCGCAGCCGGCGATTTCGCCGATGAGGTCGGCCAGCGAGCGCGAACGCAACTGCGCCAGCGTCAGCCTGATGGTGCCGCGGCGATTGCGCAGGCGCGCAACGCTGTGCAGCGCATGGCGCACACCGGCAGCCGTGTCGACCAGCAGCGAGTCGATGTCGATCACGATCTGTAGCGAGGACGATGCAGCGGGGGCGGGCGGGGCGGTGTAGGGCACGGCAGGCTCCGGTGGACTAGAAAGGGAGCTGGCGTGGTGAAAACCGCTGGCAAATTGATGTTAATGCGAATCAATATCAATTACAAGCGAGCGATGGTGGGTGCAGTTCGTTGCGGCAGGTGCGGGGGATATCGGGGCGACCGATGCCGTCATCCTGCGCCGCCCGGGATTGCCGTCCGGCGGCCCCGCGCGACCCCGGATTCCAGGTCGCGCGGGCCACGGGCTTAAGGCGTCACAGCGTGTACTTCACGCTCAGCAGCATCGCCGTCGGCGAACCGAACTGGGCGTAGGCGCCACGGCGGTCGGCACCTTCGATGTAGTGCTCGTCGGTGAGGTTGCGCACCAGCAGATTGATCTCCACGTCCTTGAAGCCCTTGTAGAACGCGTGCAGGTCCAGGCGCTCGTAGCCGGGAATGGTGCCGGTCTGGAAGGTGCTGACGCCGCGATCGTCGATGGCGTAGGCGGTGAGGCCGGCGCCCAGGCCGCGCAGCGGCCCGGCCTGGACCGCATAGGCGTTGTAGAAGCCCACCTGCCAATCGGCGGTGCCGCCGGGCTGGTTGCCGAAGAAGGGATCGTCCGGGTCCTTGAACTCGGAATCCACCCGACTGAGCGCCAGGCTCAGATCCCAGCCCGGAACCGGACGCCCGTTGACCTCCACCTCGAATCCCTCCGAGCGCTGCAGTCCGCTGGAAACCGAGTAGGGGTCCTCGCCGGGCGGCAGGTCGACGCCGACCGGCACGTCTTCGCGGTCGATGCGGTAGAGCGCGGTGCTCAGCCCCAGGCGGCCGTCGAACCATTCGGTCTTGGCGCCGACTTCGAAGATCTCGCCGGTCTCGGGGTCGAGCAGTTCGCCGTTGATGTCGGTGTCGAACAGCACCGGCTGGAACGACTGCGCATACAGGGTGTACAGCGAAACCTGGCGATTCAGATCCCAGGTCAGTCCGATGCGGCCGGTGACGTCGTCGACGCGGTCGCTGTCCTTGACGTCGCCATCGAACGAGCGCAACTGCACGTCGTCGTAGCGCGCCCCCACCAGCACCTTGAGCCGCTGTGTGGCCTGGATCTGCGCCTGTGCAAACGCGCCGCTGCTGCGCGGATCGCCGCCGAAGGTGGCGCCGGGGAACAGCTCGGGATCGGGCTGCGGAAATTCTCCGTCGTAGAGATTGGCGTCGGCGTAGCCGGTGTACATGCCGCGACGCGAATAGGCGTTATCGTTGTGATCGGCACCGAAGCTGGCCTTCACTGCCTTGCCGGCCACCTCGAAGCTGCCGGTCAGTTGCAGCTCGCCGGACCAGACGTCGCGATCGATCGCAAAGTCGTTGCCGAGCACCGAGGTGTCGCCGCGCCGCTCCACCACGTCCGCGGTGGTCGGGTCGTCGCCCTCGTCGCGAAAGCCGTAGACGTAGCCGTCGGTGTTCAACGGCGTGTCGATGTTGCTGGAACTCAGCCGCAAGGCGGCCAGCCAGCGGTCGCCCAGATCCTGTTCGAGCTGCGCGATCGCGGATTCGATCTTCCAGGTATAGGGCCGTTGCGGGACCACGCCGTTGTAGCGCCGCCGGCTGATGTCCGGCGCGTCGAATCCACCGGGTACGCCTTGCAGCGGCAGGCCGGTGTTGGGAACGATGTCCTCGCTCTGGTAATGCCCCATCAGCAGCAGGCGTGTGGAAGCGGTGAGATCGAAGTCGACGCTGGGTGCCAGCACCGTGCGCTGGGTTTCCGCGCCGCGCACGAAGGAGCCCGAGTCCTCGTAGGCCGCCACCAACCGGCCGCGTGCCCGTTTCGAGGACAGCAACGGGCCGGTGACGTCGAGGTCGGCACGATAGGTGTCGAAACTGCCGGCGCTCAGTTCGAGTTCGGTGTGCGCGGTGGCCAGCGGTTTCTTGCGGACGCGGTTGATCAGGCCGCCGACGCTGCCGCGACCGTAGAGGACGGAGTTGGGGCCCTTGACCACCTCGATACGCTCGTAGATCGCCAGGTCCGGCACCGAAAAGAACGAGCCGCTGACGAAGCCGTCGTCGCGAAAGTCGTAGAGATCGTCGACTGCGATGCCGCGGATCGTGGTCTGGTTGAAGCCGAACGAGGGTTGCCCCGCAAACGGTCCGTTGCCGCTGTACTGGGTGACGCCGGCCGACAGCTCGAACGCCTGCTGCAGGCTGAACACCTGCCGATCATCCAGCGACTCGCGGGTGAGCACGCTGATCGACTGCGGTGTTTCGCGCAGGGTCAGCGGCAGTTTTCCGCTGACCTGATCGTCGGCCTTGAACCCAGCGTCCGGCCGGTGTCCCTCGACCCGAATGGTGTCGGGCTGGGCAGGGTCGTCGTCCTGCGGGGCGGCGGTCGGGGGCGTGGCCGCGGGGTCGCGATCGGCCGCACGGGCCGACAGCAGAAAACCGCCGACGGCGGCGGCAAACAGGGATTTCTTCCACATGTGACCAACTCCCGGGATTATCGATCTGGATGCCGGCTGCCGGTCGCGGGTGGCTGGCGATGAGGATGAGCATGGGTCGCCGCTACGCCGGTTCAACGCGCGGACCGAGCGACACCGGCGTCATGCCCCGCCGGCATCGGATGAGCCTGAAAAACCGCCGTCAGCCGCGGATTGCGCGAATGAACGCGGGTCAAGACATCAACAGGGCAGGGATCGCCGCCACGCCGATCCGGTGATCGCTTGGCCCCTTGCCAGCGGCGGATTTTCGATCCGTGCGGACCGTGGCAGATCCGTTTTTCGAAACTCGTAAAAAGTCGCGGTGCGCCGACCGGCGCGCCGCGCAGGAAAGGGCCGGTTGTTCTGCACACAAGCCCTCAGGAGTCGATGTGCATCCGACGGCCACCGCAGGCCGCATGCCTCACTTGTTCAGGATCAGCTTGTCCTGTCGCGTGAGCCGGAGTCGGTAGCATTCGCCGCGATGCTCGATCAGCAGCTCGTTGTGGCCGTCGCGAAACAGATCCACCGAGCGCAGCCGCTGGAGTTCTGCCGGGACGGAACGTCGGGGCGCTGCGGAGATTCCGAGTTGCGGAATGCGGTAGGTGCCGCTGGTGGGATGCATGTCGTTGTAGCTCATGGCCAGACTCTCCGGTGGACAAGCGGACGGGCTGGCGATGGCTGGCTCGACGGGAAGCGACCGGGTGCCGGGACGGACGATGGCGTCGCGGTCGGACTTCCTGGGTGACGATATTAAATAAGAATGATTAGCAAACGCAAATGCATCTGTGAAAACACACCGCGATGGTGCGTTTCACGTCCTGATCCAGCTCACCAGGGGCGCCAGCAGACGCGGCCGATAGGCGAGCAGCAGCGCCACCGCGGCGGCGGCAAGCGCCAACGCCATGATCCAGACCAGCGCCGCCATCGAGGCGTGATCCACCCGCAGGCAGATCGCCAGCGATGCCAGCAGCCCCAGCACGCCCAGCCCACGCAATGCGCTGGCAACCCGTGGCGACGGCGCGCCGCTGCCGCGTACCTGTCGCCAGTGCACGTCCATGGCCAGCGCCAGCCAGCCCAGACCGGCGCTGGCTGCGATCAGCGCGAGCGCGAGCAGCAGCGCATCAAGCACGCGCGGCCCCCAGCTCGCCCTCTTCGGTTGCCGCTGCGGGGTGCGTGCTCACGCCGCGTTCCGCACGTGACAGGCGTCGCGCGGCGAAGGCGGCGATTCCTGCGCCGGCGAGCAGGGTCAGGTCGATCCCCGCGACCGGCCAGTAACCCGCGCTGATCGTGCGGATGAGGTGATCGCCGGTGGTCACCGCGTTGAGCACCACGGCGAGCACCGCGAGCGCCGCAATCGCCCAGGCCTGTTCCCGCCAGGCGGGCGCAAGACGCGCGCGCGCAACCGGTGCGGTGCGCCACGCGGCGTGCAGGAAGGCGAGCGCCCAGGCGCTCCAGAACGCGGCCTCTTCCCAATAGTCGCGATCCGCAAGGTCCACCGGCAGCAGGCGGTTGAACACCAGCATCGCGAGCGTGGCGATGACCATGCCGGTGACGGTGGTGACGGCCAGCGCGTCCACCACGCGCGAGCCGCTGGCGCCCTTCAGGGCGTGCTGGCGCTTGCGCTTCTCGACGAAGAAGATGAAGCCGGTGGCAATGCACACCGCGCCCGCCATGCCGCCGAAGAAGTAGAACCAGCGCAGCAGCCAGTGGCGGAAATGCTGGAAGTGCAGACCTTCGACGAAACCCTCGATACTCTGCACCGCGGACTGCTGGGTCTCCTGGTGCAGCACTTCGCCGGTGCTGGCCTTGAAGAAGATCGGATGACCGAAGAAGTCCACGCGATCCGTGGTGGCGCGGTACACGCCGACATAGGCGTTGGCATCGCCGAAGTGCTCGATCTGGAAGAAACCAATCTCGGGCACCAGTCCCTGATCCGCCCGGCGCCGCTTGGCCTCCTCGAACATCGCGTCCACCGAGGCCATCGTCCCCGGCACGCCGGAAGGGTCATGCGGCAGGCCGTTGCGCTCGGCCTCGGATTCTTCGAAGGCCTTGGCAGTGTCGCGGAACACGGTGTCACCGACCGGCAGGTAGATGCCGGCAAAGATCACCAGCCCCGACAGCGCGAACATGAAATGGAACGGCAGCGCGACCACGCCGGTGAGGTTGTGCAGGTCCAGCGCGCTGCGCTGCGCGCGCTTGGCGGGGCGGAAGGTGAACAGCTCGCGGAAGATCTTGCGATGCATCACGACACCGGACACCAGCGCCGCCAGCATCACCAGCGCGGCCAGTCCCACGATCCAGTAACCCAGGCTCCGCCAGTGCAGATGCAGGCTGTAGTGCATGGGGTAGAAGAAATCGCTGCCGAGCTTGCGCGAGGTTTCCGGAATCTCCGCGCCGGTACGCGGGTCGATGGTCATCCAGCCGTGGACGTGCAGGTGCTCGTCCTTGGGGTCGATGGGCTGGTTGGGAATGCTGTACTCGCCGCCGATGCCGAGCACCGGATCGCGGTGCGTGGTGTAGGCGTAGACCGAGGCGAGCTTGAGCGTGTTCGGATCGGGAATGGTGCCGTGCACGCGCTGCTGCGTGGCGAGCATGTCATCCGGGTGCGGCCGCATCTGCAGGTAGATCGGCGCCAGCAGCTCATCGTACGAGGGCATCGGCTGCGCTTCGAAGCGCGTCTGCGGAATCGCCCAGCGGTCGATCTCACGATCGAACACTGACAGGCTGCCGAAGAAGAAACAGATCATCAGGACGAAGCCGAGCACCAGGCCGAACCAGGTGTGCAGCCAGGTCATCGAGAGTCGGAAGGACGAAAACATCAGGCTCTCCTCAAATCAGGCTAGGGTGCCGGCCAGCCACCAGGCCAGCGCACTGGTGAGGGCACCACCGCCGAACAACACGGCGTAGACCGTCTGCAAGCGCGGCGCGGTGAACGCCCAGCAAAACGCCCAAAGGAACACCAGGAAGGCCAGCAGCATGACGGCGGTATGCGCCTCGCCATAGGGCGCGCCCGCTTTCACTGCTAATCCGATGGCCAGCGTGCTCAGCCCCCACACAAAGGCATAGCCACCGAGCAGGCTCGCGGCAACGCGGGCCGCGATCAGGGGGACAGGAAGGGCGTGGGTGGACATCGGGCGGGCGGTCAGACTTGCGGTTCTATCTGATTAGACGAATGAGATCGGAAAAGAGGAACACCGTTCAGGGATTCGTCTGGCGATCCCAGGCCAGGAACGCGGATTCGAGACCGGGCAGATACGGCGCATACGCACGCCAGCGCTCGACCGACCGGGTGTAGATCGGCTGGCGCACCTGCCAGCGGCTCGGCGTCTGCACCGCGCGCTCGGCCTTGTGGAAGTCCAGGCAGCGCGCATCCCAGGGCGCGCCCAGAAACGCAACCAGCTTGCGCGCCTGCCCTTCCAGATCGGCCACCGTGTCTTCGTAGCGCAGTTCCAGCATCTTGAGCGGCAGATGCACGCGCCAGTGCGCCATCAGGCGTTCGTACTGCTGGCGGAAGAACGCGAGGTCGGAAAAATCCGTGGCGTACTTCTGGTCCGGATTGAAGTTCTCCATCCAGATCGACAGCGCGTTGTCGCGCGCGTCACGCACGCAATGCACGACTCTAGCGTTGGGGAACAGCACGGCGGCGAAGGCGAGCTGGAAGAAATTGAGCGGCGACTTGTCGCTGATGCGCAGCCGCCCCTTGGGCGCGCCTTCGCGCAGCGCCTTCAGATATTCGTGCGCACGTTCGCGCGAACCCATCTCGTCGAGGTTGCCCGCGGCCTGCCAGGGCTCCTCGTTCTCGCCCGCACTGCGCGAAGCAATGCGCGACAGGTCCGGCAACTCGCCGGCGCCGTGCAGCAGCGGATGCGAGGACAGCACCTGCTCGGTGAGCGTGGTACCGGAGCGCGGCAGGCCGACGATGAATACCGGCTGGTCGGTGCCCAGCCCCAAGCGCCGATACGCGGCGAAGAAGTCGCGCGTGTAGGTCTGGATGATGCGATCCACGCGCGTGCTCAATGCGTCGCGGTCCAGCGCACCCGTCGCGCGCCGGCGTGCTGCGTTCGCGGCCAGACCCGCCTGCGCGGCCTGCACATAGTCCTTGCGCCGGTCGTGGAACTTGGTCAGGCCGTAGCCGATCAGCGCAATGGCCTCGTCCGGCGGCGCGCTCGTAGTACTCGTAGCCCGGCTGGGTCCCAGCGTGGGAGTGCCTTGAATGGCACTCCCTGTTACGCACAACCGCGCCGAAGGTGAGCCGGGGTCTTCGAGCGCGGCACCGCCCCCGGCTTCGCTGCCGCGAAACCGGGCTACGCATCCGGCCAAGGCTGCTTCGGCATCGGCGAGCAGCGTGGGGTCCGGGGCGTCCTTCACCAGCGCAAGGTACTGGCCCATCGCCTGCGCGTGCGTGGGCCGCAGCGCGAGCACCTGTCGATAACAGCCCAGCGCACCTTCGGCCTCGCCCAGGTCTTCGAGCGTGCGGCCGAGCCCGATCCAGCCTTGCACATGCTGCGGGTCCAGCCCCAGCGCCTGCCGGAACAGCGACTCGGCGCGCTTGACCTTGCCGGATTGCGAGAAGTGCTGTGCGAGGCGCGAGCGCGCACGGGCGAGCTGCGGATCGTGCTTCGCCGCGCGCTCGAAACATTCGAGCGCGTCTTCCAGTTGGCCTGCGTCAATCAGCAGATTGCCGAGATTGAGATAGGTCTCCGCGCGCGACGGATCGATCAGCAGCGCATTCTTCAGCGCCGTGAACGCACCCGATGCGTCGCCGAGCTTGCGCAGCGCGGTGCCCAGGTTGTGCCAGCCATCGGCGTGTTTCGGATCGGCCTGGATCGCCTCGGTGAAGCAACGCGCGGCGTCGTCGAGCCGGCGTTCCGCAGCGTAGACGCGGCCCAGGTCCGACCACGACCGCGGATCGTCCGGTACCAGTTCGCAGGCGCGCCGTGCGTGGCGCTCCGCCGGCAGGAACTCGCCGCGCACCGACAGCAACTGCGCGAGGTGGCGATGGGCTTCGGCGCTGTCCGGCTCGGCGGCGATCTGCGCGCGGCAGGTCGCCAGGGCGCCGTCCATGTCGCCGGCCTGCAACCGCCCCTGCACCTGATCGAGCACACCCATGACGCGGACACTTAAATGCGAATGCGTCGCATAATCGCACATGGGGTCGTGACGGTAAACACAGCGTGCGGATCGGCGCTCGCCGCGATGCGCAGTCCAGCGCCACGGCACCGCCGCAAGCGGCAGTGCAGCGAGCAGGTACAGGCGCGATCTCTTGCCCTCTACACCAGCAAGGTGCCGACGAGCCGGTCGGCATATTCGATCAACCCGCTCATTTCCGAGCTACCCCCCATGCCTTGACACCGGACCTCTACCGCGGCCTACGCCTCGGCACGCTCCAGCGCCTCATAGGCCGCACGAAAGCGCGGGGCGAAGTCTTCCAGGGTCGTCGGCATCACTTCGACCGGTTCCGGCGGCGTCGAGTGGGTACCGGTCGACAGCCACTGCGCCATCTCCGCCATCTGCTCGGCCGCGTCCGGCGAGAAGCCTGCGTGGAGCATCGCCGTCCGTGCCTCGGCGACATCGGACTGGACGTACATGAGATCCGGGCGGCCGATCGCGCGTCCGAGGATGGTCGCGGCTTGCTGGAAGGTGTAGTGGCGCGGCGCGTGCAGGTGCAGCACGCCGCATGTTTTGGCGTCGAGCAGTTCCCGCACCACGATCGTGGCGATATCGGGTGTCGCGACCATCGGCACGCCGATGTCCGAACGCTCCAGGGACGGATACACACCGAGCGAGGCGATCGTGCTGGCCGCGAGCAGATGGTTCTCCATGAAGTACCCGGGGCGCAGGTGCAGCAGTTCCAGGTTCGGGATCGCGTCCAGCCGCTGTTCCTCCTCGTGCAGGCCGACGATGGGGCCGGTGCCCGCCGGCAGTTCGCCACCGATGCTCGAAAGATTCACCACACGTCGCACGCCGGATTGCGCGATGGCCGTGGCGATGGACCTGCCCAGCTCCGCCTGCGCGCGGCGCAGGTCTGGCGCGCCGTAGTCGGTCGGGATCATCACGTACACGGCGGTCGCACCCGCGAAGGCTTGCGTGAGGAAGCCGGCATCGCGGGCATCGCCGACGGCAAGCTCGGCGTCTAGTTGATGCAGCGGAGCGAGCGATGCTGCGCTGCGGCCGATGACGCGAACCGGCACGCCGCTTTGATGCAATGCGCGCACGGCCTTCGACGTGATATTGCCGTTTGAACCCATGAGTACGTACATGACGGTTTCCTCTGTCTTGATGGTGTCGGGAAGCGCATCGTGGGCGTCTCGATTGTTTCGATAAATATCTCTTAATAGAATTCACCGTGAAGTCGTTCTGAACAGTGCAAGCCCGATGGATCTGGTAAAGCTGCAGGTGTTCGTCGCGGTGACGCAGGCGGGTTCGTTCACCGCGGCGGCGGATCGTCTCGCACTCACGAAATCGGCCGTGAGCCAGGCGGTGTCGGCGCTCGAGCGCGAACTCGGGATTCAGCTCCTGCAGCGTTCGACGCGGCGTGTCGCCATCACCCAGGCCGGCGAGGCCTTCCTCGCCGATTGCCGCGCGCTGCTGGCGCAGGCCGGGCAGATGGTCGAACGCGCGCGGGCGCGACAGGGCGAGCTGTCCGGACTACTGCGGATCACTTCGTCGATCGACGCCGCGCCCTTCGTCGCGCCGCTGATCGCGGAGTACGCGGCGCAACATCCGCAGATGCGGGTCGAGTACCTGCCCACCGACGAGCTTGTCGACCTGATCCGCGAGAACATCGATCTGAGCCTGCGCATCACCGGTGTGCGCGATTCAGGCCTGCGCGCCGTGGGCCTGGCCGACATGCAGATCTGGTGCGTCGCTTCGCCGGACTACCTGAAAGCGCACGGCACACCCAAGCACGTCGAAGACCTGGCGGCGCACGAATGGATCGGATTCACCCGCCTCGCCAGCCCCTGGTCATTGCGCTTTCGCGTCGGCCGGCGCGACGTCACGGTGCGCGTGCGGGGTCGGCTCAGCACCTCGATGACCTCTGCCGGGCGCGCCTTGGCGATCAGCGGGGCAGGGATAGTGGGCGCGCCGGACTACACGCTGCGCGCGGACGTGGAGGCGGGCCGGCTGGTCCGGCTGTTCCCGGACGCGCGGCTGCCGGCGCTGTCGCTCTACGCAGCCTGGCCCGGCCGCATGGAACCTGCGGCGAAGACACGCGCGATGATCGAGCTGGCCAAGACGCGCTTGGGCAAACGCCTGCCGGCGGATGGGTGACCGATGTCGGAAACAAGGTCGCGGGTCTTTCGCGAACGGGAAGCGGGTCTGATGGAACGCAAGCTCCAGGCGCTGTCGGACCCGTCTCGAAACGATCGCCGGAGAGGGGGATCAAGCACTGGCGATTCGAATTCCAGGCCGGCGATCAGGCCAGCTCCGTCCAGGCCTTTTCGATCCTTGCCGCGCGCGCCTGGGCAGCCAGCGTCAACAGCTTGCGGTCGCGCTGCCAGCGCGCAGCCGCGGACGGGTCCGCTGCGGCGTTCGATGTCGAACCCCAGTGCGAATCGGCCTCTGCAACGAGCTGTTCTCCAAGCGCCATGGTTCCCGCAAGGGCGACGTGCGTGGTGGCGGCGGCCGGGTCCAGCTCGGCGGTGGTGCTGAACGCCAGCAAGGCGGCGACCGCGCGCTCGGTCCATTGCCGCGGCCATGCGAGCCGTCGGGATTCCCGGACCAGGTAGGCCAGTACGCCGGCGTGCACGTGCAGGTCTTCGACGGTACGAAACGGTTTCACGTAACGGGAGTAGCCGTCGCCGGGCAACAGCGCCGCCGCGGGCAGGGCGACGCGATCGAAGTGCAGCCGTGCGTGGGGCACCTCGGGCACGAAGGCGGTGGGCGGCATGGGCTGGATCTGCAGTCCCGCCGTGTCCGCCGGAACCTGGACCAGCCGGATGACCGGACGTTCGCCGCCGCTGCGACCGTCTCGGGCGGCGACCAGAAACAGGCCGCCGTCCGGTCCCAAGGTGGTCCAGCGCTTGGCACCGCTGAGGAAGAATCCGCCGGCACCGTCGTCGGTCAGCGTGGTGTGCATGGCGCGTGGCGCCGTGCCCTGTTCCTCGGTCACGCACAGGGCGGTCACCCGGTCGGCCGCAACGGTGGGGACCAGCGCGCGCAGCGCCGCCTGATAGGCCGAAGCGAACGCCCAGCCGACGCGGTCGGCGCAATAGCCTCCAACGATGGCGCGCTCTACCGGACGCGGCCATGCGGGCTCCAGGTCAAGGTATTGCTCCCACCACGCCGTCACCGTATCGCAAGGCTGGGCGGTGGGATCGTCGGTCAGCAGCAGGCGCAGCAGGGCAGGGGTCATACCGCGCAGTTTGACGCAGCCGGCTGCATTCAGGTCATCTGCCGCGGTGCGCCTGACGAGGCCTCAGGGGCTGGCGATCCTGAGCCAGTCCCTGCCGGGTTGCCGCTGCACTCGAACCCGGCGATGGGCGGGTTCGTAAATGTAGGTGAGGTAGCAATGCAGGCGCGGATCGCTCAGATGCCGGGGCGCAAAGATCGCCAGGCAGTCGCCGTCGCACCGCGCCGAGCGCGTGATCAGGCCCGCATGACGATCACGGATGCGAAGCCCGATCGACTGGCACAGCCGATAGTCGGACGGATGAACCAGGTCGGGTGCCTGTTCGACCTTGCCCCTGAGATCGAACACCAGCGCATCGACCTCCACCCGGTACACCTTGCGCTCGCGAATCACCGGCTCGCCCTGATCGAACCCGGCATCCTTGAGCTGGATACAAAAGTGGTACACGGTTTCAAAGACGGTGGTTTCCAGCCGGGGCGAGCCGTACCACACGCCGAAGCTGCCGTCGCTGTAGCGCGTGGCGGTCCATGATCGGGAGAACGGGAAATCGATGGCCGCCAGGTAATGCTTCTCGAAGGCGCGGTTCAACGCCGGCAGGGGATCACGCGGCTTGGTATGGCTCTCAAGCCGGATCGCAGCCTCCCAGTCGGTCGGATTGGCGGACAGATCGTCGAACAAATCCTGGCTGACCCGGATCGACACCACGTTGCGATAGGCGTCGTCCCTGAAGTAACGAGGCGTATCCAGCAGCGATGTCGCCTGGTGACGCTTGCCCCGCATCGCCTATTGTCCGCGCAGGTGGTCCAGGTAGCCACGCAGCGCGACCAGTCCGGGCAGTCCTTCTTCGGCGATGACATCCACCGGGCGGCGCCCACCCAGCGCCCGGTTCGCCGTTGTCGGCCAGCGATAGGCGAGGTCGCGGTTGTGCGGAAACAACAGGCGCAGCGACTTGTGGATTCCCAGCAGATTGCCCACCCGGTCGAGCAGATCGCGCTGATCCGCCAGCGCCGCGCCCTGGGCGTAGCGGCTCAGCGTCGTGCGGGTGTTGGCCGACAGACCCAGCATTTCGCTGGCCTTGGCCTTGTCCAGTTGCCACAGCTCCAGCAGCTTGACCACCTGCCTGGCCAGCGCCTTGCGTTCGGCCTCGGTGAACCGGCCACCGGAGCCATTGGGGGTGCGGGCAACGTCGTCGATCAGCGGTTCCATGGTTGCCTCCTGCTGTCATGGTACGAAAATCGTACCAGTGCGAACAAGGGCAGATGGTCAGCCGAGACGGCACCGGACCGTGCCGAATCTGCGCGCAAGCGCGCGGGAGGAGGCCGTCCTAAAGCGGCTTGGTGTAGTCGGCCAGAGCCGGAAAGATTTGCGCGTCCTGGTGGAAACAGCCTTCCTCGTAGGTGGCGATGGCGGTCCGTTCACGGATGCGCCAACCCTCGGCGTGGCGTGCCAGCACGTCGTGGTAGTAGCCGCCCAGGATCCAGTTGGCGCGACTTCCGTCCCGCAGAATCTGTACATGCACGGCGTGTACCGTGCTGGTGGTGCGTGCCAGTTCGCCGTCGAACTCGATCGCCGGCGGCGACACCAGATGCTGCGTTGCATAACACCGCTCGTGGAATGACATGGCCACCTCGATTCCGCCCGGCATCGAGAATTCGACGAACTGCCCCAACAGGTAGTAGTGCTGCCGCGCATGGTCCTCAAACACCTGGGGCAGCAGCTCGCGATGGCGTTTGTGATCGTAGGCGCGCGCAACCAACTGGATGGTTCTGGTGATCGCGAGCTCGTCTTCGCAGCGTGCGTCCGGCATTGCGTGGTCCTCAAATATTCATCGGTCAGAGCACGGCATTGAGCACACTGCCGGCGACGTTGTCGAAGGAGGCGTCTCAGGCAAGCTGAATCGAATGCCCTGCGTCAATGGTCAGGATCGAGCCGTTCATGTGGCTGGAGGCGTCGCTGGCCAGCAGCAGCAGCGGGCCGTCGAGTTCTTCGACGCGTCCGAGCCGGCCCAGCGGATGACGCGCCACCAGCGCACGGCCGGCGTCGGTATCGAACAGCGACGAGGACATTTCGGTGTCGAA
Organism: Panacagrimonas sp.; assembly: GCF_965216805.1. Classification (NCBI taxonomy): domain Bacteria; kingdom Pseudomonadati; phylum Pseudomonadota; class Gammaproteobacteria; order Nevskiales; family Nevskiaceae; genus Panacagrimonas; species Panacagrimonas sp. The sequence continues at coordinate 1,832,671 of NZ_CBDCGN010000002.1, forward strand.
GTAGCCCGGCGCAATTGCGTTGGCGCGGATGCCCTGTCCGCCCATGTCGCGCGCGATCGAACGCGTGAGCTGGTTGGCAGCGGCCTTGAGGGTGCCGTAGGTCGGCACGCCCATCAGCACCACGTCGCCGATGATCGAGGTGACGTTGACGATGGTGCCGGGCTCGCCGGCGGCCAGCAGCCGGCGCGCGAAGCTGCGGCAGGTGCGCATCATGCCGCTCAGGTTGACGTTGAGCAGGTTCGCCCAGTTGTCGTCCTTGACGTCCGGGAACAGGCCGAAGTCGACCTGCGCGGCGCTGTTGACCAGCAGGTTGACGCGGCCGAAAGCCTGCTCGGCGGCATCGAACATGGCCTCCACCGATTCGGTGCTGCCGACGTCGCCGGGCACCGCCACCGCCTGCCCGCCGTCGGCGCGGATGGCGGCGGCGACCTGTTCCAGGCGTTCGCCATTGCGTGCCACGCAGACCACCCGGGCCCCGGCACCGGCCAGGGTGGTGGCGAAGCGACGGCCCATGCCGGTCCCGGCGCCTGTGACCAGCGCAATTTTCCCATGCAGTGAAAACAGTTTCTCGATGTCAGGCATGTCTCAATCTCCGATGGATCAGTCGCGGCCCAGGCGGGGCATGGACCACGCGCGTTCGCGCAGAATCTGCTGGCGTTCCTGCGTGGACACGCGCGCCGCCGACGCGGGAAGCGCGTCGCCGAGCTGGGCGAGCTTGACCTTGCGGATCGTCGGCACGGGCAGGGAGTCGGCCTCGTAATAGCGGATCGAGATCAGGCCCTTGTCGTGGCCGCCGGCATCCAGCCAGTTGGCGACGCCGGGATCCTGGTGCGAGATCACAGCGCGAAACACGCCGCCCTCCTCGACCCGGGCCTGATGGCCGTTGAGCGAGGTCTGGCGCAGATGGTAGTCGCGCGCCTCCCACCAGTGACTGCCGATCTGGACGTTCCAGTACTCGGTGTTGGGCAGCTTGCACTCCAGGATCAGGGCCTCGTCGAGCGCGCATTCGTAGGGCCCCTTGCCGTACTGGATGGCGCGCCAGCCGTAATCGATGCCATCGAACGCCAGGGTGTTCGGCGGCGCCGCGTAGTAGGTCTCCACCGACTTGCGGAAGATGGCGGTGGCCTGCCGCAGGAAATCGCAGAACAGCGCGCAGCGCTCGCGGATCTGGTTCTGCGTCAGCGGCGGCGGCGGATAGACGGCGTTTTCGTTGACGATCACCAGACGCGCGGCCTGCTCGGTGTTCCAGTCGTAGAAGTACTGGCGGAAGATCAGCTCGCCCGGACCTTCCGGCAGTTCCAGCCAGTTGCGCGCATCGGCGGGGCGCTTGCGGCTGAGCACGATGTCGACATGGTTGTTCGGTCCGACCACAGCCTTGGGCAGCCGCGCGTGCAGGGTCCACTCACCGAGCCGCGCGAAGTGATTGCGCCGCGATTCGATGTCGAACATCTTGGCCGTGCCGCGATCGCCGCTGACGCGATACACGTTGTCGCCGTGCACCGGCGCCCATTGGTAATGGCAGTCTGCCGATGGCAGACCCCATTGCAGGCGCGTGCTGAGCAGCTGCAGAAACCGCGGGTAGTTCGGGTTGGACTCTTCCATCGTGATCGGCAGCGCGCCGGCGATCAGGCGCGTGAGGTAGCGCAGGCCTTCGGCGCGTGTGAGGTCATCGGTCACGCGCGGATCGTTCCAGACCAGGGCCTCCATCTCGCCCATGGCCTTGACCACTTCGCGCCAGATTTCGGGCCGGGTGAATTTCAGATGTTCGAAAGACGTGTGTTCAGTCATCCTGCGGTCTCCGGTCATACGCTGACGTAGTCTCGAAAGCGGTCGTTGTAGGCGGCAAAGCGGCGGTCGATGGTGCCGGGTGCATAGCCGTAGTCGGCCGCCGAATAGGTGTAGTGCCCCAGGTAGTGCGGCGGTCGGGTTTCTTCCCAGGCCTTGATCTGCTCCAGGGTTCCCGGGCTCAGGCTGCGGCCGAGCCGCTCATAGATGCGGCGCACCACGCCAACGGCATCCTGCAGGACCTCGTCGTAGCGCACGTCGATGATCCGGTCGGGCGCGAGCTGATCGCGCAGCACCAGATAGCGATCCATCAGCCGGCCGAAGTATTCGAGCATGTCGTCGCCGAGCAGCTTGCGGTCGACATGATCGCTGTGGATGCGGCGCATCTCTTCGACCAGTCCGGCGATGGAGGGCAGCAGGCCGTTGACGTCGCGATGACAGTGCACCAGCACTGCGTCCGGGAAGGTCTCCAGCAGCACGTCGATGAAGCCGGTATGGCAGGGCGATTTGAGCACCCAGGAGCGGCCGCGCGCGCCGCCGTCCTGCCACTGCAGGTACTGCATCTGGCTGTGCAGAAAGCGGTACTGCGGGCGCAGATCGCCGTTCATGGCATGGTCGTAGAACGAGGGCATGCGTGCGAACAGCCACGTCACCACATGCTCGAAGGAGCCCTGCATCAACAGCACTTCCTCGTCGGGTTGCTGCGCCTCGGTGGGATGGCGCGCCACGAAGCCCGGGAACTGTTCGCTGAGCATGGCCACCGCCGCCTCCGCCGCCTCGATACGACCGACCGGGTTGCCCGGCGCTTCGTCCGGAAACGGCGCCGGGTTCAGCATGCGCCAGTAGATCATCGCCTGCGATTGCGGATCGGTCGCCAGGATGCGCAGCAGCTTGGTGGTTCCGGTGCGTGGCAGGCCAAGAATGATCACCGGACGGGTGATCTGCTCGTCGAGGATTTCCGGGTGCTCCTTGACGTCGCGCACGTAGCGCAGCCGGTTGACCAGCATGTTGAGCACGCCGCCAAAGGCGAGCTGTTCGCCCATGGCGCTGAGCCGTGCCTCGCGGTTGAAGCCGTCGATCAGCACCTGCAGTCCGGTCATGAAATGCGGATCGCCGAAATCGTCCAGGCCCGCCAGTGCGCGCGCTGCGACAAGCAGGTCGGGTACGGTTTTTGGGACTTCGGCAGTCGGCGCGGTCTCGGTCAAGTTCGTTCTCCTCTATTTTTTCTTTGGCGGCCTCTATGGGACACAGATGTCTCGGCGATGCAATGGCTGGCCCGGTGCAGCTCCGTCAAGCGCCGTCATCCGGCCGACCCCCTCGGCAAGTTTGGAGCTGCGGCCATCGAATACGGCTTCGAGGGCGTCGCGCGGGGTCAGCCGATGAACTGATCAAGAACGGGTCCGCGTTTCGGCTCGGCAGGGAGAGGCCCCATGCTCCGGAAAGTTGGACAGGGACACCCGACGCGCTTCAACCCTTGAGAACGTCGGCCGTGTGCATCGTGTCCAGGTACTCCTTGACCGCCGCGATCTTGCCGTCACGGATCTCGATCAGGAAGTGATACTGATTGTTGTAGGTGCGCCCATTGCCGAGCACGCCCAGCGACTCCGCTTCGCAGGCGACGAAGTTGCCTTCGGCCACCATCCCTTTGGGCGTGATGGCCAGGCCGTCGCGGGTCGTCGGCACCAGCGAGTTGAGCAATTCGCCGATCTCGGCCTTGGTCTTCAATCCGCAGATGGGAAACAGGTCCGGCTTGCCGCCGATCCACCAGGTCGCGTCGGCGCTCATCATGTCGAGCGCGCCGTCGACGTCCTTGCGACCGAAGTGGGCAAAAAAATCAGCGACCAGCTGCTTGTTCGCATCCAGACTCATGACATTCCTCCATGCCGGTATCCGGCTCGTTGTCGAACGCATCGGTGAACGATCAGGTTGCTCATCGCAGCTTCGTTGATCGCTGGGCAAAGGCTTTCTACGGCGGCAACGACGCATGTGCCCGCCGAATCACTACCGCCACCGCTTACTCTGTCAGTAATTCGGGCCCGTAGATTTCACAGAAATCCGTTCCAGCGCTTTCAAAATCGTCCGGTCTCGGCAGGTCCGCGGGTTCCCAGCTCAAGCTTCCACATCGTCTGGAACCATACGATCAGTATATGCTCGACGATCACAGTGCCATCGTGCGGAACAGACATGCACGTCACCCATCCCGATGGCCTGCCTGCCATCGATGCGTATCAGCGCGTCTGCGGCGCGCGGCCGACACTGGTTCGAAGAGGTCGGCCCGAATCCGGCCTGTGCCTGTACCGCTGGGGAATCAAACCGGTACGCGAGGCACTGGTGCCGCGGATTCGCGAGGTCACGCTGACGGTGCATCTGGGTGGCGCGCCGCGGGTCAGGGCGTTCACGGACCGTGGCCTGACGCGGCGCTACTCCAGGCCTGGCGACATCACTCTGATCCCGCGGGGTCAATCGATCCGCTGGCTGGTCGACGGCGGTGCTGATTTCGCCACGATACACATTCCGGTCACCTCGGCTGCCTATTTCGAGGACCCCACGCTCGATGAAGTGCTGGGTCTGACTGAATGTCTATTCGCGTTCAGGGACGATTACGCGCTGGCGAGCACCAAGGCTCTGATTCAATCGGCCGATGCGGCGGGTGAACTCGACCGGCGCTACACGTCTCGGGTGCTGGAAGCCCTGGCGATGCATGTCTCGCGCGTTCTGAAATTCGCGGACGCCGAAAGAGTCAGACTGTCGCAAGAGCATCGGGAGATGCCGCCCGCATTTCCGGCGGCACCGGATTTTCATCGTCTTGCCGCCATGATCGACCGCCGTCTTGGCGATCCGCTGACCGTTCACGATCTCGCGGATTTTGCCGGGCTGGGTCGATCGAGATTCTGCGACGTGTTCACCGCTCATTTCGGCATAAGTCCGCACCGGTACATTTTGCGCCTCAGGATTGAACGGGCCTCGCATCTGATCCGGTCCGGCGCAAAGAGCATGACCACCATCGCCTACGAGACCGGTTTCTGCAGCGCCGCGCATTTTTCGACCGCGTTCAAGACCTGTACCGGGCTTTCACCGAATGCCTACGTAAAAAAGGGGAGGGCGAATGCGGAGAAGAGTTGCGATGCCAGACCACCCGCTACCGATCCGTCGTTACTCGCCCAATAGACTTCTCCGGTCTGAACATCGTGTCGAAAACGATGCGATGCCCGGACTGGCGACGCCTGCGGATATCTCGGGGGACGACGTTGAAGAATCCCTGCTGAGATCTTCCATCAGACGCAAGGTCGCCGTCACGAGGAATGCCGAGGCACCGCGACTGGAGCCAGGCCTGGCAGCGGGTCGGCGTATTCGACAACGGATGTAGGGGGACCCTGCGGTGGATGATGCTGGTATCGCGCGACGCGCTCTGAATTTCGTCGAAGGAGAGATCGGCTATCTGGCTCGCCTCGACGCCAGGCCTTATCGCTATGTGGACCCGGCACCACCGGATGTCCCTATCGAAATCGGAGATCGCGAATTCCGGATCATGCGCGTGTGCAACGGCTGGCCGCAGATAGCGGAGTTCACGCTCGACGGCGTCGGTTTCGCGATGACCGCCGGGGAGTATCCAACGTCCTTCGGTTCCTTCGAGGACCCGGACGCGGTTCGCGCCGACTACTACGGCGAAATGGAAGCGGTGGTCGTCGCAAAGACCGGCGCCGCACGCGCCATCGCCTTTGACCACAACGTGAGGCATGCCCCGCGTGGCGCCGCCGGTGAAGCGATCGGCAAGCCCGCACGCATCGCTCACAACGATTACACCGACTGGTCCGCTCCGCAGCGCGTCAGAGACCTGCTCGGTGAAAAGGCCGCGGCGGAGGTCTTCAAGCGGCGCTACAACTTCATCAACCTCTGGCGCCCGCTGCTCGAACCGTTACGTGACGCACCGCTCGCGGTTTGCGATGCGCGGTCCGTCGCCGCTGGCGACCTCGTCGTCTCCGACCTGATCTACCCGGACCGCCGTGGCGAGGTCTTCCAGATGTTTCACTGCCCGGATCACCGCTGGTATTACTTTCCCGAAATGTGTCGCGACGACCTGCTGTTCGTCAAGTGCTTCGACTCGATGACCGACGGACGCGCGCGCTGCTCCGCGCACACGGCATTCGACGATCCCACTACCCCGCCGGGTTCGCCGCCGCGATACAGCATTGAGGTGCGGACCCTCGTCATGTGGTGAACGAAGTACGCTCGGCGCGCGGGCACGCGGCGACGCGTTCGCAGGCGGCTTTGCCTTCACGCATCCCACATCGAATGTTGCGCCGGACGCGGCGAGGACTTTCCATTGGAGATCGCATGATGCGGGGGCAGGGAGGGACCGAAGCAGGCCTTCAAAGACCTGCGGCCACTGCGCTCGCGTTTGCGCCTTTGGTTTCCGCCCTCTCCACATCGAGAGAACCGCATCGCGCACTTGATGCGGAGCCGAGCTTCCGGTTCAGGCGGAAACCGCCGCCCCGGTGCGCGTGGACATACTCAGCCGCTGGCCGGCCTGATCCACCGCTGCCTCGGAGAACTCAGCGGCCATGATCTGGCGTGCGGCGGACAGCGTCGCTTCGTCTGCCAGTTCGGGCCGACCGGTGTTGAAGGGTGGCTCGGGTGCGTATTCGACAATCAGCTCGATCAGCCGCCCCGCCGATTCGCCGCCCCATTCGGCGACCAGGCGCAGCGCGAAATCCATACCCGCGGTGACACCGCCGCCGGTGGCGCGGTTACGGTCGATCACCACGCGATCGTCCGACGGGGTCGCGCCGAATTTCGTCAGCCACTGACGCGGGTACCAGTGACATGCGGCGCGGTAACCCCGCAGCAGTCCCGCGGCGCCGAGAACGAGCGATCCGGTACACACGCTGGCAACCCACTTCGCATCTCGGCTGAGGCGCGCAATCGCGTCCAGCAGCGCGGCATCGCCAAGGGCGTCGATCGTCGGCTTCGCGCCGCCTGGAACAAATACAACATCCGGATCGGGCGAGGCGTCGGCGTACGAGTGGGTCGCGACGAACGCCAGGCCCGTGTCCGTCGCGACCGGACCCTTTTCTGCGGCGATGAATTCAAACTGCACACCCGGAACGAACTGCCAGACCGTGACCGGGTTGATCAGGTCGGCGGAGGTGAAGTTCGGGTAAAGGAAGCAGGCAATTTTCATGAAGGCTCTCCGTTAGGGAGCCCCAGTGTCCGGCAGTGGCCGGTACGAGGATGGACGAAGTTCCGTCGATTCAGGACAGATTCGACACGTCTGGATTCGGGTCCGTTAGGCTGGACGCATCGCCTCTTCCGGGATTCATCCATGACGCAGCGCGCTCCGCTGACGGTCGGCTTCTTCGTCACACCCGACTTCATCCTGCTTGATCTCGGTGGCGCCATGGAGCCGTTCCACCTCGCCAACTGGCTGGGCAGCGAGCGCTACCGGATCCGGGTGCTCTCCGCGTCCGGCGGAATGGTTCGGAGTTCCGAAGGGGTCATGGTCGGCAGCGAGCGCGCCGAATTCGACGGGCTCGACACCCTGTTCGTGATTGGCGGCGAGGGTGCGGTGCTGCATCCGATCCCGGTAGAGCAAACCCGTATCGTCCGTGCCGCCTACGACGACGGCATCCGGCGCGTGGCAAGTGTGTGTGTGGGCGCCTTCATCCTTGCCGCGGCTGGACTGCTAGACGGGCGGCGCGCAACCACGCACTGGATGTACGCGCCGGAACTGCAGCGACGCCATCCCAGGGTGCAGGTCGACGGCGATCGCATCTTCACCCGCGATGACCGCATCTGGACGTCCGCCGGCATCACCGCCGGCATCGATCTGGCGCTGAGCCTGATCGAGGAAGACCTGGGCAAGACCGTCGCTCGAACGGTGGCGCGCCAGCTTGTCGTTTACCACCGACGCGCTGGCGGGCAGATGCAGTTCTCTTCGCTGTTGCGCCTCGACCCCGACTCGGACCGCATGCGGCGCGTGATGTCGTTCATGCGTGAGAACCTGGAACACTCGCTGCCGCTCGAACGTCTTGCCGACATCGCCAATCTCAGTGTCCGGCAGTTCGGACGTGCGTTCTTCAAGGCCACCGGCACCACACCGGCCAAACTGGTCGAACGACTTCGCGTCGAAGCGGCCAAGCCACGGATCGAGGAAGGTCGCGAATCGCTGGATATTGTCGCGCGCTCCGTCGGCTTCACCGACACCGACCGCATGCGGCTCGCGTTTCTGCGCGTGCTTGGACAGACGCCGCGCGTGCTGCGCAAAGCGGGATCGGGCAGCAAGCTCGATGGTCCGGGCGTTGCGCCCATGACACCCGCTGTACGCGCAGCGCAACGCGTGAATTGACTGCCGCCGCTTAGGCTCAGAGCTGCGAAATCCCGCCGTCGACCACCAGCTCGGCGCCGACGACATACCGGGAATCGTCGCTTGCCAGGAACAGCGCCGCGGCGGCGATCTCCTCGGGCTCTCCCATGCGGCCGACCGGAATCAGCGCGGCTGCGCCAGCTTGCTGCTGCTTCACCTCCTCAGGACTGAGACCCATCCTGGCCATGATCGGCGTGCGGATGAACCCGGGCGACACCGCGTTGACGCGGATGCGACGGGGCAGGAATTCCTGGGACCAGGTTCTCGCCAGAGATCGCACCGCAGCTTTCGAGGCCGCGGTGAGCGACAGTCCGATCCTGCCGGTCTGGTTGAGGAAGCTGGTGTTCAGGATGACCGAGCCGCCTTCCCGTAGCAGGGGCGAGACGGCCTGCATCGAGAAGAACAGACCCTTGACGTTGGTGTCCATCAGCTCGTCGTAAAGCGCTTCGTCCGTCGTTTCGAGGGGCGACGGCAAGGCCCGGCCGGCGTTCCCGAAGAAAATGTCGAGTGCGCCAAAGCGGTCCTTCACGAGCCGGCTCATCTCCCGCATATCGTCAGCAGAGCGAACCTCAGCCTTGATGATCAAAGCGTCCGATCCGAGCGCTGTCCTGACCTCATCGAACCTGGATTCGTCGCGGCCCGTCACCGCAACCCTGGCGCCTTCCTGCGCGAACAAGCTTGCTGTCGCAAGGCCGATACCGCTCGTGCCGCCAGTGATCAGGGAGGTCTTGCCTGTCAGTCTCATCCTGCCTCCATCGCGATTGGATACGAAGCAGTTTGAGTCCGCGGTCTCGCGAGGAAGGGACAAAACAACGACAAAAAAAGTCGTTTCACAACGCCGGGCATCTCCGATGGTGGTGAGTCTCTGGCCAGCCGGCCTTGGCGCGGAGTTGCGAGAATCCGCCGATATCAAGGGCCGGGAAGGACGAAAGGGGCCATCCGCGCGGTCATGACGCGGCTGCTCTGCGGCATTGGCCGGAAGTGCGTACTCCGTAACGCGGTAGGCGACGCGACATTTGGAGAATCGGGAAACCTCCGAACGGCTTCTTCTTGAGAGCCGCCCTTCGGTCTGCAACGGCAGGATTCGCTAGGACCGCGGCCGTCGGTGCTGGCCATGACATTGCGTCAGCTCGGGCACGCCCTCCCGTCCGTGCCGGCGAAGCCTGCACCCGGATCAGTGTCAGAGCCTTTCGGCGTGCTTATGGAAGAGGATGACCTGTTCGTTCCTGACCCGCGACAGCTCTTTGCTCTTTTCAGATTCCAATCTTTGCGGGTCTTCGTGTACGTCCCAGTAGAACTCACAATGATCGTGGCCCTGCATGAGGGACTTCGGCCGCCGCATGACAGCCTTGGGGTCCATGCCCTCCGTCAGCGGATAGTCCTGGCCGCAGCAGATGAGAAACCCGAGCTCCGGCGCGTCGATGCTTTTGAAAAATTTCGCGAACCCGCAGCCGTCGACTCTCACATAAAACGCGTCTTTCGACTGCTTTTCAATGGTGTAGTCGAATGAATTGTCCACGTTGTAGATTTCCCAAAGCTTCTTGGTCTTGCTCCCGAAGTCGCCGTCCAGCGATTCGAAGATCGATTTGCCCATGGCGCGGAAGTTTTCGCCGATTGCTTCTGAGACTAGCTCGTGAGTCCGTTCGGCGCCCAGCTCTTTCAGCAACGCGCGCACAATGGGAACGAGCACGTCGGCTTGCGCCTTGTACATCTCGAACGGCGTCATCGCCATGGTCTTCTCCTCTGGTGGTTTGGCTGCGCCCATTGATCGGGCGGGGCTGCATCCGTCTCAGTCAACGCGACGGCGAGCGACGACACCCTACCCGGAAGAGTAGTTTCACGTGCTGATGCACACGCCGAACGCGTGGTGGGTTACCGCTGTTGGAGCGAATGCTGCAGACCAGCCGCTGTTGTCAGACGCCCGTATCCAGGGGCGAATCCGGATCGATCCGTAGATGTTCCGTCCCTCAGCGAGCTTTCTGTCTCGAGTGCAGGGCCACACGATGCAGGATGCCCACATCCTGGATGGCAATCTCGTCCGGATTCACGAGCAGGCCGTTGCCGACGGTCATCGAATCGTGGCGGTAGCCGCCGAGGATTCACAGACCCGTGAGCGTCAACTCACCTTGAGGCGGCTCCGCAAGCGGGGCGCCACGATCACGCTGATCTCCGAAAACAGCGATCAGGGGCAGTACCCACCTATCGTCATCGATGCTTGCCGAGAGCAGGGTGCGATCAGCGGATAAGTCGCAGGACTGGTGCGCCGGCCCACGTGGGCAGCGCGTCACACTTTCTTGAGCATCGCCTTGAGATCTGCGAACGGATGTCCCGTAGCGGGTGCGCCCTCGTCTGGCGTCGACGACAACCCGCCTCGCGCGTCCAGGTACCGCGAATGCTCGTTGTTGAACCGCCCCGGTTTTCCCGGAGGCTCGTTGTTGTGAGTCACGCCGCGAGGGCGAGACTCGGGATTTGTGAATAGTAGGCAGCTTCTGCTTCGGCGGGTGGGATGTTGCCAAGCGGTTCCATCAGTCGGCGATTGTTGTACCAGTCCACCCACTGCAGCGTGGCCCACTCGACGTCTTCGCGGCGTTGCCAGGAAGGCCGCCGGTGAATCACCTCGGCCTTGTACAAGCCGTTGATGGTCTCGGCCAGCGCGTTGTCGTAGGAATCGCCCACACTGCCCACGGAAGGTTCGAGACCCGCGTCGGCAAGACGCTCGGTGTAGCGGATCGACACGTACTGGACACCTCTGTCGCTGTGATGCACCAGCCGATCCGGGCCGACCGGTTTGCGCTCATGCAGCGCCTGCTCCAGCGCGTCGAGCACCAGGTCGGTCCGCGCCGAGGACGAAGCCCGCCAGCCGACGATGCGCCGGGCGAAGACGTCGATGACGAAGGCGACGTAGACGAAGCCCTGCCAGGTCGACACGTAGGTGAAGTCCGAGACCCACAGCTTGTTCGGCCGATCCGCCTTGAAGTGACGACGGACATGATCCAGCGGGCAAGGTGCGTTGGCATCACTCACCGTCGTGCGCACCGACTTGCCGCGGATGACGCCACGCAAGCCCAGGCGCTTCATCAGGCGCGCCACCGTGCAGCGGGCCAGATCAAAGCCTTCGCGCCGCAGTTGCCGCCACACCTTGCGCACGCCGTAGACCTGGAAGTTTTCGTTCCAGACCCGTTCGATCTCCGGCACCAGCGCTCGATCTCGCTGGTCCCTCGTAGAACGGCGCTGTGGGTCTGCCTCGCGAGCCGCGTGGGCGTAGTACGTCGACGGGGCAATCGGCAGCACCTTGCAGATCGGCTCGACCCCGTGGACCGAGCGATGCTCGTCGATGAACGCCTTCATCGTTTGAACGGGCGGTCGAGCTCCGCCTGCGCAAAATACGCCGATGCCTTGCGCAAAATCTCATTGGCCTGGCGCAGTTCACGGACCTCGCGCTCCAGCGCCTTGATCCGCTCGCCCTCGGCCGTGGTCAGGCCGGGCCGTACACCGGCGTCACGCTCGCCCTGGCGCACCCAGCGCCGCAACGTCTCGGCTGTACAACCAATCTTGGCAGCAATCGATTCAATCGCTGCCCACTGCGAGGTGTGCTGCGCCGCGTGCTCCGCCACCATCCGGACCGCGCGCTCCTGCACTTCCGGGGAATACTTCGATGCTCTGGTCATGGCTCCATTCTCTCAAGTGAGGGAGCCTCCGAGATTCCCGGGGCGGTTCAGAGGAACCACCGATGACCGAAGAGATGATGAGCCTGCGGGCGCTGTTGGAAAAGAGTCCTGACGCCGATCTGTTGCGCGAGATGATCGGCTTTGCCGGGCAGCGGCTGATGGAGCTGGAAGTGGGCGCGCTGACGGGCGCTGCGTTTGGCCAGAAGAATCCGGAACGGCTGGCACAGCGCAACGGTTATCGTGAGCACGACTGGGAGACACGGGCCGGGACGGTCGAGCTGCGCATCCCCAAGCTGCGCAAGGGCAGCTTCTTCCCCAGCTTTCTCGAGCCGCGGCGAATGGCCGAGAAAGCCCTGACGGCGGTGATCCAGGAGGCCTACATCCAGGGCATCTCGACGCGCTCGGTGGATGACCTGGTGCAGGCCATGGGCGGCAGCGGGATCTCCAAGAGCTAGGTCTCCCGGCTGTGCGAGGAAATCGACGAGCGCGTCCATGCCTTTCTGGATCGGCCGATCGAAGGCGACTGGCCCTACCTGTGGGTCGACGCGACCTACGTGAAGACCCGTCAGGCTGGGCGGATCGTGTCGGTGGCGGTGATCGTCGCGGTGGGCGTCAACGCCGATGGCCGCCGCGAGATCCTGGGCATGGACATTGGTCCGTCCGAAGCCGAGACCTTCTGGAAGGACTTCCTGCGCAAGCTTGCGCGGCGCGGCCTACGCGGCGTCAAGATCGTCATCTCCGACAGCCATGAAGGGATCAAGGCGGCGGTCTCCAAGGTGCTGACGGCAACCTGGCAGCGCTGCCGTCGTCGGCGGGCAAACGATTCACCGGATCGTTTGCTGATCCGCCTCCGCTTCATGCGCAACGTCCTGGCGCACGCCGGGAAAAGCGGACGGCGTGTCGTGTCGGCCTTCATCGCAACGGCCTTCGCCCAGAACGATGCGCAGGCCGCGCGCGATCAATGGCGCAAAGTCGCCGATCAGCTCAGGACCAGCGTACCCAAGCTGGCGGCACTGATGGATCAGGCTGAGCCCGACGTGCTGGCCTACATGACCTTTCCCGCTGCCCATCGCGTGAAGCTGCACAGCACCAATCCCCTGGAGCGGCTCAACGGCGAGATCAAGCGCCGCACGGAGGTCGTCGGCATCTTTCCCAACCAAGCAGCAATCACGCGGCTGGTCGGCGCGATCTTGCTCGAACAGAACGACGAGTGGGCGGTACAGCGCGCTCGTTACATGACCCGCGAGACCCTCACCGAAATGCTCGAAACCCCTGCCATCCTTCTGCCCGCTGTGGCAGCCTGAGCACCGCAGCCCGATCCTGCCAGTAGCCGACCGCTAACTCGACGAGCTACACCACGTTCTGGGACACGACCGTGCCGACAATCTTTTTTTTTGGCAGGGAAGGGTGGAAGCGGTCGCCTCGCAGTACTCTCTCGTCCCGGACCCGCTGCTGCGAGCCGCCTTATTGCTGCTCGGACGAGTATCCGTATGGATGGATGGGCGTCGCTGCCTCTTCGGGGAAGCCACATAACTGACGGGGGTTTGCCGCAACTCCTGTATACGCTGCAAGTTTCGCGACAGACTGGGTTGCTAGTCTGGCTTCCGATGACGATCAACCGTCCGAGGGACCAGACATGCTGCACAGACTATTGCTGCTAGCAGCGCTCATATTGTTTGTATCTGCCTCGCATACGGCGCATGCCCAGGTCCAACTGCAGGCGGAGGGCGCCGTTCGTGGACGCATCGTGGATTCGGTGACTGGACGGGCGGTACCGGCTGCCTCTGTACATCTCATGCGCAATCAGCGGCTTCACGGCACGGTTGAAGCCGATGCCGCCGGAGAATTCTTGTTCGATAACGTGCCGGAGGGCGTGTATTCGGTCGAGGTGGAAGAGCAGGGCTACGTGAATGCCGTGCAGACGGATGTTCGGGTCGTGCTTCGCAGAGTGGCTGTCGTGGACTTTGCGCTAGTGCGTGGAAGCGATGAGGTGATTGACGAAGTGGTAGTCACGGAAGTGGTTGTCACGGCGCGCACGACAGCTGGGGATCCACGGGCGACGCCGAACACCGTGCGGCTGGAGCGGGAGGAGATACGACGTAACCCCGGCAGCGCAGGCGACGTGGTCCGTGCGCTGGACGTTCTGCCGGGCGTCGTCTCGACGGGGGAGTTCTCAAGCTTCACCGTGCGCGGCAACGGGCCGCGGGATAACCTGATCCTGATCGATGGCATTCCTTTCGACAGGGTTGCGCATTTCGACGAGTCGCTCGGCGAGCAGGAAGGCGTCGACGGTGGCGGACGATATTCGATCTTCGCGCCGAACATCATCGGCAGCGCCAAGTTTTCTCCGGGCGGCTGGCGGGCGGCCGAGGGCGGCAGGAATGGTTCCTTGCTAGAACTGGAGATCGCAGACGCCAATCCCGTGAGCTCCACGATGGGCGCGCGCGTGGACATCATCGGAGTGGAGGCGGACTACGAGGGGCCGAGTTACGTCGCCGATAACACCAGCGTGCTGCTATCGGCGCGCCAGTTTGATTTCAGTAATTTGTTCGAAGCCATCGAGGAGCTGGACATCGGCACGCAGCGCCTGACCGATGTCATCGCAAAGTCCGTCACCGAACTGAATGACGATCATCGTCTCGAACTGCTGGCGATTGACGCAAGCGAGAGTTCCAAGCGAACGGTCGAGAACGCGCTGGCGTCCGAAAACTTCGAGGATGTGGGACTTGAGGACACGACGCAGGACAGCAGCTTGCTCGGCGTGACGTGGCGCTGGTCTCCCGGTGACGTCGCGCAGTTGCGCAATACGTTCTACTACCGCAATAGCGACACGACAGGCACTGAGGGTGAGGCCTATCCGGACCTCGCGGGCCCCGACCCGACACCTGCGACGACGCCGGTGCGCGAGAACATTCTGCGCATCGATGAGCGTGAAACCGAGATCGGCTGGCGCAGCGATTTCAGCACGGTGCTCGGATCGGATGGAATCTTCTCCGCCGGCGCGCGGGTCGCTCGCGTGGACCTGGACTTCGACCGTAGTCTCTCCGGCGACTGGATACGGTATGTGTACGAACAGTCGGACTTTCGCCCCGACCCGACACAGCGATACATCGTGCTCACTCCCGCGGAATACGACTCGTCCTTGAGCGCAGCGGAGACGCAGCTTGCCGCGTATGCCGACTACGCCTGGACCCTCGGCGCGTTCACATGGACACCCGGACTGCGCTACGAGCGCGACGGGTTTTCGGATAAGTCCGCCGTTGCCCCGCGCCTGCTGCTGAGTTGGCAGCCTGATGCGCTCACCCGAGTCTGGACCGGGGGTGGCGTGTATCACCAGGCACCGCGTTATCTCGATATCGCGGCCGATCCGTCCAATCTCGATCTGAAGAGCGAGCGCTCCACCCAGTGGGTGCTGGGCTATTCGCGCTACCTGCGCCAGGACCTGCGTTTTTCGGCTGAAGGGTATTACCAGCAGCTCGACGATCTGATCGTGTTTGACGATCGGACCACGAACACCGCGAGCAACATCGGTGAGGGGTCCGCGACGGGCGTGGACCTGATGCTGGCCAAGCGCATGGGCCGCGGCTGGAGCGCTTCGGCGACCTACTCCTACTCGCGCGCGCGCCGCGACGACAATCTCGGCGAAGGCGAATATGCAGCGGATTGGGACCGGCCGCACGCGGTCGGTATCGTCGGCGCCTGGCAGCCGAGCGACCGATGGACCTTCTCGGCGAAATGGAAACATGCGTCGGGCCGACCCACCGACGCGTTCGTCGTGCACAGCGACGTGTTGGGAGGCGAGGGTCCCCTGCGGTTCTCCAAGGAGCTGACGCGCACCAATGCCGAGCGCCTGCCTGCCTATCATTCGCTCAGTCTGCGCACGGACTACCAGCGCCGCTTCGGCCCGGTGAGCCTGGTGGCTTATCTGGACATCTTGAACGTTTACGAGCGCGAGAACGCCAACGGTTATGAATGGGACGAACGTCGCGGCGTCAACATCATTGAAGGACTCGACGAGGCGCTGCCCACCATCGGGATCAGGTTCGAATACTCCTGGACACCAGGCGAATGAGCGGATCACCGAGTCTGTCCATTGAGATCGGCCATTGAGATTGCTCATCATCGAAGATAACCAGCGCCTCTGCCAGGCCGTCGCGGTGAGCCTGCGTGCGCAGGGATTCGCGGTCGATACCGCGGCCTCGGTATCTGAAGGCCTGCAGGTCTGGCAAGCGGCGGACTACGACGCCGCCGTGCTCGATCTCATGCTCCCCGACGGCAGCGGTCTGGATGCGCTGAAGCAAATGCGGCAGCGAGGCAACAAGACGCCGGTGCTGATTCTCACCGCGCTAGGTGCGATCGAAGACCGCGTGCGCGGTCTGGATGGCGGCGCGGACGACTATCTCGTCAAACCCTTCGCCATGCAGGAGCTCATCGCTCGGCTGCGCGCGCTATTACGTCGTCCGGGTGCGGCATTGGGTCGCACGCTGACGCTCGGTAACGTGAAGCTCGATACGTCTGCACGAATCGCCACCGTCGCCGAGACGCCGCTCGATCTGACGCGCTCGGAGCTGATCGTGCTCGAAGCGCTGCTGCGCAATCAGGGACGTGTCATCTCCAAGGAGCGGCTTGCCGAATGCCTGTACGATTTCGAGCAGGAGCGCAGTGCGAATTCGGTGGAGACGCAGGTGCACCGGTTGCGCAAGAAGCTCGCGGCTGCGGGCGCTGATGTGTCGCTCCGGACCTTGCGCGGTCTGGGCTATCTAGCCTCCTGATCGCAAATCGATGCGCGCACCATCCCTGCTCCGAGCACTCGTCGTTCGACTGACCCTCGTGGTCCTGCTGGCGCTAGCCGGTAGCTGTCTGGTCTTGTACCTCGAATTTCGCGACGGGCTGTGGGGTCTGGAAGGCCAAAGCATCGCCGTCCAAGTGCAGGACCTGCGCGCGTCTGTCGTGTCGGAGACGGGATCGCCGCGTCTCGAGTTGCCACCGTCCCTGCAAGCGTTCTACGCCCAGCCGGATTCATTGAACGGTTATCAGTTGTTGAGCGCAGAGGGCACGGTGCTGGAGTCGGGCGGCTTCACTGCGCCTTATCTGCCATTGCCGATCGCTCAAGGCACTGGACAGATTGTCATGCAGCGGGAAACCGATGCCTTGTCTGGCAACAAGGTCATGGCTGCCTCGCTCGATATCGATCACGCTCACGGCCCATACTGGCTGCGTGTGGTGCGCGATCTCGAAGACGCAGAGAGTCTGGTCAGCCAGCTCATGCTCGGCGCATTGGAGGAGTTGTATTGGTCGATTGCGCTGCTGCTGAGCGCCGTGGTCGGCGTCGTGGTCTTGACGGTACGGTCATCGCTTCGCTCCTTGCGTGCCGTCTCGCATCAGGCATCGAGGTTGTCGCTGCATCGTCTGGACGAACGTTTGCATGCCAAAAACCTTCCTCGGGAGCTCGTCCCGCTGGTTCAGGCCGTCAACGACTCGCTTGATCGGCTCGAAGCCGACTATCGCGTGCAGAGGGAATTTTCCGCCAACGCCGCACACGAGCTGCGCACCCCGCTGGCGACGTTGCGAGCCCGACTCGAGTCCCGCTTTTCGGCGCAGGAGCTGGGCGATGTTGCGTTCGAAATCGAACAACTCGCGCGGCTCGTTGAGCAACTGCTTTGTCTTGCGCGCCTCGATTCGCAGGAACAGTTCCAGTTTGCCGTGTTCGACGCTCACGCCGTTGCGCTGGAAGTGGCTCGGGAACTGGCGCCTCTCGCACTCGACTCGGGGCACTACGTGACCGCCGCGACGCCCGACGCGTCCGTGCCTGCGCACGGGAACGCAACGCTGACACGCTTGGTCTTTCGCAACCTGATCGAGAACGCGATTCAGTACACGCCCGCCGGCACCACGATCACGCTGTCCGCTGACGCTGCCGCTGTGATCATCGCCGATGATGGGCCCGGAATCGCTGCGCATGCCGCTGCGTTCCTGTTTGAGCGGTTCCGCCGCGGTCTCAATGCCTCAGGCCCCGGCGCGGGTTTGGGGCTCGCCATCGCGAAGCGCATCATGGAGCGGCAAGGCGGACGCCTGTCGCTTGATCCGAATGCGGCCCGCGGGGCGCGTTTCGTGGTGGAGTTTCCCAAGTTGTTGGCGCGCGCTGAAAACTGACCAGCTGGGGGTTCGGCGGCGCGGGAGATCGCGTCCGAGCTTATGTGTGTGCTGGTCTTCGCCGTGCTCAAGATCACGGAGTACGTCGCAGAAGTCGGTGCGGGCTATACGCCAGGGACCAACCTGTTTTTCACCTACTACTTCGTCCTGACCGGAATCCACTTGCCGCACGTGCTCATCGGCGCGCTGCTGCTCTTTTCGCTGTGGCGTGGCCTGCGTGGACCCAAGCCCGGTATCTCTGCAGGTTTCGCGGAAGGAGCGGGCATCTACTGGCACATGGTGGATCTGCTGTGGGTGGTGCTGTTCCCGCTACTGTACCTCTCGAGGCTGGCATGACGTCTTTCATTTCCAGCCGGATATGGATGGTGTGGCTCGTACTGGTCGTCGCCGCGCTGTTCAGCTGGTGGACCGCGGCGGGCCGCCCTTTCGACACGTCCACTGCGCAGCTCGGCGGCGCCATCGCGGTCGCTATCGGCTTCTGCAAGACCTGGCTGATCGGCAAACACTTCATGGACCTTTGCGACGCGCGACCCCTGCTGCATTGGGCCTTCGACCCCTGGACGGTCCTGATCGGAGGCGTCGTCGTCGCGCTGGTGCTTCTCCGACGGGATGCCCAGGCGAATTTACTGATGTCCGGACGGACAGGCGCGCGATACCGGCCAGTCGCCGAACGGTGACGGCTTCGTGCAGGTGCGCGTCTACGTGCTCGGTCACCCGTCGCAGCGCCGCGCCGGAGAGACCGCTGGCCATAGCCGGCACCAACCGGAAGGGCGACCGTTCCGGCTCCGACGCGCCCTTGTCGAATGGAGGCGTCATGGCAAGTGATCGAGAGGCGTCGCGCGAGTCCGACGCCTACGCCGCTGCACCGGGAAGGTCGAACACCAGCACCTCGGCGTCCTGACCCTGTTCGACGATCAGCTCGCGCACGTCCTCGAGCTTGAGCGCGTCACCCGCCTGCAGGCGCACGCCGTCGGCCGTGATCGTGCCGCGCGCCACATGCACGTAGGCGCGTCGTCCCTGCGCCAGCGCGAGTGTTGCGGTTTCGGCCCCATCGAACAGGCCGGCGTACAGCCGCACATCCTGGCGCACCAGCACCGAACCCTGCGCGCCATCGGATGAAGCGATGAGTCTGAGTCGGCCGCGCTTCTCGTCTTCCGCGAAACGCTTTTCCTCGTAGCTCGGCGCGATGCCCTGCACGTCGGGCTGAATCCAGATCTGCAAGAAATGCACGGGCTTCGAGTTCGAGGGATTGAACTCGCTATGCCGGATGCCGGTGCCCGCGCTCATGCGCTGCACATCGCCCGGGCGAATGACCGAGCCGTTGCCGATGGAATCCTTGTGCGCCAGTTCGCCGGCCAGAACGTAACTGATGATCTCCATGTCGCGATGGCCGTGCTCGCCGAAGCCGGCTCCGGGTACCACACGGTCCTCGTTGATCACGCGCAAGGGGCCGTATTCCACGTGTTCGGCATCGAAGTAATCGCCGAAGGAGAAGCTGTGATGGGAATTGAGCCAGCCGTGGTCGGCATGGCCGCGGTCGGCATGGCCGCGGTCGCTGGCGAGTCGGATCTGGTTCATGGTGCTGCTCCTGTTTGTCGTTTGCCTGGAATGATAATAGGCTCAGGAAAGCGGATTAAAAAGCTCGATGTTTGGATGCAAATAATCAGAAAACTGGATCAGTAGGAGCGCGCGACAATGAAAACCGATCTGGAACACTGGGCTGCGCTGGCCGCCGTGGTCGATCACGGCGGCTACGCCCGGGCCGCCGAGACGCTGCACAAGAGCCAGCCGGCCGTGAGCTATGCGGTCACGCGGCTGCAGGAAGCGCTGGACGTGAAGCTGCTGGTGGTGGAGGGGCGCAAGGCGGTGCTCACCGAGCACGGCCGCACGCTGCTGCAGCGCGCACGGCCGCTGCTGCGCGACCTGGAGACGCTCGAACAGCTCGCACGCAAGCTCAAGCAGGGCTGGGAGGCACAGCTACGCCTGGTGGTGGACGTGGCCTTTCCGCGCGAGCGGCTGCTGCGCGTGATCGGCGAGCTGCAGGGGCTGTGTCCGGATACTCAATTGCAGCTCGCCGATGCAGTGCTCTCCGGCGCCGAGGAAGCCATCGAGCAGCACAGCGCCGACGTGGTGCTGAGCACGCGCGTGCCGTCCGGATTTCTCGGCGACTTCCTGATGAGCGTTCCGTTCATCGCGGTGGCTGCCCCGGAGCACGCGCTGTTCGCGCAGGGCCAGGCGCTGACCGTCGAAGATCTCGCGCGTCACGTGCACGTCGTGGTGCGCGACTCCGGTCAGCGGCATCCGCGCGACGAAGGCTGGCTGGGCGAAGACCGTCGCTGCACCGTCAGCAGTCTGGAGGCCTCGCTCGCCACCGTGATGGCGGGGCTGGGCTACGCCTGGCTGCCCGCGCATCTGGTCGAACAGCCACTGCGCGATGGCAACGTGCGCGCGCTGCCCCTGGCCATCGGCGGAACGCGCTCGCTGGACCTGTATCTGGTCGTGGTGCGTCCGGAACTCGCCGGGCCGGCGACGCGAGCTGCGGTGGAATGCTTTCAGCGGCATGTGCCGCCGAAGCGGGAGTCGCTGTAGCGCACGGTCACGCGAAGCGATCAAGAGTTACGTGCAGTGCGATTCGAGAAACCTATAGTTCGAAGAGGGCGTCTCTGGACCCGTTGAAGCCACGCGACCCGTCAGCCCGCCGGAGAAAGCAGGCGCAGCTTGAGCTTGGAGAAGGAGCGGAATCCGCGGTCGAACGTGACCATTTCGCAGTCGGTGGACTGAGCCAGCGCGGCGAGCCAGGCATCCGTCCACAGGTCCGGTGTCGGCTCGCGCTTCGCGATGTTGGCGCGCCAGTGCTTTGCGTGAGTCTGTGGCACCTGATCGACCAGGGAAATTCGGGGGTCGTCGAGCAGCTTGCGCACGGCGTCCCAGGCCTGCTCTGGGCGCAGGGTTCCAGAACCCATGACGCGAACATTGGTCAGCAGCCGGAGCAGGGCCATGCGTATGGGAAGGCAGAGACCGACGGTGCCGTCATCGATGCCGTCCCACCACTCGATCGCCGGAACGTGGTGGGCGTGCCCGTCTGTGAGTACCGGCAGCAAAACATTGGCGTCAGCGACGTACTGCATGCGCCCTTGCCGCGTCGGCTTCTGCGACGGACTCGGTGTCCAGACGCTTGACCGCGTCCGGGCTGAGCTTGCGCAAGGGCGCGTCGGCCGCAAGCTTGATCGGCGGACTCGTCATTCGCCGGCGAGTGCTGGGCGTGGCTCCCTCGATCTCGTGACGCAGCGCGTCGGTGACAAGTTGACGCAGGCTGGAGCCGCGCTCCACGGCCGCGATCTTCGCCCTGCGAAGCACGTCATCCGGAAGGTCCAGGGTGGTACGCATAAATATGCCTTGCTGTATTGATGCGCGGAGATTGGGGCATCTTGAGTCTGCCGTCAAAGAGGGTCGTTCGATGGCTGATGGCGACGCTCTTGCTTGGCCCAGAGCCTGCTGTCCATCTGCCGAGCTCTCGCAAAGGGCTGCACCGCGATGATCGCGGTGTGCCAGGAGCTGCGGTTGGCGACCGGCAGCTTCAAGGCAACTCGCGCGTATCAGTATCCGCGCCTCTCTTCGGACATCGCCGATGTGTCCTCCGAAGCTCAGGCACTCGATGCGCGACACCGCCCGCTGGGCGAAACGATACGGCGTACCCCTTGAGATCAATCAGGCGTGGTGGAATGGAATTGGTACTGGACAGGTCGATCTGCGACTGCACATGAGGGGAGCGCTCGCCGCGCAGAAACTCGGAAACTTCGAGGCATACCATCGCGTCATCTGGGATGCGATCTATGCTCACCCTCGACCTGTAGCCAGACCAGCAGAGACTCAGGCCCTGCTCGAAGCCAACGGACTGGAGCGAAAACTTCCAGGTCTACGGCGTGCGCAAGGTGTGGCGGCAACTGCGGCGCGAAGGCTTTGATCTGGCCCGCTGCACGGTGGCGCGCCTGATGAAGCGCCTGGGCTTGCGTGGCGTCATCCGCGGCAAGTCGGTGCGCACGACGGTGAGTGATGCCAACGCACCTTGCCCGCTGGATCATGTCCGTCGTCACTTCAAGGCGGATCGGCCGAACAAGCTGTGGGTCTCGGACTTCACCTACGTGTCGACCTGGCAGGGCTTCGTCTACGTCGCCTTCGTCATCGACGTCTTCGCCCGGCGCATCGTCGGCTGGCGGGCTTCGTCCTCGGCGCGGACCGACCTGGTGCTCGACGCGCTGGAGCAGGCGCTGCATGAGCGCAAACCGGTCGGCCCGGATCGGCTGGTGCATCACAGCGACAGAGGTGTCCAGTACGTGTCGATCCGCTACACCGAGCGTCTTGCCGACGCGGGTCTCGAACCTTCCGTGGGCAGTGTGGGCGATTCCTACGACAACGCGCTGGCCGAGACCATCAACGGCTTGTACAAGGCCGAGGTGATTCACCGGCGGCCTTCCTGGCAACGCCGCGAAGACGTCGAGTGGGCCACGCTGCAGTGGGTGGACTGGTACAACAATCGCCGACTGATGGAACCGCTTGGCAACATCCCACCCGCCGAAGCAGAAGCTGCCTACTATTCACAAATCCCGAGTCTCGCCCTCGCGGCGTGACTCACAACAACGAGCCTCCGGGAAAACCGGGGCGGTTCATGGGCTTGTCCGAGCAATCGTCGGGTCGTTCTTGGCCCAGAAGCGAGTGATCTCGACCATGGCCCGCTGCTGGCTCGGACGTTCATACGTACCCA
This sequence comes from Panacagrimonas sp., assembly GCF_965216805.1. Lineage (NCBI taxonomy): Bacteria > Pseudomonadati > Pseudomonadota > Gammaproteobacteria > Nevskiales > Nevskiaceae > Panacagrimonas > Panacagrimonas sp. The sequence goes on from NZ_CBDCGN010000002.1 coordinate 1,855,403, forward strand.
GCAACGTCTCCTTGCCATGCTGTGCCATCGCGGCGGTTAGGTCAGGATCGCCGCTCCGGCGAAGTAGCCAATTGACGCGCGTATTCCGCAGTTCCTGCGGCGGAACGAAGCGTAGGCCTAAATCCTTGCAGACGGCTCGCAACGAGAACTGCGGATGCCTGTTGAGCGATCGTCCACCGATTCGAACGAAGGGGAAGAGAAGTTCGGAATCGGGGAACAGCACTCTCCGCCATTCCAGGAAGCGTTCGAAATGCGGCTTGTATTCCTTGAAAATCTCGAAGAGTACGTCTCCGCCCCTGCGACCTTTCCGGTCTCGAACCAAGTAACCATCGAGGTGGCTGGCATAGTGAAAGTGGCGAAGCTTCAGCTTGTGAGCCTGCGCGAAATTCATGCCGGTCTGGCCTATGAAAATCAGCAGCTCGGCCTCGCACCGCCTATTGGCAAGAGGGTAGCGCGTGCGAAGGGTGCCTTCTGCTTCCCGCAGTTTGAACTTCGCGAGAGACTTCCGATGGTTTCTTCGCTCGCGCCCTTTCTTGCTTACTCTCGGCTCGTTCTCGAGGTGGTGCTGCACTGCCTTCCAGTTCGCGTAGCCAGACCATTCGACCAACTCGCCTCCCAAACGGAGCGGGATTCGGACTGGCAGTGATCCTCTCAGAACCGTTTCGGTGGTCAGCGCGTCACAGATATCTTGGAGGAAGTGCCCGAAGGTGAACGTCTCCTCAAGGTTTTGCTTTTCGGCCTTCACTCCACGCGCCGTCTTGCGCTGTGTCGGCATCCGCAAGCGCGTCGTCGTGACCAACGGCGTTGACCGCTCCAAAACTGTGTCGAAGACGTCTCCGGCTTGCGCTCCCATCGTGTAAGCAGAACGCTGGCTGAGATCCTTGGTCACTTGGTGCCGGCTGACCAACGAGTCGCACCACGCCAGATATGTCTTTTCGAGGGAGGCGAGGTTGAGGTGGTGATCGGATGTTTCCGCCCATACGAACATCGCTCGGACCCAGCGAATCATGTTCTGCGCGCTGTAAGGGCTGCCGCCGCCTACAAGCTTCCCATTGATGACCTCGTGGATCTTCTCCACCAGCTCGAGTCGGTCCTTTTGCGGCTCTCCCAGAGAGCCGTCAGCGATCATTCGGACGACGTGCTTCGTGTAGGTCTTTGCCCCCCCAGGTAGAGGAGGAAGGTCAGGTCCCAGGTTGTCTCGTTTTTGCCGTGTTCGACGCCTGCAAACGTCAGATCAGGAAGACGTACATCGTCAGGCATCGAAGGTGTCCCAATTCCTTTCGCGTAGCCCGGTGAACACTTCGTGAAACGCTTGGGCTACCGCTTGCTTACCCTTGTTGGTTTCGAGGAACTTCACGTAGGTGAATGTGGTGGATTCGCGTTTATGCAGCATGGCGTTCTTCACGAATTCGATGGCCGCCGCTGCCGTCGCCACCGAGAGGGCCAGCTTCATCAACCACGTGCCGTACGTGGCCCTCGTCTGATGGAACTTGAACCGCTCCATGAATCGGAGGTTGGCGCTGACTGCGCTGCGACGGAGGCCCGTCATCAGCCGTGAGACTGAGTTGTTGCTGTATTTCTTGCCGCGACAGGTCAGGAAGAGAATCGACCGTAGAGCCTGAGGCGCCTTCTCCTCTCGCTTCAATCTCTCAGTGGAATAGGCGTACCGCTTGAGCTCATCGAGCAGCATGCCTGGTACAAGCAGATCCCCTTCGACATTGAGCTTGGTAGCGACGCCGGTCCCGGGACCGACTCGAATGAGGAAAAACCCGTTCAGGTAAGGGTCCTGCCGCGCCTGCTCGAGGTTCTCGATCCTGAGGGAAGTGATAGTGCCCAGCCGAGCTCCTGTGAAGAATCCCGTAGACAGCATCAGGTGGAGTTCTGTGGTCTCCTCTCGCGCAGTGAACTGGAGGAGCTCCGTCATGTGTTCATCGCTGAGCGGCAGCAACCCATCCTCGAGGCGCACGCCCACAACGCTGCGGTTGGGGATGGCGAGATCAGTCGTGAGTCGTGTCAGGGAGCGTTTGAAGCCCGCTGAATCGAAATATCGAATGACCACTTGCCGATCACGCCACATGGGGGTGGTCGGAGTGACGAAGTCATATGCGGACGCATGTCTGTAGAATTGCACGACTGCGTTGATTCGGGATCGAGCCGTACTCGACGCCAGATTGCCCTGTTCGATTAACTTGAGCAGATCGCCGCGAAACCGCACTACCGCACGCTCGCTGAGGCGGGTCGGGAAGTGGCGCCAGTCGAGACTGTGTTCTTCGAGGAAGCACGCGTAAGCGTGCAGGTGCTTCATCAGACCTTTGGCGGTGTCGAGGTGAGCGCGGTGACTGACGATCTTCTCTTAGGCCCAGTGATTCGCTTCAGCCCAACCGTCGCCATCCTTCCAAAAGATCTGCGGCAGTTGAGGAACAGGAGGGGCGACCTTGTCTAGCTCCCAGTCGATACCTGCGCTCGTTGCGACCTCACGCCACGGCCTGAAGTCGACGTACTCCAACGATGCCATTCACCCCCCCCTCTCGTGCTGCGACCTAACTTGAGGGGCACGCCCCATGGCCGCTGCTCGCATTTAACTCCAACTCGTATTGCATGTCCATAGATTGACATGCAAGGGGTGAACGTCCATGCCCTGCTATACGTTGGCGAAGCGAAAGTGCATGACGTCGCCTTCGCGAACGCCGTATTCCTTGCCTTCCAGCCGCCATTTGCCGGCTTCCTTGGCGCCGGGCTCGCCTTTGTAGCGGATGTAGTCGTCGTAGCCGATCACCTCGGCACGGATGAAGCCACGCTCGAAGTCGGTATGGATGACGCCGGCCGCCTGCGGTGCGGTGGCGCCGACCTTGACCGTCCAGGCACGCACTTCCTGAACGCCGGCAGTGAAATAGGTTTGCAAGCCGAGCAGGGCGTAGGCGCTGCGGATGACGCGGTTCAGGCCGGGCTCGTCCAGCCCCAGGTCTTCGAGGAACGCGGCCTTGTCGTCCTCGTCGAGCAGCGCGATCTCGGCTTCGATGGCGGCACACACGGGCACGATCTGCGCGTGTTCGCGTGCGGCGAGGGCGGCGACCTTTTCCAGGTAAGGGTTGCCGTTCTTGAGACCGTCCTCGTCGACGTTGGCAACGTACAGCAGCGGCTTGGCAGTGATGAGCTGGAAGTCGCGGATGACCAGCTTTTCCTCGGCGTCGAGCGGTAGCGAGCGCACCGGTTGGGCATCGTCCAGGTGCGTCTGCACGCGCTTGAGCACGTCGTGACGATACGCTGCGGCCTTGTCGCCGGACTTGGCCACCTTGGCGACGCGATCGACCGCGCGCGTTACCGTTTCCAGATCGGCCAGCGCCAGCTCGGTATTGATGATCTCGATATCGCGGATCGGATCCACGCTGCCGGCAACGTGGATGATGTCGTCGTTGGCAAAGCAGCGGGTGACATGCGCGATGGCGTCGGTTTCGCGGATGTGCTGCAGGAACTGGTTGCCCAGACCCTCACCCTTGCTGGCCCCGGCGACCAGTCCGGCGATGTCCACAAACTCCACTGTGGCCGGCAGGATCTTCTGCGGCTTGACGATGGCAGCCAGCGCCTGCAGCCGTGCGTCAGGTACCGGCACGATGCCGACATTGGGATCGATGGTGCAGAACGGGTAGTTCTCCGCCGCGATCTGCGCCTTGGTCAGCGCATTGAATAGGGTGGACTTGCCGACATTGGGCAGGCCGACGATGCCGCACTTGATTCCCACGTTGTTGTGTTCCTGGATTGAATCGATCATTGACAACGGCGGCGGCACACCACGCTGCCGGTGTCGTCGCATCTGCGGCCGGCATTATCGCCGCGTTGCCTGCCACCTGCTGGCGGTGCGCTGCTTCAGCTCGCGGTGTGCAAGGCCTGCACCGCCTTGTCCCAACTCCCGTCCAGCCACATCTCCACCGCATCCAGTGCGCGCTCGATCCCCTGCAGGATCGCTTCCTCGCTGGTCTTGTCCGGCCTTTGCTGAGTCAGGTAAGGCATGACCAGATGGCGCTCCCCGGGATGGCCGACGCCGATGCGGATGCGACGATAGCCGTCGCCGAGCGGCTTATGGATGTCGCGCAGGCCGTTATGTCCGCCGTGGCCACCGCCTAGCTTGAGCTTGACCGCGCCTGTGGGCAGGTCGAGTTCGTCATGCGCGACCAGGACCTGCGCCGGCGTTAGCTTGTAGAACTGGGTGAGCGCCGCAACGGCCTGCCCGCTGCGGTTCATGTAGGTGCCGGGCTTGAGCACGAACACATCTGCCGCGCCCGTGCGAACACGCGCCAATTCACCGAAGAATCGGCCCTCCGCGCGAAAGCCGGCGCGATGGCGTTCGGCGAAGCGGTCCGCCAGCCAGAAGCCGGCGTTGTGGCGGGTGCGTGCGTATTCCGGCCCCGGATTGCCGAGGCCGATCAGGGCGACTTGCAGTTCGGAATTCATGGTCTGAGCATCTCAAACAAAACCCCGTCCAGAGACGGGGTTGAGTGTGACGATATGGATGTGCGAAGAGCGAGCTGTCCGATTGCAGTCGCAGATGGCGGCAGCATTCGTTCTTGCCAACTGCCGTGGCTCGAGCTCACATAGAGACCCTTGCAATCGGTCGACCTCGAGCGCTGGCGCCTCCGACGCGCACGAGAATCGAAATCCGCGCTGCTCGGAAACAAGACATTCCCTTTTTGCCGTCGATCCCAGGGGCCGTGCCCCCGGGGCCCTCGCCGGGTACGGGAATGTCTTACTTCTTCTTCTCGTCCTTTTTGGGTTCTTCGGCAGCGGCTTCGGCGGCGGGGGTCTCTTCTTCTTCCTCCACCGCGACGCGGGGCAGGTGCAGGGAGACCACCGGGGCGTCGTTATCGTGCTTGAGTTCGACCAGGGTCACGCCCTCGGGCACCGGCAACTGCGACAGGTGCAGCGATTCGCCCACGTCCATGGCGGAGACGTCCAGTTCCAGGAATTCCGGCAGGTTGGCCGGCAGGCACTCGACTTCGACCTCGTTCATCAGATGGTCGATCATGCCGCCACCGGTCTTGACGCCAGGGGCGATATCGCCGCCCTTGAAGTGCACCGGCACGCGCATGCGAATGAGCACGTCGGCCAGCACCCGCTGCAGGTCCATGTGCATGACCTCTTCACGCACCGGATGGCGGTGCAAGTCCTTGAGCACGACCTGCTCGGACTCGGCGCCGATGTTCAAGGTCAGAATCTTGGAATAGAACGCCTCGTGCTTGAGGTGCTTCCACAATTCGTTGTGATTGACCGTGATGGATTGCGGCGGCTTGTTGCCACCGTAGACGATCGCGGGCAGGTGGCCGGTACGACGCAGGCGGCGGCTCGCACCCTTGCCCTGGTCGACGCGCGGCTCGGCGTTGACGGTAAAGCTTTGCTTCATGGGAAATCTCCTGAAAAAACAATGGCCCCCGACCTGCGACCGGCCGAAGGGCCGCGTAGTGTACGGGACCGGCCGCGGCGGTGCGAGCGGCGGCAGGGCTTCGATCAGGAGGGCGCCGGGCGCTGAGACGGCGGGCGGCGCAGAGCAAACTAACGTCCAGGGCCGGCTTTCGACCGCGCCGGCCCTGGACGCTCTACAAGATCCGTCGTTCGGTGATTACAGGCCGGCCAGTGCCGGCAGGCCCAGTCCGACGCTGCCCGATGCGGTCGCGGAGCGAGAGTTCTGCAGGAAAGAGACGCCGCGGAAGAGCAGGATCGCGTCGGTCAACGGGCCGCTCAGCGGCCGGCCCAACTCGGCGAAACGCATGGCGGGGCCGTCGAGTGCCACGTACAGCGGCAGCAGAGCGTCATAGATGGCGACGTAGGTGCGGTCGGCGGCGACGCCGAGCGGCTCCAGCGGCGTGCCTTCGGTGGCGATCACCGAGAAGGCGCTGAAGCCGTTGCGGCCTTCCAGGAAGCCCAGAGTGATGTTGCCCCTCAGAAAGGACACTCCGGAAGCGGTCAAACCGCCCGGAAACCGGGAAGTTCCCACCAGCAGGCCACTGGTCGCGGCACCGATGTTGCCGAGTGCTCCAAGATTGGGCGCAGCGCTTTGCCCCCAGGCGCTACCGGCAGAAACAAGCAATACGAGGGCGATCATTGAACGAAACATTTTGTGGCTCCTGGGGATGGACGGCGGCATGCCGTATCGAGCGAGGGAATTGTTTTCCGGGGTGTGATGCAGCGGTCGCAGGCTATCCTGATGCCGATGCAGCGCCCTGGGTCGAGCTCGATCCCCTTTGCAGCACTGAAACGAACGATCTTCTAGTCGTATTCACGGAGCGGGAAGGCGGCGAGGGCAGGGCACGCGGCCGGGATCGGCTAAACTTGGCATCCCTAGACGCCACCGGATGCCAACTTGTCCGCTGTCCTGAAACTTGACCAGTTCAACCTGCTCGACGACGGCAACTGCGATGCCCGCATCGTGGCGGCCAAGCAGGTGCTGGGTTCGCGTCTGGCCATATTGGGCCATCACTACCAGCGCGACGAGGTGTTCAAGCACGCCGACTATTCCGGCGACTCGCTCAAGCTGTCGCAGCAGGCGGCGAGGTCGGACGCCGAGTTCATCGTGTTCTGTGGCGTGCACTTCATGGCCGAGGTGGCCGATATCCTGACCTTCGGCCAGCGCACGGTCATCCTGCCGGACCTGGCCGCCGGTTGTTCGATGGCGGACATGGCCAATCTGGTCAAGGTACGCAAATGCTGGGACGAGCTGAGCCAGGTCATCGATCCAGACCAGAGCGTCACGCCGGTCACCTACATCAATTCCGCGGCTGACCTGAAGGCGTTCTGCGGCAGCCATGGCGGTATCGTCTGCACCAGTTCGAATGCGCGCGCCGTGCTGGAATGGAGTTTCGCCAGACGCGAGAAAGTGCTGTTCTTCCCCGATCAACACCTCGGCCGCAACACCGGCATCCGCATGGGCATCCCCATGGACCAGATGGTGACCTGGGATTTCATGAAGCCGCGCGGCGGCCTCACCGAGCAGCAGATTCGCGACGCCAAGATCATCCTGTGGAAGGGCTTCTGCTCGGTACACCAGATGTTCCAGCCCGCCCACATCGACAACTTCCGCAAGGCCAACCCGGATGGCAAAGTCATCAGCCATCCGGAGAACGCGATGGAGGTGTGCGACAAGTCCAATTTCGTCGGGTCGACCGAGTACATCCTGCGTACGGTGCGCGCGAGCGAACCGGGCACGCACTGGCTGGTCGGCACCGAGCTGAATCTGGTCAATCGCCTCTCGGACGAGATGAAGCCCAAGGGCGTGACCGTGCAGTTCATGAGCCCGACGGTGTGCATGTGCTCGACCATGTTCCGCACCGATCCGCAGCATCTGGCCTGGGTACTCGACAACCTCGTCGCCGGCCAGACCGTCAACCAGATTCGCGTGCCGCAGAACATCGCGGATCCTGCACGCAAAGCGCTGGATCTGATGCTCGAAGTGGTCGATTGAAACGCTGGGAATCGGCAATGGGGAATCGGGAATCGTGGAAACCCGGCCGCCGTTGCGATTCCCGATTCCTCTTTCACTTCGCGAAACTCAATCCCGATTCCCGTACTCCCGCATGTACGCCAACGCCCCTAGCCTGACCCAAGCCGACCCCGAGATTGCCGCGTCCATCGCCGCCGAACATGCGCGCCAGGAAGCGCACATCGAGCTGATCGCGTCCGAGAACTATTGCTCTCCGGCGGTGATGGAAGCGCAGGGCTCTCAGCTCACCAACAAGTACGCCGAGGGCTATCCGGGCAAGCGCTACTACGGCGGCTGCGAGCATGTCGACGTGGCCGAGGCGCTGGCCATCGAGCGCGTGAAAAAGCTGTTCGACTGCGACTACGCGAACGTGCAGCCGCACTCCGGTGCGCAGGCCAATGCCGCGATCTTCCTGTCGATGGTCAATCCCGGCGACACCGTGATGGGCATGAACCTCGCGCAGGGCGGGCATCTCACGCACGGCAATCCCGCGAACTTCTCGGGCAAGCAATACAAGATCGTGCCCTACGGGCTGGACCCGGCCAACGGCCTGATCGACTACGACGAGATGGAGCGCATCGCGCTGGAAGCCAGACCGAAGATGTTGATCGGCGGCTTCTCGGCCTATTCGCGCATCAAGGACTGGAAGCGCATGCGCGAGATCGCCGACAAGGTCGGCGCGATCTTCTGGGTGGACATGGCGCATGTCGCGGGCCTCGTTGCAGCCGGCGAATACCCGAGCCCGCTGCCGCATGCGCACGTCGTCACCAGCACCACGCACAAGACGCTGCGCGGTCCGCGCGGCGGCATCATTCTGGCCAAGGGCCAGTCCGAGGATTTCTACAAGAAGCTCAATTCGGCAGTGTTCCCGGGCATCCAGGGTGGCCCGCTGATGCACGTCGTCGCCGCCAAGGCCGTTGCGTTCAAAGAAGCGCTGGACCCGAGTTTCAAGGTCTACCAGAAGCAGGTCGTGGCCAATGCGCGCGCGATGGCCAAGGTTTTCCTCGACCGCGGCTACAAGGTTGTCTCTGGTGGTACTGACGATCACCTGTTCCTGCTCGATCTGATTGCCAAGAACGTGACCGGCAAGGACGCGGAGGCCGCGTTGGGTCGCGCGCACATCACGGTCAACAAGAACTCGGTGCCGAACGATCCCAAGTCGCCGTTCGTGACTTCGGGTCTGCGTCTGGGTTCGCCGGCCTCGACCACGCGCGGCTTCAAGGAGGCCGAGATGGCGCTGGTCGCGGGTTGGATCGTCGACGTGATCGACGCCATGTCGGTCGGCGGCGATGTCGAAGGCGCGATCGCCAAGGTGCGTGGCGAAACCGAAACGCTGCGCAGGCGATTTCCGGTATACGTGAGGCGCCAGGAGTGAGGCGTGAGGCGTTGAAGACGCATCGATCCGGGCGCGAGCACCTCACGCCTCACGCCTCACGCCTCACCCGGGCCTAGCCCGTGCAATGCCCCTTCTGCAACGCTGCCGATACGCGAGTCGTCGATTCGCGTCTGGCGGAGGAAGGCACTCAGGTGCGCCGTCGGCGCGAGTGCGCGGACTGCAAGGGGCGCTTCACCACCTTCGAGCGCGCTCAACTGAGCATGCCCAACATCATCAAGCGTGGCGGCAGTCCCGAGCCGTTCGACGAGGACAAACTGCGGCGCGGTTTTGCCAGTGCTCTGTACAAGCGCCCGGTGTCGCCCGATGCGGTGGATCATGCGGTCGAGGCCGTCATGCGCAAGCTGCGTCAGAGCGGCGAGCGCGAGGTGGCGTCGATGCAACTCGGCGAATGGGTCATGGAGCAACTGCGCGACATGGACCATGTTGCCTACGTGCGCTTTGCCTCGGTCTATCGCAGCTTCGAAGACGTCAACGCTTTTCGCGAGGAGATCGAACGCCTGCAGCAACTACCGACCGTCGAGCAACGCAAAAGCCAGATGCAGCTGATCGAGTCGATGGACCGGGTCGGCCCCGGCGAGCCCCCGCTGCGCAAGCCACCGCGCTCGCGATGAATGCGCAGACGGCGGCGGCACATATGGCGCGAGCGCTGAGCTTGGCCGGGCGCGGGCGCTACACCACGTTTCCCAATCCTCGGGTCGGCTGCGTGGTGGTGAGTGACGGCGCAGTGGTGGGCGAGGGCTGGCACGAACGCGCCGGTGAGCCGCATGCCGAGGTCCACGCCCTGAATGCGTCCGGCGCGCGTGCGCGGGGCGCCGAGGTGTTCGTGACCTTGGAACCCTGTTCGCACCGGGGCCGCACGCCACCCTGCGCCGACGCCTTGATCGCGGCTGGCGTCGGCCGCGTGTGGGCGGCGATGCAGGACCCCAATCCGCAGGTGGCCGGGCAGGGCCTGGCCAGGCTGCGGGCGGCCGGTGTCGACGTGCAACTGGGGATGCTGGAAGCGCCGGCGCGCGAGCTCAATCGCGGATTCGTGTCGCGTATGGCGCGTGGCCGGCCGTTCGTGACCCTCAAGCTGGCCGCCAGCCTGGACGGTCGCACGGCCATGGCCAGCGGCGAGTCGCAATGGATCACCAGCGACGCGGCGCGCGCCGACGTTCATCGCCTGCGAGCCGAGGCCGGCGCCGTGCTCAGCAGTTCGGCCACGGTGCTGGCTGACGACCCGGCGCTCACCGTGCGCCAGGGCGTGACGCTGGAGCGCCCGCCGGATCGCATCGTGCTGGACTCCGCTGGCCGCGTGCCGGCATCCGCACGCGTGTGGGCTGCAGACGGCGCCAGGCGAATTTCGGTAGGACGCCCCGCGGACGTCGGCGCGCGCGACACAAGCGCGACGATGGCGGCCAGCGGCCACCCCGCCGTGGAACGCATCGAATCCGCCAGCGGCGACGGCGGCCGGCTCGATCTGTGCTCGGCGCTGTCTGCGTTGGCGCAACGGGAAATCAACAGCGTGCTGGTGGAATGCGGACCGACCCTGGCGGGGGCGCTGCTGACGCAGGACTGCGTGGACGAGGTCGTCATCTACTTGGCACCCAGTCTGCTCGGAGACGCCGCGCGTGGGCTGGCAAACTTGCCGGGCCTGAAGCGTCTCGAACAGCGGGTAGCGCTGAAGTTCGTCGACGTCAGGCAGGTGGGGCCGGATCTGAGAATCTCCGCCATCGTGGCCAAGGGAGCGCACTAGACCTCATGTTTACCGGCATCATCGAATCGGTCGGCCGTATCGAGGCCGTGCAGCCGCGCAGCGGCGATGTGCGCATGCGCATCGCGGCCGCGGACGGTTATCTGAACGCAGTGGCGCTGGGCGACAGTGTCGCGGTCAGCGGCATCTGCCTCACCGTGGGCGCCCGGCATGCCGATGCGTTCGACGCCGACCTGTCGGTGGAAACCTTGCAGGCCACCAGCAGCGGTCTGTGGCAGCCCGGGCGGCGGGTCAATCTTGAAACGGCGCTGACGCCGTCCAAACCGCTCGGTGGCCATCTGGTGTCCGGCCACGTGGACGGCATCGGCCGGCTGCTGGAGCAATGCGAGGAAGCCCGCTCGTGGCGCATGCGTTTCCAGGCACCGGCCGAGTTGGCGCGTTACATCGCACGCAAGGGCTCCATCACCATCGACGGTATCAGTCTTACCGTCAACGACGTCGAAGGCGGCAGCTTTGGCGTTAACATCATTCCCCATACCCGCAGTCACACGACTTTGGGCGATCTCAAACCCGGCGATGCGGTGAACCTGGAGGTGGATCTCATCGCCCGCTACCTTGAGCGGCTGCTGGCCGCGCGCGAGGCCCCATGACCGGCAAGGTGACACCCATCAACAAGCAAGCCGAGGGCCCGCAGCAGGGCCTGGACTACATCTCCGACATCGTCGCCGACATCAAGGCCGGCAAGATGGTCGTGATGATGGATGACGAAGATCGCGAGAACGAGGGCGACCTCATCATGGCGGCCGGCCTGGTGCGGCCCGAAGACATCAACTTCATGGCGCGTTATGGCCGCGGACTGATCTGCCTGACCCTGACCGCAGACCGCTGCCGGCAACTGCGCCTGCCGCCGATGGTGACGCAGGAAGGCGATATTCACCGCACCGCGTTCACCGTCTCGATCGAGGCGGCCGAGGGCGTCACTACCGGGATTTCCGCTTTCGATCGCGCGCACACCATCCGCACCGCGGTAAGGCCCGACGCCAGGCCTACCGACCTGGTCCAGCCCGGGCATATCTTTCCGCTCAGCGCGCAGCCCGGCGGGGTACTGGCACGCGCCGGCCATACCGAGGCCGGTTGCGATCTGGCTCGTCTGGCCGGGCTGGAGCCCGCTTCGGTCATCGTCGAGATTCTGAACGAGGACGGCACCATGGCGCGGCGTCCGGACCTGGAAGCCTTTGCCCGCGAGCACGGCCTCAGGATCGGCACCATCGCCGACCTTATCCGCTACCGGCTAGACAACGAGCACAGCATCGAGCGGGTGGCCGAAACTCATATCCAGACCGAATTCGGCGAGTTTCATCTGCTCACCTATCAGGACGCGGTGGACAGCACCGTGCACCTGGCCTTGGTCAAGGGCCAGGTGAAACCGGATCAGCCCACCCTGGTACGGGTGCATCTGCGCAACACGCTTGCCGACATGATCGGCGCCGAATCCGAGCACTTCGGCTGGCCGCTGCGTCGCGCGATGAAGCGCGTGGCCGAGGAGGGCGGCGGGGTCATCGTGGTGCTGCGCAAGTCGGAAGCATCGCGCGACCTGGTGCAACAGATCATCGGCCTCAACCGGCCGCAGAATCTGCCGGCGGACGATCACCCGGACGATCCCAAGGTGCTGCGCACCTACGGCATCGGCGCGCAGATCCTGGTCGACCTGGGCGTGCGCCGCATGCGCGTGTTGTCGGCGCCCAAGCGTCTGCAGGGCATTTCCGGCTTTGGACTGGAAGTGGTCGAGTACGTGCCGTGCGATTAGCTCGCAATTTTCTGCCACGGGTTCGCACGGACGAACACAGCGAAACTCACACCAGCAGCTTCAATCTTCGATCCGTGTGCATCCGTGGCCAATGAGCTTTTATTTCGATGAGTGACGTCAAATCCGGTTTCGTCGCACCCGCCGCTCCCGAACCCGGCGAGTTTGCCGCCACTCGCGTGGCCGTGCTCTCGACACGCTGGAATGTGGAGGTCATCGACGCGCTGCGTGGCGGCGCCCATAGAGCGCTAAGCGATTGGGGCGTGGGCAGCGGGCATGTCACCGAATTTCGTGCGCCCGGCGCGTACGAACTGCCGCTCGCGGCGCACGCGCTGTTGCACGGCGGACGGTTCGATGCGGTGATCGCGCTCGGTGCGGTGATTCGCGGCGATACCCCGCACTTCGAATACGTGGCGGGCGAATGCGCGCGCGGGCTGATGGATGTTCAACTCAAGTTCAACAAGCCGGTGGCCTTCGGTGTGCTCACGGTGAATACGCCGCAGCAGGCGACCGAGCGTTGCGGCCCGGGCCAGGACAACAAGGGTTACGAAGCGGTGAGCGCCGCGCTGGATATGATCAGGCTGATCCGGAGTGCTTCTTGAGCAGCGATCCGCAGCCGCCGATGAGTCGGCGCGGACTGGCCCGGCGCATCACTATCCAGGCGCTGTACCAATGGCTGGTGAACGAGACCGCGCCGCAAGTTCTGCTTCGCCAGTTCCAGTTGCAGGAAGAAGGACTGGGTCGTGCCGATCCAGCCTATTTCGAAGAACTGCTGCTGGGCACGGTGGATCAGGCACCGCAACTGACCATGGCGCTGGTACCGCACCTAGATCGCCCGCTGGTGCAACTCGATCCGGTGGAGCACGCGATCCTGCTGCTGGGAGCCTGGGAGCTGATCAACAAGATCGAGATTCCCTGGAAAGTGGTGGTCAATGAAAGCGTGAACCTGGCCCGTATTTTTGGCGCGGAAGATGGCTACAAGTTCGTCAACGGCGTGCTCGACAAGCTCGCGCGCCAATGCCGCGCGGTGGAGATCGGCGGCTGAATGATGTGGACGAATTCGCACTCATCCGCAGGTACTTTACGCAACTGAGCGCGCCGCGCGCCGATGTGCTGCTCGGCATTGGTGACGACTGTGCGTTGCTGCAACCTCCGCCCGGCGAGGTTCTGGCCGTCACCACCGACACCCTGATATGCGGTCGGCATTTCTCTGCCGATGTCGCGCCTTACGACCTCGGCTGGAAAGCGCTGGCGGTGAGTCTGTCCGACCTCGCCGCCATGGGCGCGCAACCGCGCTGGTTCACCCTGGCGCTGAGTCTGCAGAAGCCGTGCGACGATTGGCTGGACGCGTTCGCATGTGGAATGGCGCGGCTGGCGGCAACCCATGACGTGGCGCTTGTGGGGGGCGACACCACGCAAGGGCCGCTCAGTCTTAATGTCACCGCATTCGGCACGGTTGCTGCGGGACAGGCGGTGACGCGCTCAGGCGCGCGGGTGGGCGACGCCATCTGTGTCAGCGGCACCCTGGGCGACGCTGCGCTGGCGTTGCACCAACGCCAGCGCGATGGTGAAGCCGACGCGGCGCTGGCGCTGCGGCTGGACCGCCCTGAGCCACGGGTTGCGCTTGGTCTGACCATGGCGGGCCATGCGCACGCCGCCGTCGATCTGTCCGACGGGCTGGCGGGAGACCTGGGTCACGTGCTGCAGGCCAGCGGCATGGGCGCGCTCATCGACCTGCACAGCCTGCCGGCTTCGGAGGCCATGATCCGTGCGCTGCCGGCTTGGCGGGACCGGCTGCCCTTTCAGCTCAGCGGTGGCGATGACTACGAACTGTGCCTGTGTCTGCCACCCTCCCGGCTGGCGGCGCTGCGGGCGCATGCCAAGCTTCCATTGACGCGCATCGGAACGATCACAGCGGAAACGGGATTGCGTGGCGTAGACCTTGAGGGCGCTACCATGGACATTCCCGCCCAAGGCTATCGACACTTCGCGTGAGCGCCCTGAAACGAACCATTCCAAGGCCGCCTGCGCGCCTGATCCTGACCACGCCGGAACATCTGATCGCCTTCGGATTCGGCGCGGGGCTGGCGCCGGTAGCGCCGGGGACGTTCGGAACGCTGGTGGGGATTCCGTTTTTTCTGGTGCTGATGTGGCTGCCCTGGGAGGCCTACCTCGCGGTGGTGGCGCTGTTGTTCGTGTTCGGCTGCTGGGTCTGCGGTGCCAGTTCGCGACTGCTGCAGGTACACGATTATCCGGGCTTTGTTTTCGACGAGATCGTCGGTTTTCTCGTCACCTGCGTGCCACTGTTGCCGGCTTTCGGCCTGTGGCCCCTGCATCCGGCGCTGGGCCTGCTCGCGGCCTTCCTGCTGTTTCGCCTGTCCGATGTGCTCAAGCCCTGGCCGATCCACCTGCTGGACCGGCACGTGCACGGCGGCCTGGGCATCATGCTCGATGACGCTGCCGCCGGCTTGCTGGCGGGTCTCGCCGTCTGGGGCCTGACATTTCTGCTTTGAGGTTGCACGTGGAAGAACTGCGACAGTTGCTGGAAAACAACGCGCGCTGGGCGGCAGCGGCGGTGGAGCGCGATCCGGACTACTTCAAGCGCCTGGAACGCCAGCAGCAGCCGCAACACCTCTGGATCGGCTGCTCCGATTCCCGCGTGCCGGCCAACGAGATCGTGGCGATGCAACCGGGTGAGTTGTTCGTACACCGCAACGTCGCCAATGTGGTGGCGCATTCCGATCTCAATTGCCAGTCGGTGATCCAGTTCGCGGTGGAGCGGCTGCGGGTCAAGCATGTGATGGTGGTGGGGCATTACGGCTGCAGCGGCGTGCATGCCGCCCTGGATCGTTCGCGCTCGGCCGGCATTTCGGATTACTGGCTCGGGCATGTGCGCGATGTGGTCAGCCAGTATCAGAACCTGCTGGATGCCGAACCCACCGATCATCGTCGCGAATCCCTGCTGGGCGAGCTCAACGTGCTGGAACAAGCCCTCAACGTCTGCACCAGCGCGGCGGTGCTGGATGCCTGGGCGCGCGGGCAGGAGTTGTCCGTACACGGCTGGATTTATCGATTGGGCGATGGATTGCTGCGGCACCTGAACTTTGCAGTGGATGCACCCTGCGATTCTTCCGAGCTGCGCACGCGCTGCGTTGGCAAGATTCTGGCCGAGCGCGCGCGCTATCGGGCCCGTCGCAGTGCGGAAGTGTCGAAGGCGACGACCGCCGCTGGCGCCTGAGTCGGTCGCTTTGGCGGCGCCACGGCCGTAAAATGTCGCGCTGCCGCATAAATGATCCGGCGCGGCCCCTCTCCCTACATCATCGAGGCTAATCCCAGAGATGCAGATCGAACGCGACGTGATGGAGTACGACGTGGTCATCGTCGGCGGCGGCCCGGCGGGGCTGTCGGCTGCCATCCGACTCAAGCAGAAGGCTGCCGAGGCAGGCCAGGAGATCAACGTCTGTCTGGTGGAGAAGGGCTCCGAAGTGGGCGCACATATTCTGTCCGGGGCGGTTTTCGAGCCGCGCGCGCTCAACGAATTGTTGCCTGACTGGAAGGAAAACGCCGCGCCGCTCAAGACCGAGGTCAAACGCGACGATGTGTATTTCTTCCTGGGCGCCGACAAGGCGGTCAGGATGCCCAATTTGTTTGTGCCCAAGACCATGCACAACGAGGGCAATTACATCATCTCGCTGGCCAACCTCTGCCGCTGGCTCGGCCAGCAGGCCGAAGAACTCGGTGTAGAGATTTATCCAGGTTTTGCGGCACAGGAGGTCATCATCGACGATCAGAACATCGTTCGAGGGGTGACCATCGGTGACATGGGCGTGGGGCTGGACGGCGAGCCCAAGGAAGGCGCGTTCACGCCCGGCATGGAGCTGCGCGCCAAGTACACGCTGTTTGCGGAAGGCTGCCGCGGGCATCTGGGCAAGCGTCTGCTCAGGCAGTACGAGCTCGACAAGAACGCTGATCCGCAGCACTACGCCATTGGTCTGAAGGAAGTGTGGACCGTGGACCCCGCTAAACATGAGCCGGGTCTGGTGGTGCATGGTGCCGGCTGGCCACTGGACAACAGCAATCCCGGCGGCTCGTTCCTGTATCACTTGGAGGACCAGACCGTGGTGGTGGGTCTGATTGTCGACCTGTCCTACACCAATCCTTTCCTGTCGCCGTTCGACGAGTTCCAGCGCTTCAAGCATCACCCAGTCATCCGCCAGTACCTGGAAGGGGGCACTCGCGTGGGCTATGGCGCGCGCGCGATCTGCAAGGGCGGCTTCAACTCCTTGCCCAAGATGATCTTCCCCGGCGGCGCGCTGATCGGCTGCGACCTGGGCACGATGAACTTCGCCAAGATCAAGGGCAGTCACACCGCGATGAAGAGCGGCATGATCGCCGCCGAAGTCACCGCCGAGGCCTTGTTCGCCGGCTCGGAAGGCGGCAACGAGCTGGAGGCTTTCCCGGTCAAGTTCAAGGAAAGCTGGCTGTACGACGAGTTGTATCGCAGCCGTAATTTCGGGCCGGCGCTGCACAGGTTCGGGGCTTTTGTCGGCGGCGCCATCAACTTCATCGATCAGAATATTTTCGGCGGCAAGGCGCCTTGGACCCTGCACGATCTGAAGCCTGACCACACCACGCTCAAGCTCGCCTCTGAGTCGCAAAAAATTACTTATCCCAAGCCGGACGGCAAGCTCAGCTTCGACAAGCTGTCGTCGGTGTTCATGTCCAGCACCAATCATGAGGAAGACCAGCCGGTTCATCTCAAGCTGACTGATCCCGGCATTCCCATCGCCAAGAACCTGCCGATGTTTGATGAGCCCGCCCAGCGTTACTGCCCGGCCGGCGTTTACGAAGTGGTAGGCGAGGGCGACGCCAGACGCTTCCAGATCAACGCGCAGAACTGCGTGCACTGCAAGACCTGCGACATCAAGGACCCCGCCCAGAACATCACCTGGGTGGCGCCGGAAGGTTCCGGCGGTCCCAACTACGCCAACATGTAATCAACAAACTTTGGAAAGGTAACGAGGCACTCAATGAAAGCACTGGTCAGTATCAAGCGCGCGGTGGATTACAACGTCCGGATTCAGGTCAAGCCTGACGGGTCGGGGGTGGTGACCGACGGGGTCAAGCACTCGATGAATCCGTTCGACGAGATTGCGATGGAAGAAGCGGTCCGTTTGAAGGAGCAGGGCAAGCTCAGCGAGATTGTCGCGGTGACGGTGGGCGCGCAGAAATGTGAAGAGACGTTGCGCTCCGCCCTGGCCTTCGGCGCCGACCGTGCCATTCACATCAAGGAAGAGGGCGAGATCCAGCCGCTGACCGCGGCCAAGGCCCTGGCCGCCGCGTTCAAGGCCGAGGGCGCCCAGCTGTTCCTGTGCGGCAAGCAGGCCATCGACGACGACGCCAATCAGACCGGCCAGATGATTGCCGCCCTGCTGGATCTGCCGCAGGCCACCTTTGCCTCCAAGGTCCAGCTCGACGGCGACAAGGCCACCGTCACCCGCGAGATCGACGCCGGCCTGGAGACCCTCGAAGTCGACCTGCCCGCCGTCATCACCGCCGACCTGCGCCTGAACGAACCGCGCTATCTCAAGCTGCCCGACATCATGAAGGCCAAGAAGAAGCCCATCGACGTCAAGACCTTTGCCGACCTGGGCGTCATCCCCGGGGCCGGCCTCAAGGCCAGCAAGACAGCCGCCCCGCCCAAGCGCTCCAAGGGCATCGTGGTCAAGACCGTCGACGAACTGCTCGAAGCGCTCAAAGGTAAAGGCCTTATCTGAATTCGACGTAGGGCGGCCCGCGGCCGCCGACGCCATGGCGGGCACGGCCCGCCCTACGCATCACATCAGGAACTGTTCATGTCCAAGATCCTCCTCATCGCCGAACACGCCAACGGCCAGCTCAACGTCTCCGCCGTGGCCAAGACCGTGTCGGCCGCCAGCGCCATCGGCGGCGACGTTCACATCGCCATCCTCTCCCCGGACGGTCAGGCCATCGCCGCCCAGGCCGCCCGCATCGCCGGAGTCAGTAAAGTCCTGACCGTCGACAACCCCGCCAATGACCACGCCCTGGCGGCCATACTGGCCCCCCAGATCGTTGAGCTCGCCGGGGGCGGCTACACCCATGTCCTGTTCCCGGGCACCACCTTCGGCAAGGACCTGGCCCCCCGCGTGGCCGCCAAGCTCGATGTCCAGCAGGTCAGCGACATCATGGCCGTCCACAGCGCCACCTCCTTCGACCGGCCGATCTACGCCGGCAATGCCATCGTCACGGTCGAAGCCCCTGCCAGCCCCCTGATCCTGGCCACCGTGCGCCTGGCCTCGTTCCAGGCCGCCGCCGCTGAGGGCGGCGGTGCCGCCGTGGAAGCCGTCAAGATCGACGCCGTCCTGCCCACCCACACCCGCTTCGTCAAACTCGAAGCCCAGAAATCCGAACGCCCCGACCTGCAGTCCGCCAACCGCGTCGTCTCCGGCGGCCGTGCCCTGGCCAGCAGCGACAACTTCAAGATCATCTACGAACTCGCCGACAAGCTCGGTGCCGGCGTCGGTGCCTCCCGCGCGGCGGTCGACTCGGGTTATGTCCCCAACGACATGCAGGTGGGCCAGACCGGCAAGATCATCGCACCCGAGCTGTATTTCGCCATCGGCATCTCCGGCGCCATCCAGCATCTGGCCGGAATCAAGGACGCCCGCACTATCGTGGCAATCAACAAGGACAGCGAAGCTCCGATCTTCGAAGTCGCCGACTTCGGCCTGGTCGGTGACCTCTTCACCCTTGTGCCCGAGCTGACGTCGAAACTGTAACGCCCGAGCGGCATCGCACTTCCACGAAGGCCGGGCAACCGGCCTTCTCTGTTTCCGGGAAAAACAAAATGTCTTACCAGTCCGTTTATGCGCCTGGGCTGTTCCGTGGCCAGGTGATCGTGGTGACCGGCGGTGGGTCGGGCATCGGCCGTTGTACCGCGCATGAGCTGGCTGCCCTCGGCGCCACGGTGATAATCACCGGCCGCAAGCTTTCCAAGCTCGAGTCGACCGCTGCCGAGATCCGCGAGGACCGCGGCAAGGTGGCGACATCGGTTTTCGACATCCGCGACGAGGACGCCGTCAAAACGGGCGTACAGCAAATCCTGGCCGAGCATGGCGCCATTCACGGACTGGTCAACAACGCGGGTGGCCAGTATCCGATGCCGCTGGCCAACATCGGCAAGAAGGGCTGGGAGGCCGTGGTGGCCAACAACCTTACCGGCGGCTTCCTGATGGCGCGCGAGGTGTACACGCAGCACATGAAGAAGCACGGCGGCGCCATCGTGAACATGCTGGCGGACATGTGGGGCGGCATGCCGGGCATGGGTCATAGCGGCGCGGCGCGCGCGGGCATGATGAATTTTACCGAGACCGCAGCGGTGGAATGGGCATCGTCGGGCGTGCGCGTCAACGCGGTGGCGCCGGGCTACGTGGCGTCCAGCGGCATGGATCACTACGACCCCGTGTTCGCCCGCGACGTCATCCCCAAGCTCAAGGAGATCGCTCCGCTCAAGCGCATGGCGGAAGAAGCCGAGGTGTCCAGCGCGATCGTGTACCTGTTGTCGCCGGGCGCCGCTTTCGTGACCGGCGCCTGCATCAAGATCGATGGCGGCTCCAGTCTCGGGGCCAAAGCGTTTCCGCTGGTGGCACACGACCGTTCGCAGCCTTACCGCGGATTTCATCGCGCGTCGAAGCCCAGGGCAGTGGGCTGAACACCGTACGTTGCAGGTGAACGATGCCGCCGATCGCGGCATCATCGGGGTGAACCCGCCTCCCGAATCGGCCTCGAAGGGAGTCGCCCACAAGAACAAAGAGAGTATTCATGGCGCTTCGCAATCAGGTGCAGCTCATCGTGTATCCGGACCGGATCGGCGACGATCTTGGCGACCTCGGTCGCATGGTCGACCGCTATCTGACCAAGGCCATCGGCGGCGTGCACATCCTGCCGCTGTATCCCTCCAATGCAGATGGCGGCTTCTCGCCGCTCACGCACAAGGAAGTCGATCCCGCGTTTGGCACCTGGGCGGACGTCGAACATCTGTCGCGCCGGTTCGACCTGTGCGTGGATCTGACCTTGAACCACATTTCCGACGAATCGGCCGAGTTCAAGGACTTCATGCAGCATGGCTACAAGAGCGAACATGCCGAGCTGTTCGTGCATGTGGACCAGATGGGGCCGATCACCCCGGACGATCTGGCCAAGATCCATATCCGCAAGGAAAAAGAGCCGTTCCGCGAGGTCACCTTCGGCGACGGCAGCAGCGGACGGGTGTGGTGCACGTTTACCGAAAAACAGATCGACCTGAACTACAACTCGCCGAAGACCTACGCGTTGATGGAGGACTACATCAAGTTCCTCACCGCGCGCGGAGTGAATCTGTTCCGGCTCGATGCGTTCGGCTACACCACCAAGAAAATCGGCACCAGCTGCTTTCTGGTGGAGCCAGATGTCTACGACATCCTCAAATGGATCGACGAGATCGCACGCGAGCACGGTGCCGAAACGCTGCCGGAAGTTCACGATCATTCCAGCTACCAGTACGCGATCGCCCTGCACGGCATGCACCCGTACTCGTTCGCGTTACCGCCGTTGCTGCTGTACTCGCTGTTCGACGCCAACAGCGTTTATCTCAAGCAATGGCTGCGGATGTGTCCACGCAACCAGATCACGGTTCTGGACACGCATGACGGTATCTGCATTCCCGACGTCGAAGGCGTGCTGCCCAAGGCCGAAATCCAGGCCATCATCGACAACGTGTCCGCGCGCAGCGCCGATCCGATCCTGCGACGCTCCGCCGCCAACGTGCACAGCGTCGGTGCCATCTACCAGCTCACCTGCACCTACTACGATGCGCTGAAGCGCAACGACGATGCCTACATCGCTGCGCGCGCGATCCAGTTCTTCACGCCAGGCATTCCGCAGGTCTATTACGTGGGGCTGTTCGCCGGCCAGAACGACCACGAGTTGATGGACGCAACCGGCGAGCTGCGCGACATCAACCGCCATCGCTATACGCTGGAGGAAGTGGACGAGGCGATCAAGCAGCCGGTGGTGCGCCGCCAGCTCAAACTGATGGAGTTCCGCTGCAGCTATCCGGCCTTCAACGGCGTGTTCCACCTGCAGTACTCGAACGACAGCAGCGTGGCCATGTGCTGGCGCGACGGCACCCACACCTGCGAGTTGTTCGTGGACTTGAATTTCAAGAAGACCACTATCCGCTATATCGAGGAGAAGTCCCGCCGCTGGCTCAGCATGACCTGCTGATCCGAGTGCCCGAGACGATCAAGCGGTAATTGGTCGTGTTGATGAAATATACGGCAAATAGTGATAGAAAGAAGTCGTCAACCATGAAATAAGGCCCTTTCGGAAATGCCGGTTATCCAATCGGAAGTGGACACCTCCGGCCCGGCTTTCCAGGCTCGCCGCGACGCGATGCTGGAGCAGATCGCGGTGTTTCGTGCAGTAGAAGAGAAGGGCAGAGCTGAAGAAGCGTCCAAAGCCGAACGTTTTCGCAAACGCGGTCAGCTGCTGCCGCGCGAGCGGGTGAGCCTGCTGCTGGATCGCGGCAGCCCCTGGCTGGAGATCAGCAGCCTGTGCGGTTACAAATGCCACGACGACAAGGATGGCGCGCTGGCGGGTGGCAACATGATCGCCGGCATCGGATATGTCTCTGGCGTGCGTTGCCTGGTCAGCGCCTCCAACTCCGCCATCAAGGGCGGCACGGTCACGCCCTGGGGCCTGCAGAAAACCCTGCGTCTGCAGGAGATCGCCCTGCAGCAGAAACTGCCGGTGATTGCGCTGATCGAATCCGGCGGCGCCAATCTGCTGTATCAGGCCGAAATGTTCATTCAGGGCGGCCGCAGCTTTGCCAATCAGGCGCGGCTGTCGGCAGCAGGCATCCCGCAAATCACCGTGGTGCACGGTTCCAGCACCGCGGGCGGGGCTTACGTCCCCGGTCTGTCTGACTACGTGATCATGGTGCGCCAGCGGGCCAAGGTGTTTCTGGCTGGACCGCCATTGCTCAAGGCCGCCACCGGCGAGGTCGCGGTCGACGAGGATCTGGGCGGCGCACAGATGCACTGCAGCGTAGCCGGCACTTCGGAGTTCATGGCCGAGTCCGACGCCGACGGCATCCGGATCGCGCGCGAGGTGATGTCCGGTCTGGACTGGAACGCTCGCGCGCCGCGTCCGTCGCTGCGCGAAGTGCGACCGCCGGCCTATGACATCGACGAACTCTGCGGCGTGGTACCGCCGGACTACCGCCAGCCCTATGATGCACGCGAGCTGATCGCGCGCTTGGTCGACGGCTCGGAGTTTCTGGAATTCAAGTCCGACTACGACAACCAGACCCTCTGCGGTCGCGCGAGCTTGCACGGGCATGCGGTGGGGATCCTGGGCAATAACGGGCCGATCACCACGCACGGCGCCACCAAAGCCGCGCAGTTCATCCAGCTGTGCTGCCAGGCCGAGCTGCCGCTGATCTACCTGATGAACACCACCGGCTACATGGTGGGCACGGAATCCGAGCAGGGCGGCATCGTCAAGCACGGCTCAAAGATGATTCAGGCGGTGGCCAACGCCACCGTCCCCAAGCTCACGGTGGTGGTGGGCGGCAGCTTCGGTGCCGGCAATTACGGCATGTGCGGGCGTGGTTTTTCGCCGGACTTCATCTTTGCGTGGCCCAACGCGCGCAGCTGCGTGATGGGCGGCGAACAGGCCGCCAGGGTCATGAGCATCATCACCCGCGACAAATGGGCGGCCGAAGGCAAGACGGTCGGGGATGCCGAGGAAAAGATGCTCAGCATCGTCGAGCAGAACATCGTCAAACAGTTCGATCGCGAATCCCAAGCCCTTTACGGGACCGCGCGTCTTTTCGACGACGGCATCATCGACCCCCGCGACACCCGCACGGTGCTGGGTCTGTGCCTGTCGATCTGTCGGGAAGGCCGCGCACGCGCGCTCGCATCCACCAGTTTCGGCGTGGCGCGCATGTGATGCGCGACGCCCAGGAGAGACCGACCGTGAATCCGCCCGGCTTCGAAACCCTGGTGCTGCAGTTGGAAGGCGGTGTGCTGCACCTGACGCTCAACCGCCCGCAGGCGCGCAACGCGCTGAGCTTGGCCATGGTGGCGGACCTCGATACGGCGTTCGACTGGATCGCTGCGAACCCGGCGGTGCGCGTCGTGGTGCTGAGCGGTGCGGGCGGACACTTCTGCGCCGGCGGCGACCTCAAGGACATGATGAGTGGTGGCATGCAGCCGGTCTCGCCGGACGAGCCGGACCCGATCGCGTTGCTGTCGCGCCGTTTCGGACGCCTGCTGCACAAGGCCGCCGCCTTGCCGGCGGTATTGGTGACGCGCTGCGAGGGCAGCGTGCTGGCCGGTGGTTTCGGGCTGGTCTGCGTGTCGGACGTCGCGCTGGCGCACGTCGATGCGCGTTTTGGCGTGCCGGAGACGACACGCGGCCTGCCGCCGGCGCAGATCGCACCGTTCATCGTCGAGCGCATCGGCCTGACCGCGGCGCGCCGGCTGTGTCTGACCGGCGCGATGTTCGACGGCCGGCGCGCACGCGAACTCGGCCTGATCCACGAAACCTTTGCCGATGCAGCGGCCGGTGACCTCGCGCTGCAGGCGGTGCTGACGCAAGTACTGGGATGCGCGCCGCAGGCCAATCGCATGACCAAGGCGATCCTGCTGCAGGCCGGGAAGACCGATCTGGAGCAGGTTCTGGACGATGCCGCCGAACAGTTCGCTGCGGCAGTGCGTGGCAGCGAGGCACCGGAGGGCATTGCTGCATATCTACAGAAGCGCAAGCCCAAATGGGCGGGGAGCGTTTGAGTTGAGGAGCGCTTTCAACACGGTCCTGATCGCCAACCGTGGCGAGATCGCGGTGCGCCTGATTCGCGGCGCACGCAAGGCCGGATACCGTACCGTCGCGGTCTACAGCGAGGCCGATGCCGATAGCCTGCATGCGCAGCTGGCCGATGAAGCGATATGCATCGGTCCGGCGCCCGCCAGCGAGTCGTACCTGTGCATCGATTCGATTCTCGAGGCAGCGCGATGCTGCGGAGCGCAGGCGATCCATCCTGGCTACGGGTTTCTGTCCGAGCGCGACGCGTTTGCACAGGCGGTGATCGACGCCGGCCTGGTGTTCATCGGGCCCGATCCGGCGGCCATCGCGGCCATGGGCAACAAGTCCGCGTCCAAACGCCTGATGATCGCCGCTGGTGTGCCCTGCGTGCCGGGCTACCAGGGGCAGGATCAGCGCGACGAAACCCTGATTCGGGAGGCCCGTGGTATCGGCTTTCCGGTGATGATCAAGGCGGCTGCCGGCGGCGGGGGTCGTGGCATGCGTCTGGTGGAGTCCGAGGCCGCGCTGCCCGGCGCCATCGCCGCGGCGCGGTCGGAGTCGGCCCACGCCTTCGGCAGCGACGAGCTGCTGATCGAAAAGGCTGTGGTCGGGGCGCGCCATGTCGAGATCCAGGTATTCGGAGACCGTCACGGCACCGTCGTACACCTGGGCGAGCGCGACTGCTCGGTGCAGCGGCGCCACCAGAAGGTGGTGGAAGAAAGTCCGTCCTGCGCCGTTGACGACGCATTGCGAGCACGCATGGGCGTCGCCGCCGTGGCCGCTGCGCGCGCGGTGAACTACGTCGGCGCCGGTACCGTGGAATTCCTGCTGGCGCAGGACGGTGCGTTTTATTTTCTGGAAATGAATACGCGCTTGCAGGTCGAGCACCCGGTGACCGAGGCGGTCTATGGGATCGATCTGGTCGAGTGGCAGTTGCGGATCGCGCAGGGTGAAGCGATACCGCTGACCCAGGCGCAGATCGCGTCGCGTCGCCGCGGTCATGCCATCGAAGTGCGCCTGTGCGCCGAAGACCCCGCCGCAAGCTACGCGCCGCAAACCGGCACGGTGTTGCGATGGTCGGTGCCGGACGCCGAGGGCTTGCGTATCGATGGCGCGCTGCGCGAAGGCCTGGTCATCGGTGCGCACTACGACTCGCTGCAGGCCAAGCTGATCGCCTGGGGCGAGGACCGCGAACAGGCGCGCACCCGGCTGCTGGCGGCATTGGGCGCAACGTGCCTGCTGGGGGTTGCTTGCAACCGCGATTTTCTCGCGCGCATCCTTGCGCACCCGGCGTTCGCTACCGGCGAGGTGAGCACGGATTTCATCGCGCGGCACCTGGCGCCGGACGAATCGGACCAGGTCGTGCCGTCCTCGCAGCACCTCGCGCTGGCGGCGGCGGTGCTTTACGCCGATGACGCCGCGCAACTGGTTGCCGCGCACAACCTGGCGCCGGAATGGACGGCTTGGCGCTCCGCGCATCCGTTCCCGGTCGGGCTGCGCCTGGAACATCGCGAGCGCGTGTTCGATCTTGCCCTGCAGGTGGAGCCTGGCGCCCGCGCGTTTCGAGTGGAATACGGGGATGCCGACGCGATCGTGCTCGACGAACTGGACGTCGCGGCCGACGGCACAGTGCGCTATTGCAGCGAGGGCGTGCGCCGGCAGGCCCGGTACGTGCGCGACGGCGATCGCCTATGGCTGGACGCGCAGGGCCGCATCGAGTGGTACCGGGACTTGACCCTGGTGCCGACCCGGGGCGTTGCACCAGGGTCGGACGGCAGGTTGCTGGCGCGCTCGGACGGTCGCATCCTCGCCGTGCACGTACAGACCGGCGAACGGGTCGACAAGGGCCAGGCTCTGGCCGTGCTGGAAGCAATGAAGATGGAGTTCCAGCTCAGCTTGCCGGTAGCCGGCGTGGTGGAGTCGGTGTCAGTGACGGCGGGCCAGCAGGTCAAGGCGCGACAACTGCTGATTGGCGTGATCCCGGACCCGAGCTGACGCGACCGCGAATGGCTGGCTCAACCCGCTTTCAGTTCGTCCAGGTATGGACCCAGATCCGGTGCGAACGCCGGATGCGCAATCAGTGCGTCGAAGTGCGACCACGCCAGCGGAAACGCCTGACGGAGGCCGTCGCCCAGCAACGGCGGCAAGTGGCCGCGCGCCGGTAACGGGTGATGCAGATTTTCGTTGTGCAGCAGGGCCAGCTCCGCGGCGTACGTGATGTCGGCCAGGCTCAGCTCATCGCCGGCGATGTGGGCACACGACGCCTGCAAGGCCTGCTCGATGCCGCCCAGGTAAGCCCTCAGCGCGCGGCCGGCGCTGGCGTGGAGCGGGTTCGCGATAGAGCCGTCGCGCAGTGCCAGCACGTAGAGCTGCACGTCGCGCGCAAACACCAGGCTGACGTCGAGAAAGCTGTCGATGCGCGAGGCGCTGTAGGCATCTTGCCCGTACAAGCCGTGTTTGCCTTCACGCAGGCGTGCCACCGCGCGCATGATGCTGTTGGATTCGAATATACCGATATCGCCGCCGGGACCGAACGCAGCGGGCACGGTGCCGAAAGGATGCGCGCGCAGAAATTGCGGGGTCTTGAACAGCGGCGCAGAAAAGCCGGTCTTGCCGTGGTGGGTCAGGTGCGCGAACTGCACCTGCGCCTCGGCGTCGAGCGGGCGGGCGTCGTAGTCCCATAGCCATCCGGACAGCTCTGCCACTGCGGCGCCGCGCAGCTCCACCTCGACACCGCAGAGTCGCGCGGCGATGGTGGCTTTGGCGATGCGCGGGTTGGGCAGATAGGAAAATATTCGCAGTCCGGCGCTCACGCGACTTCGATCCGGTTATTGCTTCGAGCTTGCACGGCCCTCATCACAGCTCCATGGGATCGCGAAAGCAGGTGGAGAAGATACGGCCGCGATGCTCGACCAGTTCCGGAGTCAGCGCGTCTCGAATCAGAGGATCGGTGGCAACGAACCAGGCGCGCCGGTCTTCCGGAATCGGACAATGTTCCGCCGGCAGCGGATCGATCATATTCATGAACGCTACCCAGTAGAGGTCCAACGCGGTCAAGGCGTCGCCGACGAAAAAATTAACGCCGCGCGCCTGCTGGGACTTCAACTGCGCGTTCAAGGCACGAAGAATCCGCGCGGTGCGGGCGCCGGCGTCGGCCGCCTGATCGGGGCGGTAACTTCCGTACTGCTGCGCCATGCGTTTCATGCCAGCGGGCGGATCGCCGCTGGCGATGGCCGGCGCAAACATCTGCAGCCGACGGTTCCAGCCGATGCCCAGCTCACCGCAAACCTCGTGGCACAGGCCAATCATGAGCGCGCGCTGCATGGCATCGGTCGGGATCAGGCTTGGCGTCGGTCGCAGACGTTCGGCCAGCATCAGGATGTCGATCCATCGATGGATCGGCGCTTCGTCCGACCAGGCCACCACCGGGCCGCTGGTCTGACCCGACCAGGCTTTGAGCTGTTCGTTCTCGCCGCCGGCCTCCTGCGGCCCTACCACGAACTCGAGTCCCTTGATCTCGAAGATCGTCTTGGCCGCCTGACCCCAAGGGCTGGGCATGCCGCGGACCAGCACCAGGCGCAGGCCGGGATGGTGAATCACTTCTTCGAGAGGGTGATAGTCGATCATCGGGATAGTCCGGGACGCAGTGATCGCGCAGGGTACGCCGGCGCCGGCGCCGGCGCCGTGCGTCGTATTCGCGGGGCAAACGGACCGGCGATGCAGCGGTCCGGATCAGATCAGGTCTCAGGGCGGTCTGCGAAGGCCGACGATTTCTGAGCCGGCCGCAACAAGGTCGCTTCGACGATCCGATCTGCCGATATTCCATTCAGGCTTGGATGGCATCGGATCACGGTTGTGCATAGGCCGTCAGACGATGGCGCGACCGGAGAGATTCGACCGAAAAGCGCGCAGCGCGTTGGCGTGAGCGCAGCGAACTTCTCCCGCGGGAGCGAGAATCTCCCGAGCCGAAGTCCGGAAATATGGTGCGCCCTGAGAGATTCGACCAAAAGCGCGCAGCGCGTTGGCGTGAGCGCAGCGAACTTCTCCCGCGGGAGCGAGAATCTCCCGAGCCGAAGTCCGGAAATATGGCGCGCCCTGAGAGATTCGAACTCCCGACCCTCAGGTTCGAAGCCTGATGCTCTATCCAGCTGAGCTAAGGGCGCCAGCGCACAGTGTAATGCGGTCGGCGCCTCGATCGGAACGCCATGGCCGACGGCGCCATCGGCTCAGGCTGCCTCGGTGAGTAGGCTGCGGTCTTCGGCGCGCCGGTTCTCGCGCGCGCCTGCAACCAGGGATTTGAGATGGCCGGCGCGGGCTTTGCGCGAGACCCGCAACTGCTCCAGCGATGCCACCACGCGCTGGTCTTGTCCGTCGGCTCGCAACAGGCCGAACTGTTCGTCCATCAAGCGCGCCACCGGCCCATAAGTGGCGCTTTCGAGCCGCAGGTATCCGGCGCCACCCAGGGTTTCCAGGGCGCGGGCCAGGTCGGACTGACGCAGTCCGGTTTCGGCCCAGGCGGTCATCAGTTCGCGCAGCTCGATGCTGCACCCGAGACCGACACCCGCATTACCGAGGATGCGGTGAACGGCGAGCCACAGGGATTTGACGGAGATGTTCATGGCGTAAGGGACGACGCGACGGACCGGTTGGCGGAATGTTCCTGCGTTCCCATCAAGACCCGTGCCAGCGGCGCCGGCAAGCGGATTTCGCCGTCGGCGGCAGATAGCCGGTCGGGTTCGGCCGACGGGCGTAACGACGCTCGTCAGCCCGATGGAAAGACGTCGCGAGGATGCGACGGTTTGTTGGCAATCCGCCTGCCTGCCAGCCTGCGCCACGAACCCAGCGCGGGAATCGGATGTCGCGTCGGCCCGCGGCTAACGGTTACCGCCTTCCGAGGGTCTCGGCGACACCGCTCGTCATCAGGGCGGGCGCTGCAGACCGTTGATTCCTGCCGCGGTGCACCGTCCTTGCTCTGCGCTCTATCAATGACACCGACCGACCGGCCGTACAGGGCCGATCGCCGCCGGCGAGAGAGGAGCAGCGAGGACAATGAACATGATCGACTGGATGATGGTGGGCGCACTGGCGGCCGTATTGACGGCCGAACTGGTGGACGCCTGGGCCCTGCATCAGCTTTCGCGGCGCTGCGCCGCGGTGGGAGAAGACCGTCGCGACCGCGAACGTCTGGTGCGTTGGTACGCGGAGGGCTTCGAGCATTCCCGCGCCATCGCGGGCTGGCTGCGGGCCGGCAGCCTGGTGCTGGCGGTGCTGAGTATCGGTCTGGGCGCGCACCCGTTGGTGATCGTGGCTGCGCTGGCCTTGGCGGTGGCAGCCCACGGCGAATGCCGCTACAGCACCGTGCAACGCCAGCGTTACCTTCACTTGGCCCGACGCTTTGGAGGGTCGACGACGCGCACCGCTAGCTGATGCGCCCGCGGGCAGCGGCGTGGTCGGCCTGCAGGCGCCGGCAGACCTCGGCCTCCGACCAGCACTGCGGCCTTCCCCAAGCGTCCGCGCTGAGGAAGCCGACATGACCGCCGCGCTCCGACAGTTCCAGGTCGACCCAGGGCGATAATGCCGCAGCGGCGGGGACGATCTCGGGCCGCATGAATGGATCGTCCAGCGCATGCAGGATGCGGGTGGGGCGACGGATGTGCGTCAGAAACGAGCCGCAGGCGGCGCGCGCGTAGTAATCCTCGGCATCGCGGTAACCGCTGGTCGGCGCGGTAAAGGCGCCGTCGAACTCGAAAAAGTCGCGTGCGTCCAGCGCCATGACCAGATCGACATCCGACGGCAGGGGACGCGCCGCGTGCTTGCGACGCACCATGTCTTTGCAGGCATCCAGCAGACGGCGCTGATAGACGCGGGCGAAACCGTGGCGCAGGTGCTCGGCGCATTCGTGCAGGCGAAACGGCACGCTCAGCGCATAGGCTTGATCGATAGGCGCATGGACGCCGGCTTCACCCAGCGCCTTGAGCATCACGTTGCCACCCAGCGACCAGCCGACGCAGGCGATGAAGCAGTCGGGCGCGCGCTGACGCAAGGTCTGCCACAGAAACCGGATCGGCTCGCTGTCGCCGTGGTTGTAGGCGCGTGGCAGTCGGTTCGGCTGCGGTCCGGCGCCGCGCTGACGCACCGCACACACGCTCCAGCCGGCGGCACCGAGGCGGCGGCCGAGGCCGCACACGTATTTGGATTCCAGGCTGCCGCCCAGCCCATGCAACAGCACCGCAACGGGTGCATCGGTCCGACCGCTGCCGGCCCAGCCGAGCTCGATGAAATCGCCGTCCGGCAACTCCAGCTTTTCGATGCGCCACGGCAGAATTCGGACTGGCCGCAACAACGCTGGCAGAACGGTTTGCACGTGCGGGTTGCGCATCAGCGGATGCGGCACGAATGCGGAACGCAGAATGCGTCCATGCGCCGCGGCGCCGACCGCCGCTGGGGTTGCCGGAGTAGCGCCGTTCGCCGTTTCGCCCGGTGGTAGGCGGTCAGGGCGACGCATGGTCCTGCTGGCTGGCGTCTTTCGAGGATTCAGATACGGCATCGACCTCGCGTGCCGCCCTGACGATATCCATCGGGTTGCGCAGCCAAACGTCGCGTTGCGGATAGGGAACCTCGATGTGGCGCTCGCGCAGCGCGCGATACACCGCGTAGCGCAGGTCGCTGGCCACGCTGCCGCGCGCATAGATGTCGCGTACGTTAGCCTGCAGTTCGAAGGTCAGGCTGGAATCGGCAATCGCGGTGAAAACCACGGCCGGCCCCGTCACGTCCAGGCGTTCGCCGTCCTGGATCACCAACGGATGCAGGCGCGCCAGCTCCAGCAGCAGATCGCGCACCTGTTCAGGATCGCTACCGTAGGCGACGTTCACCGACACCACTGCTCGGCCCAGGCTGTTCCGATAGTTCCAGTTTTGCAGCTCCGAGCTGAGCAGCACCGAGTTGGGCACCATCACGCTGACACGGTCGGCGTTCTCCAGCTCGGTGGAGCGGATGCGGATGCGCCGGACGAAACCCTCGGATTGCCCGACCTTGATGTAGTCGCCCAGCCGCACCGGTCGCTCGAACAGCAAGATCAGGCCGGACACGAAGTTGTTGACGATGTTCTGGAGGCCGAAGCCGATGCCGACCGACAAGGCGCCGGCCACCAGCGCGATCTTGGACAGGTCCAGTCCCGCTGCGGCCAGTCCCACCAGCGTCGCCACCACGAACGCGGCGTAGCCGTACAAGGTCGCCACCGACATGCGCACACTGGGTTCCAGTCCGGTGCGCGGCAGCCAGTCCCGTTCCAGCTTGCGTTTGAACCAGCGGGTGAAGGTCACCAGCAGAAAGAACGCCAAGGCCCCCAGAATCAGCTTGCCAGGCACCACGGTGCTGTCGCCCACACTGATGCCGGTTCCCAGCAGGCCATCGACAAAGCTCGCGCCCAGTTCATCCAGCCCCCACAGCCGCAACAGTCCGTAGCCCAGCAGGCTCCACAGGACCAGTTGCAGCACGCGGGTGGCCCAGCGCAGCTCGGGGACCGGCTGGTCCGGCGCCACGCCAAGCCGCCGCCGCAGCGCCTGTTGCCAGGCGTAGCGACCGCGATCCAGGCTACGGGCCAGAAACTCGATCAGGACCGAAGCAGCGACGCCGGTTGCCGCCACGGCGAGCGCGGACCACGGCCAATGCGCGGGAAGATCGATCATAAGGCGGATTCTAAGGGCGGCAGCCACCCGAATTGCGTTGCTGTGCCGACCGGTTGGACCGCCCGATAGGCAAACACCTGACTGGACGCTGCCGGCTGAGTCTGGTCTCGTGCCGGATGCGTAATGTCATGCGCCCAGATCAAGAGGACCCCCCGGATGTCCCGTCTGCACGTCGCCCCGTTTGCCGGTTTGCTGGTGTTGCTGCTTGCCGGATGTGCCACGACTTCCACGCCGCCGCGGCCGCTGGTGCCACAGGGCGACGACTGCCTCGCCCTGTTCGAACAGGTGGATCAGCGCATCGAAGCCGCTGGCGTCGCCGATGCCGGCTACGCCCGCATCGAAGGCTATCCCTACCTGCGCAGCGACCGCTTTTCGGCATCTTTCGCGTCGGAAATTTCCGACATGGACACGTTCTGGGAGTGGGTGGGCTATCTGCGTGCCAACGAGGACGAGGCCCGCGACATCGAGTTGCGCAACCTGGGGCTGGATCGCCAGACCGCCTCTTCCACGTTGATCGACCTGCGCGGCTGTGGCGCCTGGCTGCGCAGCTGGGAGCTGGACGACAAGGCGTTCCGCGAACACCTGCTGTCCGTCGTCACGCCGCCGCACGAGTACTCCACGGTTGCCCGCACGCTGGGCCTGTACCCGCTGGCCAAGCCCTTTCTGAACCGCGGTGTGCGCGAATATCAGGAAGAGGTGCTGGCCGAATACGCCAAGCCGCTGGACTCGCTTGAAGCGAAGGGCGAGCTGGTGTTGTGGAAAGCCAGGGTCTCCGACGAGTACGCCTACGAGACCGTGGATCTGAGTCGCAAGCCGCGCGACCGCCTGGGTCGGATCGGCATGCTGGGTTCGGAAGTGATCCAGATGGCGCAGTATCACGCGCCGCAACTGTGGATCGACACGGCCGACGATTACGATCTGCCGGGGCAGCCCACCGTGGGCGGCGGCACGCCCGGCGTCAACGTGCGCAAGCCAGTGGTGTACTACCTGCCGGGATACACCCGTTTCGGTGGACGCAACCTGTTGCAGATCAGTTACTTCGTGTGGTTCGATCGTCACCAGTCCGGCGATTCCGCCGAAGGTCCGCTGGACGGCGTGATCTGGCGCGTCACCTTCGACGAGCGCGGGCAGCCGCTGATGCACGACACCATCCACGCCTGCGGTTGCTATCACTTTGCCTATCCGGTGCGCGACATGCGGCGTCGCGAGGTGCCCGACGACCGGGAGACCATGTTGTTCCCGCAGGCGCAGGTGCCCGAGGGACAGATCACGGTGCGCCTGAAATCGGGCACCCACGCGGTGCAGCGTGTGCTTGCGGCCGATCAGGCGCGGGCGGCCGGAGGGCGCGAGTACGAGCTGCAACCCTACGACGAACTGTTGTTGCTGCCCCTGCCCGAAGGCGGCACGCGCAGCCTGTTCGGACCCGACGGCTTGGTTGCCGGCACCGAGCGCGGCGAACGTTTCTGGCTATGGCCGAGCGGCGTGCGCAGCGCCGGCGCCATGCGCCAGTGGGGCCGACACGCCACTACCTTCGTCGGCCAGACTCATTTCGACGATCCGTTCCTGTTCGAAACGGTGCTGGTGGCACCGCCGTTCGAAGGGCCGGCGCTCGCCGCCGATCCGCACGCCGCAGAGATTCCGCTGATGCGCTGAGCACGGGTCCTACGAAGAGCAACTCACCGCAATATGCGCGGCCTGCGGTGGCGGCGGCGCGGCATAGCGTTCGCGCTCGGGCTGCTCGTCGAACGGCCGTGACAGAACCTGCATCAGGCAGTCCACCTCGGTGTCCTCGCCATGTTCGCTTAGTTCGATCGCGGTCTGCGCCAGGTGATTGCGCAGCACGTACTTCGGATTCACCGCGTTCATCCGCACGGCGCGTGCGGGGTCGTCGCTGTCCTCCGCCTGCAGGCGCGCGCGGTAATCCTGCAACCAGGCGTCGAAGGCGGCGACGTCGGTAATCTCGTCGCGGATCGGCGGCGCAATCGTCGCGTCGCAGCGCACCGCCGCCAGCCCGCGAAAGCAGCGGGTGAAGTCGTTGGCGCCACGATCGAGAATATTCAGAAAAGCATTGATCAGATCCCGATCGCCGTCACGCGTGTCGAGCAGGCCCAGCTTCGCGCGCCAGCCCTCAAGCACGGCGTCTGCGTACGCGCCGGGGTAGCGGGCCAGGATGCCCTGGGCGATCTCCACCGCGGTCTCGGGCGTTTCATGCAGCAAGGGCAGGGTGGCCTGCAGCAGGCGCGAACAGTTCCAGTAACCGATGCGCGGCTGCTGGTCGTAGGCATAGCGGCCGGCTTCGTCGGAGTGATTGCAGATGTGACCGCTCTGGAAGCCGTCCAGGAAACCGTAGGGGCCGTAATCGATGGTCAGCCCCAGGATGGAGAAGTTGTCGGTATTCATCACCCCGTGGCAGAAACCCACCGTCTGCCAGCGCGCCATAAGCCTGGCAGTGCGCTCCACGATCTCGCCCAGCCATGCCGCGTATTTGTCGGGGCGTGCGGCCAGGTGCGCGAAATGTCCGTCGATCACGTGGTCGGCCAGCGGCGCCAGACGCTCGTGCTGGTGA
The DNA here is from genome assembly GCF_965216805.1 of Panacagrimonas sp. Lineage (NCBI taxonomy): Bacteria > Pseudomonadati > Pseudomonadota > Gammaproteobacteria > Nevskiales > Nevskiaceae > Panacagrimonas > Panacagrimonas sp. The sequence continues at coordinate 1,889,889 of NZ_CBDCGN010000002.1, forward strand.
AGGTAGAAGAAATACTCGAAATGGCCGAAGCGCACGAAGCTGGGGGCCACCCGGCACACGACGGCGGCGGTCTCCAGCGTCTCACGCTGTACCGGGTCCGGCGATGCCACCAGCGCCAGTGCGCGTGTGGTCGGAATACCCAGCGCTTGCATGGCCTCCGAGCACAGATATTCGCGAATGGACGAGCGCAACACTGCGCGGCCGTCGGCAAAGCGCGAATAAGGCGTGCGCCCCGCGCCCTTGAGCTGCAGCTCGAACAGGTCGCCTTGCGGGTTGCGAAGCTGTCCCAACAGCAGGGCGCGACCATCGCCAAGCTGCGGTACGAAATGCCCAAACTGGTGTCCGGCGTAGACGGTGGCGATAGCCTTGTCGCCGGGCCGGCTCGCATTGCCGGAAAGCAACGCCAGCAGCTCGGGGTCTTGTGTGTCGGCCGCCGATAGACCGATCTGACCGGCCAGCTCGGTGTTGAAATGAACCATGCGTGGCGCCGACAGCGGCTCTGGGCGGACGCGGGTGTAATAGGCCTCGGGCAATTGCAGAAAGCGGTCGACCCAGTCGAGTTGCAACAGTGCAGTAGACATGCACCCATTGTGCGCCAGGCCGGCACAGTGGGATACGCTCTGCCCTGATCTACCGGAATGCAGACATGAATCTGGACAACATCGGACTGTGGGGCATCCTGGTCCTGGTCGCCGACATCTACGCCATCATCAACATCGTCGGCAGCCGCGCCGAACCGCTTAAAAAGGCGTTGTGGATCGTGCTGATCCTGGTTCTTCCGGTGCTGGGCTTCATCATCTGGCTGCTGCTGGGACCCAAGTCTTCGCGCTAGGAGCCCGACAGCCCCAGCAATGCCCTGAGTTCGCGCGGCATCAACGGCGTCTTGCCGGGACCGGCCTCGATCAGTTCGACCAACCTGGCGTTGATCGGCGAGGGCAGGCCTGCCGTGTGGCTCAGGCGCAGCACTTCGCCGTTGAGCTGAACCACCTCGGTGCGACGGTGCGCCTGCACGTCCGCCACCATCGACGGATACGCGCCCTCGCGCACGCCGTTGCGGTACTTGGCGAACCACCAGGGCAGCGGGCCGCCATGCAGCAGCAGGCTGCGATAGACCGGGTAGGGCACGATCAACGGCAGCTTCCACGGCGTGCGCGTGGCTGCCAGCGCGGCAGTGGCTTCGTCCAGCGTGGCCACGTAGATACTCCGCAGATCGGGGTCGCAGAACAAATCCTTGAACGTGGTATGGGTGGCGGCGCAGATGGCGTTGGCCAGATTGATCAGCAGCTTGCCCCATACCGCCTCGTCGCCCTGCGCCGCCTCGACCGTCATGCCGACGCCGCGGAAAACGCCGAGCAACACCGGGTCGTCGGAGCCGAGCACGATCTCGGCGCGTGTGGTCAACCGCGCATGCAGCGGCGCCTGCAACTGGCCGTTCATCATCACGCTCATGGGCACGATGCGCGCGCCGGGTCGCGCGTGGCGCAGCGCGCGCAGGGGCGCCACACCGTTGAGAGTGGACACCAGCGTGCAGTGCGCGGGTATCGGGTCGGGGAGCCGTGTCAGCAGCGCATCGAGGTCCGGATACTTGACGCCGATCAGCAACTGGTCGACCTGGTCCAGATCGAGCGACTCCAGAAGATGCGGACGCGCCGCCAGTAGCGGCGGGCGGCGGTCGGGGAAATCGACGCGCAGGTGCTCGACGGGACCAAAGCGCGCCAGGTCCTTGGGACGCGCGTACAGGCCCACGTCGCGTCCGGCCGCGACCAGGTATGTCGCCAGGATGGTGCCGACCGCGCCGGTGCCGACGATCAGGATCACGCGTCCACCTCCTCACCTATCATGGACGCATGATGCCTTGTCCCAGTTGTGCGGCCGATAACCCGCCCGGCTCGCGGTTCTGCAATCAATGTGCCGCGCCGCTGGTCCGGGCAGCGATCGGTCCGACGCCGGACCGCGCCGGCTACACGCCGCGACATCTGGTCGAGAAAGTCCTGCGGCATCGCTCCGCCCTGGTCGGCGAGCGCAAGCGCGTCACCGTGTTGTTTGCCGACATCAAGGGCTCCACGCGCCTGGCCGGGCAGGCCGGCGCCGAAGCCTGGCACGCCATACTCGACCGCTTCTTCTCGCTGCTGGCGCAGGCGGTGCATCGCTACGAGGGCACTGTCAACCAGTACACCGGCGACGGCGTGATGGCGCTGTTCGGCGCGCCGGTGGCGCACGAAGATCACGCGCTGCGTGCCTGTCATGCCGCACTGGACATGCAGGCTGCGATCCGTGCGTTTGCCGACGAACTGCGCTTGCAGCGCGCGCTCAATCTCACCCTGCGCATCGGCTTGAACACCGGCGAGGTGGTGGTGGGCCGTATCGGCGACGACCTGCGCATGGACTACACCGCGCAGGGCGCCACAGTGAATCTGGCCGCACGACTGGAGCAGATCTGCGAACCTGGACAGGTCTATCTGTCGCGCGCCACCGCGATGCAGATCCAGGATCGATTCTCGCTGCGCGGCCTGGGCGCCATGCAGGTCGACGGCATCGATCAAGCGGTGCAGGTGTTCGCGCTGGAAAGCTACGACCGCGCCGCTGCCAAGGCGCCGCGGCGGCTGAGCGGCGGTGCTGCCGGACTCCATGGACGCCAGGCCGAACTGGCGCAACTGCGCGCGTTACTGGACGAGGTGGGGCAGGGCCGTGGACGGGTGGTCGGCATGGTCGGCACTGCCGGCATCGGCAAGTCGCGTCTGTGTCACGAATTGCTGGTGGAGGCCCGGCAGCGCGGCATCGCGACGCATCGCACCACCGCATCGCCGTACGCGCGGCAGCTGTCGATGGCCGCGCCGCGCGATCTGTATCTTTCGCGCATCGGCTGCCCGCCGGACGCCGACGCCGAAGACATTCGTGCTTGTATCGAAGCTGAGCTGCCGGGGTCGCTGCGCAGTCGACCGGGCGCGCTGGGTTCCGTGATGGAGTTCGCTGGCGTCGGCCGTCCTGGCGAACTCACCGAAGCCCAGGCGGCGAGCTTGCGCCAACCCATGATGCGGCAGCTGGCGCAATACCTTTCGCGCGCCGATTCCCCGCAGGTCCTGCTGTTCGAGGACCTGCAGCATCTCGACGCACTGACCCTGGAATTCGTGCGTCTGCTGGCCGCGGCGGTGGCTGCAACACCGACCCTGCTGCTGCTGAGCTGGCGCGCCGACGCTGCCCGCATGGACCTGCCGGGCCTGCATCAGACCCTGCAGCTCCCGCCGCTGGCCCCGGAGGCGTCGAGCCGTCTGGCTGCCGCCTGGCTGGGCCCGCATCGCTCGCTGGCAGGACTGGCGGCGCGCATCGCCGAGCGCGCGGACGGCAATCCCTACTTCGTCGAAGAGGCGGTGATCGCACTGGCCGAGACCGGCCACCTGACGGGCACGCAGGGCGCTTATCGGCTGCAGCTGCCGATCGCGCAGTTGCCGATCCCCGACACGGTCCATGCACTCGTCGCCGCGCGGATCGACCGGCTGCCGCCGCCGCAGAAAGCCTGGCTGCAGCGGGCAGCGGTGATCGGGCCGGACTTCGATACCGACCTGCTGGCCGAACTGAGCGATGATCGTGCCGATCCACGGCCCGCGCTCGCGGCGCTGGAACAGTTCGGCCTGCTCCAACGCGAGGGCGACGTCTGGCGCTTCGCACAGCCGCTGCTGCGCGAGGTGGCCTACGACGCCCAACTGCGGGCCAGCCGGGTTGCCTTGCACGCGCAGCTAGCGGCGGCCATGGAAGTGCGCAGCGCCGGACAATCCACGCAAGCGGTCGCGCGCAGCGTTGCCGCGCACTGGGCGCTGGCCCGGCAATGGCTGGCTGCGGCGCGCTGGAATCTGGAAGCGGCAGATGGTATTCCGCCCGCGATCCGCACATCTCCGTGGAACAGTTTCGTCAGGCCGCGCTGCATCTGGATCGCGCCGACGACGACACCCAGGTGCGACGGCTGCGTATCACCGCCTGGGCGGGCCTGCTGCGCATGGCCAATTTCGTCAGCCTCGATTCCACCGAACTGGACCAGGCCTACGCGCAGGCGGCGCAGTTGGCACAAACCCTGGACGACGCCCAGGCGGCCGCCGAGCTGGATATCTCTTACAGCAACCTGCGTCTGCTGCGCGGCGATGCGGAGCATGCGGTGCAACTGGTGGAGTCGGCACTGGCACGTGCGCCGGTCGATATCCGCGCGCAGCTGGCGGACCGTTTCCGTCTGCCGATCCTGCTCGCCTATGGCTCGCTCGGACGGTTCCGCCAGGGCATCGACGTGGTCAATGCCTGCTGCGGCACGGACTGGTGGGAGGGGCCGATCAACGCCGACAACAGCGGCTCGCGCGGCTATCTGGTTCTGCACTTGGGGTGGAGCGGTCGACTGCCGCAAGCAGGCCGGGACCTGGCATGCGCCATCGAACTGATCGAGCGCGACGGCCGCAGCAGCAGCTGGATGCACGGCCTGCGGGTGGAGCTGGCGTGGCTCTCCGGTGATCTGCGCGACGTGCTGGAGGAGGCCGACCGCGCCGTCGAGCAGGCCGTCGCGTTTCGCAGCCTGTATTTCGATGCCCTGGCATCGCGCGCGCGTGGCCAGGCCCTGCTGATGACCGGCGACGCCGCTGGCGCCGTGCGGGTCCTCCAGGACGGACTGCCGCTGGTGGCGCGCGGCACCGGTGCGTATCCCTTCCAGCCCTACCATCTGGCGGTGCTGTCCGAGGCGCTCGGCAGCCTCGGCCGCCACGAGGAAGCCGCCGCCCACAGCCTGGCGGCCGTCCGCGCAGCGGCCGGGATTGGCGTTCGCATGTGGGAACTGCGCGCTTGGATCGCGCGTCTGGCTTTGCCGGCTGCGGTGCTGAGCGCCGACTTCGCCGCCGCCGGTTTTGCGCGTGCCAGGGCTTTGCTGGTGGAGATGGACGCGAGCGGCGTCGCTCCGCGCCTCGCCGAACTGGAGGCGCTGCGCGACGCTGATCCAGGATCGCGGCGACCAAAGCTGCTGGAAGCGGCGGCCGCCTACGAGAAGATCGGTGCGGCGGATCACGCGCAGCGGGTGCGCGCCGCGGCGCAACAGCGTCTGGACCGGCCGCCGTGAAAGCGACATCGTCGGGATCGCGTTGCGATCGGGCCGTCGCTCCAAGTCCGCCGGCTAGCGCTGCATCTGCTCCAGGATCTGCGCAATGCGATCGCCGAGAAACTTGTTGGCGGACTTTTCCAGCGCGCGAGACACTTCGGCCTCTACCGCCATCATCGCCAGCGGTCGCAGGCGCCAAACCGTTTCCGCCAGCTTGGGCACGTCTTCGCGCGGCGGCAGTTCGCCTTCGCCGTAACGATCGAGCAGGCGCGCGATCAGGCGCACCATCTCGTCGGCCACGCGCTGCACGTTGGCACGCAGGCCTTCGATGACCTTCAGCAGGTCGTCGAGCGGCATCCCGGCCTTGGATAGCTCGGCGCCGGCGATCAGCATCTTGGGACTCGGCGCCCGGTAACGCAGACCGTCGGGTTCCAGCAGGCCCAGCTCGATCACCTTGGCCAGGGTTCGAGGGCTGAACACGATACCGAACATGCGCAGCAGCTCGGGCAGGCTGTAGTGACGCGGGACCTCGTCCGACCACGGACTGCTGATGGCCTGCTCCAGGCCGACGATCTGGCGCAGGTCATGCCCGCGTTCCAGCGCATCGAGCAGCTCGCCGATGTTGCCCAGGGTGTAGCCGCGCGACAGCAGGCTGCCGATCAGGCGCAGCCGCGACAGATGCTCGTGGTTGTACCAGCCGGTACGGCCGCGCTTGACCGGCGGCGGCAGCAGGCCACGGTCCTGGTAGGCGCGCACGTTGCGCACAGTGGACTGCGCCTCGCGCGCCAGTTCGTCGATGGTGTATTCGCGCGCTTCGTGCGCAACGCTACCGGCCTTGCGACGGCCGGCGGCAACAGCGGTCTTGGTTCGCGTGGGCATGGATCGCGACAGGTTGGGTGCGGCAAAGGTGCCGACATTCTGCGGCAATCGCACGCGTACGGCGCGCAAGTCACAGACAGCCGGCCGCAGCAGATAAGCTAGCCCCAAGCAGGGTCGGGGAGTCGAGCATGTGCAGCTGGATACGGTGGGGGGCGCGGATCGCGGTGGGATTGGCGGTGCTGTTGGGGGCGACGGTGTCGGCCGCGGCAGACATCGACCAGATCGAAGCCTGCATGCGCGCCAACGTGCCCAAGTCGTTGCAGGTCAAGACCTTCGAGCTGATCGCCACCGATCGCTCGGGCGGCACCCGGATGCTGTCGGGCCGGCTGTACGGACGACTCGACCAGGACCTGATCGAAGCCACCCTGCGCATCGAGCTGCCGGCCGATCTGCGTGGCGCCGCGTATCTGGTGCGCGAGGCCGAGTCCGGCAAGGGCGAGGACATGTTCGTGTATCTGCCCGCACTGCAGAAAGTGCGGCGCATCTCCGGTGGCATGAAGGACAGCCCGCTATTCGGCACCGACCTTTCGTACGCGGACGTCAAGCAGATCGCCTACGCCTTTACCGACGATAGCCTCAAGCTCGAGCGCGAGGATCGTCTGGAGGAGCGCCCGATGTGGGTGCTGTCGATGTCGCCCACGCCGGACAACGACTCGCGCTTCGATCGGGTGGAGGCCTGGATCGACCAGCAGTCCTGCATGGTCATCAAGGCGGACTTCATGCAAGCCGGCGAGGTGCGCAAGCGCTTTGTCAGTTCGGCGAGGCACCTCGCCCAGTCTGGCCCGCACTGGTACGTGAGTCAGGGCCGCATCGAGGATCTGCAGGCGCAGACGCACACCGACCTGCGGATCGTCGACGTGTTCAGCGGCCAGGACCTGGCCGATCGCCTGTTCAATCCGCGCATGTTCTACCTCGGCCCCTGACGCGCCCGCCGTCATGAATCTGCTGTCCAGGCTGATCGAGCAGGCGGTGCGGCGACCGGGCCTGTTGCTGGTCGCCACCGCCGTCTTGAGCGTGGTGGCGCTGCTGCAGATCTTTGCGCTGCCCTCGTTCACGCCGCGGCTGAAGCTGGATCCGACCACCGAAAGCCTGCTGCCGCTGGACGATCGCGACCGGCAGATCTTCGAGCGCGTGCGCAACACCTTTGGCGAGGGCGAAACCGTGCTGATGTCGGTGCGCCTGGACCCGCTGTTCACCCCCGACAACATGGCACGCATCGGCGACCTGACCCGCCGGTTGCGCCAGTTCCCCGGCGTCAAGGGGGTGTTCTCGCTGGGCACCGCCGCCAATGTGCTGGCCGAAGGCGACGACCTCGAGGTCAGTCCGTTCACCGAACAAGCCGCGCGCGATCCCGAATCGGTCAAGCAGTTTGCGCAGCAGATTTCCGCCAATCCGCTCTACCGCGGCGTGCTGGTGTCCGACGACGGCATCCACACGGCGCTGGCGATCAGCCTGGATGCGCTGGGCGAAGAGCGCTTCCGGCGCGACGACTACCCTGGACAGTTCCGCACCCTGGCCCGCGAGATCACCGGCAGCGAGCAGGTCTGGCTGGCGGGCAGCCCGGTGGTGAAGGCTGCCAGTACCGGCGCGATGCTGCGCACGCTGTACCTGAGTCTGCCGGTGATCTACCTGCTGATCGTTCTGCTGCTGTATGCGGCGTTCCGCAGCCTGCGCGCGACCCTGGCGGTGGTCGCCACGGTGAGCCTGGCGCTGCTGTGGACCCTGGCCACTGCGGTGGCGATGGGGCAGTCGCTGAATCTGGTATCCATCATCATGCCGCCGCTGGTGATCACCCTGGGACTGGCCTACGCCATTCACCTGCTGTCGGATTACTACGAAAGCTCGGCGCGCACGGCAGACGAACGTCGAATCCGGCGGCGCGAGGTGATGGGTCGGGTCGGCGTCGGCCTGCTGCTGGCGGGGACGACCACCATCGCAGGCTTCGTCGCGCTGATGCCGCAGGGGCTGCCGGCGGTACGCGATTTCGCGTTGCTGTCCAGCATCGGCGTGTTCTATTTGTTTGTGCTGATCCTGTTCTTCCTGCCGGCGCTGCTCGACCAGTTGCATTGCGCGCCGCAGCGCCGCGAGTGGGGCCGCGCGGTCGCCGAACGCTGGGCCGATCGCATCGCAGCGTTCGACATCCGGTGGCGCAAGCCCATCGTGTGGGTGGCGCTGATCCTGGTGCCGGTGGACTTGTGGTTGGCGTCGGGCATCCCGGTGGGCACCGATTACATCCGCGCGTTTCGCGAAGGCGTGCCGGTGCGCGAAGAGTACGAGGCGGTCAATCGCACCTTCGACGGCGCCAACTTCGTGTCGGTACTGATCGAGACCCACGTCAACGACGCGCTGAGCGATCCCGAACTGGTGCGGGGCGTCGACGATCTGCAGAACTGGCTGCGCGACCAGCCCGAGGTGGGGCAGGCGGTGTCCTACGTGGATCACCTCAAGCTGCTCAACCAGAGCCTCAACGAGAACGACCCCGCGTATTTTTCGGTGCCGCAGGACGCCGCGGCGATCAAGCAACTGCTTCTGTTCGCCGGCGGCGAGGAGCTGCGTCGCGTGCTCGATGCGCGGTTGCGCTCGGCGCTGATCACGGTGCGCATCAAGGTCGGCGACTCGGTGGAGATCACGCGCTTCGTCGAGCGCGTGGAGGCGCAGCTGGCGCAGCTCAAGCCGCCGCTCAACGGATCGATCACCGGTACGCCGGTGCTGGCCACGCGCACCGTCAACGAGATCGGGCGCGGACAATGGGTGTCGCTGGCGATCGCCTGTTTCGCAATCTGGGCGATGCTGGCGTTGATGTTCACTTCGGCTCGCGCAGGACTCTGGGCGTTGCTGCCCAATCTGGTGCCGGTTTCGATCTATTTCGGCACCTTGCGCCTGCTGGACATTCCGCTCAATCCCACCAACAGCCTGATTGCCAGCATCGTGCTCGGGGTGGCGGTGGACGACACCGTACATTTTCTGACTCGCTTCAACCGCCTGGCGCGCGCCTCCGGCAGCGAGGTGCAAGCGGTACAGACCGCGCTGCGCGAAACGCTGCGACCCACCACGTTAACGACCATCGCGTTGTGTCTGGGTCTGCTGGCGCTCACCGGCAGCGAACTGGTCAGTCAGGTCCAGTTCGGACTTTTGGCGGCATTCACCCTGTTCCTGGCCTGGGTGTCCGAGCTCACCCTGACTCCGGCGCTGGGTTCGCGCCTGCGCATCGTGACCTTGTGGGATCTGCTGCGCCTGGACCTGGGGCAGTCGCCTCAGCACACCATCCCGCTGCTGTCGGGTTTGAGCCTGCGTCAGGCGCGGGTGTTCGCCCTGATGTCCAAGCTCGAGTCGCACAACCCCGGCGAGCTGGTGATCCAGCAGGGCGATTTCGCGCGGGACATGTACGTGGTGGTCGACGGCACGCTGGAGGTGTGGATTGATCGCAACGGCGAGCGCAAGGTGTTGGCCACCATGAGTCGCGGCGCCGTGGTGGGCGAGGCAGGCTATTTCGGCCAGCGCCGAACCGCCAACGTCAGTTGCGTGACCGCGGTCCGCGTGCTGCGCTTCGATGCGACCGACCTGGAACGTCTGCGCCGCCGGTATCCGTGGATTGCCGCCACCGTGTTCCGCAACCTCAATCGCGTGCAGGCCGAACGGCTGGCACGCGCCACCGCGATGCTGAGATGAGCCTCCGGCTGCTGCCGGCTTGCTAAGCCCCGCTAGCCCGAACCCAGGCTTGCGCGCAGCTTGTACTTGAGCACCTTGCCGCCCACGGTGGCGGGCAGGTCGTCCATGAGCACCACACGCTTGGGTGTCTCGAAGCCGGCGAGGCGCTCGCGACAGAAAGCGATCAGCGCCGCTTCGTCGATGGTTTCATCCGGCCGGGGCACGACGACTGCGGTCACCGTTTCTCCCCAGCGTGGATCGGGCAGGCCCACCACGGCGACACGGGCGACGCCGGGGAACTGTGCGACCACCGCTTCCACGCGCAGGCTGGAGACGTTCTCGCCACCGGACTTCACCACGTCCTTGTAGCGGTCGACCATCACGCGCAGACCGTCAGCGCGGAATTCGCACATGTCCCCGCTGTGAAACCAGCCGTGGCGGAATGCTTCGCGGGTGGCTTTCTCGTCGCGGAAATAGCCTGCGGTGACCACCGGCGAGCGGTACACCACTTCGCCGCGCGCGCCGGGCCGGTCGTGCAGGGAGTGGCCGTCCTCGTCCATGACGGTGGAGGCGAGCAGCGGCGTCGGCAGTCCGACGACGTTGGTGGCCGGCGCGGTCTGACCGTAAACCTCCTGGAACTGCTCCACCGGGAAGCGATGCAGCGCGATGCACTCGGTCTGACCGAAGATACCGACCAGAGTGGCCTGCGGGCTCAGTTTCCGCAGCCTGGTGCGCACCGCAGGTTCCACCGCTCCCCATCCATAGATCACCACGCGCAGACTGCTCAGATCCGGCACCGGGTCGCTGCCTTCCGCGGTGCGCACCAGATCGGCCAGAAACTGCGGCGAGCCGGTGAAGTAGGCAGACGGCCGTTCCCGCTCGATCGCGGCGCACAGATTCGCAGGTGTCGGCGCGCGGCCCAGCACCACGCTGCCGCCCGCGAGCAGCGCCGACAAGGGAAATAGGTGATCGCCGATGTGGTAGATCACCGGCAGAAAGGTGCAGATGCGGTAGTCGGATTCGAACGGCACGCCGCGCGAATAGGCCGAGGCCTGGTTCAGGCCGGCGAGGTAGGTATAGGTGTGCGAGATCATCACCGCCTTGGGCATGGCGGTGGTGCCCGAGGTCATCAGGATCTCCCAGATGTCATCACCGTGAATGCGGACCTCAGGCTCCCGCGCGGGCTGGTCCTGCATCAACTGCGCCAGTGTCGGCAGACCCTGAGTGTCGCCGTCCTGTTTGGGAATTGCGGCCAGCACCGGGATGCCGACCGTCTCCAGCGGCCCGCGCGCCCTGACCCAAGCCTCGGCATCCACGATCGCGGCGTTGGCCCCGACGTGGCGCAGCGAGTGTTCCACCATATCGGCGGCCATCATCGTGTTGACCGGCATCGCCACCAGCCCAGCCTTGGCGCAGGCGATCTTGGTGAGGAAGGCTTCGTTGGAGTTGTCGCAAAAAAACGCCACCCGCGCGCCGCGCGTCAGGCCGCGCGACAGCAGACCATGAGCGATGGCGTTGGCGGTGGCGTCGGCCTGCCGGTAGGTGACGCGCGCGTAGGCCGGATCGCGCTGCGCGCAGGGCGCGGCGATCAGGGCCAGCTTGTCGGGCTGGCTCCAGGTCATGCGCTCGAAGATGTCGCCCACGCTCACGCGCTCCCAGCGCCGATCTGCGCGACGGTCGTACAGGCTCTCGACGTCCAGATTCATCTGGTTCACTCCTGATTCGTTGTGCTCGTATTCATGACCCTGGAAGCGCGCTCGGGCTTGCACCCGCGCCGCGCGCGACTCTCTTATAGTGACGCCCACTCACTCGGTTTGGGATACAGGCATGGTTTCCACGCGTCGCGGCCCGCAACCGGCTGCCAAGGCGCCGCGCCAGCGGGCGTCGCGGATGACCTCCGACAAGCGCACCCGGGAAATCCTGGCGGTGGCGCGCGACGTCTTTGTTACGCACGGTTTTCATGCCACGGCGGTGACCGAGATCGCCAGTCGGCTCGGCGTAGCCGAGGGCACGGTGTTCAAGTATTTCCCGACCAAGCGTGAACTGCTCAACCGGGTGATCGAACACTGGTACGGCGAACTGTTTGGCGACTACACCAAGGATCTGTCGATGATCCGCGGCGCCCGCAACCGTTTTCGCTACCTGGTATGGCGACATCTCAAGACCATCCGCGAATGGCCCGGCATGTGCCGACTGATTTTTTCGGATGTGCGCTCGCAACCCGGCTACTCGCGCTCGCCGCTGCACCGCATGAACCTCAAGTACACCGGCCTGTTTCTCGACGTGGTCCGCGAGGGCATCGGCAGCGGCGAGTTTCGCGACGATGTGCCGCTGGAACTGCTGCGGGATCTCGTCTACGGAGGGATCGAGCATCACGCCTGGGGCTTTCTCTATCGCAACACAACGCTCGATGCCGAACGCTCGGCCGACCAGATCACCGATCTGGTCTGCACGGGCATCGAGTTGCGCCGGCCGCTCGAACCGAGCCTGACCGACGCCGATCTCTGCGCTCTGGCCGATCGTCTGGAGCGGGTGGCCGCCACGCTGCGCAAGGCCTAAGCGCCGCCGTACCACGCGGGTCGGCCGCTCAGCCACAACTCGCCCCACAGCTTGCCGCCGCCGTCAACGGTCAGGGTTTCGCCGGTGATGAAGCTGGCGCTCGGCGAGGATAAAAACACGCAGGATTCGGCGATTTCCATGGTACGGCCCATGCGCCGCTGCGGATTGGCCAATGCGAACTCCGCGGCAGCCTCCGGCGGGTAGACGTCCAGCCCCTCGCTTTCGGTCAGGCCGGGGGCGACCGCATTAACCCGGATGCCGAGCGGAGCCCATTCCACCGCGACGGTGCGCATAGCACCGACGATGCCGGCACGTGCGGCCTGGGTGTGCGCCACTCCCGGCATGCCGCGTTCGAGCACCACGATGACGTTGACGATTGACCCGCCGCGGCCGAGATCGCGCCAGCGCTGCGCGGCGCGCTGCATCACGAACCAGGTATTGTTGAGGTTGTTGGAAATGACCGCGTTCCAGCCCTTGGGACTCATGTCGATGGCGTTCTGGGGAAACTGGCCGCCGGCGCTGTTGATTACCAGATCCGCCACGCCGACCTCGGCTTCCAGGCGTTCGTACAGGGCCAGCACCTGCTCGTGCTCGCGAAGCTGGGCTGCGAAGCCATGCATCTTTGCGCCGCGCGCCCGGGCGTATTCCACCACGCGGTCGAGCTTGTCCTGGGTGCGGCCGGTGATCGCGACGCTGGCGCCCAGACGCGCCAGCAGCAAGGCGGTCGCGCGGCCGATGCCGCTGCCGCCGCCACAGACCAGCGCGACCTGCCCGGCAAACAGGTCGGAGCGGAACGCGGTGGGAGCGGACCACAGAGTGTCGAGCAGATCGGACATGAGGATCGTGGGCGGGATGGTGGTTCCCTTCCGCCACGCACGTGCGTGGAGAGGGTGGTTTTCCTTACGAGGACAGCAGCTCCTTGGCAATGATCATCTTGCGCACCTCGCTGGTGCCGGCGCCGATCTCCAGCAGTTTGATCGAACGGTACAGGCGGTTGATCTCGCTCTCCCAGATGTAGCCGGTGCCGCCGTGCACCTGCACCGCGTCGTTGAGCACCTTGTTCATGGTCTCGGCCACGTACAGCACGCCGGCGGCGGTGAGCTTGTGGATCTCGCCACGGCCACCGTCATCTTCGCCGATGACGTTGGCCGCACGCAGCACCTGATAGGTGAAGATGCGCATGCTCTCGACCCAGGTATACATGTCGGCAAGCTTGGCCTGGATCATCTGGAAGTCCGCGATCGGCCGGTTGAACTGCTTGCGCTGACGCGCGTAGTCCAGCGCCAGTGCGAAAGCACGCTCGGCAATACCCAGGCAGATCGGCGAGATCATGGCCCGCTCCAGATCCAGGCCGGACATCACCACGCGCACGCCGTTGTTCTCGGCGCCCACGAGATTTTCCGCCGGCACCCTGCATTCGTCGAACAGCAGCTCGGCGGTCTGCGAGCCGCGAAAGCCCATCTTGGTGAGCTTCTGCGCCACCTTGAACCCCGGACAATCCTTTTCGACGATGAACGCGCTGATGCCCTGCGCGCCCTTGTCCTTGTCGGTCTTGGCGTAAACCAGCAGCACGTCGGCGACCGGGCCGTTGGTGATGTAGAGCTTGCGGCCATTGAGGACGTAGTGCCCCCCTTCGCGGCGTGCGGTGGTGCGCATGGAGCCCAGTGCATCCGAGCCGGCGCCCGGTTCGGTCAGGCCCAGCGCGCCGATGGCGGTGCCCTTGCACAGGCCTGGAACATACTTGCTCCGCTGCTCGGGGTTGGCATTGCGCAGGATGTTGTGCAGGCACAGGTTCTCGTGTGCCACCCAGGCCAGACCCATGGCGTGGTTCCAGCGCGAAAACGCTTGCAGGATCAGGCCGGAGGTAAACACGTCCAGGCCCGCGCCGCCCAGCGATTCGGGCGCGGTGACGCCGAAGTAACCGGTGGCGCCGATCTTGGGGAAAGCTTCGGCCGGCCACCATTCCTCGTCGTCCATCCGCTGAGCCATTGGATACAGCTCCGCTTGCGCGAAGCGGTCGGCATTGGCCAGCACTTCCATCTCGTCGTGGGACAGCCCGGAGAAGGCCTGGTTGACGGAGCTGTAGGATCCGTTCGACATCGCCATGTTTCCTTGTGTCTGAGGGTCACTCACTAATAGCAGCCAATCTCGCAGAACCCGACTCGAAGTTCAAGCCGGAAGCGTGCCATGGACACGGCGCAGAAATATTCCGGTTTTGGGTATTGACGAGTGGAGGGCTTATAGTGAGTATTACTCACAACATGCGCGAGCCGGCCGCCCGGCCGCGCCGAACTGGAGCCCGCGATGACCGAACCCGTACTCGTCGAACGCCGCAACGGCGTGCAATGGATCACGCTGAATCGGCCAGAGCGGCGCAACGCGATCAACCAGGATGTGATCCGTCGCATCGGCGAGGGTATTGGCGACGCGGTGGCGGACCGCGACTGCCGCGCAATCGTGCTGACCGGTGCTGGGGACAAGGCCTTCTGCGCGGGCGGCGATCTGCAGAAGAACGCCGACGGCAATCCCTTCGGCGTCGATTACTCCCGTCCGCAGCACTACATGGTGGAGCTGTTCAAACGCATCCAGGACTGCACGCTGCCGATTGTGGCGCGGGTCAACGGCCACGCTCTGGCCGGCGGCTTCGGCCTGCTGTGCGCCTGCGACATGGCGGTGGCCGCCGACGATATCCGCATCGGAGCACCGGAGTCCCGGATCGGGATGACGCCGATGACCATCCTGCCGTACATGCTTCGAGTGATCCCGGCGCGGCGTCTGCAGGAGATCTGCATCACCGGCGAATCATTCTGCGCACAGGACGGGCTGGACTGGGGGATCCTCAACTACGTGGTGCCGCGAGCTCAGCTCGACGGGAAGCTGGACTGGCTGCTGGCGCGCGTGACCGGCGGTTCGCCGACTGCGGTCCGCCTCGGCAAGCAAACCTTCAACGCGATGCGCGACATGAGTCTGCGCGATGCGCTGGAGTACTCGCAGGCGATGTTCGCAGCCATGGCCTCGACCGCCGATGCGCTGGAAGGGCGTGCGTCCTTCATCGAGAAGCGCGCGCCGAACTATGCGGGCGGCTGAGATGAAGCCGGTCGTGCGCATCGGCTGCGGCGCCGGATTCTGGGGTGACACCGCGCAGGGACCCAAGCAGCTGGTCGAGTCCGGCGAGATCGATTACCTGGTGCTCGACTACCTGGCGGAGATCACCATGTCGCTGCTGGCGCGGGCGCGCGCCAAGGATGCCAACGCCGGCTACGCCACCGATCTGCCCGGCGTTTTGGCAGCGCTCGCAGAGCCGATCAAGACCCGCGGCATCCGCGTGGTCACCAATGCCGGTGGCATCAACCCACAGGCCTGCAAGGCCACCCTGGAGGCCCGGCTCACCGCGCAGGGCATCGCACTCAAGGTGGCGATCGTCACCGGCGACGACCTGCTGCCGCGCGCAGCGCAATTCGCGGCCTTGCGCGAGATGTTCAGCGGTGAGGCGATGCCGGCCGCGCCCTGGAGCTTCAACGCCTACCTCGGCGCGTTTCCGATTGCCGCGGCACTCGCCGCCGGTGCCGACATCGTGCTCACCGGCCGCTGCGTGGACAGCGCGCTGGCGCTCGGGCCGCTGATCCACGAGTTCGGCTGGAAGGCAACCGATTTCGACCGGCTGTCCGCCGGCAGTCTGGCGGGCCATGTCATCGAGTGCGGGGTGCAGGCCACCGGCGGTTTGCTCACGGACTGGGAGACAGTGGCCGACGACTGGGATCGCATGGGTTTCCCCATCGCGATCTGCGAGCCCGATGGCCGCTTCGTGCTGAGCAAGCCGGCAAACACCGGCGGCCGGGTTTCGATTGCGTCGGTGTCGGAACAGATCGTCTACGAGATCGGCGACCCCGCGAACTACCAGCTACCGGACGTGAGCTGCGATTGGCGCGAGGTTCGCGTGCGCGAGCTGGGGCCGGACCGGGTGGAAGTCACCGGTGCCCGAGGCCGCGCGCCCTCTGCCGAGTACAAGGCATCCGTCACCTGGCAGGACGGATGGCGCTGTGCCAGCACCATGATGGTCGGCGGCATCGATGCGGTACCCAAGGCCGAGGCGGTCGGCAGGGCGATCCTGGCACGCACACGACGGATGTTCGCGACGCAGGGCCTGGACGACTATCGCCGCACCGACATCGAAGTGCTCGGCGCCGAGTCCAACTGGGGCGCGCAGGCGCGGCGCCGCGACACCCGCGAAGTGATCCTCAAGATCGCCGTGCAGCACGCAGACAAGCGCGCGCTGGAGATCTTCAGCCGCGAATGCATCCCGTCGGCCACGGCCATGGCCCAGGGCCTCACCGGCTTCTCCGGCGGACGCCCTTCGCCAACGCCGCTAGTGCGCCTGTTCTCCTGCCTGGTGCCGAAGGCGGCGGTGCCGATCGCCATCGACGACGCAGCGTTCGTGGCGCCAACCTTGGCGTTCTCGGAGAGTCAGGCGGTCGCGGCAGCCGAACCTGCGCCAGCCGTCCCGCCGCCCCCAGGACCGGCACGCCGTCTGCGCCTGATCGACATTGCCTACGGCCGATCCGGCGACAAGGGCGATTCGGCGAACGTCGGCGTGCTTGCCCGCCGACCGGACTTTGTTCCAGTGCTGCGTGCACAGCTCACTGCGCAAGCAGTCAAGGACTATTTCGCGCACTTCGTGGCCGGACCTGTCGAGCGCTACGAACTGCCGGGGCTGCAGGGTTTCAACTTTCTGATGCAGTCCGCGCTCGGCGGCGGCGGCATCGCCTCGCTGCGCCACGACCCGCAGGGCAAGATGCTGGCGCAAATCCTGATGGACTTTCCCATCGAGGTACCCGAATCCATCCTGGAGGTCTGCAGGTGAGTCCCGACAAGTGGCCTTTCGACACGATTCTGATTGCCAATCGCGGCGAGATCGCGGTGCGCGTGCTGCGCACCGTGCACCAGCTCGGACTCAAGGGCGTGGTGGTGTACCACGCCGCCGATCAAGGCACCGCCGCGGTCAAGATGGCCGACCGGGCCATCGAGATCACCGGCCCTACGCCGGTGGCGTCCTACCTGGACGGTGCGCAGATCATTGCAGCAGCCCGGGCCAGCGGCGCTGGTGCGATCCATCCGGGCTACGGCTTCCTGTCCGAGAATCGCGGTTTCTGCGAGGCTGTGGAAAAGGCCGGCATCCGCTTTATCGGTCCTACCGCGGAACAAATCGACCTGATGGGCGACAAGGTGCGCGCGCGCAACTTCGTCGAGAAGGCCGGATTCCCGGTGGCGCCCTCCGCGATCGAGGACGACGATCCGGCGACGTTCGTCGAGCGCTCGCGGGCCGTCGGTGCGCCGCTGCTGATCAAGCCCAGTGCCGGTGGTGGAGGCAAGGGCATGCGCATCGTGCGCGACCTGTCGCTGCTCGAACAGGAAATCGAACGTGGCCGCTCCGAAGGTCAGCGCTACTTCGGTGACGGTCGCCTGTACTGCGAGCGCTACATCGAAAACCCGCGCCACATCGAAGTGCAGGTGCTCGGCGACGGGCAGGGCGATGTGGTGCATGTGCTCGAGCGCGAATGCTCGGTACAGCGCCGCTTCCAGAAGATCGTCGAGGAAACCCCGTCGCCCGCGCTCACGCCCGAGCTGCGCGAAAAGATCTGCGAGACCGCAGCGGGCATCGCGCGCTCCATCGGCTATCGCAACGCCGGCACTGTCGAGTTCATCTTTGCCCAGGACGCTGATGTTCAAGGCGCCGCCCGCGGCGCGGCGAAATTTTTCTTCCTGGAAATGAACACGCGCCTGCAAGTGGAGCATCCGGTCACCGAGGAGATCACCGGCATCGACCTGGTGCTGCAGCAGCTGCGCATCGCTGCGGGCGAGACGCTCGGATTCACGCAGGCGGACGTGAAGTCAAAGGGGCACGCCATCGAGTTCCGCATCTACGCCGAGGATGCGGCGCGTGGCTACACGCCAACCACCGGCCCGATCCTGGCCCTGCATCCGCCGCAGGGCGATGGCGTGCGCTGGGACAGCGGCGTGCTGCAGGGCGGCGAGGTGACGAGCGCGTTCGATCCGATGATCGCCAAGCTGATCGTGCGCGGTGCGGATCGCACCGAAGCCATCGCCCGAGGCGATGCGGCGCTGCGCGATACCGTGCTGCTCGGCTGCAAGACCAACACCGCCTTTCTGCGCCGGCTGATCGCGCATCCAGCCTTTGTAGCTGGTGATGTACACACCGGATTCCTGGACGCCAATCCGCAGATTGCGGCCGAGCCCGAGTTGCCGACCGACAGACTCGACGCGCTGCTTGCCGCGGCAAGCCTGAGCACGCGTCCGATGCGCGACGCTGCCGATGCCATTCCCGATCTGCATGCGGCCATCGGTTCCTGGAGCAACTAGTGACGCGAGTCGCGTGGAGGGTCGAGGAAGTGGAACTTTCGAGAATGCGCAGCATGGGGGTCGTAGCGTCGCGAGTCGGCACATCAGGCCGCCCGCCGATGCGCAGATATGACCAAGAGCCCGGAGCGGCCTGATATGCAACACGCCTTCAAGCTCGGTGAGGCCGAGCACAACGTAGCGCTGGCACGATCCCGCAGCGCCTACTGCCTGTACGTCGGCGATGCGGTGCTGGAGATCGACCTCAATACGGCCGCCGATGGCCGCGCCTGGCTGACGGTGGGCGAGCGCCACATCGAGGTGGTGATCGCAACCCGCGGCGACGAGGTGTTCGTGCATCTGGATGGCGAGGCGCACGCGCTGCGCTATCGCCATCCGCTGGATCGCCTTGCGGCGCAGGGCGGCGGTGGCACCGAGGACGGAATCTTCGCACCGATGCCGGGAAGCATCGTGAGCATCGCGGTTGCCGCCGGCGACACCGTTACCAAGGGTCAGACTCTGCTGGTGATGGAAAGCATGAAGATGGAGACGACACTGATCGCACCGCGCGATGGCGTGGTCGCGGCGATCCGCTACGAGAAAGCGCAGTCCTTCGAACGCGATGCGCTGCTCCTTTCGTTGGAGCCGCTGTAGGTCGGCTTTCAGGCCGACATCCCGATCTCGCAAGTCGCCCTGAAGGACGACCTACAGGAACGCTCATGAAGCGCATCGAATCCCGCCTCAACACCGCGTCCGCCGAGTTCCAGGCCAACGCCGCACATAATCGTGCGCTTGCGAACGCCTTCCGCGACAAGCAGCGCGCGGTGCGCGAGGATCGCCCGCAGCGCGATATCGACCGCCTGCGCTCGCAGAACAAGCTGCTGGTGCGCGAGCGCCTGAAGCTGCTGCTCGATCCGGGCACGCCCTTCCTCGAGTTCTCCTCGCTCGCCGCGAACGAGGCCTACGACGGCGAGGTGCCGGGCGCGGCCTGCGTGACCGGTATCGGCATCGTGTCGGGCCGCGAGTGCGTGATCAACGCCGGCGATGCGAGCGTCAAGGGCGGGGCCTGGTACCCGCTGACGGTGAAGAAGACCGTGCGCGCGCTCGACATCGCGATCGAGAATCGCCTGCCGGTCGTGCATCTCTGCGATTCGGCCGGCGGCTTCCTGCCGCTGCAGGCGGACCTGTTCGCCGACAAGTACATGGCGGGCCGCATCTTCCGCAATCAATGCGTACTGTCGAAGATGGGCGTGCAGCAGGTGTCGGTGGTGCTCGGCCACTGCACCGCGGGCGGCGCGTATGTGCCGGCGCTGTCGGACTACAACGTGATCGTGCGCGGCACCGGCGCGATCTTCCTCGCCGGCCCGCCGCTGGTGAAGGCGGCGACAGGCGAGGAGAACACCGTCGACGAGCTCGGCGGTGCGGACATGCACACCAGCACCTCGGGCACCGCGGACTACCCGGCGTCGAGCGAGGAAGAAGCGATCGCGATCGCGCGCGACATCGTCGCGCAGTTCAAGCGGCCGACGAAAACCCAGATCGAGTGGCAGACGCCGGAAGCCCCGTACTACGCGGGCGAGGAGCTGTACGGGATCCTGCCGCGCGACATCAAGCAGCAGTTCGACATGAAGGAGGTGATTGCGCGTCTCGTCGATGGCTCGCGCTTTCACGAGTACCAGCCGAACTACGGCAAGACCCTGATCTGCGGCTACGCGCACCTGTGGGGTTACAAGATCGGAATCCTGGCGAACAACGGCGTGCTGTTCAACGACAGCTCGCTCAAGGGCGCGCACTTCATCGAGCTGTGCAACCAGAACCGCACGCCGATCCTGTTCCTGCAGAACATCACCGGCTTCATGGTCGGGCGCGAGTATGAGCGCCGCGGCATCACCAAGGACGGCGCCAAGATGATCATGGCGGTGTCGTGCAGCGAGGTGCCCAAGTTCACCGTGATGTGCCACGGCTCCTTCGGCGCGGGCAACTACGGCATGAGCGGCCGCGCGTTCGATTCGCGCATGCTGTTCTCCTGGCCGCAGTCGCAGACCTCGGTGATGGGCGCGGAACAGGCGGCCAACGTGCTCGCCGACGTGAAGATCCGCCAG
Organism: Panacagrimonas sp.; assembly: GCF_965216805.1. NCBI lineage: Bacteria > Pseudomonadati > Pseudomonadota > Gammaproteobacteria > Nevskiales > Nevskiaceae > Panacagrimonas > Panacagrimonas sp. The sequence goes on from NZ_CBDCGN010000002.1 coordinate 1,910,496, forward strand.
CTCGCCAAGTCCGGCAAGAAGCTGTCGCAAGCCGACATCGACGCCATCCGCGACCCGGTACTCGGCGAGTTCAAGCGCAAGCAGAGCGCCTACTACACAACGTCCGAGATCTGGGACGATGGCATGCTCGATCCGGTGGACACGCGCAACGCGCTCGGTATCGCGATCAGCGCGGCGCTGAACACGCCGATCGGCGATCCGCGCTACGGTGTTTTCCGCCTTTGACGCGGCCGATTGTCGGCTCGGGCCTCGGCTGCCCGGCTCTTTTCCGGTTGCGCCCACACCCTAAAAATTGGGGTCTTCAGGAAATCGAGTGGGTGATTTTCGATGAAATCAGAGTGGCGGGAGCATGGAGGTGAGGATTTTGACGCGGAGGTATTGCTCATCTCTGATTCCGTGCCGCACCAGGATTTCGCGGTCTCGGACGACGGCAAGAAATCCATGCTCAGCTTTGAGACTACGAGATGATCTCGACCCGGTCCGGATAGAAAGCTAGATGCTTCTCGATCGCCGCGACCGCTTCGAAAGGCGTCTCGTAGGTCCAGATGGCGTTTTGCCCACGCTCGCCCAAGGCTGGGACGCTGTAGTAGCTCGCATCCCCCTTGAACGGGCAGTAGGTCGTGTGTTCGGAGCGCTCAAGGCTCTCCATCCTGACGTCGGCGCGAGGGATGTAGAGCACCGGCGGATACTTCGCCTCTCGCAGTTCGAGGGCATTCTCAGTTTTCGCGATGATTTTCCCGTCAATCTTTACCGTTACCCCTCGACCCGCTCGCTCGATGTCGATGGGATGCTCCGGCGAGGGTTTGAGGATCTGCCTACCTGTCATGTCGATCTCCGAACTGCAGCGCGGATCTCATCTTAATTGAGTCGCGCAGCCACAATTCCCCCGAGAACATCTCCTACCCACTGGCGGCTGAACCGCCCCGGCTTTCTCGGAGGCTCCAAACCTTGAGAGGATGGAGCGATGAACAAGTTGACGCGGTACGCACCGGAGGTGCGGGAGCGGGCGGTGCGGATGGTGTTCGAGCACCGTAGCGAGTACGCCTCGCAGTGGGCGGCAATCGAATCGATTGCCGGGAAGATTGGCTGCAAGCCCGAGACGTTGCGGATTTGGGTTCGTCAGGCCGAGCGGGACGTAGGACTGCGGGAGGGCCCAAGCACGGCGGAGAAGGATCGGGTCAAGGCCCTGGAACGCGAGGTCCGCGAGCTGCGTCAGGCCAACGAGATTCTGCGCAAGGCGTCTGCGTATTTTGCCCAGGCGGAGCTCGACCGCCCGTTCAAGCGATGAAGGCCTTCATCGACGATCACTGCGCGGTCTACGGGGTCGAGCCGATCTGCAAGGTGTTGCCGATCGCTCCGTCGACCTACTACGCACACGTGGCGCAGCGACGGCATCCGGATCAGAGATCGGCACGATCACGGCGTGATGAGCAGCTGGTGCCCGAGATCGAGCGGGTGTGGAACGAAAACTTCCGCGTCTACGGCGTGCGCAAGGTTTCGCGGCAGTTACGGCGCGAGCGGTTTGAAGTCGCACGCTGCACGGTGCAGCGCTTGATGCGACAGCTCGGGCTGCGCGGCGTGATCCGCGGCAAGGGCGTGCGCACGACGATCCAGGATCGCAATGTCGCGTGCCCGCTGGATCACGTGCGCCGGCAATTCCGGGCCGACCGGCCCAACGCGCTGTGGGTCAGCGATTTCACCTACGTGTCGACTTGGCAGGGCTTCGTCTACGTCGCCTTCGTCATCGACGTCTACGCGCGCCGGATCGTCGGCTGGAAAGCGTCGACCACCGCCCGGGCCGATTTCGTCCTCGACGCTCTGGAGCAAGCGCTGTACGCGAGAAAGCCTTTCGTCGCGGGGCGACTCGTCCATCACAGCGACAGGGGGTCTCAATACGTCTGCATTCGATACAGCGAGCGCCTGGCCGAAGCGGGCCTCGAACCCTCGGTCGGCAGCGTGGGTGACAGCTACGACAACGCTCTGGCCGAAACCATCAACGGCTTGTACAAGGCCGAGGTCATCCATCGCCGAACCTCGTGGCAGCGATGTGAAGACGTCGAGTGGGCCATGCTCCAGTGGGTCGATTGGTTCAACAACCGCCGATTGCTGGAGCCCATCGGCAACATCCCGCCCGCAGAGAAAGAGGCGGCCTACTATCAGCAGCGAGACAGCCTGCTCTTGGCAGCCTGACTCAAACCAAACAGCCTCCGGGAAAACCGGGGCGGTTCAGTCTCACCAGCGCCGCGATTCAGGCGGCCAATGCCGACTTCGGTGTGGCCTGGGACGGCGACTTCGATCGCTGTTTTCTGTTCGATGAGCGGGGCGAGTTTGTCGAGGGGTATTACGTCGTCGGTTTGCTCGCCGAGGCCTTGCTCAAGGCCACCAGCCATGAGAGCGGGCCGCTGCGGGTCATCCATGATCCGCGGCTGACCTGGAACACCATCGATGTGGTGCAAGGTGCAGGGGGCAAGCCGGTGCAGTCCAAGACCGGCCACGCCTTCATCAAGGAGCGCATGCGTGCCGAGAATGCGGTCTACGGCGGCGAGATGAGCGCACACCATTATTTTCGCGACTTCGGCTATTGCGACAACGGCACCATTCCCTGGTTGATGGTGGCCGCGCTGATCTCGCGGAGCGGCAAGCCCTTGTCGCAACTGGTCGGCGAGCGTACGGCGATGTATCCGGTTAGTGGCGAAATCAATCGCGGTGTGGTCAGCGTCCAGTCCACTTTGCGCCGTATCGAATCCCGCTATGCGCGCCGCGCACGCGCCGTCGACTATACCGACGGCCTGAGCCTGGATTTTGGCGACTGGCGCTTCAACCTGCGCGGCTCGAATACTGAGCCGTTGCTGAGATTGAACGTGGAATCACGCGGCGACCGGCGCCTGACCGACGTCAAGACATCGGAGTTGTTGGCCTCGATTGATGCGGAGTCGTAATGGTAGGCGGCCAGAACCGGTCGCGCGGATTCGCGGCGTGTTCCTCGCTGCTCAATCTCGGCTGCAATCATTGCCGTATCCGCCCAGCACCGTGCGCGCCTTTTCGGAGGCCACCGACGACACCCTGCTGATCGGACGGGCAGCACTGGCCGGCATGTGGCGTATTTTCTAGCTGGGGTACGACTACAAAAGGCCGGTGTACAACCGGCGGGGACTGCCCCGAAGGCGCAGCGGCAGGTCACGCTCTTCGATTAGCCGGCGCATCTCGAGAGTTCGGACCGGCTCAACGCCGCCCTGGATCGGCTCAACCACCGGTTCGGGCGCGGCACGCTCGCCGTAGGTAGGTCCGGCTTGCAGCGAAGCTGGCGCATGCGGCGGGAGAATCTCTCCCCCTGCTACACCACCGACTGGCACGCCCTTCCGAAGGCGCGCTGAATGAACCTCTTTGTGTAAAAGCTGCTCGAGATGAGCGTCGTCGAACCTGCCGGAGATGCCCAGCCATCTGCCCGCCGCGCCGTCAATCAAAGGCGCCAAATGTTGGCCCCTTCACAGTTTGGCCTGTGGTTACGACATGAGGTCATTGCGCAGCTCTACGGCGTTTCCACAATACGCGGACCAATCGCAGGTCACGGGGTGATCAACATGAAAGAGGATGAGCTTCGAAATCGGGCCCTGGCCATCATTGATCGCGTCGTGCCCAAGCAGGGGAAGTCGGTGGCCGCAGACCCTCAGTACGCGGCGTTGTGGTCGGGCTATAAACCGCCGGCCAATGGCACTTCATGCGGGCATCTACCCGGCTTCATGGTTCGCCAGTTGATGTCCAGCTTCGGGGTTAGTGCCCCGAAGGGCACTCAGCGCTGGCTCGGCAATGGCGGCGTGGATGTGAAGTTCATGCTGTCCGGTCAGATCGACAACCGCCTCGACGCCTACGTCAAAGCGGGCGGATCCGCGTTGCCAAAACCCGGCGATATTTACTGGATTTCCGGATCTGGCGCGCTGCATGTGGGCGTCGTGCTCAGTGCCGACAACGGCGCCTGGGTGACCGCCGACGCCGGGGCTGAGCGCAAGGGAGAGTCCCCCACCGCCCAGCGGCGAACCCGTCAATACCTGGGTGGCGCGCTATCGGGCGAGAGCCAGCAAGGAGTCCGGATGGTCCCGCTTCAGGGGTGGGCGGATATCGGGAAATATTTCCGAGCCGAACCTGCCGAAACCCTGCTGGCCAAACTGATCCGGATGTACGGCAGTTGAATCGGGCGCGCGCTGCAATCCAGATCACCCTATCAGGATCACAGCCTTTAACGTGTTGGGTTCGGAGGCAGGCAGCCTGGCTGGCGGGGGCGATGCAGCTTCGAAATCGGCTATGCCGCTTCCCAATTCTTGCACCGATGGGTTTCGGCATCCTCAGTAAGGGCGGATAGGGATACGAGTTCCGTAAAAGTGTGTGAGGTCGATGGAGTGAGACAGAAGCAACGCGGCAAGAAATAAATCATTCAAATACAATTTTATAGTGACATTCTGATGGCCAAGAGCTATTCGACGGACGACACCCGCGGGCGAGAATAATTCAAAATGTGTGAGCTTTACGGTAACACTCTGCTTCTATCGATCCAATGGGCAGTCATCGCAGGCTTGACAAGTGCGTAACTATTCGTCGACATCGGATCGTCGCGGGACCTCCACGGAAAGCTGGACTGGAACACGTTGCTCGCTAGAGCAACGTTTGAAATAAAACCAGTGTCACGCTAGACGCCAGTTGTAACATCCTCGAACACGCTGTGCTCAGGTACAGCGTTCGCAATAAATCCGAACTGAAACTCGCGACAATGCTACAAACGCCGCTCCTCGGAGCGGCGTTTTTTTGGACTTTGTGCAACAAGCGGGTGGGCAGCGAATTACTAACCAGTTGTTGCACAGAACGGTTATGCAGCCCTTCGAGAAACTCGCTGATTGATCAAGCTTTCGGCGGGGATGTTGAAGGTCTTGTTCAGGGCCTGAATCTTTCGCATCGTCAGCGGCCGTCGGCGGGCCAGCACCTCATAAACGCGGTTCTTCCGGCCGATCGCTGGAATCAGGTCATCGACCGTGAGGCCCTGCTGTCCCATCCGGAACTTGATGGCCTCCACTGCATCCAGCAGTTCCATGGGGAAATGCGTCCGTTCGTAGGCCTCGACCAGGGTTGCCAGCACGTCGAGGCGGTCGCCCGCCTCGGTGCCCGCTTCCGCAAACATGAGCGTCTCGATCTCGCGCAGCGTGTCGCGTTAGTCAGCTATAGCCTACGGACTAAAGCGTGCCGCCGCGCGCCGACACGACGGCCGCCTCGAGATTGCGCGATGACAAATGTTCATGTTTGCTTTATGATACAAACCAGATCATTATTGTTTACATGCATCATATAGAGAACATTGAAGAGGCTGGCGTCGCAGTTCGCCAGAACCGGGAAGCTTCGCGGATGACCCAGGCCGAGTTGGCAGCGGCCGCCGGTCTCACCCGCGCGCGGCTCAGTCTCCTAGAGCGCGGCAAGGCCAATCTCAGCCTCGCCACCTTCCTCAGGCTCGCGCAGGCGCTCGGAATGCAGCTGGTGATGGAGCCCACCTCTGAACGGCCGACGTTGATTCAACTACGTCGCGCGCAGAGCCACGGCCAATCGTGAGCGAGCGCATCCGGCGGCTGTCCCTGCACATCGCGCATGCAGTCCAGGGTGAGGTGACCGTTACACCGGTCTCCGGTAACGAGCAGTGGACATTTACGTACGGCGCCACTGCCACGCAGGACGCGGCCCTGACGATGCCGCGTAAGCTCCCGACCTATATCTGGGACGGGGTCCTGCCAGCATTCGAGCAGCATCTTCCGGAAATGGACCTCAGCCTGTTTCCGGCTGCAATCTGGAAACACATCACCCGCGACCACGCCGGGATGCTCTGGGTTGCCGGCCAACGACGACTCGGCCGGATTCGGTTCACGCGCGCGGGCGAGGCACTCACAGAAACCCTCGCCCTGAACTTGAGCGAAAGCGATATCGCAGCGGCGACCGACGGAGATGGTCTTCTCGCCGATCTTCTGAGCCGGATGACGGCGATCCCAGGCGTATCCGGCGTACAGCCTAAGGTGCTCTTACCCCTAATGGCGGCTGGTGCCGACCCTCTGCGCGCCCTCGGGGACACGCACCTGCTCAAGGGCAATCGACCCGAGTATCCCTACGCCACGACGGTAGAGGCGGCGACGCTGAATCTCGCCGCAGCCTGCGGGTTGACAATCCCCTCGCACGTCCTGAGTCAGGACGGCCGACTGCTGGCGGTGAAGCGTTTCGACCTGGACTCGAACGGCTCGCCGCTGGGCTTCGACGAGGCCGCCTCCTTGATGGGCCTGTGGGCGCGCGACAAGTACACCACCAGCATCGAAGCGCTCCACAAGTCTCTGCTGGCCTTCATACCCGCCACAAAACGGCGCGCATTCACCCGGCAGCTGTTCACGCTGGTGGCCTTCAACCTGATGGTAGAGAACGGCGATGCGCACCTGAAGAACTTTGGGCTGCTTTACGCCGACCCTGATGCCGCAAGCCTTGCGCCGGTGTACGACGTTCTGACGACCACCTGCTTTGCAGGGATGGAGCGAGACCTTCCCGCATTGCCTTTGAACGGGCGCAAGGTCTGGGATGATTGGTCAGGCTTCGAGCGACTCGCCATAAGTCGGGGTCTGACGTCCGCCGAGATGCGGCAGACGCTCACGGGTCTGGCATCCACGATGCGCACGAATCTGCGCTCGCTGCCGGAATCCTATGTCGACAAGGTGCCGGACGCTGCGCTCATCCTGAAGCGAATGGGCGAGGCGTGGCACCGCGGGCTTGCCCGGTTGGAGGCCCATATCGGGCAATCAGGTTGACCGGACTATGCGGCCCGCACCTCACCCTAGGGCCGGCTCTTCACCCGGGAGGATGCTGGGAGGAGAAGGCCTGGGTGGTGTGACGTCCGGCGCCAGCACGCGATGTGCAATTCGAGCCAGGTCCGCCTTCGCTACGCCCTGATCCGAAAAGTGGGTACGCCAATGCCGCGCCACTGAGGTGATGGACTCGAGGACCTCCTCGGCCTGGACGCGAGACAAGCCGAAAGGGTCACTTGGGGGGTAAAACAAGATCCGTACGGCTGCGGATAACCGCGGTCGCCAGCGCAGATCTTGACCGCCTATTCGAAAGCTTGGCGGATCGAGACCTGCCTTCAGCTGAGCGTGCGCATGAAGGCCATCCAGAAAGCCTGGATCATCGACCGTGAGGCCCTGCTGTTGCCGGTTACACCGACCTGAAGCCACCGGTTACAACGGAATACGGCCAGCGCCCGTCGCCCACCCGGTTACCTGCATAACGGTCCATGCCTGCGCATTGCCGCTCTCTCTATGATACGGTAAAATGCCGTACCCAAATGCGAGGCCATAGGGCATGTCTACCGCACGTTTTGATCTCAAGTTGGACCCGGACGACAAGGATATCGTCGCCAAGGCCGCTGCCCTGATGGGCACGACGATGGCTGGGTTTGTGCGCTCCGCAGCCAAGGAAAAGGCCCAGGCTCTGCTGGAGCGCGAGGCCAGAATCACGCTGACGCGACGTGACGCCGAGGCTTTCGTTGCCGCGCTCGATTCCGCCTTCCGTCCCAACGTGGCCCTTGAGCGGGCGCTTTCGCGGGCCAAGCGCCAGGTACGGCGTGCTTGAAGATGTCCCGCTCGATCCGGATGTCCATGATCGCGCAGGTTTCGACTGCGGCGTTGCAGAGCTGAACGAGTATCTGCGTCGCTTCGCTGGACAGCACCGGCGCATGGGGATCAGTTCAACGTATGTGCTGGCTGATTCTGATGAGCCTAGCCTCGTTCTAGGCTATTACACGTTAAGTGCCGCCGAGGTGGATGTCGTGCGCCTGTCTGACTCGGACCGTAAGAAGCTCCCCCGCTTTCCCATCCCGTGTTACCGCATGGGGCGCTTGGCCTGTCGCACGGATCGCAGAGGTGCCGGTCTCGGACGCCTTCTGGTCGGCTGTGCCGTCGACCGCTGCCTTCAGGGGAGAAAGCAGATCTCCGCCTACGCGTTACTCGTCGATGCAAAGGATGCCGGCGCCAGGGCGTTCTACGAGCACTACGGCTTCACGCCACTCGTGGATCGCGCCATGACCCTTTACCTGCCGCTCGGTCGCGCTGATGGCCGTATTCCACTGTAACCGGTGGCCGGTGCCGATAAAGCGGATGTACAGCACCCTGCATAGGTACTTGATCCAGACAACGAGGCGGTACTTGTACTTGTTACCTGCGATGTTGAACACGACACGCCCGTCCTTCAGAACGCTGGCATTGCCGAAATACGACCCGACCGAGCCCGAACAAATGCTTGGATTCGGGGTGCCCCCCCTTTGCTTTTTCCGCCGCAATAATCAGTAGCTGTCTATCAGACGTTACTTTGTCGGGCAGGTCGGTGATCGCCGAATGCCTTGGGCTTTCGGGATCTACGCTGCCATGATGCATTGGTTGACCTTGCCGAGGGCAATGACAAGCTGTTCCGCGTCGGCATCGTTAAATGCGCCATCGAGGCCATGGTGGTGTATGCCCGTGAATGTAGGCCTCGACCTTCCTGCGATGCTGCGCCAGGTTGATGCCGGTGCTGAAGTCCAGAAGCGCGACATCGCCGGACTCGCCGATCTCGTCCGTCAGCACACTGTAGACCGGCTTGATCGAGGTTCGGTCAATGAACTGGATCAGGCCGCGCAGGCGCTTCCTCACGCTTCGCAAAAAGGTTCGATGCGGCCAGCTCCGCGCCGCGCGCATCGGCAAGGAATATGTATTCGTCGAAGATGACTTGCTCGCCGATCTGCGAGCACAATACGCGCGGCGAGCGCTTCAAGGTGACAACGCGGAGGTTCAGCAATGTCACTCTACAAGCGAGCAGACTCGCCGCACTGGTGGGTTGACTTCACCATCAACGGTCAGCGAGTGCAGAAAAGCACTGGGACTACCGACCGAAGGGCCGCTAAGCAGATTCTCGCGAAGTGGCAATCGGAAGCATGGCGCCGGGAGTATCTCGGCGTGAAGGAAGATCGAGCCTGGGAAGACGCCGTGATTCGATGGCTTTCGGAGACTGAACATCGTGCGAGTCGTCCTACCGACTTGGTGCATCTGCGCTGGTTGCAGACGCACCTAGAAGGTCGGGAGCTTCGTTCGATCAATCGCGACCGAATCGAGCATCTGATTGCGGTCGGCAAGCGCGAGAAGGCGAGCAACACGAGTATCAATCGTCGCCTCTCCATTGTTCGCGCGATTCTGCGCAAGGCGGGCAACGAGTGGGAATGGATCGAGCGTGTTCCGTCGATCCGCATGCTCAAGGAGCCCCCTGGTCGGGAGCACTATCTTAGCGAATCCGAACTTGATCGCCTCTGTGCGGAGCTTCCTGAGCACCTGCGCGCGATGATGGTCTTTTCTCTCGCAACTGGACTGAGACAAGGCAACGTGAAGCGTTTGAGATGGGTTCACGTTGATCTGGGTCGTCAGTTCCTGTTCGTCCCAGCGGCCGAAGCCAAGGCAAGGCGCCCAATCGGCGTTCCGCTGAACGGTCCGGCAATCGATGTGCTGATGCAACAATCCGGAAGGCATTCCGAGTACGTGTTCACGTACAAGGGTCATCCGGTGCGCCAAGTCAGTACGAAAGCCTGGCGCGGGGCATTGCTGCGCGCGGGAATCGCGAATCTGCGCTGGCACGATCTGCGGCACACCTTCGCGAGCTGGCACGCCCAGAATGGGACGCCAATGCACGTCCTGCAGGAACTCGGCGGCTGGAGCACGTCCGACATGGCGAAGCGATACACCCACCTTGCGGTGGAGCATTTGAGGGGTTGGTCTGATCGGCTACCGGACCGAGTAGCTGGCCTATCCAAGGCCGCACGTTACAAAGCGGTGACGCCCAGGGAGGTGCATTAACTCGAAGTTGTGTAAGTCCTTGAGGGAATTGGTCGGGGCGACAGGATTCGAACCTGCGACCTCTTGCTCCCGAAGCAAGCGCTCTACCAAGCTGAGCTACGCCCCGACGTGGGAGTCCTAGCTGACCCGCCGGATGGCGAATTCGGTCAGTTGGAACAGCGAATCGCGGTAGGGCGAGGCTGCCAAACCGTTCAGCGCGAGTCTCGCCTGGCCAGCGTGGGCTTCGGCGAGCGCGCGAGTGTAGGGGATCGCCCCGGTCCGTTCAACGATTTCCAGGATGTTCTGCAACTGCCCGACACGGCGATCCCGTAAAGCGACGCGGATCAGCGCGGCGTCGTCGCTGGAACCCGCGCGCATGGCATAAATCAGGGGCAGGGTGGGCTTACCTTCGGCCAGATCGTTGCCGACGGCCTTGCCGCTGATCTCCGGCGCAGCGGTGTAATCGATAACGTCGTCGATCAGTTGATAGGCGATCCCCAGGGCGTAGCCGTAGTCGCCAAGTCGGCGGTATTGCTCAGGTCCAACTCCAGCACTGATGGCACCCAGTTCGGCGGCAGCGCGGAACAGCACCGCAGTCTTGAGCTCGATCACGCGCAGATAGCGTGCTTCGTCCACATCCGGGTCGCCTGCGTTCATCAGCTGCAGCACTTCGCCCTCGGCGATGGCATTGGTGGTGTCGGCCATGACGCGCATGACCTCCATCTCGCCGGCGGCCACCATCATCTGGAAGCTGCGCGAGTAGAGGAAGTCGCCGGAGAGCACCGCACCGGCATTGCCCCAGACTGCGTTGGCCGTCTTGCGGCCGCGACGCAGATCGGAGTGGTCCACCACATCGTCGTGGAGCAGGGTGGCGGTGTGGATGAACTCGACCACTGCGGCGAGCAGCCGGGCGACGCCGGTGTCCGGTGCTTCGAGGGCACGGGCAACCAGCAGGACCAGCGCGGGGCGCAGGCGCTTGCCGCCGGCCGAGACGATATAGCCGCCGATTTCGTTGATGAGCGCCACTTCCGAGGCCAGGCGCTCGCGGATCACGGCGTCCAGGCCGCGCATGTCGTCGGCAATCGGCAAGAGTAGGGTTTGGACGTCCATTCAGATGGGCGATTCGAGGCGCGCGATGCTAGGCGGACCGAACCCGGCGGTCAACGCAGAGACCGGCGACAGAAAGAGGCGTGTGTGTGACAAAATGATTGACGATCTGAGGGTGCAGCCCTAAACTTCGCGACCTTTTTTTGAGCCGCAACAACGGTTGCGGGCTGATGCGGGAGCAATCTGACGATGTACGCCGTAATCAAGACCGGTGGCAAGCAGTATCGCGTGACCAACGGTGAAACGCTGAAAATCGAGACGCTCAAGGCCGATGTGGGCAGTACGGTGGCGTTCGAAGAAGTGCTGCTGGTGGGCGAGGGCGACTCGATCAAGGTCGGCGCGCCGATGCTCGACGGCGGCAGCGTCAAGGCCGAGGTGCTGGCCCACGGACGGGGCGACAAGATTCGTATCGTCAAGCATCGCCGCCGCAAGCACTACCACAAGGAAATGGGTCATCGGCAGAACTTCACCCAGGTGAAGATCACCGAGATTACTGCTTAAGTCAGGAGCACAGACATGGCACATAAGAAGGCAGGCGGCTCAACCCGCAACGGTCGCGACTCGCAATCCAAGCGCCTTGGCGTCAAGCGCTTCGGCGGTCAGGCGGTTCTGGCAGGAAACATTCTGGTGCGTCAGCGCGGCACCCGCTTTCATGCTGGCGTCAACACCGGTATCGGCAAGGATCACACCTTGTTCGCCCTGGTGGACGGCAAGGTGAGCTTTGCCTCGCGCGGCCCCAAGAACCGCACGTTCGTGGACGTGGTTCCGGCCTGAGCTTTCCGACTCGACACGAAAAGGCCCCGGACGGGGCCTTTTTTGTCTCTCCCGAACATGAAATTCGTCGACGAAGCCAGCATCAAAGTGGAAGCCGGGGACGGCGGTAACGGTTGCGTCAGCTTTCGACGCGAGCGCGCAATTCCCTTCGGCGGGCCGGACGGTGGAGACGGCGGCGACGGCGGCAGCGTGTTCGCGGTGGCCGATCCCAATCTCAATACCCTGGCCGATTTTCGCTTCACTCGGGTTTTTCGCGCCCAACGTGGTGACAACGGCAGCGGCGCCAATTGTCGCGGGGCGTCCGGACACGACGTCGATATTCCGATGCCGCTGGGGTCGATGCTGTTCGACATCGCCACCAGCGAGAAGATCGGCGAACTGACCCGATCCGGCCAGCGCATCAAGATTGCCCAGGGCGGCTTTCACGGCTTGGGTAACGTGCGCTTCAAATCGTCCACCAATCGCGCGCCACGCCGGGCCAGTCCGGGAAGTCCGGGCGAGCAGCGCGAGCTGCGGGTGGAGCTGTCGCTGATGGCCGATGTGGGCCTGCTGGGCCTGCCAAACGCCGGCAAGTCGACCCTGTTGGCCGCAGTTTCCGCCGCCCGCCCCAAGATCGCCGACTATCCGTTTACCACTCTGTATCCGCAGCCCGGCGTGGTCGCGGTCGGACCCTTCAAGTCTTTTGTGATGGTGGACGTGCCGGGCCTGATCGAAGGGGCGGCCGAAGGAGCGGGTCTGGGCATCCGCTTTCTCAAGCATCTGAGCCGCACCCGATTGCTGCTGCATCTGGTGGACCTGATGCCGCCCGATCAGGCGCCGCTGGCGCAACAGATTCGCACCATCCAGGACGAGTTGCGCGCCTTCAGCTCAGAGGTGGCGCAGCGCGAACAGTGGCTGGTCTTCAACAAGTGCGATCTGATCCCTGCCGACGAAATCGAAGCCGTCGTCGCCGCGGTGCTGGGCGATCTGGACTGGCACGGCCGGCACTTCGTGATCTCTGCGGTGACCCGCGCGGGCTGCGAAGCTCTGTGCGCGCAGGCCATGCGCTGGATCGAATCGCAGGCGCCGCGTTCCGAGCAGGACCTGATGGACGATGAAATTTCCGCCGCGGCTGCGGCGGCACCGGATGCCGAGGCCGGTGACGAGGACCACCGCCCGGCCTGAATCGTCGACTGCAGACATGAATCGCCAACGTCTGATCGCTGCGCGCCGCTGGGTGGTGAAGATCGGTAGCTCCCTGGTCACGGCCAAGGGCCGGGGCCTGGACCACGAGGCGATCCGCGACTGGTGTCAGCAGATCGCCGAGCTGCGTTCGGGAGGGCGGCAGATCGTTCTGGTGTCCTCGGGAGCGGTCGCCGAGGGTATGGCCCGACTGGGCCTGTCCAAGCGTCCCGGCGTGCTGCCCGAACTGCAAGCCGCGGCCGCGGTTGGCCAGATGGGTCTGGTGCGAGCCTGGGAACTGGGCTTTGAATCCCATGGCCTGCGCGCCGCGCAGGTCTTGTTGACGCACGAGGATGTGGCCGATCGCGAGCGTTATCTCAATGCGCGGGCGACGCTCAAGGCGATCCTGGATTTCGGCGCCATCCCGGTCGTCAACGAAAACGACACCGTTTCCACCGACGAGATCCGCCTGGGCGACAACGACACCTTGGGGGCGATGACCACCAATCTGATCGAGGCCGAGCTACTGGTCATCCTCACCGATCAGGACGGCTTGTTCGAAGCCGATCCGCGTCTGAATCCGCACGCGAAGCTGGTTTCGGAGATCGAATTATCCGCGCCACAGCTCAGCGCCATGGCCGGCGAAAGCAAGGGTGAGCTGGGCCGCGGCGGCATGCGTACCAAGCTGTCGGCCGCGCGTATTGCCGCGCGGTCCGGGGCCTGTACCGCCATCGCGCACGGTCGCGCGTCCAAGGTGCTGGCTCGACTGGCGGCGGGAGAATCGATCGGCAGTCTGCTGTTGCCGGACATCGGCGTGATGGCGGCGCGCAAGCGCTGGATCGCCGGTCAGCTGCAAGCCCGTGGCCGCTTGAAACTGGATGCAGGTGCCGCCGAGGTGCTGCGTCAGAACAATGGGCGCAGCCTGCTGCCGGTCGGCGTGACGCAGGTGGAAGGCGAATTCGAACGCGGGGACCTGGTGATCTGTCTGGACCCGCAAGGCGTGGAGGTGGCGCGCGGTCTGAGCAACTACGCGTCGTCCGAGGCGCGGCGCATCCTGGGCGCAAAACGCGGGGAGATTCTCGGTCGGCTGGGCTATCCGGGCGCCGAGGAGCTGATCCACCGCGACAACATGACGGTGGTTTGAGCAGCGCAGGAAAAGCTGCCCGACTGCGTCCACAAAAAAGCGCGGGGGCGACCCGCGCTTCTCAACGCCGTCGGACCACTCAGGCGAGCGCGACGATACGCGCGGTCAGGCGGCTCTTGTGACGAGCGGCCTTGTTCTTGTGGATCATGCCGCGATTGGCGTAGCGGTCCAGTACCGGAACCATTTCCGCATAAGCGGTCTGGGCGGCGGCCTTGTCATTAGCGTCTAGCGCTTTGACGACCTTCTTGATGGTGGTGCGGATCATCGAGCGCTGTCCGGCATTGCGCGCGCGGGCCTTGACGGCTTGGCGGGCGCGCTTCTTTGCGCTGGCGGTGTTGGCCAAAACTGACTCCTGAAATCGGTTGAGCGAAGCGGGTTACGAAGGGCGAAGCAAACCGGCTGCGAATGGCGCGGGCAATCGGGTCACGTCACTGACAAAAAAATAGCGCGGCAGTATTGTATCCGGCCCAATGCTTGTCAACGCTGCGCTGCCCTTGGCGACCGCCAGGAAGGTTCGCAGGATTCGTCAGGCTCCGCGTTGCCAGAGACCTCTTTTTCGGCTCTTGAGCGGCCGCTAAAGAAGACCGTCGCCGTGCCCTGGGTGACAATCGCAGCTCACGAATACTCACTTTCTCCCGCACGGCCCCGCCCATCGGTTCATGTCTTCCTCGCGGCTACTCAAATCGACCGGTGTGGTGGGCCTGATGACGCTGATCTCGCGCGTACTGGGCTTCGTCCGCGACATCCTCTTCGCCGCCTTCTTCGGCGCGGGCCCGGTCATGGACGTGTTCCTGCTGGCGCTGAAGATCCCCAATTTCGGTCGCCGCGTGTTCGCCGAGGGGGCGCTGTCGCAAGCCTTTGTGCCGGTCTTTACCGAGGTCAAGGCCAATGGCCAGCCCGAGGACGTGCGCGATCTGTTCAACGCGGTGGCGGGCACCCTCGGCGGGGTGCTGGCGATGATCACCTTGGTCGGCTGTCTGGCGGCACCGCTGCTGGTGTGGCTGTTTGCGCCGGGGATCGCCGCGGACGCCAGCCGCCATGAACTGGCCAGCGACCTGCTGCGCTGGACCTTCCCTTACTTGATGCTGATCTCGCTCACCGCGCTGGCCGGCGCGGTCCTGAATACCTACGGACGCTTCGCGGTGCCGGCGGGCACGCCCATCATCCTCAACCTGTGCCTGATCGGCGCCGCGTTCGTGGACTCCGAATCGGTGCGGGTGCTGGCCATTGCGGTGTTCGTGGCTGGTGTGGTCCAGCTCGGATTTCAGCTGCCCTGGCTGGCGCGCATCGGTCTGTGGCCGCGACCTCGCTGGGGCGGCCGCGATCTGCGGGTGCGTCGCGTCGTGCGGCTGATGGGGCCGATCGTGTTCGGCTCTTCGGTGGCGCAGGTGAGCCTGCTGCTGGACACGATTATCGCGTCGCTACTGTTCGCCGGGAGCCTGAGCTGGCTGTATTTCGCCGATCGTCTGATGGAGTTTCCGCTGGGCATCTTTTCGCTGGCGGTCGCCACCGTGATTCTGCCCAGCCTTTCGGCCGAACACGTGGCGCAATCGCCGCAGCGCTTCAGCGCTACCATCGATTGGGCGTTGCGCGTCCTGCTGCTGCTGGCGGTGCCGGCTACCGCAGGCCTGCTCCTGCTTTCGGGGCCGTTGGTGAGCACCCTGTTCCAACACGGCCAGTTCGGCGCTCGTGACCTGGACATGACGCGCTGGGCGCTGATGGCATATGCCTTTGCCTTCCTCGGCATCTCGCTGGTGAAGGTGTTGGTTCCCGCGTTCTACGCGCGCCAGCAGACCATGGTGCCGGTGCGCTACGGGGTGATTGCGCTCAGCGCCGGCATGGCGTTGAGCCTGGCTCTGGTCGGGCTGTGTCTTTGGAAAGACCTGCCTGCGCCGCATGTCGCGCTGGCGGCGGCGACCTCGGCCAGTTCGCTATTCAACGCCGTGCTGCTGCTAAGGCGCCTGCGGCGCGATGGCATTTATCTGCCGGTGCCGGGCTGGGGCGCTTACCTGCTCAAACTGGCGACGGCGGTGATGGTGATGAGTGTGGTGGTGATCTGGTTATCGGGCCCCTTGTCGGCCTGGAGTGCAGCAGACCTGTCGGACCGGGTGCTGCGGCTGCTGGGCATGATCGTTGCCGCGATCCTGTCCTATTTCGGCGTTTTGGCGCTGCTCGGCATGCGTCCGTCGCACCTGCGCATGAGTGCATGAGCGCGGCCGCGTTGTTGCGCCGCGGCATGCGGTGGTCGCGCGCCGATATACTTTGTCGATGACCGAGCCCCTGCGTATCGAACTGGTCCGTGGCCTGCACAACCTGCGCGCACGTCACCACGGCTGCGTGATGACGGTGGGCAAGTTCGATGGGCTGCACCGCGGTCATCAGGAGTTGCTCGAACAGACCGCCAGCCATGCCCGGGCGTCGGGGCTGCCAGCGGTGGTGATGAGCTTCGATCCGTCGCCGCGAGAGTTCTTCTCGCCCGAGCAGGCTCACCCGCGAATCAGCACCCTGCGCGACAAACTGCTGGCGTTGCAGCGGCACGGCATCGAACGGTTGGTGCTGGTGCGTTTCGATCGCCGCATTGCCGACATTCCGCCCAAGGCCTTTCTCGAAGAGATCCTGCTCGACCGCTTCGGCGCCCGCGCCCTGATCGTGGGTGACGACCTGCGCTTCGGCCGCGCCCGTGCGGGCGACATCCGCTATCTGCAGAGCCGGGCGGACGAACTGGGTTACACCGTGGTGGCGGTCGACACGATCACCGTGCAAGGCGAACGATCCAGCTCCAGCGCCTTGCGCGAGGCCTTGCAGGCCTGCGACTTTGCGCGCGCCGAGCGCTTACTGGGGCACGCCTACCGCATCACCGGGCGCGTGCGCAAAGGCCTGCAACTGGGCCGCAAGCTGGACATGCCGACCGCCAACATCGCCATCCATCGCACCTTGGCGTTGCCGCTGGGCGTTTATGCCGTGCGCGCCAACTGCGATGGTCAGCGTTGGGACGGTGTTGCAAGTCTGGGTATCCGCCCCACCCTGGGACTGACGCAGTGCCTGCTGGAGACTCACCTGTTCGACGTCCAGGTCGATCTGTACGGCCGCGTGCTGGAAGTCGAATTTGCCCACCACCTGCGCCCCGAGCTGCGCTTCGAATCGGTCGACGCGCTCAAGCTGCAAATGCACGAGGACGCCGCCGTCGCGCGGCGCCTGCTGAACTCCTGAACATCCGAAATCCAGTGGACTACAAGCAAACCCTCAACCTGCCGGAAACCGCGTTTCCGATGCAGGCCAACCTGGCCAAGCGCGAACCGGAGTTCCTGGCTCGCTGGCAAGCCGAAAACCTGTACCGGCAGATCCAGGATGCGACGCGCGATGGTGCGCCGTATCGCTTTGTCGACGGACCGCCTTACGCCAATGGCGATATCCATATCGGGCACGCGGTCAACAAGGTGCTCAAGGACATCATCGTCAAGTCGCGCCGGCTGGCCGGCCGCCACGCGCCGTTTGTGCCCGGCTGGGATTGCCACGGCCTGCCGATCGAGCTGCAGGTCGAGAAAAAGCACGGCAAGGTCGGCGACAAGCTGGACGCGGCGGCATTCCGCGCCAAGTGCCGCGAATACGCGCAGCAGCAGATCGACAGCCAGCGACAGGACTTCAAGCGCCTGGGCGTGCTGGCCGATTGGGATCGGCCCTACCTGACCATGGACCCGCGCTTCGAGGCCGAGCAGTTGCGCTGCCTGGCGCAGATCGTCCAGCGCGGTCACGTCGTGCGCGGATTCAAACCGGTGCATTGGTGCCTGGACTGCGGCTCCTCGCTGGCCGAAGCCGAGGTCGAGTACGAGGACAAGAAGTCGTTCGCGATCGACGTGCGGTTCGACAGTGCGGACCCCGCCGATCTGGCACGGCGGTTTGGGGTGCGCGATGCAACCGGTGCCGGCTTCGTCATCTGGACGACGACCCCCTGGACGTTGCCGGCCAATCAGGCGATCGCCGTCAACCGTGCGCTGCGCTACGCGCTGGTGCGGATGGAGCGGGGGGGGCTGGTGGTGCTGGCGGCCGAACTGGTCGAAGGCGTCGCGCGCCGCTGGGACGACACTGCACAGGTGCTGGCAACCACTGAAGGCGCCGCGCTGGAGGGTGCGCACGCCCAGCATCCGTTTGCCGACCGCGTCGTTCCGCTCGTCTGCGGCGACCATGTCACCACCGAAGCCGGTACCGGCCTGGTGCATACGGCGCCCGCGCACGGCGTGGAGGACTATGTTGTCGGGTTGGAATATCGGCTGCCGGTGAACAACCCGGTACAGTCCAATGGCGTTTTCGCCGCCGACGCACCGCTGGTGGCCGGGATGCACGTGCGCAAGGTCGACGAATTCATCCTGCAGGCGCTGGAAACGCGTGGCGCCCTGGTGAAGCGCGCGGCGCTGACGCACAGCTTTCCGCATTGCTGGCGTCACAAGACGCCGCTGATCTTTCGCGCCACGCCACAGTGGTTCGTATCCATGGACACCAAGGGTCTGCGGCCGCAGGCGCTCGAGTCGATCGCCGCAACCCAGTGGATCCCGGCCTGGGGCGAGGCGCGTATCCGCGAGATGGTGGCCAATCGTCCGGACTGGTGCATCTCTCGGCAGCGCACCTGGGGGGTGCCGATGGCGGTGTTCGTACATCGTCAGAAGCAGGAGTTGCATCCCGACACCGTGTCGCTGCTTGCGCGCATCGCCGACCGGGTGGAACGCGACGGGTTGGAAGCCTGGTTCGGCTCGGCGCCCAGCGACTGGGGCGTGGACGAAGCCCAGTTCGAGAAGTGCACCGACACCCTCGACGTCTGGTTCGATTCGGGTGTGGTGCACCAGTGCTGGTTCAAGGCTCTGGAGCCGGAGTTGCTCGACGAGCACGGCGCGGCGCCGATCGGCGATCTGTATCTGGAAGGCTCGGACCAGCACCGCGGCTGGTTCCAGTCGTCCTTGCTCACCAGCACCGCCATGCACGGCCGCGCGCCGTATCGCGCGGTGCTCACCCACGGCTTCACCGTGGACGAGCAGGGTCGCAAGATGTCCAAGTCCATGGGCAACGTGGTGGCGCCGCAGCAGGTCACCAAGACCCTCGGCGCGGACGTGCTACGCCTGTGGGTGGCCGCCAGCGATTATTCCGGCGAGATCGCCATCTCCGACAAGCTGCTCACGCGCATGGCGGACGCTTATCGGCGCATCCGCAACACCGCGCGCTTTCTGCTCGGGAATCTGCACGGATTCGATCCGGCCGCCGATGCGCTACCGGCATCCGAACTGGTTGCGATCGACGGCTGGGCACTGGCACAGGCGGCTGCGATGCAGGCCGAGCTGGCCAAGGCCTATGAAGACTGCGCGTTTCACGTGGTCTACCAGAAACTGCACAACTACTGCGTGGTGGACCTGGGCGGCTGCTATCTGGACATCCTCAAGGACCGCCTCTACACCACCGGGACCAAGAGCCTGCCGCGACGCTCGGCGCAGACCGCGATGTGGCACATCCTGGAGGCGCTCGTGCGCTGGATCGCCCCGGTGCTTTCGTTCACCGCCGACGAGATCTGGCAGCTCGTTCCTGGTCCGCGCAAGGGTCCGGTGTTCGCCCAGCGCTGGCACGACCTGCCGAGCGGGAACGGCGCCAACGCACTGGACTGGGCGCGACTGCTGTCCGCCCGCGAGGCCGTGCGCAAGGCGCTGGAGGGTCTGCGCGTTGACGGCAGGATTGGCTCCGGCCTGTCGGCAGATTTGCATCTGTATGCCGACGGCGAGTTGGGTGCGGCGCTGCGCCGCCCCGGCGACGAGCTGAAGTTCTGGTTCCTGACCTCCGCGGTCGGCGTCCACGCCGTGGCAGAGGCGCCGCCGGAGGCGCAGCGGCACGAGCTCGATGACGGCTCGATCCTGCTGCTGGTTGCCAGCGCGACACCCCACGCCAAGTGCGAGCGTTGCTGGCACCAGTGCGCCGACGTCGGCGCGCATCCGAATCACCCGAAGCTGTGCGGTCGCTGCGTGGTCAACGTCGACGGCCCCGGCGAAACGCGGCGCTATCTCTAGGGACGGCCGACATGACCTTCCGTTACGCGAATGTGCACTGGTTGTGGTTGTCGGCGGCGATCATGCTCGCCGACCAGATCACCAAGCAGATGGTGATTATCGGCATCCAGCGTTTCGAGAGCGTTGCGATACTGCCGGTGCTGAACCTGGTTCATCTGCAGAATCGCGGCGCTGCGTTTTCCATGATGAGCCAGATGCCGCCGTGGTTCTTCGTGCTGCTGGGCGTGGCGGTGGCGGTTGGAATCCTGATCTGGCTGCGGCGCCACCCGACGGGAGAGCGCATGGTGGCCTGTGGGCTGGCGCTGATCCTGGGCGGTGCGCTGGGCAATGTGATCGACCGCGTGCGGTTGGGCTACGTGACCGACTTCATCGATTTTCATCTCGGCGGCTGGCACTTTGCAGCGTTCAACATCGCCGATGTGGCCATCACCGTGGGGGCCGGCCTGCTGCTGCTGGACATGCTGCTGCAGACCTTGCGCGAACGCGCGCAGGCGCGCAGCGCGGGTCGGGACGAGGAAGCGGGCTGAGATGGACATCCTGCTCGCCAATCCACGCGGCTTCTGTGCCGGCGTGGACCGCGCGATCGAGATCGTGGAGCGGGCGCTGGAGGTGCTGGGCGCGCCCATCTATGTGCGCCATGAGGTGGTCCACAACCGCTTCGTGGTCGACGATCTGCGCGCCAAGGGCGCGGTGTTCGTCGAGGAGATCGACGAAATCCCTGCTGGCGCGACGTGCATCTTTTCCGCGCACGGGGTCTCCCAGGCCGTGCGTGCGGCTGCGCAAACGCGGGCCCTGACCGTGTTCGACGCCACCTGCCCGCTGGTGACCAAGGTGCATATCGAGGTCAAGCGCTATTCGCGCGAAGGTCGTGAGGTGGTGTTGATCGGGCATGCCGGACACCCCGAGGTGGAGGGCACCATGGGCCAGTTCGACGCCACCCAGGGCGGCGCCATCCATCTGGTGGAAACCGCGGCCGACGTGGCCGCGCTGCCGGTGGCGAACCCGGCGCACCTGGCCTATGTGACCCAGACCACCTTGTCCATGGACGACACGGCCAGGGTGATCGACGCCCTGCGGGCCCGCTTTCCGCTGATCCAGGGGCCGCGCAAGGACGACATCTGCTACGCCACCACCAACCGTCAGGACGCGGTGAAGGAACTGGCGGCTCGCTGCGAGGTGTTGCTGGTGGTGGGTTCGCGCAACAGTTCCAATTCCAACCGTCTGCGTGAACTGGCGGAGTCGCGTGGCACGCCGGCCTATCTGATCGACGGCCCCCAGGACATCGACCCGCAGTGGATTGCCGGGCGCCGCAACGTCGGCGTCACCGCCGGGGCCAGTGCCCCGGAAGTGCTGGTGCAACAGGTGGTGGCGCGCCTGCAGGATCTGGGTGGTACGGCTCCGAGCGAGCTGTCGGGGCAAACCGAGTCCATCGTGTTTGCGCTGCCCCCAGCGTTGCGGCGGGCGGTCGGTAGCTGATCGTCGGCGGGTGCCGGGGCGGGCATGCCGCGGCCGTTGCACCGACAATGTTCACGGGCCCTGGAACATTGCCCGAAATTCCGCTTTCAAGGCGGTCTATGTGCTAGAATTCTTTCAGTTTTAGCCCCCAAAAAGCACCATAGACCGGGCCGCCCTGCGGGCGCGGCCCAAAGGGCCTGTTGATGAGCGATTTTGCGAAGGAAGTCCTCAGCGTCAATCTCGAGGACGAGATGCGCCGTTCCTACCTCGATTACGCCATGAGCGTGATCGTGGGTCGTGCCCTGCCGGACGCGCGCGACGGCCTCAAGCCGGTGCACCGACGCATCCTGTATGCGATGAGCCAGCTCAACAACACCTGGAACCGTCCATACATCAAGTGCGCACGTGTGGTCGGCGACGTCATCGGCAAATACCACCCGCACGGCGACAACGCCGCGTATGACGCGCTGGTGCGCATGGCGCAGGATTTCTCGCTTCGCTATCCGCTGGTGGACGGGCAGGGCAACTTCGGCAGCGTCGACGGCGACCCGCCGGCGGCCATGCGCTACACCGAGTGCCGCATGGCACGTCTGGCCTCCGAGCTGCTGGCCGACATCGACTCCGATACCGTCGATTTCGTCCCCAATTACGACGAGAAGGACGTCGAGCCGCTGGTTCTGCCCACGCGCATTCCACAGTTGCTGGTCAACGGATCGGCCGGTATCGCGGTGGGCCTGGCCACCAACATTCCGCCGCACAATCTGGGTGAGGTCATCGACGGCTGCGTCGCACTGGTCGACAACCCGGCCATCGACATTGCCGGGCTGATGAAACTGATCCCGGCGCCGGATTTTCCCACCGCCGGTTTGTTGCTGGATGCCCATGGCCTGATCGACGCCTACAACACCGGCCGCGGCCGCATCGTGCTGCGTGCACGTACGCATTTCGAGGACGTTTCCGCCGACAAGCAGGCGATCATCGTCACCGAGCTGCCCTACCAGGTGAACAAGGCGCGCCTGCAGGAGCGCATCGCCGAGCTGGTCAAGGAAAAGAAGATCGAGGGCATCACCGCGATCCAGGACGAGTCGGATCGCGACGGCATGCGCGTGGTCATCGAGCTCAAGCGAAACGAGAATGCCGAGGTGGTGCTGAACAATCTGTTCCAGCAGACCGGCCTGCAGGTGACGTTCGGCATCAACATCGTGGCGCTGGAGGGCGGTCAGCCACGCACGCTGAACCTGAAGGAACTGCTGGAAATCTTTGTGCGCCATCGCCGCGAGGTGGTGACTCGGCGCACGCGCTACCTGCTGCGCGAGGCGCGCAAGAAGGCGCACATCCTGGAAGGCCTTGCGGTGGCACTGGCCAACATCGATGCCATGATCGAGTTGATCAAGCGTTCGCCGAATACTGCGGAGGCCAAGGCCGGTTTGATGGGTCGGGTGTGGGACGCCGGTCTGGTCACCACGCTGCTCGCCCGCGCCGACGCGCAGGCCTCGCGACCCGAGGATCTGGCCGACGAGTTCGGCATTGTCGACGGCGGTTATCGGCTGTCCGACGCGCAAGCCCAGGCGATTCTGGACATGCGCCTGTTCAAGCTCACCGCGCTGGAGTCGGACAAGATCCACGACGAATTCAGGGAACTGCTGACGGCAATCATCGATTACCTCGACATTCTCGCTTCGGAGCCGCGGCTGCTGTCGGTGATCCGCGCCGAGCTTCTGGCGGTCAAGGAGCAATACGGCGACGAGCGCCGCACCGAGATTACCGAGCTGGCCCTCAACATTGCGCGCGAGGACCTGATTCCGCCGCAGGACATGGTGGTCACCCTGTCGCACGAAGGCTATGTCAAGGCGGTGCCGCTGGCCGAATACCAGGCACAGAAGCGCGGCGGCCGCGGCAGGCTGGCGGCGGGCACCAAGGAAGAGGATTTCATCGACCGCATCTGGTCGGCGCATTCGCACGACTGGCTGCTGTGCTTCGGCTCTACCGGCAAGGTCTACAAGCTGCGCGTGTTCGAATTGCCGGCAGGATCGCGCGGTTCGCGCGGGCGCCCATTCGTCAACCTGCTGCCGCTGGAACCTGGCGAGCGCATCAGCGCGGTGCTGCCGATCAAGTCCTTCGACGACCCCGGCAAGTTCATCTTCATGGCGACCCGTCTGGGCACGGTGAAAAAAACCGAGCTGACTGCTTTCGGCAACATTCGCTCCAACGGTCTTATCGCGGTGGACCTGCGGGTGGACGATGCCTTGGTGGGCGTGGCCCTGACCGACGGCAGCAACGACGTACTGCTGTTCAGCGACGCCGGCCGCGTGATCCGTTTCAACGAGGGTGACGTTCGCAGCATGGGCCGCACTGCGACCGGTGTGCGCGGCATGCGCCTGCTCAAACGAGGGGAGGGCAGCGTGGACGACGCCGCCGCCGACGAGGCCGCAGACCGCGATACCGATACCGACGAGCAGGGCGCGGACGATGCCCCAGCGCCGGTGGCGGCCGGTGGTGCCACGGTCATCGCGCTGATCGTGGCCGACGGCGGCGAGATCCTCACCGTGTCCGAATACGGCTACGGCAAGCGCACGCCCATCGATCAGTTTCCGCGCCGTGGCCGCGGCGGGCAGGGCGTGATCGCGCAGGCGCTATCCGACAAGACCGGCGACCTCGTGGGCGCGATCGAGGTCGACGATGGACATCAGGTCATGCTGATTTCCGAGGCCGGCATCCTGATCCGCTTCAAGACCACCGACGTGCGCAGCATGAGCCGCAATACCCAAGGTGTGAGGCTGATGCGTCCCACCGACGGCGACCGGCTGGTGGGTCTGGACCGGATCGAGTCCGAGGACGGCGACGCGGTGGAAGATGATGACGGGGCCGCACCGGATCCGGGCAACGGGGAAGGCTGAACAGGGCGCGGCGACGGTCCAGGGGGCGACCTGCCCCCCGGTACCGGTGTTCCAGCTGGTTCGCTAACCTTTGAACGGCGCGGTGTCGAAGTAATCGCGCCATGCAGCGATCTTGCCGTCTCGCACCTCGAGTACGCCCATCACCCGCAGCGCCAGGCGCTTGGTGCCCTGGCTGTCGTAGAGATCGTCGATCCGTTCGGTCAGCACCGTATTGCCGACCGCAGCAATGGCCAGCATCTCGACCGTCAGACGATCGAAGTCCATCTGGTCGACAAACCCTTGCATCACCGCCAGCGCCTCCGCCGGGCTGTTGGCCAGGGTCAGGCCGACGTTCTCGTACACGCAGTCGGGCGTCATGTACTCAGGAATGGCCTTGCGAAAACCCTGGGATGTTTCCCAGCCCTGGAAGAACTTCTGCACGGTTTGTATTGGGTCAGACATGGAGACTCCTGTAAGCATGGGCGGTGGCCGCGTGGGCCGGTTCGATCTTACCGGGCAATCCCGCAGATGATCCCGTCGATGCCCTGGAAGTCCGGATTGAAGTCGGAGCGAATGCGGCGATGGCACGCGCTTCGCGCGCAAGGCGCTCGAAGCTCCCCCACTGCGAATTTTGCGGCGGCGCACGAGCCGGCCGCTTGCTCCGGCAGAGCCCGGAAGCACATCAACAGACCATTGCAGGCCCTGACTAACAGCACCTGTTATGCGATTATGGGCGATGAATTTCAGCGTTCATTTCGACGCCGAGACCTTGGCGCGCCTCAACACGGCGGTGGAGCGCGGCGGGGTGACGCGCAACCGGGTCATCGTCCGCGCGGTGCAGGAATGGCTGACTCGCAACGAAGCCGAAATCTGGCCCGATTTTCTGTTGGAGCACCTGCGGAATCCCGCACCCGACCTCGATTAGGGCGCGGTCGAATTTCAGCTTTGGAAGCCGGCCCGATGAGATATCTGCTGGATGGCGGCACCCTGGCGGCGGCGGTCAAGGGCCGCCTGCCGGTGGTGCTGCGACTGGCACAGTTGTCGCCGCGCGAGGTGGCGATGTCGGTGATCGGCCGGATGCAGGTGGAGATCGGGCTACGCGCCCAGCCGCGGGCGCAGGCCCGTCACGGTCGGTTGCTGCGTGAGTTTTCGCAAAGCCTGCACGTGATCGACTTCGGTGACCTCGAATCCAGGCAAGCGGCCACCGTCGGGGCTTATCTGGCGGCGGCCGGAGAGTCCATCGGGGCACTGCAACTGATGCTGGCAGCCCAGGCCATGACCCACCGCTGCACCCTGGTCTGCGACGATATTGAGCCCTATCGCATGGTGGCGGGCCTGGATGTGGAAAACTGGCTCGATCAGAATCAATAAATTACATTAAGAATATCGGAAAAATAATTGATATGAATAGAATAATTAACTTCAGCGCCGGTCCAGCTACGTTGCCGCTACCGGTGCTCGAACAGGTCCGGCAAGACCTGCTCGACTGGAACGGGTCCGGCATGTCTGTGATGGAAATGTCCCATAGAGACAAAGAGTTCATGAGCATTGCTCAAGAATCTGAAAAGATACTCAGAAGGATCGCTGAAATTCCTGATAATTATAAAGTTCTGTTCATGCAGGGCGGCGCCACGGCGCAGTTCGCCCTGATTCCGTTGAATCTGCTGCGGGGCAAGGCCGGTGCCGATTACGTCGTCACCGGGGACTGGGGCAAGAAGGCGCTCAAGGAGTGCGGCAAGTACGGCAAGGCCCGGGTGGCGGCCAGTTCCGAGGCGGACAAGTTCACGCTTATCCCAGACCGCACAGGCTGGGCGCTCGATCCTGATGCAGCCTATGTGCACATCACGCCCAACGAAACCATCCACGGCGTGGAATTTCACTATGTGCCCGATACCGGCAGTGTCCCGCTGGTGGCGGACATGTCGTCCAACATCCTGTCGCGGCCGCTGGAGGTTTCCAAGTACGGGCTCATCTATGGCGGGGCGCAGAAGAACATCGGCCCGGCTGGCCTCACGCTGGTCATCGTGCGCGAGGATCTGATCGGCCACGCCGCGCCGGTCACTCCCGGGGTGTTCGACTACAAGGCGGTGGCCGACAACGAGTCCATGCTCAACACCCCATCCTGCTTTGCCTGGTACGTGTCGGGGCTGGTGTTCAAGTGGATCGACTCGCAAGGAGGACTCGCTGTCGTCGGCGAGCGCAATGCGCGCAAGGCCGCGCTGCTGTACGACTACCTCGACAGCCAGGATTTCTACAGCAACCCGGTGGCCCGGAAGGACCGGTCGTGGATGAATGTGCCATTTACCCTCGCCAATCCGGACCTCGACGCCGAGTTCCTGAAAGGCTCGGTCGCGGCGGGCATGCGCGGCCTGAAGGGACATCGCGCAGTAGGCGGCATGCGTGCTTCGATCTACAACGCCATGCCGGAAACGGGCGTGGCGACGCTGGTCGAATACATGAAGGAGTTTGTGCGGATGCGCGGGTGAATCCGTGAGGCGTGAGGGGTCAGGCGTGACGCAAAGTCACCTTCACCTCTTCTGTGTCTCGCTGCTGCGCCTATCTCCTTACGCCTCACGGACTAACCCATGTTCAAAATCCAGACCCTCAACAACATCTCTGTCCTTGGTCTCGAGCGCCTGCCGCGCGAGCACTACGAAGTGGCGTCGGATATCGGCCATCCCGATGCGGTGATGGTGCGCTCGGCCGACATGTACAAGCTGGAGATTTCCAGTTCGGTCAAAGCCATCGGCCGCGCCGGCGCCGGCACCAACAACATTCCGGTGGCCGCGATGAGCAAGCGCGGCGTGCCGGTGTTCAACGCCCCGGGCGCCAACGCCAACGCGGTCAAGGAACTGGTCATCGCCGGCCTGCTGTTGGCGGCACGCAACATCGCCCCGGCGCTGGATTTCGTGCGCAAACTGGAGGGCGACGACAAGGCGCTGCACGAGGCGGTGGAAGCCGGCAAGAAGAAGTTTGTCGGCTTCGAACTGCCGGGACGCAGCCTGGGCGTGATCGGTCTGGGCGCCATCGGTGTCAAGGTCGCCAATGCGGCGATCGAGATGGGCATGGAAGTCTGGGGCTTCGATCCGGCCATGACCGTCAACAACGCCTGGAAGCTCGACGCGCGGGTGCGGCAGGCGCTGTCGGTGGACGACCTGATGGCGCGCTCGCAATGCGTGTCGGTTCACGTACCGCTGCTGGAAGCCACCCGCGGTCTGGTCAACGCTGAGCGGCTCAAGCTGCTGAAAAAGCAAGGGGTGATCCTCAACTTTGCGCGCGAGGCCATCGTCGACGAAGCGGCCGTGATCGAGTCACTGAACAGCGGCTCGCTGCATGCCTATGTCTGCGACTTTCCCTCCAACGCGCTCAAGGGACATCCCAGAGTGATCGCGACGCCGCACCTGGGCGCCTCGACCGGCGAGGCGGAGGACAACTGCGCGGTGATGATCGCCGACCAGCTCCGCGAATTTCTGGAGCGCGGCAACATCTCCAACTCGGTGAATTTTCCGGAGGCCGTATTACCTCTGTTGCCGGGCAAGACGCGCCTGTGCATCTCCAACGCCAACGTACCCAACATGGTCGGTCAGATTTCCACCACCCTGGCCAAGCACCAGCTCAACATCGCCGACCTGCTCAACAAGTCGCGCGGCGACATCGCCTACACCCTGGTCGACGTCGATTCCGCGGTGCCGGCGGCGGCGGCCGAGGCGATTGCGCGGATCGAGGGCGTGCTCAACGTGCGGATGATCCCCGGCGTGTAGGGGTCTACAATCGGTGTCGTTTCGGCCTGGGAGATTGCGTTCAAACACGCCGCCAGCGAGCTGGCGCTACCGAAGTCTGTCGAAGATTTTGTCGGCGAGGGGAGGACCGTTTTCAAGCTTGAGGCGTCGGTGTTCGACGAGCGCTGCGCCTGTCACCTCCATCGCCTGCCCCAGGCTCACCGCGCCCGCTTCGACTGGATGCCGATCTGCCAGGCGATCAAGTGCGACCTTACCTCTTTATGCCAGCTCCGATGATTCGCAAATCCCCAATCAAGACCCTCTGGCAATGAAGACCCTGGCCGAAGCCCGCGATGCCATCGATGCCCTGGATCAGCACATCCAGCGTCTGATCTCCGACCGCGCGCGCATCGCCCAGCAGGTGGCGCGCATCAAGCAGAAGCAGGGCGACACCGGCGATCACTACCGTCCCTCGCGCGAAGCCGAGGTGCTGCGCCGCGCAATGGAGCGCAACCGCGGTCCGGGGGGCGGGCCGCTGACCGACGAGGTCATCGCGCGCCTGATGCGCGAGATCATGTCGGCCTGCCTCTCGCTGGAGTCGCCGCTGACGGTGGCCTATCTGGGTCCCGAGGGCACCTACACGCAGTCGGCTGCGCTCAAGCATTTCGGCGACGCCGTCACCGTGCGTCCGCTCACCGCCGTGGATGAGATTTTCCGTGATGTGGAATCCGGCGCCGCCGACTACGGCGTGGTGCCGGTGGAGAACTCCATCGGCGGCGTGGTCACCCACACGCTCGACGCGCTGGTGCACACCAAACTGCGTATCTGCGGCGAGGTCATGCTGCCGGTGCACCATCACCTGCTGTCGCGCGAGACCTCGCTGACCGCGGTAAACACCGTCTATGCGCATCCGCAGTCGTTCGCCCAGACCCGCAAATGGCTGGACTCGCGCCTGCCCCGGGCCGAGCGCGAACAGGTTTCCAGCAACGGCGAGGCCGCGCGCATCGCCGGCGAACGAGGCGGCGCCGCCATCGCCGGGCTGCCCGCCGCGCGTCTGTACGGCCTCAATATCCTGGCTTCCAATATCGAGGACGATCCGGGCAACACCACGCGCTTCCTGATCATCGGCAAACATGATCCCAGTGCCACCGGCAGCGACCTGACCTCTTTCGTGGCCACCGCGCACCGCAACCAACCGGGAGCCCTGTTCACCCTGCTCAAGCCCTTGGCCGATGCGCAGATCGACATGACCCGTATCGAATCGCGTCCGGTGCGAGGCTCGCCGGTACCGGACTACTACTTCTTCATCGACTTTGGTGGACACAGCAGCGACCACGCGGCTCGTGCCGTGCTCGACCAAGTGCGCGCCAATGCCGCGTTCTTCAAAATACTGGGCTCCTATCCCAAGGCCGTGATGTGATGACAGCGCCCAACCCGCCATTCGATTTCGACCCGCTGACCCGCAATGCGCTGCCCGGCGTGCTCCGCATCCAGGCCTATACCCCGGGCATGCCCATCGACGAACTGCAGCGCCGGCTGGGTCTGGCCGACGTGGTCAAGCTCGCCTCCAACGAAAACCCCCTTGGGGCCAGTCCGCGCGTACAACAGACGCTGGCGAATGCTGCCCACAGCGACAATCTGGCGCTGTATCCCGACGGCAGCGGCTTCCGCTTGAAGCGCAAGATTGGGGAGTACCACGGCATCGCGCCTGAACGCGTCACTCTGGGCAACGGCAGCAACGACCTGTTGGAATTCCTGTCGCGCATCTACGCTGGCCCCGGA
Source organism: Panacagrimonas sp. (assembly GCF_965216805.1). NCBI lineage: Bacteria > Pseudomonadati > Pseudomonadota > Gammaproteobacteria > Nevskiales > Nevskiaceae > Panacagrimonas > Panacagrimonas sp. Next base: position 1,940,418 of record NZ_CBDCGN010000002.1, read on the forward strand.
CGTGCCGTGATGTACTCGGACTTCGCATTCGCGGTCTATGCACTGGCTGCGCAGGCGCAGAACGCCGACAGCGTGGTGGTGCCGGCTTACCCGGCAGACCATCCGATGGCATACGGACATGATCTGGAAGCTTTTGCACATGGCCTGCGGCAGCGCCCGGATGTGAGCCTGGTCTTCATCGCCAATCCCAACAACCCGACCGGCACCTGGAATGCGCCGCAGGAGATTCTGGGTTTTCTGGAACAGGTACCGCCGCATGTCATCGTCGCGTTGGACGAGGCTTACTGGGATTACCAGGACCCGGCGTTGCGCCCGGATGCACGGCCCTGGCTGGAGCGCTTTCCCAACCTGGTGATCACCCGAACCTTCTCCAAGATCTACGGCATCGCCTCGCTGCGCGTGGGCTATGCACTGTCGCATCCGACGGTGGCCGATCTGCTCAATCGCGTACGGCAGCCATTCAACAACAACAGCTTTGCGCTGCTGGCGGCGGAGGCGGCACTCGACGATCAGGACCACGTACGGCACTCCATTGCGCTCAACACACAGCAGCGAGCGTCGCTGGAGACCAGGCTGCGCGAGCGCCGACTGACCGTCCTGCCGTCGCAAGCCAACTTTCTGACCGTGGGTTTCGGTCGCGATGCGCGAGACATCCATCAAGGCCTGCTGGAACGCGGCGTCATCGTGCGGCCGATGGGGTCCTACGGCTTGCCGGAGTTTCTGCGCGTCACCGTCGGCACTGCTGAGCAGAATGAGCGTTTCCTCGACGCGCTGGACCCAGCGCGATCCGCGTGACGCGGCTGGCGGTCATCGGATTGGGTTTGATCGGCGGCTCCCTGGCGCGGGCGCTGCGCGCCACCCACGGCGTCTCGCACATCGCCGCCTACGATCCGGACCGCGAACAGGCCCGACGCGGAATCGAGCTGGGCGTGATCGATGTCGCCGCCCCTAGCGCTGCCGAAGCCGCGCACCGCGCCGACGTGGTTGTACTCGCTGTGCCGGTCCTGCACACCGCAGAAGCCGCGAGTGCGGTGAAGGCGGGTTTGGCGCCCGATGCGATCCTCACCGACGTTGGCAGCACCAAGGTTTCGGTGCTCGAAGACCTGACCCGGGTGTTCGACGGGCTGCCACCGCGCTTTGTCGCGGCACATCCGATCGCCGGCACCGAGAAGAGCGGGGTGGCAGCGGCCCGCGCAGACCTGTTTCGCGGTCATCGCGTCGTGCTCACACCGCATGCTTCTCAGGACGCTCAAGCGCTCGCCACGGTGCGCGGCCTGTGGGAGTCGGTAGGCGCGCGTGTGGTGGAGATGGACGCCCACTGCCACGACGCCATCTTCGCCGCAACCTCGCACCTGCCGCACGTTTTGGCATACGCCTTCGTCGACATGCTCACGCGACTGGACAACGCCGCCGATATCTTTCCCAACGCGGGCGGCGGCTTTCGCGATTTCACCCGCATCGCCAGTTCCAGCCCGGAAATGTGGCACGACATCGTGCGCGCCAACCGCGTCGAGGTGACCGGGCTGCTGGAGCGGCAGATCGGCGAACTGCAGGAACTGCTGGCGCTGATGCGCGATGAGCGCTGGTCCGAACTCAAGCAGCGCTTCGCACGTGCGCGTGCAGCGCGCGAGCGCTACCTCCCCCATATCGAGTGAACGTCGCATGATGGAATTACTGGCCAGTCCCGACGCCTGGATCGCGTTCTTCACCCTGACGATGCTGGAGCTGATCCTGGGCATCGACAACATCGTGTTCATCAGCATCCTCGTGGACAAGCTGCCGGCGCACCAGCGCGATCTGGCGCGACGGATCGGGCTGGGTGCGGCCATGGTGATGCGCGTCGGTCTGCTGTTCGTACTGACCTGGATCATCGGCCTGACCCAGCCCTGGTTCGAGGTGATGGGGCAGGGCATTTCGGGCCGCGACCTAGTCCTGATCGTGGGCGGCCTGTTCCTGTTGTGGAAGGCCACCATGGAGATCCATGAACTGCTCGAAGGCGTCGAGGGTCACGCGTCATCCAGAGTGGCACCCACCTTCACCGCCGTGATCGTGCAGATCATGCTCATCGACATGGTGTTTTCACTGGACTCGATCATCACCGCGGTCGGCATGGTCGACGAGATCGAGATCATGATCGCCGCGGTCATCGCCTCGGTGACGCTGATGATGCTGTTCGCCGGACCCATCGGCCGCTTCGTCTCGGCACGCCCGACCATCAAGATGCTGGCACTGTCGTTCCTGTTCCTGATCGGCGCGGTGCTGATCGCCGGCGGTTTCGATCACGAGGTCCCGAAGGGCTACATCTACTTTGCGATGGCATTTTCCATCGTGGTGGAGATGCTCAACATCCGTTTGCGCAAGCGCTCGGTGGCACCGGTGCAGTTGCATCAGCCCTACAGCACGCACGAAGAAGGCAAGAGCACGTGAGCAGCACGAATCCGGTGAACTGGACCGTCTCCCCAGGGGGCGTGCCGCGCGGCACCCTGAGGGTGCCGGGCGACAAATCGATCTCGCATCGCTCGGTGATGCTCGGCTCGCTGGCCGAAGGTGTCACCGACGTAACCGGCTTTCTCGACGGCGAGGATTGCCTGTGCACCATGAAGGCCTTTCAGGCCATGGGCGTGCGCATCGAGCGCCTCGGCGACACCCGCTTGCGTGTGCATGGCGTGGGGTTGCGCGGTCTGAAAGCAGTGGGCGGGGCGCTGGACCTGGGCAACTCCGGCACGTCGATGCGGCTGATGTCCGGCCTGATGGCGGCGCAGAATTTTGGAACCGTGATGGTCGGCGACGCCTCGCTGTCGCGACGCCCGATGAGGCGTGTGATCGAGCCGTTGACGCGCATGGGCGCGCACATCGACTCGAACGACGGCAAGGCGCCGCTGCACCTGCACCCGGTCGACCGCCTGTGCGGTATCGAACACGTGTCCGCCGTGGCCAGCGCCCAGGTCAAGAGCTGTGTCCTGCTGGCCGGTCTTTATGCCCAGGGAGACACCACGGTGATCGAGCCAGAGGCCTCGCGCGACCATACCGAACGCATGCTGCAGGCGTTCGGCGTGCGGCTGCAGGTCGCGCCCGGCCGGGTCCGCATTCACGATGGGCAGGTCCTCCATGGCACTGCCATCCCAGTACCGGCCGACATCTCTTCCGCCGCATTCTTCATGCTGGCCGCGGCGCTGGTTCCCGGTTCTGACCTCATCCTGCAGGACGTCGGAATCAACCCCACCCGCACCGGTGTCATCGATATCCTGCGGGCAATGGGTGCGAGCATCGAGATGTCCGATGAGCGCACCTTCGGTGGCGAGCCGGTGGCCGATCTGCGCGTGCGTGGGCAGGGCCTGCGCGGCGTCGCCGTGGATCCAACGCTGGTGGCCTCGGCCATCGATGAGTTCCCTGCGGTTTTCGTCGCTGCCGCTTGCGCGGAGGGCGAGACGCTGGTGACGGGTGCGGAGGAATTGCGGGTGAAGGAATCGGACCGGATTCAGTCCATGGTCGACGGCTTGGTGGCGCTTGGCATCGAAGCGGTGGCCACACCGGACGGCGCGCGCATTCGCGGCGGACAGTTCAGGTCCGGCCAGATCGATTCGCACGGGGACCATCGTGTTGCCATGTCGTTCGCGATGGGGGCGCTGCGCGCCAAGGGCGATATCCGCATTGCCGACGTCGCCAACGTCAGCACCTCTTTCCCAGGCTTCGCCCGCTTGGCGACGCAGGCGGGGCTGCGAATTCGCCTCTGAGCCAGGGTCAGTCGCGAAGGACACGCATAGCCGCAGTGGCGTTCGTGCGCGAACCAAATCTCATCACCAGCGCGTCCCGGGACGGATGCCAAACCGAGCGACGACCAAGCGCCCAGGAACCAACGCGTTCCCGTTAGACTTGCAGCGCAAACATGTTCTGCATGCCCCAGGGTCTATTGCATGGCGCCACTTTTTACTCCGCTAAGGATCGCTATCGGACCGGGGCTGCCTGTTCCCTCCGCTCGGCGGTATAAAACGACAACTTCTGCATCGTACGCGTTGGCGAAATGCTGGAGGACGTGACTGCCAGCCATCACCCGCTGCTGTCCGTCGCGGCCGACGGGCCGCTTTCTGCTCGGGCCGGAGTCGTGGGGCAAGCCTTGTGAAGCCAATCTTGCAATGGCGTTGAACCTTGTACCCGTGGTGACCGTGGACGGTCCGTCCGGCGTGGGCAAGGGAATGGTCGTGCGCGCACTGGCTGCCAGATTGGGCTGGCATCGGCTGGACAGCGGTGCGCTGTATCGAATCTTGGCGGTGGCCGCGCAAGACCGGGGCATCGCGTTGGAGGACACGCAGGCGGTTGCGGCTCTGGCCGCCGATCTCGAAATTCGGTTCGAAGGGCGGACCGAAGAGGACGAGGTGATCCTGGTTGACGGAGTCGATCGGGTTGATCAGGTACGTTCGGAAGCCGCGGGTGGCCTGGCCTCCAGGATTGCCGCGGCACCGCCGGTCCGGGCCGCGCTGATGCAGCGCCAGCGCGATTTTCGTCGACTGCCCGGTCTGGTTGCCGACGGTCGCGATATGGGCACGGTGGTGTTCCCGGATGCGACGCTCAAGCTGTTTCTGAACGCCAGCGCCGAGGAACGCGCGCGCCGCCGCGCCGCACAGTTGAGCGGCCGCGGGCAAGCCGTTATCCTCCACGACCTTTTTGCGGAAATCCGCGCGCGCGACGAGCGTGATCGGAACCGGTCGGTGGCGCCTCTGGCGCCAGCTCCCGATGCCGTCGAGATCGACACCAGTTTCCTGAGTCCTGCTCAAGTACTTGAACGGATTGACGAACTTCTGAAGACCCGAGGCTTTATCCGCTGACGCCCCAGGGCGTCAGTTTTGTTTTTGACGCGGTATTCGCGGTACGAGGGCCGAACCGGAGCGGCCTTTCGACTATCCATAACCTGCCTCTCCGGCTCGCGGCAGATCAGACGTGAGCGATTTTTAATGAGCGAAAGTTTTGCGGAGCTGTTCGAACAAAGCCTGAGCGGCGGCCAGTCCATGCAACCCGGCACCATCGTCAACGCGATCGTGCTCGAAGTGAAGCCGGACGTGGTCATCGTCGACGCCGGACTCAAGTCCGAAGGTGTGATCCAGCTGTCCGAGTTTGCAGTGGATGGCGAGATCACCGTTGCAGTTGGCGATCAAGTGGAGGTCGCACTCGAACAGATCGAGAACGGCTTCGGCGAAACCATCTTCAGCAAGGAAAAAGCCGAGCGGATCAAGACCTGGGAACGCCTGAACAAGGCCTTCGAGGGCAAGGAAACCGTCATCGGCATCATGACCGGCAAGGTCAAGGGCGGCTTCACGGTGGACATCGGCACGGTCCGCGCCTTCCTCCCCGGTTCGCTCGTTGATGTGCGTCCGGTGCGCGACACCAGCTACCTCGAGGGCAAGCCGCTCGAGTTCAAGGTCATCAAGCTCGATCGCCTGCGCAATAACGTGGTCGTGTCGCGCCGCGAAGTGCTGGAGGCCGAGTACAGCGCCGAGCGGGATTCTCTGCTGCAGAACCTGCAGGAAGGCATCGTCCTCAAGGGCGTGGTCAAGAACCTTGTCGAGTACGGCGCGTTCGTGGACCTCGGTGGCATCGACGGCCTGCTGCACATCACCGACATGACCTGGAAGCGGATCAAGGATCCGGCCGAAGTCGTACAGGTCGGCACCGAAATCGAGGTCAAGGTCCTCAAGTACGACCGCGAGCGCCGCCGCGTGTCGCTGGGCCTCAAGCAGCTGGGTGCCGACCCCTGGGTCGACATCGCGCGTCGCTATCCCGAGAAGACCCGCATGTTCGGCAAGGTCACCAACATCACCGATTACGGCGCGTTCGTGGAGATCGAGCCCGGCGTCGAGGGCCTGGTCCATGTGTCCGAAATGGACTGGACCAACAAGAACATCAACCCCGGCAAGGCGGTCGTGATCGGGCAGGAAGTCGAAGTGATGATCCTCGATATCGACGAGGAACGCCGCCGCATCTCGCTGGGCATGAAGCAGTGCGTGCCCAATCCCTGGGAGGAGTTTGCTCAGAACTTCCAGAAGGGCGACAAGGTGTCGGGCCAGATCAAATCGATCACCGATTTCGGCATCTTCATCGGCCTCAACGGCGGCATCGACGGCTTGGTGCACCTGTCCGATCTGGACTGGAACGACGATGGCGCCAATGCCGTGCGTCGCTATTCCAAGGGCATGGACGTGGACGCAGTGGTGCTGGCGATCGACGCGGCCCGCGAGCGCATCTCGCTGGGCGTCAAGCAGGTGGCGCAGGATCCGCTCACGCAATTCATTGCCGAGAACACCAAGGGCAACATCGTCAAGGGTACGGTCAAGAGCGTCGAAGCCCGTGGGGCCGTGATCGACCTGGGCAATGGTGTCGAGGGTTACATCCGCGCCAACGATCTTTCGCGCGAGCGTGTCGAAGATGCACGGACGGTGCTCAAGGATGGCGATTCGCTGGAAGCGCGGTTTATCGGCGTCGACCGCAAGAACCGGGTCATCAGCCTGTCGGTGCGTGAAAAGGAAATCCAGGAAGAAGCCGAGATCGTTACCGAGTACAGCCGCAACGCCTCCACCGGCCGCACCAGCCTGGGCGATCTGCTCAAGCAGCAGATCGGCGGATCGGATTCTAACTAACGTCTGTATCTTTCCGAAAACAAAAGAAAAAATTCGGGGCCGCGCTTGCGCGGCCCTTTTTTTTGCCCTATCGTCTGTGGACTTTCGCAGCGCAATCGAGTCCGACAGGGCCCTTTTCATGACCAAGTCCGAACTGATCGAGCGCCTTGCGGCGCGCCAGACCCATCTGATGCACAAAGATGTTGAGCTCGCCGTCAAACATATCCTGGATCGCGTCAGCTTGGCGCTGGCACGTCAGGATCGTGTTGAAATCCGTGGGTTTGGCAGTTTTGCGCTGCATCACCGGCCGAGCCGCGTCGGTCGCAATCCGAAGACCGGCGAGCCGGTGACCATTCCGGCGAAGCACGTGCCGCATTTCAAGCCGGGCAAGGAAATGCGGGAACGGGTCAACTCCGGAGCGGCTTTCGGACCCTCAGGGGATTAGTTTGATCCTACGCATCCTCGCCCTGCTGGCGCTCGCGATCTTTCTGGTGCTAGGCGCATCGGTGGGATATTTCAACGCCCAGACTGTGGAGTTCGATTACCTCGCCGGCAAAATCGAACTGCCGCTGATCGCGCTGGTGATCGGTGAGTTCGTGCTGGCGGTACTGCTCACCCTGCTGATCTGCATGGGGCGCATGCTGGCGCTCAAGAACGAAGTCCGGCGCCTGCGCAAACAGATCCTGAACACCGACGCCGAACTGAAAGCCCTGCGCGAACTGCCGCTCAAGGATGCTTGACAGCACGCTAGGCTGGATCCTGTTTCCGCTTGGGACGGCGCTGGGATGGTATCTGGCCCGCCGCGCGCCGGGCGGCAATTACCCGACGCGACCGACGCAGAACGGCCCGCTGGAAGGCATCAGCACTCTCGCCAACGACGACCCCGACCAGGCGGTCGCGGCCCTGCTCGGAGTGGACGAGCTGACCGAGGAAGCGGTGGAGCTGCAGCTCACCCTCGGCAGCCTGTTCCGGCGCCGAGGGCAGGTGGATCGCGCGTTGCGGGTGCACGAGGGATTGCTGTCGCGCGACACGCTGACCCCGCAACAGCGCAATCGTACCGAGTTCGAGCTGGCCGAGGACTACCACAAGGCCGGCGTGCTGGACCGGGCCGAGCGCATCTACAGCGGCTTGGCCGACCGCGGGTTCAAACTGCTGGCCTGCCTCGAGGCTCTGGTCGCGATTCACGAAAGCTCGCACGACTGGCCCAGTGCGATCGAGGTGAACCGTCGCCTGGAAGCCGCCAGCGGCGAGTCCCGGAGGTTTGTGGTCGCGCAATGCCGTTGCGAGATGGCCGAAGACGCCCGTCGCGCCCAGCGCCCCGACGAGGCGCTGGCATTGGCCAGGCAAGCATTGAATACCGACAAGAGCTGCGCACGCGCCAGCCTGCTGATTGGACGCCTGTGCGCAGAGCGCGGCGACTGGTCCGCCGCGACCGACGCCTACGCACGCGCGGCGCAGCAGGAGCCCAAACTACTGGCCGAAGTCGTCAGGCCCTTGTGGCTGTGCTGTCGCGATTGGGGGCGCCCAGAGTACTTCGTGCAATGGATGGACGACCTGCCGCCAGACCGAAAGGGTGGCGCGACCGACGTAGTGCGTGCCGAACTGCTGCGCGAAACGGCTATGGACGCCGACGACTACCTGCTCGATGCGTTCGAGCAGACGCCGACTTGGAGCGTGCTCGAACAGATCGCGACGCTCGAAACCGAGGTCCCCGAACTGCAGATGCGCCGTTCGCAGGTTTTGCGCAGTGCGGTCAAGACCATCAATGCCTCGCGACAGAAATACCAATGTCAAAGCTGCGGCATGAAGCCTGCGCAGCTGTTCTGGCATTGTCCGAGTTGCAAGCAGTGGGGCACGGTCTTTCCAATGACCGATCAGCTGGACATACAGAGCAGCCCGCTACCGTGATGCAACCGGAAACGGACCGGCGCTAGTCGCAAGATTCCGTCCGACCCGCGTCGCCACAGAGGCGAGCCCAGGCCTGACGCGCGCTGCGCGTATTGGTCTGCGGCTGATCCAGAAAATGGACCAGCGAAGTGCCGCTGGAAAAGCAGTACATCCGCCCCTGCCCATCGCGCCAATTGAGGGAGCAGTCTGCGCGAATCCGCTTTCCGGCAATCAGGCCGACCGGGTCGTGGCTGTCGAACTCGCCCACGGCGTCCGCGGGCACGAAGGCCTTCCAGATTCCAGTGTGAGTGGCGCTACCCGCTGCATGGACACCCCCGACCGCTGCGCCCCAGCTGAACAACGCCCACATCGATGTCCGGAAATCTCTCACGGCAGCCCTCCATTGCCTCACACCGTAGCGTCCCGATGATACGCCGGAGGCGTCGGGTCGCCGCCGAGGTCGCGTCGGCTGAAAGTCGGTTCAGATCGCGTTCACTGGAGCAATCGTAATTTCGTACGCGTCGAGTATCGGAAGGAGTGCGAAGATGAACAAATCGGTGATGCTCTTGGTGGCGGTCTTCGGCTTGGGCCTTGGTGTCCCGGCCATCGCAGACGATCGAGGCGATGCCGCCATCGGCAGCGCTCTGGGTGGAGTCCTAGGCGCCGTTGTAGGCAATGGCATGGGTGGCCAGAGCGGCGCTGTCATGGGCGCGGTGATCGGTGCAACTGCAGGAGCGTATATTGCCGTCGACGACGACGATGATCGCCGGCGTCATTATCGGAGCGACCGATACCGGGGTGATCGCGATCACCATCGCGACTACCGCCGACAGCCGCAGTACGTGCACTACGACAACCGGCATCGCCGATACGACAAGCATCGGGGCCGCGGCTGGAAGGGCGATCACCATCGCCGCCACGGTCACGGCCGCAGAGACGACTGAACACCCACTCAAAGCAGGCCATTGGCCTGCTTTTTTTTGCGGCGATTCCAGTCAGCGCCGAACCGTAGACCAAGTCGCGGTTGCGTAGCGTGGTCGCCGGGACCTCACCGTCGAAATGCTTGCTGCCAAAGCCGGGGGCGGATCGCACCTCCGCGGATTTCGCCCGGCCGTCGATCCTCTCGGGTGCGATCTCCCCCGTACGACTCGACGGTTTGGCGCCGCGCTGTCAGCGCAGCGTTCCCTTGCCGTCGATCCCCGCTGTGCGCTTACAACCTCGTCTTGCGGTTCAGGCTCAGGCCGCCATCTGCCTCAACATGTACTGCAGGACGCCACCGTGCTTGTAGTAGGACCACTCCATGGGAGTATTGATGCGCACGCGCGCCTTGAAGGTCTTGAAGGTGCCGTCTGCCTTCTTGGCGTGCACGACCACCTCGGTCGCGCCATCGGCCAGACCATCAAAGTCAAACACCTCGGTTCCGTCCAGGCCCAGGGATGTCGCGCTCTGCCCATCGACGAAGTTCAGCGGCAGCACGCCCATGCCGACCAGGTTGGCGCGGTGGATACGTTCGAAGCTCTCGGAGATCACCGCCTTGACCCCAAGCAGGATCGTGCCTTTGGCGGCCCAGTCACGGCTGGAGCCGGTGCCGTACTCCTTGCCGGCCAGCACCACCAACGGGATGTTCTTCTGGCCATACTTCATGGCCACGTCGTAGATCGGCTCCACCGGTCCGGCGGCGCCGTTGATGTAGCGGCTCACGCCGCCTTCTACGCCGGGGGTCATTGCGTTCTTGATGCGGGTGTTGGCGAAAGTGCCGCGCATCATGATCTGGTGATTGCCGCGACGGGAGCCGAAGCTGTTGAAGTCGGCTCGCTGCACCCCGTGCTCTTCCAGGTACTTGCCGGCAGGGCCGTCCTTCTTGATGTCGCCTGCAGGGCTGATGTGATCGGTGGTGATGGAGTCACCCAGTAGCGCCAGCACGCGCGCGCCCTTGATCGGCTGGATGCCCGGCGGGGTCATCGTCATGCCGTCGAAGTAGGGCGGGTTCTGGATGTAGGTGCTCCTGGAATCCCAGGGATAGGTTTCCGACTGCGTCACCTTGATGCTCTGCCAGCGTGCATCGCCCTTGAGCACGTTGGCATAGCTGGCCTTGAACAGATCAGCGGTGACGCTCTTGGCGACTTCGGACTGGATCTCCTGATTGGTCGGCCAGATGTCCTTGAGAAAGACGTCCTTGCCATCCTTGGACTTGCCGATGGGCTCGGAGGTGAGGTCGAGGTCGGTGCTGCCGGCGATGGCATAGGCAACAACCAGCGGCGGCGAGGCCAGGTAATTCATGCGCACGTCCTGATGCACGCGGCCTTCGAAGTTGCGGTTGCCCGAGAGCACCGCAGACACACTCAGTGTGTTTTCCTGGATCGCCTTGCCGACCGGCTCGCCCAGCGGACCGGAGTTGCCGATGCAGGTGGTGCAGCCGTAGGCGACGACGTGGAAACCCAGGTATTCCAGATCGTCGATCAGGCCCGCCTTGTTCAGATACTCGGTGACGGCCAACGATCCCGGTGCCAGTGAGGTCTTCACCCAGGGCTGGGTCTTGAGGCCCAGCGCTCGCGCCTTGCGCGCCAGCAGGCCGGCGCCGATCAACACGCTCGGGTTCGAGGTGTTGGTGCACGAGGTGATGGCGGCGATGACCACCGCGCCGTCCTTGAGCTGGAAGTTTTCACCCTTGTAGGTGACGTCGGCCGGCCCTTTGGAGGGGCGCAGTTTCTGCTCGCCTTCGAAGGCCTTGCGGAAATTGGCCTTGACGTCAGTCAGCAGCACGCGGTCTTGCGGACGCTTGGGTCCTGCCAGGGACGGCAGAATGCTGGCCAGATCCAGGTGCATGACATCGGTGTACTCGGCTTCCGGCGCCTCCGGCGTCCACCACATGCCTTGCGCCTTGGCATAGGCCTCGACGACCGCAATCTGCTCGTCAGAGCGCCCTGTCAAGCGCAGGTAACTCAGGGTTTCGGTATCGATGGGGAAGATGCCGCAGGTGGCGCCGTACTCGGGCGCCATATTGGCGATGGTGTTGCGGTCCGAAGCGGACAGATTTCCGACACCGGGCCCGAAGAATTCGACAAACTTCTCCACCACGCCGCGCTTGCGCAGCATCTCGGTGACGGTGAGCACCAGGTCGGTGGCGGTCGCGCCTTCGGCCAGCTTGCCGGTCACGCGCACGCCGATCACGTCGGGAATCAGCATGGACGAAGGCTGGCCCAGCATCGCCGCCTCGGCCTCGATACCCCCCACGCCCCAACCCAGCACACCGATGCCGTTGACCATGGTGGTGTGGCTATCGGTGCCGAAGCAGCTGTCGGGATACAAGACGCCCTGTTCGTTTTCGAATACGACGCGGGCCAAGTATTCAATGTTGACCTGGTGCACGATGCCGGTATCCGGAGGCACCGCCTTGAAGTTCTTCAGAGCTTCCTGGCCCCAGCGCAGGAAGGTGTAGCGCTCCTCGTTACGCTGAAATTCGACCTTGGCGTTCAGGTCCAGCGCATCCTTCGAGCCGTAGTGGTCGATCATCACCGAGTGATCGATGACCAGCTCCACCGGACACAAGGGATTGACCTTTGCGGCATTGCCGCCCAGCTTGGTGATCGCATCGCGCATCGCCGCCAGGTCCACCACGCAGGGCACGCCGGTGAAGTCCTGCAGAATCACCCGCGCCGGAGTGAAATTGATGTCCTTGGCCGGCAGATTCTTGAAGTCGGCGCCGGCCAGTGCCTCCACGTCCGCCGCGGTGGTGTTCTCGCCATCTTCGTGGCGCAGCAGGTTTTCCAGCAGCACCTTGATGGAGTACGGCAGGCGCGCGAGGTCATACTTCGGCTCCAGCGCTTTGAGGTTGTAGTACGAGTAGGTCTTGGACCCGACCTTGAGGCTGGCTTTGGACTTGAAGCTGTCCGACATGGCTGGAACTCCCGGATACCTGGCGATGGATGGACGCGCGCGCCGCGCGGCCGGCAATTATAGCGGGCCACGCGCACCGGTTTGCGGGCATTCTGGTGCGACCTTGACTGTTTGTGCGCAGCACGCGCCGAGACGGCAACTGACAATTTGCCGCGCCGGTGGCTCCAGGCGTCACGCCCTCGCGCAGGGTAGTGCGCTTCTGCCTATTGTTCGCTTCGGCGCGGTGCGCAGCATCGACGAGCGGACGCTGCGCACCGCTTCAGGCATGGCCGCCGCTCACGGACCGCACCCTGACGCCGGGGCACCTCGATTCCCGGCGTATCGAGTTCCTGTCGTCGACCTCTCCTGTTCGAGAGTCGGGCCGCGGCCCGCAGCGATCGGGCGCTCGAGCTGGGCCCCGGGTTATCGGCCGAACAGCTTGTCCATGGCCTTGTCCATCAAGCCGTCAACCGCCTCATCGGTGGCTTGATCGGCTTCCCCTTCCACGCGCTGCTCCACCCGCTGCTGCTGGCGCTCGGCCTTGTTGCCAAACAGGCCGCCGAAAGCCTGGCCCAGCCCGCCGCCACCAGAGGCACCGGCTTCGGCGTTGGCGTTGGCGTTCGCCGCGCCACCGCCGCCGAGCAAGCCGCCCAGATTCGGCATCTGGGTGGGCTCAGCCGGAAGCTCGAAACGCGACGCCGCAGGCGTCTGGTCGCTGAGGCTCACCACTCGAAAATCGTCGCCGTAACGCAGCACGCCAAAATCCCGATAGGCCTCTGCCAAGCGTTTTTCTTCTGCAGTTTCGGGCCGGTTGACCGCTGCCCGCATCTGGCTGCTCATCAGTTCCATCGCTTCGCGCATCTCGCGCGCCCGCGGGTCTTTGCTGAGAACCATCTGCTCGGTGGTCAGCTTGCCGTCGCCGTCTTCGTACTTGACTTCGAACACCTCGCCCGAGATGCCGGCAACCGTCTCGCCGCGTCCAGTGCGGGTGAGACTGACAAAGCGACCGACGTCATCCGGCCCCGATCCCGGGGTGTTGTTCATCATCGAGCCACCGAGCTGGCTCATCATGGCGCCGAGTTCCATCACCATGCCACCGGCAACGGTGTAGATCTTGCCGTCGCGCACGATCATGGTGCCGTCTTCGCTGCTCTGGGGTTGCATTCGCAGCAGCCCGGGGCGGTATTCCAGATTCATTCGCGCGCTGTCCTTGCCGGACCCGGCCTCGATCACCGCAGTCCCTGCCCACGAGATGTGGAAAGCACTAGCGGCGAAGACTGCCGCAACAACAATTAGTTGACGCATAACGATCTCCCTGAATTGGGGGTTGATTGGCTGTATAACCGCGAATCGGGGTCAGAACATATCGGGCTCACGCAGAAATCGCGAGCCTGTTCTGGGACGTGGGTCACGTCCATCGACACCAATGACACTCGCGGCCGTCGATTGCCACCACGCCTCGACCGCTCGGGTCGATTCCTTGCGCCCATATGCGCTGCGAATCTTTGGCGACATCTAGCAACACGATCGCGGACGCCATGGCCGCTTCGTGTCCGCTGATCGATACCGAAATCGCCATCACGCGCGCTGTTCGAAGGCGCCAGTACCGCCGAGATTGGGCAGAAAACGCGTCTATCGCTCTTCACGGTGCAGCCGGTATCGCAGATCCCCGCAGCGTCTTTTCTAGCGCATACCACCCAGCGGCATCGACAACAGTTCGGCGAGTGCCGGCAGCACTGCGCGAACTTCATCAACGGCGCCGGGACGCAGCCTGCGGTAAGCCATACGGATCGCACCGTTGGCGGATTGCGCGGCACATGCGTCGGCCACACCGAGCAGGGCGGCCACCGCCTGCTCCGAATGCGTCTGCAGGAACGGGCTAAACTGCGTCTGATTCGACTCCAGAAAACGCTGATACAAGGGCTCGAGAGCTTGCGTGAAATCCGGCAGCAGGCGACTCACGATGTCTCGCAAGCCCTGTGGCCGGATCGATTCGAGCAGAGACACAGCAGTCTGGAGTGGGATGCGGCTCAGGACACCGCGATCCGCGATCCTCTGTTGAATCAGCCCCACACACTGCGTGACCAGAAACTCGTGACGAACTTCAAGTTGCAGAGCATCGGCCAGGGTCGGCATACCGGGAACCACCAAGGTGAGTGACAACAACAGTGACAAGAACGCCGGCAAGCCTGGGTTGGCCAGCCTGCGCACGCGGCCGTTCGAACGCAACTTCGCGCTGACCAAGCTTGGCCTGGGCGCCGGGTCGCAGATCGTTGCGCATTCCATCGCCAATCTGTTTCGCGGTGAAGTCTCCCGCACCGAAGCGGACCGCGAGTTCTACCGCCGCCAAGCCGAAGTGCTGCGCGACGAACTCGGTCAGCTCAAGGGCAGCGTGATGAAAGCCGGCCAAATGCTGTCGCTGTATGGACAGTACTTCCTGCCCGAAGAGGCCGTCACCGTTTTGTCGCAATTGCAGGACGACACCCCCGCGGTGCATTGGCGCGTGGTGCAGCCGGTTCTGGAGCGTGCACTGGGCCGCTCGCGACTGGCGGAGCTGGAGGTCGACGAAAGGCCGCTGGCGGCGGCATCGCTGGGACAGGCGCATCGCGCCACCCGCAAGAGCGACGGCCTGCAACTGGTGGTCAAGATCCAGTATCCCGGCGTGGCGGACGCCATCGAGAGCGACATCCGCACCCTGGCACGGCTGATTTCGATGACGCGCATGGCGCCCAAGGGCCTGGACCTGGCACCGATCTTCGCCGAACTGCGCGAGATGCTGCACCGCGAGGTCGACTATTCGGCCGAGCGCAGCTTCACCCAGAGCTTCGGCGAGCGCCTGGCCGACGACCCGCGGTTCGTGGTCCCCGGCGTGCTCACCGAGTACTGCAGCGATCAGGTCATCACCACAACTTACGAGTACGGCCACCACGTCAAGGACGTGGCGGTGCAAGGACTGTCGCAGGAGCGGCGTAACGCGCTCGGTCGCGCCTTCGTGCAGCTGTTCGTGACCGAGCTGTTCGGCTGGGGGATGGTGCAGACCGATCCGCACTTCGGCAATTACCGTATCCGTCCCGATGCGGACGGACAGGATCGCATCGTGCTGCTCGACTTCGGTGCCACCCGCGTGTTCGGTCGCGGCTTCGTCGATCACTACGCGAACATCGTGCGCGGTGGCGTAGACCGCGATCGCGACCAGATCGTGCACGGCGCTGTCGGCATCGGCCTGATGGACGCGCAGTTCCCGAAATCGGTGCTCGACGCGTTCTGCGACATGTGCGAGATGATCACCGAGCCCTTTGCCGGCAACGACACCGGCCGCGTGCCGGCGCGGCTGCTCAATGCGCAGGGGGAGTACAAGTGGGGCGACAGCGACCTGCCCATGCGTGCTGGCCAGCTCGCCGCGAAGAACGCCTTTTCCAAGCACTTCCGCCTGCCACCGCGCGAGATCGTGTTCCTGCACCGCCGGCTGTCCGGCGTCTTCATCATGCTCGCGACCCTGCACGCCGAAGTCGACGCACGGCCGCTGTTGCTGGATGTGCTCTGAGGTTCAGGACCCGCTAAGTGCGCGGCGCATGGCGCCGAAGCGACGGCGGTACTGTGCGGGCGTCAGGTTCGGGCGGAGCTTGAACAGGTGTCCGAAGAAGCCGGCGTCCTCGTAGCCGACCTCGTCGGCGATAGTCTCGGTCGGCGCGACGCAGGACTCCAGAATCCGCGTGGCCTCCCGCATGCGCAGCGTGCGTGCGCGCGCCGGCGACACGGCGTCCGGAACAGCGGGTGCGGGAGCCGCCACACTGGCGGCCGCACCCGCGCTTCGCGTCGGCTCGACGTGCGACTGCATCCCGGCCTGCACTAGGGTTCTTCGGAATTCGCCGGAGTTTCGCGCCGCAGTGCGTCGAGACGACGTCGCGCTTCCTCGTCCTGCGCTGATTGGAGCGCCTTCTGCGCCTTGCTGCGTCCGAACTTCTCGCGATTCCCGGCCGCCAGAACGGCCGCCTGCTCGCGGGCCTTCTGCTTGCGGAAGCGGTTGAGGTTGACGACCTTGGCCATGGACAAAAAGCTGACAATCCGTTGTAGGGCGCACCCATACCAACCCGTTCGGGGGTGCCGCGTAACGCTCCAGGAACTTACCATGCGCGCCCCTCGTACATGACCTTCCGGCATGAACTCCACGGCCGCCGCTGTTCCGCAGTCCTCGGTAGATCTTGCCGGAGGCCTGCTGTTCGTCTTCCTGTGGAGCACCGGCTACATCGC
Source organism: Panacagrimonas sp. (assembly GCF_965216805.1). Lineage (NCBI taxonomy): Bacteria > Pseudomonadati > Pseudomonadota > Gammaproteobacteria > Nevskiales > Nevskiaceae > Panacagrimonas > Panacagrimonas sp. Next base: position 1,957,040 of record NZ_CBDCGN010000002.1, read on the forward strand.
GGCCGTGTACGGGCTCGACGGCAGCGGGCCCTACACCCTGGCGGTGGTGCGGTTCCTGGGGACCGCGACGCTGATCGGTGCGTGGGTGCTGGTGCTGCGCCTGCGGTGGCCAGCATTGCGGGCGACGCTGCAGGTCGGCGTGGCCGGCATCCTGCTACAGGGTGGCTTCTTCGGTTTCGCCTATGCCGGCATGCAGGCAGGATGTCCGCCGGCGGTGGCGGGCCTGATCTGCGGCCTGATGCCGCTGACCACCGCGCTCGGCGCAGCGGTGATCCTGGGCGAGCGTATGCACCGAAGCGCCGTCGTGGGATTGGGGCTAGGCTTGGCCGGCGTATTGCTGGTGGTCGGCCCCGGGTTGGTGGAGCCTGGAACCGCGCTGGGATACGGCTTCATGTTCCTGGCCCTGACCACCTTGAGCCTGGGCACCGTGTTTCAGAAACGCCAGGCTGGCAAGCTCGATGCGCGATTGGCGCTGGTGATCCAGGTGCTGGCGGCGTCCCTGGTGATGATCCCGGTGGCGTGGTGGCGGGAAGGCCTGCAGTTCACGCCCACCGGCGCCACGCTCGGCGGCATGGCCTGGGTGATTCTGGTCAACTCCTGCGCCGGTGTGCTGCTTTACCTGTGGCTGTTGCGCCGCGGCGCGGCCGGCCGCGTGGCGAGCGTGTTCTTTCTGGTGCCGCCGGTCACTGCCGTACTCGCCGCGGTGATGCTCGGTGCCCGCTTCGATCTGATCGATGCCGCAGGTTTCGGGCTGGCTGCGGCCGGCGTTTGGCTGGGACAGCGAACCGCTTAGCACCACTCGATCAGCGCTGCCCCGGTCCGAACAAGGTCTTGCGCGCCTGATCGTCGAGCTGGCTGAGGCGCAGTTCCTTGCCGAGCGCCAAGCCGCGCTGTACGGCGTCGCGACGCAGGATCTGCGTGTACCAGCGATGCAGGGACGGAAAGCGGTTCAGATCGATCTGCTGCGCCTTGTGAATGCGAACCCAGGCGAAGCTCGCGATATCGGCAATCGAATAATCACCGGCCAGATAATCGCCAGCCAGCTCCAGCCGGCGATCCAGGACGCCGTACAGCCGCAGCACTTCGCGTCCATAGCGATCCAGCGCGTACGGAATTTTTTCCGGCGCGTACAGTTTGAAGTGCCCGTTCTGTCCGGCCATAGGGCCCAGGCCACCCATCTGCCACATCAGCCATTCCATGACGGCTTTGCGCGCCCGCAGCCCGGCAGGAAAGAACTTTCCGGTCTTGTCGCCCAGATAGACCAGGATGGCGCCGGTCTCGAATACCGACAACGGTGCACCGCCGTCGGAAGGCTGGCGATCGACGATGGCGGGAATGCGGTTGTTGGGACTGATGGCCAGAAAGTCCGGTTGGAACTGCTCGCCGCGCCCGATGTTCACCGGGATCAAGCGATAGGGCAGACCGCACTCCTCCAGCATGATGGAGATTTTCCACCCGTTGGGGGTGGGCCAGTAATGCAGGTCGATCATCGGGGCGCTCCAGGCCGTGGGCTGTGGCTGCCAGCCTAACCGCCGCCCGGAAGATCTTTTGGCCGTCATTGTCGGAGGAGCCAGAGCCCGAGGGAGCACCCTGCATTGACATGTACTGCGTACGCGCAGATTCTGGAACGGTCATTCCAGAACAAACTTCCATGGCGCGTCCGCGCGAATTCGACGAACAGCTTGCGGTGGAAAAGGCCATGCAGCTGTTCTGGAGGCGCGGCTATCAGGCGGCGTCGCTCAACGAACTGCTCGACGCCATGGATCTCAGCCGCAGCAGCTTCTACGAGACCTGGGGCACCAAGCGCGAGGCCTTGATCGAGGCGCTGAACCGCTACGCGCAGTCCGGCATGGCCGGGCTGATCGAACCACTGACCCGGGCCGACGCCGGTAGAGCGCAGATCGAGCAGACGTTTCACGGCATGGTGCGACGTGCGCTGAGCGACGGCGGCGCCAAAGGCTGCCTGGTCAACAACTGCCTGGCGGAGTTGGCAGGGCAGGATGCCAAGCTGTTGCAGCAGTTGCAGGACATTCGCAAAGGGCTGGAACGTCTGCTGGCGCGGGCGATCCGCAAGGGACAGATCGACGGAACTATCGATCCGACCCAGAGCGCAACGACCTTGGCGCGCTTTCTCGCCAGCACGTTCTCGGGCCTGAACCTGACGGCCAGGGCGCAGCCCGGCAAGGCCGTGCTCAACGACATCGTGCGTACCGCGTTACGCGCCTTGGATCCCAGATAACCCCCAGGGGAGACCCCGCACCATGAACATGATCAAGTCGCTTTACGTGTCCGCGTTTCTGGCCGGCGGATTCGCCGGCTTCGCCTATTCGCTGTACCGGGTCGTTCAGGAGGGACTGGCGTCCCCCTGGTTGGGTGCCGCCATCGCCTGTGCCGGACCGGCGCTTTTCTTCGGACGTTTGTTCGTTGCGCCGGCGGCGCGAACTTCGCGCAATCTGCCGTGGATGTTCGTCGCCGGATTCGTGGGGCTGGGCGTGAGCCTGATTCCGGGCGCGATATCCGCCGCAAGCGTGGTGGCTTTGTCGGTCGGCGTGATCGGCGTGGCCTTGTACGTGTTCTGGTACTCGAAGTTCGATGCGCGCGAAGCCCCGGTAATCCAGATCGGGCAGACCCTGCCGGCGTTCACGATCTACGAGGGCGACGCGGCGCGGCCCAGCACCGAGCTGATGCAAACGCCCGCATTGTGGATTTTCTATCGCGGAAACTGGTGCCCGCTGTGCATGGCACAGATCAAGGAAGTTGCCGCGCAATACCGGGAACTGGCGCAGCGAGGCGTCGAGGTCTACCTGATCAGCCCGCAGCCGGAAAGCCATAGCGCGGCATTGGCCAAGCGCATGGATGCGCCGATGCGGTTCATGACCGATCGCAACAATTCGGCCGCCCGCATCCTGGGCGTGATCGAGCCCAACGGTCTGCCTGCCGGCATGCAAGTGCTCGGCTACGACTCCGATGTGCCGCGACCCACCGTCTTCGTCACCGCGACCGGCGGCAAGGTGATCTACTGCGATCTCACCGAAAACTATCGCGTCCGTCCCGAGCCGTCGGCCTGGATGGCCGTACTGGACGGCGAGGCGACGCGACCGGCGCACTGACGTCAAGCGCCCGCACTTGACCCATTCCCACGACAACCCATCTTTCGGAGAACAAGCTGATGATTGACCTGTACACCTCGGCCACACCCAACGGCTGGAAAGCCTCGATTCTGCTCGAAGAGCTGGGCGTGCCGTACACGCTGCATGCGATCTCGCTGTCCAAGGGCGACCAGAAGACGCCGGACTTCCTCAAGATCAATCCCAATGGACGCATCCCGGCCATCGTTGATCGGGAAGAGGGTGACTTCGCCGTGTTCGAGTCCGGCGCCATCATGATCTACCTGGCGGAAAAGTACGGCCGCTTTCTGCCGACGGACCGCAAGGGACGTTCGCAGGTCATCCAGTGGGTGATGTTCCAGATGGGCGGTATCGGGCCGATGCAGGGTCAGGCCAATGTGTTCTTCCGCTATGCGCCGGAAAAGATTCCCTATGCGATCGACCGCTATCAGACCGAGACCAAGCGCCTGTACCGGGTGCTGGAATCGCGGCTGGCCGATCACGAATATCTGGCCGGCGACTATTCGATTGCCGACATCGCCAACTGGTCATGGGTATCGCTGCACTACTGGGCTGGCGTGGACGTGGACGACCTGCCGCACGTGCAACGCTGGATGAAAGCGGTGTCCTCGCGACCCGCAGTGCAGCGCGGCATCGTGATTCCCGAGCCGCTGGTGCTGGACGACGGCGGCGAAGCGGTGAAGAAAATGGCGCGTTCGATGCTGGTGGGCGGCGACAAGAAGGATTGATCGCGCCAAACTGGTGCGATGAACGCACCCGTCGAGATTCCGATCTTCCCGCTCAACACCGTCCTGTTTCCGGGCGGACGCCTGCCACTGCGCATCTTCGAGATGCGCTATGTGGACATGACCAAGGCCTGCATCCGCGACGATGCGGTCTTTGGCGTGTGCCAGATCCTGGAAGGACGCGAGGCCGGCGAGGCCGCGGTACCGGTCCCGATCGGCTGTACCGCGCGCATCGCCGAGTGGGAGGTGCCGACACCCGGCCTGTTCAATCTCGACACCCGTGGCGAACAGGTCTTCCGCATCCTCGATCAGCGCGTTGAGCGTGACGGCCTGATCCGCGCGCAAGTGGTGCTGGAGCCGGCGCCCGTGGCGCAGGCATTGCCAACCAGCCAGGAGTTGTTGGGGCGGATGCTGAGCGAGATCATCGACAAGGTCGGCGCCAAACATTTTCCTCAACCGGTCCAGCTCGGCGATGCCACCTGGGTGGCCTATCGCCTGGCCGAGATCCTGCCGATTTCCGTCGATCAGAAGCTGGCCTGGCTGCAGTACAACGATCCCGTCCGGATTCTCGCGGAAATTGAAGCCACCGTCTTCGGTGAAGAAGATTCCGGGACCGAGTAGCGGCCATGGCCCGGCGTTCCGGAGTCCGCGCCAAGGATTTATCGCCTGACCGGCGCCTGAGAGTTGCGCTGGAGCGCGTGCAGGTGGCGACCGCAGAGGAGCGCATCGACGCGCTGGCGCGACTGGTTCGCTGTATCCGACCGGCCAAGCCAGATCGGCTGCCCGAAGCGGAAGAACGGCTGGAGGCGCTGATCAAGTTGCTGCGAGAAAACACTCCGCTGCGAGACGGCATGCGTGACTGCCTGCTGGGCCTGCTGTCCGACAAGCAACCCCTGCGTCTGTTCACCGATTCCGGCGTGCTCGCACACGAAGGCTTTTTCGGCGGGCTGCAACGACGAGTGGCGCAGAAGATCCTGCCTGAAGAGCACCACACGGAGTCACTGCGCGGTGTGCTCAATCTGCTGTTTCCGCTCGCCTCCGATTACCGCTGGGTATGTGGTCTTTCCGAGGACCTGTGGATCCGCTTGCTGGATGCATTGGATCTGCCTGCGGCACGCTTCGACGGCGGCCCGATGCAGCACAAGATTGTCGAAGCCCTGCAGGTGCTGTCCTACCGGATCGCGGCGATGGGCCTGGAGACCGAACTGGTCCGAAATCATCCGGACATCGAGCGCTACGAGTCGCCCTTCCTTCGCCAGAACGTCGAATTGCGGGACTTCATCGAGTCGCGACAGGCCGCTCCCGACGCGCCTGAGCAGCCGGTGCTGGACGACAAGCATCTGCTGGTTCTGCTCGATCAATGCAGTGAAATACTGGCGCGCGTACGCAAGCAGGCCAGCCGCGGCGGCGCCAGTGTCACCCTGACGCACTTGCTGGTGCGCTTGCGCCAGAGCTCGCGCCGGCTCAAGACCCTGCTGCGTCTGCTGGAGGACCGGCCTGCGCACGAACTCAACGTGGATCGCGTGCGCCTTTTTCAGGAATTGGTGAGCGCGGAGAATCAGCGGCTGTCGCTGTCGCGGTTCTGGTCGCAGAACCTGGAACTGCTTTCAGCCAGCATCGTCGGTAATGCCAGTCGCACGGGCGAGCACTACATCACCGCCACGCGCAGCGAATACTTCGGCATGCTGCGCTCGGCCCTCGGTGCCGGGTTCATCGTCGCCTTCATGGCCCTGCTCAAGATCAACCTGGGCGGTGAAGCGCACGCGCCCCTGGTGGAAGCCGTGTTGTACAGCCTCAACTACGGCCTGGGTTTCGTGCTGATCTATCTGCTGCACTTCACCATCGCCACCAAGCAGCCGGCGATGACCGCTTCGCACATCGCCGCCAGTCTGCAGAAGCGCGAACAAGGCCATCGCCTGGATGGCCTGGTGGAACTGCTGGTGCGTGTCGCCCGCAGCCAGTTCATCGCCATCGTCGGCAACGTGGTCATGGCATTCGCGATCCCGGTCTTGATTGCCATGCTGATGGTCCGTTATGGCGGCGCTGCGCCGCTGGATGCTGCCCATGCGCAGGCGCTGCTGGACGACCAGAATCCCTTGATCAGCCTCGCCTGGTTTCACGCCGCCATTGCCGGCGTGTTCCTGTTTCTGTCCGGGCTGATCTCCGGCTACTTCGACAACAAGGCCGCCTACGATCGCATTCCGCAGCGGCTGCGCCAGTTGTACGGCCTGCGGCGTCTGCTCGGCGAGCGCGGCGCCAATCGCCTGGCCGACTACGTGGGCAACAATCTGGGCGGACTGGCCGGCAATTTCTTCTTCGGCTGCATGCTCGGGTCGATGGGCGCCATCGGCCTGATTCTGGGCCTGCCGCTGGACATCCGCCACATCACGTTTTCCACCGCTTACCTGGGCTATGGATTCGTTGCGCTCGACTGGGCGCTGCAACCGCGGACCTACGCGATCCTGGCCATCGGCGTTGCCGGCATCGGCGTGATCAATCTGGCGGTGAGTTTCGGCCTGGCCCTCGCGGTGGCGATGCGCGCACAGCAGGTGCGCTTTGGCGAGGGCGGCGAATTGCTCAAGCGTCTGCTGCACTGGTTCCTGCGTCGGCCACAGGATTTCTTCTGGCCACCCGCGGATCGCGAAGAGACCAAAGCGGTGGCCACGGAGCCCTGATAGCGCGGCAGCACAGTCTTTGCTTTCAAGCCGGCTGCGCGTCAGGCTAAATGCTCGAACAGACGGCCCCAGGCCGCAGGGGGAGCGCGTGAAAGCACTGAGTCCGCTGGACCAGGTGTTCCTGATGCTGGAGCGGCGCAATCAGCCGATGCACGTCGGCAGCCTGATGCTGTTCCAGCCGCCCCCGGGGTCCAAGGCCGAGGACATCCGCGGCATGGTAGAACTGATGCGCCGGCAGGATCAGCCGCAGCCGCCATTCAACCAACGCCTCACGCGCAAGCTCGGCGTGCCGTTCTGGACCGAGGACAAGGAGTTCGATCTCGCCCACCATTTCCGCCACCTGGCCCTGCCGCGACCCGGACGCATCCGCGAGCTGCTGGCGATGGTGTCCAACATGCACTCGGCGCTGCTGGATCGTGAATTTCCCCTGTGGGAGTGCAGCTTCATCGAAGGCGTGGCCGACGGCCGTTTCGCGCTGTACAGCAAGATGCACCACGCCATGATCGATGGCGTCGCCAGCATGCGGCTGCTGGAGTCGCTGATGTCCACCGAGCCTGCGGCCAAGGCGATGGCCCCGCCATGGGCGTTCCGGCGCACGCCGCGCAAGCGCGAGGGCCAGCTCGCCGCGCCGTCGTCGGTGCTGGGTTCGGTACTGGGCCAGGCCAAGTCGCAGGCCAAAGCCTTGCCGGTGGTGACACAAGCCCTGCTCAGCACGTGGCAGCAGGCACGGCGTGAACCCGAGTTCGGCGATCTGTTCCGCGCGCCGCGCACCCTGTTCAACCGCCGTATCGGCAATGCCCGGCGGTTCGCCGCGCAGTCGTGGTCCTTGTCGCGCATCCGCGGCGTCGGCAAGAAGGTGGGCGGCACGCTCAATGATGTCGTGCTGGGCATGTGCGCCTATGCGCTGCGACGTTACCTGCAGGACCAGAACGCGCTGCCAAACAAGCCGCTGATCACCATGATGCCGATGAGCCTGCGTCGCGATGACAGCGATTCGGGCAATCAGGTGGGCATGGTGCTGGCCAACCTGGGCACCCACATTGCCGATCCGGCCGAGCGGATGGGCGTGATCCGGCGCAGCGTGCAGGCCTCCAAGCAGCGGCTGTCGCAGATGACGCCGACCGAGATCATGAACTACACCGCGCTGATCTCCGGCCCTGCCGGCTTGAACCTGGCGACCGGTATCGCGCCGCAGAAGCAGCTCTATAACGTGGTCATCTCCAACGTACCGGGTCCCAAGCAGCCTCTGTACTGGAACGGTGCGCTGCTGGAGGGCATGTACCCGGTGTCCATTCCGGTGGACGGCATGGCGCTCAACATCACGCTGGTGTCCTATGCCGACCAGCTCAGCTTCGGGCTGATCGCCTGCCGCCGATCGGTGCCGCATGTGCAGCGCATGCTGGCGTATCTGGAGCAGGGTCTGGCGGAACTTGAAGCGCTGTAGGTCGGCCTTCAGGCCGACCACCGCTGCCTGATGAAACTCGCGTTGTCGCCCTCGCAGGGGACCTGCATTCGTTTTCCGGTCAATGTCCGGACAGACTTGCAGTCACCGCGCGATTGAGCGCATCGGGCAGGAAGCAGGCCGCGCGATAGATCAGGTGCGTCTGCGCGCCGACCCGCCAGTGCACACGCCGGCTGCGGCGTGTCGCCGCCTTCCAGACCGTGTTGGCGATGTCCTCGGCGGTGAGGTGTACGCCCATCGCGCTCAGCGAGCCGGTACTCAGCTTCTCGACCATTGGGGTCTGCACGAAGATCGGCCAGATATCGCAGACGCGGATGCCAAGCTTGCGCCACTCCAGGTCCAGTGCCTCGGTCAGGCCGCGTACCGCGAACTTCGTTGCCGAATAGCTGGCGAGATCGGCCGCGCCGTAGATCGCCGAAGCAGACGCGAGATTGATCAGGCGCGAACCCTGCGTGCGGCGCAGATAGTCGAAGCCGGCGTGGCAGCCATTGATGACGCCCTTGAGATTGACGTCGACGATGGCGTGGTGCGCGGCCAGCGGAATGTCCTGGAACGGCCCGGACTTCGCGATGCCGGCGTTGTTGAGCAACACGTCGAGATGTCCGCCGGCCGTGGTCCAGAACCGTTCGAGCGCGCCTGCCCACGCCACTGCGTCGGTGACGTCCAGAACTTCGGCGATGCAGCGGTCCGCGCCGAGTTGAGCGCGCAGCGTGTCCAGCGCCTGAGCGTTGACGTCGTAAAGACCGACGAACCAGCCCTCGCGGGCGAAGCGTTCAGCCGTGGCCTTGCCAATGCCTTGCGCCGCACCGGTGATGAAAATCGTCTTGCCGGGGCGGTTGCTCATGGGCGTATCCAATGGTGGTCGAGAAAGTTGGAGATGCGCGCGATAGCAGCGTCCGACGCATCGAGCATGCGCGCGTGAACCTGAAAGTCGTGCCAGTAGCCGGCTTCGATTTCGAGTGTCACCTCCACCCCTGCCGCCTTCGCGCATTCGGCGAGTCGACGCGCATCGTCCAGCAGAATCTCGTCGCTGCCGACCTGGATCAGGGTCGGCGGCAGGCCGCGCAGATCGGCGAACAGCGGCGAGACCTGCGTGTCGTTCGGTGCGACCGTCCCGCGGTAAGCCTCGGCGGCGCGCGTGAGCCAGTCCCGGCTGAGCAAGGGATCGTGTTGCGCTTGCGTCTCGACGCTCGCGCCGGAGAGCGTCAGATCGACCCAGGGTGAGATCAGCAGCAGTGCAGCCGGAGCCGGCAGGCCCGCGTCACGCAGGGCCAGAACAGTACTGAGCGCCAGCCCGCCGCCAGCGGAATCGCCGCCGATCCCAATCCGGCGTGCGGGAAATCGGTCGAGCAGCGCGCGATAGGCGCTGATCGCATCTTCCATCGCCGCGGGGTAGGGATGTTCCGGCGCCAGCCGATAATCCGGCGCCAGCACTTCACAGTCAGCGACGGCGGCGAAGTGCGTCGTCAAGACCTTGTGCGTGTTCGGCGAGCCGAGCGTATAGCCGCCGCCATGAAGATAAAGCAGCGCGCGCCCGGGCTGCGCATCGCGCCGCGTGACGCGTTCGCCAATGACGCCCCAGACGCCGCGTTCACGGTGCGTTCCGCGGGCTGGCAGGGTGGTGGCGGTGACGATCTCCATCCAGATGCGCGCGAGGCGCACGGGGATCGGCCGACCGATCACGCCCTTGAACAGCGCGCGCAAAGCACCGCGCAGGGTCGCGCGCAGGAGACGCTGCATGATCAAGCTCCGGGAAGCGGGGGACGGATTGTCGCGCAGCGCAGCGCACTCAGGACACGGAATTCTCGATTTCCCCGCCACCCAGGCAGCGCTCACCGTCGTACAGCACGCAGTACTGCCCGGGCGAGACGGCCCGCTGCGGCTGCTCGAACCGCACCTCGACACTGCCGTCCGGCAGCGCTTCGGCGCTACAGGCCTGCAAGGCCTGTCGATGGCGGATGCGCGCGTGCAGCGGACATGAAAATTCAGTCGGGCGCTCGATCCACGAGAAGCCGCACGTGCGCAGTCGTGTGCTCATCAGCAGCGGATGGTGGGCGTCCTGCGTCACCACCAGCGTGTTGTCGGCGAGCCGCTTGGCGGCGACGTACCACGGAGCCTGCCTGGCCCCGCGACGGCCGCCGATGCTCAGACCGCGCCGCTGACCCAGCGTGTAGAACATCAAGCCCTGATGCTCGCCGATGTACGTGCCAGCGTCGTCCACCATCGGGCCCGGGTTCGGCTGCAGGTAATGCTGCAGAAATTCGCGGAACGGCCGCTCGCCGATGAAACAGATGCCGGTGGAATCCTTGCGCCGATGATTCGGCAAGCCTGCTTTGCGCGCGAGCTCGCGTACCTCCGGCTTGGCCAGATCGCCGATCGGAAACAGCACGCGCTCGAAATGTTCGCGCGCCACCAGCGCCAGGAAATAGGTCTGGTCCTTGTCCTCGGTCACCGAGCGCAGCAGCGCACCGTCGTGCAGGCGCGCGTAGTGACCGGTGGCGACGAAGTCCGCGCCCAGTCGCAGCGCGTGTTCGCGGAACGGTTGGAACTTGACCTCGCGGTTGCACAGCAGGTCCGGATTGGGCGTGCGGCCCGCACGGTAATCATCGAGAAAGTGCGCGAACACGCGCTCGCGGTATTCGGCGGAGAAATCCACGCGGTGCAGCGGGATACTCAGTTCCTCGGCCACCGCGCGCGCCGACTGGAAGTCCTCCGCCGCGGTGCAGTAACCCTGCTCGTCCTCGGTCCAGTTCTGCATGAACAGGCCGGACACCCGATAACCCTGATCCTTCAGGCGCCAGGCGGCGACGGCGGAATCGACCCCGCCGGACAGGCCGACGATGACATGCGGTGCGCTCACGATGCGACGGCTTCAGAGCAGGTGTCGCACCACGTCCAGCGGCAGGATGCGGCCGGCGCGATGGTCTTCGACGCACTGCAGGACCGCGGGGCCGCGGTGCAGCTCCCGACACGCCAGCAGCTCGTCCAGGCTCATCCAGCGTGCGCGCAGGATGCCGGCGTCGAGTTGGCGTTCGGGCTCGTGCGTCAACGCCTGGGCGACGAATGCAAAGCGCACGAAGGCGTAGGGCAGGGTGTCGGGCTGCCACACGTAGGTGCCGAGAAAACCGGTCGGCTGCACCTGCCACGCGGACTCTTCCAGAGTTTCGCGGACCACGCCTTGCACCAGCGTTTCGTCGGCCTCCCAGTGTCCGGCCGGCTGGTTGATGCGCAGTTCGCCGTCGATCAGCTCTTCCACCATCAGGTAGCGGCCTTCGCGCTCCACCACCGCGGCGACCACGATGTGCGGCTGCCAGGACGAAGTGCTCACGGCGTGGTCCCCGCGGCGCTGCCCTGACGACGCAGGTGATACCAGCCCTGGGCGTCGGGCTGACCCAGATTGCGCACCAAGTTGCCGACCAGCGGCGGGGCATCCGGCTTGGGCTTCATCTGCAGGTGCAACGCGTATCGACGGTCATGTCCCAGTTGCGCTTCACCGGTGACGTCGAGCGCGCCTGCCAGGGTGCTGAACGTCGCCTTGATGCCGGCGGTTTCGCTCTCGATCAGGGCCTGGTAGTCGCCCAGAACCACCGGGTCGCGACCGAGCTTCCAGCCCAGGCCGCGCACGGTCGCGGTGGCCTGCGCGCGATCCGGCCACTGCTTGCGCAGGCGCAGGGTTTCGATCTGCAACCCAGCCTGTCCTTGCAAGGGCAGGTTGGCCTGACCCGCCAGCGCGGCCAGCGCCGCCACCGGCGTAGAGAACCGCAGATCGCTCAGGGTCATGGTCCCTGACGGCACCAGCGCGACCTTGCCGTCCAGCAGCGTGCCCCGGCTGCCGCCGTTGAGGTGAAAGCTGGCGCGCCCCAGCAGCAGGTGCAGCGGGCGCAAGGTCCAGGCCAAATCGTTCAGTGCCGGCTGGTTGCGCACCTGGACGCTGGCGGCACTACCCGCAGACACCGTGCCGTCCAGGCCGTAAAGCTGCACAGGACTTTGCATCAGCGCGGGCGCGAACCAGCCGTAAACGCGATCCACCGGCGCATGCAGCAGCACCGTCAGTGCGAACACTGCCACCCCAAACAGCAGCAGCCGCGCATGCTTCATCACGAGGCACGCACCAGCGACAGCCGTACGTCGACCCGGCCCGGCGTGGCTTGCGGCTCGATATCGAAGGTCTGCACGCTCACCCCATAACCCGTCTGCAGTTTCGCCAGCCAGCGCACCAGCCCGTCGAAGGCGACGTCTTCGAACCAGACGCGCACTTCGGTATCGCCTTCGGGCTGGATACGCGACGGGCTTTTGCCCAGGCTGCCCTGCTTGCTGGCCTGATCCACTGCCGCCATCAGCGACATTCCGCGTCCGGCCGCCGCCGCCGGCGCATTGCCCTGACTCCGATGGACCTGCACCGCGGCCTGTTCCAGCTTGATCGCGACGGCACGCGCGGCCTCCAGGCCAGCCATGCGCTGCTGGCGCGACTGCATCATCGGCTCCCACATCAGCAGGTAGAGCAGGGTGACGAGCAGCGCCGCGGCGCCCACCGTCACCAGCCAGCGCTCGCGCATCTGCAGGGCCAGGAACCGTTCGCGCGACTGCGTCCAGGCCTGGTTCCAGGTCTGGGCGAGTGCGGGCGGTAGCGCGGGCGTCTTCATGCGGGATTGAGGCGGGCGCGAATCTGCACGCTGCCGGATTCGGCGTTGGCAGACTGCACTTCCAGGGTGGCGGCACGCTGGCCGGCAAACCAGTTGCGCAGGTTCTCCAACACTTGCAGGTCGGATGCGGTCATGGACAGGAACAGCGCGCCGTCGCGATATTGCATGCCGCCCAGCTTGAGACCGGGGCTGGCCTTGAGGGCCTGGCTCAGCACCTCGATCAGTACCAGCGGGCCGCCCGCGGCGCCGCCGCCCAGCGCACGCAACTGCTGATCGAGCTGCGCCTCCAGGTTGACCACCCGCGTCTGACTCGGAAACAGTTGCTGGAAGCGCTGCAGATTGGCCTGATCCTGCGCCTGCAGCGCTGCAGCCAGGCGCGCGTTGTCCACGGTCACGCCGACCAACAGGACCAGCAGCCACAGGGCCAGCAAGGCCGCCGATACCCGCCACGGCTTCCAGAATTTCTGCAGGTCCTGCTGCTGCGAATAAACCCCTTGCAGCAGGTTGATGGCGTGTTCGTCGCGCCAGTGCACTGCCAGTGCCGACAGCGCGTCGCCGTGTCCGGGCAGCAGGTGCAGCGGCCAGTCCAGTTGCGTCCAGTCGGCTGCGGAGTCGCCGCAGACCAGCAGGCGCAGCGGTGGCTTGCCGTCGCCCGCAGCGATGTGCAGGTAGCCGGGCAGATCGCCGACGTGGCAGGCGAAGCCGGACCAGCTGCCAGTGCGCACGACGACGTACTCGCCGTCGGCCAGGCCGCTCCAGGATTCGCCGCCGGGGTCGACCGGCAGCGCCAGCACTTCGGGGGTCAGCACGTCGGGCCGCAGGCCGTGTTCGCGCAGCGGCGCCAGCCAGCTCTGCAGACGCGTGTGCGACACGATCGCCACCGGATAGCGGCCGTCGGCCTGACGCGGGCCGAGCGAGAAGTGCAGGGTGTCGATGTCCTCCGCAACCTGGTCCTCCAGGGCGTAGGGCAGCGCCTGCAATACCTTGGCCACCTGCCGGGCCGGCACCGCCACCGCGGTCAGGCGCACGTCTGCGGCGGGGGCGAACACCACCACTCGGCGGCCCGCAGCCAGTGCAGCGGCCTGGTGCAAGGAGCCGTTGCGAACTTCCAGGCTGCGCGCCTCGGCGGTGCCGGTGGCGAACCGGACGTCGTCTGCAGGCGTGGCGCCCAGCCGGATGTAAAGAGTTTCGCGCACGCCGGGGTAAGGGCCGCTGAAGAAGGGTTTATTCGGTATCCGTGCTGCGCACGAGGACCACGGGCGTGCCGCGGTCGGATCGATATATCAGGCTATATAGTGCCACACGACCATTGCCGACCACCGCTTCCAGCTGCAGGCGGAACAGGCGGGTGGATACGGTCAGCATGGAGGGGTCGGCGTCGCCGCCGATCAACTCCAGTTTCTCGCTGATCTGCGCCGGATTCTCCAGCGGCTGCTCTTCCCGCAACTCGGAAAATTCGCGCAGGCGCGCGTTGCCGCCGGGCTTGGCGCTGAGCGCCATCAGCAGCTCGGGTGTGGCGGTGTTGACGTTGATCGGCGTCACGCCGTCCACCGGCAGTGCGGTGACGTGCGGCAGCAGCAGACGGTACACCTTGCGCGCGTCGTCGGAGCGCGCGTCGTACATCGCGTCGAGCACGCTGCGCAATTCGGTGACGCTGGCCATCGGGCGGTTGGCGGCGCGGCGCGGAGGGTCCAGCGACAGGTAGTCGTTGTCCTCGCGACCGCTGCCGGTGGGATTCTGATCCGCGTCGATCCAATCGCGGATGGACTGCGCCAGGACCAGCGGGTCCGGGATCAGGCTGGTGCCGCCTTCGATGTTTTCGATCAGGCGCGCGAACAGGCGGACCTGGCGCTGGAACTCGGTGTCGGGCTGGCCGCTGGTGCCGAGGTTGGTGCTGTCGTCTGCCAGGCCCAGGTTGTTGAGGTTGTACTGCGCGGTGGCGTCGGTGATGCGGCCCTGGATCACGCCGTTTTCCACCGGCAGGCTTTGCGGCGTGGCCCAGGCATCGTCGAGCGCGTCGTAGTCGTTGTCCTCGGCGTCGCGCTCCAGCACCGTGCGCACCCAGTCCTCGGCGCCGCTGGCATAACCCCAGGCGCGCGCCGAATCCTGCAGGGTGGAAGTTCGCTGGATGGCGAAGTGGCCCGCGTCGAGCACTGCGGTGGCGGCGATGACCGCGATGGATACGATCAGGACCGCGGTGATCAGCGCGACGCCGCGCTGGCGCCCGGGATGAGTACGGGCGGGGTTCACGACTCGGCCTGCTCCGCGGTGTCGCCGCCGTCCGCCGGGCTTGGCTCTGTCGGCGCCGGTTCGGCCTCGGCTTCCGGCTCCGGTGTCTGCTCCTGCTCCTGCGCTCCGGGCTGCACCGGTGCCTGCCCACCGATCAGCCGCCCGGGCAGCAGGCCCTGCCTGGTCAGCAGACCGCCGCCACTGCCGGCACCGGCGACGGCGCCCAATTGCGACAGCGGCGTGCGGAACAGGTAGCGCAGCTCGCCCCAGTCGGAGGTGACCAGGACGAGTTCCACCGCCACCGGCGGCGGCACGGTGGCGAGGCTGGCGCGGTCGCCGCTCTGTTGGTCGCGCGGTGGCCACGCTTCCTGCCACTGCAGCGCAGTGTCCAGAAAGCGCCAGCGAACTTCGTCGATATCGCTCAGCAAGGGCAGGTCGACCGGCTCGGCATCCTGCGGCAGGTCCAGCATGGGATAGCTGCTGCGGCGCAACTCGCCGTCCTCCAGACGGTAGCTGACGCGCTCCATGCTGGAGCGCCCGCTATCGAGCGGACTGCGCCAGCCGCCGCGGACCAGACTCAGGACCTCGTCCTGTGTGTAGGAAAATGCCGGCTCGGGGTCGCCGAAGCTGTCGCGTAGCGGGCGGTCGCGCAGGTTGTGGAAGTCTGTGCGCAAGCGCAGGAAGGCGCGCTGGAAATCCGCAGTGCGGTCCATCGAATTCTCGATGCCGACGCGCGTCTTGAGCACGCTGTTGAGTCCGCCGTATGCCATCGCCGCCATGATCGAGAACACCAGCACGACGACGATGATTTCCAGCAGGGTGAATCCCCGCTGTCGCGCGACCGCCGCGCCTGCGCTGCGTCGCCGGCTCATCGCCGTGCCGGCAGAAAGCCGGTCAGGCTGGCCAGCGCGGCGTCTTCCCGACCAGGGCCGTAGACCTCGATGTCGACGCGATTGAGATACGGGTCCTCGGTGCCGGCGACTTGCGCCCGCCACACCCACTCGACACCGCTCATCTGCGCTTTGCCGTTGCTGCGACCGGTGCCGGGCCGCTCGGCCTCCAGCTGGAACTCGGTCAGGCGGTTGTGCGCCACCCACAAGGCCAGGGTCTTCTGGCGCAGATAGCCGGCGTTGTTGGCCTGCTGCGCCATCGCGCCGATCACCGCCGACAGCGCGATGGCCAGCACCGCCACCGCAACCAGCACTTCGACCAGGGTGAATCCGCGTGACGGAAGTCGCGTGCGGATCATGACGCGCCGCGTTCCAGGCGCTCGTAGCTGAACTGTCCCAGGGCGGTGCCCTCGACGCGGTAGTACGCGGCGTTGTCGGGCAAAACCACGTCCAGCGTGAAGGCGGTGACCTCGCCGCTGGACAGGATCAGCACCTGCGGCTCGGTCGTGGTGTCCTCGTTCAACGCCAGGCGGCCATCGTCGGAGATCCTGGCTTCGGGATCTTCGATCGGCGCCGGCTTCTGCAGGCGACCATCGATACGCAGTTCGAGCTCGAACGGCTGCGGAATCTCGCGCGGCCGGAACAGGCCTTCTTCGACGACCGACCACTGCCCGGACAGGCCGTCCGGCACCAGAAACTCGATACCGGCCTGAGTCACGCGAAAGCCGAACTCCAGCCCCTTGGCCTGGGCTTCGTCGGACGCCAGTTGCAGCAGCTGCTCCAGCCGCCGCGATTCCGCCTGCATGCGATCGTCCACCGCCCGGCCGGAGACGGTCAGGCTCACCAAAGTCGCCAGCACGCCGATGATCACCATCACCACCAGCAACTCCAGCAGGGTGAAGCCGAGGTCGGGCCGGTCGCGGGCGAGGGCGGTGCGCGGCATGGGCGTCAGCGCCCGACCGGGTCGACCGATCGGACCGAATCGGCGCGACCGCTCACCCGGTCCGGATCACCCGGTCCGCGAGCGCCCACCCCGTGATCACCCACTCATGTTCCAGTTGCCGATGTCGGCCGCCGCACCCTCGCCGCCGGGCCGGTTATCGGCCCCCAGCGAGAAGATGTCGATTTCGCCCTGTACCCCGGGCGACAGGTACTGGTAGGGATTGCCCCAGGGGTCCTTGGGAAGCTGGCCGATATAGCCGCCGGGTTTCCAGTTCTTGGCCGCGGGCTCGCCGGACGGCTGGGTGACCAGGGCTTCGATACCCTGCTGCGTGCTGGGATAGTAGAAATTGTCCAGCTTGTAGAGATTGAGCGCGGCTTCCAGAGCGCGCACGTCCTGCTTGGCGCGGGCGATACGGGCGTCGTCGGGTCGGTCCATGATGCGCGGCACCACCACGGCGGCCAGAATGCCCAGGATGACCACCACCACCATGATCTCGATCAGCGTGAAACCGCGGTGCGCACGCAGGCCGCGGCGGCCTTGAATATTCATGTTGCGTAGCTTCGGGAGTCGGACGCGACAATGCGTCAAGCGATGATAACAGCGGGCAGTTTGCGAAGTTCCCTGCGTGCGCTGTGGCCGCCGCTGACCCTGGCCTTGCTGATGCTGGCTCTCGCCGCAGGCGACCAACCGCTGCGCGACGCGCTGGCACTGACCCGCGAGGGACTGCAAGGCGGTCAGGTGTGGCGTCTGCTCACCGGTCACTTGGTTCATCTGGGCTGGTATCACTGCATGCTCAACCTGCTTGGACTGGCGGTGCTGCTGTGGCTGTGCCCGCAGCCGCTGCGCCCGGCCGAGTGGGTGCGCCGCGTCCTGCTGCTGTCGCTGGCGGTGTCGGCGTCCTTGTACGCGCTGATGCCGGCTCTGGCGTGGTATGTCGGATTCTCCGGCGTATTGCATGGCCTGTTCGTGTTGGGCCTGGTACCGCAGGCGCGCGCGGGCGATCGCATCGCCCTGGTCTGTCTGGCCTATCTGGCCGGCAAGCTGTTGTGGGAAGTGCTGGTGGGCGCGCCGCTGTCGGATGAACAGGCCATCGGCGGTCGCGTAGTGACGCAAGCCCACTTGTTCGGCACACTCGCCGCCCTGGCCTATGGCCTGATCTTCAAAACCTTCCCGCCAGGAGAACGCGATCTGTGAGTTACGCTTTGCTGTTTCCGGGCCAGGGCTCTCAAGCGGTCGGCATGCTGGGCGCGCACGCAGCGCCCGTCATCGACGCCACCTTGCGCGAAGCTTCGGAGGTGCTGGGCTGGGATCTGGCCGGCCTGGTGCGCAACGGGCCGGTCGAAGAACTGAATCGGACCGATCGGACCCAGCCCGCCCTGCTCGCCGCCAGCGTCGCACTGTGGCGACTGTGGCAGTCGCAGAATCTGCCGGCACCCGCCGCGCTGGCGGGCCATAGCCTGGGTGAGTATTCGGCACTGGTCGCCGCCGGCAGCCTCGGCTTCTCCGATGCGCTCAGGCTGGTGGAATTGCGCGGGCAGCTGATGCAGGCCGCCGTTCCCGCCGGTACCGGCGGCATGACCGCCATCGTCGGGCTGGATGACGAGGCGGTGGCGCGCCTGTGTGCGGAATGCCCGGACGGGGTGCTGGAGCCGGCCAATTTCAACGCGCCGGGCCAAGTGGTGGTGGCCGGCGAGATCGGCGCGCTGGACTGGCTGGACGCCAACGGCAAGGCCAGCGGCGCACGCATGGTCAAGCGCCTGGCGATGTCGGTGCCCTCGCATTGCTCGCTGATGCGGGGTGCTGCGCAAATGCTGGCCGCGGCACTGGAAAAAATCGACATCGTGCCGCCGTCGATCCGTGTGCTGCACAACCTGGACGCGGCGCCGCGCGCGGACGCCGCCGGCATCCGCGCCGCCCTGGCCGCGCAATTGCACCAGCCGGTGCGTTGGACGCAGACGGTGCAGGCACTGCAGGCGACGGGGATTGCACGATTGTTCGAATGCGGTCCCGGCAAGGTGCTGGTGGGTCTGAACAAGCGTATCGCCGAAGGCTTGACCTCGGTGGCGCTGGAAGACCCGGCCGGGCTGTCGCAGGCGGCTGCCACCCTGAACGCTTAGGAGATTTGCACGATGAAGTTGCAGGGAGAGATCGCCCTGGTCACTGGCGCCAGCCGCGGTATCGGTCGCGCCATCGCCGAGCGCCTGGCACAGGATGGTGCCACTGTGATCGGCACCGCCACCAGCGAGGCCGGGCGTGACGCCATTGCGCAGTGGCTGGCGCCGCTGGGCGGACAGGCAAGAGTAGTTGACGTCACCAGCGCCGGCGCCTGCGAAAGCGCCGTCGAGGAGATCGGCAAGGGTGTCGGCGCCGTCTCCATTCTGGTCAACAACGCCGGTGTCACCCGCGACACGCTGCTGTTGCGCATGAAGGATGAGGACTGGGACACCGTGATCGCCACCGACCTGACATCGGTATTCCGGCTGTCGCGGGCGGTGCTGCGCGGCATGATGAAGGCCCGCAAGGGTCGGATCGTGTCGATCGGCTCGGTGGTCGGCGCGATCGGCAATCCCGGGCAGGCCAACTACTGCGCGGCCAAGGCCGGGCTGGTCGGCTTCTCCAAGTCGCTGGCGCGCGAGATCGGCTCGCGCGGCATCACCGTCAACGTGGTGGCGCCGGGCTTCATCGACACCGACATGACCAAGGGCCTCGGCGAACAGGCGCACGCCGCGCTGCTGGCACAGGTTCCTGCAGGACGGCTCGGATTGCCTCAGGATATCGCCGCCGCGGTGGCCTTCCTGGCCTCGGCGGAAGCCGGCTACATCACCGGCGAAACCCTCCACGTC
This sequence comes from Panacagrimonas sp., assembly GCF_965216805.1. NCBI lineage: Bacteria > Pseudomonadati > Pseudomonadota > Gammaproteobacteria > Nevskiales > Nevskiaceae > Panacagrimonas > Panacagrimonas sp. The sequence goes on from NZ_CBDCGN010000002.1 coordinate 1,976,578, forward strand.
AACGGCGGCATGCACATGGGTTGACCCCCGTCCCACACGTCCCGTACGCCCATCGAAATTTTGGAATGTTGTTTGCTGGCCTTGCCCTAGGCTCGCCATTACAATGCCGCGGCTTTAATCAACCCCCAGGGGAGTTTTCATGAGCAGTCTCGAAGAGAAGGTCAAAAAAATCATCGCCGAACAGCTTTCGGTGGCCGAAGATCAGATCAGCCCGAACGCCTCGTTCGTGGAGGACCTGGGCGCCGATTCGCTGGACACCGTCGAACTGGTGATGGCGCTGGAAGAAGAGTTTGAAATCGACATCCCCGACGAAGAGGCCGAGAAGATCGTGACCTTCCAGGATGTGCTGAACTACATCAAGACCCACACCAACCAGGCCTGATCGGGGCCCGTTCAGAGGATCGAGCAGCCGACATGATGAGTAGCCGGCGCGTCGTCATTACCGGCCTGGGCATTGTGTCCCCGGTCGGCTCCAGTCTGGACCTGGCGTGGTCCAACATCCTGGCCGGCAAGTCCGGCATCGGCCCCATCGAGAAATACGACGTGTCGCTGTACACCACCCGGTTCGCCGGGCTGGTGTCTTCGGATTTCAAGCCCGAAGACGCGATGGGACCCAAGGAACTGCGCAAGACCGACCACTTCATTCATTACGGGGTGGCCGCCTGCAAGCAGGCCGTGCACGACGCGGGGCTGGAGATCACCGATGCCAATCGCGAGCGCATCGGGGTCATCGTCGGTTCCGGCATCGGCGGCATCGGCAAGATCGAAGACGAGATCCGCGAACTGCACAAGGTAGGGCCCAAGCGGGTGTCGCCTTTCTTCGTGCCGGGTTCGATCATCAACATGGTGTCCGGCTACGCCTCGATCGAACTGGGAATCGCCGGGCCCAGCTTTGCCACGGTGAGCGCCTGCACCACCGCGGCGCACAGCATCGGCATGGGCGCACGCATGATCCAGGCCGGCGATTGCGACGTGTGCCTGACCGGCGGCGCCGAAGCCGGTTCCAGCCCGGCCGGCATGGCCGGCTTCTGCCAGGCCCGCGCGCTGTCCACGCGCAACGACGACCCCCAACGAGCCAGCCGCCCCTGGGACCGCGATCGCGATGGCTTCGTGCTCGGTGACGGTGCCGGCGTGCTGGTGCTGGAAGAGTACGAACAAGCCAAGGCCAGGGGCGCGCGCATCTACGCCGAGCTGACCGGCTTCGGTATGTCCAGCGACGCCTATCACATCACCTTGCCTCCGGACGACGGCAACGGCGCCTGCCGCGCCATGGTCAACGCCCTGCGCGACGCCGGGATCAACCCCGAGCAGGTCGATTACATCAATGCTCACGGCACTTCCACACCGGCGGGCGACAAGGCCGAGACCACCGCGATCAAGCGCGGCTTCGGCGATCACGCCCGCAAGCTGGCAGTGAGCTCCACCAAGTCGATGACCGGCCATCTGCTCGGTGCGGCCGGCGGTATCGAGGCGGTGTTCTGCTGCCTGGCCCTGCGCGATCAGGTGATTCCGCCGACGATCAATCTCGACAATCCGAGCGAAGACTGCGATCTGGACTACGTGCCGCACAGCGCGCGACAGGCCAGACTGGATGTGGTGCTGTCCAACTCCTTCGGCTTCGGCGGCACCAACGGCAGTCTGGTATTTTCCAGGTTGAAGTAATTCCTCCGGCCGCATGAAGTTGCGCGCCGAACTACCGGGTTCTATTGATCTTTTGGAAGTGCACCGGCAAGCGCCGGAGCGCTACCCCTTCCTGCTGCAAAGCGCTGCCGGGCATCCGCAATCGGGACGCTACGACCTGCTGTTCGGCTTTCCCGGCCAGCGCTTGTCGGGTCGTGACGGTTTCGCCCGTTTGACGGCTGAATGGTCGAACGCACGCTGTGAGCCCGATCCCGAACTGCCGTTCCTGGGTGGCTGGTTTCTGCTGCTCGGATACGAAGCGGCCACCGACCTGGAACCGCGTCTGCGCCTGCCACCGTCGCCGTATCGCCTGCCGGATTTCCTCGCGGTGCGTTGCACGGCGGTCATGATCCACGACCGTGAGCTGAGCCTGACGCACCTGTTTGCCGAGGATGATCCTTCGCAGCTGGAGGCCATGCGAAACGCCTGGTCGAGCGCATCATCGTTGGCACCTCCCGGGGAGCCGCCCGCCGTGCTGGTCGAGGCGCTGCAGGAGGACCTCCCCTCGGCCTTTCTGCAGGGGGTCGGGCGGATTCAGGACTATCTGCTGGCGGGCGACTGCTTCCAGGTCAATCTTTCGCGTGGCTGGCGCGGCCGGCTACGGCCGGGCATCGACGCGACCACCGTCTACCGCGCGTTGCGTCGGCACAACCCCGCACCTTTTGCCGGGCTCGCGCAGGTGGACGGCGTCAGCGTGCTCAGCTCCTCGCCCGAACGGCTGGTCCAGGTTTGCGGCGACCGCGTGCAGACCCGGCCTATTGCCGGCACGCGACCGCGAGGGCAAGGCGACAACGATCAGGCGCTGCGTGTCCAGTTGATCGGCAGCCTCAAGGAGCGCGCCGAGCACGTCATGCTGATCGATCTGGAACGCAACGATCTCGGCCGCGTGTGCCGGCCGGGCAGCGTCGAGGTCAGCGAACTGATGGACCTGGAAAGTTACGCCCACGTCCATCACATCGTCTCCAACGTGCGCGGGCGTTTGCGTGACGGTGTCGGTCCGGGCGACATTCTGGCGGCCGTTTTTCCCGGCGGCACCATCACCGGCTGCCCCAAGGTCCGCTCCATGGAAATCATCGCCGAACTCGAGCGTGTCGGCCGCGGCCCGTATACCGGCTCGATGGGCTATCTGTCGCGCTGTGGGCGTCTGGACAGCAACATCCTCATCCGCAGCCTGGTGATCCAGGACGGCCAGGTCAGCCTGCGCGCCGGGGCGGGCATCGTGGCGGACTCGGTGGCGGAACTGGAATTGGCGGAAACCCGGATCAAGGCCCGCGGCCTGTTGCTGGCACTGGGGGCAGGCGTATGAGCACCTGGTTTAACGGCGGTGCGGTGGCGGGTGCCTGGACCGGGACCCGCGCGCTGCATTACGGCGACGGCGTGTTCCGCACCGCGCTGGTGCTCGACGGCCGGGTGGTGGATCGCGATCGCCAGTTGGCAAGGCTGCTGCGCGATGCCGAGGCGCTGAGTCTGCAGGCGACGGACACGGCACTGCTGGGCACGGAGGCCGACGCGCTCGCGCAAACCGCCATGCAGGGCGTGCTGCGAATCACCTTGAGTCGCACCGATTCCGGACGCGGCTACACCGCGCTCAGCGATGCCTGCGACCGTCTGCTGCAGTTGCGGCCGTTGCCGGCGCATGCAGCGGCCAGTTGGATCGAAGGCGTGAATCTGCAATGGAGTCCGGTGCTGCTCGGCATTCAGCGGCGTCTGGCCGGAATCAAGCACCTCAACCGGCTGGAGCAGGTGCTGGCCAGCCGCGACTGGCAGGCCGATCAGCAAGAGGCATTGATGTGCGATGCCGAGGGGCGCGTGGTCTGCGGGACGCGCAGCAACGTGTTCTTCGTCATCGATGGCGTCCTGGTCACACCCGAGCTGTCGTCTGCGGGTGTCGCCGGCATGATGCGCGACAAGCTAATCGAACTGGCCTGCACCCGCGGACCGGGTTGCGAGATCGGTACCATCTCTCCCGACGAGGTGCGGCATGCCAGCGAAGCCTTCGTCAGCAACAGCCTGATCGGCCTGTGGCCGGTGCGCCGCATCGGCCGGCTGGACCTGCCTGCGCCCGGCCCGGTGACGCGGCAAATGGCGGCACTGCTGGACCACCCCTGGAGCGGTTCTTGATCCGAATTCTCAAATTTCTGCTGCTGACGATGCTGTTGACGGCACTGGCCGCGGCCGCGCTGGTGTGGGACGGCCGCCGACAACTGCGTGCGCCGCTGGCGATCAGCGAGCACCGCAGCTTCGAACTGCAGCCTGGCAGCCGGTTGCGCGACGCGGTGCTGCAGATGCGCCGCGAAAATCTGTTCACGCACGTGCGCCAGGCGCTGTACCTGGAAGCCTGGGGCCGGATATCGGGCGAAGCCGCCAACATCAAGGCCGGCGAGTACAGCCTGGACCCGGGCCTGTCCAGCCTGGATCTGCTGTCGCTGTGGGTGGGCGGCAAGACGGTGCTACACGAGGTGCGCATCATCGAGGGCATGCGTTTCGACCAGGCGCTGAAGATCGTGCTGGAACATCCGGAGATCCTGCGCACCCTCGCCGATACGCGCGCCGAAACCGTGATGACCGCACTGCAAAGACCCGGCCTGCATCCCGAGGGCCGCCTGTTTCCGGACACCTACCGCTTCCCCAAGGGCACCACCGACGTCGCGCTGCTCAAGCAATCCTTCGATGCCATGGAGCGGATCGTGCAGCAGACCTGGGCCCAGCGGCGCCCCGACTTGCCGTACGCGCGCACCGAGGACATGGTGACCATGGCGTCGATCATCGAAAAGGAAACCGCTCTGGCATCGGAGCGCGAGCGCATCGCCGGGGTCTTCGTGCGTCGCCTGCAGATGGGGATGCGACTGCAGACCGACCCCACCGTGATCTACGGCCTCGGCGAGCTGTTCGACGGCAATCTGCGCAAACGCGATCTGCTCGCCGACGGGCCCTACAACACCTACGCGCGTGCCGGCCTGCCGCCGACGCCGATCTGCCTGCCGGGGCGTGCCTCGCTGGAAGCTGCGGTCAACCCCGCCGCGGGCACCGAGCTGTTCTTCGTGTCGCGCGGCGATGGCTCGCATCAGTTTTCCGCCACCCTGGCCGAGCACGAGGCTGCGGTGCGCAAGTACCAGTTGGGAGGTCGCGGCGGATGAGCGCAGGTGGCCGCTTGATCGCGCTCGAAGGCGGCGAGGGCGCCGGCAAATCGACTCACGCTGTGCAGGTGGTGAACTGGCTGCAGGCGCGGGGCAGACGGGTACTGCGCACCCGCGAGCCGGGCGGATCGCCGCTGGCCGAGGCCATTCGCGGCGTGGTGCTCGACGATTGGGCCGAAGGCGTCACCCCGCTGACCGAAGTGCTGCTGATGTTCGCCGCGCGCGCCGCGCACCTGGCGGCCACCATCGCCCCGGCACTGGCGCGTGGCGAGGACGTGGTCTGCGATCGTTTCGTCGACGCGAGCTGGGCCTACCAGAGCGCCGGACGCGGCCTGGCGCCAGAGGTGCTGTCCGCGCTCGAGGGCTTCGTGCTTGGCGACCTGCGGCCGAACCTGGTGCTGCTGTTCGACGTGGCACCCGAGGTCGGCCTGTTGCGGGCCAGGTCGCGTGGCGACGCGAACCGTTTCGAGGCCGAGAATCTGGCCTTCATGGAACGCGTGCGCCGGTGCTATCTGCAGCGCGCCGCCGCCGAACCCGCGCGCTATGCCGTGCTGGACGCGTCGGCTGCGCTGCCCGCAGTGCAGGCTGCATTGCTGACGGTGCTGGAGCAGCGCCTGTGAGCATGGCCGACGTCGAACCGCTGCCTTGGCAGGACGCCGTGTGGCAGCGCGTGCAGGACAGCTTGCGCGCAGGCAAGCTCGGCCACGCGCTATTGCTGTGCGGTATGGCGGGCGTGGGCAAGCGTAGGTTCGCGCGCCGCCTGGCTGCCAGCCTGTTGTGCGAGGCACGTCCCGCGGACGGCCAGGCTTGCGGCAGCTGTCGCGGCTGCAAGCAGTTCGCCGCCGGCACCCATCCCAATCTGAGCTGGCTCAGCCGCGAGTTCAACGACCGGACCGACAAGGAAAAGCGCGACATCTCGCTGGAGCAGTTGCGCGAGATGATGGAAAGCCTCGCTCTGGTCAGCCATTACGGGCAGGCGAGGGTGATCGTGATCGACCCTGCGGATGCGATGAACATCGGGGGCGTCAACGCCGTGCTCAAGACTCTGGAAGAGCCGCCAGCGGGCTGCTACCTGCTGCTGATCACCGAACGCGTGATGGCGCTGGCGCCGACCTTGCGCAGCCGCTGCCAGCGTCTGCAGTTCGGCCTGCCCGACACCGCGCTGGCGCGGGCCTGGCTGGCGCAGCAGCCCGGGCAGTTCGATGCCGACGCGGCGTTGGCCGAGGCCCAGGGTGCGCCGCTGGCGGCGCTGGAAGATCAGCAGTCCGGTCTTGCCACACAGCGGCGCGCGTGGCTGGAGGCGCTACTGGCCCTGGCACAACGGCGGATCGATCCGCTGGCCGCCGCGGCACAGGTGGACAAGGATCGGGTGGCGACATGGCTGGCCGTGTTCCAGCGGGCTTTGCAGCGCGTACTGCGGGCATCCGGCGGGATCGATTCCGAGCCGGGTTGGCGCGCGCTGGCCGGCCATCTGGGTGCGCTGCAGATCGAGCGCCTGCTGGCAGAGGCGGTCGAGTCGCGACGCAAGCTGCAGTCCAATGCCAACCCGCAGCTGTTGGTCGAATCTCTTATGATTCTGTGGTGGCATTTGTCGGCACCCGCCGATACCCGGATCGATCACAGAAGGACGTCATCCAGCGCATGAGCACGATCCCGCCGCGCCCGGGCGGTCCGCAGCCGGGCATCCTGACCCTGAACATCAAGGACAAGAGCGCCTTGTTCTCGGCCTACATGCCGTTCGTCAAGAACGGCGGGCTGTTCATTCCGACCAGCAAGGAATATCGGCTCGGCGACGAGGTGTTCATCCTGCTCACCCTGATGGACAGCACGGAGCGCCTGCCGGTCGCCGGCAAGGTGGTGTGGGTGACCCCGCGCGCAGCGCAGGGCAAGCGCGTGCAGGGCATCGGCGTGCAGTTCAGCGTGCAGGACGGCGGCGCCACGCAGCAGAAGATCGAGTCCCAGCTTGCCGGTACTGCGACTCTGGACCGGCCGACGCAGACGATGTAAGCGCTCCCCGGCGTCAGTTCGCCGGCGGCATGCCCTGGGCCAGGATGTAGGCATCGTAGCCCCGGTGCATCAGCAGAAAGGAGGCGACCGAGCTGCGGCGCCCGGTATCGCACACGCAGATCCAGCTCAGCTGCGGGTCCAGTTGGTTCAGGCGCATCCGCAGCAGATACAGCGGCAGGTTGAGGCTGCCGGGCAGGCTGCGATTGTGAAATTCGCTGGGCAGACGCACGTCGACCAAGCGGGCCCGGCCCTGCTCGACCATGTGCTCAGCCTCGGTCCAGGACAGGCGGCGCGCCAGCGGTTCGTTCAACAACTGGCGAAAGTCCTGTTTGGACAGGCGCTTGAGCGTGCCGCGCGTAAGCATGGTGACGGTGGCGTTACGTGGTGCATCGGAAATCAGCGCTTCTTCGCCGAAGCAGGCACCAACCTCAAGCTGAGCCAGCTGGATGGGACGGTTCGGCGGCTGCTGACGGGTGACGATGCAACGACCGTGGGTGATCACGTAGAAGTAGTCGCCCTCTTCATCCTGGCGCAGGATGACCTGACCGGCGACGGCCTCCACCGTCTGCATGCGCATGAACATCGCCTGCAGGTGGGCGGGCGGAATCATCAGGAAGGCCGGTGTCTGCAGCAGACGCAGCATCCAGTCGTCATCGGCCTCGTCAGCCTCTTCGACGCGCGCTTCGGTGTTTGCGCCCGCTGCCGCCGCGCTCTGCTCCCAGGTCAGCAGCATGTCGATCAGCTGGCGGTCGATGGCGATGCAGCGCACCGGCGTCACACAGCGCGCATCGAACTCGGCGGTGGGGGATGCCGGAATGCGGTGCAGCGACTCGGCAGTGCCGGACTGCAGCAGCCGGCCAGGCGCACCGCCGTGCCGACTCAGCTCGATCTGACCGGACTCCAGGAACAAGGCCTGGCCCAGCGCTTCGCCCGACTTGAACAGGAAAGCGCCAGCGGGCCGTTCGATCCAATGGGTCTTGCGTGTCAGCTCCTCGCGGGTGTCGGGTCCCAACGACCCCAGAGGTACCCAACGAGCGAGGAATTCGGGCGTAATGGGCGGGATGGCGGTCGTCATCGGGTGCTCGCAGACATTGAACTTATGCAAGAATCGCGGCTTGGCCATCGCCAGCCCAGGCGATGGCGTCCATCGAAGGACGATACACCCAGCCGGCCGGACTTGCGCAAGTGCCGAACAGGATCGCGGAGGGCGGCGGGCCGCTGGATTTTCACGGAGAGCATGCCAATGGCGCAGTTGAAGGCGAAGAAGTCCGCCACTACACCCAAGAAGAAGAGCGCGACCCAGAGCGCTACAAAAAAAGCCGTCGCCAAGCCGGTCGGCAAGAGCGCTGCCAGGAAGGGTCCGGCCAAGACCGCGAAACCGGCAGTCGTCAAAAAGAAAAAGCCGGCAGCGAAAGCTGCGGGTGCCAAGCCGGTCAAACCGGCAGCGAAAAAGCCGGCAGCCAAGGCGTCCCCCAAGAAAGCGACCGCCAAACCCGTCACCCGGGCAGCCGCCAAGCCCGCACGGAAGATCGCCGCGGCGCCCAAGCCCGGTAAGCCCAAAGCCCCGCGCAGGGCGGTAGCCGCCAGCCACCGGCCGCAGTCGGCAGCGGTGGCGGTGCAGCCGCGTCCGGCCAAGGCCGCCGCGGCGGGGACGCCGAGCAAGCGCAAGACGCCCGCGCCGCAGACCGGGCCGCTGACCGAGGAGATGCTGCGCAAGGCGCCGGAGTCGGATTACATGAGCGATGCCCAGCTCAGCTTCTTCCAGGAGCGCCTGTTGCAGATGCGCAACGAGGTTCTCACCCGGGAACTGGACGTGAAGGAGCGCCTGCACCAGCGGGAAGTGTTCGCCGATCCGGCCGACCGCGCCAGCGCCGAGGAAGAGCACTGGCTGGACCTGCGCCTGCGCGAGCGCGAGTCGCTGCTGCTGAAGAAGATCGACGACTCGCTGCGGCGTATCCGCGACAAGGAGTACGGTTACTGCGAGAAAACCGGCGAAGCCATCGGCATCGCGCGCCTGCTGGCGCGACCGACTGCGACGGTCTGCGTGGACATCAAGGGCCAGAACGAGCGTGCCGAGTCGCAATACCGGGACCGCTAGGCGCCAGTCCCCCGCAGCAAATCAGGCCGGCATGTTGCCGGCCTGATAGTTTCCGCCGGCGTTGTGCGCCGGAACCGCCCGTCGTCTTGCCCGCCGACCCGCTGCCGATCGATCGCCGGCATGCTGATCGCGCCCGACTCGACCGGTCCGGTTCGGCCCTCTTCGCCGCGGCTACGATCATCACCGCCGGGCCCGGAACTCCGCCGCCGCCTGCCTCAATACCGTTGCGAGGTTGTCTGCCAGCACGCTGCGCCGGTCACGAGCGCGCAAGATGCCGATTTCGATCGTCGCGCGGCCACCGCGCAGGCGACGGTACTGCGCCCCGGTCCGTTCGAGCTTGCGCACCGACGACGGCACCAGCGCAAACCCCATGCCGCAAGCGACCAGACTGATGACGGTCTGCATCTGTCGCGCCTGTTGGGTGACGCGCGGGGCGAAGCCGGCGTCGCGACAACGATCAAGGATGAGGTCGTGCAGACCCGGCGCGATCTCCCTCGGTGGCAGTACAAAGCTCTCCTGCGCAAGGCTCGCCAGGTCCACCGGCCGGTCGCCCGCGATCAGCCGGTGTCCGGCAGGTGCGGCCAGGATCAGCTCCTCGGTTTGCACCCGCTCGAAATCCAGATCCGGTTCGCGTAGCGGTCCCAGCGCGATTCCCACGTCCAGCCGGGCGGACCGCAGTTCCCTGACCTGGGCGTCCGTGGTCAGCTCGTGCAGTTGCAGGTCGACCGCCGGGTAGCGAGACCGGAATGCCTTTACGGTCGACGGCAGGATGCCGTAGTCGGCGATCGATACGAAGCCGATGCTCAACGTGCCGATGTCGCCACGACCGGCCTGCACAGCCTTGTGCCTGGCCAGATCCAGCCGTGCCAGCATCGCCCGCGCCTCGTCATAAAAGACCTCGCCCGCAGCGGTGAGGGCCACGCCGCGGGGACTGCGCTCGAACAGCCGGGTGCCGATCTCCTGTTCGAGGGACTTGATCTGGGTCGACAGCGGCGGTTGCGAAATATGCAACCGCAGCGCGGCGGCCGAGAAGCTGCGCGCCTCGGCCACGGCGACGAAATACTTCAGCTGCCGCAGTTCCACTATCTGATATCCATATAGAGACCTAACGAATATAGTATTAGGCGATATACCCGGGGCGCTACACACTGCAGGTCTGGTGGCGCCCCGCTGGCGCCTCGCAACCCTCCAGGAGCGCGCCCATGCCCACCCTGCGTTCGTACACCAGTACCGCCGGCCGTAACATGGCCGGGGCCCGCGCGCTGTGGCGTGCCACCGGCATGAAGGATGCCGATTTCGGCAAGCCCATCATCGCCGTCGCCAATTCCTTCACCCAGTTCGTGCCCGGCCATGTACATCTGCAGCCCCTGGGGCAGTTGATCGTCGAGGAGATCGAGCGCGCCGGCGGCGTCGGCAAGGAGTTCAACACCATCGCGGTGGACGACGGCATCGCCATGGGACACGACGGCATGCTCTACAGCCTGCCGTCGCGAGACCTGATCGCCGACAGCGTGGAGTTCATGTGCAATGCGCACACGGTCGACGCCCTGGTGTGCATCTCCAACTGCGACAAGATCACCCCGGGCATGCTGATGGCGGCGATGCGCCTGAACATCCCGACCGTGTTCGTCTCCGGTGGTCCGATGGAAGCCGGCCGTACCCGGCAAGGGAGCGACACGATAACCCTGGACCTGGTGGATGCCATCGTGGCGGCTGCCGATCAAGGGGTGAGCGATGCCGAGGTGGATCGGATCGAGCGCTCGGCCTGTCCAACCTGCGGGTCCTGCTCGGGCATGTTCACCGCCAATTCGATGAACTGCCTGACCGAGGCGCTGGGTCTCGCACTGCCGGGAAACGGCTCGCTGCTGGCGACCCACGCCGACCGCGAGCACCTGTTCCGGCGCGCCGGTCGCGAGGTCGTCGAGCTTGCCCGGCGCTACTACCGCGACGGCGACCGGCGCGCCTTGCCGCGCGACATCGCCTGCAAGGCCGCATTCGAGAACGCCATGTCGCTGGACATCGCGATGGGCGGATCGAGCAACACGGTGCTGCACCTGCTGGCCGCAGCACAGGAAGGGGAGATCGATTTCCGGCTGGCGGATATCGACCGTCTGTCCCGCCGGGTACCGACGCTGTGCAAGGTGGCGCCGTCCAGCAATTTTCATCTGGAGGACGTGCATCGCGCCGGTGGCGTGATGGCCATCCTGGGCGAACTGGACCGCGCCGGCTTGCTGGATACCCGCGTGCCGACCGTACACAGCGCCAGCCTGGCGGACGCGCTGCAGGCCTGGGACGTGTTGCGCACAGCGGATCCGCAAGTGCAGCAGTTCTATCGGGCGGCTCCGGCCGGCGTGGCCAGCCAGCGGGCGTTCTCGCAGGAGTGCCGCTACCCGCAGCTCGACAAGGACCGCGCGGGCGGCTGTATCCGTTCGGTTGCGTCCGCCTACAGTCCCGACGGCGGGCTGGCGGTGTTGCACGGCAACCTCGCCGAGCGCGGCTGCATCGTGAAGACTGCGGGAATCCAGGCAGAGCTGCTCCGCTTTCGCGGCCCGGCGGTGATATTCGAGAGCCAGGAGGCAGCCGTCGCGGGAATACTTGACGGCAAGGTCAAGGCGGGCGATGTGGTGATCGTGCGCTACGAAGGTCCACGGGGCGGGCCGGGCATGCAGGAAATGCTGTATCCCACCAGCTACCTGAAATCGAAGGGCCTGCACAGGTGCTGCGCACTGATCACCGACGGACGCTTTTCCGGCGGCAGTGCGGGCCTGTCGATAGGCCACGTCTCGCCTGAAGCCGCCGAGGGCGGCGACATTGCACTGATCGAGTGCGGCGATCTCATCCTGATCGACATCCCGGCGCGCACGATCCGCATCGAGGTCGACGACGCGGAGCTGATGCGTCGGCGCCGGGTCCGTGGCGCCGGCCCGTGGCGGCCGGCCATCGCACGTCCGCGGCGGGTCAGCGCAGCCTTGCAGGCCTACGCTGTGCTTGCCACCAGCGCCGACCGCGGCGCGGTACGCGACTGCCAAAGCCTGCGCGCTGCATTCGGAAGCAACTGATTCGGCGCCTGCCGATGCCGCCATCGCCAATCCCCTGGTAGCCGGATCGGACGCCGGTCTCAGCCGTTCATGCGTGCGGTATCGCGCAATCAGGGTGACCCCGCAGCGGGGTCCTGCAGAGTCCGGCTTGTGAGGTGGCTGCGACATCGCGACCATGTCGGTCTGCCCTGCACACGAGCTCCCAGCGATGTTCGATATTTCCCCCCGTGTCCGCGAATACCAGCACCGGCTGCAGGATTTCATGGCGGCGCACATCTATCCCAACGAGCGGCGTTACTACCGCGAGTCGGAAATCCACGGTCCCTGGGGCGTGCAGCCGGTGGTGGAGGAACTCAAGCCGCTGGCGCGCGAGCACGGGCTGTGGAACCTGTTCTACAGCCATGAATCCGGGCTCAACAATTTCGAATACGCACCCTTGTGCGAAATCATGGGCCGATCCCTGCTGGCACCGGAAGTATTCAACTGCTCGGCGCCCGACACCGGCAACATGGAGACCCTCGCGCGCTTTGGTACGCCGGAGCAGAAAGCACGCTGGTTGCAGCCGCTGCTGGCTGGCGAGATCCGTTCCTCGTTCGCTATGACCGAGCCCGATGTGGCGTCATCGGACGCCACCAATATCGGCAGCCATATCCGCCGCGACGGCGACGAGTACGTCATCAACGGCCGCAAGTGGTATACCACCGGCGCCACCGACCCGCGCTGCCAGATCATCATCTTCATGGGCAAGACCGATCCCGACAGCGCCGACAAGCATCGGCAGCAATCGATGATCCTGGTGCCCAAGGACACCCCGGGCATCCGCGTGCTGCGACCGCTGCCGGTGTTCGGGTTCTACGGCGTGCCGGATCGGGCTTCCGAGGTGGTGTTCGAGAACGTGCGGGTGCCGGTGTCCAACGTGCTGCTGGGCGAGGGGCGTGGTTTCGAGATTGCCCAGGGTCGTCTGGGGCCCGGCCGCATCCATCACTGCATGCGCCTGATCGGCATGTGCGAACGGGTGCTGGAGCGACTGTGCCGGCGTGCCGAATCGCGCTCCGCCTTCGGCCGAGCGGTGGCGCAGCAGACGGTGACCCTGGAACGCATCGCCGAGGCCCGCATCGCCATCGAGCAGACCCGTCTGCTCACGCTCAAGGCGGCCTATATGATGGACACCGTCGGCAACAAGGAAGCGAAAGCCGAGATCGCCATGATCAAGGTCGCTGCGCCGCTGACGGCTTGCAGGATCGTCGACTGGGCGATGCAGGTGTTCGGCGGCGGCGGCACCAGCAACGATCATTTCCTGACTGCCGCCTATGCCACCGCACGCCTGCTGCGCCTGGCCGACGGCCCCGACGAAGTGCACCGCAACCAGATCGGCAAGCTGGAACTACGGCGCCATGCACAGACCGACCCTGCCTACACCGGCGGTGGCGGCGAGGTGTTGTCGGCCGATCAGGCCGAGCTCGAGTACGCCCATCTGCGGCCGGGCAGCGCGAGCTACCTCTGGGGCTAGCTGAACCTGGAGAAGTCCGGTTTGCGCTTCTGCAGAAAGGCGCCGATGGCCTCCTGCGCCTCGGGCTGCGACAACATCGGCACGAAGTGAAAGGCCTCCAGCGGGATCGCCTCGGCAACAGTGCTGTCGGTCCAGCGCTTCATCAGGCGCTTGGTGGTGCGCAGGGCCTTGGGCGGTTGCTGGGCCAGGCGTTGCGCGCGCTCCAGCGCACGCGCCTCGACCGCGTCGTCATCCAGCACCTCGTTGACCAGACCGCACTCGCGAGCGTGCCTGGCGGTGAACGGCTCGCCGAACAGCACCAGTTCCATTGCCTTGGAATGACCCATGATGCGCGGCATCAGATACGTCGAGGCGTATTCCGGCACGATGCCGATGTTGACGAAGGGCAGGGTGAAGCGTGCGCCCTCACTGGCGTAAATGAGGTCGCAGTGCAGCAGCATCGTTACGCCCACGCCGATGGCCAGTCCATTCACCGCGGCCACTGCGGGTTTGGGGAACGCAGCCAGCGCATTCATGAAACGGATCACCGCCGAGTCGCCGCCACCGCCGCCGGTGCTGGCCACTTTCATGAAATCCACCATGTCGTTGCCGGCACAGAACGCCCCCGGCACTCCGGCGATCAGCAGCACGCGCACCGCCGGATCGTCAGCCGCAGCGTTGATGGAATCCGCCAGGCGGCTGTACATGGCCTGGGTCAGCGCGTTCTTCTTTTCGGCGCGGTTGAGACGCAGGGTAAGAACGCCGTGGTCGCGGGAGATCAGCAGGGTGGAATCAGCCGTTGCTTCGGACATGCGTTTACCGGTGGGGTGGAGGACCCGCCGATTCTAGCGAAGCTGCAGGGGTAATCCCGGTAGCCGGGCGCCGGACCTTCAGAACAGGTCGGCCTTGTCAGTCTTGTCGGCTGCCTTGGACGTGCGTCCCGCAATCCATTCGCCGGTGATCATCTGGTCGTAGCTCATGCCGGGACCGACCATGGGGTAGACCGAGGCCATGGGATCGATCACCACTTCCAGGAAAGCCGGACCGGGGAAATCGATGAAGGCTTTGACCACAGCGGCCAGCTCGGCCCTGTCGGCGACGCGACGGGCAAACTCGAAACCGTCGGCCTCGGCCGCCTTGACGAAGTCCTTGCGGTGCAAGCTCTTGTCGGATCCCGAATAGCGCGAATCGAAGAACAGCCGCTGCCACTGCTTGACCATGCCGTCGCCGAAGTTGTTCAGCACCACGATCTTGACCGGCAGGTTGTAGGTGGTGGCGGTTTCCAGCTCGCCCAGATTCATGCGGATCGAGGCATCGCCGTCGATATCGATGACGATGCGGTCCTTGCGGGCGAAGGCGGCGCCGATCGCCGCCGGCAGGCCGAAACCCATGGTGCCCATCGACCCCGAGGTCAGCCACAGGCGCGGCTCGGCAAAGTCGAAATACTGGCAGGCCCACATCTGATGCTGGCCCACGCCGGTCGAGACCACCGCTTTGCCCCGGGTGAGCTGGTTGATCTCCTGGATGACGGCGTGCGGCTGAATCGATTGCCCACCGCGCTCGTAGTTCATCGCATGCGTCTGCTTGAGCTGCGCGATATGGGCGTGCCATTCGGCGTAATCGGGCTTGAAGCCGCGATTGTGCAGGTAGTCGGACAGCGCGGTCAGGGCCTGATTCAGGTCGCCCAGGTGGTGCCAGTCGACGCGCTTGACCTTGCCGATCTCGGCCGGGTCGACGTCGAAATGGGCGATGTGCCGAGCATTGGGCGCGAACTTGGCCGGCACCCCGGCGACGCGATCGTCGAAGCGCGCGCCGACCGCGATCAGGAAATCGCAGTCTTCCACCGCGTAATTGGCGAACGCGGTCCCGTGCATGCCCAGCATCTGCAGCGATAAGCGATCGGTGGTGTCGACCGCGCCGATGCCCATCAGGGTGGTGGTGACCGGAATGCCGAAACTTTGCGCCAATGTGCGCAGCGCATCCGACGCATTGCCGTTGATGACCCCGCCACCCGCGTAGATCAGCGGTCGCCTGGCCTGCAGCAGCAGCTCGTAGAACTGACCGGTGCCGGCGGGTCCAAGGCGGTTGGACTCCAGTTGGCGCAGGCGTGCCCGGTAACCGGGCAGGGGCAGCGTGCCGTGACCGGCATAACGGCCGGACCAGTTCTGCACGTCCTTGGGAATATCCACCACCACCGGCCCGGGGCGGCCGCTGCGCGCGATCTCGAACGCCGAACGCATCGTCGCTTCCAGCTTGCTGGCGTCGGTGACCAGAAACACGTGTTTCGCGGCCGCGCCCATGATGGTGCTGACCGGGGCTTCCTGGAACCCGTCGGAGCCGATGGCCGCGGTGGGCACCTGCCCGCAGATCACCACGATGGGAATCGAATCGGCCATGCAGTCGCGGACCGGGGTCACCGTGTTGGTGGCACCGGGGCCGGAGGTCACCAGACAGACGCCCACCTTGCCTGACGCGCGCGCGTAACCCGCGGCCATGAAGCCCGCCGCCTGTTCGTTGGCTGGCACGATCAGCGGCATCGGATCGGCTCCGTCGGCGCTGCGGTGCGCGTTGTTATGACGGAACACGGCGTCGTAGGTCGGCAGGATGGCGCCGCCGGAATAGCCGAAAATGACGTCGACTCCTTCGTCCGCCAGGACCTGCACCACGATCTCCGCGCCCGTGAGCGTGGTACCGGCGAAGGAGGAGATCGGAGTGGGGTTGGCAGCGTTCATGGTGCTTCGGACGTCGGGAGATTCGGAAAAGACGCGCCTTATAGCACATCGCCTCCGGCGTACGGCGGCGGGGTGGGGTCCGCTCCGCGCGCCCGGCTGTGGGTACCCGCCGGCCATCAAGGACGAATGCCCGGGTTGCCTGCGACCGCCGTCGCCATTAAAGTCGCGCGCCTTTCCACCCCCAAGACGACCGCCGCGCTTGCGCCACATCATTTCCATCCTGCTGCAGAACGAGGCCGGCGCCCTGGCACGGGTGGCGAACATGTTTGCAGCCCGCGGCTACAACATCGATTCGCTGTCGGTGGCGCCGACCCACGACCCTTCGGTGTCGCGCCTGACCCTGGTCACCAACGGCTCGGACGAGGTGGTGAACCAGATCGTGCAGCAGACTCGCAAGCTGATTGACGTGGTGGAGATTGCCGATCTGGCCAGCGCCGATCACCTCGAGTGCGAACTGGTCATGCTCAAGGTGGAAGCCCGCAACGGCGCGGCCCGTGCCATCGTCGATTGTGCGCGCCGTCATCGTGCCCTGATCCTCGACGAATCCGAAAGCACCCGTACCATCCAGCTCGCCGGCAGCGGCACCGAAGTCGACGCGCTGGTCGCCGAGATGTCGCGCATCGCCAAGGTGCTGGAAGTGGTGCGCAGCGGCGTGGCTGCGCTTTCGCGCGGCCATCAGGTGATGAGTATCTAGATCGTTGCTGTCAACCGGGGCCCGCCGGCCCCGCTCTCGAATTTCTCCGGAGCCCCCATGTCCATCACCGTTTATTACGACAAAGACGCCGACCTTTCGATCATCCAGTCGAAGAAGGTCACCATTCTCGGTTACGGCTCGCAGGGTCATGCCCATGCGCTGAACCTCAAGGACTCCGGCGTCGACGTGACGGTGGCGCTACGCAAAAGCTCCAAGAGCTGGAGCAAGGCGCAGAGCGCCGGACTGCAGGTCAAGGAAGTGGCCGATGCGGTCAAGGGCGCCGACCTGGTGATGATCCTGGCGCCCGACGAGGACCAGCGAAAGATCTACGAAGAACAGGTAGCGCCCAATATCAAGCAGGGTGCGACGCTGGCGTTCGCCCATGGCTTCAATATCCACTTCGGCCTGATCGAACCGCGTGAAGATCTGGATGTGGTCATGATCGCGCCCAAGGGGCCCGGCCATACGGTGCGCAGCACCTACACCCAGGGCGGCGGCGTGCCCAGTCTGATCGCGATCCAGCAGGATGCCAGCGGCATGGCCAAGCAGATCGCGCTGTCCTACGCCTCGGCCAACGGCGGCGGTCGTGCCGGCATCATCGAGACCAATTTCCGCGAGGAAACCGAAACCGACCTGTTCGGCGAACAGGCGGTGCTGTGCGGCGGCGCAACGGCACTGGTGCAGGCCGGTTTCGAGACGCTGGTGGAAGCCGGCTACGCGCCGGAGATGGCCTACTTCGAGTGCCTGCACGAGCTCAAGCTGATCGTCGACCTGATGTATGAGGGGGGCATGGCCAACATGCGCTACTCGATCAGCAACACCGCCGAATACGGCGACTATGTGACCGGCCCGCGCATCATCACCGAAGAGACCAAGAAGGAGATGAAGCGCGTCCTCACCGACATCCAGACCGGCAAGTTCGCACGCGATTTCGTACTGGAAAACCAGGCCGGCCGGCCCACCTTGAAGGCCAAGCGCCGGATTGGCGGCGAGCACCAGATCGAGGAGGTTGGCGCCAAGCTGCGCGCGATGATGCCCTGGATCGCCAAGAACAAACTGGTAGACAAGACGCGGAACTGAAGACCGCAAGCTTCGCGGCCGGCCACGTCGGCCGCCGAAGCGAGCGGTCCTCCCATAACGCCCGGCCGGATATCTTCTGTTGCTCCGCCCTTACGAGCCGCTGCTGAGCATCGTCCCCGAAGGTTGGGGCGCCATCGTCGCGCTGGGCAGCGCAGCCGCCCTGCTGTTCGCCGGCGGTGCGGTAGTCCCCTCGGTAGCGCTGGCGGCGGTGGTGCCGGCTGCCGCCGGCTTCTGGGCGGACCGCCGGCACGGCGTGTCCTGCAAGCCGCGTGGTGTTCTGTCGCCGGTCAACGGCACGGTGATCCATCGGCGCGAATGTCACGACCCAGTGCTCGGTCGCGAGGCCATCCGCATCGTGATCCGGACTTCGCTCTGGGGCAGTTACTGCCTGCGTGCACCGGTGAGCGGGCAGGTCTGCCTGCTGCCGCAAGGCAGCGCCACGCAGGTGTCGCGAATCCGCCTAGACGACAACGATGACGTCCTGGTTGCCGCCAGTGGCGGCCTGCTGGGCGCGCGGCCGGTCATGGTGGCAGTGGGTGATCGCGTGGGACAGGGCCGACGCTGCGGCCTGCGCAGGCTGGCGCGGCAGATCGAAATCACCATTCCGGCAGGCGCGCGCTTGGAAGTTGCGCTGGGTAGCCGCGTAAGATCGGGGGAGACCCTGCTCGCCACCCTGCTGCGCAAACCCTGACCATGGACGAACCGTCGGCGTTGCCGCCACGCCGCAAGGGCATCTACCTGCTGCCCAATCTGTTTACCACCGTCACTCTGTTCGGCGGCTTCTACGCCGTGGTCATGGCCATGTCGGGCCGTTTCGACAACGCGGCGCTCGGCATCCTGGCCGCGATGATCGCCGACGCCCTGGACGGGCGAATCGCACGGATGACCAATACCGCCACCGACTTCGGCAAGGAGTACGACTCCCTGTGCGACATGGTGGCCTTCGGCGTCGCGGCCAGTCTGGTGATGTTTTCGTTCAGCCTGGAATACCTGTCCGAGTACCGCTGGCTGGGCGGGCGCCTGGGCTGGGTGGTCGCTTTTACCTATACCGCCTGTGCCGCGCTGCGGCTGGCACGCTTCAACGTGCTGACCAATATCGCAGGCGGCAGCAAGGACTTCTTCGGGCTGCCCAGCCCTGCCGCAGCCGGACTGGTGACGTTCTTCGTATGGGCTGCGCACAACGCCGGCTATGCCGGGCAGGACGTGCTGTGGCTGGCGGCGCCGCTGACGCTGGCCGCCGGACTGCTGATGGTTTCGAGCGTGCGTTACAACAGCTTCAAGAAGCTCGACCTTGGCGGTCGCCTGCGATTCGTGCCGTTCGCGGCCGTGGTCGGCGTGCTGGTGCTGGTGATGATCGATCCGCCGCGTATTCTGTTTCTGGTGTTTCTGGTCTACGCGCTGTCAGGACCGGTGATGGCACTGGCACGGCGGTTCCAGCGCCCGGCGACCTCTCCCGAGGAGTAAGTGCCCGGTACGCTGTCGTGGGTTTCTTCGACGACGGCGGCAACGGGACCTCACTTCACCGGCATCCCCATCACTTGGTCACTCAGTCGCTGCGTGCCAGTCGCAGTCCCAGATCGTAGTAGCGGGCCGAGGCCGTGTCGCTGCCCCGGAACGCCGACCGCAGCCAGTCCGGGCTGCTGCTCCAGCCGCCGCCGCGATACATGCGACGCTCGCAGTCCCCGCTGGTTCTGGCGCGGGCGTCCGCGGGCGCATCGGCGTAACTGGCATTGCGGCAGTCTTCCACCCACTCCCAGACATTGCCGTGCAAGTCGTGCAGACCCCAGGGATTGGCGGCAAAGCTGCCCACGGGCAGGGTCTTCTGGCGGGTGCCGCAGGTACCGTCGGCGTGCCCGTAGTGGGCCTGATTGCAGTTCACGCTGTCGCCGAAGCTGTACTTGGCCTTGGTGCCCGCGCGCGCCACGAACTCCCACTCCGCCTCGCTCAGCAGCCGGTAGCGCTTGCCGGTGAGGTTGCTTAGCCACAGGACGTACTGCTGGGCCTGGTTCCAACTCACGTTGATCACGGGCAGCCGGTCGCGCCCCCAGCCGTGGTCGGCGGGCTTGTAGTTGCTGCAGCCGCCGCCTGCCACGCAGGCATCCCACTGCGCGAAGGTCACCTCGTATTTGCCCACCGCAAAACTGGCCACTTTCACCGTGCGCACCGGGCCTTCGTCATTTTTGGAGTCGGCGCCGCCCAGGGCGCCGCGCAACGCCTGAAACACCCGACCGGGCAGTGCGGCTGCACCGGCCTGCGTACTCAAATCGCCCATGCTGAACGAGCCGGCAGGAATCCGGACCATCTCCGGGCACTCCGGACAATCGCGAAACAGCCCGAACGGGGCAAGACTGGCCTCCAGCGCCGCCCGCTCGGCAGCGGCTTTTTCCGCAGCTTCGGCCTGCGCCGCGCGCAGCGCTGCGGTGGCCTCGTCAGCGGCTTTTCTGCGCTCTGCGGCGGCCCGGGCGGCGGCCCGTTTGCGCGCCTCGGCTTCGGCAGCGGCATTGCCTTGCGCCGCCTGTCGTTCGGCCTCGGCCTTCTCCTTGGCCTCCTGAATCATCAGCTCGAGTTTCTGACGTCGCTCTTCCGGGGTCAGCTGGCCGTCTGCTTGCGCCCAGGCGGCACCGGTGATCGCTGCGCTCCAGCACACCGCGAGGATCAGTCCAGCGACCGTACCGGCCGCCTGTGCCCTTGTCCCGAACATGCCTACTCCCAATTGCGCCCCGAAATCCGAAGGCGATAGATGGTAAGCCGGACGAAGCGAAAAATCGTGACGGGGCGTCCGGCCCGTGATGCGGAAGCCGGAGTTACTGAAAACCCTTGAGCAGATCGACGACGTCGTCGCCGCGAGCCAGGGCGCGCTCCGCTGCCGACACGTCGCCGGCTTGCATGTTGATCTCGGCGGCCGACAGATGCGCGTCGCGCTGCTTTTCCAGGAACGTCACCGTCACCTGCCTGATCTGCGTCCGGCCCTGCTCGAACCAGGACTGCGCGGCTTCCAGATTACCGTCGGCTAACGCGGCGCGACCGGCATCGACGGTGGTGCTGGCGGTCAGCAGCGCGCTGGCCGGGCCATCCTCTGCCGCGAACGCCGCCTCGGCCCGCTGCAACAAGGCACCGACTTCGGCTTCGAGGTCACGCACCGCCTGCGTGGCTTGTTCTTCCACCACTGCCTGTTCGGTGCCCCCCGAATTCAGCAACAGGACGCCGCCGATGGCTGCAGCAATCAACAGCAAGGCCCCAACGATCAGCCCAGGCTTTACCAGCGAGCGACGCTCCGACGGTCCCGACGGAGGTGCCGGCGGCGGCACCGGAGCGGGCGCCGAGGTCTCTGCCGGTGCGTCTTCGCGCAAACCACGACCGCTGCGATCAATCACCACCGTGGCATCGTCATCGATGACGACGGACGGCTTGGATACCGTCATGGTGCTGCGCGGCGGAGCCGGCTTGACGCCCAGCAGACAGTCGCGCAGTGCCGCCACCGTTTGCGGGCGGTTGATTGCGGCGATCTCCAGGCCCCAGTCGATGCCGGCCAGCAGGGCTGCGCTGTAAGCGGTCTCGCGCTCCGGCGTCAGCGCCGGCTCCATCGGATCGAGCCGGCCGCTGTGGGATTCGATCGCCCGCAGCGAGGATTCCGGCGGCGCCTTGCCCGTCACGCAGTGGTAGAGCGTGGCGCAGAACGCGTAGAGATCGGTATGCGGATCGTGGCGGTTTTCCTGGGCGGCGCGCGCGTACTGTTCGATCGGCGCATAACCGGGCGTGTAGGCCACCAGTTCGGACATCCGCGTGTACTGGTTGGCTTCATTGGCCGCGCTGACGCGCGCGGCGCCGAAATCGATCAGCACCGGTCGCAGGGTGCCCTCGCGGATCATGATGTTGTCGGGCTTGATGTCGCGATGGACCATGCCGACGCGATGTGCCTCTTCCAGACCGTCCAGCACCGGCAGGATGTACTTCTCGATTTCCTTCTGGCTCAGCCGGCCACGCACTTTCAGCACATCGCGCAGGGACTTGCCCTGCAGATAGGGCATCACGAAGTAGGCCGTGCCATTGCTCTGGAACACACGGTAAATGCGTACGATGGCCGGGTGATCCAGTCGCGCGATGGCCTGGGCTTCGCGCAGAAAGGCCTTCATGGCGCCGGTGAAAGCGTTCTCCGATCCATCGTCCTGGGTCGGGATGACGCGCGAATTGTCACCGCGCCAGGCGATCCCCTGGGGAAAGAATTCCTTGATCGCGACCTCGCGCAATATCGACGGTTCGCTGCTGCCGGACGCCGTGGGGGCAAACTCCGTGGCCAGGTAGGTCACGCCGAAACCACCGCGCCCCAGCTGACGGCGGATCTCGAAATTTTCGAGACGCGTACCTTCGGCAAGTGGCAAAGCGGGATTCATCATGCAAACCGTGCGGGGACCGGGGAACCAATATCGCTAGCGTAAGGAAACTGCGTCGCCGCCGCCACGTCGGCGTCGTTATCCATGGCTCGTCGCTGTGACCGGCTTCTCAAACCCCGCCGACATCACGCGCAGGCCGTTCGCACCGCCATTTTTCCGGATTGCATCGCCGGCCAGCCGAGCGGATGGCGCGACGCGCGAGGCCTCGGCCGACTTGGCAAGCTCCGGACGCTCGGCTAAATTGCGCGCTCCATGACGATCCGACGCACCACCGCCACCCACGCTGCTGCCGCCGACGCGGTCCGCATGCCGGTGCGTGCGCTGCTGCTTCTGCTGCCCTGAGGGGCACCTAACGATCGCGGCCGCACGGGGCCATACACCGTGCAAATCCTCCAGCAACCCATTCAAGCCATCACCGGCCAGCTGCGCGACAATGCGCGCCCGTAACGCCGGTCCCCGCGCCGGCGCCGATCCGGCAAGGAATCCGTCATGAGCATGCTCGAAAACCCCGCCTCCAAGTACCGTGCCTTTGCGCCCATCGCGCTCAAAGACCGCACCTGGCCCGACCGGATCATCACGCGCCCGCCGATCTGGTGCAGCGTGGATCTGCGCGACGGCAACCAGGCGCTGATCGAACCCATGGACCGAACGCGCAAGCTGCGCATGTTCGAGATGCTGTGCCGGATCGGCTTCAAGGAGATCGAGGTCGGATTCCCGTCCGCGAGCCAGACCGATTTCGATTTCGTGCGCTGCCTGATCGAGGAAAACCGCATCCCGGACGACGTGACCATCCAGGTGCTCACCCAGGCCCGCGAGCCATTGATCGTGCGCACCTTCGAGTCGCTCAAGGGCGCGCGCCGGGCGATCGTCCACTATTACAACGCGGTGGCGCCGGTGATGCGCCGGGTGGTGTTCAAGCTGTCCCAGGCCGAGGTCATCGCGCAGCTCGCGGTCGAGCACGCCAGGATCGTCAAGGAACTTGCGGCGGGGCAGGAGGGGACCGACTGGGTATTCCAGTACTCGCCCGAGATGTTCTCCGGCGCGGAGCTGGAGTTCTCGCGCGACTGCGTCGATGCGGTGACCGAGGTGTGGCAGCCGACGGCAGAGCGGCCCTGCATCATCAACCTGCCGGCAACCATCGAACATTCCACGCCGAACATCTTTGCCGACATGATCGAATGGATGCACCGCAACCTGCAGCGGCGCGAAGCGATCGTGCTGTCCGCCCATCCGCACAACGATCGCGGTACCGGCACTGCCGCCGCCGAGTTCGCGATGATGGCCGGCTGCGATCGCGTCGAGGGCTGCCTGTTCGGCAATGGCGAGCGCACCGGCAACGTCGACGTGGTGAACCTGGCGCTCAACATGTACTCGCAGGGGGTGCATCCGGGCCTGGATTTTTCGGACATCGACGAGGTGCGCCGTGCGGTCGAGTTCTGCAACCAGTTGCCGGTGCACCCGCGCCACCCGTACGTCGGCGATCTGGTGTTCACCTCGTTCTCCGGTTCCCATCAGGACGCAATCAAAAAAGCGTTTTCCGCACGCAAACCCGACGACATCTGGGAGATGCCTTACCTGCCGATCGATCCGCTCGATCTCGGCCGCTCCTACGAGGCGGTGATTCGCGTGAACTCGCAGTCCGGCAAAGGCGGCATCTCCTATCTGCTGGAGGCGGAGTACGGGCTCAGCATGCCGCGCCGTCTGCAGATCGAGTTCAGTCAGGTGGTGCAGGAGGTCACCGACACCACCGGCAAGGAAGTGACAGCCGCCGATATCTGGAACATCTTCTCCTCCGAATATCTGAAAGAGACGCAGCCGTTCGGCTACGTCGCGCACTTCCTGGTGGAGGATTCCACCCGCGACGAGGTGGAGCTGACCGCCGAGATCGTATGGCGCAGCCAGCCGCGCAAACTCAGTGGCAAGGGCAACGGCCCTATCGACGCCTTCGTCAATGCGGTGTCGCGATTGACCGGCGAGCGCTTCGCGGTGGCCGATTACCACGAACACGCCATCTCCAAGGGGGCCGACGCCAAGGCGGTGACGTATATCGAACTCAAGGTCGGCGACGAGCGGCCTCTGTTTGGCGTGGGCATCGACTCCAACATCGTGACCGCCTCGCTCAAGGCCATCCTGTCGGGCCTCAATCGCAACGCGCGTTCGCAAGACAAGGCGATCGGGCAGGCCCGTGCAGTGGCCTAGGCGACGCGCCCGCGACCTGCAGGCCGGGGCTCCATCGACGACGGTGGAGCCCCGACCGTCCGAGCTGTTCACGGCCCGATTGAGGCTGCGTCCGCTGCAGGTCGAAGATGTCGACGCGCTGCACCGCCTGTGGTCGGCTCCCACCGTGCGGCGCTTCCTGTGGGACGGTCACGTGTTGGGGCTCGAACAGACTCGCGACCTGGCCATGCAGAGCGCGTATCTGTTCGAGGAACGTGGCTGCGGCTTGTGGGTGGCCCTCGACGAGCGGCAGACGCTGGTCGGTTTCTGCGGGTACTGGTTGTTCCGCGAGGCCCACGAGCTGGAATTGCTCTACGGCGTCGACGAGTCGCGCTGGTTGCAGGGCTACGCGCGCGAAATGGCCGCGGCGCTGGTGAGCTATGGATTCGAGCACCTGCACCTGGAGGAAATCCGCGCCAGCACCGATCTGCACAACCTGGCTTCGCAACGCACCTTGTTGCGTTTGGGATTCATCCCGGAGGCGCAGTCGGCAAATCCGGACAAGCGCAAATTCCGCATGCCCCGGCAGCGGCGCGAAGTCGGCGAAGACGGCTGGCAGGCGGCCTGAGTTGCGCGATCTTGGGCGATAACAGCGTGCTATCGTCCAGTCGCTTTCCTTCAACTTCCTTATTCTGACGACGTGGATTCTGCGCGGCGCAAGCACTATCTCAAGGCCATCGGCATCGACTGCTGGGTGCCGCGCGCGGCGGCCACGAGTCACGCCGATGCAGCAATCGAAGTCGGTGTCTCGATCTCCGCGGCAGGGGCGCCGGACGGCGTGGCTCCGGTCGCTCCGCTCGAACCCGCTTCCGAGTCCGAAGCAATCCAGGCGACACCCGCCATGCCCAGAGCACCTCGCCCCCGTCAGCGAGCTGACGACATTCCCGTCTCGCCGGCCGCCGTCGCATTACCCCGAGAGGTTCCGCAGGACTGGGACGGCCTGCGCGCGGCGGTCAGCGATTGCCAGGCCTGCAAGCTGTGCGCTACCCGCACGCAGACGGTATTCGGCGTCGGGCCGCAGGACGCACCGCTGATGATCGTCGGCGAAGGCCCTGGCGCTGACGAGGACGCCCAGGGCGAGCCCTTCGTCGGCCGCGCCGGCAAGCTGTTGGACGAGATGCTCGCGGCGATCGGCCGTTCGCGCCGCAACGACACCTTCATCGCCAACGTCGTGAAGTGTCGCCCGCCTGGCAATCGCGACCCCGAGAGCTCCGAAGTGGAGGCCTGCCGCCCCTACCTGGAGCAGCAGATCCGTCTGCTGCAACCGCGCCTGATCGTGGCGTTGGGGCGGGTCGCGGCACAGCGTCTGCTGGCCACCGACCAGCCGCTGTCAAAGCTGCGGGGACCGCTGCATCGATACGGAGATACGCAGACACCGTTGTTCATCACCTATCACCCCGCTTATCTGCTGCGCAGCCCCCGCGAGAAAGCCAAATCCTGGGAAGACCTGAAGAAGGTCTGGCGCTACCTGCGCGATCACGCGCGCTGAGACCGATCATGAGCGCGCTACCCCAGATACCGTGGCGGTTGTCGCCCCTGCACGAGAGCCATCTGCCGCAAGTGATGGAACTGGAACACCGTGCCTACCCGTTTCCCTGGACCGAGGGGATTTTCCGCGACTGTATCAAGGCCGGCTATGCGGGCTGGGTGGTTGGCGATCGCAGTGCGGTCATGCGCGGCTACGCGGTGATGAGCATGGCCGTGGGCGAGGCGCACATTCTGAATCTGGCCGTGGACCCGATGATCCGGCGCCAGGGTCTGGGTCGTTTCCTGCTCGCGCACCTGATTCAGATCGCGCGCGCAGCGCACAGTACCATCATGCTGCTGGAGGTGCGACGGTCCAACAAAGCGGCGATCCGCCTGTACCAGGCGGCCGGCTTTCGCCATATCGGCACCCGCCGCGGCTACTATCCGGGGCACGAGCAACGCGAGGATGCCTACGTGCTGGCCCTGGATCTGGAATGACACTCAAGCCGTGGGCAGGGCACCGGTCTATCCGTGTTCGTCCGTGGAATCCGTGGCAAGGGTTTTCATGAGCACCCCCGAATGATCAACCGCACGCAGTTCTCCTGGGCCTGCTACGACTGGGCCAATTCGGCGTTTGCCACCACGGTGCTGGTAGGCCTGTTCCCGGTGCTGTTCAACAGCTATTACGCGGTCGGCGTCGATCCCGGCATGAGCACGTTCTATCTGGGCGCGTTCGGCAATTCCGCCTCGGCATTGGTGGTGATGCTGCTGGCGCCGACGCTGGGGGTGATCGCCGACCGGCGCGGCTGGAAGAAGCGCTTCCTGGCGATATTCACGTTGCTCGGCGTGGGTGCGACCGCCGCGCTGTTCTTTGTCGGCGAAGGCAACTGGGGGCTGGCGATCGCGCTGTTCTCGCTGGCCGCCGTCGGATTCTTCGGCGGACTCGGATTTTACGATGCCTTGCTGGTGCAGGTGGCAAACCGCGACCAGCGCGATCGCGTTTCGGCGCTGGGTTACAGCCTGGGCTATCTGGGCGGCGGCATCCTGTTCCTGCTCAACGTGGCGATGGTGCTCAAACCGCAAGTGTTCGGCATCACCGATCAGGCCACTGCGGTCAAATGGGCCTTCGTCAGCGTTGCAGTCTGGTGGCTGCTGTTCGCGCTGCCGTTGTTCCGCAACGTACCGGAGCCACCTGCCACCGCGGCCGGTCAGGCGATGGGCTGGCAGGAGTTGCTGATCACGCTCAAGCGCATCCTGGGCCTCAAGCCGGTGCTGATGTTCCTGCTCGCGTACTGGCTTTACATCGACGCCGTGGGCACAGTCGCGCAGATGGCGGTGGATTTCGGCATGAAGCTGGGCTTCGCCTCGGACTCGCTGATCAAGGCGATCCTGATCGTGCAGTTCGTCAGCTTTCCTGCGGCGCTCGCGTTCGGCTGGATCGGCCAGCGTTTCGGCGCTCGGCGCGGCATCTATCTGGCGCTCGCCGTGTACACCGCGCTGACCGCATCGGCCTGGCTGATGCAGACGGAAACCCATTTCTACCTGTTGGCGGCAGTGGTCGGTCTGGTGCAGGGCGGCGTGCAGTCGCTGTCGCGCAGCTATTTCTCGCAGCTCATCCCGCAGGAATCGGCCGGGCAGTTCTTCGGCTTCTACAACATGCTGGGCAAGTTCGCCGCGGTACTGGGGCCGCTGGTGGTCGGTGTGACCGCCGCGCTGACGGGCGAACCGCGCTTGGCCTTGTTCATGCTGATCTTCTTTTTCATCGCTGGCGCATTCCTGCTGTCGCGGGTGCAGGAACCGGCCAGTCTCAGGACGGGCGTCGCAGCCGCTTGATCGCAGCGACGATCTTTCGCTCCAGCGTGGGGTCCTGCTCACCGGCATAACGCAGGCGCAGATAGGCGTCCAGGATCTGCTCCAACGGCGACGTCAGTACCGGCTCGCGCTGGCTCACCCGCTGCACGAAATCGCGCGGACCTTCGTCCGGCCGCTGTTGGAAACCCAAGCTTCGCAGACGACCGGTGGCACGCCGCCACAACAACAGCGCGCGCTCGGTGACCGCCGGTGCCTGCGCCCGCCGCAGGCTCGCCAATCCGATCCAGGCGAGTACTGCGGTCACGCCCACTGTCAGCGCCAGAATCATGTTGCGAACGTTCTCCAGGCCGAAGAAGGACAGGAACAGTTGCTGCACCTCCGGGCCGTACCCCAGCACCCAACCGTTCCAGTAGGCGTTGACCATGTCCCAGCTGTCCTGCAGCTGCTCGCGCCAGTTGCCGTAGCTGGAGAAGAATCCGGGCAGCCCCTGCGCCGCTCGCAGGGTTTCGCGCATGCCGCGCTCGATACGCTCCGGCGCCACCGCCGCGGTGGGATCGACGCGCACCCAGCCGCGATCCTGCAGCCAAACCTCGGCCCAGGCATGGGCATCGGACTGACGAACGACGTGATAATCGCTGAAAGCGTTGGCCTCCATGCCCTGATAGCCGGTCACCACGCGCGCCGGCACGGCGGCTGCGCGCATCAGCAGTACGAAGGCGCTGGTGTAGTGCTCACAGAAGCCGCGCCGCGTGTCGAACAGGAATTCGTCGACCGAATGGCGCCCCAAGGTCGGCGGCTCCAGGGTGTAGATGAATGCCTGCTCGCGAAACAGGCGCAACGCGGCATCGATCACTCCGGCGTCGTCCAGACCCTGTGCCCGCCACTGCGTCGCCAATGCCTGCGCACGCGGATTGGACCAGGGCGGAAAGCGCGTGTCCTGCGCGCGCGCGACGTCGCCCAGTTGCGCGTCCAGCCGGTAGCGCGTGTACGACACCCCGCGGATCAAGCGCCGTTCGATGAGCGGACGGTCCATCACCAGCGACCCGTTACGGTCCAGCCGCGCGCGTTCCGGCAGCACACGCGTATCCGGCATGTCCAGCGCCAGCAGCCAGCGACTGCGCATCGGCTCCAGGGTCAGCTCGTAGCGCACTTCGCCGCCCAGACGTTCGATCGAGGCCGAAGTCCGGCCGGAGAGATCGACCGAAGATGCGGTCCAGGTGCGGCCATTGAATCCGGTGAACACCGGGCCGCGCCAGTACAGGTTCTGCGGCGGTGGCGGCGGGCCTTCGAAGCGCACGCGGAAGGCCACTTCGTCCGACAGAATGAGTTGCGAGATGTCGCCCGGAGACATCGAGTCCGACAAGCCCGAGCGCGTCGGCCCGGCATCGCTGGGCAGGCCCCACAAGGGGCCGGGAATGCGCGGGAACAACACGAAGAACAGCAGCATCAGCGGCAGCGACTGCAGGATCATGCGCCCACCCATACGCAGGGACTGCCGCAGCGGCAGTGGCTCGCCGGGATGATGGGCGTCGATCAGCACCGCGGTGATCGCCACGCTGCTGGCAAACAGGTACAGCACGGTCCACAGCTCCTGCGAATACAGAAAGTGCGTCACCAGCAGGAAGTACATCAGGAACACCACCACCATCACGTCGCGGCGCGAACGCATCTCGGTGAGCTTGAGCGACAGCATCAGCACCAGCAGCGCGATGCCGGCGTTCTGCCCGGTGACGCGCCCGTAGGCGGCGTACACCGCGGCGAATGCAGCGGTCGCCAGAACCAGCTTGAGCCATCGCGGCGGCAGCGCCCATTGCCGCGCCGAGGCCAGCGCACGCCAGGCGAGCAGACCGGCGACCGCCAGACTTTCCCACCAGGGCAGGTGCAGGGCGTGCGGCGCCGTCACCAGCACCAGCACCGCGAGCAGACGCAGCAGCGAGCGATGGGGCAGGTAGTCGGTCATGCCGGTGCTCGATCGAACAGCGCCAGCGCCTTCAGGCACTCGAAGCGATGCGATTCGCCCTGGCCTGGGGCGATCCGGATGCCCGGCAGATCCAAACCGTAGAAACGTCCCTCGGCATCCGCATCCAGTACCCAGCGGCATAGGCGCGACAGCTTTTCCTCGGTGCCGTGTCCCGGGGTCAGGTTCCAGTCCAGCCACACCGAGTGCGCCACGCTCTCGCTGAACTGCTTGACCATCGGCACCGCGGTCTTGGGCAGGCTCTTCCAGTGGATGCTGCGCAGTGCATCGCCGCGCTGGTAGTTGCGCAGGCCGGAAAACTCATCCTGGCCGCTACGGGATTGACCGGACGCGCCGGCCTCTCCGGGGGGCAGCGGCGGTGGCACACCCGCGGCGCCGGGCTGCGGAAACACCAGGCAGCGCGCGTCCAGATGCACCCAGGTCCAGGCGTGAAACAACCCCAGCGGAAATTCGGTGCTGATCTCGACGATACCGACCTCCAGCCAGCCACGCCGCGTCGTCTCGACGCTCAGAGTGCAGCCGGCAAAGCTGTGCGCGGGCACATCCACTGCCACGCCTTGCGGCGCAGCGCGCGACCAGGCGCAAGCCAGCGCGTAGCGTGGATGCGCAGCGGGATTGTCGATCAGCCACTCGAAGTGTGCCGCCTCGCCGGCATACACCGGCCGGGCACGGCCGATGCGCAACAGCACATGCACCAGGTTGGCGTGGGTGTGATGCATGCACACCAGGCCCAGACCACCGAGCAGAAAGGTGAGTGCAAACGCCATGCTGTTGGAATAGTTCATCGCGCCGAGCAGCATCACCAGCAGCATCAGCGCAAAGCCCCATCCGAAACGCGTCGGCACGATGTAGACGCGATTGCGCGCCACCTCTACCGGACCCGCCTGCTTGCGCACGCGGCCCAGCACCCAGGCGTCGATGCGCGCGCGCGCCCAACGCAGGGGATGCGCAGGAAGCGCCGTGAGGCGTGAGGCGTCGGGCGTCAGGCGTGGCGACGCGGTGCTCATCGTAGCTGGACCTTCTGCTGAACCGATTCGCGGCTCAGGGATCGTTCTGGGGTGTCGACGAGCCTGAGCCCCGGCCACCACCAAGGCCTTCCCGATTTCACGGAATCGCCACCTGCGCCAGTAGCTCTTCGGCGGTCGGCGCACCGCCATCGGCCTCGGTCGCGGGCATCAGACGATGTGCCACGCAGGGCACGAACACCGCCTGCACGTCTTCCGGAATCACGGCGCTGCGCCCCTCGATCAGGGCATAGGCCTGCGCCGCACGGCGCAGCGACAGGCCGGCCCGGGGTGACAGGCCCTGGCGCAGACCGGGGTGCTCGCGGGTGGCCCTGAGCAGCGCCAGGATGTAGTCGATCAGTGCCGGGGCGGTGCGAACCTCGCGCGCCGCAGCCTGCAGGTCCAACAGGTCCTGAGGCTGCAAGCTGGGCATCAGTTCGGTCAGCAGATCGCGCCGTTCGCGCTCCAGCAGCAGGGCGCGCTCCGCAGCAACTGGCGGATAGCCCAACGACAGGCGCATGAGAAAGCGGTCGAGCTGCGATTCCGGTAGCGGAAACACGCCGATCTGCTGCGCCGGGTTCTGAGTGGCGATCACAAAAAACGGATCGGGCAGGGGACGGGTGTCTCCTTCGGCGGTGACCTGGCGTTCTTCCATCGCCTCGAGCAGCGCGGATTGCGTCTTGGGACTGGCGCGGTTGACCTCGTCGGCCAGAACCATCTGCGAAAAGATCGGCCCGGGATGAAACCGGAAGCCGCTGCTGGATTGCTCGAAGATGGAAACCCCGAGAATGTCGGCCGGCAGAAGGTCGGAGGTGAACTGCACGCGCTGGAAGTGCAGGCCGAGCACGCGCGCCAGAGCCAGTGCCAGCGTGGTCTTGCCCACACCCGGGATGTCCTCGATCAACAGATGGCCACGTGCGATCAGACAGGTCAGCGCCAGCTTGAGCTGAACCTGCTTGCCAAGAATGATGCCGTTGAGGGCGGACAGAGCGGCGTGGAGCGCAGGGTTCATGCGGGAGTGAAGCTGGAGATGAAGGGATATGGGCAGTGTAGCGGGAGGCTGAACGGAGTCGCCGCCGCGACAGTAATCGGTACGCCGTATTACCAGAAGGGTCGCGTGACGCGTCACGGGTTGTGGCGGGGCGCGCTCATCGTCGACCATGGGATTCTTTCGACGCTTGGGGAAAACGATTGGACCGCAAAGCCCGTGAAGCGCGTACGGCCATGGCCGCTGCCTCGGACTACGGCACGTGGCGCGAAGCCGCGGAAATGCTGGACAGCCTGGAAGATGGCGACGAGTGGAAGGCGCGCGACACCAGCAGCCTGTTCGACTGGCGATTGATCCGGTCGCGCCTGCGGCAGATTCGCAGCCTGCGCGCGGCTGGCTCGATGCACGCGCTGGCGCACCACCTCAGACAGGGCCTGCACTGGAACCTCGGTAACATCGGCAACCCGCATCTTTACGGACGCGCCTGCGTCGGCACCAAGCAGTTGATCGCCGATTACGTCACCGAAGTGTGCGCGGCGCTGGAAGAAATCTGCGACTGCATCGAAAGCACCGAATTTCCGCTGGGAGAGAAGCTGCGCTTCTTCCGCGAGACCGCGCAATCGTATGGCCGCTCGGCGCTGATGTTGTCGGGCGGCGCCACCCTGGGGCTGTTCCACGTCGGAGTGGTCAAGGCGCTGTACCGCGAAAACCTCATGCCGGTGGTGATGTCCGGTTCCAGCGCAGGCAGTGTGGTGGCCGCCACGGTGGGCACGCGGCCCCTCGAAGAAGTCGAACAACTGCTCGACCCCGAGGCGGCTTACTACAACTTCTGGCGCGTGCTCAAGCCGCTGCAGATGTGGCGTCGCGGCGCCATCATGGACCAGAGCCAGCTGCGGCGTGCGATCGCCAAGAACGTTCGCGACCTCAGCTTTGACGAGGCGTACCGGACCTCCGGCCGTATCGTGAACATCACGGTGTCGCCAGCGGGACAGAACCAGCCGCCGCGACTCCTCAACCACATCACCTTTCCCTACCTGTACCTGCGCGAAGCCGTACTCGCCAGTTGCGCGGTGCCGGTGATCTTTCCGCCGGTGATGCTGATGACGCGTAACGAGGCTGGCGAGCGGGAGCCGTGGATGCCGCTGCTGCGCTGGAACGATGGCTCGCTCAAGTCCGATCTGCCGATGCTGCGGCTGCGTCGCCTGCACAACGTCAATCACTTCATCGTCAGTCAGACCAACCCGCATGTGATCCCGTTCGTATCGCGCAGCGAGCCGGGTACCCGCGGCCTGTTCCACGGAGCCAGGACCTACGCCGGCGCCACCTTGCGCTCACAGGCCAGCGGACTGCTCAAGCTGGCGCGCGCAGCGGTGCCGATTCGGCGTCTGGGACATTCGATCGACGCTGCAACCAGCATCCTGGATCAGGACTACCGCGGCAACATCAACATCTTTCCGGAGAACAGCTTGTGGCGTTTCGCCAACGTCACGCGCAACCCGAATCTGGCCGACGTACAACGCTTCATGCTGGAGGGTGAGCGCGCCGCCTGGCCGCGCATCGAGATGATCCGCACGCAGACCGCGATTGCCCAGACCCTGGATCGCTGCGTCGAGCGGCTGGAGGGGCGCAAGCTCGCCACGCAGGCGCCGTTGGGCACGCGGCGCTTCGGCCTGCGACTGGTGCGGCGCGGTCAGGACGCGGCGTGAACGCCGAAACGCTGTGCCTGCTCGCCGCCGGCATTTTCTTCCTGAGCGGCCTGCTGACCGGAGCGTGGAAGTACGCACACATTCACGCCTCGGCCGAGGCACAGGCGCCGGCGTACGTGGACATCGCCCACCGCGCCAGCCTGCTGTACGCCTTCGCAGCCATCCTGATCCGCGAATTCGTACCGTATTCGCCGCTGGGTGCGACCGGCACCTTATGGGCGGTGGGCGTGCCGCTGCTGTTCTTCGCCTCGGCCATCGTCATGTACGTGATCCATGGCCTGCTGCGCGATACCGACAACCAGTTACGCAAGCCCCATGTCCTGGGTCGGCGCCACATGCCCGGCTGGATGATTGCTGGCTACATGGTGGCGTTGACCGTGGGCGAAATTGGCGGATTCGCCGTGCTGTTCTACGGCTTTGTCGTCGCTACGTTCTGAACTTTTAGGCAGGCCTACAGGGCGGCGATCTTCGCCGACTGCTCTTGCAAGGCCGCCAGATCGCGCTGCTGTTTTTCGGCCAGTTCCCGCGCCTGCTGCTGCACCGCCGCCGGGGCTTTGCCGAAATTGGGATTGGAGATGCGCGTCGTCACCTTCTCCACGTCGCTGCGCAGCTTTTCGATCTGGCGCGCCAAACGCGCCAGCTCCGCGTCCTTGTCGATCAGCCCGGCCATGGGTACGAGCAGGCGCATGTTGCCGAGCAGCGCGCTCGCCGACTGCGGTGCCACCTCGTCCGCGCCAAGCACGCGCAGCGATTCCACGCGCGCCAGGAACTCGATGCTGCCGCGCAAGCGCTCGATGCGTTCCAGATCGGTTGCAGAGGCGTTCTGCACCAGCACCGGCAGCGCCTTCGCGGGCGATATATCCATCTCGCCGCGGATCTGGCGCAGGCCCAGGATGAAGCCCTTGAGCCACTCGATCTCGGCCTCGGCGGTCTCATCGACCTTCTCGGCTTGCGCCACCGGGTAGCGCTGCAGCATCAGGGTTGCGCCCTCAACGCCGGCGAGCGGCGCAACTCTTTGCCAGACCTCCTCAGTGATGAAGGGCATCAGCGGATGCAACAGGCGCAGCCAGGTTTCCAGCACGCGCACCAGTGTGCGGCGCGTGCCGCGCTGCTGCTCCGGCGCGCCGTTCTGCAACGCGGGCTTGGACAGTTCCAGATACCAGTCGCAGTACTCGTTCCAGATGAATTGGTAGAGCGCGGTGCTGAGCAGGTCGAAGCGGTAGGTCCGGAAGTGATCGGTGCACTCGGTCTCCAGCTTCTGGAGGCGCGAGACGATCCAGCGGTCGGCGACGGAGAGTTCGAACGGCAGTTCCCCCTCTCCCGCAAGCGGGAGAGGGGGAACTGCACCCCCGTTCTCCGCGAGCCCCTCGCCCGACGCTGTGGCACCACCTTCCACCGCTTGCGGGAGAGGGGAAACATTCATCAGCACGTAGCGCGCCGCATTCCAGATCTTGTTGCAGAAATTGCGATAGCCCGCCGCGCGCGCGGCGTCGAAGCGGATGTCGCGGCCCTGCGTGGCGAGTGCGGCAAAGGTGAAGCGCAGCGCATCGGTGCCCACGGCCTCGATGCCCTTGGGATAATCCTTGCGCGTCTTGGCCTCGATCTTCGGTGCCATTTCCGGCTTCATGAGGCCAGTGGTGCGCACTTTCACCAGATCTTCGAGCGTGATGCCGTCGATCACGTCCAGGGGATCGAGGACATTGCCCTTGGACTTGGACATCTTGTTGCCTTCCGGGTCACGCACCAGGCCGGTGATGTAGACCTCGCGGAACGGCACGTCGCCCATGAAGTACTGGCCCATCATCACCATGCGGGCGACCCAGAAGAAGATGATGTCGAAGCCGGTGACGAGCACGCTGGTCGGGTAGTACTTCTTCAGCGCCGCGTTGTCGCTGGGCCAGTTCAGGGTGGCGAAGGGCCAGATGTCGGAAGAGAACCAGGTGTCGAACACATCCTCGTCCTGCTTGAGCGCAACGCTGTCGTTCAGGCCGTGCTTCGTACGCACCTCGGCCTCGCTGCGGCCGACATAGACCTTGCCCTCCGCGTCGTACCAGGCCGGGATGCGATGGCCCCACCAGAGCTGGCGCGAGATGCACCAGTCCTGAATGTTGTCCAGCCACTGGCGATAGGTATTGATCCAGTTGTCCGGCACGAACTTGATGCGGCCGTCGGCGAACACGTCGAGCGCGGGTTGGGTGACCTTCGTCCAGCCGCCATCCGGGGTCTTGCGCGTGAGATCGACGAACCACTGGTCGGTGAGATAAGGCTCCAGCACCGCGCCGCTGCGATCGCCGCGCGGCACCTTCAGCTTGTGGTCTTCGATCTTGTCGACGAGGCCCAGGGCTTCGAGGTCGGCGACGATCTGCTTGCGGGCGACGTAGCGGTCCAGACCGCGGTACGACACCGGAATCGCCTCGTAGTCGAGTTCGCCAATCCACGCAGATGCTGTTTGTATTCCAGGCGCCTGCTCTCCGCGTCGCTTCGCTTCTTCAAGCAGGCCATCGTGAAATGGTGACGAGATGATGTGCGCCGTCTTGGTCAGGACATTGAAAACGGGCAGCCCATGCCGCTGCCCGACCTGATAGTCGTTGAAATCATGCGCCGGCGTGATCTTCACCACACCCGTGCCGAACTCGCGATCCACGTAGTCGTCGGCTATGACCGGAATCTCGCGATCCGCCAACGGCAGACGCACGGTCTTGCCGATGAGATGCCTGTAGCGCTCGTCCTCGGGATGCACGGCCACCGCGGTATCGCCGAGCATGGTTTCCGGTCGCGTGGTCGCAACCACGAGGTGCCCCGAGTCGTCGGCGAGCGGATAGCGGAAATGCCAGAGCTTGCCGTTCTCCTCTTCCTGCGCGACTTCCAGGTCCGAGATCGCGGTCTGCAAAACCGGGTCCCAGTTGACGAGGCGCTTGCCGCGGTAGATCAACCCGGCCTCGTGCAGCTTCACGAAATGCTCGACCACAGACTTGGAATACCCCTCGTCCATGGTGAAGCGGTTGCGGCTCCAGTCCACCGAGCTGCCGAGTCGCTTGATCTGCTGCTCGATGATGCCGCCGGAATGCGCCTTCCACTCCCAGACTTTCTCGACGAACTTCTCGCGGCCGAGGTCGTGGCGGTTGACGCCCTCGAGCTTGAGATTGCGCTCCACCACCATCTGCGTCGCGATGCCCGCGTGGTCGGTGCCTGGCTGCCAGAGCGTGTCCTTGCCGCTCATGCGCGCGTGGCGGATCAGCGCGTCCATGATGGTGTGCTGGAACGCGTGGCCCATGTGCAGGGTGCCGGTCACGTTCGGCGGCGGAATCATGATGCTGTAGGGCTCACCGGACCCGGACGGCGCATAGCAGCCCTGTTCTTCCCAGTACGCACGCCAGCGGGCTTCGATAGGGCCAGGTTCGAAAGTCTTGTCCATACGGGATCGTTGGTGGCGGCGCGCCGCAAAAGACCGTCATTGTAACGACTGGCCGCCTGGAACCTCGCCTGCCGATGGCCGCCTGGACGCTCGGCGGACCGGCATGCACCCAGGCATTTACTTATACCGATTCACGCAACAGGCACGGTTTCGATTGAGGGAATGGAAATAAGGTCCATAGACTGGCGTATCGCGGATTTCCGCTGCCAGTCGACGGCCAGAGCCGTCATTCGTGCCATGACCATGGAAAAAGCCTCCACCTTCGCCGGCCTCAGCGAAGCCCAGATCGAGACGCTGAACGCCGCCTATGCGCCGCTCAACTTCGAGCAGCGCCTGGCGCGCCTGTACCAGGACTTCGATCCGGGCAAGGTCATGGTGACGTCCTCCTTCGCGGCCACCTCGGCGTACTTCCTGCA
The DNA here is from genome assembly GCF_965216805.1 of Panacagrimonas sp. Lineage (NCBI taxonomy): Bacteria > Pseudomonadati > Pseudomonadota > Gammaproteobacteria > Nevskiales > Nevskiaceae > Panacagrimonas > Panacagrimonas sp. The sequence continues at coordinate 2,013,927 of NZ_CBDCGN010000002.1, forward strand.
CATCATCTCGCGGGTGCGACCCGAGCAGGTCGTGCACTTCATCGACACCGGCTACCACTTTCCGGAGACGATCACCTACCGCCAGTACCTGATCGATCTGTTTCAGCTCAAGGTGGAGGACATCCGCGCGGAGGACTGGAAACACCAGTTCACCCGCGATGAGCAGACCTATCTGAAGGACCCGGATTTCTGCTGCTCGGTGAACAAGGTCGAACCCTTGGAGGCGATCAAGCCCAACTTCCATGTTTGGGTGTCCAGCCTGATGCACTGGCAGACCGACCATCGCGCCGACCTGCCTATCTTCGAAATCCGCCGCGGCATGATCAAGTTCAACCCCATGATCGACGTCACTCGCGAGGAGCGCGACGAGTACATCCGCGAACATCATCTGCCGTTCCACCCGCTGGTGAATCGCGGCTATTCGTCGATCGGCTGCACCCACTGCACCGTGCCCGGTGAAGGCCGCAGCGGGCGCTGGGTGGGCAAACCGAAGACCGAGTGCGGGCTGCATCTGTAGGGCGGGCCGTGCACGCCAGCCGGTCAATGTGTCCGGCGCGGGCGGCGGCCATGGGCCGCCCTACGGCGCCGTCGGCAGCAGGTCCTTCAGCGCCTTCCAGCCGCCGTCCACGCTGGTGACCTGCGTGTAGCCCATCTGCTGAATGGCCTGGGCGGCGAGGGCGGAGCGGTAGCCACCCCCGCAGTAGAGGTACAGGCGCTGATCCTTGTCCGGATGACGCGCTTCGATATCGCGCTCGATCACGCCCTTGCCGATGTGCTCGGCACCCACGAGATGCCCCGCGGCAAATTCCGACTCTTCGCGCACGTCGATCAGCGCAGCGCCCGGCCGTGCGCGCAGTTCGTCCGCCAGCGATGCGGCGGAAATTTCTCTTACCTGCCGTCTCGCCTGATCGACCAGCGCAACGAAGCCAGGCGCGTGAACAGTCTGGGTCGGCATTGAATCTCCTGACATCCGGATCGGTCCGAGTGGCGCTGGATTTTAACGGTGCCTGCTGCGCAAGATGCGGCGCTGAGCGGGAAGACCCTAACGAGGAGACAAGTCCGGCATGATCAACGGACAAGGCAGGTGGCTGGCACTGCTGGGACTGGGACTGGGACTGGGACTGATGGTCCCGGTGTCGGCGCAGGACGACGTAAGAAAGGCGATTGACGCCACCGAGCAGGCCACGCGCGCGGCCGCGGCCTCGCAGGCCCGTGTCGACAAGCTCGACGACCAGACCAAGTCGATGCTGGAACGCTATCGCTCGGCGAGCTGGCAGGCACAGCAGCTGACGGTGTACGCCGATCAGCTCGAGGAACTGGTGGGCGCCCAGGAGGCCGAGAAAGCCTCGCTGAATCGCCAGATCGAGGAAATGGAGCGTACCGAGCGCGAGCTGCTGCCCTTGATGCTGCGCATGGTCGAAGGGCTGGAGAAATTCATCGAACTGGATCTGCCGTTCCTGGCCACCGAGCGCAATGAGCGCCTGGCCTCGCTGCAGAAGCTGATGGCGGACCCCGAGGCGAACAATGCAGAAAAGTTCGGCCGCATCCTCGAAGCCTGGCAGATCGAGGCCGAGTACGGGCGCACACTCGGCGCCGAGCGCGGCGAAGTCGAGGGTCGCAGCGTGGAGATTCTGCGTGTGGGCCGCACTGGTCTCTACTATTTGAGTGTGGACGGCAAGCAGGCCGGCCTGTGGAATACCGCCAGCGGCCAATGGCAGAGCCTGCCGACTTCCCGGATCAGTGAAGTGCGCCACGGCCTGCGCATGGCGCGCGACACCGCGGCGCCCGACCTGCTGCGCCTGCCGGTTGCGGTGTCGGGGCCGGGACCATGAGCTGGACAGCCAAAAGAATCACGCAACGGCGCAAAGAGAAAAAGACGCAGAGCACGCGAAGGAAACGAACATGAAAGCGTTCTCTCTCTTTGCATCTCTGCGCCTGTCTCTGCCATCGCAGCTCCACTCGCTGCTCTATGGCCTGATTCTTGCCGCTTTCGCAACACCACCCGCCCATGCCCAGACCGGCATGGACGAACTGTTGCAGCAGATCCAGCAAGGCTCGCAGGCGGCGGCCAAGCTCAACGCCGAGCGCGAGCAGCGGTTCCTGCGCAACAAGAACGAACAGGCTGCGCTGTTGGCCAAGGCGGAGGCGGATTTTGCGGCGGCCAACGCGCGGGCCGATCAGGCCAAGGCGCGCTTTGCCGTGGGGCAGGGCGAGATTGCGGAGTTGAAGCGGCGTCTGACCGAACGCGTGGGCGATACCGGCCAGATGTATGCCGCCATTGCGCAGGCGGCGGGGGAGTTTCGCAGCCAGATCGCCGGGTCCCTGGTGACCGCGCAGTTCCCCGACCGCATCGCGTTTCTGGACCGGCTTGCGCAGGGCGGCGAAATTCCGGGTGTCGATGACCTGGAGCAGTTGTGGTTTCTCTACGCACAGGAAGCTGCGGAGAGCGGCAAGGTCGCGCGCTTTGAAGCCCAGGTCATCGACGGCGTGGGCGCCAAATCCGCCGTGGAGGTGACGCGCGCGGGCGCGTTCGCCGCCTTTGACGAAGACGGCTATCTGAGCTTCGACGCCGCCAGCGGCCAGCTATCGGTGTTGCCGCGACAACCCAGGGATGCGCTGAAGCTGGCGCGCGCTTTCGGTGCCGACGAGCGCGAAGCGACCTCGACCTTGTTGCTGGACCCGTCGCGCGGCGAGTTGCTGCGCCTGATGGCGGAGCGGCCGACCGTGCTGGATCGCGTGCATCAGGGCGGCCTGGTGGGCTACGTCATCATCGCCATCGGCGTGGTCGGTGCGATCCTGGCGACCTACCAGCTTCTGTACCTCACCGGCGTCGGCGTCAAGGTCAGGCGGCAGTTGGGTCAGGTCACCGAGCCGCGGACTGACAACCCCCTCGGTCGTGTGCTGGCCAGCCTCAGCAACGACACCACGCAGGACCCGGAAGTGCTGGAGACGCGACTGTCGGAGGCGGTGCTGCGCGAAACGCCGCGGCTGGAACGTTTCCAGTCGCTGCTGCGGATGATCGTGGCTGCAGGCCCGCTGCTGGGCCTGCTGGGGACGGTGGTGGGCATGATCATCACCTTTCAGGTCATCACCGAAGTCGGCTCGGGCGATCCCAAGCTGATGGCGGGCGGTATCTCGCAGGCGATGGTGGCGACGGTGCTGGGCCTGATCATCGCCATCCCGCTGCTGTTCGTGAACAGTTTCCTGATGAGCCGCTCGCGCATGCTCACCCAGATTCTCGACGAGCAGGCGGCGGGCCTATTGGCGCAGCGGCTGGAAGCGCAGGGCGGTCGCGATGCTTGAGCTGATCACCCAGCAATTCCTGCTGCAGTACGACACTCTCGGCGCGTTTCTGGATTCCGGCGGCTGGGTCACCCGCTGGATCCTTGCCGCCTGTGCGGTGCTGATCACGGTGGCGCTGGAGCGCAGCTGGTATCTGTGGCGTATCTACCCTCGCGTGCGTGCGGCAGCCCTGGCGCAGTGGAACGCGCGCAGCGAGCACCATTCCTGGGCCGCGCAGCGCATCCGCCTGGCGCTGATCTCGCAGTTGCGTCTGGGGCTGGAGGCGGGTCTGCCGGTGATCAAGGTGATGGTGCCGATGGCGCCGCTGCTGGGCCTGTTGGGCACGGTGATGGGCATGCTGCAGGTGTTCGACGCGCTGGCGTTTTCGCGCGGCGGCGACACCCGCGCGATGGCCGATGGCATCTCCCACGCCATGATCGCCACCATGACCGGGCTGGTGGTCAGCGTGCTGGGCCTGTTCTTCAGCCATCTGCTGGGCTCGCGCGTACGGGCCGAGGCCGAGCGGCTCAACGATCTGATCGCGCCGGGATGAGCCGATGAAATTCCGCCGCCACAATCCGCCGCCCGAAGACACCGGCATCGACCTGGCGCCGATGCTGGACTTCGTGATGAACCTGCTGATCTTCTTCATCATCGCGGCGGCGTTCGTGCAGGAGAGCGGCATCCGGGTGAACAAGCCGGCCGCCAGCACTGCACAGCAGGAGGACAAGACCAGCATCTTCGTCGCCATTTCGGCCGACAACGAGATCTGGATCAATCGCGAGCGCGTCGACATCCGACGCCTGCGCACCGAGATCGAACGCATGCGCCGCGACAAGCCGCAGGCCATCGTAGTGGTGCAGGCCGACCAGGACGCCCGCGCCGGCTTGATGGTCGAAGTCATGGATCAGGCGCGTCTGGCTGGAGTGCCGGACGTGTCGATCGCGGCGACGCCGCGATGAACCAGCGTTTGCCACGGATGCACGCCGATGAACACGGTTCGAAGCCGAAGCGCGTTGTGGATCGTTGTATTCACGTTCATCCGTGCGATGCGTGGCAAAGATTGTGTCAGCGCCGATGAATGAGATTCGCACCGTGGAGCGATCCGGCCGCTGGATCGTTCTGCCTTCGATCGGCCTGCTGCTCACCGCGCTGCTGTTCCTGCTGCTGGGCTGGATCATCCGCGGGCCGGAGCACGAGGGCCTGGGCCCAGCACGCACCCTGGACGCCATTGACCTGGTGCGTGCGCCGCCGCCTTCGCAGCCGCCGGCCGATCCGCTGCAAACCCTGGAGAACTCTCCGCCGCCGCCGCCCGCGGCGCCGCCCGCCTTGGGGCGTCCGGATCTGCCGGCGTTGGACATACCGAGCCTGTCGGTCGACACGGTGGAGGTCAGCAACATTGCAGTACCTGTAGCCCTGGGCGTGCGCGGACTGAGCCTGGGCAAGTCGGGCTCCTTCGGCGGCTTCGGCGCGGGGGTGGGCGGCAGCGGCAGCGGGGCCGGTACCGGCGGCACGGGAACCGGCGGCGGCTGGAAAGGCAAGCCGCTGGTGCCGCTTTCCACCGCGCGCCCGCAGATGCCGGACTGGGCCTGCGCGCAGAAGCTGGACGGTTGGGTCGAGGCGATCTTCACCGTCATGCCCAACGGACGCGTGCAGGACGTGAAGATCGTGGATGCCGATCCGCGTGGCGTGTTCGAGGCCGCCGCGGTGGAGAGCATCGCCAACTGGATCTACGAACCCACCGGCAAGGCTGCCGAGGTCAAGCAGCGCGTGCCGATGAAGCATGAAGATTGTGCGTACAACTGGCGTTGAGCGGGCACTCGACCCATGAAGAACGTGCTGTTGCTCGTACTCATCACCGCCATTGGCTGGGGTGCCTACGACCATTTTCAGGACCGTTCGGAAGACGGCAATGATGCTGAGGATACTTACTTAGAGGCGGCGTTCGAGGATCAGCCCGTTTATACGGAATCAACGAACGAACAGTATGCCTGTGATGGTCGTACGCACTGCTCTCACATGCGTTCATGTGAGGAAGCGACTTACTTCATCCACAACTGCCCGGGCACGCAGATGGACGGCGACAACGACGGCGTGCCCTGCGAGTCGCAATGGTGCAGGTGAGCACCCGTAGCTTCGGGTGGGCATCGCAGCGCGTGCCCACCGCGCTCCGGCTCGCGCGTAGGCACGCGGCTTACGCAGCGATGCCTGGCCTGCTGTTCGCCTTCGCGGTACAGGCCCAGCAGTACCGCAGCGAAGTGCGCGAAGTTGCGCCGCCGGCCGAACAGCAAAAGGCGGTCGACCCGGCGACGCTGCTCAAGTCCACCACCGATCCCTACGCGCGGGCATTGTTGTTGCGGGACCTGGCTTCGTCTGCCGTGGAGAGGAAGGATTACAAAGAAGCACAGCGGCTGCTGCAGGAAGCATTGAAGCTGGGCGCGCTGTCCGGGCCGGCTGCGCAGATCATGAAGCAGGATCTGGCCGCACTGGCGCTGGCCACCGGCGATCTCAAGGACCAGGTGCCGCAGCTCGAAGCACTGGTCAAGGCTGGCAACGCCACGGCCGAAGTGATGGTGGCGCTGGGCGCCGCTTACCTTGAGAACCGGCGTTACAAGGAGGCCGTCCCGCTGTTGCAGAAAGGGATCGCCGCCGTCGAAAAACCGGACCCGAGCTGGAGGCAGGCGCTGGTGGCTGCCCACATCGGCGCTGGCCAGTTCTCCGCAGCCGCCAAGCTCCTGGAGCTGTCGCTGCGCGAAGACCCGGCGCAGAAAGACGCCTGGCTGCAGTTGTCGGCGCTTTACCTCAAAGCCAACCAGCGACCGCGCGCGCAGGCGACGATGGAGATCGCCAGTCGTCTCGGTTACCTGGACACCGCACAGGACCGGCTGCGTCTGGTGGCACTGACCGGCCAGATCGGGGCGCCGTTCGAGGCAGCGTCGGTCCTGCAGGGCTGGATGCAGAATGGGCAGGTCCCGCGCAACGTCGAGAACCGCAAGCTGCTCGCGGCCCTATGGGTGCGCGCGCGCGAAACCGCGCTGGCGCTGCAGGTGTTCAACGAACTGGTCCGGGTACAGCCCAGCCGCGCGCTGTACGAGCAGATGGCGCAGTTGTACCTGGAACGCGAGGATTACGGGCGCGCCGCCCAGGCCCTGGCCCAGGCGCTGCAGATGGGCGAGCAGAGCGGCCCGCTGCTGATGAGCTTGGGACTGGCGCGTTACCAGCTCGCCGACGTCGATGGCGCGCTGGGGGCGTTTCGCCAAGCCTCGCGGTTCGCGCCGCAGTCGGAACTGGCCGGCGACTGGATCGCCTACCTGGAGTCGGGCCGCGCACGCGAGCAGGCGCTGGCCGCTGCGGCGCAGGCCGTGCGTCAGCGCGCCGACGAGGTGGTTCTCAGCCAGCGGCTGCTGGGCGACAGCGTCGACTTCAGCGGGCCGGCGCAAGCGGCGGACTCGGCGGTGAGCGCTGGCGCCGAAGTGGCGAGTGCGCGCAGCGCCAGCGCCGAACTCACGCCGATCGGTGCCGAACGCGACGGCAACGCCGACGCCAGCATCCCGCCCTGGACCGGTGGGCTGACGCGCTCGCAATGGCCGGCCGCGTTCAAGCCTGGCGGGCAGCTGGTCGACCCCTATCCCAATGATCGTCCCCTGTTCACCATCAGTCCCGCCAACGCCGCCGAGCACCGGGCGCGCTTGTCGGTGGGCCACCGCGAACTGCTGGCCAAGTACCCCAGCTACCGCATGCCGGTGTACACCACGCGCCGCGGCGCGGCGTATCCGCAAGCGATCTACGACGCCACCCAGGCCAACGATGGTCGCGCCAAGCTGCTGGGATCCGATGCGCTGGAGGGTGCCAAGCTGGGGTTTCCGTTTCCGCGGCCGCAATCGGGTGTGGAGATCATGTGGAATCACCGCGTGCGCTACCGCGGCGATTCGGCCGATGCCCAGAGCCAGCAGGTGGTGATCGGCGCCGATGGCAGGGAGAGTCTGCGCGTACGTCTCAACGAGCGGGTGCTGTATCGCTACGGCAACATCGCCGACCCGGTGGACATCTCCAACCGCAACATCCTGCTGTACTACCTGCTGCGCTTTACCGGCGTCGGCCTCAACAATCTGGTGGCGCTGGCGCACGAGACCGCCAATTCGGAGAAGGATGCGCGCGCGATTTGGGTGATGCCGCCCGGCACCGGCCGCATGTTCCGCATTCCTCCGGTGGGCTACGACCAGCCCTTTCCGGCCACCGAGGGCATGTACTTCGTCGACATGATCGACATGTACAACGGCGCCTTCGACCGCTACGTCTGGAAGCTGGTGGGCAAGCGCGAACTGTATCTGCCGTACAACGGCTACCGGTTGTCCGATGGCAGCCGCAAATATTCGGATCTGCTCACGCCCAAGCACCTGAATCCGGACGGGACGCGTTACGAGCTGCACCGCGTGTGGGTGATCGAAGCCAACGAACGCGGCGGCAAGAAACACAGCTTCGGCCTGCGCGTGTTCTATGTGGATGAGGACACCTGGAACGTGGTGCTGGCGGAAAATTACGATCGCAAGGGCAAGCTCTGGCGCTTCCAGGAAGGCCACCTGTTGCCGCTGTACGACTCGCAGTCCGCCAATGCGCTGCCGGTGGTGACCTACGACCTGCAGGACGGCCGCTATTTCGCCAGCCGCCTGATTGCCGAAGAGCCGCCCGCACAATTCAACATCGAGATCGGCGAGGGCGAGTTCCTGCCCGCCGCGGTGCGCGCACGCTACGGGCGTTGAGCGGACCGGCGCCTCAGCTCGCCTTGGGCGTCACCAGCGTCAAGGTCGGCACCGACTTGTGGTCGGTCCATTCGCGCACGCAGTCGCGCTGGTCGTGCTTGGCACGGTACAAGGCGACATCGGCCTGACCGACCATGGTTTCCATGGTCACCGAATCCAGCGGCGTCGCGGTGGCTACGCCAACGCTGATCGACACCCGGGCTTGGCCCGGCAGGTCCAGATTGCGGATCGCCTCGCGCAGATCCTCGGCGCGCGACAATGCACTGGCGCGGTTGGCGTCGTAGAGAAACACCGCGAATTCCTCGCCGCCGAGCCGGCCGGCCATGTCCAGCGGACGGCGCGCGTGATCGGCCACCTGTTGGGCCACCTGGCGCAGACATTCGTCGCCGGCCAGATGGCCGTAGAGATCGTTGAAGCGCTTGAAGAGGTCGATATCGACGCCGAGAACCGCCACGTAGCGGCCCTCGCGACGGGCGTGGCGGATCAGTCGATCGCCACGCGAGTAGAACGCGCGGTGATTGAACAGATGGGTCAGGGGATCGCGTTCCGACATCTGCCGCAGCAGTTGTTCGGTGAGCCATGAGCGTCGCTGCGAGCGTTCCTGCACATAGCATCCGATACTGCCCAGCACGGCGGTGGCGGTGATGAAGAAGGTGTAGTTGAACACCTGGCCGGGCGGTTGCCCGAGCGCCATCATCAGCAGCGGCGCAAACGTCGCCGTGATCAGTGCCAACCAATTGGCCTGCGACCACAGCAAACCCAGCAGGAAGAAGTCGTACAGCAACTGGATGATGAGGAATTCGTACCAGCCTTCGCCGTTGCGGCTGGCGCTGATGGCGCTGACCAGCAGCATGCCGGCGGTATGAAACAAAGCGCCCACGCGCGCGATCGCCAGGGTGTAACGCCAGGGTTCGTGCAGGAAGGTGGCAACGAACAGAGCAGTGTTGCCGGGAATGGCAAACGCCAGCAGCGTCCCCCAGATCACCGGATCCATGTAATAGCGGTCGGTGACGGCGTCACGCCAGAAGTACAGCGCATACAGCAGCGCGCCGATGAGCATGGCCAGGCGTTGCAGAATCAGCACCGATTCGGCCCGATGGCGCAGGAATGGCGCTTCCAGTTCGGGCTCGAATGCCAGTGCCAGTCGCGGCCAGTAGCCCCACCGGCCACGGTCGAGCTGATCCAGCGCACCTTGCAGGCGTGCCGGATCGAACGACTGATCGGTGAGCGTTTCGCTACGCATGTCTCCCTGGCCCATTGATGTTCCGAGCTTCTTTGGCGCCGCGGTCTGCCCTCGCTGTGGGGACCGATTGAACTGTAGCGACTTGCCGAGCGCGTGCACCTCACTCGAATATGTGATGCATGCCACTGATCGAGCGAGACATTGTTCGATTATTCGGCGCGCGGACAGACCTCACCCAGCTGTTCTGGGGCACGCAGGCACCAAAATCCGGCCATTGCGTGAGAACCGCGTCACGTTTTTCGGATACTTGCGCGGAACAGCAACAGCCGTCAGTGCCCGCTGGCGTCCCTTGCCGCCTCCGAGTGCATTGCTGGCGCGGGTACGCCGGGCTGGCCTTTGCGTCTTCAGGCCGAGCGCAGCGCCTCGGCTACGGGTAGTCGTGCCGCGCGCACCGCGGGAAAAAGGCCACCGATCAAGCCGATCAGGCAGGCGATGGCGATGCCCTCGGCCAGCAGACCTGGAGTTACCCGGAAAGCAAACGCCACCTGACTGAAGGTCTGGAAATTGAGCGTAGAGACGGTGTAGCCGTTGAACAGCACGTAGGCCACTGCGGCGCCCAGAGCAGCACCGACGAACGCCAGGAACACCGCCTCGATCAGCACGGACATCACCACCGGGGTGGCGTGGAAGCCGATCGCGCGCAAGGTGGCGATCTCCACGCTGCGCGTGGACACCGCGGCATACATGGTGTTGAGCGCGCCGAACACGGCGCCGATGCCCATGATCGTCGCCACCGAGTAACCCAGGATGGTGATGAATTTCTGCAGCGCCACCGCACGCGAAGCGTAGTAGTCGGGCTCGCGCTGCACGCTCACTTTGAGGCGCGGGTCCGCCGCGATCCGATCCTTGAACGCCTGCAGGGTCGCCTCCGAGGCATCCTGCAGCTGCACGGTTACGGTGGCGTAGAACGGCGTCCGCAGCGCCTGGTGCAGGCTGGTCACGTCGACCCACAACTCGGATTCGTGGACGTCACCGCCCGACTCGAACACGCCGACGATGGGCCAGGCGCCATCCCGGACCTCGACCCGCTGGCCGATCTGCATGTCCGCGTACTGGTCCAGCGCGCCACGCCCCACCACCACCTCGCGCTTGCCGCGCTCGAACATGCGACCGGCGACGATGCGGGCTTCCGGGCGCACGCGGAACACGTCCGGGCTGGTGCCGCGCACCACCACGTTGGCACCGGTTTGCGCACCGCGCTTGCGAACGTCCGACAGAATGTAGCGCTCGGCGATGGCGATGGGCTCGCCGGCGATGTCGCGACGGATGCCGGGCAGGTCGCGCACGATATTCCACACCTCGATGTTGAGGATGCTGGCCAGCTCGTCGTTGGACCCCGCACGCATCACCAGGGCACGGTCGGCGCGACCGGTGGAGGCCAGCGTGGTCTTGAAACCTTCGGCCATCGCCAGCAGCGCGATCAGCACGCCGACCACGCCGCCGATCCCCACCACGATCACCAGGGAGCTGCCCAGGCGCGAGGGAATGGCGCGCAGATTGAGCAGGGTGATGGCGAGCGTCTGCGCGAGCATCAGTGGCCTCCCAGTGCCTGCACGATATCCAGGCGCATGGCTCGCAAAGCCGGTGGCATACCGACCAGGACCGCCAGCAGCGCCGACAGCCCCAGCGCCTGGGTCAGCACCTGCGGGTCCAGGCTCATACCGGAAAAGCCGCCCGGCAGGTGCGGGACCATCGCCGGGATCAACACCGCAGCCATTGCCACGCCCAGCGCCGCCGACACGCCGCACAGCACGCCGGCTTCGGCCAGCACCAGCCCCAGCACCTGACCGTCGGAAAAGCCGATGGTCTTGAGCACTGCCAGTTCGGGAATGCGCTCGCGCACGCTCTGCATCATGGTGTTGCCGGTAAGCATCAGCAGCGTGAACAGCACCGCCCCCATGATGGCGGTGATGATGAAACCGATGTCGCCGAGTTGCTTGACGAAGGCCTGGTTGAACGCCTTTTCGGTCTGACTCTTGGTGGGGAAGGGCGAGTTGGCGAACAGCGCATCGATGCGCTGCGCCACCGTCGCGGCGTTGGCTCCGCGCTGCACCTCGGCCAGATACCAACCCACCGTGCCCTTGCCGAACAGGCGCGCCTCGTCGAAATAGGTGTAGGGGAGCAGCATCATCTCGAACTGGCCGCGCTCGGCCACCGTGCGCGTATCGAAAATGCCGATCAGCTCGAATTCCCAGGCATCGCTGCGGTCTGCCCGCGCCCAGATCGTGGCCTGAATGGGAATGCGGTCGCCGACCTTCCAGCCGAAGCGGTCGGCCAGGGTCTTGGCCGCGATGGCTCCCGAACGGTTCAGTCGCACCGCCTCGCGCTGCTCCGGCGGCAGCAGAATTTCCGGATACAGGTCGAGATAGACCTCGATGTCGGTGGCGAACTGCGGAAAGAAGTTGCGCTCGTTCTGGTAGACGCCGCCGAACCACGACGCGTGCGCCACCTTGGAGATCCCCTCGACGTTGAGGATCTGCTGAAAGTGTCCGTACGGCAGCACCTGGGTCAGCGAATACTTTCCGGTGGTGACCAGACGCTCGTTGCCCGACAACGCCACACCGGCGTTGAGTGCCTGGTTGAACGCGATCAGCAACCCGAACAGCAGGAACGACACCGCGATCGACAGGCCGGTGAAGATCGTGCGCGGCTTGCGCCGCCACAGCGCGGCCCAGAGCAGGGGCAGATATTTCATCTCGTTGGCGAGGCGTGAGGCGCGAGGCGTGGGGCGGTCTGGTTGTTCTCCGCGGAGAGCGGGTGCACGCCAGCAAGGCGCTGCTGCCTTGATCGACTCAGCCGAATCACGCTTGTCGCCTCACGCCTCACGCCTCCCCCCTCACGAGCTGTCCCTTGTCCAGGTGCAGCTGATGGCTGGCGTACTCCGCGGCTTTGGGATCGTGCGTGACCATCACGATGGTCTTGCCGTGCTCGCGGTTCAGTTCCTGCAGCAGGCCCAGGATCTCGTCGGCGGTCTTGCGGTCCAGGTCGCCGGTGGGTTCGTCGCACACCAGCAGGGCGGGGTCCGCCACCAGGGCGCGGGCGATGGCCACCCGCTGTGCCTGGCCGCCGGACAGTTCCGCGGGTTTGTGCCGCGCGCGGTCGGACAGCCCGACAATCGCCAGCGCCGCCGCCACGTGACGGGCACGTTGCGCGGCGTTGAGGCGGGTCAGCAGCAGGGGCAGTTCCACGTTGCGCGCGGCGCTGAGCACCGGCAGCAGGTTGTAGAACTGAAACACGAAGCCGACGTGGCGGGCACGCCAGGCGGCCAGTCCGCCGGAACTGAGCGCTTCCAGCGCTTGCCCGGCGACGATCACGCTGCCGCTGCTGACGCGATCCAGCCCGCCGATCAGGTTCAGCAGGGTGGTTTTACCGGAGCCGGAGGGGCCCATCAGCGCCAGAAAATCGCCGGCCTGGATGTCCATGCTCAGCGCGTGCAGCACGTCGACCTGCTGGGCGCCGCGGCGATAGTGCTTGGACACTTGCCGCAATTCGATCAGCGGCGCGCTCATGCGCGGCCCGTCATTCGACCACCACCCGCCGGCCGTCACGCAGCGCATCCAGGCCGCTGGCCGCAAGCACTTCGTCGCCCTCCAGGCCGGCGAGGATCTCGACATCGGTACCGCGTGCTTCACCCCGTTCCACCGTGCGTCGCATCGCGCGACCCTCAGCGATGATATACACCACGTCCTCGTCGCCTTCGCGCGCGATCGCGGCGGCGGCGACCAGCACCCGCGCGGCCTCGTCGCTGGCGGGCTGTGCTTGTTGCGGCGCCAGAAAACTCACCCGGGCGCCCATCTCCGGCAGCACACGCGCATCGTCGACCTGCAGGCCGATGCGGACCTTGACCGTGGCCTTGCTGCGATCGGCGGTGGGGATCACCGCAATCACCTGCGAGGGGATCTTCCAGTCCGGGTAGGCGTTAAGCACGGTCTGGGCGGTCTGGCCGGCCTGCACGCGCTTGATGAAGTTTTCGTTGACGTCGACCTCCACCTCCAGCGAGTCCATGTCCACCAGGGTGCCGATGCCGGTGCGGGTGCCGTCGCCGCCAGCCGACAGCGGCGAGATCATCTCGCCGGGCTGCGCATTCTTCACGGTGACGACGCCGGCAAACGGTGCGCGCACGACCGTGTCGTCGAGCTGTTGGGCCTGCACCGCCACGCTGCGGTCGGCCACCGTCGCGTTCTGGCGCATGCTGCGCAGACGAGCGCGCAGCGCGTCGACATTGGCCTGGGCGGTATCCAGCGCCGACTCGCTGAGCAGTTGCCTGGTGGCCAGTTCGCGCGTCCGGCGCAGGTTGCGCTCGGCTTCGGCCAATTGCACCTCCACTTCGCCGAGCTGCGCACGCGCCGCGTCGGCTTGCGCACGCGCCAGATCGAGCTGGGTACGAATGTTGGAATCGTCGATGCGCGCCAGCACGGCGCCTTCTTCGACCCGCGACCCTTCTTCGATCAGCAGCTCCACCACCTTGCCGGTGATCTTGGACGACACGGTGGCCTGGCGTCGCGCCACCACATAGCCCGAAGCATCCAGCACCGAGCTGCCGGCTGTCGGCGCGCCCCCTTCGCTGCGGGCGGTGACAGTACTGATCTCGACCGCCGCGCCGGGACCCAGCCGGTAGACCATCCATCCCAGCAACGCGACGACGACCGCCAGCGTCACCCAGCGCCACGGCCGTCGCGGCTCGCGCTCGGGCGTGGCATCGCGGTCGATCCTGAGGCTGCGCAACAGCGCCGATTTATCTTCCATCAGAGGGTTCGTAACGACTCCGCCGGAGCCGACGGCGGCAAGCTTGGCAGTTTCCGGCGCCGGTTCAAGCGGCCGTAGCGCCGGCAGATCGAACACCGGCCGATCATGCGATCAGGGCGGCAGGTTGAACACGCGCTGTTCGGTGCGCAGCAGCTCCAGGTTGTACCGGGCGATGAAGTTGATTTCGGGATCGGCGACGTCCAGGCCGTCCTCCAACTCGCCGTCGCAGGTCAGCGCCAGGGTGTAGGGGCCTTCGGCCAGCACGCCCAGTCGATACGCCGGTACGGCGTTGAAAGGATCGTTGCGCACGGCTGCCGTGGCTACCGGCTCGACCCCGGCGCCGTCTCGCTCGTCGGGCTCCACATCCAGGCCTTCGAACAGGTACACCGCGGCGCCGAGCGCGCAACTGGCATCGTTGAGCAGACCACCGCCGACTACGCCGCGAACCTCTGCGCCATCGCCCGCCGGCACCGCACGCAGCACCGGCGCCAGCCGGTAGCGGTCGTCGGTCCGCTGCGACAGCGACAAGCGCAGGTCCAATGCCAGGTCGATCGCCACGCTGCTGTCCTCGTCGACCGAGAACGCCACATCGGCAAACGGCGTACTGGCCGCCAGATCGATGGGGAAAAGGCCGCCGTCCAGCCGCTGCAGCTCGGCACCGTCGGCATCGACCAGCAGCTGCACGCTGCGATAACTGCCCTCGGCCAGTTCGGCATTGGCGATCAGCAGATAGGGGTTGTCCAGATCGAACAGCAGCAGGTCCACGTCCACCGGATCGTCCAGGCGCAGGCTGCGGCTCTGGCCATCGCTGGTCTGCACGGCAAGTCCTTCCAGCGGCAGGGTGACGCGTTGCAGGTTGTCGATGGGGTCGGCCGACAGCCTGGCGTCGAACGAGGATTCGCAGGCGGCAAGACACAGCGCCGTCACCGTCAGGACGGCGGGCAACAGCGGCGAACGGAGATTCATGCGGTACGGGCCGGTTATGATCACTGGGTCGCCTGAGGGTAACAGGCCGCCATCCACGTATTCATGGACTCCAGCTGTCGTCGATGCATCGCCTGTTCTCCGTTCCACCGGCGCCGGGCCGAGCCTGAACCCCGGTTCGCGCCGCATCGTAATGCGCCGCGCTGCGCGGCCGGACAGGGGATGAGGCCGCCGTGGAAACCCTGATCCTGCTGAGCCTGATCCTGCTCAACGGGGTGTTCGCCATGTCGGAGATCGCCGTGGTGACGGCGCGCAAGGCAAGGCTCGAAGCCAGAGTGGCGCAGGGCGATCGCGCTGCGCGGGTGGCGCTCAAGCTGGCGGAGAACCCGACCGGGTTCTTGTCCACGGTTCAGATCGGCATCACCTCCATCGGCATCCTCAACGGCATTGTCGGCGAGGCGGTGCTGGCGAAGCCCCTGGCGCAGGCGCTGCTCGCCGCTGGCACGCCGGCCGAACTCGCGCACATCGGTGCAACGACGCTGGTGGTGGCCGTGGTCACCTACGTTTCGATCGTGGTAGGAGAGCTGGTGCCCAAGCGCTGGGCGCAGATACACGCCGAGAGCATCGCCTGCCTGGTGGCCAGACCCATGCGCTGGCTGGCCGCAATCACCCGTCCTTTCGTGTGGCTGTTGTCGGTGTCCACCCGGGTGCTGATGCACCTGCTCAGGATCCGCGAAAGCGACCAGCCCGGCGTGACCGAGGCCGAGATCCATGCCGTGCTCAGCGAAGGCTCCCACTCCGGTGCCATCGAGCGTCACGAACACCAGATGGTGCGCAACGTGCTGCGTCTGGACCAGCGCCGCCTGGGCTCGATCATGACGCCGCGCTCGGACATCGTGTATCTGGACACCACCCTGTCGGCGCCCGCCAATCTCAAGCGCATGCTGGCATCGGAGCACTCGCGTTTTCCGGTGTGTCGCGGCGGCCTGGACCGCCTGATCGGCGTCGTCGACGCCAAGCAGGTGCTTGGCACCGTGGCGGCGGGCAAATCGCTGGCGTTCGATGCCACGCTGGATAACTGCGCGTTCATGCTGGAAACACTCACCGTGCTGGAGCTGCTGGAGCAGTTCCGCACCCATCATCTGCAGTCGGTGTTTGTGGTGGACGAGTACGGCGAGATCGAAGGTCTGGTCACACCGGACGATCTGCTGCAGGCGATGACCGGCGATCTGCATCCACGCAACCTTGAAGACGTGGGCGCGGTGCGTCAACAGGACGGCGCCTGGCTGCTCAACGGCGCCATCGCCTTGCCCGAGCTGATGGACCGGTTGCAATTACGCTCGTTACCGGAAGCCGATGGCGGCCGCTTCAACACCCTCAGTGGCATGATCATGGCGCTGCTCGATCATGTCCCCACGGTTGGCGACAGCGTCGAGCTCGAAGGCTGGCGCCTGGAGATCGCGACCATGGACGGCCGCCGCATCGTCCGCGTGCTGGCGACCCAACTCACCCCCCAGCCACCGCCGGAAGAAGACGGCGACAACGACGGTTGAGTGCGGCGGGGCGGCGTCCCCGAGCCAGCCGGTTCGGACGCCAAAGCCGGCCAGCGCGATGCGAGGGGCTGCGGCCGTCGAGCGCCCACCATGCGGCTTTCCGCGGCCCGCGGCCCGCGGCCCGCGGACGCGGACAGCGCAGGGCCTCCTAAGGATCGAGCCGGTCGCGTGCCGACGCTGCGTGCGCCTGCAAACCTTCGGCATCGGCGATCACGCCGGCGATGCCGGCCAGCACCCGCGCACCTTCGGGCGTGCATTCGATCAGGCTGCTGCGCTTCTGGAATTCGTAGACACCCAGCGGATTGGAGAAGCGTGCCGCGCGCGAGGTGGGCAGCACGTGATTGGGCCCGGCGCAATAGTCGCCGAAGGCTTCCGGCGCGTAGCGGCCGAGGAAAATGGCGCCGGCGTGGCGGATGTGCGTCACCAACGCGCGCGGGTCCGCCACCGCGAGTTCCAGATGCTCCGGGGCGATGCGATTGGCGATCTCGGCAGCCTGTTGCAGGTCGCGCACACGGATCAGCGCGCCGCGGTCGGTCAGGGCGGCGCGCACGATGTCGGCGCGTGGCAATTCCGCGATGCGCTGGTCCATGGCGAGGGCCACACGCTCGAGCAGATCAGCGTCAGGACTGATGAGGATCGATTGCGCGTCCTCGTCATGCTCGGCCTGGCTGAACAGGTCCATCGCCAGCCAGCGCGGATCGGAATCGCCGTCGGCGATCACCACGATTTCGGACGGCCCGGCGATGGAATCGATGCCGACGCGGCCGAACACCGCGCGCTTGGCCGCCGCCACATAGGCGTTGCCGGGGCCGACGATCTTGTCGACCGCCGGTACCGTCGAAGTGCCCCAGGCCAGGGCGGCGATGGCCTGCGCACCGCCGATGCGAAACACGCGGTCCACCCCGGCCAGGTGCGCCGCACCCAATACCGCGGCATGGGTCTCGCCGCGAGGCGTCGGCACCATCATCACCACCTCGTGCACGCCGGCGACCTTGGCCGGGATGGTGTTCATCAACACCGAAGACGGGTAGGCGGCCTTGCCGCCGGGGACATAGATTCCGACGCGATCCAGCGGTGTGACGCGCTGTCCCAAACGGTTGCCGTGCACATCCGAGAACTCCCAGTCCTCCAGGCGCTGACGCTCGGCATAGGTGCGAATGCGCACATACGCCTGTTCCAGCGCCCGCCGGAGGTCCAGCGGCAGGCTGACCCAGGCGGCTTCCAGCACCGCCTTGGGCAGTTCCAGGTCCTGCGCGGATTTCCAGTCGGAGGCGTCGAAGCGGTTGGTGTATTCCAGCAGCGCTGCATCGCCGCGTTTGCGCACGTCGGCAACGATGTCCACCACCGTTGCGGCCACGCGCGCATCCTGTTCGGGTGCGCGGTCCAGCAGCGATTCCAGCCGACTGTCGAAGTCGGTGCTGGTGGTGTCGAGTCGGGCGATGTTCATCGCGATCGGTTGTTCCCCGGCGCCGTGCGCCATCCGGTGAAGCGGAAACGTCGTTTCATCCTAAGCCTTCATGGTCTGGATGCGCGCCAGCAAATCCTGCAGCGCCGCGTGCTTCATCTTCATGGAGGCCTTGTTGACCACCACACGCGAACTGACCTGGGTCAGGACTTCGGTTTCGACCAACCCGTTGGCGCGCAGCGTGTTGCCGGTGTCCACCAGATCGACGATGACGTCGGCCAGGCCCACCAGCGGCGCCAACTCCATCGAACCGTACAGCTTGATGATCTCCACCTGTTCGCCACGCTGCGCAAAGTGGCGTCGGGTGATCTCCGGATACTTGGTGGCCACCCGCACGCGGCGGCCGCTGGACCAGCCGGCCGGGTCGGCGTAAGGCGAACCCTTGACCGCAGCGATGGACAGCCGGCAGCGCGCAATATCCAGGTCCAGGGGCTCGTACAAGGCCGAGCCGCCGTGCTCCATCAGCACATCCTTGCCGACCACGCCAAGATCCGCCGCGCCGTGCTCGACGTAAGTTGGCACGTCGGCCGGGCGGATGATCAGCAGATGCACGCCCGGGTCCTCCGAAGGCACGCGGAGCAGGCGATCGATATCGCCGGCCGGCCCCAGTCCCAGGCGGGTCAGCATGGGCAGGCTGTCTTCGAGGATGCGCCCTTTGGACAGGGCGAGCGTGATCGGACTCATGATGGGCAAGGGCAGGGAAGGGTCGGCTTTCCGCGAAACGGCGAGCGACAGTTCGGGTTTCAGGTCCGCGCCGTCGGCAGCACAAAAGCGGGCCATTTTAGCAAGCGCCGCCATCCTCGCGTCCGGCCTCGCGCGTCGAAGGCGGTCGACGATTGCAACGGCGTTATCCGACGGGCCGTCACCCGCATCGGCAAGACGTGATGAAATTCGCGCGTCCACTCCCGATCAATCCCCGGAACCACGCAATGACTTCAACCGGTAATCCCGCTGCGCCTGCCGCCGCCGTTCGCCTGGCCGCGACCATCCTACTGCTGCGAGAAGGACCCGACGGCATGGAAGTGTTCATGGTGGTGCGCCACCAGCAGATCGATTTTGCCTCCGGCGCGTTGGTGTTCCCCGGCGGCAAGCTGGCACCCGGCGATACCGATCCGCGGGTACTGGCGCGTTGCCGCGGCGCCGAAGGGCTTTCACCGGAACAGGTGGCGCTCAGAGTCGGCGCCATTCGCGAAGCATTCGAAGAATGTGGCGTGTTGTTGGCCAGCGATGGCAGCACTCACACGCCGATCGCACCTGCGCGCCTGGCCGCACTGGGCGAGCGCTATCGACAGCCGCTGGACCGCGGCGAACTCGGCGTCGCCGACATGCTGCAGGCCGAGGACCTGTTCCTGAACTGCGACGAACTGGTGCCTTTCGCGCACTGGGTCACCCCCAGCTTCATGCCCAAGCGCTTCGATACCTATTTCTACCTCGCGGTGGCGCCGTCCGAGCAGGTCGCGCTGCACGACGGCCGCGAAACCGTCGATTCAGTTTGGATCAGACCTGCCGACGTGCTGACTCAAGCCGCCGACGGTCGCCGCACCGTGGTGCCGGCCACCTTGCTGAACGTGGAGAAACTCGGCTTCAGCATCAGCACAGAAGCGGCACTGGCGGCAGCACGATCGGCGCCGGTGGTGACCGTGCAACCGCAAGTCATCCAGCGCCCCGAAGGGATGTGGCTGAGTATTCCCGCCGAAGCCGGATATGCAGTGACCGAATTCGCCGCACCTGCAGCGCGCTGAAATGCTAACTAGCTACAAAAAATATCGATTAAAAACAAGGATATAGACCAATTACCATGTGTCCGACAATGCCATTTGTCGGACACATAAAGACCGCCAGTGCAGACACTCGTGGTAATCCCCACTCGACAGCACGAATCAGCCGACCAAGTGAACTTGATGAAAATTGGTCAGCGATCGCCTGGGGATTTTAAGCAACAGCATGGAATCGTCGTTTTAACCAAGGGATGTTCAGGGACGGTCATGACCGCGGTCTGAAAGCGGTCTGAAACCTGCCCTCCAGACATGTGGGAGAAGAACTGGACTCGTCGCGCTCGCGTAGGCCCTGGACCGTGCGCAAGGCCCCCGGGTTTACGCCGAGACCGCCGCTCTCGGTTACCTCCACCAGTGACAATGCGTCGATCCTGTCCCGAAGCGCGGGCCCGTTTGACCGCAGATCGATCAGCTCGTGGCCGCGCTGCTTCCACGTGGACACCAGGGTCGGCATTAGTGAGCCCTAGGATTGCCCGGGATTCTTCGTGGTCTTGACGATCCGACGCCGATGAGCTTTCGGTGAACCCAGACGCGCATTCAAGCCCTGAAGGGCGGCAGCGGTAGCTTTACTAGTCGCCTCGGCCGCGATTCTTGCTTCCCGCTCCTTCGCCCGGGCGGCGTCGGCGCGAACCAAATCCGCGTCCAATCGAAGCCTTCCCTTGAGTGCTCTCGCCAGGCTTGCTTGCACTTCCTTGAGCTGTGTCTGCAGCGCTTTGACGGCCGCCGCGTGTTCCGCGCGAGAACGCTTCGCGTCTTCTCTCATGTGAACAATTTCGTTCAACCAGCGCTTCTCATTGCCTTCCCATTGATCCCGGACACGTTGAATTTCCGCCTTGTGCTTCCCCTGCGCGGCTTCCAGTGCGGATCTACTGGCCATGGCGGACGCGGTGGCCTCGGCTGCGATCGAATTGATCCGTCCAACCTCACCTTGCAGGTTCGCTTTCTCACCCGCGAGGACCTCGTTTCGTTCGCGCAGGGACGTCAGTTCGGCGGCAAGCTTTTCGCCGGCAGCGGCGATACCGGCTCGCTCAAGCAGTAGGGCGTTTTTCTGGGCCTCTAAGTCGGTCAACGCGACATTTAGCCGATCTTCCGCAAGGGTGACGTCGGCCTGGGCCTCTACACGCGCTTGTTCCCGGACGCCCTCGTACAGTCGGCCGCAAAGCTCCAACAGCGAAGCCGGCAGCGTCGAGCGACTTCGCCCCTGCACTCGCTGGGCCAGTGACGTCCACCAAGCATCGAGGTGGCGGTTGACGGTGTTGGGCGAACCACGGCCCAGTTTCTGGCGCACGCGTTCGATCGTCGGGCGCTCTCCGCGCGCGAGCAGCGCGTCGGCTGCCTCCAGAACATCTGCTTCCGAGATTCCGCGTGCCATGAGGCCTCCGATGTTGCAGCGCCCTGCCCTTGTTTCAATACCAACGATAGGTGATGCTTATCGTGCTAATGATCAACGTTCTGTTATATTTACTACAGCATACATATCACATAGGTGAGATTCGTGACCACGCAGCGACTGGCGAAACGGACGAAATCCCAGGCAGTAGCCCTACTCGCCCCCGCGGCTTCGGTGCTCTCGCCCACGGCCCTGGGCGATCAGGCCCGCAAAGCCGCCGAAGAAATCCTGATCGCGGGCCAAGCTGAGAACACTCTGCGCAGCTACCGCAGCGCCATGCGTTACTGGTGTGCCTGGTACCAGGCCCGTTATGCCGGCGTCCTGAGCCTGCCGGTGACGGCCCCGGTTGTGGTCCAGTTCATCGTCGACCATCTGGCGCGCGGATCGGTTGATGTCCCCGTCTGCGAACTACCCAAGGATATTGACCGGCTGCTGGTCGAGAGCGGCTTCAAAGGTCATCTCGGCCCCATGAAGATGAACACGGTGATCCACCGGATCGCCGTGCTCTCCAAGCTGCATCAGCTTCGGCGAATGGCGAATCCCTGTGAGGATCCGCAGGTCCGTCATCTGATGTCGCGCGCACGTCGGACATCCGCGAAACGTGGCGAGACGATCACCAAGAAGACGGCAGCCACTCGAGAGCCTCTGGAGGCGATGCTCGCGACCTGCGATGACACCCTTGAGGGAAAGCGCGACCGTGCCCTGCTCCTCCTTGCCTGGGCCAGCGGCGGACGTCGGCGATCGGAGGTTGCCAGCGCGAGAGTCGATCAGCTGACCAAAGTTGATGACCGTGGCTACCTACTGCGCCTCGGCGTGACGAAGACGAATCAGGACGGCGATAACCGGCGCGGCGCCCTCCCCGACAAGCCGATCCGTGGCGTCGCGGCCGAAGCGCTCGGCGTTTGGCTGGCTTCTGCGGAGATCAGCGAAGGTGCGATCTTTCGCCGTCTATGGAAGACCACCGTCGGGCCCGCACTGTCGCCAGCGGCTGTTGGGGAAATTGTTCGCAAGCGTGCCTTACTCGCAGGGCTCGAAGGTGACTGGGCGGGGCACAGCCTGCGTTCTGGCTTCGTGACTGAGGCCGGCCGCCGAAACATCCCTATTGGCGATGTCATGGCAATGACCGAGCATCGCAAGGTTGATACCGTGCTCGGTTATTACCGGTCTGGAGAACTCGGTGTAACCATTGTGAGCAATCTCTTGGACTGAAACAGGACAAACCCATGCTGTCGCAAATGCCGCCCGCTCAGCAATTGACAGAAGTCGACGAACTTCTGCGGTCTATGCCCCCCGATCCCGTCGTTCGAAACGCCGGGCCCAGACTGTTGGCGCGCGCTGAAAACTGACCAGCTGGTCAACTGTCAACGCGCGACAACAGTCCGCAGTCATTGCGCTGTGCTTGCGGCAAGCCAGCGCGCGGTCTGTGGCAGAAGAAGTGGGCGTGTCCCGGCCAACGCTGTACAACTGGAAGCATCAGCTGCTCGGCAGCGAACCTTCCTTGCTCATGCCGCGTAAACAAGACTCCTCGCCAGACCCCGAGCGAGACAAACTGGAAAAGCAGGTCGAGGCACTTCAGCGAAACATCCGGCGCCTGCAGCTCGAGCAGGACATCTTGAAGAAGGCGAACGAACTCCTAAAAAGATCTGGGCATCGACCAGCAGCTCCTGACGAATCGGGAGAAGACACAGCTGATTGATGCCCTGAGATCGAGCTATACGCTGACAGAGTGCTGCGAATGCTATAGCTCCGTTCAGCGGGGGGATTGCTTATATATTATTGTGGTGTAACATCAATGACACGCCAATGAAAACCAAAGACCGACTATCCGCCGTGGATGCCAGTGCCAAGGGCTGGCGCGAGGGCGTTCCCGAGTTCTCGATCGAGGATGTGACGCTGATGCGCCTGATCCGCGTTGCCAGCCTCGGTATTACCGCGTTCACCGATCCGGTCCTGCGGCCGACCGGTCTCACCGAAAGCTCCTACCACACGCTCATCGTGGTGCTGGCCAGTGGCGACGAAGGCACGACGCCTTCGACACTGAGCGAGCAGGTCGGTCAGAACCACGCGAACATGACGCGCATCCTCAGCGTGCTTGCCGCCGAGAAGCTGGTTCGGGTTAGCCAGGACGCGCGCGATGCGCGGCGGCGCCGCATCGTCGCGACCGCCGCCGGCCGCACGCTGGTTCGGACCTTTGCAGCCCGGTTCGAGCCCATCGTGAAGGCTGCATTCGGCAGTCTGAGCGCGGCAGACAAGCGCGCGCTCCAACGCACGCTGCGCTCGCTCATCGAATCCATGGACGCGGCAGAACGCATGCTGGGACCCACCGCGTGACCGCGCGCCGGAGCGGCGACTGGCAGCGACGGGTGGCACGAACCGCCGGCGGGGTGCTCCTGTGGCTTGCAGGCGAGGCCGCAGCATCGAATGGCATGAATTCGCCCGGTACGGGTGCGGTGCAGCTGGGCATGGCCGGCGCGGGCACGGCGCTGGCGTCGGATGCTTCTGCGACCCTGCGCAATCCGGCAGCGGGCGCGTGGCTAGGCAATACCCGCACCGCCGAACTCGGCATCGCGATTCCCGACGGCGGCTATCGAGCCGGACCGCTCGGCGAGAACGCAGCCTTCGGCCTGCTCGACTTCAAGCCTGGACGCAACACCTCCGTCACTGGCGTATTTCCTATTCCCTCGTTCGCTCGCAACTGGCGGCTGGACGACCGGACCGCCGTCGGCTGGGGCGTTTCCGCGTCAGGATTGAAGGCGCTTTCGGAAGGAGGATCGGCCACCCTGGCGCGCGGCGTGCCGGTGCTCGCCGCGCGCTGCGACGGCGATTTCGGCGGCGGGCAACCGCTGTCGGCCTTCTCCGATATTTCGGGGCTCTGTGGTCGTAGTGGCACGACGCTCGGCGTGGACCTCACGCAGATCCTCGTGTCTGCGCACTGGGCGTATCGCGTCTTGCCGAACCTGTCGGTCGGAATCGCGCCGGTGGTGGCCGGGCAGCGGATCGAAATTCGTGGGCTCGGGGCGTTCGCGGCGTTCTCGAATTCTCCGGAGCACACGTCCAACCGCGGGCTCGACTACTCCTATGGAGGCGGTGCGCGGATCGGCCTGCTGTGGGAGGTCGGTTATGGAATCGGAATCGGCGCGGCCTACCAGACGCGTCTGTATCAGACCGAATTCGACAAGTACCGCGGTGCCATCATCGGCGGCTCGTTGGATTTCGCGCCCGTCCTCAACCTCGGCCTGCAGTTTCATGTGATCGACGGCCACCGGCTGTTCCTCGACTACGAGCAGGTGCGGTACGGCGACATCCGGCCCTTGGCCAATCAGGTCGAGCCGCAGCGCTTCACCGATGGGTGTTTCGTTCCCCGCCTGTTCACTCGCAACCAGCAAAGCCCACCCGATCTCGACGCCTGCCTGGGCGCGCCCGGCGGCCCTGGATTCGGCTGGGACACCATCGATGTCTACAAGATCGGTTACCAGGGTGGGCATGACCGGCTGACCTGGCGGGCCGGATTCAGCTGGGGGGGAAATCCTTTGGTGCGCGACCAGACGCTGCCGAAGATCTTCGCGCCAGCCATCACGGACCGCCATGCGGCGCTTGGCCTGTCCTGGAAGCTCTCATCGCAGCTCGAACTGGGGTGGGCGTTGATCTACGCCATCAAGAACACGATCCGCGAGACCAACAGCTTCAGTAGCGCGACGCCCACACTGCTGCAGGGGGAACTTCTGAGCTTCGACGTGAGCAAAGATCCCGAGGATCAGACCGTAGAAACGCATATCAGTGTGTGGCAGTCCCAGCTCAGCCTGACGTGGAGCCTGGGGGACGAATGAAACGGCCCGTGCCCGCCGCGATCCTTTGCTCGCTGTTCTCCGCATGTCTTGCGGCCTGCGGCGATCCTCAGCCCTATCCGGCGCGAGCGCCATCCGAGCACTACCTGCCGACCCTACGCCTCGCCACCGAACGGCTCGCCGAGGACTACCAGACCGTGGGCTCGGTGGTTTCCGACGAGCGAGTCGAAATCAGTTCGCGCCTTCCGGCCTATGTCCGTGCGATCAGCGTGCGCGAGGGCGAGCACATTCGCCGCGGCCAGGTCCTCGTCCAGCTCGACGCTCGGGATCAGGAAGCGGCCGTACAGCAGGCCCAAGCACAGCGCGCGCTGCGCGAAGCCGCGCTGCGCGATGCCGAACGCACGCTGGTGGATACGCAGACCTTGTTGGCGCGCGGCCTGGTGTCTGACGCCGCGCGGCGCAAGGCGCAACTGGAACGTGATACGGCCGACCAGTTGTTGCGCACCGAGGATGCAGCGCTGAGCGCGGCGCAGGCTCAGCTCCGCTACACCGAGATTGTCAGCCCGGTGGATGGCGTGGTCGCCGAACGACCCGCACGGGCCGGTGACCTGGTGACGCCCGGCCGACCCTTGCTGGTGGTGGAATCCGATACCGCGCTGCTGTTCGAGACGGCGGCGGCGGAATCGCAGGTGCAACACATCACCGTCGGCGACGTGGCACAGGTGAACATCGATGCAACAGGGAAAAGCTATCGAGCGACCGTGCTGCGAGTGGTTCCGTCGGGCGATCCGGTGACGCGGCGGTTCACGGTGAAGCTGCAACTGGACGATGCGGCGGGCCTGACGCCGGGACTGTTTGGACGCAGCCGCTTCAAGGTCGGCGAAACCGACGGCCTGCGCGTGCCGGACGCGGCGCTGGCGCAGCGCGGTGGACTGACCGGCGTTTTCGTCGTGAGCGAGAAAGACCGGCTCGACTTCCGCTGGGTGCGCACCGGGCGGCGCGATGGCGTGCTGACCGAAATCACCGCGGGGCTTCAGGCGGGTGAGACGGTGCTGGCGCAGGTGCCGGAGACGGTTCGCGACGGTGATCGCCTGAAGCGGCAATCGCCTTAGCAGGCCGGGCATGCGCGAACGCGAACTCAACTCGGCAGGCCGGATCGCCGACTACTTCATCGAGTCCAAGCTCACACCGGTCTTCGTGCTGTTCTGTCTGGCGGTCGGATGGATCGCCGCGACGCTGACGCCGCGCGAGGAAAATCCGCAGATTCTGGTCCCGGGTGCGGAGGTGTTGTACGCGCTTCCGGGCCGATCCGCCGCCGATGTCGATCGCCTGGTGGCCGCGCCGGTTGAACGCGCGCTGCGCGAGATTGAGGGCGTGGACCACACCTATGCCACGGCGATGCAGGGACAGGCACTCGTCGCTGTCCAGTTCCACGTCGGCGTGGACAAGGAAAAAGCCATGGTGCGCGTGTATCAGCAGATCGGCAGTGTCCAGGCGCTACTGCCGCCGGAGGTCGCGCCGCCGCTTATCAGGCGGGTGGATACCGACGACATTGCCGTTGTCACCGTCACGCTGGCCTCGGAGCGCTACGACGACTACGCCCTGCGCCGCCTGGCGGAGCGCGTCGCCGAGCGGCTCAACTCCATTCCCTCCGTGTCGCGCGTCGAACTGCACGGCGGCGTGTCACGCGAGATTCGCGTCGAGCCCGATCCGGCGCGGCTCGAAGCCTTCGGCCTGACCCTGAGCGAGGGCCTGGCCGCACTGGCGGCGGGAAACACGGCCGCGGAGGTCGGCGATACCGTGCACGCGGGGCGGACCCTGCGCGTGCAGTTGCGCGGTGAACTGCAATCGGCCGACGAGGTGCGCATGCTGGCGGTGGGCGTTCATCGAGGCCGCGTGATCTACGTCGACGACGTGGCGACCGTCCACGACGGGCCCGCGCAGGAGCGGGAATCCCAGGTGCGACTGGGCTTTGGTGCCGGCGATGCGCGATTCGGGCAAGTCGCCGGTGAAATGCCGGCCGTTACGATATCCGTGGCCAAGAAGCCGGGAACGAACGCGGTCACCATGGCTCGCGAGGTGCTGGCCGCCGTCGAGACGCTGCGCCAGCAATTCATTCCGGCGGACGTGCACGTCGTCACCACCCGCGACGACGGTGCCAAGGCCAACGACACGGTCAATCATCTGCTGCGTGATCTGGCGGTGGCGATCAGCGCGGTGATCCTGACGCTGCTGCCCTTTCTCGGGCTGCGCGCCGGCTTGATCATCAGCTTCGTGCTGCCCCTGATCCTGTGCCTGACCCTGATGGTGGATCTGCTCACCAGCCACACCGTCAATCGCATATCGCTGTTCGCGATGATCCTGTCGCTGGGCATGATCGTGGACGACAGCATCGTGGTGCTGGAGAACATCTACCGCAACTATCAGCATCGTTCGGATGTCGACTCACGCCGCCAGGCGGTGCTGGCGGTCAACGAGATCGGCCCGCCGACGACCATTGCGACGTTCTCGGTGGTTCTCGTGTTCGCGTCGCTGAACCTGCTCACCGGCATGAACGGGGCCTACTTCGAGCCGATCGCGTTCAACGTGCAGATCACCATGGCGCTGTCGCTGCTGCTGGCGTACATGATCGTGCCCTGGGCCTGCCATCGATGGCTGCGCGGGCACGTCCACTCGCATGCGCACGAAGACGCGTCTTCCGCGTCGCATCACCGCTATTTCAAGGTTCTGACGCCGCTGTTGCACGATCACCGGCGGCGCCGGACGTTCTATGCGCTGACCGCGCTCGCCCTGCTGGCCGCGCTGATGCAGCCGGCGTGGCAGTTCATCCGGCCCGCGGGCGTCGGCGGTCCGCCCTCGGCCGGCAGCGTGATGGTCGCCATCATGCCCAAGGAGGACCGCAGCCATTTCAGCATCACGCTCGACATGCCCGAAGGCACGCCGATCGAAAGGACCGACGAGGTCGTGCGCCGCTTGGGCGCGCTGCTGCGCGGCCAGCCGCTGGTCGCCAACTGGGTGAGCTACGTCGGCCTGCCGCCAGTGGTGGACTTCGCCGGACAGATCCGTGGGGCTGCAAACCGTCAGGCCGCGCATCTAGCCGAGATCACGGTCATGCTGGTACACAAGAAGGCGCGCAAGACGACCTCGTCCGCGGTGATCGCGGAACTGCGCGCCGCCGCCGCCCCTTTGCGAACCGACTACCCCGGTCTGGAGATCACGCTGCGCGACGTTCCCCCCGGCCCTCCCAGTGTCGCCACGGTGGTCGCCGAGATCTACGGCGAGGATGCCGGAGTGCGCCGCCAACTGGTCGCCCAGGTGCGTGAACGCTTCGAGGCGACTTGGGGCGTGGTGGACGTCTATGACTCCGAGCCAGTGGATGCACCACGGATCGATCTGCAGGTCGACCACGAGAAGGCGATGTTATCCGGCGTCACCGCCGCTGCCGTCGAGGAGACGCTGCGCAGCCTGCTCGACACGCGCGTGCTCTCCGAGGCGCGCATCGAAGGCGAGCGGGCGCCGGTGCCCATCCTGGTCCAGGTGCCGCGCGGGCACGATTTGGATCCGCGGCGGCTCGACCGGGTATACGTGGTCAATGCACAGGGCCAGCGCATTCCGGTTTCGGAAGTCGTTAAGCCGGTGCAGACGCACGTCGATCGGCCGATCCTGCGCAAGGACAATGAGCCCTACAGCTTCGTCGCCGCCGACGCTGCGGGCAGCGCTGCGGGCTACATCATCCTCGAAATGAACCACCACCTGGACGGCCTGGAGCTGTCGGGGGGCAAGGTGCTGCGCACCGGCAATCTGGGCCTGAAGGCGCAGGCACCGAGTTCTCTGGACGGGTACCAACTGCTCTGGGACGGCGAGCTGCGAGTCACGCTCGATGCACTGGGCGAAATGGGCATGATCCTGATCGCCGGTCTTTCGCTGATCTACCTCCTGCTCGTGGCTGTGTACCGATCGTTCGTGCTCGCCACGCTGGCGATGACGGCGGTGCCGCTCGGGTTCATCGGTGTATTTCCCGGGCACTGGCTGCTCGGCATCGACTTCAGCATGGGGTCCGCCATCGGGGTCGTCGCACTGGCGGGCGTGGTCATCCGCAATTCGCTGCTGATCATCGACTTCATTCGCGACTACCAACGTGCGGGCCATCCGCTGGAGGAAGCGGTCAAGCTCGCCGGTGCCGTTCGCTTCAGGCCAATCATGCTGTCAGCGCTGACGGTCGCCCTCGGAACGCTGATTCTCTACACCGATCCGATGTTCGCCGGGCTGGCCACCTCGCTGATCTTCGGCACTGTGACTTCGACCGGACTCACGCTGCTGATCCTTCCGACGATGTACTACGGCATTGCCACCACGCACCCGGGATGGCTGCCGGGAATCGTTCTGAATAGCACCGCCAACGTGCAGGGCGATGAGCTGCAGTCCTGACTTGTCGTCGCAGATGACTTGGACAACGAGTCCGCGATCTCTGACGAGCCTCCGGTCCACGCGATCGCCATAGAATCGGTCCCGGGTCATTCCAAGGGGATCACTCTGTGGGATCAGCGGCGAGCTTCTCACCGACAAGCCTCATCGGAAGCTGGGGTGGTTCATCGTTGGATTCGACGCCGGGGACCACGGCATCGCTACATCCTCGCCACGCCGAAGGTATTGCCGTGAAGGCGTGTATGCTCGTTGCGCACGCATAGATCAATCAGCTCCACCAGCAGGTCGCGCGTGCGACGCGGATCGACGATACCCTCATCCCAGACCCGCGAGGTGCAGTAGAGGGCGCTGGAGACCTCGTCATAGAGCGATGTCAGTTCACGGCTCTGCGCCGCGAGCTTGTCGCGATCCAGAGTCTTGCCGCGTGCGCGCTGCTTGTTGTCCTCCACGATCTCCATGACCATCGCGGCCTGTTCGCCACCCATCACCGCAAGCCTCGCGTTGGGCCAGGCAAACAGGAAGCGCGGCTCGAACGAGCGGCCGCACATGGCGTAGTTGCCCGCGCCATAGGACGCACCAACGATGATGGTGATCTGCGGCACCCGCGCATTGGAAACGGCATGGATCAGCTTGGCGCCGTTCTTGATCATGCCGGCGGTCTCGGATTCCTTGCCGACGATGAATCCGGTGGTGTTCTGCAGGTAGATGATCGGCTTGTTGGCCTGACCGCAGAGCTGGATGAACTGCGCCGCCTTCTCGGCACCGTGGTTGTCGATGGGGCCGTTGTTGCCGATCAGGCCCACCGGCCAGCCGCCGATCTCGGCGAAACCACAGATTGTGTACGGGTCGTACAGGGCCTTGAACTCGGTGAAATCCGAACCGTCAACCAGCCGCGCAATGATCTCCCGGCAGTCGAAGGCCTCACGGTAGTCCACCGGCACCAGACCGCAGAGATCCTCCGCCGGATATCGCGGCGGCGCCACCGCGCGGCCGTGGTGCGCGGGAACGCGCTCATGCCAGCGCAGCTGCTGCACCAGCTCGCGCGCAATCTGGATGGCGTGCGCATCGTCTTCCGCCACAAACTCGGCGAGGCCGGAGTGCGTGGCGTGCATGTCGGCGCCACCCAGCGTTTCTTCGTCCGCGATCTCGCCGGTGGCGGCCTTGAGCAGCGGCGGGCCGGCGAGAAAGGCGCGCGCCTTGCCGCGCACCATCACCACGTAGTCGGACATGCCAGGGATGTAGGCGCCGCCCGCCGTGGAATTGCCATGCACGACGGTGATCTGCGGAATGCCCGCCGCAGACGAGCGCGCCTGGGTCATGAAGCGGTGCCCGGCACGGTTGAAGCCCAGGTGCTGCTTGAACAGGTTGCCGCCGCCGCTCTGCACCAGGCTGATGAACGGCAGCCGCGCGCGCATTGCGATCTCCTGCGCGCGCTTGAGCTTGTCGTAGGCCTGCGGCATGTTGGTGCCGCCCTTGATCGCGGCATCGTTGACGTACACGAGGGTTGGCGGGGATTCTGACGAAATCGCAGCAAAGTCGGCATAACTTGCTGTTTGTGCTTGTTAATTTTAGCCCTCGAAACTTGAGATTTCAGAGCTTCTAAACCACCCGCCCTTTTGACCTTTTAGCGCGGCGGCGATGCATCCAAGCGGTGACTACTCACGCTCAAGCCGCCGCGAGCACTTCAATGATGGGGCAGGCATCCCCGCCATCACCGGCGTCGCACTGCCGGATCAGGTCCGTCAGCGCCTCCTGCATTGCCACGAGATCGGCCATTCGCTGCTCGATGATTGCCAGCTTCCGCGCAGCAAATTCCCGGGTGTCGGCGCACATGCAGGCGGAATCCAGCCTAAGCAGGCCACCGATCTCAGACAGCGTGAAGCCTAGGCCCTGTGCCCGCTTGATAAAGCGAAGCTGCTTGGCTTGCTGAGGGGTATACCGTCGATACCCGTCAGACGGCTTCGTGGGTTCGTTGAGTAGGCCCAGCCGTTGGTAGTACCGCACCGTCTCGATATTGACGCCAGCTGCTTCCGCGAGCTTGCCGATTGTCAGTCCTGTTGTCATCGCGCGCCCCTTGACTCCGTACCTTGGTACGGAGTTTAGAGTAGCAGCTAAATTGCCAGGTCAAGGATGCGGCGGATGCAATTCACTGGAAAACCCTCACTGATTGCGAGTGTCGCGGCGGCCACTGGAGCATCCGTGTGCTGTGTCGGGCCGCTGGTGCTGCTGGCCTTCGGAATCGGTGGATCGTGGATCAGCAACTTGTCGGCGATGGAGCCGTACCGGCCGATCTTCATCGGCCTGACGCTGGTCTTCCTCGGCCGCGCATTTCACCAGCTCTACCTCGTGCCACAGGTATGTGCGCCTGGCATGCCATGCATCGATCCAATCACCACCAAGCGCCACCGCCTGATCTTCTTGGTCGTCGGCATCCTGCTGCTCTGCCTGCTCGCGGTACCTCTGCTGGCCTCGCTGTTCTACTGAAACGGAGACTCCCATGTACAACACTTTCTTGGCACTGCTCGCACTCACGGCGCTGCCGCTGGCAGCCTTCGCGATGGCCCCACAAACGGTAACGCTTGTTGTTCAGAACATGACCTGTCAGGTGTGCCCGATCACCCTGAAGAAGTCGCTGCAAGGCGTCGCCGGCGTAAGCGAAGTCAGCATCGATTTCGCGAAGAAGACGGCGCGCGTCACTTTCGATCCGGACAAGGCCAAGTCCGCCGATCTGACCGCCGCGACCAGGAATGCCGGGTATCCATCGGCCGTGCAAAAGTAGCGACGGCCATGAGCGCCATCGTGTTTGAATCAGTGATTACCTGTCCGCGATGCGGAGCTTCAAAGTCCGAGACCATGCCTGCGGATGCCTGCCAATTCTTCTACGAATGCAGCGATTGCAAGACGCTTCTCCGGCCGACTGCCGGTGACTGCTGTGTGTTTTGCTCATTCGGCTCGGTGAAGTGCCCTCCGATTCAGCAACAGAGCCGATGCTGTGGCTGATCCAATGACTGACCCGCGAAGCTGCGACAGCGTTCGCAGGCCGTCGCATGTGCTCGGCTTCTGGATCATTCCCGGCGGCATCTCCGCAGGGGCGTTCTTCGGCGCTGACCGGTATCCCGCGCTTCTTCTGATCGGGGCCGCCGCCTGTGTCTTGATGGGGCTCGCCTGCCTCGTCAATGCCGCTCGCTGCCACCGACTGCATTGCTACATCACAGGACCCTACTTTTTGCTCCTGGCAATAGCTGCGAGCATCGCGTACGGATTCGACGTAGGCACCTCGCATCACTCCGAAAAGTGGCTGCTAGTGTCGCTCGGAATAGCTCCACTGCTCATTTGGCTGCCCGAACGCCTTTCGGGTACGACCTATCGGAAGTCATCAGGCTGCTGAACGATCGCCTGGCACCCCCTGCCTCATCCTCGGGCAACCTTGACGGCGAGTAACTCAGCGCCTTGGTATCAGCCGTCGCCTACTACGAGTTGTGTCACTTTCGCTGGTGAAACATCCGCAAAGCAGCGGAATCGCGGAGAACGTTGCAAGAATGGTTGCGAAAATTCTCATGTGGTGGACGCCTTTGATATGATCAATCCGGCCGCCGGACAAGGTGCGGCGGCATAGGTGACTGACGCAACCTGTGCTGCAGACGTCGAACTAAGAGCTTCCAGCCTCACCGGCTTTGGCCTTCTGCAGACGGCGAATCTCAGCCTTGGCTTCCTCCAATTGCCCCAGCAGTGCCGACAGCCGGCCTTCGAGTTTTGCCGCATCTCTCAAGGCCTCGTCGCGGTCACGTTTGTGCTGCTCGCTGCTCCCGGTCAGCTGTTCGATCTCGGCACGGGCACGATCCAGTTCAGCCTGGCGCAGTGCCTGGTCCCTGGCGGCCTGCTCATGGACCCGCTGCAGGGCATTCTCGGCGGCCACCACGGCCTCCTGGCGCTTGGCGAGGTCACGCTGCGCAGTCGTCAGCTCCGCCCGGAGCGAAGCATTCAGTTTGGCGGCCTCCGACACCGATGTCTCGAGGGTTGCCGCATGCTTGGCTGCGGCGGCCGTTTCACGCTCTCGATCCTGCACCAGGCGTTGCAACTGGGCCTTCTGTTCGTCGATACGACCCAGCAGGTGACGCTCGTTGCCCTCAGCCTGGTCGCGCAGCCGCTGCAGTTCGCCGGTGTGCTTCTGGGCGGCGCGTTCGCGCTCGGCCTCGGAAGCGCGGGCCTGGGCCTCGGCGGTGGTCGCGCGGGTCGTCTGGGTTCCCAGCTCTTTCTCGGTGCTGGCGAGCTTGGCTGAGGTGGTCTTGAGCTGCTCCCGGTGACGTTCCAGATCGGCGTTCAGGTCGGCAACTCGCTGATGGAACGCCGTGCGCTCGACTTCGAAGTCGCGGCGATCCTGGGCCAGAGCTTCGCGACCTTGGGCGAGCGCCGCCTCAGCCTCTGCACGTTCCGTTTCGAGTTCCTGGCGGGCAGTACTCTGTACTTGCTCGTAGAGTTCAGCCGCGGCCGTCGCGATCGACGCCGGCAAGTTCAGGCGCAACGGCAGCGACTGGAAGTACTGCTTGAGCAGAGCGTTCACCGTACCAGGCGAGCCGGTCCCCAAGATCCGGCGCACGCCATCGATCGTCGGCCGCTCACCTTCGGCCAGCAGCTGATCCGCAGCGCGCGTGATGTCGGTCAGCGTTACACCGCGCATAGGGTTTTCCCGGTATTAACCGGCTCCGATTTTCGCGTTTTAATGCTCATGGGGCCTCCCGATTCTCAATTCCCTGCCCTTGCCTTTATACTCGTGATAAGAGATGTTTATCACGAATACGACAGGTCGAACGTCGTATTTAATACATAGTACATAGGATTTATACCGATATGCCGACCGCTGAGCCACCGCGCAGACGCAGGCCCAAATCCGCGGCCGTGACGGTCGCGGCGCCGGCCGAGCTGATCTCGCCGTCCGAACTGGGCGACGCGGCGCGGCGCGCGGCCGAGGAAATCCTGGTCGCCGGCCAAGCCGAGAATACCGTCCGCAGCTATCGCAGCGCCCTGCGCTACTGGTGTGCCTGGGCCCAGGCGCGTTACGGGCAGCCGCTGGCCCTGCCCGTCGCCGTGCCGACGGTGCTGCAATTCCTGGTCGACCACCTGGCGCGCGGCCCGATCGACCAGCCGGTCTGCGAGCTGCCAGCGGCGATCGACCAGCTCTTGGTCGAGAGCGATTTCAAGCGCCAGGCCGGACCGCTGAAGATGAACACCGTGGTCCACCGGCTGGCGGTGCTTTCCAAGTTGCACCAACTGCGCCGGCAGCCTAATCCCTGTGAAGATCCGCAGGTCCGCCAGCTGCTGTCGAGCGCCAAACGCGCCGCCTCCAAGCGTGGTGAAATCGTCACGAAGAAGACGGCGGCGACCCGGGAGCCTCTGGAAGCCATGCTGGCCACCTGCGATGACTCCCTCAAGGGAATCCGAGATCGGGCGCTGCTGCTGTTTGCCTGGTCCAGCGGCGGTCGCCGGCGATCGGAGGTGGCCGATGCCATCGTGGAGCGCTTAATCAAGGCGGATGGCAGCAACTATGCCTATCGGCTGCATCGGTCAAAGACCAACCAGGATGGGACAGTCAAGCAGCCAGATAAGCCGATCCGTGGCAAGGCAGCTGAGGCCCTGAAGGCCTGGCTCGACGCGGCTGCCATTGCCGAGGGCGCGATCTTCCGGCGCCTGTGGGGGTCGCGAGTGGGCCCTCCCCTCACCCCGGAATCCGTCGCGAACATCGTGCGCAAACGCGCCTTGTTAGCCGGATTGGACGGCGATTGGGCGGGCCACAGCCTCCGGTCAGGCTTTGTCACGGAGGCGGGTCGGAAGAACATTCCCGTGGGTGACGTAATGGCCATGACCGAGCATCGGAAGGTCGATACGGTTATAGGGTATTACCGGAGCGGCGAACTGGCGGCCAACGCCGTTGGAAACCTGTTGGACTAAGGCAGTTCCGTGCGCGGAGGTAACCCGAGCAATGCTCGGCAGATGTGGGGGTCTTAAGCTACTATCGAACTTGGCAAAGGCCGGAATCTACAGGTCGAAGCCCTTGATTCAGAATAAAAAGACTCAAAACCGATCGGGGACCAAAACGGCGCCATGCCTATTGCCTTCATTCACCTCTCGGACATCCACTTCGGCCAGGAAAAAGGCGGAGCGGTCGCCGTCCACGACGATGTCAAGGAACGGCTGATTGAAGATGTCCAGGATCAGGTGGCACGTCTTCCCGGACAGCGAGCCAGCGGCGTCATTGTTTGCGGGGATATCGCGTACGCTGGAAAGCGTGAACAGTATGCGGCCGCCGCGGCTTGGCTCGATCAGATCGCTGGCGCGGCCGGTTGTGCGAAAACCGACGTACAAATAGTGCCGGGCAACCATGACGTAGATCGCGCCAAGATTTCTGCGGCACTCACCTGGATGCTTGATGAGATCAAGGTGAAGGGCGAGCCGAAACTTGACGAATTCTTGGCGGCCGAGAACGACAGGACCCTCCTCTATAGCCGCTTCCACGCCTACGAGCCCTTTGCAGCGGGCTACGCCTCACCCCTAGACAAATCCGGCGGCGACGCAGGAAGCCGAGTCGTCGAACTTGCCCCTGGACGACACCTTCGATTCATCGGTTTGAACACCGCCCTAATCTGCGCCAAGCAGGATGACAAGGCATCCTTGCTCCTGGGGGCGAGGCAACGAGTCCTACCCAGCAAGCCGGGCACCGAGTTGGTGGTCCTCACCCACCATCCTCTGGATTGGCTGCAGGACTCCGAGGACGCCCGCAAATACCTGCGCGCCAGAGCCCGGGTATTCATCTCCGGCCATGAGCACATGCCCTCGGCCAAGGTGGACCCTGTTTCTGCGGGCTGCGATTTGTTGCACATCGCTTCTGGCGCGACCGTTCCCCCCACAAACGAGGTGGAATATGGCTACACCTATAACCTGCTCCAGTTCGAATGGGATTCTGCAGCGGATGAGCTTGTTGTTACAGTGATTCCCAGAAAATGGGATGACGATGCAAAGCGGTTCGCGGCTGATCCAGGACGCCTGGGCGAAGGCGGGCCGAACTATCGGCTAGGATGTCCCAACTTCAGGGCCGTGCCCAAACCGGCAAGCGGGTCCGCGCCGTCGCCAGAGCAAAGCGAGGTTCCTGTCCATATTCCGATTGTGCAGGAGGAAGGCATGATCGAAGAGAGGACAAGTTCGTCGGAACCGCCAAAGTACGCGCAACTCCGCCTGACTTTTTTTCGCGACCTGACGGCCACACAGCGCATTAGCGTGCTGGTGAAGCTCAATGCACTGCCGCCGCAGTGGCAGGACACGCTCATGCATAGTGCCGAACAACAAATTCTCGATTCCCTGCACCTGACAAACCGTCTTGCTGAACTCGAAGCGGCGATGAACGAAGTGCTGGGCCTCGATCCGAACAACCACCAGAAATAGCCGGATACCCCGATGGCCGACATTGCACGCTACTGCCGCATATTCGATCAGACCCCTAGCGATGATCTGGTCACAAAACGGACCCAGGGAATCGAGGCGCTTCGGAAGGCCTGGCTAAAGAAAACCGACGTCGAAGGCCTCGTCCGGTTGGCCAGTGGCGTCGCCGACGCCTTGCAGGATCCCAACGCCCTGCCCGCTTCACTTGCGACTGAGGCGGTCACCCCATTGAAGAAATTTAGTCCAGCTCTGATCTATCAAGGACATGAGTTGGAAATCGCGGTCTGCTCCGCCGTCGCCTTACTCGCTTGGCTGGAATCGTCAAGTCCATCCGATGATATTCCCATGAGCAGGACCGGCTGCATTGCCAGCGCACTCTGGTGCGCTTTGGCCGTGCAGACTCCGTCGTCGAATTTAAAGCTGGAGGAATTGCGGCGCCAGGTTTTGTCCCAAGCTCAGGAATGGGTCCTCAATTGCGGCATCCTCACCCGGCGCCGAAAGACAGTACCCGATTTTGAGATGCCCCTACAGGAAGGCGAGGTGCCCGATGCTCCCAAGCTCCTGGAAAAGGTCGAGATCGCCGCTGACGCCACCATCTCCGCCCTACGTGAGAACGCCATCCGGGATCGAGAGGAGTTGGACTTGCTTTGGTGGGCCCTCAGCGATTTCAGCGAGACGCTCAGCCGGCCGCTTTCGGCGTTGCCTCCGGTGCTGCGCGCCATCACAGGCGCCTTGGAACTTTCGAAGATCATGAGGCGCCTGCCCACGGAGTCCCACAAACAGTTGGTCATCCGGCAGATCGAAGATACGGAGGCGATGTCATTCGAAGCCATCTTGGCCGATCTTGGCAAAGACCGGGCGAAACTGGCGGGAATCCATTCCGGCAGCAAGATCGTTTCCGATCTCCCTAGGGTGTTTCCGCTCCTTTCTGCCATCGCAACTAATGACCGCAAAGTCGACAGCTCGATCAACTTGCCCCTGTCCATCTGGACAAAGCATGTGCTCCTTGAGGCGTGCGTTGCCACGATGGTCGTCCAAGCATCGCCTGGAATCTGACCGTGGAACGCGGATGCAGAAAGGAAGAGTGCACGGTTCAGCAAACTGGCAAGTGCGCTCTGAGCCGAGACCCCAATGAGTGCTCCGAGCGCCTCGATGAATCAGAGGGGGCTGCCATCGAACCACCCTCGGTCTTGGAGACGGAGAGCACCCTTGCACCTCCGCCGGAAAAGCCAAAGCTTCCGAATAGCCTTACCCTCGATTTAGACCAAATTCGAAGTCTGGGGGCTTCCCGGCAAACCACGCTGGTTGGGGTACTGGGATGCCCTGACTCGGGTAAGACGGCAGCACTTGTTAGTTTGTATCTGCTTCTGGCCCACAACCGCCTGGAAGGCTTTCGCTTTGCCAACAGCCTCACTGTGATGGCTCTTGACGAAATCAGCCGCGGCGCCAGGCGCTGGAGCGAAGGCGCGCGGCCAGATCAGATGACGGTGCATACCGAGATATCTACGGAACGCGGAGCTGGGTTTATGCATCTGCGAGTTCTCGACCAGCGAGATCGTCTCTGTGACCTGCTCGTCCCTGATCTGCCAGGTGAATGGTCGAATTCGCTTGTCGACGAGAACAGGGTGGAGCAGTGGTACTTCCTGAAATCGGCTGACGTTCTCTGCTTCTTTGTCGATGGTCGACAACTGGCAAGCAAACGGCAGTCCACCGTCCATCGCACAAAGCTGCTAATTCAAAAGGCGGCGGCTCTGGTTGCACCGCGAACGCCGCCGGCCATTTTGGTAGTGTCGCACCGGGATGCCTTCGAGCCCAATGCGACAGCCTTGCAGCAAATCATAGAGGAGGCTGCCCGCTACGACTTGCAAATCCAAGTAGTCCCCATCGCGTCCTTCACTAAGGCGGACTCCGGGGTTCAACCGGGATTCGGCATTGGCGCCCTCGTCGAGACCTGGGTAAATCCGTCTCCTCCCCTTCCCCTGGAATTCTGGCCGGATACGGACAACTCTTGGTGCAACCGGGTCATGCTACGCTTCCGGGGACGCAAATGACCGCGAGCACCGCCTCGATCCTGCTTGTGGGCTTGCCCGAGACTGGCAAGACGAACTACCTCGCGCGTTTGTGGGCCTCCCTACGCGAGGGGAAATCCGCAGTGACTTCGACACCGGATACAGGGGTGATCAAGTACGTTGAGGATGCCGTCGCCCATCTTCTCGAAGGTGCATTTGCGGGCCGAACCACCCTGGACTCCGAAGATCAAAGCGCAACATTTCGGATTCCGGTGCGTGCTTCAGAAGGAGCAATTGCCGCGGAACTGGTGGTGCCTGACGTAAATGGTGAAATGTGGCGAGATGCCGTGGAGGATTCCGAAATATCGCAGCGCTGGCATGACGAACTCTGCCGAACCTCGATGGCATTGCTGTTCGTGCGAGCGCGGTCTCCGTTGAATCACATGCCCTTGGACTGGGTGGTCTCGGATGGCATTCTGACCAAAATCACCCCAAATGCCGAGGTGCAGAGTCGGATTCCCACCCAGGTCTATTTGTGTCAGCTGCTTCGATTCCTCGAGACCACCTTGGGTCAGTCAGGGGTGAAAACTCCGCGCCGTGTTGCCGTCGTCGTGACGGCATGGGACCGGCTGGATGCACAGCAACGCGCGCAGGGTCCCTGGCGATATCTAGAGTCCGAATTCCCGTTGTTCTTTGGTGCCTTGCAGAACTCTGAAGAACTCGACATCGATGCCTTTGGGGTGAGTATCGTCGGGGGCGACTTGACCGATGATCCGGGGTTCAAGGCTGACTTCTTGGCCAATGGCGACGTCCATGCTTCCGGCTACGTCGTGCATGGCACCGAGGAACAAGCGGATGTCACCATCCCAATCGCCTGGCTTCTACGGAAGTGACGCAGCGACGAGAATGTACGCACGCGAGCAATTTCACGGCTACCGGAACGGTCATCAACTGCTGCAGGGTAATGTTGAGCTGATCCAGCAAGACCAAGATACCGTCGACCGTCTGTCCGATATCTCCGGGCAGTTGCGGCCAGGGGAGGAGTTTGCCCCGTATTTTACGTTCTATCCCCTCCCCAGCCAGACTTACTATGTCGTGGCGCTGACGCGACAGGATCTGGCGGCGCCAAGAGCAGGCTGCGTTCGCACGCATAGCCTGTTTGTGCCGATGCCGGAATGGACCGCGCCCACAGTCCTTCAGACTCTGCGCGATGTTGTTTCACATTTTCAGCTGAGCGCGGATTCGAATGTTTTAGGACATCCTTCGGGCGCAGAGGAGATTCGGACCTGGCCTCGTCTCGAAAGCCCATGGAGCCTGGAGCTGGTCGAGGCAATGTTTTTGGAGAAGCGCGCCCCGATTGCGGTGTTCGATGCAAAGGATGCCGACCTTGCTTGTTTTCGCCTGATTGCAGCTTTATGGCCGGCGCTCCGGAAGATGTTTGCCGTTTGTACCTTTTCTCTCGGTCCCAGATCAGTACAAGGACGTCCTTTCGACATAGTCTTCGCACCAAAAGCTGCACGGTCACGTTTCAGCGATTGGTCAGGTAGAAGGATTGAGCCATCGTCGACGCCCTACCGTCCACGCCACCGTTGGTCGAATGCCCTTGCTGAGGCGGTCTTCAAGGACTTCCCTCCGAATCTGGATCGTCTGGACGAACTGGGAATTCTTGGAGGCCATCAGGACGCCAGCGAATCCCGACTGAGACTATCCCTGTTCTGGCGAGAGCTGGCTGATAAGTCGGCGGAGTCGCCGGAAGCAGTCTTGGGGTTGATCGATATCTACACGACGGCTCACCCGACTAGCCTAAGGGCCCGTGAATCTCTGGCAAACGAGATTCGAGTTGGTGTCTCGACGGCGCGGCGGTCGTTTTCGGATTCCCAGTTCTGGCAATACC
Source organism: Panacagrimonas sp. (assembly GCF_965216805.1). Lineage (NCBI taxonomy): Bacteria > Pseudomonadati > Pseudomonadota > Gammaproteobacteria > Nevskiales > Nevskiaceae > Panacagrimonas > Panacagrimonas sp. The sequence continues at coordinate 2,054,609 of NZ_CBDCGN010000002.1, forward strand.
TCCTGGCCCTCACGCAGAAGTTCGAGAAAGGTAGGCTGCCCAAAGGAACTGCCTCCGTAGTCCGCGCAGCTGCTAGGGCCCGTGCAGCGAACGCGCCGCTTGCTTGCGTGTCGGCGTTTCAAGAGTCCATGACCGAGGGCGCGACTCTGCCTGCCCCACTGGCCTCGGCCATTGGTGAAGGAGTATCGCAAGCGACTGAGAATGACGCAGAGGTTCTGGCCACACTTTCGGCGTTTCCCGGGAGGATCGGCTCGCAGATCATTTCCAGGAGCAGAGTGCTGGCGAATCGACTCGTCTTTGCGGCGGGAAATGACAGCGAGCTTCTTTCGGGTCTCCACAACCTGTTGCAATCGGCAGATTCGAAGACGCGACAATCCCTTCTACTTCGCTCCGCGCTCTCGTTTACCCGGGCAAGCCAAGCCGGATTGCTGGATAGTCTTCTACGAGGTACCAGTTCTTCGACGCTCTTGTTTGCCGTGCAGGCCATAGGAAATGCCACGTCATTCGATGTGCCACAGTTCGATGAACCCTTGGTCAGCGCGGCCCACGCCACGCACTCAATACTCAACTTAAGAAAAGTGGTCGGTCTTCATGAGAGCGAAGGAGCCGATCGGCTACTGGCGACCACGTTGACGATCCAGAGCGAGGATGTTCGTTGGCTGAGTCAGAGCATCTCGGAACCTCAACGAAAAGCCAGGGTATTGGCAGAACTGATTCATGTGTCTTCGGATCACCAGATCAAGCAGCTCGTCGAAAATGCATCCGCAGACTTTGACCTCTTGGCGACGCTGGCGGTGGATTCCTTAACGTATGCCTTGCCGATGACAAGGCTTCTAGGACTTGCTTCTGTGTCCGATGAGCAACTGTCGTCGTATGGCTCCTCACTGCTGCGACAACTGTCTCCTGAGGACACTGCCTATCGTCCCCTCGCACTCCACGTAATCAGTCGTCTGCAGGGGAACTCAGAACTCCTTGATGATCGTGCGTTGCTGCAGACAGTAGAAACCCTAGTTGCTACGGGAAGCGGGCGGGAGGCAATTGACTCGCTGTTTTCCGGCCGGACTTCAGATACGGCAGTAAGCCGAGCGCTGTATGCCTACGACTTAGGTTCACAGCGCTTTAAATCCCAACTGCACAGTCGGATTGACTTGGTGACAGGCCGAATACTGCAGTCAGGCCTAGCCGGGCTATCTAAACCGGACTTTCGGACAATTGCGGAGATGTTGAACCGTTCCGGGGATTCGAATCGGCGTGGACAAGCCGTTGCATGTGGCCGCGTTCTCGATCAGTGTTTCGCTTCCCCTCATCTTCCGGTCGGAGATTTGGTGGTTGCGGCCTTCCCGATTGTCTACCGAGAAGTGAGATCCGGAAGTCCCGGATTCAACCTACTCGACTTGCTATTTACCGATTGGGACCACTGCAAGACCATCCGGCGCAAGCTTGTAGAAACCTACATCCGATCAGCCTGGCCTCCTGTAGGCGTATTGATTTGTGCGTGGCGCGCGCATGATGTTGATAGAGTGTTGCGCAGCCTTCAAAAGGCATGGCGAGGTAGGGAGTATTTGAAAAGCATTCAAGAAAGCCTTTCGCAGTACGAAGGGCCGGATAAGGAGCTCCTTTCGCGCGCCCTACGATCCTTTGTCGCCATCGAATCGATTGACGCGGAGGATGATTAACAAAGAGTAGCAGCCTCGCGTGCAGTCCCCGTTGCAGAATGACGCAAAGACACTACTCCCAGGTGCCTGCGCCCATATGGCGAGCCGAAATTCGTCAAGGACGATAGAGTTTCTCGAAGAATCCACTGACACGGACAATCACGGTCACCGGCTGGGTTCCCTTGTTACTCCAGTACCACCCGTGAGCGCCGTCGAATGGAGCGATGAAGTTGCCATGCGCGGCGGTCTGCTCACGATCACGCCAGTAGCTGCTGAACTGATCACCGGCATTCGGGGGCTCACCATGCATGTCGAAATTCACGGCACCGCCCTCTGCTTTCCAGGTGAAAACAAAGGAATCGCCCTCGCGCATGGCGGCCTTGATCTCAGCTCCTTCATTCGGCTGGAGAACCAGCATCATCTCCTTCGTTTGGAATGGCGCCTCGTTGGCGATCACTGCCATCTCGGTATTGGGAACGGTACTCGCGGGGCTCGCAGCGGAGGCCTCCGAGGCGTGCAGCGCGATCAGCCCCAGGACTTTTCCGATGCCCGTGGGATCGACGCCGAACTCCGCCGGCATGACCGTGGTAACCAGCAAGACTGCAGCGCCTGCCAGGGCAATGGCCGTGGCCTTCAGCAGTGTCGGAACGCTGGCTTGGATCGGCGAAACAGGGACGTTTGGGTTAGTCATTGAGATAGAAACCTGCAAGTTGATAGCCGGTGAGCAGGAAGCCCGCACTCATCAGCACGACATTGGCGGCGAAGGCCTGGCGTCCGAATGCAGACGTCCTGCGCCAGAAGCCCATCGCGATCAGAATGCCGGTCAGGGCCAGCAACTGTCCTATCTCCACGCCCACATTGAACGCGAGCATGTTAGGCACCAATCCGTCTGAGCCCAGTGAGAAGTCCTGCAGCTTGGTGGCCAAGCCGAAGCCATGGAACAAGCCGAAGATGAACACGGCCGCGCGATTGTCAGGCTGGACGCCGAATACCGTCTTGAAGGCGCCGAGGTTGTCCAGTGCCTTGTAGACGACCGACAGACCGATGATCGCATCGACGATGTATGGGTTGACGTGGGTGCCGCTGAGAACGCCGTATAACAGGGTGCTGCTGTGACCGATCGCGAACAGGGTCACATAAAGCCCCACGTCGCGTATCCGGTAGAGGAAGAAGATCACCCCGAACAGAAACAGGAGGTGGTCGTAGCCCGTCACCATGTGCTTCGCGCCCAAATAAAGGAACGGGATCAGTTGCGCTCCCGCGCTGCCCTCGATGAAGAGCTTGTCATCCTCGGCAACGCCATGCGCCGCCGCTGCACCGGCCAGGAGAAGGCCGGGCAGCAGCAGTGCAAGGGATACCCGCCTCACTTCGATGTAGGCGCAGCCGGCGCCTTCTCGTCGGCCTTCTCGGCTTCGGTCTCTGCCCCCTGTGCCTTGTCCCCCTTGGGGGCGGCTTTGGATGCGCCAGCCTTGCGCACAGACTGGGGCTTGACCACAGCGCCCTCTTCTTCCGGCTCGTGGTTTCCGTGAGCCATGGCCAGCGGGGCGCTCAGGCTCAGCAGGATCGCAGCAACAAACGACTTCTTCATCTCGAACTCCAGTGGGGATGGAACAGCGGTACAGCAAGGGACCGGTACACCGGAGCGGCCGTCGAGCCGCGCCGGTGTTCCAGTGGGGGTTAAGACGGCCACCTCCGATGCACCTCATCGATCACGAAGGGATGGCTATGGCCATGGTCGCTATGCTCGCCTTCGGCCAGATGCGGGTGGTCTGACGGGAGATCGTCATGTCGGTGCACCGGCGCTCCGCTGTCGTCGGCGGACCAGAACCGCGCCGCCGCGATCCAGCCCAGCGTGGCGATCGCCGCCATGGTCCATAGGGCCATCCCCATCCCCGCCTGGGCCCCCAGCCATCCCACCAGGGGATAAGTGATAAGCCAGCAGGCATGGGACAGCGAAAACTGTGCAGAGAACAGTGCCGGCCGGTCCTCCTCCCTTGAGGAGCGCTTCAGCAGACGCCCACCCGGGGTGACCAGCGCCGCATAGCTGCTGCCCAGCAGGACCCAGCCTCCCAGCAGGAGCCCCCAGTGCGCGCGCTCCGCCAGTGACCAGGCCATGGCCAGGACAGCGAGCAGGATCGACATGCTCCCGGCCGCCGTCAGCATCACGCTGCGATCCCGATAGCGCTCCAGCAACCGCGGCAGCACAAAGGCCATGATCATTGACCCTGCGCCGAAAGCAGCCAAGGCCAGGGCCACGGCGTGATCCGACTTCTGCAGCTCGCCCCGCACAATCACCACGGTGTTGACGATGACCATCGCGCCGCCGGCTGCCGCCGCGAGATTGAGTGCCAGCAGGCCACGCAGGCGGGGCGTGGCGAGGAAGATGCGCATGCCCTGAGTGAGCTTCCGGGTGATGCGGGTCGACGCAGTCTTGGCCACCGGCCGCGGCAAGGCCACCGAAAGCACAAGCAGAGCCGATCCCAGGAACCCGACAGCGGTCCCCATGAACAAGCCCTGGTCGGTGATGATCGTCAGCAGCACCGCCGCCAAAGCCGGGCTTAGCAAGGTCTCCAGGTCATACGCCAGCCGTGCCAGGGACAGGGCCTTGGTGTAGTCCTCTTCCTTGGGCAGCACTTCCGGGATGGTGGCCTGGAAGGTCGGCGTGAAGGCGGCCGAGGCGCTTTGGAGCACGAAGATCAGCACATAGATCTGCCAGATCTGATCCACCCAGGGCAGCACCAGCACGACGAGCAATCGGACCACATCGAGAGTGACCAGCAGCCTCTTTCGCGGAAACCGTGCAGCGTAGGCCCCGGCGATCGGGGCAACCACCACGTAAGCGATCGTCTTGATGGCGAGGGCGGTGCCAAGCACCGCCCCCGCATCTTCGCCCGCCAGACGGAAGGCCAGCAGCCCCAGGGCCACCGTCGCCAGGCCGGTACCCACCAGCGCCACGACCTGCGCCAAGAACAGGTGCCGGTAGGTCCGGTTCCGCAGAACCTCAAACATGGGCCACTCTCCCGGGGTTGGTAGCCCGCCCGGCCTCCTTGCGATGAGCCAGGCGGTACAGCGCCGGGAGCACCAGCAGCGTCAGCAGCGTGGAACTGATGATGCCACCAATGACCACCGTCGCCAGCGGGCGCTGGACCTCGGAGCCGATTCCTGTATTGAAGGCCATGGGCACGAAGCCCAGCGCCGCCACCAGGGCCGTCATGAGTACCGGGCGCAAACGGGTGCGGGCGCCCTCGCGGATGGCTTCGTCCAGACCCACGCCATTCTCGCTCAGGCTGCGGATGAAGCTGACCATGACCAGGCCGTTGAGTACCGCGACCCCAGAGAGTGCGATGAATCCGACACCCGCCGAGATCGATAGCGGGATGTCGCGCAGCATCAGCGCGGCAACGCCGCCGGTCAGCGCCAAGGGCACACCAGTGAAAATCAGCAGCGCATCGCGCATCGACCCGAAGGCCAGCCACAGCAGGCCGACGATCAGCGCCAGCGTGATCGGTACGACGATCGCCAGGCGTTGGCTGGCCGACTGCAACTGCTCAAAAGTGCCGCCATAGGAGATCCAGTAACCCGGCGGTAGCTCCGCGTCGCGGGACACCGCCGCTTGGAGATCGGCGATGAACCCGCCCAGGTCCCGATCACGGACATTAGCCGTCACGACGACCCTGCGCTTGCCATTCTCGCGGTTCACCTGGTTGGGGCCAGGCGCCAGCTCCAGTTCGGCCACCTCTCCGAGCGGGACATAGCCGCCAGTCGGAAGCGGCACAGGCAGACGCTCGAGGGCATCGATATCCTTGCGCAGTTCCTCCTGCAGCCGGATCACCAGCGGACTCCGGCGGTCACCATTGAACACCAGCCCCACCGTTTCGCCGCCGTAGGCCGATGCCACGACCGATTGCAGGGCGGCGACATCCAGACCGTAGCGCGCCAGGACCTCGCGGCGGGGCTGCACGCTCAACACCGGCAGCCCGGTGACCTGCTCCAGCGAAACGTCCTGGGCACCACCGACGCCCTCGACGATCCCTTCGATCTGCTTGCCAATACCGGCCAGCACCTCCAGATCATCGCCGTAAACCTTCACGGCAACGTCCGCTCGCACGCCGGACAGCAGCTCGTTGAAGCGCATCTGGATCGGCTGCGTGAACTCGTAGTTGTTGCCCGGGATCGGACGCACCACAGCTTCCAGATCGGCGACGACCTGTGCCTTCGGCTTGCGCGGATCCGGCCATTCGCTCCGGTCCTTGAGGATGATGAAGTTGTCGGCCACCGACGGCGGCATCGGATCCGTGGCGATGTCCGCCGTACCGATCTTGGCGACGATGCGCTCGACCTCCGGCAGCTGCTTCACGGCAGATTCCAGCTGGGCCTGCATACCCACCGCCTGCGTCAAGCTGGTGCCCGGGATGCGCAGGGCGTGCATGGCGATGTCACCCTCGTCCAGGTTCGGCAGGAACTCCGACCCCATGCGCGACGCCGCAAAGCCCATCACCAGGACCAGCGCGGCTGCCGCTCCCGCCACGGCGACGCGCGCCCGCAGGCTGGCATCGAGCAGCGGCACGTAGACGCGCTCGGCGAACCGCGCGAAGCGGGTTTCCGAGTGCGGCTTGGGCGCGGGCACCAGCAGCGCGACGGCCGCGGGAACCGCCGTGACCGAAAGCACCATGGCAGCGACCAGGGCCATGACCACCGTCTGGGCCATGGGGTGGAACATCTTCCCCTCGACCCCGCTGAGGGCGAAGATCGGCAGGTAGACGGCCGTGATGATGAAAACCCCGAACAACGCCGGGCGAATCACCTCACTGCTCGCCTCGTAAACGATCTGCAGCCGCTCCTTGAGTGGCATTTCCCGCCCGTGGGCTGCTTCCAGAGACAATCGCCGCAGGCAGTTCTCGACGATGATCACCGCGCCATCCACGATCAGGCCGAAGTCCAGGGCGCCCAGACTCATCAGGTTCGCCGAGACGCCCGCCTTCACCATGCCGGTGATGGTCAGCAGCATCGTTATCGGGATGACCATGGCGGTCAGCAGCGCCGCCCGGATGTTGCCCAGCAGCAGGAACAGCACCACGATCACCAGCAGAGCGCCTTCGAGCAGGTTTTTCTGCACGGTCTTGAGCGTCTTGTCGACCAGCCAGGTGCGGTCGTAGGCAGTGACGACCTGAACGCCCGGCGGCAGCGACGGCTGGATCTCCTTGATTTTGTCCGCCACGGCGCTGGCCACGGTCCGGCTGTTCTCGCCGACACGCATCAGCACCGTGCCCAGAACGACTTCATGCCCGTTCTGCGTAGCAGCACCGGTCCTCAGCTCGCCGCCCGTCGTCACATTGGCGACATCGCCGACGCGCACGGGCGCATCGCCGACCGTCTTGATGACGATGCTCCGGAGGTCATCCAATGCGGCGTCGCCGGCTCCCACCTGACCGGGGATGCGCAGCAGCATCTGCTGGCCGAAGCGCTCGATGTAGCCGGCGCCGGCGTTGGCGTTGTTCCGCTTCAGGGCGGCCGCCAGTTCTTCGAAGCTGACGCCGTAGCCCAGTAGCGTGGCCGGATCCGGCTGTACCAGGTACTGCCGCTCATAGCCGCCAATGGAGTTGACGTCGGCGACGCCTGCGACGCGCAGCAGCTGGGGGCGCACGATCCAGTCCTGCGCCTGACGCAAATCCGTCGCCGTGACCGGTGAGCCATCTGCATTGCGCGCACCGGGCGCGGCATCGACGGTGTACATGAAGATTTCGCCGAGTCCGGTCGCCGCGGGGCCCATCGACGGCTCGATGCCGGGAGGCAGCTGGCCGGCGACTGCCTGCAGCCGTTCGGCGACTTGCTGGCGGGCGAAGAAGGGATCCGTTCCCTCCTCGAAGATCACTGTGACCTGCGACAGGCCGTAGCGGGACAAGGAGCGCGTGTACTTGAGCCGCGCAAGCCCCGCCATCGAGGTCTCCAGCGGGAAGGTCACGCGCTGTTCGGCTTCCAGCGGCGTGTAGCCCGGAGCCTCCGTGTTGATCTGGACTTGGACGTTGGTGATGTCCGGAACGGCGTCGATCGGCAGGTTCTGGTAGCTCCAGATGCCGAACAAGGCCGTTGCCATGACGATGAGCAGCACTGGGATGCGCTGCCTGATGGATAGACTCAGTATGCGTTCGAGCATGATCAATCTCAGTGGTCGTGGCTGGCGCCGGATTTATCGACATCGGCCTTGATCAGATAGCTGTTCTCGGAAACGTACCGGGCGCCCGGCTCGATGCCCCCGAGGACTTCCACGTAGTTACCGTCCTGTCGACCGAGCTCCAGCATGCGCACTTCGTAAGTCTCTCCGATCAGCTCGAAGACGACCGTGAAGTCACGGAAGGCCTGTAGCCCGCTGCGCTTCACTGCCAGGGGCACCTCGGCCGCACCAATGCGCACCTCGCCGCGAGCGAAGAGGCCGGGTGTCCATTGGCCAGAGCCATTGTCCAGCGCGACTCGCGCGGTGTAGACGCCGCTCAGGGTGCCGCGACCGGCTCCCTCGGCCGGGGCGATACGGACGATCTGGCCGGAAGCCTGGACGTCCCCGCGGTCGACACTGGAAAGGGTCACGGGCTGGCCGACGCGGAGCTTCGCGAGGTCGCGCGGGAAGACCGATAGTTCGACCCAGAGCTTGGTGAAGTCAGCGATCACGAACAGCGGACCGTTTCCGGCAAATTCGCCGGGGTTGGCATCGCGCTCCAGCACGACGCCGGAAATCGGCGAGGTCACGTTGTAGCTCTGCAGGCTGTCGTTGCTCTCGACCACCGCCAGCCGGTCACCCGCCTGTACGGTATCGCCGACCGACTTGGACACCTTCTGGATCGTGCCGGGGAAGCGTGCGGTGACGGCCCGCACATGCTCGGCATTGGGAACCACACGACCCGTGAGCTTCAGTACCTCCGCGATCGTTGCGGGACCGGCGGCTTCGGTCCGGACGCCCGCATCCTGGGCGTTCTTGGCCGAAATAGTGGTACGGCCTTCGAAGTTGTCGAAGGCCCAGCGATGGGTCTTACCACCCTCCTCTGCCGTCACCACGACGCTGAAGGAATGGGGCTCGGTGACCGTGCCGCTGCCGATCAGGTAGCTGTCCTTCGGCGCGAAGGTGAAGCGGTTCTGCTTGTTGCCCAGCCGGTTGAGTTCGACGACCACCTTGGCCGCGGTCGGCGGAAGAAGCTTGCCGTTCCGGTACAGGTAGACGTGGTACTCGGGCGGCACGCCGTCCTCGAAGATCTGGAGTTCGAGGGCGAAGTCGCCGTCACGCAGCATGCGGCCGCGGTTGGGGCCTCGTTCGTACTCCGCTGATGCGGCCGTTTCGCCACCGTGCTCGGCGGCGGGTTCGGCAGACTTCGGGTTGCAGGCTCCCAGCACCAGGCCGAGCGCGATCAGGATGCAGGTCGTTTGGCGATTCATGGGGTGTTTCCTTCGATGAGACGGTCGCCGGTAATGCGTTCGAGTTCGGCGAGCAGAGAGTGATAGCGGACAGCAGTGTCCAGGCGGGCGCGACGGGCGTCGGCAAGCTCCTGGAGCACCAGCGACAGTTCGAGGTAGCCATAACGGCCACGGTCGTAGGCGTACTGGGTCTGCTTGAGTGCCTCCTGGCGTGCAGGTAGAACCTCGGTGTCGAGCAAGCGCAGGGCTTCCTTGGCATGGCCGAGTTCCTGGTAGCGCTCGAACAACTCCTCTTCAGCGCGAAGCAGGGCAGCCTGGCTTTCGGCCTGGGTCTGTTCCTGGCGGGCGGAGATGAGGGCGGCCTCGTCCCTGGCCCGACGTCCCGCGAGTAGCGGCAGGCTAAAGCCGACGACGGCTGCGACATCGTTGCCGTCCTCATAGCGGCGCGCGCCGCCGGTGAAGGTCGGCCGCAAGCCGGCAGCAGCCAGCGCAGCACGGCGTTCGGCATCCAGCGCGGCGGCTTCGGCCAGACGAGCCCGAGCCGACGGGCTCTGCTTCAGGCGTTGACGCAACTCCGGCAGCGGACGCAGCGGGGGCAGGTCGAACAAGGGCGCTTTGAGTTCGCCAAAGTCCGGCTCGGGAGAGCCCATCGAGACCGCCAACGCGACCCGGGCGCTCATTTCCTCGTGCTCGGCGTGCTCCCGTTCCAAAACCGCCTGGGAAAGAGCGGCCTGGGCACGTGCACGCTCGGCCACAGGGGCGCGAGCAGACCTCACTCGAGCGTCTGCTGCCGCCAGGCTTTTGCGGGCCAGTTCGACCTTCTCTTCGGCTAGACGTAGACACTCGCCGTCGGCGGCGGCCTCGTAGAAGCGCTGGGCAACCTCCGCCAAGGCGTCGCGGCGGCGCACTTCCTGGTCGGCCGTCAGGGCCACGGCCCGGGAGTCGGCCGCGCCAAGACGGCTGGAGCGCTGGTCGCCCAGCTCCAGGGCCTGGGAAAAGCTCAGGGTCCACTGGGCGCCATCGAGGCCGCTGCGGGCTCCGTTGCCGAAGACATCCTCCAGGAGGACGCTGACCTCTGGCGTGGGCGATTGCTGCGCCAAGCTGCGGCGGACGGCGGCGCCTGAGCGCTCGGCGTCAAATCCTCGCAGGTCGGGATGCGAAGCTTCTGCTCGCTGCAGGGCGTCGCGCAAAGTGAGAGGCTCGGCTGCCCGAACGGGCGCGACAAGCATGAGCGCTGCCGCAAGAGCGGCAGGACGCCAGACAACGGAAAGGTACACGGGAAGTCCTCTTCCAGGAACGCGGATGTACGCCGCGTCCTTCAGAGGGCGCGGCGCGCTAAACGGTCGAGAAAGCCTGGGGAGGAGCTTGGCTTGGAGGCATCAGGAACCGGGGTGGCCCTGTTACACGCTGATCCGCGAGCAGGGGCAACAGGCCGGGAACCCCATCGACGTCGATGGACAGAGCGGCACTGGGTACTGGCCCCACCGGCGGATGATCCAGAGAAACGCGGGTACCCAGCTTGTTGCTGTCGTCATCCTGACTGCCTTCAGCGTGAGCCTGGGCATGGTCGATATCCAGCGCAGAAACAACGTAGCTGTGCACCTCATCATGCCCGTGCGTATGCCAATGCACATGCGGGCCAAAACCACTAAGGCCCGCCAGCAGGCAAAGCGACAGCAGGATGGGGACGAGGCGCGCGAACATCAGTAGACAATAGTCGATATCGATCGGGTGGCGCCAGCAGCCTGGACTGCGGCAGGCCAGGAACCACCGATAAAGTAAGAGCCGGGCATGGCTGTCCTCACGCTGCGGCGATCTCGACCGTGACGTGGACCAGTTCTTCATGCACCGCGAGTTGCCGATGGAAGTCCTCGGCCGTCGCATGACCCGCGACCGAAAGCCGCAGGATGCAGGCGTACTTGCCCGTGGCCACGCGCCAGACATGCAGATCGGAGATCGACGCCTTGACCGGGCTTTGGGCAATCACCTCGCGGATTTCCTCGATCACGGGCGCATCCATCTCCGCATCGAGAAGCACGCGGGTCGTGGACTTCAGCAGGCCCACCGCCCAGATGCCGACCAGCACCGCCCCGACGATGCCCATCGTTGGGTCGAGCCAATCAGCCCCCCATAGCTTTCCCCCAAAAAGCGCCACGATGGCCAGAACCGAAGTCATCGCGTCCGCCACGACATGAAGATAGGCGGATCTGAGATTGAGATCTGGCGCGCCATGGTTGTGGCCATGGCCATGGCCATGATCGTGCGCGTGATCATGCCCATGTGGCTGATGCCCGCCGGCATGCAGGAGCTTTGCGCAGACCAGATTGACCGCCAGGCCAACGAAGGCGATGACGATCGCCTGGTCGTAAAGAATCGGAGTTGGTGAGTACAGGCGCTCGATCGATTGATAGGCCATTGAGAAGGCCACGAGCAGGAGCAGCAGCGCACTGGTAAAGCCGCCCAGAATCTCGATTTTCCAGGTGCCAAATGCAAAGCGATGGTCGTTGGCGAGGCGGCGGGCCAAAGAATAGGCCAGTGCTGCCAGACCGAGTGCAAGAGCGTGGGAACTCATGTGCCACCACATCGGCCAGCAACGCCATCGAATTGTAGATCCAACCGCCGGTGATCTCGACCACCATCATCAGCGAGGTCAGTGCTACCGCCCAGCGCGTGCGGGTCTCCGCCAGAGGGTTCCCCTCGTTGAACGTATGGGAGTGCGTCGACATTTGGCCTGGACCTGCAGTTTCAATATACTCACCCCCAGTATACAGGACGACAATCCATGGCGCATACCACCGAGAACAAAAAGCCGCTCCTGAACCGCGTTCGGCGTATTCAGGGGCAGCTCAAGAGTTTGGAGCTGGCGTTGGAGGAAGGCTCGGAATGTAGCGCCGTGCTGCAGCAGATCGCAGCGGTGCGCGGTGGCATCAACGGACTCATGATGGAAGTCATCGAGGGTCATCTGCGCACCCACTTGGTGCCGGCGGACGGCGGCCACGCCGACGAGCTGGACGACCTGATCAAAATCTTTCGTTCGTATATGAAGTAGCGCAGTAAGGGCTGACAGCTTTTTGGCCCTTAGTGGATGACCATCTGGTTGGAGCTTACAACTGCCCTACTTCACTGCGACGGCAGCATGCCAGCGGCGCGAGGTGTTAGCGGCCTTCCTGTGCCCCATGTCTCTGGAATCAATGATCGAGGCTGCATGGCAGGCATCGCCGCCGACCGAACGGCCGTCCTCTCGGCTGTGGTTTATGAAAGCACACGCAAGGTCGCCCTCGCCTCTTCCGATCAGCCGACTCTTTCGGAAACGAAAGTCAAGCGCCGAGCCCACTCCACCAAATCCGGGCATTTCCGTTTTGGTCGTAAAGAATGACCCCTGGTTTCTCGCCGAGATGAGACGATGACAGAGGCTCATGCTGAGCTGCTGTCGAATCTACCGCTACGCCAAGCCCGGCAGGGTGCTGGCGTGCCAGCAAGTCCAGTGCTTCGGCCGGCACATGACCCTCGACGAAATACTCCATGTACCGTCCCACGTGGCATCCCCGAAGTGATGGCGGGGTCTTCAAGGCCCCCCGGATGGTCTTTAGTGTTTCGGGCTCGTACATCGTGACGACGTACCCTTGGGACTTCGATGCTGATCTCTCGACGCCCAGCGGACAGTCCGAATTTGCGAGAGCGGCACGGCCCTTTAGGTCGTGCTTCTTGAGTTCACGACAGGACTGAGGGCTGCCCGGTGTTCCGACTGGTTTATGGAGACTTCGATTTCTCTCTCGTGCTGCCGTTCGAGGCGCACGTCGAGGAACGTCTCTATCGCATTATCAGTTTGGCAGACGGGGCGGAAATGGATCCCCCGGAACTTGCCAGGCGCGCGGCTGATACGCTCTCTGCGGCTCTGGATGCTCACCTCATCCCCCCGACGGGCCCTCAGATCAAGTACGCGATTGCCATTGCGCAAGAACTCGAACTGGAGTTGCCGGCAAACGCACTGCGATATCGGGAATCCATGAGGGTGTTTCTCAGCACTCATGCGCCCACGTTCCGTGAATCCAAAGCCTACCGACGCAGACAGGGGACCGCAGGATGACCACGCCCGAATCTCCCGAGGAGGTGGCCAGCCGGGTCATCGAGGCCCTCGTCCGTGGGCAAGTCATCGACTACGTCGACGGTACGACCGACAAGGAATACCCCGAGGTCATGTGGTCCATATTCGGACTGCCGCTCACGAGGGAGATTGCCGTGGTTGCCAGGGTCGGAGATTTGCGCCTGGGGAAGGCCGCTCCCTCCGCCCTGCTGGTTCCTCACATGGAGGAGCGGGTGTATGGCATTGACGTTTCGGACCAGATACTGGCAAACGAGCTTTCGGAAGCCCTCTGGGCCGAACAATCGGAACGCCTCATCGCAGCCGCATTGCGGCGGCGCGGACACTGACCATGCCGCGGCGGAGGCTGGTCACGGTATCCGTGACCCAGATGCGGCGCCGCTGGGGGCACTATCTGGCCTTGTCGCGCCGTGCGGACATCCTGATCTGCCGGCGGGGCATTCCGATCGGCGTCATGATGAGCGTCGCCCGCTATCGTCGCCTGACGGCTGCGGCCGCGCGGGCCAACCAGCCCCGTGCCCCTGTGCCACCCGTCTCCCGCAAGGGGAGAACGGCCAAGCGGCGCCGATAGCTCATCAATGCTGAAGATCTCGATCCGGGCCTATCGACTGGCGGAACGTCGCGCAGCTCGACGCGGCCTGGTCTTGCGCGCAACCGACGCCTACTTCGACCGGCGACGACGTCGCCTTATCGTCACGCTGGATTCCGGCGCCCTGGCGGCCACCCAAACTGCACCAGCGCTGGCCGGGTCAAAATGCACCGCCCTTGCTTGCCGCTTGACGCAGTAGCGACAGGATTGTCCCCTCGACCGCCCGCTTACTGGATGCTCACGCCTCGGCTTTTCCGAGGAGCCAGCCGAAGCGACTTTCCGAGTAGTGCCAAAAGCGGCTCTACGCGACCGTCCGCTGTGCGTCGCCTGAAAATCGCCCGTCTGCTGAACCGCAATTTGATCCCTTCCTCCCGCGCGATTCATCCGAGGCACATCTGAGAGCCATCACTAGAGACTGGCAGTCGAAAGCTCGGCGACCGTTGACTGCAACTTCAGCGCAGGGAACCCGCGATCAAAATCCCACAGCCGACGGCAATCGTTGCAACTCCGGCGATGTCGATCACGGTGGGTGTGACTCGATCCACAATCCGCAGCCAAGCCAGCGCGGTACAGGTGTACACACCGCCGTAGGCTGCGTAGACACGCCCGGACTCGGCCGGATGCCGGCTCAAGAGCCAGGCGAAAGCAGCTAAGGCGATGATCGCGCCGATCAGCACCCAGGCTCCTGCATCTCGTCGCGCCCAGAGCAGGACCAAATAGCAGCCGACGATCTCGGCGATCGCGGTCAATACGAATAAGCCCAGGGTGATGACCCAGCACACCTCAGCCGCCCCGCCGGGCTGAATGCACGTTGGCGGATCGTGGCCTGCGCGCGCCCTTCGAGGCCGCCAGTTCGCGCAGGATGCCGCAGTTCTTCGCCGTGCTCGGCACTTCGCAGCGGGCGCGGATCGCCTTGAGCTCGACTTGCAGCCGGCGCAGCGCGCGAAGGCGTTCGGCGACGTGCCCGATGTGCGCGTCGAGCACGGCGTTCACCTCGGCGCAGCCCTGGTCGGGGGCATCGCGCAGGCCGAGGAGCTGCCGAATCTCCTGGTGCGTCATATCGAGTGCACGACAGTGCAGGATGAACTCCAGGCGCTGGCGTTCGGACTCGGCATAGAGCCGGTAGTTGCCCTCGCTGCGCGCGGGCTGCGGCAGCAGGCCTTCCTTTTCGTAGTAGCGGATGGTTTCGATGGCGACGGACAGATCGTTCGCCAGTTCGCCGATGCGATAGGTCTTGGGCATGGTGGGGCTCCGGAGCTTGACCCTGAAGCTACTACAGGCTGTTCAATGTGCGCCATCGAATCCTGGAGCCTGCGATGGCCGCCGACTGCTGTGAGTCCAGCTGCACAAAAACAACCTCGGTGACACCCCGCTACCGACGGGTGCTGTGGATCGCGCTGGTTGTGAACCTCGCCATGTTCGGTGTGGAGCTGGCGGCTGGCTGGGGCGCAGGCTCCGCCGCGCTGCTGGCCGACGCGGTGGACTTCTTCGGCGACGCGGCGAACTACGCGGTGTCGCTGTTCGTGCTGTCGATGGGACTGGCCGTACGCGCCCGCACAGCGCTGCTCAAGGGCCTGACGATGGGCGGCTACGGCCTCTACGTGCTCGGCCAAGCGGGCTGGAACGCGCTGCACGGCGTGGTGCCAGACGCCGGCACGATGGGCGCAGTCGGCGCGCTGGCGCTGGTTGCGAATGTGGGCGTCGCCGCCCTGCTCTACGCCTGGCGCGAGGGAGACGCCAACATGCGCTCGGTCTGGCTGTGCTCGCGCAACGATGCCATCGGCAACGCGGCGGTAATGCTCGCCGCGCTCGGCGTGCTCGGCACCGGCACCGCCTGGCCGGACCTGATGGTCGCCGCCGGCATGGGCCTGCTGGGATTGAGCGCCGCGCGACAGGTCATCACGCAGGCCCGTTCTGAACTTGCACCCACTTCGGAGGGACGCCGTGCTCACGCCTGAAATCACCTACGCCGCGCTGCTGGTCGTGCAGACCCTGCACCTGCTGCATCATCGTCTGGCGAAGCGTCACATCAGCTTTGCGGAAGTGACCTCTTCTGCGGTGCTGTGCATCCCGCCCTGGGTCGCGCTTCCGGCGGCGCTGTTCATGGGGGCGCATCTGAGCCTGATCGCCATCCAGATCATCGGCAGCGTGTGGATCAAGCGGCTTTCGCCCGCATGGGAGCAGGCTTCGTGATCGTCGAACTGAGTACCACGCTGCGAGCGACGACCGACGACTGCATCGCCGCGGTGATGACGCCCGCGCTACTACGTCACGTCGCCGCACCGCTCGTGCGTTTCGAGCCGGTCGCGCCGGGCGGCTGGCCCGCGTGCTGGAGTCCGGGTGCGTTCCCGGTGCGGATGACGCTGTTCGGTCTGTTGCCGCTGGGCGAGCAGGTCATCGACATCTCGCTGCCGCCCACGGCGCCCGGTCGCTTTGCGTTGCGCGACAACGGTCGCAGCCGGCAGATTCGGCGCTGGGATCATCTCATCACCATCGAGCCGCTCGGGAGCGGCACGCGCTACACCGATCGGGTCGAGGTCGAGGCGGGCTGGCGCACGCCGTTTGTATGGCTGTTTGCGCGGCTGTTCTACGCGCACCGGCAGCGTCGCTGGCGGCGTCTTGCGGAGCGCGGCGCGCTGCCGCCGTTTGTCTCGGTGCTAAGCTGACAGGAATGCCGCGTCAAACTGCGATCTGGATGCTGTGCCTCGGCCTCGTGCTCACGAGGCTGCTCGGCTTGCACGCGCACGCCTGTGCCGGTCTCGACAGCGCCGGCCACGAACACGAGGCCCCGCACTATGCCGATGCCGGTTTCCTGTTCGGCGAATTCCACGTCGACGATGACGCCGATCATCTGGAACTGGAGCTGTCGGCTGCCGTCTCCGGCGCAAAGTTCGCGCTCGATCTGGGCGGTGACGATCCCGCGCTTGCCGTCGCGGGGGATCTGAGCACCGTCGCCTCGTCCGGCTGGCTCACCGTCCGCGTGCCGCGCGGACCGCCCGACGCGCACGAAACAAGACCCTCTCATTTCGCACCGCCGCTGCGCGGTCCGCCCTCGAACTCCCTCGCCTGATCCGCCCCTGGCCCCGTGCCCGGGGCCTCCGCGACCCTTGCGGGTTGCCACACGGATTCATGCTGTACGGGAGTTCCCATGTACCGATTCACTGCCACCGGGCGCGTCGCGCTCGCGGCCGCGCTGGCGCTCGGCATCGTCACCGCCGCGCCCGCCGCAGACGCACCGCTGACCCTGCGCGAGGCCCTCTCGCGCACCTTGCAGTCAAATCCCGACCTCGCCGCCTACCAGTACGTGCTCAAGGCGCAGGACGGCCGCATCACGCAAGCGGGGTTGCGGCCCAACCCGCGTCTGAATGTCGATCTCGAAAACGTCCTCGGCAGCGGCGACACGAAAGGTCTGGATGCGGCGGAATTCACGCTCGGCCTGTCGCAACTGATCGAACTCGGCGGCCTGCGCGACAAGCGCGTGGCCAGTGCGCAGCTCGAGCGCGAAGGGTTGGACGTGCAAGGCCACGTCGCGCGACTCGACGTGCTCGCCGAAACCGCGCGGCGCTTCGTCTCGCTGGTGGGCCAGCAGGAGCAGCATCGCCTCACGCATCGGGCAGTGGAGCTCGCTGACAAGACCGCCGTGGCGGTGAAGCGGCGCGTGGAAGCTGCGAAGTCGCCGGAAGCCGAGCTGGATCGTGCGGCGGTCGCGCTGGAGCGTGCGCGCATCGCCGATGCCCACGCCGAACACGAGCTGCTCGCGGCGCGCTCGGACCTGGCCGCGACCTGGGGCGCGAGTGCGCCGGACTTCACCGACGCTGCTGCCGACCTCTACCAGTTGCCGGAAGTGGCTGCGTATCCCGAGCTGCTCGCCGCCCTGGAACGCACGCCCGACCTGGGCCGCTATCTCACCGAGGCGCGCCTGCGCGAATCCGAAATCACCCTGGCGCTGGCCGGTCGCCGGCCGGGCATCGAAGTGGGCGCCGGTGTGCGCCGGCTGGAAGAGAACGACGACACCGCGCTGGTGTTCTCGCTCGGTATTCCGCTGCCGTTTTCCGACCGCAACCAGGGAACCCTTGCCGCGGCGCAGGCGCTCAGGAACGGCGCGGAGGCGCAGCGCGGTGCGGCGCTGATCAAGGCCCGCGCGCAACTGTTCCGCAATCACCGCGAGCTGCTCGACCAGCGCCAGCAGGTGACCGCGCTGCGCGAGCGCGCGCTGCCGCGCATGGAAGCCGCGCTGAAGAACACCGAGTACGCCTACGAGCGCGGCCGCTACAGCTATCTCGAACTGGTGGACGCACAGCGCGAGCTGCTCGCGGTGCGCAACGGCCTGATCGAGGCCGCCACCTCCTACCACCTGACCCTGATCGAAATCGAACGGCTCACCGGCACCGCCGCGAGCCGCTGAGGAATCCACCATGACGACCAAGACCTTCCCTGCTGCACTGCTGTTCACATTTGCGCTCGCGCTGTCCGCGTGCGGCAAGCCCGAGACCCCCGCCCACACAGACGAGAAGGGCCATGCCCACGACGATGCCAAGGGCCATACCGAGGCCGAGCCGCACGACGAAAAGGAGGGTCACCGCGAGGGCGACCGCCACGAGCCGGGCAAAACCGCCGAAGCGGGCGGCCATGAGAAAGGTGGGCATGGCGAAGCGCTGACGCTCACGCCCGAGGCACGCAAGGCGGCGGGCCTCGTGATCGCTCCTGCAGGCCCGGCGACCCTGGTCGAGACCTTGCCGCTGTACGGCGTGGTAAAGCCCAACGCCGAGCGCGTGCGCAGCGTCACCGCGCGTTTCCCCGGCGTGGTGCGCAGCGTCAGCGTGAAGATCGGCGACAGCGTGAAACAGGGCCAGCCGCTGGCCACGGTGGAGAGCAACGAGAGCCTGCAGGTCTATATCGTCAGCAGCCCGCAGGCGGGCGTGATCACCGAGCGATTCACCAATCCCGGCGAGCAGGCCGAGGGCCAGCCGCTGTTCACGGTGGCCGACCTGTCCACGGTCTGGGTGGAGCTGGCGCTGTTCCCGCGCGACCGCGGCCGCGTGCAGACCGGCCAGAGCGTGCGCGTGCAGACCGCCGATGGCGGACCTGTCGGCGAGGGCCGCATCGTGTTCGTGTCGCCGCTGTCGAGCGGCGCCACGCAGAGCCTCACCGCGCGCGTGCAGCTGGCCAACGACGACGGCCGCTGGTCGCCAGGCCTGTACGTGCAGGCGCAGGTGGGCATCGGCGAATCGAGCGTCGCGCTGGCGGTGCCGGCGGCCGCCTTGCAGGAGCTGGAAGGTGGCACCTCGGTCTTCGTGGATGACGCCGACGGTCTCGAACCGCGCGTGGTGAAGACCGGCCGCAGCGACGGCCGCGTGGTGGAAATTCTCGAAGGCTTGCAGGCCGGAGATGCGGTGGTGGGCGAAGGCAGTTTCGTGCTCAAGGCGGAACTCGGCAAAGGCGAGGCCGAGCATGAGCACTGAGCCGCGCATCCCCACCGCCTTCGCCGGAGACACTTCCCATGCTTGAATCCCTGCTGCGCTTCGCCATCGCCCGCAGCGGCGTGGTGATGACGCTGATGCTCGCGCTCACCGCGCTGGGCATCTACAACTACCAGCGCCTGCCGATCGACGCGGTGCCGGACATCACCAACGTCCAGGTGCAGATCAATACCCAGGCGGCGGGCTACACGCCGCTGGAGGTCGAGCAGCGCATCACGGTGCCGATCGAGACCGCCATCACCGGCCTGCCGGGACTGGAGTACCGGCGCTCGCTGTCGCGCTACGGGCTGTCGCAGGTGACGGTGGTGTTCGAGGAAGGCACCGATCTGTACTTCGCGCGCAATCTGGTCAACGAGCGCCTGCAGCAGGCCCGCAGCCGACTGCCCGACGACGTGGAACCGGCGATGGGACCCATAGCGACCGGCCTCGGCGAAATCTTTCTCTACTCCGTGGAGGCCGATCCCAAGGCGCGGCAGCCGGATGGCAGACCCTACGACGCCACCGCGCTGCGCAGCCTGCAGGACTGGGTGATCCGGCCGCAGTTGCTGCAGGTGCCGGGGGTCACCGAGGTGAACTCCATCGGCGGCTTCGCCAAGCAGTTCCACGTGCAGCCTGACCCCGCGCGCCTGCTCGCCTACGGCCTGACGTTCGAGGACGTGGCGCAAGCCGTGGAGCGCAACAATGCCAACCAGGGCGCCGGATACCTGGAACGCAACAAGGAGCAGTTGCTGGTGCGCATTCCCGGCCAGCTCGCCGGCATCGAGGATCTGCGCCGCCTGGTCGTGGCCTCGCGCGAGGGCCTGCCGATCACCATCGCCGATATCGCCGAGGTCGGGCTGGGCAAGGAACTGCGCACCGGCGCGGCGACGCGCGACGGTCACGAGACCGTGCTCGGTACCGCCGTGATGTTGGTCGGCGAGAACAGTCGCACAGTGGCCAAGGCGGTGGCCGCGCAACTGCTCAAGGTCAATGCCTCGCTGCCGGAGGGTGTGCAGGCGGTGACCGCCTACGACCGCACGGTGCTGGTCGACAAGGCCATCGCGACGGTGCAGAAGAACCTGGTCGAAGGCGCGCTGCTGGTCGTGGTGATCCTGTTCCTGCTGCTGGGCAATCTGCGCGCGGCGCTGCTCACCGCGATGGTGATCCCGCTGGCCATGCTCATGACCATCACCGGCATGGTGGAGACCGAGGTCTCCGCCAACCTGATGAGCCTGGGTGCGCTGGACTTCGGCCTGATCGTGGATGGCGCGGTCATCATCGTGGAGAACTGCCTGCGGCGGCTCTCGGAGCAGAGCGCGGAGCGCGGCACCCTGACGCTCAAGGAACGCATGGAGACGGTGTACGACTCCACCGCCGAGGTGATCCGGCCGAGCCTGTTCGGGGTGTTCATCATCACCGCGGTGTACCTGCCGATCTTTGCGCTCGAAGGCGTCGAGGGAAAGATGTTCCACCCGATGGCGCAGACGGTGGTGATGGCGCTGGCAGCCGCGCTGTTCCTGTCCGTCACCTTCGTGCCGGCGGGCGTCGCGCTGCTGTTCCGCGGCCCGGTAAAGGAAAAGCACAACGTGATCCTGTCCGCCGCGCGGCGTGGCTACGAGCCGCTGCTGCGGCTGGCGCTGCGCGCGCGCTTGGCGTTCCTGGTCGGCGCGGTGGTGCTGGTGCTGGCCTGCGGCTGGCTCGCCACGCGCCTGGGCAGCGAGTTCGTGCCCAGCCTCAATGAAGGCGACATCGCGGTGCAGGCGCTGCGCATTCCTGCCACGGGCCTGACCCAGTCGGTGGAATTCCAGAAGCAGATCGAGCTGCGCCTGTTGCAGTTCCCGGAGGTGCACACCGCGTTCGCGCGCACCGGCACCGCCGAGGTCGCCACCGACCCGATGCCGCAGAACATCTCCGACGGCTACGTGATGCTCAAGCCGCAGGAGCAGTGGCCCGATCCGAACAAGCTCAAGTCCACGCTGGCCGACGAGATGCAGGAGGCGCTGGAACAGTTGCCGGGTAATGCCTACGAGATGAGCCAGCCAATCCAGTTGCGCTTCAACGAACTGATCTCCGGCGTGCGCTCGGATTTCGCGGTGAAGCTCTACGGCGACGATCTGGACCTGATGCTGCGCACCGGCAACCAGCTCGCCCAGGCCGTGCGCGGCGTGGACGGCGCGGCCGACGTCAAGGTCGAACAGGTCACCGGCCTGCCGGTCCTGTCGGTGCTGCCGCGCCGAGAGGCGCTGGCGCGCTACGGCCTGACGCTGTCCGAGGTGCAGTCGGTGGTCGCCACCGCACTCGGCGGACGCGAGGTCGGTTCGGTGTTCGAAGGCGATGCGCGCTACGCGATCGTGGTGCGCCTGCCCGAGGCGCGGCGCGACGATCTGCGCGCGCTGGAGCGCCTGCCGATCCCGCTTCCCGGCGGCGGCCAGGTGCCGCTGCTGGAAGTGGCGAGCCTGGACATCGCACCCGGTCCCAACCAGGTCAGCCGCGAAGACGGCAAGCGCCGCATCGTCGTCACCGCCAACGTGCGCGGCCGCGATCTCGGCAGCTTCGTGGCTGACGCGCAAACCGCCATCGAAGCGGTGAAGGTGCCACCGGGCTACTGGCTGGACTACGGCGGCACGTTCGAGCAGTTGCAGTCGGCGAGCAAGCGCCTGTCCATCGTGGTGCCGGTGACGCTGGCGCTGATTCTCGGCCTGCTGAGCCTCGCCTTCGGTTCGGTACGCGATGCGCTGGTGATCTTCAGCGGCGTGCCGCTCGCGCTGACCGGTGGCGTGCTCGCGCTGTGGCTGCGCGACATCCCGCTGTCGATCAGCGCCGGCGTGGGCTTCATCGCGCTGTCGGGTGTCGCGGTGCTCAACGGCCTAGTCATGGTGAGCTTCATCCGCACCCTGCTGGAAGACGGCAAGGGACTGGACGACGCCATCATCGAAGGCGCGTTGACGCGCCTGCGCCCGGTGCTGATGACCGCGCTGGTTGCGAGCCTGGGCTTCGTTCCGATGGCGCTCAACGTCGGCACCGGCGCCGAGGTGCAGCGTCCACTGGCCACCGTGGTGATCGGCGGCATCGTGTCCTCCACCCTGCTCACCCTGCTGGTCCTGCCGGGCCTGTTCCGCATGGCGCATCGGCGCGAGGCGGAGCCGAAGCCAACGACGCAGGAACAGATCGCATGAGCGCCGCGGCATTTTCGAAGGAGCAGATGCTGCCGCAGCGGATCGGGCCGATCCCTGCGGCGGCCTCCGACCCTGCCGCCTTGCTCGAGCAGCTCAAGCTGCACAAGCGCGCTCTGGTGCAGAGCTACGCGCGAGCCAGCGATGTGCGCGGCGCGCTCGCCGTGAGCAGCACGCTGCTGCCGATGGGCGCACTCTGGTACGCCGCCGCATGGATCGGCAGCGCGCATGGCGCCGTCGCGTTGCTGCTGGCGCTGCCGATGAGCCTGCTGCTGCTGCGCTGCTTTGCGCTGCTGCACGACTGCGGCCACGGCAGCCTGTTCCGCACCGCGCGGCTCAATCGCGCGTTCGGCTTCGTGTTCGGCGTGATCTCGGGCATGCCGCAGTACGTGTGGTCGCAGCATCATCACTACCACCACTGCACCAACGGCAACTGGTCGCGCTATCGCGGTCCGCTGGCCATCCTGTCGGTGCAGGAGTTCGACGCGCTGACGCCACGGCAGCAGCGCGCGTATGTGCGCTCGCGGCATCCGGCGCTCGCGCCGCTGGCAGGGCTGATGTACCTGATCGGGCAGCCGCGGCTGAACTGGCTGCGCGGCACGCGGGACCTGCTTGCGCATCTTCGGCGCGAGAAGGTCGCGCAGCCGGACGTGGCGCTGCGCACGCTGGCGGCGCAGTTCCGCACGCGCCGCTGGAAGACGGCGGCCGAGTACCGGCACATGACGCTCAACAACCTCGTGCTGCTGGCGCTGTGGGTGCTCATGAGCCTGTGGCTGGGAGCGGCGCTGTTCTTCGGCCTCTACCTGCTCGGCACGGCGCTGGCGGGCGCGGCGGGCTTGGTGCTGTTCACGGTGCAGCACAACTTCGAGCCCAGCTACGCGGGCGACGATCACGAGTGGGACTACGACGAGGCGGCGCTCTACGGCAGCAGCTTCCTGGTGTTGCCGGGCTGGTTGAACTGGTGCACGGCAAACATCGGCTACCACCACGTCCATCACCTCAGCGCGCGCATTCCCAGCTACCGGCTGCCGGCTTGCCACGCGGAGCACGCGGCGCTGTTCGCGGGCGTGCATCGGCTACGGCTGCGCGACATCCTGCCGTCGCTCGACTACCTGCTGTGGGATGCGGACGGTCGCCGGCTGATGACGGTGGCGGCTCATCGCGCCGCGCGGGAGCGCGCCGCGTGAGTGCCGCGCACGCGCACGGCCGCTCGGTCAGCGAGCGCGCGATGTGGATCGCGTTCGCGCTCACCGGCAGCTTCATGCTGGCCGAGGTCGCGGGCGGGCTCATCACCGGCAGCCTGGCGCTGATCTCGGACGCTGCGCACATGCTCACCGACACCGCCGCGCTCGCAATCGCGCTGTTCGCGATGCGCGTCGGTCGCCGTCCGCGCGACGCGCGGCACACGTTCGGTCATGCGCGGGTGGAGATACTCGCCGCCGCCTTCAACGCAGCGATGCTGTTTGCGGTGGCGGGCTACATCTTCTACGAGGCCATCGAGCGCCTGCGCCAGCCGGTGGAGGTGCAGTCGCTGGCGATGCTCGGCATCGCCACGCTCGGGCTGGCGGTGAACCTGATCTCGATGCGCCTGCTCGCCGGCGGCAAGGACACGAGCCTCAACGTGCGCGGCGCCTACCTGGAAGTGTGGAGCGACATGCTCGGCTCGCTGGGCGTGATCGCGGGCGCGCTGCTGATCCGCTTCACCGGATGGACCTGGGTCGATCCGCTGATCGCGGTGGCCATCGCGCTGTGGGTGCTACCGCGCACCTGGACCCTGCTGCGCGATAGCGTGGACGTGCTGATGGAAAGCACGCCCGCGCGCATCGATGTTGCGGCGGTGGAGACGCTGCTGCGCGCCGACGAGGACGTGCTCGACATCCACGACCTGCACCTGTGGAGCATCGGCAGCGGGCAGCTCAGCCTGAGCGCGCATGTGCGGGTGCAGCCGCGCACCGAGCTGACGCCGTTTCTCGCGCAGATGCGCGGCCGCCTGGCGAAGACTTTCGACATCCATCACTCGACCTTGCAGTGCGAGTACGAGCCCTGTGGCATCGAGGTGTGTTTCGAGGACGATGCGGACGACGCGCATGCGGGGGCCGCCAAGCCGTGAAGCGAGCACCGCAGGCGCCGCCGCGCTCGCTGCGTAGGCCGCTGCTGCTGATCGGCATGGTCGCGCTGGGCTTCGCTGCCGTGGCCGCGCTGCTGCTGAGCTGGGATCGATGGTTCCCGCTGCCGCCGGAGCAGCAGGTCGAGGTGGTATGGACGCACGGCTGTCCCTGCGCGCGCGACTGGATGGAGACGCTGCGGCGGGACGGATTCACGGTTCGCGACTTCGATCTGCTGGACCTGTCTTCCACTCGTCGTCACTGGCAGGTGCCTGCCGCGGCCACCGGCTGCCATCCGGGTCGGTTCCTCGGTTACGTGCTCGACGGCCACGTGCCGGGCGCGCTGCTGCGGCGCCTGGCGAAGGAACGGCCGCGCGCGGTGGCGCTGATGCAGGTGCGCAGCGCCGATCCGCAGGACCCGCGTTTCGAGCTGCTGCAACAGGACGGATCGAGGGCAGCCTGGCCGTGACCGCCGACCCCGTTCATTGCGCGGCGAAGGACCCTGAAACGCCCGCATCGCCCGGCGAGCGCGAGGCAAGGCCGGTACTCGCGCTGTCGCCGCAGGCCCTGCGACACCGTCTGCGTCAGCCCGAACCCCTGCTGCTGCTCGACGTGCGCAGGCCGGACAGCCTGTCGCAGCAGCCTTGCGGAATCCTCGGTGCGATTCCGGTGATTCTCAAGATCGAGGGCCCCGACCTGCCGGACGTGGAGCGCAGCATCGAGATCGCGCTCTACGGCAACGACGAGCACGACACGGACAGCGCGCGGGTCGCGCAGTGGCTGGCCACCGCGGGCTACCGGAACCTATGGCGACTCGAAGGCGGACTCGCAGCATGGCAGGCGGCGAACCTGCCGCTATTCCAGATGCGCTTCGGCGCGCGCAACTGCGAGGCGCTGCACTGGACGCCGCTGCGCCGGCTCAAGCCCAGGTACCGCGCCCGGTCGAACACTCCCGCCGCCGATTTCCTGCGCAGCCTGAGCCTGCCTCTGCTGCGCGAGGTCGCGGTGCTGCGCGTCGGCGTGATCGAGACCATCGCAGCTTCGTGGCGCGGCGAAGCGGCACTCGCGCAGGTGCAGCGCCTGATGCTGTGCATCGCGTCCGCGGCGTCTCGTCATCGCGCCGAGCTGCACGACTTCGAGGGCGACGGCACCACGCTCTACTTCGCCGACTGCGGCAGCGCACTGCGCGCGGCCTTCGCGATCCGGCGCGAGCTGTGCCTTGCGCGCAGCGCTGACGACAGCGTGCCGCTGGTGCGCCTCGCGCTGGACAGCGCGCCGCTGACCCTGGGTCATGTCGGCGCCGACGCACCCGGCCTGCGCTGCCTGATCGGACCCTGCGTGCCCACCGCGCTGCGCATTCTCAAGCAGGCACCGCCCGGCGGCATCGTTGTCACTGCGCGCGTGCTCAAGCTCGGTGCCGAGACCGCGCCCGAGCTGGGCACGCGCTTCAAGCGCATGCCCAACCGCCTGCATGTGCGCAACGCCGAGCAGAGCCTGCCGGTGTTCCTGTCCCTTCCGGACCCGGCCGACATCGCGGCCGCGAATTCCACTTCTTCCACCCACGATTAGCAGGACGTACATGAAGCTCCTCATTCCCCTCCTGGCCCTGTCCATCGCCGCGCTGTCGGGTTGCGCGAACCTGAGCGCGTTCAGCCGCGCCGACGACAACGGCGACGGCCGCGTCAGCCAGGCCGAAGCCGCCGGTTCCGAAGAGCTGGGGGCCGTGTTCAGCAGCGCCGACGGCGACCGCAACGGCGTGCTCGACGCCACCGAATTCGCCGTCGCCGAACAGCTCATCGCCGGCTGGAAGGCCGCGCATGGCGAAGGCGGCGATCACGGCGGCAGCGCCGCACATTCACACTGACAGGAGCAGACCGATGCATACCTCGAAAACGATTTCCCTCCTCGCGCTGCTGGGCCTGCTGAGCGCCTGCGGCGGCCTGCGCAGCTTCCGCGATCTGGACGCCAATCAGGACGGCCGCATCGATCGCGTCGAGGTCAGCCAGTCGCCCAAGGTCGCCGACCTCTTCGACTCCGGCGACGACGACGACAGCGGCGACCTGGAGCCGGCGGAGTACGACTCGATCGTTCTCGTCCTGGAGCGCGAACACCGCAACGTGCCGCGCCGATCCAGCGGCGGTGGAAACGTCGATGTGGGGCACTGAGATGCGAGGCTGCGTTCGGCACCTTCCCTGTATTCACCCGGCCTTCCGACACCATGAATGATCCGCAAGCGCCGCGCGCGCCCGAGCCGCGCTCCCGACTCAAGACGCTGCTGCTCGCGCTGGCACTGGTTCTGGCGACGCTGGCCTTGATCGCCAGCCAGGAGGCGCGGATCAAGCGCCTGGCTTCCCGCTGGGCGCAAACCGACACCGCAACCTCGCCAGCGCCTTCGACCCGCGACGGGCCGCTCACCGTTCACGACGCGCCCTTCAGCACCCAGGGCCTGAGCGTGACGCTGGCGCCCGGCGAGGGCGCGGAAATCCTGGCCTCAATGGGCGCGGGCGATGCATTCGTGTTCGCCTGGATCAGTCGCGGCGGAGCGGTGAGCGTTGACCTTCATGGTGTCGAGCGCGACGACGAGTCCGATGCCTTCACCAGCTTCCACGAAGCGGAAACGACGCAGGACGGCTTCGGCCACTTCGTTGCGCCGTTCGACGGCACCCACGGCTGGTACTGGCGTAATCCCGGCGATGCACCCGTGACCATCAGCGTCACCGTCAGCGGCTATTTCGACGAGCTGTTCGTGGAGAATGGCGAGCATTCCGAGGCACCGGGCCTGCATGGTCCGTCGCAGACGAAATGCTGCGCGACGCTGCGGACGAGATCGGGAGCGTCGATCTAGCGCGGCAAGGCCATCGGCAGGCAGTCGCTGACGCGCCTTCGGGGTCCACGCAGCGAACCGGCTGCGTGCGGTCGAAATCGCTTGACTCTGGACCCGGGTCCAGCGTTTACGATTCATTCCGTCGCACGAATCCCCGAACGAAGAGACCGGAAAACGGTCTCTCCTGACACAGACCGCACGAGCTTTCCGAACGATCATCCTCCCCATGTTGCGCCGCCTCCTCGTCCTCTTCTTCATCCTCACGAACCTGACCGCCCAGGCGGGCGTGGCGTATTCGTGCGCGATGATGGGCGGCGCGCCGGTTGTCGTGAAGCAATGCTGCTGCGACCCGGAACTGCGAACCTCGACGTGCCATGAGTCGCGGTCCGGCGCGGGCTGCTGCCAGCAGGTGGTGGATGTTGCCGACGGCCCGGGCGATCAGGTCGGTGCCGTTCACGAGCCGTCCCAGCTTCCCGACTTCAAACCCCAGCCGCTGCCGACGCTGTTCGCGCTGTTCGTGGCGCCGGCTTCCCACCAAGCAGTCTGGGATGCCTCGCGCGATCACGGTCTCAACGGGACCGATACCTACCTGCGCACGCAGAGATTGAGGCTGTAGCAAGCCGCGTTTCGATCGAGGCCATCGGCCTCGAGTGACTCCCGCGCACGACACCCGTCGGCGCGATTCATTCCTGTCGAAATGTGAGGTTTGCCATGTCTACCCCTCGTTCATCGCGTGCTTTCGCACGCCTGCTGCTTGTCGTCTCCCTCGGTCTGACCGCCACCGCCCAGGCCCACGGCCCCCGCCACGCTTCGGCGCTCATCGAACCGGTGCCGCAAAGCACCGCGACGGAGTGCCGCGGCACCGGCGACGCCATCGCCTACACGCCCGGTCCGCGCAGCAGCGCGGTACCGAGCGCCAGTTGCCGCACGCCGGGCGAGACGGCCTCCGTGTCGCCCGCCGCGCAAGGGCTGATGGCCTACGGCCCGCACGGCAGTGCTTTCCTGAAGTAATCCCTGTCGAGACCGCGGATTCCCCGCTGGTCTCCTGAACCCCATTGGAGATACCCCATGTCTACGATTCATACCTTCCGTCGTTTCGCCTTCCGCACCGCGGCCGTCCTCGTCCTTGCGGCTCCGTCGCTGAGC
The DNA here is from genome assembly GCF_965216805.1 of Panacagrimonas sp. Taxonomy (NCBI): domain Bacteria; kingdom Pseudomonadati; phylum Pseudomonadota; class Gammaproteobacteria; order Nevskiales; family Nevskiaceae; genus Panacagrimonas; species Panacagrimonas sp. The sequence goes on from NZ_CBDCGN010000002.1 coordinate 2,083,063, forward strand.
TTTGCCGCCGACCGCAACTGCGATCCTCCGTCCGAGTCGAGCGGCACTCACCTCCCGGCGACGGGTTCGCACGAAGCCTGGAAGATGGCCAAGTTCCCCTGGCTGTACAGATCGCCTGCGGCGGTCGACTCGACGCCCCGCCACTTCCCCGAACCCGGCTCGGCCGAGGCGGTGATGATGTGGAAGACGCCGTACCTCATGCACAAGACGACAGCCGTCGCGCAGGACAGTGAGGGCGGCAAGCGCTGGCCCGAACCGGGATCGGCCGAGGCGCTGAAGTTCTACAAGACGCCGTATCTGATCGACCGCCCCGCAGTCGAGTCCTGCAAGTAATGTGAAGCCTTGCGCCCCTCCGGCGGGTCGATACCCGCCGGAGGGGCGCTGTTCATTGCACAGCGTTCCGGCAGACGGCGATTCGAGGTTCGGTGTTTCCGCTTCCCATCGAATCGTTGTTTCAGGTCAAAGTCCGGGCCAGGATTTCGGGTTACTTGCGCCTGGTGAACCGCCTGGCCAGGAAGAAGCTCAGCGGAAACAGAATGAGGAGCTGTGCCACCGGCAGTGCGGAAATCGAAGTGCCGGGCAGTCGCGGAGCGGCATCGGTGTAAGCCCAACGCCCGGTGTTCAGCGCATAGATCTCGAAGCCGACGCTCATCACCAGCGCCATCCCCAGCAGTATCAGCCACACCCCCGGCGACCACGGCCGGAGCGGCCATGACGCGCCGTGCAGCGTGGACACTGCGCCGTAGGCCAGCAGCGTCAGCAGCACATCTCCCAGCGTTGCCCTGAGCATGGCGGCGGAGGTGGGCGGAGAGAGGCCGTGAACGAAGAAGGGCTTGCACTGCACCCATTCCCAGATCCAGTGCAGCGGAAAGCTGACCAGCGAAAGAGCCATCAGGAAGACTGCGAGCTGTTGCCTCGTGGTCACGGCGTGCATGGTGCCTTCGATTTCCTGGCCGCGAATTTTGTCGAGGCGACTTTGGGCCGTTGCAGATGCCAAGGTCCTCAGCTTATCGAAAGGTGCATGCCTAGCGAATCGTTCGCCGCTGTGCGTCCGTTTCTCGGAACGGCCATAGCAGCTGCGCCGTGTACTGTTCCGGCATCGTGTTGTCTTGCAGTCCGATCTCTCCTTGCGCCGGGCTGCGCGGTGCATCGTGGAACGTGCCGAACAGTCGATCCCAGATCAGGAACACCTCGCCGTAGTTGACCTGCGCATCCTCGAACTCGCGCTTGTGATGCCAGCGGTGCATCTCTGCGACGCCCAGCAGATACCGCAGAGGTCCGAGCCGGTAGTCGAGGTTGGCGTGCTGGAACGCCAGATGCACGCTCATGAAGCTCAGCCACGCACCGACCGCGATGGGCGTGGCACCGAGCGCGAGCAGCGCGGTCAGGCCCGGCACCGCGAGGACCAGCGCCGACAGCGGATGGCGTCGCCCGCCGTTGAGCCAGTACAGCCGCTCGGAGCTGTGATGGATCGCGTGCAGACGCCAAAGGAATCCATGCGCGTGACTGGCGCGGTGCATCGCATACAGGCCCAGGTCGAGAATCGCGCCGGCCAGCAGGACCTGCGCCCACATCGGGGCAGCGCCCGGCCACAGCGCGCTGGCTTCCGGCAGCAGCGCGCGCAAGCCGAAGGCCATGGCAACACCGGAATGGATCAGCAGCGTGCTCACGATCAGGTGCAGCGCATCCACGCGCGTGTCGCCCGCGTGATCGCGATTCCAATCCGGCTCGAACGGTGCGATGCGTTCGAGTAGCGCCACCGCCGCGATGCCGGCGAACGCGATCAGCGGAAACGTCGGCCAGTACGCGATGCCCCGACTCGCGAGCACGACCAGCAGCAAGAGGATGCTGCCCGCAAGCGCGGGATAAGCGAGGTAGCGGATCAGGGTTTTCATTGCGGGTTCCGGTGCATCTCCTTTGTATTGGAAGCATGCGAGCCGGACACCGCTACGTCTTGAACGAACGGACTACCGGCCGAGCGCGGCCATCATTCCCGGTGTGATGCCGAAGTGTCGGCGCACGGTGCGGGTGAAGTGCGCGGCATCGGCGAAGCCGCCGGACAGGGCGGCGTCGGTCAGCGACTCGCCGTGCATCACCGCCGCGATCGCGATCAGCAGTCGCCGCCAGCGCAGATACGGTCGGAGTGCCAGACCGGTGCGCGCGCGGAAACGATGCTGGAAGCGGCTGGCCGACAACCCCGCCGCCTCGGCGAGCTGCGTGGCGGAGACGGGCCGTTCGAGACGCGAGGGAATCGAGGCGATGATGCGGTCGATCACGGGATCGGGCCTCGATGCCGGTTCAGACTCCACGCTGGGTTCCAGCGCGTGAACGAGCACACGGTCCGGCTGCGTCGCCGGATCGGCTTCGAACGCTCGCTGGATCGCGATTCTCTCGGCGTCCGTCAACTCGCGAACGCCCTCGCTCAGGGCCAGACGCAAGCGGGCACCGCTCTCCGATTCCGGCTCGACATAGATCAGCGTCACCCGCTCCGCGCCGGGTGCGAGCGCATGTGCGAGGTCCGGCCCGATCATCAGACCTCGCACCTCCTGCCAGCCGCGCTGCGACGTCCACACGCGCTTCGGCGCATCCGCGAGCAGTACCTGGATCGCGTGATGGGCATGCGGCCGGTTGTCACCGGCCGCGCCCGTGAACAGGCCCCAGCCCAGGCCCATGCGCGCCGCGCCCTTCCAGCCTGCGGCCATTCAGATCCTCAGTGGCAAGGCTGCTTGATGCTGCGCTTGAGCAGCCACCAGTTCACCGGCCAGGCGGCGACGAAGCCGGCGGGCAGCGCGAGGAGATATCCAATCCAGAACTGCGGCGCGAAGATGGAGCCGGCCGTGACGCCGCCGACGTGGTAGTCGGTGAAGTTCATCGCGAACTCCATCACCGCGATGGAAATCGTCTCGCCCAGCCACAGCGTCCTGAACGCCGCGCCCCAGCTCATGCCCTGCTTCACCAGCGGCCACAGACCGAGCGTGTAACCGCTGACGAAGCCCAGCGCGGTGGCGAGCGCCATCGTCGCCCAGGGATTCAGGCCCAGCGACACGCCGATGGCGAGGCCAATGAACTCGCCGATGGCGCAGCCCGTGAGACAGTGAATCGTCGCCGAGGTGGTCAGCCCGAACATCGAGCCGCCGCCGTGACCGGCGTGGCCGTGATGCGCGTGATGTGCGTGATGCGCTGACGCGGGCGGGGCCGCCGCCTTCGACGCACAGTGAGCCTCGGCAGGCGCTTCGACCTTGGGCTTGGCGTGGCAGCAGGCGGCGCCGTCAGCGGCGGGTGCGTGAGGATGTGTTGCGTTCATGGGATGACTCCGTAGGCATTGCGAGAGAAACCGCCTGCACGCCCTCGATGATCGGGCAGCCGGCGACCGGTCCGCTGCCGCAACACTGCGCTTCCAGTGCGACGAGGGCGTCGCGGATGGCGCTCAGTTCGCGGATCTTGCGGTCGAGGTCTTCGATGCGTTCCCGTGCCTTCGCACGCACCTTCGCGCGCGGTCCACCACCGTCCTGCAGACGCAGTAGCTCGGCGATGTCTTCCAGCGTGAAGCCGAGCGCCTTGGCCTGGCGAATGAAACGCAGCCGGGTGACGTCGGCTTCGCTGTACAGGCGATAGCCGCTGGCCGTGCGTTGTGCGCGCGACAGCAGGCCCTCGTGCTCGTAATAGCGCACGGTGTCGATGCTGACGCCGGCCGCTTTCGCGGCATTACCGATGGTGGTTTTGGACATGGGGGCTTTCTCCAACCTCGCGGTCATGCTGCGGTCTGGAGCCTACTCCAGGGTCAAGACCGTTGGTCGGTACTCTGGGCGTCGGGCGAGTGCTCGTCGCCGCAACCAGACCGGAACCGCCTGCTCGGCAGACTGAAAGGGCCGGACGCTTGCCGCGCAGTCATCGCAGGATTCCGGTCTGCACGATTCGCCGGGTCAGCGCGCGTGCGAGGGGAAAGCTGAGCGGGAACAGGACCAGCAACTGCGCCGCCGGCAGCACCGAAATCGGCGTGCCGAGAAACAGCGGCGCAGCGTCGGTGTACGCCCATCGATACGTCTGCAAGGCGTAGGTCTCAACGGCGATGCTCAGAATCAGCGCTACGACCAGCAGCGCAATCCATACCCCGAAGGTCCAGTTCCGCAGCGGCCACGAAGCGCCGTAAACCGCGGCCACCGCGCAGTACGCGATCAGGGTCAGCAACACATCGCCGAGTGTTGCGATCAGCATCGAAGCCAAGGTCGGGGGCGCCGCGCGATGCACGAAGAATGGCTGGCACTGGATCCATTCCCAGGCGAGGTACACCGGAAAGCTGATCAGCGCAAGCGCGGCCATCAAACAGGCAGGCGCTTTCCAGTTTGCGAGGGCGGTCATCGGCAATCGCGTCCGGGGAGATTTGGAACGATCTGCCCGCAGCGTGGCTCGATTCGATGGAGTAGTCATTCGGTCGGCGCGACGCTTCGAGTCATCGCGAGTCTTCCGGAAGCAGTGCGGCGCGCGAACGCCCAAGTGCATCTTGCGGTAGTGACTTCCCCGCAGGTTCTCCGCGATAATCGCGACCGTCACGTAGGCAAGCACGGGCTTCGAGTCCATGTGGTACCGGGAGTGACGCAAGCCCCGGTCACTGTCTCCATGCGGTGTACCGGACTGCTGTCCTGATTCCACCGGTACTCTCAATGCCTTCGTTTCGCTTAACGCCGTTCGCGGCTGCTCTCCTTTCCTCCCTGGCCTGGCCGACTGTTGCGCAGTCGGCCGATTCCGACCCTGCCGTCACGCTTGAAACCATCGAGGTTCGCGGCGACGCGCCTGACGGTGACAGCTACCACAGCAGCTCGAGCAGCACCGCCACGCGCACCGACACTCCCCTGGTCGATGTGCCGCAATCGATCACAGTGGTGACCCGCGCGCAGGTGGAGGATCAGTCCGCGCAGAACCTCGCCGACGTGGTGCGCTACGTGCCCGGCGTCGGCATGGCGCAGGGCGAAGGCAATCGCGAAGCACCGGTGTTCCGCGGCAACGTGAGCACCTCGGATTTCTTCGTCAACGGTCTGCGCGACGACGTACAGTATTACCGCGACCTCTACAACATTGAGCGCGTGGAAGTCCTCAAGGGTCCCAACGCCATGATCTTCGGCCGCGGCGGTGTGGGCGGCGTGATCAACCGCATTACGCGCGTGGCCGATGGCCGCAGTCATGGAGAGGTGTCGCTTCAGGGCGGCAGCTTCGACAACAAGCGCGCCACGTTCGATTGGGGCCAGGGATTCAACCCCAACGTAGCCGCGCGGGTGACCGGCGTGATCGAGGACAGCGAGAGCTATCGCGACGATGTCGCGCTCGAACGCCGCGGGGTCAATCCCACGCTGCGCCTCGTGGTCGGACCCGCCACAGCGGTGACGCTCGGCCACGAATATTTCTTCGACGAGCGCGTGGCCGATCGCGGCGTGCCCTCGCGCAACGGCAAGCCGTTCGATACCGACGAATCGACGTTTTTCGGCGATCCCGGAAACAGCCCGACCGGCACCGAGCTCAATGTCACCAGTGTGACGCTGGATCACGACTTCGGCGGCGGCCTGACCCTGGTCAATCGCACGCTTTACGGCCGCTACGACAAGTATTACCAGAACGTATTTGCCAGCGGCCCCGTCGCGGCGGACGGCACGGTGCCGTTCCAGGGGTACATCGCGACGACGGAGCGCGACAACCTGTTCAACCAGACCGACCTGGTCTACAAGCTCGAGACCGGCGCCGTCGAGCACATCTTGCTGGCGGGTGCGGAGTTCGGCCGCCAGCTCACCGACAATCTGCGGCTCAGCGCGCGCTTCACCGATGGCGCGGATGCCGATGCCGATCCGGACAGCACCTTCATCGCAGCGGCGAGCAGCCCCAATTTCAGCGAACCGCTCGTGGCCTTTGTGCAAGGCGGATCGAGCGACGGCAACAACGAGAACGAGACCACCATCGCCGCGGTGTATCTGCAGGATCAGCTGTCGTTGTCCTCGCAGTTCGACGTCGTGCTCGGCCTGCGCTACGACCGCTACGACACCGAATTCGAGAACCGGCGGACCGACGCCGCGCCGGCGGATCGCCGGATCGACGCCAAGGACGACCTGCTGTCGCCGCGCGTGGGCCTGATCTACAAGCCGATCAAAGCGGCTTCGATCTACGCCAGCTACTCGGTGAGCTATCTGCCGCGCGCGGGTGAGCAGCTCGGCTCCCTGACGCCGACCAACGCCTCGTTCGATCCCGAGGAGTACACGAACTACGAGGTCGGCGCGAAGTGGGATGTGCGGCCCAACCTGGCTCTCACCCTGGCGGTGTACCAGCTCGATCGTGACAAGGTGATCCTGCCGGGCCCGACGGCGGGGACCAGCATCCTCGGGGATGGCGCACGAACCCAGGGCGTCGAGTTCGGCGTCAGCGGGTATGTGACCAAGGCCTGGAGCATCGCCGGCGGTTACGCCTATCAGGACGGCGAACTGAATGCGACCAGCGGCGCCACCGCGCAGGACGGCGCTGACCTTGCGAATCTGCCGCGCCACAGCGTGTCGCTCTGGAACCGTTACGATTTCCACCCGCAGTGGGGCGCCGGGATCGGGGTGTTCAACCGCAGCTCGGTCTTCGCCAGCACCAGCAATGCCGTGAAGCTGGACGGTTACACGCGGGTCGATGGCGCGTTGTTCTACCAGTACAGCCCGCGCTTCCGCGCCCAGCTCAACCTGGAGAACCTCGGCGGCGAGGATTACTTCGTCAACGCGCACAACGACAACAACAGTCTTCCCGGGGCACCGCTGACGGTGCGGGCGAGCGTGACGGCGACTTTTTGAGGCGGTCACGCCGGGCAGCAGGTCAGCAGACGAATGCGGTGGGACGAGCCTCACCGCACTTGTCTCCGCGCTCTACTTCGACGACATCGCGTCCGGCATAACCTTCTTGTGCGCTGCCAGCCACTGATCGAAGGCGGCGAGTTCCTTCTTCTGCGCGGCGTTGATGTCCTTGGCCATCTGCACCATCTGCGGGTTCTTGCCGTTCTTGATCTGGGCTTGCGACATTTCGAGCGCTTTCATGTGATGCATGCGCATATTGGCCGCGAAGTCATAGTCCACATCGCCGGTCATGGACATGCCTTCCATGCCCTTCATGCCGTCCATCTTCATCCCGCCCTTGGAGTCACCCATCGAGGCGGAGGGCATGGTCTTGGTATCGTGCGCCGACATTCCGTCGGCATGGGCCCACATCGGGGTGGCAAGCATGACCGCAGCCGACATCGCTGCGGCGCAGGCCGTTACGCTGGAACGCTTGAAGCGGGTCATCGTAAGTCTCCTGAAGTCACACTGCGGGCGAGTGCCCGCGTGCCTTGGAACCCGCATCCGCCGTGCCCGCTTTGCGTCCCCCACAAAAGTCATGGCCCTGGAAAGAACCCGGGCGAGAGCAGCGGTGCTGCCCGCCCGCGAACTGCACGCTCGCCCAAGGCGTTGCGTGCGCAATGCATGCGGGCCTTTGACCCTTGCGGCCTGCAACCAGGTTCGCTTCGCTGGAACCCAACAGGCCCAATGGCAAAGTGTTGAAGATGCGGCGTGCCGATCAGGCCGCCATCTTCCGACACTCCGCAGCGCATTTGCGGCAGGCTTCCGCGCAGGCCTGGCAGTGGCTGTGCGGATGCTTGGCACACTCTTCGGCGCAGGTTTCGCAGATATGCGCGCAGAGCGCGCACACCTCTTTCGCATGAATGCTGCCCCGTGCCATGAAGCCGGCCGCGAGACGACAGATGGCGGCGCAGTCGATGTCGTTGCGGATGCAGTCCGCCATCATCGCCGGGTCCTTTTCGGCGAGGCAGGCGGTGGCGCAGTGATCGCAAGCGTCGGCGCAGGCATTGCAAGCAGAGATGCAGGATTGATGCTGCTCGTGTGACATGGGGTGTCTCCGGAGGTCGGGCGGGCGGTTGCCCGCGTACGTCGCTCGTCGCAACGGCCGTGCCCGCCGCGCTTCTCTACCTAGCTGAGCCATGGGCCAGAGCGAGCGCCCCGGAAGAGGCGGGCGAGGCAACGCGCACAGGAATGCGCCTTGCGCGCCTGGCAAGGCGACCGACGGTCGATACGGCCATGGCGCGCGCCTGCCTCAGTGTTGGTGGCCGTCTCCGGAGTGTCCGCCGCCACCCGCGCCCGGACCTTCCGGGTGCGAATCGCCGGACGCGCGCAGCACCTCTTGCGCGCTATCGAACTCCCCGCTGCTCAGATAGCCGTCCTGGTTGGCATCCGCGTAATCGAATACCGCGACGAGCGATTCCGCGCGAGCTGCTTCGTCGCGGCTGATCCGGCCGTCGTCATCCGCATCGGTCCGTCCGAATGAGCCGGCGCTGGCACAGGCACCCAGGATCAAGCTGAGCACCAGCGGGACCATCGTTCTGTTTTTCATATATCGATTCACCATCAAGAAAACATTCAGTGGGAGTGCCCGTCGCCGCCGCCGCCGGACCCCGCTCGTGTCCTCGGCGGACCCTCGTGAGTCGAAGTGCGCGACTCCTGCAGGAAGGCGCGCACGTACTCGTACTCTTCTTCGTTCAGCACGCCGTCCTTGTCTTCGTCTGCGGTGTTGTACAGCGATGCCAGTTCTTCAGAGCGCGCCGCCGCCTCGTCGTGGCTGACGGCACCGTCCTGGTTGGCGTCCGCTTCCTTGAACGGCCCGAGCGATGAACAGGCTGACAGCAGCAGGCTCGACGAAAGTGCGGCGATGCGAAGTGAGGTCATGGGAGTTGGAGCGTGGACAATGGAGTGGAAGGGGGATCGGCAACGCGGCATCAGTTGAAATGCCATTGCCAGTTCAGGCGACCAATAAATGTGGACTTGAGCTGTGGGCCATCGAGCGACTGGTAGGCCGGCACACCGGCCTCGAAGTAGAAGCGCTGGTTCTCGACGCCGCTGCCGCCGGAGGGCTGGAAGTTGAGGCCGAGCAGCACGTCGATGCGACGGCCGGCCTGGAGGTTAGGGTCCTTGGTTGGTTCGTCCTCGCGATCCAGCGCCTCGTCCGCGCCCTCGATGTTCTCGATCCGTCGCGCATCGGCACGCAACGAGACGTTGAGTGACTCACTGAGCCGGCGCATTGCCCAGGCATTGATGCGGTACTGGTTGCCGAGGCGGTAGTCGTAGCGGTTCTCGTCGATGCGCAACGTCGGTTGCAGGTCCATGCCCCAGCCCCAGTCCGCCTGCTGCCCGATGTAACTCAGCCCCGGCAGCACCGAGACGGTGCCCGCGCCGAGCTGCATCGGGTATTCGAGGCGCGCGCCGTTGAGGCGCTCGTTGATCGAGCCGGTGGGCAGGGCCACGCCGCCGTTAAAGTAGACGAGGTGCTGGTGGTCGGCGCTCTCGTGCACCGTGTAATGCGCGCGCAGCTCGATGTCGCCGAGGCCATCGGTCTCTTCCTTGAAGCGCTCGCCGTCCACCGTGAGGTGATCCATGTCCTTCACCAGGTAGGGCACCATCGCCATCAGCGACAGGCCCTCGCGCGGCGCGTACATCAGCGTCGCCATGTGCATCTGCATTCGCATCTCGGTCGGCGATGCGAAGAAGGACTGGAGAATCTCGCTGGTCCGGATGCGATCGGAGCCGTCGAGATTGCCGTTCATGCGTTCGTATCCGAACTCGTAGCCGAGCATCCACTTGCCGCTGTGACCCAGCATCACGCCCGCGGGCGACAGGCGCGGCGCGTGGCCGGCGTGCAGCGAGGGCGATGGGGGCGAGGCCAGCGGGATCACCGGGTAGGCATCGGCGCTGTCCTGCGCGGAAGCTGCGAAGGACAACCCGAGCATCGTTGCGGCGGAGGTTCTTGCGAACCAGGTCTTTCTGCGTTGCATCGTTCTCTCTCCAGGGGGACCGCGTTGTTCACGAGGCGGGCAATTCCGCGTCGCGCTTTTGTTCAGGGTTGGACGCCGGCAGCGCCAGGTCCTCGACCGCGGGCAGCGACAGGTACACCGACACGCTTGTGTCGAAGCCCTTGAGGTGCAGCCGGTTGGGCATGCGCGAGAACGGCTGGGCACATTCCGGGACGCTCAACCGGCCCTGCCGGATCACGCCCGAGGTCGCGACGATGCCGCCCGGCGGCGCCTGCTTGAGGATGCGCGCGGCGGTGTTGATGCTCGGGCCGATGAAGCACAGGCCACGCCGCTCGCGCGTGCCGACATGACCGATCACCAGCGGCCCGGCGTCGAGCGCGATCCGCGCCGGCGGCATCAGTGCATTGAGTGCGCGCGCATGCAGGAGCTGGCGACGCAGGGCGAGCGCGGCCGGCAGCGCGTCTGCAACGTCGGAGAAATACAGCATCGCGCCGTCGCCCTCGAAGTCGTGCACGTCGCCGCAGTGCTGCACGGCGACCTGGACCACGATCTCCATGAACGCCTGCACCAGCGCCAGCACGACCTCGGCCGGGCGCGTGGTCACCAGGCTGGTGGAATTCACCATGTCCACGAACAGCACGGCCATGTCGCGGCGCGTGGGCAGCGGGACGCCGGAGAGAAACGCGCGCTCGGCGATCAGCGTGCCGGAGGTGCCCTGCTCACGACCCGCGGGCAGCAGGCTTTCCAGCGGCGTCCAGCGCAGGTCGGGACTCATCACCACCTGCCAGATCGGCAGGTTCGCGGCGCGCCAGGCGGGCAGTCCGCCTTCGAGCACCGAGACGCGCCGATAGCCGGCCTCGATCAGCCACTGCGCCACGCGCGTGCTCGACGCCTGACCCGCGCAGAGGCAGTAGACCGCGATCTCGCGCTCGCGCTCGATGTCGGGAAGCTCGGTGCCGACGGCCTTGAGCACCACGGGGATCGCGCCGCTGATGCCGAAGGGCTGCTTCTGCAGGCTGCCCGGGCGACGCACGTCGAGCAGCAGCAGCGGCTCCGGCCGTTCGAGTCTTGCGAGCAGCGCGTCGGGCGAGATTCGGCCGGGCATCATGCGGCGGCGGTCCGCACGGCGATACCCAGCGGCCTGGCAATCGCCTGCACCGCCTTGAGGCCGGAGCCGAAGCGCGCCATCGGCTCGCGGTTCGTGCGCAGCGCCTCGTAGGGCAGGAAGCGCAGGTCGAGTTCCGCAACGCGGCTGAAGGCGGGCCGCGCGAACTGCGCGCGCACGGCGTCCTCGCGGTCATCCGGCGCGACCAGGAAGTACGCGCTCGCCAGATGATCCGGCAGCCCCAGCGCGAGATCGAGCATGCGCACGATGCCGGAGTAGATGCTGGTGCTGTGCTCCACCTCGAAGGCGGCCGCGACGCTGTCGTGCTCGGCCGACAGCCACAGCACGTCGATCAGCCGGATGGTGTCTTCCGCGCCGCAGTTCGCGATCGGCGCCGGCAGCACGTCGAGACAGCCGTCGCCGAGATGGCCCTGCGCGTAGCCGCGCCCGCGATCGTTGCTCGCCACCCACACGCGAAAGCCCAGGGCATGTCCCAGATCGCGCAGCCAACCCTGCACCTGCGTGTGCGTAAGATCGGCCTCGCAGGCCTGGGCCAGCGCCCGCGTCTCGCGCGTGCTCTCTTCGCGCACGCGCGCGAGGTCCGCCTGCCAGCGCGCGAGTGCCGATGCGTCGGCGGCGTCCGGCGGCAGCGGATAGCGATCCGAACCCACGTCGAACAGGAAGCCGGCGATGGCGCCCAGATCGTTCGACAGCAGGGACCGGTGCGCGGCATTGAGTGCGAGCATGCCCTCGCGCATGGCCAGATACTCGTCCCAGCGACCCAGCTTCACCTTGGCGCCGGTCACGCGGTTGTAGCCGCGCACGATGGCGGTGTTGAACGGCGGCACCAGGGTGGGATGCAGGAAGTACAACAGGTTCGCCGCCGCCGGTCCCAGCCCCTTGATCTTCATCTGGTCGAGCTGGCGGATGGCGGACAGCACCGGCGCCTCGTGCGTGCAGCAGGCACAGGTGTCGAGAAAGCGCCCGAAAGCCTGCTGATTGACGCGGCTCTCGTAGATGTCGGGAATGCGCAGCTTCGGCTTCCAGAGAAAAGCGTGGTCCGCGCCGCGGAAGATCTGCCGCTGCTCGGCAATGGACCCGACCACGGTCTCCAGCGAAGAGCCCTTGTAGACGTTGCCGAAGCGATCCGCCTCGATCTCGGCGACCACCGCCTCGACGCCGCGCCGGATCGAGCGGAAGTTCTTCAGCCGCTCCTCCCACAGGAACCAGCCGAGGTAGGTCGCGCCGGGGTCGCGCCGCCACTGATCCAGCAGCGGGCGCAGCCAGGCGTCGCGTCGCAGGTCGGTCACGGTTGTGGCGAGGCGGCGGGCTTGCGGTCGCCGTGTTCGGCGAAGGTCTGCGCGCTGCCTTCGGCCGTGAACAGTACGGTCTCGTAGGCGTCGCGGCGCTCGCCCTGTTCCATGCCGGGCGATCCTATGGGCATCCCAGGGACCGCGAGGCCGCGTGCGGCGGGCTTGTCGGCGAGGAGCTTGCGGATGTCGCCGGCCGGCACGTGGCCTTCGATCACGTAGCCCTCCACGACGCCGGTGTGGCAGGACGCGAGCGACTGCGGTACGCCGAGCTTGGTCTTGAGCGGATTCATCGCCGTCTCGTTGTGCGCCACGACGTTGAAGCCCTCCTGGCGCAGATACTCGATCCACTTCGAGCAACAGTTGCAGGTGGGGCTCTTCCACACTTCGATGGTGGGCTGGTCGGCCGGCGCCTTGGCACCGCAGGCGGCGATCAGGATGACCATGGCCGTCAGCAGGATTTTGAGTTTCATCGTGGCTCTCCAGGAGCAGGTGATGGGGTGAAGAGACGGCTCAGAATTCAGCAACGACCAGGCAGACCTGTCGGTTCGCGAAGGTCATCTCCATGGCATACCGGACGGCGCGCGCGTGACGGCGGATGTCGGCGAGCAGCGGCAGCTCGAAACCAGGCGCAGCGCCGACCGGCACCGGAATCGCGATGGCGAGCAATGCCGGCCGCAAGGACTGTCGCCAGCAGCGCCAGATCGTGCCGAGCAGCGCGGCGTCGAACGACCGCAGTTCGTCAGCGTCGGTGAGAAAGACCGAGCCGGGCGCAGCCTGCGTGGCGACCCACTCGAGCAATGAAACGCACTCGAAGCGAATCGGGAAGTCGCGATACAGCGCCCGGTTGAGTTGCGTCTGCGTGCGGCTGTCATGCAGCCCGACGTAGCGGACGATCTGCGGCAGCCGCTCGGCGCAGTCGCGCAGCACACGGCCCGATCCACAGCCGATCTCGCACAGGGTGGAGAATTCGCCGCCACGACGGATCAGCACGACCCTGAGCAAGGGAATGAGGGCCGCATGCAGATCGAGCGCCGCGTCCACGTACGGGGGATCGCGTTCCATACCGGGCAGAGGCGAGTCTCGGCTGCTCACGGCGACACCGACGACGACCAGTGGATGTGCGCGATCCGCCAGCCCTGCGGCGAGCGGTTCAACACGATGGTCTCGGTCACTGTCGTCGGCGGCCGCGGGTCCGCTTCGCGCGAAACCAGCCGGGACCGCGTCGTGACCCAGGCGGTGTTCCCATCGACACGACTGTTCTGGCCGAGTGTGTCGACGTAAACCTTGGCAAGGAATGCGATGTCCGCCTTGAGGTGATGGGCGGCATAGTCGTCCCGGGACGTCTGCTGTTCGCCCGCCTCGAAGACGAGAACATCAGGCGCCAGCAGCCCCAGGACCTGCGCAACGCTTCCATCCTGCAGGGCACCGCGAAACTGGTTCACGGTGGCCACGGGGTCATCGAACCCGCCGCCGGCAGCGTGAACCGGCGGCGGCAAGCTCACGAGAGCGACGAGCAGGATCAGGCCAAAGCCGTTCGCTCCGTGCGAAGACCACGGCCACCCGAACGCGCGACGCGGCGCGCGCTCAGTGCGCATGCGCCTCCGCTTGCCCATCGTCCGCCCCGGTCGCCGGGGTTTCCGCGGACGCGCCATGCTCGTCGTGGCCGCTCTCGCCCGGCATGCGCGCGGTGAGGATCTGGTACTGCACGGCGTTGAGCGTCGGCAGCTTCTGCAGGAACGCGACCATCGCCCAGATGCGCTCGTCCTCGTGCGTCGGCCCGAAGGCCGCCATGCCGCTGGCCTTGATGCCGTGCTTGATGATCCAGAACTGGCGTGCGGCGCTGGTCTTCATGTCGCCGTGTCCGCCACCGTCGCCGCCCTCGGCGTGGTGGTGCGCCTCGGCGCTCATCGCCAGATTCGGCGGCTGCGGGTACAGGCCCTGGCTGATGTCAGACCCGGTCTTGCCCGGCTTCAAATGGCAGCCCGAACACATGTCGTTGTAGTCGGCGCCGCCGGCCAGCAGCATCTGCGGATCATCCAGCGGCGGCACCTCGATGTCGCGGATCGCGCGGGCGATGGAACGCTCGCGCAGCGTCTCCAGCGCCCAGTACGTGAGCGCGTTGTGCGGCACGTCTGCGCCCATCGGGTAGAGCCCGGAGTAGAGAAAGCCGAGCCCGCCGAGTCCGGCGAGCAACCCGGCAGCGAGCAGAATCTTCAGCGTCTTCATCGTGCGCCTCGCGCTTACTTACCGTGTTTGGAATGGTCCATGCCTGGCATGGATTCGCCCGGGGGAACCGTGGGCTGCGCCAGCGGGCCGGTGGTGGATTTTCCGTAGGGATCGCGTCGCGGCGGATTGCCGAACGCGGGATCGGCGCTGACCTTGCGAGCGATCTTGTCCTTCGGATACCGATACCAGCCGGGGTCGGTGTAGTCGCCGGGCTTGAGGTTGTCGCGCACCTTGACGATGGTGAACATGCCGCCCATCTCGATGGGCCCGAACTGACCCTCGCCGGTCATCATCGGCAGCGTGTTGTCCGGCCCCGGCAGCCCCATCGCGACATGCCCGCCGTGCTCGGCCATGCCGAACTTTCCCATCGCGCCGTAACCAGGCAGGAACTTGCGCACCTCCGCCTCGACACCCGACTGGTCCACGCCGACCGGATTGGGAATGGCGTGGCCCATCGGCCCCATCGTGTGATGCGCCATGTGGCAGTGGAAGGCCCAGTCGCCGGGTTCGGTGGCGATGAACTCGATGTCCCGCATCTGGCCGACGCCGATGATTTCCGTGACCTCGCGCCGCCACTGGTTGCGGGGCCAGCGGCCACCGTCGCTGCCGGTCACCCAGAACGGATTGCTGTGCAGGTGGATGGGGTGATTCCACATGGAGAGATTGCCCATGCGGATGCGCATGCGCTCGCCGGTGCGCATCACCAGGTTCTCGATGGCCGGGAACACCTTGCTGTTGAAGGTCCACAGATCGAAGTCCTGCATCACCGCCGGATCGGGTCGGTAGGTGCCCGGATGCAGCGCCCAGTTGTGCAGCAGGAAGGCGTAGTCGCGATCGACCGGGACTTCCTCGCCGGCCTTCGGATGGATGATGAATAGGCCCATCATGCCGAAGGCCATCTGCGTCATCTCGTCGGCATGCGGGTGATACATGTGCGTGCCGTGCTGCTTGAGCGTGAACTCGTACGCGAAGGTTTCGCCGGGCTTGATCGAAGGCTGGTTTAGGCCGGCAACGCCGTCGTAGCCCGCCGGCAGGTCGATGCCGTGCCAATGCACGCTGGTCGGCTCACCCAGCCGATTGGTGACCAGCAGGCGCACGCGGTCGCCTTCCACCACTTCGATGGTCGGCCCCGGCGTGGTGCCGTTATAGCCCCAGCACTTGGCACGCGAACCCGGCGCGAACTCGTGCTCGATCTCTTCGGCGACGAGATGAAACTCCTTGACGCCGCCCTTCATCGTGAACGGCAGGGTCCAGCCGTTGAGCGTGCGCACCGGCAGATAGCCCTGCGGGTGGCGCTTGAGCGCGGCGGGCGGTGCGAGTTCCGGCGGCGGGGCCACCGGCTCCAGGGACTTCTCCGGCATCTTCATGCCGGACATGTCGTGGCCCTCGTGCTGGGCCTGCGCCGCGCGGGAGACGCCGGCCAGCAGGCCGGCGCCGCCCACCGCGAGCGCTTGCAGCAGATCGCGTCGGGAAGTCATCAGTGCCCCCCGTGCGCATCGGGCTTGGCTGGCGCGCTGCCCGCCTTGCCGTGATCCATGCCGGCGTGCGCGTCGGCGCCGCCGCACTTGGCCATCATGGCTTTCATGACCGGATCGTTCGCATCCATCTTCGAGTGATCCATGTTCTTCATCGCCGCGCAGTCGGGCGCGGCATTCTTGGCGGCGGCTTCCTTGGCGTGCTCGGCCGGGTCGTGTGCGAAGGCGAGCGGTGCGGCAATGACGAGGGCGAGAATCGAGCAGCGGCGGGTGATGCGGTTCATCGTGAGACTCCTGTGAGCAAGGCGCGGGCTCGCGCCGGTGGAAACGGGTTCAGTGCGCATGGCCGGACTCCGGCTGCGCGGCAGGCGATGGACGGCCGTGATCCATGCCTTCCATCGACATGCCTTTCATTTCGTGGCCGGCATGCGGATCCGCGGGCGCAGCCGCGCCGCCGCAACGCGCGAGCAGGGCCTGCGTGACCGAGTCCTTGGGGTCGAGCCCTGCGCGTTCGGCCGGCGTGAGCGCGGCGCAGTCGGGTCCCTGCGGCGTCTTGGCCTGCGGCTTGGCGGCGGCCGGTGGCGACTCGTGCGACATGCCTTCCATCGGCTTGCCGCCCATGTCGTGGCCGGCGTGCGGATCGGCCGCGGCGGGCGCGGCGCCGTGCCCGGAGTGATCCATCCCCTCCATACCTTCCATGCCTTCCATACCTTCCATACCTTCCATACCTTCCATACCTTCCATACCTTCCATGCCGCCCATCGAGTGCCGGCTGTGATCCATGCCACCACCCTTGGGCTTGAGCAGCTCGGCCGGATCGAGCGTCGGGTCGGCCGGCTGCTGCGCGCTCGGCAGGTTGCGGCCCACGGCGCGCGCGAGCTCGGTGCGCGCGGTCCAGTAATCGCGCACCGCCTCGATATAGCCGGCGTAGGCCTCGTACTCCTGCTGCTTGGCGAGGATCAGCTCGAAGATGCCGATGAGCATGTAGTTCTGCTCCAGCTGCATCTGCGCGACCACCGCCTCCTGCTGCGGAATCAGCGCGGTCTTGAACTCCTGCGCTAGGGCGCGGGTCGCCTGCACCTTGGCGGCGGCGAGCTGCACCTGGTTGGAGACGTCGAGCACGCGGCCGTCGAGTTCGGCTTCGGCCTGGTCGAGCGCGGCCCGTGCCGCGGCCACGCGACCGCCACCCCAGTTGAACAGCGGCAGTTCGAGCGCGAGCGTCGGACCCGCGTCGAGCGCGCCGTCGAAGTCGCGTTCGCGCTCCGCGCCGATCTCGATGCCGTTGACCAGCCGCGTGCTGCGCTCGAAACCGAAGCGGTCGGCGATCGCCTCCGCCGTTCTGCGCAGGCCGGCCAGGTCGAGGCGGCTTTCCAGCGCCAGCTTCTGCAGCGCCGCGACCTCGTCCTCCTTCGGCAGCGGCTCGGCCAGCCGTGCGTCGAGCGTCCACTGCGACTGCGCGGCGGACAGGCCCATGAGCCGGTTGAGCGCGGCACGCGACTCCACCGCCTGCGCGCGGGCGGAGATCGCGGCCAGCACCGCCTGGCTCGCCGCCGCCTTTTCCATTGCCAGTTCGCGTGCGCTGATGTTGCCGGCGTCGAAGAAGCGCTGCGCGAGGTCCGCGGACGCGCGCTGCGCCCTGGCCGCGGCGTCGCGCATCTGCGCGAGCTGGTCGGCGCCGACCGCCTCGTACCAGGCGCTCTCGACCTCGGCGGCAAGGTCCATCGCCACCGACGCCACGTCGAGCTTGGCGGCTTCGAACTGCGCACCGGCAAAGCGGCTGTTGGCCGGCAGGAACAGCAGGTTGGCGAAATTGAACGCAAGGCCCAGGGTGAGCTGCGGCACGTTCGCGCCCGCGCTCGAATCGCCGGTCAGCCGCGTCAGCGAGAACGTCGGGTTGGCGAGCCGCCCGGCGTCGTACACCTCGGCCGCGGCAAAGCCCAGGCGCGCCGTTTCGCGGCGCACATCGGGGTTGTTGATCAGCGCAAGCTGCACCGCCGTCTCGGCGCTCAGGGGCCTGCTCAGCGCCTGCGTCGTGAACGACTTGGCGTCGGCCACCTGCGGCACCACGCGACCGCGCTCGGCGGTCATCTTTCCTACATCGGCGCGGCCCCAGTCGGCGGGCGCGCTGGCACAACCGGCGAGCCCTGACAGCAGCAGGGACGCCGGCAACAGCATCAGTCGGGAAACCACGAAAACCTCCCACGTGTCTTGAGGAGCCACGCGCACCGCGAGGGGCGCAGGCGGGCTCGGACAGTCGCGCGCAGGGCTTGCCTGCGCCGCGACCGCGGCTTTGCCTCAGGACTTACTGGGGGGTCGGATCAAATCCAGGCCGTGCGCTGCGCGCAGGCCGGCTTGCGGCTGCTGGCCGGAGAAACGTGCCGGCGGCACGTCGAAGGCGTTGCCCGCGCTGAAGCCGGCAATGCCCAGACCATTCACGACGCAGCCCATGCTGGCGCAGTTGCAGCCGCACTCGCAGCCCAGCATGGCGAGACCGGTCTTCGCATCGTCCGGCGACGTCGCGGCCTGCGCGTCCGCATGGTGATGCGCATGCGCATCCGCGGCGGCGTGGTCCATCTGCATGCCGGCGCTGTGGTGCATGCCCGCCGGCATGTCATGCGCCATCGCCGCTGGGCCAGCCGCATGCGAGCAGCGCACGCCCGCCACGGCCGCGACGGACTGGAATCCGACGCACCAGACGAGCAAGCCAATCAGCAGACGGAAGAACGGGAGCGGCATGGGTCAATTAGACGCGCCTGCGGAGGGAAGTTCAATTTCTGCATGTGGCGGACTTCGAGACCGGACCGATGTTGCGACTCAAGCCCGCAGACGACGGCGCTGCATCAGCAGGTACGCTGCCGGAATCACGAACATCGACAGCAGTGGCGCGGTGATCATGCCGCCGACCATCGGCGCCGCGATGCGCTGCATCACCTCGCTGCCGGTGCCCGCGCCCCAGAACAGCGGCAGCAGGCCGGCAATGATGACGGCCACGGTCATCGCCTTGGGCCGCACGCGCAGCACTGCGCCTTCGACGAGCGCGTCTTCCAAGTCGGCAACGGTGCTCATCGCGCCACGCTTCTCGCGCTGTGCGATGGCCTGCTGCAGGTAGATCAGCATGATGACGCCGAATTCGGCCGACACACCGGCCAGCGCGATGAAGCCGACGCCGCTCGCGACCGATAGGTTGTGACCCAGCGCGTAGATCAGCCACAGCCCGCCGACCAGCGCGAACGGCAAGGTCGCCATGATGAGCAGCGCCTCTCCGAAATTGCGGAAGGTCAGGTAGAGCAGCAGCAGGATGATGGCGAGCGTGAACGGCACCACTAGTTGCAACCGCTTGGCGGCACGCTCCAGGTACTCGAACTGCCCTGACCACGCGATGGAGTAGCCCGCCGGCAACTGCACCTGTTCACCCACCACACGCTTGGCCTCCGCCACATAGCCGCCGAGATCGCGTCCGCGAATATCCACATACACCCAGCCATTGGGTCGCGCGTTCTCGCTCTTGATCATCGGCGGGCCGTCGGCAATCTCCACCGCAGCGATCTGCCCCAAGGTGACCGTCGCGCCCTTCATGGTCACGATGGGCAGCTCGCGCAGGTCGTCGAGCGAGTCGCGCAGCTCACGCGGGTAGCGCAGGTTGATGGGGAAGCGTTGCAGGCCCTCCACCGTCTCGCCGATGTTCTCGCCGCCGATGGCGAGCGCGACGATGCGCTGCACGTCGGCAATCGACAGGCCCAGCCGCGCCGCGGCAATGCGGTCCGGATGCACTTCAATGTAGCGCCCGCCGGACACGCGCTCGGAGAACGCCGACGAGGTGCCGGGAATGTCCTTCACCACGCGCTCCACTTCGGCGCCCAGGCGCTCGATCACGTCCAGATCCGGCCCCGCGATCTTGATGCCGACCGGCGACTTGATGCCGGTGGCGAGCATGTCGATGCGATTGCGGATCGGCTGCACCCAGACATTGCCCATGCCGGGAATCTTCAGCGCCGCGTCCATCTCCTCGATCAGCTTCTCGGTCGTGAGGCCCTCGCGCCATTCGGACTTCGGCTTGAGCATCACCGTGGTCTCGACCATCTCCAGCGGCGCCGGATCGGTCGCGGTCTCGGCACGCCCGATCTTGCCGAACACGCGCTGCACCTCGGGAAAGGTTTTTAGAATTCGATCCGTCTGCTGGAGAATTTCCGCGCCCTTGCCGACAGCCAGACCCGGCAAGGCGGTGGGCATGTAGAGCAGATCGCCTTCGTCCAGCGGCGGCATGAACTCGCTGCCCAACTGCAGAGCCGGCCAGATCGAGGCCGCCATCGCGAGCCCCGCGATGACCAGGGTCGCCCGCGGATGCCGCAGCACCGCGTGGATGCCCGGCCGGTAGATCGCGATGAGGAAACGGTTGAGCGGGTTGCTCTGCTCGTCGCGAATCTTTCCACGGATGAACCACACCATCAGCACCGGGATCAGGGTCACGGACAGGCCCGCGGCGGCCGCCATCGCGTAGGTCTTGGTGTAGGCCAGAGGTGCGAACAGCCGGCCTTCCTGCGCCTGCAAGGTGAACACCGGTACGAAGCTCAGGGTGATGATGAGCAGGGAGAAGAACAGCGCTGGACCGACCTCGGCCGCGGCCTCGGCCATTAGCCTCAATCGCTCCTCACCTTCCGGATCGCGCTCTCCGTGCTCGTGCTTCCAGTGCTCGAGCTTCTTGTGCGCGTTCTCGATCATTACTACCGCCGCGTCCACCATCGCGCCGATGGCAATCGCGATGCCGCCCAGCGACATGATGTTGGCGTTGATGCCCTGCATCTTCATCACCGTGAACGCCATGAGAATCCCCAGCGGCAAGGTGAGGATGGCCACGAAGGCCGAACGCAGGTGGAACAGGAACAGCACGCAGATCAGCGCGACGACGACGAACTCTTCGAGGAGCTTGGTCGTGAGGTTGTCCACCGCGCGTTCGATCAGCGCGGAGCGATCGTAGGTCTCGACGATCTCCACGCCCTTGGGAAGGCTGGCCTTCAGGATCTCCAGCTTCGCTTTCACCGCCTCGATGGTGCTCGCCGCGTTGGTGCCGGAGCGCAGCACGATCACGCCGCCCACGACTTCCCCTTCGCCATCGAGCTCGGCGATACCGCGCCGGGTCTCGGGCCCGAGCTGCAAGGTGGCGACGTCACGCAGCAGGATGGGCGTTCCGTTCTCGCCAAGACCGACCGGGATCGCGCGGAAGTCATCGAGCGTCTTCAGGTAGCCCCGCGCGCGGACCATGTACTCGGCTTCGGCCAGCTCCAGCACCGAACCACCGGTCTCGCTGTTGGCATCCTGCACCGCCTGCACCACCGTCTCGACCGGCAGCTTGTAGGCGCGCATCCGATCCGGGTCGAGCACGATCTGGTACTGCTTGTTGAAGCCGCCGAGTGTCGCGACCTCCGCGACGTTCGGCACGGACTTCAGCTCGTACTTCAGGAACCAGTCCTGCAAGGCGCGGAGCTGGCTGATGTCCTGCCCGCCCGTGCGATCCACCAGCGCGTACTCGTAGATCCAGCCGACGCCGGTCGCGTCCGGACCCAGCGCAGCACGTGCGTTGGCAGGCAGACGGCCCTGCACCTGGCTCAGGTATTCCAGGACCCGCGAGCGCGCCCAATAAAGGTCGGTGCCGTCCTCGAACAGCACGTAGACGAAGCTCTCGCCGAACAGCGAGTAGCCGCGCACGGTCTTGGCGAAGGGCACGGACAGCATCGTGGTGGTCAGCGGATACGTGACCTGATCCTCGACCACCTGCGGTGCCTGGCCGGGATACGTGGTGCGGATGATGACCTGCGTGTCCGAGAGGTCGGGCAGCGCGTCGAGCGGCGTGGTGAGCGTGGAATACGCACCCCAGGCGGCCAGCATCAGCGCGGCCATCAGCACGAGGAAGCGGTTGTAGATGCTCCAGTGGATAAGGCGCGCGATCACGGGGTTTTCTCCATGCTCGTGCCGGACATCGGCTCCATCTCGGACTTCTGCCGCATGTCGGACATGCCCTCCATCGCGGGCTTGTCCTTCATTTCTTCCACGCTCTGCATGCCCTCGCTCATGCCGCTGCCTGCGCCCATGCGCTGATAGGCACCGAGCAGGCTGGCCTCGGAGTCGATGAGGAACTGGCCGGACACGACCACGTTCTGTCCGGCTTCCAGGCCGGACAGGATCACGGTCTCGCCATCGCGCTCGGGCCCGGCCTCGACGTGCGCCGGGCGGTAGCGGCCTTCGCCCTCGGCCACCATCACCACCGTGCGCGTGCCGGTGCGAATCACCGCCTCGGTCGGCACGAGCAGGACGTCGCGCTGCGCGCCGCCGAAGAGCGTCACGTCCGCGAACATGCCGGGACGCAGCGCGCCCTCGGCGTTGTCGAACACCAAGCGAGCTTTCAGCGTGCGCGTCATCGTGTCGAGCTGCGGGTACAGGTAATCGACGCGGCCCTCGAACACCTTGCCGGGCAGCGACTTCAGCCGCGCTTCGGCGCTGCGCCCCTCCTTGATCCAGCCGGCCTGCACCTCCGGAATCTCGACCAACAGCCACACCTGCGAAAGATCGGCGAGCTTCATCAGCGGCATGCCGGGTGCGATCTGCGCGCCCTCGCGCGCCATCAGTTCCATCACGAAGCCCGACGCCGGTGCGAACACGCCGGACTGGCTGCTCGCACCCGCGCCGCCACCGAGCAGGCGCAGACGCTGCTGGCTCGCCTTGACCAGTGCCGCATCGCCGCTCGCCTCGGCGAGCTTCAGTTCCTGCCTCGCAGCGAACAGTTCTGGCGAGTAGAGCGCGGCCAGACGCTGCCCCTGTTTCACCACGTCGCCTTCTGCCCGCACATCCAGCTTCTCGATCCAGCCCGCCGCGCGCGACTCCACCGTCACGATGCGGCGTTCGTCCAGCGCGACGCTACCGACGGCGTCCACGCGCTGCCAGAACGTGCCTGTCTTGGCGGGTGCGATGCGCAGGCCCAGGTTCTGTGCCATGCGCGGGTCGATTTCCACCACCGTTGCGCTCGCCGCTCCAGCGGACTCATCCGCGTACTTGGGCACGAGCTCCATGTCCATGAATGGCGATTTGCCGGGCTTGTCAAAATGCTGGTCCGGCCGCATCGGGTCGTACCAGTACAGCGGCTTCTTCTCGGCTCCCGACGTCACCATCCCGCCTGTGGGAGCCTCGGTTCGCTGAGTCAGCTTCATGCCGCAAATCGGGCAAGAACCAGGTTCATCCTGCCGCACCTGCGGGTGCATCGAGCAGGTGTAGTAGGTCTTGCCCTCGGAGTTCACACGCTTTTCGAGCTGGTGCTTGTGCGGCGCTTCCGATTGTGCGAGCCACCAGCCGCCGGCACCGAACAGGGCGACGACACCGACGACAGCGAGAACGGATCTGGTTTTCATGGTCACTCTCCAGCAGGAATTCGGTAGGGGTTTCGATCAGGGCGCGAAGTAGCGGAGCTGCACCTGGTGGCGCGCGGAATCGGCTTGCAGGTCGAGCTTCTGCATGGCGATTTCGAGCGCGCGCCGACGCGCGTCGAGCACCTCGCGCAGCGCGCCCGAGCCCGCGCCGTAAGCGGCGAGCGCCGCATTCACGCGCGACTCGGCCTGCTGCAGCAGCAGGCTGTCGTAGCGCGCAAGGCGCTCCTGCAGGAGCTGCCAGTCGTCGGCATTGGCGCGGATCTCGGCGCGGTGCTCGCGCAGCGCATCGTCGAGCCGCGCTTGCTGCGAGGCCTGCATGCCGACCGCGGCTTCGAGCTGCGGGTCCTGTCGCCGGGCGGTGAACACCGGCAGCGGAATCTCGACCTGCACCTGCGCGTAGTCGGCGAACTCGGGGCGATGACCGTAGCCCACGGTGAGCGCCCAATCCGGTCGATAGTCCTGACGTGCGAGCTGCACGTCGGTCTCGGCGGTGACTACTTTCTTCCCTTCCGCGAGAAAGTGCGGATGTGTGAGCAGGGCCGCGGAGAGCGCCGCGGCATCGGGCGGCGTTTCGGGCGGCAGTTCGGGGCAGATGGGGTTGAACGCCGCCTCACCAATCCAGCGCGCAAGTCCGTTCCGGTAGTGACGTGACTGCTGCGCGAATCCCGCGATCTCATCGCGCAGGGCTTCGGCCTCGACCTTGGCCGCGAGGAACTCGGCCTGCGTGCCGCGGCCCGCGGTGTAGGCGATCTCGGTGGCCTGCACCTGTCGTTCGGCTTCGGCGAGCGTGCGGTTCGCGAGCCGGCGGGATTCCTCGGCCTTCCACACATCGAGCCATGCCAAGCCGGTTTCGCGCGCGATCTTCCGCTCGGTGGCGAGCCGTTCGGCATCGAAGGTGTCGGCCTCGTGCTCCGCGCGTTCGCGCTTGAGACGGCGCTTGTCGGCGCGCGGAAAATCCTGGCGGATGCCGGCCATGATCTGCGTGTCCGACTCCTCACGCAGCGTGAAGCGATTGGAGCCTTCGAGCGTAAGGTCACTGATGCCAAGGCTGAGCCGCGGATCGGGCAGCTCGCCGGCCGCGAT
Source organism: Panacagrimonas sp. (assembly GCF_965216805.1). Lineage (NCBI taxonomy): Bacteria > Pseudomonadati > Pseudomonadota > Gammaproteobacteria > Nevskiales > Nevskiaceae > Panacagrimonas > Panacagrimonas sp. The sequence goes on from NZ_CBDCGN010000002.1 coordinate 2,107,491, forward strand.
AGCGCGCTGACGCGCGGAACGGGCCTCGGCATCCAGTGCGTCGAGTTGCGGCTGACGCTGGATGGCGAGCGCCGCAGCGTCGTCCAGGCTCAGGGCGATCAGCGCGTCGGATGCGCCGTCAGCACTCGCGACCGATGGAAGCGTGAGGGAAAGCGTGGCGAGCAGGATCGGGCGCGCGCAACGCGTGATGTGAATCGTGGAGAAAATCGACATGGCTGCCTCTCGATGACGGGAAAGGTGCAGCCCAGAGGGCTGCACGGGTCATGAGCCGCCCTGCGCGAGGCGCAGGGCGGGCAGCGTTTAGAGCCGCAGGCGAGCCGTGGTGAGGTAGGTTCGGGTGCCGCTGCCGAGTGGCGGACCTCGTACGGGTGGCAGCGTCGCAACCGTGCGTGTCGTCGGGTCCGTCAGATTCCACGACGTGGAAGGAAGCAGTACGACGGCCGGCAAATCGAGTGCGGGAACCTGCGCAAGCAGGCCCGGCTGATGGTGGTCCAGGGCCGCGTCGGCGACCACATCGCAGCAGCCCGGCGCTGCCTCAGCCTCGACCGCCGCCTTCGAGTCCGGCATCGCGTGGTCGGGCGCCTCGTGCCCATTCGGGCAGCAGCACTCTGCGCGCACCACGTCCAGACCATCCATCCGGCACGCATAACCCGTCGTGACCCACGACAGGCTGATGATCAGCAGGAGGCTGATGAAACGGCGCATGGGACACAGCGTAAACCCTTGTGTTACCCAAGGGTCAAGCCTTTCATGCCCCAAGCGCCGGAATTCATGCTTTTCTCTTTCCATACGGCTGCAACGTCAACGCTTGGTATCGGCCGCGACCGGCATCCGCCGTTAGATCGCCCAGACAACTATTAGCAGACCTGTATCAGAGGTCGTGCGGTAGTGACCTGCTATGGCGATCCACCCATCTGCGCATCAACGTCCGCTTTCGACTGCTCTATCGACGTGTGCCGAAGACCGCTTCGGGCTGAACTCAGCCTCCGGCCTTCTTGGTGAGGAGTGTCCGCCTTCAGGCACCGAGACCGGGACCGCAAGGAGACTCACGCACGTTCCTAAAGTCGGGGGTACTGGCGCAGTTTGACCTGGCCATCAGTGGTGCACTTTGAGGTGGCCAGCAGGGCGTGGAGTTGTCGGCCCCGCGACGCTTGCTGCTTCCCTTGAGCGGTGCCCGGGTGGCCGACATGAGTATGGTCAGGGTCTCCCCGGCAGGCTATTACCTTCATTGGCCACGCCTCGGCGGCTATCTCTGGGTAACCGATTTGTTCGGGCTGAACTTTCGGCAAGTCCTCGACGAATTGTAGCGATTGCTCACCTTCCGAAGCGCCCTCGCGCTGCGTCCGGCCTCGCGATTTCTCGACGGCTCTCAGCTCCGCCGTTCTGGGAATCGATAGCTTCCGAATTGCCGGACCACCCCTGTCACCACTCCCCAGATCGAATCTCCCTGGTCGGGCTGCAGCGGTCGGCTTCGATGCTCTGAGTTCGTCGAGTCGGGCTCGAGCGAAGGGGTTCGTCGTCTTGCCACGAAGCGGTGGACGGTCAGGTCCCGGTTCTCCAGCACTGCCAGCACGATATCGCCAGTCGCTGGCTTCAACCGGCGATCCACCAGCACGCGGTCGCCATCGAGGATTCCCGCTCGGTCCATCGCGTCTCCGCGGACCGTGTACACGAAGGTAGAGCCAGGTTCAGGAGTCAGCGGGTCATGGGAGCCGTCGCCGGCGAGACCACCCCCCAGCGCGTTTGTTGCCATCTCCCGCACGAGGTTTAAATCGATTCCCTGGGCCGACGGCCTTTGGCCCTGCGCACCATGCCATCCGGCCAGGGCATGCGCCCCACGGGAATACTCCTGAAGCTGGGCAAGCATGGAATCGACCAGCGAGGTCGGTACTCGCATTACCCGCGTTTCTTCCCCGTGGTATCGCCCCGAGCCTGCCGGCCTGCCAGCACCCGCTCGACGTCCGCCGTGCCTAGCCATGCACAGCCCTCCGCACGGTGCCAGCGCTGTCGGACGGCCAGCACCACAGGGCATTGCTTCGCGACGCCCTTAGGGGGCGGCCATAACCATGAAGGTTCTGAATCATTTTCCCTGCAAAAAAGGACTTCTCCAGACTGTTGATATACGTTACTATAATCATGTTGGCAAGCTTCGAACCGGCATCAGGGGAACGGCAATGCGACAGAATCAGAGGTCTTCCCAGGCAATCGGTCCACTACGGGCCGCGCCCCTGGCGCTTCGCTTGGTGGAGGCCTGGGAAGCCGAGCGGGCGCAACGGGGCCGCGCGAAGCGCGGAATGCGCGTCGAATTGAAGATTTGCGTTTCTGACCGCGGTGATTCCCCGGCCAGAAGCCAAGCAGCGCTTCGGCTCATTGAGCGGTGGTGCCTGAAGGATTACCGCCCGCGTCGATTGCAGGCCGATGGCTCGCTCATCGAGCTCGCCCTGCCCCCCACGGGCGGTTCGATTGATCAGGCGGCGCAAGCGCTGCTCGAGCGGATTCGCAGCGTCGGGAATGATCGAGATTGCGAGGTCGATGCAGTGATCCGCCACCGCGACACCAGCCGAGTCTGGAGCTAAGCTCCCTCCCCTCTCGGTGGCCACGGTCGAGGAAACCGCATACCCGCGATTGCTTCCAGAGCCACGGCCCAGGGAGCTCAACGACCATTACATCCCTTCCGACGACGAGAAGGCTTGGGCAAAGAAGAGCGCCAATTCCGCCACCAAGCGCGTCGCACTTCTGGTGCTGCTCAAATGCGCCCAGCGCCTGGGATTCTTCCCGCGGCTAAAAGATGTTCCTCGGCCATACCTGGATCACGTCACCCTTGCGAGTGATTTCAAGCGTCCCCTGACAGGCGATGAAATCAGGATGGCCGATGATGGCGGCGTCCGCCATCGCAATCTCAATCTCCTCCGCAAGCGTTTGGACATTCGCCCGCTCGACGATGAGGATTGGATGATCGAGCGCGCAGCGACGGCGGCGCTGACTCAGCATCACCTCACAGACATCATCAATGTGCTGCTTGAGGAGCTCATCCACTATCAGTATGAGTTGCCCGGATTCACGACCTTGGAGCGCATGGCACGCCGCGCCCGGGAAAAGGTCGAGACCCTGCACTATGGTTCCCTTGCCGACCCATTGTCCTCGCAGCTTCGCAAGAAGATCGATGCCTTGTTCGAGACCGCCGGCTCGAGCACATCCGCCTGGAACGCGTTGAAGCAAGAGCCCAAGCGTCCAACGAACAATGCCGTGCGCGACTATCTCGACCACGTCCGCCAGGTGCAGCAACTTTCGGTCGGTCTGCCAGCGGTCGCCGATATACCGGTCAGCAAGCTCAAGCACTATCGCGTGCTGGCGCGAGCCCAGAATGCCACCGAAATGCTCGAGCTGGTTCCCCGCAAGCGATACGCGTTGGCCGTCACCTTCATTCGGTCCTGCCATGCGCGGGCTCTGGATGACGCCGCCGATCTGTACATCCGTTTGCACGACAGGCTCCGGTCCTCTGCCGAGCGTCGACTCCGCCAGTACCAGATCGAACGCGCCAAGGCGATCGATCTCTTGGTCGAGCGATTCCACGGTACTTTGAAGGCCTACCAGACCGATGCCAGCGCGGTGAAAAGGCTGCAGGCTATCGAGAACAGCATTGGAAGTGACGCCGCGATGCTCTTGGAGCTGTGTGAAGAGCATCTCGCGTTCTCGGGCTCCAATTACCTGCCCTTTATGCTCAATCGCTACCCGGGATTCAGATCCCTTTTTCTGAACTGCCTGGAGGTGATCAAGCCCAAATCGACGAACGAAAACCAGGGAATGGAGAAGCTGATAGAAGCACTTCATCGTCTCCGGCATTCCCGAATCGAGCATGTCTCGCTGTCAGAATTGGGGCTCAACGCCAAAGCCGACCTAGGCTGGATGAGCAATGCATGGCGGCAGCTGGTGTTTGATGACGGCACGGGGTTGCCTTCGACTGGCGATATCGTTCATCGCAAGGCCTTCGAGCTCAGCGTCATCTCGCGGATTCGCGAAGACTTGGGTAATGGCGACCTGTTCATCCAGAGCGGCGAGAAGTACGACGACTATCGCGAGCAGTTGGCAGATATGGATACCGTCGAAAACGAGCTGCCTGAATACGGCGAAATGGCGGGCATCGACGTCGATGCGGTCGAAGCGGTGGCCCGGCTGCGCACAGAGCTCGCGGAGCTTGCGACGGAGGTTGATAAGCGCTTCAAGCACAACACCCACGCTTCGATCGTCGATGGGAATTTGTCGCTGCGCAATCTGAAGAAGACCATGCAGCCGGCCGCCGCGGAAAAGCTCGATATGATGATCCGGGATCGCTTGCTCCCGGTCAGCATCCTCGATGTGCTGATCGACGTGGAGCGCTGGCTGAACCTGCATCGCCATTTCAAGCATTTGGCAGGCACGGACACCCGGATTGAAGATCTTCCGAAGCGCTTTGTCACCTCGTTGTTCTGCTACGGCTGCAACCTCGGCGCCGTCCAGACCAGTCGATCGGTCAAAGGGATCAGCCGCCGCCAGATCAGTTGGCTCAATCTCAAGTACGTGACGGAGGAGTCACTCGACAAGGCGACAGTCGAGGTGACCAATGCCTTTGCCAAGTACGATCTGCCCGAATACTGGGGCAGCGGCAAAACCGCCTCTGCGGATGGCATGAAGTGGGACCTGTACGAGCAGAACGCGGTCTCCGAGTATCACATTCGCTATGGCGGCTACGGTGGCATCGGTTATTACCACGTTTCAGATCGGTACATCGCGTTCTTCAGCAGGTTCTTTCCCTGCGGAGCTTACGAAGGGGTGTACCTTCTCGACGCCATGGTCGAGAATGAGTCCGATCTAAAGCCCGATACCATCCACGGCGATACACACGCTCAGAACCTGGCGATTTTTGGCATCTCGCACCTGCTGGGCATTCGGCTGATGCCCCGAATCAGGGGCATCAAGAAGCTCAACTTCTACAGGCCTTCCGCTGGGGCGAAGTACAAGCATATCGACGATCTATTTACTGGGACGATCAACTGGAAGCTGATTCAGGCCCACTACAAGGAGATGCTCCGCGTGGCGGTGTCGATCAAGCTCGGCAAGATCACGGCTTCAACGATCCTGCGGCGCTTCGGAAACAAGAATCAGAGCCGGTTGGCTATGGCGTTCCGGGAGCTTGGGAAGGTAATCCGCACCAAGTTCCTCTTGCGGTTCATCGACAACCCGGACTTCCGCAAGCTGATCAGCGCGGCCACCAACAAGAGCGAGGCCTTCAACAACTTCATCCAGTGGGTGTTCTTCGGCAGCGAGGGCATCATTCAGGAGAACGTCGCTCACGAGCAGCGCAAGATGATCAAGTACAGCCACCTGGTGGCGAACATGATCTGCCTCTACAACGTCCAGCACATGACGCGGGTGATCCGCGAACTGAGGGCGGAGGGGGTGGAGGTCACTGCCGACATGGTCGGCTTCCTTTCCCCTTATCGAACCTGGCACATCAACCGGTTCGGCGACTATGTGGTGGACTACGATCGCCCCTGGGACCCTATGGATTGGACATTGAAAGTTTTCGATTAATAACAGACACTTAAGATAACTTTGCTGCGATTTCGTCAGAATCCCTGCCAACCCTCTACACCATGCAGCGGGTGCCCGCCACGTAGCCGATGCCGGTGATGATGCCGGCACCGTAGACCTCGTCCACGCCATCGTCGTCGTGCTGCGCATAGCCCGCCAGGGTGGACAGTTCGACGAAGCTCGCGCCCGGATCGAGCAGCTGGGCCAGGCGTTCACGCGGCAACAGCTGCCCGCGCTTGTCGAACTGCGGCTTGGCCCGCGCCGAGCAGCGGTGCACCTGTTGCTCCAGACGTTCGATATGGGCGATCAGCGCCAGCATGGCCTTGCGACGCCGCGCGAAGGTTTCGGAGTCGCGGCGCACCTGCGATTCGATGATGGGCATTGGCGCCTACCCGCTTCTGGCAGAGCTACGCGTGGCCGGGTGGTAGCCCAGATCCTTGGCGATGATCTGCAGCATCACCTCGTTGGCGCCGCCGCCGATCGAGCACAGGCGGGTGTCGCGGAAGATGCGCGTGATCGGGCTGTCCCACATGAAGCCCTGCCCGCCCCAGAACTGCAGGCAGGCGCTGGGCACGGTCTGGCCCAGTTGCCCGACCTTGAACTTGGCCATGGAGGTCAGCAGGGTGGCATCGGCATCGCCGGCGATGTAGTGCTCGGCGGCCTCGCGCAGCAGCGCCCGCGCGGCGTTGCACTCGACCTGCAGCTCGGCAAGCTTGCAGTGAATCATCTGCTGATCGAGCAGGGGCTTGCCGAAGGCGACGCGGCTGGCAGTGTATTCGGCGGTGACGGTGATGGCGTCCTCGATCTGGCTCAGGTACTTGCTGCCGGCGAACAGGCGCTCTTCCTGGAACTGCTGCATCTGGTAGATGAAGCCCATGCCCTCTTCGCCGATGCGATGCCGCACCGGCACGCGCACCTCGTCGAGATAGATCGGCGCGGTGTCGGAGCTGCGAGCGCCCAGCTTGTTCAGTCGCTTGCCGATGCTGACGCCCGGCGTCTTGGTGGGCACCACGATGAGGCTCTTGTTGCGGTGCGGGGCATTCTCGGAGCCGGTATTGCACAACAGGCACAGCCAGTCCGACTGGGTGCCGTTGGTGATCCACATCTTGGAACCGTTGATGATGTAGTCGTCGCCATCGCGCCGCGCGGTGGTCTTGATCGACGCCACGTCGGAACCGGCGCCGACCTCGCTGACGGCAATGCTGGTGACGCACTCGCCGGCAATCGCCGGCACCAGGAATTCGCGCTTCAGCGCCTCGCTGCCGTAGCGGGCCAGTGCTGGCGTCGCCATGTCGGTCTGCACGCCAATGGCGGTGGACAGGCCTGAGCACTTGATACGGCCTATTTCTTCCGCGTAGACCAGCGAATAGCTGTAATCCAGCCCCTGTCCGCCATATTCCACCGGCTTGGTGATGCCCAGGATTCCCGCGCGGCCAAGCTTCGGGAACAGTTCGTGCGCGGGAAAGATGCCCTCCTCCTCCCAGGCATCGACGTGGGGCGCGATTTCCGTTTCTACCAAACGCTTGATAGATTGGCGCAGCAGTTCGTGTTCCGGTGTGAATCTCATGAGGGGATGATCTCCGGGGTGGTGTCCGCAGCGCGGCGCCGGATGATTCATCGGATTACGAGTGGCACGCAAGTTACTGGCCTTATCCCCTACGCGGCCCATCAGGCCGGCCGCAACAGAATTGGAGGCTCGAAGCGTGAAGACCCAATGGATGCTCAGCGAAGATCACGAGATGGTCCGGCAGACCGCCGAACGCTTCGCGCGCGAACGTTTGCGCGAAGGCTACCAATCCCGGGAATCCATTCCCACGATGAGTCAGGCGCTGATGCGCGAGATGGGCGCTCTCGGGCTGATCGCCCCCAACGTGCCCGAGCCGTTCGGCGGCATCGGCGCCCCGAGCCTGGTCAACGGGCTGATCTGCGAGGCCATTGCGTACGGCGACTTCAACCTCAGCTATCTCAACATGGTGACGCCGCTGATTTGCGACGTGCTCCTGCGCCACGCATCGCCCGCGGTGCAGGAGCAGTACATCCCGTCTCTGGCCGCGGGCGAATCCATTTGCGCCCTGGGCCTGACCGAGCCCCGCGGTGGTTCGGACGCCTCGCATCTGGTGGTCTCGGCCACGCGCAAGGGCGACAAATTCATCTTCAAGGGCGAGAAGACCTCCATCAGTTTCGCCGAGCAGGCGAGCAGCATGCTCACCTTTGCCCGAACCAATCCCGAGGACAGTGGCCCGCGCGGCGTCTCCGCCTTTGTCGTGCCGCTGGACCTGCCCGGCGTCAGCCGCATCGCGTTCAATGACATCGGCACCAAGCCCGTCGGCCGCGGCTCGGTATTCTTCGACGATGTGGAAGTGCCCGCCAGCGCCATGATCGGCCGCGAGAACACCGGCTTCACGCAGATCATGGAGGGTTTCGATCTGAGCCGCATCCTGATCGCGCTGCAGTGCATCGGCGCCGCCCAGGCGTCGGTTGACGAGACCTGGGCCTACGTCAGCGAGCGCGAAGCCTTTGGCTATCGGCTGTCCAAGTTCCAGGGCGTGTCCTTCCCGCTGGCCGAGCACGAGAGCCAGCTCGAATCGATGCGCACGCTCTGCTATCACACCCTGGCCCTGCGCGACGCGGGCAAACGCCACACGCGCGAGGCGGCCATGGTCAAGTGGATGGCGCCGAAGTTCTGCACCGACATCATCCAGAACTGCCTGCTGCTGCACGGCCATTACGGTTACACGATGGACCTGCCGCACCAGCAGCGACTGCGCGACGTGATGGGCCTGCAGATCGGCGACGGCACGGCGCAGATCATGAAAACCATCATCGCGCGCGAAACCATCGGCAGCGTCGGGGTGCACTACAAGTAGTCGCCAGACCGCCCCGACGCGGCTCGACGGCATCGGGGTATGCGACCCGCCCCAGCGATGTGGCGGCGGTTCACTTCGGATAGCCAGAGATTCAAAAGCGTCGGGCTTGTATCGCAAACGACCAACCGAGGTATACAGTACGCGCGCGTTGTTCGAGTACGCACACCGCAAAACACGCACAGGCCTTCGGATGGCGAGGTGTTCTGCCGATCCGGCGAGCCGCCATCCGGACATGATCGAGGGGAAGATGAGCACCACACGCAAACATGGGGCCGCCGTCGGCGCGCGATGGCTGGGCCTGCTGGCCGGATGCCTGCTCGGCAGTTCGGCTCTGGCCACCGGCGATCAGGCCGCGCTGGGCAACGAGGCCGACGGCCGCAACTGGGCTGCCGGCGGGCGTACATTCAGCGAGCAGCGTTTCAGCCCGCTGGACGCCATCAACACCAGGACCATCGACCGCCTGGGACTGGCCTGGTCACTGGATTTTCCGGACATCTGGAACGTCTCCACCATCCCGCTGGCGGTGGACGGTGTGATCTACGTGGCAGCGGGCTTCACCGTGCTGCACGCGGTGGACGCACGCAGCGGCAAGCTGCTGTGGAAGTACGACCCCAAGGTCGATCCCAGGAAGATGCGCATGGGCTGGGGCAGCCGTGGCCTTTCGTACTGGAACGGCAAGATCTACGCCGGTGTGCAGGACGGACGCCTGATCGCGGTGGACGCCAAAACCGGCCAGCCACTCTGGGAGGCCATGACCACCGAGCCGGGCGACAACCGCTACATCACCGGCGCGCCGCGCGTGTTCAACGGCAAGGTCATCATCGGCCACGGCGGCGCCGACTACGGCCAGGTGCGTGGCTACGTCACCACTTACGACGCTGAGACCGGCAAGCAACTCTGGCGCTGGTGGGTGGTGCCCGGCAATCCGGCGGAGGGCTTCGAGAACGAGGCCATGGAAATGGCGGCCAGGACCTGGAACGGCGAGTGGTGGAAGTCCGGCGGTGGCGGCACCGTGTGGCACGCCATGACCTACGACCCCGAATTCAATCGGGTGTATCTGGGCACCGGCAACGGCTCGCCCTGGAACCAGAAGCTGCGCAGCCCTGGCGGCGGCGACAACTTGTTCCTCTGCTCGGTGGTGGCGCTCGACGCCGACACCGGCGAGTACGTCTGGCATTACCAGACCAACCCGGGCGAGACCTGGGACTACAACTCGGCGATGGACATGGTACTCGCGGACCTGACGCTCGACGGCAAACCGCGCAAGGTGCTGATGCATGCGCCCAAGAACGGGTTTTTCTACGTGATCGACCGCGAGAACGGCAAGCTGATTTCGGCCGAGACCATCGCCAAGGTCACCTGGGCGGAGCGCATCGACCTGGAAACCGGCCGCCCGGTGGAAGTGCCCGGCGCGCGCTATCCCGGCGGCGAGGCGCTGATCTGGCCCGGCCCCGCCGGCGCGCACAACTGGCAGCCCATGGCATACAGCCCGGACACCGGCCTGGTGTACATCCCCACGCGCGAGATGGCCGGCTACTACGACGACCGTGGCATCACCAAGGAAAACTGGTCCCCCATGGGCCTGATGCCGGTGGGCGTCAAGCTGTTCTTCGACGACATACCGCGCAACGCTGCGACCACCTTCCTGCAGGCCTGGAACCCGGTCACGCAGAAGCAGGCCTGGCGGCTGGATACTCCCGGGGGCACCAACGGCGGCGTGCTCTCCACCCGGGGCAGCCTGGTGTTCCAGGGCCGCTCGGACGGCAAGCTGGCCGCGGTCGATGCGCGCACTGGTGAAATTCTGTGGAGCCAGGACATGGGCGTGGGCACGCAGGCTTCGCCCATCACCTTCGAAGTCGACGGCGTACAGTACGTCTCCATTCTCGCCGGCTGGGGCGGCAGCCCCATGCTGATGGGATCGCTGAGCGCGCAGAGCGGCTGGGTGGGACGCCAGTATCCGCGCCGTCTGCTGACCTACAAGCTCGATGCCAAGGCCCCTTTGCCGGTTTCACCACCGCCCACGGCGAAGGTGGAGGTGGTGGCAGCACCCGAGTTCAAGGTGGACCCTGCGCAGGCCGAACGCGGCAAGCTGACCTACGCGACCCGATGCATGCTCTGCCACGGTGCGGCAGCGGTGGCCGGCGGTTTCGCCCCCGACCTGCGCGCATCGCGTGTACCTCTGGACCCAGCTGCTTTCGCGACGATCGTCCGCGACGGTGCGCTCACCGCTCGCGGCATGCCGCCGTTCGCGGAGCTTAGTGCCGCGCAACTCGAAGAGCTGCAGCATTACCTGCGCGAGCGGGCCAATCACGAGCCCAGCCTGTTCGAGACTGCGGCCATGCTGGCGCACTTCGGTTGGGTGTTTATCAAGATGCAATTGATGAAATACGGTCTGATGGGATGAGCCACTCCGGAGGACGATGTAAACGCAGCGAAATGATGAGCGGCTGTTCCCAGCGGCACAGACTAAGGACGAGAAAAGGGCAATGAGTGAATCTGGCTACGTGACACCGGCGACCATCAGTCCCACCGCCCACTACACCGGCTATGTATGGGCGCGTCATGGGCTGTCGCATTCCGCATTGGTGACGTCCGAAGGGCGGACCCTGTTCCATCTGCTGCGGCCGGCTGCGGCGATTGGCGGCGCGCTCGGTGCGCCCTATATCGAAAGTGTGCTGATGACGCGGCATCGGCTGATCGATCTGAAGCTGAGCGAGGCGATCGAGTCGGGCCGGATCACGCAGATCGTGGAGATTGCCGCCGGCCTGTCGCCACGCGGCTGGCAGTTCAGCCAGCGCTACGCTGATCGCCTGACCTACATCGAGGCCGATCTGCCGGGCATGGCACTGCGCAAGCGCGAAGCACTTGCCCGCATCGGACCGTTGGCGCCGAACCATCGCGTGGTCGATCTCGATGCCTTGGCTGATGAAGGTCCGGAAAGCCTGGCCGCGCTGGTCGCAACGCTGGATACCACGCAGGGCCTGGCGATCATCACCGAGGGTTTGCTGAACTACTTTACCGAGGACGTCGTCCGCGGCATCTGGCAGCGCTTCGCCCGTGCGCTGGCGCCGTTTGCGCGCGGCTACTACTGGGCAGACCTGCATCTGTCTACGGAGACGCGCGGCCCCGGTGTGATGACCTTCATCAAGCTCCTGTCGATTTTCGTCAAAGGGCGGGTGAGCCTGCATTTCACCTCGGCGGAACAGGCGCGGGCGGCGCTGCTCAAAAGCGGCTTTGGCGAGGCCAGCCTGCTCGATCCGCGCGACTTCAACACTCAGCTCGTCGGCATCCCGCATGGCGTAAGCGGGCACGTGAGAATCATCGAAGCGAGCGCCACAACCCCGGCCTGAGCGCCGCCGCTGTCGCAGTGCAGAAAGCCAAATCACAAGGAGCCAGATCACCATGAGCAGCACGCAGAACCCCTACCGCCTCGAAGGCAAAGTCGCCCTGGTCACCGGCGCGGGCCGCGGCATCGGTGCCAGCATTGCCAGCACGCTCGCGCGCGCCGGGGCCAAGGTGATGCTGACCGATATCGTCGGCGACTCGGCGCGGGCCATGGCGACGCAGATCGTCAAATCCGGCGGGCAGGCCGATTCGCTGCAGCACGATGTCAGCAGCGAGGCCGAGTGGGAGGCGGCCGTGGCAACCACCGTCAGTCGCCTGGGCGGACTGGACGTGCTCGTCAACAACGCGGGCGTCGAGATCATGCGTTTCATTGCCGACATGACCCAGGAGGAATTCCGTCACCTGCTCGCCGTCAATGTCGAAGGCGTGTTCTTCGGACTCAAGCACGGCATTCGGGCGATGCGTCCCGGCGGCTGCGCGGGCAAGGGCGGCAGCATCGTCAACCTGTCGTCGGTCGGCGGCATGATCGGCTTCACCGGTCTGTCCGGCTATTGCGCGACCAAGGGTGCGGTGCGCCTGCTCAGCAAGGCGGCGGCCGTGGAGTGCGGCCAGTTGCAGACCGGTATCCGCGTCAATTCGGTCCACCCCGGCATCGTCAAGACCGACATGGGCGTGAGCGTGATCCAGGGCATCGTCGACCTTGGACTGGTGGCGGATCTGGCGACCGCCGAAACGATGATGCAGAGCCTGCATCCGATCGGCACCGGCGAACCCGACAACGTCGCTGACGCGGTGCTCTACCTCGCCAGCGATGCTTCGCGCTGGACGACCGGCGCCGAGCATGTCGTCGACGGCGGTCTGTCGGCCATGTAGTGATGCAGTGCGCGCCGTCCTCGAGCAGGGCGGGCCGCACAAAGACCCCACATATTCAGGATCTGAGGAGAACTTTTGATGGCACAGATGGAAGGCAAGGTCGTATTGGTGACCGGCGCCGCACGCGGCATCGGCTTGGCGGTTGCCGAGCGGATGATCGAGGCGGGCGCGAGGGTGATGTTGAGCGATATCGACGCCGAGGCGGGGGAGTCTCAGGCCCGTCGTCTCGGCGAACGGGCTGCGTTTCAGGTCCATGATGTGACGGTGGCGTCGCAGTGGGACACCGTGCTGGAGGACATCGAGCGGCGCTGGGGCGGACTCGACGTCACGGTCAACAATGCCGGCATTGCACAGATGGGTGATATCGAATCCTGCACCCCGGCGCAATGGCAGAAGACCCTCGATATCAACCTCACCGCAGTGATGACCGGTACGCAGAAATCCATCCCCAGGATCAAGACGCGTGGCGGCGGCTCGGTCGTCAATATCGCCTCGATCGAAGGATTGATCGGCGAACAGATGGCGATGGCCTACAACGCCGCAAAAGGCGGCGTGCGCCTGTTCTCGAAATCGGCGGCGATTCACTGCGCGCGTTCCGGCTACAACATCCGCATCAACTGCGTGTGCCCGGGTTTTATTGAGACGGCCATGGTCGCCGATGCCGTTGGCTCCCTGGGCGCCGAGATGGCCCAGCAATTCCAGCAAGCCCTGCTGGCACGGGTGCCGATGGGGCGGCTGGGCCACCCGCGCGAGATTGCCAATGCCGTGCTGTTTCTGGCCTCCGACGACGCCAGTTTCGTCACGGGCGCCGACCTGGTGGTCGATGGAGGCCACACCGCCTGCTGAGCCCGGGCCTGACGCTAAGGCCCTCACACTGTTGTTTTGAACCACTTGGAGAACTGAAATGAAGAAGATCAAAGGAAAAATCGCGGTTGTGACCGGTGCCGGCAGTGGTATTGGCCGCGCCACCAGCATCGCTCTTGCCCGCAAGGGCGCGACGCTGGTGCTGGCAGACATCAATGAAGCCGGCATGCGCGAAACCGCGAAGCTGATCACCGGCATCGGTGGCTCGTCCAGCGTCCACGTCGTCAACGTTGCAGACAAGAGCCGGATGCAGGCGTTCGCCGACGAGATCGACACCAAGCACGGGCGCGTGGACATCGTCGTCAACAATGCCGGCATCGGCATCCTCGACGACTTTGTCGATGGCAGCCTCGAGGATTTCGAGAAGGTCGTCGACATCAACCTGTGGGGTGTGGTCTACGGTTCCAAGATGTTCCTGCCAATGATGCTGCGTGCCGGCGAAGGCCATATCGTCAACATTTCCAGCCTCGCCGGCATCATCTCGACGCCAGGTATGGTGTCCTACGGCACGACCAAGTTCGCCGTACGCGGCTTCTCGGAGTCGCTGCGCGCGGAGCTGGCTGGCCGCAATGTCGGCGTCACGTCGGTGCATCCGGGCATGATCCGCACCAACATCGCCAAGAGCAGCCAAGTCGCGGACAGTGCGCTGCAGGGCCGCATGGTCGAGTGGTTCGAGCGATATGGGCGTCCGCCGGAACTGGTTGCCGGCAAGATCGTGCGTGCGATCGAGAACAACGACATGCGCGTGCTGGTGACGCCGGAGACCTACATCATGGATCTTTTCAAGCGTGCGGCACCGACTGTCGCCGAAACCTTCAACGCGAAGGTCATGAACCGATTCCGCAAGGCCGTCAACCCCGCGTACGGATCCAAGACTTCACTGCGTGCAAAGCCTGCGAGGAACGCTGAGCGTGACGCGGCCTGATTATCTGCACGACCCAAGGGGTCGCCGTGAACGCGCATGTCATATCGCGGAAGCTGTTTGGTGGCCCGCTGTCGCTGCCGAATGCACTACGAGGACAGCAACTCGTTTTGCCGAGCAATTGTTTCCTGGACGGGAACGACTGCCGGCAGCCTGAGAGCACTGCCACCGCCTCCAGAATCAAGGGTTCGTCGGGCCGCGCGCAGGCTACAGGACCTGGGCCGAGAAGCGGAACCACATCACCGCGAGGGCGACGCAACTCGCCACGTATGCACCGAGTCTGGACGGAACGTGGTTGAAGCCGATGTAGATGATCACGTGCAGCACGCGCACGCCAACGAAGATCCATGCCAGTTGAAGCTGCGCGGGATCGCACTTGTGCATCACCAGCATCAGGATGCAGACCACGTAGAACAGGACCGGCGCCTCGAGCAGATTCATGAACGTGCGCGCCGGCCGCTCGACCCAGTCGTCGGGCGCTTCCGGCCCCCGGAACGCCTTGTAGTAATCGACCGACACCCTGCCCCGGATCACGGTCAGATTGCGAAAGACGAACATCAGAATCCAGACGACGGCCGTCAGGGCCACGAGTGCGATCACCGGCCGGACCAAGGCGGCCGGATCGACGCTCGCCGATGATCCCCGCGTCACGACCCACCAGAGCGCGACGAAATACGCGGACAGCAGCGTCGTCAGGACGACATAGGATCGTGCGAGTGAAGGGCTCATGCAGTACTTCCGACCGTGAGGGAGTGCGTCCCGCTCAGGAACGCACTCCCGGGAAAATCAGGGGTTCCCGAGGAAATCCAGGGTCAGTCGATTGAAGGCGGTGGCGTGCTCCCACTGCGCCCAATGCCCGCAGCGCGGCAGCACGTGCAGGTGCGCATCGGGCACGCCCCAGATGATCTTCAGCCCGTGGTCCAGCGGCACAAAACGGTCGTCGCGCCCCCATACCACCAGGGTCTTGGACTTGATCTCACCGAAGCGATGCGACACATCCCAGGCCGACAGCGGCACCTTCTGCGCGCTGATCAGGAAGTTCTTCAGATGTTCCGGGCTGCGCTGAATATTTTCCCAGCGGCCCTGGATCAGTTCATCGGTGATGAGAGACTGGTCGTAGATGAACACCTGGATCATCTGTTTGAGGTTTTCAAAGCTAGGTTCGGCGTAGAGCTTGAACAGTAGCTTGATCCCCTCCAGGGGCATCGGGCAGAACAGGCTCGGCCCCAGCCCTCCCGGCCCCATCAGCACCAGCTTGCCGAGGCGATCGGGATATTCGAGCGCAAAGTTCAGCGCGCTTGCGCCGCCCATCGAGTTGCCGACCAGGTGGGCCTTGTTGATGCCCAGTGCATCCATGAGCCCTTTTACCGCGCGTGCATTGACCAGCCCGCGCTGCTCGTCCATCACCAACGCATCCGACTTGTTGAAGCCCGGCGAGTCCTTGAGGATCACGCGGTAGCCCGCGTTGACGAAGGGCTCGATGTTGCGCGAGTAGTTGCTCCAGCCACCGGCTCCGGGCCCGCCGCCGTGCAGCATGATCACGGTTTCGCCGCTCTCGGGGCCGGCTTCGTTGTAGTGGATCAGGAAATTGCCGAGTCCCTTTTCATTGATGCGGACCTGCCGGCTGGTTGCTGCTTCAGTCAAATTGCTCATGGTGGTCTCTGGTACTGGCTTTCAAATGTGAAATAGTGAAACGTCTTGCCCGCATCAACCCGGCGCGCGCAGCGGCTTGTGGCCCCACATGCTCGGTACATCGTGGCGACCAACCGACCAGGACGCATCCACCACGCGCGCACCCCAGCCGAACTCGACTTCCACGCCCGATGGCGAGGCGCAGTAGAACGACACCATCTGGTCGTTGCTGTGCCGGCCAATGGTCGTGGTCAGGCAGTTGTCGCCGCCGAGGCGGTCGAAGGCATAGCCGACGTCGTCCAGCGACTTCACTTCGAGCATGAAGTGGTGGATGCGCTTGGGCACCGGGAATGCCGCCAGCGCCAGCGTGTGGTGACGACCGTTGCAGTGCAGAAAATAGGTCGGGATGACCATGCCGGGCGCGAGCGTCATGTCGATGACGTCGGTCAGGCGGAAGCCCAGCACCTCGGTGTAGAAACGCAGCGCGACCTGGGCATCCGCCACGATCCGGACGAAATGGCCGATGCCCTGGTCGCCGGTCAGGAAGCCGCTGACACCGGCGCTGGCGACGAACGGCTGATCGCTGACTTCGCTGCCGCCGTAATAGATTTCCAGTGGCAGGCCGAAAGGGTCGGCAAATTCGATCAGGCCGAGCACCTTGCGCCTGCGCGCCAGCGCCTCGGCGCCGACCCGGACCTCGACACCCGCCTTGCGCAGCGTGTCGGCCATCTTCTCCATCGCGGCCGCGCTCGCCACTTCGTAGCCGGCATAGGCCAGATCGTCTTCCTGGCCTTCATGCACGGCGATGCGCCAGGCGCGCGAATCCATGCGGAAGCAAGTGGCGTCCGGCTGTGCCGCCGCTTCCATCAGCCCGAGCTGCTGACCCAGGAAACGACGCCAGGCCGGCACATCCTTGACCGCAAAACCGAGGTATCCCAGACGCTCGACGCTCATTGCTTGTCTCCTTTCAGAAGTTTCAGTTTTTCCGGCAGATCATGACCGCCCGCAGCAGAAAAGAAGCCGCGCACGCCGAGTCCGCCGTCGTAGTTCAGCAGGGAACCGGTGGCCGGCACGGCGTCGCTGCGGGAGGCGAAAAACACATAGGCTCCGGTGTACTCCTCGACCGCCGGCATGCGGCCAATCGGCAGCACATCGGCCAGCATGTCCGCCAGCGGCACCGAGGAAATGGATTGTTCGCTCAGCCCCAGCGAATTCGGCCCGCGAAGATCGGTGCCGATGCCGCCGGGCGCCACGCCGTTGACGCGCACGTGCGGCGCCAGTTCGAAGGCGAGTTCGCGCACCAGTCCCACCACCGCATGCTTTGCGGCGGTGTACAGCGGGCCGCCGCCATTGGGATAAAAGCCAGCGTTGGAGATCGTGAAGATCACGCTGCCGCGACTTTCCACCAGGGCCGACAGGCAGGCCTTGACCGCGAGCAGATAGCCCTTGACGTTGACATGAAAGATCTCGTCGAACGCGGCGTCGATGCGGTCTTCCGGCAGGTCGACCAGCGGCGTCGAGTAATCCCAGATACCCGCGTTCGGAATCACGCAGTCGATGCGGCCGAAGCGTTCGGTGCAGCTGGTGGCGGCAGCCTTCTGGTCGGCCATCGACCGCACGTCACCGACACAGCCGATCACCTTGTCGCCGTGCACCGCTTCAATCGCCGCCAGACGCTCGGCGGACTTGTCGAACACGGCCACGCGGGCACCCTCGGCAACGAAGCGGTCGACGAGCGCGCGCCCGAGTCCGGATGCTCCCCCGGTGATCAGGGCCACCTGGTCCTTGAGCCTCATGTTTCTCCTCCTCTCAATCGTTATGGTTCTGGCGTTGTCGTTCTGGGTGCTCAGCTTGGAGCTACCGAAGGGCGGGCACGCAGCAGGTCACGAAGCTTGGTCGCCGGATCACGCAGCTCCGGCAAGCTCACCGGGGTTCCGGCTTCCACGAGCCGGGCGGCCGTGGCGAAGTCCTTGGTGGCATCCACCGACATGGCGGCCAGCACCGCACCGTCGTGCACGCGCAGCATCAGCAGCGGATGGCCGGACTCCGCATCGCCGCGCAGCAGCCAGCTGCCCAGGCCTTCGAAGTCGCCGATGGTCTGGATGCGATGTCCGGCAATCTCGGTCCAGGCGCGCGGAACCTGTGGCGAGGGTTCGGCGCGGCCAAGCATGGCGGCCGCCACGGTCGCCGCCTGGGCCTGACTGTTGAGATAGGTTTCCAGCGAGCGCTGGCCACCCCCGCGCAGCGGCCAGCACGCGGCATCCCCCGCCACGAACAGTTCGGGACAGGCGCTAAGGCCGGTGGCATCCACCGGCACGCCGCGCGCGCAGGCCAGCCCGGCCTGCTGCGCCAGCGCCGTGTCCGGCTCGGCCCCGACGCTGACCAGCACCGTGTCCGCTGAGACACGCAGGCCATCGGCGAAGGCCACGGCGTGCACGCGACCGCCCTTGCCTTCGAATGCCGTGACCCGGGCATTGCGCTGCACCACCACGCCGAGCGCTTCCAGCCGTTCCCGGCACCAGGCCCCGAGCCGACGGCCCAGTACGCGCAGCAGCAGTTCATCGGCCGATTCGAGAATCCTGACTTCGGCACCGGTCTTGCGCGCCGTCGTGGCGACCTCGCAGCCGATCAGTCCGCCGCCGACGATCAGCAGCGACATCCCGGGCCCGATACGGCTGCGCAGATTTGCGCTGTCGACCTGATCGCGCAGGCTCAGCACGCCCTCGAGTTCGGCACCCGGAAGGTTCAGCGTCCTCGCACGGGCGCCGGTGGCCAGCAACAGGCGGTCATAGGTCAGGTGCGTGCCCGCAGGCAGATGCAGCCTGCGGTGCGCAAGGTCGATCTGCTGCACGCGCGCACCGGCATGAATTTCCACGGCGGCATCGGCGTACCAGTCGGCATCGAGCAGCGGCGGGGCCTCCGCCACTGCGCCGGACAGCACTGACTTCGACAACGAGGGGCGGTCGTAAGCCGGCACCGGCTCGTCGCCGAACAAATGGACGCGGCCGTCGTAGCACTGGTCCCGCAGGCTGCGCGCAGCCGAGGCCCCGGCCAAACCAAACCCGACAATGGCGATGTCCCGGATCACGGTGTGGCCGCGGCCGCGTCGAAATCGACGAACACCTCATCGCCCTCGACCCGCACGGCAAAGGTTCGCAGCGCGCCCTTGGCCGGTGCCGAGCGCACCTTGCCGGTCCGCACGCAGAACTTGCCCATGTGCAGCGAGCATTCGACGACATCTCCATCGAGGTAGCCGTCCGACAGCGACCACTCGCCATGCGTGCAGCGGTCCTGGGTGGCGAAGAATTTGCCGTCGACATTGAACAACGCAATCGGAATCGCGAACTGATCCAGCTTCAGTGCTTCGCCCTCGGCCACATCGCTGCGGCCACAGACTTTTACGAACGCCATGGTCTGCCTCTCAGAAGAAAATGCTGAGGTTGTTCGACATCAGCGTGCCCTGGTCGATCAGGATGGTCCGCCGCGCGATCTTGAAGCGCATCCCGGTGTCGCTGCGACGCAACACGTCACGACGCTCGCCCGCGAAGATGTCGACCTGCCGTTCGAGACGGTTGCGGTAGACCAGGAATGCGGAACTGACCTCGTAACTGTCGTGCTCGCTGCCGGGGCTGATCATCACGTTGGTGACCATATGACGCGTGCGCGAGGGCGGGTTCTCGGCCCAGCCGAACTCGCTCAGGGCCTTGCGCACGCGGCCGTACATGGTGGCGTAGGTGTCATCGAAGTGGGCGAAGTCGTGGTCGCCGCTGTACTCGCGATCGGCCTCGCGCATCATGCGGGTGGTGCGCAGCGGCATGAAGTAGCGCAGGTCGGCTTCCATCAGGCCCAGCCAGGCCTCGTAGGCGCGGCTGTCGAGCAGCGCCGCCTCGCGGTAGTAGAACTGCTCGATCTCCTGTTGCAGCAGAGGATCGGTGGGCTTGGCGCTCATCTGCATCAGACTGGCGAGGTCCATTTTTTCAATTGTCATGGGGGTGCTCCGGAATTGGCGGTCGGCAGAGATCAGGGCTTGAGCGTGTCCCAGCTGGGCTCGGACATCATCCGCGCCCAGTGCTGGTACATGCCGCGCGCCGCCTCCTCACCGTAGACGTAGCCAATGCGGCCCGGAAAATTGGGATCGTCGGTCCGCGAGCGGCCCAGGCCCATCTGTGCATTCAGCGGCCGGCTGCGCGCCTTGTGGCCGCGCAGCACCTTCTGGATCTCCACCCAGTTCTCGCCGTCGTCCTGCTCCAGCACGCCGCCGGCGGAGAAGGTGCGGATGTTCTGGCGACGGAACTCTTCCTTGATTTCGGGCGGCGCGTCGGCATCGACGAGCGCGAAGGCCCAGACCTCGATCTCGTTGGGGCCGCGCGGATGCCAGGTGCGGATGGTGTTGATGCCGGGCAGGAACGAACAGGTCGGGAAGATGGTGGTGTGCTGCCCGAACATGTGCTTGGCCGGCATCTGGTCGAGGCGACCCGCAGCAATGTCAGCCGCCGCGCCCTCGGTCCAGTACTGCGTGACCTGCGGCCCCATGACGCCCATCAGGATGCCGGGTTCATCGACATACCATCCAGCGCCGTGGCCACCCCAGGCGGCACGAAACTGGTTGCCCTGGGTGGGGATCTGGGCGTCGGCGAGGCTCATTTCGGGCGGCATGCCCGCGAGCAGGCCCGACAGGTGCGACACCGTACCGGCGTGGTACATGTCACTGCAGAACTGCTCGGCCGCGAACTTCCAGTTGCAGGGGATCACCCACTTCTGAATGCCGCCGATGGCCTCGGTGCCGGCCGGCGTGCGATCGAGCATCACATCCATGTAGGGCTTGGCGTCGCCGATGTAGGTTTCCAGATCGGGCGCTTCGGCGTCCCAGTTGGCGAACACCAGGCCCTTGTAGATCTGCACGCGCGCCTGCAGCGGGCCCCAGTCGGCCTTGTCGAAGCCGCATTCGTGTTCCTTCTTCGAGCAGTACGCGGTGTCCTCGTAGGGCACGCTGACCAGATTGCCGGCAATGTCGTAGGCCCAGCCGTGATAGCTGCAGGTGAACGCCTTGGCATTGCCGGCGTCCGATCGGCAGATGCGCATGCCGCGATGACGGCACTGGTTGAGGAACACCCGGATGCTGCGGTCCTTCTGGCGCGCCATGATCACCGGGTCTTCGCCCATGTAGGTGGTCAGATAGTCACCGACCTTGGGCACGTGGCTGACGTGCCCGAGCAGTAGCCAGGAGCGCGCGAACACCCGCTCCAGTTCCAGCTCGTAGAGGTCCGCATCGGAGTAGATGCGCGGGTCCAGCAGACCCTTGTCCTGATCCACCAGTGCGCGTATCGCCTCCGGCGTCCAGGTTCGCTTGAACCGCAAGGGCACTTCTGCGGCACCGTTGTTTGTGTCACTCATGTCTCACTCCTCCAATGACCTGCGCCTGTACGGCGCTAAAAAAATTTCTGTTCAACCAACAAGAAAAAGACCGACCGAGGGTAGCAGCCCATGCTGGCGCACCGCCTCCAGCGAGGCCTCGATGTGGGATTTCAGCAGCGACGCACACAGGGCCCCGTCGCGTGCCAGCGCGGCATCGTGCAGCGCCTGGTGTTCCGCGTTCACATCGCGCTCTGGCGACGGGTGATGGGCGGTCAAGCGCCGATACCGCTCCATGTGCAGGTAAAGCACCGCGCGAAAGCGCCGCGACCACAGCGAGGGGCAGGCACTCAGCAGTGCTTCGTGGAAGTCGCGATTGCAGCGCTCCCATTGCTCGAACCAGACCCCGGGATTCTTCACCGTGCGCGAATGGATACGCGACAGCCGGTCAAACGTGGTCGTGACCTCAGACCGCCATTGGTCATCGCCCAGACGGACGCTCTGGCGCAGGGTCTCGCACTCGATCAGCACGCGCGTGCGCGTCAGGTCTTCCATGTCGGCCAGCGACATCGGCGCCACGCGAAAGCCACGCTGCGCCTCGGCGTGTGCCAGGCCTTCGGACACCAGCAGGGACAGGGCTTCGCGCATCGTTCCGCCGCTGACCTCGTAGCTGTCCTTGAGGTGGGCCACAGCGAGCCGCGAGCCCGAAGCCAGGTGCCCTTCCAGGATGTCGCGGCGCAGACGATGCACGGTCGACTCGATCAGGCTGCGCGCAGCGCTGCCGTCGCTCGCTGCAGCACCGACTCGGGACACATGCTGCGCGTTTCCTTCCATCTGACGTCCCCTCCAGTCTTTGCTGAACTGCGCGCAACCGGCTGCGCTGGGGAGATGTATATCCTATTTTTCAAAATATCGACATTTTACCCGCCCATTCTTTTGCATTGATTCGGCGAAGCTCACGACGACGATGCTGGGTTGGCGATTCCCCGTCTTTGAGCTGCCGCGGATCGGCCCCCAGCTCGATCTGCCGGTCTCGCTCAGTACCATCTCGCTCGACACGCGCGACGGGGGATTCTGGAAGCGCGCCCCGGCCGCGCTCAGAGCCTCAGGCTCTTCGCGATGATGTTGCGCTGGATCTCGCTGGTGCCCTCGCCGATCACGTAGACGAAGGCGTCGCGGTGGAAGCGGCCCACGGCGTGGTCGCGCATGATGCCGGCGCCGCCGTGGATGCGGATGGCCTGTTCGGTGACGTGCAACGCGCATTCGCTGGCGGTCAGCTTGACCTTGGCGGCGGTGGCGGCATCGAGCGTGTTCTGCTCGATGCGCCAGGCGCCGTAGTACACCAGCCAGCGCGCCGCCTCGATCTGCGCGGCCATGTCGGCCAGCTTGTGCGCGATGGCCTGGTAATGGCCGATGCGCTTGCCGCCCACTTCCCGATCACGCGCGTAGGCAATCGCCGCGTCGAGCGCGCCCTGGGCCATGCCGACGCAGTTGGCGGCGACGCCGACACGGTTCTCGGAAAGACATTCCAGGATGATGGGGTAAGTGCCTTCCCGCCCACCGAGCAGCGCCTCGTCCGGCACGAAGGCCTCGTCGATGTGGATCAGCCCGGTCTCCGAGGCGCGGATGCCTTCCTTGGCCATTTTGTGAATCACGATGCCGGGGTTGGGCAGTTCGACGATGAACAGGCTCACGGCCTCGGGCGTGAGTTCCGGCCGCGTGCGCGCGGCCAGCAGCACGAAGTCGGCAATCGGTGAGTTGGTGATGTACATCTTGCTGCCGCTGATGCGGTAGCCGCCGGGCACCTTGGTGGCGCGCGTCCGCAGGGCGCGGATGTTGGACCCGCCCTCGGGCTCGCTGAGGCCGAAGCAGGAAATGAGCTCGCCCCGCAGACCCGGTGCGAAGTACTTCGCCTTCTGCTCGGCCGTGCCGCTGCGCCAGATCGGCCACAGGCCCATGTGCGCCTGCACCGACCAGGTGGAGGCGAATGCCTGGCTGACGCGGCTCATCTCCTCGCGCGCCAGGCATTCGCCGAGCTTGTCGAAGCCCGAGCCGCCGTCGGCTTCCGGATAGCGGATGCCGATCAGGCCCATGTCGCCCCACTGGCGGATCATTTCCTTCGGGAAGCGTTCCTCGTCGTCGCAGGCACGGGCAATCGGCGCGACCTCGGTCTGGAAGAAGCGGCGGACGGTGTCGCGCAGCATTTCCTGCTGCGGGGTGATTGAGAAATCCATCGATCAGTTTCCTTCGGGAGTCTTGAGAAAATCAGGGAGCGCGGTCTTGCCGAACGGGTCGAACGCCGGCATGGACTGGTGTTCCGGAACCATGTGCAGATGCTTGGCCAGGCGCAGGCCGCCGTCCACCGGCAGCACCACGCCGGTGATGTAGGCCGCGGCCTCGGACAGCAGGAAGCAGATCGACGCCGACACCTCGGCCTCGGTGCCCATGCGCTGGTAGGGGATCAGGCTGCGCCGCGCCTTGAGCCGCTGCTGGAACTCCGCGTTATAGGTGCCCATGCCGCTGGTGGCGATGGAACCGGGCGCCACCGCGTTGACGCGCACGCCCCGGTGCACCCATTCCAGGGCAGCGGTCTGGGTGAGGTTGATCATGCCGGCCCGCGCGGCGCCGGTGTGGCCCATGCTGGGCATGCCGAAATCGACGATGGCGACCACGTTGACGATGGCGCCGCCGTGGGCCTCCATCCACTGCTGGTAGACCTCGCGCATCACGGTGAACCCGCCATTGAGATTGTTGCGCACCACCGCGTCCCAGCCCTTGTCGGAAATGTCGCGCAGCGCGCTCGGGAACTGTCCGCCCGCGTTGTTCACCAGGCCATCGATGCGGCCGTGTTCCGCAAGGATGGCCGCCACGCCCTCGCGCACCGCAGTCGCAGCGCGGATGTCGATGACGCGAAGGCTGCAGGCCAGGCCGTCCTGCGCGAGTTCGTCGCGCACGCGCTCCAGCTTTTCGAGCCTGCGGCCGACCAGCACCGGCATCGCGCCCAACGTGGCCACTTCGTGCGCCGTGCAGCGGCCGATGCCGGAGCCGGCGCCGGTGACGATCACGACCTGGCCGCCGAGCAGTTGCGGCCGCAGCGCAGACCGATAGCTCATGCGCCGGTCTCCACCCGCAGGCGCAGGCTCACTGGTCCGGCCTGCCGATTTGGCTTAGCTTCGCGCCTCGCTGCCGCCCTGTTCATCGTCCGGTTCCCTGTCCCACGTCGATTCCATGTCGCTCGCCGCCGTCCTGCACCTGATCCTGCACGTCCTGGCTCCCGGGCTGGTCGCCTGGTTTTTCTTCCGCCCAGGCCGGCGCCGAGCCTGGGGAATCATGCTGGCGACGATGGTGGTGGACCTCGATCACCTGCTGGCCACGCCGATCTATGATCCCGACCGTTGCAGCATCGGCTTTCATCCGCTGCACACGCTGCCGGTCATCGCGGTCTATATCGGCCTTACGCTGCTGCCGCGCACCCGCCTCATCGGCCTGGGGCTGATGCTGCACATGCTGCTGGACTTTTCCGACTGCGCCGTGCAGCGCGGGTTTTCCGACGCGCTGTCGCGGCTGCTCGGCACGAACTGAGAGCACGTCACACCGCATCGCCCAACAGCGCACGCGGCACCGTCACCGGAAAATGCAGCAACTGCTGGGCGAACGTCTTGCCCTGCACGTCCAGCCGCAGCGACACCGCGCCACCGCCGCCGAGCGCGTCGTGCAGCACGAAATTCAGCGCGGCCAGGCCCGGCAGATCAAAGCGATCGACCCGCGGCGTGCCGGTGTGCGCGAACCAGTCGCGCACCCCCTCGGCCGTCAGCGCGTCGCGGAGGTACGGCAGATAGTCCGGCCGGCGCGCGAGCACGCCGATGTTGGAGCGGTCGCCCTTGTCGCCGCTGCGGGCCACGGCCAGGCGGATCAGCGGCACGCGGACGGTGTCGCCCTGCGCGGCCCTGGCCTCGACGATTTCAAGAGTCGGCGCAGGCTGCATCGGCGGCGCGGCCGCGAGGCGCTGCCAGTCGAACGCGATCGCGCACCCGTCCACCGCGACTTTCACCGGCACCTCGGTCTTGGACAGCAGGAACGAGAACGGCCGCACCACCGGCGTGGTCTTGGGCCGGCCGGTCGGACCGGCCGCACAGCGCCCGGTGGTCATCGACAGCGCAGCACCCGCGGCCTCCTTGGAGAACACCTCGCAGCCCGAATAGCGCTCGTGCCACACGTCCACGCGCAGCACCAGCTCGTTGGCGTCCACCGGCGGACGATGCGCCGGGTTCCACAAGGTGTTGGTGCCGGTCAGATGAATGGCGGCGCCGCGGAAGTCCGGCAGCTGTTGCTGCGCGAGCCTGCGCCTCGCGACGGAAAGAATCGCCTCGCCGTTGGCGCGCGCGCGGCGCGGCGCATCGAAGCTGGTGATGGTCTGGAGGAAGGTCGCGCGAAAGCCGTCGTCGTGCGTCGCGCAGACCTTGTAGTCCGGCGTTCGCGGACGGCCGCGCACGCCGCTGACGTGGACGCGGTCCGGCGCCTGCTGCACCAGCCGCGCGCCCGAGAAATCGCAGACCACGTCGGGCACGATGTAGGCCTGCGGATCGTCGATCTCGTAGACCAGCTGCTCGCCCACGGTGAACGGCGACACCAGCCCACCGGTATCCGCCGGCTTGGTGATGACGAAGCTGCCGTCGGCCGAACACTCGGCGATGGGAAAGCCCATGCGGTCCCAGCCCGGCGCCACCTGTTCCCAGTCGGTGAAGTTGCCGCCGGTGGCCTGGCAGCCGCACTCGATCAGGTGCCCGGCGAGCGTGCCGGCGGCGAGGCGGTCCCAGTCCTGCGGCGTCCAGCCGAATTCGTGGACCAGCGCGCCCAGGGTCACGGCGCTGTCGACCACGCGGCCGGTGACGACGATGTCCGCGCCCGCGTCCAGCGCCGCCGCGATCGGGAACGCGCCGAGGTAGGCGTTGCAACTGGCGAGCTTTGCCGGCAGCGGCTTGCCGTCGTACATCTCGCGGACGCCACGCGCGCGCAGTTCCTCGCTGCGGTCCAGCAGCTCGTCGCCTTCGACGGTGCCGACCTTCAGCGACACGCCGGCTTCGGCCAGCGCCGCGCGGATCGCCTTCGCGCAGGCCTGAAGGTTCACGCCGCCGGCATTGGCGATCACGCGGATCCTGCGCCGGGCGATTTCGCCGGCCAGCGGCTTGATCACCTGGGTGATGAAGTCGGTCGCATAACCCGCATCGGGCGACTTGCTGCGGGCCTTGGCGAGAATCGCCATGGTGACTTCGGCAAGGTAGTCGAACACCAGGTACTGCACGTCGCCGTGCAGCACGAGCTGCTCGGGGCCATTGGCGGTATCGCCCCAGTAACCGGCGGCGCCGCCGATGCGCACGGTGCGCGCGCTCATGCGGCGTCCTCCAGCTTGAGCAGCGCCTGCCGCGGATCCACCTGCTGCCCGACCGCAACCAGCAGCTCGGCGACGCGGCCGGCGCGGCCGGCGCGGATCTCGTGATACATCTTCATGGCTTCCAGGGTCATCAGCAGGCCGCCCTTTTCCACGGCCTCGCCTGCTGCGACAAAAATTTCCGCCACCCGCCCGCTCATCGGCGCGACCGGCCCGGTGGCGTGCGCCGCAGCGCTGGCGCTGCTCGCGGCCGGCAGCTCGAACACCCAGAGCCGGGCGCCGTCCTGCACATGCCAGGTGCCGTCGGCGTCGCGCACGGCGTGGATGGTGCGGCGCAGGCCGTCGATCTCGAACACGTGGCGCGGTGCCGCGCTGTTCACGGCGACCAGGCGCGTGGCGATCCCATCGGCGCCGGTGACGGTGTAGCCCTCCGGCGTCTCCTCGACCACGCAACGTATCGGCGCGGGGTCGCCGGCCCCGATCGGCAGCAGCGTCACCGGCCAGGACAGGCTGCCGCTGCTGCGCCAGCCGCTGGCCGAGGCGGCGCGGCTGCTCAGCACGGCGGCCACCGCCGCCGCCTGCCGCGCGGCGGCGGCATCGTCGCGCGGCGGTGGGGCGCGCGTATCCAGCCAGCGCGTGGTCACGCCGCCGCTGCGGAACACCTCGTCCTGCAGCAGTTCGATCAGCTGGCCGCGGTTGCTGCGCAAGCCGAGCAGCACGGTTTCCTCCAGCGCGCGCACCAGCTTGCGGCGCGCCTCGTCGCGGTTGGCACCGTGGGCGATGATCTTGGCCAGCATCGGGTCGTAGTCGGCGCCGACTCTCCGGCCTTCGCCGATGCCGGTGTCGGTTCGCGCAAGGTCCGCAGCCGGGGCGCGCCAGCACAGAATCGGGCCGGTCTGCGGCGCGTAGTTGGCGTCCGGATCTTCCGCGTACAGGCGCGCCTCGATGGCGTGGCCGCGCAACTGCACCTGGCCCTGTCCCAGCGGCAGCGGCTCACCGGCCGCGACGCGCAACTGCCAATCGACCAGGTCCAGCCCGGTCACGAACTCGGTGACCGGGTGCTCGACCTGCAGGCGCGTGTTCATCTCCAGGAAGTAGTAGCTGCCGTTCGCCGCCAGCAGCATCTCGACTGTGCCGGCGCCGACGTAGCCGATGGCGCGCGCCGCTGCGACTGCGGTCTCGCCCATGCGCGCACGCAGCGCCGCGTCCACCGCGGGCGAAGGCGATTCCTCCAGCACTTTCTGGTTGCGCCGCTGCGACGAGCAGTCGCGCTCGCCGAGGTGGATGATGTTGCCGTGGGAGTCGCCGAACACCTGCACTTCGACGTGGCGCGCGCCTTCCACCGCGCGTTCCAGGATCAGTTCGCCGCTGCCGAAGGCCGACTGCGCCTCGGCCCGCGCGGCGGCCAGCGCGGCCGGCAGCGCGGAAGGCTCCGGCACGCGGCGCAGTCCGCGCCCGCCACCGCCGGCCGCCGCCTTGACCATCAGCGGATAGGCGATCTTGCCGGCGGCGGCGATCAGCACGGCTTCGTCCTGCGAGCCTTCGTCGTAACCCGGCACGCAGGGCACGCCGACCGCGGCCATGCGCCGGCGCGCCGCGCGCTTGTTGCCCATGGTGTCGATCGCCTCGGGCGAGGGACCGACGAAGCGGATGCCGGCCGCAGCGCAGGCGCGCGCGAAATCGGCGTTCTCGGCCAGGAAGCCGTAGCCGGGATGGATGGCGTCGGCCCCGGTGCGGCGCGAGGCCTCGATCAGCGCCGGGATGTTGAGATAGCTCGCCGACGGCGCAGCAGCGCCGATGCACACCGCCACGTCGGCACTCTCGGCATGCAGCGCGCCGCGGTCGGCCTCGCTGTACACGGCGACGGTGCGGTAGCCGAGCTTGCGCGCGCTGCGCGCAATACGGCAGGCAATCTCGCTGCGGTTTGCAATCAACAGCGTCGAGAAGGCCATAAGCTCTCAGCCCAGGCTGGGCCAGCGTGGCTTGCGCTTCTCCAGGAAGGCCTGCTGGCCTTCGACTCCTTCGGGGCCGCGATTGAGTTCGCCGAAGCGGCAGCCCGCGTATTCGATCAGCGCGTCCAGCGGCATCTCTCCGACACGATTCATGATCGCCTTGGTGGCCGAGCAGGCCATCGGTCCGCAGGCATCGATGTCGTCGAGCAGGCTCGCGAGCCTGGCGTCCAGTTCCTCGGTGGATTGCGCGACCTCATGGGCCACGCCCATGCGCACCGCCTCGGCGCCGTTGATCCGGCGGCCGGTGAGTCCGAGGTACCGTGCGTTCGACAGACCCACCCGGCGCACGACGTGCGGCGAGATCTGCGCCGGCGCCACGCCGATGCGGGTTTCCGACATGCCGATCTGCACGTTGTGCATCACCAGCGTGATGTCGAAGGTGCAGGCAAAGCCGAAGCCGCCGCCGAGCGCGAATCCCTCGACCACCGCCACCGTCGTCTGCGGCAGGTTGGCCAGGCGCAGGAACATGCGTCCGGCGCGGAAGTTGCGCTCCATCGCGATGTCCACGCCGGGGCGCGAGTCGTTGGTCTGCGCGCGGCGCTCGCGGATGTCGCCGCCCGCGCAGAAATGCCCGCCCGCGCCGCGAACGATCACCGAGCGCACGCTGTGATCGCTTTCCAGCCGCGTGATGAGGTTCTCCAGCGCCAGCAGCATCGCGTCGTTCAGCGCGTTGCGGCGCTCGGGGCGGTTGAAGGTGACGTACAGGCGCCCGCCTTGCTGGTCCAGCAACAGCGGGTTGGCTTCGGTTTCGGGGGTGGACATGGCAATGCTCTCGAAAGTGATCAGAACGCAGGCGGCTCAACTGCCGGCCATGCGCAGGCGCAGATCCTCGACCGCCTGCGGATTGACCAGCGCCGACAGGTCGCCCGGATCTCCGCCCTGGTAGACGGCGCGCACGACGCGGCGCATCACCTTGAGGTTGCGCGTCTTGGGCAGTTCCTCGGCGAACACCACGGACTTCGGCCGGTAGGACGTGCCCATGCCATCGACCACGGCTTTCGACAGGCGCTGGCGCAGCGCCTCGTCGGCGACCAGGCCCGGCATCGGCACGCAGACGCAGACCAGGGCCGAGCCCTTGGATTCGTCCGGCACGCCGATCACGGCGACCTCGGAGACGGTTCCCGTCGCGGTGAGCAGGTTCTCGATCTCGGTGGGGCCGGTGCGCTTGCCGGAGACCTTGATGGTGTCGTCCGAGCGGCCGAGCACGTAGTACATGCCATCGGCGTCGTGGCGCACGAAGTCGCCGTGCACCCACAGGCCGGGCAGCGTGTTCCAGTAGCTGTCCAGGTAACGCGCGTCGTCCTTCCACAGGCTCTTGGTCATGCCGATGCTGGCCTGGCGCAGCACCAGTTCGCCGACCTGCCCGTCCGCGACCGGCTCGCCGCTTTCGCTGACGATGCCCAGGCCCACGCCGAGGCCCGGCCCGGCGAAGGAACTCGGGCGCTGCGGGTGATGCAGCGTGCTCACCAGATTGCAGCCGCCCACTTCCGTGCCGCCGACGATGTTGAGGATGGGCAGCCGTCTCTTGCCGACGTGCTCGAACATCCAGCGCCAGGGTGCGGCGGTCCAGGCTTCGCCGCCGGAATGCAGCATGCGCAGGCTGGAGAGGTCGTAGCGTTCGACTTCCTCGTTGCCGTAGCGGCTCAGGTTGCGGATCAGGGTCGGCGCCACGCCGAGATAGCTGACCTTGTGGTTCTGGATCAGGCGCCAGAAGCGCCCGGTGTCGGGATAGTCCGGCGTGCCTTCCGCGACCAGCAGGCTGCCGCCGAAGTAGCTCGGGATGCAGGCGCACATGGCGCCGACCATCCAGCCCATGTCGCTCAAGAAGAAGTAGCGATCACCCGCGCGGAAGTCGCAGCAGATGTGCATGTCGCGCGTGACCATGGACCCCAGGAAGCTCACATGCGTCCACACGCAGCCCTTGGGCTTGCCGGTGGTGCCGGAGGTGTAGAGCAGCACGGCCGCGGCGTCGGCATCCATCGGCTCGGTCGCGAGTGTGGCCGGCTGCGGCGCGACGCGCTCATGCCACCAGTGATCGCGACCGGCCTGCATTGCCACCGGCAGCTTGTCGCCCAGACGCTGCACGACGACGACGTGCTCCACACAAGGCACCTGCGCGAGCGCCTCGTCCAGCACCGGCTTCATCGCACCCACGCTGCCGCGGCGCCAGGTGCCGTCCGCCGTGATGACGGCGCGTGCGCCGCCGTCCTGCAGGCGCGTGATCAGCGGCTGCGGACCGAAGCCCGAGAACAGCGGCATGACGATGGCGCCGATCTTCAGGATCGCGAAGAAGGCGATGAAGGTTTCCGGCAGGTTGGGCATGTAGATGCCCACCACGTCACCCTTGCCGACACCCAGTTGCCTGAGCGCGCCCGCGAGCCGGCAGATTTCGGCATCGAACTCGGCGTAGCTGAGCCCGCGCTGCTCTTCCGGGTTCTCTCCCTCCCACACCAGGAAGGTCTGGTCCCAGACCGGCGTGTCGCGGTGGCGGTCGATGCAGTTGAGCACGATGTTGGTGGTGCCGCCGACGCACCAGCGCGCCCAGGGCTGCCCGCCGGACAGGTCCAGCATCTGCGTGTAGGGCTTGTAGAAACGGAAGTCGCAGAACTGGAACACCTGCTCCATCAGCCAGCCCGGATCGGCGTCGGCACGCGCGCTGAGCGACTCGAAGTTTTTCTCGCCGACGTGTCGCAGGAAGGCGGTGAGCACGCTGCCCTCGATCAGCTCGGGGGTCGGTGTCCAGTCGAAGGGGGCGTCGGTTGCGGCAGGGTTGAGGCTCATGGCTTTTGGTCCCTCAGCGCGGCGCGTGCTTGCGGTGCCAGGACGGCTTGCGCTTGTCGAAGAAGCTCTGCATGCCTTCCTGCGCCTCCTCGGTTTCCCAGAAGTCGGCGAGCCGGTCCACGGTGTAGATGAGATTGTCCGCCTCGTTGTGGCCCAGCACGTACTGCGCGAGGCGCTTGGTCATGGCCACCGCGCCCGGCGCGCAGGACAGCGCCTGGTCCAGCTCGGCGTTGATGGCCTCGTCCAGCTTGTCGGCCGCAACCACTTCATGCACGAGGCCCAGGCGCTGCGCCTCGGTCGCCGTCATCGGCCGCGCGTTGAGCATCACGCGACGCACCTGGCTGGGGCCGAGCTTGGCGGCGACATACGGCGAGATCGTGGCGGGCACCAGGCCCAGGCGCACTTCGGTCAGCGCGAAGCGCGCGCTGTCCACGGCCACCGCCACGTCGCAGACCGCGATCATGCCGACGCCGCCGCCATAGGCCGGGCCGTTGATGCGGCCGATGACCAGGAGCGGAAATGTGTCGAGCCGGGCGAGGATGTCGGCCAGAGGACGCCCGTTGCGGATGCGCTGCGCGCGCGGCTGATCGCGCTGGCTCTGCTGCCAGCGGAAGTCGCCGCCGGCGCAGAAGCTCTCGCCTTCGCCGGAAAGCACGAGCACGCGCACACTAGGATCGCATTCGATGGTATCGAGCGCCTCTGAAAGCTCGGCGAACAGGAGCTGGTTGAGCGCGTTGTGGACCTCCGGGC
Source organism: Panacagrimonas sp. (assembly GCF_965216805.1). Classification (NCBI taxonomy): domain Bacteria; kingdom Pseudomonadati; phylum Pseudomonadota; class Gammaproteobacteria; order Nevskiales; family Nevskiaceae; genus Panacagrimonas; species Panacagrimonas sp. The sequence continues at coordinate 2,139,849 of NZ_CBDCGN010000002.1, forward strand.
GAGAGAGCGTGAGGCGCGCGACGCCGGCCTCGTCGATGCTCAGCTTGATCGTTTCAAAGTTGTTCATGGTTGTTCTCAGGCCGCCTTGCCGATGCGCACCACCACGGCATTCCGCTCCACCGTCTGTCCTTCGGTGCAGTGCGTGGACTCGACGACGCCATCGGCCTCGGCGCAGATGCGCATTTCCATCTTCATCGACTCCAGCACCGCGACCACGTCGCCGGCTTTCACCGCGTCGCCGCTCTTCACGTTGACCTTGAGAATCATCCCCATCATCGGCGCACGCAGTTCGCCGCTGGCCTCGCTGCTGGCGCTGATGTAGCTCAAGTAAGGCAGCGCCTCGAAGGCGTGGGTGCCGGCATCGTCCTGGACGTGAACGGTGCTGCCGTCCTGGATCGCGCGCACGTTCAGGCGCCGGCTGCCGAGGATGGCGAGATAGCGGTCGTCACCGAGCGGGCGCAGGTTCAGCTCCATGGGCGCATCGTCGACCGCCAGGCGCAGGCTGCCGTCGGCGGCCAGCGGCGCGAAACGGATGGCCGCGGAGATGTCTCCGCTTTGCAGATGCAGGGCCGGGATCGGCGCCAGGCCGTCGCCGGCATCCGCCATCTGCCAGCCGGTCAGCGCAGCCGCAGACCAGACGCCGGCCGCGGGCTCGGCGCGGTTGCGCAGCAGCCAGACGTATGCCGCGATGCCGAGCGTTCCGTTGTCGTGCAGCGCGTCCTTGAGCGACCAGGACGCCATGCGCTCGTCGATCAGGCGCGTGTGGAAGCTGCCATCGCGCGTCTCCGTCAGGGCCAGCAGGCGCTTGAGGAAATCGCGGTTGGTGATGACGCCGAACACGCTCATCTCGTCGAGTGCGAGCTGCATGCGGTCCATCGCCTGGTCGCGCGTCGGCGCATAGGTGATGAGCTTGGCCAGCATCGGGTCGTACCAGGGCGTGACTTCGCTGCCGGTATCCACCCCGGTTTCCACGCGCACGCCGCGCGTCGGGAAACTCACGTGCGCGAGCCGGCCGGTCGAGGGCAGGAAATTGGCGGCGGCGTCTTCGGCGCAGATGCGCGTCTCCACCGCGTGGCCGCTGATCTTCACATCGCCCTGGTTCAGCGCCAGCCCTTCGCCGGAGGCGATGCGCAGCATCAGCTCCACCACGTCCAGCCCGGTCACTTCCTCGGTAACGGGATGCTCGACCTGCAGGCGCGGATTCACCTCAAGGAAGTAGTAGCGATCACCCTGCACGATGAATTCCACCGTGCCGACGTTGCGGTAGTGCAGGCGCTCGCCCAGGCGCACGGCATCGGCAAGCAGGCGCTCGCGTACACCCGGCGCCAGCGGCGCGGCGGGTGCTTCCTCGACCAGCTTCTGGTGGCGGCGCTGCAGGGTGCATTCGCGCTCGAACAGGTGAATGACCTTGCCCCGGCCGTCGCCGACGATCTGCACCTCGATGTGGCGCGCGCGCTCGATCATCTGTTCGACGATCAGCGCGGGCGAACCGAAGGAGTTCTTCGCTTCGCGCATCGCCGATTCGATGTCGGCGTCCAGCGTGTCCAGCGTGTGCAGCGCGCGCATGCCCTTGCCGCCACCGCCGGCCGCGGCCTTGAGCATCACCGGCAGGCTCAGGCCGCGCACGGTGTGGGCGATCTTTGCGGCGTCGTCGCTGGCGCCCTCGCTGCCCGGCACCACCGGCACGCCGGCCGCGATGGCCTCGCGCTTGGCCATGGCCTTGTCGCCGAGCCGGTCGATGACCTCCGGCGTCGGGCCGATGAAGGCCAGACCCGCAGCTTCCACGGCGCGCGCGAACGCCGCGTTCTCGGCCAGAAAGCCGAAGCCCGGATGGATGGCTTCCGCTCCGACGCTCTTCGCCGCCTCGATCACGCGCTCCATGCGCAGGTAGCTTTCCGCCGCCGGCGCACCGCCGATCTCGATGCTCTGGCCGATCTCGCGCACGTGCAGGCCGTCACGGTCGGCGCTGGAATGCACGCCGGCCGCGGACACGCCCAGGCGGCGGCAGGTGCGGGCGATGCGGCAGGCGATTTCGCCGCGGTTGGCAATCAGGATTTTCTTGAACATGGTCGGGTATCAGGTAGGGGTCGGCCGCATCACATGCGGAACACGCCCATGCGGGTCGGGATCGCCTTGGTACGCCCGGCGAGGTCCAGCAGCAGGGCCATCACCTCGCGGGTCTCGGTGGGCTCGATGACCATGTCGCACCAGAGGTTGCGCGCGTAGTTGTAGGGGCTCACGAAGTCGGTGAACTCCTGACGGATCGGCGCCTCGTAAGCCGTCCGCTCTTCGGGCGTCCAGCTCGTGCCTTCGCGCTGCTGGATGGTTTCGCGCACCATCGACAGCGTGGTCGCCGCCTGGTCCGGGCCCATCAGTCCGGCGTGCGCGGTGGGCCACATCATCATGCAGTGCGGGTTGAATCCGCGGCCGCACATCGCCATGTAGGCGGCGGCGTAGGACGCACCGGTGATGAGCGTGTACTTGGGCACGTTGGCCGAGGCCATTGCGGTCATGAACTTGGCGCCGTGCTTGGCGATGCCGGCTCGCTCCACCGTGGTGCCCACCATGAAGCCGGGCGTGTCGACCAGGAACAGCATCGGCACGTCGCGCTTGCAGCACATCTCCATGAAGTGCGCGCCCTTGACCGCGCTCTCCGGGAACATCACGCCGTTGCTGGCCAGGATGCCGATGGGATAGCCGTGAATGTTGGCGAAGCCGCAGATCAGGGTCTCGCCGAACAGCGGCTTGAATTCCTGCAGCACGCTGCCATCGAGCAGCCGCGCCAGGATCTCGCGCGTGTTGTTGGGCACGCGGCGATCGGCGCTGAACAGCCCGTAGATTTCGGAAGGCTCATACAGCGGCCGCTCGGGCGGCGCGAGCGGCCAGCGCAGTGCCGGCCTCGGCTCCAGCCGCGCGACGATGTCGCGCGTGATGGCCAGCGCATGGCTGTCGTTCTCGGCCATGTGATCGGTCACGCCGCTGATGGTGCTGTGCATCAGCGCGCCACCGAGCGATTCGATGTCGCTGACCTCCTTGGTGGCGGCGTAGACCAGCTGCGGGCTGCCGAGAAACATCGCGCCCTGGTTGCGGATGATGACCACTTCATCGCACAGGGCCGGGATGTAGGCGCCGCCGGCGGTGGACGGCCCGTGGACGATGGCGATCTGCGCGATGCCCTCGGCGGACATGCGCACCTGGTTGTACATGATCGATCCGGCCTGGCCCTCGTCCGGGAAGATGTTCGCGAGATCAGGCAGGAAGCCGCCGCCGGACTGGACCATGGTGATGCAGGGCAGGCGGTGCTGCCAGGCGAACAGTTGCGCCCGCGTGTGACGCTTGGTGGTCATGCCGAACATGGTGCCGCCCTTCACCGTCGCCTCGTTGACGATGAGCATGCAGGCGCGGCCCTGCACCATGCCGACGCCGGTGATGACGGTAGCGCCGGGCGGCACGCCTTCGTACAGCCCCTCGCCCGCCAGGTGGCCGAATTCGAGGAAGGGCGAGCCGGGATCGAGCAGCGCGCTGATGCGCTCGCGCGGCAGCAGCTGGCCGCGGCTCTTGTGCAGCGCGCGGGCTTTTGCCGAGCCGCCGACGCTGGCCTCGGCGCGGCGAGTCTTCAGCTCGCTGATCTGCGCGAGGTAGGCCGCGCGGTTGCGCGCGAATTCCTCGCTGGAAGTTGATACACGTGAAGTCAGTACGCTCATGGTGTCTTCGTCCTCACATGCGGAACACGCCGAATTCGGTCGGCTCCGCGGGCGTGCGGCCCGCGAGTTCGAGCAGCAGGCCCATCACGTTTCGGGTTTCCAATGGGTCGATCACCATGTCGCACCAGGTGTTGCGGGCGAAGTTGTAGGCGTTGGCGAATTCCTCGAAGGTCTTGCGCGTCGGCGCCATGTAGGCCTCGCGCTCGTCGGCGGTCCAGCTCGTGCCCTCGCGTTTGTGGATGTCGTCCTTGACCATGGCCAGGGTGGTCGCCGCCTGGTCCGGGCCCATGATCGCGGCACGACCGCTCGGCCACATCAGCATGGCGTTGGGCTTGAAGGCGCGGCCACACATGGCCAGGTACCCGGCGCCGTAGGACGCGCCGATGATGAGCGTGTACTTGGGCACCTCGGCGCAGGCCATGGCCGTGATCATCTTGGCGCCGTGCTTGGCGATGCCGGCCTCTTCGGCTTCGCGCCCGACCATGAAGCCGGTGACGTCGGCCATGAACAGCAGCGGGATGTCGCGCTTGCAGCAGATGTCGATGAAGTGCGTGGCCTTCATCGCGCACTCGGCGAACAGCACGCCGTTGTTGCAGAGAATGCCGACCTCGAAGCCCATCATGCGGCCGAAGCCGCAGATCAGGGTTTCGCCGTACAGCGGCTTGAACTCGCGGAACTCGCTGCCGTCCATCAGCCGCGCGATGATTTCGCGGTTGTCGGTGGGCACACGGGTGTCGCGGCTGATGATGCCGTAGATGTCGTTCGGGTCGTGGACCGGCGGACGCGGCGGCAGCGTATTCCAGCGCTGCGCTGGCGGCGTGCCGAGATTGGCGACCAGGTCGCGCACGATGGCGATGGCGTGGCCGTCGCTCTCGGCGAGATAGTCGGTGACGCCGCTGACGCGCGAGTGCATCTCGCCGCCGCCCAGCGTCTCCTCGTCCACCACGTCCTTGGTTGCTGCGTACACGAGCTGCGGCCCGCCCAGGAACATGCGGCCCTGGTTGCGCACGATGACGTTCTGGTCGCACAGGGCCGGCATGTACGCGCCACCGGCGGTGGAGGTGCCGTGCACCGTCGCGATCTGCGCGATGCCCTCGCCGGACATGCGGATCTGGTTCCAGAAGATGGTGCCGAACTGGCCCCAGTCCGGGAACACGTTGGGCTGGTCCGGCAGGTTGGCACCGCCGGACTGGACCAAGGTTATGCAGGGCAGCCGGTGCTGCCAGGCAAAGCGCTGCGCGCGCACGTGCTTCTTGCAGGTGATGCCGTAGTAGGTGCCGCCCTTCACGGTGGCGTCGTTGGCCATGATCATGCACGGACGACCGGAAACCAGGCCGACGCCGGTGATGATGCTGCCGCCGGGCGGCACCCCTTCGTACAGTCCCTCGCCCGCCAGGTGCGAGAACTCCAGGAACGGCGAGCCAGGATCAATCAGCGCCGCCACGCGCTCGCGCGGCAGCATCTGCTTGCGCTGCTTGTGCAGCCGCCGGGCCCGTTCAGGCCCCCCGGCGCTGGCCTCGAAACGCCGCCTTTGCAGGTCGACCACGCGGGCGAGGTAGGCCTCGCGGTTCAGGCGGAAGTCCTCGGTCGAGGACGCCACCCGGGAAGACATCAGGGCCATCGGATTCAGAACTCCTGGAACATGGTGCCGCCGCCTGGCGGCGTCGTTGAGGACGGCGGTGTCGACGTGTCCGCTAGTGGAGTGCACCGCCCCTGGTTGCCGCGCGTCCACAGGAGGGCAGTGGTTTGCGTTGACCCGCCAGCGCGTCGAACCCGAGCTTGCGGGCGATCTCGCGCACCAGCATCTCGGGTGTCGATCCGTCCAAGGCATAAAGACACATGTCCTGCTGCATTCCGGAGATCAGGTTGTCTGCCCCAGGCGCGAACTTGCCCCAGATTTTCAGGCACAGGTTGGGCACGGTACGGGCGAGCTGGGCGACCTTGTAGCGCGCCATTAGCAGCGCTGTGCATCCACCGGCGCCGGCCCGCCGTTCGTGCGCGGCTTGCCCGATCAGGGCACGCGCGCTGGCCACCTCCGTCTGCATCTCGGCGAGACTGGCGCCGAGGAACTGTACGCTGACCGACGGACCGCCGCGCAGGCTACGGGACGCGAGGTAGTCGCCAGTGAAGGCAATGATTTCCTCGATGCGGCTCAGGTACAGCGCAGCTGCGAACAGCCGGTCCTCGTCGCGCTGATCCCGATCCATCTCCGGCGATTCGGGCCGGATCGCATAGCGCAGCGGCACGCGCACCGCTTCGAACTCCACCAGCGAGGCATAACCCGGGATCGGTCCACCGTTGGTAGCCGCGCCCAGGATGCTGACACCGGGAAGACTGCAGGGGACCACGACGCGCATCGGCATCGCCGCGGACCCTGCATCCGGGTCCTCACAGCTCACGCAAATCCAGCCGGAATGGTCGGCGTTGGCCACACGCAAATCGGACCCGGTAAGTAGATAGTCGCCCCCCAGGCGACGCACGCTCAGCGAGCGGGCGGCCGTTCGTGTCGGTGAACCGCTTGTCGAACGCAATAATCCGGCGACTTGCTGCCCTGCGAGCGCCGGAGCCAGAAACTCGTTCTGCACCTCGGCGCTCGCGTGCCAGGCCAGGGCTCTGGTCGCAAACTGCGCCTGTACCGCCAGCGCGCCGACCAGGCTGACGCATTTGACGCGGCCCAGTTCCTCGGCGAGCAGCAGGTCGCTACCGCATACCGCTCCCGGATTTGCGCGATCCGCGCCCAGCGGCACGCCAAGCAGCCCGGCCTCGCCAAACTTGCGCATCAGCCCCGGGACGCCTGGGCCGGTTCCCTCGTACCACTCGTCGACCCGCGACAGGATTTCTGTTTCTATCAAACGCTTGATAGAATATTTGACCGCGACATCGACCGAGCCGCTGGACATCAACAATGTTCTCCTCCTGGTTTTCCGCGTCGTTCGGGGTGTCCGCGCAAAGGAATATCGACGCTGTCTGCGAAGCGCCAGAGTGCCCGCGCAAGCTTGCGAGCGCAAGCCCTTTAGGCACCGTTCGACGCGCCGAGAACGCGTTGCGCAGAGCCTGCAGCACCGGACGCCACCCCGATCACTGATCGATGTGCAACAAGCCACAGGGATTCACGACCATGACCAGAACGACGAATACAAACACCATGCCCAGACTCGCCCAGATCTGCCTCGCCGCTTTCATCGCCCTGGTGTCCGCATCCGCTGTACTGGCGCAGAACGAACCGACAGATCCGTCGTCGGCGCAGGCCGCGGGCGGTGCCTGCACTGCGCAGTCCAGTCTAGGGGAATTGTCGCTTTCCGGAGCCTACGGAACGACGGCTCCTACGCTCCACGAAGCAAACATGGATACCGCGAGTGCAGGCGCTGAGCCGCTGAGCTTGGACAGTGAATCGACGAGTACTTCGACACCCAGCGGCTCCGAGTCCGGTGGCTTCGTTTCACTGGCGGGTGGCAGCGCCGACTCGGCCACCGAATGCACGGCCGTCTGGAGCGCGTTGGCCTCGACGCAGGATCTGCCCGCGGCACCGGCGGATACCTCTTCGACTGCGATGGCCGAACCGCCCGCCGAAGCCCCGCCGGCCGTCGCCAGCGAAGAGGTGGCATCGGTTCCAGTCAAGCAGGATGTTACTGTCGAGAAGAAGCAGAAGAAGACGGTCGCGCCACATCGCCAGAGTGCGTCCAGGGAAACCTCGCAGGTCTGGTGGCCGGCGACGGAGTCAGGCCGCCTCAACCTGCGCTTTGCCGGCGAGGCGGCGTTCGGCCAGGCCATTGCGCTGTTGTTCGATACGCCGTTTGCCGACCCCGCCAGTGCCGACGCGCATATTCAGGTTCTGAACCGTGCCGGCACGGTGCTCAAGGGCAAATGGCAGGTGGTCCAATCCAATCCGCAGATGCTCGCCCTCAAGGCCGCGCCGGGTATCTACACGATCCGGATCGGGAGTGACCTCGTCGCTTCCAATGGCCTGCGGTTCAAGCAGGACGCAGAAGGGAAGGTCCTGGTGCGCTGATTCGAGAACGGGAGGTGCCAGCGGGACACAAGGCACTCGACACGCTGCATTGCCTCAGGAGCAGGTCATGAACCACCGCAACGCATCGCCGCCAATGGACCTTAATCAGTCCACGAAGATCACGCGCGCCTGGGAAGCGTTTCTTAGCGGCCAGCACGTTCCAGAAGCGGGCATGCGTCGCATGGTGCTCGCATCCTGGCAGCGCAGCCACTCGCAGCAGGTGGACCCGAAACTGAGCAGGGCCCCGGTCGACACCGACCGCCTAGTCCGCGCGCAAAGCGCCCACAGCGAACTGATCGAATCGGCCGCTCCGATCCTGTGCGATACCGAGCGCCACCTGCGCGAGGCGGGCGTGATCGTCCTGCTGTGCAGCCCCAGCGGCCAGATCCTCGAATTGCGCGGCTCGCGCAAGATCCTGGACCTGGGACTCGACGCCAACATCACGCCGGGCGGCCTCTGGCATGAGGACGTCTGTGGCACCAACGCGGTGGGCACCGCCATCATGGTGGACCAGCCGATCCAGCTCTATGGACCGGAGCATTTCTGCGAAGGCATCAAGCGCTGGACCTGCGCCGCCAGCCTGATAAAGGACCCCGTCGACGGTCGCCTGCTCGGCGCACTCGATCTGTCATACAACGACGCGCGACTGGACGTGCACGCCCTGCCCCTGGTGATCTCTGCGGCCAGGCGTATCGAGGCCAACCTGTACGGCCGCGAAATGAAACGCCAGCACTTTCTGCTGGAAAATTACGTGGATCGCTATGCGCATCGCCCGCACGACGGCCTCCTGCTGCTCGACCGCTGCGGTCGCCTGCTGCGCTGGAACGAGCATGCGCCGACGGCCCTGGCCCGCCTGGGAATCACCCTGCCTCTGAAGCGCGGGACGATGCTTGAAGAGGGTCTGGCCACGCGGGGCGGAATCGAGGATCGCTGCGGCCCGGAGCTGCCCGCGTGGATCAAGCCGGACTGGGTACATCCCTTGGTCCTGGACGGTCATCGCGCCGGGTCCGTCGTCATCGTTCCGGTTCAAGCGGCCGCGCGCCTCGTGGCATCGTCCGGGAACAGCGCCGACCACGGACACGGCGCCTGCGATGCTCGCTTGGCCGGGCATCGCAGCCTGGGCATGCGCCGCGCGCTGGAGCAGGCCGAGCGGGTCGCGGCGCTCGAAATCCCCCTGCTGATCGAGGGCGAAACCGGCACCGGCAAAGAGGTGCTGGCGCGCGAGATCCACCAGCGCAGCGGCCGACGCGGCAAGCCCTTCATCGCGGTCAACTGCGGGGCCATTCCGCGCGAACTGCTGGCGAGCGAATTGTTTGGTCACACGGAAGGCGCGTTCACTGGCGCGCGCCGTGGCGGCCACGCCGGCAAGTTCGAGCAGGCTCACGGGGGCACCCTGTTTCTGGATGAGCTGGGCGAACTGCCCCTGGACCTCCAGCCCTACCTGCTGCGGGCGATCGAGTGCAAGGAGCTGGTTCGTCTGGGCAGTGCGAGCAGCAGACCCATCGACGTGAGAATCATCGCCGCAACCAACCGCTCCCTGCGAAAGCAGATGGCCTGCGGGCAGTTCCGCGACGATCTGTTCTACCGCTTCCACGTCAGCATCGTCCTGCCCCCGCTGCGCGAACGCAGGGAAGACATGGATCGCTACATCGCGCACTGCCTCGAAGAGCTGGCGCGACGTCACGGGCTGCACCGATCCCTGCACCCTCGACTCATCTCCGCACTGAAACGACATTCATTCCCCGGCAATCTGCGCGAGTTGCACAACCTCGTCGAACAGATGGCGGTCATGAGCGACCGCAGCGAACTCGACCTTCCCGACCTTCCCGAGCCCTTGTGCAGCCAACTGGGTCAGTCAGATCCTGTGGACGCTGCCCCTCAGTCCCTGCGACGCAGCGAGCGTCAGGCCATCTTCAAGGCCTTGAGCGCAGAGCGTGGCCATCGCGGTCGCGCCGCGCAGCGGCTAGGCATTTCGCGCACCACGCTGTATCGCCGGCTGATCGCGTACGGCGTCATCGACGAGCCTGTGGCAGACCTCGACACCGCCGATTCAGCACGCCCCTCGATGCCGCAGGCGCCGCGCGCCTTGCAGTAAAAGGCAGCCACGGGCACGGCGCGGCGCGGCGCAGACAGGACAGCCGATCCGGAATGCGGGCTAACTAACTGGCGGCGGTCGTCGCCTCGCGCAGTTCGCGCTTGAGGATCTTGCCGACCGGGTTGCGCGGAATGGCTTCGACCACGCGCAGCGATTCCGGCAGCTTGTAACTGCCGAAGCCCTGCTCGCGCATCCAGCCTGTGACCTCGCCCAGCGTGGGTGGACGCCGGGTGTCGCGCGGCACCACGCAGAGGCAGACCTTCTCGCCCATGATCTCGTCCGGCACCGCGATGGCGGCGCAGTCGGCGATGGCCGGATGCCCCAGCGCCATGTTTTCAACTTCGGCGGCGCTGATGTTGAAACCGCCCCGGATGATGATGTCCTTCTTGCGATCGAAGAAGCTGACGAAGTTGCCTTCCAGAATCTTGAACGTGTCACCGGTATAGAAGTAGCCGTCTGCGTCGAAGGACTTGGCATTCACGTCCGGCCGCTTGAGGTAGCCCGGGAATACATTCGGCCCCTTGTAGGCCAGCTCGCCCACGCCGCCCGGCTCGGTCAGGACGACGCCATCCTCGCTGACGATCTTGACGTGCACGCCCGGAATCGCCGAGGCCCACTGCACGCCCTCGCGCCCCCACCAGGGCAGGTGATCCACGCGCTGCGAGGAATCGGGCACATCGTGCGGACCGGCGACCAGGGCGGTGCCCTCGTTCTGCCCCCAGAGGTTGATGATCTCGATGTTCCAGCGCCGCTTGAATTCCTGGATGGCATACGCCGACGGCGGTGCCGAGCCAACCGCGAGCGTGCGGATATGGCTCAGGTCGATCTGGTCCACGTTGGGCAGCTTGCAGATCATGCTGAGCATGGCCGGCACCAGGCTGGAGAACTGCACGTTGGCCGTGGCGAGCTGATTGACGAAGAGTTCCAGGTTCAGCGGGTGATGCAGGATCATGGTGCCGGCGCGGAACAGCCAGGGCAGCATCATGGCACCGACCCCGGTCATGTTGACGATGGGTGCGGCACAGAGAATGCGGTCGCCATCGCGCACATCGACCAGTGACAGCACGCGGCCGGACTGGAAGAACCAGTTGTTGTGCGACAGCGGCGTGCCCTTGGGCAGCGACTCGGTGCCGGAGGTCCAGCACAGCGTGAACACATCGTTGGCGTCGAGCGACACCTGGGACAGCAGGGCCGGGTTCGATGCGCCGCTGGCCCATCGCGTCAGCTGTGCAAGACCAATGCGATACTCGATCTGGTGAGCGTCACGCAGCTTGTCCACCAGGCCCAGGTACTCGGTGCCCTTGAACTGGTCCGCTGCGATGTAGAAGCGCGCGCCCGTGGTTTGCGCCACATGCCCCAGTTCGTGCTGGCGCCACTGCATGGCCAGCGGCGAGGGAATGCCTCCGGCCATGCTCACGCCGAAATACAGCACCACCAGTTCCCACACATTGGGCAGATGGATGATGACCACCTCGTCCTTCTTCAGGCCCATCTCCAGCAGGCGGGTGGCGATGGCCTCCGCGGCCGCCCCCACTTCCGCCCAGGTCTTCTGCTGCGGCTCGGTGCCGACCAGGGCCGCGCGGTCGGCGGGATCGAGCACCGCGATGCGATCACCGTGCGCGGCGACCTGTTCGCGCAGCGTGTCGATCAGGGTTCGCGTGCCCCAGTAGCCGGCGGCGGTATATTCCCGAATCGTCTTTTCGTCATGCAGGATCATGTTCTTCCTCCGTTTGCTGTTATTGCGCGCGTGGCGCGGTTCAGGCGGCTGCGCAGCTGCCGAGCCGGGTCAGGAAAGGCCATAGCCCCTCGCCCCCCACTTCCAGCGCCTTCCTGCCGAGCAGGGTGTTCCAGTACACCTCGTTGCCGAAGTCATCGCGCCAGCTCCACAGCCGCTTGCTGTAGTGGTGCAGACGATGCTCGTAGGTGAAGCCCATGGCGCCGTGGACCTGGTGGGCAATTCGCGTCGCCGCGTCCACCGCCATGCTGGCGCGTGCCTTGGCCACCGCGATGTCGAACAGGCCGTCGCCGCCCTGGGCCGCATCAGCCGCTGCGTCTACCGCCGCGTCCACTGCGGCCACTTCCCCCGCGAGCAGGGCCAGCTCCTGCTGGATCGCCTGGAAGGCCGCGAGCGGGCGGCCGAACTGCTTGCGCTCCATCGCATACCCGGACGCCAGTGCGAGGCAGCGCTGCAAGGCGCCGGCCATCTGCGCGCTGCGCATCAGCGCGCCCAGCGCGAGCCAGCGCGTGGCGTCCATCGACGAGGCGGCATCCAGACTGGACTCGGATCGCGCAAGGTCCAGATCGTCGCGCGGTTCGCCCGCCAGGTTGGCGTCCTGTTTCAGGACCACCGCGCGCGGATACAGTTTCAGGCGTCGCTGGCCATCGACTCCACTGAGCGCGACGACCGGCAGACTGCGGCCCCAGGGCACGCGCCGGTGTGTACCCGGCAACGCGCTGCTCGCGGGATCCGGCGGCGCGATGGTCAAGGCACCGCCGGGCAGGGACTGCCCCGCATCGACCAGCGCCAGGCCAGCCAGCCAGTGCTCGGCCAGCGGAATCGGCGCGGCGTGGAAGCCCGCCACCTTGAGCAGGGCCACGCCATCGGCGAGGCCCAGTTCGCTGCCGCCGCTGCCGACCGGCAGCAGCGCTTTGGCAAGCCCGTTTTCCTCCAGCGCGTCCCACAGGCGCTGCGCCCACAGGCCCTGCTCCAGGGAATTGACGCACTCGACCGTGCTCAGGTCGGTGAAAATTCGGTGGGCGGTCTGCAACAGCAGTTCGGTCGATTCGCTCATCGTAGTCCCAGTCCTCGTGCAATCGCGCCGCGCAGGATTTCGTTGGTTCCGCCGCGCAGGGTTGACGAGGGCGCGCGCAACACGGCCTCCGCCAGCAGCCGGCCGAACTCGCCCTCGTGCAGTGAAATGCCAGCGGATGCGGCAATCAGTCGTGCCTGTTCCGGCAGCAGGCGCTCGAAGCGCGTGCCGAGGTCCTTGACCACCGCGGCCTCGATTTCCAGCGAGGCACCGGCCTGCAGGCGCCCGGCAATGGACAGCGACATCTGCCGCAAGGTCGCGAGCTGCGTGACCAGCGCACCGACCGCCGTGGTCAGCGGACTGTCGGCCAGATTGTTGGCCTGGCCGATCTGCGCCGCCAACGGGCCGAGCAGGCTGGCAAGCACCGGGTAGTAGCTGAGAAACCGCTCCGGCCCGCTGCGCTCGTAGGCGAGTTCGCTGACCACCTGCTTCCAGCCGTCGCCGATTTCACCGACCACGCGGGTGTCCGGCACCAACACCTCGTCGAACACCACCTCGTTGAAGTGGTGATGGCCCGCGAGATTGAGGATGGGCCGCATCTGGATGCCCGGCGCGTCCAGTTCCACCAGCAACTGGCTGAGCCCCGCGTGCCGATTCTCGTCCTTGGGCGAGGTGCGGCACAGCACGATCATGCAGTGCGCCTCGTGCGCGAAGCTGCTCCAGACCTTGCGGCCGGTCAGGCGCCAGCCGCCGTCCACCCGATCGGCGCGGGTCCGCACGGCGGCCAGATCGGAGCCCGCATCGGGCTCGCTCATGCCGATGGCGAAATAGCATTCGCCGCGCGCGATCCCCGGCATGAAGCGCATGCGCTGCTCCTCGGTGCCGTAGCGCAGCAGCATCGGGCCGGTCTGCCGGTCCGAGATCCAGTGCGCGCCCACCGGCGCTCCGGCGGATAGCAGCTCCTCGGTGAGGACATAGCGCTCCAGCGAGCTGCGCTCCGCCCCGCCATATTTCCTGGGCCAGGTCATGCCGAGCCAGCCCGCGCGACCGAGCTTGCGCGAGAATTCCGGTGAGGCGTTCATCCAGGAATCGCTGCCAGGTACGAAGCCGCCCGCTGCCAGCTCCTCGCGCAGGAACGCGCGCACCTCGTGGCGCAGCGTCTCTGCCACCTCCGGCAGGCGCTCATGGGGAAACAGGAATCGCTGGGTCATCTCTCTCGTCGCTCGGGTCGGGCTTGACGCGCGGATTTCACATTCGCGTCGACTTTCGTGAAGGACAGTCCTCGCCGTAGCGCAACCGCCGTGCCATGCACCTGTGGACGGACGTCGTCATGCCGGATGCTCGCGCAGCGTGCGCCAAAAGACTGGCTTTGTTTCCGGTGATGAATCCTGATATCGCCCGCCCACCCGTTCGCATCCTCCCGGAGAAATGGTTCAAGGTGAAACGTCGTTGTTACAAATGTTGCGGACTGAATCACCGTGCGCAGGGCGCGGGGGATGCACCCAATGCAGCAAAGAAGAGCGCACGATGCGGTTGTTGCAGGCGTCTCTTCGCCCAGCGGATGTCGAGCCGGTGGATGGCACGGGCCTTGCGCCTTCGGGGACCGACATGCAGCTCAACCTGAAGACCTTCTTCGAACGCACCGAGCAGTACTTTCCTCGCAACGAGGTAGTCACCCGGCGGGCGGACGGCTCCATCTCCCGCTACCGCTATGCCGACTACTGCGCGCGTGCGCGCCGCATGGCCGATGCGCTCGGCAGGCTGGGCATTCAGCGCGGCGACCGCGTGGCCACCCTGGCCTGGAACACCGATCAGCATCTCGAGCTTTATGCGGCGATTCCCTGTTTTGGCGCCATTGTTCACACCATCAATATCCGCCTGGGGGACGAGGACGTCGCCTTCATCATCGACAAGGCGCAGGATCGCGCGCTGTTCGTGGACGCCGAGTTTCTGCCGCTCATCGAGCGCATTGCGCCGCGCCTGCCCTCGCTGCAACACATCATCGTCATGGGCGCGGCCGAAGAAACCGTCTCGACCTCGTTGCCGGTGCTCCGCTACGAAAGCCTGATCGAAACCGGCGATCCGGCGTTCGCCTTCCCCGATCTCGACGAGAACAGCCTCTGCGGCATGTGCTTCACCTCGGCAACCACCGGCCGCCCCAAGGGCGTGGTGTATTCGCAACGGGGGCTGTACCTGCACTCGATGGCGCTGTGCATGGCCGACGTCATGGGCCTGGCCGAGCGCGACACGCTGCTCCCGGTGGTGCCGATGTTCCACGCCAATACCTGGGGATTGCCCTACGCGGCCCTCGCAGTGGGTGCCAAGATGGTCCTGCCCGGCCCGCAGCCGACGGCCAGCGACATTCTCGATCTGATCGAAGGGGAGCAGGTGAGCTTCTGCGCCGCCGCCGTTACGGTCGGGGTGCAGATGTACGACGCATTGCGCGCGCGTCCGCGCAACGTGTCCAGCCTGCGCCAGCTGATGCTCGGTGGCTCGGCCACGCCGCGGGCCCTGATGCAGCGGTTCCAGGAGCACTACGGCGTTCCCATTTTCACCGCCTGGGGTTCCACCGAGTGCGCGCCGCTGGCCACCATCACCCACGTGCCGCGCGACCTGCTCGATGCGGGACACGAGGCGCGCATGGATGTGCGTGTCCGGCAGGGCATCCCCGTGCCGGGCGTCGAGATCAAGGTGCTCGACGAACACGGCGCGCCTGTGGCCCGGGACGACCAGTCCCCCGGGGAGGTCTACGTGCGTGGCCCATGGGTTGCCGAGTCTTACTACGAGGACGAGCGCAGCAGGGACGGCTTCGTCGACGGCTGGTGGAAGAGCGGCGACATCGCCACGCTCAACCGCGAGAGCGCGCTGCGGCTGGTGGATCGCGCCAAGGATCTGATCAAGTCCGGCGGCGAATGGATCTCCTCGGTCGACCTTGAAAACGAGCTGATGGCCTGCCCCGGCGTGGCCGAGGCCGCCGTCATCGCCGCGCCGCACGAACGCTGGCAGGAGCGGCCAGCAGCCTACGTGGTGCGGAGCCAGGCGGCGGCACCGGTGAGCGAAGACCAACTCCGGGACTGGCTTGCTCGACGATTCGTCAAATGGTGGCTGCCCGATCATTTTCTGTTTGTTGGCGCCATTCCCAAGACCGGGGTGGGTAAGATCAACAAGCGCGCACTGCGCGAGCGGGTTCTGCAAGACATCGCGCAACATCCTGTTCGCAGTGCCTGAGCCAATCGAAAAACCCCGTTAGCTAGAGAGAGAGGAGATCATGGAAAACAACATCGCCCTGCCCGACTGCACCAAGCTGTTCGTCGGCGGCCACTGGAAAGAACCGGCCGTCGCGGCGGCCTATACCAACGAAAACCCCGCGCTGCGCAAGGGGCTGTGCGAAGTCGCCATTGCCGGCGAAGCCGATGTCGACCAGGCCGTGAAGGCGGCGCACGCGGGTCTGGCCAGCAAGGAGTGGGCGGGTCTGTCGGCGGCCGATCGCGGCCGCATGCTGTGGAAGGTCGGCCAGATCATCCGCGAGCGCGCGAAAGAGCTGGCCACGCTGGAGTCGCTGGACACCGGCAAGCTCTATGTCGAGGCCCTGTACGGCGACATGGAGAACGCTGCGGGTGCCTTCGAGTACTACGCCGGTTGGAGCAACAAGATCACCGGACAGGTGCTGCCGGTGCCGCCGAAATTTCTCGGCTACACGCGCCGCGAGGCCGTGGGTGTGGTCGGCGCCATCATCCCCTGGAACTTCCCGCTGATGATGGCGGCGATGAAGATCGCGCCGGCGCTGGCGATGGGCAACGCGGTGATTCTGAAACCCGCCGAGCAGACGCCGCTGACGGCCGTGGCACTTGCCGGCATTCTCGACGAGGTGGGTCTGCCCAAGGGCATCCTCAGCGTGCTGACCGGCTTCGGCGACACCGGCAAGGCGATCGTGGCGCACCCGGGCATCGACAAGATCACCTTTACCGGATCCACTGCCGTGGGCAAGTCGATCATGCGTGGCTGCGCCGACACGCTCAAGCGCGTGTCGCTGGAACTGGGCGGCAAGTCACCGAACATCGTGTTCGAGGATGCCGACATCAAGCGCGCCGTGCGCGGCGTCACCACCGGCATCTATTACAACCAGGGCCAGATGTGCACGGCAGGCTCGCGCGTGCTGGTACACGAGAGCATCCACGACAAGTTCATGGACGCCTTCCTCGCATCGGTGAAGGAAATCCAAACCGGCAGCCCCTTCGACAAGGCCTCGCGCATGGGCTCGCTGGTCTCCAAGGAGCAGTTCGAGCGGGTGAGCGGCTATGTCGAGATCGGCCAGAAGGAAGGCGCGACCCTGGCCCTGGGCGGCACGCCGGGCGGCAGCGAGGGCTATTTCTTCCGGCCAACCGTGTTCACCGACGTGCAGCCCCACCATCGCATCGCGCAGGAAGAAATCTTCGGCCCGGTGGTAGCCACCTCGACCTTCAAGACCGAAGAAGAGGTGCTGGCCGTGGCCAACAACGTCACCTACGGCCTGGCCGCCGGCATGTGGACCAACGATCTGGCCCGCGCCCACCGCGTGGCGCATGCGCTCAAGGCCGGCACGGTCTGGGTCAACACCTACAACGCCATGTGGCGCGAATCGCCGTTCGGCGGCTACAAGCAGAGTGGGCAGGGGCGCGAAGGCGGTCAGTACGGCGCCGAGCTGTACACCGAGGTCAAGAACATCTGCATCTCGATCTGAAAATGAAAATACTGCGGCGCGGGGCCGCTCGCAGGGGTTCCCGCGTCGCCGCATTTGAGCTACTGTCGTCTACCTAACATTTGTTCAAATCACGAGCGTGCGCGGGGCCCTGCTGCCCCAGCGACACCTTGACAACTGGAGCGAGAAATCATGGCTAGCAAGGAATCCCTGGCGCTGGAGAACCTGTACCGCGGCTGGGTCGCCGAAATGGCGGCCAACCCCAGCGCTGACGTCGACGAACTTCGGCGTCTGTTCGATCACTGGGGCGACGTTACCGCCGAGCCGGGCGGCGTGGACTACATCGAGGTGGATGCCGGCGGCGTGCCCGCCATGTGGGCGGTGCCCAAGCAGGCCGACAAGACCAAGGTGCTGCTCTGCTCGCACGGCGGCGGCTATGTGGTGGGGTCGATGTACTCGCACCGCAAGATGTTCGGGCACATCGCCAAGGCCGTTGGCTGTCGCGCGCTGATCGTCGACTACCGGCGCGCGCCGGAGAATCCCCTTCCGGGCCCGGTCAATGACATGGTCACCGCCTACCGCTGGCTGCTGGAGCGCCAGGGCTGCACGCCGGGCGATATCGCGTTCACCGGTGATTCGGCCGGTGGCGCGCTCGCGATCACAACAATGGCCGCAGCCCGCGATCAGGGTTTGCCGATGCCGGTGGCGAGCATGCCGATGTCGCCCTGGGCGGGCGCAGACACCTCGGGCAAAAGCTACGACACCAACGCCCACCGCGACGCGCTGGTGTCGCGCGACACCTCCGCCGGGCTGGGCGGCCTCTCGCTGGGCGAGAACGGTGACCCCAAGGCGCCGCTGGCCAACCCGCTGTACACCGACTACCGCGGCATGCCGCCGATTTACATACAGGTGGGCGAGGCCGAGACCCTGCTCGACGACAGTCGGCGCGCCGCCGAACGCGCCAAGCAGGCCGGTGTCGAGGTGAAGATCGACGAGTTTCCCGACATGCAGCACGTCTTCCAGTTCCTCGCCGGCGCCGCGCCGGAGGCCGACGACGCGATCGCGCGCATGGCCCAGTGGGTGCGACCCAAGCTGGGCCTGGCCTGAAACCCTCTGATCCACTTGCCGGAGGGCGAGCATGAGTCAGCATGACTACGACGTGGTGGTGGTCGGCGCAGGATTTGCCGGCCTCTACCAGCTCTACAAGCTGCGGGCACTCGGTTTTCGCGTTCGTCTTTACGAGGCGGGCGCGGAGCTGGGCGGCATCTGGTACTGGAACTGCTACCCCGGCGCGCGCGTCGACACGCACGTGCCGATGTACGAATTCGGCCTTGAAGAAATCTGGTCGGAGTGGAACTGGAGCGAACGCTTTCCCGGCTGGGAAGAACTGCGCCGCTATTTCGAGTTCGTCGACCGCAAACTCGATCTGCGCCGCGACATCCAGTTCAACACCCGCGTCAGCGGCGCGACCTTCGACACCGCGGGCAACCAGTGGCAGATCGAGCTTGATCCTGGCGAGACGGTGCGCGCCAGGTTCATGGTGCTGTGTGTCGGCTTCGGCTCCAAGATCTTCATTCCTGAAATGAAGGGGCTGGAGCGCTTCGAGGGGGCCTGCCACCACACCGCACGCTGGCCGCAGCAGGGCCTGGACTTCAAGGGCAAGCGCGTGGCGGTGATTGGCACCGGTGCCAGCGGCGTGCAGGTGGCGCAGGTCGCGAGCCGCGAGGCCGCCCAGCTCACCGTGTTCCAGCGTACCCCCTGCCTGGCCCTGCCCATGCGCCAGCAGAAGCTGGACGCCGCCACCCTCGCGGAATGGAAGAAGGGCTATCCCGAGCGCTACGCCAAGCGCCGCGACACCTTCGGCGGCTTTGATTTCAACCTGCTCGAAGGCTCGGCGCTGGCGGTGAGCGATGCCGAACGCAACGCCAAGTATCAGGAACTGTGGGACGAAGGCGGCTTCCATTTCTGGATCGGCACCTGGATGGAGGTGCTCACCAACGAAGCGGTCAATCGCACCGCCTACGACTTCTGGCGCGACAAGACCCGGGCCAGGATCAAGGATCCGGCGATTGCCGATCTGCTCGCGCCGATGGAGCCGCCCTACCCCTTCGGCACCAAGCGACCCTCGCTGGAACAGGGCTACTTCGAGATCTTCAATCAGGACAACGTGCGCCTGGTCGACCTTAACGCCGATCCCATCGAGGAAATCACGGCGCGCGGCATCCGCACCCGCAGCGGCGAACAGGCGTTCGACGTGATCGTGCTGGCCACCGGCTTCGACGCCGTCAGCGGCGGGCTCACCAACATCGACATTCGCGGCACGCGCGGCCAGACGCTGAAGCAGCGGTGGGTCGAAGGCACCCGCACCTATCTGGGCATGGCCACCGCCGGATTTCCCAACCTGCTTTATCTCTACGGCCCGCAAAGCCCTTCGGGGTTCTGCAACGGGCCCAGCTGCGCCGAGCTGCAGGGCGACTGGGTGCTGCGCTGCCTGAGCGATCTGCGCGAGAAAAACATCGACCGCATCGAGGCCACCGAAATGGCCGAGGCGGTCTGGGGGCAGATCGTGCAGGGCCTCGCCAGCATGACGCTCTTCCCGCGCGCCAACTCCTGGTACATGGGCGCCAACGTGCCCGGCAAACCGCGCGAGATGCTCAATTATCCCGGCGGTCTGGCGCTTTACCTGCAGCAGTGCGAGGCCGTGGCCGACAAGGGCTACGAAGGCTTCGCGCTGGACGGCGAACCCGTGCCGCCTGCCCTGCACCAGGGCCAGCCGGTCTTTGAAGTTGCCCGCCTGATGGCGGCGCTACAGGCGTCACAGTCTGCGGACGCCGGCGCCACCCGCCCCGAAAACGAAAATGCCGGAGGCGTGGCATGAGTTACGAGACCCTGCGCGTCCGTCACGAAGACGGCATCGATGTCCTCAGCCTGTACCGACCGGAGGCGCTCAACGCCTTCAACGCGACCATGTCGGAAGAGATCGAGCGTTACTTCCGCGACGTGAACCAGCGTGACGAGGTCCGTGCCATCGTCGTCACCGGCGAAGGGCGCGCGTTCTGTGCCGGCGTCGACCTGTCCGACGGCCTCGGCAAGTTCGCCGATCCGGCCAAGGCCAATACCACCCTGGCCGAGCTGGACGCGCACTTTGACGAGGACAGCATGCGCGGCGTGCGCGACATCGGCGGCCGCTCGACGCTGGCGATCTACGACTGCACCAAGCCGGTGATCGCCGCGATCAACGGTGCCTGCGTCGGCATCGGCGCCACGCTGACCCTGCCCATGGACGTGCGCTTCGCCAGCGACGATGCCCGCATCGGCTTCGTGTTCGGCCGCGTCGGCATCGTGCTCGAAGCCTGCTCAAGCTGGTTTCTGCCGCGCATCGTCGGCATGAGCCGCGCGCTGGAGTGGTGCTACCGCGCCCGGGTGATGAGCGCGCAGGAAGCCCTCGAAGGGGGCCTGCTGCGTGAACTGGTCCCCGCCGACCGGCTGCTGGCCCACGCGATCGACTACGCGCGTTCATTGGTGGCGGTCAGTTCGCCGGTGTCCATCGCCATGACGCGCCAACTGCTGCTGCGCAACAGCGGCGCCGCGCACCCGGCCGAAGCGCACAAGGCGGAGTCACTCACCCTGCTGCACGCACTCGCGCACGACGCCAGTGAGGGCGTACGCGCCTTTCACGAAAAGCGCGCGCCGAAATTCACCTCCAGCCCCTCGCGCGATCTGCCGCCGTTTTATGCGGACTGGGTTGCCGGCCGCCGCGGGCCGGCGGACCCGGGCTGACGCACGACCCACACATCAACCTAGCGAGAACTGACACGCCATGCGAATTACTGCCGCTGTATTGCGCGAGGTGGGCAAGCCGTTCCAGATCGAAGAACTGGAGCTGGCGCCACCGCAACAAAACGAGGTGCTGGTGAGGACCGTCGCCAGCGGCATCTGCCACAGCGACTACTCGATCGCCCACGGGGTGCTGCGCGCGCCGATGCCCATCGTGCTGGGCCATGAAGGCGCCGGCATCGTCGAGCAGGTCGGACCCGGCGTCACCCACCTCAAGCCCGGTGACAAGGTCATCGGCTCGCTCACGCCCAGCTGCGGCGAATGCGTCATGTGCAAGGAGCATAAGCACTTCATGTGCGTGCAGATGGGCGCACTGCTCAACAACTGCACCTACATCGACGGCACCACGCGCCACAAGACGCTGGATGGGGAAGACGTGTACGCCATGTGCGGCCTGGCCTCGTTCGGCTCGCACATGGTCATGCCCGCAGGGTCGGCCATCAAGGTGCCGGACGATACCGCGCTGGAGTCGACCTGCCTGATCGGCTGCGGCGTCACCACCGGCGCCGGCGCGGCGCTGAACACGGTGAAGATCAAGGCTGGCGACGCGGTGGCCGTGGTCGGCTGCGGCGGCGTGGGCCTGTCCATCATCCAGGGTGCGCGCATTGCCGGCGCAACCACCATCATCGCCGTGGACCCGATGCCCGAAAAGCGCGAATTGGCCAAGCGCATGGGCGCCACCCACGTCGTGCATCCCTTTGAAGAAAACGTGCAGCAGACGGTGCGCAAGCTGACCGGCGGCCTGGGCGTGCATTTCGCGTTCGAAGCCCTGGGGCGCGTCGAAACCATGGAGCAGTGCTGGGGCCTGATCCGGCCCACCGGGCGCGCGGTGATCGTGGGGATCGCCGCACTGAATCAGTCGGTGCGCCTGCCGGCCGCCGGACTGCTCGCGGAGTACGAAATCCAGGGCAGCTGCTATGGCTCGTCCTCGCCCGCCGTGGACATCCCCCGTTTTGCGGCCCTGTACAAGCAGGGCGATCTGTTGTTGGACGAAATGATCACCCAACGCATCGGCCTGCACGACATCAACCGCGCCTTCGAGGAGATGGGCCGCGGTGAAGGCGCCCGCTCCGTGATCATGTACGGCTGATCGCGCGCGATCAGCCGCGAAACTGCACCCACGAATTCAGGCCGGTGGCACACCGGCGGAGACGATCAAGACATGAAAACCAAAGCAGCCGTGCTGTATGCCATCGGCGAACCCCTGGTCATCGAGGAACTGGAGCTCGAAGCCCCGCGCGAGAACGAGATTCTCATCCGCTGCGTGGCCAGCGGCATCTGCCACAGCGACTACTCGGTGCGCGACGGCACCCTGGGCCTGACCCTGCCCGCGGTACTCGGCCATGAAGGCGCCGGCATCGTCGAGGCGGTCGGCAAGGGCGTGACCCATGTCGTGCCGGGCGATCACGTCATCGTCTCGCTCACCCCGCAGTGCGGCGTCTGCGTGTTCTGCAAGGAAGACAAGCCCTATCTCTGCGCGCAGATGAGCAAGGGTCTGACCAAGGGCCTGCAGCCGGATGGCAGCAAGCGCCTGAAGAACAGCAAGGGCGAAGAGATCGGCCAGTTGCTCGCGCTGGGCACCTTCTCCGAACGTGCGGTGGTGCCGGCCGGCACGGCGATCAAGGTTGCGTCCAACGTACCGCTGGAATCGGCCTGCCTGATCGGCTGCGGCGTGACCACCGGTGTGGGCGCCGCACTCAACTCGGTGGCAATCACGCCCGGCGACAGCGTCGCGGTCATCGGCTGCGGCGGCGTGGGGCTGTCGATCATTCAGGGTGCGCGCATCGCGGGTGCGACCACCATCATCGCCATCGATCCCATCGCCGAAAAGCGACAGCTCGCCCTCGATGTCGGCGCGACCCATGCGCTGGACCCCACCGGGGAGAACGTGGTCAAGCAGGTGCGCAAGATGACCGGCGGCGGCGTGCACTTCGCCTTCGAGGCCCTGGGCCGCAAGGAGACCATCGAGCAGGCCTGGGCCATGCCGCGGGTCACCGGCACCGCGGTCATCGTCGGTGTGCCGAAGAAGGACACCATGCTCGACCTGCCGGTGCTCGGTTTCTTCGGCGAGAAGCATTTCAAGGGCTCGGCCTATGGCAGCAGCGTGCCCTCGCGCGACATCCCGAAATACGTGGACCTGTTCATGAGCGGCGAACTGAAGCTCGACGCGATGATTACCCGGCGCATCGCGCTGGAACAGGTCAACGAGGCGCTCGATCAGATGGGCCGCGGCGAAGGCGCACGCTCGGTGATCGGATTCGGCTGATGACGGTCAAGCTCGACATCTCCGGCGGCATCGCGCGCGTCGTGCTGGCGAGGCCGGAGCGGCTCAATGCCTTCAGCGACGAGATGAAGGACCGGCTGATCGAAATCACCCGCCAGTTGCAGCTCGATGCCCGGGTTCGCGCGGTGCTGCTGTGCGCCGAAGGCCGCGCCTTCTGCGCGGGTGGTGACATCGACACGATGGGCGCTTCGGACGTGCTGGCGGCGCGAGCGCGCATCCAGCACGCGCATCGCACGATTCTCGGCCTGGCCAACCTCGACAAGCCTGTGGTCGCAGCGGTGCGCGGGCCGGCGCTCGGCGTGGGCTTCAGCCTGGCGCTGTGCAGCGATCTGCTCATCGCATCGACGACCGCGCGCTTCGGCGTCGTATTCAAGAAGATGGGCCTGGCACCGGACGGCGGCCTGGCCTACTTCCTCTCGCAGTCCATCGGCGCGCGCCGCGCAAAAGAACTGATGCTCTCGGCACGGATGTTCGGTGCCGAAGAAGCACGCGACCTGGGCCTGGTCGCCGAGGTGGTGGACGACGACACGCTGGATGCGCGGGCGATGGCCGTCACCGAAGAACTGGCGTCGTCGGCCACCTTTGCCCTGGCCATGGGCAAACGCATGTTCCGCGCCGCAGGGCCCGGCAGCCTCGAAGATTTTCTGGAACTCGAGGCCCATGCACAGGCCCAGGCCGCACAGACCCAGGACCACCGCGAAGGGGCGACGGCCTTCCGCGAGAAGCGCGCGCCGGTCTTCTGCGGGTGTTAGCCGTGACCACCCCGCAACCACCGCACGACGTCGCGGTCCTTGCCGAATTCTCTATTGATTCAAGGAGTCACCATGTTTCAACTCGACCCCGAACTAGAATCCTTCCGTGAAGACGCCCGCAAGATGGCCGAACGGGCCTTTGCAGCCAAGGCCGCCTACTGGGACGAAGAGGAAATCTATCCCACCGAAAACCTCAAGCTGCTGGCCGAGCTGGGTTATCTCGGGCTGGTGATACCGGAGGAATACGGCGGCTCCGGCGCGCCCATCATCCAGGGCACCATCCTGCTCGAAGAGATTGCGCGGGTCTGCTTCAACACCGCGCTGGTGGCACAGGTAGGCATCAACGGTCCGTCGCGGGCGATCACCATTCTGGCCAACGAGGAACAGAAGAAGCGCTGGCTGCCGGGCTGCGTCAGCGGCGAGAACATCTTCGGCATCGGCATCAGCGAGCCGGGGGCCGGCTCGGCGATGACCGACATGATCACCAGTGCCACGCCCGACGGCGATCACATCATCCTCAACGGCCAGAAGTGCTTCTGCACCGGTGGCCATGTGGCGACGCACATCCTGGTGTTCGCGCGCTGGGGCAAGACCCAGGGGCCGCGCGGCATCGGCGCGCTGGTGGTGGAAAAGGGCACGCCAGGCTTCGAGATCGGCCATCCGGGTCCGAAGATGGGCGGGCGTGGTGTGGCGGAGGTGGAGCTGTTCTTCGATCACTGCCGGGTGCCGGTGGAGAACCTGATCATGGCCGGCGACCCGAATTCCACGCGCAGCTTCAAGCGCCTGATGAGTTCCTTCGGCCCCGAGCGCGTCGGCAATGCGGCGATGTGTCTGGGTGTGGCCCAGGGCGCCTACGAACTGGCGCGCAGCTATTCGCTGGAGCGCAAGCAGTTCGGCAAGCCGATCTGTGAATTCCAGGGCATCCAGTGGAAGGTCGCCGACATGGCCACGCAGATCCATGCCGCGCGCCTGATGATCTATCGCGCCGCAACGAATCTGGTGGACGGTTTTCCAGACCCGCTGGAAGCGGCCTACGCCAAGCTCTACGCCAACGAGATGGTGCAGCGGGTGACCAACGAGGCGCTGCAGATTCACGGCCATTACGGTTTCACCCGCGAGTTCCCGCTGGAGCGCATGGTGCGCGACTCGCGTGGCTTCTCGCTGGGTGGCGGCACCACGGAAATCCTTCGCAACACCATTGCGGCCATGGTCTACGGCCGGGCGTTCGACCAGCGCGCGGGCAGCTGAAACGTCCCGCTACCGCCGAACGCACATTCCAATAAAAAATCTGTCGAGGAGAACCCTGCATGAGCACCATCGAGCAGTTTGATGCCATCGTGATCGGCGCCGGCATCGCCGGCATGTACCAGTTGCACCGCCTGCGCAAGCTTGGCATGACGGTGCGCGTGTTCGAAACCGGCGACGGTGTTGGCGGCACCTGGTACTGGAACCGCTATCCCGGCGCGCGCTTCGATTCCGAGAGCTACAGCTACGGCTATTCCTTTTCCGAGGAAATCCTCAAGGAATGGAAATGGAAGGAGCACTTCTCGCCGCAGCCCGACAACGAGCGCTACCTCAACTTCGTGGCCGACAAGCTCGATCTCAGGCGCGACATCCAGTTCAACAGCCGCGTGACGACCGCACGCTACCTCGAGGACGACAATCTGTGGGAAGTCGAACTCGAAGGCGGCCAGCGGGCCCGCGCGCGCTTCCTGATCACCGCCATCGGCGTGCTGTCGGCATACAACCTCCCCCGCATCGAAGGCATCGACAGCTTCAAGGGGCAGTCCTGGCACACCGCGCGCTGGCCCAAGACGCCGGTGGACCTGAAGGGCAAGCGCGTGGGGGTGATCGGCACCGGTGCGACCGGCGTGCAGACCATTCAGGAGGTGGCCAAGGTGGCCGGGCAGCTCAGCGTGTTCCAGCTCGACCCCAACTGGTGCGCGCCGCTGAACAATGGCCCGATCACCGACGAAGAGCAGGCAGACATCCAGCGTCGCTACCCGGAAATCTTTCAGGCCTGCGCCACCTCGTTCGGCGGCTTCGTCCACAACTTCCAGTCGCGCCCGTTCGCCGAGGTGCCCAAGGAAGAACGCCTGAAGCTGTACGAGGAGCTCTATGAAGCGCGCGGCTTCAGCATCTGGCTCGGCAACTTCATGGAAACCCTCATGGACCCGGCCGCCAACGCCGAAATCACGGAGTTCATCTCCAACAAGATTCGCGCACGCGTCAAGGACCCGGTGACCGCCGACAAACTCATCCCCAAGACGCACGGCTTCGGCACCAAGCGGGTGCCCATGGAAACGAACTATTACGAGGTCTACAACCAGGACAACGTCGAACTCGTCCACCTGCCCGACAACCCGATCGAGCGCATCACACCCAGCGGCGTGAAAACCCGGGATAGCGAGTATCCACTCGACGTACTGATCTTCGCGACCGGATTCGACGCGGTGACCGGCGCGTTCAAGCGCATCGACATCCGCGGGCGCGGCGGCCAGAAACTGACCGAAAAGTGGAAGAACGGGCCGGAGACCTACCTCGGTCTGCAGATCTCCGGTTTTCCCAACCTGTTTACCCTGGTCGGTCCCCACAATGCCGCCTCCTTCTGCAACATTCCGCGTTGCATCGAACAGAACGTCGACTGGGTCAGCGACTGTATCGGCCACATGCTGAAGGCAGGAAAGGAACGCATCGAGACCACTGCGGAAGCCGAGCGCGAATGGACCCGCCATGCCTATGAGGTCACTCAGGGCCTGCTGTTTTCAAACGACGCCTGGTTTATCGATACCGAAACCGCCGACGGCATCCCGCGGTTTCTGGTCTACATCGGCGGCACCCCCAACTACCGCATGAAGTGCGACGAGGTCGCCGCCAAGGGCTACGAAGGGTTCGTGCTGCGATGAACGCCGCCGTCGCCAACCCTCCCCTGCCATTTGCCTTTACCGCTGAGCAGCAGCAGTTCCGCGACAGCATTGCGCGCTTCTGCCGCACGCACGCCCCCACCGCACGGACGCGCCAACAGATGGCCAGCGACACCGGCCTGGACCGCGAACTGTGGACCGGCCTGTGCAGCGAGCTCGGCCTGTCTGGCGTGCAGGTGCCCGAATCGCTCGGGGGCCAGGGCTTTGGTCAGGTCGAACTGGGCATCGTGATGGAGGAACTGGGGCGCGCAAACGTCTGCGCGCCCTATCTGGCCTCATCGGTATTGGCGGCCAACGCGCTGGTGAACGCCGCCGCGCCCGCGCCAAGGGCCGAATGGCTGCCGCAGCTCTGCGACGGCACCCAACTCGCCACCCTGGCGGTGGCCGAAGCGGACGGCCACTGGGCCCCCCATCGCACCACCGTCGCCGCCCGCAAGACCGACAAGGGCTGGCGCCTGGACGGCGTGAAAACCTACGTGCTGGACGGCCATGTGGCCGATCTGATTCTGGTGGTGGCCCGCGCCCCCGGCAGCCATGACCACGAAGGTCTGTCGCTGTTCGGGGTGCGCGCGGGCACGCCCGGCCTGCAGGTTCGCGCGCTCAACAGCCTCGACCCCACACGGCGTCTGGCCCGCGTGGCGTTCACCGGCGCCGAGGCGCTGCTGCTCAGCGAGGAAGGCGCCGCCGCCCCAGGTCTTGATCGGTCCATGGATGAATCGCTGGCGGCGCTGTCGTCCGAGATGGTGGGCGGCGCCCAGGCCCTGCTCGACGCCACGGTGTCCTACGCCAAGATGCGAATCCAGTTCGGGCGACCCATCGGCAGCTTCCAGGCCATCAAGCACCGCCTTGCCGACCTGCTGCTGGACGTGGAGTTTGCGCGCTCGGCGGCCTACCGCGCCTGCGAAGTGGCCGCCGAAGATCCTTCCCCGCTGCGCGACGTCGCGTCCGTCGCCAAGGCGCTGGCCTCAGACGCCTTCATGCTCGCCGCGCGGGAGGCCGTACAGCTCCACGGCGGCATCGGTTTCACCTGGGAACACGACACCCACCTTTACTTCAAGCGCGCCCAGAGTTCGTCGGTACTGCTCGGCAGCGCCGCCGAACATCGTGATCGCTACGTGCTGAGCCTGGCAGCGCGCACCGCCGGAGACCGCCCGTGAGCACCCCCACCGAAGCCTCCGTGCGCGAAGAAGTCCGCGCCTGGCTGGCGCAGAACTGGAGTCCCGAACTGGGACTGGCCCAATGGCGCCGCCGGCTTATCGAGTCCGGCTGGGGCTGCCCGTCCTGGCCAGCGGAGTGGTTCGGCCGCGGGCTGCCGCCCGCGCTCGCGGCGGTGGCGGAGGAAGAGATGCGCGGCGTCGGCGCCATCAGCGTCGCGCAGTTCGGCGTGCGCCTGCTGGTGGCCGCAACCCTGCTCGAACACGGCACCGACGATCAGAAGCGCCGCCTGCTGCCGCGCCTGCTGACGGGCGAGGACACCTGGTGCCAATTGTTCAGCGAACCCGGCAGCGGGTCGGATCTCGCCGGCGTGACCACGCGGGCGACCGAGGACGCCGAGGGCTGGACCGTGACCGGCCAGAAGGTCTGGACCACCAGCGCCCAGCACGCGCATTACGGCATCCTGCTCGCGCGCACCGACTGGGACGTGCCCAAGCATCGCGGCCTGAGCTTCTTCGTGCTTCCCATGCACCAGGCCGGCGTGGAAGTACGACCCCTGCGCCAGATGAACGGCTACGCCTCGTTCAACGAGGTCTTCATCTCCGGCGCGCGCATCGGTCGCGAGGGACTGGTCGGCAAGCTCGGCGAGGGCTGGAAGGTGGCGCTGACCACGCTGGCGCACGAGCGGCGCATGGCGGATTCCATGCGCAACTGGGGTCGGCTGCAGCTCGGCGAGGGCCGCATCTACGCGGAGCTCAAGACCGAATACGCGGCGGTGATGGAGCCGTACAAGTGGTACGCACAGCGCGCCGGCCGCGCCGACCTGCTGCTCGAACGCGCCCAGCGTACCGGCCGTATCGAGGACGCCGTGGTGCGCCAGGACATGGCGCGCGCACTGATGATCGAGCGCGCCAGCGAGTGGACCGCGGCGCGCGCGCGCGCCGCACGCGCCAACGGCCAGCCGCCGGGAGCGGAAGGCTCGCTGGGCAAGCTCGCGGCCAGCAACGTCGCCCGTGCGTGCGCGCGGGCACATGCCAGCATCAGCGGCGCGGAGTCGATGCTGGCCGGCGAGGATGGACCGGAGCAGGGACTGATCGCCGAGATCCTGGTCTCGGTGCCCGCCTGCTCGATTGCCGGCGGCACCGACGAGATCCAGCGCAACATCATCGCCGAGCGCGTGCTCGGCCTGCCCAGGGAACCGGGCGGCGACGCCGACATCCCGTTCCGCGACGTGCGCCGGAATTCCTCCGGCACCCGGTAATCAGGAGAGACCGATGATTCTCGATCCCATCATCCGCGCCTCGCGCGCGAAGACCTTGCGCAGCAACGGCGAGTGGCGCGACATCCCGCTGCTTCGTTACTTCGACGAGGCCGTCGCGGCATGTCCCGACCGGGTTGCCATCCACGATTTTCGCGAGGGCTCGGCGCCGCGGTCGATCACGTATCGCGAACTTGACGATGCCAGCCGGCGCATTGCCGCCAACCTCGTGCGACTCGGCGTGCGGCGTGGCGACGTGGTGTCGTTCCAGTTGCCCAACTGGTGGGAATTCGTGGCCATCCACCTGGGCTGCCTGCGCTGCGGCGCGGCCAGCAATCCGCTGATGCCGATTTTCCGCCAGCGCGAGCTGTCGTTCATGCTCGCGTATGCGCAGTCGCGCGTGATCATCGTGCCCACGCTGTTCCGCGGCTTCGATCACGCGGCGCTGATCCGTTCGCTCAAGCCGGGGCTGCCACAACTCGAACATCTGGTGGTGGTCGGTGA
This sequence comes from Panacagrimonas sp., assembly GCF_965216805.1. Classification (NCBI taxonomy): domain Bacteria; kingdom Pseudomonadati; phylum Pseudomonadota; class Gammaproteobacteria; order Nevskiales; family Nevskiaceae; genus Panacagrimonas; species Panacagrimonas sp. Next base: position 2,169,799 of record NZ_CBDCGN010000002.1, read on the forward strand.
GGAGGGCGCCGAAGGTTTCGAGAATGTCCTGTTGGCACCCTGCGACACGCCGCCCGTCGAACCGCCGCTGTCGGCCGACGAGGTGGTGCAGGTGCTCTACACCTCCGGCACCACTGGCATGCCCAAGGGGGTGATGCATTCTTCCAACACCCTGCTCGCCAATGTGCGGCCCTACGTGGAACGGCTCGGCCTGAATGGCAGCGATGCGGTGTTCATGGGTTCACCGCTGGCGCACCAGACCGGATTTCTCTACGGCATGTGGCTGCCCATCGTGCTGCAGACCACGCTGTCGCTGATGGACGTGTGGGACAAAGAGCGCGCCTGGTCGATCATCCAGGCGCAGAAGTGCGGCTTCACCATGGCCGCTACGCCGTTTCTTGCCGACCTGATGACGGCAAGCAACGCGCCGCCGGCCACCGAGGTGGCGCTGCGCATCTTTGCTTGCGGCGGCGCGCCGATTCCGCGTGCGCTCGCCGAACAGGCGGTGGCGCGCCTCGGCATCAAGCTGCTGTCGGTCTACGGCATGTCGGAGAACGGCGCCGTCACCGTCACCGCGCCGGATGCGCCGCCGGACAAGGTGTTCAGCGCCGACGGCTCGCCCCTGCCCGGCGTGCGCGTGCGCGTGGTGGATGCCGAAGGCGCCGAACTGCCCCGCGGCGAAGAGGGTCGGCTGCTGATCCACGCGCCATCGAATTTTCTCGGCTATCTGCTCAAGCCGGAGGCCTACGGCATGGATGCCGAAGACTGGTTCGACTCCGGCGATCTCGCGCGCATGGACGCCGACGGCTACATTCGCATCACCGGGCGCAGCAAGGACATCATCATCCGGGGTGGCGAGAACGTGCCGGTGGTGGAGGTGGAGAACCTGCTATACCGGAACCCGGCCATCGTCGATGCGGCGGTGGTCGGCATGCCGCACCCGCGCCTGGGCGAGACCGGCTGCTGCTTCGTGAGTCTGAAGCCGGGCCAGAGCTTCGATCTGGCGGCGCTGCGTCAATACCTGGACGCAGCCGGCATGACGCGCAGCTACTGGCCCGAGCGCGTGGAGATCGTCGAGAGTTTCCCGCGCACGGCGAGCGGCAAGATCCAGAAATTCCAGTTGCGCGAAACCGCGCGGCAGCTTGCTGCGGAAAACGCGAAGCCCTGATGTCATTCCACGCTGCCCGACGCTGAGCAAGACCCGATGCCCGGACCCCTGCTGGGCGTGCGCGTCCTCGATCTGACCACGGTCCTGATGGGGCCCTATGCCACGCAGATCCTGGCGGACTACGGCGCCGATGTGCTCAAGGTGGAGCCGCCGGAGGGCGATGGCACGCGCGGCATCGGCCCGATGCGCTCGCCCGGCATGGGCGCGATCTTCCTCAACGCCAATCGCGGCAAGCGCAGCATGGTGCTCGACCTCAAGCGTCCCGAGGCGCGCGCCGCGCTGCTGCGCCTGGCCGAGAACATGGACGTGTTGATCTACAACGTGCGCCCGCAGGCGATGGCGCGGCTGGGCCTGTCTTACGAGGAAGTGCGCGCGGTCAATCCGCGCATCGTCTACGTCGGCGTCTTCGGTTATGGCCGCGCCGGTCCGTATAGCGATCGTCCGGCCTACGACGACCTGATCCAGGGTGCGGCCGGCCTGCCGGCGCTGTCCCTGATGGCCGGCAGTCCGACACCGCGCTACGTGCCCACCACCATCGCCGACCGCACGGTCGGACTCAGCGCCGTCGGCGCGATTCTCGCCGCCCTGCTGCATCGCGAACGCAGCGGCGAGGGCCAGAGCGTGGACGTACCGATGTTCGAGACCATGACGCAGTTCGTGATGGGCGATCACCTGGGTGGACGTAGTTTCGTACCCGCCGAGGGACCGGCCGGCTACGCGCGCCTGCTGGCACACGAGCGCCGGCCCTACCCGACACGCGACGGCCACATCTGCGCGCTGATCTACTCCGACCGGCAGTGGAAAAGCTTCTGCGAGCTGATTGATCGGCCGCAGATGTTCGCCAGCGATCCGCGGCTCGCCAGCCTCACGACGCGCACGCAGCATATCGACGCGCTGTACCGATTCGTGGCGGAGCAGATGCCGACGCGCACCACCGCCGAATGGATGCAGGCGCTGGAACAGGCCGATATCCCCTGCATGCCGATGCACACGCCCGACAGCCTGCTCGACGATCCGCATCTGCGTGCCGTGGGCTTTTTCTCGCAGGTCGAACATCCCAGCGAGGGCACCCTGCTGTCGATGTCCGTGCCCAGCACTTGGTCGCAAAGTCAGCCGGGCTGCTCCCGCCCCGCCCCGCGCCTGGGCGAGCACACGGCCGAGGTGCTGCGCGAACTCGGCTACGACGAGGCGGCGATCCTAGCCCTCACCCTACGCAGACCTGCGGCCACCGCCGCCGCGAAGGGAGCGACATGAAGACCATCGGAATCGGCTTTCACTTCGAGGACCTGCCCGTCGGCTTCCGCTTCCGCAGCGCCGGCCGCACGCTGGCCGAGGCCGACCTCGGCAGTTTCGTGAACCTGACCTGGCTCACGGAGGAAGTCTTCACCAACCACGCCGCGCGCGAAGGCATGTCCCTGCCCGCGAAGGTCGTGCCCGGCGTCCTGGTCATGAGCTTCGCCGAGGGCCTGCTCACACCCGCCATCCAGCACACGGGCCTCGCCTTCCTGCATGCCGATCTCGACGTGCGCGCGCCCACCTGCGTGGGCGATACCATCCACGTCGAGTGCGAGGTCATCGAGGCCCGCACCACCTCCAAGGGAGACCGCGGCCTGGTTCGCAGCCGCAATCGCGTGGTCAACCAGCACGGCCTGGATGTGCTGGTGTACACGCCGCTGCGCCTGCTGCGCCGACGCGACGCCGCCTGATCCATCCAACATAGACGACACACCCAGACGTACCTATGCCCATCGAACGACACGAGCGGTTCCCGGAAATGCGCGACGCGCTGCGCGACCTGTGCAGCCGCTTTCCCGACGAATATTTTCTGAAGATCGACGAGCAGCGCGGCTACCCGGAAGCCTTCATCAAGGCGCTGACCGAAGCCGGCTGGCTGTCGGTGATGATTCCGCAGGAGTACGGCGGCTCCGGACTGGGGCTGGCCGAGGCCTCCGTCGTCATGGAGGAGATCAACCGTTGCGGCGGCAATGCCGGCGCCTGCCACGGCCAGATGTACAACATGAGCACCTTGCTGCGTCACGGCTCGGAGAAGCAGAAGCAGTTGTACATGCCGAAAATCGCACGCGGTGAATGGCGCCTTCAGTCCATGGCCGTGACCGAGCCGACCACCGGCACCGACACCACCAAGCTCAAGACCACGGCGGTGAAGAAGGGCGACCGTTACGTGGTCAACGGCCAGAAGGTGTGGATCTCGCGCCTGCAGCATTCGGAGCTGATGATCCTGCTCGCGCGCACCACGCCCATCGACCAGGTGAAGAAAAAATCCGAGGGCATGTCGATCTTCATGGTGCATCTCGACCAGGCGGTGGGCCACGGCATGGAGATGCGCCTGATCCCGAACATGGTCAACCACGAGACCAACCAGGTGTTCTTCGACAACCTGGAGATTCCCGAGGAGAACCTGATCGGCAAGGAAGGCCAGGGCTTCAAGTACATCCTCGACGGCCTCAATGCCGAGCGCACCCTGATCGCCGCCGAGTGCATCGGCGACGGCTACTGGTTCGTCGACCGCGCCACCCGCTATGCCAATGACCGCGTGGTGTTCGACCGGCCCATCGGCCAGAACCAGGGCGTGCAGTTCCCCATCGCCGAGTCCTTTATCGAGGTCGAGGCAGCCAACCTGATGCGCTGGCGCGCCTGCGAGCTGTTCGACACGCACCAGCCCTGCGGCGCCGAGGCCAACATGGCCAAGTACCTGGCCGCCAAGTCCTCGTTCGAAGCCGCCAACGTCTGCCTGCAGACCCACGGCGGCTTCGGCTTCGCGTCGGAATACCACGTCGAGCGCAAGTTCCGCGAGACGCGGCTGTACCAGGTGGCGCCGATCTCCACCAACCTGATCTTCTCCTACGTGGCCGAGCACGTGCTCGGCCTGCCGAGGTCGTTCTGATGCTGCCGCTGGATGGCCTGCTGGTCGTCTCTCTTGAGCACGCCATCGCAGCACCGCTGGCAACGCGACACCTCGCGGATCTTGGCGCGCGTGTCATCAAGATCGAACGGCCCGAGGGCGGCGACTTCGCCCGCGCCTATGACCAGCGCGCGCGGGGGGTAGCCTCGCATTTCGCCTGGTGCAACCGCAGCAAGGAAAGCCTGACGCTGGACGTCAAGCACCCGCAGGCTCATGCCGCGCTGATGAAGCTGGTGGCCAAGGCCGACGTGCTGGTGCAGAACCTGGCGCCCGGTGCGGCAGCGCGGCTGGGCCTGTCCTATGAATCCCTGTCCGCGCTCTATCCGCGCATCATCGTCTGCGACATCTCCGGTTACGGCGACAGCGGGCCCTATGTCGAGAAAAAGGCCTACGACCTGCTCATCCAGGCCGAATCCGGCTTCCTGTCGATCACCGGCACCGCCGACGCACCGGCCAAGGCCGGCAATTCCATCGCCGACATTTCCGCCGGCATGTACGCCTACAGCGGCATCCTCGCGGCGCTGCTGGAGCGCGGCCTTACCGGCCGCGGCCGGCGCGTGGACATCGCGCTGCTGGAGTCGATGACCGAGTGGATGGGTTACCCGCTGTATTTCGGACTGGACGGCGCCGCACCGCCGCCGCGCAGCGGCGCTGCGCACGCCACGATCTACCCCTATGGCCCGTTCAAGGCCGGTGATGGCGGCAGCGTGCTGCTGGGCGTGCAGAACGATCGCGAGTGGAAGCTCTTTGCGCGAGTCGTCCTGCAGCGTCCTGAACTGGCGGACGACGAGCGCTTCGACGGAAACGCGTCGCGCGTGGCACATCGCGAGCTGATCGACCAGATCGCAACGGGATCCTTCGCCAACATCACCATCACCGAACTCGTGCGCCGCCTCGATGAGGCCGGCATCGCCAACGGCCGCATCAACGACGTGCACAAGGTCTGGAACCACCCGCAACTCGCGGCACGCGGCCGCTGGGACCGGGTGCCGATTCCGGGCGGAGAAATTCCGGTGCTGATTCCGCCGGGGCGGCGCGATGCCGACGATGTCCGGCTCGGCCCGGTGCCGGCCCTCGGCGAGCACACGCGAGCGATCCTGCAAGAACTTGCGTACAGCGACGCCGACATCGCCGACCTGAGCGCAGCCAACGCGATCTGAACCCAGCGCCCTTTCCGCCCCCCTTCAAAGAACCGCATATGACTCTCACCCTCACCCCCGCCGCCGACCAGGGTGCCGAACTCGCCCGCTTCGCCGCCGAGGTTTCCTGTGCCCGCATTCCCGCGCACGTTCTGCGCCGCGCCGAAGATCTGTTCCTGGACTGGATGGCCTGCGCACTAGCCGGCCGCAGCGGCGAATCGGTGCAGGCATTGGAGCGCTTCGTCGAGCGCCACGCCAAGCCCGGCGACGCCGAACTGTTGACCTCGCGGAAGCGCGTCGATCCGCTGTTCGCCGCCATGCTCAATTCCGGCGCCTCGCACATGGTCGAGCAGGACGACGTGCACAACGGCTCGGTGTTCCACGCCGCCGCCGTGGTGTTCGGGCCGGCACTGGCCCTCGCACAGTCGCGCAAGGCCAGCGGCGCGCAAATGCTGGAAGCCATCGTCGCCGGTTACGAGGTGGGCATCAGGGTCGGCGAGTTCCTGGGCCGCGCGCATTACAAGCGCTTCCACACCACGGCGACGGCCGGCTGCGTCGCGGCCGCCGCCACCGCCGGACGCCTGCTCAACCTGAATGCCGAGCAGATGGCCTGGGCCTTCGGCAGCGCCGCGACGCAGGCCGGCGGGCTCTGGGAATACCTGCGCGAGGGCGCACAGTCCAAGCAGTTGCATTGCGCGCATGCCGCGATGGCCGGCATCACCGCCGCGGAACTGGCTGCCGACGGCTATACCGGCGCGCGGCGCGCGCTGGAAGGCGCCGGCGGCATGGGTGCCTCGATGTCCGAGGGTGCAGACCCGGCGAAGCTGGTCGATGGCCTGGGCACGCGCTGGACCCTGGCCGAGTCCTCCTTCAAGTTCCATGCATCCTGCCGTCACACGCACCCGGCCGCCGATGCGCTGCAAAAGCTCATGCAACGCGAACATCTCAAGCACGAGGATCTCGCCGACGTGCTGTGCGGCGTACACCAGAGCGCCATCGACGTGCTAGCGCCCATCGTCGAACCGTCCTCCGTGCATCAGTCCAAGTTCTCGATGGGCACGGTGCTGGGTCTGATCGCCGTGTTTGGCCGCGCGCAATTGCCGGATTTCGACGAGCACTACCTGGACCCCAAAGTGGTCGCGGTGCGCAAGAAGGTGCGCATGACGCTCGATGCGGAAGTCGAAGGCGCCTACCCCGCGCGCTGGATCGGCAAGGTCTGGGTCAAGACCACCGACGGCCGCAGCTTCGAAGCGCGTGTCGATGAACCCAAGGGCGATCCCGGCAACACGCTCAGCCGGCCGGAACTCGAGGACAAGGCGCAAAGGCTCGCGTCCTACGCGCGCGGCGCAAGCGAACGCGAGATGAAGGCGATCATCCAGCGGGTCTGGAATCTCGAACACGAGACCAGCGTCCAGGACTGGCTGACGTGATCCCCGCGCGCAGCTACCTGTTCGTGCCGGGCAACCGCTGCGAACGCATTGCCAGGGCCATCGCCAGCGGTGCGGACGCGGTGATCGTGGACCTGGAAGACGCGGTGCCGCCGGCCGAAAAGGACGGCGCGCGCGCTGCGGTGCTCGCCAGTCTCGATGCTGCGCGACCGATCTGGCTGCGCATCAACGGCGAGCAGACCCCTTGGTTCGAGGCGGATCGCGCGCTGTGCGGACTGCCCGGCATCGCCGGCATCGTGCTGCCCAAGGCCGAATCCGGCGCGCTCGTCACCGAACTGCACAGCGCCGCCTCGCGCCCGGTGCTGCCGACCATCGAAAGTGGCCTGGGCCTGGCGCGGCTGGATGCCATCGCCACGGCGAAGGGAACCGAGCGCCTGGTGTTCGGCAGCATCGACCTGCGCCTGGACCTGGCCATTCCCGGCGATGAGCCGGTGCTCGATCCCTACCGCATGCAACTGGTGCTGGCCTCGCGCCTTGCCGGCCTGCCCTCGCCCGTGGACGGCGTGACCACCAGCTTTTCCGATCCGGCCGTGGTCGAAGCGGACACGCGACGATCCGCCTCGCTCGGCTTCACCGGCAAGCTGTGCATCCACCCGCAGCAGATCGCAGCGGTGCATCGCGGCTTCGGCCCGACCCAGGCCGACATTGACTGGGCACGCCGCGTGGTCGCGGCCGACGACAGCGCCGACGGCCGCGCCGTGGCGCTCAATGGCCAGATGGTGGATCGCCCGGTCGTCGAACGCGCCCGCGCCATCCTCGCGCGTGCCAGCTGATTTGGTTTTGCCTTCATCCGCAAGCTGCGGTTTCAACACAGCCCCATCTCACAGGAACTACTGCAAATGACTGCCCCCCTGCTGTTCAGCGTTGTCGACGGCGTCGGCGAAATCGTCCTCAACCGTCCGGACGCCGGCAATGCCTTCGACGAACCCATGCTCGATGCCTGGGTCGCGGCCCTGCAGCAATGCCACGACGATGACGCCGTGCGCGCCGTGCTGCTGCGCGCCAACGGCCGCCATTTCTGCGCCGGTGGTGATCTGCACGACATGAAGCGCGAGCTGGAAGGTCCGCCCTCGATCCACAAGAACAAACTGTGGTCGGGCGTTCATCGCATTCCGAAACTGATGATGCAGATCGACAAGCCGGTGGTTGCCGCGATGCAGGGTGCGGCCACCGGTGCCGGTCTGGACATGGCGCTGCAATGTGATTTCCGCGTGGCCGCCGCCAACGCGCGCGTCGCGGCGAGCTACGTCAAGATCGGCCTGGTCCCCGGCGATGGCGGCGCATGGCTGCTGCCCCGCATCGTCGGCCTGCCGCGCGCGCTGGAGATGCTGCTCACCGGCGATTTCGTCGAAGCCGAGGAAGGCCAGCGCATCGGCCTGTTCAATCGCGTGGTGCCGCTGGCGGATCTGGAGAACGAGGCCCGTTCACTGGCGCGTCGTCTCGCCGACGGCGCCGCCACCGCGATGCGTCTGACCAAGCGTGCGGCTTACCAGGGCCTGCACCTGGACTTCACCACCCACCTCGACCAGGTCTCCTCGCACTTCGTGCTCGCCGCCAAGAGTCCCGAGCATCGCGAGGGCGTGAACGCCTTCCTGGAAAAGCGCAAGCCCAACTTCAAGGTCTGAACCGGAAACGCAACCGGGTGGCTGCCAGCCTCAGGCCTGGCCGGCCATCTGGCGCTGTCGCTTGATTCCTGAATAACGGTACAGCCCCAGGCCCAGCGCCGCCACGCCGAGAAACAGCAGGTAGTGCCCGTAGTGCTTCGGCGGGATGCCCACGCTGAACGGAAAGCGCGAGACGTATTGCCCCTTGTCTCCGGCCGTCACCAGGCCCACGAACTTCCCCGGCGTGGTGAAGCTGTATTCGAGCGGCACGCTGCCCGATGCGTAGACCTTCGGCGGCAGGTGCGCCACGGTCACCACGTCGAGTCGGCTCTCGTCGCCGGTGTCGCGGATGATGCGCACCTCGATCGGGATTTCGCGCAGCTCCGGTTCGATCGCGTCCATCACCACGATGGTGTGGCCGACCTTGGGAATGTCCTCGCAGAACTCGCGGTTGCCGTTGATCTCCGGCTGGTAGCCGGTGAAGTGCAAGTTGAACGGTCCCAGGCGCAGCTTGCACATGTCGTCGTCTATCGACAGCCCGCCGTGCGCGCTTGCCGCTTCACACAGCGCGAGCCCCAGCACCGCGCCCCAGGTGATGAGCGTGGAGCGCAGCCATCTGAAATCCGCACGATTCTGCATTTTCGCGAGCCGCTCTCAGGGAGTCTGCGCGAGTTGCAACTGTGTGAAGACAGGAATGATCGGACCGAACACTTCCGCCATGTGCCGCTGACCTTCCGCGTCGAAAAAGAACAACATGCCGCCGACGCGGCTGTCCACGTTGGTCAGGAAACTCACGAGCCGCTCGATCTCCCAGGCCGCATCGGTGGCCTCGATGCGCAGCGTTCGCTTCTCGCCGGGCGCGATCGGCGAGTCGTCGCTGAGCTTGAGACCGGAACCCGCAACGAGATCTTTCGGGAACGAGGGGTCCACCCCGGCGAGGGCAACGTCGAGCGACTTGTTCAGAAAGCGCAGATTGGCGGTGGTGAATTCCCCCAGGCGCATCGGGGAGTCGGACTGGTTGGTGATCTCAACGTCCAGCCGCAGGCTGCGGCCCGGCACGTCGTAGGTTGCATCCTTCATCTCGACCGCCACTAGGGACGGCGCCTGCGGTAGCGGCTTGGTCTTGAACGAACCCGCCTGCAGCGGCACCACGTATTCATATTTTTGCGTGGTGTAGCGATAACCGCCGATCACCAGCACCAGCACCAGCACCAGCATCCCTGCGGCGACACGATCGTCGGTGCGCGTGATCAGCAAGTCCTCGCGTCCCTTCCGGATGACATTCCAGCGTGGCACGATCAGCGGCCGGCGGATCCACCAGACGATCCAGGCCACGGCGAGCAGCGCATAACCGGCCTGCCACCACTGCACGCGCGCGACGCCGTAGTGCTGGAGATCGTCGATCACCTCGCCGGTCATGGTCGTGACGGGCAGCTTGTAGTCCGCCGCACTGCCGGTGACTTCGACCCAGTGACCGGGCCCGACGATGGGACCGGCGCCGTGCACATTGAGCACCGGATGCAGGTGCCAGCGGCCGGGAATGCGGCCGGCCATCACCAGCTTGAAGCGATAGTCGCGGCCGATTTCCAGTTGACGCACCGACTGCTGCGCCGGCGCGTCGTTGATGTACGACTCCACGCGCGTCATCACCGCGCCGGGTGAGGCGTTGGACAGAAACGCCAGTTCCGGCTTGGACGCGGCATCAGGCCAGTCCGTGAACAGATGAAACTTGCCCTCCACCGTCACCTTGTCGTTGACGCCGATCTTCTCGCTGGACCAGGTCATGTCGTACCAATGCACGGTGCGCGTGCGGATATAGGGTTCGGTGGCTCGTTCGCCGTGCGCGGCGACGGGCAGCGGAAGCAGCGTGCTCGCGGCCGTCAGTGCAGCGAGCAGGAGCGACAGGCCAAAGCGCCGAAGTGGCATGCGGTGCAGACTCACGGTGCCGCTCCCGGCTGAGCGCCCGGAGCATCCGCAGCCTTCCCCTTGGCGCCGTAAATCGACTTGAAGCGCTCGCCCACCGGGAAAAAGCGTGCGTTGCAGGCGAGCACGCCGAGGCCCCAGAACATGTAGTAGAGGAAGATGCACACGAACGCGGAGAAGAACGCCGACACCCAGGTCGGCGTGTCGCCAAAGGTGCGCAAGGTGCCGCGTTCGATGATGCGGATGTACTCCGGCGTGCCGGCGCGTGGGAAGGTGTAGCCGATCAGGTCCGCGACGGAGGTCATGTCGCCCATGTTCATCACCGGCTGAAAATAGCCGGCCATGTAGATCCAGTTGGCCGGATAGAACAGCAGGCCATACAGCACCGCGCCGAACGCGCCGGTCACCAGCCAGCTCCGCGACAGCACCAGGATGGCGTCGAGCACCAGCGCGCCCATCAGGCAGGTTCCCGGCACGACCAGGCTGATCGGGAAATAGGCCAGCCCCTGCCAGCTGTGGTAGCGCACGATCCAGGTGCCGAGCAGCAGCAGCAGCAGGCTCGCCGTGGCTCCTACGGGGAGCCGAAACAGGTTCCAGAAAATGGCCTGGAACGAGGCGGCCATGATGATGGTGGTGATCGGGATGATCAGGATCCAGTACTGGCGATCCTTCCAGTCGATGAAGAAATCCCAGTCGCCACCGAGCAGCAGGAAGCTGATGTGCGACACCGACCAGATCAGGAAGGCAGCGACGATGATGATGAGCAGGTCCAGCGTGCGCGACCAGCGGATCGCCTGGGGCGACAGCTCGGAGACTTTCAGAATCGCGCGATCATTGGCAGTCATGGGCCCGCTCCTCATATTTTTTGAGTCGATCTAGGTCATCGCCGACCGGCGCGCTGGGAGCGCAACGCCGGAATCAGCCCCGTTTCGGACGACAGCGTTTTGGTTTTGGGTATCGCGACCCGCTTGGGGGTCGCGACCCGCGATGCGAAGTTGCGACTCAGGCCGGGTCTGCGCTGTCTGCCGGACCGCCGACTTCCTTGAACAGCTCCGCCATGCGGCCGATCACCTGGATGAACAGGCCACCCAGGGCGAGACCGGTCCAGCCCAGAATCGGAAAGCCCCAGTGCAGGGGATGGCTGAAGATTTCCTCGGTCATCCAGAACGCATGACCCCACTCGTTGAAACCGAGGTTGGGCAGAATCAGACCGGGGCCGAGCACCGCCATGATCAGCGGCACCGAATAACCACGCGCGAACGCTGGGATGCGCGTGGTCGCATACAGCAGGCTGCTCACGCCGAACACGATGTACATCGGCACGCAGGCGTAGAACACCACGATGTGACTGGGCGTGAGCGCGGTATCGCGGATCACAGTCTGGTGCCAGGTGGCATCGCCTTCGCCGAAGAAGCTGGCGATCCACAGGAACGAAAACGTGTACATCATGAACCAGGCGATGAGGCCGAAATAACGCTTCAACTCCGTCTCGCCGCTCATGTTGTCCATGTCACGGTCGCGGGTGAACCACAGGTACAACCAGATGCACAGGCCGCTGCCGAAGATCAGCGGAACTTCGATCTGGAACAAGGTGATCCAGTAGGTCGCAAATTCTGGCGAGGTGGCATCGAGTCCGTACTCGAACGAGAAAGCGCCCTGGTAAAGGCGAAAACCGGCGTAGATTGCGAGCAACAACCCCCAGCCAATGGCAACGGGGCCCAGGTTGAATATCTTCTCCGCCTTGGGTGCACTGGGCACGCGGGCGGAAGAGATTGACGACGCTTGGATCGACATGGTGGTTCTCCTGATCAACGGGTAAAAAACGGGCCGAAACCGGCCGGGCACACCGGGCCGACGTCGCGCGCCGGACACACAACCGGGGAAAAGCGAGGGCAAGGAGCAACCGCTTCGACGCAGTGCGCGATACGTGCCGACAAACGGGCCGATCGATTGATTGATTTCATCTTGATGGTCTCCTCACCGCGAGCCCCGTGATCGGGGTCTATGGACTGGACTAGAAACCACATTGATAGAGTTGTCAACATCGCGCCGACGAATGGTGCTGGTCCACGCAACTGCCCTGCTCACGGCCCGGCGCGACCGACATGCGCGCCGCGCGCGGCAGGACGGGAGCCCCCGGCGCTGCTATCGTTCGCGCGATGAACAGTTCCGCCCCAACAACACGTCCTGCAGACAAGCCGCCGCGCCGGCGCATGGACCGTGAGGCGCGCAAGCGCCAGTTGCTCGACTGCGCCATCACCGCATTCGCCGAGCGCGGCACCGCCAGAGCCGGTCACGCCGACGTTGCACGCCTTGCGGCGGTGTCGGTTGCCACGGTTTTCGAGTATTTCCCCACCCGCGAACGCCTGCTTGATGCCGTGCTGAGGGAGATCGAGCAATTCCTGTATGCGCTCATGGCGATAGGGGCCGGGGCCGCCGCCACCGATGTGCGCAGCCGTGTGCTCGACATTTTTCACGCGTTCCAGGCCTGCGTTGACGAGCAGCCGCAGCACATGCGGGTTTGGCTGGACTGGAGCACCTCGGTCCGCGAAGGCGTCTGGCTGCATTACGTCGAGGTGCAGGAGCGCATCATCGACATGCTGGAGCAGATGATCGAAGCGGGCCGCACCGCCGGCTCGATCTGCCCGGCGGTCATCGCCGGCGATGCCGCGCGCATTCTCGTCGGCCAGGCCCACATGATCGTGATGATGCGCTTCGCAAGCGTCGATCAAGCGACCGTGGTCCGCTTCATCGATCACCTGATCGACAGCGCCCTGCCGCCGGTGCCGACGACCGTGGCCGACGCCTGACCGACCGGCTGTACCGAGCCGGAACCCTGTCAAACATCAAAGCCGTCCGCACCGCGCGCGGGCGGCTTTAGCGCGGCCGCGCCACCGGCGCTGCCGGGGCCGCCACCCGCCCGAGAAACCGCCGCCGAAACCACCTGAGCTGCCAACTTGCAGCAGGCCATGCGCACAAGTCCTCCGGGGTATGGACGGCCATTTTTTAATCAGTGATACTGACCATTAAATCACTGCCCCTACCATTCGATGCCCACCCGGATTCGGCCCCGCGCCGCATGCGCTCCTGCCGACAACCTCTCGAATCCCATCCCGGAAGAATTCTGTGATCACCTGGGATTCGTCCTGGCGCGGGCGCGACTCGAGCTGATTCGCGGCCTGGACGCGGTCGTCCAGCCGTCGGGACTGCAAGCGCGGCATTTCGCCCTGGTTCGCCTGTTGCTGCAGCGCCCCGGCTTGAGTCAGGCGCAGATCTCGGCCCTGCTGGGCACCGACCGGACGACCACCATGAAGATGGCAGCCGATCTCGAACGGCGGTCCCTGGTGTCGCGCAAGCGCTCAGCCACCGACCGCCGGGCCAACACCCTGAGTCTCACGCCCCAGGGCGAGCGCTGGATTGCCCAGCTTCAGCCGGCGCTGGAAGACGAGGAGGCAAGATTCCTCGAACCGCTGAGCCAGGGTGAACGGGCGCTGTTGCAGGAATTGTTGGTTCGACTGGTGCAGCACGCGACCACTCCGAACAACCCGAATAATCAGCATGAATGATCATTTATCACTGGCCGGCATCCTGGCTCGCATCGGCATCATCCTGGCGATGGCCGGGTCGATGGCGTTGGGTGCGGCGCGTGCCCAGGCGCCCTGCTCCGATCTGCCCCCCGCCGAAGGGCTCACGCTGCAAACCCTGATCGATCGGGCTCAGCGCTGCGCCGCCGGCCCCCGCGTGGCAGACCGCGAGGTGGCCGTCGCGCGGCAAAGGGCGGTCGCGACGGATGCCGCATTGCGCCCCCACCTGAGCGCGGGGGCGACGGCGACCCGCGAAACCGTCAATCCCGACACGCTGGGACTGGCGTTTCCGGGTCTGCCTTCGCTGATCGGGCCGTTCGGCGTGTTCGACGCACGGCTGCGCCTGTCGCAGGCGGTGATCGATCTGGCCCAGATCAGCGCCGGCTCGGCGGCTGACGCGGCGGTACGCGCGGCGCAGGCGCGGGCCGATCTCGATCGCGAACACCTGGCTTCTGAAGTCGCCCTCGCGTTCATCCGCGCCCTGGCCGCTCGCGAGAACCTGGCCAGCACCGAGGCCGACCTGCGCCTGGCCATGGAACTGGACACGCTGGCGCACGACCAGCACGCAGCGGGTGTCGCTTCCGGCGTGGACCTCCTCCGCGCGCAAACGGCAGTGGCGCAATCCCGCTACACGCGGTCAGAAGCGCAGACCCTGCTGGCGCGTTCGCAGTTGCGGCTGCAGGGTCTCAGCGAACTGCCGCTGGACCCCGCGGCACTCACGCTCCAGGGCGAGCTTGCAGCCGCAGCGGTTGATGAGACGCCGGGGCCCGAAGCCGCCCTGGCGCAGGCGCGACGTGACCGGCCCGAGTTTGCGCTGCTCGACGCCGCGCTGGCCGAAGCCGAGGCGCGTTACGCGCAGGCCAGCCGCCGCCGCCTGCCGACGCTGTCGCTGGTCGCCGACTATGGTCTGTCCACGACGACCGACCGCTGGGACCAGCAGGACACCTTTCGCATCGGCGCTCAGCTGAGTCTGCCGATTTACGCCGGCGGCGCCCTGCAGGCCGACAGGGCCGCATCCGAACTGCGCATCGAGCAACAGCGCCTGCAACTGGCCGCCCTGCAGCGTCAGGTCGAGGAAGACGTGCTGCTTGCCGTGGTCACCGTGGGCAACACGGCCGAACAGGCGCGCGCGGCGCACGCCGCCCTGGAACTGGCGCAGCGCGAACTGGCCTCTGCGGGCGATCGTTTCCGGCACGGCGTGGCCGACAACCTCGATGTGGTCGCCGCCCAGGCCAACCTTGCCCGTGCCCGCAGCCAGCTCGTGAACGCACAAGCCGCCCAGCAGCAGGCCCGGCTGAACCTTGCGGCAGCGACCGGACACGCATCCGGCTTTGGCCTGTGAGTCCCCACACCGATTCCGAAGAGAACCTGACGATGAGCACGTCCCAGTCTGCCGATGCCCCCACCGCCGCTGCGGCGCCGCGCCGATGGCCATGGCTGCTGGCGGTGGCCCTGGTGGCGCTGGGGCTGGGCCTGTTCTGGTGGATGAACCGTGGCCACACGTCGACCGACGATGCCTACATCCAGGCGAACATCACCATGATCGCGCCCCGCATTTCCGGAACGGTGGTCAGGGTGCCGGTCACCGACAACCAGAGGGTCGAGGCCGGGGCGCTGCTGTTTGAACTGGATCCCGCCGATCACGCGGCGCGCCTGCGGCAGGTCAGCGCCGACCTGACCGCTGCGGAGGCGCGGGTGCAGGTGGCCCGCGCCGAGCTGGACATGACCCGCACACGCGCCCCCGCCGCGCTTGCCCAGGCGGCCGCGGCGGTGCGCAGCGCCCACGCCCGGGCCGAAAAGGCCGCCGCCGACGAACGTCGTTACGAAGCGCTGTTCGCCAAGGACCAAATTCCGCGTCAGGTGCTGGAGCAGGCCCGCAGCAGTCATCTCGCGCTGCAGGCCGAGGCCGAGGGCGTGCAGGCCGGACTGCGCGGCGCGCAGACGCTGGCGCAGCAGATCGCGGCCCACGAGGCCGCGCTGGTGAGCGCCGAGGCCGCCGTGGCCCAGGCCCAGGCGGCGCGCGACCAGGCCGCGTTGCAGCTGCGCTACTGCCGCGTCACCGCGCCGGTCGCCGGTCGGGTGACACGCAAGAACGTGCTGCCGGGCTCACAGGTACAGATGGGCACACCGGTGCTGGCCCTGGTCAGCGACCAGCCCTGGGTGGTCGCCAACTTCAAGGAAACCCAGCTCGAAGACCTGCGTGTCGGCCAGCCCGTCGAGATCGAGGTGGACGCCTATCCCGGTCGGCGTTTCAGTGGCCGGGTCGACAGCCTGCAGGCCGGCACGGGTTCAGCGTTCAGCCTGCTTCCGCCTGAAAACGCGAGCGGCAATTTCGTGAAAGTGGTGCAGCGCGTGCCGGTGAAGCTGGTGTTCGATCCTGCGCCGGACCCGGCCCTGCACCTGGCACCTGGCATGTCCGTGATTCCGCGCGTGGACCTGCGTGAACAGGGCGGCGCGCGCCTCGCGGAAGCCCCGCCGTGAGCGACGCCGGCGCAACGGCGACGCCGGCCAGCGGAAGCACGCGCGTCCGTTCGCCCTACGTGATTGCCGTCATCTGCGGCATGGCGGCGTTCATGGAGGTGCTGGACATGTCCATCGCCAACGTCTCGCTGCTGCACATTGCCGGGTCCCTGTCGGCAAGCCGCGAGGAGGCCACCTGGGTGCTGACCAGCTACCTGGTCGCCAACGCGATCATCCTGCCCATGACCGGCTGGCTGTCGGACCGGATCGGCCGCAAGCGCTATTACCTCGGATCACTGGCGATTTTCACCCTTGCCTCGGTCGCCTGCGGGTTGGCGCCCTCGCTGGAGATGCTGATTCTCGGGCGCGTCGTGCAGGGTATGGCCGGTGGCGCCCTGCAGCCGGTCTCCCAGGCCATCCTCAATGAAGCCTTCCCGCCCGAAAAACGGGGCATGGCGATCGCGGTCTACGGGCTGGCGGTGATTGTCGGTCCGGCGCTCGGCCCTCCGCTGGGCGGCTTTCTCACCGATCAATACAGCTGGCACTGGATATTCCTGATCAACGCGCCGGTCGGCGTGCTGCTGTTCATGCTGGGCACGCGGCTGCTGCACGACCCGCCCGCACAGCAGGCGCGACAGCGCGCTGCCGCCGAACGGGGCGGCTTCGACCCCTGGGGCTTTGCGCTCATCGCGATCAGCATGGGGTCGCTGCAACTGATTCTGGATCTGGGCCAGCAGGAGGACTGGCTTGCATCGAATCTGATCCGCACGCTGGTCGTCGTCTGCGTGCTGAGCTTCGCCTTCATGATTCGGCGCGAACTCAGCCATGCGCACCCGATCATCAACCTGCGCCTGCTGGCGAACCGCAATTTCGCCGTCGGCAATCTGATGATCGCGGCAATGTACGGCACGCTGATGAGCGCCACCGTGATGCTGCCGCTGCTGATGCAGTCGATGCTCGGCTACAGCGCATTGGGCGCGGGCCTGGTGATGTCGCCGGCGGCGCTGGTGATGGCCTTCATGATGCCCCTGGTGGGCCGCATCACCGGTCGCGTGGACGAGCGGCTGCTGGTGAGCCTGGGATTCTTTTCCCTGTCGCTGGCCATGCTGGCGATGGGCAGCATCAGCCTCGACGTCTCCGAGGATCAGTTGATCTGGCTGCGCACGGCCCAGCTGCTGGGCGTGGGCCTGCTGTTCGTGCCGATCTCGGGGCTGGCCTATGTGGGCCTGCCCACGGCTGAGCTGGGCAATGCGTCCGCCATTTTCAACCTCGCGCGCAACCTCGGCGGCGGCATCGGCGTTTCACTGATGACGACGTTTCTGGCACGGCAGACCCAGTCACACCAGGTGCATCTGGTCGATCGCATCAGCCCGCTGGATCCGGCCTATCAGGAGACGATGGCGGCCATGCAGTCACTCGGCGATCCGCTCGCAAGCCAGGCGGTGATTGCCGCCGAGGTCACGCGGCAGGCCAGCTTTCTGGCGTTCATGGACA
This sequence comes from Panacagrimonas sp., assembly GCF_965216805.1. Lineage (NCBI taxonomy): Bacteria > Pseudomonadati > Pseudomonadota > Gammaproteobacteria > Nevskiales > Nevskiaceae > Panacagrimonas > Panacagrimonas sp. Next base: position 2,187,521 of record NZ_CBDCGN010000002.1, read on the forward strand.
ACTTCCAGTTTCTCGCCCTGGCGGCCATCGTGCTGATTCCGGTGATCTGGATCGCCAGACGGGCGCCCCAGGTCCACGGCCCGGCCGCGCCCGCCGAATATCACGGCTGAGTGGGCGCTGGGCGGCGCCGATCGCGGGGTGAGGCAGGCTTTTGCGCCGCCCACCCCGCACCCAGCGCCGGTCAGGGCGTCTCAGCCGCCAAACGCGGCGATGCCGGTCTGCGCCCGCCCGAGAATCAGCGCATGCACGTCGTGCGTGCCTTCGTAGGTATTGACGGCTTCCAGGTTCAGCACGTGGCGAATCACGTGATATTCGTCGGAAATGCCGTTGCCGCCGTGCATGTCACGCGCCACCCGGGCGATGTCCAGGGCCTTGCCGCAGTTGTTGCGCTTGATGAGCGAGATCATTTCCGGCGCGGCCAGGCCCTCGTCCATCAGGCGCCCCACCCTCAATGCGGCGTGCAGGCCCAGCGCGATCTCGGTCTGCATGTCCGCCAGCTTTTTCTGGATGAGCTGGTTGGCCGCGAGCGGCCGACCGAACTGCTTGCGGCCCAGGGTGTAGTCCCGCGCGCCCTGCCAGCAGAACTCCGCCGCACCCATCGCGCCCCAGGCGATGCCGTAGCGCGCCTTGTTGAGGCAGCCGAACGGCCCCTTGAGTCCGCTCACCTCGGGTAGCAGGTTTTCCTGCGGGACGAACACCGAGTCCATCACGATCTCGCCGGTGATCGAGGCGCGCAGGCTGAACTTGCCCTCGATCTTGGGCGCCGAGAGACCCTTCATGCCCTTTTCGAGCACGAAGCCGCGAATCTGCCCGGCGTCCTCCTTGGCCCAGACCACGAACACGTCGGCAATCGGCGAGTTGGTGATCCACATCTTCGCGCCGCTCAGCAGATAGCCGCCATCGGTGGCGCGGGCGCGCGTGATCATGCCGCCGGGATCGGAGCCGTGATCCGGCTCGGTCAGGCCGAAGCAACCCACCCATTCACCGGTGGCGAGTTTCGGCAGGTACTTCTGCTTCTGCGCCTCGGTGCCGTAGGCGTAGATCGGATACATCACCAGCGACGACTGCACGCTCATGGCCGAGCGATAGCCGGAATCCACGCGCTCCACTTCGCGCGCGATCAGGCCATAGGCGACGTGACTCACGCCCGGGCAGCCGTAGCCGTGCAGCGACGCGCCCAGCAGGCCCAGCGCGCCCATCTCGGTCATGATCTCGCGGTCGAAACGCTCGTGCCGGTGCGCGTCACGCACCCGCGGCAGCAGACGTTCCTGGCAGTAGTTGCGCGTGGCCTCGAGCACCAGGCGCTCCTCGTCACTGAGCTGCGCTTCCAGCAGCAGCGGGTCTTCCCATTGAAAACTGGCCTGGCTCATCTGTAGTCCGGTTCCTGCGTGTGAGGGTTTGAAAAGATAAAGACTCAGCCCGCCGCCTATGGACGGGCCACCTGCGGCTTCTTGCCCCGGCGATAGACCAGCAGCGTGCGGCGGAACGAAATCACCAGCGCGCCGTTCTGGTTATGGCCCTCGGTGCGCACCGTGACCACGCCCACGTCCGGCCGCGAGCGCGACTCGCGCATCTCCAGCACCTCGGAGCGCGAGTAGAGCGTGTCCCCTTCGAATACCGGGTTCGGCAGCCGCACCTCGTCCCAGCCCAGGTTCGCAAACACGTTCTGCGAAACGTCGGTGACGCTCTGGCCGGTGACGAGCGCCAGGGTCAGGCAGGAATTGATCAGCGGGCGCTTGAACTCGGTCTGCGCAGCGTAGTGCTGGTCGAAGTGCAGCGACGCGGTGTTCTGCGTCATCAGCGTGAACGAGATGTTGTCGTTCTGCGTGAGCGTGCGGCCCAGCGGATGGGGGTAGATGTCGCCCACCTCAAAGTCCTCGAAAAAACGTCCTTCCCAGCCGGTCTTGACCGCCATGCTCGGTGATCCTGTGTTCGTTCATGAATTGGCCGGCCGCTTCCCCATTGAGCCCCGACGAGCGCCCGGATTGATTAGACTAACCCACTAATTCTAACAAGTGTTTGGTCTGACTGGCGGCATCACTGCCGTCTGGCCAGATCGGGGAAGAGCATGGTCGACGCAAACTGGCTTCACGGCATCCTGGCAGACGTGCAGGCCAACTGGATTCTCTACGTCTCCATGCCGCTGGTGGCCGCGGCCATCGGCTACGGCACCAAGATCGCCGCCATCTACATGATGTTCCAGCCGCTCAAGTTCGTCGGCATCCGCGCGCCCTACCTGGGCTGGCAGGGCATCATTCCGCGCAATGCGGCTCGGATGGCCGCTATCGCCTGCGACACGCTCACCGCGCGTCTGCTCAAGCCCGAAGAATTGTTCGACCGGCTCGACCCGATCCGCGTGGCGATCGCCATCGATCAGCCCCTGCGAGCGGCGGTCGAGGAAATTGTTCACGAAGTGTTCGAACACTATTCGCCGGGGCTGTGGACCGCGGCACCCGCCGCGATGAAGCGCACCATGATCCGGCGGGTCCAGGACAAGTCGCCGCAACTGATCGAGGACATCATGTCGAAGATCCGCAGCGACCTGAGCGCGGTATTCGATCTCAAGGACATGGTGGTGAGCAATCTGGTGAAAGACAAGGAACTGCTCAACCAGATGTTTCGCGAGGTGGGTCGCGGCGAATTCCGGTTCATCCGCAATTCCGGCATCTACTTCGGCTTCGTGATCGGCTGCGTGCAGGCGCTGGCCTGGGCGTTGACGCACTCGATGTGGATCATGCCGCTGTTCGGCGGCCTCACCGGCTGGCTCAGCGACTGGCTGGCGCTGAAAATGGTATTCCGGCCCAAGGAGCCCACGCGCTACCTCGGCTTGTTCACCTGGCAGGGGCTGTTCATCAAGCGCCGCCAGGAGGTGGCCTCGGAGTACGGCCGGCTCATGGCGCAGCGCGTGCTCACGCCGAGCGCGATCATGGCCTCGGTCCTGAGCGGCCCGCTGTCCGACCGCCTGTACACGATGATCCAGAACGAGGTTCGCGCCGCCATCGACGAGCAGGCGGGATTCGCGCGGCCGCTGGTGGTGCTGTCGGTGGGCGGCGACAAGTACCTGGAGATGAAGCGCGTGGTGGCAGGCAAGGTCGTGGAACGCCTGCCCGAGGCCATGCGTCATGTAGAGGCCTACGCATTCGAGGCGCTCGACATCGAGAACACGCTCAAGACCAAGATGGCGCAACTCACGGTCGACGAGTACGAGGGCCTGCTCCGTCCGGCCTTCCAGCAGGACGAGTGGATCCTGATCGCGGTGGGCGCCGCCTTGGGCTTCCTGGTCGGCGAGATGCAGGTCCACGTGATGCTTGCCTTTGCCGTGAATCCACAATGACAGCTGCCGAATACACAATGCGAAACGGTTCTGACTGCACCGCGCGATGCGCGGTGGGAGAACCATCATGACGGACACCCGAGCCTTCAACTCCGCCGACCTGCACCCACTCGAGGGCTGGGGCGGCGGACCGGAGATGAGTCACTTCGAAGGCGTGATGTGGCGCCTGGACGCCAACCCGCACATGCGTTCGACCATGACCGGGGTGGAGATCCTCGACCACGCGCCGGACTGGCAGCGCCTGCGCGCCGCCCACGAGCGCCTCACGGCGGCGATTCCGCGTTTCAGGCAGTGCGTGGTGGAACCCCTGTTCCTGGGCACGCCGCACTGGGTGGATGACCCGGACTTTTCACTCGACTACCACCTGCGCAGCCTGCGCGTGCCTGAACCGGCCACGCCGCGTCAGTTGCTGGAACAGGCGCAGTGGATCGCGATGACGCCCTTCGACCGTGCCCGCCCGCCGTGGGAGGTGATCCTGATCGAGGGCCTGGCCGACGGCCGCGCGGCCTACGTGCTGAAAATGCACCACGCCCTGTCCGATGGCCACGGCATGATGCAGTTGCTCTCGCAGGCGCACAGCCGCAGCGCCGAACCGGGACCGACGGTGGAACAGCCGGCGCGCCAGCCCGCCGCTGCGCTGCCCTCCGCCGGTGCGGTGCTGGGGCGGCAGCTGCGCGCAGGCCTGTCGCGACTGCCGCAGCAGACGCGCAAGCTGGTCGCCGACGTGGCGCAGGGCCTGCAGCGTCCTGACGCGGCGCGCGAGGCGTTGCGATATGCGCAGTCCGCAGCCCGCATCCTCGGCCGCAAGCCGGCACCCAAGTCGCCGCTGCTCGCTGGCCGCAGCCTGGCCTGGCATTTCGACGCGCTGGATTTTCCGCTGGACGATTTCAAGGCCGCCGCCAAGCGTGCCGGCGCAAGTCTCAACGATGCCTACATCGCCGGTATCGCCGGCGGGTTCCGGCGCTATCACGAGCAACTCGGCCAGCCGATCGCCAAGCTACCCATCGTGTTCCCCGTCAGCGTACGCACCGCGGCGGACGGCCTCGGCGGCAACCGTTTCGTCGGTGGCCAGTTCGACGCGCCGCTGGACGAACCCGATCCAGTCGCCTGCATGAAGCAGGTCGGCGCGTTCGTGGAGACCCTGCGCTCGGAGCCGGCGCTCGACGTGCTGCTGCGCGTGATGCCGGCGGTTGGCCGCCTGCCCACGCCGCTGCTTGGCAAGATGATGTCCGGCGTCACTGCCGCCCAGGACGTACAGGCCAGCAACGTGCCGGGGCTGCGCCGCCCGGTGTACATCGCCGGCGCGAGAGTCACGCACTTTTTCGGCTTCGGTCCCCTGCCCGGCTGCGCCGCCATGTTCGCGATGCTCTCGCACGACCAGCGCTGCTGCATCGGCATCAACACCGACGCCGCCGCCGTGCGCGAGCCGGATCGCCTGGTGGAATGCCTGCGCCTGAGCTTCGACGAGATCATGGGCAGTCCCGGCATCACGGAAGTCTTCGCCGGGCCGGGCAAGCCGTAAGGAACCCCGGCGGCCGGGAGTCCGCACGACGCTGACGCCGTCCGGACTCATCGCACCGGGCCGATCAAGAAAAGATGGTCCGCAGCCTTTCGTATTCTAACAGGTGTTTGTTAGACTAAAGACCCGCAAGCAGGGCCGTCTGCCGCGTGCAGAAAGCCGCTGCGATCCATCACGTGACCGAGGAACAAGCATGATCGGCATCACCTGTTACGGCGCCTATGTGCCAAGACTGCGGCTCAGCCGTGCCGCGGCGGCCCAGGCCAACGCATGGGCCAATCCCGGCCTGCTGGCCCAGGCGCGCGGCGAGCGCTCGATGGCCAACTGGGACGAGGACAGCCTGACGATGGCGGTGGAAGCCGCGCGCGACGCGCTGGCCGGCCGCAGCACGGACGGCATCGGCGCCCTCTACTTCGGCTCCACCACGCATCCCTTCGCCGACCGCCAGAACGCGGGCCTGGTCGCCGCTGCGCTCGACCTGCCGGAATCGATCAATTCCTCCGACCTCGGCGGCGCGCAGAAGGCGGGCACCGCCGCGCTGATCGCCGCGCTTGACCGCGCGGCTGCCGGACGTCCGGGCGAGGCCCTGGTGGTGGCCGCCGAACATCGCCGGGCGCGTCCCGGCAGCGCCCAGGAGTTGCAGTACGGCGATGCCGCCGCTGCCTTCACGATCGGCAATTCCGCAGTGATTGCCGAGTTCCTCGGCAGCCACAGCATGTCGGTGGATTTTGTCGATCACTACCGCGCGACGGGCCAGGAATTCGATTACATCTGGGAAGAACGCTGGCTGCGCGACGAGGCGTTCCAGAAGTGGGTGCCGGCAGCGGTGACAGCCGGGCTGGAAAAAATCGGGATCGCCCCCGGCAGCATCCATCACTTCGTGCTGCCGGAGCCGGTCGCCAAGCTCTCCACGCTGGTCGCCAAGCGTTGCGGCATTGCCGAGACCGCCATCGCCGACAGCCTGCTCGGCGTGGTCGGTCATGCCGGCTCGGCGCACGCGCCGCTGATGCTGGCCGCGGTGCTGCAGAAGGCGCAAGCCGGACAGACCATCGTGGTCGTGGGCTTTGGCCAGGGTTGCGACGTGCTGGCCTTCCGCACCACCGCGGCGCTGGGCGAACTGCCCGCGCGCAGCGGCGTCGCCGGCAGTCTCAAGCGCCGCAAGGAAGAAAAGAATTACCCGAAGTTCCAGTCCTTCAACGAGACCGTCTCGCCGGAAAAAGGTCTGCGCGGCGAAGCCAATCCGCAGACCGCGCTGTCGGCGATGTACCGCAGCCGCCGCATGCTGTCCGGGCTGGTCGGGGGCAGTTGCACGAAGTGCGGCACCGCGCAGTTCCCGCCCGCCGACCTCTGCGTCAATCCGTCCTGCCATCACCAGGGACCGATGCAGCCGTACCGCTTCGCCGACGAGGCGGCCCGCATCAAGACCTGGTCCGCGGACTGGCTCACCTACACGCCCGACCCGCCCGCGCACTACGGCATGGTGGAGTTCGAGCGCGGCGGTCGCTTCGTCGCCGACATCACCGATTGGGATCTCGGCAAGGTCGAGGTCGGGCAGCCGGTTCGCATGGTGTTCCGCGTGCGCGGGCGTGATGCGCAGCGCGGCATGGTTCGCTATTTCTGGAAGGCCGCGCCGCTGGCCGGCACGGGGGAGCACTGAGATGACCAGCGGAATTCGTGACAAGGTCGCCATCCTGGGCATGGGCTGCTCGCGCTTCGGCGAGCGCTGGGACATGGGCGCAGAGGAACTGATGGTGGAGTCCTTCACCGAGGCGCTCACCGACGCCGGCATCGGCCGCGAGCAGATTCAGGCCGCCTGGCTGGGCTCCTGCATGGACGAGGTCAACATGGGAAAATCGGCGCTGCCGGCCTCGATGACCCTGCGCCTGAACAACATCCCGGTGACGCGAGTCGAGAACTACTGCGCCACCGGCACCGAGGCCTTTCGCGGCGCGGTGTATGCGGTGGCGTCTGGCGCCTGCGACATCGCGCTCGCCATCGGCGTGGAAAAACTCAAGGACACCGGCTACGGTGGATTGCCGGGGCTGGATGGCGGCTCGATGCCGCCGCTGTGGTGGCCGAACCTGTCGGCGCCCGGTGTGTTCGCACAGGTCGCGAGCGCCTACATGAGCCGCTACAAGGTGCCGCGCGATGTGCTCAAGCGCGCGCTCGCGGAAATTTCCGCCAAGAGCCACGCCAACGGCGCCAAGAACCCGAAGGCGCATCTGCGCAACCCGGTGAGCTGCGACACCATCATGGCCTCGCCGATGATCGCCGAGCCGCTGGGCCTGTTCGACTGCTGCGGCGTGTCCGACGGCTCGGCCGCGGCCATCGTCACCACGCCGGAGATCGCCAGGTCGCTGGGCAAGCACCCCGACCAGATGGTCACAGTCAAGGCCTTGCAGCTCGCGCTGTCGAATGGCTCCGAAGGTGGCTACAACGACTGGGACGGCTCCTACATCCACACCACGCGCGTCGCCGCGAAGCGCGCTTATGCCGAAGCCGGCATCACCCGCCCGCGCGATGAAATCTCGATGTTCGAGGTTCACGACTGCTTCTCGATCACCGAGCTGGTGACGATGGAGGACCTGTCACTGTCCTCCGATGGCGGCGCGATCAAGGACGTGATGGACGGCTTCTACAACGCCGATGGCAAGATTCCCTGCCAGATCGACGGCGGCCTCAAGTGCTTTGGCCATCCGATCGGCGCGTCCGGCATCCGGATGGTCTACGAGATGTACCTGCAACTGCTCGGCCGCGCCGGCGAGCGCCAGCTCAAGAACCCGCGCTACGGCCTGACCCACAACCTCGGTGGCTTTCCGCACCAGAACGTCGTCGGCATTTCCATCGTCGGACGCTACCAATGAATTCCATTCTTCAACTGCAACGGAAAACCTGCGCATGAAACCACTCGCGGCCATTGTCGCCGTGTCCGAGATGAAGCCCGGACGCTACCCGAACTACAACGGCATGGAGATGTACCGGCAGGTCATCGCGCAGTTCCTGCGCGAATGGCCACAACTGCGGCCCTCGGACATCGGCGGCCTGCTGTCAGCACCCGCCGGCATGGCCTCGGCCGACGGCACCGATGTGTTCGCGCACGAAAAGATCTCGGAAGAACTCGGCATCGAGCCGACCTTCAGCGAGACCATCAATGCCGGCGGCGGCACCTACGCGCTGATGCTGATCCGCGCGTCCCTGGCCATCGAGCGTGGACTCTGCGATTCCGTGCTCTGCCTGGGTGCCGGGCGCTTCCCCAACGTGGGCAGCGGCATGGCCGAGATGATGAGCAAGCTGATCAGCCATCCCGAGTTCGAATATCCGTACGGCACCTATATCCCGCCGATCTTCGCGCTCAACGCCACGCGCCACATGCACGAATTCGGCACCACGCGCGAGCAGCTCGCGCAGGTCGCGGTGTCGCAGCGCGAGTGGTCGCTGCTGCACCCGGATGCGCTGATGGCCCCGCAGGGGCGGCTGACGATCGACAAGGTGCTGTCCTCGCGCCCCATCGCCTACCCGTTCAATCTGCTCGACTGCTCGGTGCCCAGCGAAGGCGGATCGGCGGTGCTGGTGGTGTCGCCGAAGATCGCCCAGCGCTACGCATCGAGGCCCTGCTTCCTGTACGGCTTCGGCGAGAAGCACACTCATTCCAGCATCAGCCAGGCGCATGACCTGACCACGCTGGGCTCGAAGGAAACCTCGGCGCAGGCCTACCGCATGGCCGGCGTCGGACCCAAGGACATGGACTTCGCCCAGCTCTACGACTCCTTCAGCATCAACCCGATCATCTACGCCGAAGACCTCGGCCTGTGCGCCAAGGGTCAGGGCGGCGCGTTCTTCGCTGGCGGCCGTACCGCGCCTGGCGGCGAATTCCCGGTCAATACCTATGGCGGGCTGATGTCCTTCGGCCACGTCGGCGATGCCTCCGGCCAGACCATGATCGTGGAAGCGGCACGCCAGATCATGGGCATTGCCGGCGAAGCACGCCAGTTGAAGAAAGCCGATCTCGGCGTCGTTCACTGCTACGGCGGAATGATGTCCGAGCACGCCACCCTCGTCCTCGGGAGCGCGTCATGAGCAACCCCGCCGTCAACCCCAAGCCAACCCCCGAAATCAACGCGCACAGCAAGCCCTACTGGGACGGCGCACAGCGCGGCGAGCTGATGATTCAGCGCTGCCGCGGCACCGGCAAACCCTTCATGTACGCGCGCTGCTGGAGCCCTTTCGACTTCTCGCCTGACCCGGTCTGGGAAAAGGCCAGCGGGCTTGGCACCGTGTTCAGCTACACCATCGTGTATCAGCCGCCGTATGCGGCGTTCAAGGCCGACTGCCCCTTCGTGATGGCCATCATCCAGCTCGACGAAGGTCCGCAGATGATGAGCAACGTCCTCCATTGCGATCCGGAATCCGTGCGCATCGGGATGAAGGTCAAGGTCTGCTTCGAGACCCGCAGCGGCGGCTTCAAGATTCCGCAGTTCGAACCGGCCTAATCCTTCTTGAACAGGAGCATCCCATGAGCGAAGAATCCGTTGCTGCCGTCCGCGAAGCCGCCGAGGGGCTCACCCGCGGCATCTCGCGCGAATACTGGTTGCAGTGCGCCAAGGAAAAGAAGTTCCCGCAGAAACTCTGGGACGCGATGGCCGAAACCGGCCTGCTCGGTCTGACCGTGCCCGAGGAATACGGCGGCAGCGGCGGCGGCCTGTCCGAACTGATGGTGCTCAACGAGATCACCGGGCGCGCCGGCATCATCTCGCTGTTCTTCGTGCTGGGCAGCTTCGCGCGCATGCCGATCATCAAGCACGGCACTCCGGCGCAGATCGCCAAGTTCGTCACGCCCACCGCCACCGGCGAGGGCAGGATGTGCTTCGGCGTGACCGAGCCCAATGCCGGCACCAACACCTTCCGCCTGCAAACCACGGCCGCAAAGAACAGCAGCGGCTGGCTGGTCAACGGCTCCAAGGTGTTCATCACCGGCGCGAAGGAATCGACGTCGATGCTGTTGATCGCGCGCACCTCGGCGTTCGATCCCGCCAAGCCGCGCGGCGGGCTGTCGCTGTTCATCCTGGATTCGCACACGCCGGGCATCGAGTTCCAGCGCCTGAACATCGACGTGCTCGGCGAAAGCCAGTACCTGGTGTTCTTCAAGGATGCGCAGCTTCCGCAGGACGCGCTGATCGGCGAAGAAGGCAAGGGCATGAAGTACCTCTTCGACGGCCTCAACACCGAGCGCCTGGTGCTGGCGTCGATGGCCGTGGGCCTGGGCAATCGCGCGCTGGACAAGGCGGTGGCCTATGCCAAGGAGCGCGCGCCCTTTGGCACGCCCATCGGCAGTTACCAGGGCCTGCAGCACCCCATGGCGCGCGCCAAGGCGCACCTCGAAGCCTCGCGCCTGGTGATGCAGGAAGCCGCCCGCACCTTTGATCGCGGCGAGGACGCCGGCCCGCTGTCGAACATGGCCAAGCTGCTCACCTCGGAGGCTTGCGATGAGGCGGTGGACATTGCGCTGCAGGTCCACGGCGGCTACGGCTTCGATCAGGATTACGACGTGGTCACGCTGTGGCCCTTCGCACGCCTGATGCGCGTGGCGCCCGTCAACAACGAGATGATCCTCAACTACATCGGCGAGCACGTGCTCGGCCTGCCGCGCTCGTACTGAGGACGATGAGCATGAAGACGCTCCGCGTCGGCTGCGCCTCCGGCTTCTGGGGCGACACCGAGTACGCCGCTGCCCAACTCGTGCGCAGAGGCCACATCGACGTGCTGGTCTTCGACTACCTGGCCGAAGTCACCATGTCGCTGCTGATCCGGGTCAAGGCCAAGGATCCGAACGCCGGTTTTGCACCGGACTTCGTGACCACGCTCAAGCCGCTGCTCAAGGAGATCAAGGCGCGCGGCATCAAGGTGGTGAGCAATGCCGGCGGCGTCAATCCCGCCGCCTGCCGCGAAGCACTGGCCAAGGCGGCACTGGCCGAGGGCGTGGACCTGAAGATCGCCGCGGTGATGGGCGATGACCTGCTGCCGCAGACGGAAAGCGCACGCGGTGAAGGCACGCGCGAGATGTTCTCCGGCCAGGGGATGCCGGCAAAGTTCATGAGCGCCAATGCCTATCTGGGTGCCTTCCCCATCGCCGCCGCGCTGGAAGCCGGCGCGGACATCGTCGTGACCGGCCGCTGCGTCGACAGCGCGGTGGTGCTCGGCCCGCTGATCCAGGCCTTCGGCTGGAAGCAGGACGACTACGATCAATTGGCCCAGGGCAGCCTGGCCGGCCACATCATCGAATGCGGCACACAGTGCACTGGCGGCAACTACACCGACTGGCATCTGGTCAAGGGCTGGGACGACATGGGCTTCCCGATCGCCGACTGCTCGCCCGACGGCAGTTTCGTGATCGAAAAGCCCGCGGGCACCGGCGGCCTGATCGTGCCGTCGACGGTGGGCGAGCAGATGGTCTACGAGATCGGCGATCCGCGCGCCTACCTGCTGCCCGACGTGAACTGCGACTTTACCCAGGTGACGCTCGAACAGGTCGGCGAGCAGCGCGTGCGCGTCGCGGGTGCCAGGGGCAGCGCACCCACGCCACACTGCAAGGTCAGCGCGACCTATCTCGACGGCTTCCGCGCCACCGCCCTGTTCATGATCGGTGGCATCGACGCCTCGACCAAGGGCACGCGCACTGCCGAGGCGCTGCTGGCGCGCTGCCGGCGCCTGTTCGCCGAGCGCAGCCTGGGAGACTTCAGCGAAACGAGCATCGAGGTCCTTGGTGCCGAAGCGACCTACGGCCCGCATGCGCGGGTGCAGCCGCGCGAGGTGATGGTGAAGATCGGCGCGCGTCACCCGAACAAGGATGCGCTGGACATCTTCTCCCGCGAGATGGCGCCGATGGCGCTGGCCACCTCCCCCGGCATCACGGGCTTCCTCGGCGGCCGTCCCAAGGTGCAGCCGGTGGTGCGCCTATTCTCCTACCTGTGGCCGAAGTCGAAGATCCCGGTTCGCCTGGAACTCGACGGCCACGATCTGGCCTGCCCGCAGATGAGCGGCCTGCCTTTCGATCCCGCCAAGCTCCCCGACATCGGTGGACCGCTACCGGCAGCCGCAGCGTTCGCCCAAGGCACACGCCTGGTGCCGTTGGTGCAGCTCGCCTACGGCCGCAGCGGTGACAAGGGCGACTCCGCGAACATCGGCATCCTCGCGCGCAAGGCCGACTACCTGCCCTACATCCGCGCGGCGCTGACGGCTGACGCGGTCGCGAAATGGTTTGCCCACCGCGCCCAAGGGCCGGTGCATCGCTGGGACATGCCCGGCGTTCTGGGCCTGAATTTCCTGCTGGAAAAAGCGCTCGGCGGCGGCGGCATGGCCTCGATCCGCATTGATCCGCAGGGCAAGGCCTACGCGCAGATGCTGCTCGACTTTCCCGTTCCTGTGCCCGCCGGGCTGAAGACTGAATGACCCCACAACTGATACGGCGACTGCTGGTCGCCAACCGCGGCGAGATCGCCGCCCGCATCCTGCGTACCGCGCGCGCTCGCGGCATCAGCACGGCCATCGTGCGCCATCCGGACGAGGAAGGCGGCATCGCGCCGCGCCTGGCCGACGCCTGCCTCACGATCAACGGCGCGACACCGGTGGCGGCCTATCTCGACATCGCCGAGATCGTGCGCGTGGCGCGCGAATGGGGCGCGGACGCGGTGCATCCGGGCTACGGCTTCCTGTCCGAGAACGCGCGCCTCGCGCGCGATCTGGCCGAGGCCGGCATCCGCTTCGTCGGCCCCACGCCCGAGGTCATCGAGCTGATGGGCGACAAGATCCGCGCGCGCAATTTCGTCGTCGAGCGCGGCTTCCCAGTCGCGCCCAGCGCCGTCGAGGCGGATGACCCGGCCACGTTTGCAAAACGTGCGCTCGCCGTCGGCCTGCCCATCCTGATCAAGCCCGCAGCGGGCGGCGGCGGCAAGGGCATGCGCATCGTGCGCGACGCGGCGGTGCTGGAAACCGAACTCGCCACCGCGCGCCGCGAGGGCGAGCGCTACTTCGGCGACGGCCGCCTGTTCGTCGAGCGTTACGTCGAGCGTCCCCGGCACATCGAGGTGCAGGTGTTCGGCGACAGCCACGGCAACGTCGTGCATTTCGGCGAGCGCGAGTGCTCGGTGCAGCGGCGCTTCCAGAAGATCATCGAGGAAACGCCCTCACCGGCGCTGACGCCGCAGAAGCGCGCCGACATCTGCGAGGCCGCGGCCGGCATCGCGCGCGCGGCCGGTTACGTCGGTGCCGGCACGGTGGAGTTCATCTACGGTGCCGGCGGCGAGTTCTATTTCCTGGAAATGAACACGCGCCTGCAGGTCGAGCACCCGGTCACCGAGATGGTCACGGGCTTCGACCTGGTGGCCGAGCAGTTGCGCGTCTGCGAGGGCGAGGCGCTTGGCTACGCGCAGTCCGCGATCACCACGCAGGGGCATTCCATCGAGCTGCGCATCTGCGCCGAAGACCCTGCGCAGGGCTTCGTGCCCGCCACCGGAACCATCCATCTGCTGCGCGAGGCCAGCGGTCCCGGCGTGCGGGTGGACAGCGGCGTACACCAGGGTCAGCGCGTCGGCTCGGACTTCGACCCCCTGCTGTCGAAGCTGATCGTGCACGGCCGTGATCGCCGCGAGGCCATTGCGCGCGCGCGACAGGCCTTGCGTGACACCGCGCTGCTCGGCGTGACCACCAACACGGCCTACATGGATCGCGTGCTCGCACACCCGCTGTTTGCGGCCGGCGACTACAGCACCGCGTTTCTCGACGAGCAGTCCGCCGTGCTGTCCGGCAAGGACGAGGTCCTGCCCCTGGACCTGCTGCTGGCCGCCGCGGCACTGAACGACCATCAATGGGTAGACGCCGCCGCCTCGGTGCCAGCGATCTACGCTGCGATGGGCGGCTGGCGCAACTGAACAATCGACCATGAAAAAAATTCTAGCCGTCGACAGCGAGCAGCACGCCTGCGCCCTGACACGCACCCCCGGCGGCCTGCACCTGCAGACCGGCGAACGCGGCTTCGACTGCGCGATCGAGGCGCTCGGCGACGGCCGCTACCGCGTGCGCGCAGGCGATGCGCGGCGCGAAGCGCTGATTGCGCAGCACGGGGATCAGGTCTGGATCCACCTGGACGGCCGCACGCACGCGCTCCAGCGCATCAACCCGCTCGACCTCCTCGCCGCCAGCGGCCGCGGCGGCGCAGACAGCGCCCTGTCGCCGATGCCCGGCACCATCCTCACCGTGCAGGTGAAGGCCGGCGAGACGGTGAAATCCGGCCAGGTCCTGATCACCATGGAAAGCATGAAACTCGAAGTGACCATCACCGCGCCGCACGACGGCGAGATCGCCGAAGTGCTGTGCGCGCCCGGACAGAGCGTGCCGGTCAAGGCCACGCTGGTGCGCTTCGCGGCAAAGGCGGAGGGCACCTCATGATGCAGCGGATCGAAACGCGGATATCGCCGGCCTCGGCCGCGTTCCGCGCCAACAGCGCGGCGATGCAGCGCATCTGCGGCGACTTCAAGGCCCTGCAGGAACGCATTCGCCACGAACGCCCGCAACGCGACATCGAGCGCCTGCGGCGGCAGAAGAAACTGCTGGTGCGCGAGCGGCTGGAACTGCTGCTCGACCCCGGCACGCCCTTTCTCGAACTCTCCAGCATCGCCGCCTACGATCAGTTCAACGGCGAGGCGCCGGGCGCGAACGTCATCGCCGGCATCGGCGTGGTCGGCGGCCGCGAGGTGATGATCCATGCCGACGATTCCAGCAACAAGGGCGGCGCCTGGTATCCCTTGTCAGCGCCGAAGATCGTACGCGCGCTGGAAATCGCCATCGAGAACCGCCTGCCCGTCGTGCACCTTTGCGATAGCGCGGGCGGCTATCTGGAAGACCTCTCCGGCGTGTACGTGATGGGCGGCCGAGTGTTCCGCCACCAGTGCATCCTGTCGAAGATGGGCATTCCGCAGGTCGCCGTTGTGCTTGGGCATTGCACCGCGGGCGGCGCGTACATCCCGGCGCTGTGCGAGCACACCATCATGGTGCGCGGCACCGGCGCGGTGTTTCTCGGCGGCCCGCCGCTGGTGAAGGCCGCGACCGGCGAAGAGGTCACGGTCGATGCGCTCGGCGGTGCTGACATGCACACCTCGGTGTCCGGCACGGCGGACTATGCGGTGGACAGCGAGGAAGAAGGCATCGCGCTGGCTCGCGCCATCGTCGCCAGCTTCTCGCAGCCGAAGAAACACTTCGACTGGGTGGATGCCGAGGCGCCCTACTACGATCCGCGCGAGCTGTACGGCATCGTTCCGGTGGACTACAAGACCCAGTTCGACATGCGCGAGGTGATCGCGCGCATGGTGGACGCCAGCCGCTTCCAGGAATACCAGCCCAACTACGGCACGACCCTGGTCTGCGGATGGGCGCGGCTGTGGGGCTGCAAGGCGGGACTGCTCGGCAACAACGGCGTGCTGTTCTCCGACAGCTCGCTCAAGGCCGCGCACTTCATCCAGCTCTGCAACCAGATGGGCACGCCCATGATCTTCCTGCAGAACACCACGGGCTACATGATCGGGCGCGAGTACGAGGAGCGCGGCATCACCAAGGACGGCGCCAAGATGCTGATGGCGCAGGCCGGCTCCGAAGTGCCCAAGCTCACCGTTGTCACCAGCGGCGCGTTCGGTGCCGGCTACTACGGCATGTGCGGACGCTCCTGGGACCCGCGCATGATCTTCTCCTGGCCGCAGGCCAAGATGGGCGTGATGGGGCCGGAGCAGGCCGGCAACACGCTGGCCGACGTCAAGCTGCGCCAGTTGCGCCGTGATCGTCCCGAGGCCGGCGACGAGGAAGTGGCCGAGCTGCGCAAGCGCACGCGCGAGAAATCCGAGCGTGAGACCAGCACCCTGTGGTTCTCCGCGCGCTGCCAGGACGACGGCGTGCTCGATCCCCTCGATACGCGCAACGCGCTCGGCATCGCGCTGTCCTGCGCGGCCAACGTGCCCCTCGCCGAGCAGCGCTATGGCGTGTTCCGGATGTGATTGAGATGAGCCACGACGATGGGGCCAGGGATGACGACGCGCTGATCGACGCGGTCGGGCGCTTCCTCGCGGGCGAAGTGCGGCCGGTGGCCATCGCGCTCGAACAGGCCGACGAGTATCCCGAGGCCATCGTCGAGCAGATGCGCGAGATGGGCCTGTTCGGCGCCATCATTCCCGAGGCCTACGGCGGACTCGGGCTCAGCGTGCAGACCTACGCGCGGCTGATCGAGACCATCGCGGCGGAGTGGATGTCGCTGTCCGGCGTCATCAACTCGCACCTGATCATGGCCTCGGCGGTGCTGCGCTTCGGCACGGAAGAGCAGAAGGACTATTTTCTGCCCCGCTTCGCAAAAGCCGAGCTGCGCGGCGGCATCGCGCTGACCGAGCCGGACTGCGGCACCGACCTGCAGGCCATCCGCACCGTCGCCCGCCGCGAAGGCGAGCACTACCTCGTCACCGGCGCCAAGACCTGGATCACCAACGGGCTGCGCGGCAACTGTTTCGCGCTGCTGGTCAAGACCGATCCCAAGGCCGACCCGCGCCACCGCGGCATGAGCCTGTTCATTGCCGAAAAAGGCCCCGGCTTCTCGGTGCCGCGCAAGCTGCCGAAACTGGGCTACCGCGGCATCGACACCGTGGAGATGCTGTTCCAGGACTACCGCATTTCGGCCGCGCGCCTGGTCGGTGGCGTCGAGGGCCGCGGGTTGCAGCAGATACTCGGCGGCCTGGAACTGGGCCGCATCAACGTCGCCGCGCGCGGGGTGGGCGTCGCGCGCTCGGCCTACGAGGAGGCGCTGAGTTATTCGCAGCAGCGCAAGACCTTCGGCAAGCCGATCTGCGAGCACCAGGCGATCCAGCTCAAGCTGGCCGACATGGCCACGCGCGTGGAGGCGGCCCGACTGCTGGTGGACTCCGCCGCCCGCGCCTACGACGCCGGACGGCGCTGCGACCTGGAGGCGGGCATGGCCAAGCTGTTCGCCACCGAAGCCGCGATGGAAAACGCTGCCGAATCCCTGCGCATCCACGGCGCCTACGGCTATTCGCGCGAAGTGCGGGTAGAACGGCTGTACCGGGACGCGCCCCTGCTCGCGATCGGCGAAGGCACCAACGAAATGCAGCGCATGATCATTGCCCGCCGCCTGCTCGACGCGGCGGCCCCTCGCAAGCACTAGATTTCAGATCTTGTGAATTCTTCTACTGCGCCCGGCAGTAGAAAAATTCAGATCCCCGTCTCAGTGCTGACCAACCGGCGTTCGGGCCACGATGCCATCGAGCGCCTTGGAGAGCTTGATCTGGCACCCCAGTCTCGACCCGGGGCCACCACCCTCGGCGAGTTCGAGCATCGACTTTTCCATGTCCTCTGCCGGCACCAGCTTGTCCAGCCATTCGGGCTCGACGAACAGGTGGCAGGTGGCACAGGCGCAGGCGCCGCCGCAATCGCCATCGATGCCCGGCACAAGGTTGCCGACCGCTGCTTCCATCATCGATGTGCCCTCGGCGACTTCGACGCTGCGGACGGTGCCGTTGTGTTCGATAAACGTGACCTTGATCATTTTTGATTCCTGTCTGGAATGACCCCGCCGCCGGCGGGGCTTTCATGGCTGACGCGATGCGCTGAACGCCGCGCGAAGCGCGGGCTCAGGCGTCGATCCGCACCCGCATCGATTCATAGCCCTTGATGAACGGCGAAGGCACCCGCACGGGCTCTCCGATCACCTTGAGCTGCCCGGGTTTCGGCCAACGCTGCAGGATCTCCTCCCACAGGATTCGGAGCTGCATTTCCGCCAGCCGGTTGCCGACGCAGCGGTGGATGCCGAAACCGAACGACAGATGTTGACGCGGCCGGGCACGATCGATGATGAAGTCGTTCGGATTCTCGATGGCCTCTTCGTCACGGTTGCCGGAGACATACCACATCACCACCTTGTCGCCCTTGCGGATGTTCTTGCCGCCAAGCACGGTGTCTTCGGTCGCCGTCCGCCGCATGTGCGACAGCGGCGTCTGCCAGCGCACGATCTCCGGAATCATCGACGCAACCAGCGCCGGATTGGCGCACAGCTTTTTGTACTGCTCGGGACTTTCATTTAGTGCGAGCAGGCCGCCGCTCATCGAACTGCGCGTGGTGTCGTTGCCGCCAACGATCAGCAGCAGGACGTTGCCCAGATACTCTTCGGGCGACATGTTCCGCGTGCGCTCGTCATGCGCCATCATCGAAATCAGGTCGGGTCGCGGCTCGGCGTTGACGCGCTCGTTCCAGAGTCGGGTCATGTAGGCCGCGCACTCGCCCATGATCTGCATGCGATGTTCTTCGGACTCCACCAGGCCCTCACCCGGCAGGGCCAGGGTGGCATCAGACCAGAAGGTGAGCTTGGAACGATCGTCCCAGGGAAAATCGAACAGGGTCGCCAGCATCTGGGTGGTGAGATTGATCGAAACCTTCTCGACCCAGTTGAATTCCTGACCCACCGGCAAGCTGTCCAGTGCCTCGCCGGTACGCCGGCGGATGATCGACTCCAGACGCGCGAGATTTTCCGGAGCAACGATGGGGCTGACCGCCTTGCGCTGCTCGTCGTGCTGCGGCGGGTCCATCTGGATGAACATCGGCAACTGCACCGCCGTGTTGGTGTCGAGGATGGTGACGCCGCCACGGCGCGAGTCCGACGAGTAAATGCCGGGATGCGTCTCGACCTGCATGATGTCCTTGTACTTGGTCACCGACCAGTACGGACCGAACAGGCTCTTGGCGCAGTAATGCACCGGATCCTCGCGGCGCAGGCGCTCGAAGTAGCCCCACATCGTGTTGCTGCGAAACAACTCGGGATTGCTTACGTCGATGTCCTCGAGCGGGATCGCGTAGGCGGGGTTTTTGTGCTGCGGCGTAACGGCGGTGTCTGCGGCATTCATCGTGTTTTCTCCTCGTTGTGGGTTTTCTGACCCGCGGTTCCGGCATCAAGCAGACCGACGACGTCGGCCATCGGGACTTTTGTCGGCGATCCGAAGTACTGACCAATCTTGCGCTGGTGCATCAATCCGAAAAGCGTGTTGAGACCTGGGATCACGATATCCAGAATCTTTTCCGCTTCCTCCGGCGTCATGGAGCGAAACCGCTCCCCCAGAACGTCTAGTTCATGCGCAACGGCCTTGTCTGCCCATTCACTGATGTGCATCAGAAATTCGGGCGGAAAACCGACTGCATCGCGGATCAAGACCCACTGCTGGACGAGAGCGGTATCGGGTTCGTACCCGTTGGGCTCAGGGTCGCGGTCCAGCCCTCGCAGGGCGGTCCGCTCCTTCTCCGTCAAAGGCCCTCGCTCCGCCAAGACAGGCGTTGCAGTTACCGCAGCCGACACCGTCGGGCCGGATTGCAGACGCAGGCGCAGATGTTCCAGCCGCTCATCGTCATCGCCGGTGAATTCCAGACTCTCGTTGGCCTGCACCAACGTGCGTATGGTCTTGAGCGGAAGAAATCGTTCGCGTTGCAGTTTCTGAATCAGCTCGAGCAAACGCGCGTGACTGTCCGAGTACCAACCCATGTTGCGCGACGTCTTGACGGGCGCAGGTAAAAGTCGCTGAGTAACGTAAAAACGGATCGTCTGAACAGAGACGCCGCTGAGCCTCGATAACTCGCCAACCCGGTAAGCGGTCCCCGAAGGAGGTTTGGCGCGTCGGCTTTTCACTCGGCTCCTCGCAGGTTTGACGGCTTTATGTCATCAGCCTGTCGCCGCCCCGTCCGGGGCCACTTCAGGCGGCTCTTTAGTTCACCCGGCATCGGGGATTTTCCGGGGATTTTCTTGCGCTTGAGTGCGTTCTCGAAGTAGGCCTGGACGTAAGCGTTCAGACGGCGCTCGTGCAAGATCGAGAAAATTGAATTGATCGACGGAATGACCACATCAAGGAGTTTGCGCGCCTCAGTCGTAGACATGTGATCGATACGGCGCTGAAAGATCTCCAGCTCACGTGCAACGGCCGATTCAACCAGATCGATGATGTACCCCAGGTCGCGCGGGCTAAATCCACGCTCCTCGGTGAGCCCAGCTTCCTTCATCTGCAACCAGACACGGGTGACCTCCACGTCGGAAAACGTGGCGACACCGGATTCCGCAAAGCCCAGTGCACGCAATTCTTTCTGCTCTCGCCGTGAGAGCCCCATTTCCAGTGCGAGCTTGCCCGGATCTTCGCTGACCACCAGATCGCGATGGTCGGTGACGAGGAGTCGGCGCAACTCGCCGAGCACTTCCATCTGCTGTTCGGAAAACTCGAATTCCTCCGTTGCCCCCTGCATCAGGCTCTTGATCGCCTTGAGGGGCAGGAAGCGCTCGTTCTGCAGTTTGCGGATCAGCGACAGCAGTTCTAGGTGGCGGTCGGTGTACCAGCCCATGTTTAGGGAGGTCTTGACCGGCGGAGGCAACAGCCCCTGAAGAATGTAGAAACGGATGGTTTCCCGGCTGAATCCGGATGACTCGGCCAAGTCCTTGATGCGATACGGCGCATCCGCCGGTGCCTCTGCCTTCTTTCTTGCCACGTCGATATTCCTTTTGCTAACAGCCCATTATAGCCCCAAGTAAGTTGCAGACCGTGGCCTTTCCCTCTCAATAAGACAAGTCAAGGCTGCGTGTAGACCACCTTCACGCCACGATCCGTCAGGCCGAGCAGCTGCCCATTCCAGAACGCGAGTCCGCCGTAGGCCGTTGACAGCGACAGCTCCGCTTCCTTGGGCGGCGTCAGAGCCTGCGGGGGCTTTCCCGGCGCGAGCAGCGTCAGGGCTCCGCTATTGCCGCCGATAGCTACGCGACCGCCGCCAAGGTCGGTCAGACCGAACAGGGACTTGTCGGTCCCCGTATCGATCTTCTTCCACTCCGGGCAGCTCACGTCGGCTGCTTCCATGGCATTGCCGCGCATCCCTACGACCATGACGCCGCGCTCACCGCGTGGAATGGCCGAAAACAGCGAGCCCTCGTAGCCCGTAGGCCGCACCGTCCATGCCTGTCCGTCGGACGATGTCGCGACCAGACCCGCCTCGCCGACGAGGAGCAGGCTCCCATCGCTGATGCGAGTCAGCCCATTGAGGTGCGGATTATTTTCTGAAAACGCCGGGTCGGAGAAATCGCTCCAGGTCGAGCCACCGTCCTGCGTGATCTTGAACAGGCCATACGCACCGATTGCCATCCCGCGCTGGGCGTCAAGAAAAAGCACGTCCATGAAGGGCCGGTTATCCGCCGCCGAATAGGTCTGCACCGACCAAGTGGCGCCACCATCCTTGGTATGGATGATGGAAGCGTCGTGCCCGACCGCCCAGCCCGTCTTGTCGTCGACGAAGTACACCGCGTTCAACAGCACGTCCACCGGCGACTTCGATTGCTTCCACGTCTTGCCTTCGGCGGATGTGAGGACTACGCCCCGATCGCCAACCGCGACCAGAGTGCTCCCGGCCACGGCGAGATCGTTCATCTGCGCCGATACGGCCTTGGGCGCAATCTCGGCAGGCAAGGGTACTGAATCCGCCGCATCCGCAGCGCTTACTGCCTGCCCTGCCCCAAGCAACATCAATGTGACGGCCACCGCCACCACTGCTTTTGGCCTGAAAGAAGAATGATGTTTCATGAATCCTCGTATTTGGAAGGCAATTCGCTGCTGGTGGTAAACGGTGGTTGCCATTTAGAACTGGTACTTGACGAAGAACCCGGCGTTGTCGCGATCCTGGTAGACATTGTCCTGGCCGGCACCAAAAAATGCGTTGTAGATGATGTTGAAGGAGAAGGCATCCTGGTAGCGAATTTCCAGAATCGAAAACAGCGTCTTGCGACCCTCGACGAAATTTCCGCCCGGTCCCGGCGCGTTTCCGCCCACGTCGTGCTGCCAGATGAACAACGGAGCAATGCTGATGCCCGGCAGCACGGACTCGTAACGGGTCAGTGCGACCAGGCGATACCTATAGGAGAAGGCGTCCGCGAACGCATTCCTTCGCGCCTGGAAGGGGTTGAAGCGCAGGCCATCGGGTCCGACCGTGCAGGTCCGCGTGTTGTTGGCACAGGCCTGGCGCGAGCCGTCCGCGCCGCTGCCGTCCGCGCCGGCGCTGGCGTGCGTGTAGGAACTCAGCGGTCCTTCGATCTGCAACTCGTCGAAGTCCGGCATGTTCAGCACATGGGTCGCCGCGATTTCCGGCAGCAGGATGATCTGGTCGGCACCAAACCAGTTCTCGGACGCGCCGAGCACGCGGGTTGCTCCGAAGGTGTACTGCATGACCTTGCCCGGAATCCAGCCCTGCACGTAGCTGCGTGGCGCCGTTTCGCCCATCGGCACGCCGCGATACGCCTCTAGATAGCTTGGGAACGATCGTCGCGATCCGGGGAGCGAGCCCACGAATAGGTTGATCGTGTCCGGGAACGGGTTGGCACCACTGGCATCTACGAAGTCATTGCTCGGATACAGCGAGTACTGACCGCCGCCGTCTTCGGTGAAGCCGAGCGTGTTGGTGGTGCCCTGGCACTGGATACCCTCGTGATCACAACGAGTCAGCGTTGGGCCCAGCGATGTGAACAGGACATCCACCAGCGCCACCTGCAACGGCACGTTGGGTCGATACGCCAGTTCTCCCTGGAATGAATACTCGCCAAACGTGGTGTTGAAGCTGAAGCCGTACATCTGACGGTCTTCCGGGTACTCCAGGAAGATATCCGGCGAATCGAGCTGAACGGCGCTGCTGAACGGCTGCCCGGGCTTCGGAACCAGCAACCCGGCCAAGCCGTTGATCACCTCAAGCGGGGTCGTGAGTTCCCCCAGCCCAAAATCCGCGGCGGTCGCGGGGCTCTGCGCCAGCAAGCTAACAACATCATTGAGAAGGAGATTGGTCACACCCAAGGTGGAACTGGATAAGGGGAAATTCGGGCAGTCGTTGAGGGCCTCGAAGGTATTGACGGAATCACGTCCCAGCGCGTTGCCTTCCCGGCGCGCGCAACTCGCGTCCGCCGCAATCGCGCTCACGTAGGGCAATTTCGAATGGTAGTTGACGAAATAGACGCTGAGATCGGTGCCGTTGTTCAACCAGTCTGCGTAATACTTGAGCGAGATACCGTACTGACCCTGGTCGCTGGGGTTACGGTCCTTGATACGGTCGATGGTCGCGCTGGTGTTGGCCACCGTGGTCAGAGGGTTATTGAGCGGAAACCCGACGCGCTCGGTATCCACGGCCGAGCCGCCGAAACTCGCGTTGACATTGTCGATCAGGTTGTAGGAGCCCACGTCAGCAAAGGACATGAAGCTGCCCGGCGTCGGAATCTCGATCGGCTCCCACTCGTACTGGTAATAGACGTCGATACCGACACTGTCGACGAGCTCGGTGGACAGCCTGAGCATGCCCACCGGCGAGAACAGTTCTTCCAGCAAGCCGAAACCGACGCGATACAGGCTGTTGGCGTTGACGGGATTGACCTGGTTGACGCTGTTGATCACCGCGACGGTGCTTTCGCCCCAGTTGATCTGCTGACGCCCCAGGCGGACCAGCAGCTCGCGGTCGCCCGCAATCTCGAACCTGCCGAACACGTTGAAGTCCAGGATGTCGTAGCGCAGACCCAACTGGTCGAGTGCCTCGTCATCGGTCCGCTCCTCGCGCGTCGCAGCGCCGGCACCGAACACCCTCGGCAGGTAGCGGTTCTCGATCTGCTCACCGCCGAGGCCCACGACACCATCGAACGCCACGTCATCGGCGTTCTCGGGGGTGATCGCATTGGGCTGGTTCTGGATGAAGTTGTGGTAATTGGGGTGGTCATAGATCAGGACGGTGCGAAAAAACAGCCCGTAGTTGCCCGAGGTCAGCGTGAGATCCTGATTGAACTTGAACGGCGCCTGGACAATGTCGCCCTGGGAATAGTTGAGGTTGCCGTCGTCGAAGTTGTTCGACGCCGCCCCGCGCGAGCGCCGGAGCTGTTCCGCTGGATAGTTCTGAAGCCGCTGCAGGCCTTGGCAGGCCTGATAGACCCCTGCGCACACATCCGGATCCAAACTGCCCTTGCCGATCAAGTAATCCTTGCGGTTCTCCAGCCGCCATGCAGCCCCTAAGGTCGCGGTATTGTTGAGCACCGTTTCCACAGTATGGCCACCGACGTCGAAATTGAAATCGATCGCCGATCCAAGCGTCGGCCACAGCGCCGACGAGGTTACCAAGGCCATCGCCGTGTTCCTGAAACTGCTCCCGATCCCCAGTTCTCTCATTGGTCAGCTCCTCGCACTGAATTTTTTGGTTGGGCTGATGCCCAGGCTCATATCCGCGGTCCGCTGCTCGCGGGTAACCATGGCCCGCCGACGCCTCAGCGCCGACGGACCACGCCTGCTATATGTCTGTATGGACGACGAAGCGAAACTACGCGCGATTACTTCGATGCCTTCTTCTGCACAGAATCCGCCTCGAAGAACTCACCCGAGTAATCCACCGTGGTGTCGAAGGGTTGGTCTTCGTTGAACATCGCAGTGACGAAGTACCGGCCGGAGTTAAGGTGGTAAATCACCTCGGGCACCGTCGACGACGCCAGGGTTGCCGAGAATTGCACCAGATGACCTTCCTGGAACTGCATGATCTGACCCTGCTGGTCGTAGTCCGCGATCATGGTGATGTTCCAGGTGTCCTCATCGAAATACATGATTCGCTTCTTGAAGGTATGCCGGGATTCCGGCTTGTTGTCCGCCTCCAGCACCCACATGCGATGCAGCTCGTAGCGCGGCAGTTCCTGGTTGATGTGCTTGGGCTTGGCAATATCAGCGTACTTGATGGAGTTGCCGGCGATCTTGTGAGAGTTGTATGGCGTGTAGATTTCCTTTTTGCCCACCAGCTTCCAGGTGAAACGCTCCAGCACGCCGTTGTACATGTCCACCTGGTCGTAGAACTGGTGTCCGTCGGTGCCTTCGTATGGGTTGTCGCAGCACACGGCCGGAGCGCGCCGGATGCGCTTCAGCGCAGGGGCATACAACCAGGCCGCACGACCTTCCGGCCCGAAGCCCGCCTTCTCGTGCACCAGAATGTAGGTGCCCGCGATTCGCGGCGGCGAGATGGTCTGCGACAGGTACTTGATGAAGGTAACGCCGGGCTTAAGTTCCGCTGGGCTGTCTCGCTTGATGCTCGAATAGTCGAACTGCACGTCCTCGACGATCTTGGTAAGCGAGAACTTGCCGTCCTGCTGCACGATCATCTGGTTGTTGTAGCGACGCACATTCTCTCCACGCCACTTGGAGCGATGATTCCAGGGCAGCTCTGCTCCAGATGAGGGAATCGGGAACGGGAAACCCACATAGGCACCCTTCGGATTGTCCACCCCATTGAGTTCGGCACGGGTGGCGTTCTTGATGGTCTCTTCGTAGATCTTGTCCGGGAAAGCCGCGACACGACGGCTCGGATACACGATCATCTTGTACGTGTCCGGGTAACGCTTGAACAACTCCTTATGGCCTTCGGAGAGGTTGTCCGCGTACTTGGCTACGTCCTTAGCGGTGATGGTAAAGAGCGGCTTGTCCTTCTCCACCTCGGGGTTTTTCGGGAACTCGCCTTTGGGATCGCCGAACGCCTTGATCGGCGTCCACTCCGGAATCGTGCCGGCCTTGTTGCCCGCGCGCTCCGCACCCACCGGCGTCAACCCTTGCCCAGTTTCGCAGCCTCTTCGGGCGATGCTTTTGCGGCGACCATCTGCGGAGAGCTCAGCAGCAGCGACGCTACCGCTGGAATCCACCATCCTGCGTGTTTCATGTATTTCTCCTGCTGTGTTCCGAAATGATTTGAGATGCTCACGACGCCGGCGGCCACCGCTCTCCACGCCATGCCTTCAGTCAACGCTACGCGCATACCGCATAGCGACACTATGCACTTTACACTCTTTGAAAAGCAGAACGCAACAGGAGCTGCATGGCGGGGGTTTCACTGCCCGCCCCTCGTTTTGCGAAGGCAGTACGCGCGTTGATTCCGGCGGGCAAGCCGGACATTTGAGCCCAATGACTAGTGCAATCTGGCAGGTGTAACGCAACCGCGATGTGCGCGCTGATGGCGCCACGCTGCGCCCTGGAAACCTCCGCACCCCGATCCCAAAGTACCCGACAGGGCGTCGTCATGCGGATTGCAGACACACGCTTGACGGCGAATCGTATGCGGAATAGCCTTGTGTGGTTATCTGCACTCTGCACTATGCACTATGCACATACGAAGTGCTGTTTTCCGAATGCGCATCACCCGGGGCGCCAATGATGGCCAGCACGGGTGAGAGCGCGACTATTCAAAATTCTGTCGAGAGGCGCGTCAATGCACGGTGAAGCCAAGCGCGGGTTCGCGAAGTGGTATGTCGATGTCACGGTCCCGATCATCTTTCACAAGCGCGCGCGAACGCTGATCACCATCATTCTGGCCACCCTCTTCCTGGGCTGGCAGGCCACGCAACTTCGGCTTGATGCCGGTTTCGAGAAGCAGCTGCCGCTCGGCCATCCTTATATCCAAATCTTCAAGCAGTACCAGAAGGAGTTTGGCGGTGCGAACCTGGTGCTGATGGCCATCAAGCAGAACGAGGGCAAGGGCGACATCTACAACGCCGAGTTTATGAGCACCTTGCGCAAGGCCACCGATGCGCTCTACTTCCTGCCCGGCATGGACCGTTCGCGCGTCAGCTCGATGGTGACACCGGACGTGCGTTACCTGGAAGTGGTGGAAGACGGCTTTCAGGGCGGCAACGTGGTGCCCGCGGATTTCACGCCGACGCCCGACATGCTCGACAAGGTGCGCCAGAACGTGGAGAAGGCGGGCATCATCGGCCGCCTGATCGCCAACGACCAGACCGGCGCCATGATTTTCGGCGAGCTGCTGGAACGCGATCCGGTGACTGACGCGAAGCTGGATTACTTCGTGACCGCCGACCGAATGGAAGAGATTCGCCAGCGGTTCATCAGCCCCAAGCGCTGGGAGTACAAGCTCAAGCAAGATTCTGAGGTACTCAAGGCCGGATCGGTCGTTCACCTGGGATACCACAATCCAAACGGGATGCTGTTCTCGTTCGCTGATGTTGAAGTCGTTTATAAGGACGACACCGGCAAGCTGCTGTCGCAGGTGTTTAAGGGGCGTGACTTCGAAATCACCGAAGCGACCAACCCAGAGTACAACCCCAACATCGACATCCACATCATCGGCTTCGCCAAGATCGTAGGCGATGTCGCAGACAAGTCGACCGAAGTCGTTGGATTTTTCGGTCTGACCATCGTACTGGTATGGGCCGTGCTCTGGATGTACACAGGTTCCGCCCTGGTTGCGCTGATTCCGCTGTCCTGCGGCCTTCTCGCCGTCGTCTGGGAATTGGGGCTGCTGCACCTGTTCGGCTTCGGGCTTGACCCCTTCGCGATCCTGGTGCCGTTTCTAGTCATGGCCATCAGCGTCTCGCACGGCATCCAAATCGCGAGCTTCTGGCTACTAGAGATCGCCGATAATGGGAGGACTAGCTATGACGCCTCTATGGCGATGTATAAGCGGCTGGTCATTCCCGGCATCACTGCGCTGATCACCAACGTCATCGGTTTCGGCACCCTGCTGCTAATCCCCATTGGCATCGTGCAGGAAATGGCCATCAATGCTTGCTTTGGCCTTGTCGCGGTGGTGGTCTGCAAGAAGATCCTGCTGCCATGCTTGCTGACTTACATACCGATCAAGGACCCGGAGAAATTTCGCCGGCACCAACACGCACGTGACAAGGCGCTCGCGCCAATCTGGAATGTCACCTCCTACCTGGCGCTCAAGCCCTATGCGGCAGCAGTGTTGGCGGTCTCGTTCCTGGTCTGGGGCGCGGCGGAGTACATCAAGAAGGATCTGGCCATCGGCGAGCTGCACCCCGGCACCCCGGAGTTACGCCCTGACTCCCGCTATAACCTCGACACCGATGTGATCGTGAACAATTTCGCCATTGGCGTCGACGTACTCAAGATCATCGCTGAGAACGAGGCCGACGGTTGTATCGATCACTCCGTCATCAGCACCATCGATAAGCTGGCCTGGCGGATGGAGAACACGCCCGGCGTGCAGTCCACGCTGTCGCTGCCGAAGCTGCAGAAGATGGTCTTCAACAGCTACAACGAGACCAATCTGAAGTGGCGCGCGCTGCCGCGCGAGCCCGGCGCGCTGGTGGTGACGGTGCAACCCTTCCCCAGTTCCACCGGACTGCTCAACGAGGACTGCAGCGCGATGCCGCTGTTCGTCTTCACTGCGGACCACAAGGCCAAGACCATCGATACAGTCATCGAGGCGTTCGACAAGTTCGTCGCCGAACAACCTGCGGACGCCCCGGTGAAGTTCAAACTCGCCACCGGCAACGTCGGCGTGATGGCGGCGACCAACGATGTGGTCGAGGAAACCGAGCCGCGCGTGCTGCTGTGGCTCTACCTCGCCATTGCCATCAGCGTCTACGTGTCGTTCCGGTCGATCGCGAGCGTGATCTGCATCTTGGTGCCCCTCGCTGCCGTGTCGGTGTTCACCTACGCGATCATGGTGTTCCTGGAAATCGGCGTGAAGGTGTCGAACATCGCCACCGTGGCCTTCGCCGCGGGTATCGGCGTCGACTACGGTATCTACATCTACTCGGTGCTGGAGGAGAACGTCAAGGAAAAAGGCATGGCCATGCGCGAGGCCTATGCCAACACCCTGCATCAGACCGGCAAGGCGGTGGTGTTCACCGGCCTGGCCCTGGCGGCGAGCGTGTCGACCTGGATGATGTCGGGCCTGCAGTTCCAGGTGGACATGGGAATCCTGCTCACCATTATGTTCCTCGCCAATGCGATGGCCGCCATCTTCATGCTGCCGGCATTCGCGGCCTTCCTGCTCCGCCCGTCAAAAACGAGCACCTCCGATGAGGCCCCGGCGGCGCCTACGACGGTCGCGACCCGCACCGCATGAGCGGACGACGCCGACCCGAAGTCCTCTCAACTGCGTACATACCGTCATACCAAGGGGAGTCGAATGAAGAGTGGATCCATGCTGCTGGCAGCGATCATCGCCGGGATCACCGGCAACGCCTGGGGCCAGGAGGACGCATCCAATCCGGCGGGCAAAAGCGCCTCGACGGCGATTGCGAATCGTTTCTATATTTCACCCATGGCCTCCTATGTACTGGCGGACACGAACCGCGGTACCGATGACGGCCTGGGTGCCACGATAACGTTCGGCAAGCTGTTTCAGGACCGATTCGGGTTCGAACTGGAAACGCACTATTCGGCCTACGACGCGGAGAACGGCGGAGGTTCCGCAAAGCTCCTGTCCGGCGGCGTCCGCGGCCTGCTCTTCCCGGTCGAAAAGGGCAACGCGTTTGTCGTCGGCGGGCTGGGCTACGGCCGCTTCGAGGACCATCCCGGTGACGATGCCGACTACGACACCGTGCTGTGGTCCTTGGGTGGTGGTTATCTCTTCGGGCCGTTCGACGTCCTGGTACCCGACATCTCGATCCGGACCGAACTCCTGTTCCGTAGCGACTTGCACGATGGGGATCGGACCAGCGAGACCAACAACAACGCGCTCAACGAGTTCGTCGCGAGCGTCGGCCTGCTGATTCCGATTGGTGCCGGCCCGGTACCGCCGCCCCCGCCCCCGGAAGCGGCACCGGTAGAGGTGGTTCCGGTCGTCGAGCCTATCGACAGCGATGGCGATGGCGTCACCGATGACCTGGACAAGTGCCCGGATACGCCTGCCGGTACAGCGGTCGATGCGGACGGGTGCCCGCTGCCCGCGCCGAAGCCGGAGTGCAAGACGCCGGAGTCGGGTCAGCCGATCACGCTGGAGGGCTGTGCGGCGGGTGACAAGATCGTGCTGCGTGGCGTCAACTTCGAGTTCGATCGCGACGTGCTCACGGTCAACGCCAGGACCATTCTCGACTCCGTTTCCGATGCCATGAACAGTGCGACGAATGTTCGTGTCGAGGTGGGCGGTCATACCGACGCGAAGGGCACCGACGAGTACAACCAGGCCCTGTCGGAGCGGCGCGCTGCGAGCGTCGTGCGATACCTGACTGGCAAGGGCATCGCGGCGGACAGGCTGGCGTCCAAGGGCTACGGCGAGGCTGAGCCGATTGCCGACAACGAGACCGACGAAGGTCGCGAGTTGAATCGCCGCGTCGAACTGAAAATCGCCGAGTAGTAGTCAGGACAGGCTGGCGACCGGGCACTACCCGCGTCGCCAGCCCATCCGGCGTTACATCGGTTTTGAGCTGAAATCGCTGGCCACCCCGCGCATGGGAGCCACGCACGCACCCGGAGCACGCAAGAGATGAGTACTCGCCTGGTTCCCGCTCTCGATCTGGGCTGGCTGTTCCTCGAGACGCGCGACACGCCCAATCATGTCGGCGCGCTGATGATCTTCGAGCCGCCTGCGAGCGCGGGACCGACCTATATGCGCGATCTGACCGACCATCTGCGGTCGATCGATACGCTGGTACAGCCCTGGAATCTGCATCTGCGCGAGGGCCCGATGTCCGGCCTGGTGCCCATGCTGGACACCTCCGGCAAGCCCGACATGGAGTACCACGTCCGCAGGCTGGCCCTGCCGCAGCCCGGTGGGGAACGCGAACTCGGCGAACTGGTGTCTCGCCTGCACGCCAACGCGCTGGACCTGCGCCGGCCGATGTGGGAGAGCCACGTCATCGAGGGTCTGGATGGCAATCGCTTCGCCCTGTTCGTCAAGATTCACCACGTCCTGATCGACGGCGTGGCCGGCATGCGCATGTTCCAGCGCGCGATGTCGCCGACGCCCGGTGAAATCCGGCCCGCACCTTGGGCCTACGTGGACCCGAGCCGCTCGAGGGGGAAGAAGAAGGCGGCGAAGGCTCCCGTGACGGAGGCGCCCGTCCCCACACGCCGCGGCCTGGTGATGAAATCGGTCGCCAACCTGTACCCCATGCTGATGCCACGGGCGCGGCGCGTGCCTGATCTGGTCACCGCGTTCTCGGCCCCCAGCACCGTGCTGAATGGACGGATCACCGCGCAGCGGCGCTTGTCCACGCAGCGCTACCCGCTGGCGCGTCTCAAGCGCGTGGCGGATGCGGCCAAGGTTTCGGTCAATGACGTGGTGCTGGCGATTTGCGGCGCCGGCTTGCGCCGGCTGCTGGCCGAAGCCGGCGAATTGCCCGAGAAGAGGAGTCTCAATACCTGCATCCCGATCAGCGTCCGCGCCGCGGACGAAATCAGCGTCGGCACGGCGATCAGCTTCGGCTTTGCCGACCTCGCGACCAACGAGAGCGATCCCCTCGTGAGGCTCGAACGGGTCCACGCCTCCACACGCGCGCTCAAGGAGCAGGTCAGCGCGCTGCCGCGCACCACGGTCGGCGCGTTCTCCCTGGCCGTGATGGGCCCTTATGCCTTGCAGCAGGCCCTGGGCCTGGCGGGCCGCACCCGGCCGATGTTCAACGTCGTCATCTCCAACGTGCCAGGTCCACCCGAGCACCTATATCTGTTCGGTGCCCGTCTCGATGCGATGTACCCCGCATCGGTGCTTTATCACGGACAGGCCTTGAATATCACCTGCGTGCGCTACGGCGAGGATCTGAATTTCGGTTACACCGCCTGGCGCGACGCCCTGCCCCACGTCCAACGCATCTCGGTGTACTGCGCGCACGCGCTGGCCGAACTGGAAAGGGCGTTGGAACTGCCAGCCGCAGTATGACGGCGCGGGAAGCGGTCCTGAACCACTCGGGCCGGGCACGAACTTCATCATTGCTTTAGGAGAGCCTCTGTGACACGTTTTTCACCTTGCGACGGTCGCCGCGCAAGCTTACGTTTCCTGCTGTTGCTTGCGATCAGCAGCACCGCTGCGGCCGGCGGCACCGCGGTGGACGCCGCGCGCCTTGCCGCGGCCGGGGCCGAGACCGCGAACTGGATCCAGCATGGCCGCACGCAGGACGAGCAGCGCTACAGCCCGCTGAACCAGATCCGTGGCGACAACGTCGAGGATCTTGGCCTCGCCTGGTACCTCGACCTGGGCACCAAGCGCGGACTGGAAGGCACGCCCCTGGTCGTCGACGGTGTGCTCTATTTCACCGGCGAATGGAGCAAGGCGTACGCGGTGGATGCCCGCAGCGGCAAGCTGCTGTGGGAGAACGACCTGGACGTAGACCGCGACCGCGGCCAGTATGGCTGCTGCGACATCGTCAACCGTGGCATGGCGATGTGGAACGGAAAGGTCTATGTCGGCACCTTTGACGGGCGACTGGTCGCGCTCGATGCCGCAACCGGTGAGGTGGTCTGGGACACGCTCACCGTCGACCTCTCGCGCCCCTACACCATCACCGGCGCACCGCGCGTGGTGAAAGGCAAGGTCCTGATCGGCAACGGCGGCGCAGAACTGGGCGTGCGCGGATATGTCAGCGCCTACGACGCCGAGACCGGCGAGATGGCCTGGCGGTTCTACACGGTGCCCGGCGACCCGTCGAAGCCCTTCGAAAGCCCGATCCTCGAAAAAGCCGCGGCGACCTGGGATCCGAGTGGCAAGTACTGGGAAGTCGGTGGCGGCGGCACGGTCTGGGATTCGATGGCCTACGACCCCGAGCTGGACCTGCTTTACATCGGCGTCGGCAATGGCTCGCCCTGGAACAAGTGGATTCGCAGCCCGGCGGGCGGCGACAATCTGTTCCTGTCCTCCATCGTCGCGCTGCGCCCGGAAACCGGCGAGTACGTCTGGCACTACCAGACCACGCCCGGTGATGGCTGGGATTACACCGCCACGCAGCACATGGTGCTGGCCGATCTGGAGATTGAAGGCCAGACACGCAAGGTCATCATGCAGGCGCCCAAAAACGGCTTTTTCTATGTGCTGGATCGCGCCAGCGGCGTGTTGCTGTCCGCCGAGAACTACGTGCATGTGTCCTGGGCCGAGCGCATCGACCTCACGACCGGACGGCCCGTCGAAACCGACAACAGCTACAAGACCAGCCCGGTGTACCAGTTCCCCTCGCCCATGGGCGGACACAACTGGCAGCCGATGTGCTTTCACCCCGGCACCGGCTACGTCTACATCCCCGCGCGCGAACTGGCGATGATCTTCCGCCAGGACGAAACCTTCGAGTACAACCCGAAGTTCTGGAACGTGGGGATGGACGTGATGAAGGATCTCACCGTGCCGGCCTGGCTGGACCTGGAGCTTGTCAAGAAGGTCGGGGCCGCGACGGCGCAGGGGTTCCTGCTGGCCTGGGATCCGGTGAAGCAGGAGGAAGTCTGGCGCCACAACAGCGAAACGCCCTGGAACAGCGGCGCCCTTTGCGCCGGTGAAGACCTGGTGTTCGAAGGCACCGGGCGCGGCTATCTGGACGCCTACGACGCGCGCACCGGCGAGCGGCTCTGGCACTACGACGTGCAGCAGGGCGTGATTGGCTCGCCCATCACCTACACCGTCGATGGCGAGCAGTATGTGAGCGTACTGGTCGGCTGGGGCGGCGCATTCGGCATGTCCTTTGGATTCGCGAGCAACACGCGCGAGAGCCCGTCCACGGAAGGCCGCTTGATGACCTTCAAGCTCGGCGGCGACACGCAACTGCCCCCGGTGGACCGCCCGCGCCGCCTGCCCGAGCCACCGGCGGACACGGCAACGTCTGAGCAGATCGACAAGGGCAACCAGCTCTACCACAAGTACTGCGTGTACTGTCACGGACCGGGCGGCATCAGCCATCCCAACCTCGCGGATCTGCGTTACATGAGTGCTGAAACGCACCAGATGTTCGACGCCATCGTGCTGGGCGGCGCCCAGCGCGAACGGGGCATGCCCGCTTTTTCGGACACGCTCAATGCCGAGGAGTCGGCAGCGATTCACGCTTATCTCACTCGGGTGGGGCACCGCACGCTCAAAGCCGAGCAGAGCCGCGATTCCACCTGGACCAGCGTCAAGCACTGGTTCTATGGGGTGTTGGCCGCAGTGGCCGATTGGGGCGTGCGCATGATCGCCTGGTTCAAGAGCGCCGCAGGTTGAGCGCTGTGCGGGCCACCCTGGCCCGCATTCATTGATCTGGCGTTGGGTCGACGGGCAAGACTGCGGGTCGAGGAAGACCGCTGGCCGAACCGATCCAACGCCAGCCCGGATGCGCTGGCCAGGCCATATGGCCTGGGACGCTCAGGGGGCGGGCGCCGCTGGTTCCCCAGCGCTGCGCACATCAACGCGCGCGGGTGACCGCCTTGACTGCCGCAGCGGAAGATCTCCCCA
This sequence comes from Panacagrimonas sp., assembly GCF_965216805.1. Classification (NCBI taxonomy): domain Bacteria; kingdom Pseudomonadati; phylum Pseudomonadota; class Gammaproteobacteria; order Nevskiales; family Nevskiaceae; genus Panacagrimonas; species Panacagrimonas sp. The sequence continues at coordinate 2,221,591 of NZ_CBDCGN010000002.1, forward strand.
AGCGCCGGTCGCGGCGAGGTACGTCACATGGGTTCCACCCATGGGGGCAGGCGCCCGGCACAACCGGGCGCGCCCTTCCGGGATCAGTCACCAAGCATTCGCGAGGCGTACGCTTGAACCGGAGACTGCGGCGAAGAAACAGCCTGCCTGCTCGCGTTGAGCGCGACACGCAGACCGCTCTTCGTGACCCCTACTTCTTGCCGCTGTCGGCGGCTTCGACGACAACCTTCACCGTCTGCATGCTCGCATCAATGGTCCGGTGCATGCCATCCGACCAGTACACCCTCAGGCTGCGCTCGCCAGGCTCGACCGGCAGGTCAAACAGAAACACGTACCGATTGTTGCCCAGCCGGATCAGCTGGTCTTCGCCGGGCATCAGCGAAATTCCATCGGTTTCGATGTGCAGGTGGGTGCCCACCACGGGCGCGCTCATGGTCAATCTTTCCATTTTGCCGGGCGTTTCGAACACCACCGCAAGCTGGGTGCCGACCTTGGCGCCGTCCTCGGGAAACAGGATGCGCAGCGGCGGCACTTCGGTCGCACCCTTCCCCGCCGCGCCGTTGGCCGCATGCTGCGCGTGCCCTCGATGATGGGCGTGATGGTCGTCTTGCGCCGCCTTGCCTTCGGCCAGCGCGCCGAAGGACAGACCGCTGCCGAACAATGCCGCCCAGAAAAGAATTTGGGGTCGTTTCATGGTTTGACTCCTATGGGTTCAGTGAATGTGCGCATCCGGTGGTGGACGCAAACGAGGCTCGGCGTTGAGCCGATCCAGGTGGGGATAAAGCATTGCGGGATCCGACCATCCCACCGCGTCATCCTCAGCAATCCAGCGCGCACGCACATAGCCAAAGCGATCGATGAGGAACTCAGCGTGTGTCCAGGCCATGCCCAAGCGGTCCGGCAGTCCGCGATCACCGACCGTGCGGGACAACAGTTCGTAGGCAGACCATGCGTCAGTTGCGCCGGACTTCAAGACCGGATACGGCAAGTCGCCGGGCAGATCAGCGTCGTCGAGCGGGACCGCAAGGACCTGTGTGCGGCGGGACTGGAGTTCAGGGAGCGCCATGGCCAAGGTCCGCGCGCGCGCTTCCGCATTGGGTCCGCCAAGAAATGCCAGCAGTACGTTATGCGTTTCGCGGTAGCCCTGAAGCTCGGTCGGTCCCGATGCACCCTCGATATAAAGGTTGACCGCACCCAGCCACGCCTGCCCTGGAACGATGCCGGCCCGCATGACCCGACTCTCGAAGCCTTGCGAGAAGGTGCGCATGAAATTGATCAGGTCCCAGCGATCGTCCTCCGAAAGCACCGCGCCGAAGCCGGGCATGCCGCTCTCTGGAATCCCGTGGCTCAGCCACCAGTACATATCGCCGGCCGTGTGCAACGCCGTGTGCGGCTCGCTCAGATTGGCGGGCGGCACGGGCAGCGTTGCGGCCAGCGGGCCGTCGCCCAGACCTCCGGTGCCGTGACAGGCCGTGCAGTGCTGCATGAACAGCTCGCGCCCGTTTGCAACCGACTGAGTCAGATACGGTACTTGCGAACGACGAAAGGTTTCGGGATAAGCCGGCACCGCAAACGCCCAGGCCAGAACGCTGACCGCGGCCACGACGAGCAAGGCGGCCGTGATGCGCAGCGATCTCGATGTCGATTCCGACGACCCGCGCCGCCAGGTTGCCGCAAAGCCCGCGGCGATCAAGGCTGCCAAAGCGCCCAGTATCCAGACCCTCAGCGACGGGTCAGCCCACGTGGCTTCGAATGACCAACGAAATGGCAGCCACCAGTATGGCTCGGGTTCGTGGAACGCCGGGGTGGTCTGTGCCAACCAGACAGCACAGAGCAGCACGCCCGTGGCGGCGCCCAGCTCGACTGCAACGTGCCGCAGCGCCAGCGCCGACCGCGCGCGGGGCTCAGCGTGATTGCCCGCCCTCTTCAGTACCGGCAGAAACCTGGTGCGCAGTCGGTTTGCAAACAACAGCGCCAAGGCCAGCAGCCCGACCTTGCCGACCAGCAGCCCCCCATAGCGCGTGCCCAGCAGGTCGCCTTCGTTCTCGATGTAAAGATCAGCCAGCCAGACCCCGGTCACGACAATGACGGCCATCAGCGCCATCGACAACTGCGAGAAGCGCTGCAGGGCGGCGGAAAGGGCGGACGTCGTCAAGGCAGACGATTGGTTGCGGGCATACGCGCTGACCGTCAGTAGCCAAGACGGCAAAGCGCCGAACCATACTGCGACGGCAAGCATATGGGCGATGTTGGGCGGCAGAACCTGCCACGGTGCTTCCGCACCTGCGCCGTGACCGCCCCAGGGTGCAAGTCCAAGGTAGAGGGCCGCCGCGATCGCGCAGGCCCAGCGTGCGCGCTGAACCGGCCGAATCACTCCCACCAGCACACACAAAAGCAGAAGGGCGGCCGCCCCGGCTCGAATCAGCCAAATCTGGCCAAAGTGCGTGCCCATCACCAGATTGCGCCAGTCGGCTGCAGTCCCTCCGAGCGGGACAAGGGTGAGCATCTGCGCCCACATCAAACCGGCATGACCGACAGCAAGCACCGAGACGCCTATTAGCAGCGTCCAGGAGCCGGGCACCGCTGGCTTGCGGAAGCCGCGCGGCACGCACCAAGCATGGAAGACGGTTGCACCGATGATCCAGGCCGCACTCGCGAAAGCCGCCAATCGGGATGCCGCAGCCAGAATTTCGATCACCCCGACCTCAGGGTGCTTCTAATTTGAATCCGTACCCGTAATCGACGACGTGACCATCGACAGAAAGCACGCGGTACTTGACCGTATAGCGGCCATTGCCGAGCGGTGACTCCAAAGGCACGACCAGGCAGGCAGGCACCTCAGGGTCGGTCTGGACTTCGCCAAGCGACTCGATTGCATCATCACCCTGAGAGAGCGTGACAGTGGAAAATTTCGGCTCGATGTTCTCGTTGAAACACAGGCGGATCGCTTCGGGCGGCACGGTCAACACCGCTCTGCGTCCAGGCTCCGAACTGACCAGTCCCGCATGTGCGTGAACGGCTGGCCCGTATGCCCCGAGCGAGACCAGGAGCAACGCGCTCCCTAACCTGTGCGCTGAAACTGCCATCACTTCACCTCGGTTGAATTATTTTTGCGACCCGTGAGGCGGTAGACAAGTGCCGCAATGGCGAAGACGATCAGGAAGGCCGGCAGATATCGCCACAGGCTGTGGACACCCACCTTGAACGGGAACACGGAATGCAGCACGGTTCCGGTTTCGGGATCCTTGGCAGTGATCATGCCGATATACCACCCGGGCGTCTCAAAGTTGTGTTCAAACGTCAATGTGCCTCTCGGGTAGACCTGAAACGGAACATGAACCAGGCTCGCAGCCTCGATGTCGGACGCGGACCCCAAGTCTTCATACCGGCCGCCAGCCCTGAGGTCGTTCACGTCTTCAAGCACGCGAAATTCAACCTCATACTGACGCAACGCCGCGCTGACGTAATCAATGACAATAATTGCGCGTCCAAGCTCCGGGATGTCTTCGCAGAACTCCTGGGTCGCGCGCTTCTCCGGCTGATAGCCGGTGAAGTGCGCGCGTAGCGTCCCGATTTTCATCACACAGTTGTCGTCTTCCATCGAGACGCCGCCATGGCCGCTGGCCCCGGCGGCCACCAGCAATGCGGCTGCGGCGAGGAGCGCGTGGACAGCGCGTCGCGTGAACATCAACGCCGCACCATGCCGAAGTCGGGAATCATCGGCCCCCCGAACTCCACCAGATGCCGTTCACCCGCGTCGTCGAAGAACGACAGCACACCCGCCACAACGGCGTCAGGGGAGGAAATCATGGTCGTCATGCGCTCGGTCTCCCACATGGCATCGTCGGCGTAGATCACCACGCGCTGGGTGGCCCCGGCGGCTACGGGCGCACCTTCGACACGCAGGGCATCAGAGGCCACCAGATCGTGTTCGTCCCTGGGCTTGACGTCGAGCACATCCGCGTTAATGAAACGCAGGTTGCCGGCCGCGAATTCACCGATGGTGACGGGCCGGTCACTGTCGTTGACGACATCAAACTCCATCCTGAAGCTACGACCCGGAATACGGTAACGCGCTTCAATGAGCTTGATCGCAATGGGGGTCGGCGGCTGATCCAGCGGCGGAACATCGATCTTGCCGGTCTGCAGCGGCGTGGTGATCGGCCACCTTTCCTGGGCATAGACGTAACCGCCCACAATCAGGCTCAAGGTGAGGACCAGGAAGATCCCTCCCATCCGACGATCCATGGTGGTGATCATCTGGTCGGCTTCGGCCCCCAGCTCCTGCGCACGCTTGAAGCGAGGCACCACGATGGGGCACTTGGTCAACCAATAGACAAACCAGGCCAGGCCGACGGCGAACCAGAGGGCTGACCACGCCATGACGTTACCCAGGCCATAGGTTTCCAGATCGATGGTCTCGCCCAACAGCGTCTCGACGGTGTTCACGAAGGCGGCTTCATCACCCGTGACTTCGACCCAGATGCCGGGGCCGATCATCGGACCAGCCCCCGCGACGTTGATCACCGTATGAACATGATACCGACCGACCTTGCGCGCCTTCATCGTGATCTCGAAGTCGTAGACCTCGCCCTTGCGGAAGGAGGTGGAGCGAATCATCGGCACGCCGTTGACGCGGGAGTCCAGTCGCACGAAGGAGGGGCCAGGGACGCCGATGTTGAGGAAGGCGGTTTCCTCAATTGAGTCCACATGGTGCGGCCAGTACTTCGACGGCATGAACTTGCCGCTGATCTTGACGATCTCGTTGACCGACAATTTCGCCGTCGATGCCTGAACGTCAATCCAATGCACCGTGCGCATGCGCAACTGGGGCATCTGTGCACGCTCACCGTGCGCCACGGAAGGCGATGGATAGATCACGCAGAACGCGATCAGAGGGAGCAGGAAGGCAGAAAGCAGTTTCATGGTCGTTTTCATCACACGATCTTCCGGATCCACAACGCTTTCGCACCCAGATACCCGATCCAGAGCCAGAACCAGTAATTCATGATGTTCAGAAAACCCGCGAACACGGCGGTCAGGGGCGTCACGGCGGCGCCGAATGTCCGCAGCGTGGACTCCTCGATGATGCGCAGGTATTCCGGGATGGCGGTGCGGATGTACTCATAGCCCATCAGGTCGGCCACCGTCAGCATCGTGCCGTTGAGCTCAAGCGGCACCTGAAACGGCGCCAAGATCGACCAGTTGAGCGGATAGATCAGAAGGCCGAAGGCGAATCCGCCGAAAAGACCGGTCCAGAAAAAGCTGCGCGTGAGCAGCAGCATGCAGTCCAGGATCAGGCCCAAGCCGATGTAGGTCGAAGGCCATACAAAGTTCATCGGAAAATCAGCGAAGAGGTGGAAATTCAGGTAGCGACTGATCCAGGCCGCCAGCGTCAGGCACAGAATCGTGAGCGTTCCGCCCAACGGCAGGCGCAGCTTGTCCCACAGCAGGAACCCGAACACCCCTGGCAATACGGTGAGTGCAAGTGGCGTTACGAGCGGCCACCAGCGGCGATCGCGCCAGTCCACCCAATAATCCCAGTCGCCGACGAGCAGCGCGAAGTGAAAACTGAAGATGCCCATGAAGAGCAGCACGATCAGAGGAATGATCAGCAAGTCCATCTGGACGTAGGCCTTTCGCTGCTCCTTCGCTGAAGTGAGCCCGTTTTGGCCTGCGCCGCCGCTATCTGGATTATTTATGGCCTTCATCAGGGATCTCCGCCTTTGGACTTACGCAGCGAAGCCCGCGCCGGGGCAAACGCTTGATTTCTTCTTTGCTGATAACACCGGTCGCGCGACAGTCCCCGAAGGGCAAGCGCCATGCATCTTGCCGTACGACTGATGGTCTGCGCTCGGCGGGGGCGCACCGCTCGGCACGCCCCCACCGTTGTACATGTCGTTAACCGTTACGCCGACACGCCAACCGCAGCAGCCTGCGGCGATTCCGCAAAATCGCTCGAGCCCACGACTTTCGTAAGCTCGACGACTCGGGTCAGGATCTGCACCACCAGCCCGCCGGCCGCAAACGTCGCCCAGCCGAGCAGCACGAAGCCCCAGTGAATGGGCGCGGCGAACAGTTCCTCTGCATAGAAGAACGTGTGCCCCCATTCGTTGAGGCCAAGATTGGGCATGATCATGATCGGGCCCGCAACCACCAGCGCGAACGGCAGGGAAATCCTGTTCGCAAACTGAGGGAGCCGAGTGCGCGCGTAAACGAACGACACCACGCCGGCCATGATGAACATCGGAATGCCGAAGTAGAACAGCACGATGTGCGTCGGCGTGAAGTCAGTATCACGGACCGTCACTTGGTGCCAAGCGGCGTCAGCCTCGGTGAAGGGCGAGGCGGTCAGGTAAGCAACCACGGCGAACACCATGATCTGCGCCAGCAACACGAAATAACGGCGCAGCTCCTCGGCCGGGGCCAACTTGTCGAGCTGGCGATCCCGCGTGTGCCAGAGCCAACCCACGATGGCGGCACCCATCCCGAACAGCACGGGCAGCTGGATATAGAGCAGTGTCATCCAGTATTTCTGGAAGTCCTCCGAAAAGTAGTCCAGACCCACCGTGAAGGAGGTTGCATGTTGATAGATGCGGTAGGAGCCAAAGAGGATGGCAATGCCCAACAGAACCAGAAAAAGTTTGGCCCAAGGCCCGTTGGGAGACTCGTATGTGGTGTTTTGCGTGACGGAACTCATGAGGTGAACCTCCAGATCTGATTAGCTACCGGGTACCGCACTGTCGCCAGTCATGAACCGGCGGGACCATGACCTTAATCGCGGCTGAGCACGAAGTCAATAGCACGTAGTTTCGCTGCGCACTTCGGCGTTTTGCCGGCTGCCCTGGGACAAGCGGTGTCGAATCACTCTTCGCGTATCGGATTGGCTGCGCGATTTCGCGGGGGGGGCACATTGTCACAGACACTTTTCTAACAAACGCTTGACTGATACACTTTGAAACGCGACCCTCAAAGCTGCCCGTTTGGGCTGGCCAGCGATGGCCGCTTCTTCAACGCTGGAGATCGACGGATGAACGCCCCCCTGCTGACCCCCTTCCCCGCGACATCCGCGTATTGCGCGCCGAACGCGCAGGCACTGGCCGCCTTCGAAGCGCAACGGTCGACGGCCCTGCGCTGGCGCAGCTCGTCCGCGGACGAACGCATCGAGCGCATCCGCAAGCTGCGCGATGCCGTCCAGGCGGCTGCCCCGGCGATCCGTGCCGCGGCTGCCGCGGACTTCCGGAAACCGGAGGTGGAAGTCGACCTGACGGAAATCTTTACCGTCGTCTCCGAAGCCAACATGGCGATGCGCCGGCTCAAGCGCTGGATGAAGCCCACGCGGGTCGGGTTCTCGCCGCTGATGGCCGGGACTCAGGGACGCATCGAGTACCAGTCGCGCGGGCGCTGCCTGATCATCTCGCCGTGGAACTACCCGGTGAACCTTAGCTTCTGTCCCCTGGTACTGGCTCTAGCCGCAGGCAATACAGCGATCGTCAAGCCCTCGGAAATGACGCCGCGGTTGTCGGCGGAGATGCAGAAGATCATCGACGCGACCTTTGCCCGCGACGAAGTCGCGCTGTTCCAGGGCGACGCGGAACTCGCCAAGACCCTGCTCGACCTGCCGTTCGATCACATTTTCTTCACTGGCGCTCCCGCCCTGGGAAAAGTCGTGATGGCCGCAGCTTCGCGCCATCTAACCAGCGTGACCCTGGAATTGGGCGGCAAGAGCCCGACCATCATCGATGCCAGCGCCGATCTGAAGGCCGCGGCTCACAACGTGTGCTGGTCGAAGTTCATGAACAACGGCCAGACCTGCATCGCACCCGATCACGTGTTCGTGCACCACTCGGTCGCCGACGAGTTCCTAGATCTTCTGCGCGAACGTCTCGCCGAGGTATACGGAAAGGACGACGAGGCCTGTTTCCGCTCGCCCGACCTTGCCCGCATCGTCAACGCACGCCACACCTCGCGCGTGCGACGGCTGCTGGATGATGCGCGCGAACGCGGCGCCACCGTCGTCGCTGGCGGCGACGTGCGGGAGGAACATTGCTACATCTCGCCGACCATCCTAGAGCGCGTGCCTGCGGATGCGGCGATCCTGCAGGAGGAGATTTTCGGACCGCTGCTGCCGGTGATCCGGTTCGGTGAACTCGAAGAGGTCATCGACCGCATCAACGCCGGTGAAAAGCCGCTGGCGCTGTACGTCTGGGGCCAGGATCGCGCACGCATCCGCCGCGTCCTCGACCGCACCTCTTCGGGCGGCGTCTGCGTCAACAACACCGTCGTGCATGCCCTCCACCCGCTGCTGCCCTTCGGCGGCGTCAACAATTCCGGGCTGGGTAGCACGCATGGCGAATTCGGCTTTCGCTCGTTCTCGCACGCCCGCGCGATCGCAGACACGCGAATCGGTCTGGTGAAGATGTTCTATCCCCCCTACACCGCGCGCGTGAAGCGCCTGATCGCGATGACCTTGCGGTGGTTCGCCTGATTCTTAAATTTCGCGGAGCCTTCCCTCCTTCATGCTCTCGCGATTGGCCTCGGCATAGAGGCCTCCTTTCTTCTCTTCGCGTCATCCTCAGCCTCCTGGAGCGTAGCCAATGAGTCAAACCGTCGTTGTTGCCGGCGTGGGCATGGTGCCCTTCACCAAACCGGGCACTTCCGAACCGTATTACGACATGGGCTCCGAGGCGGCCCGCCGCGCGCTGGCCGATGCGAGCGTCGATTACAAGCTCGTGCAGCAGGCCTACGTCGGCTACGTGTACGGCGATTCCACCTGCGGGCAGCGCGCGCTGTATCCGGTGGGCATGACCGGCATCCCGGTGATCAACGTCAACAACAACTGCTCGACGGGATCCACAGCGCTATTTCTTGCGCGCCAGGCTGTGCAGAGCGGCGCGGCGGACTGCGTGATCGCGCTCGGCTTCGAGCAGATGAAACCGGGCGCGCTGGGTTCGTACTTCCATGACCGACCGAGTCCTTTCCAGCCCTTCGACACGGTTTGCGACGAACTTGTCGGCCAGCCGGACGTGCCGCTCGCGATCCGTTACTTCGGCGGCGCCGGCATGGCGCACATGGAAAAATACGGCACCAAGGCCGAGACCTTCGCGAAGATTCGCGCCAAGGCCAGCCGTCATGCCATGAACAATCCCGTCGCCCTGTTCCGCAAGGAAGTGACGATGGAAGAAGTCATGGCTTCACCGATGCTGATCGGACCGATGACGCGCCTGATGGCCTGCCCGCCCACCTGCGGGGCTGCGGCCGCGATCGTCTGCTCGGAGAAGTTCGCCAGGCAGCATGGCCTGGACTCGCGCGCGAAGATCGTTGCGCAGGCCATGACCACCGACACGCCGGAGACCTTCGAGGCGCGCAACATGATGCAGCTCGTCGGCTTCGACATGGCGCGTGCCGCTGGCGACCAGGTCTACGCCGCCTCCGGCGTTGATCCCAAGGATGTCAGCGTCGTCGAGCTGCACGACTGTTTCGCGACCAACGAACTGCTCACCTATGAGGCCTTGCGCCTGGCGTCGGATGGCGGCGGCGAAAAGATGGTGAACGACGGCGACAACACGTACGGCGGTCGCGTCGTGACCAATCCCTCCGGCGGCCTGCTGTCCAAGGGCCATCCGCTGGGTGCAACCGGCCTGGCCCAGTGCACCGAGTTGGTCCAGCAGTTGCGCGGCACCGCCGAAGCGCGCCAGGTCAAGGGCGCCCGCACGGCGCTGCAGCACAACCTGGGCCTGGGTGGCGCCTGCGTCGTGACGATGTACCAGGCCTGACAGGGAGGGCTTTCATGATCGATACCAAGCACATCGGCCGTCAGTTGCCGAGCACCACCTTCGAAGTGGAGAAGGGGCGCCTGCGCTTCTTCGCCAAGGCCACCGGGGAAACCCGACCCGAATACATCGACGAGGCCGCAGCCAAGGCGGCTGGCTACCGCAGTCTGCCGGTGCCGCCAACCTTTCTCATGGGCGCGGATCTGGATGCCGGCATCATGTTCACACTTCTCGACGAACTGGGCGTGCCCATCGGCAACATCCTGCACGGCGAACAGAGTTTCACCTACCACGCGCAGGTCTGTGCCGGCGACGTGCTGAAAGTGGACTCGCGCATCGCCGACATCTACCAAAAGAAAGGCGGCGCACTCGAGTTCATCGTGAAGGACTCGGTCATCACGGATCAGAACGGCGTCAAGGTGATGGAAGCCCGCAGCATCATCGTGGCCCGCAACCCCAAGGAGAAGGCGGCATGAGCGTCCCCACATTCGAGCAGGTCAAGGTCGGCGACGAACTGCCGGCGTTGAAGCTGCCGCGCATCACGCGCACCACACTGGCCCTGTTTGCCGGCGCCTCGGGCGACCACAACCCGGTCCACATCGATCTGGACTTTGCCAAGGCCGCCGGCATGCCGGACGTGTTCGCGCACGGCATGTTGTCGATGGCCTACCTCGGCCGCTTCCTTACCAACTGGGCACCGCAGACGCAGCTTAGGCACTACGCGGTGCGCTTCTCGGCCATCACGCCGATCGGCGCCAAGCTCACCTGCGGCGGCAAGGTGGTGGAGAAACTCGAACGCAATGGCGAACAGGTCGTGAAGCTCGAGATTGGCGTCGTGGACGACAAGGGTGAGCTGAAGCTCTCCGGCGATGCGCTGGTCGCACTGAAGTAACCCATCCCAATTCAGACAGGAATCAGAAAGCATGAAACTCGAAGGCAAGGTTGCGCTGGTCACCGGATCGGGCCGTGGTATCGGCCGTGAAATCGCGCTCAAGCTCGCCTCGGAAGGCGCCAACCTGGTCGTCAACGATCTCGATGCAGGCCCGGCCGAAGAAACCGTCGCTGCAATCCGCGCGATGGGACGCAAGGCCATCGCGTGCGCCGGCAGCGTGACCGAAAAGGGCTTCGCCGAACGCTTCGTCAACACCGCCATCGAGCAACTGGGCGGACTCGACATCATCGTCAACAACGCCGGCTACACCTGGGACAACGTCATCCACAAGATGACCGACGAGCAGTGGCACGCCATCATGGACGTGCACGTCACCGCTCCGTTCCAGATTCTGCGGGCCGCGTCCGAGTACCTGCGCGTGCAGACCAAGAAGGAAGCCATGGAAGGGCGCGAGGTGTTCCGCAAGGTCGTCAACATCTCTTCGATCGCCGGCACCGGCGGCAACGCAGGCCAGGCCAATTATTCTGCCGGCAAGGCGGCGATCATCGGCCTGACCAAGGCGATGTCCAAGGAATGGGGGCGGTACAAGGTCAACGTCAACTGTGTGGCCTTCGGCCTCATCAAGACGCGCCTGACAGAGGCTGCGGCCGGCAGCGATGCGAGCATTGACGTTGAAGGTCGCAAGATCAAGGTCGGCGTCAATCCCGACCTGCTCAAGACGATGGAAGCCACGGTGCCGCTTGGCCGCGCCGGCACGCCGACCGAGGCGGCAGGCTCCGTGTACCTGTTCTGCATCCCGGAGTCCAACTACGTCAGCGGACAGGTGCTGGTCTGCGGCGGCGGCTTCTCGATGTGAGCAAGACGATGAAGAGACCCGAATCGGCGTGGATGAACGAGGAGCTGTCGCTGTTCCGTGACAACGTGCGCAAGTTCATCGCTGCGGAAATCACCCCCAACGAGGAGCGATGGGCCGAGCAGCAGCACGTTGACCGCTCGCTTTGGCTCAAGGCGGGTGCGGCGGGGCTGCTGTGCACGGATGTCGCCGAGGAATTCGGCGGCGCGGGCGGCACCTTCGCGCACGAAGCCGTGATCATGGAAGAACAGGCCTACGCTGGTAATACCGCCTGGGCCAAGGGCGTGCACGAGATCGTCACCCACTACATCGTGGGCTGCGCCACGCCGGAGCAAAAGAAGCGCTGGCTGCCGAAGCTGGTGTCGGGCGAGATGGTCGGGGCCATCGCCATGACCGAACCCGGCACCGGTTCGGACCTGCAGGCCGTGCGCACGCGCGCGGAGCGCGATGGCGGCGATTACATCATCAACGGCTCCAAGACCTTCATCTCCAACGGTCATCACACCGGCCTTCTGATCATCGTCTGCAAGACCGATCCCACGTCCGCGGCCAAGGGCATCTCCCTGATCGTGGCCGAGCATCCCACCAGCCTGCCCGGCTTCAAGCGCGGCCGGCTGTTGCACAAGATCGGGCAGAAGGGTCAGGACACGGCCGAGCTGTTCTTCGAGAATCTGCGCGTGCCGGCAGAGAATCTGCTGGGCGGTCGCGAGGGTCAGGGCTTCTACCAGCTCATGAACCAGTTGCCGCGCGAGCGCCTGATCATCGGCGTCGGAGCCATTGCCGCCGCCGAGGCCGCGATGCACCACACCCTGGCCTATGTGCGCGAGCGCAAGGCCTTCGGCAAGACGCTGCTGGAATTCCAGAACACGCGCTTCAAGCTGGCCGAGCGGCAGACCGAGCTCACCATTGGCCGCGTCTTCATCGACCACTGCATCCAGAAACTGATGGAAGGCAAGCTCGATGCGGCGACCGCCTCGATGGCCAAGTGGTGGGGCACGCAGAAGCAGTGCGAGATCGTTGACGAGTGCCTGCAATTCTTTGGCGGCTTCGGCTACATGACCGAGTACCCGATTGCCCGCATGTACCAGGATGCGCGCGTGCAGAGAATCTACGGCGGCACCAACGAGATCATGAAGGAACTGATCGCGCGTTCGCTGGATTGAGCCAGTCGCCCGCCGTAGCGCCCCCGCGGATGGGGCTCCCACCTACTTTTTTGATCCCTTCCCTTGCCACACGATTCCACGACACCCCTGCAGATTCGCGAGGTCCAGCTTCAGGGCCACGACGGCCAGAGCCTCGCTGCCGAGGAGGCAGGCGATCCCTGCGCTGTGCCCGTCATCCTGCTGCACGGCGGCGGGCAGACCCGTCACGCCTGGGCGGGGACGGCGCTGCGCCTCGCCGAGGCGGGCTACTACGCGCTGGCCTACGACGCCCGCGGCCACGGCGACAGCGCCTGGTCCGAGCAGGGCGATTACAGTCCCGACGCGCTGATCGGCGATCTTCACCAAGTGGTTGCCGGCCTTGCGAGGCCGCCCATTCTGGTGGGGGCCTCGATGGGCGGCCTGACCTCGATGGTGGCTCTCGGCGAGGCCGAGAGGGGTTTTGCGAGCGCGCTGGTGCTGGTGGACATCGCGGCGCGGCTCGAAGCCAGCGGGGTCGCGCGCGTGCTCAACTTCATGAGTGCGCATACCGGCGGTTTCGCCAGTCTGGACGAGGTGGTCGATGCCGTGGCCGCCTACAACCCGCATCGCCCCCGGCCGAGCGGTACCGACGGTCTGCGCAAGAACCTGCGCTATCGGGACGGCCGCTGGTACTGGCACTGGGACCCGCGCTTTCTCAATCACGCCTCCCGCACCCAGGCGGGTGAGGCGCTTGTGCAGCAGGAGCGCCGCGAGACCGCCGCGAGACGCATCCACGTCCCGACCCTCCTGGTTCGCGGCGGCAGCAGCGACGTGGTCAGCCCCGAAGGCGCACGCGCGCTGCAGGAACTGATTCCTCACGCCGAGCTGGCCGACGTGGCGGAGGCGGGACATATGGTTGCGGGAGATCGCAACGATTTGTTCAGCGAAGCAGTGATCGAATTCCTCCGTCGTCACGTCCCACCGCGACCGGGCGACTGAATACGCAGCGCTGGCGTCCCATTGTCGGACCCAGCCGAGCCGCGGCGGCCGTGCTCGCTGCGCAGACTTTCTTTTTCTCACCTTGAGGAGCATTACGTGGATCTTGATTTTTCACCGGAGGACCAGGCCTTTCGCGCCGAAGTCCGCGCCTGGATGCAGGCGAACGTTCCGCCCAAGGCCGGCCCCGAAATCGGCCTACCCAATCATCTGGAAACGCAGGCGGCCTGGGAGCGCAAGCTCGGCAAGAAGGGCTGGCTGGCTTACAACTGGCCCACCGAGTACGGCGGACCGGGCTGGACGGCGACACAGCGCTACATCTTCGACACCGAGCGCGCCGCAGCCGGCGCCCCGGTGGGAAGCCCCTTCGGTCTGGCCATGCTCGGCCCGGTGCTGATGAGCTTCGGCTCGCCGGCACAGAAGGCGCGCTATCTGCCTCTCATCGCCGCTGGCGAACAGTTCTGGTGCCAGGGCTATTCCGAGCCGGGTTCGGGCTCCGACCTCGCAAGCCTCAAGACGCTGGCGGTTCGCGACGGCGACCACTACGTGGTGAACGGCCAGAAGATCTGGACCACCCAGGCACACTGGGCGAGCTACATGTTCTGCCTATGCCGGACCAACCCTGAGGTGCCCAAGCAGCAAGGCATTTCCTTCCTGCTGATCGACATGAAAACGCCGGGCCTCGAAATCCGTCCGATCATGACCATCGATGGCCATCACCATCTCAACGAGATCTTCCTGACCAATGTCCGCGTCCCGACGGACAATCTGGTCGGCAAGGAGGGCGAAGGCTGGACGATCGCCAAGTTCCTGCTCACCCACGAGCGCACCGCCATCGCCGGCGTGGCCGACAGTCTTCACCAGATGAAGGAGTTACGCCGCGCCGTCGCGAGCGACCCCTCGCTGGCCGATGACCCGCTGGTGCGGCGTCGTCTGGCGGCGCTGGAAGTGGACCTCATGGCCCTCGAGTACACCAACCTGCGCACCCTGGACCGAATAGCGAGGGGGCAGGCACCGGGTCCGGAATCTTCCGGTCTCAAGGTCAAGGGCGCCGAGATGCAGCAGGCCATTTCCGAGGCACAGGTCGAACTCGGCGGCCTCAGCGCACTGCCCTGGATGAGCGACCACGCGGCTGGCCACGAGGTGTTCCGCGGCGCCACGCAGCGTTACAACTTCCTGCGCGCCAGCAGCATCTACGGCGGCACCAACGAAATCCAGAAAAACGTCCTCGCCAAGCTGCTGCTGGGCGTGGGCTGAATACTCGAAAAACATAATCCAATGGACTTTTCCTACTCGTCCGAGCAGAAACTGCTGCAGGACAGCGCCAACAAATTCGCCCTCAAGGGCTATGGCTTCGAACGCTACAAGCAGACGCTGACACTCCCCGGTCAGCTCGATGCTGCGGCCTGGGCACAGATGGCCGAGTTCGGCTGGCTTGCCCTTCCGCTGCCGGAATCCGTGGGCGGACTCGGCGGCAGCGGCACCGACATCTCGCTGGTGGCCGAAGCGCTCGGTGCCGGCATGGTGCTGGAGCCCTTCGTCTCCGGACTGGTGTTGCCGGGCAAGCTGCTGGCGCTGGCCGGCAGCGAGGCACAGCAGAAGCGCCTGCTGGAACCGCTCGCCGAAGGCCAGTTGCAGCTTTCCGTGGCCTGGGCCGAGCCGGGTGATCGCCAGAACGCCGCTCACTGCGCAACCCAGGCGAAAGCGGACGGCCAGGGCTACTTCATCAGCGGCCGGAAGCTGTGCGCGCTCAATGCGCCGAACGCACAGCGGCTGATCGTCAGTGCCCGCAGCGCCGAATCTGCCGGCGAGTCCGCCGGCATCAGCCTGTTCGAGATCGATCCAGCCGCCCGCGGCGTCACCCTGACGCCCTACGCGGTGATGGGTGGGGGCACGGCGGCGGATGTGGTGCTCGATCAGGTCCGGGTATCGGCCGACGCGCTCATCGGCCCGGCTGGCAAGAGCTTCGAGGCGCTGGACGCCGCGCTGGATCACGCTACCGCCGCATCCTGCGCGCAGGCCCTCGGCGCGATGCACGCCCTGCTGGAACGTACCGCGAATTACCTGAAGGTGCGCAAGCAGTTCGGCGTCGTCATTGGCAGCTTCCAGGCCTTGCAGCATCGCCTGGTGGACATGTTCATCGAGATCGAGCAGAGCCGCTCGATGGTCCTGATGGCCAGCGTGCGCGTGGACAGCACGGATGCAGACGAACGTCGTCGTGCCGTGTCCGCCGCGAAAGCCTATCTCGGCCAGGCCAGCAAGCTCGTCGCGCAGCAGGCGGTGCAGTTGCACGGCGGCATCGGCGTCACCGAAGAGCTCGACGTGGGTCATTTCTTCCGCCAACTCACTGCCTTTGGCACGCTGTACGGTG
Source organism: Panacagrimonas sp. (assembly GCF_965216805.1). Lineage (NCBI taxonomy): Bacteria > Pseudomonadati > Pseudomonadota > Gammaproteobacteria > Nevskiales > Nevskiaceae > Panacagrimonas > Panacagrimonas sp. The sequence goes on from NZ_CBDCGN010000002.1 coordinate 2,237,597, forward strand.
ATCGCGAACGGCATCTTGATCGCGTCGCCGGCCTGCGACGCGCAGCCTGATCCAATTACTCCGAGCGCACCATGACCCACACCGGCGCACCCCACCCGTTCCTCACCGAAGATCATGAGACCTACCGCAGCCAGCTGCGGCGCTTCGTGCAGAAGGAGTGCGATCCCCATATCGAGGCCTGGGAGCAGGCCGGCGAGCTGCCGCGCTCCTTGCAGCTCAAGGCGGCTGAAGCCGGTGTTCTCGGCATCGGCTTTCCCGAGGAATACGGCGGCACTGGCGACGATGACCCGTTCTACCAGACGATCATGGCCGAGGAACTGGCGCGCTCGGGGTCCGGTGGTCTGATTGCGAGCCTCGTCAGCCATCGCATCGGCAGCCCGCCGATTGCGGCCAACGGCACCCAGGATCAGAAGGAGCGCTTTCTGCGCCCGGTGATGGAGGGCACGAAGATCGCAGCGCTCGCCATCACCGAGCCCGGCGGCGGTTCGGACGTGGCCAGCCTGCGCACCACCGCGCTACTCGACGGCGATCACTACATCGTCAACGGCTCCAAGACCTTCATCACCTCGGGCATGCGCGCCGACTTCATCACCGTCGCCGTGCGCACCGGTGGCAGCGGAATGGGCGGCGTGTCGCTCCTCGTGGTCGAAGCCGGCACACCGGGCTTCACGCGCAGCCCGCTGCAGAAAATGGGCTGGTGGTGCTCGGATACCGCCACGCTGTATTTCCAGGACTGCCGGGTGCCGGTCGCCAATCGCATCGGCGAGGAAAATCGCGGCTTCAAGGCGATCATGGAGAACTTCAACAACGAGCGCCTGATGCTCTGCGCGCAAGCCTGGGGCTTCGGCCAGGTCTGCTACGAGGAAGCCTTGGCCTACGCCCGGGATCGGCAGACCTTCGGTCAGCCGCTGATCGCACGGCAGGTGATCCGCCACAAGCTCACCGACATGAAGATGAAGCTGGACGCGATCAAGGCCCAGCTTGACCTGTTGTGCTGGCAGATCCGCCAGGGACACATGCCGGTCGCAGAAATCTGCCTGCTGAAGAACCTTTCCACCGGCGCGCTGGAATGGATTGCCGGCGAATCGGTACAGATTTTTGGCGGCGCAGGCTACCTTCGCGGTGCCAAGGTCGAGCGCATCTTCCGCGAAACCAAGGTGCTGTCCATCGGCGGTGGCGCGACCGAAATCATGAAGGATCTCGCCTCGCGCCAGCTCGGATACTGATCGCTGCAGTTTCATCAAGACCCTGCGCCTCGCAAGCGGCGCAGGGTTTTTTCGTTACAGCTTGCCGGTTATTTCCGGCACGATCTGGAACAGGTCACCGACGATGCCGAAGTCGGCGATCTCGAAGATTGGCGCTTCGGCGTCCTTGTTGATGGCCACGATGGTGCGCGCATCCTTGATGCCGGCCAGGTGCTGGATCGCACCGGAAATGCCGATGGCGATGTACAGCTCCGGTGCAATGATCTTGCCGGTCTGGCCCACCTGCATGTCGTTGGGGCAGTAGCCGGAGTCCACCGCAGCGCGCGAGGCACCGACACCGGCGTTCAGCTTGTCAGCCAGTTCATAGATGATCTTGAAGGCATCGCTGCTGCCCAGCGCACGGCCGCCGGAGACCACGCGGTTCGCAGACTGGAGTTCGGGACGCTCCGACTTCTGCGCGGCCAGCGACACGAAGCGCGTGTGCGTGGGCAGCGTGGCGTTCACGCTCGCGGCTTCGACCGGCGCGCTGTTGCCGCTCGCGGCGGCCTGGAACGAGGCTAGACGCACGGTGCCGAGCACCAGCGGCGATGCCGGCGCTTCGACGGTGCAGATCGCGTTGCCGGCGTAGGTCGGGCGATCAAAGGAGGTCGCGTTGTGCACGTGCATGATGTCGCTGACCTGCTGCACGTCGAGCTTGGCGGCCACGCGCGGAGCCAGGTCCTTGCCGAACGTAGTGCCGGGGAACAGCACGTGGCTGTAGCCCTTGGCGAGTTCGACGACCTGCGGCGCAAGTGTGGCGGCCAGCGCGTGGTTGTTCGCCGCATTGTTGACGGTCAGCACCATGGTGACGCCAGCGATCTGCGCAGCCTGCGCAGCAACGGCGGCGCCGTCTACGGCGAAGACGGCGACGTGCACTTCACCGCCGATCTGGGCAGCGGCGGCAACGGTCTTGGAGACGGCGGCGGACAGCTTGCCGTCGGCGTGTTCTGCAATGACGAGAATCTTGCTCATGAGTTCGTATTCCTGATTCTGGCGGTCGCTTAGACGAGGCCCTTGGCCTTGAGCGCGGCGACGAGTTCATCGACGGTCTTGACCACGATGCCCTTGGAGCGCTTTGGCGGTGCCGAGGTCTTCGTGGTCTTGAGACCGGCACCGGGCGTCACGCCCAGGCTGGCAAAGCTCTTCACGTCGATGGGCTTCTTCTTCGCCTTCATGATGTCCGGCAGCTTAAGGTAGCGCGGCTCGTTCAAGCGCAAGTCGGCGGTGATGATCGCGGGAAGATCGACTTCCAGTGTTTCCAGGCCGGCATCGACTTCACGCGTCACGACGGCCTTGTTGCCGTCCAGCTCGACCTTCGAGGCGAACGTCGCCTGCGGCAGATCGAGCAAGGACGCAATCATCTGGCCGGTCTGGTTGGCGTCATCGTCGATCGCCTGCTTGCCGGCGATGAACAGTTGCGCGCCCTCGGCCTTGAACGCTGCGGCCAGCGCCTTGGCGGCGGTCAGCGGCTGGATCTCGCCTTCTTCCTTGATGTGGATCGCGCGATCCGCACCGAACGCGAGCGCCGAGCGCAGCGTCTCTTCGCTCTTCGCACCGCCCACGGTAATGGCGATGATCTCGGTGAGCTTGCCCTTTTCCTTCAGACGCACCGCTTCTTCCATCGCGATCTCGTCGAAGGGGTTCATCGAGTGCTTCACGCCCTCGGTGACCACGCCCGAACCGTCCGGCTTGACCTGGATGCGGACGTTGTAATCCACCGCACGCTTGACACTAACCAATACCTTCATCGTTATCTCTCTAGCGTTTGTTAGAACAAAGTATCTCGCTTGTGAAAATCTAAATCACGCACCGTTCAAATCACTGGCCTTCCAGAGGGCCTACCCAGCGCAGCCCTCAACCTCGCCCACTCACGAACACGCCGTCAGAAATCAGCGATGCAATCTGCCTGGAGACTTTCTCGACCGAGCCCTGCTTGGGGTCGTACCACTCCACCGTCCAGTTCACCGCGCCCAATATCACCAGGCGGACGATGTGCAGATCGACGCCCGTGCGAAGCCCTCCACGCTCTGCGGCTTCTGTAAGCAAGCTGTCCCAAAACGCACTGTAGTCCTTGCGGCGCAGCTGGTTTGATCGTTTCAGGTGTGCCGGTAGTTGTCCGAAGGTCCGGATGCTGGCCGACGTGAAATCACCATGTTGGAGCAACCCGATCAGATGTCCCTCAATTCCTGCGGCAATCTTTTGCCTCGGCGTTGCATTCTTGGGCAAGGCATCTAGGCGATTCCCGACCGACTTCCGCACTTCGTCTATTCCGGTGTCGAGGATCTCGGCCAGGATCTCGTCCTTGGAACGAAAGTGGTAATACACGCTTCCGGCCTGGATGCCCGCGGAATCCGCGATCTGGCGCAGGGTCGTCGCCACGTAGCCCTGGTCGCGAAACAGCTTCGCCGCCGCTTTCAGGATATATCCGCGAGTGAGTTCGGCAGGCGCTTCCGTGCCCTTCTTCGTCAGTCGAGCTTTTCGCTTCGCTATCGCCATCACCATGTCCGCAGTCCCCTTTCCCGCCTCAATTCTGCCACGTCAAATGGAACCGCCGACCCTTTGGCTAACATTTGCCCACGGCTGCCCGGCCCGGACCACGCTTGGATATCGGTCGGTGAAGGGCATGTCCAATTCCACACTTCTCTAACTACCATTCGGTAGAATGATGCGCTAATGTTCGCTGCGTCAAGCATCCTGCCGATGCCCCAGCTTGACGATGCTCGCGATCAATCAACAACCCGGAGAATTCAGTGGATCTCGGACTCAAGGACAAATCCGTCGTCATCACCGGCGGCGGCTCCAACATTGGCCGGGCCCTCGTGCTCGGTTTCGCGGCCGAAGGTGCGCGTATCACCATCGGCGACATCGACGAGACCCAGGCCAGCAAGGTGGCGGACCTGGCGCGGGCGGCCGGTGCGGCCGACGTGCAGGTGGTGCGCACGGACGTGACCCAACTCGACCAGGCCCATGCGCTGATGGACGCCGCCATGACCCGTTACGGCGCCATCAACGCGCTGGTGAACAACGTGGGCTGGGACCAGTTGATGTTTTTCATGCAGACCACACCCGAGTTCTGGGAAAAGATCATCCGCATCAACTTCCACGGCGTACTCAACTGCACGCGCGCTGCGCTGGAAAAAATGATTCCTGCGCAGGGCGGCGGCAGCATCGTCTCGATCAGCTCCGACGCCAGCCGCCAGGGCGAGCCGAAGGAAGCGGTATACGGCGGCATGAAGGCGGCCGTCAACAGCTTCATGAAAACCATCGCCAAGGAGAACGGTCGCTACGGTATCCGCTGCAACTGCGTCTGCCCGGGCGTGACCATTCCGGAAACCGAGGATGAAGTCGGCAAGGGCAGCATGTGGGCCAAGCCGCTGTTCACCCCCGATCAGCTTGAGAAAGTCGCTGCGTCCTTGCCGCTGAAGAAAGTCGGACGTCCGCGCGACATCGCCAATTCTGTTGTCTTCCTGTCCTCGTCCGTCGCCGCCGGCCACATCACCGGGCAGGTGCTCTCGGTGTCTGGCGGCTACAGCATGATCGGCTGAAGCGGCAGTGGAGTCGACGACACGGCGCAGCGATGTCGGCACGGTGCTGGGCAGCTACGAGCAGGCGCGCGAGTGGATCGGCCGCCGCAGCGAGCTGCGCCTGACCGACGTTGCGGTCGATGAATCCCGCTGCAAGCTGTTCGCCGCCCTGTCCGAAGACGGCAACCCGGCGTACTGGGACCGGCAATGGGCCACCGCGCAGTTCGGCGCGCCGCTGGCGCCGAGCGGCATGACCATGAGCCTGATCATGTCGCTGCCGTGGAAGCCTGGCGGCGCGCCGACTTCCCCACCCTCGCTGGCGGTGGATGTGCCCCTGCCGGGACAGACGTTCATCAACGTGGACACCGACTGCGAATTCCTGCGTCCGATCCTTTGGGGCGATCACTTCAGCGTGTACGAAGAGATCGTGGACATCAGCCCGGAAAAAAACACGCGCCTGGGCCGCGGCCACTTCGTCACGACGTGCATGAACCTGCTCGACACCCAGGGCCGGCTGGTCGCGCGTCTCACCAACGTGCTGTACCGCTATGAGACGGCCGCGTCATGAGTACGACGGCGATCTACCCGCAGCGGCTCTGGTCCGAGATCAAGGTCGGCGACGTCCTGCCGCCGATCGAGCTCCTGGTGGAGTACTCGCGCATCATCCTGAACGCCGCGTCCACCTGGGATTATTTTCCGGGTCATCACAACCCCGAGTACGCGCGCGCGCAGGGCCAGCCGAATATCTACGTCAGCACCATTTTCTTCCACGGCTTCGTCGACCGCCTGATCACCGACTGGGGCGGCCCTTCGAGCTTCATCTGCCGTCGACGGCTGCGCATGGTCGCCAGCGTGCACCCCGGCGACACCATGCGCGCGGAAGGTCACGTTCTGCGTCACTACCGCGACGATAGCGGCCACGGCCTGGTGGATCTCGACATTCACATCGACACCGCGCGCGGCCTCTGCGTGCCCGCCTCGGCCACCGTCCGGCTTCCCCTGGAGCACGGCGAACGTCTGTTTTCGCCGGAATAAACCTTCACCTGGATCTTCACCATGAACGATATGCATGCCCCCACCGTAGAACCCCTGAGCGTCCGCATTCGCCAGGTACAGGAAGCCACGCGCGGCATCTCCGAGCAATACCCGCGTTCGTACATTCGCGAATGCATCGATAAAGACGTTTTCCCCGAGGCCATGTGGAAGGCGATGGGCGAGTACGGCCTGCTGGGTCTTTCCGTGCCAGAGAAATTTGGCGGTACCGGCGGCGGCGTGGTCGAAATCGTCGCGCTCGCCGAGGCACTCGCTCTGGGTGGCGTGCCGACGCTGTTCCTGGTCGTGACCGGCCTCGGTCGCGTGCCTATCGTGCGGCACGGAACGCCGGAGCAGATCGCGAAGTTCGTGACGCCGACCTGCGACGGCTCTGTGAAGCTCTGCTTCGCGATCACCGAACCCAACGCCGGCACCAACAGTTTCAACATGAGCAGCTTCGCCGCCCGCGACGGCGACGAGTGGGTGCTCAACGGCCAGAAGGTGTTCATCTCCGGTGCCCGAGACGCCGACATCATGCTGGTGATCGCGCGCACGCAGAAGGCCACCGAGGTCAAGCACCGAACCGAGGGCATGTCGCTGTTCGTTCTCGACATGAAGACGCCCGGCATCACGCTGCAAACGCTCAACATCCAGGTCGAAACCGCCGAGCGCCAGTACATGGTGTTCTTCGACAACGTGCGCATGCCGGCCGACGCGCTGATCGGCGAGGCCGGCAAGGGCGCCAAGCTGATGTTCGAAGGTCTGAACTCCGAGCGGCTGCTCGCCGCTGCAGCAGCACTCGGCATCGGCGAATACGCGCTCAAGAAGGCGGTGGCCTACTCGCTGGACCGCAAGCCCTTTGGCAAGCCCATTGGATCCTACCAGGCCCTGCAGCACCGCATGGCGCTGGCCAAGGCGGAACTGGAAGCCGCGCGCCTGATGACCTACAGCGCGGCCGAACGCTTCGATGCCGGCGAAGACGCCGGCGCGCACGCCAACATGGCCAAGCTGCTCGCTTCGCGAGCAGCGGTGTCGGCAGTGGAAGCGGCCATCCAGACCCACGGTGGCTATGCCTTCGACCGCGACTACGACATCGTGACCCTGTGGCCGATGGTGCGTCTGATGGAGATTGCGCCCATCAACAACGAGATGCTGCTCAACTACATCGGCGAGCACGTGCTGGGCCTGCCGAAAAGCTACTAGGGCCAGGCGATGGAAAGCGCGAGCAATCGGCGCCGCTCAGAGCGCCGCGCGCGTCGCGTTCTCGGCCGCGACGCATGATCGGCATTACAGCGATCACCTACGAATTACCGCCGCAGCGCATACTCAACACGCCGCGCGCGGTGGCGCTCGGCATCCAAGCGGAAACGCTGGACCGACGCATCGGGGTCAGGAGCATCTCGCGCAAGGCTAAGCATCAGGACACATCCGATCTCGCGGTCGCCGCGGCGCTCAAGCTGTTTGAGAGAAACTTGGTCACACCAGAGGTCGTGGATTGCCTGGTGGTGGTAACTCAGAACCCGGACGGTCACGGGCTGCCACAGACCTCGGCCATCGTGCACGCCAAACTCGGGCTCCGGCGAAGCTGCGCCTCGTTCGACATTGGTCTTGGATGCTCCGGGTATGTCTACGGTCTGTCCGCGATCCGCAGCTTCATGGAGGCCAACGGCCTGCTGCATGGCCTCCTGATCACTGCCGATCCCTACTCAAAGGTGATCGACCCGGATGACAAGCGCACCGCACTGCTGTTCGGCGACGGAGCAGCCGCCACGCTGCTGAGCGACCGACCTCAGTGGCGGATCGGTCGTTTCGACTTTGGCACCGATGGCAGCGGCGCGGGTTCGCTGGCGGTACAAGGGAGTGATAACCGCCTCCACATGGATGGGCGCGCGGTGTTGCAGTTCTCCATGAGCTTCGTGCCGGACAGCCTACGTCGCGCGATGGCGCTCAATGGCCTGACGCCGGACCAAATCGACCGCGTGGTGCTGCATCAAGGCAGCCGTGTCGTGGTGGAGAACATCGGCAACTCGCTGGGAATGCGGGATCGCACCGGCTTCCATATCCAGGACTACGGCAACACCGTGAGTTCCTCCATTCCCATCGTGCTGGCCGACCACGTTCAGGCAACTGATCGCCATGTGGCGATCTCGGGCTTCGGGGTCGGCCTGTCATGGGCATCCACCGTGCTGAGTCGCGCGGAATGCGCCTAGCGTCTGTCATGAGTCACGCGCCTGGGGCTGGCGCGCGCATGGTCTTCGCATCGCGTTCAGCCGGGCCGCAGTGCTTGTGTTCCGTCGGACTGTCTACCCAGAAAATCCAGCACCTGATGCGGCTCGCCGGCCCAACGCCAGTGACTGCGCGGCGCTTCGCAGTAGACCGTTTCCGCCGCGCAGCCGGTGTAGCGGCGGCAACCTGCGGCGTCCGGCTCGCGCTCACCGCTACAGGTATTGCAGGACGACCACCAGCGCGCCGCATCGCGCCCGAAGCCGGGAAAGTGGGCGTCCTTGGCGCCGTGCAGAATCATCACCGGCAGCGGCGGCGGGCAGTCCAGGCCGATGAAGTCGGTAGCCTGCCAGCCGGCTCCGCTCACGGCGATGGCATCCACCGTGCCCCGATGCGCTTCCAGCGCCGCGAGCGCCAGCGACACGGTGCCGCCATCCGAATGGCCGGTCGCATAGATGCGGCCGGGCGCAATGCACCACTGCGCTGCGACTTCCGCTGGAACCGAGGCCATGCGCTTGACCGCTTCGGGGGTCAGCGGTGGCCCACTGGCGACGAAGGCCAGCACATAGCCCGCCGTCGTGGCCTCGTGCGTAAGGCCGGCAAAACGCTCGGACAGGCCGGCGCTGAACCCGGCCGGTGCGTACACCAGCAGCAGCGGATGCGCGTGCTGCGGCCGGTAGTTGAGCGGCGTGACCACGACATACGGAACGCCGTCGCGCGAGCGCAGCCGGTGGCGTCCCGCCGATCCGGGTGGCGTGCCGGAGGCGCACACCGCGTTCGCAGCGGCGTCGTAGATCGTATCGGCAGGTTCTATCGCCCGCCCCCAGTGCAGCAGGCTCGCAAGCGCGGCGCCGGCTACCGTCATCAGCAGCCCCGCCACGATCCAGTACGTGCGCAGTGCGCGGGATGCAGACACCGTTTTTCTCTTCATGTTCGCGTGCCCGCAACGCGGGCTGGATGAGTCACTCAAGGAGATTTCAAGCATGGCCGAGCAGGACGAACTTCTCTACACCCTCAACGACGGCATCGCGCTCGTGACCCTCAACCGGCCGGAGCGGCGCAACGCACTCACGCCCAAGCTCACCCACCTGCTGGCCGATACCTGGAAGCGCATCGACGCCGACCCGGAAGTGCGCGTGGCCGTGATTACCGGCACCTACTGCGGCACCTTCTGCGCCGGCATGGATCTGCAGGAAGCTGCGCGACTCAAGAAGGAAACCGGCAAGGACATCCTGGAATTCTTCGCGGACCTGCGCAATGACGGTCTGCGCGTGGTGAGCAAGCCGCTGATCGCCGCGATCAACGGCCACTTCCCTGCCGGCGGCATGATGCTGTCGCTGAACTGCGACATCCGCGTGGGGCTGGCCGGCACGCGCGGCGGCATCACCGAGGTCAAGGTCGGTCGCGGCTCGCCCTGGGCCGTACCCCTGCTGTGGATGATGCCGCAGGCGCTGCTGATGGAAACCGTGCTCACCGGCGACATGATTCCCGCCGAGCGCCTGCACCAGGTCGGCTTCATCAACTACCTCGAACAGACGCCCGAAGCGGTGCTGGCGCGCGCGATGGAACTGGCGCGCAAGATCGCCGACGCGGCGCCGCTGTCGGTGATGGCCGGCAAGAAGGTGCTCAAGGACGCCACCACGCTCGGCTGCGTGCCGGGCCTGAAGGCGGCCTGGGATCACTACGTGCCGGTGTACGCGAGCGAAGACGCCATCGAGGGCCCCAAGGCCTTTGCCGAAAAGCGCAAGCCGCAGTGGAAAGGGCGCTGAAGGAGACCCCACATGACCACGAACGCTGACACACAGGACCCGCCCAAGTTTGGTTTCACCGACGCCGATCTTGCGGCGCTGCCCACCGTCTACGCGCCGGGCCTGTTCGCGGGGCAGCGCGTGCTGGTCTCCGGTGCGGGCAGCGGCATCGGCAAGGCCATCGCCTTCCTGTACGCGCGCCTCGGTGCCACGCTGGTGATCTGCGGGCGCAAGCCGGACGCACTGGAGGCCACCGCCGAATGGCTGCGCAGGCTCGGCAGCCCCGAGGTGCTGGCACTGCCCCTGAATATCCGCGACCCGGAGGCCGTGAGCCAGGCGATGGACGCGGTGTGGGCGCGCCTCGGCGGACTCGATGTGCTGGTCAACAATGCCGGTGGACAGTTCCCGCAGGCGGCGCTGGATTTCAGCGTCAAGGGCTGGAACGCGGTGATCGACACCAACCTCAACGGCACCTGGCACATGATCCAGAACGCCGCGAAGCGCTGGGTGCGCGACGGCGTTCCCGGCAGCGTGGTGAACATCGTCGTGGTCACCGAGCGCGGCCAGCCCGGCATCTCGCACTCGGTGGCGGCGCGTGGCGGCGTGATCGCGCTGAGCCGTTCGCTGGCGCTGGAATGGGCACCCCATCGCATCCGCATCAACTGCGTGGCGCCGGGCACCATCGAGAGCAATGGCTTCAACAACTACCGGCCGGAAAACGCCGAAAACTTCTGCAACTCGAACCCGATGAAGCACAACGGCGACGTGCAGGACATCGCTGAGGCCGTGGTCTATCTCACCGCTGCCAGCGGCAAGTTCCTGACTGGCGAAACCCTGCGCGTCGATGGCGGCGGCACGCTCTGGGGCGAGGCCTGGACCAATGGCCGCCCCGACTACTTCAAGGTGACCTGATGAACACAAGCAGCGAACACGACAGCCCGGTGATCTCTTTCAAGAGCCATCGCCGCACCATCACCGAAACCGACATCGTCAACTTCGTGAACCTGCTCGGCCTGCACGAGCCCTTCTTCATCGACATGGAGTACATCAGCACGAACCTTGCCGAAGGGCACCGCAGCCGCTTCGCACCGGGACCGATGGTCATCTCGCTGGGCATGGGCCTGGTCGCGACCATCATCAAGGACGTGATCGACCGCGCGCTGGTCGGCGCCAATGCCGGCGAGTTCGGTGGCATGACCGGCGTCAACGCGCGCCTGGGCGCGGCGCTGTTTCCCAACGACACCATTCACGTCGAAGGCGAGGCCCGCTGCAAGCCCAAGACCAGTCGCGGCTACACGCTGCTGGAGATTCGCCACCGCGTGATCAACCAGCGCGGCGAACAGGTCGCGGATTTCACCGAGACCGTGTGCTTCCTGCCGCCCAAGCCGTCCGCATGAGCGCCCTTGCGGGCGTCACCGTCCTCGACCTGTCGCGGCTCATGGCCGGGCCCTACGCCGCGATGGCGCTCGCGCATTACGGCGCGCGGGTGATCAAGGTCGAGTCCCTCGCCGGCGAGGAAGGCCGCGGCTTCGGCCCGCCGTTCTGCGGCGAGGTGGCCTCGCTGTTCATGATGAGCAACCGCGGCAAGGAATCGCTGTGCCTGGACTTCCGCAAGCCCGCCGGCCGCGAGGTGCTGGAGAAACTGGTGGCGCGCGCCGACGTGCTGATCCACAGCTTCAGGCCCGACTTCGCCGAGCGTCAGCGCCTACGCTTCGAGGACCTAGCGCCGATCAACCCGCGCCTGGTGCATTACTCGGTCTCGGCCTACGGCAGCGACAGTGCCTACCGGCTCAAGCCGGCCGTGGACAGCGTGATCCAGGGCGTGGCGGGCGGCTTCTACGGCGCGGGCGAGGAGCAGGACCCGCCGATCCGCAACAGCCTGCCGATCGTGGACGTGGCCTCCGGCATGTGTGGCGTCAATGGCATCCTCGCCGCGCTGATGGAGCGCGAGAAAAGCGGCCGCGGCCAGGCTGTGGAACTCACGCTCATGTCGACGATGCTCAACTTCCTCGGCAGCAAGATCGCCGAAGCCAGCATCGACGGCCATTGCGAACGCGAGATCAATCCCGCCATTGTCGCCCCCAGCCGGCACTTCCAGGGTTCGGATGGGCGCTGGTTCGCGTTCACCGTCATCAACGACGTCGCGTTCGCCCGGTTCTGCCAGGTGGTCGGGCATTCGGAATGGCAAGCCGAGGCACGTTTCCGCGACAACGCCGCGCGCATTCGCCACCGCCCCGAACTGCTGGCGACGCTCGCCGACATTTTCCTGAGCCGCACCGCGCAGGACTGGATCGACGCACTGGACAGCGCCGACATCCCCGCAGGCCCGGTCAACACCGTGCCGGACATGCTGGCCGACCCGGTGCTGCGCGCGCTGCTCATCGAACAGGCCGACGTGCCGGGACTGCCGCAACCGCAATTTCCGGTACGCAGCCAGCGCGGCACGGCTGACGTCGCCGCGCTGCGACGCGCACCCGGTCTTGGCGAACACAGTGGGGCCGTGCTCAGCGAGCTCGGCTACGACGCGGCGCAGATCGAGCAGATGACCCGCGACGCCATCACCCGCCTCGGCGGGCCACCTCGGCTTCAGGACTGAAGCACTCCTCTCAACAGCGGACAAGATCCAACATGAAGAAACGCGAAGCGGTCATCGTCGGCGTCGCCGACGTTCCCCTGCAAAACGGCAAGGTGACAGAGTCACTCTCGGTGCTGCAGGTCCAGGCGCGCGCGGCGCGCGACGCCCTGAACGACGCCGGTCTGTCGATGCGCGATGTCGACGGCCTGCTGACGGCCGGCATGTGGGGCGTGCCCGGCCCCGGACAGTTGCCAACGCTGACCCTGGCCGAATACTTCGGCATCACGCCGCGCTACATGGATGCCACCAACATCGGCGGCTCGGCGTTCGAGGCCTTCGTGGCGCACGCGGCAACGGCGATTGAAGCAGGCCGCTGCGATGTGGCATTGATCACCTACGGCAGCACCCAGAAGAGTGAGAAGAGCCGCAACCTCGCGGGCCGCCCGTCGGTGCTGACCATGCAGTACGAAACGCCCTGGGGCATGCCGACGCCCGTCGGCGGCTATGCCATGGCCGCAATGCGCCACATGCACGAATACGGCACCACGTCCACGCACCTGGCCGAAATCGCGGTCGCGACGCGCAAGTGGGCGCAGCGCAACCCGGCCGCGACGATGCGCGACCCGCTGACCATCGACGACGTGTTCGCCAGCCCGATGATCTCGGACCCGCTGCACCTGCTGGATGCCTGTCTGGTCACCGACGGCGGCGGCGCCATCGTCATGACCACGGCCGAGCACGCCAGGGCACTCGGCCGCCCGCCGGTCTACGTGCGGGGCTACGGCGAGTCGAACACGCACTGGACGATGTCCGGAATGCCCGACCTCGCGCGCCTGACGGCGGCGGAAATTGCCGGACGCGAGGCGTTCCGCATGGCCGGCATCAGCCATGATGCAATCGACGTCGCGCAGATCTACGACTCGTTCACCATCACCGTGCTGCTGACTCTGGAGGCGCTGGGCTTCTGCAAGCGCGGCGAAGGCGGGGCCTTCGTCTCCGGTCAGCGCACCGCCCCCGGCGGCGCCTTTCCGCTCAACACCAGCGGCGGCGGCCTGTCCTGCTGCCACCCCGGCATGCTCGGCATTTTCCTGCTGATCGAGGCGGTGCGGCAGCTGCGCGGCGAGTGCGGCGAACGCCAGGTGCAGAACGCGCGCACCGCGCTGGTCCACGGCACCGGCGGCACGCTATCCAGCGGCGCCACCTGCATCCTTTCGCAGAGCTGAAAACCATGTACGAAAAACCCCTGCCGGTCATTGACCCCGAAAGCCAGCCCTACTGGGACGCCCTGAAACAGCATCGGCTGCTGCTCAAGCGCTGCCGCGCCTGCCAGCGCAGCCATCACTATCCGCGCGAACTGTGCCCGCACTGCCATTCCGACGACCTGGAATGGTTGCAGGCCGCCGGCACCGGCCGCATTTACAGCTACACGGTCGCGCGGCGCCCGGCAGGCCCCGCGTTCAAGGCCGACACGCCCTATGTTGTTGCCCTGGTCGAACTCGATGAGGGCGTGCGCCTGATGACCAACATCGTCACGGCGGACGTGGAGTCCGTGCGCATCGACCAGCGGGTCACGGTGCAGTTCGACGATGTGACGCCGGACGTGACCCTGCCCAAGTTCCGGCTGGTCTGATTCCAGCACCGCCATGAACGACATTTCGGGTTCTCCGGAGTCTCCTGCTTCCGGTTGGCAGCCGCTGGCCGGCCTGCGTGTGCTGGATTTCTCGCTGCTGCTGCCGGGGCCGTTCGCGACCGTGACCTTGGCCGACCTCGGCGCCGAGGTCATCAAGATCGAGCCGCTGACCGGCGACTTCGCGCGGCGCATGGCCGGCCCGATGTTCGCGATGGCCAACCGCAACAAGCAGATCCTCGCGCTCGATCTGAAAAATCCGGCGACGCGACCCTTGATCGAACGCCTCGCGCGATGGGCAGATCTGGTCGTGGAAGGCTTTCGCCCCGGCGTCGCCGCGCGCCTGAAGGTGGATCACTCTTGCCTGTCGGCGCTGAACCCGCGCCTGATCTATTGCTCGATCTCCGGCTACGGCCAGGATGGGCCCGCACGCGATGCACCCGGCCATGACCTGAACTACATCGCCGCCTCCGGTGGACTGATGTTCGCAGGGCACTGGAGCGGCGCACCGCGTCGCTCCGGCATGCCGGTTGCGGACCTGGCGGGCGCCAGCTTCGCGATCATCGCCATGCTCGCCGCGCTGCACGAGCGCAACCGTACCGGCAAAGGGGTGTACCTCGACCTGGCCCTGGCCGACGCCGCGTTCGCCTTCACCGCCGCACGCCACGGACTGGAAGCAGAGACATCTTCGCGAGCGCACCTCTATCCGACCAACGACGTGTTCGAGACCAGCGACGGCCGCGCGCTCACCTTGGGCATCATCGAACCGCAGTTCTGGCAGGGCTTCGTCGCCGCCACCGCCGATCTTGCGCCCGACTTCGCTGCGCCCGCCTGGGCCGAGGAAACGGGTCGCTTGGCCGATGGCGACGCCCTGCACGCTCGCATCGCCGCCGTCATGCGCACCCGCAGTTCCAGCGAATGGCTGCAACGCCTGGCGCGCCACGACGTGCCGGCGCAGCTCGTGCTGTCACCCGCCGAGGCCGCGCGCGCGCCGCAGACCCGCGCGCGCGAACTGGTGATGGAGCACCAGGGTCAGCGCCACCTGCCCTTTCCGGTGCGCGCCGACCACCGCCGCGGTGCGCGCTTTGATCGCGTGGCCGGCCCCGTCGGTGCCGATGCCGACCAGGTTCTGCTCGGTGTGGGCCTTGCGGCTAAGGAGATCGACGCGCTGCGGACCGCAGGCGCGCTCGCCGCGGCACCGGGCTGATACGGCCGACCGGCCCGCTGCCCCGCTCTCTTCCTAAAAATCTTTCCCCACTTTCGAGACTTCTCCATGTCTTCTGCAACTCCAAGTGCCACCAGCACGACCCGCCTCGCCGCCACCATCCTGATGCTGCGCGACGGCGCCGAGGGCCTGGAGGTCTTCATGGTTGTGCGTCACCACGAGATCGACTTCGCGGCCGGCGCCCTGGTCTTCCCCGGCGGCAAGCTCGCGGCGGGCGATGAAGATCCGCGCGTGCGCCTGCGCTGCACCGGCATCGCGGGCCTGGCACCCGAGCAGATCACCCTGCGCGTCGCCGCGATCCGCGAGGCCTTCGAGGAGTGCGGCGTGCTGCTCGCGCGTGCACGCGGCGAGCAGCGCCTGCTCGGCCCTGCCCGCCTGGCCGTACTCGGGCCACGCTACCGCAAGGCGCTGGACAAGGGCGACCTCGGCATCGCCGACATGCTCGAGACCGAAGACCTCGAACTGGCCTGCGAAGAACTGGTGCCCTTTGCGCACTGGATCACGCCGGCCTTCATGCCCAAGCGTTTCGACACGCACTTCTATCTCGCCGTGGCGCCGGCCGAACAGCTCGCGGTACATGACGGCACTGAACTGGTGGACTCGCTATGGCTGCGTCCCGCGCACGCCCTGTCGCAGGCCGCGGCCGGTCTCCACACCCTGGTGCCGGCGACCGAACTCAATGTGAAGAAGCTCGGCTTCTCCAATAGCGTCGGTGCCGCTCTCCGGGCCACGCGTGCGCAACCGGTCGTCACGGTGGTGCCGGAAGTCGTCAAGAAGCCGCAGGGCATGCGGCTGGTCATTCCAGCCGAGGCCGGTTACGGCGTCACGGAATTCGCACTACCCCAGGCGCCGCGCAAAACCTGACGCAGCCGAGCACGCCGTCTCTTCAGCCCGGCGTGCTCAGACCGCCGTTGACGCTGAGTGTCTGCCCGGTGATCGCGGCGGACTGCGGCCCGGCGAAAAATGCCGCCGCGTTGGCAATGTCCCGGCAGGTGACGTCGAACAGCATGCGCTTGCGCAGGTTCTCCAGCATGCCGCCCTTGCCCTTATCGGCCATCAGGGCAGCAGACCCGGCACCCCAGCGCGGGATGGCGTCCGAGATGAAACTCATCGCCACGACGTTGATGCGAATCTTCTCGCGGCCGAACTCTCGCGCAAGCACGCGACACATCTGCATCATGCCGCTGGTCGAACCTCCCAACACGGATTCACCCACCGTCGCCACGCGACCAGCGTCGGTGCCGATCATGACCATGCTGCCGCCACCGGCATCGCGCAGATGCGGCTGCATGGCGCGAATCGCGTACACCCGCGAGAGAAAATGCGCGCGCAGATACTGGTCGTAGTGCGCGAGATCCATGTCCTTGAACAGGCGGAACGAAGGCGAATCGTGGCTGGCACCCGCACCGCTGGCCACCAGCACGTCGATACGTCCGAAGCGCGCCGCGACGCGATCCGCCATGGCCTGCATCTGCCCGGCGTCGAACAGGTCCGCCGCTTCGAAACAGGCGCGGCCGCCCGCCGCTTCGATCTCCGCCACCACGGCCGCGCCCGCTTCCGCATTGCGACCGCTGACCACCACGGCGGCGCCCTGTTCGGCCAGCCGGATCGCGCAGGCGCGGCCGATGAATGCCGTCGCGCCCGTGACCACCGCCACCTTGTCTTTCAGTTCCAGGGTGTTCATCCGCATCTCCTCTCGGCGGGCGACGAGCCGTTTCAGCGGAAAGGGCTGAAGTCGGGCTTGCGCTTCGCGAGGAAGGCCGCAGCGCCTTCGGCCTGCTCGCCGGTGCGGAAGTAGTCGGGGGCAATCTCCGTGAGCATGTCGTTCATATCGCGCTGCATGATCGGCTCCATCTGGTAGTAGAACGAGCGCTTGAGAATCTTCAGACAGGTGGGGCTGACCGCGAGCAGTTCGTCTGCCCACTTGCGCACTTCCGCGTCGAGCTGCGCCATCGGCACCACGGCGTTGGCGAGGCCCCATTCCAGGGCCTGCGCGGCGGTGTAGCGGCGGCACAACATCCACAGCTCGCGCGCGCGCTTGTGGCCGAGCACATTGGCAGCGTGGCTGACGATATAACCGCCCGCCGGCGAGCCGACGCGCGGACCGTTCTGGCCGAAGATGGCGTGATCGGCGGCGATGGTGAAGTCGCAGAAGTACGCGATGTGATGTCCGCCCCCGATCGCGTAACCATTGACCCTGGCGATGACGGGCTTCAGGCACTCCGCGATCTGTCGGTTGAAGACGAAATTCAGGTCCTCCAGCCCGCTCTTGCCATCGCCATTGCCCTTCTCCCAATTGATGTCGCCACCGACGCAGAACGCGCGCTCGCCAGTGCCGGTGAGCACGATGACGCCGACATCGCGGTCGTTGGTTGCCCTATCCATCAGCTCCTGCATCTGCTTGATGGTGTCGCCTGTAAAGGCGTTGAGCGTCTTGGGGCGATTGAGGGTGATCGTGGCAACGTAGTTGTCCACGCTGTACTGCACTTCGGCTTCCGACACGGCTGTGCTCCTAGAGGGTGCGTTGAGATGGGACGCGCGCCGGGCAGCGCATCAGGTCATGCAGCCGGCGTGCAAATCGAACATATGTTAGTTAGATTATACGACACTCAGAAGCCACCGCGAGCCCCCCATGAACTTCGAGTTAAACGATGAACAGGCCGAACTGCGCAACGCCGCGCGGCGTCTGGCGCAGGACCGGTTCAGGGACAAGGCGGCCCGCTGGGACCGCGACCAGGAATTCCCGGAGGAGAACAAGCATCTCATGGCTGAGCTCGGCTACCTGGGCCTGTCCATCGACCGCGAATACGGCGGCAGCGGCGCGGGGCTGGTCAGCACCTATCTGGTGGTCGAGGAAATCGCCAAGGTCGACATGCTCACCGCCCTGATCGTGCACGACCAGAATGTGTCGCCGCGCATCATCGCCAACCACGCGCCGGCTGCGCTGCGCGCGCGACTGCTGCCGAAAGTCGTCAGGGGCGAACTGGAAATCAGCATCGCCTGGACCGAGCCGCAGGCCGGCTCCGACGGCACCGCCATCCGCACCACCGCCACGCGCGACAGCGACCACTACATCGTCAACGGCCAGAAGATCTTCACCACCTTTGGCGACCGCGCCGACATGCACTTGGTGTACGCGCGCTTCGCGCCCGGCACCGACGCGCGTGGCATCGGGACGATTCTCGTCGAGCGCGACCGACCCGGCGTCACCGTGCACCGGCTGGAGAACAAGATGGGCGTGCGCGGCGCCTCGGAGTGCGAGCTGTTCTTCGACCAGGTGCGTGTGCCGGCCAGCAATGTCGTCACGCTTGGTGAGGCCGGGCATTCGCGCGCCTTCGTGCAGCCGCTGAACATCTACAACGGTACCCGTGTGGGCATGGGCGTGATGGCCCTGGGCGTCGCCGAAGGCGCCTTCGATCTGGCCCGCGACTACATGATGGTGCGCGAGCAGTTCGGCCAGAAGCTCTGCGAGATGCAGGGCCTGCGCTGGATGATGGCCGACATGCTCATCGAGATCGAAGCCGCGCGCTGCCTCTGCTACAAGGCGCTGGCGCTGGTCGATGCCGGCCGGCCCGATCCCTGCCTGTCGTCGATCGCCAAGGTGCAGGCCACCGAGATGGCGCAGAAGGTCACGCTGCAGTGCCAGCAGATGTTCGGCGGCTACGGCTACTTCGGGGCGCTGCCGCTGGAGCGCATGGTGCGCGACGTGCGCATGCTGACCATCACCGGCGGCACCACGCAGACGCAGAAGAATCTCATCGCCAGCCACATCTTCAGAGCACAGGGAGCAGCTTCATGACCGTTCGCCTCGAACGCACAGGCGCCATCGCGCGCATCGTCCTCGACCGCCCCGATGCGCTCAACGCGCTGAACGGCGAGATGAAGGATCGCATTGGCGATTTGGCCCTGGAACTCCAGCGCGATACCGATGTGCGCTGCGTGGTGCTGTGCGGCACCGGACGCGCGTTCTGCTCGGGTTCCGACATCGGCACGATGACCGGATTCGATGTCCGTGCCGGCCGTGCGCGCCTGCAGCAGGCGCATCGGTTCATCCTCGGCATCGCCAACCTCGACAAGCCCGTCATCGCGGCGGTGCGCGGCGCCACCGTCGGCGTCGGCTTCAGCCTTGCGCTGGCCAGCGATCTGGTGGTCGCCTCCGACACCGCGCGCTTCGGCCTGGTGTTCAAGAAGGTCGGCCTGGCACCGGACGGCGGGATGGCCTACTTCCTGACGCACGCTGTCGGTGCGCGCCGCGCCAGGGAGCTGATGCTGTCCGCGCGCCTGTTCGATGCCAAAGAAGCACAGTCGCTGGGTCTGGTCGCCGAAGTCGTGGACGACGCCAGGCTGGACGCGCGCGCGATGGAACTGGCCGAAGAGATGGCTTCGTCGGCGACCTTTGCGCTGGCCATGGGCAAGCGCATGTTCCACGCCGCCGCCAGGCCCAGTCTCGAAGAATTCCTGGAACTGGAATCGCACATCCAGACCGAAGTACTGCAGACCCAGGACCACCGCGAGGGCGTGGCCGCCTATCGCGAAAAGCGCAAGCCCCTGTTCCACGGCCGTTGATACGGTTCACGATTGCCACGTCACTGGAGTGACCATGTTTCAACTCGACCCCGAACTCGAATCCTTTCGTCAGGAAGCCCGCAAGATGGCCGAACGGGCCTTTGCAGCCAAGGCCGCCTACTGGGACGAAGAGGAAATCTACCCCACCGAAAACCTCAAGCTGCTGGCCGAGCTGGGTTATCTCGGGCTGGTGATACCGGAGGAATACGGCGGCTCCGGCGCGCCCATCATCCAGGGCACCATCCTGCTCGAAGAGATTGCGCGGGTCTGCTTCAACACCGCGCTGGTGGCACAGGTAGGCATCAACGGTCCGTCGCGGGCGATCACCATTCTGGCCAACGAGGAACAGAAGAAGCGCTGGCTGCCGGGCTGCGTCAGCGGCGAGAACATCTTCGGCATCGGCATCAGCGAGCCGGGGGCCGGCTCGGCGATGACCGACATGATCACCAGTGCCACGCCCGACGGCGATCACATCATCCTCAACGGCCAGAAGTGCTTCTGCACCGGCGGCCACGTGGCGACGCACATCCTGGTGTTCGCGCGCTGGGGCAAGACCCAGGGGCCGCGCGGCATCGGCGCGCTGGTGGTGGAAAAGGGCACGCCAGGCTTCGAGATCGGCCATCCCGGTCCGAAGATGGGCGGGCGTGGTGTGGCGGAAGTGGAGCTGTTCTTCGATCACTGCCGGGTGCCGGTGGAGAACCTGATCATGGCCGGCGACCCGAACTCCACGCGCAGCTTCAAGCGCCTGATGAGTTCCTTCGGCCCCGAGCGCGTCGGCAATGCCGCGATGTGCCTGGGCGTAGCACAGGGTGCCTACGAACTGGCGCGCAGCTATTCGCTGGAGCGCAAGCAGTTCGGCAAGCCGATCTGTGAATTCCAGGGCATCCAGTGGAAGATCGCGGACATGGCCACGCAGATCCATGCCGCGCGCCTGATGATCTATCGCGCCGCAACGAATCTGGTGGACGGTTTTCCAGACCCGCTGGAAGCGGCCTACGCCAAGCTCTACGCCAACGAGATGGTGCAGCGCGTGACCAACGAAGCGCTGCAGATTCACGGCCATTACGGCTTCACGCGCGAGTTCCCGCTGGAACGCATGGTGCGCGACTCGCGTGGCTTCTCGCTTGGCGGCGGCACCACGGAGATCCTGCGCAACACCATCGCGGCCATGGTCTACGGCAGAGCCTTCGATCAGCGGAAAGGCTAGTTACTCAGTTCGCAGAGAATCTTCCAGTCAACGACCAGCTCCTGTCGCACGCAAGTTCATCCACTCGTTTTTATGAGCGCACACCCATGATGATGAAAACCACCCGCTTCGCGGCTCTGATCCTGATGGCATCGGCGACCGTGTCCGCCAACCCGCCACCGCGGGACGCACCGCCTTCGGTCGCGGCCTACCTGGACCAGGTTGCCGCGATTGAAAAGCCGGGGCCGAGGACGTCGCTGGAACCCGTGTACAACGCGGCTCTCGCCGCACAGAACGATCTGATGACCATCACCAAGGATCAGGCCTGGATCGAGTACCTGTCGGATGCCGAGTTCGCCGACCTGCGATCCCGCCTGAAAGGCTTCGTGCTCAGCCGCGGACTCGACATCTTTGCCGACCCTGACCCCAAGTTCTTCCGCGCCTTAGCCGAGAAGCGTGGCGAACCGGCCGACCTGGCGTTCTTCACCCTGATGGAAAAATCCATCGCGCCGGACTACCTGCCGATCTATGTCAAACCGCAGGGTCGCGGCGTGTGCGTACGCTACGGCGAAGACCTGATCGCGCCGTATTACGCCAGCTGGCTCGAGTACCAGCGTCAGTCGCCCGGGCGCTACAAGGACAAAGTCACGGAATCACTGGCGAACGTCGAGGACGCCATCAGTCTCGGTACCTGCGCCTGTGGTGAGATCCAGAGTGTGCAACACGAGCTAAGCGGATTCTTGAACCGGTTCCCGACCGCACCGGTGAACAACAAGATTCGCGACCGCATCGAGCAACTGGACAAGGACCCCTGGAAGCTGCCGGTGCGCTGCACCTGAAGCGTTTCGGATACCTGTTGCAGGTCAGCCCAGCGGCCGCTCGATAAACCGCGCAAACCCGGCTACGGGTTCGCGCTCCGTCACCAGACGGTTGGCGATGTGCGCGTTGTCGGCGTAGCCCAGTGCCATGCCGCAGACCAGCATCTCTTCCGGGGGCATGGCGATGTGCCGCGCGATGATGCCGTGGAAAGGTGTGAACGCCGCCTGCGGGCAGGTATCCAGCCCCCGGCCGCGCGCCGCGACCATGATGTTCTGCAGGAACATGCCGTAATCCATCCAGCTTCCACGCGCCAGACTGCGGTCAATGGTGAACATCAGGCCGACCGGGGCATCGAAGAAGCGATAGTTGCGCGCATGCTGCGCATGCATGCCCTGCTTGTCCTGCTTGCCGATGCCGAGCAGGCCGTACAGATCCCAACCCACCTTGCGACGCCGGTCGATGAACGGCGACTTCCACTCGGTCGGGTAGTAGTCGTACTCGTCACGATGGGTATGCACCCAGTCGGGCTGGTCGAAGGCGTCGAGGATTTCGCGGCTCAGGGCATCCCGCGCGGCACCGCTCAGAACGTAGACTTTCCACGGCTGCGTGTTGGTGCCCGAGGGTGCGCGCGCGGCGACCTGCAACAAGTGTTCGATCACCTCGCGGGAAACCGGCTGGTCCGTGAACGCGCGGACCGAGCGGCGGCTTTCTATGGCGCGGTCGACCGCATGCCCGTCGGGAAAATCGAAACCATCACTCATGACGCATCCAGATGAAAAGCGCAGGCCACGCGCCCAATCGTCGCGCCGATCAATTGACGGACTTGCTGCGACCCGCCCAGTACGGCTTGCGCAGGTCGGTCTTGAGGATCTTCCCGGCGCCACTGACCGGCAGCGGCTCCTGGCGAAGTTCGACGCTGCGCGGCACCTTGTAGCCGGCGATCAGCGTGCGGCAGTGGGCGATGATCTCTTCGCCGGTCACGGTGGCACCATCTTTGGGCACCACCACGGCGAGTACCGCCTCGCCCCATTGCTCGCTGGGAATACCGATGACCGCGCATTCCTGTACGGCCGGATGCTGGTAGATGGCCCCTTCCACCTCGACGCTGAAGATGTTCTCGCCGCCGCTGATGATCATGTCCTTGGCGCGATCAACCAGGAAGATGAAACCATCGGGGTCCATGTAGCCCAGGTCACCGGTGTGCAGCCAGCCGTTGCGCAGTGTCTGCCGGCTCTGCTCTTCCAGTCCCCAGTAGCCGCGCATCACATTCGGGCCGCGGGCGCAGATCTCGCCGACCGTGCCGCGCGGCACCTCCACGTCGTCCTCGTTCATGACCAGAACTTCGACGCCGTAGGCCGGCCGGCCCGCGCTGGTGAGCTTGGTGCCACCCGCAACATGGAACTTGGCCTCCAGAAAGCTTACCAACGGGGCCGCCTCGGTCTGGCCATAGCCCTGCGTGAAGCCGACGCCGGGCAGCGCCGCCATCGCCCGCAGGAGCACTGCCTCCGGCATCGGTGAAGCGCCGTACAACATGCGCCGCAGGCTGGAGACGTCATGCTCCGCAATCTTCCCGGAGCTGACCAGCAGATTGATCATGGTCGGCACCAGCACCGTGTGGGTCACGCGTTCGCGGGCGACGGTGGTGAGCACATCATCCACGTCGAAGCGTGGGATGGCGACATGGGTGCCCCCCGCCATGGTCACGGCGAAGGTATTGGCCATGTCGGCCAAGTGGAACATCGGCGCCGCGTGCAGGTAGATGGCGGTGTCGTCGTAATGCAGCGCCGGAATCACGTTCAGGGCATTGAACACCACGTTGTCGTGCGTGAGCATCACGCCCTTGGACTTGCCGGTGGTGCCGCCGGTGTAGAACAGGCCGGCCAGCGCGCCGCCGCCGACATTGGCGTCGGCCACGGGCGCGTGATCGGCAATCAGGGCTTCGTAAGACAGGCAGCCCTCGGGCAGCGCCCCATCGCCCATGAACACGACGTGCTTGACCGTTTTCATCAATGGACGCAGCGCCGGCAACATTGCTGCGAAGGCATCGTCCACGAACAGCACGGCACTGGCGGAGTCGTCGAGCGTGTAGGCGATCTCTGGCGGCGCCAGGCGAATGTTCACCGGGTTGGCGGCCGCACCGATCCAGGCCACCGCGTAAAAATACTCGACGTAGCGGTCGCTGTTCAGTGCCAGCACCGCCACGCGATCTTCAGAGCCCACCCCAAGCGACTTCAGGGCAGCGCCCAACCGGGCAATACGCTGCTCGAACTGAGCCCAGGTCTGGCGACGATTGCCGCAGATCGTGGCGGTATCGTTGGCGCGGATCTGCACCGCGCGCCGCAGGGTCTGAGTGATGTACACGGGGTTCTCCTTCGAAGGACTTGACTGCAGCCTCGCGAGACAGTGCTTCGCGGGTGCTTGCGACGATTGTCTAACGGATGTTAGTTTGATTAAGAACCCGTGACAAGAGCTTCACCCGACCATGTCTGGCCCCGATCATCCACTTAAAACGCCGTTTGCGCCCGCACCTCAGCGCTTCGAACCGGGCGCTCTCCTGGCAGACGCAAAAGCCTGGGACCAGACGCCTTTTTTCAGCTGGATGGGCATGCGTGTGCTCGACGCCGCAGACGGCCGCGGGCGCCTGGTGCTGGACGTGCAGGAGCATCATCGCGGTGGCGGCGGAACCATGGCGGTCAATGGTGGTGTGCTGGCCTACATGCTCGACGCCGTGGTCGGCCTGGCAGTGCATTCCAGCAATCCGCCGGACACCGTGGGCCAGGTCACGCTTAGCCTCAACGTGGAGTATCTCGCGCCGATGATGGTCGCGACCCAGGTCGTCGGAGAAGGCGAGGTCGTGCGCCGAGGCGGTAGCCTCGCCTTCGTCGACGGGCGCCTGTATGCCGACGACGGCAGCGTGGCCTGCAGGGCGCACGCGGTGCTGCGCGTCTTCCGCCGCCGCGCTCGAATCGCATGACCCAACAGAACCTGCATATGGCGGCGAAGTTCACCGCCACCGCGAAAGCGATCCCGGACTATCCCTGCCTGATCCAGGGCCAGCAGCGCCTGAGCTGGCGGCAGGTGGACGAGCGCAACAACCGCATGGCCAACGCACTGCTCGAAGCGGCCGCCCTGCAGCGCGGGGATCGCGTCGCGGTGATGGAACGCAACTCGCCGGCCTACATCGAGAGCTACCTGGCGGCGATGAAGCTGGCGCTGGTGCCGTGCAACGTCAACTACAAGTACCGGTCGGAAGAACTGCTGTACCTGCTCGAAGACTCCGGCGCAGCCGTGCTGGTGATCAACGAAGATTTCCTGCCGACCTTCGAGCCGATCGCCGCACAGTGCCCGCGGCTGAAACTGGTCGTGGTGATCGGACCCTCGGCGCAGGCCGCGCTGCCCACCGGGCGCAGGGCCTACGCGGCCTGCCTTGCCCACGGCGCGGCCACGCCGCCAAAGCTGTCCTGGGCCGCGCCGAACAACGACGACCTCCTGTTCCTGCTCTACACCGGCGGCACCACCGGCTTTCCCAAGGGCGTGATGTGGGACACCACGGTGTACCGCGAGATGCACCGTCTGCTGGGGCCCATGGTGCGCGGCATCATTGATCGTCTGCCGCGCGCACCGGCGTCCATGTTCCGGTCGCGCACCGGGCACGAGAACGCGATTTCCCGCTTCATGCAATCGCCGGTGTTCCGCTGGCTGATCGCACGCGAACCCGTGCGCGAAGCGCTGGGTCGATATGCCGAGCGCTCGTTCCGCGAGCGTGCCAGCGGGCCGCTCGATGTAGCCGCCCGAAAGGCCCGGGCGATGCGCCGCTTTCCCAATCCCACCCTGGTGGCCTGTCCGCTGATGCACGGCACCGGCTGGCTCACCGCGATGAACACGCTCACCGCCGGCGACGCGGTGATCTTCCTCGAAGGCACGAGGTTCGATGCCGCAGAGGTCTGGCGCACCGTCGAACGCGAGAAGGTCTGCACCATCATCATCGTCGGCGACGCTTTTGCCGTGCCGCTGCTGGAAGAACTGGAGCGCCATCCCTACGACACCGCGTCGATGCTGATGATGAACAGCTCCGGCGTGGTGTGGTCGCCCAAGGTCAAGCAGGGTCTGCTGAAGAAGATCCCGCAGCTCATCATCGTCGACTCGCTCGGTGCCTCCGACGGCCTGGGCCGCTCGGAACCGATCACCGCGCAGGAGGGCGAGATCAAGCCCATGCGCTTTCGTCTGTCCTCGCACATGAAGGTGTTCGACGACCAGGATCGCGAGGTCGTGCCCGGCTCCGGGATCACCGGCCAGCTCGCGATCTGCGGACTGATTCCGCGCGGCTACTGGCGCGACGAGGCCAAGACCGCGAAGATTTTCCGCACCATCAACGGCGTGCGTTACTCGATCTTCGGCGACGTCTGCACGGTCGAAGCGGATGGCTCGCTGACCCTGCTAGGCCGCGGCTCGGGCGTGATCAACACCGGCGGCGAAAAGGTGTTCCCGGAAGAAGTGGAGAACGTGATCCATGACCAGCCAGGCGTCGCCGACTGCGTCGTGGTGGGCGCTCCCGACGCCCGTTACGGCCAGGTGATCGCCGCGCTGATCGAGTTCCATCCGGGCCGCAGCGGCTCGCTGGACGACATCGCCCATCAATGCTCAGCGCGCCTGGCCAACTACAAGAAGCCCCGCCACCTGTTCGTGGTGGACAAGATTCCGCGCAAGGACAACGGCAAGATGGAATACGCGCGTGCGCGGGAAATCGTCGCCGAGCGCATCCAGCAACTCACCCCCTCCGCATGAAAACCCTGCATGCCCCGACCTACACCTGCCCCGAGGATTTTCTCTCCGGCCTGACAACGCAGCAATACATCGCCAGCAAACGCATCGGCACGGCCGTGTACCTCGGCCTGCACCTGGAAAAGCCGCTGCTGGTCGAAGGCCCCGCCGGCGTCGGCAAGACCGAGTTGGCCAAGGCGCTGGCGTCCCTGCTCGAAGTGCCACTGGTGCGCATGCAGTGCTACGAGGGCCTGGACGAATCCAAGGCCCTGTACGAATGGAAGTACGGCAAGCAATTGCTCTACACGCAGATCCTGCGCGACAAGCTCGGCGAGCTGATGCAGGGCGCCGGCACGCTGGAAAAGGCCCTGGAGAAACTGCACGCGCACGACGACCTGTTCTACTCCGAGAGCTTCCTCGAACCGCGCCCCCTGCTGCGCGCCCTGCGCGAACCGGCGGGCTGCGTGCTGCTGGTGGACGAGATCGACAAGGCCGACCCGGAGTTCGAGGCCTTCCTGCTCGAACTGCTGTCCGACTACCAGATCTCGGTGCCGGAGCTCGGCACGGTGAGCGCCAAGGTGCGCCCGATCGTGCTGCTGACCAGCAACGGCGCGCGGGAGCTGTCCGACGCACTGCGCCGCCGCTGCCTGCACCTGCACATTCCTTATCCCGAGGCCGCGCTGGAACGGCAGATCGTTCAGACCCGCGTGCCCGAGCTGGCACCGTATCTGGCGACCAGCCTGGTCGCTTTCGTGCATGGCCTGCGCGCGCTGGACCTGAAGAAGCATCCCGCGGTCAGCGAGACGCTGGACTGGGCGCGCACGCTGGTGCTGCTCAACGCCGACGAACTCGGCGAAGACCTGGTGCGCGACACGCTCACCACCCTGCTCAAGCACGAGGAAGATGTCGCCACCGCGCTGGCCGCCCTGCCCCAGGTGATGCAGGCGACCCGCAACGCCGCGCAGGTTCATGCAGCGCGCGCTTGAGGAGTTCGTGCTGGCGCTGCGCGGCAGCGGCCTGGAGCCGGGGTTGTCGGAATGCGTGGACGCCTATCGCGCCGCCCGCATCGTCGGGCTGGACGATCGCGACCGCCTGCGCGAAGCCCTGGGCGCCACGCTGGCGAAGACCGAGCCGGGCCGCGCCATTTTCGACGACGTGTTCGAGCGCTACTTCTCGTTCACGATGTTCGGCGAGCGCTTGCCCGGTGCCCCCGAATCCGAGCCGGACGACGGCAATGACGCGGATACCGATGCCCCGCCGTCGCGCGAGACCCGGACACCCACCGACACCCTGCTGCGCATGATCGAAACCGCCGCCCGCGCGGGCCTGGCGGTGCGCCTGCGCGCTGCCGAGCAGCAGGTCGGCATCACCGGCGCCTGGCTGCCGACGCAGCGTGGCCTGTACACGCGGCGCATGCTGGAGGCCATGGGCGCCGGGGATCTGATCGCCGAAGAACACGCCCTGGCCGCCCAGCCCTCGCCGAGTGCGGCGACTGTTTCGCGCATCTCGCGCTTGAAAGCGGCGCGCGAGCGCCTGTTCGAGGAAGTGCGCGACCATGTTTCGCGTCGCCTGGTGCTGTACGGCAAGTCCGCCACCGAGAAGCTACGCGACACCACGCTGAGCACGCAGCGCCTGTCGAACATCGAGCGCCGCGACTTCGACCGCATGCTGCGCCTGATCCACAAGCTGGCGCGCCGACTGGCCACGCGACACGCCCTGCGCCAGCGCCGCCAGCGGCGCGGCGTGCTCGACGTGCGGCGCACCCTGGCGCGCAATGTCGCCTACGGTGGCGTGCTGTTCGAGACGCGCTGGAAGAACCGGCCCATCTCCAAACCCAAGGTCATCGCCATCTGCGACGTGTCGCGCTCGGTGGCGTCCTACGCGCGGTTTCTCCTGTTGCTGCTCTATGGCCTGCGCGACGTGTTGCCCGATGTGCGCAGCTTCGCGTTCACGCACCGGCTGGTGGATGTCTCCGGGCACTTCGACCGCGATCCGCCGCACATCGCCATCGAGCGCGTGCTCGACCAGGTGGGCGGCACCGGCACCAACTACGGCACCATGCTGCGCGACTTCGCGACGCAGGAACTGCCCAAGGTCGATCGACGCACCGCCGTCATCATTCTCGGCGACGGCCGCAACAATCGCGCCGAACCGGAAGTGGAGGTGATGCGCGAACTGCACAAGCGCGCGCGCCGCGTGGTCTGGCTCAACCCCGAGCCCCGCAGCTTCTGGGCCCTGGGCGACTCCGAAATGCCGCGCTATGCGCCCTGCTGCCACACCGTTCGCGAGTGCGGCACCCTGGTGCAACTCGAGCGCGCCGTGGACAACCTGCTGCGCAACACTGGCAGCAATGGCTGAATCCCAATTTCACACATGGATGCCATGACGCCTCCCTTCCCCACAACGGACGCGGTCGCGGAAGTGCTTGGCGTGCTCGATCTGCGGGCGCTCGGCAAGGACCGCTTCCGCGCGCAGCCGCGCGAATTCGGTCGCCGTCGCCTCTACGGCGGCCAGATCTTCGCGCAGACCGTCATGGCCGCGCAGCTCACCGTGGAGGATCGCGCACCCCACGCGCTGCACGCCTGCTTCCTGCTGCCGGGCACCCCGGACGATCCCGTCGACTTCGAGGTGGAGCGCCTGCGCGACGGCGGCGCCTTCTCGGCGCGGCGCGTCAATGCGCTGCAGAACGGGCGGGTGATCCTGAGCCTGATGGCCTCGTTCCATCGCAAAGAAGAAGGCTTCGAGCACCAGATCGAAATGCCCCCCGCGCCCGAGCCGGAGACACTGGCCAGTACCAGCAGCCTGCTCGCCGACTGGGTGCAGCAAACCGGCACGGTGCCGCACTCGATGCTGGAAGTCAGCATGACCCAGCGCATGGGCCTGGACGTGCATCCGCTGGAACCCGACAGCGTGTTCGGCGACAAGGTCCGCCCGCCGGAATACGCGCACTGGTTCCGCGTCTGCCGGACGGTGCCCGACGACCCCCGGCTGCACTACGCGCTGCTCGCCTTCGCCAGCGACCTGTGTTTTCTCGGCACCTCGCTGCGGCCGCACGGGGTGCCGTGGTACGTCCCCAGCATGCAGCCCTCCACGGTCGATCATTCGCTGTGGATCCACCGCCCGCTGCGGGCCGACGAATGGCTGCTCTACGTGATGGACTCACCCACCGCGCAGAACGCCCGGGGCTTCGTCCGCGGCGCCATCTACGATCGCGCCGGCCGGCTGGTGGCCTCCAGCGCCCAAGACGGGCTGATCCGCCCCCTGAAAGCCCGTTAAGGCCCTAAGCCCATGACCTCGACCACCGCTGCACGCCCCTGGTGGCAGTCCCTGCCTGCGGATTACTACCGGCATCCCTACGCCACCCTGCTCGACCGCAGCGACCCACTGAAGGTGCTTACGACTGCGGCCGTCGATCAGGTGGCGCGCACCGCCCTGGGCTCGGTGATGGCCCTGGCCCTGATGCGCAGCCTCGGCACGCCGCGCGCCCGCGCCATCGAGCGCGAGCGGCTCCGCTTCTATGCGCCGCTGGCCGACGCCGACGCTGACGCGGTCTACATCGCGCCGCCGGCCGTGCCGGTGCGGACGCGCAAGACCTCGGGCTGGGGTCTCGGCTTTGGCGAGGCGGTGTGCGAACGCCTGAGCTTCGACAGCCCCTTCGAGCCGCTCAATCCGGCGCTGCGCGCGGATTACGCCCGCAACGAACGCAACCGCCGCGCCACCGCGCTGTACATCCGCCGGCCGATGGGCAAGCCGCGACCGACGCTGATCTTCGTGCATGGCTACCTGCTCGACGATCCGCGTGTGAACAGCCGTGCGTTCTGCCTGCCGTGGCTGTTCCGCATGGGCTACGACGTGCTGCTGCCCAGCCTCCCCTTCCATGGGCCGCGCGCCGAGCGGCTGCACCCCTACAGCGGCTACGGGTTTTTCGGTGGCGGCCTGGCGCGCACCAATGAATCGATGTTGCAGGGGGTCAGCGACCTGCGGGTGTGGACGCAGGAGCTGTTGAGCCGCGGTGCACCGCAGGTGGGCATTTCCGGCCTGAGCCTGGGCGGCTACATGACCGCCATGCTGAGCACGGTCGAATCGCGCCTGGCGTTTGCGATTCCCAATTCGCCGGTGGTCGCGGCGGCTGACATGGCGATGGAATGGCAGCCCCTGGGCGCGCTCATGCGCCGCTCGGTGCTGACCGACGGCTGGACCTTTCCCGAGCTGCGGCAGAGCATGGCCCTGCACAGTCCGCTCAGCCGTCCACCCCGCCTGGATGCGGGGCGCCTGAT
The DNA here is from genome assembly GCF_965216805.1 of Panacagrimonas sp. Lineage (NCBI taxonomy): Bacteria > Pseudomonadati > Pseudomonadota > Gammaproteobacteria > Nevskiales > Nevskiaceae > Panacagrimonas > Panacagrimonas sp. The sequence goes on from NZ_CBDCGN010000002.1 coordinate 2,268,404, forward strand.
GGTGATTGGTGGCGCGGGGGACCGCTTCACCTCACCGCGCTTCGTCAGCCTGCTGCACCAGCACTGGGCGGGCAGCGATGTGCACTGGTTTCCCGGAAATCACCTGCTGCATCTGCAACAGGGCCGGTATCTGCGGCTGATGAAGAAGTTCATGGACCGCAACGTGTATCCGAACGCCGCGGATCAGCCCCCGCCCGCCCCGCACTGATCCGCCTGCACCGGCCGCACTGCCGCGCAACACGACGCGGCAGTGCCGGGCCGCGATTCAGGGGGCGCGTGCGATGCCCTGCTCGATCATCGCGTCGACCTCGGTGCTGGAATATCCCAGCCCCAACAACACCTCGCGCGTGTGCTGGCCCAGGGTGGGGGCCGCCGCATGCACCGATCCCGGCGTGCGCGACAGCTTCACCGGAATGCCCAGCCCGCGCTGCCCGTTGTCGAACTCCACCACCATCTCGCGGTGCAGCGTGTGCGGGTGCTGCAAGACCTGCGGCAACTGGTTGACCGGCCCTGCCGGGATGCCGGCCTTCAGCAGGCCTTCGCACAGTTCTGCGGCATCCCGATCTGCCAACAGGGTTTCGATCGAGGCGCGCAGCGCAATACGATTGCGGTTGCGCTCGCCGTTGCTGGCATAGCGCGGGTCGGTGGCCAGCTCCGGGGCGCCCACGAACGCGCAGAACTTGCGGAACTGCCCGTCGTTGCCGATGCCCAGAAACACTTCGCCGCTGCGGGTCTCGAACTTGTCGTAGGGCACCACGTTGGGATGGCCGCTGCCCGCCAGCACCGGCACCTGGCCGTTGACGAACCAGTTGGCGGCGTGCGGATGCAGCAGGCCCACGGCGGTGTCGAACAGCGTGGCCTCGACAAACTGCCCCTGCCCGGACCGCTGCCGCTCGGCGAGCGCCAGCAGTATGCCGATCACCGCGTTCAGCCCGGTGGTCATGTCCACGATGGGAATGCCGATGCGCGTCGGGCCGCTGGCGGGGTCACCGTTGACGCTCATCAGCCCCCCCATGGCCTGGGCCACCGCGTCGTAGCCCGGCGCACCGCCCAGCGGACCATCGCCGCCGAAGCCGGACACGCGACAATGGATCAGTCGGGGGAAGCGTTCACGCAGCACGTCCTCGAAGCCCAGGCCCCACTTCTCCATCGTGCCGGTCTTGAAGTTCTCGACCAGCACGTCAGCATCGGCAAGCAGGCGCAAAACCGCCTCGCGGCCTTCGGGCCGCGAGAGATCCAGCACGATGTCCTGCTTGTTGCGATTGACGCCGAGAAAATACGAGGCCGTGCCCTCGACGAAAGGCGGTCCCCAGGTCCGGGTCTCGTCGCCCATCGGCGGCTCGACCTTGACCACACTGGCCCCGTGATCGGACAGGATCTGCGTGCAGTACGGCCCGCCCAGAACGCGTGACAGGTCAACCACCCGGATGCCGGTGAGCGCACCGCCGGGGGATTTTGGCGAAGCCTTGGGCGACAAGGTGGGCATCAGTACGAGCGCGGCAGGCCCATGACCTTTTCGCCGATGTAGTTGAGCACCATCTCGCGGTTCAGCGGCGCGGTGCGCAGCAGGCGCACCATCGGGTACAGATCGAAGATGCCGTATTCCTTGGTGAAACCGTTGCCACCGAAACATTGCAGCGATGCGTCCACCGCGTGGATGCCGGCCTCGGCTGCCGCGTACTTCGCCATATTGGCGAATTCGCCGGCAGGCAGGCGGTTGTCGAAGGCCCAGGCGGCCTTGTGCGTCATCAGCCCGGCCATCTCGATTTCGGAGTGGGCCACCGCCAGCGGATGCTGCAGACCCTGATAGGCGCCGATCGGCACCTTGTTGAACAGCTTGCGCTCGTTGGCATAGGCCACGGCCTTGCGCAGGGCGAAACGGCCCACGCCGACGCACAGCGCGGACAGGATGATGCGTTCGGGATTGAGCGTGTCGAACAGGATCTTGAAGCCTTCGTCGACGCTGCCCAGCGCGTCGGCCTCGGTCAGTTCCACGTCGTCGAAGAACACCTGCCACTGCGACTCCGGCATGGGGATGCTGACCGGAATCACCGTCTTGCTCACGCCCTTGGCGCGCATGTCGACGATGAACAGGGTGAAGCCGTCGGTCTTGCGGCTGACCTCGCCGTGCGGCTTGGTGCGGCTGACCACCAGGGCGTAATCGGCAGAATTGGCGTCGGTGATGTAGGTCTTCTGGCCATTGAGCTTGAAGCCCTTGCCGTCGCGCCGCGCAATGGACGTGATTTCCATGGTGTTGGATCCGGCGTCGGGCTCGGTGATGGCGAAGCAGAACTTGATCTCGCCGCGGCAGGCGGCCGGCAGATATTTCTGCTTCTGCTCTTCGGTGCCGTGCATGGCGATCAGCGCCAGCGACATGGTGGAATTGACCACCAGACTGAGCAGCGGAATGCCGTTATTGGACAGGCCCTCCATGAACAGGGCCATTTCCATCATGCCCTGGCCGGCACCGCCGTAAGCCTCCGGCACCATGAGCCCCAGAAAGCCATCGGATGCCACCTGGGCAAGCAATTCCTTGGGCGGCTCGTGCTTTTCCGCGTAGCTCATCCAGTAGCGGCGGTCGTACTGCTGCGAGACCTTGTCGCCATACTCCAGAATCATGCGCTGCTCGCTGCTCAGTTCAAAGTTCACGTTCGATAATCCTTCAGGAAAAATAGAGTCCGGCTCTCGACCCGCCGCCTGCACCAGACTGCGGTGCCCAATCCGGTGCAGGGATTGTTGGATTTGCGGCCGACCGCGACATGGCGCGCGGTCGGCCGCAACGCCTTACTGCGCGGAGGGGAATTTCGGGGCACGCTTCTCGCGCACGGCCTTCACCCCTTCGGGGGCATCCTCGCCGAGGAAGCAGAGCATCTCCATGGCCAGCGAGCTTTCGAAGATCGGGCGGGCCATGTTCATCCAGCCGTTGAGCGAACGCTTGGTCAGGCGGATCGCGCCCTGGCTGCCGGCGGCCAGCTTGTCCGCGACCGACAAGGCCTTCTCCATCAGCTGAGCGCGCGGCACGCAGGCACTGACCAGGCCGATGCGCTCGGCTTCCTTGCCGTCGATGAACTCGGCGGTGAGCAGGTAGTACTTGGCCTTGGCCATGCCGCAGAGCAGCGGCCAGATGATGGCCGCGTGATCGCCCGCGCCGACACCGAGCTTGACGTGACCGTCGGTGATCTTGGCCTCCTCGGCCATGATGCTGATGTCGGCGAGCATGGCAACCGCCAGACCGGCACCCACCGCAACACCGTTGATCGCGGAGATCACCACCTTCTCGCAATTCATGATGCTGTAGACCACTTCGGCGGCCTCCTGCATCACGACGCTGATCTCCTTGGGATTGCCGACCATGTTGCTGATCCATTCCAGATCGCCGCCGGCCGAGAAGGCGCGGTCGCCGGAGCCGGTGATGACCGCCACCTTGGTCTTGGCGTCGTCATGCACCACCTGCCAGATCTTGGTCAGTTCCCAGTGCAGGCGCGCATTGGTCGCGTTCATGACTTCGGGGCGGTTGATGGTGATGACGAGCACGCCGTTGGGGCGGTGTTCGAAGCTGAGGAACTGGAAGTCTTCGTAGGTCATGGCAATCTCAATGTTTCGTGTGGATGAATATGGGTACAGGGGAACAACTTCAGACGATGCGGTAGATCATCGAGCCGGTGGCCACAAGGCGACGCGCGTCGCTGTCTTCGACGATTTTCACGTCGCAGAAGATCAATTCCTTGCCGCGGCGGCGGACTTCGCCGGTGGCGAGGATGGCGGTGCCCATCGCGGCGCCGACAAAGTTCACGGTGAGCGTGACGGTCGAGGCTTTCATGCCGCGGGCGATGTCGTGGCCGGACCAAGCCGCCAGCGCGCCGGTAAGGTCGAGCATGCTGGAGATCACGCCGCCATGCAGCGCATTGCCGCCGCCGCACAGGTCCATGCGATGCGGCAGGCGCACCACGGCGCGGTCGGGCACGGTCTCCACGACCTCGATGCCCAGTACTTTCTGGAAGCCGATCTGCGGAAACATCTTGATCAGTTCGGCAATCTGCGGGGCGACTTCGGGTTGATCGGACACAGTAAAACTCCCGGATGGGTGACAGGGTTCAGGAATGAAGCTGCAGGCGGCCGTTGCCAAGCACGACCAGGTCGCGGGCCGCGACCCGGGTGCGGAATGACCACAACGTGCCGTCGCGCCAGATGTCGGTGGTCAGCGACTCGCCCGGATAGACCGGCGCGGTGAAGCGCGCATGCATCGAGGCGATGCGGCTGGCGTCGTAGTCCAGCGCCTTGACCAGTGCATGGCCCGCCACCCCGAAGGTGCACAGCCCGTGCAGGATGGGACGATCAAACTTGGCCGCGCGTGCCACCTTGGGGTCGGCGTGCAGCGGGTTGTCATCGCCCGACAGCCGATAGATCAGCGCCGCCTGCGGCAGGGTGTCGAGCGTAATCGACACATCCGGCTCGCGTGTCGGGATTTCATGCACCGGCGGCGTCGGGCCGGTCGGCGCGCCGATGCCGCCATCGCCACGGCAGAACGTGGTGTTGGGCAGGGTCGCCAGAAGCTCGCCGGTGGCGGCGTCGGTAAGGGTGCGTTCGGAGTAGACGAGGATGCCCTTGCCGGCCCCCTTGTCGACGATGCCCGTCACCCGCGTGCGGCCGATCAGTTCGCCTTCCGGCGGCGGCAGCTTGTGAATGATCAGACCCTGCTCGCCGTGAACGATGCGCACCCAGTCGACGCCGGTATCCGGTTTCTTCCACCAGAAGCCGGGATGCCCGAGCACCACCGGATAGGTCGGCAGCACCCGCAGGCCGTCTTCGTAGACGTAGCGCAGTTGCTGTTCGTCCATCGGGTCTGCGCCCAGCCCGATGCCCAGCGCATAGAGCATGGTGTCCTTGCGCGTGTACTTCTGCCGGACCTCCGGAATCGGATAGTGGAGCAGGTGCTGGTAGTCGACCGCCATGGCTTAGACCGGGTCCCAGGAGAACACTTCGCCGCTGGTTTCCAGGGCGAAGAAGTCGGCCTTGAGCGCGGGCATGGCGTGTTCGGCAACGGTCTGCGGCGTCCAGCCCTCCCCGCGATGCACGCCGCGGATGGGACGCGGCTGGCTCATCAGGAAGATCTCGTTGGCGCGCACGGCGAAAATCTGCCCGGACACCTCGTGGGCCGCGTCGCTGGCCAAATACACCGCCACCGGCGCGATCTTGCCGGCTTCCATCTTCTTGAGCTTTTCCACCCGCGCCTTCTGCTGCGGCGTCTCGGTGGGAATAGAACCGATCATGCGGCTCCAGGCGAACGGCGAGATGCAGTTGGAGCGCACGTTGTAGCGCTTCATATCCATGGCGATCTGCTTGGACAGCGAGGCGATGCCGAGCTTGGCCGCGCCGTAATTGGCCTGGCCGTAGTTGCCGATCAGTCCGGAGGTGGACGTCATGTGTACATAGGCGCCCGAGTTCTGCGACTTGAAATGCGGCGCAGCGGCGCGCGAAACGTAGAACGTGCCGTTGAGGTGCACGTCGATGACGCTGCGCCACTCGTCCACGCTCATGTTGAAGAAGTAGCGGTCGCGCAGGATGCCGGCATTGTTCACCACCGCGTCGATGCGCCCGAAGGTGTCCATCGCGCACTGCACGATGCGCCCGGCTGCCACCCAGTCCGACACGCTCTCATAGCTGGCGACCGCGCGGCCGCCGCGACTCTCGATCTCGCGCACCACTTCGGCGGCCGGCGTTTCAGCGGATTCGCTGCCATCCACCGAAACGCCGAGGTCGTTGACCACCACGGCCGCGCCCTCGGCGGCCATCAGCAGCGCCATGTCGCGCCCGATGCCGCGGCCGCTGCCAGTGATGACCACCACCTTGCCTTCCATCATCTTGCTCATCTCGTACTCTCCCTGGAATTGGTGTTGCGCTCAGGACGTCAGACCCAGCACCTGCGAGGACAGGATGTTTCGCTGGATCTCGTTGGACCCGCCGTAGATCGTCGCCGGCCGCGCGTTGTAGTAGCTGGTCAGCCAGTCGAAGGATTCGCCGCCGATGTCCACATCACCCACCAGGCCACCGGCGCTGCCCGCAGTCTCGACCAGCAACTGGGAGATCTTCTGGTAGTTCTCGGTGCCCATGATCTTGAGCATGGAGACGTCGGACCCCAGCGTTTCGCCGCGACGCACCTGATCGACGAAGCGCTCGTACAGCGCCGCATGATCCAGCACGTCGAGCTTGTAGCGCGCATAGGTGTCCATGAAGCCCTGGTCTTCGGTCAGACCCAGTTGCAGCGCCAGTTCTTCGAGTCGCGCCATGGCGTACTGGCTCTGCTTGGGGCCGCCGATGCCGATGCGCTCGAAACTGAGCAACGCCTTGGCGATGGTCCAGCCACGGTTCATTTCGCCCACGATGTTTTCCTTGGGCACGCGCACGTCGCGCAGGAAGGTCTCGCAGAATTCCTCGTGGCCGGCAAGGTTGCGGATCGGCCGCAGCTCGATGCCCGGCGTGCTGGTTTCGGCCAGCAGGAAGCTGATGCCTTCCTGCTTCTTGGCCTGCTTGTCGGTGCGCACCAGCATGAAGATGTGCGTGGCGTCCTGGGCCAGCGAGGTCCAGGTCTTCTGGCCGTTGACGATGAAATGATCGCCGTCGAGCACGGCCTCGGTGCGCAGACTGGCGAGGTCGGAGCCGGCGTTCGGCTCGGAATAGCCCTGGCACCAGACATGCTCGCCGGAGAGGATCTTCGGCAGGTAGTAGGCCTTCTGTTCCTCGGTGCCGTGCTGGATCAGCAGCGGCCCGACCATGACGATGCCCATGTCCGGCGCGCGGCCGATGCCGTGCAGCTCAAGCTCCTCCATGAAGATGACCAGCTTCGAGGGCGTCAGCCCCATGCCGCCGTACTGCTGCGGCCACGCCGGGGCCAGCCAGCCCTGCTTCGACAGGGTCAGGTACCAGTCCTTTACCTGCGCCCAGCGCAGTCGGGTCTTGGGGTAGCGCAGGTGTTCCGGGTAGTTGGCGTGAAAGAACGCGCGCACCTGGCTGCGGAAGTCGTCGTCGGTGAGGGTGTTCCAGTCGGTCTTTTGCATGGTGTTCAGCCCTCGCTTCCGGCCACGGGAGGATTCAGGCGCACATAGCGCCGACGGTGTGCCTGGGCATTGCCCAGCCAGGGCGCCAGCGACAGCACCCGGTTGACGTAGAGACTGAGGTCGTATTCGTCGGTGACGGCAATGCCGCCGTGCATCTGAATCGCCTCGCGCGCGGTGGACATGGCCACCTCGGCAGCACGCGCCTTGGCGCGACTGGCCATGCTGGTGCGCTTGTGCCGGGTCACGTCCGCATCGAGCGCGGCGACCGCCTGGCCGACCACGGCACGGGTCAATTCTTCCTGCATCAGCATGTCGGCAGAACGATGCTGCAGCGACTGGAAGCTGCCGATGGCCTTGCCGAACTGCATGCGCGTCTTGAGGTAGTCGAGCGTCATAGCGCGCATGCGCACGATCAGCGCGAGCAACTCGACCGCGTTCATCACCAGCGCCTCGTCGAGCGCGGCGGCCAGGTCGGCGCGGTCCAGGGTGAGCATCGCGGCAGCGTTTACCGACAGCTTGGTGGCTTTGAGGCGTGCCAGCGAGGTGCCGTCGGCCTGGGCCTCGTGTTTCACCTCAAGCCCGCTGCGGTCCGGCGCCACGGCGAACAGCGCGACCCCTTGCGGCGTGGAGGCCAGCAACAGATACACGGTGGCGCCGCTGCCCGGGCGCACGAAACGTGCCTCGCCGTCCAGCGTCCAGCCGTCGCCTGCAGGCACTGCAGTGAACGGCGGCGAATCAAGCTCCAGGCTGCCGGCCACGTCCTGCCAGACCAGGCCCGGCACCGCGGTGCCGGCCGCAACGGCGCCGAGCAGTTCATCGCGCTGCACCGACTGGGCACACCGCCGCAGCGCCCCGGCCGCCAGCACGGCAACCGGCACCATGGGCTCAGGCGCGAGCTGCGCGGCAAGTCCCTCGATCACCACGCGCGCTTCGGCAAAGCCGAGGCCAAAACCGCCAAATTCCTCGGGCAGCAGCAGGCCGGTCCAGCCCTGCCCTGCCAGCTCCTCGAACATCGCCGGGTCGAATTCCGGCTGCGCCTTGCGCAGCTTGCGCGCGCGCGACAGCGGCAGGCGGCCTGCCGCGAAGGCGGTGACGCTGTCCTGAAGCAAGCGAACCTGGTCGTCGCGTTCAGCCTGCGCAATCGCGTCAGGCGTGGGTTGGGCACTCATCGTTTTGAATCCCTCAGTAGCTTTTCGGAAGGCCGAGCACTTTCTCGGCGATATGGCACAGAATCAGTTGCGGGCTGATCGGCGCGATGCGCGGAATCATCATCTCGCGCAGGTAGCGTTCGACGTGGTACTCCTTGGCATAGCCCATGCCGCCATGCGTGGCGACCGCACGCGTGCAGGCGCGGAAGCCCACCTCGGCAGCGTAAAACTTGGCGGCATTGGCATCCGGCCCGCAAGGCAGGCCCTGGTCGTACTTCCAGCCGGCACGGCGCGCCAGCAGCTCGGCGGCTTCAAGTTCGATCCAGCTTTCGGCCAGCGGGTGCTGGATCGCCTGGTTCTTGCCGATGGCGCGACCGAACACCTCACGCTCCTTCGCGTAGTTCACCGCGCGGTTGAGGGCGGCGCGCCCCAGGCCCACGGCCTCGGAGGCAATCAGCACCCGCTCGGGGTTGAGTCCATGCAGGATGTATTCGAAGCCACGCCCTTCCTCGCCCACGCGGTCTTCGTCGGAGACCGGCAGGCCGTCGATTGCCAGCTCATTGGAGTCCACGCAGTGACGGCCCATCTTGTCGATCTCGCGGATGTCGACGTAGCGGCGATCCAGCGGCGCATAGAACAGGGTCATGCCCTGGGTGGGCTTCTTGCACTGCTCGATGGGCGTGGTGCGGGTCAGGATCAGGATGCGGTCCGCGACCTGCGCGGTGGAAATCCACACCTTGCGCCCGTGCAGCACGTAGCCGCCCTTGACCCGCTCGGCGCGCGTCTTCAGGTGCGTGGTGTCCAGGCCCGCATCGGGCTCGGTCACACCAAAACAGGCCTTCTGTTCGCCCTTCACCAACGGCGGCAAAAACCGCTGCTTCTGCTCTTCGGAGCCGTACACCACCACCGGCTGCAGGCCAAAGATGTTCATGTGGATGGACGACGCCCCCGACAGGCCCGCACCGGACTCGGCGATGGTCTGCATCAGGATGCTGGCCTCGGTGATGCCCAGCCCCGAGCCGCCATAGGCTTCGGGCGTGCAGATGCCGAGCCAGCCGGCATCAGCCATCGCGCGGTGGAAGTCGAGCGGAAAGCCTCCGTGCTTGTCCTTCTCCAGCCAGTAATTGGCATCGAAGCGCGAGCACAGGGTGCGCACCGCCTCGCGGATGCTGTCGTGCTGCTCGTTGGGCTGGAAGTTCAAGGGGGGTCAGGGCTCTCGGGTCTGGGTCGGCGGCGGCCGACACGCCGGCGATCTAACAAGCGTTCGACAGTTTAACGGTCTATGGACCATGCCTGCAATGCGTTGAGCGCGCCCCGCACCCCGCGCCGCATCGACGCGGGTCCGCCAACAATCAGGCCGCGCGGCAGCGCACGCGCAGGCCCTCGAGCCCGCGCACGATCATCGAGTCGCTGAACCGCGGCGTCTCCACCAGTTCGATGTCGCGCAATTTTTTCAGCAGGATCGGCCAGCCGATGCGCGCCTCCATCCTGGCCAGCGGCGCGCCGAGGCAGAAGTGGATGCCATAGCCAAAGGTCAGGTGCGGATTCGGATCGCGCGATATGTCGAAACGGTCGGGATCGGCGAACACGCCGGGATCGCGGTTGGCCGCGGCCACGAACTGGAAGATGCGACTGCCCGCCGGCACCCGCTGTCCGTGCATTTCGACGTCTTCGTTCAGCACGCGCACACCGGCCAGACCTGGCCCATCCCAGCGCAGGATTTCCTCGACCGCGTTCTCGACCTGCCTGCGGTCGTGCAGGCCGTCGCGCAGGCGCTGCAACTGCTCAGGCCAGCGCAGCAAGGCATAAAGGCCGTTGCCGAACAGCTGTGTCGTGGTTTCGTGACCGGCGAACAGCAGCAGCACGCAGGCGGCGACGAGCTCGTCCTCGGAAAGAAAATCACCCTTTTCCTCGGCAGCGACCATGCGCGCGACAATGCCGCCGTCCGGATGCCGGCGCAGCCGTTTGGCCATCTGCCCGAAATAATCGTGCATCTCGCGGATCGCGGCGTCGGCACGGCCGTAGCGATCGGGCGACAGACGCGAGGTCAGCACGAAGGAGGCCAGTTCATCGGACCAGCGCTTCAGGTGCGCCACGTCTTCGCGCGGCACACCGAGGATTTCGGCGATGACCATCGCCGGCAGCGGGTAGGCGAAGGCGCGGATGAAATCGACTTCGCCGTCCTGCTCCGCGAGTTCGTCCACCAGCGATTCCACCATCTCGGCAATGCGCCCTTCCATGTGCGCCAGAGCCGAGGTGGTGAAGGCCTTGTTCATCAGATTGCGCACGCGGCCGTGATCGGGCGGATCGTTGAATACCGCCCACAGCGAAAGGTTCTTCTCCAGCGCCGCCAGGCGCTCGCGCCGCGTCGGGTCCATGTGCGCGAAGAACGGCCGCAGGCGGTTGGCCGAGTAACGCGGATCGCGCATGGAATTGCGCACGTCCTCGTAGCGCGTGATGACCCAGCCCGCCATCGCCTCGCTGTAGTGCAGGGGTTCGTGCTCGCGCAGCCGCGCCAGCGCCGGGAAGGGGTTCTGGATCACCTCCGCGTCGCGCGGGTCGAAGTGCTCGGACGAGGTCATGGTCGCGATTGAGGTGGTGCCCGGCCGCTCATACGCGCTCGACGATCAGCGCAATACCCTGGCCTACGCCGATGCACATCGTGCAAAGGCCATAGCGTCCGCCGCTGCGTTCCAGTTGCGCTACCGCCGTCATGACCAGGCGCGCGCCGGAAGCACCCAGCGGATGACCGAGCGCGATCGCGCCGCCGTTGGGATTGACCCGCGCATCGTCGTCGGCCAGCCTCAGGTCGCGCGTCACCGCAAGACCCTGCGCGGCAAACGCTTCGTTGAGTTCGATCACGTCCATCTGGTCGATGCGCAGGCCGGTGCGCGCCAGAAGTTTCTTCACCGCCGGTGCCGGCGCAAAGCCCATGATGCGCGGCGCGTTGCCAATGGTGGTGGCCGCCACCACGCGCGCGCGCGGCTTGAGCCCGTGACGCTTCGCGCCCTCGGCCGAGGCGATCAGCATCGCGCAGGCGCCGTCGTTGACCTGCGAGGCATTGCCGGCCGTCACCGAACCGTCCGGGCGCACGATGCCCTTGAGCTTGGCCAGGCCCTCAAGGCTGGTGTCGGGACGCGGCGGCTCGTCGCTGTCCAGGCGCAGCGCGTCGCCCTTCCGTTGCGGCAGCAGCACCGGCTCGATCTGGTTCCTGAAGAATCCCTCGGCCAGCGCGCGGGCATAACGCTGCTGGCTGCGCAGCGCGAACGCATCCTGCGCAGCGCGTTCGATCCCGAACTGCTCGGCCACGTTCTCGGCCGTCTCGGGCATGCTGTCCACGCCGTAGCGCGCCTTCATCAGCGGATTGATGAACCGCCAGCCGATGGTGCTGTCCTCGATCTTCACGGCACGCGGAAACGCACTGTCGGCCTTGGCCATGATGAAGGGCGCGCGCGTCATGCTCTCCACCCCGCCGGCAATCAGCAGATCGCCCTCGCCAGCCTTGATGGCGCGCGCGGCCGTGGCCACCGCGTCGAGGCTGGACCCACACAGACGGTTGACGGTGCCGCCGGGCACCTCCTGCGGCAGGCCGGCCAGCAGCAGGGCCATGCGCGCGACATTGCGGCTGTCCTCGCCGGCGCCGTTGACGCAGCCGTAGATCACGTCGTCGAGCGCGGACCAGTCAACGCCGGTGTTGCGGCGCATCAGCGCCTGGATCGGAAGTGCCGCGAGATCGTCGGCGCGGATGCTGGCGAGAATGCCGCCGTAGCGGCCGAAAGGCGTGCGCACGGCATCGCAGATGAAGGCATCGATCATGTTGATACTCGGTGTTGGTGTGGTGATGGACGCGTCTCAGCTGTCGCTGTGCGTGCCGAGCGCGTGGTCGCGCGCCTCGTCCTCGGCTCGGGTCCAGATTTCCCTGGCGATGGGCGAGTGCATTTCTTCCATGATGTGGCCGACCAGCCCAACGGCGCGCGCCAGCACGCCGATGCCGCGGCAGGCGGTCCAGGCGATGCCGAGTTCCGAGCAGCAGGCGCCGATGGCGCCGGTGGCGTTGATCGGCAACACCTTGCCGTAGACCCGTGCGGCCTCGGCGGCGACACGCTCCATCAGTGCGATGTACGGGCCGTCGAAGCCCTGCTCGCGGGCGATGGCGAACAGGCGCGGGGTGCGCGGATCGATCGGCTTGTGCAGCGGATGTCCGATGCCCGGCAGGATGGCTTTGCGCGCGTGCCAGTCGGCGACGATCTTCTGGGCCAGCGCATCAAGATCGCCAGGGTTCTTCGGGTCGGGGATCGCTTCCTGCAGCAGCTTGGCGGAGCCTTCGGTGGTGCCCACGAACACCGTGCCCAGGCCGCCAAGGCCGGCGGCGACAGCGCCTTGAATGGATTCGGGGGCGCCGGCGTAGGTGAGCCTTGCGGCCAGCGCGCTGGGCGTCAGGCCGTGCTCGACCAGGGTCACTGCCAGCGCGTTGAACAGCACCGATTCCTGCGATGTGGGAATTCGCCCCATCATCTCCAGGAAGGCCATGTCGCCCAAATTGATATGGCCGAGCAATTCGCCCGGCAGGTCGAACCCGCGAACGACGATGCGGTCGGGCGTTGAATAACCCATCGCGGTGCGTATGGGCTTGCGTTTACTGGACATCGGAACTCCGTAAGTTGAAAAGAAAATCTCAGGAAAACTTTGGCTTGCGCTTCTCGCGGAACGCGGTCACGCCCTCGCGCGCATCCGGCGTCATGAACAGGAACGGAAAGCCGTCGCGCGCGGCACGCAGGTCATCGCCGCCGAGACCGCGGTTATAGAAGGATTTGGCCATGCGTACCGCCATTTGCGGCTTGGAGGCGATCTTCTCGGCCATCGCCAGCGCTTCTTCCATCAGGCGCTCGGGCGCCACCGCGCGGAGTGCGATGCCCAGCCGTACCGCCTCGTCGGCGCTGACGGGATCGCCGAGCATCGACATCTCCTTGGCCTTCGGTCGGCCGACCATCTCGGCCAGACGCACCACCGCGAAGCCCGGCAGCAGGCCCAGCTTGATCTCTGGCACACCGAAGGTCGCCCGCTCCGAGGCCAGGATGAAATCGCAGGCGATGGCCAACTCGAAGCCGCCGCCAAAGGCCATGCCGTTGACCGCCGCGATCAGCGGCTTGCTGCACGACTCGGGGGAGGCGAGGAAGGTGACGATTTCCTCGATGAACTGCTTCACAGCATCGGCCGAGAAATCGAAGCCGCTGATGTCTGCGCCCGCACAAAAGGCCTTTTCACCACTGCCGGTGATGATGCCGACGCGGATATCCGGATCGGCCTCGATACACGCCAGGCTCGCGGTCACTCCGTCGCGAATGCCTGCTGACAATGCGTTGAGCTTGCCCGGTTCATCCAGGGTCACCAGTGCAATGGCGCCCCGCTTTTCGAACTCCACACTTCCCAATCTCATCATTTTGTCTCCTCGGTTCAAGTTGCACTTGCAACGGTGTTTTCTGTGTGCCCCGCCTGACCCGACGGGGTTTTCATTGCCGCGAATATCACGAGCGCGCGGGTCGACGGTGATTCGACGATTGCGTCTCAGCAGGCGCGCCCCGCGATCAGAATCAGAAATCCTGCGGCGCGCGGGCCGGGCGCAGCCCGTCGGGCATCCAGTCTTCGAGGCCCTCTTCCAGCGGAATGCGCAGCGTCAGCAACAACTGCGAGAACATGCGCCAGTTGCCGATGGCCACCACCAGTTCCAGCCGCGCCTCGACGCTTTCGATGTGACGCTCGCACTCGGCCCAGGTGGCGTCCGAGATGCGGCCCGATTCCATGGTCTCGTCGGTTGCGCGCAGCACTGCGCGGTCCGCGGGCGTGAGCACCGTGGCGCTTTCCCACGACCGGCAGGCCAGCAGCACCGCCTCGGGGATGGCCATGTCGCGGGCGTAACGCCAGTGCTGGGTCCATTCGTAGTTGGACCCGGTGAGCCAGCCGATGCGCATGATGATCAGCTCCCGCAAGCGGCCATCGAGGTGATTGCCCTCCAGCAGCAGCATCTTCAGCAGGCCGCCCAGCGAGCGCGCCAGGGCCGGGTGGTGCAGCAGCACGCGGAACACGCTGAGCGGGGCCATGATCTCGGGGAGGCCCTCGCGCGCGGCGATCGTGCGGGCCTCGTCGACACTCATCATGGGAATACGCAGCGCGCTGCCGCGGGCCGGGGAAGTTGCGGTCATCGTGGAAACTCCTGTGAGCGTTGGAACATCTGAATCCGGGAGAAACGGCAGGCCGCGCATCGTCGCCCTTTCCCTAACAACTGTTAGACAGTATGCTGGCCCGAGGCAGATTTCAACTTCTGAGCGAGGAGATCGGCATGCTTCCCAAAAGCAGTCTTGCGATGGTTCTGACCGCCAAACGCCGGTTGCAGAAAATGGATATTCCCCTGCCCGACATCGACGAGGACTCGGCGATCCTGCGGGTCGAGGTATGCGGCATCTGCGGCAGCGACTACGAACAATTTGAAGACGTGCTGGGCATGCCGATGCCGGTGGTGCCCGGTCACGAACCCCTGGGCATCATCGAGAAGATCGGTGATCGCGCCGCGAAGCGCTGGAAGGTGGACGTGGGTGATCGCGTGGCGGTGGAGACGATGATTGCCTGCCACTGCTGCAACACCTGCCTGTCGGGCCGCTATCACCTGTGCGGCGATCGGCGCATCTATTCCTATATCCCGCTGAGCGACGCTCCGGGTTTGTGGGGCGCGTATTCGGAGTACATGTACCTGCATCCGAACGCCATCGTCCACAAGATGAGCAAGGCGCTGAAGCCGGAGATTGCGGTGATGTTCAATCCGCTCGGCGCGGGCTTTCGCTGGGCGGTGGAGATTCCGCGTACCAAGCCGGGCGATACCGTGGTCATCATGGGTCCGGGTCAGCGCGGCCTGTCCAGCGTGATCGCCGCTCGCCGTGCAGGTGCGAAGAAGATCATCGTCACCGGCCTTGCGGCCGATGCAAAGAAGATGGAAATCGCCAGACAGTTTGGCGCCGACCACTGCATCGACGTCGAGAACGAAGATGCGCGCAAGCGCGTCGCCGAACTCACCGACGGCGTCGGCGCCGAAGTGGTGGTGGACGTGTCCTCGTATTCCACACGGCCGGTGCTCGACTCACTGTACTTCGTGCGCCCTGGCGGCACCGTCGTGCTGGCTGGCGTCAAGGGCTTCAAACCGATTCCGGACTTCGTCTCCGACCACATCGTGATGAAGGAGATCACCGTCAAGGGCGCCATCGGCGTGACCTCCAGCGGGTATCGCAGCGCCATCGACCTGATCGAATCCGGCAGCGTCCCGGTCGAGAAGATGCACACCCATGACTTCGACCTGGTGGACGCAGAACTCGCCATCAAGACGCTGGCGCGACAGGTTCCCGGCGACGAGTCCATCCACTCCTGTCTGGTGCCCGGACGCCACTGAACCCCGGCCCGCCGCGTCGGCGGGCCGTCGTCACCTCACGATCACCATGAATTCCGCTGTCCTGGTTGCGGACCGTATCCGCATGAGTCATCGCGGCAGCCTGGCTCTGGCCGCGGCCGGTGCCGTCCTGCTGTCGGCGAAGGTCGTCTTCGTCAAGCTGCTGTACCAGCATGGCCTTGACGCGGTGGACGTGATCACCCTGCGCATGCTGACCGCGGGCCCGCTGTTCCTGGCAGTCGCGGTGTGGACCTGGCGTCAGACGCCGCGTCTGCGCGCGGGCGATCTGCTGCGCGTCGCCGGGCTCGGCTTCATGGGCTATTACGCCTCAAGCATGCTCGACCTGATCGGCCTGCAATACGTCAGCGCCGGCCTCGAACGATTGATCCTGTTCCTCACACCCAGCTTCGTGCTGCTGCTCGGCATCCTGTTCCTTCGGCGCCGCGTGCGGCCTGTGCAATGGCTGTCGCTGGTCGTGGCCTACGCCGGGATCGCCCTGATCTTCCAGCATGAGCTGAGCGTCATCGGACACCCGAACATGGTCTGGGGCGCCACGCTGATCGGCATCAGTGCCGTCATGTACGCGGTGTACCTGCTGCTCAGCGAGGGCCTGATGCAACGCATCGGCGCACTGCGCCTGGTGGCCCTGGCCCTGTGCGTCTCCACGTTGCTTTGCCTGACCCAATACCCGCTGCTACGCCCGGTTGGCCGCTTGCTGGAGCTGCCCGCGCCGGTGTGGTGGCTCGCGCTGCTCAACGGAACAGTGTGCACCGCGCTGCCGATTTTCATGACCATGGTCGCGGTGCGGAATATTGGCGCGGGTCACGCAACGCAGGCCGGCATGGTCGGCCCCGCCAGCACGCTGCTGCTGGCGGCCTGGCTGCTGGACGAGCCGATCACCGCGATCCAGCTTGCCGGCACCGCCCTGGTCACCGCCGGCATCCTGATGCTGTCGTCCGCGCAAGCGGCACCTCGACCCGAGCCTCTCGCTCCGTAATCGACCCGGGCCAGACCGGACGACGCCACCCGTCTGCCAATTCGGGCCTCTCGTCATTCCAGAATCCGAGATCGCAATGAGCGCGTTGTGCGCAGTCCCACAACGCATTACGCTTGACTACTCTCAATCAGCGACCTGCTTGCAGGTTTTTCTCATTTCCCCCCATAGGAGTTTCAGATGTCTTCCCCGCTTCCTCTTCGCACGTTCACCATCAGCGCCGTTTTTGCCGCCACGCTGGGCCTTTCGGCCTGCGATTCAGGATCTGACTCCTCCGGAGATAGCTCCTCCGCGCCCCCTGACATCCAGACGCGCGCGGACCTCGGATGCGCCGGCGTTGCCGGCACGCTGGACGGCCTGCAGACGACGCTCGCCAACTCGCTGACCTCGGGCCTGAGCGGCCAGCCTGCGGTGGCCGCCACTACCGCCCAGCTCACCGCGCTGGTCAACGACGTGCTGGACCTCGTCGATGCAACGGCCGGTGGCGCCGCTTCGCTCCAGGCCTTGAGCAGCGGCGGCGACCCGCAACTGGTCGCGCCAGTGCTGGATCAGCTGCTGTGCGTCACGGCCGCCGCCGGTGAGATCCTGTTGTCCGTCACCATCGCTGCCAGCACGCCTGTTGCCGACCGGGTCGAGCTCAATGGCCTGCTCGATACCGTCGTGGCCCTGCAGGCGCAGCTCTCCACGGCGCTCGGGCAGATTGCGGCCGGTGGGGCGGTTGGACCCGTTGCCGGCATCCTGCAGCAGGTGACCAACACGCTGTCGGGGGTCCTCAGCAGTCCACTCGGTCTCACCAGCCTGCCCGGCGGCGGCGTGGTGGCGGGCGTTCTGGCGCCCGCATCCGATCTGCTCTTCGACGTCAGCGGGTCGTTCGGACTGCTGCAGGGTGGAGACGAGCAGGGTTTTGCCGATGCGCTGCTGGGATCGGTGACTCACCTCGTTGACGGCCTGGTCGCGAGCCTCGGCCCGCTGGGCGTGGTGCTGACACCGGTGCTCAACCTGCTGAGCCCGGTCGTGGCGCTTCTTTCGCAGTTGCTCGCCGGCCTGCTCGGTCTCGCGCTGTAAGTTCTGCGGGGCGGTTGGCAAAGGCCAACCGCCCTGTTCTTGATCGGACGCAAGAGGCCCAGGGCGGACTCCACCGGGCTGACGCGTCAAACGCTGCGCTTGCGTTCAGCCCCATCGAAGGCTCAAGCCCGCCCGGTCAACCCAGCTCGAACGCTTCCAGCTTTGGTTCTCGCAGGGCTTCGTTGAATTCGCGCGGGCGGCGCGGCCAGACTTCCGGCAGACCATCTTTTCCGATGTACCAGTTCTGGCAGCCACTGACCCAGACCGTGCCCTGCATCGATTCGCGCAGGCCGTCGTAGAACGCATCGGTCGCATCCTGCCGCGGCGCCAGGGTGTTGAATCGCCCCTGGCCGTAATGCCCGATGCACTGCATGACGTAGGCGACCAGTGCCTCGGTGTAGCGGATCACCGAGCCGTTCGCCAAGGGGCTGTGCGGCCCACCGAGCAGGAAGAAATTCGGGAAGTCAGGAATCGCAAGGCTGTAGTAGGCATGCGGACCGCGCTCGTTCCAGGCCTGGCTCAGCGTCAGCCCCTTGGCGTTGGTCAGTTCCAGCGGGCGCATGTATTCGTGCGTGTTGAAGCCGGTGGCCAGAACCAGCACGTCCAGCGGATGCAACTGCCCGTCGCTGGTACGGATGCCTTGTTCCTCGACGCGCTCGATACGGTCGACGACCAGCTTCACGGAGGGGCGCTGCATGGCGGGGTAGAAATCCCAGGACATGATGATGCGCTTGCACATGGGTTGATAATCCGGCGTCAGCTGCCGGCGTAGCAGTGGATCCTTCACCCGATCAAGATTCCACTGGCACAGCGCCTCCACCATCCGCCGCTGCCAGCCCGGCTGAATCATCGCCTGGGCCAGCACCCGGTCGAAGCTCTGATCGAAAAACTTGTACGCGGTGCGCGCGATGATCGGGAAGCGCTTCAGCAGCTCGCGTTCGGCCAGCGGATACTCGCGGTCCGGGAGCGGGAACACCCATTGCGGGGTGCGCTGGAATACGTTCAGCTGGCACGGCAGTTTGGACACCGCGCTGACGATCTGCGCGCCGGTGGACCCGGTGCCGATCAGGCCAATGCGCTTGCCCTTCAGATCCACGCTCATGTCCCAGCGCGCAGAGTGGAAGCGCTTGCCGGCAAAGCGCCCGAGCCCTGGAATCTCCGGCTCGCGCGGGTGATGCAGGAACCCGCAGGCCGACACCAGGAATTCGCCGCTGTCCTCGCGCCCGCTTTTCATCGTCACCTGCCAGCGCCGGCCGTCGAACCTTGCGTCCGCCGCTTCCTCGCTGAACACGATATGGCGTCGCAGATCGTACTTGTCGGCGATATGCCGCATGTAGTTCTGGATCTCCGGCCCGCGCGCGAACCGGTGGTGCCATTCGGGGTTGGGCTCGAAGCTGTAGGTGTAGTAATGCGCCGGCACGTCGCAGGCCAGACCCGGATAGCGGTTCTCGCGCCAGGTGCCGCCCACTTCCTCGCGCTTCTCGTAGATCGAGAAGTCCTCGATGCCGGCGCGCTTGAGCTGGATGGCCATGAGCAGGCCGGACATGCCGGCGCCCAGGATCACGACGCGCGGCTTGCGCGCCCCGGCGGGCAGTGGCGGAATCAGCGGTGCGTTCATTGACCTTCTCCTGTCAAATCGATTTTGCGTTGACGGCGCAGGCCGCAGGCTCCAACCCAGCGCGCAGGAAGCGGCCGAGCGTATCCAGCGACTCGTCAGCCTCCGGCATCAGCCCGGCCTGGAGCTGGAAGTCATGCCAGAGATCCTGGTACACGCGGCTCTGCACCTCCACGCCGGCGGCGCGCAGCGCGGTCTCCAGCCGCTGCGTGTCGGACAGCAGCACCTCGTCGCTGCCGACGTGGATCAGCACCGGCGGCAGCCCGGCCAGCGGCGAGAACAGCGGCGAGAGCATGGGATCGTCCAGATTCCGTCCGTTCGCGTAATGCGCGGCTGCCCAGGCCAGCCAGTTGCGGCTGAGCAGGGGATCGGCGGCCGCCAGGGTCTGCATGCTCTCGCCCGAGAGCGTCAGATCGACCCAGGGCGAAATCAGCGCCAGCGCCCGCGGTGCGACGAGCGCGGCGTCGCGCAGCGCAACCGCCGTCGCCAGCGCCAGACCCGCACCGGCCGAGTCGCCGGCCAGCGCGACCGCGCCGTGCGAGGCGGTCAAGGCCTTCCAGGCACTCACCGCATCGTCGAGGGCGGCCGGCGCGGGATGCTCCGGCGCCAGCCGGTAGTCGATCACGAAGACCTCGCAGCCCGAGGCCAGGGCAATGCGCGCGGCGATCCCGAAGTGCGTGCCCGGTGAGCCGAGCACGTACGCGCCGCCGTGCAGGTACAGGATCGCCCTCCCGTCGGGGGCACCCTCGGGGATCAGGCGACGGGCGAGCACGCCGTCCAGGTAATGCTCCACGTCACGCACACCCTGGGGCCGAGGAAAGAACCGCGAGGCCGCACTGATGACGCTGCGCTGCACCAGCAGCGGCAGGCGGGTGGAGAACACCGGCTTGAGTCCGGCGCGCGTGACCAGGCGCAGGGTCTTGGACACGAGGCGCGCGCGGTTTCCTTCCTTCATGCCCTGGCTCACTTCCCCGCCGAGACCTTCATCAACAGGCCAATCTCTTCCATCGCGTTCTTCGGGATCACGAACTTCGAGGTGTCGCGGATCTCAGCAAGATTGTCGCGCACGTCCTCCACCGAAAGCTGCGGCTTGTAGTAGCCCGGCACCACGCCGACGAACACGCGCCCCACCCGCCCGCCGCCGCAGCTGTAGGTCTCGCCACTGACTTCGCAGCTCTCGTGCGCAAGGTAGGCGACGACCGGCGTAACCAGCTCCGGTGCGAGCTTTTCCGCCATCGGCCCGAGCAATTGTTCGGTCATGCGCGTGCGGGCAGCCGGGGCGATGACGTTGACCTTGACGTTGGCCTTGGCGCCTTCGATGGCGGCGACGTGCGAGAAGCCCACGATGCCCATCTTCGCCGCGCCGTAATTGGTCTGGCCAAAATTGCCGAACAATCCCGCGGCCGACGTGGTGTTGACGACACGACCGTAGCCCTGCTCCAGCATCAGGTTCCAGGCCGCCAGCGTGCACCAGATGGTGCCGTAGAGATGCACGTCGATGACCGGCTTGATCTCGGCCTCGCCCGCATTCTTCAGGGCTTTGTCGCGCAGGATGCCGGCGTTGTTCACGAGAATGTCGATGCGGCCGTAGGCCTTGACTGCCGCGTCGATGATGGCGCGCGCACCGGCCTCGCTGGAAACCGAGTCGTAATTCGCGACGGCAGTTCCGCCGGCCGCCTTGATCTCATCGCAGACTTTCTGCGCCGGGGTCTTCGAGGCCCCGCTGCCATCGGTGCTGCCACCGAGATCGTTGACCACCACCTTGGCCCCGCGAGAGGCCAGGAACATCGCGTGGCTGCGGCCCAGCCCCTGTCCTGCGCCGGTCACCACCGCCACCTTGCCGTCGTATCGCATATCGCTCATGAACTGCTCTCCGGTTGGTTTTTCCTGAACCGTACTCTAACGGTTGTTAGTTATTATTTGTTCCGCTCTGCGCACGAGGCAAACTCCCTCGCGCACGCACGCGGGCCGAGTGGTCCTCCTGCCCGCTGGAGCAGGCCGGCACCACGGTCCTGACGCTCGCTGGCACTAAATAATCATTTTTTTCCGACTGTTACGTGATGTTCACTGGCAAGTGAGTTGACACCATGGACTCGGATTGATCAATATTCGTTATGCGTAGTGTCACACCGCACTCTGCAACGAACACGAAGCCAGGTCCGCAGTGCAGCAAAGCGCGCAGCGGGCCTTGCCGAACCCCGACACCCATCATCGAGACCACCCCATGAGCAACGCTCTCGCACGTCGAAAACTGGTCCCTCGCCACCCGCGCGAGCTGGATTTTGCAGAAGGCATTCCGGTCAACTGGGCGAACGGCGATGTGTTCCGCTCCCGCTTCTTCGACGCCTTCTCCACCACCCTGCCCGAGGGCGAGAAGTTCTTCATCGTCTCCCTGCGCCAGTTCAAGGACCGGCTGCAGGATCCTGCATTGCAGCAGGAGTTGAAGGACTTCATCCGACAGGAGGGTCTGCACGGAATCCTGCACAACGCCTACAACAACCGGCTCGGCCGGCAGGGCGTGGACATCGAGCTGATTACCGAGGTGCTACGCAAGTTCTTCGCAGCGCACACAAAGATCCTGTCGCCGCGCATGCAGCTCACCTTGACCGCCTGCGCCGAGCACCTGACGGCGTCCATGGCGCACGCCATCCTGGGCCGCAGCAGCCATCTGTTCGACGGCGCCGACGAACGGGTTCGCGCGCTGTACTTCTGGCACGCCGCCGAGGAAATCGAGCACAAGTCGGTTGCGTTCGACCTGTTGAAGAACCAGGCCAAGGTCGGCTACATCCCGCGCGTGCTGATGATGGCCTACATCAGCATCGTGTTTCACGCCCTCGTATTCCCCATCCTGGAACACGTCCTGCGCAACGACGGCTACACGGCAAGGGAGCGAATCGGGCTCTGGGGCAAGGGCCTGTGGTGGATGTTCAAGCCGCGGCGAGGCGGGTTCTATTTCGACCTCATGGGCCACTACCTGAGCTGGTTCAAGCCCGGCTTCGAGCCCTGGAGTCACGGCGACCTCGAAGCCTACGACCGCTGGATCGAGACCTACGCAGAATCCGGCGATGTGCGTCCCGCCACGGAAGCCGCCTACGCGGTGCTAGGCAAGGCCGCCTGAGTCTGCGCGCAGGACTGGACACGCAAAAACCATTCACAAAATCGTAGAGGAGACGCAGTGAAATCACTGAAAGGCAAACTCGCCGCAGTCACCGGCGCCGGCAGCGGCATCGGACGGGCGGTGGCCGTCGACTTGGCGCGGCGTGGCTGTCGCGTCGCGGCATCGGACATTCAGGCGGATGCAGTCGCCGAGACGGTGCGGCTCATCAAATCGGCGAACGGAGACGCGAAGGCCTACAGCTTCGACGTCGCCGACCGCGAGGCGTTTTACAAGCATTCCGCCGCGGTGAAGAAGGACTTCAAGGCGCCCGCCAACCTGGTCATCAACAACGCAGGTGTCGGATTGGCCGCCTCTGTACAAGAGATGAAGTGGGAAGATTTCGAGTGGCTGATGGGCATCAACTTCTGGGGCGTGTGCTACGGCACTCAAGCCTTCCTGCCGCAACTGATCGAGTCGCGTGACGGACATGTGGTCAATGTCTCCAGCATGTACGGCATGATTTCAGGGCCCCTGACCAGCGCCTACAACGCGGCCAAGTTCGGCGTGCGGGGCTATACCGAGGCCTTGCGGATTGAGATGAAAGCGGCGCGGCTGCCGGTCGAGGTCAGTTGCGTTCACCCCGGCGGCATCCGTACCAATATCGCCAAAACCTCGCGCTTGGCCACTGCCAGTGCCAACGCCGACCGCGCCAAATTCGAGAAGTGGTTCGCGCGGATGACGCTGACGACGCCCGAAAAAGCGGCGCAGATCATCATCAGCGGAATTCTTGGCAACCGTCCGCGCATCCTGGTGGGTCCGGATGCCCACGTCATCGACGTCGTGCAGCGCACGGTGGGCATCCGCTACCAGTGGCTTGCGCAGACCCTGCTCAATCCCCTGATGGCTGGCATGAAGTCCTAGCGCGCTTCCAGAAATCCCCCCAGCACAACCGGCCGCGCCCCGTGGTGCGCGGCCACTACACACGGAGTTCAAGACAATGGCCGATGGATCCCCGAAAAACCGTCCCGCCCCGCCCAGGTCCAAAACCCGGTCCGGCACCGACCTTGGCTTGGTGGAAATCGAGCACCGCGCATCGTCACGGCGCCAAGGCAAGCCCGACTACGAGGTCATCATCGTCGGTGCCGGCTTCGCAGGCATGGGAGCGGCCATCGAATTGCAGAAGAACGGCATCGACTCCTTCGTAATTCTGGAACGTGCCAAGGATGTTGGTGGGACCTGGCGCGACAACCGGTATCCCGGCATTGCGGTGGACATCAGTTCCTTCGTCTACTCGTTCTCTTTCGAACAGAATCCCAACTGGTCGCGCGTTTTCGCGCCCGGTGACGAGTTGCAGCGCTACGCGCAGCGCGTGGCCGCCAAGTACGGCATCTACTCCAAGACACGCTTCGGCGTGGACGTGCTGAAGTCGGTGTTCGATGAGGACCTGCACCTGTGGCAGGTACACCTCAAAGACGGCAGCATGCTGACGTCCCGCTACATCATCAGTGCCAGCGGCGGCCTGATTGCTCCGAAGAAGCCCGACATCCAGGGTCTGGACACGTTCAAGGGCCTCGTCGTCCACACCGGCTACTGGGACGACCAATACGACTTCACCGGCAAGCGAGTCGCCGTCATCGGCACCGGCGCCACGGCAGTGCAGATGGTGCCGGAACTCGCTCGCAAGGTGTCTCACTTGGACGTCTACCAGCGCACTCCAATCTGGGTGCTGAAGAAGCCCGACGCGGAGATCCCCGCCTGGATGAGGTCCACGTTCCGGGCGATACCCCTGGCTCAGCGTGCAGTGCGCCTCGTCGCCGACGCATTGACCGAGTCGCTCATGGTCGGCGCCGTACTCTATAACCGCCAGATCCCGGGTCTTGTTCGCTGGGCAGAGAGCGGAGGCAAGAACAACCTGCTCGAGCAGATTCCCAACGACCCGGAACTGAGAGAGAAGCTCACGCCCAAGTACGGCTTCGGTTGCAAGCGCCCCACCTTCTCCAACGAGTATTTCAAGACCTACACCCGCGACAACGTGGAGCTGGTTACCGATCCCATCGAGTGCATCACCGAAGATGGCGTGCGCACCCGTGACGGCAAGGAACGCAAGATCGACGTCCTCATCACGGCCACGGGTTACAAGGTGTTCGAGAAGGGCAACCTGCCCTCGTTCGAGGTCCATGGTCGTGGCGGTCTCGAACTGGGCCAGTTCTGGGAGGACCAGCGCTATCAGGCCTATGAAGGCACGACCATTCCGAACTTCCCCAACTACTTCGGCATGCTGGGGCCCTACGCGCTCACCGGCTCTTCGTACTTCAAGATGGTAGAGAACCACTCCCTGCATGCGGTGCGCTGCATCAAGGAGGCCCGCAAGACCGGCAACACCTGCGTCGAAATCCGCCAGGGACCGCACGAGCGCTATTTCACCGACATCCAGCGCCGGCAGCAGAGAACCGTGTTCGTGAATCACAGTTGTTCGGGTTCCAACAGTTACTACTTCGACCGTCACGGCGACGCGCCGATGCTGCGTCCCTCGACGTCGGTCGAGGCGCAGTGGCGCGCCAAGCATTCGCCGATGTCGCACTACCACTTCACGCGAACAGAAGTACTCGTCCCGGCCGCAGCCTGATCACGGTTGAGGAGCCAGCTCTTTGCAGAACGTACATGCGTAGCGCGTGCCTGTACCCCGCAGGTAGCTCCGCATTCCACCAGCAACATCACGCAACCCAAAGGAAGGTGAAACATGGCATTGGCAAACCGCAAGATCGGCTACGACGAAGTCAAGCCGCGAGACCTGCACTTCGACATGACCAACGTGCCGAAATACTGGATGAACAACGATCCGTGGAGCACCCACTGGTGGAATGCCTTGCTCGCCGCGGTGCCCGATGGCGAACGCTGGGTGATGCAGTGCGTGCGCAAGAACCTGGTGAAGCTCAGCGATGAAAAGGTGCGCAAGGCCGGCATCGACTTCATCAAGCAGGAGCATTACCACGCCCGCGAACACGACATCATGAACCAGGCCGTCATGGCCCACGGCGTGCCGGTGGACCAGGTGGAGGCCGCGTTCAAGCGCATGCGCATCTTCTTGCAGAAGATCCTGAGCGAGGACATGCAGCTCTCCACCATGGCTGCTGCCGAGCACTTTACCGGCACCATCTCCGCGGTATTCGTCGAGAACCCGGAAATCTTCAAGGACTTCGATCCGGCGCTGGGCTCGATGATCGCATGGCACATGATCGAAGAGACCGAGCACAAGTCGGTGTCCTTCGACGTCTACCAGGATGCCGTAGGCAGCTATCCCAAGCGCATCGCCGGGATGGTGTTGATGACGGGCATTTTCCTCGCCATCAGCGAGTACCAGCGCCTGGTGCTCGTGGCCAAGGACGGCCACCTGTTCAACTGGCGTTCGGCGCTCAAGGGGCTGAAATTCCAGTTCACCAAGCCGGGGTTCATGAGCTTGCTGGTCAAGCACTACCTCCCCTACTACTCGCCCAACTTCCATCCCTGGGACCACGACAACCGCGCGCAGCTTCGCAGCTGGAAGGACACCTTCGAAGCCACCGGCGACACCACGAAGGCATTCAAGGCCTTCATCGGCGAAGTCCCGGTGACCAAGCTCAAATCGGTTGCCTGAGAACCATGGCGTCGGCGGGCGTTGCGCGCTGTTTGGCGCCGCGCCCGGCCAACCCTTTCCGTCATTGATTCGAAGTGGAGAGATGCAATCGTGAGTCGCCCCAAGAGTTTGAAGTTGAGCCAGTGCGCCGCAGCCATCGTGACTGGCGCCGGCAGCGGCATCGGCCGCAGTTTTGCGCTGGAGCTGGCGCGCCGCGGCGGCACGGTGTTGTGCGTAGACATCAATCAGGAGCGCGCCGCGCAAACGGCGAGCCAGGTCGATGATCTCGGCGGCCGTGGCCTTGCATATACCTGCGATGTCGGAGACGAAAAGCAATTCGCAGAACTGGCCACCAAGGCCGACGGATTGTTCGGACGTGCCACCACGGTGATCGTCAACAACGCCGGCGTCGGCGTGGGCGGACGCATCGGCGATGTCTCGCTGGAAGACTGGCGCTGGTGCCTGTCGGTGAACCTCTGGGGCGTCATTCACGGCTGTCACGAGTTCGCGCCGCGCTTTCGCAAGCTCGGTTACGGGGGAATCATCAACACGGCGTCTGCGGCTGGCTTTGCGGCGGCACCGGAGATGACTACCTACAACGTCACCAAGTCGGCGGTGCTGTCGCTGTCCGAGACCCTGTCAGCCGAGTTGTCGGGCACCGGCGTTCACGTCAGTGCCTTGTGTCCGACGATCGTGCCCACCAACATCATCAACGACAGCCGTTTCCCCAACGACCGCAAGACGTTTGCAGCCAAGGCGATGGAGAAGTGGGCGTTCACCAACAGCGGAGAAGTGGCCCGCCTGACCCTGGACGCCATGGACCGCAACCAGCTTTACGTGCTCCCGCAGTGGGATGGTCGCCTGATGTGGCGTGCCAAGCGCGCCTTTCCGCAACTCTACGCGCGCGCCTTGGGCCTGGGCTATCGCCTGGCCGCGGACTGACGGGACGGCCAACATGACCAGCCTCAGCGCCATCGCCACCAAGCGCCTGTTCCGCGCGATGCTCAAACGCGAGTTCGCGTCCAAGGAGCACGCCGTCCGTCATTTCCGCCGCGTGCTCGACGACGCGCCCTTTCCGTCCTACCTTCCGCTCGGGGTATCGGCGCGCAAGATGAATTTTGCCGGCGTACCCTGCGAGCGCCTCGCGCCGCGCAAGGCGGGCCTGACCATCCTGCACCTGCATGGAGGTGCCTTCATCGGCGGCAAGCTTGGCACTTACCATCCCTTCTGTGGGGCAATGGCCCGGCGCCTGCAGGCGCAGGTGATCCTCCCGGACTACCGCCTTGCGCCTGAGCATCCGTTCCCCGCCGCACCCGACGATTGCCTCGCGGTTTACCGGGAACTGATCAACTGTGGGACCGACCCTGCGGACCTGGTCGTCAGCGGCGACTCGGCCGGCGGCAACCTGACCCTGGCCACGCTGCAATGCGCGCGCGCGGAGGGCCTGCCCATGCCCCGTTGCGCCGTGCTGATTTCGCCCGGCGCCGATCTCAGCGGCGACGCGGCTAGCTGGGCGGAGAACGACCGCAGTGACGTGATGCTCTCGCAGAACGTCATCCGGATGATGGGCGAGGTGTATTTGCAGGGTCACGACCGATCAGATCCCCGGGGCTCGCCGCTGCGTGGCGAATTCGAGGGCCTGCCACCCCTACTGATCAGCGCCAGCGACGAGGAATGCTTGCGCGACGACGCCTACGCGGTCGCAGCACGTGCTCGCGCCGCCGGCACCAGCGCTCGCTTGCTCATGCGGCCCGACATGCCGCATGCATGGCCCATCTTCTATCCGCTGGTGTCCGAGGCGCGCGCCGACATGAAGACGATCACCCAGTTCATCTTGAATGCGCGTCATTAATCTGACGAACGTTCGTTTGGTAGCAGGATCAAGCTGGAACACGGATTCGATCTGTGCACGCCGTATTCCGGGCACAACCACAATTCAAGGAGACTCATAATGAGATTGATACAACTCGTTGGAACGGCGCTCACCGCGTCGTGCCTGCTCGTCGTGCAGCCGAGCGTGGCCAAGGCCACACCCGAGGAAGCAGCTCGACTGGGCAAGGACCTGACACCGGTTGGAGCCGAGAAGGTCGGGAACAAATCCGGGACCATTCCCGAGTGGACACCGATGTCGCAGAGCGGCGCGCTAAAGGATTTCTAGCCGAGCAATCCAGCGATCGACGCCGAGAAGCCCTTGTTCACCATCACCGCCGCCAACATGGCGCAGTACGCTGACAAATTGACCGTCGGCCACAAGGAGCTGCTCAAGCGTTATC
Organism: Panacagrimonas sp.; assembly: GCF_965216805.1. Lineage (NCBI taxonomy): Bacteria > Pseudomonadati > Pseudomonadota > Gammaproteobacteria > Nevskiales > Nevskiaceae > Panacagrimonas > Panacagrimonas sp. The sequence continues at coordinate 2,296,696 of NZ_CBDCGN010000002.1, forward strand.
CCGACACCTACAAGATGAACGTCTACCCGACGCATCGAAATGCCACCTTCCCCAAGGAGATCCTGGACGCAACCGTCGCCAATGCGACCACGGCAAGTCTTGAAGGGGTGGACTTCCCGCGTGGGGCAAAGCTCGGAATTCCGTTCCCCGTCCCGCAGTCTGGCGCGGAACCGATCTGGAATCACAAGCTGAAGTACCGCGGGGCGACGGCCCGCCGTTACAACAACCAGATGATCGTGCAGCTCGACGGAAAATTCAACCTCACGAAAATCGTCGAGGACGTGAATTTCTACTATGGAAATCTGACTCTGCAGCCGGCCGTGATCCTTGAGCCGGGCGTGCCCTTGATCAAGTACGTATCCGAGACCCTGGCGCCGCCGCGACTGGCTGGCACGTTCATCGTTGCGCACGAGAAAGCCGGTACCGGACCCGAGGGGCGCGCCGCCTGGCTGTACGCCCCCGCACTCAAGCGCATCCGGCGCGCGCCCGCGGTGTGCTGCGACAACCCCTACGAGGGCACCGACGGCCACCAGTTCTACGACCAGGTGGACATGTTCAACGGCGTGCTCGAGCGCTTCACCTGGAAATTGGTGGGCAAGCGAGAGATGTACATGCCGTACAACTCGCATCGCATCGCGGGTAAAAGCATCAAATACTCCGATATTGCTCACGCCAAGCATGTGAACCCGGCACTGCCGCGCTACGAATTGCATCGCGCCTGGGTGGTGGAAGCGGAGAACAAGTCCGACCTGCGCCATACCTTCAAGAAAATCGTCTTCTACATCGACGAGGACAGCTGGTCGATCTTTGCGCGGGACAACTACGACCATCAGGGACAGTTGATGCAGTTGCAGGAAGGGCACCTGATCTCCGCGAGCAACGTGCTCACCACCACTGCCGTCCCGGAAGTGGTCTATCACTTCAACAGCGGCCGTTACTTCGTGACGGCGATGGCCAACGAAGACAAGCCCACCGACGCCTCGATGAAATTTGACGAAGCTTATTTCGAGGCCACGTCGGTCCAGAAGCGGGCCGCCAAGTAATACGGGCAGGCGGTGGTCCGAGCCGCAACGAGCCAGGAGCGATTCACGAAAACAAACCGTGCCAGGCCCTGCACCGCAGCGGCCTGGACTTTATCAACCCGTCACACAAACCTGGACCGCGATCGGCGCCTTCAAGGACGCAGACGACGGCAAAGGCAAAACGCATTGGAGGAAAGACATGCGGATCCGTTCATTTACCGTGTCGTTGGTTGGCGTATTGACTTTTTGTGGTTCGGCTCAGGCCGGCATCTATCGTTTCGAGCTGTTCGGCGAAGAGTTCGAGGCCATCGCGAACAATTCCTTGAGCGCCGGCGTGCAGTTCCGTCTCGAAGAGCGTTCAGATGACCTGGTAGGAAAGTCGAACCTCAATCCGGATCTCTGCGCTGGGATATTCCAGCTCTGCCAGGGCGTCGTCCGCGAGCAGGTCTATCCGGCGGAGCGCCTCCGTGATGCCCCCGGACAGGGCTCGTTGAATTTCGACAATGGCAATCTGAACTACGACAGGGGCGACATCACGCAGGCACCCTTTGTCCTCACCACCGACATCAAGCTGCGTTGGAGGGATTACGAATTGTTCGTCCGTGGTCGGGGCGTGTACGACCCCGCGAACTACGACTTTACGGAGACTCACCCCAACAAGGTGACGCCGGAAAACTTCGAATCGGTCCTGACCCGGGGCGACCCCTTTGCCAACCGCTACTTTCCGGCCACGCTCGGCCGCGGCGCGTTCGAGCGGCAGAAACGCTCCAAAGAGATCTCTAGGGAGTACCGCTTCTACGACCTGCTCGACCTGCACCTCACCAAGCCGATCGACGTGGCGGGTCAGGACGTGGTGGTCCGGGTCGGACGCCAGGTCGTGAACTGGGGCGAGAGCACCGTCACGATCCTCAACAGCCTCAGCCAGGCCAATCCAGTCAACGCCAACAACATCTTCCGCCTGGGCAACGCGCTGCTGGAGGACCTGTTCATCCCGGTCAACATGATCAGCCTGTCCACGGCCTTCTCCACCAACCTGGCGGTCAGCGCTTTTTACCAGCTCGAATGGAAACCGGTGGAAATTCCTCCGCCCGGATCGTTCATGTCCTTCATTGATCTCGGCGTCAACAATCAGGGCGAGGACGTACTCAACGCCAGTTTCGGCTCCGCACCGGACGACTTCGACAAGCTGGGTAGGCGCCTCGCCAATCCCCTGGGCCTGGTAGCGCGGACAACCCTGACGATCGGGCGCGAGCGCGACGACGAACCCGGCAGTGCGGGTCAGTACGGGATCAACCTCGAATATTTCGCTGAGGATCTCAACAACGGGACGCAGTTCGGCGCGTACTTCATGAACTATCACTCCCGGCTGCCGTATGTCGATGCCTATTCGGCCAACGCAAGCTGCATGCGGGCCGCCGGGAATCCAGAAGGTCGGGACGCGCTGAACACCTTCGAGATTCTCGACCTCTGTCCGAACCTTTCGCTGGTCGAGCACACGCCCGGTGTCGCGCAGGCGGTCTTGGACTTCGCCAATGTTTTGGCCCAGCGCCCTGCGCTCCTGGCTCAAGTCGGCGTCGACGGCACCCCGCTGGACGCAGTCACGGGTGTTGCGAACCTGCTGGTGTTCCAGCCGGGACAGCCGTTGAGCGAAATCGTTCCCTTCGACAGCGCCAAGGTGCAGCTCACCTATCCCAGGAACATCCAGCTTTTTGGGCTGAGCTTCAACACCACGTTCGGCGAATATTCCTTCCAGGGCGAAGTCGCCTACCGACCCAATCTGCCGATGCAGGTCTCCGTGGTTGATGTCGGATTCGCCGCCCAGGGCCCCACGCTCGCGAGCTGCACGTCAGACACCGTGCAATGCGCGGGCACCGCGGCGGCACTTTCGTTCGCCGAAGACAGCACCGGCACCCCGACGGCGACGGGACAAAACACCACCGGCGAGGTCGTCGTATACGACAACGCAAACTTCGTCGATGCCAATGGCGAGACGCCTTATCAGGACACCGTGTTCCTGCTGCTGGCCGGCGTACCGAATTCGGCACGCGCCTTCCCCAATTCATCATCCCCTACCGCGGCGGCGTGCTCGGGGAGAACCCGCCGAATACCCGTATCAAGGGCTACATCCCGGCCCACGCACTGCAGTACACGCTCGGGGCGACGCGCCTGTATGGCGCATCCGAAAACTGGATCGGCGCCGGCCAGGTGCTCTTCGCCTACGAGGTGTCGGCCATGCACGTCGTCGATTTTCCGGACTTCGACGAGCTGCAGATCGAAGGCCCCCTGACCGCCTATACCCATGCCAGCGCAGGCGCGGACGGTAGCGGCGCGAACGGATCAAAGCTCGCCTGCTCGGCAAATCCGGCCTGCACCGTCGGCCCCGATGGCATCCGTTTCAATCCCTACCAAGCCTCGCGCGATCAGTTCGCGCATGCCTTCTCCGGCGGCTATCGGATCGTCAGCCGCATACTCTACGAATCGGTTTTCCCATCGATCAGCATTGCGCCGCTGTTCTTGTGGCAGCACGACGTGCACGGCAATTCGCCGGCGCCCAATTTCAATTTCGTCGAGGGACGCTACTCGCTGACCTCGATCCTGGAGTTTCGCTACGAGAAAGCCATGTCCTTGAGCATCGTCCACAACCTCTTTGGCGGCGCCGGGACCAACAATCTGCTGGCGGATCGCGACAACCTCGGCTTCTTCATCAAGTACCAGTTCTGAAACGGGATTTGGGTGCTCCGCGCACCCCTGTCGAAGCCCGCGTCATCCCTTGTCGGCGAACGGCCTTGCGCGCCGGAGAGGGCATTGCTATCTTGCGTAGTATGACAACGCACTTAGCACGAATGCCTCCCCGGTTTTCCTGCGACTGCCGGGGTCATGCGCGGGAGGTGACCGAAGAAAATCCCGCAAACCGTTGCATTCGGATTAACGAATAACCCGAATGCGTTGCACGTAGTCCCACACTGCATGAGGAAAGACCATGGCACTTGAAAACCGTAGCATCGGGTACGACGAGGTCGAGGCACGCGACCTGCGGTTCAATCTCGACAAGGACAGCGTTCCGCGTTTCTGGATGAATGGCGATCCGTGGAGCACGCACTTCTTCAATTCCATTCTGGCTGCCGTACCCGATGGCGAGCGCTGGGTGATGCAGTGCGTCCGTCGCAGTCTCACGCGCCTCCAGGACGAGAAAGTGCGCAAGGCGGGCATCGCCTTCATCAAGCAGGAGCACTACCACGCGCGCGAACATGACGACATGAACAACGCGCTGATCGAGCAGGGCGTACCACTCGACGTGGTGGAACGCAGCTTCAAGCGTATCCGCGCGACACTGGAACGACTGACGCCGGAGGACATGCACCTGTCGATGATGGCAGCGTTCGAACATTTCACCGCGACGTTTGCGGCGGTGTTCATCGACAATCCGGACATGCTGGATGATTCCGACAAGAAGGTCGCGGCGATGCTGTACTGGCATTTCGTCGAGGAAACCGAGCACAAGTCGGTGACCTTCGACGTGTTCCAGGACGCCGTCGGCAGTTATCCGCAGCGCGTCGCCGGGATGCTGATTGCCAGCGCGATCTTCCTGCCGATGGTCGAGGGCCACATGCTCTACCTTCTCTACAAGGAAAAGCAGTTGCTCAACTGGCGCTCGATGCTCAAATGCCTGAAGTTGCAGATCGGTCCCAAGGGCCTGCTCACGCGCTTGTTCACGGGGCATTACTTCCCGTACTACCTGCCCAGCTTCCATCCCTGGGACGACGACAACCGCAGCCAGATCCGCAAGTGGAAGGAAGTGTTCAACGCCACCGGCGATACCGCCAAAGCCTACGAGGCATTCCGCAACAGTGCCGACTCGAAGGGCTCTGGCTTCAAGGCCGCCCTCGCCGCCTAGCCCCGCGACCGAGCCGTTTCGACACCCAGCCTTGCCAGGCAGCCGCGCCGCGAACGCGGCAAGGCTGCCTGGCAGGTTTCGCCTCCAGTTTCCTGCTTGCCGAGTCCGTATCGCATGAGCTCACCGCTACCTGCCCCCGCCGAGTGCCCTTACGACGTGATCATCGTCGGCAGCGGCTTCTCCGGCATCAACATGGGCATAAGCCTGAAGCAGGCGGGGATAGCGAATTTTCTGATCCTGGAACAGGCCAGCGAGGTCGGCGGCACCTGGCGCGACAATACCTATCCTGGCTGTGCCTGCGACGTGCCCTCGCAGCTCTATTCCTATTCGTTCGAGCCGAACCCGGACTGGAGTTCCGTGTTCTCCGGCTCCGCCGAAATCCAGGCCTACATCCAGCGTTGCGCAGAAAAATACGGCCTGCGGCCGCATCTGCGCTTCGGCCAGAACGTCGTCAGCGCGCGCTTCGACGAGGAAGCGGGCCTGTGGACGCTGCGCACCGCCGCGCAACTCACGTACTCGGCGCGCGTGCTGGTGTCGGCCGCTGGCGGACTGGTCACGCCAAGCTGGCCCGAGCTTACCGGCCGCGAGGATTACGCGGGTCCGGTCATGCATACCGCGCGCTGGGACCACGAAGTGGACCTCGCCGGCAAGCGCGTAGCGGTGGTCGGTACTGGCGCCAGCGCGATACAGGTCGTGCCAGCCATCCAGCCGCAGGTCGCGCAGCTCAAGCTGTTCCAGCGCACCGCACCCTGGATACTGCCCAAGTTTGATCGTCGCCTGCGCGCCAGGACCAAGGCCCTGTTCCGCCGTGTTCCGCTCGCGCAGCGGGCCGTGCGCAACGCCATTCTTGCGTTGAGTGAGCTGGTTTTTGCGCCGATGGTGATCCTCGATTCGCCCTTGCAGAAGGGCCTGGAGTTGCTGGCCCGCAACAACCTCTGGCAGGTGCGAGACCCGGCGCTGCGCCGCCGCCTGACCCCCAGCTTCAGCATTGGCTGCAAGCGCGTGCTTATTTCCAGTGACTACTACCCAGCGTTACAGAAGACCAATGTCGAACTGATTTCCGACGGCATCACCGGTTTTACCGCCCGCGGCTTGCGGACCGCCGATGGCCGCGAGGTGGAAGTCGACGCCGTGGTCATGGCTACCGGCTTTCGCGTCGGAATCGCCGAACCGCCGTTCGAAATGCTCGGGCTCGGTGGCCGGAGCCTGACCCAGTTGTGGTCGGCTGCCGGCGCCAAAGCCTACAAGGGCGTGGCCATCAGCGGGATGCCCAATTTCTTCATGATGCTGGGCCCCAATACCGGGCCAGGTCATACATCGGTGCTGATCTACACCGAGGCGCAGGCCGCGTACATCGCCCAGGCCGTCCAGGCGCTGCTGCGCGACGACCTGCGCTACCTGAACGTCCGTCGCGACGTCATGACCGACTACCACCGCAAAGTGCAGGGACGGATGCGCTACACGACCTGGACCTCCGGCTGCAACAGCTGGTACCTCGACGCGCACGGCGAGAACCACACGCTGTTCCCTGGCCTGGCCACCGAGTACGCCCTGAGCCTGCGCCGCTTCAAGTCGGAGGAATACGAATCCGCCGCCTGGGCCGATGTGTCCCAGGCGGCCCGAGTGCCGGTGGACAGCGCGGCATTCGATCCACTCGCAATCGCAGGGGAAACGACACCATGAATCGGGGACTCGACGTAGGGCTCTCCCTGGCCGCCTCGCTGGCAGCCGGCGGACGCGGAGTGAAGGTGGCCGCCGACGCTCGGCAGCCGGCGCAATTGCTGGAGCTGTACGACATCGAGAACTGTCCGTATTGTCGTATTGTGCGCGAGGCGTTGACCGCGCTCGATCTGGATGCTGTGATTTATCCCTGTCCCAAGGGCGGCACGCGCCACCGCCCGCTCGTGCAGCAGCGCGGCGGCAGGCAGCAGTTTCCGTTTCTGGTGGACCCCAACAACGGTACGCAGATTTACGAGTCCGCCGCCATCGTGGATTACCTGTCCGCCACCTACGGCGACGGCCGCAGTCGCGGACCCCTGGCACGTGCGCTGACAACCGCCAGCTCGCTCGGAGCATCGGCCTTGCGCCTGGGCCGCGGCGAGCGTTGCGCGAGCGCCACGCGGCCACCGCCGCAGATGCTGGAGCTGTACAGCTTCGAAGCGAGCCCATTCGCGCGTTTCGTTCGGGAGTACCTGTGCGAACGGGAAATCCCCTACATCCTGCGCAACTGCGGCCGCCGCCAGGGGCTGGACTGGCTGCCGATTCCTCCGCTTCGGGCGAGGCTGGCACCTGGGTACGCGCCGGTGCAGCGCAACCGCAAGTTCCTGAGCGAAGCGGCGGGCAAGGTGCAGATGCCCTACCTGGTCGATCCGAACACGGGCGTCACCCTGTTCGAGTCTGCCGATATCGTCGCCTACCTCGACCGCAGCTACGGCTGAGCGTCTCCGACCATGCCTTCCAGCAGCAGCTACCGTTTCCGCTTCGAACGAACCGGCGAGCAGATCAACCAGGCCTACTCCGACCCCTGCTACTTCGAGCGGATGGCGCAGGTGATCGGTGGACTCAAGGTTCAAGTACTGGAAGGACGCGTGGAGGCGCAGCGCATGCGCGCCGTGTTGCGCATGAACCTTGATCCGCTCACGCCGCTGCCGGGTTTTGCCCGCAGGGTCATCAATGGTGCGATCAGCATCACCCATACCGTGGAGTGGAACGCAGCGGATGGCAGCGGTTCAATGGAAGTGGTCGCCGCGCACATCCCCTACCGAGCGACGTCGCGCATTCGTCTCGAAGCGGCCGCGGGAGAGGCCACCGATGTCGTCTCCGACTGGTGCATGGAGTTCCGCCTGCCGCTGATCGGGAGTGCGCTGGAACGCATCGCCGCCGAGGAGATTCGCCTTCGGCTGCAGGCCGAGTGCAAGGCCTGCGATCAGTTGATGGCGGGGTGCTGAACACGCGTCTGCGTCTGCTGCGCAACTCGCAGGAGTAGCGGAAACCCTCTCCGCGGCCGCTTTCAGCCATAATATGAGCGTTCAAGACCGACTCGACCTCATGACCCAGCGACTGCAAATCTGCGAAACCCTCTCCCTACCCGTCGAACTGGCATTCTCTCGGCTGGCCGACCATCAGCGCCTGGGCGCGGCGCTGGGCGTGCCGGTCCGGCGCACCCGCGACGGCGAGGGCGACGTCAACGGCCTCGGCTCGGTGCGCACCATCGGACTTCGCCCGCTGGAAGTCGACGAAACCATCACTCGGTTCGACCCTCCCCGCCGCATCGACTATCGCATCACCCGTGGATCGCCGTTGCGCGACCATCGTGCCAGCGTCATCTTCTCAGCGAACGGCGGCGCGACCGAGGTCACCTGGAACATCGAGTTCGACACCGCCCCGCGTCTGCTCGGACCTGTGCTCAAGCGCGCGCTTGGCCTCGGACTCCGTCACGCCCTGCGCAAGATCGGGCGGGCCTCTTGAGGCTGCCCCGGCGGCGGTTGCCACTGTGCGCACGGGCCCTGGGCATCGCATGAGCCAGGAATTCCCCTATCGCATGGCCGAAGTGATGCAACTCACCGGCGCAAGCCGGGAAGCGGTGCGCTTCTATGTCAACGCAGGTCTGCTGCCGGAACCGCGCAGAACCGCGCGCAACATGGCCTGGTACTCGCAGCAGCATATCGAGATCATCAAGCTGGTTCGTGCCCTGCAGGAGGAACAGTTCCTGCCGCTCAAGGCGATCAAGGCGCTGTTCGACGACGACAAGAACTTCGATTTCACGGCCAGGCAGCGCAGCATCTTTGCGAGCATGCGCGAGGAGATGGAGATTCGCGCCCGCCGCCAGCTACCCGGCCCGAATTCGCATGGCATGGTCGAGGCCCTGGGGCTGAGTCAGGAAGATTTCCGCGAGCTGCAACAGGTTGGTGCCATCCGCACCCACGTTGACCAGCTGACCGCAGACGAGGAAGAAATCCTTCGACAGTTCGCCATTCTCCGGCATAGCGGCATGACGGCGGCGAGAGGATTCTCCGCGCGGCACATCCAGATCGTCCAGTCATCGACCGATCTGCTGTTCGCCGAGGAGCTCAAACTGTTCCAGGAGTTGCTGGTGGATTTGCGCGACGATGAAATCCCCGTGCTCATGACCCGGGCGATTCCGGCCATCAATCGAATCTTCGCGGTGCTACACGAACAAAAGCTGCGTGCATTTGTGGCGATCTACGCCCGGCAGGACGCCGCGCGGCATGCCAACGAGGCCAAGGCCGCGTCGAAAGCGAAAACGAAAACGAAAACGAAAACGAAAACGGCTATACGCATCAAGGCGCGAAGATAGTTCGCGCCCTGCGTGGCGCGGCGCGAATGGGCCCGTCGAGTGCTCATTTTCAGGGCATTGATTTATTCGCTTGGTCCGGATTGCTGAGTCCTCGACGACACCGACCGCGTGAGTCCTCCTGATCAAGTCGAGCGCCCCCTCCCCCGCTTGCGATCAATCGGGACAGCACCTATCGACCACCTCGAATCGAGATTTTTCTAACGGTTGTTTGTTATATTGAATGCTCTCCGCACGGCGCCCCGATGCCCCATGCCGTGCTTGCCCGGAAGTCGCACAACCTCAAATGATCCTCACCGACGACCAGCGCGCGCTGCGCGACACCGCCCGGCGTTTCGCCGAACAGAAACTGCTGCCGGACTACCAGAAGCGTGAAAAGTCCGAACGCCTGGACCGCAACCTGGTGCGCGAGATGGGCGAACTGGGCCTGATCGCGCCCGACCTGCCGGAGCAGTACGGCGGTCTCGGTGCCAGCGGCCTGACCACCGGCATCCTCATCGAACAGGTCGGCTGGGGCGACATCAACGTCAGCTACGTGCCGCTGATGGCCTCGCTGACCGGCAAGGTGATCGCGGCGCACGCAAAACCGGCGCTGGCCGAATACTGGCTGCCGCGCATGATCCGCGGCGAATCCATCGTCGCTCTGGGCCTGACCGAGCCGCGCGGCGGCTCGGACGCCGCCAACCTGGTGCTCAAGGCGCGGCGTGATGGCGATTCCTGGGTGCTCAATGGCGAGAAGACCTCGATCAGCTTCGCCGACCAGGCCGATGCCATCGTGCTGTTTGCCCGCACCGGCGCGGTCGAAGACGGCGCGCGCGGCATTAGCGCCTTCCTGGTGCCGCTGACGCTGCCCGGCGTGCAGCGCACGCACTTCAACGATTCCGGCAGCAAGATCATCGGCCGTGGCTCGGTCTTCTTCGACGATGTGCGCATCCCTGCCGATCACCTGCTGGGCGACGAGAACAAGGGCTTCGTGCAGGTGATGCAGGGCTTCGACTACAGCCGGGTACTGATCGCCCTGCAGTGCATCGGCTCGGCGCAGGCCTCGCTGGACGAGGCCTGGGCCTACACCAAGGAGCGCATGGCCTTCGGCGCTCCGCTGGCGCAATACCAGGGCGTGAGCTTTCCGCTGGCGGAGTACGACACGCTGATCGCGGCCACGCGCCAGCTCTGCTACCACGCGCTGGAACTGCGCGATGCGGGCGAGGCGCATACCGCCGAAGCGGCGATGGTCAAGTGGCTCGGCCCCAAGACCTCCGTCGACACCATTCACCAGTGCCTGCTCACCTTCGGCCACTACGGCTGGTCGATGGACCTGCCACACCAGCAGCGCCTGCGCGACGTGATGGGCCTGGAGATCGGCGACGGCACCGCACAGGTGATGAAGCTGATCGTGGCGCGTGAGCGCGCCGGCCGCATTGCCGTGCAGTACGCCAAGGACAGCAAGCGATGAGCGAGGCCGTCAGCGTCCGCGTCGAAGCGGGTGTCGGCATTCTCGAACTGGCGCGACCGGAGAAATTCAACTGCCTGTCGATGGCCGCCTGGGGCGCCATCGGCGCTGCGCTGACGCGCTTCGAGCAGCCGGGTTCCGGCGTCGGCGCCGTGCTGATCCAGGCCCAGGGCAAGCACTTCTGTACCGGCGCCGACCTCGACGAGGTACGGGGCCTGCGCGGCGACAAGGCCCTGCTGGCGGGTTTCCTCGCCAGCGGCCACCGCGTGCTGCGCGCGATGGAAGCCAGCCCCCTGCCCATCGTCGCCGCCTGCCAGGGCCTGTGCCTGGCCGGTGGGCTGGAACTGATGCTCGGCGCCGACGTGGTGTTCGCCGCGCGCGGCGCGCGCTTCGGCGATCAGCACGCGCAGTTCGGGCTGGTGCCCGGCTGGGGTGGCAGTCAGCGGCTGACGCGGCTGGTCGGTCTGCGCCGCGCGATGGACCTGTATTTCAGCGCCCGCTGGATCGACGCCGACACCGCTGCCGCCTGGGGCCTGGTCAGCGAGGTGGTCGAACCCGAAGCCCTGCATGCGCATGCGCTGGCCTGGTGTACCACCGCCGCCGAGCGCAGCAGTTCCGGACTCGCGCTCATGAAGCGCCTGGCACGCCAGGGCCTGGACCTGCCCCTGGCGGATGGGCTGGCGCTAGAAGAAGACCTGGCCGCGCAGGCCTTGCTCGACGATGACGTCAGCGAGGGGCTCGCCGCCTTCAGTGCGCGACGCAAGCCGCAGTTCAAGGGGCGCTGAAGCCGATGGGCATCCTGTCGTCGCGTGTCGCCACGCGCAGCGAAAGTTTCGCACTCAACCAGGCCGCCTACGCCAAGCGCATCGCCAACCTGCACGCGCGTCGTGCCGACGCGCGCGCCGGGGGTCCGGAAAAAATGCGCGCCAAGCACCTGGCGCGCAACAAGGTGCTGCCGCGGCATCGCGTCGAACTGCTGATGGACCCGGGCTCGCCCTTCCTCGAACTCGGCGAACTCACCGGCGATGGCCGCTACGAGGGCGTATCGCCCGGTGCCGGCATCATCACCGGTGTCGGCATGGTGTCGGGGCGGCCGTGCATGATCATCGCCAACGACGCCACCGTGAAAGGCGGCACCTACTTCGGCCTGACCTGCAAGAAGCACGTCCGCGCGCAGGCCTTCGCCTGGCAGCACCGCCTGCCCTGCATCACCCTGGTGGACAGCGGCGGCGCGTTCCTGCCCGACCAGGCCAACATCTTTCCGGACGATGGCCAGTTCGGTTCGATCTTCCACAACCAGATCGGCATGTCCGGCGACGGCATTCCGCAGATCGCCGTGGTGATGGGCCCCTGCACCGCCGGCGGCGCGTACATTCCGGCGCTGTGCGACGAGGTGGTGATCGTGCGCGGTCAGGGCTTCATGTACCTGGGCGGCCCCGAACTCACCTTCGCGGCCACCGGCGAGACCGTGGACGCCGAATCACTCGGCGGCGCGGCCATGCACTGCGGCAAGAGCGGCGTCACCGACCATATCGCCGAGGATGACCGTCACGCCCTGCTGATCGCGCGCAATATCGTGCGCGAACTGGGACAGGTGCCGCCATCGAGCCGCAAGCAGGAGCCCTCGCGGCCGCCGCGCTTCGATCCGGCCGAGATCCACGGCATCGTCTCGCGCGATCCGAAATTCCCGACCGACACGCGCGAGATCCTGGCGCGACTGGTGGACGACAGCGAGTTCCAGGAATTCAAGCCGCTCTACGGCGAAACCCTGCTGACCGGCTTCGCGCGCATCCACGGGTACGAGATCGGCATCCTGGCCAACAACGGCGTGCTGTTCCCGGAGAGCGCGATGAAGGGCACGCACTTCATCAACCTGTGCTGCCAGCGCAACATCCCGCTGCTGTTCATGAGCGACGTCACCGGCTTCATGGTCGGACAGGATGTGGAGCAGGCCGGCATCGCCAAGCACGGCGCCAAGATGATCACCGCGATGAGTTCGGCGCGCGTGCCCAAGTACACGCTCAACATCGGCGCTTCGTTCGGCGCCGGCTATCTGGCGATGTGCGGGCGCGCGTTCAAGCCCACGGCCATGTTCGCCTGGCCCAATGGCCGCTCCGGGATCATGGGGCCGGACCAGGCCGCGATGGTGATGTCGCTGGTGCGCGAAACCAATCTCAGGATCGAGAAGAAGACCTGGACCGACGAGGAACGCGAGGCCTTCAAGGCCCCGGTGCGCAAGATCTACGAGGACTTCCAGGACGCCCACAACTTCGCCGCCCACGGCTGGATCGATGGCGTGATCGAGCCGCTGGAAACCCGCGGCACGCTGGCCCTGCTGCTGGAACTCGCCGCCCGCGTACCGGCGCAGAAGACGCAGTTCGGCGTGTTCCGGTTCTGATGGGCACGCCGATGAAACCCATCCAGAAACTGCTCATCGCCAATCGTGGCGAAATCGCCTGCCGCATCGCCCGCACGGCGCGGCGACTCGGCATTGCCGTCGCCGGCATCCATTCGCAGGCCGATGCGCGGGCGCGCCACGTCCGCGAACTCGGCGAATCGGTGCTGGTCGGCGCCGCCGCGCCGGCCGCGAGCTATCTCAACATTGCCGCCATCATCTCGGCAGCAAAGAGAGTCGGTGCCGGCGCGATCCATCCCGGCTACGGCTTCGTGTCCGAGAACCCGGAGTTCGTGCGCGCGGTGGAGGCGGCGGGGCTGTGCTTCGTGGGCCCGACGGCCGAAACCATGGAACGCCTGGGCGGCAAGGCCTCGGCCAAGCGCGAGGCCGCGAAGCTCGGCATTCCCACCGTGCCCGGCGACACCGCCGGCCTCACCGATCCGGCGGCAGTGATCGAAGCGGTGCGCGCCTGCGGCCTGCCGGCGCTGCTCAAGGCCGTGGCCGGCGGCGGCGGGCGCGGCATGGCCCTGATCGAGAGTTTCGAGAACCTGCCGACGCGGGTGGACAGCGCGATGCGCGAAGCGGCGCAGGCCTTCGGCAGCGGCGAGATGATCGTCGAACGCTACCTGCCGAGCGTGCGCCACATCGAGGTGCAGATCGCCGGTGACGGCCGTGGCGAGGCGATCCATCTCTACGAGCGCGAATGCTCGCTGCAGCGCCGCCACCAGAAGGTGATCGAGGAAGCACCCTCCGCCGGCCTCGAACCGGGCCTGCGCGCGCGCATCCTCGAAGACGCGCGCCGTCTCGCCGCCGCGCTGCACTATCGCGGCCTGGGCACGGTGGAGTTCATCGTCAGCGGCAGCGATTACTACTTCCTCGAGGTCAATCCGCGCCTGCAGGTCGAGCATCCGGTCACCGAGGAAATCACCGGGCTGGATCTGGTCGAACTGCAGTTGCGCATCGCCGCCACCGGCACCCTGGGCCTGAAGCAGGAACAGGTACAGGTGCGCGGCCATTCCTTCGAGGCACGCGTCTACGCCGAGGACGCCGACGCCGGCTTCCTGCCTGGTGCCGGCGCGCTGCGCTGGCTGCGCTTTCCGACCGAGTCCCTGCGCGTCGAAAGCGGCGTGGATGCGGGTGACGAGATCACGCCGTTCTACGATCCGATGATCGCCAAGCTGGTCAGCCGCGGTGCCAATCGCATCGAGGCCCTGGACCGCCTGTCTGCGGGACTGGCGACCTGCGAGGTGGTGGGTCTGACCACCAACCTGGGCTTTCTGCGCGAACTGCTCGGCTGGCCGGAAACCCGCAGCGGCGAGATGCACACGCGCCTGATCGACGCGCGCTGGCAGCCCGCTGCGCGCCGCGTCGAGACGCCCGCCGAACACGTCGCCGCCGCAGCACTGTGGTGGCTGGCGCGAGAGCGCCGCCGCTGCGACTGGGGCGTGTGGACACAACCCGAGTTCAGCGGCTGGCGCACCCTGGCCGGGCCGTCCCTGCCCTCGCCGCAACCCTCGGTGATGCTTGCTGCGGGCGGCGTGAGCTGGGCGGTGCATTTCTCGGCACCCGATACACAAGGCTTTACCCAGATCGCGCTGGCCGCGGACGCACAGGCCACGGTGAACCTGCGTGCCTGCCTGTCGGCAGCGACCGACGGTGCGCAGGTACTGGAATGCGGCGACACCCGCCTGGAGCTCCGCCTGTTCGCGGACGGCGCGGCAGTGGAAGTTCACAGCGCACGCGGCACCAGCCGCTTCGATGCGATCCCGCCGCTGGCCGCGTCCGCAGCAACCGCCGTGATCGGCAGCGAACTCAAGGCACCGATGATGGGCAAGGTGGTTGCGGTGCTCGCCGCCGAGGGCGATGCGGTGCAAGCCGGGCAGACCGTGATCGTGCTGGAGTCGATGAAGATGGAATTGCAGGTCGTGGCCGAGCGCGATGGCGCGGTGAGCGGCCTGCGTTGCGCCGTCGGCGACATGGTCGGCCGTGGCGACGTGCTGTGTGAAGTGACGGCGTGAAGACGCGAAGCGGTACTACCGGAGCAAGGCAATGAGCGATTTCCCGAAGTTCGTCGAATTCCACGAGGAAGGTGTGCGCGAAGGCTTCCAGATGGAGCCCGTGACCTATCCGCGCGCACAACGCGCCGCGCTGATCGATGCGCTCTCCGAAACCGGTCTGCGGCAGATCCAGGTCGGATCGCTGGTCAACCCGGCCAAGGTGCCGCAGATGGCCGACACGCTGGAGCTGTACGCGGACATCAAGAAGAATCCGAACGTGCGCTACACCCTGCTCTGGCTCAACGAGTCGGGCTACCGCAGGGCGCGCGAGGTCAAGGGCGCGTTCAACCATGCGCCGCTGATGTACTACCTGACCGATGCCTTTGCCATGCGCAACAACAACCGCACGGCGATGGAGATGCGCGCCGAGCAGGAGGCCTGGCTGGATCGCTACCTGGCCGACGGCGCGTTCCCGCAGAAGGTCTACGTGATGACCGCCTGGGGCTGCAATCTGGGTGGACCGGTGTCGCAGGAAACGGTCGTGGATGCCTTCCGCCACGCCATCGGCATGTTCCGCGATCGCAAGCTGCCGCTGCCGCCGCTGTATCTGGCCGACACCATGGGCTGGGCCAGCCCGGAGGAGGTCAAGCGCCGCATCGGCGCGGTGCGCGAACTGGCGCCCGAAGCGAAGATCGGCCTGCACCTGCACGACACGCGCGGACTGGGCGGCGCCAATGTCTACGCCGCGCTGTCGATGGGCGTGAGCCTGCTCGACGGCTCCATCGCCGGCCTCGGCGGCTGCCCGTTCGCCGGCCACAAGGCGCGCCAGACCTCGGGCAACGTCTGCACCGAGGACATGGTGTTCATGTGCCACGAGATGGGCATCGAGACCGGCATCGACCTGGAGAAAATGATCGAGGCCTCGCGCATGGCCGAGGAAATCATCGGCCGTCCGCTGATGGGTCGCGTGATGCACAGCGGCTCGCTAAAGGCGTTCCGCGAAGGCAGGCAGGCCGACAGCGCCTGCGTGTCGGTTCCGTAACCAAGGCACGAGGAGAACGACGATGGGACGTGTACAGGACAAGGTGATTCTGGTCAGCGGCGGCGCCATGGGCATGGGCCGCACGCACTGTGAACTGCTGGCGCGCGAAGGCGGCCGGATCATCGTCAGCGACATGAACGCCGAACTCGGCGAGCAGGTTGCAGCCGGCATCAGGAAGGCCGGTGGCCGCGCGGAATTCCAGCCGCTCAACGTCACCGACGAGGCACAGTGGGCAGCCGTGGTGGACGGGGCCATCGCGCGCTACGGCCGCATCGACGTGCTGGTCAACAACGCCGGCATCCTGCTGATGAAGCCCGTGCACGAAACCACGACGGAAGAATGGGACCGCGTGTTCAATGTCAACGTGCGCGGCTGCTTCTTCGGCATCCGCGCCGTGGTCCCTGCGATGCAGAAGGCCGTCGCCGGTTCGATCATCAACATTTCCTCGATCTATGGACTGATCGGCGCGCCGGGTGCCACCGCCTACCAGGCCTCGAAGGGCGCGGTGCGGCTGATGGCGAAGTCCTGTGCCGTGGACCTGGCGCCGTTCAAGATCCGGGTGAATTCGGTCCACCCCGGCGTCATCGACACACCGATGACCAAGGATCTTCTGACCCAGCCCGAGTTCCGCTCGGCAGCCGTGGCCATGACGCTGACCGGTCGCCCCGCCCGTCCGGAGGAGGTCTCGCAGGCCGTACTGTTCCTGGCCTCCGATGAATCGTCCTACGTCGTCGGCGCCGAACTGGTCGTCGATGGCGGCTACACCACGATGTGAATCCCCTCCTCCACTACAGACGCCTCACATGAACGAGATGTCGTTTCTCACCGAAGACCACCTGCGCTTCCGCGACAGCCTGCGTCGCTTCATCAACACCGAAGTGGTGCCGAAGGCCGACGCCTGGGAGGAATCCGGCATGGTGCCGCGCGAGGTGCTGCGCCAGCTCGGTGAACTCGGCTATCTCGGCATCCGCTACGCGGCGACCTATGGCGGCGCGGAGCAGGACACGGTGTACAGCGCCATCCTGGCCGAGGAACTGGGCCGCTCGAGCTATGGCGGCTTCGCGGTGACGGTGCTGGTGCACACCGACATGGCCTCGCCGCACCTCGGCAACTTCGGCAGCCCCGAGCAGCTGGCGCGCTGGATGCCGGGCATCATTGCCGGCAAGACCATCTGCGCAGTGGCCGTCACCGAGCCGGATGCCGGCTCCGATGTCGCCGGCATCAAGACCCGTGCGGTGCGCGACGGCGATCACTACGTGCTCACCGGCAGCAAGATGTTCATCACCAACGGCGTCCACGGCGATCTGTACTTCGTCGCCGCCAAGACCGACTCCTCGGTCAAGGGCTCGCGAGGCATCTCGATCTTCGCGGTGGAAAAGGGCACGCCGGGCTTCAGCGTCGGCCGCAGCCTGAAGAAGACCGGCTGGCTCAGTTCCGACACCGCCGAACTGGTGTTCGACGGCTGCCGCGTGCCGACCGCGAACCTGATCGGCGGCGAGAACAAGGGCTTCTATTCGATCATGCGCAACTTCCAGAACGAGCGCATCGTGCTGGGCGCGCAAGCCATGGGCGAGGCGCAGAAAGCGCTGGATCTCACCGTGGATTACGTGCGCAACCGCAAGGCCTTCGGCGCCGTGTTGTGGGACAAGCAGACCATCCGCCAGCGTCTGGCGATGCTGTCGGCCAAGGTCGCGGCCGGCCGCCAGCTGGCGTATCACTCGGCCTGGCTCGATGCGCAGGGTCGCGAATGCGTCAAGGAAGTCTCGATGGTCAAGGCCTACTGCGGCGAACTGGTGAACGAGGTGATGTACACCTGCCAGCAGTTCCACGGCGGCATGAGCTACGTGCGCGAAACCGCCATCGAACGCATGGCGCGCGATGCGCGCATCCAGTCCATCGGCGGCGGCGCCACCGAGGTCATGCTCGAAGAAGTGGCCAAGCGACTTTGAACGCGACGACCGCCCAGACAGCCGTGGAGTCGGACGACCTCGTCGAGGTCGCGCCGGACATCCTGCGGCTGCGCCTGCCGCTGGACGAGGGCATCGATCACGTCAACCTGTACCTCGTACGCGACGGCGCGGGCTGGCTGCTGTTTGATACCGGCGTCGATAGCGCGGACGCGCGTGCCTGCTGGGAACGGCTGCTTTCCGGCCCTCTGGCAGGCGGGCTGACTCGCATCGTGGTGTCGCATCATCATCCCGATCACCTGGGTCTCGCGCGCTGGCTGCGCGAGCGCACCGGCGCCGTCGTCTACCTGCGCCCGGAAGAACGCGACTCGGCCGAGCAGACCGCACTGCCCACGCCCAAGGCGATGGACGCCTGCCGCGGCTACTTCGGGCTGCACGGCATGGACGTGGACGACGTCACCGCAATCACGGGCGACCTGCTGCGCCGATTCATGGCCTGTGACACACGCTTCCAGTCGCAGACGCTCGAACACGGCGAGGTGCTGCACGTCGGCCGCTACCGCTTCAATGTGCTGGTGCAGGGCGGGCACAGCGTCGCGCAGTTCTGCCTGCACGAACCCACGGCCGGCCTGCTGCTGACCGGCGACCAGTTGCTGGAACGCATCACGCCGAATCTCAGCCTGCTGCCTTGGGGCGACCGTCATCCGCTGCGCCACTACCTCGCGAGTCTCGAGCAAACGGCAGCACTGGACCTGCGATGCGTGCTGCCCGCGCATCACGGCGAGTATGCCGGCGGCGTGGCCCGCGCGCGTGGACTGATCCGCCATCACGAGCGCGCGCTGGAACGCTTCCGCGCGCGTCTGCTGCCCGGCATGAAGGCCATGGACGTGGCGAACGCCGTGTATGGCCGGCGCCGCGACGTGCTCGACCGCTTCCTCGCGCTCACCGAATCCCTGGCCCACCTTCAGTACCTTGAAGAGCAGTCGGAAATCAGACGGGGCGCTGACGCGTGCTGGCATCCACGGCTCCCCAAGACTGAAGGCACTAGCACCGTCCCCTCATGAAGATTCCACACGACGTTACAGCCTGGGCCCAATTTCTGGCTTTCTCCCCTTACACCGTCCGGCTCGGCATCGAGGCCGTTGCGGCAGAAGACGGCGGCTGCGTTCTCGCCCTGCCCTATGCCCCGGAATTTATCGGCGACCCGGACAGTGGAGTGCTGCACGGCGGCGCCGTGACGGCGCTGATCGACACGGCTTTCGGTTTCGCTGTGTTCTTCCGCATCCAGGCTTTCCGCCCCATGGCCACGCTGGACATGCGCATTGACTACCTTCGCCCGGCCAGGCCCGGTATGAAGATTCACACGCGGGCACGGTGCTACAAGCTGACCCCGGAACTGGCCTTCGTGCGCGGCTGCAGCTACGAGGACGATGTCGAAGATCCCTTTGCCTCCTGCGTCGGGGTGTTCATGTTCACGGTCGGCCAACCGGCCTTCGGAAAGGCTGCGAAAGTCCCATGAGCCTGTCCGACACTCTCGCCGACATCCGTCGGCGCAACGACTGGACCCTGCTGGCTCAGGCCATTCCCTTTGCCCGCATGCTCGACCTGCGGGTCGATGTGAGGGGCGAGTCCTTCACCTGCGTGCTGCCTTACCAGCCCAGCCTGATCGGCAACCCCATGGTGCCGGCGCTGCACGGCGGCGCCGTCGGCGGTTTCCTGGAGTGCGCCGGCATCCTCCACATGCTGTGGAGCACGGAGGCGCAGTCCATTCCGAAGACCATCAATTTCGGCATCGACTACCTGCTGTCCTGCCGCGCGCAGGACACTTACGCAAACGTCTACGTGGTGAAGCTCGGCAAGCGCGTCAGCAACCTGAGAATCGAAGCCTGGCAGACCACGCCGGACAAGCCGGTTGCCGTCGCCACCATGAACCTGCTGATGCGCTGAGCACCGCGCGCGGCCACCCGATAAACGTTCAATCCGGAGAAACAATGACGTACCGTTCCGTATTCAAGCCCGATCTGTTCGAGGGAGAAACCCACATCGTCACCGGAGGCGGCAGCGGAATCGGCCGTTGCACAGCACACGAACTGGCCAGCCTCGGTGCCCACGTGGCCATCGTCGGTCGCAAGATCGAGAAGCTGGAAACCGTGAAGGCCGAAATCGAGGCGCTGGGCGGCAAGGTGAGCTGCCATGTCTGCGACATCCGCGAGGAGGCAACGGTCAAGCAGATGATCGGCGATGTGATCCGCCAGCACGGCGCGATCCACGCGCTGGTCAACAACGCCGGCGGTCAGTACCCCTCACCGGTGAAGGATCTCTCGGTGAAAGGCTGGGAAGCGGTGATCCGCAACAATCTCACCGGCGGCTTCATCGTGGCGCGCGAGGCCTACAACCAGTGGATGGCCGCGCACGGCGGCAGCATCGTCAACATCATCGCCGACATCTGGGGCGGCATGCCGACGATGGCGCATACCGGCGCCGCGCGGGCGGGCATGCTCAATTTCACGGAGAGCGCGGCCTGCGAATGGGGACAGTCGGCGGTGCGCGTCAACGCGGTCGCGCCTGGCTGGATCGCGTCCAGCGGCTTCGACACCTACGACGAGCCCATGCAGGTCGCGTTGCGCAGCTACAAGGACAAGGTCCCACTGGGACGCTACGGCAATGAGGCCGAAGTCTCCGCCGCCATCGCCTTCCTGCTCTCGCCCGGCGCCGCCTTCATCACCGGTTCCTGCATCCGTGTCGACGGCGGCGTGCCCAACGCGCGCCACACCTGGGCGCCGGTTCCAACTGATCGCTCCAAACCATTCGATGGCTTTCCACTCTCGGTGATGCCCAAGTGCCTGTCGTGACCAGTCCCGAGGAGTTGCACTTCTATCTGCAAGCGGGGCCGCATGTGGACTCGGACCATCCCGCAGTGCAGGCGCTGGCGCTGCAGACCACGAAAGACATTGGCTCGGTGCGCGAACGCGCGGTGGCGCTGTACTACGCCGTGCGCGATGGATTCCGTTACGACCCTTACGCCATCCAGGCCGTCGATCGCTGCTTCACTGCCAGCGTCGTGGTCGAAACCGGCAGCGGTTTCTGCATCTCGAAGGCGGCCCTGCTCGCGGCAACCGCGAGAGCCGCGGGCATTCCAGCGCGCGTGGGATTTGCAGACGTGAAGAATCACCTGACCAGTCCGCGCCTGCGCGAGCTGATGGACTCCGACGAATTCGTCTACCACGGCTACAGCGAACTGTGGATCGATGGGCGCTGGGTCAAGGCCACGCCCGCATTCAACCGGACTCTGTGCGACAAGGCGAACGTGCGGCCGCTGGAGTTCGACGGCCAGACCGACTCGCTGTTCCATCCACTCGATCAGTCCGGCCGCAAGCACATGGAATACCTGCGCGATCACGGCTGCCGGCCAGACATTCCGGCAGCGGAAATCCTCACGGCTTGGAAAAAGTTCTACCCGAAGATGGCAACCTGGGGACAACACAAAACTGGTTCGAACTTCGAGCAGGAAGTTGTCCGGGAAGTTACTGCGGAGTGAACCCCGGAAGCTGGACCGTTTGAGGTCACGGATTCACGCAGTGAACCGAGCGGGGCGATGGACTGCTCGAATTGATTGGTGAGACGTAGCAGAGCGGCGATCAACGGCGGTGAGTCGATGCAGTTATTGATCCGGCGTCAACGACCTTGAATCAAGCTGCATAGCAGAAGGGACCATGTTCGAAGTATTTGCGAATTCGGGCTGACGCTGCACGCTGCGCACGTGGCGTGCGGTGGCTTTGACTGTATGAAGGGCCAACCTTCAAGTACGGTTCTGAGGGGGGCGACGGTCAGTAATGGCCGTCGCCTACCCGACCACGTCGAACAGACCCTCGGGGAACCATGAGTCCGCTCGATCGGTGGTGAGACGATCTACACCAACGGCGAGACGATTTCGAGATGCCTCAGGGTCCGTGCGGCGCTTTGGCTACTTCCAACATCAGCGGTTCCAGGAGCAGAGTCCAGACGTCGTGCTGCGCTTCGATCCGGGATCCGGGATTGGGCCACAGCTCGATCGGAGGGTGTCGCATGAGATCGCTGGCTAGCGTGACGATGTAATGGTCATCGTTGAGGTGGCCGCCGGCGTGACAATGCAGGCCCGTGCAGGCACGCCGGGGATGACACTCGCGGAATGAGCAGGTTCTGCCGAGGTACTGATAACTGGGGCTGCAAAGAAAGATATCAGCGCCGCGGTTGTGTCGCTGTGTCGCACCCTTGAGCTTGCGTCCCAACTCGGCAAAATCGGCGAGATGATCGAGGCTGATCAAAGTCTCTAGGACGTCAGCGTCCTTGGGTTCGGGTTTGTCTCTGGTCAGCGATCCGATGAGGGCGATCCGCTGGACCTCAGGCCGATGTCGGGCGGCGCGAACAAACTGGAGCACGGCCTGCAGCAGGGGCACACGGATGGGACTCGAGGCAGATGACCGGGTGTGCGACATTCGCGAATGATGGCGCGGCGAGCGGAGGAACGGGATGGGAATTTTGCAGGTGCGAATCGGTTTGCGCGGTATCGCGCCCCTGATCTGGCGACGTCTCCAGATTCCGGACACGTATTCATTCTGGGATCTGCACGTCGCGATCCAGAACGCATTCGGCTGGAACGATTCACATCTGCACGAGTTCACGGTGCAGGCACCGGTCGCTGGCAGGCCGCCACTACGATTCGGTATCCCGTTGTCGGACGATGACCTGCGGCGACCCGAGGATCGCCCCCTGCCCGGTTGGGAACATCGTGTGTCGGATCATGTGGCCGTGGGCCGCCTCGACGTCACGTATCTGTATGACTTCGGGGATCACTGGGAGCACGAAGTGCTCCTGGAAGAAGCGCTGGAACCGTCACCGGGGAGGCGCTATCCGCGATGCGTCGCGGGCGAGCGTGCCGGACCTCCGGACGATTGCGGAGGCCCGCACGGATATGCCTCGCTGCTCGAGGTCCTGGCGGATCCGGAGGCAGAGGATCATGCGGAGATGAAAAGCTGGGCCACGAGCATCAAGGGCCTGCGTGGTGCCTTCGATCCAGAGGCGTTTGATGAGCAGCGGATCAGGTTCGCCAATCCGGCGACAAGACTCAGGCGCATGCTCAGTGAAATCGGATAAACGCCGACAGCCCCAGCCATGTTCGCAATTCCGAACTCACACATATTTGCGGTTCCCGCCGTGCGCGAGCCCTCACGGATTCCCTTCGAACTGAACCGCCCCGGGAATCTCGGAGGCTCCCTCACTTGAGAGAATGGAGCCATGACCAGAGCGTCGAAGTATTCCCCGGAAGTGCAGGAGCGCGCGGTCCGGATGGTGGCGGAGCACGCGGCGCAGCACACCTCGCAGTGGGCAGCGATTGAATCGATTGCTGCCAAGATTGGTTGTACAGCCGAGACGTTGCGGCGCTGGGTGCGCCAGGGCGAGCGTGACGCCGGTGTACGGCCCGGCCTGACCACGGCCGAGGGCGAGCGGATCAAGGCGCTGGAGCGCGAGGTCCGTGAACTGCGCCAGGCCAATGAGATTTTGCGCAAGGCATCGGCGTATTTTGCGCAGGCGGAGCTCGACCGCCCGTTCAAACGATGAAGGCGTTCATCGACGAGCATCGCTCGGTCCACGGGGTCGAGCCGATCTGCAAGGTGCTGCCGATTGCCCCGTCGACGTACTACGCCCACGCGGCTCGCGAGGCAGACCCACAGCGCCGTTCTACGAGGGACCAGCGAGATCGAGCGCTGGTGCCGGAGATCGAACGGGTCTGGAACGAAAACTTCCAGGTCTACGGCGTGCGCAAGGTGTGGCGGCAACTGCGGCGCGAAGGCTTTGATCTGGCCCGCTGCACGGTGGCGCGCCTGATGAAGCGCCTGGGCTTGCGTGGCGTCATCCGCGGCAAGTCGGTGCGCACGACGGTGAGTGATGCCAACGCACCTTGCCCGCTGGATCATGTCCGTCGTCACTTCAAGGCGGATCGGCCGAACAAGCTGTGGGTCTCGGACTTCACCTACGTGTCGACCTGGCAGGGCTTCGTCTACGTCGCCTTCGTCATCGACGTCTTCGCCCGGCGCATCGTCGGCTGGCGGGCTTCGTCCTCGGCGCGGACCGACCTGGTGCTCGACGCGCTGGAGCAGGCGCTGCATGAGCGCAAACCGGTCGGCCCGGATCGGCTGGTGCATCACAGCGACAGAGGTGTCCAGTACGTGTCGATCCGCTACACCGAGCGTCTTGCCGACGCGGGTCTCGAACCTTCCGTGGGCAGTGTGGGCGATTCCTACGACAACGCGCTGGCCGAGACCATCAACGGCTTGTACAAGGCCGAGGTGATTCACCGGCGGCCTTCCTGGCAACGCCGCGAAGACGTCGAGTGGGCCACGCTGCAGTGGGTGGACTGGTACAACAATCGCCGACTGATGGAACCGCTTGGCGACATCCCACCCGCCGAAGCAGAAGCTGCCTACTATTCACAAATCCCGAGTCTCGCCCTCGCGGCGTGACTCACAACAACGAGCCTCCGGGAAAACCGGGGCGGTTCAGCGCGCTTCGTCTCGCGGAAGCTCACTCGCGCGGCCGTCAGAACGTCCTTGATAGCCCCCTCGACCACTTCGCCGACTCGCTCGCTCACGGCGTCGCGGTGCGAAGCAAACGGCCGACCAAGGAATCGCTCATAAAGCAGCACGGCATATGGCACGCCCAGGTCTGCAATCGGCTGAAGACTTTTGATGCCTTCCTTCGTGTCCACCTTGTCGAGCCTGTGTACTAAAGCCGGGTTGTCGGGCGCTACGCCAGCTCCCGCAACGAGGGTTTCGACGCCTGCCTGAATCATCGCGCGCAGCCGCTGGTCAGCCAGCGTTGTCCCGAGTGATCGAGGGGTCAACGGCCGGAGCCGGATATTCCGGTCCATCGTGCGCGCCGCTCCTTGATCGACCCGCACGCCGGTGCGCTCTGCCGTCACGTAGGCCCATTCGGGCGGGGTGAAGCCCAGAATTGAACGAAACACAATGAACGCGACTGGCACCGCGATAACTGCCGTCTCAATGGTGGCCGTGGTTACGTTGGTAAAGTCGTTCGTCGAGCGCTTAAGGGCCTGGTACCCTTTCTCGAAGGTCGCATAGTCGGTGAACCCTTCGCCGCGCGGCATCTCCAGGAAGCTCGATTGCAGCTCCCCGAAAACTTCATCGACGAGAGCGTCGAACTTGAGCGCTGGGTCGTTGTAGTCAAGGTCAAAACGCAACGGCATTGGCTTGTTCCCGGTTCTCTTTGTTCTGTGTCCGCACGCCCGTTGCCGTCACTGGCTTTGCTCCCTCCAGGGCCGCGCGTACTTCGTCTACCGTTGCCAGCGCATCCATGGCGAGGCGAATAGATTCCAGCTTCGCCGCGGTGGGCCGCGTCGCGTCCCACTCGGCGCGCAGCCCCCATATCGCCATGCGCGTGATATGACCGAAGGCGATGCAGCGGATGTCGCCGGCCGTGGGCTTCATGCCGGCCGCGCACAGCTCGGCTAACTCGCGCGTCAGCAGCTTTGCCAGCTGCTCGGCGTTCTCAAACAGCATCGCGCGGGGCGCGGTGCCACGGTCGCGGCAGACGAACACCGTATCGACGATGGATGAGCCGGTGCCGTGAATGTGAATCGAGCCGCCCATTTCAGCGGGGCACGGCAGCGAGGCCGAACAGGTTAGGCCCGCATCGAGGATGCCCAGCGCAGCAGCCAGGTAGGCGGTTTGCTGGTTGTGGTGGTAGGTGAACACCAGCGGAGCGCCAGGCTTCAACGCTGCCGCCATCCGCTTGTAGACCGCCGCCAGGCCCTCGGCGAAGTGCTCAATGTCGCGCTCGGCCGTCGCGTTGCCGGTCAGTTCGTCAGCGTGGCGCGTGGTGTTCAGCTCCAGCCCGGGAAACTCCCCGCCCATCAGCTTGCGTAGCCAGACGTAGCAGAACTGCATGAGCTCGCCGTACTGCACCATGCCGAAGTAAGGCGGGTCAGTGAACACCGCATCGAGGCTTTGCGGCGCAAGCTCGGCCTCGGTGGACGAGGCGCAGCGGATGTCGATCTCGCGCGCCGGTGCATCGGGGCACTGCGGGTGCTTCTCCCCTATCCACTCGCCCGTGATGTAGTGGGTGGTTTTCTTCTTCCCGTCGAACATCACTTCAAAGGGCTCAGTGCAGTAGCGCTTCGCCTTGGTGTACTTCTCGGTGATGTTCACCCAGCCGCCGGACCCTACCGGATTCCCTCCCCCGTTACGGATGCCGAGGAAGTTCGATTCAACCTGTATGTACCCAACCGGAAAGCCATGAATCGAGAACACGTCGAGTGACTTGAGCGCCATCGAGTCGTAGCGGCACAGCATGTTCTGATAGCGCAGCAGGTCGGAGAAGTTCGTCGCCAGCGCCCGGCGCACGCGCTGGTCTTTCATGCCCGCGATGAAGCGCGCGCTAATCTCCAGCGCGAGCAACTGCCGGTCATTGAACAGCTAGCGGAAGTGCTCATAGCCCCAGCGGTGCAGGCGTGAGCTTTCATCTCCATCTGGGATGGCATCGTCCGGCACAAACTGCGGCCGTAGCCGCTTCCAGGCCGCGCCCGCCGCTTCGGCGCGCGTCAGGTCGTCAGCGTCCGGCTTCTTGAACAGCCGCCCCTGCCGGTCTTTCAGTTCGGGGTTGTGGTACTCCATGGCAAAGAGCCGGTGTGTCGGCGGGCCCTCGCCGTGGAACGGCGCGGCGTTCGCATGCCCGCAGTGTGGACAAGCGCACTTGTTGCGCTTCACCGGGCCCTCGGTCTTGAGCTGCACCCCGCAGCCGCACTTGCCCGGCTTTTTGGGGTCGTCAACCTCGTTGAGGTCGCCACAGCCGTGGCACACCAGCACATAGGCCGGATGCCGGGCATCCTCGGCCAGCGTGTAACCGGGGAACAGGTCGAAGCACTGCCTGCACGCGGAGCACGTCCCGGTCTTTACCCACATGAAATATTTGACATCGACGCCCTCGCGCCCCGTCACTGGGCAGCGCGTTTTGTAGAAGTCGCCGATTCTCTGCGCCAGGTGCTTCGCTAGGCGTCCGGTTGCTTCCTCGTAGGCCACTAGGTCGAGCGCGTCGATTTCCTCGCGCACGATCCATGCGGACATCGGGTTGATGTCGGTCCCCGCCACGTTGCAGCCCAGCCGGTTTGCTTCAAGCAGTGGCGTGCCGCCTCCCATGAAGGGGTCGGCAACCGCCTTGCCCTCGAAGCTATTGGCCTCGTAGTAGGTTTGCTCGACGGGCTGGTCGCGGAACTCCGACAGCAGCAACCCCCGGAACAGCGTGCCAGGTCGCCGCGCGAACCATTTGTGGACGGCGATGATAGGCCTGTAACTTTGCTGGATCTGCTTCTCGCGCAGAGCCAGCGAGGCGATGAAGCTTATGCTGTAGTTTTCTTCGATGCTCATGCCCTAACGCGCACTTTCCAGCAGCGGCCGTTGTTCGGCGATGTACTTGTCGGCCGCGTCCCGGATGACCCACGCGACTGACACTTTTTTTTGCTTCGCAATGTCCTGAAGCGTGCTGTAAACCTCTGGCGGCAGGCTCGCGGACGTGCGAGTAGGGCGCGGCTTGCCAGTGGGCTTGCGCGGTTTCTTTGCGACCATGGAGAGGCGTCCTAGGGGAGATACTTGCACCACTCTACATCACCTTACAGCACGCAACGCCTGTGCCGGTGATCTCGTCGCCGGGCGCGGCGTCACATCAGCACCTTACGTGCCGGTTCTCGCTCACTTGAGCAGTGGTTCTCGGACTTCGAAATCGGCTATTGGCCCGCCTAGTGATCAGTGGGGATCACACTGAGTCACCGACAAGGAAGTGCCATAAGCGGTAGTTCACGAGCGTCAGCTCTTGGCAGTCGAGTATTCGATTAATCCGCGTGCGGGTAGAGTGACTCTGCGCTCTCATCGTGGTCTCGGCACTTTTGCTGCGCAATCGACACCGGCCTGCTGATCGAAGGCTGGGTGAGGCAGCGATGCTGGCTGATCGCCGCATTTATTGGTCGCCGACCGTCAGCCTGGTGCGCACTATCGTCCATGCGCATACTGCTGTCCCATCAAAATGTTTCCTCGACGACAAATGGTCGGATCGATCTCCCGGTTCCTGGTCAGCTGGGCCTTTCGGCTCGGCCTTCTGGCCTGCTCGGTGGTGGCAGCGGGCGTTCTGTTCGAGCACCAGAGGACCGCCGTCGGAAACGCCGAAGCACGGGCCGTCGCACAGTTGGATGGGGCCGTCGAAGGCCTGCAGGCGTCCACCGACGCCACCCTGAATTTCCGGCGCAAGAGCGTTCTTTTCCTGCACGGGACACCGCCGATCCAGGGCATCGTGCGGGCGACCGAGAACGGCGGTGTGGACCCATTGGATGGGTCGTCGTTGGAGCACTGGGACGCACGCATGTCGCAGATCTTCAGTGCTTTCCTGCGCAGCAACGAAGATGTGTTCCAGGCCCGACTGATCGCCGTGGCGGACGGCGGGCGCGAGCTGGTGCGCGTGGACCGCGCGGCAGATGGCAGCATCGTGGCGGTGCCGAAGGAGGCTCTGCAGCAGAAGGGAGACCGTAACTACTTTCAGGAAGCCCTGCGCCAACCGCCGCAGACGGCTTACATCAGTCCGGTCAATCTCAACCAGGAAAGCGGGGCGGTCGAACGCCCGCATCGCCCGACGGCCCGGGTCGCCGTCCCGGTGTACTCCGACGCGCGGCGCGAGGCCTTCGGCATCCTCATCATCAATGTCGATCTCCGGGACAGCATCGACCAGCTCCTGGCAGCGTCTCCTGTCGGCGGCCACCTGTACGTGGTCAGCCAGGACGGCGATTTCATCGCTCATCCCGATCCGTCCCGACGGTTCGCGTCGGACCTGGGGCATGGCCATCGCTGGGACGATGAATTCGTGCAGGACGGCGATCGCGCCGGACTGACGCGGTTTCGGCACGGGGCCGATACCGTACTGGCCGCCGAGCGTCGCCTGCTGCGCAACCCGGACGACCCCTCGCGTTACCTGCGCTTCATCGCCACGCTGCCCGAAGCCGCTGTCACCGCCGAGTTGCGCGGCGAACTGCTCGAGCTCGCCGGCTGGTTGCTGCTGATCGGATTGGGAGCGCAGGTTCCGATCTACTTCTTCTGGCTCGCAGGAGAGGGAAAGCGGCTGGCCGACCAGCAGCGCGGACGTCTGGCCGCTTTCGTGGAAAACACCTCCGAGGCGATCGTCACCCTGAGCACCGGCGGGCGGGTCCTGAGCTGGAACGGTGGCGCGCAGAAGCTGTTCGGATACAGCGCAGAGGACGCGGTCGGAAAGGCACTGCCCCGGCTGATCGTGCCCGACGGCGAGACGACCCCCGAGATCGACGACCTGCCGCGGATCGCCACGGGTGGAACTGCCGCGGTGCGCGAGCTGCGTCGGCGGCGCCAGGACGGCGCATCCCTTTGGGTGGAGTGGCGCGCGTCGGGTGTGCGCGATACGGGTGGCACCGTCACGGAAATCGTCGCGCTGATGACCGATGTCAGCGAGGCGCGTGCTGCCCGCGAGCGCCTGCAGACCTTGAACGCCGACCTCGAAGCCGAGGTCGCCCGACGCACCGAGGCCCTGGATCGCAGCCTGTCGGTGCAGCGCGCGGTGGTCGACAACGCCGGCTACGCCATCATCGCCACCGATCCGGACGGGTTGATCACGCTGTTCAACGCGGCAGCCGAGCGACTGCTCGGCTATCGCAGCGGGGAGATGGTAGGCAAGCAGACACCGGCGGTCTTCCATGAATCCGCTGAAGTCGCGGCGCGTGCCGAGCATCTGAGCCGCGAACTGGGCGAATCGGTCGCACCCGGCTTCGACGTGTTCGTGATCCGCGCGCGTCGCCACGGGGACGTGGACGAGCAGGTCTGGACCTATGTGTGCAAGGACGCCCGGCGCGTTCCGGTACGTCTGGCGGTGACCAGCCTGCGCGACACCGAGGGGGTGATCACCGGCTACCTCTGCATGGCCGTGGACCTGAGCGAGACCCAGCAGCGCGAGCGCCAGCTCACCGAGGCGCGCGAGCTGGCCGAGGCGGCGACGAAGGCCAAGAGCCAGTTCCTGGCCAACATGAGCCACGAAATCCGCACGCCGATGAACGCGGTGCTCGGCATGCTGCAGCTGCTGCGGCGCACGCCCCTGAGCTTTGCGCAGTCCGATTACGCGGCCAAGGCCGAGTCGGCCGCGCGCACCCTGCTCGGCATCCTCAACGACATCCTCGACTTCTCCAAGATCGAGGCCGGCAAGCTGATGCTCGATCCGCACCCGTTCATGGTCGATGCGCTGCTGCGCGACCTGGGGGTGATCCTGGGTGCGAACGTCGGCACCAAGGACCTGGAGGTGCTGTACGACATCGATCCGGCGCTGCCGCAGCGCGTGACCGGCGATTCGCTGCGCCTGCAGCAGATCCTGCTCAACCTGGCCGGCAACGCGGTGAAGTTCACCGAACGCGGCGAGGTGATTGTCAGCGCGAGTCTGCTATCCCGGGAGGGAGACAGCCTGCGCCTGCGCTTCGATGTCCGCGACACCGGCATCGGCATGACCTCCGAACAACTGGCGCGCGTGTTCGAAGGCTTCGAGCAGGCACAGGCCTCGACCACCCGCAAGTACGGCGGAACCGGGCTGGGGCTGGCGATCAGCCAGCGCCTGGTGCAGATGATGGGGGGCCAGATCCGCGCCAGCAGCGAACCCGGCAGGGGCAGCCGCTTCAGCTTCGAGATCGACCTGCGCGCCGCAGGCGGCTCAGGCGAGACCCTCGCATCGGTGGGTGCCGATCCGAACCTGCACGACTTGCGCGTGCTGATCGTCGACGACAACGACGCCGCTCGCGAGATCCTCGCCGCGATGACCGCGGCCTTCGGCTGGCGCGTGGAGACCGCGGTCAGCGGTGCCGAGGCGCTGCAGATGGTCGAGGCCCAGCTGAGCCAGGGACAGAACTACGACGTGGTGTTCGTCGACTGGCGCATGCCCGACATGGATGGCTGGTCCGCCAGCGAGCGCATCCGCCGGATCACCCGCGTCGGCAAGCCGCCCCTGATCGTGATGGCCACCGCCCGCGGCCGCGAGGCGCTGGCGCAACGCATGGAGGCGGCGCGCGACGTGCTCGACGGCTTCCTGGTCAAGCCGATCACCGCGTCGATGCTGTTCAACGCCGTGGCCGATGCGCGGGCCGGACATGGCCGGCTGTGGGCGGAGAACCGCGCCGTCGCCGGCCAGAAGCGGCTGGAGGGCCTGCGCCTGCTGGTGGTGGAGGACAACCCGACCAACCAGCAGGTCGCGCGCGAGCTGCTGACCGGGGAAGGGGCCCTCGTCAGCGTCGCCAGCGGCGGCATTCCCGGCGTGGACGCGGTCCGGCGGGCCTCGACGCCTTTCGACGCGGTGCTGATGGACATCCAGATGCCCGACCTCGACGGCTATGGCGCAACCGCCCGCATCCGCGACGAGCTGGGCGAACGGGCGCTGCCGATCATCGCGATGACCGCCAACGCCATGCCCTCCGACCGCTCGGCCTGCCTGGCCGCCGGCATGAACGATCACATCGGCAAGCCCTTCCACATCGACGATCTGGTCGCTTCGCTGTGCAAGCACACCGGCCACGGGGGCGGCGCATCGGCGGCGGCAACGGCAGCCGCAAGTGCCCGGGCCGTCACACCCGACGCCTCGCCGCCGGGCTTTGCGTTCAGCGCGGCGATCTCCCGCCTCGGCGGCAACGCCCGGCTGTTTGCCAGCGAGGCGCGTGCCTTCGGCAAACGATACCTGTCCCTGGCAGACGCGCTGCCGGACGCCGGTCGGACTGGCCAGATCGGGAATTACCTCGCCGAGTTGCACAGCCTCAAGGGGGTGGCCGGCACGCTGGGCGCGACCGAGCTCGCCAGACTCGTGTCAGAACTGGAGCAGGGAATCAAGGCCGGCGGCGTTCCCCTGGAGACCGGAATCCGGGCCGTGGCGGAGTGGATCACCGCGGCGGCAGGCGTCCTGAGCGAGGAAGCCGATCGACGTGATCCGTCGCCATCGCGAGAACCTGGACCGGCGGCGACCTTGCGCCCGGAGGAATGCGATGCCCGGCTCGGCGAACTCATGGAGCAGATCGGGCGCAACGACATGCGTGCGCTCGACACCTGGGCCGGACTCAAGCCGCTACTGGCGTCCGGGCCGGAAGCCGACCTCGTCGAAGCCGCACTCGAATCGCTGGACTTCGCCAAGGCGCTGGCCCATGCGCGGAATCTTCGCGGTGAGCGCGGTCAGTCGTGACGCTGATCGGCTGCAAGGGCGCGTATGGCGGAAAGGACGCCGAGATCGGACCCCAGGTGTGAGAATCGGGCGGCGCGAAAATCGGGTGCTACAAAAGCCGCTGGGTCATGCCCGCGCCTGGCCTGCTCATCAGCCTGAACGCGGTCAGGGTTTGCGTGCGGAGCAGGTCGGGGTCGCGTGGGATGCGTCAACGCTGGATCGGGCTCGGTCTCATCCATCGCTCTCGTGGCGGTGCATAGGCAGCGCGGGTGGACGCCGAGACCCGAGTCGCTTTCCAGCGCGCAGCGGGGCAAGGCAACGGTAGGATGAACGACAACTGAGGAACAGCATGACGCCCTCCCCCACGGTCCTCCAGAATCCGACGCGCGGGCGACCACGCCTGCTGGTGGTCGATGACCAGTCGGTCAACATCCGCGTGATGCACCTGATCTTCCAGGCCGAGGCCGAGGTGCTGATGGCCACGTCGGGCAAGCAGGCGCTGGACGTCGCCGCGCGCGAGCAACCCGACCTGATCCTGCTCGACATCATGATGCCGGACCTCGACGGGCTGGAGGTCTGTCGCCGCCTGAAGGCTACGCCCGACCTTGCCGACACCCCGGTGATCTTCGTCACCGGCCAGAGCACGGCGGAGGAGGAAACCACCGCGCTGGACGTCGGCGCGGTGGATTTCATCGCCAAGCCGGTCAATCCGGCGGTCGTGCGGGCGCGCGTTCGCACCCACCTGCAGCTGCGCGAGCAGTCACGCCGTCTGGCGGAGATCGCGCTCACCGATGGTCTGACCGGCGTCCCGAATCGTCGGCATTTCGATGCGTACCTGGAACGGGAGTGGGCGGTCGCGCTGCGCGAGCAGACCTCGCTTGCCGTGATCATGATCGACGTGGACCACTTCAAGGCTTTCAACGACTGCCATGGTCACCTCGAGGGCGATGAAACGCTCAGGTGGACGGCAGCCACGCTCCGTGGCGCGTTGCGGCGTCCCACCGACCTGCTGGCACGGTATGGCGGGGAGGAGTACGTGTGCCTTCTGCCGCGCACGACGCTGGAGGAGGCCACCTCCACGGCGGTGCACCTGCGCCAGGCGATCGCGGCGGGGCGCCACCGCCACGATGCCTCGCCCGTGGCATCCCATCTGACGATCAGCCTCGGTGTAGCGGCGACCAAGCCCCGTGCGGAAGACAGCCCGACACTGCTGGTTCAACAGGCGGACGAGCGGTTGTACCAAGCCAAGCGCAGCGGACGCAATCGCGTGGGCTCGCCCACAGCTCAAGCGGCTGAGGCCGGTTGAGCCGATCGTCCGCGACCTTTGAGCGTGGATATTGCCGTCTGCGCGGCGTGCCGACTCCTGGGCACCGGTTTCCGCACCCTTGGACGGAACCTGATTCACGTCTGAGTTCGCCGACATCCTGCCCTTCGCGGTAGCCTCATCGCAGCCGAAGTCTCCAGTGCTTCCGTTCCGTAGTGGCCTGGGGGGGGTACGCGCCATGCACGCGCCCGGCAGGATGGGAAATCGGGTTGGCGTGCCAACGAAGAAGAATGACCCGATGCAAAGCGATGCGCGCTGCAACCTTGACGTACCGAGTCGGAGAAGAACGGGTCGATGATGGCTGTCCTGCGGCGGGTGCCGCTCCCTCTGCTCGTCGCCGTACTGGTGGGTCTGGCCTGCTGGGGCGGGATCTGGGCCATGCGCGAGGCCGGGCGGGTGGCGTCGATCTGGCTGTCCAACGGCTTGCTGCTCGGGGTGCTGCTGTCCGTTCCGTCCGAGCGCTGGCGTGCCTGCCTGGGCCTGTCATGGGTGGCCAATGCGCTCGCCAATCTCGCCGCGGGTGACAGCGCAACAACCGCGCTGGTGCTGTCGCTGTGCAACAGCGCCGAGGTCATGATCGCGGCCTATCCCTTGCGACGACAGCAACGGTCCGATCGCGACGACCTGACCCATCCGGCCGCAGTGCGGGTCTTCGTGCTGTGCGCGCTGCTGCTGGCACCTGCGGCATCGGGGGCGGCGGCCAGCCTGTACCTGACCGGCGCGGAGCTGAGCGCCGCAGCCCCGCTGTTTCTCGTCTGGTACCTGGCCGATGCACTCGGCATCGTCATCGTTGCACCGCTGGTCCTGGCGCTCGCGCGATCCGGATCGCCCTTCACGCGCCTGGGCGCCCTGACCGCCATGGACTGGCTCGCGCCGCTGTCGCTGATCGCGGTGAGCGTCGCGGTCTTCGTGCAGATGAGCTATCCGCTGCTGTTCCTGGTGTTCCTCCCGCTGATGCTGATGGCCTTCCGCCTGGGGCCGTCCGGCGTGGCGGCGGGCATGGCGCTGCTGGCGCTGATTGCCATCCCGCTCACGGTCATGGGCTCAGGGCCGTTTGCGCTGGTGGAGGGGGCGACGCCGTCTCAGCGCGTCCTGCTGCTCCAGTTCTTTCTGGCCGTGGCGTGCGCCCTCTCGCTTCCGGCCGCGCTGGTACTGCGCCAGCGCGAGCGTCTTGCCAGCGGCCTGCGGCAGGCCGAGCAGCGCTTCAGCTTCATGGCGGGGACGATGCCGTTCGGATTGCTGATCGTCAGGCCGGACGGGGCGCGCATCGAGTACGTGAATCCCTACGTCGAGACCTTGACCGGACGGCGGCTGGACCAACTGCAACCCGAGCACTGGCCGGAGGTGATCCATCCCGAAGATATGCCGACCATCGTGCAGTTGCAGGCCAAGGCACTGGAGGACGGGCAAGCCTTCGAACTGGAACTTCGCGCGCTCGATGCCGCGACCCAGCGCTATCGCTGGCACCAGATGCGCGGGCAGTTGATGCGGGATGCGCAGGGTCACGCGGTGCACTGGTACCAGCTGTTCTTCGATATCGACGAGCTCAAGCAAGTGCAGTCGCGGCTCGCCGCCACCGCGCAGAGCTACGAGACCCTAATCGACAAGAGTCCGGGAATGGTCTTCCGCGCCGACATGGACAAAGGCTGGGAAATGCTCTACGTGAGCGAGCAAGTTCAGGAGATCACGGGGTATCCCGTATCGCACTTCCTCGACGACCACGTGAAGTGGGGCTCGATCATGGTGCCCGAAGACGTTGACGCCACGCAGGCCACGCTGCAGCAGCAAATGATCGCCGGTGGACGCGATATCCGGATCCGCTACCGGGTGCGCCATCGTAACGGCGGGCTGCGATGGTGCGACGTGATTGGACGTGTCAATACCGGCCCGGGCGGCCAGCAATGGTACGAGGGCATCCTGCTCGACATCACCGAACAGGAAGCGGCGGAGCGGGCCCTGCGCGAAAGCAGCGAGCGCTATCGGACCCTGGTCGGCAATATTCCCGGCATGGTGTTCCGCTGCCGCGCCGACGCGGCCTGGACCATGATGTGGGCCAGCGAGCAGGCGCAAGAGCTGCTCGGGTATACGGCCCACGAGATCGTTTCCGGTTCGGTGAGCTTCATCGAGCTGATGCACGAGGAGGATCGCCAGCCGACCCATGAGGCGCTGTCGGCGCAGGCGGAGGCGCAGGGAGGCGGAAACCTGCGGGTCTATTACCGGCTGCGTCACCGCGACGGGTCCATCCTCTGGTGCTAGGGCCTCGGCCGCCTGATTACCCTCGCCGACGGGACCCCGGGCTTTGACGGCGTGATTCTCGACGTCGGCGACCGTCGACGCGCCGAACAGGCGCTGCGCGAGAGCGAGGAACGCTACCGGCTCATGGCCGAATCCATCTCAGTGACGATCTGGACCGCGCGTCCCGACGGCGACCTCGACTATCTCAACGACGCGGCCCTGCGCTACTACGGCCTGCCGATGGAGGAGTTGCTGGGAAGCCGCTGGGCCGACGTTGTTCACCTTGACGATCTGAGGACGGCAGCAGCGCGATGGGCGCACAGCATCTAGGTCGGCGTGCCGTACGAGGTCGAGATGCGCACCCGCCGCCACGACGGCGAGTTCCGCTGGCATCTGGTGCGCGCGCTGCCGATGCACGCGCAGGACGGTCGCATCCTGCAATGGCTGGGCAGCAACGTGGACATCGAGGAGCTGCGCCGTGCGCGGCAGGTCGCCGAGCAGGCGGCACAGATGAAGACCGCGTTTCTCGCCAACATGAGTCACGAGATCCGCACGCCGATGAATGCCATCGTGGGCATGACCAGCATCCTGCTCGACACGCCGCTCAACCCCGAGCAGGCCGACGCCGCCGAAGTGATCCGCAGCAGCGACGAGCATCTGCTCACGGTGATAAACGAGATCCTCGATTTCTCCAAGATTGATGCCGGTCAGCTGGAGATGGAATCCTTGCCCTTCGGTCTGCGCGACTGCGTCGAGAGCGCGCTCGATCTGGTCGCGCAGGCGGCCGCCGCCAAGAATCTGGAGTTGGGCTACCTGGTACACCCCGGAGTGCCGGAGGCGGTGATCGGCGATATCGGCCGCCTGCGGCAGGTTCTGCTCAACCTGCTCTCGAACGCCGTGAAGTTCACGCCCGACGGCGGTCAGATCAGCGTGGACCTGCGCGGCCGCATGCTGGGCGACGGGCGGCAGGAGGTCGAATACCGCGTGCAGGACAGCGGCATCGGCATCGCGCCGGACGCGATGGGGAGGCTGTTCACGCCGTTCATGCAGGCCGACGCCTCGACCACGCGCCGATTCGGCGGCACAGGGCTGCCTGTCGATCAGCCGCAGGCTGGTGGAGATGATGGGCGGCAGCATGCGCGTCGAAAGCGAACCGGGTCGCGGTACCTGCTTCATCTTCACCATTGAGTCCGCCCCTGCGCCCCAGGTCCGACCCAGCAAGCTGACCGGCCCAGTCCAATCGCTACAAGGGTTGCGCGTGCTGGTCGTGGACGACGTGGAAATCAATCGTCGCATTCTTCTGCACTACACCGGCCTGTGGGGCATGCAGGCGCGCGCCACCGCCTCGCCGCAGGCCGCGCTGGACTGGATACGCAGTGGCGAGACCTTCGATCTGGCCCTCCTCGACTACCACATGCCCGGGCTTGATGGCCTGGAACTGGCCCGCCATATCGCCCGGCTCGCGGCAACGAAGCCGTTGCCCGTCCTGATGCTCAGCTCGGTTGCGATCCCCGCTGCCGACCGGCAGCTGATTGCGGGTTCTCTGATCAAGCCGATCAAGCCCTCGCGCCTGCTGGATGCGGTGCAGGACATCGTCGACGCCTCCCAGGCCGTGACCGTCCGCCTTCATCCGTCTCCGGCCGCCGAGCTGCCGCGGCATCTGGGATCCGAGCATCCCCTGCGGGTGCTGATCGCGGAGGACAACGCCGTCAACCAGAAAGTGGCCGGACTGCTGCTCGGTCGTCTCGGCTACACAGCAGACTTCGCCAGCGACGGTCGCGAAGCCGTCACCGCCATCGAACGCCAGACCTACGATGCTGTGTTCATGGACGTGCAGATGCCGGAAATGGATGGGCTGGAGGCGACCCGGGAAATCTGTCGTCGCTGGCCCGCCGACTCGCGCCCCCGCATCGTCGGCCTCACTGCCAATGCCACCACCGCGGATCGGCGTGAATGTTTGGCCGCCGGCATGGATGACTACCTGTCCAAACCCCTCGTACCGCAGCTGCTGATCGAGGCGTTACGCCGCGTGTCGCGCCGACCCTGAGCCACCACGAACTGAAGACGGCCAAAGTAGGAAACGGGCTTCGCGGACTCGTGCGTCTGAATCGTAAGTGGGAGCGTGCTGAAACGCGCAACGGGATCTCGACCGTCCGCTCGTCGGACGCCCAAATCGCTGTTTAGATGACCGCAACGGGCTGCATCACGACCGCCGAAGCGGTGCCACTAGCTAAATTCGATGGCCGATCGCTTCGTGACCGCTCGTACTTTCCACGACCACCCTAAGGCCCATCCCGACACTTTATTCGTCGCCCAGACTCCACGTCAGGCTGAGCTGGGACTGCCACACACTGATGTGCGTATCGATGGTCTGGTCAGCCGAATCCTTGCTCACGTCGAAGCTCAGAAGTTCCCCCTGCAGCAGTGTGGGCGTCGCGCTACTGAAGCTGTTGGTCTCGCGGATCGTGTTCTTGATGGCGTAGATCAACGCCCACCCCAGTTCGAGCTGCGATGAGAGCTTCCAGGACAGGCCAAGCGCCGCATGGCGGTCCGTGATGGCTGGCGCGAAGATCTTCGGCAGCGTCTGGTCGCGCACCAAAGGATTTCCCCCCCAGCTGAATCCGGCCCGCCAGGTCAGCCGGTCATGCCCACCCTGGTAACCGATCTTGTAGACATCGATGGTGTCCCAGCCGAATCCAGGGCCGCCGGGCGCGCCCAGGCAGGCGTCGAGATCGGGTGGGCTTTGCTGGTTGCGAGTGAACAGGCGGGGAACGAAACACCCATCGGTGAAGCGCTGCGGCTCGACCTGATTGGCCAAGGGCCGGATGTCGCCGTACCGCACCTGCTCGTAGTCGAGGAACAGCCGGTGGCCGTCGATCACATGAAACTGCAGGCCGAGGTTGAGGACGGGCGCGAAATCCAACGAGCCGCCGATGATGGCACCGCGGTACTTGTCGAATTCGGTCTGATACAGACGCGTCTGGTAGGCCGCGCCGATTCCGATTCCATAACCGACCTCCCACAGCAGGCCGATCCGCGCACCGCCTCCATAGGAGTAGTCGAGCCCGCGGTTGGACGTGTGCTCCGGAGAATTCGAGAACGCCGCGAACGCCCCGAGCCCACGAATTTCGATCCGCTGCCCGGCCACCACCGGCGCGATTCCGACCGACAGGTTCGGCAAGACGCGATACGCCCAGTGCGCAGACACCAGGACCTGCGTGAGGTCCACACCGAGCGTGGTGCCGCTACGACCACAGAGCCCCGATGGATCGGAGACGACCGACAGTGGTTGCCCGCCGCCGAAGTCGCCGCCGCAGCGTGCGTCGAGCGTCGGCACACCGCGCGCCAGCGTCGCGGCCCCGCCCTCGGAGAGCGCCTTCAATCCCGACGCGGAAACGCCCCAGCCGACGGCGGTCCGGTCGTCCAGACGCCAGTTGCGAGCGAACGACGGAATGGGGAAGACGCCGGTGACGGATGTATTGCGTCCCGGCTTCAGGTCCAGCAATCCAAAGGGCGCGTTCGCGCCGAGCGGTCCGGCTCGATAGCCGCCGTCAGGAATGGCGATGCCGAGTTCGGCCGTGCGGGTGTTGCCCAGCCACGCGCCCGCTGCCGGATTGCGCAGGGTCGCAGAAGCATCCGATGCCAGGGCCGTGCCCGCGCCGGCCATGCCCAGTTGTACCGCGCCGGTGCCGGCTGCGTTCATGCCGTTCGATGCCGTGGCATCGCAGGCAAGCCCAAGGAGAATCCAGCCGGCTGTTTGCCCCCACCGTCGCAACGCGTCGCAGCGGCGGCGCGCCGTCACGCGGCGGGACCGACCATGCGTTCGGCCGCGTCCATCGACTCGATGAGCGCGCGCAGCGTGCGTTGAAGCGTGCGCTTGTCTGCCGCGCTCAGACTTCCGAACGCGGTCTTGACGATGGGATCGAACCGGGCTGCAAAGGTCCGAACCAGCGTGCGGCCGGCGGCGGTTGCGACGATGCGACGGCGGCGCGCATCGCGCGCATCCTGGCTGACTCGAACCAGCTTCTCGGCGGCCAGCACGCTGAGGATGCGCGTCATGTTTGCGTGGTTCTGACCGACCTGTTCGGTCAATGCCGAAGGCGTCGTGCCTTTGTCGCCGCTCGCGAGTACGACGATGAGCGTGTGGTACGAGCTTTCAGTCAGCCCGGTCGGCCGAAGGACCGGATCGATGAACGCGGTGATGCCGAGGCTGGCAACGCGGATCAGGCGCATCAGCGTCACGTCCTCGATCGAGAATTCGGGAACGCCTTCGCGCCAGCCCTTGGCACTGGCATCGACAGCGAGCAGGCGGTCCTTGGTTTTCATATGCTAGACATTGATATTACATCACTGTAATAACGGTCTCTAATCTCTCCTATGACTTTGACGCGGTGCATCAGCTAAACAGGCCTCTCGCCAGCGTCGCGTCTCCCCGCGCCCGGTCTGCCCATTACGGAATCCATTGACCGGTTTTCGGAAGCGATGGGGCTTGTCCGACTGTCTGCACCGGGCTGGTACTCGCCGGTCACGACCGGTGCGGCTTTATGATCAGTGGTCATGAGAATCGACGACCATGATCAATACTCGTCGGCGCTCACGAACTGTGAGCGCGTGCACTTACGAAACCCAAACCGTTTTGTTCTCGTCGGGCGTCGTGTCGCGGTGCCGTTCCGAGCGCTTTGAGCTTCTCCTGAGAAATCCGTGCACGATGTACAACGCCACCGGAGCATATTCAGGTTGACAGCACGGTCACACAGGGCTTCCGGTAACACGAACAGTCACCGCCCTCAGGTATGGACATCATTCAGGTTTAACGGAGAAACTTCGATCAAATCCTATGGACATTCAGTTACGCCTGAAAAAGCACCTGCCGCTAACGGTTTGAACCAATGTCCACGCCTTGCTTTTCGGGGGTGTCGCTTCAACGTCTAGTCCCTCCCACGTCCGCGATCCGTCTACAGGGATCGCAAAAACGCCAGCAAGGCGTCGCGGTCCGCCTTGTCCATGCTGCGGAACGTCTCGCGTGCCGCCTCGGCTTCGCCGCCGTGCCAGAGGATGGCCTCGGCCGGACCGCGTGCGCGGCCGTCGTGCAGCAGCAGCTCGTGCCCGTTGACGTTGTGGATCAGGCCCAGGCCCCACAAGGGCGCGGTGCGCCACTCGCGGCCATCGGCTTCGAAGTCCGGCCGGCCATCGGCCAGGCCTTCTCCCATGTCATGCAGTAGCAGGTCGGTGAACGGGTGGATGGACTGCTGCGATAGCGCGGCCAGCTCGTGGGTCCCGGTGCGCAGATCGCGTACATGGCAGGCCGAGCAGCCGCTGGCATCGAACAGGGCTTGACCGCGGCGCACCTGCGCGTCGTCTACATCGCGCCGCGTCGGCACTGCGAGGGTACGGCTGTAGAGCAGCAGCTTGTCCAGGAAGGCGTCGGACATTTCCGGCCGACCGCCGTGCGGCGACTCGCGACAGGCCGTCTGCGCCGAGGTGCAGGCATCCGCCGCATGGTGGGCGCTGGTGATTCCGATATCGCCGGCAGCGGCGTCGGCGACCTGCTGGCGCAGGTTGGGCTGGTTGGCCTTCCAGCCGAAACGACCGATGGCGTGCCGCTGCGCCCGCACGTCCCAGACCCGATTGGCGCGGCCGGAGACTCCATCGCCGTCCGCATCGTCCGGGTCGGCGCGTCGCAACAACTCGACGTCGGGCACCGCCTCCAGCAACCCTAGCCCGATCATGATCTGGGCCACGCGCGGCGAAGTCAGCAAATCGACGCCCAGCGCACCGTACGCGGGATCGCGAAACTGCACCTGCGGACGACGCAATTCGTAGGGCTCGCCATCCGCGTAACGGCCCTGGACCGTCTCCCAGACCAGCTCGACGCGCGCCTCGACCTTTACTCCGGCGATCGCCCGATCCTGGATCTGGTCGCCGTACGCCGGATGCGGTCGCGGACCGCCGTTGGGCCCGTTGCCCGGGAGCGAAATCCGCACCAGCATCGACTCCATCTCCGCGCCCGGCTCCGGCGGCCGACCGCGGCCATCGCGCACGTGACAGCCGGAACAGGACACGCGATTGAACAAGGGCCCCAGTCCGTCGAAACTGGTGGTGGAACTACCGGCCTGCACCCAGTTGGTGTTGAACAGGCGATTGCCGAAGGCGAAGTCGCGCAGTTGCCGCGCGTCCAGATTGGGCGCCGGCAACGCGAACGCGGTCTGGGCGATCACCGGGCGACTGGTGTCGCCGCCCAGGCGTTCACCCAATGGTTCCGGGGCGGCCACGAGCGCCGCCGCCCACAACAGGCCCAGAGCAGCGAGCGGCCGCACGCTCATCCCGCCGCGCTATCCAGTCCCGGCACGATCACCAGCACGCCCAGACGCCGACCGACGGCGCCAAACTGGGCGCCCAGCTGTTGCAAGGCGGTGATCGCCGCTTCCGCGCGCTGGCGAGGCTCACTGCCGGGCTCGGCGCGCAGCACGCGTTCGAAAGGGCGATCCATCAGCGCCACGGCGGCCAGGGCCTGCGTCAGCAAAGCATCGGTGCGTTCCGCCATGGCCGGGTCCAGCTTGCGCACCAGCGCGCCCAGCCCATCGGCGGCGGGCTGCTCGCCGCGAGAGCCGAACCAGATGTTGCGCGCGCCGCGCAGGTCGAACAGATGATCCTGATGGGTGGTGTCGGAAAAGCAACTGTGCTCGTCTTCCTGATCGCCGCTGTCCAGCGCTACGGCCAGCCGCTCGGTGGCGAGCTCATGCCCCACCAGGTTGGCCATGCCATTGACGGCGCGACCCAGTGCCTCCCGTGGTTCGAGCGCCAGGAACCGCCGTCGGTAGTTGTCGGCGTCCGGTGCCCAATCCGCTTCCAGCGCGGCGAGGTCGTCGACCAGCATGGCGGTGACGGTCTGCAGATAAAGACGCCGGCGCTCGCGTACCGGGTCGCCCGGCAGATAGTCGGTGTGCGGGCGCTCGCCGGGCCCGGCGTCGTTGAAATCCTGGCCCCACAGCAGGAACTCGATCGCGTGCCAGCCGGTGGTGACGTCAGCCTCGTCGCTGACCTGGTCCCTGGACACGATGCTTGCGCGCGTCAGCTCGACCTCGACGTCGCCGATCAAACCCGACGCCGGCTGCCCTTTGACGTAGTCGATGAAGGCCTCGTTGAGCGGCCAGGCGTTGATCCGCGACTCCGGTCCGGGACTGCCGTCGGCGGCGACGTCGATGGGCCCGTCATAGAAACGGAACACCTCGGTCACCAGGTACGACGGCCGAGCGGCCACCCACTGCTGCCGTGCCTGGGCCAGGGTCGCAGCCGTCGGCTGCTGCAGAAAGGCTTCGACCGCGGCCTGCATTTTTTTGGCCTCTGCCGTGGCCTGCCGGTAGCTGTCATAGACCAGCGCCGCGTAGTTGTGTACCTGCGGACGCACGTTGAAGGCGTAGGCCTGCGGGTCGGTGGACAGCAAGGTGTAGGAAGACGGCGATTCGCCCGCCTCGCCGCCTTCGCCGCCCTGTGCCAGCTGCATCGGCTCGACGGTCGGCTGGAATGCCGACGTAGCCGTCGGCGCGTCCGACGAGGCGACCGCAGCGGCCGCGAGGGTGAAACTGCCGAAGCCGGTCCACAGCTTGTTGAGTTGTCGAATCTTCATGCCCGCTGCAATGCTCGATGTAGGAATAGGAGAATCAGCCGTGAATCTGTGTCTGGACCGGGTGCTCGACATCGTCGCGCTGCGCGAGTTTCGCGCGACGCTGGCGCAACTGCCGTTCGCCGACGGCGCCGCGACCGCTGGCTGGCATGCGCGCGCCGTCAAGCACAACCTGCAGGCGCGGCATCCGCAACTCGGCGTGCGGCTGCAGCAAGCCCTGCAGGCGCACCCGCTGTTGCAGGCCGCCGCGCTGCCGGCACGAATGCGGGAGCCGCTGTTCTCGCGCTGCCTGCCCGGCATGGGCTACGATAACCATGTTGACGACGCCCTCATGGGCCACCAGGAGCCCTTGCGCACCGATCTGGCGGTCACCGTGTTCTTGTCGGATCCCGCGGACTATGACGGCGGCGAGCTGGTGCTCGACAGCCATTCCGGCGTCCAGGCCTACAAGCTCAACGCCGGTCAGGCCTTGCTGTATCCCGCCACTACCGTGCATCGGGTCGAGCCGGTGGTCCGCGGCGAGCGGCTGGTGGCGGTGCTGTGGATACAGAGCTTCGTGCGCGACGCGAGTCAGCGCGAGGTGCTGTTCGATCTGGATACCGCCCGCCGCCAGGTGTGGGAACAAGCCGGCGGCCGGGCGACGCCCACCTTCGAGCTGCTGGCCAAGACCTACGCCAACCTGTTGCGAGCGTGGGCGCAGACCTGAGCCCGGATCTGACGAAATGCGACGCGACGAGGGCAACGCCGCGTAACGCGGTCGGTCGGATGGCGGCCAGAACATCCCTTACATTAAGTGCGATTCGTTCTTATTTGCAAATGAATCGTATGCCTAGGCGATAGCTGCCACACCGCAAGTCCATCCAAACCGACTCGTTGCGGGCTCCAGGACGGTGACATCTCCGGAGTAAGCCGTACATCCGCTTGACGCAAATAGCGACCGAATCCACTTCCCCACCGAAGCTCATATC
This sequence comes from Panacagrimonas sp., assembly GCF_965216805.1. Classification (NCBI taxonomy): domain Bacteria; kingdom Pseudomonadati; phylum Pseudomonadota; class Gammaproteobacteria; order Nevskiales; family Nevskiaceae; genus Panacagrimonas; species Panacagrimonas sp. Next base: position 2,341,114 of record NZ_CBDCGN010000002.1, read on the forward strand.
AAGAACTCAAGGCTAGGCCTCGCATGCCAGCGTCAGCCCGCGTACCACCAGACGCCTGGCGAAGTCCGTTACCGGCGTGCGGTGCTCGAGCATTCCGTGCAGGCCTCCGGCCACCACGGCGGCGGTAGCCCGACTGCCCGCCGTGCGCCATCGGGACTCCATCAGCAGGGTGTCTTCCAGAACCGGATCATCTGATCCCACCACCAGCAGGGCTTGGGGCAGGCCGGATAGATCGGCCAGCAGGGGGGACACCTCGGGGTGCTCCCGCAGATGATCGGCGCCGTAATGGCGGCAGAACCAGTCGGCCAGCGGCCAGTCCAGAAAAGGCGTCCCGACGGGCGCAGCCCTAAGCCCGTGACTGCCGCGCAGATCATAGGTGCCGTAATGCAGCCCGACGGCGCGAACGACGGTGAACGCTGGGTGCCGCTTGAGTCGGTTGAGCGCCCCGACCAGCAGATTGGCACCCGCCGACTCACCACAGAGCACGATCTGTCGGCAGTCCAGATGCAGCGTCGCGGCGCCCTGCTCCAGCAACCACTCCAGCACAGCAGTGACGTCGTGCAGTGCGCCGGGAAAGGGCGACTCAGGCGCTAGCCGATAGTCCACTGACAGCACGGCGAACCCCGCTGCGGCCAGGGTCTCCAGCCACGGGTCCTGCTGATCAGCACCGCCAAGCACCCATCCCCCGCCGTGTGCGTGCAGGCACAGGGCTCGTGGCGCGGTACCGCAGATCAGCCGAGCCCGGCAGGAGCCGCTGGTGGAGTGAATTGTGATCCAGTTCGCAGATTTACTGCTTCCCCTTCCTGACCATGCGCTACGCTCGGCACGCGTCTCAGCCAGTGGTCGCAGATAAAGAGGAGGCAACGACTTCAGAGCTCGCTCGGTCATGCGATTGAACGCTTCGACGCTGGGTGCAGTACGCAGGCGATCCAGATCGGTACTGGCGTAGACGCCGCTGCCGGACGCGAACCAGTCGTGTAACGGGTTGATCATGTCCAAGGCAGTAATCACATTGTCTGTAGTGGCCGTCTGCGCTGGCCTGACCGTGCTCGCACTGGATTATGCGGTGGGAAAGCTAGTGCCGCCGGTGGCTCACGAATACGAGACCGTGGACGGCATTCGCGACTACGCAAAGGGCGATCCACACGTTCTGGTCCTGGGCTCCAGCTATGTACGCTCTTTACTGCCATTGGCAGCATGGTACCGAACGCAGACGCCCGCCTTCGAAGTCGCCGTGGTGCCAATTGAGGGGGGCAAGCTCAGCGCGCTCGATTGGCTACTGCAACACCGTCTGGGGGCGTTGATCGACGCTGCCGAAAACGCCGCACCGCCACGCCCCCGCTTGCGTCACCTGGTGTTGCAGACCAATTACTACGATCTCTGCGGCGTGCCCGAGGTACAAGGCAATCTCCCCGCCCGTGCCTGGAATCTGCTCGATTATCTGCTCGATTTTGCTGCCAACGGCGCCACGGCGTTCAACGCCAACTACGTGGACAGGGTTTGGAAGCAATGGATGAGCTGGTCGATCCTGGTCAGCGACCGTGGTTTTTTTCGCATCGTGCCGTATCTGCGCCAGCAAGTCGGTTTTGGAATAGAGGAGGCGGTAGCGGGGCGCATGGAAGTTCGCTTGGCGCATTGGTTGGAGATGATCCGTCAGAACGACATAGCTGCAGAATCCTGCGAAGCCGACGGACAGATCGAGGCACTGGACTCGATCCTGAGCTTTGCGCAGCTGCGCAACATTGAGACGTCAGTGATGCTGTGGCCGGTGATTCCCAAGGCGCTGACACCCGAGACATTGGCCGTTACTACGCGCTTTCGGGCGTTCGTGGAGTCCCGCGCAAAGCCCCTGGGCATTCCGGTGTTCGATCTGCAGGAGGCTGGCGTACTCCAGGATGAGGATTTTCGCGCAGACCTCGACCACCTGATCCCTGCGGGTGACGAAAAGGTTTCGCGCTGGGCGGAGCAAGGACCCATCGGCGATGTGTATCGCCGATGGGCGGCCACGACCCTGGGCGATGGCCGATGAGTTTCTCCAGCCCGCTGTTCCTGGTGCTGTTCTTGCCCGCCACCCTGCTGGTCTACTGGCTGGTGCCACGCAAGGCCGGGGCGCAGAACCTGGTGCTGCTGGTTGCCAGTTACCTGTTCTTCTACAGCTGGGGACCGAAAGCCTTCGCGGTGTTTCTGCTCGCCACGGTTGTCAACTACGTCCTGTTGCTGAGCCTACGCCGCCGTGACGCCGACGGCACACCGGTGCGCGCGCGCTTGGTGCTGTGGCTGGGGTTGACTTACAACCTTGGGCAACTGCTCTTGCTCAAATACATCGGTTTCTTTGCGGAGACAGTTGAGTACCTGAGCGTGCTGCTCGGTGGCACCGTCGCCCTTCCCAGCCTGTCCCTGCTGCTGCCGATCGGCATCTCGTTCTGGACCCTTCAACTCACCGCCTATCTGGTAGACGTAGCTTAGGGTTTTTTCCACAGGTGCTCGCCGGCCCGATCGCGCGCGCAGACCTGCTGGATCAGTTCGAACATGCACGGACTCCGACGGCTCAAGAGTTTTCGCGCGGCGCGTTCGAGTTCTTTCTGGGATACATCCTGTGCTTTCTGGTGGGTACGTCGCTGGCGACGCTGGTCAACCCGGTCTACGCCGATCCCGTCGCATACGACGCCGGCTCGCATTGGCTGGCGCTCTACGCCTACACCAATCAGATTTTCTGCGACTTCGCCGGATACAGTCTCATGGCCCTCGGCCTGGGTCGCTGCTTCGGGCTGAAGCTGATCGAGAACTTCCGCTTCCCCTTCCTGGCTCGCAATATCAGCGAGTTCTGGAAGCGCTGGCATGTATCGCTCACCAACATCCTGTTCGACTACATCTACACCCCCCTTGTTACGGGCAAGGGCTGGCTGCGCGGCAAGCTCGGTGCCGGGCTTTTCGTAGTGTTACTGGTCAGCGGTTTGTGGCACGGAGCAACCTGGATGTTCGTGTTGTGGGGCGCCCTCCACGGCCTGGTGCTGATGGGGGCCCATCGCTGGGACGAGTTCTATCGCGGCCTTTGCAGAAATAACCGCGTATGGGTGCAGCGACGCAGGTCGCTGATCTATATCGGACTGGCCTGGCTGCTGACCCAGACCTGGTTCATGTTGTCGCTGATTCCGTTCCGCGCACCGGATTTCTCTGTCGCCGCCGCATTCGCGGGAGGGCTACTCGGCGCCGACGGGACGGAAGCACTGGATTTCGGCAATTTTTCCAACACTGCCAACCTGCTCCTGTGTCTGGCACTGGTGCCGGTCTACCACTTATCTGCCACCGCTCCCGGTCGTGCAATTACCAATGCACTGTACCGCGTGCCGGCACCGCTGCGGGGCGCGACCTACGGCGCCGTCGTCGTGTATTTGTTCGTGATGCAGCCGCTGGCCGAAGGCACCTTCGTGTACGCAAACTTTTGAACGACGGAGCACCGAATCAGACCGTGGACACCATCAGAACTACCGTTATCGAATGGCTGGACGACACCTACCATTTCGGCGAAGCCGAAAGCCTGATCCAGAGTGACGACGCCTCGTTGCTCGATAACGGCATTCTCGACAGCCTGGGCTATGTGAACCTGACCCTGTTTCTGGAGAAGCGATACGCGCTGGCCATCGACCGCAAAAGTCTGACCCGCGACAACTTCGATTCTCTCAACAAGATCACCCGCTACATCCAGAGCCATCCGCAGTATCGAGGAGGCTGATATGCGCGATGCTCTGCCGCTTGCTTTCGTGCCGTCGCCTGAGGCGGCCGCCGCCTCGCGGATGGCGGATTTCGCGTCATACTGCAGTCGACGCGCCGGTCTGCCGCTGCAGGACTGGACGTCGCTATCGACTTGGTCTGCGCAGGCCTACGAGCAGTTCTGGCCGACGCTGCTCGACTACCTGGATCCGCTGCGCGAAGGCGCCTCGTTGCCGGTATGCACCGACACTGCGGTCGAGAGCGCTATTTTTTTTCCGGGCCTGCGCCTCAACTATGCCGAGAACCTGTTGCGTGCGCCGGCTGGCGAGCCCGTCGACAAGATCGTACTTACCGCGCTTGACGAAGCCGGTGGCCGGGCGGACTACACGCGAGCGCAGTTGCGCCGCCAATCCTTTGGACTGGGACAGGCGCTGCGCGAACTGGGAATGAAGGTGGGCAGCCGCATCTGCGCGCTAGCCCGCAACGACGCCAGCGCCATCGTCGCGTGTCTGGGCAGCGCGAGCATCGGCGCGTGCTGGTCTTCGGTGTCGCCCGATCTGGGGCCAGACAGCATCCTGACCCGCTTCGGGCCGCTGGAGCCCGAACTGCTGTTCGCTAATACTCACCTGCGCCTGCAGGGTCAGAAGCGGTCGACCGGCGTCTTGGTGCGCCAGTTGCTGGAGCGCATTCCGAGCATCCGCGTCCTGGTGCTGCTCGACGACGACGCGCTGGACTTCGAGCCGACGTTGCCGGTACTTCGGCTCTCGGCACTGATCGCGAAGCCGCCGCTGGAACGCGTCGTGCGCGTGCCGTTCAACCAGCCGCTGTTCGTATTGTTCTCATCCGGCACCACCGGCGCGCCCAAATGCATCGTGCATGGCCATGGCGGTACGCTGCTGGAGCACCTGAAGGAACTGGTGCTGCATACCGCGCTCACGCCGCAGGACACGATCTGCTTTGTCACCAGCACCGGCTGGATGATGTGGAACTGGCTGATCTCCGGACTCGCGACCGGCGCCCGCGTCGTCGTGTACGACGGCTCCGTGTCCTACCCCGAACCGGACTCCCTCCTTCAGGCGCTAGCCGCCGATGGCGTCACCGTGTTCGGCACCAGCCCTGCTTACCTGCGCTTTCTGCAGGACAGCGAGATCGTGCCGCGCGAGCGCTTCGCCTGGCCGACCCTGCGCGCGATGCTGTCCACCGGCTCGATCCTGTACGACGACCAGTACGACTTCGTCGAACGCGCCTTCGGCCGCCTGCCGCTGCAATCGATCTCCGGCGGCAGCGACATCATCGGCTGCTTCGTGCTCGGCAACCCGATGCTGCCGGTGCATCGCGGCGAGGCGCAGTGCGTGAGCCTCGGCCTCGATGTGCGCGCCAGAGACGGCGAACAGAACCTCACTCAAGGCACCGGAGAACTGGTGTGCGCCAAGCCCTTTCCCTCGCGGCCGGTTGGCCTGCACGCCGATCCCGGGGGCGATCGCTTCCACAACGCCTATTTCGCCCAGAACGACGGCGTGTGGACGCACGGCGATCTGATTGAACTGACCGAACGCGGCGGCGCGCGCATCCTCGGCCGCTCCGACGGCGTGCTGAATATCCGCGGTATCCGCATCGGCCCGGCGGAGATCTACGGCATCGTCGGCCGCATCGAGCAGGTCGTCGAGTCGATGGCGGTAGACCAGGAAGACGTGACGGTTCCGGGCGGTCGCAAGCTGGTGCTGCTCGTCGTGCTCAAGCCCGGCATCACACTCGACAAGCCGCTGACCTTCGCCATCAAGCGCGAACTCAAAAGCAAAGCCGGCATGACGCATGTCCCCGACCTGATCTTGCAGGTGGAACAGCTGCCGCAGACACACAACGGCAAGCGCTCGGAACGGGCGGTACAGGACCTGCTCAACGGGCGCTGCCCGCGCAACTTGAGTGCGATCAAGAACCCTGAAGCGTTAAGCGCGCTGCTCGCGTTCCCGGAACTGAATATCGCTCCGAAGCTGCTCGCATGAACGGCAGCAGCGCTGGGCAAATAGGGTCGGAATTGGGGACGAAGGCTTGTCAAACAGGGAGAAGCAACCGTGACTCAGTCGGACGGTAAAGTTTCCGGATCATCTAACGGGATGCCGCCCGCGGAGTGGAGCGGCCGCGCCGAAGCGCTGGACGCAAACAGCGTGCAACAGCAATTTGAGGCGCAGGTGCTGGCCAGTCCCGGCGCCATCGCGCTGATCTGCGGCACAGTGCGGCTGAGCTATACCGAACTCAACCTGCGTGCGAATCGAATCGCGCACCGCCTGCATGCGACCGGTTGCCGTCGCGGTGCGGCCGTCGCGGTGCTGCTCGACCGTGGGCCGGATCTCATAGCTTCCCTACTAGGCGTGCTCAAGGCCGGCGCGTACTACGTGCCGATCGATCTCGAGTATCCAGGCGAACGCATCGAGTTCATCCTGGGCGACTGCGCGCCGGCCGCGCTGATCGCGCATACGCGCTCGCTGGCGAAGTTCAAGGCCGGCAATACGGCCGTCATCGCGCTCGATGGCAGCGACGCGACGGTGGCCAGCGACGCCAATCCCGTTGACACGGGCACGCCCGACGATCCGGTCTACGCCATCTACACCTCCGGCTCCACGGGCAAGCCCAAGGGCGCGCTGCTGTACCAGCGCGGCGCGATCAATCTCCTGCAGTGGTACACGCGCGGGTTCGGCATGGGGCCCGGCACCACGTTCCTGATGATCGCGTCGATCAGCTTCGATCTTCAGCAGAAGAGCGTGTTCGCGCCGCTGCTGGTCGGCGGCAAGCTGGTGATTCCCGACTCGCCCGCGTTTGACCCGGCGCAGATTCACGCGCTCATCGCCGAGCATCAGGTCACGCATCTCAACTGCGCGCCCAGTGCGTTCTACGCGCTGCTCGAAGACGCGGACGAAACCTACTGGCGCCAGCTTGCCTCGCTCGCGCAGGTATTCCTTGGCGGCGAGCTGATCCATAAGCCGCGCCTGCGCCCCTGGCTGCGCCAGCGCTGGTGCAAGGCGCAGGTCATCAACTCCTACGGCCCGACCGAATGCACCGATGTGCAGGTCTACCATCGCATCGCGCACGAGGAGTTCGATCACGACGGCCCCATTCCCATCGGCCGCGCGGTCGCCAACTGCTACCTGTACGTGCTCGACGAGCAGCTCCAGCCTGTGAAGATCGGCGAGAAGGGCCAGCTCTGGATCGGCGGCGTCTGCGTCGGTGCCGGCTACATCAACCTGCCCGAGCGCACGGCCGAATCCTTCCGCGACAATCCCTTCCGTCCCGGCGAGAAGATGTACGCGAGCGGTGACGTGGTGTCCTGGCGTCCCGACGGTGTGCTCGACTGCTTCGGTCGACTCGATCACCAAGTCAAGGTGCGCGGCTTCCGCATCGAACTCGGCGAAATCGAGAGCGTGCTGTCGCGTCATCCGGATGTCGCGGAATGTGCCGTCACCGCGCCCGCCGACGAACAGGGCGAGCGTTTCCTGAGCGCCTACGTGCGCTTGAAGTGCGGCGCGCGGTCCGATGCTGCGGACCTCGGCCGCTTCCTCGGCGGCCAGTTGCCGCAGCACATGCTACCCGCGACCTGGACCTTCCTCGACAGCTTCCCGAGCACGACCTCCGGCAAGCTCGACCGCCTCGCCCTACCCGTGCCGAACCGGCCCACGCAGAGCAGCAAGCTCGTCGAAGGCGCATCGCTGGAAGAACGCATCGCCGATCAGTGGTCGAGCTTGCTCGGCGGACGCGAGGTGCCCACCGACGCGCGCTTCTTCGAACTCGGCGGCACCAGCCTGCAGGCGATCCAGTTCGTCGGCCGGCTCGGCAAGCAGCTCGGCGTCGCGATCCCGATGGTCGAGTTCTTCCGCACGCCGGCCGTGTCCGGATTCTCGGACTATCTGAATCGCGCGCACCGCAAGGCGGTGGACGGCTGGATCGGACGTTCAAGTTCTGATGCACCAACCGCTGCCCGACCGACTGCCGCGAAGGCTGCACCGCGTGGCGCGCGCGCCGCCGACGTCCCCATCGCGATCATCGGCATGGCCGCGCAGTTGCCGGACGCGCCGGACATCGACCGTTTTTGGAACAACCTGCTCGACGGCAAGGAATCGCTGCACCTGCTGAGCCGGGACGAGCTCAAGGCCTCGGGCCTGCCGGAAGCGGTGTGGAACACGCCGGACTATGTGCCGGTGACGGCGTGGATGAAGGATTCCGAGTGCTTCGATCACAAGTTCTTCGGCTACGCGCCGCGCGAGGCCGATGTCATCGACCCGCAGCAGCGCGTGCTGCTCGAGTGCGCCTGGGCCGCGATGGAACACGCGGGCCTCGCGCTGGACCGCATTGACCGCAAGGTCGGCGTGTACACCGGCGTCGCGCCGAACACGTACTTCTCGACCGGACTGGTCACGCACCCCGAGTTCCGCCAGTTCGGCCTCACCCACACCGTGCTTGCGAGCGACAAGGACTACAGCGCGACGCGCGTCGCATTCAAACTCGACCTGCAAGGGCCGGCCATCGGCATCCAGACCGCCTGCTCGTCCAGCGGCACCGCGATCCACCTCGCCTGCCAGGCGCTCAAGGCCGGTGATTGCAGCGCGGCGATCACAGGCGGCGCCTGCCTGCCCTGGCATTACCGCTACGGCCATGAGTACGTCGAGGACGGCCCGCTGACCAAGGACGGCCACATCTCGGTGTTCGACGCCAACGGCTCCGGCATGGCGCTCACCGGCGGCGTCGCATGCGTGGTGCTCAAGCGACTCGATGACGCGATCACCGACGGCGACACGATTCACGCCGTGATCAAGGCCTCGGCGCTGAACAACGACGGCTCAGGCAAGGTCGCATTCACCGCGCCGAGCGTCGACGGTCAGGTCGGCGTGATCCGCGAGGCGCTGGAACGTGCCGGCGTGTCCGCCGAGACCATTTCCTATGTCGAGGCCCACGGCACCGGCACGCGCCTCGGCGATCCGATCGAGGTCGCTGCGCTCACGCAGGCCTACCGCGAACACACCGACAAGACCGGCTTCTGCCGCATCGGCAGCGCCAAGCCGAATGTCGGCCATCTCGACGCCGCCTCGGCCACCGTCGGACTAGTCAAGACCGCGCTCGCGCTGAGCCATCGCGAACTGCCGCCGAGCCTGAACTACCGCACACCGAACCCCGAGTGCGCGTTCGACTCCAGCCCGTTCGTGGTCAACGCGGAGCGTCGCAGCTGGACCTGCAACAGTCCGCTGCGCGCCGGCGTGTCCTCGTTCGGTTTCGGCGGTACAAATTTCCACGCCGTGCTCGAAGAGGCGCCGCGCCGCGAATCCTCGCCCGCCAAGCGCGCACTACAGGTGCTGCGCCTGTCGGCCAAGACCGACGACGCACTCAAGCAGGCCGGCGCGAATCTCGCCGACTGGTTCTTGCGCACGCCGCAGATGCGCCTCGCGGACGTCGCGTACACGCTCGACCTGGGTCGCACGCGGCTCGACAAGCGCGCCTTCGTCGTCGCGAAGTCCGGCGCGGACGCCGCGGCAAAGCTTCAGGCCGGCGGCGCGATCAGCGGCGCCACCAGTCACGCGCGTCCCTCGCTGGTGTTCATGTTCCCGGGTCAGGGCTCGCAGCACGTCGGCATGGGCGCGCAGCTGTACGCGTCGGAGATGGTGTTCCGCAGCGAAGTCGATCACTGCGCCGAAATCCTCAAGCCGCTGCTCAAGCTCGACCTGCGCGAGGTGCTGTATCCGAAGTCCGGCGACCGCGAGCAGGCCACGGCGACCTTGCGCGCCACCCAGCTCGCGCAGCCCGCGATCTTCACCATCAGCTACGCAACTGCGCGTCTGTGGCAGAGCTGGGGATTCGAAGCAACGCAGATGATCGGGCACAGCGTCGGCGAATTCGTCGCCGCCACCCTGGCCGGCGTGTTCGAACTCGAGCACGCGCTCGCGATTCTCGCCGAGCGCGCCCGGCTCATGCAGTCGATGCCTGCCGGCGGCATGCTCGCAGTGCGATTGCCGGAGGACGAGGCGCGGCAGTACACGAGCGCGGAGGTCGCCGTCGCCGGCGTCAATTCGCCGCAGCTCACCGTGCTGTCGGGTCCGCATGGGGCGCTTGAAGCCGTGAAGCAGACGCTCGATGCCAAGGGCGTCGGCACCACCGTGCTGCACACCTCGCACGCGTTCCACAGTCCGATGATGGAGCCGGTGGTCGCGCCGTTCACCGAGATCGTGGCGCGCCAGCCGCGCAAGGCGCCCGCGCTGCCGTTCCACTCCAGCCTCACCGGCAAGCCGATCACCGCGGCGCAGGCCACCGATCCGTCGTACTGGGCGTCGCAGCTGCGCAACGCGGTGCGCTTCGCACCGGGCCTGCTGGAATTGGCAGAAACCAGGGGCCGCGTGTTCCTGGAATGCGGACCCGGCCAGAATCTTTCCACCAGTTCGCGCCAGATGCTCAAGGCGCAGCACCAGGCGCAGGTCGTGTCCTCGCTGCCGCACGCCGGTACCGAGAATGCGGACGATGCCGAGCACCTCGTGCAGGCGCTCGGCCGCCTCTGGCTCGCGGGCATCGAGCCGGACACCGCGCGCTTCTACGCCGGTGAGGTGAGGATGAAGCTCGGCCTGCCGACCTACCCGTTCGCGCGTGATCGCCACTTCATCGAACCGCTGCACGCGCTCGCGCCTTCGGCCACGGCGGCGCAGTCGGTCGCCTCGCTCGAGGCCGTCGCGGTCGCGCCGCTCGGTGCCCCGCCGGCCGCGACGGAATCACCCGAAGCCCAGGCGATGGCGCTCGCGGGCAAGATCTTCTCCGACGTCACCGGCATTGAGGTCGGCGCAGCCGAAGCAGACAAGACCTTCCTCGAGCTCGGTTTCGATTCGCTGCTGCTCACCCAGGTCACGGCCAAGCTCAAGACCGCGTTCAAGGTCAATCTGCGCTTCCGCCAGCTGCTAGAGGAGTTCCCCTCGCTGCGTGCGCTCGCCGCGCACCTCTCGCCGAATCTGCCGCAGCGGGCCGGCGCGGCCGCTGCGGCCGCCGCACCGCCGCCCGACGGCGCAATCGTGCAGACCCCCGCGCAGGCCGTGGACGGCAAGCCGGCCAAGGCCTTCGGTGCCGGCGTGCGCATCAACAAGAGCAAGGACGACGGCCTGTCGCCGCAACAGCGCAAGTCGCTCGACGCGCTGATCGCACGCTTCATCGCGCGCACGCCGAACTCGAAGGCCTCTGCCGAAAAGCACCGCAGCTATCTCGCCGACCCGCGCGCGGTGTCCGGCTTCCGCCCGCTGTGGAAGGAGATCGTGTACCCGATCGTGACCACCCGCTCCGACGGACCATATCTTTGGGACGTCGACGGCAACCAGTATATCGACGTCATCAACGGCTTCGGCACCACGCTGTTCGGCCACAAGCCGGAGTTCGTGAATCAGGCGATCCGCGAGCAACTCGAGAAGGGCTATGAGATCGGCCCCATCCAGGATTTCATCGGCGAAGCCGCCGAGCGCTTCACGCGCATGGTCAAGCTCCCGCGCGTGGCGTTCTGCAATACGGGCTCGGAAGCGGTGTCCGCGGCGGTGCGCTGCGCGCGCACCGTGTCGGGCAAGGATCTCGTCGCCACGTTCACCGGCGATTACCACGGCATCCATGATGAGGTCATCGTGCGTCCGGGTCCCAACGGCCGCGGCTTGCCTGCGGCAGGCGGCATCCCGAACAGCCACGTTGCGAACAGCCTGATCCTCGACTACGGCGAGCCGAAGTCGCTGGAGATCCTGCGCGCGCGCGCCGATGAACTCGCGGCGATCATGATCGAGCCGGTGCAGTCGCGCCGCCCGGATCTGCAGCCGAAGGAATTCATGCAGGCCTGCCGCGAGATCGCGGACCTATCCGGCTGCGCCTTCATCATGGACGAGGTGATCTGCGGCTTCCGCGCCGCGCCCGGCGGCGCGCAGGAATACTTCGGCGTGCCGGCCGACATCGGCACCTACGGCAAGGTGTTTGGCGGTGGCATGCCGATCGGCGCGATTGCCGGTATCCCGAAATACATGGATGCGCTCGACGGCGGCCACTGGCAGTTCGGCGACGACTCGGTGCCCGAGGTTGGCGTCACCTACTTTGCCGGCACCTTCGTGCGCCACCCCGTGAACATGGCTGCGGTGCTCGCGACCCTGCGCCACCTGGAGGCGAACCCGAACGTGCAGCGCGACATGAACGTGCGCATCGGCGCGTTCGTGGAACGCATCCGCGCGCTGCTCGTCGAGCTGCGTGCGCCGCTGCGCGTGGCCAACTTCAGCTCGCTCTACCGCTTCGAGCTGACCCAGGACGAGGCGTTCGGCGAGCTGTTCTATTACTACCTGCGCGAACGCGGCCTGCACAGCTACGACGGTCGCCTCTCGGTGATGACCACCACCCACGACGACGCCATCCTCGATCGCATCCTCGGCATCTATCGCGACTCCATCACCTGCATGCAGCGCGACGGGTTGATGGGCATGGTCGGCGAGCCAGTGGTCATGGGCCGCGCCAAGCCGCGCTCCGGGTCGATCTGGTATTCGCCGCCGCAGCCCGGCGCACGCGTCGGTCGCGATGCCGACGGCGTACCCGCGTGGTTCGTTCCCGACCCGCAGCGACCGGGACATTATTTGCAGCTTGAGCGACCCTAATGAATGATGCCCTCGCCACCGCCGCCCTGGCAGTGAATCACGATCCGTTCGCCGGACCCGCGCTGACGGCGTTCGCGCCGATCACCGAGTCACAGCGCGAAATCTGGCTGGCCTGCTCGCTCGATCCGGCCCTCAACGTCGGCTATAACGAAGGTATCGAACTACGACTCGAAGGCGAGCTGGACGTCGACATCCTGCGCTGTTGCCTGCAGATCCTGGTTGATCGCCATGAATCGCTGCGCATGACAATCAGCCCGGACGGTGCGTGGCTGTGCGTGCTCGAAAAGCTCGGGCTCGACGTTCCGCTGATCGAAGCGGGCAGCGACATCGAAGTGGCCGCGGCAGGTCGCGATGCGATGCGCGATCCCTTCGATCTGCGCGATGGTCCGCTGATTCGTTTCGTAGTCGTGCGTCGCTCCCCGCAGCTGGGGTTCCTGATGTTCGTGGCGCATCACATCGTGTGTGATGGCTGGTCCACCGCCGTGTTGCTCACTGAACTGGGTGAGCTTTACAGCCAGTTGGCGCAGGGTCGCGAAACTATGCTCGCCGAACCGCCGAAGTACACCACGTATGCGGCTAACGAGCGCGATTTTTTAGACTCGTCAGAGGGCCTCGCGCAAGAGGTCTACTGGCTCAATAATCTGGATTCGCCGCCAGCGTCGCTGAGTTTGCCGACGGACCGGGTGCGTGCCGCACGGCGCGATTTCTCTGCCGACCGCTACGACCACGCCTTGCCAGTCGAACTTGCGGCACGACTGCGCAAGACCGCGGCCGCGCAGGGTGCGAGCCTTGTCGCTACGCTGCTCGCGACCTTCGCTGTCCTGCTGCATCGCCTGACTCAGGCTGAGGATTTGGTGATTGGCTTGGCCGCGGCCGGACAGTCCGCGCTCCTGCGTTACAACCTTGTCGGACATTGCGTGAATCTGCTGCCTTTGCGCCTGCGTCCCAGGGGCGCCATGTCGTTCAAAGAATTCCTGATGCACGCGCGGAGCGCGGTGCTCGACGCCACTGACAACCAGGGCGTGACGTTTGGCCGCATGCTGCAGAAGCTTCGCCTTGATCGCGACACGGGTCGCCCAGCACTAGTCGCCGTCACCTTCAACATCGACGTGCGCGACGACGATATTTCACATTCGGGCTTGGTGGTGTCGTATAAGACGCTGGTGCGGAGCGCCGAAGTATTCGAGATGTTCGTCAACGTTGTCGACGACGGTGCCGGCCTGCTGGTGGAGTGCTCGTACAACAGCGCTCTGTTCGATCGCGGCACCATCAAGCGGCGTATACGCGAGTACCAGACGCTGATCGAATCGGTCTGCGAGGATCCGCAGCAGCTGCTTTCCCGCCTTGCAATGATGAGTTCGGTCGAGCGAGACACTATCCTCCAAAGGTTCGCCTCGCCTGACCCGCTGCCCCTGCAAGATGCCACTGTTCATGGTCGTGTCGCCGCGCAGGCAATGGCTTCTCCGGACGCCATTGCGGTGGAATGCGGCGACACCAGCTGGACGTACCGACAGTTGCTGGCAAGGGCTGGCGCCATTGCCACAGCGCTAACTGACCGCGGGGTGCGAGCCGGCGACTTTGTCGGCGTCTGCCTGCACCGTACACCCGAGCTTCCAGCCAGCCTGCTTGCGGTACTGCAGTGCGGCGCTGCGTACGTGCCGCTGGATCCCGACCTGCCGCGCGCGCGTCTGGACTTCATGGCCGCGGATGCTGAAATCGAGATCGTGTTGTGCGAATCGGGCACTGTGGCACCGGCCCCGCAGGGCGTGCGGCAGCTGCGCCTCGACACGATCACCAATGCGTCTGACGGCGACGCGAGCATCGAGCTGCCAGCGAACGCAGCCGCCTATGCCATCTACACCTCAGGGTCCACCGGCAAACCCAAGGGCGTGGTGGCACATCATCAGGGTGTGCTGAACTGTCTGGCCGGCACGGTGCAGCGAATACCGGTGGGACCCGACGACCGCGTGCTGGCACTGGCGACCTACGCCTTCGATGCCTCGGTACTGGAAATTTTTCTGCCGCTGGTCTACGGCGCGCGGTTGGTAATGGTGACACGCGAACAGGCCGCCGACGGTCGCCTGCTGGCGGCAGCGATCGCTCGCCACGAGGTGACCCGTATCTTCACCGCGCCGGCGGCGTGGCGCCTGCTACTGGGCGCCGGCTGGAGCGGGGATGCTTCCATCGTCGGAGTGTCCTGGGCGGAGCCGTTAACCCGCGAACTGGCTGCCGAGCTGCTACCGCGACTGGGTCAGTTATGGAACTTCTACGGCCCCACCGAAACCACGGTCTGGATGCTCGGTGCGCGCGTCACCGACCCCGCCGCGCCGATCACCATCGGGCGACCCATTCCCAATACCCGCGCCTATATCCTGGACGCCGGGCAGCAACCGGTGCCGATAGGTGTGGTGGGCGAGCTGTGCATCGGCGGTGCCGGGGTGGCGCTGGGCTATTTGCACCGCCCAGAGCTGGACGCGGAGCGCTTTGTGCCCGATCCGTTCTGGGACGGTCGCATGTACCGCACCGGAGATCTGGCGCGCTGGACTGCCGACGGCGAAGTGGAATGTCTGGGCAGAGCCGACCAGCAAGTGAAACTGCGCGGCTATCGCATCGAACCCGGTGAGATCGAATCGGCGCTGGCCCATCATCCCGCCGTCGCCGATTGCGTCTGTGGCGTGTGCGAACGCGCCCCAGGCGATCCGCGCCTGGTGGCTTGGGTGCAGTTCCGCAACGGCGAATCGCTGACCGCGGCCGAGCTGCGAGCGCATCTACGGCAGGACTTGCCCGGATACATGATCCCGCAGCACTTCGTGGACCTGCCTCAACTGCCACGCCTGGACAACGGCAAGCTTGACCGCAAGAACCTGCCGGATCCGTTCTTGCAGGTCCCGGCCAGAATCACTCGCACGCCGCCGACGGGTAGCATCGAACAGGCCATCGCTTCGATCTGGCAGGAAATACTCGGCGGCACCGCGCTGCCAGGACGCGACGACCGTTTCATCGACCTCGGCGGCCACTCGCTGCTGGCGGTTCAGGTTGCCGCGCGGGTTCACGCGCGGTTAGGCGTACGCCTGCCGTTGCGCGACGTCATGATGGAGCCGTTGTCGGCGCTGGCACTGTCGGCCGGACCGACACCACCGGAACCGGCGCGTGAACCTGCGATGCCAGACCCCGGTGCGGCGGTCGTACCTCGCGGCGTCGGCGCCCTGGCGCGGCTCAAGCGCTGGCTCGGAAGCTGATGCTGCTGGAGCCCCTGCACTTCGGAGAGCCGTCACGACCTTTGTTCGGCTTGCGCTTTGCCCCGACCGTGGCGGCGCGACGCACGGCCATTCTGCTGTGCCCCTCTTTCGGCATGGAGTACATGCGTAGTTACCGCGCGCTGTCGTTGCTGGGTCAGCGGCTGGCGGACAGCGGTTTCGATACGCTGCGCTTCGACTATTCGTGCACCGGCGATTCCTCCGGGCAAAGCGGCGCGGCACGTCTGGAACAGTGGCTGACCGATGTGGGAGATGCAGCGCGCGAGCAGCGTGCCACCACCGAGTGTTCGAATCTGTGCCTGATCGGCCTGCGACTAGGAGCGCTGATCGCGGGTGCGGCAGTCGAACAGGGGTTGTCCGCGGAGCATCTGGTGTATTGGGACGCGCCGCGTGATGGGCGAGCCTGGGTCGAACAGATTCGCGGCCTCGAACCACCCTTTTACGCGCGCAAGAATCAGTACCGACCTAAGCACTTGCAGCTCGATTCCGGTCCCGGCGAATTGCTCGGCACACCGGTGGACCCTGCCCTGTGCGCAAGCTTGCTGGCGTTGGCGCCTGCCCGGCAGGTCTCAGGTACGCAGTGCCTGAACTTGTCCAGCGCCGATCAGGACGACAGCGCGCTCCCGGCAATGATGCATCCTGCGCCCAGCGTCAGGCTCCCGGACGCAGCCCATTGGGATCGTGCGTCGTGGCTGACCACGCCGTGGACGCCAGCAGCCTCACTGGAGCGCATTACGCAGTATCTGACCGAGATCTTGCCGTGAAGGAGCAAGCGATCCAGTTCGGCAGCCCGCCGCGCTTGCTGGGCATTCTGTCGCGCCCCCCGCTTATCCCGCCAGGAACTCCGGCGCTGCTGATTCCCAACACCGGTTTCGAGCACCGGGTCGGACCTCACCGCCTGCATGTGCACCTGTGTCGCGCCCTGGCAGATGCCGGGTTCCCCACCCTGCGATTGGACTTGTCGGGTCTGGGCGACAGCCCTGCCTCTTCCACCGACGCGGTGAGCGATCTGCAAGCCGCGATGGATCGTCTGAGCCAGCAGGGAACCGCACAGCACTTCGGTCTGATCGGACTGTGCTCGGGCGCCAACGACGCGCATCTCGCAGCGCTGGCCGATCCGCGCGTGATTGGTGCCGCGTTCATCGATCACTACTGCTATCCCACTGCACGCTTTCGCCGCAATTTCTGGAGAGAACGCCTGCTTGATTGGAGACGCGCGCGTAACTTTTTGTCGGGGCTCCTGCCGCGTAGGGAAGAGACTGAAAAAGACCGGTTCAGGGCTGACCAGATCGAGTACTTCGCCCAGCCTTCGGCTGACGACTATGCGGCACAGCTGCAGCGGCTGGTGGATCGCGACCTTGCGCTGTACTTCCTCTACACCGGAGAAGTGCTGTCCAGCTACAACTACCGCGAGCAATTGACCGATGCCTTTCCGGTACTGCGAAAGCACCAACGGCTGACGCTACACTTCATGCCGCACGCCGACCATACCTTTTCGCAGATCCACATGCGCAAGGAACTTGTGGAAGGCCTGCGCGACTGGGCAATAAGATTTTTGCAACCCGACCTGACGCGTGGTTAGCATGGTTTGCGCGCGCGACCAAACGGACGAAGCGATTGAGATTCAGTGCGCACCGCCGGCTGGCGGCAAAGTCCCGTCGCCCGGGTTGGGCCATTGCTGCGGCACCCGCTGCAGGCCGGTGACGTCGTAGCCCCAGCCCGCCAACAGGCCCACATAGACGGCCAGGCGCTCATCGCTGATCTGCGGCTGGCGCGCGAAGATCCAGGCGAAATCCTGCTGGCTGCGCGCCACGATCGTGACCGAGTAGTCCGGCTCCAGAAAAGCGATGCGGTATTCGTACCAGAACGGCCAGTACCAGCCGAAACGAACGCCCCACAGCGCGTTGCCGCTGCCCTCCACCACCCGGGCAACCGGGGTCATCAGCTTGTGCCGGCCTTCGAATCCGCCCAGGCGATTGCGGTAGGTGATCTGCACGGTCCCGTCCGGCGCGATGCCGTAGTGCTCGGTGGCGTTGTGGGCGCCGACATCGCGCGAGGTGGGAATGTGGGCAATCAGAAACCAGTCGCCGGCATAGCGCGACAGGTCGACCGCTCTAGCCATGGGCACCGGTGACGGGCGTTGGGCCGACGGCAGCACGCAGCCGCCGAGCACCAGCGGCAGGAAGCAAGCGACCACCGCGTAGGCGGGTCGAAAACCGGTTCCGGAGATGTTCATGGCGGTTAAACGCAGCGCTCCGCCCAACAGATGCATCGGCTGGCCCGTCGCCGCGGCGCCGGCCGGAAAGGCGGAGCGGCCATTCTCATTCCGGGCATCGGCAGATTTGATGAGCCAGCCGCGCGGTGGCTGCTGCGTCCACATCGGTCAATTCCCACCCAGCGCCTCCGGGAGGCGGCATCAGGAGCGATATGGACAGCAGGTTCACGCGCGCGATCACGGTGTTCGCTGTGATGACTTTGGTGCTCCTCGGCGGATGCGGTGGATCGTCGTCGGTCGACTCGCCGCCACCGCCCCCGGGTGCCAGCGATGGCGTCGGCAACGGCGCAGGCAATCCCGTGGCTGCATGCGATGCTGCGCTGGCCTTCATGCCGACTTCGCCAGCTCAAGGACAGGCCCGCACCGGCCTGGTGTGCGAGATCAACATTCCCTCGCCGTTGAACCCTGCGGACAAGATCGCGTTCCAGGTGTTCGAACCGCTTACGCTGGTTGGGGGACAGACTTATCCGCTGGTGCTGGAAGGCCACGGCTTTTCCGCCAGTCGCCAGACTAACGACCGCGGTCCGGGCATTCCTGGCCTGTCCGCGCCGATCGGGGCCCTGCGCGAAGCGGGCTACGGCATCGTCAGCATCGACCAGGCCGGGCATGGGGAAACCGGCGGCACCATCCGGGTGATGGACCCGGATCAGGAAGGCCGCTTTTTGCTGGCCATCCTCGACTGGCTCGAAACCAACCTCGACTGGTACGCGGTGGGGCCCGACCTCGACGCTGGCGAGGACAACATGCTGCTCGGCGCCATCGGCCCCAGCTACGGCGGCGGCTATCAATACCTGATTCAGGCCATCGATCCCAAGAAGCGTCTTGACGCTATCGTGCCGCAGATCACCTGGAACGATCTGACTTATAGCCTCAACCCGGGCGGCGTCATCAAAATCCTGTGGACCAGCCTCCTGTTCCTCACCGGTCAGCAGGCGGGCGGTGGCGGCAACTTCGATCCCTTCGTCAACCAGACCTTTCTCACCGGCTTGGCCAACAACCGCATCGACGAATTCGGCCAGGATTTCTTCCGTTATCACGGCCCCGGGTATTTTTGCGACGGCACCGCGGTCGCCACCAACGGCGGCCCGGGCACCGCGCCGGGTTTTGCCCCCGTCAGTCCTACCGCCGTGCATACCCTGATGTTCCAGGGCTTTCGCGACACCCTGTTCAATTTCAACGAGGCGTGGCGCAATTACGAATGCCTGAAGGGCAGCGGCGCCGACGTGCGTCTGCTGACGTATCAGGCCCCGCACAACAGCCTGCAACTGGTGCCGGACCCCATCGCCTTGATCACCCAGCCAGCCGGCGCGCTGGACTTCGACTGCGGCAGCATCAACGCAGACGAGGCCACCGTGGCCTGGTTCGACCGATACCTGAAAGGCATTGTCGGTGCGGTCGACGCCGTGCTCGGCGATAACCAGGTATGCCTGTCCTTGTCGCCGCGAGATGCCGTGTTCGTGGACGAAATCACCGCCGGCCGCGCGGGCAACCAGTTCGAGGTGCCGACGACCGCCACACTGGCCGGCGTAGCCTTGCTCGGCGCCCCGATCCCGCTCTACACCGCGCCGGCCGGCGGGGCGGTGATGGCCGGCGTGCCGCGCATCGAGATCGACCTGACCGAAGCGATCCCAGGTACGGTGCCGAATCCCGAAGACGTGATCGTGTTCGTCGGAACCGGCCGTACGCGCGCGGACCAGCAATTGCTGTGGGGCCTGGCCGACAACCAGGTGCAGCCGCTGCGCGGCCTCGGTCGCCACGAGGTGGACCTGCCCGGCATCGGTGAGCGCCTGGCCGAGGGCGAAAGCGCGGGTCTGCTGCTGTACGGCCTGCACGAACAGTACGTTGTGACCGGCGGCCTCAACGTGGCAGCACCCGCGATTGGCGGGGTGCGCATTCAGGGGCGCGCGTTGTTGCCGTTACTGGATCCGTGAATTTTCTGCCTCGGATTCATCAGGGTCAGAAGCACCAAAGCATCGGACGCCCCGCGCCGCTACTCCGGTGCACAATGTGGAAAAAGGGAGGAGACCCGCCATGAATGCAGACGCCGCAAGCCCCGTTGCCGCCAAACCCGCCAGCGCGGCTCGAAGCAAGAGCCGGAAAGCCGGCGCCCCTTCAGAGGCGCAGTATCAGGTCGCGGTGATTGGCGCAGGGTTCGCCGGGCTGTGCATGGCCATCCAGCTCAAGAAGTCCGGCATCCATTCCTTCGTGGTGCTGGAAAAAGCTAGTGATATCGGCGGGACGTGGCGCGACAACCTGTATCCGGGTTGTGCTTGCGACGTGCCTTCTCATCTGTATTCGTATTCGTTCGAACCCAACCCGAACTGGTCGCGGATGTTTGCGCCGCAACAGGAGATCTGGGCCTACCTGCGGCATTGCGCCGCCAAGTACCAGGTGCTGCCGCACATGCGCTTCGGCGCCGAAGTGGCGTCGGCCGAGTTCGACACCAAGAATCAGTACTGGAAAGTCACCACCTGCGGCGGCGACCGGTTCACTGCGAGCATCGTGGTGTCCGGCATCGGCGCCCTGTCGATTCCCGCCTACCCCAAGGTTCCCGGTATCGACAAGTTCAAGGGCCGCACCTTTCATTCCGCCCGCTGGGATCAGGACTACGACTTCAAGGGCAAGCGCGTCGCGGTGATCGGCACCGGCGCCAGTGCCATCCAGTTCGTGCCGGCCATCGCGCCCAGGGTCAAGCATCTGGACCTCTACCAGCGCACGCCGCCCTGGGTGATCAGCAAGCCCGACCGGCGCATCACCGCGCTGGAACAGACCTTGTTCAAATATCTGCCGGCCACGCAGAAGCTGTTTCGCGGCGGCATCTACTGGTGGATGGAAAGCCGCGTGCTGGGTCTGGCGGTGGACCCGCGTGCGATGAGGCTGGCCGAGGCCTACGCCAAGTTCTACATCAAGCGCTGCATTGCAGATCCCAAGCTGCGCAAGAAGGTGACGCCGGACTACACCCTGGGCTGCAAGCGCATCCTGATGTCGGACGAATACTACCCCGCGCTGACCCGCGACAACGTCGACGTGGTGACCGAGGGCATCCGCGAGGTCAAGGCACGCAGCGTGGTGACCCAGGATGGGGTGGAGCGTCCGGCGGATGCCATCGTGTACGGCACCGGGTTTCAGGTGTCCGACCCCATCGGGCCGATGAAGATCGTCGGCGCCAACGGCGAGGAGGTGCGCGACACCTGGAAAGACAGCGGCATGGAAGCCTACCTGGGCGTCTCGGTCAGCGGCTTCCCCAATTTCTTCATGTTGCTCGGACCCAACACCGGGTTGGGTCACACCTCCATCATCTTCATGATCGAGGCACAGGTGAACTACGTCATGCAGGCGGTGAAAACCGTGCTGAAGGAGCCCTCGCGAACCCTGGACGTCAAGCCCGAGGTACAGCGGCGCTTCAATCAGAAATTGCAGCAACGGCTGGATCAGGCGGTGTGGTCGGCCGGCGGCTGCAAGAGCTGGTACCTGGATGAATTCGGCAAGAACCGCACGCTGTGGCCCAGTTTCACCTTCGAATACTGGATGCGCACGCGCAAGTTCGAGCCGGCCAAATACGCGTTGCAAGACCACCGCGGCTGAGATCTGTCGCCTGCCGGCCGTGGTGGCGGCGGCAAGGCACGGACCCGATCGGGGATAATGCGGGCGCGATCCGGCAGATCGCGGCCACAACTGGCGCGCTGCAGCGGCGTTCGAACCCCGTTTCCGCCGGCAGTGCGACAACCTCATAACCAGACACACGCTCCCGGAATGACTTATCCCCCAACGACCCCCGCCAGCGCGGGGTCGACGCAGCACGGTCTTAGTCTGCTGCGCCTGGCCATCGCGCTCGGTTTCGTCGCAGGCGTCGCGGTACTGACCTGGGCCAGCCTCGGTCACATCAGCCTGACCCTGGTGGTGGCGGCGGTGTTCGGCGCCTACATGGCGATGAACATCGGCGCCAACGACGTCGCCAACAACGTCGGGCCGGCGGTTGGCGCCAAAGCGATGACCATGACCAAGGCCATCGCCATTGCGGCGGTGTTCGAGGCACTGGGCGCGGTCATCGCCGGCGGCGATGTGGTGGGAACGGTGAAGAGCGGCATCATCGACCCGACCCAGGTGGCCGATGCCCAGACCTTCGTCTGGCTGATGATGGCAGCCCTGCTGGCCGGCGCACTGTGGTTGAACCTGGCCACCGCGATGGGCGCGCCAGTGTCGACCACGCACTCCATCGTCGGCGGCGTGCTCGGGGCCGGTATTGCAGCCTCCGGCTGGGACGTGGCGGACTGGAACAAGATGGGGCAGATCGCGGCGAGCTGGGTGATCTCGCCGCTGATGGGCGGATTGATCGCCGCCGGGACTCTCTACGGCATCAAACGCAGCATCACCTACCAGATCGACCTGACCCGTGCGGCGCAGCGCGTGGTTCCGGTCCTGATCGCAGCAATGGCCTGGGCGTTCACCACCTATCTGCTGCTCAAGGGTCTCAGCCAGGTCGTCAAGATCGGCTTGGGTCTGGCGTTGGTCTTAGGCGCAGCGCTGGGTGCCGCAGTCTGGTACGGCATGAGCCGGCGCATCGGGAGCAACCTGGCGCAGATCAGCAACGACCGCGAGGGGGTCAACCAGCTGTTCACGGTGCCGCTGATGTTTGCCGCGGCGCTCTTGAGTTTCGCCCATGGCTCCAACGACGTCGCCAACGCCATCGGCCCGCTGGCGGCGATCCACGACACCCTGGTGACCGCCGCGGTGAGTGATCGCGCCGCCATTCCAGGCTGGATCATGGCCCTGGGCGCGATCGGCCTGGCACTGGGCCTGGCGCTGTACGGCCCCAAACTGATTCGCACTGTGGGCAGCGAGATCACCGAAATCGATCCCATGCGTGCGTACTGCATCGCGATGGCCTCCGCCCTGACGGTCATCGTGGCTTCGCAGCTCGGGCTGCCGATCAGCACCACGCACGTGGCCATCGGCGCGGTCTTCGGGGTCGGCTTTCTGCGCGAGTACCTCAAGGCCAATTACGACCGCATCCTGCAGGCTATCCACGAGCATCACCTGGACCAGGAAGCCGAGCATCACGTGGTCGAAGAATTCCTGCAGGCATTCCGGGCCGCACCGGTGCCGGAAAAGGACCGCATGCTCAAGACGCTCAAGCGCGAGGGCAAGCTCGGGCCCACCGCCATCTCCAAGCAGGAGCGCAAGAGCCTGCGCAAGGTCTACCGCAAGAGTCTGGTCAAGCGCTCGGTGTTCATGCGCGTGATCGCGGCCTGGATCATCACGGTGCCGGCGTCGGCGCTGATGGCCGCGGTGATCTTCTATGCGATTCGCGGCGCCATGCTGCCCTGACCCGCCATGGCCGAACTACGCGAACTGTGCCGCCAGTTTCCCCGCGCCGGCGAGGTGCGCGCCATCGTGCTGCGCCCCGGCCGCAAGCAGCCGGTGCGATGCGTTCATGAAACCCACGCCATTGCCGGATACGGCCTTCAAGGTGATCGCTGTGGCCAGCCCGGCTCGGGCAATCGCGCAGGCAAGGCGCGTCAGGTCACCCTGATCCAGGCCGAGCATCTGCCCGTGGTCGCTACGCTGTGCGGGCGTGATGCCCTGGACCCTGCCCTGTTGCGTCGCAATCTGGTGATCGCCGGGATCAACCTGGTCGCGGCACGCACGCTGTTCAAGGACCAGCCCCTGCGTCTGCGGGTCGGCGAAGCCCTACTGGAGATCAGCGGCCCTTGCGATCCCTGCTCGCGCATGGAGGAAGTTCTTGGCGCTGGGGGTTACAACGCCATGCGCGGCCATGGCGGGGTCACCGCGCGCATCCTCGAAGGTGGCCGCATCGTGTGCGGCGATACAGTGCGCTGTTTCCTGGCAACCGCCGATTGATTGGCCGGGAACCTGCCTCGCGGCTGCACAGACATCGGGTATTGGCGGGCAGGTCTTGCGAGACCGGCGCCAGCGGTTGCAGGCTCGCGCACCCTTCCGATCACAGGCCCTCCATGTACCGCGTACATCTCGTTCACGACTCCCAACTGGACCTTCCGGACCTGTTCGAAGCGCTCGCCGACCACGAAAATCTCAGCCAGGTCTTCGGGGTGCCAGTTCGCCGTATCCGCGACGGCCAGGACGACCCCAATGGTCTGGGTTCGGTGCGCAAGATCGGCCCGGGGCCGCTGGGGATCGAAGAGACCGTCACCGCGATCGAGACCGACCGCGCCATCGAATACCGCATCACCCGTGGCGGCTTTCCGCTCAAGAACCACCGCGGCGAACTGCGGTTCTTCGACGCCGCCCAGGGCAGTCGCGTGGAATGGACCATCGAATTCGAATCGCACCTTCCGCTGGCCGGCCCGGTGCTGCGCTTCGTTCTCGGACAGGCGATCGGGCGCGGCCTCAAGCGGCTGGGCTGACCCCTCCCGGCTGTCCTTCGAGGAGAATCAGGTGCCGGTGAAGCGCGCCGGCCGCTTGTGCAGAAACGCGGTCAAGCCCTCGCGGAAATCGCCGGTTGCGGTTCCTTCCAGAAACACTGCGCGCTCGGCGGCCAGCTGCTCGGGCAGCTCCCGATCCAGGCTGGCGGCAGTCAGGCGCTTGAAACGCCCGAACGCCGCAGTAGGACCGGCGGCCAGCTTGCGCGCCTGATTCAGGCCTTCTTCTGCAAGTTGCTCGGCGGGAACTACGCGATTGATCAGGCCCAGCCTCAGGGCCTCGTCGGCTTCCAGAGTTTCACCCGTCAGGTACAACTGAGCGGTGCGGCGCGCACCGAGGATGCGCGTGAGGAAATAGGTGGCGCCGCAGTCCGGCGAAGAGCCGATACGATCGTACGCGGTGATGAAGCGCGTGCCCTGCGCGGCAATGGCCAGATCGCAGGCCGCGACCAGGGACAGTCCCGCCCCGGCCGCTACGCCCTGTACCACCCCGAGGACCGGGGCGTCGATACGGGCAAAGATCTCCAGCACCTCGTGCATGGCATCGAGGATCTCGCCGGCCAGTTCGGCGGTGCGCGCAAAGTCGTCCGCCGCAAACGCCGCCAGGTCCCCGCCGGCAACAAAGGCCCTGCCCGCTCCGCGCAGTAGCACGCAGCGCAGCCCCTGACGGTCCGGCAGGGTCCGGACGACATCGCGAAGCGCCCGCGCCAGATTGACGTCGATGGCGTTGAGGACCTCGGGGCGATTCAGGGTCAGGGTCGCGATGCCGTGTGAGGCATCCCAATCGAGTTCGGCAAGGCTCATGACGACATGCACCGGCAGGTTGAGAACAGCCGATAGTCTGCAGCCGGAAGGCCAAGCCAACCATCCGGGTGAGACCCTGTTCTCATCCACCGATGGTGATCGGACCCTGCCGTCTTGGAAGTCGACCAATGTCGGTGGTAGCTTGTCGAAACAAACAACGCAGCCCGGACGGGTGACGATTTGCAGACGAGCTCGCATGGACGGTCCGACAGGGGGGCGGTCCGATCCCATAACGAGGACGCCTTCCTCGACGACCCGACCAATCGCCTGTGGGCGGTGGCCGACGGCATGGGCGGCCACTCGGCAGGCGACATCGCCAGCCAGGCGGTGATGCGTCACCTCACCGCGGTGGTACGTCCGCCGCAGACCGCGGACTATGTCGACCGAATCGACGACGCGCTGGCGGCAGCCAACCAGGAGCTGCTGAGCTATGCGCAGGCCCATCGCCTGCAACTGGTGGGCTCCACGGCGGCGGTGCTGATCGACGCCGGTCACTACATGCTGTGCGGATGGGCTGGCGACAGCCGCGTGTACCAGCATGCCGGCGGCGGCCTGCGCATGCTCACCACCGACCACAACCAGGCACGCGAGATGCGCGCAGCCGGCACCTTCAACGACGCCGAGATCGAGACCAACGCGCAGGCCTCTGCGCTGGTGCGCGCGATCGGCGCCGAGCCGGGTCTGGTGGTGGAATGGACCCTTGCGGACGCTGCGGCACACGACGTGTTCCTGCTGTGCTCCGACGGCGTGACCAAGGAAATGACGGAATCGGAAATCGCCGGCGTCCTGGCGCAGTCGGCCGCAGTGGCGGAAATCACCGCGCAGATCGTTGAGACCTGCCTCAAGCGCGGTGCGCGCGACAACATCACGGCGGTCGTCGTGCGGGTGGAACCATGACCGAGGTCCGGCAGTGGCTGGCCGAAGTCAAACTCGGGCAACTGAGCCTGGGCGACTTCGTCTCCCGCCTGAAGGAGCGCGGCGCCATCGATGCAGCCGCGCACCGGGAGGAGCTCGACGACGTCGATGCCCTGCTCGCCGCGGGCGAGATCGAACCGCGTCTGCATCGCGCCGTGCGGATGAAACTCATCGAGCTGCAGGGGCCCGCGACCGCGCCACCTTCAGCGACACCGGCATCGGATCAGGAACGCACCGTATTTGCGCCGGATCGCAATACGGGCTCAGGCCCGGCCGCCGATCCAGGCTCCGGCGTGAGTGACGATGCCACGCGCATGGTCAGCGACCCGACGGGGGACGACGCCACGCGCATGGCCGACGACGCCGCTGCCGGACCCGAGGACGGCACCCGCCTGCTGTCGCCCGAAGAGCGCGCGAGTCTGACCGGCACACGCTCGCGGACCTCGATCACCGGCAATACCACCGGTTCGCCGACTACCGGCACCACCGGCAACTCGTCGTCGCGCAGCAGCGCCAGTTCGTGGCAGCGGCTGTCGCAGGCCGAGGCGGGCGAGTCGGTTGCCGTCGGCTCGCGGCTCAAGGACCGTTTCGTGCTGGAGCGGCAGATCGGCCAGGGCGGCATGGGGATGGTGTTCCTGGCGATAGACGAACGAAAGATTGAGGCGCGCGACCGCAACCCCTATGTCGCGGTCAAGATCCTCAACGACGAATTCCGCAAGCACCCCGATTCGCTGATCGCGTTGCAGCGCGAGTCGCGGCGCTCGCAGCAGCTGGCGCACGACAACATCGTGCGCGTTTACGACTTCGACAAGGACGGCACCACCGTCTTCATGACGATGGAGTTCGTCGACGGCGAGGATCTGAAGAATCTGATCCGCTCGCTCGACGGCAAGGGCATGCCGATGGCGGAGGCCTTCCCGCTCATTGAAGGCATGTCGCTGGCTTTGGAGCGCGCTCACCGCGAAGGCGTGGTGCACTCCGACTTCAAGCCCGGCAACGTCATGCTGACCCGGGATCGCGTGCCCAAGGTGTTCGACTTCGGCATCGCCCGAGCCGGCAAGCAGAAATCCGATGCGGCGGGCGAACAGACCGTGTTCGATGCCGGTTCGCTCGGCGCGCTCACGCCGGCCTATGCCAGCCTGGAGATGCTGCAAGGCAAGGACGCCGAACCGCCGGACGATCTTTACGCGCTGGCCTGCGTCTCCTACGAACTGCTCACCGGACGCCACCCTTACAACAAGATCAACGCCGAACAGGCGATGAAGCAGGGCCTGGTGCCGGCGCGGGTCCCCGGACTGACCAGCCTGCAATGGCGCACGCTGGCCAAGGGTCTGGCGTTCCCGCGCGAAAGCCGTATCCGCACCGCGCGCGAGTTCATGGAAGGCCTGCGCCCGAGGACGCAACGCGAGAAGGCCATCCCCCTGATCGCAATCGGCGTTGCCGGTCTGGCCGCAGTGGGCCTGCTGATCTGGCTCGCCAGCGTGCTGCTGTACCGGTCCAAGCTGGCGTCGGTGGAAGGCTGCATCGGCGCAACCGAGTGCGCCGACGCCAACGTACTGGTCGACCGTATCCTGGACCTGCGCACCACCGACCAACTGCGCATCACCGATGCGCGCCGCGACGAGATCAAGGGCATCTTCTACGGATCGCTGTCGCAGCACTGGGCACCGCAGCAGGGTCGCTACAATTTTTCTGCTGCGCAGCAGGTGGTCCAGCGCGCCGTGGAGCTTTACGGCAACGATTCGGCCTGGGTGCTGGAACTGCGCGACGGTCTGGAAGCAGGCCGCAATTCCGAGCTTTCGCGTCTCAACGACGAATTCAGCAAAGGCATCGATACGCCGCTCTACCCCGATGGCCAGCAGGGCTCTCCACCGCTGCTGAGCTTGCTGGATGCGGTGCGCGCGATCGATCCGCAGCAGCCGCTGCTGCAGGACGGTCGCATCGTGCAGGCCTTCGAGACCGCGGTACGCCAGGCACTTCAAGACGACGACCTGGGCGCCGAGGCACGCGTCGAGGTGGCCGAGCAGCGACTGTCGCTGGCGCGCGATTACGCGCCCGATCCCACCGGTCTGCGCAGCCTGGAAAGGGAAGTCCAGACCCGCCGCGAGCAAGTGCAGGCGGCGGCCGAGGAGGCCCGGCTGCAGGCCGAGGCCCGCGCGCAGAAGCAACAGCGCCTGCAGGACCTGCAGGCGGTGCTTGCCGAGATCGAGGTGTCTTCCGAATGGCGCAACTCGGTGCGTGAGCGCTGGCTGCAGGCGGCCGAGGCGGTCGAAGCCGGCGACGCCGATCTGGCCAAGCTGGGTCAGACCCTGGCCGCTGCGCTGCTCAAACAGAGTTCCGACGCGCAAAAGGCGGGGGAGCTGGAAACCGCAGCGGATGCCGCCCGGCTGGGCGTGGAACTGCTGCCGCAGGATGCCAAGCTCGAACGCCAGTTCAAGGCCGTTTCCGACGCGCGCGACCGGCGCATCGCCCAGGCCGAGACCGAAGCCGAACGCATCCGCTTGAGCCTCGCGCGCGCCGACGATTTGCTGGCCCGGCCGGCACCCACCGTCGCCTGGGTCGGCGAGATCGACAAGGCGTTGCGTGCGATCGAGGGCAAGGTCGAGCCGGCCGAAGTCGACAGTCGTCGCGACCGCTTCGCCCAGGCCATGGATCGGTTGGTGTCCGAGCAGATCGCCGCCGGCGACCTCGGCGATGCCGGCGCACTGGCGCAACGGGCGCTGCGGGCCGACACCGACGATGCGCGGCTGAAGGCCCTGGGCGGCAAGGTCACGGAGGCTCGGCGTGCGGCCCAGGCCGGCCAGATCGCCGATCTCGAGCGCCTGCTCGACCAGGGCACCTTCTCCAGCGACTGGCAGCGCGCAGTGGAACGTGCGGTGGCGGCGCTGGCCGGCAGCGACGATGCGGCTGTCGCCGGGCTGTTGGACGATCTGGGCAAGGCCTACGGGGACCGTGCGGACCGCCTGGCGACCGACAAAAACTATTCCGGCGCGCGGCAGATTGCCGAAGCCGGCGCCAGGCTCGCGCCGCGCTCGGGTGCGCCCAAGGCCGCGCTGGCGCGGGTGGCGGAACTGGAAAAGCAGGAACAGGCCGAGCGCGAGCGTCAGCAGGCCCAGTTCAAGATCCAGGAACTGGAACGCACCATCGCGCTCAAGGCGGCGGCGGCGGAACTGGCAGACGCCATCTCGGCACTGGAACAACTGCGCAAGCTCGATCCAAAAAACGCGTATGCCGCTGGCGATGCGCCCAAGCAGGTCGCCGCCGGCGCGCTCAAGCTGGCGGACCGTTTTGCTTCGCGCAGCGATTTCAACAGCGCCATCCAGGCCATCGACCGCGGCCTGGCGGTGCAGCGCACTTCCGAGCTCACCCGGGCCCGGGCACGCTACGAAACTGCCGGTTGCGCCAAGGATCTGGAGCGCGAGTCCAATCGCCGCGGCAGCCTGTCGGCGGCGCGGGTGACCGAATGTCTCGATACGCTCAAGCGACTCGATCCCACGGCTTACGGCCGTTACCGCGCGCTGGAGAAGGCAGACGAGCCGCCCAAGCCCGCACCGACACCGGTACCCGTACCGGTGCCGGAGCCCACACCCGCCCCGGCGCCTGCACCCACTCCGGCTCCCGCTCCCACGCCGGCGCCGCGGCCGAAGCCCAGTGCTCCCGATCCCTGCAAGGCGTCGATGGCGGGCAATGGCAGCGACGAGGGCGCGCGTTGTGCCGACAAGATGTCCAGCGGCGGCGACGCCCCCATCGTGGTGGTGGTCTCCGGCCTCGGCACCTTCGGCATCACCTTGGCCGAGATCTACAACGAGATCTTCGGCAAATACTGCAGCAGCACCGGCGACTGCCGTCCGCCGTCCGGCGATCCCTATCTGCCCGCAACATCGGTTACCGTGGAACAGGCGCGCGGTTTCGCAGCCTGGCTGACTCGCGAGACCGGGCGTAGCTACCGACTGCCGCGGGATTCGGAGTGGAAGCACGCCGCCTCCATCGGCGGCCGCGACCCGTTCGTGGAAGGGTTCTGCCAGCGCGAATCCAAGGGCAAGGGCCCGGTGCAGGTCGTCCAGGGGCGGATGAACAGCTGGGGCCTGATCAATGCGATCGGCAACGTCGCCGAACTGGTGGATGACGGCGGTCGGGTGCAGGTGGCGGGGGGCAGCTACAAGGATGATCCCAACAACTGCAATCCGAGCGCGCGCAAAGCCTATAGCGGTGCCGATCCGCTGGTGGGCTTCCGCCTGGTTCGGGAGCTGGATTGATGAGCCGCGCGGACGCCGTCAATCGCAAGCTGCGGGAACTGGACACGGCGCTGGCGGAGCGCCGGATCGAGCGCGATCGCTATCGTTTCCTGCGCCGCGCACTGATCACCGAGTTCGAGGAGCAGCCGGCGCCAAGCTCGGAAATTACACGTCCGGAAGCCGCGCGCCCCGAAAGCACGGCCACCACCTCCACCGGTACCGCCCGTCCCTCCCCATCTCCGGCATCCCTGGGTGGGGGCTTGCGTCCCGCCAAGGTGCTGGGCATTGCCGTCGGCGGCGTGGTCGTGATGACCGCGATTTCCGCAGCCTGGTGGGCGCTGACGCCAAAGGCCGAAATCGCACCTGCAGATGGCACCGGCGACCCGGCGCCCCTGATGCCGCAGGATCTGGCGCGCGGCCTGATGGAAAGCCCCTGGTCACGCTCGGATCTGACCCGCTTTCAGCAGGCCTGGGCGCGGATGCCGGAGGTATCGATCCGCGCCGCCAGCGAAGATCCCAGGATGTGGCTGTTGCGACAGGAAATCGAGCACCGCCTGCGCGACGCCCGCGAAGCGCTGGCCCTGCAGACTGACGAGCGCAACCAGGAGCGGTTGCGCCAACTCGAAGAGATCCAGAACCTGATCCGTCATCGCCCCGGCGCCTGAGCCGTTACGTGTCGCACCTTGTTCAACTGCCCGAAGTCCTTGTACAGACTTCGGGTCGAGTCGCCCCCTTTAGAGCCATCGCGCTCAGGAGCCCACCATGCTTGATCTAGAAGCCCTGCTTACTCCCATCAGCGACGCTGAACCCTCGGGCCCTGATCTGGAGTACGACTCCGAGTTTCAGGAGCTGGAGCGCATCTCGCAGGTCAAGCCGGAACAGCAGTTCGGCGACACCATCATTCCGGCCGAGGAGCCGGAGTGGCGCGATGTCGCCAAGCGTTCCGAGACGCTGCTGGGACGGTCCAAGGATGTTCGCGCCGTCTGTCTGCTGGCGCGCGCGCAGGCCCGCCTGAACCAGTTTTCCGGACTTTCGGACGGCCTCAAGCTGATGCACCAGATGATGGATCGCTACTGGGACTCCGTGCATCCCCAACTCGATGCCGAGGACAACAACGATCCCACCATGCGCCTGAACGCGCTGGCCGCCCTGGCCGCGCCGGACGGACTGCTGCGCGATGCGCGCGAAGCCCGCCTGTTCCAATCCCGCCAGCACGGCGAGTTGAGTCTGCGTCAGATCGAGGTCGCTGCCGCAAAAGCCAGCCCGCGCGGCGACGAAACCCCGCTTACGGTGCCGCAGGTGGAGCAACAGCTCACGGCGGTGCTGCTTGAAGACCCCGCGCTCGCGAGCCGGGTAGTCGATGCGCTGCAGGCGGCACGCGATCTGGCGAAACTTCTCGACGACAAGGTCGGCTCGGATCGATCGCCCGATCTGAAACCGCTCATCGACACCCTGGGGACGGCCGAACAGATCGTGTCCCGCGTCGCCGCCAGCCTGCAGGGCGGAGACGGTACTGCTGGCGAGGCCGGCGACGCGGCAGAAGGCGGCGCGGCAGCTGGCGGCGCGGCGATCAATGCTGCCAGCGGCACCATCCGCTCGCGCGCCGACGTCATGCTGCTGCTCGATCGCATTTGCGAATACCTGGAGCGCACCGAGCCCACCAACCCGGCCTCGCTGATGCTGCGTCGCTCCAAGCGCATGATGCAGATGAATTTCCTGGAGCTGATCAACGAGATGGCGCCGGACGGGCTGTCGCAGGTCCAGGTCGTGGTAGGGCCGCAGCAGGAAGAAAACCCGGAGGAGTAGGCTGGGGATGCGGGGGTTCAGAGAGAGAAAAAGCATTCTTCCTGATGCCAAGCGCGAGACAGGTCACAGTCGGAACGCAGAAGTCACCAAAATGTGACGTAGTACGCCTACCGGGACGGCTATACCCGGCGTAGGATCGCTGCACATCGGAACGGTTTTGGGGACGCAGCGAAAAGTAGCGAAAAGTGATGAGCGGTTGAGGTCAGGCGCCATACGGCGCGGCAGATACACCAGCGGTCCACTGCAGCATTGCAGTCGGTACTTTCAGTCATCCAGGAGAGTCTCATGGCACAGAGCAGTCAGAAGTTCATCGCAAGAAACCGCGCGCCCCGCGTGCAGATCGAGTACGACGTCGAGTTGTACGGTGCTCAGAAGAAGGTCCAGCTGCCCTTCGTCATGGGCGTGCTGTCGGACCTGTCCGGCAAGCCGAGCGAACCGCTGGCTCCGGTTGCAGACCGCAAGTTCATGGAAATCGATGTCGACAACTTCGACAGCCGCATGAAGTCGATGAAGCCGCGAGTGGCTTTCCAGGTGCCCAACACGCTCACCGGCGAAGGCAACCTGTCGGTCGACCTCACCTTCGAGAGCATGGACGACTTCTCCCCTGCCCGCGTTGCGGAGAAGGTGGACGGTCTCAAGCAATTGCTCGAAGCCCGTCAGCAATTGTCCAACCTGGTCACCTACATGGACGGCAAGACCAACGCCGAAGAACTGGTGGCCAAGGTGCTCAAGGATCCCGCCTTGCTGCAGTCGCTGGCCGCCGCCGCCAAGCCGACTGACGGCGGCGAACCGCCGGCGCAGTCCTGATCCCGCCCACCACCTGATACTGGGGAATACGTATGGCCGAAGCACAACAGTCATCCTCGCCCTTGCAGGGCGTGGAATTCGAAGGCAACGACTTTGCCTCCCTGCTGAGCAAGGAGTTCAATCCCAAGACCGACGAAGCCAAGAGCGCGGTCGAGGCCGCGGTCCAGACCCTCGCCGCACAGGCGCTGGCCAACACGCAGTTGATCGGCGATGACGTCGTCAAGTCCATCGACGGCATGGTCGCCGCGATCGACAAGAAGCTTTCCGAACAGATCAATCTGATCCTGCATCACGCCGATATGCAGAAGCTTGAGGGCGCCTGGCGCGGTCTGCATCACCTCGTCAACAACACCGAAACCGACGAGCAGCTCAAGATCCGCGTGATGAACATCTCCAAAGCGGATCTGGGTAAGACGCTCAAGCGTTACAAGGGCACCAATTGGGATCAGAGCCCGCTGTTCAAGAAGATCTACGAGGCGGAGTACGGCCAATTCGGCGGCGAACCCTTCGGCTGCCTGGTCGGCGACTACTACTTCGATCAGAGCGCTCCGGACGTCGAGCTGCTGGGCGAAATGGCCAAGATCAGCGCCGCAGCTCACGCGCCTTTCATTGCCGCCGCATCGCCTACGGTGATGCAGATGGAAACCTGGCAGGAACTGGCCAACCCGCGCGATCTGACCAAAATTTTCTCCACGCCGGAGTACGCGGCCTGGCGCTCGCTGCGCGACAGCGACGATGCCCGCTACCTGGGCTTGACCATGCCGCGAACGCTGGCCCGCATGCCGTACGGGGCGCGCAGCAATCCGGTGGAAGAGTTCAACTTTGAGGAAGACACCGGCGCCGCCGATCACAGCCGCTACACCTGGCAGAACTCCGCCTATGCGATGGCGGTGAACATCAACCGCTCCTTCAAGCTCTATGGCTGGTGTTCGCGTATCCGCGGCATCGAATCGGGCGGCGCGGTCGAAGGTCTGCCGGCGCACAGCTTCCCCACCGACGATGGCGGTGTGGACATGAAGTGCCCGACCGAGATTGCGATCTCGGATCGGCGCGAAGCGGAGCTGGCGAACAACGGCTTCATGCCGCTGATCCATCGCAAGAACTCCGACTTCGCAGCCTTTATCGGCGCGCAGTCGCTGCAGAAGCCCACCGAGTACGACGATCCCGATGCCACGGCCAATGCCAACCTGGCGGCGCGCCTGCCCTACCTGTTTGCCACCTGCCGCTTCGCTCACTACCTGAAGTGCATGGTTCGCGACAAGGTCGGCTCCTTCAAAGAAAAAGCCGACATGCAGCGCTGGCTCAACAACTGGATCATGCAGTACGTCCACGGCAGTCCGGAAACCGCCAGCGAAGAGGCCAAATCCAAGCAGCCCCTGGCCGCGGCCGAGGTCGTAGTGGAAGAAGTGGAAGGCAATCCGGGGTACTACACCTCCAAGTTCTTCCTACGCCCGCACTATCAGCTTGAAGGCCTGACCGTGTCGCTGCGCCTGGTTTCAAAGCTGCCTTCCGGCAAGGGTGCCTGAGGGCCGGCGCCTCCGGGCAACCATCACGCGGTAGTTTTTTCGTTTCACGCAATGCAGTTTTCTATTCGCTTCATCAACGTAAGGAGAGTGTGCTATGGCCGTAGATATGTTTCTGAAGGTTGACGGTATCAAGGGTGAAACTCGTGACAAGGCAAAGGCGGGCGAAATTGACGTGCTCGCCTGGAGCTGGGGTGTCAGCAATTCCGGCAACGCGCAGCTGGGTGGCGGCATGGGCGCGGGCAAAGCCAACTGCCAGGATATTTCGGTCACCAAGTATCTGGATGATTCCAGTCCCGCGCTGCAGCTCGCCTGCATCAAGGGCACCCACATCAAGGAAGCCATCCTCACGGTGCGCAAGGCGGGCGACAAGCCGTTGGAGTATCTCAAGATCACGATGTCGGATGTATTCGTGTCATCGTGCTCCACGGGCGGCTCCGGCGGTGAAGACCGTCTCACCGAGAACGTCTCCCTGAACTTCGCCAAGATGAAGTTCGAGCATCAGAAGCAGAAGGCAGACGGAACCGGCGAGAAGGGCGGGCAGTGGGAATACAGCTTCGCCGAGAACGCCTGATCCACCCCACGTGACATCGACCGCAGGAGCGTTGCAGTGAGCATAGACAAGGCAGAAGCGGCGCTGCGGGCCGGGGACCTCGGTTCGGCTTTGACGGCATTGCAGGACGCCGTCAAGGCTGCGCCGGGAAACCCCAAGTTACGCGTGTTTTTGTTCCAGCTTTTGTGTGTCCAGGGTCAGTGGCAACGGGCACTCAACCAGCTCAACGTCTGTGGCGAGCTGGATGCCGAAGCCTTGCTCATGCGGGAGATGTACCGG
This sequence comes from Panacagrimonas sp., assembly GCF_965216805.1. Classification (NCBI taxonomy): domain Bacteria; kingdom Pseudomonadati; phylum Pseudomonadota; class Gammaproteobacteria; order Nevskiales; family Nevskiaceae; genus Panacagrimonas; species Panacagrimonas sp. Next base: position 2,376,310 of record NZ_CBDCGN010000002.1, read on the forward strand.
GATGTCATCGGTTGCGAGGCCCTGCGAACCGAAGTGTTCGCAGGGCGTCGCTCGCCGATGCTGTTCGGCGAGCCGGAGCCCTGGCTCGCTTTGCTGATCGAATCGATGCTGCGCACCGGCGTCGGCGAACTCGATGCCGCTGCTCAGCTCCGCGCTCAGGCGTTCGATCAGGCACCTGCCAGCAGCGGCACGGTTGACGGGACGCCGTTCGAGTGGATGGCCGATGCCGATCCGCGCATGGGCCCGGTGCTGGAGGCCCTCATCAACGGTCGCTACTACTGGGTTCCGTTCTCGCGGCTGATGCGCATCGCGATGCAGCCTCCCGAAGATCTGCGCGACTTCGTCTGGGTCCCGGCCGCCCTGCAGTTTTCCAATGGCGGAGAAACCGCCGCCCTGCTGCCGGTGCGTTATCCCGGCTCCGAAGCTTCCAATGACGGGCTGATTGCGCTTTCGCGCAAGACCGAGTGGCTGGACCAGGGCAACGATTTGTTCCACGGCCTCGGGCAGCGCCTGCTGGCCACCGATACGGGTGAGTATCCGCTGCTCCAATGCAGGGAAATTCTGTTCAACGAGGCCACCTCCGAATAAGAGAATGCAGGCCACATGCCATCGCTATCGCCACAAGAACGCCTGCAACCGGCCCTGCTGGACCGTCTGATCGACGACGAGCCGGACAAAGCCGTCGAAACCCGCGAGTCGCGTCTGATCACCGTGCGCAAACTGCGCGAGGCCGTGCTCAGAGACCTCACCTGGCTGTTCAATTCAAGCTGGCACACCGAAGGTGACATCGACTCCAAGCGCTACCCGCACGCGCGCAACTCCACCCTGGCATTCGGCTTGCCGCCCCTGGCCGGCAACACCGCTTCGGGTATGGACGTCAACACCCTGGAGAATTCCATCCGCGAGGCCATTACCCGCTTCGAACCGCGCCTGGTGCCGGGGTCGCTGCAGATCCGCGCCATGCTGTCCGGCAAGTCGCTCGATCATCACAACCAGATCCAGGTCGAGATCCGAGGCAGCCTGTGGTCGGTGCCGGTGCCTATCGAGCTGTTGCTGCACACCGATGTAGACCTGGAAAGCGGTCAGGTCGAAGTACGCGAAGCGTCCTAGTCCGAACTCGCACTCCCTATGGACCCCAGGCTGCTGAGACACTACAACACCGAGCTGGCCCATCTGCGCGAGATGGGCGCCGAGTTTGCGCGCCAGTTCCCCAAGGTGGCGGCCAGACTGGGGATGGACGGCATCGACGTATCCGACCCCTACGTCGAGCGTCTGCTCGAAGGCGCGGCCTTCCTGACTTCACGCGTGCAGTTGCGTCTGGACGCGGAGTTTCCCCGCTTCACCCAGCGCCTGCTGGAAATCGTCTATCCGCAGTTGCTCGCGCCGATTCCGTCGATGGGTGTCGCGCGTTTCGAACCCGACTTCAACAACCCGGCGCTGGAAAAGGGATTCAAGGTGCCGCGTGGCACCGGCCTCCGCAGCTTGCTGGGCAAGGGCGACACCACCGCCTGCCAGTTTCGTACGGCGCAGGACGTGACGCTGCACCCGCTCCAGGTGTTGCAGGCGCAGTACTTCACCTATGCCCCCGACCTGCCTTTGCAGGGCTTGCCGGTGGCCACACCCATCAAGGGCGGCCTGCGTCTGCGTTTGGGTACCCGCGAAGGCCTGAGCATTTCCAAGCTCAATCTGGACCGCCTTTCCATTTACCTTTCCGGTGCGGAAGACACCGCCTATCGTCTGTTCGAACTGATCCATGCCAGCGGACTGGGCGTACTGGGACTGCCGACGCAAAGGCCTTCGCCCTGGTTCGAGTTTCTGCCGTCCCGACATATCGAGCACCGTGGCTACCAGGATGCGGACGCTATCCTGCCCCTCAGCCCGCGCGGATTTTCCGGTTATCGCCTGCTGCAGGAATATTTCTATTTTCCGCAGCGATTCCTGTTTGCCGAGTTGACCGGGTTGTCGCGCATCGCGCGTCGCTGCGAGGGGTCCGAGCTGGACTTGGTCATTCCCTTCTCCCGCAGCGATGCGGCGCTGGAGTCGATGGTCGATGCCGAGCAGTTCAGCCTGTTCTGCACACCGATCGTCAACCTCTATTCGCGGCGCACCGACCGCATCCCGGTTGTCCCCCACGAGCACAGCTTTCATGTCGTGGTGGATCGCACCCGCCCGATGGATTTCGAAATCCACACGGTGGAGAACGTCGTTGGATTCGACGAGGGCAACCAGAACGAGCGCCGCTTCCGGCCGTTCTACGAGGCCTACCCCGCGGTGCCCGACGAACAACAGGCGTATTTCAGCGTACAGCGCGAACCGCGACTGCTGTCGACCAATCAGAAGATCAAGGGTTTCCGGTCCACCTATATCGGCAGCGAGATCTTTCTGTCGCTCGTGGATGGTGCCGAAGCGCCTTTTTCGGAGAGCCTCAAACAGCTGGCGGTGACCGCGCTGTGCACCAACCGCGACCTGCCGCTGCACATGCCAGTGGGTCTGGGGAAGACCGACTTCACGCCGGATCAGACCCTGCCGGCGCCCACCATACGCTGCATTCGCGGGCCCACCCGACCACGTTCGGTGATGCGGGAGCAGGACAACAGCTGGGCATTGATCAGTCATCTGTCGCTCAATTATCTGAGCCTTACCGATCAGGACCCCCAGCGTGGGGCCGCCGCGCTGCGCGAGCTTCTTGCCCTCTACGCCGGACAGGACGCCGCGCTCGAAAAGCAGGTTGAGGCGATCCGTTCGGTGCAGGTGAGGCCCCTGACGCGACGCTTGCCCATGCCCGGGCCGATCGCCTTCGGCCGCGGCCTCAGGGTTGAACTCGAAGTCAACGACATGGGCTTTCAGGGTGCCAGCCCCTTCCTGTTCGGCACGGTCATGGAGCAGTTTCTGTCACGCTACGTGACGCTCAATTCCTTCACGGAAACCGTGCTGCGCACCAGTTCGCGCGGCGAGATCATGAAATGGGTGCCTCGATGCGGCGTGCGCGAGATCCTGTAGCGCTGCTGCGCGAGCTGGAGTCGGCGCCGTGGCGGCACGACTTTTACCGCACCCTGCGCGAAATCGAGTGCGCCTACCCCCAGCATCCGCGCATCGGCTACGCACGGCGTCCCCAGGACGAGCCGGTGCGTTTCGGCCAGGACCCGTCGATGAACTTTGCGCCGTCCGTATTCTCGGCGCTGCGCCCCGGTAAATCCGGCGCCCCCCCCCGGCTCATCCAGCAGTTTTTCGGCCTGTTTGGGCCTAATGGCCCTCTGCCCCTGCATCTGACCGAGTTCGCGCGGCGGCGCATCATTCACCACCGCGACGGCAGCTTTGTACGCTTTGCCGACCTATTGCATCACCGGCTCCTGACGCTGTTCTACCGCGCCTGGGCACAGGCGCAGCCGACGGTGAGCTTCGACCGCCCCCAATCGGACCGGTTTGCCAGCTACGTCGGCAGCTTTGTCGGCATGGGAACGCCGAGCCTGCAGCAGCGGGACGCCGCCGGCGACCATGTGCGCTTCTATTTTTCCGGAATCCTGTCGCGTTCTGTGCACAACGCGGAGGGTCTGCGCACCATCCTGTCGGGATATTTCGGTCTGCCGGTGAAGATCGTCGAGTTCGTCGGCCACTGGCTGCGACTGCCGGCCGACGACCTGACCCGCATCGGCACGCGAACGGCGGGTTGCATGCTCGGACAGGGCACGGTGCTCGGCAGCCGGGTGTGGGACCGGCAACATCGTATCCGCCTGTCTTTTGGCCCCTTGAGTGCCGCGCAGTTCGAAGCTTTGCTGCCGGGGGCCGGCATGCTCAAGCGTCTGGTGGCCTTGATGCGCCACTACCTGTGCTTTGAACTGGACTGGGATTTGCAACTGGTGCTCGACAGAGCGCAGGTGCCGAAGGCGCGGTTGGGCGGCAGCACCCGGCTGGGCTGGTCTTCATGGATCGGAAGCCAGACGCGCACCCGCGACGCGGATGAATTGGTATTGGACCCGGAACGCCTGATCACGGCGGGCGGAGCCGGATAAGCACAGCGATACATTTCGAATCACCAACAAGGAGCGTTGCGATGGGAGAGATCAGCAGACCGGCAGTGTTCGGCAAGCTCAACAGCTTCGCCTACAAGGCCATCGAGGGGGCGACCGTGTTCTGCAAGCTGCGCGGCAACCCGGTGGTGGAATTGGATCACTGGGTCGCCCAGGTGCTGCAAAGCCCCGACAGCGACTGGCATCGCATCATCAAACACTACGGCCTGGACAGCTCGGTCATCGCCAAGGACCTGACCACGGCGCTGGACCGCCTGCCGCGCGGCGCCACCTCGATCTCCAACATCTCCGATTCCATCGATACCGTGGTCAAGGAGGCCTGGCTGTTCGCCACGCTGGGCTTCGGCGAAGGCGCGATCCGCTCCGGGCATCTGCTGCTGGCGATGACCAAGCGCCCCATGCTGCGTAGCGCGCTCAGCGGCATCTCCAAGCAGTTCGACCGGATCAAGTCCGAGGATCTGGCCGAGAATCTCGACAAGATTGTCGGCGGCTCGCCCGAAGACGGGCTGTCTGCGTCCGATGGCTCCACCCTGGGCGGGGCCGGCTCACCGGGCGAAGCCAGCGGCGCCATGGCGCCGGCGCAGATGGGCAAGCAGGAGGCGCTGAAGAAGTTCTGCACCGACCTGACCGAGCAGGCACGCAGCGGCAAGATGGACCCCATCGTCGGCCGCGACGACGAGATCCGCCAGGTGGTGGACATCCTCATGCGTCGCCGCCAGAACAACCCCATACTCATCGGCGAGGCGGGCGTCGGCAAGACCGCCGTGGTCGAAGGCTTTGCCCAGCGCATCGCGCGTGGCGACGTGCCGCCCTCGCTCAAGGACGTGAAACTGCTGGCACTGGACATCGGTCTGCTGCAGGCCGGCGCCAGCATGAAGGGCGAGTTCGAACAGCGTCTGCGCTCGGTGATTGACGAAGTCCAGGCCAGCGCCCAGCCCATCATCCTGTTCGTGGACGAAACCCACACCCTGGTCGGTGCGGGCGGCCAGGCCGGCACCGGTGATGCCGCCAACCTGCTCAAGCCGGCGCTGGCGCGCGGCACCCTGCGCACCGTCGGCGCCACCACGTTCGCCGAATACAAGAAGCACATCGAGAAGGACCCGGCGCTGACCCGCCGCTTCCAGAGCGTCACGGTCGACGAGCCGGACGAAAAGAAAGCCATCCTGATGATGCGTGGCGTGGCCAGCACCATGGAGAAGCACCACAAGGTGCAGATCCTGGACGAAGCGCTTGAAGCCGCGGTCAAGCTGTCCAGCCGCTACATTCCCGCGCGCCAGTTGCCCGACAAGTCGGTGAGCCTGATCGACACCGCCTGCGCGCGCGTGGCGGTGAGCCTGCACGCCACGCCGCCGGAAGTCGACGACACCCGCAAGCACATCGACTCGCTCAATACCGAACTGGAGATCATCGGCCGCGAGAAGACCATCGGCATTGATGTGGCTGAACGCGAAACCGAAGCCACCGCGCAGCTCGAAACGGCCAAGGAGAAGCTGGCTGGTCTCGAACAGCGCTGGGACGAAGAAAAAGCCCTGGTCACGCAGTTGCTGGATCTGCGCGCCAAGCTGCGCGCAGGCGGCAAGCCGGTGGAAGGCACCGGCAGCAAACTGGAAGCCGCGGCTGAAGGGGCAGCGCCGCCGCCGCCCGAAGTCACCGCGCTGACCGACGAAGAACGCGCCGCCGCCCTTGCAGAACTCAAGGACGTGCAAGCCAGGCTCACCGACCTGCAGGGCGAAAGCCCGCTGATGCTGCCGACGGTGGACTACCAGGCGGTGGCCAGCGTGGTCGGCGACTGGACCGGCATCCCGGTCGGGCGCATGGCGCGCAATGAGATCGACACCATTCTCAAGCTGCCGAAACTGCTGGCCAAGCGCGTGATCGGTCAGGACCACGCCATGGAGATGATCTCCAAGCGCATCCAGACCTCGCGCGCCGGGCTGGATAACCCGCAGAAACCCATCGGCGTGTTCATGCTGGCCGGCACCTCGGGTGTTGGCAAGACCGAGACCGCCATCGCCCTCGCCGAGGCCCTCTACGGCGGCGAGCAGAACATGATCGTCATCAACATGAGCGAGTACCAGGAGGCGCACACGGTTTCCTCGCTCAAGGGTGCGCCCCCCGGCTACGTGGGCTATGGCGAAGGCGGCGTGCTGACTGAAGCCGTGCGACGCAAGCCCTACTCGGTGGTGCTGCTCGACGAAGTCGAAAAAGCCCACCCCGACGTGCATGAAATCTTCTTCCAGGTTTTCGACAAGGGCGTGATGGAAGACGGCGAAGGCCGCGTCATCGACTTCAAGAACACCCTGATCCTGCTCACCACCAACGCCGGCACCGAGATGATCGCCGGTCTGTGCAAGGACCCGGAGCTGATGCCCGATCACGAAGGCATGGCCAAGGCCATCCGCGAGCCGCTGCTGAAGATCTTCCCGCCTGCCCTGCTCGGTCGCCTGGTGACGATCCCCTACTACCCGCTCAGCGACGAAATGCTCGGCGAGATCGTCAAACTGCAGCTCAACCGCATCAAGAAGAGGATCGAGGCGCGTTACAAGATTCCGTTCGAGTACAGCGAGGATGTGGTCAAGCTGGTGGTGTCGCGCTGCACCGAGAGCGAATCGGGCGGCCGCATGATTGATGCGATTCTGACCAACACCATGCTGCCGGATATTTCACGCGAGTTTCTCAATCGCCTGATGGACGGCAAGCCGATTGAGCGTGCACGAATTGAGGCTGACGGCGCGAACTTCAAGTACACCTTTTGAGCGCTATCGCATCGGAGTAGAGAATCGACATGTACCACATCCTTTATGAGCACGATCACGCCAACCGTGCCAAAGCGCTGGATGACAATCAGGGCAGGGCGCAGTTGGTGCAGGATCCCGTCGTCAAGGTCGCCGGTCTGAAGACCCTTATCCTGTGGGGGCACGGCAACTCCGGGCTCTTTTGCAACCTGAGTCCCGGCGACCTGGCCGACAAGGTAAAGGAATGGAAATCGAAGAACAGCGGTATTGACTCCGTCGAGATCCTCACTTGCAACTCGCGGCATGCCAAAGCCGGAACAGAACCTTATGTCGATCAATTCAAGCACAAACTCGGCTTCTTCACCCGAAGAAAGCTCACCATCAAATCGCTGCCCGTCCGCATGGGAGTGAACGGGGTCAACGGAGATTCGATCCTCTTCGCCGACTACAAATCGAAGACGTGGTGCTACCTGACCTCCTCGGAAAGTACCTTTCATTACGCCAAAAACGTCTTCAAATCGGTCTGCGAGAACATGTTCGGCGACGATGCGATCGATGCCGCGGCGTACCTCACCAACACGCCCCCGCACGACATCAGGAAAGATGCCCTAGGGAATGCGAAGGTCGGTCAGTTCCTAATCAAATGCAAAGTCAACAAGGTCGAAGAATTGCACGCATCGGGCACGGTGCATGGGTGGACGAACGTCGACAAGTTCATGACGGACTTTCGCGAGATGCTGAGCATCCCTTCCTTCCGTAGGGCGTTCGTGACTTCCAGGCCGTTTACGCTCAATTATGGAACCTTTGACTATCTTCGAAAGTCCCTCGTCGCAGTCTAATCATCAGAAAAACCCCGACCCCGAGGTCGAGTTCACTCAAAGGGAGGTAACCCGCTATGACACCCAAAGAGCGATTCGCTGAAGCGTCGTATCGCGCTAAATTTGTGAAGGTAAATTGGACCGCTCCTACGGGAATTGGCCTTTTCAATGCCAGTTACAATGTGGATGCTTGCGAAATGGATGTGACCTTCAAGGTCTTCGTGGAGTTCGCCGAAACTCAGATGGTCAAATGGACCGATGAAGAAAAAATAAAGTGGAAGGAACAGGCTTTCTCTACGATTTCCACCTTCTGGAGCAATCGATTCATCTTCCAATGCACGAAGAAGGGCTGGGAGGACATATCTGCTTCGGTGAATGTCAATTTGGTGTCGACTCCACTCGCTCAAGCCCACTTGCATCTCAAGGTCGACAAATTGCCCGACGACTGGCCAACTTCTGGCGGTGGGGTCGGGTGGCAAACTCCACCGATATGCGCGCTTGACAACAAGGCACTGTATCCAAAGGATCAGCGGAAAATAAGAGAAGGCATCTTTAATCTGAGGGTCTATCAGCTTGAACAGGGTTTGATCGACAGGGGGGTAGGCTTCATTCCCTTCGACAAGAACAGCGGTACGTTGTCACCCGAAGCGAAGGGCAAACTGTTGGATTACGCCCGCTTTGTGCATCGCATTTCGACCAGCGATGTGAAGGGCATCCAACTTGTTGTCTATGGGCACACAGGCGGCACTGACGGGCACTTCAACGTCGGCTTGGGCAAGAAGAGAGCCAACGAAGTTGCGAATGTCCTGAAATGCGTGTTGCGGAACGAGGATGTCTCCCTCGAGGTAACCGATTCTCCAACTCGGAAAAAAGGATTAAAGGCGAAGATCCAGGAAACGATAGCGAGTCACGGCGGAAAAAATACATCCTCCACCTCGATCCAGGGCGTGTGCATCGTCGTCCGAGTGCCCAAGGACGTGGATCATGCGGCCGAGATGAACTACATCGTCCTGTGTCATGAATTTGGCCATATGCTCGGGTTGCCGGATGAATACATGGGACGGATGCATCCCCATCTGACCGACCGCGCGAATGCGGATAGCCTAATATCGAAAACCCTGCAGCTTGCGGCAAAACAGGGCGATCCAGCCACGTGGGATTCATCCGACCAACGAAAGCGTGGTCAGCAAGCTGGGATGTCAGACCTGCTGGACCAAAATCCTGCTGTGAGGGCTCCCACGTTCCTGAGCGCAGGTGAGCTGATCGGAAACTCCGCTGTCGGGTCCGCCAGCATCATGTATGGAGGAATGGAGGTCATGCCGGCACATTATTTGACGTTATGGGCCTGCTTGGTCGAGATGACATCCAGCCACATCGGTCCAGCGGAATGGAAGATCGTTCCCAGCCCGCATAATCGGACCGCAATCAGATATTTCAGATAAGAGGGTGGAGAGGTCAAGTGATCCCATTCGCGATGAATCAGCAAGTCCAAGATCAAACGGCACATGGGCAGGCGTAAGCAGCAGGTCACGCTGACGCTTGCCGGCGCAATCGAAATGGTTCGCGAGCTGCATCACGCTCGCCAGAACATCGAAGCCAAGCGGCTATGCGAGAAGCTGGTCGTACGCTGGCCGCAAAGCGCGGAAGGCTGGAACTACCTGGGCATGTTGCAGTATCACAGCGACGAACAGGTGGCGGGCATTGCGTCGATGAGGCGGGCGCTGGAAGTATCGCCCGACTACGCCGCTGCTCATGGCAATCTGGGGAACATGCTGCTGCAACAGGGCCGAACCGGCGAGGCGCAGCATCACCTGCGCCGTGCGCTGATGTCGGACCCAGAGGCCTACCCTCCCCGAATCGCACTCTCAGCGCTGCTGCGGGCGTTGCAGAATCTGGACGAGTCCGAGGCAGTTCTGCGGCCGGCGTTGGAGCAGATGCCAGAGAGCGGCCACGTCCAGCAGACCTACGCCAATCTGCTCGCCGTCCGTGGCAAATATGATCTTGCCATCAAGCACTATCGGCTGGCCGCCAAGTTCGCACCGGATATTGTCGAAACCCATTTGCGTATCGCCCTTGCGATGGCCTACTCGGGCAAAGTGGAAGAAGCGCGTGAGATGTGTCGCAGCGCCCTGGAGCGTAATCCTGACGACACCGAGGCCCAGCACATGCTGGCGGCCATGGGTGGGTCGGATGCTCCTGCGCGAGCCCCCGACGAGTACGTAAAGAAGCTCTTCGACGGTTTTTCCGACAGTTTCGATGCCAAGCTGGCTGACTTGGAGTACAAGGCGCCGCAGCTGCTCGCGCAATTGGCTGGAGAGCTGCTGGGTCCGCCCCAAGCTAGCTTGAAAGTGCTGGACGCGGGATGCGGAACCGGGCTGCTGGCGCCGCTGATCCGAAGTCATTGCTCAATGCTCGAAGGCGTCGATCTGTCGGCCGGCATGCTGGCCAAGGCCAAGCCACGCCAGCAGTACGACGCCCTCTACGAGGCCGAGCTCACTGCGTTTCTGCGTTCCCGAAGCGGTGTCTACGACCTGGTGGTCAGCGCCGACACCCTGTGCTACTTCGGCGCGATCGAGGCCGCCTGCGAGGCCGCTCACGGCGCCCTGCGGACCGACGGGTGGCTGCTGTTTTCCGTGGAGAACAATGAAAGCCAGGACCATGGCTATGCGATCCAGGTCAGCGGCCGCTACGCGCACCGGCAGGACTACGTGGAGCGCTGCTTGGCGCAGGCGGGATTCACGTCGATCACGGTCCGCAAAGAGAGCTTGCGCACGGAACTGCAGAAACCGGTGGCCGGGCTGCTGGTCGCGGCGAGAAAAGAGGCGTAGCCGAACCTGCCGCCGACGCAGTTGGTTCGTGACATTCCTCACGTCCGCACCGCGATTCACGGCCGGCGACCCTTCCTCCCGCCCCGCACATGACTGATAGTAGGGCATCGCCAACGGAGGTCGGCACGCGCGCCAATTCAGGAGCCTTGGGCCCGGGATTTCGAGCAGCCACGATCGACTCCGCAGCAACCAGTTCCGGTATTGAGGGTTAAACACATGGCCACTTTCAAGCTGAACGCGGCATCGACCAGCAATCGCTGGCTGGACATCGAGGCGCCATCGCCCAAGGGCAGTCTGGTCATCGAGAGCGTGTCCGGAAGCGAGACCCTGGGCCGGCTGTTCGAGTACGAGGTGCTGGCGCTCAGCAACACGCCGGACCTGTCATTCGACGACATCCTGGGCAAGCATGTGACGGTGCTGATGGAGGTGGACGACGGGGGCCTGCTGCCGCGGCGCGCCATCGACGGCCGCGTGGCACAGATTGCCATGCTGGGTGCGGTCAGGAATTTCGACAACCTGTACCGATATCGCCTCATCCTCCGGCCCTGGCTGTGGATGCTGACCCGCACCCAGGATTGCCGCATCTTTCAGAAAAAGACGACGGAGGCGATCCTCAAAGAAGTGTTCGAAGATCACACCGATGTCGATTTCGACTTCAAGCTGACCGGCCAGTACGCGACTCGCGAGTACTGCGTTCAGTATCGCGAGAGCGATTTCGACTTCATCAGTCGGCTGATGGAAGAAGACGGTATCTACTACTTCTTCAAGCATGAGCCCGGCAAGCACACGCTGACGATCTGCGACGGCCCGAGCAACCACGAGTCGGTGGGCCTGGTGCGAATGCACAACGACGACGACCGGCCCGGCATGACCGATCCGCGCATTCACCAGTGGACGGTGAGAGGCGAGATCCAGCCGGGCGGCTTCGCCATGCGCGACTACAACTTCGAAACGCCCAGCCTGCCGCTGGATGCGGTGTGCACCATCGAACAGGCGCACAGCGAAGCCAAGCACGAAGTCTTCGACTATCCGGGTCTCTACGACGAGGTTCGCGACGGCGAGGACGGCGAAAAGCCGGAAGGCGTCGGCATTGCGCGCAAGCGGCTCGAAGAGATCCAGGCCGGGTATCAGATCGTCGAGGGGCGCGGCGATTCCCGGCTGCTCGTCTGCGGAGCGTTGTTCACACTGACCCATCATCTTCGCTTCGATCAGAACAAGGAACATCTGGTGGTGTCGTCGCATCTGGAGGCGGAGAACAATCTCCCCGAGATGGACGTGCCCGCCTCTTTCGACTGCCGCTTCCGGTTGCTTCGTGCCGACATGCAGTACCGCAGCCCGCGCACCACCCGCCGACCTGCGGTTCAGGGGCCCCAGACCGCAGTTGTGGTGGGCCCCGACGGCGAGGAGATTCACGTCGACGAATTCGGCCGCGTCAAGGTGCAGTTCCACTGGGACCGTCGTGGCAAGCACAACGACGAGAGTTCCTGCTGGGTGCGGGTCTCGCAGATCTGGGCCGGCAAGAATTACGGCTGGATGACGGTCCCACGCATCGGCCAGGAAGTGGTGGTGGATTTTCTGGAAGGCAATCCCGACCGCCCCCTGATCACCGGACGGGTCTACAACGCCGAGCAGATGCCGCCCTGGGCCCTGCCCGCCAACAAGACCCAGTCCGGGATCCTCACCCGGTCCAGCAAGGGCGGCACGCCCGACAACGCCAACGAACTCAAGTTCGAAGACGAGAAAGGCAAAGAACTGATCACCATCCACGCCGAGCGCAACATGAGCCGCTCGGTGGAGGTGGACGACTCGATCAACATCGGGCGCGATCAGATGCACGTGGTCAAGCGCGACCAGAGCAACGTGATTCAGCGAGACCAGAGCACCATCGTGCAGCGCGACCAGTCGCTGGCGGTGACCAACAACCGCGCCATCCACGTCAAGAACAACGAGACGCACATTGTCGATGTGGATCAAGCGATCAAGATCGGCGGCAACCAGGAACTCAAGATCACCGGCAATCAGGCGATCAAGATCGATGGCAAACACAGCATGGGAGTTGCCGGCGATATTGAAACGTCCACCGATGCCAATCGCAAAGACAAAACGGCGGGTAACGAAAGCCGATCAGTGACAGGCAATCAGTCGGTCGCGGTCACTGGAAACGTGGAATACAAGGCAGCGAACATCACATTCGAAGCCGGTCACATCGCGATGAACGTCACCGGCGGCAGCTCCTACGTGGTCAGTGCGCCGATCGGCCCGTACTCGATCATGACCAACAAGTTCAATCTGCTGAGCAACACGGATGCCTCGATTCTGGCGGTTGGCAATATCAATCAGACGTCGATGGGTAACAACACGACGGTCATGGGCAGCAACTCAAGCGGATATATGGGATCGGCCAGCGATACAAACATGGGCCTTGCGCGCAACACCTTTATGGGGCTGGCGTTGGAGACGTTCATCGGTGCCAGCATCAGTAATACCTTGGCGGTACAGGTTGACAATGTAGCTGCGGCACGTCTGACCGCCGCGGTTGGCGTCGCGATGGAAATGGACTCCATGAAGATGTACCTACCCGCAGGGTCTGCTGCAGCCGCAGGCCAGACGGTGGCAGGACCCGTTGCGACCGCAGTGTCGATCGGAGCAGCTTTAGGGTTTGCAGGTTGGGGAATTGGCGCACTGCTACTTGGTGCCAAGGAGCTAGGAGACCAGTACCGGGAGGCGAGAAAGGAGTTGAAAGAAGCCGCACAGGCCGCCGCCGACGCCGGGCATCCAGGTCTGGCTGCACGGTTGAATCGCCTTTCGGAAACCGGGAGCGCCGGTGGCGGCGACGGCGATTCCGGCCCGCAGGACAGCGACCACATCACCGCCACCGACAAGATGCATGCGCAAGACACCAAGTACGGTGTGACGCCGACGGCGGGCAGCGACGGCAGTAAGGAAAGTGCCGCTGACTACGAGCGCAGAAACAAGCTGGATGGCCCCCACACGAATCGTTCGGACGACAACAAATCGTGAGCAGAAACGTCCTGACATGGCTCGGTTGCTGGAATAACCTGGCTGCCCATGCAGATCACTAAGCCTCAATGTCTGGGGCTATCGTTCCGCCCCATGGAGTACCGCAAGCGCTTCGGCCTTTGCGTCTCCGGATATCTGCACGTCCCCTTCCAGCAGTCGGAACAGGGCACGCTGTGGGGCGAGCAGTCGATGTGGAACCTGATCACCAAGGAGATGGAGACGCCGCTGATCGATGAGGGCATCTCCAAACTGACCTCCGAGTTCCTGGTGCACGGCTACGCTTATCCCACTGCCGAGCGTCGCGACGCCGTTGCGGTACGTGCCCGACTTGGCAGCACCGAGAAGACCCTGTTCGCGTTCGGCGATCGCTGGTGGGACGGCAAGACCGTATCGGCACCCCAGCCGTTCGAGCGCATGGCGATCGAATGGAAGAACGCCTACGGCGGCCCGGACTTTCCGCAGAACCCGGTCGGCAAGGGACGCGCCGAGATCGACGGGGTGCGCTGGCTGCCCAATCTGGAACTGCCGGACTCGCGACTCAAGACCGCGGATCAGGTCATCGAGCCAGCCGGATTCGGCATGCTGGACGTCATGCACCCGCAGCGCGCTGCGCTCCGCGGCACCTACGACGACGTCTGGCTGAAGGAACACTCACCGGGTTTCGCGCCGGACCTGAACTGGAAGTACTTCAATTTCGCGCCGCAGGACCAGTGGATTTCCGGCACCTTGCGCGGAGACGAAGAGTTCGAGCTGGAGAATCTTCACCCGACCCGGCCGCATATCCGCGGCAATCTGCCTGGGTTGCGGGTGCGTGCCTTTGTCGGGCGCAAGCCCGCGGCCGGCGATGCATCCGGTGCCCGCATGCGCGAAGTCTCGATGCAGCTCACCACCGTGTGGTTTTTCCCCCATGCCGAACGCATGGTGCTGGTATATCACGGCCTGACCGAGGCCTTGGAAGACGATGCCGGCGATATCCACCAGCTGCTCGGCGCGGTCGAACGCCTCGGCGAGCAGCATCGCAAATCCGACGAGCACTATCTGGCGGCGCTGGAGCGTCGCAGTGTCGGTCCGGACGCCATCCTGTACGCCCTCTGCGACACCGATTTCCTGCCCGAAGGCCTGGACGCGGCCGATCCTTCCATGGAGGCTCAGCAGGCTTCGATGAAGCCCGAAGGTCTCAAGGAAGATGCGGAGTTGCGCCGCGCCCAGGTGGATGTGGCCATGGCGCAGGATCTGGTTCGATCCCGCGGCCAGGATCCGGACGCGCTGGGAATCAAGATGCCGCAGCGCGAAAAACCGCCGACGCCTCAGGAAATGCCCGCCTACGTGGAAAAGCTGCGTCAGCAGATGGAAGAGCAGCGCTGGGCTGCGGTTGAAGACATGGTCACGCAGGCCGAAAAAGTGGTCGAGGCGGTCCAGGTGATGAAGCAGAAGAAGCTCGACCCCGCCGAGCTGGTCCATCGCGGCCCGCCCAAATTCACCGCCGACGCTCAGCTCCGGGAACTGGACGACCTGCACTCCCGTGCCGGCAAATCCTTCGACCGGGCGGCGGTGGAACCGAAGTTGCGCCTGCTGGAAATGAGCAAACGCGACGACTATCGCCAAAGCGCTCATCTGCAGCATCCGGCGCGACCGTTGACCGGCGAAGCCGCTCTGGAACGGCGCCGCGAGATCGAGTTTCTGCTGTCGCGGGATTTCCGCCGCTGGCCCGGCATGGACCTCACGGGCGTGGACCTTTCCAACCTCGATCTGCGCGGGGTGGACCTTACCGGCGCCTGGATGGAAAGCGTCGATCTGACCCACAGCAATCTGTCGCGCGCCAAACTCACTGGCGCGGTTCTTGCCCACGCCAATCTGCGCAGCGCGCTGCTGATCCGCGCAGACCTGACCAAGGCCAATCTGGGTTCGGCCCGGCTGGAACGCACGGTATTCGATCAGGCCAACCTGACCGAAACCAATTTCATGCGCGCCGATATCAAGAAGGCTGACTTTCGCGGCGCGCGGATGCCCTCCGCCCAGCTACTCGAAAGCCGGTGGGCTGGCGCCGATCTCAGCCGCGCCGCGATGGCGGGGCAGATTTTCTACAAGCTGGATCTGAAGGGCTGCGAATTCGCCGATGCGCAACTGGCCAACTGCAATTTCATCGAATGCGATCTCACCGGGATCGATTTCAGAGGTGCCGACCTGTCGTCCGCCAGCTTCGTCACCTGTGCCGCCAACGGTGCGATATTCGCTTCGGCCAAGATGTCCGGCGTCGTATTCGTGCAGAACACCACGCTCAAAGGCGCCGATTTCTCCGCTGCCGTCCTCAACGGCGCCAATCTGGGCGAATGCGATCTGACCGGTGCGCGTCTGGTTCGCGCCGTGCTGGACGAAGCCAATCTGGGGCGCGCCAACCTCAGCGCCTGCGATGCCCGCCTGGCCAAAGCCAAGGGTGCCCTGCTGCGCAAGGCGGTGCTGTGCCACGCCAACCTGTCCGACGTGGATTTCAATGGCGCCATCCTGCATAACGCCGACTTGCGAGGCGCGGATCTGCGCGGGGCCCACCTGTTCAACGCCGACCTGTCGCGGGTGGTCCTGGACACCCACGTCAGGCTCGAAGGCGCGGTGATGGAGCGCGCGCGCACCTATCCGCGTCACCGCCCAGCGGCGGCCCCGGCCTGAGCACCGCCCATGGACGCCAAACTGCTGGCCATCGCCGTCACCATGGGGGAACCCATGGAGGGCAAGAACTTCCGGGGCAAGGACTATCGCGGCGGCTTTCTCGCCGGGGGCGTATTCAGCGGCTGCGATTTCAGCGGTGCTCTGCTGCAGGACGCCGATATCCGCGAAGCCGTATTCGATCAGTGCGTGCTGACCGGCGCGCAACTGGACCGGGCCAATCTGCGCAAGGTCACGCTGAACCGATGCACTCTGGACGACAGCGTCATGCACAAGGCCAACCTCATCGGAGCGGTGGTCAGCGAGTGCTCCCTGCAGCGCGCCCATCTGGCGGGGGCGCAGCTTGCGATGGCGCTGTTCTCGCAGTCCACGCTGGATCATGCGCAGATGGCGTTCGCCGATCTGGAATCCACCAACTTCACCCGTTGCAGCTTGAAGAACGTCTGCGCCGACGATACCCGTTGGGTTCATGCGGGAATTCTGGAAAGCGATATCGAGGGGCTGAGCTGGGAGCGCGCAAGGATGAAGCGCACCACTTTCTTCAAGACCCCGCTCAAGCGACGTTCCTTCGTCGGTCTACTGCTGGAAGGATGCCAGCTCAACAACACCAGTCTGGAAGGTTCGAGTTTCACAGGAGTGTCGTTGAAGCAATGCAACTTCAGCGGCTCCGACCTGAGCGGATGCGATTTCACCCGTGCCCAGGCCCCCAATGCCTTGTTCTGCGGCGCCTTCGGCAAGCAGGTACGATTCGCGGGCGCCAATTTGCAGCAGGCTTTGTTCACCAAGGTGAAGTTCGAGGAGGCCTGTTTCGACGCATGCAACCTGCACCAGGTCCACTTTGCGGAAGCCCAATTACCTCGCGCCTTGTTCCGCAACGCCGACCTGACCTACGCCGATTTCAGCCAAGCCAATCTGCAGGCGGTCGACGCCAACGAGGCCATCATGTTCAGAACCGTTCTGCATCGCGCGCTGACCGACGATGCCCGGTTCAGCGACCGTGCGCGCGCCCTGCAAACCGACGCCCAGAAGGCGGCGGCCGAACAGTGGCAGCCGGCGCGCGCATGACATCCGGATTACCAAAAGACTTTGTGGAGCCCATCATGACCACTACCGCGCTGCCCCCACGCAACCGCACTCGCACTCCTGCCGCCAGAACGCCGACGGCAGTACCGACGCCGGCCAGTCATTGCGTCGGCATCGTCACCGCGGTGGAGCAGGCCCGCTACACGGTGACCAGCGGCACGCTGGTGGCGAGCGCAAGGCGCGCCTCGAGCTGCCTGCTGGAAGTGGCGCCGGGCGATACCGTCGCCTGCCTGCAGGTGGCTCCGGACGAGCTTTGGATTCTGGCGGTCCTGCAGCGCGAGGAGGGCGTCTCCACGGTGCTGCGCTGCCAGGGCGATACCCGGTTCGAAGTCCAGGATGGGGCGTTGAGCTTTCATGCACCGACCTTGCACCTCGAAAGCCTGAAGATGCAGATCGATACCCATGACGCCGAGATCACCACCGAGCGCGCCCGCCTGGTCGGCCGCGAACTGACCCTGGTGGGCACTGCGATCAAGGCGATCGGGTCGGCGCTGCATACCGTGTTCGATCGGGTTTCTCACTTCAGCAAACAGCACCAGCGACGGACCGATGGGCTTGATCGGGTCAGCGCCACCCATCTGGAACGGCGGGCCGACCAATTACTGCAGCTGTCCGGCGAGCACGCCCTGATCAATGGCGACAAGCTGGTCAAGACCCGCGGCAGCCAGATCCACTTCGGCTAGGAGCACGACATGTTCGCCAACACCCAGATGATGGGAACCGACATGGCATTCCCGGACGTATGCCTTACGCCAGCGCCGCCAGCGCCGGCGCCCATCCCCATCCCGTATCCCAATGTCGCGATGGGCCCGATGGCGATCCCGAACGTGCCGACCATCCTCATCATGGGGATGCCCGTGCACAACATGGCCACCACCATCCCCATGACCAACGGCGACAACCCCGGTGTGGCCCTGGGCGTGGCCTCCGGCACCGTCATGGGTCCGAGCCGCCACCTGACCGGGGCGTTCACGGTGCTGTACCTGGGACAGCCGGCGACCCGCCTGACCAGCATGTCTCTGCAGAACAGCACCAATGCGCCGGGATGCCGCATCGTGCCCAGCCAGCCGTTGGTCCTGATTCTGGCCCCTTGAGCCATGGTCAGGATCGAGGTGATCGCAATCGACGGTGCGCTACCCAACCCGCCAGTGGCGGTGGAGATCGGCCCGTCCGGCGGCACCATCGGGCGTGCGGCAGACAACCACCTGAGCCTGCCGGATCCTGGCAGGACCCTGTCACGCGTGCAGGCGCAGCTCCTGGACAGACAAGGGGTGGTCAAACTGGTGGCGCGGGGCACCAATCCTCTGATCGTCGACGGAACGCCGCTGGAGATCGGCGAAGAAGTGCCACTGCTCGAACAGGCCACCATCGAGATGGGCGCCTACCGTCTGCTGGCATTGCCCTCTGCGGGGTATCGACGCAGCTCAGCGGTGGGTCCGTGATCCAGGCGACATGCCGTGCCGGATCCGGGACGCGGAAAGTGTCGCAGACAATCGTGACGCAGATCCCCAAGCGCGCGTTACCAGGGCAGGCCTGTGGCCGTAAACTCTCGGCGACACCAGAGCCAGGGGGACGTACCGGGTGATCACCGTCGGAATTGTTCGAGTTGAAGGCAGGCCGCCGCCCGCGGCGCAGGCGGTGCGCTTCGACGAATTGGGCGGCACCATCGGCCGCAGCGCCGACTGCACGCTGGTGCTCACGGACGACAAGCGTTCCGTCTCCCGGGTGCACGCCACCGTGAGCCACAACGGCGGTCAGTTCCTGATCACCGACCAAGGCACCAATGCCCTTCGCGTCAACGGGAACGCCCTGGGCAAGGGCAACAGCGCGGCGATCAAGCCGGGCGATCAGATCAGCATCGGCCCGTTCGAACTCGAAGTCAGCAGCGGCGCTCCGCAGGCACCGACAGTGGCCGACTCGCCGCTGCTGGGTGCCGCATCGTCGACGCCCAGCGCGGGCAACAATCTTTTCGACGATCTGCTCGGGGGACCGGCGGCGGGTGGCGGCGCGCAGGCCAACGATCCCTTCGCCGATCTCGGATTCTCGCCTTCGGCTGCGCCGCCGTCTCCCCCGCCCTCATCGTCCCCCCCGGGCGGTGGCCTGCCGGACGACTTCGACCTGATGGCGCCACCGCCGGCCTCTCCCGATTCGGAGCTGCCGCTGGGTTCCGAAATTTCCGACGATGCCTTCAGCGGTCTGCATTCGAGTCCCGATGCACCGGGCTCCGGCAGTCTGGACGCAATGTTCGGCCTCAGCTCCGGTTCCCCTGCCGAGCCATTTCTCGACGGGCCTCTGGGCAAACCGACCGGCACACCGGGCAGCCATGACAGCGGCATCACGCAGTGGCTAGGCAGTCCGCGCAAGGCGACCCAGGACGCGGTGGCCGACGATGTAGCGGAGATCAATTCCCCGTTCATCGCACCGCCCAGCGCCAGTCCCGCCAGCCCACCGCCGGAACCGCAGGCCCCGCCGGCGTCGGCTGCGCCGAAAGCGACCTTGCCGGATGTCGACCTCGACGACATCTTCGGTCTTCAGGCCGGCGCCGCGGACACGCCTGCCCCGGCCTCGACCGGACCCACTTCACCGCCCGCGCCACCGGCAGCGGTGGATTTCGATTTCGACGCGCCCGCGCCGTCCCGGGAATCTTCGCCACAGGCTTCTCCGGGCGACCTGCTGTCGTCGCCTCCAGTGCCTGCACCGGAGCCCGCACCGTTGTCGCCGGCACCCGTTGCCGCGGCACCGGCGAACCCGCCCGTCCCCACGCGCAGCTACGAACGGCCACCGCCGCCGACTCCGCAGGCCGCCGCTCCGCCTGCCCTGCCCGCCGACCGCGCCGAGTTGCTGGAAGCCTTGCTCGCCGGTCTCGACGCACAGGATCTGGTGATTGATACGCTGACGCCGGAGCTGATGTATCGCATCGGCAAACTGATGAACGAGTCCACGGCCGGCACCATCGCGCTGCTCAATGCACGTGGCACGGTCAAGCGCGAGATGCGTGCCGACGTCACCATGATTGCCAGCGGGCGCAACAACCCGCTCAAGTTCTCGCCGGATGCACGCTTGGCCCTGCGCTACCTGTTCGGGCCGCAGATGCCTGGCTTCATGGGCGCCGAAGAGGCCATGCGCGATGCCTATGCCGACCTGCGCGCCCATGAGTTCGGCTTCATGGCCGGCCTGCGGGCAGCGCTGTCCGGAGTACTCAAGCGTTTCGATCCCACCCTGCTGGAATCGCGTGTGCCGGAAAAGGGTGGCCTGGGCATGCTGGGCGGCAACCGTAAGGCCAAGCTGTGGGACATGTTTGGCGAGCTGTACCGACAGCTGGCGCTGGAGGCCGAGGAGGACTTCCATGCGCTGTTCGGCCGCGAGTTCCTGCGCGCCTATGAAGAACATGTGGCGGCGCTGGAACGCCAGCGCCAGAAAAAAGGCCCGTGACCGAACCATGATCCCCACCGCCTCATGCCAATCCCGCCTCCAGTCATGAACCTTCCCCGCCTGCGCGCATTCGCGCTAATCGCCGTCGCCGTGCTGGTCCTGTCCGCCTGCGGTGCGCGCAAACCCGACGAGCCGCAGCCAGCGCGGCTGGATCTGGCCATCCTGGCCGGCGCCGACATCAATCCCGACGCCGATGGCCGCCCTTCCCCGCTGCTGATACGCCTGTACGCCCTGCGCGCCAAGGATGGTTTTGCAGCTGCCGACTTCTTCTCGCTGTTCGAAAAAGACGAGCAGATGCTGGCGGCGGATCTGGCCAAGCGCGAGGAGTTCATCCTGCAGCCCGGCCAGACCCTGACCCTGCCGCGCGAGTACGCGCCCGACGTGACCTTCGTCGGCGTCATGGCTGCCTATCGCGACGTCGAGCGATCCACCTGGCGCGGGTTGCTGGCGGTACCACCCGGGGCCAACGGCGTGCTCGCGGTGAGCGCGGGCGCCAATTCCATCGAGCTGTCGCTCGAAGCGTCCGGCAAAGAAGAATAAACCCGGACTTCGCACACACACTGGATCCGAGCACCATGTCCTGGAGCAAGAAAGTCGTCTGGTCGGAGGGCATGTTTCTCCAGCCGCAGCATTTCCAGCAGCAGGATCGTTACCTGGAGCGCACGCTGGAGAACCGGGTGGGCGAGACCAGCGCCTATCCCTGGGGCTTTGCGCATCTGGTGATCGATGAGGCTGCACTGGCGCTGGGCAAGGTCAGCCTGACCGCCGCGCGCGGCGTGCTGCCTGACGGTACACCCTTCGATTTTCCGGACAGCGACGACGCGCCACTGGCGCTGGAGATTCCGCCGGACTCCAAAAGCGAATTGCTGATGCTGGCGGCTCCTGCGCGGCGCCACGGCTCGACCGCAGTGGATGCCGACGGCGAAGACGGCGCCAGCTTCGCGCGCTATCGCGCCAGCGACCTCGAGGTCACCGACCACAACAGCGGCTCGGAAAGCAGCGCGCCGTTGCGGGTGGCCGATCTCAAGCTGCGCCTGCTGCCGGCGCGCGAAAAGACCGACGGCTGGGTGACCCTGGGGGTGACGCGGGTGCTGGAGCGGCGCGCCGACAACCTCGTCGTACTGGACCGTCAATACATCCCGCCGACGCTGGCCGTCTCGGTCAGCCCCGTGCTGTCGGCGTACCTGCAAGAGATCGAGGGCATGCTGCATCAGCGCGGCGAAGCGCTGTCTTCGCGCCTGGCCCATCCCGGCCGCGGCGGTGTGGCGGAGATTTCCGACTTCCTGTTCCTGCAGACCGTCAATCGCTACGAGCCGCTGATCGCGCACCTGCGCGGCATCGGTCCGCTGCACCCCGAGCGTCTTTATCAACTCGGCGTGACCATGGCGGGCGATTTCGCCACCTTTCGCGACAATCGCCGGCCAATCGCGTATCCGCGCTACCTGCACCCCGAGCCCGAAAAGTGCTTCCCGCCGCTGATGAAGGAATTGCGCGCGAGCCTGAGCGTGGTGATGGAGACCAAGGCGGTTCCCATCGAGCTGCAGGAACGCAAGTTCGGCGTGCGCGTGGCGGTGATACCCGATCAGGATCTGGTCCGCACCGCCGGCTTCGTGCTGGCGGTCAACGCGCAGGTGCCGGCGGAGCAGTTGCGCGTGCGCTTCCCCGCGCAAGTCAAGATCGGGCCGGCGGAAAAGCTGCGCGACCTGGTCAACATGCAGTTGCCCGGCATCGCGCTCAAGCCGCTGCCAGTGGCACCGCGGCAAATCCCGTTTCACGCCGGCTTCAATTATTTCGAGCTGGAGCGCGGCACCGAATTGTGGAAGCAGCTCGAGCGCGGGTCCGGACTGGCCATGCATATCGCAGGCGAGTTTCCCGGGCTCGAGATGGAATGTTGGGCCATCCGTTCATAAGGCATAGACAGCCATGGCAACCGATCCGGACGATCCTTTTGCGCCGCGCAGCGACGATCGCACCATCATGGTGCCAACCCCGCGTCGGCCCCAGTCCAAGGCACCGGATACCCCCGCCCCGCGGCCTGCCGCGCCACCGCCCGCGGCGCACGCTCCGGCGGCGGCTGTCGATCTGCCGGATGCCGTCGGTGCCAATCCGCTGCTGGCGGCCGCGACGCCGATCCTGGATCTGATTCCGCAGCTGCGAGGCTCGGTGCAGGCCGATCCCAACGCCGTCAAGAGCAGCCTGATTGCCGGCATCCGTTCGTTCGAACAGAGCGCGCGCAAGGCCAATCTGGCTCCGGAAAAGATCGTGGCCGCGCGTTACGCGCTATGCACGTTCGTCGATGAAACCGCGGCCAACACGCCCTGGGGCGGTTCCGGTCAATGGAGCGCACAAAGCCTGCTGGTGAGTTTCCACAACGAAGCCTGGGGCGGCGAAAAAACCTTTCAGCTGCTGGCCAAGCTGGCCGAGAACCCCGGCGCCAACCGCGACCTGCTGGAACTGCTGGAAGTCTGCCTGGCAATGGGTTTCCAGGGCCGTTTCCGCGTGGTCGATAACGGCCAGGCGCAGCTCCTGCAGGTACGCGAACGCCTGTTCGAAGTGCTGCGCCGCGAACGCGGCGACGTCGAACGCGAACTGAGCCCCAATTGGAAAGGCGCCGCGTTCGGGCAGAACGCCATCATCAGCCTGTTCCCGTTGTGGGTGGTGGCGGCTGCCACGGCGCTGATCCTGACTCTGACCTTCGTCATCCTCAGCACCGTCCTCAATCGCAAGTCGGACCCGGTGTTCGCCAGCGTGCTGGGTATCCAGGCGCCGCAGGCGGAGGGGCGCGTTGCGGCGCCGGCCCAGAAACCGGTGCCACCGAGATTGCGTGGCCTGCTGGCCGAGGACATCGCCGCTCAGTACGTGGACGTGGGCGATTACGACGACCGCAGCGTGGTCACCATCCGTTCCGACGGCTTCTTTGCGCCGGCCAGCAACACCGTGCCGGACAAGATGGTGCCGCTGATCGACCGCATTGCAGAGGCGATCAATCAGGTGCCCGGCAAAGTGCTGGTGATCGGTCATTCCGACAACGCGCCGATCCGCTCGGTGCGCTTCCCTTCGAACTGGCACCTGTCCACCGCGCGCGCCGAAACGGTGGCCCAGCGCATGGCACGCATCGTCGACCCGGCGCGTATCCGCTCCGAAGGCCGCGCCGAATCCGAACCCATCGCGCCCAACGACACGCCGGCCAATCGCGCCAAGAACCGGCGCGTCGAGGTTCAGGTGCTGGTCGACTGAGCTTGCACTCCACGCCACCCGGATGGACCGCTCCGCATGAGCAGAATTCTTCGCTTCTTTACCCACCCGCTGCTGATCGGATCGCTCGGACTGGGCGCCCTGTCGCTGGTGGTCTGGTATGTCGGACCCCTGATCGCCATCGGTGGCTGGCGCCCGCTGGAGGCGGCCTGGATCCGCTGGCTGCTGATCGGCCTGTTCGTGCTCATCTATGCCTTGCGGCGGACCTGGCGCTGGTACAAGACCCGCCGCGCCAGCAAGCGCCTGGTGGAAGGCCTGACCAAGGGGCCAGCCGCCAACGTTGCCGGCCCCAGCGAATCGCAGCAGGAAGTTCAGCTCCTCGCCGAACGCTTCGAAGAGGCGGTCGGCAAACTGCGCAAGCTGCGCACTTCGAGCAAGGCCGGCGGGCTGTCGGGATTGCTGGCGCGTTCCCGCAAACAGTATCTGTACGAGCTGCCCTGGTACGTGTTCATCGGGCCGCCCGGTTCGGGCAAGACCACCGCGCTGATCAACTCCGGGTTGCGCTTTCCGCTGGCCGACAAGGCCGGCGGCGCGCAGGCGATCAAGGGTGTCGGCGGCACTCGCAACTGCGATTGGTGGTTTACCGATGAGGCCGTGCTCATCGACACTGCCGGCCGCTATACCACCCAGGATTCCGACCAGGCGGTGGACAAGGCGGCCTGGAGCGGCTTTCTCGATCTGCTGCGCAGGTTCCGCCCGCGCCGTCCCATCAACGGCATCCTGCTGATCATCAGCGCAGGCGACCTGCTCACGCAGTCGCCGCGCGAGCGTGCAGCACACGCCGAGGCCGCGCGTGCGCGCATTGAAGAACTTTACGAGCGCCTGCAGATTCGCTTCCCGGTTTACGTGCTGCTGACCAAGGTCGATCTGCTCGCCGGCTTCACCGAATTTTTCTCGGACCTGAGCAAGGAAGAGCGTGCGCAGGTGTGGGGCACCACCTTCCCCTATTCTCAGGAGCCCGACGCACCGGACCCGCTGCTGTCGATGGAGCGCGAATGGGAGGGCCTGATGCGCCGCCTGTTCGAGCGCCAGCCGCAACGCCTGCGCGACGAAAAGGATCTGGGCAAGCGCGCGCTGATCTTCGGCTTTCCGCAGCAGGTGGCAGTCCTCAAGCCCGCGGTGCTGGACTTTCTGGGTCAGGTCTTCGTCACCTCGCGCTACGGCGCAGCGCCGCTGCTGCGTGGGGTGTACATGACCAGCGGTACGCAGGAAGGGCGTCCGATCGACCGCGTGGTCGGCAACATCGCGCGTGCCTTCGGCTTCGACGGCAATCCGCTGGCGCTGCAGACTTCCAGCGGACGCAGCTACTTTCTCACGCGCCTGCTGGGCGACGTGATCTTCGGCGAACAGGCGCTGGCCGGAACCAACCTGAAATGGGAAAAACGCCGGCAGACCTTGCACTGGGTGGGCTACGCCGCTTGCGGTGTCATCGGGCTGGGATTGCTGCTGGCCTGGATCGTGTCGTACGCGCGCAACAGCGGCTATGTCGGCGAGGTGGCCACCCGAGCACAGGTGGTGCGCGAAGAAGTGGCCGCGCTGCCCGCCGTGGCCGACACCAATGTCGTGACACTGCTGCCGACGCTCGATGCGGTACGCCAGATTCCACGCACCGACAGCCTGATCGACGGCGTGCCGCTGTCCATGACCTATGGCCTCTACCAGGGCGACAAGCTGCAGGCCGGCACCTCGCAGGCGTATCGCAACCTGTTGCGCAGCGCGTTTCTGCCGCGGCTGCTGTACCGGGTAGAAGATCGGCTGCGCAACATTCCCGCCGACGACCTCGAACAGACCTATGAAGTCCTCAAGGTCTACCTGATGCTGCAGGACCGCCTGCGCCTGGACCCCGGGTACGCGTCCGCGCTGATCGAATTCGACTGGGAAACCTCGCTGCCGCGCGATGTCAGCACCGATCAGCGTGCCGCCCTGTCGGAACACCTGGCAGCGCTGCTCAACCAGGACGATTACTCTTCGCCGCTGCCGGCCGATCCGATGCTGGTGGCCAGCGCGCGCAGTGCACTGACCCGCTATGAGCTGCCGCAGCGCGTCTACAGCCGGCTCAAGCGCGAGGGCATCGGGTCCGAATACCCGGCGTTCACGGTGGCGGCCAAGGGCGGCCCCAGCGCACCGCTGGTCTTCCAGCGGCGTAGCGGCAAGCCCCTGTCCGAAGGCGTGCCGGGCATGTTCTCCTACGACGGTTACCATCAGGCGTTCCAGACCCGGGTCGGCGAAGTCTCCAAGCAGCTCGCCGAAGAACAGTCCTGGGTGCTGGGAACCAGCGATTCGCCGGAGGTGGTTGAATCGGCAAAGGCCATGCTCGGTTCCGGCGAAGTCGCCGAGGCGGTGCGCAAGCTCTACCTGCAGGACTACGTGCAGGTATGGGACGAGTTCATCGCCGATATCGGATTGAAGCGGCCGGGCAATCTGTCGGAAAGCATCCAGATCGCGCGCATCCTGTCGGCGCCCGATTCACCCATGCCGGTGCTGATGAAGGCGCTGGTGCGCGAAACCACGCTGTCCAAACCGCAGGAAAACGAAAGGGACCTCGGCGACAAGGCGGCGGACAAGCTTGAGGCGCAGACCCAGCGCCTGCGCAACCTCTTCGGCAGCGGCAACACCAGCGCGCGCAACGATCCCACCGCCGGCAAGACCGCGGAGAGCATCGTGGACGATCGCTTCGCCAATCTGCGCGGCTGGGTGCTGGGGTCGGGCGACGGCAACCCTTCACCGATGGATGGCGCGCTGACCCTGGTCAACGACGTCTACATCATGCTCAGCAACACCGAGACCGCGCTGCAGAGCGGCAACCCGCCTCCGCCCAGCGACGCCCCCAACCGGGTCAAGGCCGAGGCGGCACGTATGCCGCAACCGTTCAAGTCGGTACTGCAGGACCTGTCCGCCACCGGCACCAGCCTTGTGCTCGGCCAGACCCGCGAAAACCTGTCCAAGGGGATCGCACAGTCGTTCGGCGATTTCTGCGCGCAGGCCATCAACGGTCGCTACCCCTTCAACTCCGGTAGCGCACGCGACGTCACCTCCGACGACTTCGGCGCGCTGTTCGGCCAGGGCGGCAAGATCGAGCAGTATTTCAACTCCGACCTGGCGCCCTACGTGGACACCAGCACCAAGCCCTGGAGCCTGAAGAAGGTCGAGGGCGTGCCGATGGGATTCGCCGGCTCGCTGGTGCAGTTCGAACGCGCCGACACCATCAAGCGGGTGTTCTTCCGCGGTGGCCAGCAAGCCACCTATCGTTACGAATTCAAACCGGTGCGCATGGATGCGGGCATCACCCGCTTCCTGCTCGAAGTCGATGGCCAGAGCGTCACCTACAGCCACGGTCCGGCGGTTCCCAAGTGGGTACAGTGGCCGGGTCCCGACGGAACCTCCATCGTGCGCCTTACGGTCGAGCCTGCCGGAGCCTCCGGGTCGGGCTATACCATGGAAGGACCGTGGGCGTTGTTCCGCCTGTTCGACAAGGCGCGCGTGGAACGCACCTCGCAGCCCGAAAAGATGTTCGTGACCTTCTCGCTGGACGGACGCGAAGTACGTTTCGAGGTCACCGCCGGCAGCGTGCAGAACCCCTACGGGCTCAACGAGCTCCGCCAGTTCCAATGCCCCCGGAGTCTGGGCTGATGGGCTCGCAAGAGCAGTCCGAGCCCAGTATCGGCAGCGGGCAACCGGCGGTGGCCGGCTGGTACGGCAAGCTGCCGTTTCTCGGCGACTTCGCCGGGCGGCGCTTGCCGTCCTCGTTCGTGCGTACCTGGGACGACTGGCTGCAATCGGTGATCTACGGCAGCCGTGCGCTGATGGGAGAGGACTGGCTGCCGAATTATCTCAACAGTCCGATCTGGCATTTCTGTCTGGCGCCCGGCCTGTGCGGCAACAACGCCTGGATCGGCCTGATGATGTCCAGCGTGGACCGCGCCAACCGCCACTTTCCCTTTACCATCGCCCACGGCGTGCCGCCGGGCGGCCTGCACGATCTGGCCTTCGGTACCCTGGCGGAATGGCTGGTCGCACTCGAATCCGAAGCGGTCGGCATGCTCGATCTCGAAGGCTCGGTGCAGGTGCTGGAAGACCGCCTCGCAGCGCTGGCCTCGCCGCTGATGCTGGACGACACCCGTCCGCGTCCGCTGGAGGCGCTCACGCCCTACCTCGACCGCCTGCAACTGCGCGCCAACAGCGAGGTCCCCGCCCTGCTCTCCACCCTGGCCCGCGACAGCGCCAGCGGCGGCGCCAGCAGTGTGTGGTGGACCAGCGCCGGCCCCGAAGGCCATTCCTGGATCACCGCCACCCGCGGCCTGCCGCATGCGGAGAGCTACAGCGCGATGCTGCGGGTATCCGGGTAGCGGGGGTATCTGGGCAAGGGCGTAGCTCGCGTTCGGCCGCAGGCGACCCCAGGAGCTCTACCCCGCCGAAACCGCAAGACTTACCGTCGCGATCGACGCCCGACCGGCAGACGTCGCTCCGGGCGGGAGCGCAGCGTCAGCGCGGCATCATGCCCGGCGGCATCTTGCCGCCGAAGCGGCGCATCAGCTTGGCCATGCCGCCGCCCGCCATCTTCTTCATCAGGTCGCGGGTGGTGTCGAACTGACGCAGCAGCTTGTTGACCTCCTGCACCTCGACGCCGGCACCTGCGGCAATGCGGCGTTTGCGCGAGGCCTTGAGCAGGTCGGGAAACTTGCGCTCCTGCGCGGTCATGGAGTTGATGATGGCAACGGTGCGGCCGATTTCCTTTTCGGCGTTGACGTTCTTCATCTGCGCCTGCATCTGTGCGCCGCCGGGCAGCTTTTCGATGATGGAGTCGAAGCTGCCCAGGCTCTGCATCTGTTGCATCTGCTCGCGGAAATCCGCCAGGTCGAAGCCGCGCTTGGAGGTGAGCTTCTTGGCCAGTTTCTGCGCCTTGTCGGCGTCGACCTTCTTGGTGGTCTCCTCGATCAGGGACAGCACGTCACCCTGGCCGATGATGCGGGTGGCGATGCGTTCCGGGTGAAACACTTCGAGCTTGTCGGTCTTTTCGCCCACACCGAGAAACTTGATCGGCCGCCCCGTCACCTGGCGCACCGACAGCGCTGCGCCACCACGCGAATCGCCGTCGACCTTGGTCAGCACCACGCCGGTCAGCGGCACCGCATCAGCAAAGGCCTTGGCGGTGTTGGCGGCATCCTGGCCGGTCATGCTGTCGACCACGAACAGGGTTTCGGTGGGCGCGATCGCGGCGTGCAGCGCCGAGATCTCGGCCATCATCTCGGCATCCACCGTGGTGCGGCCGGCGGTGTCCACGATCAACACGTCGGCGTACTGCTTCCTGGCCTCAGCCAGCGCCGCACGCGCGATGTCGACCGGATTCTGACCGACGGCTGATGGAAATACGGTCGCGCCGACCTGAGTGCCGACGATGCGCAACTGCTCGATGGCGGCCGGGCGGTAGACGTCGCAGGACACCACCATCACCGATTTCTTCTCGTCCTCCTTGAGCCGACGCGCCAGCTTGGCGGTGGTGGTGGTCTTGCCGGAGCCTTGCAGGCCCGCCATCAGGATCACCACTGGCGGCTGTGCGCGCAGATTCAGCGGTTCGGAGGTGCCGCCCAGAGCTGCGGTCAGTTCCTGTTGGACGACCTTGAGGAAGGCCTGGCCCGGCGTCAGCGAGGTGGTGATCTCGGCGCCGAGCGCACGTTCCTTGACCTTGTCGATGAAGCTCTTGATCACCGGCAGGGCGACGTCGGCCTCCAGCAGCGCCATGCGCAGCTCGCGCGCCGCAGTATTGATCTGATCGGGGGTCAGACGCCCCTGCCCGCGAATGGCGTCGAGGGTGCGGGTCAGGCGCTGGGTAAGGGTTTCGAACATGGGAGCAAGCTTGCGTCTGCGGATCAGCAACAAGCTTAGCGGGACTGTGGGTCTGGCGTTGCAGCCGCCTTGCTCGATCCGATCGTATGTAGTGGCGCCTTAGCGGACGGGCCCACCCGGACCGGCGGGTCAGATGTCGATCACATCGCCGCGCTGCACATGCCGCAGCTGCCAGCCCTCCAGGGCCGTGGCACAGTCGCGCAGCAGTTGCGGTTCGCAGCCCGGCTTGTGGTGGGTCAGCAGCAGCTGCGGACGATGGCGCAGCATCGACAGATCGCGGCTCAGGCTCTGCGGCGTGTAGTGGCGCGCCAGCGCGCCGAGCTCGGCATCGGCATCGGGAAACGCCACATCCACCATCAGGATATCCAGGCGTGGAAGTGCGTTAAGCGCCGGCCATAGTTGCGGACAGGATCCGGTATCGCCGGTGAACGCGAACGTGAGCTTGGGGCCGGTCAGCGCGTAACCCAGCGCCGGCACGGTGTGGCAGACCTCGAAACAGCTCAACCCCAGCGGTGCAAGCCCCGGCAAACGCTGGCCGGGTTGGCAGGCGGTCATCCGCAGCATGGGCTGCTCGGCACTGGGAATTTGAGTGAAATCCGGCCAGAGCGCCCAGTTGAAAAGGTGCTGACGCAGGGCATCGAGGGTCTCGGCGCGCGCCAGTACCTCGATAGGCGCGTCGATCAGCCCGAACAGATTGTCGACCATGAAGGCAAGGCCGCAGACATGATCCAAGTGTGCATGCGTGAGCACCACGCGGCGGATCCGGCGCATCGCCTCGGCGGAAAGATCGCCCACGCCGGTACCGGCGTCGATCAGCAGGGTGCCGTCTACCAGCAGCGTGGTGGTGCGCAGACCCGGTCCGACACCTCCGCTACAGCCGAGAACCTCGATCCGCATACCGAATGTGCGCCCTTGGTTTTAGGGCGATGCTAGCACGCACCCACTGGCCCGCTGCGTCGGGCTGGGGCCCTGCCCGATGCTATGCTCGTGCCGTCCATGAACGCCGTGATCGCCTCCCTCGCCGCCGCGCCGATCTACGGCCTCAGCGCGCTGCTGGCCTGGCACCGCCCACGCTGGGCCACCGCCCTGGTGCCGCTGGCGCTGGCGCTGCACTTCGCCGCGCTGGCCCTGGGCCTGGTGCATCAGGGCAGCCTGCGCATCGGCGTGACCGAAGCCGCCTCGCTGTTCGCGTGGCAGTCGGCGGTGCTGCTGTGGCTGTTCGCGCTGCGCGAGCCGATCGCCGTCAACGGCACCGCGATCTATCCATTGGCCGCGGTATTCGCGGTGTGGGCGGCACTGGTGCCCTCGCCGATCAGCCAGGTGCGGGTCAGCGACTGGCAGGTCACCGTGCATGTGCTGCTGTCGCTGTTGTCGGCAGGCCTGCTGACCCTGGCGGCGGTGCAGTCGGTCGCGCTGGCGATTCAGGACCGCCTGCTGCACCGGCACCGGGTGCCGCCAACAGGTGCGCGCCTGCCGCCGCTGCAGACCATGGAAAGGGTGCTGTTCCAGCTCATCGCCGTGGGATTCGCCCTGCTCAGCCTCACCCTGCTGACCGGACTGTGGTTCGTGCACGACTGGATGGCCCAGCACCTGGCGCACAAGACGGTTCTGTCGGTGTCGGCCTGGATGATCTTCGGCGTGCTGTTATGGGGACGCTGGCGTTACGGCTGGCGCGGTCGCACGGCTATCCGATGGGCGCTTGCGGGCTACGCGACGCTGGTCGTGGCGTACTTCGGCAGCAAGGCAATTCTGGAACAAATCTTTGGGAATCATTGGTCTTGAATTGATTCTTAAAGTTGACGTGCTTGACAGCTTCAGGACGCATTCAGTAACTAGATCGCGTTGCCGCCAAGGCCCGCGCCCGCCACTTGAACGACATCCCCTTACCTGCGCTGTTTGCGCTGCTCTTTATCCTGCTGGGCCTGTCCGCGTTCTTCTCAAGCTCCGAAACGGGCTTGATGACCTTGAACCGCTATCGGCTCAAGACGCGCGTGAGGGCGGGCCAGCGCAGTGCCCGGCTAGCCCAGAGTCTGCTGGACCGCCCGGACCGCCTGATCGGCACCATCCTGCTCGGCAACAACTTCGTCAACAGCTTGGCCGCCGCCGTGGCGACGGTGATCGGCTTGCGGCTGTTTCCTGGCGACACCGGCATCGCCATCGCCACCGGCACCCTGACCCTGTTGCTGCTGATCTTCGGCGAGGTCACCCCCAAGACGCTGGCGGCATTGCATCCGGAGCGCATCGGGCTACCGGCGGCCTATGTCCTGTGGCCGCTGCTGCGCCTGCTGTTCCCGGTGGTGTGGGCGGTCAATCTGATCAGCAACGGCCTGCTGCGCCTGCTGGGCGTGAGCCCGGAGGAGGCCGCCCAGCACAGCCTGTCGGCCGAGGAATTGCGGACCGTGGTGATGGAAGCCGGCGCCATGATCCCGCAGCGCCACCAGAAGATGCTGCTGTCGATCCTGGATTTGGAAAAGGGCACGGTGGAAGACATCATGGTGCCGCGCAACGAGATCGTCGGCATCGACGTGTCGCAGCCCTGGGAGCATATCTGCGAACAGGTCGTGAAAACCCAGCACACGCGCCTGCCGCTGTTCAGCGGCTCCATCGACGAGCTCTGCGGCGTCATCCACGTGCGCCGGCTGCTGAGCCTGCTGTCGGAAGGCACGCTGGATACCAAGAGCCTGGTGCACCTGGCCAAGGAACCGTACTACATCCCCGAAGGCACTCCGCTCAATCAGCAGTTGCTCAATTTCCAGAACCAGAAGCGCCGTATCGGCTTCGTGGTCGACGAGTACGGCGACATCCAGGGTCTGGTGACCCTGGAAGACATCCTCGAGGAGGTGGTGGGCGAGTTCACCTCCGACCCTGCCACCCGGATCAAGAACGTTTACGCCGACCCCGACGGTTCCTACCGGGTGACCGGCTCGGTGACCTTGCGCAGCCTCAACCGCTCGCTGGGATGGAAGCTGCCCACCAACGGCCCCAAAACGGTCAATGGCCTGTTGCTGGAGCAGTTGGAAAGCATTCCGCAGCCGGGACGTCGCGTGGAAATCGGCGGTTATCTGTTCGAGATCACCGAAACCCGCTCCAACGCGGTCAAGGCGACCCGGGTGGTGCCACCACCGTCGAAGAAGGGCTTGTCGCTGGCGACGCGGGCGGCATGAAGCGGCTGGGGGGCACACCTGCCTCGCGACGAAACGCTCGGGTGAAGTTGCCGACGTCGGTATAGCCGAGCTGGTAGGCGATCTGGGTCACGCTCAGGCGTCCCGCCGCCAGCAGTGCGCAGGCCGCCTCGAAGCGCGCCCGTCGCGCCAAGTGACGAAAGCCGCTGCCTTCCAGCTTCAGGCGCCGTTCCAGGGTACGCGGCGACAGGTTCAGGATGCCGGCAATTTCAACCAGGCCGGGCTGCCCCTCGGACGCCTCGCGCAGCATCATGCACACCCAATCGGTCAGGCTGGAGGCATGGGTGATGCGCTGAAACAGGGCGGCGCATCGGGCTTCCGCCATTCTCAGCGCGTTGTCGTCGGCCATCGCCAACGGCTGTCTCATCTGCTCCGGGTCCAGCACGATGCGCGCGCCCGGCAGATGCTGCAGTCCGAAATGCACGGTGGCGGCATGCAGCTCGCGATAACGCCCAGCGTGCGGAGGCGCATCGAACGCCAGCTCGATGCGACAGTGCGGCGCCTGCCCCGACAACAGCACGCGGACATGCTGATAGGACGCCACCACCATCGCCTCAAGGTGCACCTGGCTCACCAGGCTGCCCTGCGCCAGCAGCGGCCGCAGCACGATTTCGGCCTGGCGTGGATCGCTGCGATAGCGCAGGGCATAGGTGGGGGTGATCAGACCGAAATAGCGCGACGCCAGCCGCAATGCCTGGTCGGCGGTCGGTGCACTGAGCATCGCGTAGCCGAGAATGTCGTGAGAACTGAGCTTGAGCATGCCGCCGAGCTCAAATCCCAAGTCGCTGCGGTTGCAGCGCGACGCCGCCAGTTCGATCAGACGTTCGACCTGCTCGGGCCGCAATTGCCCTTCGGGCGACATCAGCGCGGCGGGCTCGATGTGGGCATCGGTCAGCAGCGCGGCCAGGTCCACGCCCCACTGCTGAAGGCGGCCGGCCAGCACGGCGTAGTAACGCGCGGGCAGATAGATCGGGGTCGGGGCGATCAGCGTCATGTAAGTCGCAATATGACAACATCGGGTCGGTAAATGACAAGCCCGATGATCGGCGCGTCGACACCCTGAAGACCTCCCTGAACAGCTTTGGCCCATAGCTTCGGCCCCCCCCATGACGACCCTCGCAAACCCGCACACAGCGCACTGGATCGACGCCCGCAAACCCTGGTGGGCGCTGGGAATGCTGGTGCCGTTGTTGCCCTTCATCTGCTACGCGCTGGTGCAGATCACCGGCTCCGGCACAATGTGGTGGTTCGGGCCAGTGTTCCTGTATGGCATCGTGCCGCTGCTCGATGGCTGGATCGGCGACGACTGCAGCAACCCGCCGGAGGCGGTCGTCGCCGAGCTCGAACAGCAACGCTGGTATCGCTGGGTGACCTATGCCTTCGTTCCCCTGCAGTACGCCGCCACGGTGCTCGGCGTATGGCTCGCCACGTCCGGCAACCTGGCCTGGTGGGAATTGCTGGGCCTGGGCGCCACCGTCGGCATCGTCAACGGCGTCGGCATCAATACCGCTCACGAGCTTGGCCACAAGACCGGCGCAGTGGAAAGATGGCTGGCAAAAATTGCTCTGGCACCAGTGGCTTACGGGCACTTCTTCATAGAGCACAACCGCGGCCACCACGTCCGCGCGGCAACCCCGGAAGACCCGGCGAGCGCACGTATGGGCGAATCGTTCTGGGCGTTCCTGCCGCGCACGGTCGTCGGCAGCATCCGCTCGGCCTGGCATCTGGAAGCGCAACGCCTGGGCCGCGGCGGCAAGCCGGTTTGGCACTGGCAGAATCACAACCTGCAGGCTTGGGCCATGACGGTGCTCTTGTTCGGTTCGCTGACCGCCTGGCTGGGCTGGGGTGCCTTGCTGTTCCTGGTCCTGCAGGCCGCCTACGGCGCGTCGCTGCTCGAAGCAGTGAACTACCTCGAACACTACGGCCTGAAGCGGGCCAAGGACAGCAGCGGGCGCTACGAGCGCGTCCAGCCCAAGCATTCCTGGAACAACAATCGCGTCGTCACCAATCTGCTGCTGTACCAGTTGCAGCGGCACTCCGACCACCACGCCAACCCCACGCGACGCTACCAGGCCCTGCGGCACTTCGATGAAAGTCCGCAGCTGCCCGCCGGCTACGCCACCCTGATTCCGTTGGTGTATTTCCCGCCGCTTTGGTATCGGCTGATGGATCGCCACGTGGCGGCCTATCACCATGGCGATCTCGGCAAAGCCAACCTGCAACCGTCGCAGCGCGCGCGCTTGCTGGCCTGCTACGGCAGTCAGCCGCAAGAGACCGGCGGGTAGCTGTGCTGACCACCGGTATGACCTGACCCGGCGCGACAGCAGCAGCCAAGGCGCTCAGAACCTGTCCAAAAACCGTAGCGAGCGAAGGCAGTTCGCGTTTGGCTGAGCGCAGAAAGTGGAGCGCACATGTGAAGTACGTGAGCATTTCGAGCACCGTAGCGACGCGAAGACGCGAAATGCCGAGGGCGGTGGGTTTTGGACGGGTTTTCAGAGATCGGACAGGATCTCGTCGCGTTTGCGCTGGTACTCCGCTTCGTTGATCTGGCCACGGCTGCGCAGCAGATCGAGCGCCTCCATCCGTTCCGCGGCGCTGCCGCGGGTGCCGCTGCCCTCGGGCGGGACCGACCAGTCGATCGACACCTGATCCGGCGCATCCGGACTCACCCGTACGCGCATGCGTTGTCCGGCCACCAAGCCGAAGCCGGCAAACGGCAGAAAGTCGACGTGCTCGATCTCGTAGGGCTCTCGACCCTCCACCCGGATTCGCAGTTGCATGCGCGCCTGGGCACGCCGGCCGACGATCACGTTGGTAGGCTCGATGCGCAGCACCTCGGCGGTGCCCGGCAGGCCGTGCTCGGCGAATGCCTGCTGACGCTGTGCGGTGGCCTGCATCCGCGTCCAGATCACCGCGCCGATCATCACCGGGACCACCACCGCCACGCCCCAGATCAGCGCAGTGCTGGAGCCCGGCTTGATCACGAACCACAGCGCCGTGCCAACCACTAGGACCACCGCAGCGCAGATGACGAGCAATAAAGTCACGCGAGTTCTTCCGGAAGCAGGCATGAGCCGTGGCAAGCGCCTACGAGTCGATATCGACCGCGAAACGCGGTACGCGGAGGTTGAACGCTCGCCGCGCGGATGTCCACGCACAGCGCCTGCATCGTTCTCGGGTGGCACCGAACTTGCGGACCCTGAGCTGAAGTTTCCACCGGAGCGGGACATGCTGGCACCACGTCGAGCTACCGCGGCCCCCGCGACTGTCCGCGGCATGACCGGGCTCGCCCTTACCGCCGGTGGCGCCCGCGGCGCCTATCAGGCCGGCGTGCTCAAACGCCTCGGCGAGATCCCGGCTCTACGCGGTCGGCCGCTGCCCTTCCCCATCGTCACCGGCGCCTCGGCGGGCGCGATCAACGGCGCGGCCATCGCCTGCTACGGGTCCGACTTCGCCAACGGCAGCGCGCAACTGGCACGCATCTGGTCGCAACTCCAGGTGTCCGACGTACTCCACGCCGGCCTGCCCGCACTTGCCCGCAACGGCCTGAAGCTGGCCCTGGACCTGAGTCTGGGCGGTGCCATCGGTGCCGGACGTGTGGCGGCGCTGTTCGACGCCGCGCCGTTGCGACACCTGCTGCAGCGCGAACTGCCGTTCAACGGCATTGCCGACGCCCTGAGCAGACGGCATCTGTACGCGGTGGCGGTGACCGCCACCGGGTATCACTCCGGCAAGGCCTTCACCTTCATTCAGGGCCGGCGCGGGCATGCACTATGGAACAAGAGCCGGCGGGTGGCGTTGCCGACGGTCATCGGCATCGATCACATCCTGGCATCGTCGGCGATTCCCATTGTGTTCCCGCCGGTGCCGCTATCCGCCGACGGTCACACCGCGTACTTCGGGGACGGCGCGCTGCGACTGGTAACGCCCTTGTCGCCGGCCATCCGGCTCGGGGCCGACCGTCTGTTTGCCGTCGGTGTCCGCTGTCAGGAGAGTGCCGACAGTCTGCTGCGTTCGGAGCTGTCCGGGGCCGGCGACGGTCTGCGACGGCCGCCGCTGTCGCAGATCTGCGGCGTGTTCATGAATGCAATCTTCCTCGATCACCTCGATGCGGATGTCGATCACCTGCGCCGCATGAACGACCTGGTCGCCGCTTACGGTCCTGCCCCGGCGGCAGCCGCTGCGGCCGTGGTCGACGAGCCCATGCGCGTCATCGATCCGCTGATCGTGTCGCCGACCCAGGACATCGCCATCATCGCCAAGACCTTTGCGCACCGCATGCCCAAGCCCATCCGCTACCTGCTGGACGGCCTTGGCACCCCGGATGCGCAAAGCGCCGATCTGATGAGCTATCTGCTGTTCGACGGCGCCTTCACCCGCGAACTGATCGAACTGGGGCATCGCGATGCCGGCGCGCGTATCGACGAGATCGAGCCGTTCCTGTGCGCGCCGCGCCCGCGGGCCGCACCGCCGCAACCGGCTCGGCCGCGGCTACGCGCGGTAGGCTGAACTCTGAAACGACGCACCGTTTCGGCAGCGCCGCCGTCGGGGCGCACGGCACACGGACTCCCACCGGCCGACAGGCGCGCTGCAGCGCCTGCGCTGCTAGCCCGCATTTCTCACAGGTCGTCGGAGAATCCCTTGCCAACTCCCGTTATCACAGGGTTCTTCGGCCTCGCTTCGGAAACAGACCGTCGGAGGATTCTCCGACTGGATCGGCGCTGGCCTGTCTGCGGCCATCGCTCGATCCCCCTGTGAGAAATGCGGGCTAGTCGGGCGCACAGCCTCGCAAATCCAGAATCCGCAGCTCCAGGCTCTCGCGGCCCTGCCAGCGATTGATCGCCAGCTGGTAGGCCAGGCTTACGCGGCCTCCGCCGCGCATGCGTTCGGCACCGTTGAAATCCACTGCCACCAGCGGCGGTCCGCCATCCGGCGCCAACTGATAGCGCACGTGCAGCGCATCGGCACCCACCGTGCGCGCACCCTGCACCTCGAACTCGCCCTCGAAGACGGGCTCGGGCATCGCCTGGCCCCAGGGCCCGGCGCGTTCCAGCGCCAGCACGGTGTCCAGGGTCAGCTCGGCAGCGGTCAGAGGACCGTCGGTTTCCAGCACCCGTTCGAGTTGCGCGGGACTCAGGCGCGAGCGGCAGGCCGCGTCGAATCGACCACGAAATTCATCCAGGTCTGCCTGCGCCAGGCTCAGCCCTGCGGCCATGGCGTGACCGCCAAACCGCAGGATCAGGCCCGGCGCCTGGGCATCGACCGCGGCGATCACGTCGCGGATATGCAGGCCCGGGACCGAACGTGCCGACCCCTTGAGCAGACCGGCCTGCTGCGCTGGCGCGAAGGCGATCGCCGGGCGGTTGGCGGACTCGCGCAAGCGTGCTGCGATCAGTCCGACCACCCCTTCGTGCCACTGTTCGTCGAACAGCGCCACGCCGAACGCGCCGATCCCCGCGCCCTGTTCCAGCTGCCCCTGCGCCTGCCCGCTCATCTGTGCCTGCAGCTCGCGCCGCTGGCGGTTGATGCCATCCAGTTCGCGTGCCAGTTGCAGCGCTTCGTGCGGGTCGTCGCACAACAGGCAGCGGATACCGATACGGATGTCGTCCAGCCGGCCGGCCGCGTTGATGCGCGGACCCAGCGCGAAGCCGAGGTCCGAAGTACTGATCTCGCGATGGCGGCGACCGGCCACCTCCAGCAGGGCCAGCACGCCGGGATGGGCACGGCCGGCACGGATCCGCTGCAGACCCGCCGCCACCAGAATGCGGTTGTTGCGGTCCAGCGGCACCAGGTCGGCCACGGTGCCGAGGGCCACCAAGTCCAGCAAAGCACCGAGGTCGGGCTCTGGGCGGTCGCGGTAGGCCCCGCGCGCCCGCAGCGCCGCCCGCACGGCCACCAGCAGGTAGAACATCACGCCGACCCCCGCCAGCGCCTTGGAGGCGAAGGCGCAGTCCGGCTGGCTGGGATCGAGCAAGGCGTCCGCGGCCGGCAGCTCCGGGCCGGGCAGATGGTGATCGGTCACCAGCACGCGCAGGCCCAGCTCCCGCGCGCGCGCAACCCCGGCCAGGCTGGCGATGCCGTTGTCCACTGTGATCAGCAACCCCATCGCGCCGGTGACGGCAGCAGCGGCCTCGGCCAGCTCGACCGACAGCCCGTAGCCCATGGTCAGGCGGTTGGGCACCACGTAATCGACCTGGGCCGCCCCCAGTGCGCGCAGCCCACGAACCGCCACCGCCACGCCGGTGGCGCCGTCGCAGTCGTAATCGCCGGCCACCACGATGCGCGCGCGCCGGTCCACGGCGTCGATGACCAGCGCCACCGCGGCGTCGATACCGCGCAGGGTCGATGGCGACAGCAGGCCGCTCAGCGACAGATCCAGCTCGGCTGCCCCGAGCACATCGCGTGCGGCCAGCACACGGGCCACCACCGGGTGCAGCGACGCCGGCAGCGTATGCGCCGGCACCGGGCGGCGGCGCCTTCGCAGCGGTTCAGCGCCCGCCACTCACGACCTGCGCCGCAATTCCCTTGGTGGCCAGACTGCGGATCGCCGCATCCGCCGCCGCCGCATCGGCATAAGGTCCGCAGCGCACGCGATACAACGTGCCCTTGGCGGTGTCCACCGGCACGATCCGGCAGGGCACGCCGAGCCCCTGGGCGCCATCGCGCACGCCTTCTGCCTTGTCCAGATGCGAATAGGCGCCCGCCTGAATCTGCGTATTGCCGGCGCCGGACGCCGGCGCTGCCGGCTTCGCCGCGACCGGGGGTGGCGCGGGCGGTTTGTCGGGTGGGGTGGCCGGCTTGGCTGCTGGCTTGACTGTTGGACTGGCGGAGAGTGGCGCCCCTGGCTTGGTGGCAGGCGGTTCCGGCGGCTCCACCGCGGGGGGCGTGGCCTTGGGCTCGACCTCCGCCGAGTTCGTCGCCGGCGCCGCCGCGGCTGGCTCGCTGGCGCCGGGCTGAGGCGCTGCCTCGCCGGGCGCTTGCTCCGGCACTTCATCCGGCGCTCGTTGCGGTACCTGCGACGCCTTTAGATCCGTGCTGGCTGGCGCAGCCGGTGTCGATTCTTGGCCGGACAGAGCCCACTCCTGTGGTGGCGAGTCCGGTTTGGTGAGGTCGATCGTGACGCGGCGTTCGCCATCGCCGCGCAGCGTGTGCAGGCCCGGCGTGGGCAGCAGCCAGCTCAGCAGCAGCGCCACCGCCATCAGGGCGACCACGCCGACGATGCGGCGCTTCAGCACCTCATCCATGCGCCAGACCTGCCGCCACCGTGAAAAACGATCCACTCACCAGCACCCATCCTCGTTCGCCCGCGTCGGCCTGCGCGGCCGCCATCGCCTCGCCGATCCCACCGCTGGCCTGCGCAGGGATCCCGCAGGCCGTGACCCGCGCTGCCAGCGATCCGGCCGGGCATGCTCGCGGTGACGGCAGATCGATGCAATAGGCGCCCGCGACATTCTCGCGCAGCGCGCCGCAGTAGGCTTCCACCGGCTTGTCCGCAAGCATGCCCAGCACCAGCACCACCCGTGCCGGCATCAGGTGCTGGCGGATGAGTGCGGCCAGCACCTGCGCTGCCTCGGCGTTATGGGCGACGTCGAAGACCACGCGCCCGCGCCGCTGGAAGCGCCCGGGCAGTTCGAGCCTCGGCAGTGCGCGCCGGATGGCGGCCTCGGGGATCTGCAATTCGGTACGCATCGCCAGCAACGCGGTGATGACGCCACCCGCGTTGCGCAGTTGGGCCGCGCCGGGAATGCCAGGCCGCGGTAGTGCGCGAAGTTGCCGTCCCCCGCCCTGCCAGGTCCAGTCGTCGGCGGTGTCGACGACCTCGAAATCGGTGCCGATGCAGTGCAGTTCGGCGCCGATCGCCTGCGCGTGTGCGAGCACCGATTGCGGCGGCAGCGGCTCTGCACACACCGCCGGGCGGCCGCCGCGGAACACGTGAGCTTTTTCCCGGCCGATCGACTCGCGGTCGGGTCCCAGCCAATCCTGATGATCCAGACCGATGCTAGTCAGCAGCGCGGCGTCGGCGTCCACCAGATTCACCGCATCCAGGCGGCCACCGAGCCCGACTTCGAGCACGCGCGCCTGCACCCGGCGTGCGCGAAAGCACCACAGCGCTGCCAGGGTGCCGAACTCGAAATAGGTCAGCGCAATATCGTCGCGCGCGGCTTCGATTTGTTCGAATGCGGCACACAGTTCGCGGTCGCTCACCGGGTTGCCGTCGATGCTGACCCGCTCGGCGTAGTGCAGCAGATGCGGCGACGTGTAAAGCCCGGTGCAGTAGCCGGACTCGCGCAGGATCAGGTCGGCCAGGTGCGCGCTGGAACCCTTGCCATTGGTGCCGGCGACGATCAGCGTCGGCGGCGCGTGCCGGTGCAGATCGAGGCGGCGCCAGACCGCACCGACCCTGTCCAGCCCAAGTTCGATGGCGCTGGGGTGCAGCCGCTCCTGGTACGCCAGCCAATGATCGAGCGTCGCCGACGGTCCTGGCGGTGCCGCGCCGTTCAAGCCTCTGCGGGCGCCCAGTGGGTCAGCATGGCGAGCATGTTGTGGATGCGTTCGCGCAGCTCGCGACGGTCCACGATCATGTCGATGGCGCCATGCTCAAGCAGGAACTCGGCGCGCTGAAAACCTTCCGGCAGCTTCTGGCGCACGGTCTGTTCGATCACGCGCGGGCCGGCAAATCCCACCAGCGCGCGCGGTTCGGCGATGTGGATATCGCCCAGCATCGCCAGACTGGCGGAAACGCCGCCCATGGTCGGATGGGTGATGACCGACACGAACGGCAGGCCGCGCTCGCTGAGCTTGGCCAGGGCCGCAGAGGTCTTGGCCATCTGCATCAGTGAGAACAGCGATTCCTGCATGCGCGCGCCACCGGACGACGAGAAGCACACCATCGGCACGCCGAATTCGAGGCAGGCATTGACGCCGCGGACAAATTTTTCGCCGACCACGCTGCCCATGGAACCGCCCATGAAGCCGAACTCGTAGGCCGCGGCCACCAGCGGCAGGCCCTGGACCTGGCCGCGCATCACCACCAGCGCGTCGTGCTCGTCGGTCTCGGCCTGCGCTTCCTTAAGCCGCTCGGTGTATTTGCGTGAATCCTTGAACTTGAGCGGGTCCTGCGGATACACCTCGGTGCCGATCTCCGTGCGCGGGTCCGGGTCCAGAAAATGCCCCAGCCGCGCGCGTGCGGAGATCGGGTGATGAGCGCTGCACTTGGGGCAGACTTCCAGCGTGCGTTCCAGCTCGGCGCGGTAAAGCACCGACTGGCAGCTTTCGCAC
Organism: Panacagrimonas sp.; assembly: GCF_965216805.1. Taxonomy (NCBI): domain Bacteria; kingdom Pseudomonadati; phylum Pseudomonadota; class Gammaproteobacteria; order Nevskiales; family Nevskiaceae; genus Panacagrimonas; species Panacagrimonas sp. Next base: position 2,418,476 of record NZ_CBDCGN010000002.1, read on the forward strand.
TTGGTCCACAGGCCCTCGGGCACATTGCGCTTGCGCACGCCGCGGGTCAGCAACTGCGATCCGGAAATCTTGTCCAGCCAACTCATGTATGCCTGTCTCCCCTCGTGCGCAACCGTCCGCGTGCGAGCGCGAATCTTATCCGACCGTAGCACCGTCCATCGCCGCCCGCATCGGTCCGAGCTTGTCCTTGAGCCGTTGCGGCAGGCTGGCGGGGTCGTCGCCGTGACGCTCGATCTCGGACACCAGCGCACTGCCCACCACCACGCCGTCCGCCACGGCGGCCACGGCTGCCGCCGTCGCCGCGTCGCGAATGCCAAAGCCAACTGCCAGCGGCAGTTGGGTGATGCTGCGGATCTCCGCCAGCTTGGCGGTCACGCTGGCCACGTCCAGATTGGCGGCGCCGGTTACGCCTTTGAGCGAGACGTAGTACAGGTAACCGCTGGCCAGTTCCGCCGCCGCACGGATACGCGTCGCCGGGCTGGTAGGCGCCAGCAGAAAGATGCAGTCCAGGCCTGCGGCGCGCAGTACCGGGGCGAATTCGGGGGCTTCTTCCACCGCCAGGTCCACTACCAGCACGCCGTCGACGCCGGCCGTCGTGGCAGCATCGGCAAAGGCCTGCAGGCCCATCGCTTCGATGGGATTGAGATAGCCCATCAGGACCACCGGGGTTTTACCGTCGCGCTCGCGGAACTCGGCCACCATGCGGATGACCTGGCGCAGCGAGGTGTGATGCACCAGGGCGCGTTCGCAGGCGAGCTGGATGGTGGGTCCGTCGGCCATCGGATCGGAGAACGGCACGCCCAGTTCGAGCACGTCGGCGCCCGCCTCGACCAGTGCATGCATCAAGCCCACTGTGTGATGCGGATGCGGATCGCCGGCCGTGATGTAAGGGATCAACGCCTTGCGCTTGGCCACGGCCAGCGTCTCGAACGTGGTTTTCAAACGGCTCATGCGGGATTCAGAACCTGGTAATGCAGCATCACCAGACCGGTGTCGAAGATGCGGGTGTCCCGCAGCTTGAAGCGCAGGTCGCGCTGCAGGTCGCGGAACAGTGGAATGCCGGCGCCCAGCGCCAGCGGGTGCACGGCGATCATGCACTCGTCGATCAGGCCTTCCTGGGCAAACTGGCCGGCAACGTTGGCCCCCCCGAACAGCCAGGCGTGCTGCACGCCGTCCTCGACCATGCGCAGCCGCAGATCCGCGACATCGCCGGAGAAGGCGAACAGGTTGTCGGCATCCAGCCGCAGGTCACGGTTTGACAGCACGTAGTAGCGCTTGGCCGGGTCCAGCGATTCGCGCAGCTTGCGGGTCAGCTCCCAGGAGCGGCTGCCCATGACCACTGCATCGACCGAGGCGAAGAAGCCCGCCATGCCGTAGTCCTGGTCGGTGAAACACCAGTCGAAGCCACCGTCGGGGCGGGCGATGTAGCCATCCAGACTGGTGGCCAGTTGCAGGGTCACTTTCATGGGCGTCGTCGATCAGCTCAGCGAAATACCTTCGCGCTTGGCAATGGTGAAGATGTCCTTGTCGCCGCGCCCGGACAGGTTGACCACCAGGTGCTGGTCGGACCTCATCTGCGGCGCAACCCGCTTGGCATAGGCCAGCGCATGGGCCGACTCCAGCGCCGGGATGATGCCTTCGGCATGTGCCAGTTCATGGAACGCGGCCAGCGCGTCGTCGTCGGTCACCGCGGTGTACTCGACGCGGCCGATGTCCTTGAGCCAGGAATGCTCGGGTCCGACGCCGGGGTAGTCCAGTCCCGCCGAAACCGAGTGTGTGCCGATGATCTGACCGTCGTCGTCGGCCATGATGTAGGTGCGGTTGCCATGCAGCACGCCGGGCTTTCCGGCCGACAGCGGCGCCGCATGGCGACCGGTCTCGATGCCGTCGCCGCCGGCCTCGACGCCCACCATGCGCACCTCCGGGAAACCCAGCAGTGGGTGGAACATGCCGATGGCATTGGAGCCGCCACCGACGCAGGCGGTAACCAGATCCGGCAGACGCCCGATCTGCTCGCGACTCTGCCCGATCAGCTCGCGGCCGACCACGCTGTTGAAGTCGCGCACCAGCATCGGGTACGGGTGCGGACCGGCCACCGTGCCGATGACGTAGAAGGTGTCGTCGACATTCGTGACCCAGTCGCGCATCGCTTCGTTGAGCGCGTCCTTGAGCGTCTTGGTACCGCTGTGCACCGGCACCACCTGGGCACCGAGCAGCTTCATGCGGAACACGTTGGGACTCTGGCGCTCGACGTCTTCGGCGCCCATGTAGACCACGCATTTCAGGCCCAGGCGCGCCGCGATGGTGGCGCTGGCCACGCCATGCTGGCCGGCGCCGGTCTCGGCGATGATCCGCGTCTTGCCCAGATGCTTGGCCAGCAGCGCCTGGCCCACCGTGTTGTTGATCTTGTGCGCGCCGGTGTGGTTCAGGTCCTCGCGCTTGAGCCATACCTGTGCCCCGCCCCAGGCCCGGGTCAGGCGGCGCGCGGGATACAGAGGGCTGGGACGGCCGACGTAGTGCTTGAGATCGGCGTCCAGCTCGGCCAGAAATTCGGGTTCGTCTTTCAGCCGCGCATAGGCATCCTCCAACTGACGCAGCGGCTCCATCAGGGTTTCGGACACGAAGCGGCCGCCGTAGGGGCCGAAGTGGCCGCGGGCGTCGGGAAATTCGCTGTAAGGGGTCGGCTTGTTCATCGCTGGGCTTGGGCGTCCGCCAGGCGTACCGCCTCGACGAACGCGCGCATTCTTGAAGGGTCCTTGCGGCCGGGCCCGGACTCGATACCGCTGGACACGTCCACCGCGTAGGGGACCGCCATTCTAACCGCGCGACCGACGTTATCCGGATTCAGTCCGCCGGCCAGGATCAGCGCCGGCCCGACATCGTGCGGGATGCAGGTCCAGTCGAACGCCTGCCCGGTGCCGCCCAGACCGTCGGCGCCGTGGCTGTCCAGCAACAACGCGCTGGCACCTGGAAAATCCCTGGCTGCCTGACGGATATCCTCGGGGCCCGTTACCGAAACCCCTTTCAGATAGCGGCAGCCGTGGCGCTCGCAGTCGGCCGCCGATTCGCGGCCGTGGAACTGCACGTAATCGGGCCTGACCGTTGCAATGGCCTGCGCCGCCTCGTCGAAACTGGCGTTGCTGAGCAGCAGCACCGCATCCACAAACGGTGGCAGGCTGCGCCGCAACTCGCTTGCGGCGCCAATGCTCAGCTCCCGCTTGCTGCCCGGCACGCAGACCAGGCCCACCGCGTCCACGCCCAGTCCCACGGCCGTGCTCAGGTCCTCGGCGCGGGTGAAACCGCAGAACTTGATGCGAGTGCGGTGCGGCCGGGAATCGGGAATCGGGAATCGGGAGTCGCTCACGGTAGCCAGAACTCGGGGGCGTCGGGAATCCCGAATTCTGCGGGATATTCCACGTCCACGAAATAAAGTCCACAGGCCGGTGCGTTCATGCCCGCCTGTGTGCGCTGGCGAGAAGCCAGCACCTGCGCCACCCACTCCGGTGTGCGCCTGCCGCCGCCGACCTGCATCAGCGTGCCGGCGATGTTGCGCACCATGTGATGCAGAAAGGCATTGGCACGAATATCCAGCACCACCAGATCGCCGTGGCGGGACACCGCCAGATGCTGGACCTGACGCATCGGCGAGCGCGACTGGCACTCCGAATCGCGAAAGGCACTGAAGTCGCGTTCGCCCACCAGCACCTGCGCGGCGGCGTGCATGGCATCGGCATCCAAAGCCCAGGTCACCCAGGCGGCCCGCCCGGCCAGCAGCGCCGAACGATGGCGGGCGTTATGGATCAGATAGCGGTAGGCGCGGCTGCGTGCCGAATGGCGCGCGTGGAAGTCGGACCGCACCGGCTGCACCCAACGCAGCGCGATGTCCGCTGGCAGGCCGCTATTGCTGCCCAGCAGCCACGCGTACCCGCTGCGCGACGCCTGGGAATCGAAATGAACGACCTGGAAGTAGCCATGAACACCGGCGTCGGTGCGTCCTGCCGCCACCACCTCCACCGGGTGATCCGCCACCCGCGACAGCGCCGCCTGCAACTCGGCCTGGACCGAATTGGCGTGCTGCTGGGCTTGCCAGCCGGCGTAGCGGGCACCGTCGTACTCGACGGCCGCGGCCCAGCGATTCACCGCAGCGGCGGACCGGCGAGCGGCCGCTAACCGAGCAGGCGCGCGCGCAGGGTTTCGGCCTCGCGCTTCTGCTCGTCGCTGCCGGTTTGGGCGACCTCGTCGAGCAGGCCGCGCGCCATTTCGGAGTCGCCCATCTCGACGTAGGCCCGCGCAAGATCGAGTTTGGTTCCCGAATCGTCGCCACCGGCCAGGTTCTCGTCGCTCAAGGGGTCGTCGATCACCTGCGGATCCAGGTCTTCCAGACTCAGATCGAAATCGCCTTCCGGCGCGCGCGACTGGCCAGGCCCGGTGAGGTCGAAGTCGTCCAGCGAAACCTGGGTGGGCGTCTCGATCCGGGGTGACTTGATTTCGCTGCCACCCAGGTCGAACTCGCCGAGGTCGAATTCCACGGTGTTGTCCTGGCGCGCCGACGGGTCGTCGTTCCGAGCGGATGTCGAGGGCAGCTCGAGCTCTTCCAGACGGAACTCCAGACCTTCGTCGATGGTGGTGACCGGCACGTCGGAGGGCGCGTCGAACGCCAGATCCAGATCCAGCTCGCCGCCGCCCCCGCTGCCGTCGGCATCGGCAAACAGCGCCTCGCCCGGGCACAACTGCCGACCCATGATGGCCACCTTGCCCCAGGCCTCGTCACTCGCTGCAGGCTTGAGTGCCTGGGAGGTCTGCAGGAACTTGTCAGGCAAGCCGGCGGCGAAGTACGTCTCGGCCAGCTTCACCTGCAGATCGGTGCGCTCGGGCTCGCGCGCGATCGCCTGCTGCAACAGCAGCGCGGCTTCCTCGTACAGCCCGTAGGCGATGTGGAAATCGGCTTCGGCCAGTGGGTCGTTGTCTCCCAGATCGATCTTGGTGGTGCTGGCCTCGAAAGCCTGCATGTCCTCGGGAGTCTGCGCATCACCGCCCACCGGTCCGGTATAGGCCGGGACCCGTGCGGTGCGGGACATGGGGTCGATGCGCGTCACGTCGTCGTCATCGTCGCTGGCCTTCGCGACGGCAGCGCCGGCACCTGCCGCCACGGCCGCGCCGAAGGCGATGCGAGTGGCGTCGTCGTCCTCGGCCTGACGCTGCAGGGCATCCAGTTCTTCATCCGCCGAAGGCTGTGCCTTCTGCGGCGCCGGCCGCGGCACCGGCATGGACCCGCTCACGCTGCTGCGTGCAGCTTCAAACTCGCGCTGCGCCTTGCGTTCGCGCCGGGCACGCACCATCAGCACGATCAGCAGCAGCACCAGCGCTCCGATCAGCAGCGGCAGTAGCCGCGGCAGCCACGCGCTGGCGCCCCCCCCGGCGGTGGCGGGCACCTCCTCGACGATCTCCTCTTCGTCGTACATCGCGTCGTCGGGCGCCGAGGGGTCGGCTGCGGCGGCTGCGGGACCTGCGGGACCTGCAATAGTTGCGTCCATGCCGGCGTCGGCGGCCGCGCCTGTGGCCTCGCCTTCTGCCGGCATAGCGGGGGCACCAGAGGCGGACCCGGGCGCCACGTCTTGTGCCGCTGAATCGGTTGCCGCTGCATCAGTCGCGCTGGCCAACGCATCGGCCGCAGCCTGAGGCTCCGTCTCGGGCTCCGCAGTACTGCCGGTTTCTCCGGCCAACTCCGGCTCGGTGACCTCGGCGGCGGTTTCGACATCCTCATCGGACGGCGGCAGCACCGCATCCGGCGCAGGATCGGCGGTCGCGATCGGGGCGGAAACCTCGCCGGAGTCGTCGCCCAGCGCGACATCGTTGCCGGCCATCGCCTCAGCGCCGACGGCGGCCTGTTGGCTCAGCTCGCGAATACGCAGGCTGGCGGCGGCCTCGCTGATCGCGCGCATGCTATCGGCAGCGGGAACCCGAAGGCTGACACCAGTCCGGATCTGGTTGATGTCGCCGTTGATGAACGCAGTGGGATTGGCCTCGTACAAGGCCAGCATGGTTTGGTTGCTGCCGATACCCGCAGGCCTGACCAAGCCGGCAATCTTCCACATGGCGTCGCCGGTACGGATCGGCCCATAACTGGAAGGGTCCGCTGCCCTGACCTGTCCTGCAGCCGGCGCGGACGCTGGCGGTGTGGTGACGGCCGCGGGGGTCACCGGCTGCGCGCGGGCCTCCTCCGGCGTCTGGAAGAAGTCCGGTGCTGCGGTGGTTTGCGGGCCGGTGTCGTTGATGGAATTCGCTGGCGCAACTGCGGCCGCCGGCGTTGCGGCGGACACCGGTGGATCCAGGAATACGGTGTATTCGCGAAACACCCGCGGACCACCGGCCGTACGCACTTCCAGCAGCAGGGTCAGCAGGGGCTCGCGGGCCAGTTCCTGGCTGCTCAGCAGCAGTCGCGGATCGGCTCCATCCGCCACCACGTCGACGGCGATGGTGGACAGGTAGGAGGAGCGATCCAGCCCGGCCCGTGCAAAGGCCGCATTGTCGGCAATGCTGGCGCGGACGCTGACCGCTTCTTCATCGCTGAGCGAGGTGAACGGCACCACGGCCGCGAACCGCTGGTTGAGCTTGGACTGGACCCGGATGTCACCCAGGCCCAAGGCATGTGCTTGCTGCAGGACCAGCCACAGGCAAAGCCCTGCTGCCACCGCCGATCTTCCCAACATAGGTTCTCCCTGGACGCCCGCCCCGGCATCCCCACGGGTACCGGCGTTACGTGAGCTTTAGCATGCAAGCCGTTTTATACAGGATAAAAGAAAGCCGAACCAACAGCCGGGCAGGCGCTTTAGCCTAGCGCTGCAACAGTATCCTCAGCATGCGACGCAGCGGCTCGGCAGCACCCCACAGCAGCTGGTCGCCGATGACGAATGCAGACAGGTATTCCGGGCCTGGATTGAGCTTGCGCACGCGCCCGACACCGATCTGCAGGCCGCCGGTGATCGCCGCGGGCGTCAGTTCCTGCTCGGTCTGCGCACGCGTGTTGGGCACCCACTTCACCCAGTCGTTGCCGGAGCGGATGATCGATTCGATCTGTGCCAGCGGCAGGTCGCGCTTGAGCTTCAGGGTCAGCGCCAGACTGTGGCAGCGCATCGCGCCCACACGCACGCACAGTCCGTCGACCGGCACCGGCATGGCATTGCCGAGGATCTTGTTGACTTCGGCCTGCCCCTTCCACTCTTCCTTGGACTGGCCGTTATCGAGTTGGGCGTCGATCCACGGAATCAGGCCGCCGGCCAGCGGCGTGCCGAAGAACTCGGTCGGCACGTCCTGGCGGATGGCAGCGGCGACTTTGCGGTCGATGTCGAGGATGGCCGAGCCCGGCGTCGCCAGCGCGTCGGCGACCGCCGCATGAATCACGCCCATCCCTTTGAGCAGTTCGCGCATGTGGTTGGCGCCGCCGCCGCTGGCGGCCTGATAGGTCATGGAGCTGACCCATTCGACCAGGTTCTCGCGGAACAGCGCGCCCACGCCCATCAGCAGGATGGAGTTGGTGCAATTGCCGCCAATGTAGTTCTTCACGCCACGCGCCAGCGCTGCATCGATGACGTGGCGGTTGACCGGGTCGAGCACGATCACCGCATCGTCGGCCATGCGCAGGCTGGACGCCGCGTCGATCCAGTAGCCGGACCAACCCGCGGCGCGCAGCCTGGGAAAGACTTCGTTGGTGTAATCGCCGCCCTGGCAGGTGATCACCACATCCATCGCGGCCAGTGCCCCGATGTCATGGGCGTCCTGGAGCGCAGGCGTCTCGCGGTCGTCGATGCGCGGACCGGCGCCGCCGACGCTGGAGGTGCTGAAGAAACGTGCATCGATCAGCGCGAAGTCGCGCTCTTCCTGCATGCGCTGCATCAGCACCGAACCGACCATGCCGCGCCAACCGACCAACCCGACCTTCATCATGTGACGTCTCTATGTTCTGTCCTACTTCAGCGCCGCGAGCACCGCGTCGCCCATTTCCCGCGTGCCGATGACCTTCTCGCCCGGCATCGCGATGTCGCCGGTACGATGCCCCTGCTGCAAGACCTTCTTCACGGCTGCTTCAATGCGATCCGACAGGTCGGTTCGATCGAAGCTGTACTTGAACATCATCGCCACCGACAGAATCGTGGCCAGTGGATTGGCCTTGTTCTGGCCTGCGATATCCGGGGCGCTGCCATGGATCGGTTCGTACATGCCCTTGTTGTTCGCATCCAGCGACGCCGAGGGCAGCATGCCAATGGAGCCGGCCAGCATCGAGGCCTCGTCGGAGAGGATGTCGCCGAAGATGTTGCCGGTGACCATCACGTCGAACTGCTTCGGGCGCTTGACCAGTTGCATCGCCGCGTTGTCCACGTACATGTGGGTCAGCTCGACGTCCGGATAGTCCTGGTGCACGCCGATCATCACCTCGCGCCAGAAGCGCGAGGTGTCGAGCACGTTCTCCTTGTCCACCGAACACACGCGCTGGCTGCGCTTGCGTGCGGCCTCGAAGGCGACGCGCGCGATGCGCTCCACCTCCGGCCGGCTGTAGTGCATGGTGTCGAAACCCTCGTCATGCCCCTCGGCGTTGACGCGGCGGCCGCGCGGCTGGCCGAAGTAGATGTCGCCGGTCAGCTCGCGAATGATCAGCACATCGAGGCCGGCGATGAATTCCTTCTTCAGGGAAGACGAGTCCGCCAGCTCTTCGAACACCCGCGCCGGGCGCAGGTTGGCAAACAGGTTCAGGTCCTTGCGGATCCCCAGCAGACCGCGCTCGGGCCGCAGCTCGCGTGGCAGCGTGTCGTACTTCGGTCCGCCCACGGCACCGAGCAGGATCGCGTCGGCCACGCGCGCTGCCTGCTGCGTGGAAGGCGGATACGGATGCCCCTCGGCATCGACCGCCGCGCCGCCGAGGTGACCGAGAGTCCAGGCGATCGTCTCGCCCTGCGCCTTGAACGCTTCAAGGACCTTGACCGCTTCGGCGAGGATTTCGGGGCCGATGTAGTCGCCGGGGAGAATCAGGATGTTCATGCTCATTTCAATTGCAGCGGGAATAGGGAATGGAGAATGGAGAATCGTCAAAGCGAAGGCGGGCGAGTTTTTTTTAATTCCCGATTCCCCATTGTCGATTCCCGGCTGTTTTCAGAACAACCAGGGCGCTTCGACGCGGCGTCGGGCTTCGTATGCGCGGATCGCGTCGGCCTGCTGCAGGGTCAGGCCGATGTCGTCGAGACCGTTGACCAGGCAGTGCTTGCGAAACTCATCTACGTCGAACGCAAAGCTGGCACCGTCCTGCGTCACCACGGTCTGCGCCGGCAGATCGACGGTCAGGCGATAGCCTTCGGTCGCCACGCATTCCTGAAACAACTGGTCTACCACCGCCTCGGGCAGGATCACCGGCAGAAAGCCGGACTTGAAGCTGTTGTTGAAGAAGATGTCGGCAAAGCTCGGTGCGATCACGGCTCGAAAGCCCGCCTGGTCCAGCGCCCATACCGCGTGCTCGCGCGAAGAACCGCAACCGAAATTCTCCCGCGCCAGCAGGATCTCTGCCCCGGCGTAGCGAGGCTGGTTGAGCACGAAGTCGGGATTCGGCCGGCGCGTGGCGGGGTCGATGTCCAGATCGCCCGGATCCAGATAACGCCAGTCGTCGAAGGCGAACGGACCGAAGCCGCTGCGCTTGATCGACTTCAGGTACTGCTTGGGAATGATGGCGTCGGTATCCACGTTGGGACGATCCAGCGGTACGACCTTCGCGGTGATCTGGGTGAACGGTCTCATGGCAGCTACCTTTCAAACGGACAGCAGAAAATGGGTGCTCGCCGCGGCGATGGGCTTGGCCGGGTCGGCTTGCCAGGCCAGCGCACGCACGTTGGCCACGCGGCGACCGTGACGCGTGACGCTGGCACGCGCGAACGTGGTCTGATCCGGCTGCGCGGTGCGCAGGTACTCCGCGGTGATGGTCACGATCTTCGGAAACGCCGCCAGCTCCGCCACACACATCAGCTGCGCGATCGCGGCGAACTCCAGCAGCGCGCCGATCGCACCGCCGTGGATGGCACGCAGCCGCGCGTTGCCGACCAACTCGTCGCGGTAGGGCATGCACAGGATCACGTCCTCGCCCTCGCGCGCGCTGCTCAGCCCGAGCAGGCGCGCATACGGAATCGCGTGCAGCAGCGCGTCCACCTCGCCGACCCCTCGCGGCATGCGGAACCCTTCCGGCACGTTCATGGCTTGGGATCCAGCAGACCGGCGGCGGCGTGCGAAGACTGGGTGTCGTCGAACACCATGAAGGTGCCGGCACTGGTCGCCAGCGGATCGGCCTCGTCACCGTCGTGCGCGACCGCGCGCGTGAAGGCAACCTGCCGGGTCACCCGATAGCACTCGGCCACGCAGCGCACCGTGGCGCCGGCCCGGGCCGGGCGCAGGTAGTCGATGCGCAGATCCAGCGTCGCGATGCGTCGCACCTCGCGCAGTGCGGTCAGCACGGCCTGACCGCAGACGGCATCCACCATCGTGGTGATCACGCCGCCATGGATCGTGCCGGCGACCGGATCGCCGACCAGATCCTCGCGATATGGCAGATCGAATACCACGCGACCCGGCGTGTGGTCCACGTAGCGGAAGCCCAGCGCGTGGCTGTGCGGCACGATACCCACGAAGTATTTCTGGCGCTGCTCCGGCGGCGCCTGGTTGAGCAGGTTCATGGCGCGACGGACCCCACGTCACCGAATTGCCGGTGGCAGTCCATGCCCGGCGAACGCCCGGTCGCCAGCGACCGGGCCGGAGCAGTGCTCCGGCGACACCGGGCTGAGCCCGTCATCACGACCATCCCCGAACATCCACGAAGTGACCGGCGACTCCTGCGGCGGCGGCCATCGCCGGGTGAGCCGGGGGTTCATGGACTGCCGGTGGCAGTCCATGCCCGGCGAACGCCCGGTCGCCAGCGACCGGGCCGGGGGCAGTACTCCGGCGACACCGGGCTGAGCCCGTCATCACGACCATCCCCGAACATCCACGAAGTGACCGGCGACTCCTGCGGCGGCGGCCATCGCCGGAGAAACCAGATGCGTACGCCCGCCCTGCCCTTGCCGACCTTCGAAATTGCGGTTCGACGTGGACGCGCAGCGCTCGCCCGGTTCGAGGCGGTCGGCATTCATCGCCAGGCACATCGAGCAGCCTGGTTCACGCCATTCGAAGCCGGCCTCGACGAACACCCGATCCAGGCCCTCGGATTCGGCCTGGGCCTTCACCAGTCCGGAGCCGGGCACCACCATGGCGAGCTTGACGTTGGCGGCCTTGCGGCGGCCCCTGACCACCGCGGCGGCGGCACGCAAATCCTCGATACGCGAATTGGTGCAGGAGCCGATGAACACCTTGTCGATGTGGATCTCGCAGATCGGCGTGTTGGCCGCCAGCCCCATGTAAGCCAGCGCCTTCTGCAGGCCGCTACGCTTGACCGTGTCGGTCACCGCGGCCGGATCCGGCACACGACCGCCCACCGGCACCACCATTTCCGGCGAGGTGCCCCAGGTCACCTGCGGTTCGATCTGGCCGGCCTCGATCGCCACCTCGCGCTCGAACTGCGCTTCTTCGTCGGAGCGCAGGGTCCGCCACCAGGCCACCGCCCGATCCCACTGCGCACCCTGCGGTGAATACGGGCGATTGCGGACATAGGCGATGGTGGTCTCGTCCACCGCGATCAGCCCGGCCCGCGCGCCCGCCTCGATGGCCATGTTGCACACCGTCATGCGCCCTTCCATCGACAGGTCCTGAATGGCCTCGCCCGCAAACTCCAACGCAAACCCGGTACCGCCGGCGGTGCCGATGCGGCCGATGATGGCGAGCACGATGTCCTTGGCGGTGACGCCGGGCCCGACCTGACCCCGCACCCGCACCCGCATGTTTTTCGACTTCTTCTGCACCAGACACTGGGTGGCAAGTACGTGCTCGACCTCGGAAGTGCCGATACCGAAGGCCAGCGCACCGAAGGCGCCGTGGGTGGAGGTGTGCGAATCGCCGCAGACCACGGTCATCCCCGGCAGGGTGGCGCCCTGCTCGGGTCCGATGACGTGCACGATGCCCTGGCGCAGATCGTTCATGCGGAACTCGGTGATGCCGAACTCCGCGCAGTTGGCGTCGAGCGCATCGACCTGGGTGCGCGAAATCGGATCCGCGATGCCCATCGAGCGGTCGGTGGTCGGCACGTTGTGGTCCGCCACCGCGAGGTTGGCAGACCGCTTCCAAGGCTTGCGGCCGGCCAGGCGCAGACCCTCGAAGGCCTGCGGGCTGGTCACCTCGTGCACCAGATGTCGGTCGATGTAGATCAGCGCCGATCCGTCCCCGCCGTCGCGGACGAGGTGTGCGTCCCAGAGCTTGTCGTACAAGGTTTTGGCGGTCATGGCTTGGGTATCCGGTAGAAGCTTTTCACGAATCTCGCAAAAGCATGATCAGACGCAAAGACGCAAGGTGCAAAGCCAGGAAGGTGAACGACTCAAAACCTTTCTTTGCCTTTTCCTGCGCCTCTGCGCGTGTTTGTGCCGACGCGCGAGTGCTGATCCTGAGCGCGCATTATCGTGCTCTCAAAACGATAACTCCAATGAATCGTTTTTATATACTTCATGCTCGTCTGGAATACGACAACCGATGGATACCCAAGCCCTGGCCGCTTTCATTGAGGTTGCCGACAGTGCCTCGTTCACCCGCGCGGCAGAGCGCCTGCACCTGTCGCAACCGGCGATCAGCAAGCGGCTCAAGGCTCTGGAGGAGCAGATCGGACACCGGCTGTTCGACCGTGTCGGTCGCAGCGTGCTGCTGACCGATGCCGGCGCCGCCCTGCTGCCCTATGCCCGCCGCGCGCTGCAAACCGTAGAGGACGGACGTCGCGCGCTGTCGCAACTGTCGGGGCAGGTCAGTGGACGGCTGTCCATCGGCACCAGCCATCACATTGGTCTGCATCGACTGCCACCGGTGCTCAAGCGCTACGTCCACCAATTTCCCGACGTGGACCTCGACCTGCATTTCATGGATTCGGAGGATGCCTGCGAGGCGGTCCTGGCGGGCAGGCTGGAGATGGGTATCGTCACCCTGCCCTTGCAACCTCTGATTCATCTCGACAGCGGCGTGGTGTGGCCCGATCCGCTGGCAGTGGTCACCGCCCCCACGCATCCGCTGGCGGGGCAGCGGCGGGTCCGGCTGGAAGACCTTGCCCGCCATCCCGCGGTGCTGCCGGACGAGGACACCTACACCCACCGGATCATCCGCGCCGAGCTGCAGGCGCGCGGCGTCGCACCGCGCGTGCGCCTGGCCACCAATTATCTTGAAACCCTGAAGATGCTGGCCGCCATCGGCCTGGGCTGGAGCGTGTTGCCCGAGTCGATGATCGACGACAGCCTGTGCCGTCTTAACGTACAAGGCTTCAAGCCGCATCGCGATCTGGGCTGGGTGCGCCACACCGGCCGGGCGGTGTCGGGGCCGGCCCGGGTCCTACTTGAACTTCTATCCGAAACCCATTGATAAATAAAAACTCTTGATCGGCCCCGATCCTCCGGCCCCTCACTCGAAATGAATTCCCTCGCGCGCCACCACCCGCTGCACCGCCGGCCGGGCCCGCACCGCATCCATCACCCGGCTGTACTCCGGGCAGGTCTCGCGCATGCGCAGGCCGCAGCGGTTGCCCCAGCGGTAGAACACCAGCAGGTAGGCGTCGATGGCACTGAACGCATCGCCCAGCGCCCAGGTGCGGCCGCTCAGGCGGGCTTCGATGTCGTCATAGCCGGGACGCAGGTTGATGCGGCCCTGCTCGGCGATGGCCGGTGCTCCGGCCGGATCGGTGGTGAAGCGCTCGGGGCGAAACACCGTACGCACACCACCCTGGTGCATGATCGACGCCAGCCAGCTCATCCATTCCAGCGCGCGCGCATGGCCCTCGGGCTCGGTGGGCAGCAGCGACGGCTGCGGATGACGTCGGGTCAGGTACACCATGATAGCCAGCGCCTCGGTGAGGATGCGCTGTCCATGTTCGTCGTCGATGACCAGGGCCGGCACGCGTCCGCGCGGATTGACCGCAAGGTATTCCGGCTTGCGGTTTTCACCTTCGTTGACCAGCACTCGAATCGGCTCATAGGCCACGCCCAGCTCTTCGAGAACGATGTGCGGGGCCAGCGAGCAGGCTCCTGGGGAGTGATACAGGTGATATGGCTTCATGAATGGTGCTCCGTGAGAGGCCGCAGCGGATTCATACCGCGCGGGGTTTGAACGGTCTGGGATTCTTCATCGCCTCGCGGCTCATGTTATTGCGCACTGCGATGCGCTGGTTGGCGCGCCCCATCAGCCGGCGCTGCCAGAGGCGTTCGAAACCCAGCGCATCGGATTCGTTGACGTGCCAGGCCTGTTGCAGCAGACGTTTGCCGGCAGCGACGGCGTCGGGCGACCGAGTTGCGAACTCGGCGGCAAGTTTTTCCGCTGCGGCCAGGGGATTGTCATCGACGTGCGTGACCAGGCCGAGTTCCTTGGCCTCCTGGCCGCGAACGATCCGCCCGCTGAACACCAGCTCCTTGGCCACGTCGATGGGCAGCAGTTCGCGCAGCAGCGCCGCACCTCCCATGTCCGGGATCAGGCCCCACTTGGACTCCATCACCGATAGCTTGGCGTCCGGCGTCGCGATGCGGATGTCCGCGCCCAGAGCCAGCTGGATGCCGGCACCGAAGCAGTTGCCATGGACAGCCGCGATCACCGGGAACGGCAATTCGCGCCAGGCCATGCTCCAGGCCTGGAAATCGTTGCGCGTCGGCTTCCACAGCTTGGCGTAGCCGGCGGCGGCCTGTGCCGGCTTGGCCATCACCGTCTTGAAATCCAGCCCCGCGCAGAACGAGGGCCCTTCGCCGTAAAGGATTGCGGCGCGCACCCCGCGTTGTTTGCGCAGGCTGCGGCAGGCGGCGATGACACCCGCCAGCATGTCGAAATCCATGCCGTTGTGCTGCTGCGGGCGCGACAGCCGCACGTGGGCGACATCATCGTGCACCTGGACGTCGACGCGATCGTGAAACCGGTTCATGGCAGCTCCTTGATGCATCGTCGCGTATGAGGTCAGCAGGCCAGCAGATCGCGCAGCCGCTGCGCCGGCGCCGGCTTCATCGCCGCGCCCAAAGGCGCCAGCAGTTCGACCATACCGTGCTGACGTGCGACCGCGATCAGGCTGTCGCCGACCTTGGCATCCGGATGCGACAACGCCGCCTCGGCCAGGCGCGTGCGCAGTTTGTCGCCGACGCCGGACAGCAGCATCAGTACCGCCGCGCCCAGGTCCAGCTCCGGCTTGGCGCCCACCGCCATCACCTTCTGCAGACGCTCGTCGTTCATCAGGCCGACCACTTCCTCCAGCCGTTGTGGAGACTCCACGAAGAACCCGATGCGCAGCATCGCCTCGTCGTCCAGCACCTGCATGCAGGCACGGATCTGTTCGTTGGTCAGCGTGTCGACGAAGCGGGCCATGGCAATGTACTCGCGGCGCTTCACCACTTCGCGCGTCACCGCCACCACCAGTTCCACCGGCATCAGCCTGAGCATCGGCACCGCGCTGCGCGGATCGATCAGCAGGGTCACTTCCACGTTCAACGCCAGCGGCGCGCGCTTGGCAATGTCCACCGCCAGTTGCGGCGGCAACATTCCCGCGACGCGGCTGCCGAGCACCGGGCCCATGGCCTTCTCGGCGATCAATGCATTGAGCGGCGCCGGCATCAGGCGTGCGGCAGCCACCACTTTCTGCAGGCTGGCACGGTCGCCGTCGAACAAGGTCGAGGTGCAGGCCGCGCGCAGTTGTCGCAACGCATCCACATCCCGGATCTTCAGAGCGGCGATCTGGCTTTCCTTGCAGCCCAGGAGACGGGCGAGCTTCAGGTGCTCGGCTTGCAGTTTGAGATCGTTCATGAGCTCCGACTTCCCAGGTTGACGGGCACCCGCCGGACTCGACAGGACGCCGGTTTCGCGCCGCCCGCCATCAACCGAACAGGACCTTGCGCACCACCGGCCGCAGCAGTGCCGGTACCAGCCGCAGCGAATGTTCGGCGGAGTTGGCCAGCAACTGGCGCTGATCGCGCTTGGCCTTGCGCAGGCAATCGACGAAGTCGTGCAGCGCGGTTGCAGGCACCGAGGACAGATCCGGCAGCCTGGCTGCCGATCCCAGTTCGCGGCGCAGATCGTCCACTGGATTCTGCTTGTTCATTTGCGGCGCTCCTTCGGGTGCCTGAGGGCTCAAGGGTATCGGACCTCGTCGGCTTGCGCGCCGGCCTAGGCGCGTAACTCCGCAGGCGGCCGCGCCTGCAGCGACGGCGCGCTGCGAGCCAGCCATGCCCCCAACAGCGCCACCGCCGTGGCGCCCAGATATACCCATTGCGGACCCAGCGACTCCCAGATCGAACCGCTGAATGCAGCGCCGAGCGCGCCGCCGAGGCCGAAGCTCACCGCCGCCAGCAAGGCCTGCCCGCGACCCTGCAATCGGCCCGGAAACAGCTCGTGGACGTAGTGCACGGTTACCGCGTGATAGACCGCAAAACTCGCAAAATGCAGCAGCTGGCTGACCACCAGCAGTGCCGGCACGTCGACGAACAATGCCAACAGCCACCAGCGCAGCGCAGTGCTGAGCAGGGTCGCGATCAGGACCGGCCGCGCGCCAAAGCGACGAATGAGGCGCCCGGTGTAGAGGAACACGATCACCTCTGCCACCACCCCCAGCGCCCATAGCGCGCCGATCGCGGTGCGCGAATGGCTGTTCTGCTCCAGGTACAGCGAAAAGAAACTGTAGAACGGCGCAAACGACAACTGCGACAGGAAACACGCGCCCAGTAGCGCCAGGATTGCGGGCTGCCGTGCGCGCTTGAGAAATCCCCCGAGCGCGAAGTCATGGGGTCGCTGATCGTGAACATCCGGCACGTAGAGCGCCAGCCACACCATGCCCAGCATGCCGGCCACCACGATCCAGGGCACCGGCCCGACACCGGTGACGTCCAGGATCGGGCCCAGGGCCGCCACCGACAGGATGAAGCCGACGCTGCCCCACAGCCGGATGCGCGCGTAGTCCTCGCCGGTGCGCGCAAGGTGGTTGAGCGTCACCACGTCAAAGGCCGGCAGCGCCACATTCCAGAACACCGCGTAGGCCACGTGCATCGTCACCAGGGCACCAAAATTCGGCGCAAACGGCACCAGCGCGAACAGCACCGCCGACACCGCCATGCTGCCGGCGATCCACGGCATGCGGCGGCCGCTGCGATCCATGATCCAGCCCCAGCCCACCGGCACCACCACCCGCACCAGTGCCGTTGCAGCCAAGGCGATGCCGATCTGTGCCGGCGTGTAGCCCAGGCTGTGCAGGTACAGCGGCCAGTACGGCACCCACGCGCCCACCGCTACGTAGTAGAGGAAGTAGAAGCCGGCGAGCCGGCCGTGCAGCAAGTGGGGATTGTTCGGTTCTGTGGACAATCCCCTTCCCTGCTGCGGGAGGGGATCGTTCCTCACGGTGCCTGCGATGGAATTCGTGGCACCAGCGACACCACGTCGGCGTTCTGCGCGCGATGGCGCAAGGCGTGGTCCATCAGCACCAGTGCGACCATTGCCTCGGCGATAGGTACGGCGCGGATACCGACACAGGGATCGTGACGGCCGGTGGTGCGCATCTCCACTGCGGCGCCGGATTCGTCGATGGACTGGCCCGGCGTGGTGATGCTGGAAGTCGGCTTGATCGCGATGCTGCACAGCAGGTCCTGGCCGGTGCTGATGCCGCCGGAAACACCGCCCGAGTGATTGGACAAAAACCCTTGCGGGCTCATCTGGTCGCGATGCTCGGTGCCGCGCATGCCCGCCGCGCGCATGCCGTCGCCGATCTCGACGCCCTTGACCGCGTTGATTCCCATCAGCGCATGCGCAAGATCAGCGTCCAGGCGGTCGAACACCGGCTCGCCCCAGCCGGGGAGCACGCCGCTGGCCACCACACTGACCCGTGCGCCGACCGAGTCGCCTTCCGAACGCAAGGTGTCGATCAGCGTCTCCAGCTCGGGCACGCGCGCGGGATCGGCGCAGAAGAAGGGGTTCAGTTCCACGGCGTCCCAGTCCTGCAGCGCCAACTCCAGCGGCCCGATCTGCGCCACGTAGCCGCGAATCTGCACGCCGAATTTTTCGCGCAGCCACTTTTTGGCGATGCCGGCGGCGGCCACGCGCACCGCGGTTTCGCGTGCCGAGCTGCGCCCGCCGCCACGCGGATCACGCGCGCCGTACTTCTGGACATAGGCGTAGTCGGCGTGGTTGGGGCGAAAGGTCTGCTTGATCTTGTCGTAGTCGTAGGAGCGCTGGTCGGTGTTCTCGATCAGCAGCGCAATCGGCGTGCCGGTGGTGCGGCCCTGGTAGACCCCGGACAGAATGCGCACCAGGTCGGCTTCCTTGCGCTGGGTGACGTACTTCGACTTACCGGGTTTGCGCCGGTCGAGGTCGGGCTGCAGGTCGGCTTCGCTCAGCTCGAGCCCCGGCGGGCAGCCGTCCACCACGCAGCCGATGGCCGCGCCGTGGGACTCGCCGAAGCTGGTGACGCAGAACAGACGGCCGAAGGTGTTGCCGGACATGGAGAGGTGAGATGCGCTGAACTTGGCCGCTATTGTCGCCCATCCGCCGGCGCGCATCCCGCGCCGTCCTCGCAGTCGGATCGTTCCACCTGCACGGTGGCGTGTCCCACTCGATAGGTGCGGCGCAGCCAGTCCTGGATCTGGGTCAGGGTGAGATCGGCGTCGGCGCCCGGGACCAGCACCGCGTGCAGGGTCATCAGGTTGTCGCCCGGCGTCAGCGACCAGGCGTGGACGTGGTGCACGCTGTTCACCCCGGCGATCGCCTGCGGCAGCTGCGTCGACACCGCCGCGACATCGACGCCGGCCGGCGCGCCTTCCAGCAGCACATGGGCGGATTCGCGCACCACGCGAACCCCGGTGCGCACGATCAGCGCGGCGGCGATCATCGACAGCAGTGGATCGGCACGCAGCCAGCCGGTAGTGGCGATGATCACCCCGGCAGCGAGCGCCGCCACCGAACCCAGCAGATCGGACAGCACGTGCGCCGCGGCGCCGCGGCGATTCAGGTCATGCGCATGCCCGCCATGCAGCAGCGCAAACGCCGCCAGGTTCGCCAACAGCCCGATCAGCGCGATGGCGGCCATGGTCAGGCCCTGCACCGGCTGCGGTTGGATCAGCCGCGTGATGCCCTCGATCGCAATCCAGGCGCTCACCGCCAGCAGGGCCAGGCCATTGACGAACGCGGCCAGCACGGTGAAGCGGCCATGGCCGTAGCTGTGCGCCGCGTCCGCCGGCTTGGCCGCCTGGGCCAGCGCCAGTACCGCCAGCAACAGGCTGCCGGCATCCGCAAGCATGTGACCGGCATCGGCCAGCAGCGCCAGCGACCCGGTCCACCAGCCGCCGACGGCTTCCACCAGCATGATGCTGAAGGTGATGAGCAGCGCCAGCTTCAGCCGCCCGGCACCCTGATCGCGATGATCATGGTGATGATCGTGAGCGGGCCCGTGCGCGTGTCCGTGGCCGTCGTCGCGCTCAGCCTGTGCGTGCTCATGCGTGCCGCTCACAGACTGTCCCGCGCGGCTAGCAGCGCCTGGCGGCCGATGAAGAACACCCCATCGCCACCGCGCTCGAACTCGATCCAGATGACCGGCAGTCGCGGCCAGCGCGCTTCGAAGGCCTCCTGGCTGCCGCCGACCTCGCAGATCAATGCGCCCTGCGGATGCAGATGGTCCGGCGCCGCGCGCAGGATGCGCGCCACCAGGTCCATGCCATCCACCCCGGCGTCCAATGCCAGACGCGGTTCGCTCTGGTATTCAGGCGCCAGGGCCTGCCATTCGGCGGTGGCCACGTAGGGTGGGTTGCTGACGATCAGGTCGTAGCGGCGATCGCGCAGCGCTCCGAACAGATCGCTTTGCACCGCACGCACCCGATCCTGCACCCCATGCCGCAGGATGTTGCGCTCGCACACTTCCAGCGCACCGGCGTCGATCTCGCCCAGATCGACCTCGCAGTCGAAATGCAATGCGCAGGCGATGCCGATGCAGCCGGAACCCGCGCACAGGTCCAGCACCTGCGCCGGTGGCGCTTCCAGCCAGGGCGCAAAGCCGCGCTCGATCAGTTCGGCTATCGGCGAACGCGGAATCAACACGCGCGAATCGACGTGAAAGGCCACCCCGCAGAACTGCATCTCGCCGATCAGATAAGCCGCCGGCTGGCGGGTGTCGATGCGCTGGCGCAAAAGCGCATGCACCTCGGCGCGCTCGTTGTCGTCCAGGTGCGCCTCCAGGTACAGCGCCGGCAGCTCGTAGGGCAGATGCAGCGCGTGCAGCACCAGATGAAAAGCCTCGTCCATCGCATTGTCGGTGCCGTGGCCATAGACCAGCCCGGCCGCCTGGAACTGGCTGGCACCCCAGCGGATCCAGTCGCGCACGGTGACCAGACGGGCAAGCTCAGCGGGAAGTTCGGCAGAGGACGGCATGGGCGTGTGGGATACTTGCGGCCCGAAATTATGCCTGTTGCCGGGCCTACCCGAAGCCAGCGAATCCGCTCATGTCCAGTCCCGTCAAAGCCTTAACCCTCGGTCTCGTCGCAGCCGGCGCCGCCATCGCCGGTCTGGTGGTGGCCTCGCTGGTGTTCGAACCCGACGCTCCCGACCGCGTGGATATGGCCGCCGGCACCTTGTTGCCGCAGCCGCGACCGATCCCCGAATTCAACCTCACCGGCGCGGACGGACAGCCATTCACGAAGGCGGCATTCATCGATCACTGGACCGTGGTGTTCGTGGGCTTCACCCATTGCCCGGATATCTGTCCGGCCACCTTGGGCCAGCTCAAGACCGTCAACGCGGCGCTGCGCGATCAGAACAAGGCGATGCAGGTCCTGCTGCTGTCGGTGGACCCCGAACGCGACAACCCGGAAACGCTGGCGCGTTACGTGAGCTACTTCGACCCTGAATTCATCGCCGCAACCGGCCCGACCGACGAGCTGGACCGACTCGGCGCCAGCATGGGCTTCGTCTACATGAAGGCCCCGGGCAGCACCGCCGAGACCTACACCATCGATCATTCCTCGGCGCTGATCCTGGTCAACCCGCAGGGCCAGGTGGCGGGTTATTTCACCCAGCCGCTGAAGGTGGATGCGCTGCTCGCCGATCTCGGCAAGATTCTGCCGGACGCCTCGTAATGCCTGCCTCGACAGGTCCCGGCGCGAGCGTCGGTGATCGGCTGTTTGCCCTGCTGCAACTGTGCCTGCCGACGCGCTTCATTTCCTGGCTGGTGTTCGGCCTCACCCGAGTGCGCGCGCCCGGCTTCAAGAATGCCTTCATCCGCTGGTTCATGAAGGCCTTCGACATCTCGCTGGACGAGGCCGAGCACGAACAGCCCGAAGACTACCGGCACTTCAACGCCTTCTTCACCCGCGCCCTCAAACCCGGTGCGCGGCCGCTGGACCCCGATCCGCATAGCTTCCTGTCGCCGGTGGACGGTACGGTCAGCCAGCTTGGCGCCATCGACGGCGAGCGTATCTTTCAGGCCAAGGCGCATCACTACACCGCCGCCGAACTGCTCGGCCAGACGGCGCTGGCCAAACCGTTCGAGGGCGGCAGCTTTTGTACGATTTACTTGGCGCCTTACAACTACCATCGCATTCACATGCCGGTGTCCGGCCAGCTTGAAGAATGGCTGTACGTGCCGGGGCGCCTGTTCAGCGTCAACCCGGCCACCGCGCGCGCCATGCCCAGGCTGTTCGCCCGTAACGAACGCGTGGTGTGCCTGTTCGAAACCGATTTCGGCCCCTTGGCGCTGGTGATGGTGGGTGCACTCAACGTCGGTTCCATGCAGACCGTGTGGGCCGGTCGCATCAGCCCGCCGCATCGACGCAGCGGCCTCATGCACACCCGCAGCTCGCCGCCGATGGCGATCGGTCGCGGCGAAGAGATGGGCCGCTTCAACATGGGCTCTACGGTGATTCTGCTCACCCCTGCGGGCGTCCTGCGCTGGCAGGACGGACTGAGGGCGGGCAGCACGGTTCGCATGGGCCAGCGCCTGGCCACGCTGGCACCGGCATCGTCGGGCTCAGCGGAGGCTGACGAACTGCCCGCGTGAGGACCCATCCGCCTCGCGGGTGACCAGGAACGCGCGCGCCGGGGCGTCAGCCGTGGTCTGCGCCCGCAGCTCGATCAGCGGCGGACAGAAGTACTCGTTGCAGATGTCGGCGCGCATCTCGCGCGGCAGCGTGCAGCCGCGCGGCCCGTGATAAACACACGAGTTGCGCGAGATCCGTTCGCCGACAAAGGACAGGTAGTGCTCGACCAGCGCCGGCGCCGTCATCGTCAGGTCCTTGTGCGCAAAACCGGCCAGGGTTTCCGCGCGTAGCCAGGCATGGGTACGTGCGCCAGTGGCGCAACAGTAGCCGCGGCAATTCGCGCAGCCGCTTGCAGCGATGTCATCGGCGGTTCGGTGCGACGACGCCATACTTGTCCCCGCAGCTTGCACCTCGCTGCCGCCGCTGCGGGCAAGGGCCAGCGCCACGGGCGCCAGCGCTTCCAGATGCGCGCGGAACAGCGCCAGGCGCCGACGCGGCAAGCGGGTCAGGCGCGCCCGGCGCGTCGGCAGATCGACCACAGGAAAGTGATCGGGCGTGGCGATCCCGCGTCGACGCCCCAGATTCGCACGCAATTGGTTCAGCTCCTCCCGGCGGCGCACGCCAACTTCGGCGACCAATTGCCGGGCGGCCGCCTGTCGACACGCGAGCGCGTCGCAATGGCTCACGGCCCCCGATCCGACCGCCGCCAGCGGACGTAGACAGTGCACGCATAGCCGACTGGGATGCAGCCGTTCGTAGCGGTACCGGCACGCCGCGCTGCGACACAGCGGTGGGCGCTCGGCAAGCGCGGGCGCCACCAGGCAGATGCAGCAAGCCTTCGCACCCATTCTCGCCGCAGGCGCAGACGTGGCATGGCCAAGGCCGTGGTCGGATTCAGCTTCGTTTACGTTGAGCGACATGAAAAGACGGCGCCGGTTGACCGACCCCAAACAGGGCAAGGCGGCCAGCATATCGACCCGGCCGGCCGGCCTGCAGTGGGGACATTCCTCCCGAAGCGGGGTCGACAGACAAAACGTTCCCGACGCGCCTTCCCAACCGACAAGGCCGAACTCAAATCGCAACCGACGGCCTGGCCCGACCTTTGCTGCCCAAAGCCTGAACTTTCCTCAGGCAGGGGTATGACATGGGCGCGTTCCGCTACTCCGCGTTCGTCAGCGCGGCACTGGGTCTGGTGACGGCCAATGCACAAAGCGCCTCGCTGTCCGAGTTGATGGATCGTGTGCCAGCGCCGCCGCAAACGGTGGCCGCGGCCTTGAGCTGGGTTCGAGACGGGCAGATCGTGGCCCCCGAATACACCCGCTTTCGCCAAGCGCTGGACGCCGAGCGTGCGGCCATTGTCGAACTCAACGGCGGTCCGCTGCCGGTCCAGCCGGTTGCACCAAGCCTGGGCGCGCCAGAGGCTCCGGAGGTGCAAGGCGCGCTGCAGGCGTACACGCAGTACCTGCAGGAATATTCGGGCAAGGCCGCGCCCGACGCCGCACTGGGCAAGCGCGCGCGCTGGTTGCACGCGGCGATGTCGGGCCGGCTGGGGGCGGTACTGGGTCAGATGAAACCCTGCCCGATGCCTTGCGAAGACCCCGCCGCGCTGGCGCAGAATCAACCGCTGATGGGGAACCGCGACCAATTGGCAAAGCAGGACATCGCGCAGTGGAACACCTTGTTCCAGGACTGGAAGTCCAAACGCCGTGCGGTGGTGGTGCTGGGCCAGACCCGAATTGCAGGGACCGAGACCGGAGCCAAGGCGCTGACGCCGGCCGGCAGGTCGGTGATCGCGCAGTACCGCGCGGCGCTGCTCAAGGAGATCGAGGTGACGCTGTCGATCACGGAACTGGCGCTCAAGCGCGCGTTCGCCATCGAGACCGCCGATGTCGACGCCGTCAGCGGTTCGACTTACGCACCGGCACAAGCCGCCGCCACTGCGTCTTGAGGCGATATCCGGAACCTGCGCGCCCTCTGGCAGGGATGCTTGGCGCGCCGAGGTCTGCGGGCTGTCATCGCAGTGAAATGTGCCCGGAATATAGAGCCTGGAATTCGGGCCGCACGGTGATCGCTGAATTCGACCCGGGGCCTGCCGAACACCCGATCCAGAGCCCTTATCCATGCTTTCGCAGCGCATTGCCCGCCTCGGTTTTTCCCTCAAGCTTGCTGCCCTGAACCTGGCGGTGCGCCGCCTGCAGCGACTGCCGGCCGGTCAATCGCCGGGCTGGCTGGACGTGGTGCTGCTGGCACTGGCGTGGGGCAATCTGGGCTACGCCGCCGGGTTTGCGTATCTGCGGCATGTCGGGCGCAAAGTCGCCGCCAGCCAGGGGCCCATCCTGGAGTGCGGGTCCGGGGCCACCACCTTGCTGATCGCGGCGCTGACCGCCCCGCGTGGGATCGATTTCGTGGTGCTGGAACACAACCGCGAGTGGTTCGAACATCTCGCCCGGGTACTCCGCGCTCTGGGCTTGGGCCACGTGAAATTGCGTCATGCGCCGCTGGTGACTTACGCCGGCTATCGCTGGTACGAGCCGCCCGCCGAGCCTGCCGCCGGGCATTTTCATCTGGTGGTCTGTGACGGCCCGCCCGGCAGCACGCCGGGCGGCCGTTACGGTTTGATGCCGGTGATGGGGCCGCGGCTGTCTTCGAATTGCGTGATCCTGCTCGAC
Organism: Panacagrimonas sp.; assembly: GCF_965216805.1. Classification (NCBI taxonomy): domain Bacteria; kingdom Pseudomonadati; phylum Pseudomonadota; class Gammaproteobacteria; order Nevskiales; family Nevskiaceae; genus Panacagrimonas; species Panacagrimonas sp. The sequence goes on from NZ_CBDCGN010000002.1 coordinate 2,443,272, forward strand.
GACACCCACCGTCAGGCAGAGCGCCGCATCATCGAGATGTGGCGCCGGTATCGGCGGCTCAGCGTATCGCCGCGCGGCTGGTTCGGCCGCTACACCGAGGTCGTTTTCGCCTGAGATGCCCCGCCCGAGACGCCCCGTATCGCGCGCGTTCACGACTCGATAAGCTGCGCCAGCGGAGTTCGACGCCCGGCGCGCAGCGGACCCCATTTTCGGTCTCGTCGATGCTGGGGGTGTCCGTGAACCGGGGTCCATTGGTTCGTCCGCAGAACGCACACCCGTGCGGATCGGGTTTGAGCCGACGGGATTTCCTGATCTCGATCATGGCCGCCGGCGCCGGCACGGCCTGCGGATCCTCGTCCGAGCCACCCGGCACTGCGGGCGCGCCCGCATCGGCGGAGCCGTTTCCGCGCGGAATCGAGACGTACGCCGAGGACTATCGGAACTGGACCCGCGAGCTCGACATTGCCGGTCTGCGCACCTTCGCACCGCGCACACCGGAGGACGTGGTGGCGGCGGCCAACTGGGCGGCACGCAATGGGCACCAATTGCGCGCTCGCGGCATGCGCCACAACTGGTCGCCGCTGACCGTGAGCTTCAACACCACTGCGGTCTCGCCGCTGGTGGTGGCCGACACCACCGCCTTCCTCAACCGCGTCGAGATGGTGACCGATTCCGAGCAGCCTGCGGTCAGGGCCGAGGCCGGAATCCTGATGGAGGACCTGCTCGACTTCCTGCAGCAGCACGGTTTCGGATTTACCGCGGTGCCCGCCGTAGGCGACGTGACGCTGGGCGGCGTGCTGGCCATCAACGGGCACGGCTGCGCCATTCCCGCAGTCGATGAGGCGCCGCTGGCGCAGCAGAGCTACGGCTCGATGAGCAACCGCGTGCTTTCGCTGCTCGCGGTAGTGTGGGACGGCGGTCTGGGCCAGTACGCGCTGCGCCGCTTCGAGCGCAACGATCCGCAGATCGGCGCGCTGCTCGCGCACCTGGGCCGCGCTTTCATCGTCGAGGCCACCCTGGCGGTGGAGCCCAATCAGAACCTGCGCTGCCAGAGCTATATCGGCATTGCGGCCAGCGAACTGTTTGCGCCGCCGGGGAGCGGTGGCCGCGACATCGCCAGCTTTCTGGACAGCGCCGGACGCATCGAGTCGATCTGGTATCCGTTCACCGAACGCCCCTGGCTCAAGGTGTGGAGCGTCGCGCCGCAAAAGCCTCCGGGCTCGCGTGCGGTCACCCGACCCTACAACTATGCGTTCAGCGACAACCTGCCGCGCGCGGTCACCGATCTGGCCCAAGCGCTGGTCAGTGGCCAGCCCCAACTGGCGCCCCTGTTTGGAAAAACCATCTACGAGGCCACCCTGGCCGGTCTGGTGGCAACGCTGAGCCTGGATTTATGGGGCCCCTCGAAAGACCTGCTGCTGTTCATCAAGCCGACCACCCTGCGCATCCACGAACTGAGTTATGTGGTGCTGACCTCACGCGGCAACGTACAGCAGGTTCTCAGCGACTTCACCGCGGAATACCTGAGCCGCTTGCAGGCCTATCGCGATCAGGGGCGCTTTCCGGTCAACATGCCGGTGGAATATCGCGTCACCGGCCTGGACCGCGCGCCGGACATCGGTGCGGTGAGCGCTCAAGAGGCGATGCTGTCGGCCATCGTGCCGCGACCGGACCACCCCGAGTGGGATACGGCCGTGTGGCTGTCCCTGCTCACCATCCCGACCACGCCGGACATGTACGCCTTCTTCCGCGACATCGAACAGTGGATGCTCGGACACTTCGTCGGCAGCGACGCCGCGCTGCGTCCCGAATGGTCCAAGGGTTGGGCGTACACGCAAACCGCGGCCTGGGAGGATGGCGCCGTGCTCGGACAGACCATTCCGGGTCTCCTGCGCGCTGGACGTCCTGCCGACGCCAACTGGGACGCTGCGCTGCAGACCCTGCGCGACCTGGATCCCGCCAACATCTACCGCAACGACTTCCTTGATCGGCTGATGCCGGCAAGCTGAGCTGCCGGCCTCGACGCGCCGGGTTCAGCGCGGCTTGACGCTGAAGCCTTCGGGGGGGAAGTGGACGATGACGGTCCCCGCCCGTTCGTCGCGCCGACGAATCGCGATCTCGGCCGCGTTGGCGATCACCAGCTCGCCGGTCACCACATCGATGGCGTAGTCCTTGGCCGCAATCTCCACGCCGTCGCCGATCTTTACCGACGGCAGTTGCAGTTCGGCGCCGGCCAAAGGGGGCTGCGCGGAAGTCGTCCCGCGACAGACGCCGATCGCCTCGTCCCCCGACAGGTCGGAGCAGTCACCGGATCCCAACGCCAGGATGCGTTCCGTCCAGGCCCTCACTCGCGGGAATGGTTGCAGCTCTCCGGCGATGCCGGCGTTGCTGTGGATGAACCAGACTGGGTGGTAGATCGCGAAGTCGATCAGGCAGGGTTGCTCGCCGCGCAGAAAGGGCTTGTTCCCCAATTGAGCTTCCAGCGCGCCGAGCATGCCGGGCAATTCCGCGCGCGAGGTTTCGATACAGGGCAAGGGCTGGTTACCGCCCTGGGCAAACAGCGCCGCGCGATCCTTCATGAAGGCGTCCAATAGACCCGGCGCCTTGGCGCCGAACGCGGCGAGCCCGACCGGCTGAACGAACAAGGCCACCGCGTTGAAGAACAGCGCCTGATCGACCCAGCGCTCGGCGATCATGGTGTCGGCCTCCAAACCTGCCGGGATCAGCGCCGGGCTCGGCTGCAGACGATCGATCACGCGCGAGATCAGCTTGGTATCGCAATAGATGTCGCAACCCAGTTGCAACACCGGTGTCTTGCGGTAGCCGCCGGTGAGCGGCATCAGATCCGGCTTGGGCATGACCGGAGGAATTTCCACCGATCGCCAGGGTAACTTCTTGAAAGCCAGAATCTTGCGTACCTTCTCCGAGTACGGCGAAGTCTGGTAGTGATGCAGAATCGGTGCGACGGCGCTCATGGACGAGTTCAGACGGGGGGAAGTTGCCAAGCTTATCCACCTTGACCGCCCTGCGCGCCGTTCTGGCCCGGGAATATCGCCGCGCGCCGCGTTGTCGACGGCTGCCGGCCTGCAGCGGCGCCGACATTCGTCCGCTGAATCCGCTCGATCATCGGCGTGTGAGACTTACCCCGCCAGCGCGCGCTGTTCCGGAGGAATCTCCGCGCGATGTACGCGGTGCGGCGGGAAATGGCAGGTGAACGTACTGCCCACGCCCAGCTCGCTGGAAATCTCCAGCCGCCCCTCATGGCGGTGCAGCGCATGCTTGACGATGGACAGGCCCAGGCCGGTACCGCCGTTGGCGCGCGAACGACCGACATCGACGCGATAGAAGCGCTCGGTCAGTCGTGGGATGTCCTCGGCAGCGATGCCGATGCCGCTGTCGTTGACCACGAAGTGCGCACCCTCCTCGTCGCCATACCAACGCAGCGCCACGCGACCGCCCTCCGGCGTGTAGCGCACCGCGTTGAAGGCCAGGTTGGCAAAGATGCTGTGCACCTCGGCATCGCGACCGTAGAGGAACAGCTCGGTGTCGACCTCCACCTCCAGACGATGCGCACCGCGCGACATGTTGCGGGCATCTTCCAGCACGCGCTTGAGCACCACCGGCACGTCGAGCACGTCCTGCTTGGTGTCGGCATCCGACTCCAGCCGTGCCAGCTTGAGCATGTCGTTGATCAGCGACTCCATGCGCGCCGACTGCGTACGCATCTCGGCAATGGGCATGCGCCACTCGGCGAGTGGGCCGTCGTTGCGCGATTCGGGCTCGATCATATCCAGATACCCACGCAGGACGGTGAGCGGCGTGCGCAGCTCGTGCGAGGCATTGGCCACGAAGTCGCGTCGCGCGGTTTCCAGCCGCCGCAGCTCGGAGACGTCGCGCACGATCATCAGGCGCTGCTCCTTGCCGTAGGGAATGATCTTCAGCGCCACGCGCACATTGAGATTGACCGGCGACGGCACCTCCACCTCGCCCAGATACTCGCCGTCGCCGAAGTAATCGGTGAAATCCGGATGGCGGATCAGGTTGGGAATGCGGATCCCCACATCGAGCTGGCCGCGCAGACCGAGCAAGGCCTGTGCGGCCTTGTTGAACCACTGGATCTCGCCGTTGTTACCGATCACCACCGCACCGTCCGGCAGCGCCGCCGTGGAGGCCTGGAATTCCGACACGATGGCGGCGAGCTTCTTCTTGCGCTTGCGGTTGCGTTTCTGCAGGTCCAGCAGCTTCTCGAATATCTCGCCCCAGATGCCTTCCGGCTCCGGCAGCTCGACCTGCTTGGGCGCTTCCAGCCACTGACGCAGCGCACGCAGATAACGCAGCTGCCACAACAGGTACAGGCTCAGGGCGACCGCGTAACCGGCCAACGCGTGACCGAACAACCAGCCGGTCAGGCCGCCGCCCAGCGCAAAGCCCGCCAGTTTGAACAGTTCGCCGCGCACCGCCACCCGCACGTTGTGGAAGGTCGGGGCGCTGTCTCCGGACTCGCTGCCGGCGATGGGCGGGAGCGGTCGTGGCGCCGATTCGCTGCCCGGCGCAGCCGCCATGTCAGAACTTCTCCGAGAACCGATACCCGGTGCCGCGCACGGTCTGGATCATGTTGTCGAAGCCATACGGCTGCAGCGCCTTGCGCAGGCGCCGGATATGTACGTCGACCGTGCGTTCCTCGACATAGATGTTCTGCCCCCACACGCGATCCAAAACCTGTTCTCGAGTGTAGACCCGTTCGGGGTGGCTGATGAAGAAATGCAGCAGTCGGTACTCGGTGGGGCCGAGCCGGATCGGCTCGCCGTTGGCGCTGACCCGCTGGCTGGCGTGGTCCACTTCCAGCCCGCCCGCACTCAGGCGCTCTTCTTCCCCGCCCGGCATCGCGCGCCGCAGCACCGCGTTGATGCGCGCGATCAGCTCCGGGAACGAAAACGGTTTGGAAACATAATCATCGCAGCCGATGTTGAGGCCACGCACCTTGTCCTCTTCCTCGGCGCGAGCGGTGAGCATGATCAGCGGGATATCCCGCGTGGTGGCGTTGTTCTTCAGCTCGCGCGCCAGTTCGATGCCGGAGACCCCGGGCATCATCCAGTCCATGAGAATCAGATCGGGACGCTCGTCCGCCAGGCTCATGCGCGCGTCGGCCGCGTTGCCGGCGCTCGATACCCGGAAGCTCGCACGTTCCAGCGCGAACTTGACCATATCCCTGATCGATCCTTCGTCTTCCACGACCAGAACCAGCTTGTCTTGCATGCCCATACCATAATGTTATGAGCGGATTGTTGCCGTCATATTACAGACCGCAACTTGATGACACTGCAGGTTCACATGCTCCGGTCGCGCCGGTCACGCCGGCGGGGGGTCGGGAGTGACCTCGGCGGTGACGACCACCGGAGGGCGCTGCAAGGACCACACACCGAAGCCGGTGGCCAGCACGCCGCAAACCGCCATGGCTGCCACCATCGGCAGCACGCTGTGACCGTCGAGCAGGCTCACGCCCAGCCCCGACGCCATGCCGATCAGATACGAGGTACAGCCCATCAACGCCGACGCCGCTCCCGCCGCATGCCCCTGCTCGGCCATGGCGATAGCGCTGGCGTTGGGCATGATCGTTCCCAGTACCGCGATATAGGCGAACAGGCCGGCCATCAGCAGGGTCAGCGGCGGATGACCGAACAGGCCCATCAGCAGGAGCGCCAAGCCGGCCAGGCCCGGCACCCATACCGCGTGACGCATCACCGCGACCGGTTGCCGATGGCGCAGCCAGTAGCCATTGAGCTGCGATGACAGGATCAGGCCCAGCGCGTTGCCACCGAACAGCAGGCCGTAGTCCTGCTCGCTGACCCCGTACTGCCCGATCAGCACGAACGGCGACCCGGCGATGTAAGCGAACATGCCGCCCATGGCCAGGCCGCTGCACAGCGTCGGCAGCATCAGGCGGCGGTCTGCCAGCAAGCTGGCGTAGGTGCGCAGCACGCGGCCCAGGCGCAGCGGAAGTACTCCGGCCAGCGGGCGGGTCTCGGACATCGTGAACACCGCCCACAGCAGGCAGGCGCAGCCGAACGCGGCCTGGAAATAGAAGATGCCGTGCCAGTCGAACGCCGCCAGCACCCAGCCGCCGGCCAGCGGTGCCAGGATCGGGGCCAGCCCCATCACCAGGATCAGCGAGGCGATGGCGCGACCGGATTCGCGCGGATCCAGGCGGTCGCGGATCACCGCGCGCGACACCACCATGCCGACTCCGGCCCCCAGCGCCTGCAGCAGGCGAAACCCATTGAGTTGGTCGATGCTGGTCGCCAGTGCGCAACCCAGGCAGCCGGCAATGTAGATACTCAGCCCGACCAGCAGCGGCGGACGGCGCCCGAAGCGATCGCTCAGCGGCCCGTAGAACAATTGGCCCAGCGCCAGCCCGGCCAGAAACATCGGCAGCGAACGCTCCACCGACCCGCGCGTCGTGTGCAGCGCCTCGGCAATGGCCGGAAAGCTCGGCAGGTACATGTCGATCGACAGCGGCCCCACCGCGGTCAGCGCGGCGAGCAGCATCAGCCAGCCCGGGAAACGGTGTTTCATGCGCGCACCCGATCAGGCCGGAGCGCGAACGCGAGCCGATTCCAGCGCCTTGTCGACCTTGTCGCGCAGATCGCGCGACACGTTGTGCGCGTCCAGTTCCAGCAGCACCTCGCGCATCGCCCGATCGAACGGCGCGGCCATGCGCTTCCAGCCCAGCAGACCTTCGCACAGGCGCGACGCCAATTGCGGATTGCCGCGGTCCAGGGTCAGCAACTGCGCCGCCAGCAGGCGGTATCCGCTGCCGTCGAGAGCGTGGAAACCCGCCAGATTCTCGCGCGCAAAGGTCCCGAGCACCGCGCGCACACGGTTGGGATTGGGCTGGTAGTCGCGATGGGTCAGCAGCGCCTGCACCCGCGTCAGCGGATCCGGCAGATCGGCACCGGCTTCCAGCGCAAACCATTTGTCCAGCACCAGGGCGTCATGGCGGAAGCGGTTGTAGAAGGCCTGCATGGCCTGGGCGCGCTCGGGCGAATCGGAGTCGCGCAGCGCACGCAGGGCGCCCATGGTCAGACTCATGCTTGAGGACGTCGCGCGCTCCAGCGCCAGTTGGCGCACGCGCGCCGAACCCAGACCGACCAGATAGCCCAGCGCAAGGCTGGACAAGCGTCGCCGCGCGCGGTTGTCGGCGGTGCGCTCCTCCGGCGCCCAAGTCACCCAGATCGACATCGGGCCGGTGAGCGCCTGCGCGATGCTCTGCTGCAGATTCCTGCGTGCCGCCGCCAGACGCAGGGGATCGAGCGGTTCGAACTGGCTGGCCAGGTCCACCGGATCGGGCAGGCGCAGCAGTTCGGCCAGCAGTGCCTTGTCTTCCGGCGGCTCGGCCGCGAGTTGTTGCAGGGTTTGCAGCAGGATGCGGTGGTGCTCGCCAGCGCCGCCGACCGACAGCTCCCCCAAGGTGTCCATCATCAGTTGCTGCATCGCCTGCCAGCGCAGGAAGCCGTCGTCCTCGTGCAGCACCTGCAGGGCCAAAGCGTCCGGCGGGTACGGAAAATTCAGCCGCACCGGCGCGGATAACCCGTGCAGAAAGCTCGGTACCGGCGGAGCGGCCACGTTGTCGAACACGATCTCCGCCTGCTCGTCCTGCAGCAGGATCAGGTCGGGACGATCGAGCAGGGCGCTGTCGCTGGCCGCGGCAATACGCTGGCCCTGCCAGTCGCGCAGACCGAAGCGGATCGGGATCGGCAAGGCTTGCTTGTGCGGCTGGTCCGGCGTCGCCGGCGTGGTCTGGCGCAGGCGCAGACGATAGCGCCGGGTGTGGGCGTCGTATTCGTCGGTGATGTCCACCCGCGGGGTGCCGGACTGCGCATACCAGCGGTGAAATCCGTCGAGCGGGCGCCCGCCGCTGCTCTCGAGGGCGGCCAGAAGGTCCTCCACCGTGGCCGCGGTGCCATCGTGGTCCTGCAGATACTTGCGCACCCCGGCCACAAAGCACTCGTAACCGAGCAGGCCCGCCAGCATGCGCAGTATCTCCGCCCCCTTTTCGTAGACGGTCGCGGTGTAAAGATTATTGACCTCGCTGTAGGCGTCCGGCCGCACCGGGTGCGCGGTGGGCCCGGCGTCCTCCGGAAACTGCATGGCGCGCAGCATGCGCACCTGTTCGATACGGGTGACCTGCGGCGACCCCTGGTCGGCCGAGAAGCACTGGTCGCGAAACACCGTGAGCCCTTCCTTGAGCGACAACTGGAACCAGTCGCGGCAGGTCACCCGATTGCCGGTCCAGTTGTGGAAGTACTCGTGGGCGATGACCGATTCGACGCCGTCGTAATCGTCGTCGGTGGCCGTCTGCGGCGACGCCAGCACGTAGCGGGCGTTGAACAGGTTCAGCCCCTTGTTCTCCATCGCGCCCATGTTGAACTCACGCGCGGCCACGACCATGTAGGTGTCGAGGTCGTACTCCAGCCCGTAGACGCACTCGTCCCAGTCCATCGCCAGTTGCAGCGAGTGCATGGCGTGCGCCACGCGATCCTCGTTGCCGCGGTCCACGTAGAAATGCAGGTCCACTTTGCGACCGCTCGCAGTCAGGTGGTGGCCGTCGACCCGCGCGAGGTCGCCGGCGACCATGGCAAACAGGTAACAGGGCTTCAGGAACGGATCGTCCCACACCGCGTAGTGCCGATTCTCCGGCAACTCGCCGGACTCGATGCGATTGCCGTTGGCCAGCAGCACCGGGTAGCGCGAGGCGTCCGCATCCAGGCGCACCCGGTAGCGGCTCAGCACGTCCGGCCGGTCCAGCGCATAGGTGATGCGCGAAAAGCCGCGCGCCTCGCACTGGGTGCACAGCATCGGTCCGGACCGATACCAACCCTCCAGCGAGGTGTTGCGCTCGGGGTCGATCCGGGTGACCACGCGCAACACGAACTGCGCCGGCACCACGTCGATCGAGAGTCCTTCGGCGTCGACTCGGTAATCCTGATTCGACAGCCCGACACCGTCCAGTTCCAGCGCCAGCAATTCCATCTCGCGGCCGTCCAGGCGCAATGGTGCCGCAGGCTCAACACCCGGCCGGCGCCTCAGCTGCAGCGTGGCTTCCACGGTGGTGAGCGCATCGATGCGCACCTCCAGATCGATGCGGTCCAGCAGATAATCGGATGGGCGATAGTCGGAGCGAAGAATCACGTAGACGACTCGGCAGAGCAAAAGCGGGAACGCGGCCTTACCGCACCGCGCGACGGCCCCATTGTAGGTTGTCGCCGGATGGGCCGCGGGCTAGCATCCGCCACTTGCTCTTTTTCCACGCCTTTCCCCAACCGACTTTCACCAACCGATCTTTGACGGAGTTTTTCATGAGCGCTGCCGACATGATTCGCAATCTTCCCCAGGCTTTCGACGCCTCTGCAGCGGCCGGCGCCGACTGCACCATCCAGTTCAACTGCTCCACGCCCATGCACGTGGTGATCAAGGGCGGCACCTGCACCGCCGCCGAAGGCCCCGCCTCCAGCTCCGACCTCGCCATCACCATGGAGGACGACGATCTCGTCGCGCTGATGAAGGGCGAGCTCAACGGCATGCAGGCCTTCATGACCGGCAAGCTGCAGATCGAAGGCGACATGATGCTGGCCCAGCGTATGGCCAGCTTCTTCGACGCGTCCAAGGTCGGCTGAACATCCGGTCTGCCAATCCAACCCCGGGTCGCACACCCGGGGTTTTTTGTGGCCGCCGACCCGCGTCCATCGGTGCGTTCCCCGAGTGCAGGCCGGTGAAGGCATGACCGAATTCCCCGCCTTTGCCCTGGAGTCGCTGCAGGACGGCCTGGCGATCCGCGCGCTGCACCGCGCGGACTGGAAACCGCTGATCATCGACTGGCTGTCAGCCGAACTGCGTAGTCGCGTTCGCGCCGGCCGGCGCCAGTTGCTGGCGCGTGCGGCCGGCCTGCATCGAAAGCCCGACGCGCGCGTGCTGGATGCAACCGGCGGACTCGGCCGCGATGCCTATACCCTCGCCGCCCTGGGCGCGCAGGTGACCCTGGTGGAACGCCAGCCACTGACCGTGGAGCTGTTGCGCGACGCCCAGCGCCGCGCGCGGCTATCGCCCGACCCGGCCTGGGCGGCCGCGGCGGACCGCGTGCTGATCATCGGCTCCGATGCGCTCGACGTCGGTCGCGGCCAGGGGCCGTTCGATGCGGTCTACCTCGACCCCATGTATCCGGACGACGGCAAGAGCGCGCTGCCGCACAAGGACATGCAGCTGCTGCGCGAGCTGGCCGGCGACGACCTCGACGCCCTGCAACTGTTCGAGCACGCCCTGCGCCTGGCACCGCGGGTGGCGGTCAAGCGCCCGGCCAAGGCGCCCTGGATCAGCGCCCGCAAGCCCGATGCGGTGCTCGAAGGCACGCGGGCACGCTTCGACATTTACCTGTCGCCCAGCGCCTGAGCTTCAAATGCGCGGCCTCGCGCGGCACACTTGCTCGCATGCTCCGACTCGCCCTGGTCCGTCACGCCAAGTCCTCCTGGAACGCTCCGGAGCTCAGCGACTTCGAGCGGCCTCTCAACGCGCGCGGCAAGCGCGATGCGCCCATCATGGTCCAACGCTACGCGCTGCTCGGGCGCCAGCCCGACCATTTGGTATCCAGCCCGGCCCTGCGTGCGATCACCACCGCGCGACTGTTCTGCGCAGGCCTGGATGTTTCGCCCGACGATATCGAAGTGCGCCCCCGCATTTATGAGGCGAGCCTGGACGGTCTGCTGGAAACCCTACGCAGCCTCGACAGCGGCGCGCGCCATGTGATGATGTTCGGGCACAACCCCGGGTTCACCGAACTGGCGCGCACCCTGGCGCATTGTCCGTTCAACGACATGCCCACCTGCTCGATTGCCGCGTTCGAGCTGCATGCCGAGCGCTGGGCGGAAGTCGGCCCCGGTTGTGGCCGGCTGATCCACTTCCTCTACCCCAAGGACGGCGCGTCCTGAGCGACCAGTTGTTCGCGGAAGCGACGCCCGTTCTGCTGGTAGAACTCCGCGCCGAATTTCATCGCAGCCAAGTCCTGCGGCCCGATCTCGCGTACGACCTTGCCCGGTACGCCCATGATCAGCACATTGTCCGGAAACACCTTGCGTTCCGGAATCAGCGTGCCGGCACCGACGATGCTGTTCTTGCCGATCTTGGCGCCATTGAGTATCACCGCCTTGATCCCAATCAGACTTCCGTCGCCGATCTCGCAGCCGTGCAGCATCACCATGTGGCCGATGGTGCAGTTCTGGCCGATGCTGAGTTTGAAGCCATGATCGGTATGCAGCACGCAGGCGTCCTGCACATTGCTGCCCTGCCCCACATGGATGTCGTCGCAATCCCCACGCAGCACGCAGTTGAACCACACGCTGGCGCCAGGCTCCAGCGTGACGCGACCGATCAGCGTGGCATTGGGTGCGACATAGTTGTCGCCCTGGAGCACCGGGGTGTGCTGTTCCAGCGAATAGATCATGAGCAAACCAACCTTGATGATGGATAGATGGACAGGCGCAGAAAGCTGCGACCGCGCAGGTACCGGGAGCGCCCGGATGTGGCTCACTATGGCCAGCCGCCTGCGCCGCATGCAAGCCGCCGCAACGATGATCGCCGCACTGCTATGCGTGCTGCTGATCGCCTGCAGCCGTACCGAGCCGGTACCGGCGCTGGCGCCGCTGGACACCGATGCCACGATTCTGGCCTTCGGCGACAGCCTGACCTACGGCACCAGCGCCGGCCAGGACAGCGCCTACCCGGCCGTGCTGTCCGCACAGATCGGTCGCACCGTGATCAACGCCGGTGTGCCCGGCGAAACCACGGCCGAAGGCCTGGCGCGTTTGCCCGAGGTGCTGGACGACGTCGATCCCGACCTCGTCATCCTGTGCCTGGGCGGCAACGACATGCTGCGCAAACAGGACCGGGGCCGCATGAAGGACAACCTGGCGGCGATGATCGATCTGGTGCGCGAACGCGGCATTGCATTGGTGTTGCTTGGCGTGCCCGAGCCACGTCTGGTCGGTCTGAACACCGAACCCACCTACTTCGAACTGGCAGCCCGCTACGGCCTGCCGCTGGAATCGAAGATCATCGCCGAGGTGCTGGGTGACAACAGCCGCAAGGCGGATCGCATACATCCCAACGCCGAGGGCTATCGCGACATGGCGCTGGCAATTGAGGATTTATTGAAGGCGGCGCGCGCGATCTGAGAGTCCGACAACGGAATCACGCATTGATGCCACCGATCGACGCCTCCCCGAAAGACCGGTCGCTTGATCGGCACCTTGGTGAGCTCTTCGCAGCGGTGTCTGTGCCTAGGCGACGCCTCGGTGGCGAGGAGGCTAAAGTCGATGGCATTTAGTATCTTGTTTAAAAATCGCCCGCTAGCCTCAGGAAACTAGCTAGTGCCGTCTCCGTAGCTCTCAAAAATGACACCAACATGTCCTTCAGTGAAACGGCGCGCGTCAAGGTAGTTGCCGCCTCATTCATGCAGCGAGTTGCTTAAAGGTTTCGGCGACGTGGGTGTTGATGACGCAGTCGCGTTCGGGGTTGAGGGTGACGGCGAGTACCGGCGACCAGTTTCGCGTTGCGCCTGACCATCGTGCAGGGTTTCGTTCGCGGGCTTGGGCGTAGAGCGCGTGGCGCGCCGCCAGGATCGGACCATCGCTGCCGTCGTGGCGCTGTGCCGGGCTGACGTAGCGGATGCCGCTGTGGCGATGATCGATGTTGTACCAGCGCACGAAGCCGGCTGCCCAGGCGCGCGCTGCCGCCAGGTCTTCGAATCCTCTGGCCGGAAACTCGGGCCGGTACTTGGCGGTGCGGAAGAGCGATTCCGCGTAGGCGTTGTCGTCGCTCACCCGCGGCCGCGAGTAGGAGGGCTTCACTCCGAGCCAGTGCAGCATCGCCAGCACCGTGGTGGCCTTGAGCGTGGCGCCGTTGTCGCCGTGCAGCACGGGCTTGTTCACCAGGGCCGCAATGCCCTCTGCCAGGGCGGTGCGCCGCACCAGATGCGCTGCGTGATCGGCATGGTCGCGGTCATGGACCTCCCAGCCGACGATCTTGCGGCTGTAGAGGTCGAGAATCAGGTAGAGGTGATACCAGCGTCCCAGCACCGTGGCCGGCAGATAGGTCATGTCCCAGCACCACACCTGGCGCGGTGCAGTGGCGATGTGGGTGGTCGGTGGGCGTACCGTGTGCGGCTCGCGGGCGCGTCCACGGTGAGTGGCTTGGCCATGTGCTCGCAGCACACGCGCGAAGCTGGACTCGCTGGCTAGGTACACGCCTTCGTCGGCCAGCATCGGCACGATGCGCGCTGGCGGCACGGCCTCAAAGCGCGGCTCATTAGCCACGCGCAAGAGCTCGGCACGCTCGGCCAGGCTCAGGGCATGCGCCGGTGTGGGTCGGACGGCCTGGGGCCTTCCATCGCCGTCCACGAGCCCCCCGCACGCTCTCCAGCGCTGCAGGGTGCGGGTGTCGATGCCCGCGGTGTCGCACGCGGCGTGCAGCCGGGCACCGGCACCCTGGGCGATTTGAATGTTGTGGGCCAGGCGTTGGCGATCTTCGAGGTCGATCATTCGTCCTCTGCCTTGTTGAAGATCGCCGCGAGTTTTTTTGAAAGGACCAGCAGAGCCGCCGTCTCCGCCAGCGCCCGGTCCTTGCGCAGCAGGTCGCGCTCCAGCTCCTTGATGCGCTTGCGGTCCTGTCGCGTCGCCTGCGGACTGGCACGGGCTTCTTCGGGTTCCGCCAGTGCGGCCGTTGCGCTGGCCCGCCACTTCTCCAACTCCGTCGGAAATACACCCTGTTCCCGGCACCACACACTCCGATCCGCTTCGGCCATCGGTGCTGTTGCAATCACCGCCTCCAGACGCGATCCCGCGGTCCACGTCCGAGCCTTCACCGGCCCGGACTGCGTCTGCTCTCGCCAACGCTGCAAGGTCTGGGCACCCACTCCCACTGCTAACGCCACGTCTTCCACCGCCGCGCTTTCAGGCGGCAACAGCCGCGCTACCGCGCGGTCCTTGAATCCTTGTCCGTATCGAGCCACGTTCTACCTTCATTGACGCCCCCAGGGATGGTCCTATCAAGGCGGCAACTATTCTGACGCGGGGGGGAAATCAGAGAGTCCACTAAGACTCAATTGCTCGACAAGGTCCGCACGCACGATTACGGCAAGTACCTTTTTAGGGCCAGCATTTCCAGAATTAGGGGATTTTCTGGCGAGGACATCACGTTCGACTTCCCGGTTACGGCGCTCATTGGTCCAAACGGAAGCGGAAAGTCAGCCGTTTTAGGGGCGTCCGGCTGCGCATATAAGCCGATCAAACCTGGCACATTTTTTCCGAAGAGCACCGTTGGAGACGAGTCAATGGCGGGCTGGCGGGTTGAGTACGATATAGTCGATAAGCAGCTCAATACTCGTCAGCTAGTTAAACGCACATCCAATTTCCGACAGGCCAAATGGGTCCGTGGCGATGTTGCCGACAGAGACGTCCTGTTCTTCGGGATTGAACGCACTGTTCCGGCAGGAGAGAAGACGCGTTTCAAGGCGCTGATGCGTTCGACTTATATACACCGACCGCCCCTTAATCGACTTAGTTCAGGCGTCGCAAGGCAGGTTGAACATATTCTCGGTAAGTCTGTTGCAGATTACCGCGTGACTCAGTACGGCTATGACGATACGTTTCTGGTGGGTCGAGCCGGCGACAACAATTACTCAGAGTTTCATTTCGGTGCGGGCGAATCGTCCATAATCCGGATGATCACGAAGATCGAGCAAGCTCCCACAAACAGCCTCATTCTGATCGAAGAGATTGAGAATGGTCTTCATCCCGTTGCAACAAAGAGAATGGTGGAGTACTTGATTGACGTTGCCGAGCGAAAGTCGATTCAAACCATCTTCACTACACATAGTGACTATGCGCTATCACCGCTTCCTAACGAAGCTATATGGGCATGTATCGACGGAAAGCTTCGGCAGGGCAAACTTTCAGTTGAAGCACTTCGGGCCGTAGCGGGCCGTGTAGACAAAAAACTCGCTGTCTTTGTCGAAGATGATTTCGCAAAAAAATGGGTCGATACCGTTTTTCGCGAAACATTAGGAGCGGACTACGATCAGGTTGAGGTGCACGCCGTCCAGGGAGATGGCAACGCGGTGAGCATCCATCGGGGGCATATGGGGAATCCCTCCGTAACCTTTAAGTCCCTATGCGTCCTAGACGGGGACTCCGCTCAGCATGAAGATCTGAACGCGGGCATAGTCAGACTCCCGGGAGCGCAGCCAGAGCTAGCCGTATTCAATGGGATCCGTGATCGGCTGGATCAGGACCTAGCGATCCTGACTGTTTCATGTCAACGTCCTCCGGAGGCACAGGAGCTTGTTCGGAAATCCATCGAAGAAGTTGCGTCAACGAACCGCGACCCTCACCTCGTATTCAACCAAATTGGCATCAAGATTGGCTTTGTGTCTGAGCCCATAGTGAGGGGCGCCTTCCTTGCACTTTGGGTGCGCGCAAATCAAGCCTTTTGCGAGGACCTGGGAAAGCGCGCGAGGAGGCTCATTGAAGCAACTGAGACCGGTACCCCTTCAGAACGCTACGAAAACTGCTAATCCGGGTTTTTTCACCGGCAGCCTCTGGCGGACCCGGTCCGCCAGAGGCTGCCGTGTATGTTTGGGCTTTGGCTAACATTGGAACCGTCGCCGGGAGCGGATCGACTACCAGAACTTACCCGACAGACGCTCGATGGACCGTTGCAGGTTGGCCCGTGCAGTGGCCTCGCGGGTTTCGCGAAAGTCCGGCGTGAAGTAGAGGTGCGGCCGCGCCTGGAAATCGAGCAGGATCTTGCGGCGGCCGGCGCGGTACAGACGCAGCGGCACGTGCTGGTATTCGCTTCGCACCTGTCGCTCGTATTCGTCGAAGCGCGTCGGGCCGCTGCCCAGTATCGCCAGGTCGATATCCGACAGCAGACGCTCGTCGTCGGTCTGCGGCGCACCGTCGTGGCTGGTCACCATGATCAGCGCACCGACGCGGTCTTGAAGGTCCACCGATGCACCGGCCCGACGCAGCTCGCGACGCGCCCAGTCGGCACTGCGCAGTTCGTTGTCGCTCAGGCGCGGGTTGTACACCGCATCGTGGAACCAGATCGCCAGTTCCAGCTCGGCGCTGGATGCGTTGAACCCGCGCACCTGCTCCAGCAATTGCAGGCACTCGGCCAGGTGATGCAGGGTGTGGTAGGCGCGATGGGGTTCGGAATAGCGATGGCGCAACTCGGCCTGCAGCTCCATGCGCGGGTTCAGGCCCAGTGCTTCCCAGGGTTCGACCCAGCGCGCCAGCGACATCAGGCCCGCGCCTCCAGGCGTCGCAGCAATCTCGGCAGCACGTCGACGGCGCGCGCCTGCAGGCGCAGGCCGACGATGGACGACACCTCCGATACCGCCGGATTGATCTCGATGGTCGGTACACCCATGCGTGCGGCATGGACCACGGGCCCGGAGATGTAGGGAAATACGCTGGTGGTGCCGATGCTCATCACCAGGTCCACGCCCTCGCTCAGGGCTTCATCCAGTTGGCGCAAGGCGTCGGTCGGCAAGGCCTCGCCGAACAGCACCACTTGCGGGCGTACCGGACCATGGCAATCGTCACAGCGCGGCGGCAGGGCCAGGCCCACGTAGTCAGCCACGGTCCAGGTCTGGTCACATTCGGCACAGCGGAGTCGATGCAGGTTGCCGTGGATTTCGATCACGCGGTCCTGGCCGGCGGCCCGATGAAAGCCGTCCACGTTTTGCGTGAGCACGGTCAGGCCGCGCAGGTAGTGATCCATGCGTGCCAGCGCGCGGTGGCCGTCGTTGGGCTGTGCGCCACGACAGGCGGACTCGATCTGCATCAGGTACTTCCAGGTCAGCGCCGGGCGCTGGCGCAACATCTGGCCGGACAGGGCGGCTTCGATGGGCACCTGATCTTCGGTCACCTCGCTTTCGTACAGGCCACCAATACCGCGATAGGTGGGCAGCCCCGAGTCCGCGGAGATGCCGGCACCGGTAATCGCCAGCACGCGCCGCGCCCGGCACAGCCAATCGGCCGCCTGGTCGAAGGCTTCCGTGTCCGTCATGGGGGGTGCGCCCCCCTTTGAGCACTGGCGTTCATTGCCTTTCATAATGCCATTCCAGCACCGCCCCCGCCCCGATGCCGCGCAAACCCGCCCACGAGCAGTTCGACACCCTGCAGGCCCTGCGCGACCACGCCTTTCTGCTGTTCGCACGGCATGGCTACGAGGGTGTATCGATCGGCGATATTGCCAAGGCCACGGGCCTGAGCAAGGGCGCGCTGTACTGGCATTTCGACGGCAAGGCCGAGCTCTACCTGGACTGCCTGAAAAGGCTGCACCGGCTGTTCTGGCGCTACATCTTCGAGCCGATGGCGGCAACGCCGGACCCGGTGGCCGGTGTGCTCCAGTTGTTTCGCGGGCTGGAGCAACTGGTGCGCGACCCCGAGATCGAACACGGCGTGGGCGGCTACTGGCTGATTCCACATACGCCGGAGACGGCGCCGATGCGCGAGGCGCAGCGCCGGTTCGAACTCGATTCCGCCGCCGTGATTACGGAGGTCCTGCGCCGCGGCGTGCAGCAGCAGCGCTTCGACCTGGCCGACGATCTGGAGGACATGGCACGCGCCATGATCGCGCTGATGGAAACGGTGATCCTGCCGCTGCGCGACAAGCCGCCGGAGGAAGTGCACCGCATCATGGCGGTGCTTGCGCGCACCCTGTTTCGCGCCTACGCCAAGGATCAGGACCTGGTGCAACTGCTGCGGGCGTTCTGAGCGGGAATCGCGTTCGTCGTGCTTGCGCTTGTTGAAGGCAATCAGCGTTTCACGCAAAGGCGCAAAGGAAAACAGAGAGCGCAAAGAAGTGCTGGGTGCCCGGTGCGGCTGATCGCGTGTGGCTCACCCTGTGAGTTTTTTGCGTCTTCAGGCTTTTCTCTTTGCGTGCTTCGCGTTCTTTGCGTTTTCGCGTGAACGTTTTTCGCTTTGCTTCTGCCACTCAACTCAGTCGCACTGCCGCTGCAGGTCACCCTCGCCCGCCACGCAAGTGTTGTCGCCGGCGCCGCCGTTGACGATGTCGCGGCCCGGACCACCATCGAGCGTATCGTCGCCGGCAGTGCCGAACAGGCTGTCGACGCCTTCGCCTCCGATCAGCACATCATCGCCGTTCAGGCCCAGGATCAGGTCGGGGCCGGCGCCGCCGTCGATGCAATCGTCCTTGCGCCCGCCGGTGATGAGGTCGGCAAAGCGGCTGCCGAAGATCACGTTACGCTGGTTGGCGCGGCCGGTGATGATCTGCGGCAGGCGCGCGTTGCGGCGGTCGATCAGGTGATCGCCGGGACCGGCGACGCAGACCAGTTCCACAGGTGCGTCCACCAGCAGGAAGGACGCGATATCGGGATCGTGGTCGCTCAACTGGTCGGGGAATTCGGCGTTGATATGCACCGCGTCGAACTCGGCCTGCACTTCGGGCGCCAACAGTGCGGCGCTGACCAGGATGTGATCCAGCGCCTGGGCGTTGCCTTCGAACACGTAGCTGTAGCGCTCTTCCTGTTCGGCGATCAGCGCATCGCCCAGGTCGAACAGCACCGGCGTGCCCTCGCTGTCCTGTGCGGGTGTTGCGCCCGGCAGGGTCGCGCCGGTGAGGATGCGCATCGGCCGGTTGAAGGTGAACTCGTTGATGTCACCCAGCACCGCCAGCCTGGCATCGGCCTGCGTGGCCAGCACGTCATCGACAAAGGTTTTCACTACCACCGCCTGTGCCGAGCGATCATCCTCCGACCCGTTCACAAACGGCTGGGTGCGCCCCAGGATGGGTGAGCTGCCACCCTTGGACGACCAGTGGTTGTTGACCGTGACGATGCGCTGACCGTTGAACTCGAACACCGCAGCCAGGGACACGCGGGTGGCGGCCCAGGCGGCGTTGGTCGGGTCCACGCGGCCGGGCGAGAACGTCAGCGCCAGTTCGCCATCGCCGTCCAGAGTGGCGGACGTGGCATCCAGGCTGCCGCCTGCGCCGAGCATGCCGGGCACCAGGCTGACGCGCGCGGCGTTGTAGAGATAGGCCACGCGGATGTTGCCGCTGGGCTGGCCGCCCTCGGCGTTGTCCACCGGCGCGATCTCCACCGCGGTGTATTCAGGTCCGCCGGCGGCGACGATCTCGTCGACCATCAACGCCAGGGTCTGGGTGGCCACAACGGTGCCGTCGTTGGTACAGCCGCTGTCGTCCTGCACTTCCTGCAGGGCCAGGATGTCGGGCGAACCGAGGTTTATCACCACCTGCTGCGCCACCGAGGTGAAGCGACCGTCGGCCACGTCGTTGTCGTCGGGCGAGCCGTTGCAGATGTCGTCGTCGTTGATGTCGAGGTTCTCGACGTTGTAATTGGCGATGGTGAGGCGGTCCTCACCCACGCTCACTTCCGAAACTTCGCGCTGCAGGCCACCGTCGGTGAAGCTGGGGATGACCGAAGGCAGCACTTCGAAATTGCCGAAGTTATAGGTCACCACGCCCTGGATGACGGACGCGGTATCGCCGACCTTGGCCGCCGGCATGTCGCCGTGCGCTGCCCGGAAGTACTCGTCGTCGATCTGGATGCGCTCGGGGTTGTAGTCCACCACGCCATTGGCGTCGTGGGTCAGCGTGATTCCGCCGCGCAGGTTCAGGCCGCTGGCACCCGCGCCACCATCCGGCAGCACGAATACCTCGCCGAAGGCATTGGTCGGACCGGTGACCAGACCGTCGTCGATCTGCACCCACATGCCTTCCAGCGACTCATAGAAATCGACGCCGTCGTTGGCGGGGTCGAAGATGGTGTTGCCGGCATCTTCCACGTCGCCACCGACGGTGTCGTCATCCACCACTGTATTGGGCGGCACCCGTCCGGCCTGGCCGATCACGGTCGGCGTCAGCGGGTTGATGAAGATCGTGTCGGATTCCAGCATCACCATCGGCCCGGTCAGCTCGGTGATGGTGAGGTTCTGGGTGCTGTTGCCGCCGGGACGGAACTCGGTGACCAGGCCCCGCACGGAAACCTCGTCGCCCACCGAAACCGCCGGCATGGCAGCGCCACCGACGAAGATCTGGATGCCCTCGGAAGTGGCATCGATGCCGTCGCCGTCAGGGTCCTGGATGTAGAAGCCCTTGTTGCTGGCGGACAACTGGAACACGGAGGTGACCACGCCGCGCGTGCGCACGCTCTGTCCTTCCAGCGGCGAGCGATGCTGCATGCCCTGGATTTCGGCGATGCGCGCGAACGGCAGTTCGGCGACCGGTTGCGGCGCCGTGCCCGGACTGGCGGCAACCGGGCCTTCGAAGTCGGCGACATTGTTGTCGGTGTCCTGCGACTCTTCCTGGCCACCAGCCGCGAGGCGGCGGTAGGACTGCGTCCCGCTGGTGCCACCCAGGGCGTTGAGTGCCGTTCCTTCAACGCACACACCGGCGCCGATGCCCAGGCCGTCCTGCACCATCGAGCCTGTGCCCAGGATGCGGATGCCCGAATTGCCGGAGTTGGCAAAGCCGGTGCCATAGGTGCGATCAGCCATGCCGATCAGCGCCGCATCCGGCCCGTTGCTGTTGGCAAACAGATAACGCATGCCTGCGGACAGCAAGGTGCCCGTCGGAATCGTGGTGCGGTTGCTGGCGGCGCCGCTACCGGCCGCACAGCCCTGCAGGCTCCAGCCGCCGATATCGACGGCTGCAGAGCCGGTGTTCAGCAGTTCAACGAACTCATCGTTGCCGTTGACGCCTTCGACGCGGAATTCCGAAATCACTACACCCAGCGGTGCCGCCAATGCAGTCGGGACAGAAACGGCGAACAACGCGGCTGCAGCGGCCAGGCGGGTCTTGCGGAACATATCGGCACTCCCTTTGAACGATGCGCCGATCATGCGCGGCGCAGATGTCCCGGCCTTGAAGCCCGCGTGGCGGATACGAGAATGGGCGGCGTCGTTCTGATGAAATTCAATGAACGCCGTGTGACGGCGGCGTCCGCATTCACGTGCCCTACGCGCAAGACCCGCACACTGCCTATCTCACGACCATGCCTCGCCGGAGATCACCATGACGCTTCACGTCCGCGCGCTGCACCTTTGCCTGGGCGTCCTGCTGATGGCACCCGCTCCCCTGCAGGCCGCCGCTGCCGATCCGGCGCCGGAGGTCAAGCCCCCCATCGTGATCGGCCATCGCGGCGCCAGCGGCTATCGCCCGGAGCACACCCTGGCGGCCTACACGCTGGCCATCGAGCAAGGCGCCGATTTCATCGAACCGGATCTGGTCATCAGCCGTGATGGTCATCTGCTGGCGTGCCACGAAAACGAGCTGTCCGACACCACGGACGTGGCGCAAAGGCCCGAGTTCGCCGACCGCAGGCGCACGCAGACCATCGACGGTCACGCGGTCCGCGGCTGGTTCGCGGAAGACTTTTCGCTGGCCGAGCTCAAGACGCTGCAGGCACGCGAACGCATCCCCGAACTGCGGCCCGACAATCGCGCACACGAGAACGGCGCGCGCATCCCCACCCTGGCGGAGGTCATCGAACTGGCTCAACGCAAGTCGCGCGAGCTGGGTCGCGTCATCGGCATCTATCCGGAGACCAAGCACCCCAGCCACTTTCGTGGCATCGGCCTGCCGCTGGAGCCGCCGCTGCTCGAGCTGCTGCGCGAATACGGGCTTGATCGTGCCGACGCGCCGGTGCTGATCCAGTCCTTCGAGACCACCAACCTGCGCGCGCTCAAAGCGCAGACCCCGGTGCGCCTGGTGCAGTTGTTCGGGGCGCCGCAGCAACGGCCTCCTGATCTCGTGCTTGCGGATGATCCACGCACATACGCGGACCTGGCGACGCCGAAGGGCCTGGCGCAGATCGCACGCTACGCCTACGGCATCGGTCCGCCCAAGACCTCGATCATTCCGCGCGACGCGGTCGGCCGTTCTCTGCCACCGACCCGTCTATTGGCCGATGCCCATGCCGCTGGCCTGGCGGTGCACCCTTATACGTTCCGTAACGAGAACCTGTTCCTGCCGCGGGAACTGCGGTTGGGAAACGTCGGACTGGCGCCTCAGCAGCATGGCGACGCCATCGCCGAATACCTGCAGTTCTTTGCGCTGGGGGTGGACGGCGTTTTTAGCGATCACCCGGACACCGCGATAAAGGCGCGCGAACAGTTTCTGCGCGGGCGTTGATGCGGCGATGCCCGCATGACGCCGATCCTGCCGTTGACGATGGTGGCGGCTAGCGCAACTCCCGCCGCAGGATCTTGCCGGTTACGGTCTTGGGCAGTTCGGGCAGGAAGGTCACCACACGCGGGTACTTGTATGCCGCCATGCGCTGCTTGCAGAACGCCACGATCTCGTCGGCGCTCACGTCCATACCGGGCTTGAGGCTGAGCACGGCCTTGACCGACTCGCCGCGATACTCATCGGGGATACCCACCACCGCCGCTTCGCGCACCGCCGGATGGGTGTAGAGCACATCCTCGACCTCGCGCGGCCACACTTTGTAGCCGGCGGCGTTGATCATGTCCTTCTTGCGATCAACCAGAAAGATCCAGCCCTGCGCGTCCATCACGCCGATGTCGCCGGTGTGCAGCCAGCCGTCGCGGATGGCTTCGGCGGATTCCTTCGGCTTGTTCCAGTAGCCCGTCACCACTTGCGGCCCGCAGATGGCGATCTCACCCGACTGTCCCGGCGCGGCGGGTGCGCCGCTGTCGACGTCCACGATGCGAATCCGGGTATTGAACGCGGGCACACCCACCGACAGCGCGCCGAAATCCGGGTCCACCGGCCCGCGCTTGTCCACCGGCGTCACCGTGCTGGGCGAGGTGGTCTCGGTCAGGCCATAGGCGTTGCGGATGTACAGACCGAATTTTTTCTCGAACTGCTCGACCACGGCGGGGGCGATCGGGGCCCCGCCGGAGTAGATCGCACGCAAGGACGCCAGGCTGTCGGCCCTGGCGTCGGGATGGTTCATCAGGGCAATCAGCGCGGTGATGGCGCCGATGGTGAACTGCGGCTGGTGATCGCGGATCGCATCCAGCACCACGCCCGGCTCGAAGCGGTACGCCAGCACCAGCGGCGCCGCCAGCAGGAACGACAAGGCGATGTGGCCGATCAGGCCGGTGATGTGGAACAAGGGCGCGATGCCGAGCACGCCGCCGCCGTCCTCCAGTTGCACCCAGTCGCGATACACCTGCGCGGTGAAGGCGACGTTGGCATGGGTGTTCATCGCACCCTTCGGGAGCCCGGTGGTGCCGGAGGTATAGACCAGCATGGCGATGTCGTCGGGCGCGAAATCCACCGGCGGCGGCCGCGCGCCGCGATGCGCGTCGAACAGGTCCATCAGGTCCAGCGTAGTCACCGGTTGCCGGCGCTCGCTGGAGACAAACAGACGCGGATCACCACGCGTCTGGAATTCCAGCTCGCAAGTGGTGATGACGGTGTGCACCGGATGATCGGTGAGCACCTTGCTCAGCACGTCGGCATACGCCGTTTCGTGCGCAATGATCGCACTCGGTTGCGAGTCCGCCAGCAGCAGGCCCAGCTCGCGCTCGCGGTTCATCGGATTGATCGATACCGCGATGCCGCCGGCCTTCCACGCCGCCACCAGGCCGATCACGAAGGCCGGAACGTTCTGCAGGTACACCGCCACGCGGTCGCCGCGCTGCAGACCGCGCTCGAGCAGCGCGACCGCCAGCGCATCGCTCAGCGCATCAACTTCCGCGTAGCTGAGCACGCCATCAAAATACTGAATCGCCGGACGATCAGCAGCGCGCCGCACTGCTGACCGGAACAGCGCCAGCGCGTGCGCATGCTGCACATTCAGATCAGGCGCATGCCCGGCGGCATACAGGTCGGTCCAGGGTCTTGCGTCGCGAGGTTCTGCGGGCGTTTTCATGTTGGAGATGATCCGCGTGGACGTTCCTGCTTGGCGATTCGCCCGCGCCGGGGCGGGACCTGGGCCCGATCAGGTTGCTTCCAGAGGTTCGGGTTTGGGCTCAGCGCCTTCCGGCAAGCGCACCAGCGTGATGGGCAGCCATTCGGAATTGATCCGCACCACCAGCACATAACCATCGTGTTCTGCTTGCGCCGTGTGGAAGCGGCAGAACGCGAACTCGGTGTTGCGGATGCACTCCGGCCGGATGGTGTCCGGTGGCGGCGCACCGAACCAGCTCACCAGATCCTCGGGTCGCGCCGGCAAGTGATCGCAGCCGCCATGACAGCTCACGTCCAGCCAGGCCCCATCCGGCTGGCGATCCTCGAACTTCCACCGGCCATCCTCGATGGAGACGCGAAACACCTTGCCCAGGGGCTCGGCCTGCTCGTCAACGGCCAGGAAGGTGCCGGTGTCCTGTTCGTCCAGGGCCGAAGCCACTGGCGAACACAAGCAAGCAACCAGCAGCGCCATGATGAACGCACTGGATTTCACTTGATCACGACCGGGTTCACCGGCGCACCGGACCCGTTGACCACCTTGAGCGGAGCGGCGACGTACAGGAACGACCACTGGCCGTCCTGCTCGCAATCGTCGGACAGCGGATCGAGCTGGGCGATCTCGGTGAAGGTCACTCCCAGATTGCTCATGAGCGCGATGTGCAGCGGCAGTGCGCAGCCGGAGACCGGATCGATGGTGACCTCGTTGGCGATGGTGTCAGTGACCAGATTGGGAATTTCCATCTGGTGAAACCACTCCACCAGCTCCGGCGTGTAGGTCAGGCCGGGCTCGACGAAATCCTTGTAGAACTCGGCGCGATCTTTCTCGTAGAACGCGCTGATCCAGCCGGTGCGCACCACCAGCACATCGCGCTTTTCGATGGTCACGCCCTGTTTTTTTGCGGCCGCCAGCAGGTCTTCGTGGGTGAATGTCTCGCCGGGGTCCAGCGAGCGCTTGCCGCGATGCCGCGCCATGTCGATCAGCACGCCGCGGCCGACGATGCCGCGCTCCGCCAGTGGCAGCACGCTGACCTTCTCCATGCCGCCGATGGTGGTGTTGGCGTCGTAGCCGTTGTAGAGCTTGCCGTCGCACCACACGTGGCCCAGCGCGTCGTACTGGGTGGAGCCCTGCAGGTACATGAACATCACATCGTCGGCGTAGTGCAGGCCGCCGGGAAAAGCCGGACCCTTGCCGCAGAGGAAATGGCCCTCATCGAGCACGTTCATGCGCTTCGAAGGATCGCGCCCCGGCCACACCGGATCGCCCTTGGGGTTGCCCATCTGCACCTGCAGGGTGAAGGTCTTGCCCTGCTTGACCGCGGCGACGCCACGCAGCACCTCGGCGCTGGTCAGGAAGTTGAGGCCGCCGACCTCGTCATCGTTGCCCCATCGGCCCCAGTTCTTGGGTGCATTCTTGAGCAGCTCGCCTACGGTGGGCACTTGCTTTTCCATTTCTCCTCCAGCGCGTGGTGTGTCGCCGCAGATGCGAAGCCGGACGCCTGCGGTCGGATTGTCCTACGGTTTTGCAGACCCTAACCCTGCGTCCACCCGCGCATCAAGTCGCAGCTTCGTCCTGCCTGCCCGCGCGTTCCAGAAAATCCCGGATGCTGGCCAGGAAGGCCGGCCCGTACTGCTCCAGCTTGCGACTGCCGACGCCAGAGATCTCGGCAAATGCGTCCGCGTCACGCGGCTGGCGCTCAGCCATGTCGCGCAGGCTGGCGTCGGTGAACACCACGTAGGGCGGCACGTTCTGCGCATCCGCCAGTTGCTTGCGCAGGCTGCGCAGGTGCTGGAACAGCGCCTCGTTGTGCGGCAACGGCGCCGCCGCATCGGACGCGGACTTGCGCTTGCCGCGCGCGCGTTCACGAACCGGCGGCGGAACCACCTGGACGCGTTGCTCACCGCGCAGCACCGGGCGGCTGGCCTCCACCAGGCGCAGCACCGGATAGCCATCGGTGGACTCGGCGATCAGACCCTGGTGCAGCAGCGCGCGCACCAGGTGCCGCCACTGGTCCTGACTGCGGTGCTTGCCGATGCCGTAGGTGCTCAGACTCTGATGGCCGCGATCGATCAGCTTCTGGTTTTCCACGCCGCGCAGGATCTCGATGACGGTGCCGGCGCCAAAGCGCTGGCTGCGCTGCGCCAGACGCGCGATGCAGGACATCAGTTGCTGTGCTTCCAGGGTCCGGTCCTCGGTGTCGCGCGGCGCGCAACAGTTGTCGCAGTTGCCACAGGGCCCGGCGAATTCCTCGCCGAAGTAGCGCAACTGCACGCTGCGCCGGCATGCGGTGGATTCGGCGTAGTCCACCACCTGGCGTAGCTGCTGGCGTGCAATGCGCTGCTCGCTGTCCAGCGCCTCGCCGGTCTGCGGATCGAGCTTCTGCCCGATCAGGAACTCGGCGGTGCGGATGTCGCCCACGCCGAAGAACAGGGTGCACTGCGCCGGCTCGCCGTCGCGACCCGCACGACCGGCTTCCTGGTAGTAGCCCTCGATGGTTCTTGGCAGGTCGTAGTGGATCACCCAGCGCACGTCGGGCTTGTTGATGCCCATGCCGAAGGCCACGGTGGCGCACATCACCTGCACGTCGTCGCGGATGAAGCGCTCCTGGTTGTCGCGCCGCGTGCGGGCGTCCAGCCCGGCGTGATAGGGCAAGGCCTGCACGCCGTCGTCACAGAGCTGGGTGGCCAGCTCATCGACGCGCTTGCGCGACAGGCAGTAGACGATGCCCGCACCACCCTTGCGCGCCTGCACCAGCAGTTCGGCATAGGCCAGTCGCGCCTTGGGCCGCACCGCGTAATACAGGTTGGGCCGGTTGAAGCTGGCGACGTGCACCGCCGGCCGGTGCAGACGCAACTGCGCCAGGATGTCGGCACGCACGCGCTCGGTGGCGGTGGCGGTGAAGGCAAAGACCGGCACCTCGGGATAACGCTGGCGCAGGCCACCGAGCTGGCGATATTCCGGTCGAAAGTCGTGACCCCACTCCGACACGCAATGCGCCTCGTCGATGGTGAACGCCGACAGCCCCGGCGACTGCGCCAGCGCCGCCAGCGTGCCGCTGGCGAACTCCGGCACCATCAGCCGCTCCGGTGCCAGATACAGCAGCTTGATATTGCCGGCACTCACCGCAGCCAGCACCTGTGCGGACTCCGCGGCACTCTGGCTGGAATTGAGGAATGCGGCGGCGATCCCCATCTCGCGCAGCAGGCGCACCTGGTCCTGCATCAGTGCGATCAGCGGCGACACCACGATCGTCACGCCCGGCCGCAGCAGCGCGGGCAACTGGAAACACAGAGACTTGCCGCCGCCGGTGGGCATGATCGCCAGCAGGTCGCGACCGGCCAGCGCATCGCGCACCACCGCCTCCTGTCCGGGCCGAAAGGTCTCGAAACCGAACCCGCGTTTGAGCGCCTGATGAAGATCGTCCATGCGGTGATTATCGTCTGACCAGACCTACGACTTACCCGAATCCGCTCATCCGTGCATGCTGTCCGCCCATGAAGATCCACTTGCTGTCCGATCTGCACCTGTCGGTGCACCCGATGGTGATGCCACGCACCGACGCCGATGTGGTGGTGCTGGCTGGCGACCTGCACCGCCCCGCCGCGGCGATGGCCTGGGCGCGGCAGTTCACCCAACCGACGCTGTACGTCGCCGGCAACCACGAGTTCTACGGCAGCGATCTGCTCAGCACCCAGGCGCAATTGCGCGAGCAGGCACGCGGCAGCCAGGTACGGGTGCTGGAGAACGACCAATGGCACTACCGCGGCGTCCGTTTCCTGGGCTGCACGCTGTGGTCGGACTTCCGGCTGTACCCCGCCGGCGAGCTGCGCGACCAGGGACTGCAACAGGCGGTCGAGCTGGTGCGCGATTTTTCCCGCATCGGCGTCAGCCCAGGATTTGCAGAGCGCTTCACGCCGGCGCTGTCACGCTATCTGTTCGATACCTCGGTGAACTGGCTGGAGGCACGCTTCGCCGAGGCGCCCGACCTGCCGACCGTGGTGATCACCCATCACGCGCCTGCCCGCGGCAGCATCGCGGCAAGCTTCGAGAACTCACCGCTGAACCTTTGCTTCATCTCCGAGCTGGAGGACCGTATCCGTCGCTGGCAGCCGCGCCTGTGGCTGCATGGTCATGTTCACAACAGCTTCGACTATGAGGTCGGCCGCACCCGTATCGTTACCAATCCACGCGGCTATGCACCCGGCGGACAGTTGGAAAATCCGAATTTCGATCCGCTTCGCGTGATCGAATTCGATTGAGCCCGTGCCGCCGGTCGCGGCCCGGATACGACAAAACCGCAGAACGGCACGCATGCTGCGTCTGCAGTGTCATGGCCCGCCCCCTCTCAACTCCAAATCTGCCGGCTGCGTGGTCTGTGCGTACGCTGGGACTTGCTTTCACCGTCCTGCTCCACGTCGGCCTGCTGGTCTGGATGCTGTGGCCAGGCACCGCACCGCTGGCCCTGCCCGCCAGCCTGCAACCCTTGCAGGTGAATCTGCTGGCGCCAGCGCCACGTCCCGTGCCGCCCGCCGCGCTGCCATTCGCACCGCCCGCCGCGGCGACCCTGCCCAGGCCACCGATATCCGTGCCGACGCTGGTGCTGGCGCCCGCGGTGACCCCCAAACCGGTTGCCACACCGGCACCGCCGGTGGCCGCCGCGAGCGCCGCCGCCAATCCGGCACCGCGCCGCGAGGGTAGCGCTCGCGCCGACTGCCTGCCCTACAACTGGCTGGTGCAGATGAGCCGGCGCATCAGCACCCAACTGCGAATACCGCTGCCGTCGCGGCTGGGCCGCGAGCGTGGCACCGCCTATGTGCGGGTGAGCGTGGCGCGCGACGGGGGCGTGCTGGAAGCGACCGTGCTGCGAAGCTCGGGCCACCGCAACCTGGATTTCGAAGCACGCGACGTGATGCGGCGCATCGGCCGCTTTGCACCAGTGCCGGCTTCGGAATGCGCGGGCTACGACATCATCGTCATCGATCAGCCGGTGGAATTTGCGGGCGGTTGACGTACCGCGGGCACCGCCTCCGCCACCACGCCACCGACGTGGTCCAGGGCAGTCGACGCGCCGCAACAAGCCAACCGTCAGGGCGCCGGCAGCAGGTTCTTGAACGACTTGCGATCACCCCAGCGAAACACGCCGAAATCCCGCGCATCGGTGGACAGGATGGTGCCGCATCCGAGCGCCTCGGCAGCGACAACTAGCGACGCATCCGCCAAGTCCATCGGCAGGTCGCGGTATTTGCGCATCAGTGCTGCGATACGCGCGCAATGCTCGAATCGAAGCTCGAAGACATCGCACCCGTTCTGCGCGACGAGCGCGAGAAATTCCAGCACCTTGTCGATGCCGTGGCGGCTGCCCAGCAGATGACAGGCCTCGGTTATCACCGGCCAGCTCGTGACCAGGCGCTCGTTGGCGTGATCCTGAAGCGCGCGCCTGGCGACGGCATGGTGGCGGTCGCCTGCAACGCCCAGCGCGACCCAGACTCCCGCGTCTACCAGGATCACGCGCTACGCGGCTTGCGTGCGCGCGCCGACTCTGCCTTGGGCAATGGCACCGGCTCGTGCTCGTAGGCGTGCGGGAACTTGCGCCGCAGGGCCTCGTCCATCGCGGCCCGCACACTTGGCTTGCTCGACGAGTCGGGATTTCCATCCGTGACCGAACCGATGAAGCCGCTGGCGATCATGATCTCGTAGGCATTGCGGCGCGGCTTGACGCGCTTGCTGTGGTACTCGCGCACCGCCTCGCGAATGACGTTGGTGGCCGAGCCTTCCAGCGCTTCGAGCTCTTTGAAGCGACGCGCGTCCTCGCCGGACAGCCGGGCGTTGATACGGATGGCGGTGTCGGGCATGGCGGGCTCCGGCGAACGTATGTCATACAGCGTATGACAATAGCGGCCGGCCGACAACCGTCAGACTTCGGCGCGGTTGCCCTCGCGCTCCAGCCAGTCCTTGCGATCACCCGCGCGCTTCTTGGCCAGCAGCATGTCCATCACCACCTCCGCCGGGCTGTCATCGAGCGCCAGTTGCACCAGCCGGCGGGTGTCCGCGGCCATGGTGGTTTCGCGCAACTGCAGCGGATTCATTTCGCCGAGACCCTTGAAGCGGGTGACCTGGATCTTCGCCCGATTGCCTTCGGCGGCCAGGCGATCCATCACGCCCTGTCGTTCGGCCTCGTCCAGCGCGTAGTAGACGTTCTTGCCGGCATCGATGCGGAACAGCGGCGGCATCGCGATATAGATGTGTCCGGCTTCCACCAGCGGCCGGTAGTGACGCAGGAACAGCGCACACAGCAGGGTGGCGATGTGCAGGCCGTCGGAATCGGCGTCGGCCAGCACGCAGATTTTTCCGTAGCGCAGGCCGGACAGATCCGCCGAGCCCGGATCGACCCCGATGGCCACGCTGATGTCGTGAATTTCCTGCGAGCCCAGCGCCTCGTTGGCATCGACCTCCCAGGTGTTCAGGATTTTTCCGCGCAGCGGCATGATGGCCTGGGTGTCGCGGTCGCGCGCCTGCTTGGCGCTGCCACCGGCCGAATCGCCTTCCACCAGGAACAGCTCGGTCAGCGCCAGATCGGTGGACACGCAATCGGCCAGCTTGCCGGGCAAGGCCGGGCCGCTGGCGATCTTCTTGCGCACCACCTGCTTGGCCAGCTTCATGCGCGCCTGTGCGTTGGCGATCACCAACTGTGCAATCAGCTCGCCCGCGTCCGGGTGCTGGTTGAGCCACAGGCCGAAGGAGTCGTGCACCACGCCGCCGACGAAGGCCGCGGTCTCGCGCGAGGACAGGCGTTCCTTGGTCTGGCCGGCGAACTGCGGGTCCTGCATCTTCACGCTGAGCACGTAGGCACAGCCGCTCCAGACGTCTTCGGGCGCCAGCTTCATGCCGCGCGGCAACAGATTCCTGAACTCGCAGAATTCGCGGATGGCCTCGGTCAGGCCGGTGCGCAGGCCGTTGACGTGGGTGCCGCCCTGAGTGGTCGGGATGAGATTGACGTAGGCCTCGGCGATAGGCTCGCCCGGACCGTCGCTGTTGATCCACAGCAGCGCCCAGTCGGCTTCTTCGCGCTGGCCCTTGAAATGCCCGACGAAGGGCTCGGGCGGCAGGGTTTCACGGTCGGCCAGAGCATCCTTGAGATAGTCGGTGAGGCCGTTCTCGTATTGCCAGACGATCTGCTCGTTGCCGATGCGATCATCCAGGCTCACCCGCAGATTCGGGCACAGCACCGCCTTGGCGCGCAGGATCTGCTTGAGCCGCGGCAGCGAAAACTTGGCGCTGTTGAAGTATTTCGGATCCGGCCAGAAGCGCACGGTGGTGCCGCTGCGCGACTTGGGCACCGTCCCCACCTGCTGCAACGGCGCGTGCACATAGCCGTCGCGGAATTCCATCAGGTGTTCGGCGCCGCCGCGGCTCACGCGCACCTCCAGCTTCGAAGACAGCGCATTGACCACGCTCACGCCGACGCCGTGCAGGCCGCCGGAGAACTGATACTGCTTGTTGGAGAACTTGGCGCCGGAATGCAGCTTGGTGAGGATCAGCTCCACGCCGCTGACCTTGTGCTCGGGGTGGATGTCCACCGGCATGCCGCGGCCGTCGTCGGACACCTGCAGGGATCCGTCCTCGAAAACGATCACGTCCACTCGCGAGGCATGACCCGCCAGGGCCTCGTCGACCGCGTTGTCGATCACTTCCTGCGCCAGGTGGTTGGGCCGCTCGGTGTCGGTATACATGCCGGGGCGCTTGCGCACCGGGTCCAGACCCTGCAGCACCTCGATGGCTTCTGCGCCGTAGTTTTTCTGGTTTGCGTCGCTGGATGCGGCCATGGGCTGGTTCGGAGAGTCGCAGGGCGACGAAGGGGTTCTGTGAGCGGCGCGCACCGTATCGGATGGCCCGGCCCGCCCGCAAGCCGGTCGCTGCGGGCAGATTAGCTGAACGCCTTGCCGGGTCAGGCCGACCGCGGCCCGCTAAACTGACGGCGCCGATAACCCCGCCATTACCAATGCCCAAGCGCACCGAACATCGCACCCCAACACTGCCCATGGACGACCTCCACGAGCCGGCCGGGCCGCCCGAACCCGTTGCCGCCGCCGCCGCTGTCGTCCCGCCCGCTCCCGCTGCGCAGGAATCCGAAGACAGCATCGCCCGCTTCGAGCAGGACATGAAGGAGCTGGAAGACATCGTGCAACAGATGGAACGCGGCGAACTGCGGCTGGAGGATTCGCTGCAGATGTTTGAACGCGGCATGGCCTTGTCGCGTGCCTGTCGCCGCTCGCTCGACCTCGCCGAGCTCAAGGTACGCACCTTGAGCGAAAACGATCCGGACGTCACCGACGCATGACCGGAGCCACGGGCTTTCCGGCGCGATTGGAGGGGTATCGGGACCGGATCGCGCGCCTGCTGGATCGTCACCTGCCGCCCGCCGAGCATCATCCGGCCCAGCTGCACCAGGCGATGCGCTACGCCAACACCGGCGGCAAACGCTTGCGCGCCCTGCTGGCCTACGCGACCGCCGAGACCCTGGGCCTGCCGCCCGAACGAGTCGACGCCTGCGCCTGCGCGGTGGAGCTCATCCACGCCTATTCGCTGGTGCACGACGATCTGCCGGCGATGGACGATGACGACCTGCGGCGTGGCCAGCCCACGGTTCACAAGCAGTTCGACGAAGCCACCGCCATCCTGGTCGGCGATGCCCTGCAGTCCCTGGCCTTCTGCGTACTCGCGCAAAGCGAGCTGCCGCCCAGCGGCGCGCTGCAGATGGTTGCCACCCTGGCCCTTGCAGCAGGATCGCAAGGCATGGTCGGCGGGCAGGCCATCGATCTGGCCTCGGAGCACCAAGAGCTGAGCCTTGCCGAGCTGGAGGCGCTGCACATCCGCAAGACCGGCGCCCTCATTCGCGCCTGCCTGCTGCTGCCCTGCCATGCCGATCCGGCCATCGCCGACGATACCCGCGATGCGCTGGATCACTTCGGCAAATGCCTGGGCCTGGCCTTCCAGATCCAGGACGACATCCTCGACGTCGAAGGCAGCTCCGCCGATCTCGGCAAGACTGCCGGCAAGGATGAGGCCAGTCACAAGTCCACCTATCCGGCCGTCATGGGCATGCGCGCCGCCAAGGAGCGGGCGGAGGAATTGTTTGCCGATGCGATGGCGGCGCTGGCGCCTTTGGGCGAGGCTGCCGAGCCGCTGCGGGTGCTGGCCGATCGGATACGGGGGCGCGATCGGTAACGGTTGCGTAGCCCGGCTTCGTCGATGGCGAAGCCGGGTGCCGACGGGAAGACCCGAACTCTCTCCGCTGCGCGGATCCGGGCGAGTCGCTACTGCGCCGCTGTCTTTTCCTTCTCCTTGGCCGCCTCCGTCGCCTTGGCTCCGGCGGCGGCCTGGGCCCGCACAAAGTGTTGCAAGGCTTCCAGTTCGGCGTCGCCTAGGTCCTTGTACTGCGGCATGCCGTTGGGGACCAGAGTGCCCTGAGTAATCACCGCCTTGAGCGCAGCCGGTGTGGCGAAGATGGCCGAGGCGCGCAGATCGGGCGCGTAGCCACCCGACACTGCACCTGCGCCGTGACAGATCACGCAGGTGTTGGTGTAGATGTCGCTGCCCTTCTTGGCGAGTTCCATGTCGACCTTGAAGTCGGCGGGCACGATGGGCTTGGGCACCACCGGCGCGCCGACATCCGGCATCGGCTTGCTGCCGTCGATGGCGAAGGTGAGTAACTGGCGCTCCTGCGCGCGATACGACCAGCCGTAACGCGATAACGCCGTACCACCGGCCAGCGACACCCCGGCGCCGCCGAAGCCCACCAGCAGCGAAACGTATTGCTTGCCGTCGACTTCGTAGGTGATCGGCGGCGCGCTGATGCCGGAGCCGACGTTGACGCTCCACAGTTTTTTGCCATCACGTGCGTCGTAGGCCGCGAACTCGCCGGAAATGCCGCCCTGGAAGACCAGGTTCCCGGCGGTGGCCATGGTGCCGGCGTTCCAGTACTCGGGTTGCGGCACCTCCCACACCTTGGCCTGCTTGAGAGGATCCCAGGCCATCAGGCTGGAGCTGGCGATGTTGGCGGGCACGTCACCGCCCAGGCCCATGTCGACCGCGGTGTCCATGCCGAAATACGGCGATCGCCAGTCCACCATCTTGACGCCGGTGTCGTTGAACAGTGCCGGCAGTTCCTGCTTGGGGATATAGACCAGACCGGTCTTGGGGCTGTACGACATCGCGTGCCAGTTGTGCGCGCCCAGAGGGCCTGGCCACACCAGCTCCTCGCCGTCTTCGTAGCGTGCACCCTCGGCCTCGATCGGCCGGCCGGTTTTCATGTCGATCCCGGTGGCCCAGGTGACCTTGGCAAACATTTCGGCAGACAGCAGTTTGCCGTCTGCGCGATCCAGCACATAGAAGAAGCCGTTCTTGGGCGCGTGCATCAGCGCCTTGGTGGTCTTGCCTTCGATCTCCAGGTCCGCCAGCACGATGTCCATGCTGGAGTTGTAATCCCAGGTCTCCCCCGGCACGGTCTGGTAGTGCCACTTGTATTCACCGGTGTCGGCATCCAGCGCGACGATGGAACACAGGAACAGGTTGTCGCCACCCTCAGGGCTGCGCACCTTGCGGTTCCACGGACTGCCATTGCCGGTGCCGAGCAGGATCTGGTTGTAGTCCGGATCGTAGGTAATCCCGTTCCAGACATTGCCGCCACCGCCGAACTTCCACCACTCGCCGGTCCAGGTTTTCGCCGCCATTTCCTGCGAGGGGTCTTCGAAGCCGTCGGCGGGAT
This sequence comes from Panacagrimonas sp., assembly GCF_965216805.1. Taxonomy (NCBI): domain Bacteria; kingdom Pseudomonadati; phylum Pseudomonadota; class Gammaproteobacteria; order Nevskiales; family Nevskiaceae; genus Panacagrimonas; species Panacagrimonas sp. The sequence goes on from NZ_CBDCGN010000002.1 coordinate 2,478,011, forward strand.
TGCCCGGCACCACGTACCAGCGCCAGGCCAGCTTGCCGCTGGTGATGTGGTAGGCACTGACGTAGCCACGTGACGCGCCGAATTCGGTCCCGCCGTTGCCGATCAGCACCAGCCCACGGAAGACCTTGGGATGCCCGGAGATGTAGAGCGGTTTGCTGGGGTCGGTGGTCTGTGTGCTCCAGCGTTGCTTGCCGGTCTTGGCATCGAGCCCGATCAGGCGGCCGTCGATGGTGCAGATGACGAGGGTGCCTTTCCAGTACGCCAGCCCGCGGTTGGAATCCCACATGATCCGCAGGCGATCACCGGCGTGCTTGATCGATTCCGGGTCGTATTCCCACAGCAGCTTGCCGGTCCTGGCATCCACCGCGCGGGTCACGCTCCAGCTTCCGGAGAAATACATCACGCCATCGACCACCACAGGCGTGCCAAGCAGAGAGTGATCCCTGGGCAGCGGCAGGGACCACTGCAGCCCCAGCTTGGAGACACTTTGGGTGTCGATCTGGGTCAGCGGACTGTAGCGTTGTTCATAGAAATTGCGGCCATAGGCTAGCCAGTTGGCGCCCTGCTTCTGGTCGCTGAGCGCAGCGGCATCGACCACCGTAGCCGGTGGCGCGGATTGCGCGATCAGGGGCATCGCCAAGGCGAGGCAAAGCGTCAGCAAGGAGCGGCGCGGGATGAGCATCATGAGGTCTTCTCCGGAGTGGGTCGCGGTCTACTTCGCGGCCGCGGCTTGTGCGGCTTTCGCGCCCGCCTCGGCTTGCTGGCGCAGGTAATGCTGGAGGCTTTTGAGTTCGTCGTCGCGCAGGTCGGCAAACTTCGGCATGCCGTAGGGCAGTACCTTGGCGCCGCCGACCACCACCGCCTTGAACGCGTCGAACGACAACGGGACCGGCGATGCACGCAGGTCCGGCCCGTAACCGCCGGACACTGCGCCGGAGCCGTGACACCACACGCACTGGCCCACGTAGAGATCAGCGCCCTTCTTCGCGAGCCCGCTGTCGATCTTGAAGTCGGCCGGCACCACCGGCTTGGGCACCAGCGGTGCGCCTACCTTCGGCATCGGCGCCTTGCCGTCCAGCGCAAACGTGTAGAGCTGGCGCTCCTGCGCGCGATAGCTCCAGCCGAACTGCGCGAGTGCGGTGCCGCCGGCCACCGAGACGCCCGCACCGCCAAAGCCGACCAGCAGCGAGACGTACTGCCGGCCATCGACCTCGTAGGTGATCGGCGGCGCGCTGATGCCGCTGCCCACGTTCACGCTCCACAGCTTCTCGCCGGTGCGCGCGTGGTAGGCGGCGAACTCGCCGGTCACGCCGCCCTGGAAAACCAGATCGCCCGCCGTCACCATAGTGCCGGCGTTCCAGAACTCGGGCTGCGCGACTTCCCAGACCTTGGTCTGCCGGATCGGGTCCCAGGCCAGCAGGCTGGAAGTGGCGACATCCTTGGGTACGTCGCCGTCCAGGCCCATGTTCACCGCCGGGTCGAGGGTGAAGTACGGCGAGCGCCAATCCACCATCTTGACCTCGGTGTCGTTGAACACCGCGGGGATTTCCTGCTTGGGGATATAGGCCAGCCCGGTCTTGGGGCTGTAGGACATGGCGTGCCAGCCGTGTGCGCCGAACGGACTGGGCCAGATCAGTTCCTCGCCGTCCTCATAGCGCGCGCCCTCGCGCTCGATGGGGCGCCCGGTCTTCGGATCGATCCCGGTCGCCCAGGTGACCTTGGCGAAGGCTTCGGTGGACAGCAGTTTGCCGTCGCTGCGGTCCAGCACGTAGAAAAAGCCGTTCTTCGGCGCATGCAGCGCGGCCTTTACCGGCTTGCCGTCGATCTCCAGGTCGGCCAGCACGATGTCCATGCTGGAGTTGTAGTCCCAGGTCTCGCCCGGCACGGTCTGGTAGTGCCACTTGTACTTGCCGGTGTCGGCGTCGAGGGCAACGACGGAACACAGGAAGAGATTGTCGCCGCCACCGGGTGAGCGCACCTTGCGGTTCCACGGCGAGCCGTTGCCGGTGCCGATCAGCACCTGGTTGAATTCCGGGTCGTAAGTGATGCCGTTCCAGACGTTGCCGCCGCCGCCGAGCTTCCACCACTCGCCGGTCCAGGTCTCGGCCGCCATTTCCTGCGAGGGGTCTTCGAAACCATCAGCCGGATTGCCCGGCACCACGTACCATTTCCACGCCAGCTTGCCGCTGGTGATGTGGTAGGCGGACACGTACCCGCGAGCGGCGCCGTGCTCGGTGCCGCCGTTGCCGATGAACACCAGCCCGCGGAACACCTTGGGGTGACCGGAGATGTACAGCGGCTTGCTCGGGTCCGTGGTCTGGGTGCTCCAGCGCGGCTTGCCGGTCTTGGCATCGAGCGCGATCAAGCGGCCGTCGATGGTGCAGATCACCAGCGTGCCCTTCCAGTACGCGAGGCCGCGGTTGGAATCCCACATGTTGCGCAGACGGTCGCCCGCGTGCTTGATCGACTCCGGATCGTATTCCCACAGCAGCTTGCCGGTCCTGGCATCCACCGCGCGGGTCACGCTCCAGCTCCCGGAGAAATACATCACGCCATCGACCACGATCGGCGTGCCAAGCAGGGAGTGATCGTCGGGCAGAGGCATCGACCATTGCAGGCCCAGTTTGGCAACGCTCTCGGTGTCGATCTGGGTCAGCGGGCTGTAGCGCTGTTCGTAGAAATTGCGGCCGTAGGCCAGCCAATTGGCGCCCTGCTCCTGATCGCTCAGGGCCTTGGCATCCACCACGGTCTGCGCATGGACATGAGACACAGCGGCAATCAGCACCAACGCACACGTGCAGGCAAAAAGCTTCATAGCTCCTCCATCCTGGCGATCCGCGACGCGCGGTCGACCGTTATTGTTTGCAGGCCACGAACTTGCAGTGTGGTCGACACAAGGTCAATCGGGGCAATCACGCAAGGCTTCCGAAAAAGGTGCGCTCTCGACCACCAATGGCCGCGTACACGCGCTCTTGCGGCGTCGCCGCCATACGGCATTGCGCGTCGATTGACCAGACTGCAGGGGTCCACAGCAATTGCACGATAATGACCAACCGCCTGCATCCTGTTCAGGTCGGATAGGCCCACCATTGAGCGCATGAGCGAAATCCCCGGTTACTCCTTGCTTGGCCGCATCCAGCAGCCGTCCGACCTGCGCCTGCTGCGAGCCGATGATCTGCCGCATCTGGCGGTGGAGGTGCGGCGCTTCCTGATCGAGACGCTGGGCCGCATCGGCGGCCATTTCGCCGCCAACCTCGGCACCGTCGAACTCAGCCTTGCCCTGCACCGCTGCTTCGACACCCCGCACGACCGTCTGGTCTGGGATGTCGGGCACCAGGCCTACCCGCACAAGATGCTCACGGGACGTCGCGCGCAACTGGAAACCATCCGCCGGCTCGGCGGCCTGCACCCGTTCTGCTCGCGCGACGAATCCGAGTACGACACCTTCGGCGTCGGCCACTCCAGCACCTCGATCAGCGCCGCCGCCGGCATGGCCGCCGCCGTCCGCATCAAGAACGAGCAGCGCCGCGTCGTCGCCATCATCGGCGACGGCGGCATGACCGCGGGCATGGCCTTCGAGGCGCTCAACCACGCCGGTCACCGCAAGCTCGACCTGCTGGTGATCTACAACGACAACGACATGTCCATCAGCGAGAACGTCGGCGCGCTGCGCGACCGTTCGGCGCGGCTGGTGCAGCGCCTGGGCCTGGTCGCGCCGCATCTGGCGCGACTGCCGCAGGACGCCGAGGACAACGAAGCCCACCTGAACGATCCGGCAGCGCTGTTCCGCACCCTGGGCTGCCGCTACCACGGGCCGGTCGACGGTCACGATCTGGACGCACTGACAGCGGCGATCGACCGCATCAAGGATCAACCCGGGCTCAAGCTGCTGCACGTGCTCACCGTAAAAGGCAAAGGCTTCGAGCCGGCAGAAGCAGACCCGATCAAGTACCACGGCGTCACCCAGTTCGACCCCGTGACCGGCGAGTTCCCGGCCGCGAAAAGCGGCGGTACGCCCAGCTACACGCAAGTGTTCGGACAATGGCTGTGCGAAGCCGCGGAGCGCGATCCGCGCGTGGTCGCCATCACCCCGGCGATGCGCGAAGGCTCCGGACTGGTCGACTTCGCACGCCGTTTTCCGGAGCGCTACCACGACGTCGGCATTGCCGAACAGCACGCGGTGACGCTGGCGGCCGGCATGGCCTGCGAGGGCCTGCGCCCGGTCTGCGCGATCTACTCCACGTTCCTGCAGCGAGGCTACGATCAGCTGATCCACGACGTTGCCCTGCAGAATCTGCCGGTGCTGTTCGCGCTGGATCGCGGCGGCCTGGTGGGCGCCGACGGCGCCACCCATCATGGCGCTTTCGACCTGAGCTATCTGCGCTGCATTCCCAACATGGTGGTGATGGCTCCCAGTGACGAGAACGAGTGCCGTCGCATGCTCAGCACCGGCCTGACCATCCAGCAGCCCAGTGCGGTTCGCTATCCGCGCGGCAACGGCCTGGGATTGCCCATGGAGGCCGACGCGCGTCCCCTGACTGTCGGCAAGGGTCGAATCGCACGCGAAGCGCACGGCCGGCGCCAGCCCAGGGTCGCGTTCCTGGCCTTCGGTGCCATGGTGCAAACCGCGCTGGACGCGGCGGAGATACTCGATGCCGTGGTCGCCGACATGCGCTTCGTCAAGCCGCTGGATCACGAACTGATCCTGGAACTGGCCAACGAGAACGACCTGATCGTTACCCTGGAGGACAACGTCAAACTCGGCGGTGCCGGCAGCGGCGTCAACGAAGTGCTGGTGGCGCAGCACCACACCGTGCCGGTGCTCAACCTGGGACTGCCGGACGAATTCGTCCAGCACGGCACGCGCACAGAGCTGCTTGGCGAAACCGGTCTGGACACTCAGGGCGTGTTGCGCGCCGTGCGCAAGCGACTACGCGGCAAGGATCTGGACAAAAGATCGAGCTTGGTTGGAAGAACGTAGAAGCCGGCCAAGTCCGAAGCTGGTTTTTGGCTATTTCTACGGGATAGGCGGTGAACTCAACTGCTGCTGCGGCCGGTCAGACACGCATTTGCGTAGCGTAATCGCCGAGCAGGTCCGACAGCACACAGGGCAGCCCTAGCATTGCTGGATTGTGCTTGCGAGTCAACTTGTACATCGGTGCAGGATGGTCGCGAACTTCCCTGATTGCAGCGGAATGCTGACTTCCGAGTCCCACACGTTGCGCAAGATGAGGCCCACGCGCGCTGATTTTGGGTACTCGCGACCAAGCCTCACTAAACGACGCATCGTCGCAACAGCGGACGGCAAACAGTTCGTGAAACCAGAAATACTGATGCGCAGCTTTTCGGTCGATCCAGTAATCGACGGCTGACTGCTTCCACGCTGCCGCGAGTGGGTGGTCTCTATTGGCGGCGAGAAACCATGTGGACAACGGCCGGTCTCCGCCAGGCTTGTCGAACGCGAAAAATCCCTCGCCAAAAACATCGGGAAACCAATCATCGAGCGGGCGTCTGCACAGAACGGTGGCGTCGACCCAGATACCGCCATGTGCCTGCAGCAAATGGATCCTCACCAGATCAGACAATGCGGTCGGTGTTATCTGCTTACCGGACAAGTTCGGAAGTTCGACCAGTTCTCTTACCGACTTGGTGTCGACAGGCTTGATCGTCCATCCCGGATTGAGCGCGATCCAGCTGTTGAGACAGGCGCGGGCGACCGGCGGCGCCTTGTCCCATCCTTGCAGCCAGCACATCCAGATGACGCGTTCCATGGCGGCGAATCACCTATGCCCCTTCATCAGGCCCCGAAGTTGATCTTCGCTTCCAGGTTGGTACGCGAGTCGGCGCTCGACAGCGCCTCTTCCAGGTCGATGATGCCGCGCTTGTAGAGCCCGTAGAGCGATTGATCGAAGGTCTGCATGCCGCGGTCGGATGACGACTCCATGGTGTTCTTGATCTCGTCAATCCGCCGCGACAGGATCAGTTCCTGGATGTACGGCGTGTTGAGCATCACTTCCACCGCCACGCAGCGCTTGCCGTCTTTGCGGCGCACCAGCCGCTGGCTGACGATGGCACGCAAGGTCAGCGACAGGTCCATGTAGAGCTGATCGCGGCCGTCTTGCGGGTACAGGTTGATCACGCGCTGCAGTGCCTGCGAGGCGTTGTTGGCATGCAGGGTGGTCAGCGCCAGGTGTCCGGTGTTGGCGAGCTGGATGCACGCATCCATGGTTTCGCGCCTGCGCACCTCGCCGATCAGGATCACGTCCGGCGCTTCGCGCAGGGACGAGATCAGGGCGCGCTCGTAACTTTCGGTGTCCTGCCCAACCTCGCGCTGATTGACGATGGAGCGGCGGTTGGGGTGCAGAAACTCGATGGGGTCCTCGATGGTGAGGATATGACCGGACTGGCTTTCGTTGCGATGGTTGATCATCGCCGCCAGGGTGGTGGACTTGCCGCTACCGGTCGCGCCCACCATCAGCATCATGCCGCGCCGCTGCATCACCAGGTCCTTGAGCGTCTCCGGCAGGCCCAGTGCCTCGATGGAGGGAATATCGGAACGCACGTAGCGCATGACCATCGCGATGGCGCCGCGCTGGCGGAATACGTTGACCCGAAAGCGGCCCAGGCCACCGGCCTGCGAGGCCAGATCGATCTCGCTCTTCTGTTCGAACAGCGTCTGCTGTTCCGGCGTCAGGATGGAATAGGCCAGCTCCTGGACGAATTCCGAAGTCATCAGCGTCTTGCCGATGGCCAGCATCTCGCCTTCGATGCGCAGCATCGCCGGCGCGTTGGACGTGAAATAGATGTCCGACGCGTTCTTCTCCACGCACAGGCGCAGATAGGGCAGGATTTTCAGCATCCAGAGGTGCCTGTATGAGTGGCCTTAGCGGCGAATGATCTGACCGGCGTCGTCATCGGCCAGCAATTGCATGCGCTTGACCACGTCGTCTTCCAGCAGGTTCTGCGCGGCGCGCCTGGATTCGAGCTTGATGCGCAGGCGCACCTCGTTCTGGGAGTCCGCGTTCCGGATCGCTTCTTCGTAACTGATGATGCGGTGCTCGAACAGATCGAACAGGAACTGATCGAAGGTGATCATGCCCTGCTCGGTGGAACGCGCCATCACATCCTTCAACTCGGCCACTTCGCCCTTGAAGATCATGTCCGACACCAGGGGCGAGTTGAGCATGATCTCCATCGCTGCCACGCGGCCGCCGGTTTCGCGTCGGATCAGACGCTGGCTGACGATGGCGCGCAGATTCAGGCCCAGGTCCATCAGCAGCTGTTCGCGCTTCTCTTCGGGGAAGAAGTTGATGATGCGATCCAGCGCGGTATTGGAGCTGTTGGCGTGCAGGGTGGTGAGCACCAGATGGCCGGTCTCGGCAAAGTGGATCGCGTACTCCATCGTTTCGCGCGTACGTACCTCGCCGATCTGGATGACATCCGGCGCCTGACGCAAGGTGTTCTTGAGCGCGTTGTCCCAGTTATGCGTGTCGATGCCGACCTCGCGCTGCGTCACCATGCAGCCGCCGTGGGCGTGCACGTATTCGATGGGATCCTCGATGGTGATGATGTGGCCCTTGGAGTTGGCGTTGCGGTAGCCCAGCATCGCCGCCAGCGAGGTGCTCTTGCCCGACCCCGTGGCCCCCACCATCAGCACCAGACCGCGCTTGGCGAGCGCGATCTGCTTGAGCTGTTCGGGCAGGCCCAGCTCCTCGAACGTCGGGATGTTGGTGTTGATGGTGCGCAGCACCGCGCCCACGCAGCCCTGCTGGACGAAGGCGGAAACGCGAAAGCGCCCGATACCCGGCGGGCTGATCGCAAACTGGCACTCGTTGGTGGCCTCGAATTCCTTGATCTGACGATCCGCCATCAGGCTGCGCACGATCAGCGCCGAATTCTCCGGCGACACCGGCTTGTCCATCACCGGCGTCAGATGACCGTCCACCTTGATCGCCGGCGGAAAGCCCGCGGTGATGAACAGGTCGGAGCCGTTCTTCTGCTTGAGCAGGGTCAGGAGCTGCTGGACGAGTCGTATGGCTTGTTCGCGTTCCATCTTTCTTTTACTCAGGGAGACGGGAGACGGGAGACGGGAGACGAAGATGTCCCGCAGCCAAGCGCGCAATCACGGAGAACCACACCCCATTTTTTGCTTTCACGTCTATCGTCTCCCCGGTCCCGTCTCCCCGCCTCTCACAGTTCCAACGCCTTGTTGGCCTTGCGCCGCGCATCGCCCGCGTCCACGTGGCCCTTCTTCACCAAGTCCTTGAGGCATTGCTCCAAGGTCTGCATGCCTTCTTTCTGGCCGGTCTGGATCGACGAATACATCTGCGCGATTTTGTTTTCGCGAATCAGATTCCGGATGGCCGGTGTGCCGATCATGATCTCGTGGGCGGCAATACGCCCGCCACCGCGCTTCTTGAGCAGGGTCTGCGAAACCACCGCGCGCAGGCCTTCCGACAGCATCGCGCGCACCATTTCCTTCTCTGCCGCCGGGAACACGTCGACGATGCGATCGATGGTCTTGGCCGCCGAACTGGTGTGCAGGGTGGCCAGCACCAGATGTCCGGTTTCCGCGGCCGACAGGGCCAGGCGGATGGTCTCCAAATCGCGCATTTCGCCGACCAGGATGGTGTCGGGGTCCTCGCGCAGGGCCGAGCGCAGGGCCTCGTTGAAACCGAGCGTATCGCGATGCACTTCGCGCTGGTTGATCATGCAACGCTTGGGCTGGTGCACGAACTCGATCGGATCCTCGATGGTGAGGATGTGGCCGTAGTCGGTCTCGTTCTTGTGATTGACCATTGCCGCCAGCGTGGTCGACTTGCCCGAGCCGGTAGGACCGGTCACCAGGATCAGCCCGCGCGGCAGGTCGGCCAGTTCCTTGAAGATCGGCGGGCAGTTCAACTCTTCCAGCGAGATGATCTTGGTCGGAATGGTGCGAAACACCGCGCCGGAGCCGCGCGCCTGGGTGAAGGCGTTGACGCGGAAGCGCGCCAGGCCGGGAATCTCGAAGGAGAAATCAGTCTCCAGGAATTCGTCGTAGGCCTTGCGCTGCTTGTCGTTCATGATGTCGTACACCATGCCGTGCACCTGCTTGTGCTCGAGCGGCGGCAGGTTGATGCGCTTCATCTCGCCGTCCACGCGGATCATCGGCTCCACTCCGGCCGAGATGTGCAGGTCGGAAGCGCCGTTTTTAACGCCGAACGTCAGCAGCTGTGCAATGTCCATGAACCCCCAAGGTTCTCCCTTATGCTGCACGTGTAGTGGCCCGACACTAGCCGCAATCCAGTGGGCAGGCAACCGGACTTCATGAGCACCCCATACCCCCCTTTGAACGAGCTTCGAGGCCGGATCGAGCGCGCCTGCCTGGCGGCCGGACGACCGGTGTCGGCAGTCGGACTGGTGGCGGTGTCGAAAACCTTCGATGCCCGGCACGTACGCAGGGTGGCGGACGCCGGACAGCGCGCCTTTGGCGAAAATTATCTGCAGGAGGCGCTGGCCAAGCAGTCTGCACTGGCGGACCTCGACCTCGAGTGGCATTTCATCGGCACACTTCAGTCCAACAAGGCCCGCGAGGCGGCGCTGCATTTCGACTGGGTGCACGGCGTGGACCGTCTGAAGCTGGCACAGCGACTGTCGAGCTTCGCGGCTGCGCGGTCGCGCCCGCTCAATGTGTGCATCCAGGTCAACATCTCGGGCGAGGCCAGCAAGTCGGGTTGCGCCCCGGAACAGGTCGTGTCGCTTTGCCAGTCGGTTCACGTCCTGCCCGGCCTGCGGCTGCGCGGCCTGATGGCGATTCCCGAACCGCCAGCCGACGGCGGCGATCCGCGCGCACCGTTTCGCCAGCTCCGTCGATCGTTCGAACAGGCTCGCGCGCAAGGCCTGCCACTGGATACCATCTCCGCCGGCATGAGCCAGGACCTGGAAGCCGCCATCGCCGAGGGCGCCACCCTTGTTCGGGTGGGTTCGGCATTGTTCGGAGCCAGGGCCTGAAGATTGCCCTCGCGGGATCCGACCCGGGCCGCCCTGGCGACGCGCGCCGACTCAGGTCGCAATGCCGCCCTGCTGTTCCCACCCCACCTCTTCTTCGACATCCCGCCATGACCCAGGACGAAGCCAAGCGCGAAGCCGCACGCGCAGCTCTCAAATTTTTGCAGCCGGGCGAAATCCTCGGCGTAGGCACCGGTTCCACCGTCAACCAGTTCATCGAGCTGCTGCGCCCCCACGTCGCCGACATCCCTGCTGCGGTCTCCAGCTCCGAGGCCTCTACCGCACGTCTGCAGGCATTGGGCATCCGTGTGGTCGATCTCAACGAAGCCGGGACGCTGTCCCTCTACGTGGACGGCGCCGACGAGGTCAATCGTCACCTGCAACTGATCAAGGGCGGCGGCGGTGCACTGACGCGCGAGAAGATCATCGCTGGCGCAGCCAGGACCTTCGTCTGCATCGTCGACGAGTCCAAGCAGGTGCGGGCCCTGGGGAAATTTCCGCTGCCGGTGGAAGTCATCCCGATGGCGCGCAGCTACGTGGCACGCGAGATGGTCAAGCTGGGCGGGTCGCCGGAACTGCGCAGAGGCTTCACCACCGACAACGGCAACCCGATCCTGGATGTGCACGGCCTGGAAATCCTGCAGCCGCTGGAGCTGGAATCGCGCATCAACCGGATTGCCGGCGTGGTCACCGTCGGCCTGTTTGCGCACCGACCGGCCGACCTGCTGATCGTGGGCGCGGCTTCGGGTATCCGCGAACTGAAGGCGGCCGGATAGACCGCGCGCCATCGCCAGCCCGGTCAGTGCACCTTGCGCGACCTGCCCGCGCGGCGGGCGAAATCCTGCTGCGGGCGACCACCGTGCTGCGACTCCCAGGGCTTGCGCAGCGCCGGACGCTGCGGCTTTCCAGGCGTCACGCCCTCAGGCAAGCGCATGGCGCTGCGCTTGGCTTCGCCGGCCGGCGGCGCGGCATGGTCGGCGGCAGGTTCGGCGGATTCGGCAGGTTCGACGGGGCGACCGGGCTTGTTCATGGGCGCGGCAAGATTCGGGTGACTGCAACGGATAGTGACGGCCGCAGTCTAAGGCCTGGCCGGCGTGGTCTGCGCGGGCTGGTTATCATTTCCGACTGATCCCTCTCTCAGGAGCCCGTCTCATGCTGCGTTCGCTCGTACTGACGTTTGCCTTGCTCGGCCTGCCGCTGGCCGCCGCCGCCGATTCGATGTCCGCCCTCAAAGAAGCTGCGAAGAAGGAGGCCAACACCCGGCTGGCGACCAAGCTCAATCTGCCGACGGCGGCGCCGGCCGAAGCCAAGGTCTATTTCATCGAACCCGCCGATGGCGCCACCGTGTCCAGCCCGGTCAAGGTGGTGTTCGGCTTGTCCGGCATGGGCGTCGCCCCCGCCGGCACCCAGATGGAAGGCACCGGCCACCATCATCTGCTGGTCGACAAGCCGACGGTCGACGTGACCGTGCCGCTGCCGGCCTCGGAACAGGTCATCCATTTCGGCAAGGGCCAGACTGAAACCACGCTCACGCTCAAGCCGGGCACCCACACCCTGCAACTGGTGTTTGCAGACTGGAAGCATCAGCCGTTCAACCCGACGGTGGCGTCCGAGGAGATCACGGTGACGGTCAAGTAAGAATCGGCACCGGGTCTTCGAGCCCCAACTTTCTGCTGGCGACGCGCCTGCGTCGCGTCATCACGCTGTCGAACATGAAAATCGAAAACCATGTCTTCCTGATCACCGGTGGCGCTTCCGGTCTGGGCGCCGCCACGGCCACTCTGCTCAGCCGCCAAGGCGGCAAGATCGTGATCGCCGATCTCAATGAAGATGCCGGACGGGCCCTGGTATCCGAACTGGGCACCAACGCCCGTTTCGCCAAGGTCAACGTCGCCGATGAAACGCAGGTTTCGGCTGCCATCGAGCTGGCAAGGTCGGAGTTCGGCGCCCTGCACGGTGCGGTGAATTGCGCCGGGATCGGCAGCCCGGCCAAGGTCCTGGGCAAGGATGGCCCGATGCCGCTGGATCAGTTCGCGCGCGTGATCAACATCAACCTGGTCGGCACGTTCAACGTCATCCGCCTGGCCGCCGCGCAGATGAACGCGCAGCCGCCCAACGACGAAGGCGAGCGTGGAGTGCTGATCAATACCGCGTCGATCGCCGCCTACGACGGCCAGATCGGCCAGCCCGCCTATGCGGCGTCCAAGGCTGGCGTGGTGGGCATGACCTTGCCCATCGCGCGCGAGTTCGCTCGCGTGGGCATCCGCATCGTCACCGTCGCACCCGGCCTGTTCGAGACACCGATGATGGCCTCGCTGCCGCAGGAGGCCCGCGATTCGCTGGGCAAGAGCGTGCCGTTCCCGGCGCGCCTGGGTCGTCCAGCCGAGTTTGCGCACCTGGTCCAGACCATCGTCGAGAATCCGATGCTCAACGGCGAAACCATCCGCCTGGATGGTGCGCTGCGTATGGCGCCCAAGTGAGTCGCGAAATCGTCCGCGACCGGGAATGACGGCGCCAGCGGATCACCCGGGCAGTCTGTTCGAGGCCCTGGGCGCCGAGACCGGCCTGAGAGCGCTGGTGGACGGGTTCTACGACCTGATGGACCGCGACCCCGCTTACGCGCGCCTGCGCAGGCTGCATCCGGCCGAGTTGCACGGCTCGCGCGACAAGCTGCACTGGTTCCTCTGCGGCTGGACCGGCGGCCCCGACCATTTCGTGCAGCGCTTCGGCCATCCGCGATTGCGCGCCCGTCATCTGCCCTATGCCATCGGCATCGTCGAGCGCGACCAGTGGCTGGCCTGCATGGATGGCGCGCTGCGGGCGCGCGCCCTGCCGGCGGACCTTCATCAGCGGCTGCTGGCTGCGCTGTTCCAGACCGCGGACTGGATGCGCAACACTCACACCGAGCCTGCATCCGCGCTGCCATCGGGGCGAACCTGACCAAGAGCGACAACTCCCGCCGGCCAGCGGGCCGTCGATAAGATGACCGGGTGGTCGCCGCCTCAGATCCTACGTTCCCGATGAATCCCGACCGGCCCGACATTCCCCTGCGCGTTGCAATCCGGGTCTGGCTGAAGATCGGCCTGATCAACTTCGGCGGGCCGGCAGGGCAGATTGCGCTCATGCACCGCCTTCTGGTCGAAGAGCGACGCTGGATTTCAGAGGCGCGCTTCCTGCACGCGCTCAACTATTGCATGTTGTTGCCCGGTCCCGAGGCGCAGCAGCTGGCGACCTATATCGGCTGGCTGATGCACCGCACTGTGGGCGGGCTGGTGGCCGGGACACTGTTCATCCTGCCGGGCTTCGTGCTGATGCTGCTGATCGGCGCCGCCTACGTTTCCTGGGGCGAACTGCAGTGGATGCAGGGCCTGTTGCTCGGCATGCAGGCGGCGACGCTCGCGATTGTCGTTCAGGCGGTGGTCCGGCTGGGGGCCAGAACGCTGCGGCACGGCGCGCTCTACGCGCTGGCCGCCGTGGCGTTTACCGCGATCTTCGCCTTCGATGTGCCGTTCCCGCTGATCGTGCTCGGCGCCGCCGCCCTCGGAATTCTGGGCACACGCCTGGTTCCGCGAGCCTTCGCACCGCCCGGCGAGGAGGGCGTCCTCGCCACCGCCGACCCCCTACCGGAAACGGCTGTTCCGCCACCGACATGGACGCTGCGCGTGTTGCTGTCGGGAGTGTTGCTGTGGGGTTTGCCGGTGCTGTTGTTGCTGGCGAGTCTGGGCGCCTCGCACGTCTACACGCAGCAGGCGCTGTTCTTCAGCAAGATGGCCGTGGTGACCTTCGGTGGCGCTTACGCGGTGCTGGCCTACATGACCCAGCAGGCGGTGGAACGCTATGGCTGGCTGTCGCCGACCGAGATGGTGCAAGGTCTGGCCCTGGCGGAAACCACACCCGGACCCTTGATCCTGGTGCTGACCTACGTGGGCTTTCTGGCGGCCTATCGCGAACCGGGGGCGCTGGATCCGCTGCTGGCCGGCGTGCTCGGAGGATCGTTATCCACCTGGATCACCTTTGTGCCCTGCTTTCTGTGGATCTTTCTGGGCGCACCGTACGTCGAGCGCCTTCGCGGCCACCGGGCCTTGTCCGCTGCGCTGACCGGCATCACCGCGGCGGTGGTCGGCGTGATCCTCAATCTGTCGGTCTGGTTTGCCCTGCACGTATGGTTTGCGCAGATCGCCGAGCGGCCGGTCTACGGCGTCAACCTGCCGCTGCCGCTGTGGTCGACGGCCGATCCGGTAGCGATCACCCTGAGCGCGATGGCGATGTTGGCGCTGCTGCCGCTGCGCGCCGGCCTGATGTGGGTCCTGGCGGGCAGCGCCGGGCTGGGACTGGTCGCCAGCTTGCTCGGCTGGACCGCCTGAACCCGCCGGGCGCAATTGGACGCTCGCGGCGTGCCGCGCAACCCGAACACCTGTCTCTGCGGCCGCAGGAGCGGCATCGGCGCAGGCCTACAATCGGTCCATCGCTTTCGACCTTTGGGAGTTGCCGATGAAACAGTCCCTCCAGCGCGTGGCCATCCTCGGTGGCGCGCGCATCCCGTTTGCCCGCTCCAACGGCGCCTACGCCGAAGCCTCCAACAAGGACATGCTTACCGCCACCTTGCGCGGCGTGGTGGATAAATTCCAGTTGCACGGCGAGCGCCTGGGCGAGGTGGCAGCTGGCGCCGTGCTCAAACACTCGCGAGATTTCAACCTGTGCCGCGAGTCGGTGCTGTCCTCCGGCCTGTCGGCCGAAACGCCCGCCTATGACGTGCAGATGGCCTGTGCCACCGGCCTGCAGACGGCGGTGAACATTGCCAACAAGATTGCGGTTGGCCAGATCGATTCCGGCATCGCCGGCGGCGTGGACACCACCTCCGACGCACCCATCGGCGTCAACGAAAAGTTGCGCAAGATTCTGCTGGAAGCCAATCGTGCCAAGACCAACGGCGCCAAGCTCAAGGCGCTGGCCAAGTTTCGCCCGTCGATGCTCGCGCCTTCGACACCGGCGGTGACCGAGCCGCGCACCAGGATGAGCATGGGCCAGCATGCCGAGGCCACTGCCAAGGTCTGGGGCATCACCCGCGAGGAGCAGGACCAGCTGGCGTTCGATTCGCACCAGAAGGCCGCCGCCGCCTACGACTCCGGGTTCTACGCCGACCTGGTGGTGCCGTTCCGCAGCCTGGAGCGCGACAACAACCTGCGTGCCGACACCAGCCTGGAAAAGATGGCCAGCCTCAAGCCGGCCTACGACCGCGCCAATGGCACGCTCACCGCGGCCAACTCCACGCCGCTGACCGACGGTGCGTCGGCCGTGCTGCTGGCGTCGGAGGACTGGGCCGCCGCACGCGGTCTGGAGCCGCTGGCCTACCTGATGCACGCCGAAACCGAGGCGGTGGACTTCGCCACCGGCAAGGAAGGCCTGCTGATGGCGCCGACCTACGCGGTGCCGCGCATGCTGGAGCGTGCCGGCCTGACCCTGCAGGATTTCGATTTCTACGAGATCCACGAAGCCTTTGCCGCTCAGGTGCTGTGCACGCTCAAGGCCTGGAACGATCCCAAATTCTGCGCCGAGCAGCTCGGCCTGGACGGCGTGCTCGGCAGCATCGACCGCTCGCGCATGAACATCCGCGGCGGATCGCTGGCGCTGGGCCATCCGTTTGCCGCCACCGGCGGGCGCATCCTGGCCACGCTGGCCAAGATCATCGACGAGAACCGCGGCGGCCGTGGGCTGATCTCGATCTGCGCGGCGGGTGGGTTGGGCATTACGGCCATTGTCGAACGCTAACCGGCAGCGTCGCCGCCAACGAATGCATGGCCGAAATCTTCGTTCGCAGTCGCTCCCTGGCGTCGGCGCGCACTCGGGTCTGATGCCGATATCTCATTCGAACCTGTGCTAGCTTTTTCGGGGTCCGGCGTCGGAATGCTTCCGACCCCCTCGCGCAAGCGGGGATGAGGGCTAGGGATTCTCTGATTTACCTGGTGACTGGCGCCCCAAGCCGATAAGAAATCCGAATTATGGGTGCTTGGATCGCCTCGGATGCCTCGTTTCTTGGCCTTTCGGCCTCAATCGCTGTGCAGCAGGCGGATTACGCCTGCTGCAGCTTCATCAATTGAGCGCGCGCCAGGTACAGGTTGGCCAGCGCGCAGGTCACCTGCAGCCGGTGCAGGTTCTTCGCCAGACCGCGGTAGCGGACCTTGGTAAAACCGAAGCGCAGCTTGATCACCGCAAAGACGTGCTCGACCTTGGCGCGCACCTTGGACTTGGTCCGGTTCTTCGCCCGCTCTGATTCGTCGATGACGCCCTTGAGACGGTAGCGCCGGTTGGTGAAATCCAGCGCCTGCGGGGCCTTCTCACGAATGACGCTGCCCTGACCGCGATACGCCTGATCACCCCACACCCGCGTCTCCTGGCCGTGCAGCAGTTCCGGCAATACCCGGCAGTCGGCCACGTTCGCCGCCGTGGCTTGTACCGAATGAATCAGCCGGGTCCGGCTGTCGACACCCACGTGCGCCTTCATGCCGAAGTACCACTGGTTGCCTTTCTTGGTCTGGTGCATCTCGGGATCGCGCTGCTGTTGCTGATTCTTGGTCGAACTCGGCGCGCCAATGATCGTGGCATCCACGATCGTCCCTTTGCTGATCTTGAAGCCCTGCTCCTGAAGGTAGCGCTGGACCTGGTCAAACAGCGGCTTGCCCAGGGTGTTGCGCTCCAGCAGGTGGCGGAACTTGCAGATCGTGGTTTCGTCCGGCGGCGCCTCCAGGCCCAGGTCAATCCCCGCAAAACGGCGCATCGACGCCGAGTCGTACAAGGCCTCCTCGGCCGCCGGGTCCGACAGATCGAACCACTGCTGCAGAAAGTAGATCCGCAGCATCCGCTCCAGTGCTATCGGTGGCCGTCCGCCGCTGCCGGTATCCTTGAAGTAATACGGCTCGATCACCTCGCACAGCGAGGACCACGGCATCACCGAGTCCATCTGCTCCAGGAAGCGCGCCCGCTTGGTCGTGCGCGCGTACTTCTCAAATCCACTGCCCAGGCTCTGTTGCTTCATCAAAGTCATCCGTCTGTCCGTTCCAGATTGAAACGCAAACAGCGTGCAACTTCGAGAGGTAAATCAGAGAATCCCTAGAGCACGTTTTGTTTATTTGCAGACATATCCGCGAGAAGCGAAGCCGGTGTAGCCCGGGTGCAACCCGGGGTTTGCCTTCGCCGAGACGCGGAACCCCGGGTTTCACCCGGGGCCTGCTCAGCATGACAGCAAGAGTGTCTGCACATGAACCACAATCGCTCTAATTTCATCGGACAGCTCCGCTCGCTCGCGCTGTGACAATGCAAGAAGTCTGCGCCTTGAAGCCGATGCGGCCCTATCCGAATGTCTTTGCCCTCACTTCGACTCGAGGCGAGCCACCGATCAAACCGACCCACCACTCGCCGTCGGCGTGACTCGACATTCCCGCACTGGGCATATCCGTGCCCGAAAAGGGCATCACAAAATCCGCCTGCACCCTAACGGTCGACCAAACGGCGTGCGGGTGTTTCGCGCAGAGATCCCCCAGATTCCTGCGTAGATCCGCTCTGCCCCGCTACGCCGCCCGATAACGTTCGCCTTCCGGCGTGATGCGGCCCAGCGCGGCCAGGGTTTCCAGGATCTGGGGCAGGCGTTTTTTCCACCCGCCCCTACCGCTGAAGTGCGCGGCGACGCCGTCCAGGTCCAGCGCGCCCGGTTGGCCGCGCAGCAGATCGGCGACCGCGCGCACCTGCGCAGGCAGTTCAGCCGGCCAGGGCTGGCGTCTGGAGACGCCGCCAGCAACGGCTGGTGCTGCGACGGCATCGTCGTCGTCCGCCACGCCGACATCGGCCTCCACCTGAGTCGCTGCATGACCCCGAGGATTCTGGAAGTCCGGTCGCAACCAGCGAATGTGGCCGCGTGCTTCTTCAGTGGCGCGTTCGGCGTTGAGCGCCACCAGCCGGTTCAGCAGCTCGGCTTGCGCGCGCGCTTGCGCCGCGTCTGGCTCCGCAAACGGCGTGGTGCCGCCGGGTTTGCCGACCAGATCGGGCGCCAGATCGTCCCAGCCGTAGGCGGCCAGCACTTCGCGGTCCAGATCGTCGTGCAGGCTGGCCAGCACGCTCACCAGGCCCTGCTCGTGAATGATCTTCTCTTTGGTGGTGAGCGGCCGCTGCTGGCGCAGCGCTTCCAGCACGTTGTAGCAGCCGGTGAGGGTCAGGTCGGGATGCGCGGCCTGCTGACGCTTGCGGTGGGCGTCGATGGCCTCGGCGAGTCCGCCGATGCGGGTGGACTGCTCGGGGGTGAGGTCGGGGAAGGGGAAGGTTTCGAAGCAACTGCCCTTGGTGTATCGGGAGTCATTGCCGACGCCCAATCGGGAGCCCGCCTCCAGCGACCACAGCACATGCGCTCTCGAAGACATCGTCCCCAGGTGCTCCGCCGAGTCCAGTGCGAACATGACCGTGGTGCTGTCACAGATCGCCCGCGATTCGACGAACTGAAAAGTGCGGAATTTGGCCGTGAGCGAAGTTGCGATCGCCCGGTCGCATCCAGCGAGGGCTGGCCTGAACGTATTTCGGGCTTCTCCGTAAATCCACCACCGATCCCGCACTGAAGCGCGTGGGTTTTGATCACGTTCAGGCTTCACCCGCGACGCGATCCATTGATAGATCGATGCCTGCTTTTCCCTTAGCTCGGGGATAGAAAGGTCGCAAACGTCAATTGCGTGCATCCCTCGCGACTTTTGTGTCAGGTCACGACCTGAATACAGCGGCCAGATACGGGACTGCGGGCTGCAGAAATTCGCGTCGAGGTTGCGTGCTTCCGCTTCGCCGACCACGAAGCCCGTTCCGGTCAACTGGTACCCGACGCAACTGAGGCGTGCGTTCCCTGTAAGCGTGTTCAGGCGGCTGACATCGAAGCCGATGTTGAGGCTGGATGTGATTAATCCCTTTACGGTCACAAGTTCCACATTGACCTCGCCTTCTTCGCCCGGCGACTCGCGGCGAACGGTTTGCAGCCTGCCCGGTGACTCGACCGCGCTTGCCACCGTCATTGCCACACGGACGGCGGCACCGTCGCTGCTGTCGACCCAAGGATGATCTGGAATGACAAAGGCCAGCGACACCGGCGGTTTCGCGTTCATGTGCCTGATCAACACCTTGCGCGAGAACTCCTGCCGAATGCTGTTCGTCGTGATCAGGCCGAACTGGCGCAGGTTGCCAGCGCGTACTTTCTCGGCGGCAATGTCCCACCAGTACATGACGAAGTCGGCGTGCTCAGGCACATCCTCGTACGTTGATCGCAGCGCGTTCAGGTAACCGTCACCAAGGGCGAGGCGAATCGTTCGCGCGCCGAGATACGGCGGATTCCCCACCACAAACTCGGCCTCGGGCCAGTCGGCCTTGCGCGGGTTGGCGTAGCGCTCGATGGGCACGCGTGCGGCTTCGTCCGGCACGTCTTCGCCGGTGACCGGGTGTTTCTTGAAGGTGTGGCCGTCCCAGCGGGTTTGCGGCTGGCCGGCGTCGTCGGTGACGTAGTCCATGCCGTCATGCGCCAGCACTGCGTCGCGGCATTCGATGGTGCGAAAGTCTTTGAGCACCGGCAGCGGCGGGGTGGCGTCCTTGCGGGTGCGGAAGTGCCATTGCAGGTAGCCGATCCACAGCACCAGTTCGGCCAGCGCGGCGGCGCGGGGGTTGATCTCCAGCCCCAGAAACTGGTGCGGGTCCACGGTGAGCCCTTCGGCTTCGAGGCTCATGCTCTGGCCCAGGGCTTCCATCTGGTTGAGCACTTCGCCTTCGAGCCGCTTGAGGTGCTCCAGGGTCACATATAGAAAGTTGCCGCTGCCGCAGGCCGGGTCCAGCACGCGCACGTTGCACAACTGTTGATGGAAGCTGCGCAGTTCTTTCAGGGCGCCCTTGGTGTCGCCCTCTTTGGCGAGGGTGAGCGCGGCGGCCTGGGCGTGCTGCCAGTCGTCGCGCAGCGGTTCGATGACGGTGGGCAGCACCAGCCGCTCCACATAGGCACGCGGGGTGTAATGGGCGCCCAGCTTGTGGCGCTCGCGCGGTTCCAGCGCGCGTTCCAGCAGGGTACCGATGATGGCGGGTTCGACCTGCGTCCAGTCGGCCATGCCGGCCTTGATGAGCAGGTCAATCTGCGCGCGCTTGAGCGGCAATACATCGGGGCTCTTGAAAAGCTTGCCGTTGAAGCGCAACAGTTCCTTGCGCAGCAGCACCGAGAACCCGCCGCGGTCCATGGTCTGCCACAGGTCCGCAACCAGCGGCACGAACTGCTCGGGATGGTCGCTGAGCGTTTGCAGCAGTTCGGTGAAGCTGCGTACCGGCAGCAGGCCCACGTCTTCGGCAAAGAAGGTGAACAGGCAGCGGGTGAGAAAGCCCGCCACGGCCTGCGGCGGGTGGCCGTCGGCTTCCAGCGCCCGCGCCACTTCGGCCAGTTGCCCGGCAATCTTGCGGGTCACGGCGGCGGCAATGCGCGCGGGGTTGAGCGCCAGCGGGTCCAGCCACAGGGTGCGTAGCCGGTCCTGAATCTCGGGCTTGCGCAAGTCGGTGAGCCGAATGCGGTGACTGCGCGGATCGGGAAACGGCGTGTAGGTGGCGCCGCTCTGGCTGAACTCGGCGTACAGCTCGATGACGTGGCCTACGTCCACCACCATCAAGAACGGCGGGCGGCCCTCGCTGGCAGGCAGGGCGCGGGCGTAGTTTTCGGCCTGGCTGCGGGCGCGCAGCAGGGCGTCGTCGAAGGCTTTGCCGTCGGCCTTCTTGACCTTCTTGGCCTCGCCGATGAAGCAGCCGCGCCGGTACAGGTCGATAAAGCCCTGCGAGCTGCTGCCGTCGCCATGCCGAAAGGTGACGCGCCGCTCGAACACGTAGGCGTTGTCGCGGGTGTCGTCCTGTGCGGGGTCGGGCTGGGGCAGGTCCAGCACCGCGCACAGTTCGGTGAGGAAGAGCTGGTAGTTGGCGCGTTCGCTGCCGCCGCTGGGTTGCCAACGGGCAATGAAGGCTTCGAGGTCCGGAGTCATGCCGAATTATCGACATAGATGCCAGGCCGCGTGAGCCAGGCAAGCGACGCGGCCGGGCCAGGGCGCGACGAGTCCCCTAAGATGTCGCGCTCACAGCGGGTGCCGCCGGGGACCGCGTGACCAGGGATGCATGACAGCAACGCATGACGCGAGTCGCATGAACAGGGAACACTGGGGTAGCCGATTCGGCTTCATCATGGCGGCCGCCGGCTCGGCTATCGGGCTGGGCAACGTATGGCGCTTTCCCTATGTGGCAGGCGAAAACGGCGGCGGCGCCTTCCTGTTGATCTATCTGGCGATCATCGCGGTGTTCGGCTTTTCGCTGGCGATGACCGAAATTGCGCTGGGACGTGCCACCCAGCGCAACCCGGTGGGCGCGTTCCGTCAACTGGGCGGCCGCCTGTGGACCCCCGCGGGCTATCTGGGTGTCATCGCCGGATTCGTGATCCTGTCGTTCTACTGCGTGGTGGCAGGGTGGACGCTGGCCTACATCGGCTTCATGGCGCGCGGTCTGCTGGGCAGCACCGATCCCGCGGTGCTTGGACAAAGCTTCGAAGCGTTCATCGGCGATCCCTGGATACCGCTGTACTACGCCGCGGGCTTCATGGCCCTGGTGGTGCTGGTGGTGTCCAGCGGCGTCGGTCGAGGCATTGAGCGCGCCAACAAGTGGCTGATGCCGGCGCTGTTCCTGCTGCTGCTGATCCTGCTGATTCGCGCGGTGACCCTGCCGGGCGCTGGCGAAGGTCTTCGTTTTCTGCTGATGCCGGATTTCTCCAAGGTCAGCGGCGCCACCTTCGGTGCTGCGCTGGCGCAGGCGTTCTTTTCGCTGAGCCTGGGCATGGGCTGCCTGCTGACCTACGGCTCCTACCTGTCGCGCAGCACGCGCATTCCCACCACCACCGCCACCGTGGTCGGCCTGGACCTCCTGGCTTCCCTCATGGCCGGCATGATCGTGCTGCCGGTGGTGTTCTCGTTCGGCTTCGACCCGAGCAGCGGGCCGGGGCTGACGTTCGTCACCTTGCCGGCGATCTTCGCCTCCATGCCCGGCGGCGCGATTTTCGGCGTGATGTTCTTCCTGCTGCTCGCCATCGCGGCGCTGACCTCGGCCATCTCCATCCTGGAACCTGCGGTGGCCTACTTCGTCGACGAGTACGGCTACACGCGCCGACGCACGGTGTCGATCTGTGCACTGGTGTGCCTGGCGCTGGCAGTGCCGTCATCGCTGTCGTTCGGCCACTGGTCGGGCCTGAAAATTCTGGATCGCTCCTTCTTCGATCTGATGGACTACACCGCGACCAACCTGATGCTGCCGCTGGGTGCGCTGCTCACCTCCCTGTTCGTCGGCTGGCGCTGGGCTGCCGGCGCGCGTCGCGAAATCTTCGAAGGCACCGGCATTGCCGGTATCTGGATTTCGGTCTGGCTGCTGGTGCTGCGCTTCGTTGCGCCGGCGGGGCTGGTGTGGATATTCCTGGCGTCTTCGGGCCTTCTGTAAAACCTCGCGCAAACCTTCGCAGATAATCGCTTGCGAACCTTACTCTCCGGGAGTCTCCACTCTTGACCTCGTTCTTCGCCCTGCTTGATGCCATCAATCGCGTGATGCTGTCGGTGCCGGTGTTGCTGACCCTGCTCGGCACGGGTGTGCTGTTCACGGTCTGGAGCGGCTTTTCACAGTATCGATCGCTGACGCACGGCACCGCCCTGCTGACCGGACGCGGCATCCGCACCCAGAACGGCAAAGGTGCCATCACCCATTTTCAGGCGCTGTCCGCGGCGCTGTCCGGCACCGTCGGCCTGGGCAACATCGCCGGCGTCGCCATTGCGGTGGAGTTTGGCGGACCGGGTGCGGTGTTCTGGATGTGGGTGGTGGGCCTGGTGGGCATGGCCATCAAGAGCGCCGAGGTCACCCTGTCCATGCTGTACCGCGATCTTTCCAACCCGGACGACCCGCATGGCGGCACGATGTACGTGTGTCGCAACGGACTGGCAAAACTGGGCCCGGGCTGGGCGCGCGTCGGCAAGATCGCCGGCGGCCTTTTCTGCCTTTCGGTGATGCTGTTCGCCATCACCGGCGGCAACATGTTCCAGGCCTGGAGCGTCGCCGACACCACCCAGGCGTATTTCGGCGTGCCGACCTGGATCACCGGGCTGATCCTGGCGGTCTTGGTGGCGCTGGTGATCCTGGGCGGGGTGCGACGCCTGGGCGCCACTGCCGAAAAGCTGGTACCGGTGATGTGCCTGATCTACGTCGTCGGTGGCCTGTACGTGTTGTCGGTGAATGCACAGCAGTTGCCCGACATCTTCCGCCTGATCTTCCGCAGCGCCTTTGCGCCGGCCGAGGCGATGGGTGCGTTCACCGGTGCGAGCCTCGGCATGGCCTTCATCTTCGGGATGAAGCGCGCGCTGTTCTCGTCGGAAGCCGGCCTGGGCACCGCGCCGATCGCGCACTCGGCGGTGAAGACGCCGGAGCCGGTGACCGAGGGCGTGGTGGCAGGCCTGGAGCCCTTCATCGACACCTTGGTGGTGTGCACGGTCACCGCTCTGGTGATCCTGTCGGCGGGAGTGTGGAACCGCGGACCGGCGGCGATCTGGACCAATCCGCCCGTCATCGTGCAGGCCGACGGCGGCGGCTGGGCGCTGTCCAACAACGAACTGCCCACTCGGTCGGACTCGACTTTCAGGCCCGGCGACCAGGTCTTTGCGATGGTCGAGATCGACGGCGCGCGGCAGCGCCTGTATGGCAACGTGGCGGTGCTGGAAGACGGCTTCGGCATCCGCTGGCAGCCGCTGGCCAGCGTGTCCACCCCGGTGCTGGTGGAGCCCGGTGTGTTCATGGATTACCGCGGTTCAACTCTGGCTGCCAAGTCCTTCGACACCGCCCATCCCAGTCTGGGCAAGTGGATGGTGACCGCGGCAGTTTGGCTGTTCGGCCTGTCCACCTTGATCACCTACGGCTATTACGGTGAACAGGGGGTGCGCTATTTCGGCGGCAGCGACCGCGGGGTGAGGGTCTATCGGCTGTTGTGGTGCGTGCTGGTGGTGGTGACCTGTCTGGGCTTCATCAAGACCGCCGCGCAGGTCGATGCGCTGTCGACCGTGGCGCTGGGCTTCATGCTGTCTGTCAACCTGCCGGTGATGCTGATCCTTGGCTCACGCGCCATGGGGGCCTGGCACGATTACTTCCGCCGTCTGCGGCGCGGAGAGATTGAGCGCGCCCACCCGAAACCCTCGAAGTCCTGAATGCATAGCCAAGACAACAGCGGCACGCGCGCCCACGCCGACCCTGACCGTTGCGGCGTCCTGCTGGTCAACCTGGGGACGCCGACGGCGCCGACGTCGGCCGCTATCCGCGTCTATCTGAAACAGTTCCTGTCCGATCCGCGCGTGGTCGACCTGCCACGCGCCTTGTGGCTGCCGGTGCTGCACGGATTCATCCTGCCGTTTCGTCCGCGCCGGCTGGTGCATGCCTACGCCAAGGTGTGGACCCAGCGCGGCTCGCCGTTGCTGGCGATCTCGCGCGATCAGCACGCCGGCCTGCAGGCGCGCCTGGGAGACACCGCTACGGTGGCGCTGGCGATGACCTACGGCGAGCCTTCGATCGCTTCGGCACTGGACGAACTGACCCAAGCGGGCGTGCGCCGACTGCTGGTGCTGCCGCTGTATCCGCAGTACTCGGCAACGACCACTGCCGCGGTGTTCGACGCGCTGTACCGCCAACTGCAGCAACGGCGTTGGCCGCCGGAGATTCGCACGATCAACAGCTACCATGACCGCGACGATTACATCGGCGCCCTCGCAGCCAGTCTGCAGCGGCATTGGGCGCAGCAGGGTCGCGGCGAGCATCTTCTGATCTCCTTTCACTCGATTCCGCTGCGGTATCTGCACGCTGGCGACCCCTACTTCTGCCACTGCCACAAGACCGCACGCCTGCTGGCCGAACACCTGGGCCTGAACGCAGACCAGTATTCGGTGAGCTTCCAGTCGCGTCTGGGCAAACAGCCGTGGCTGCAGCCCTACACCGACATCGTGATTCCACAGTTGGCGGCGCGCGGCTGCCGGACGCTGGATGTGATCTGCCCCGGCTTTGCCGCCGACTGCCTCGAAACCCTGGAAGAAGTGGCCATCCGCTACCGCGAAGACTTCCTGCAGGCCGGCGGCAGCGACTTGCGCTACGTGCCCGCCCTCAACGACGACGATGCCCACCTGGATCTGCTGGCCGCAATGTGCCGGCAGCACCTGCAGGGCTGGCCGGAGGTCGCGGATGCCGCGGCGACGGCGCAGCAGGCCGCCGTGCGGGCGCAACGTGCGGCGGAAATCAGACCCAGCCTCGACCAGCCCGGCCTGGGTGCTCGCGAATCTTCGCCCTCTGCGTAACCGATATCGGCGTGGGTTGAGCGCGGCGCTCGATCAGGGCAAGCGCAGACCCAGTTCCGCGCGCCTTCCGGATACGCCGGCACCGGCCCGCGCTTCGACGCGATCGTCGGGGATACCCAGCGACACCAGATAGGCGCGGACACTGGCGGCACGGCTGTCGGCCAGCCGCACCGCCGGCGCGCCGGTCTCCGCACGATCGACATAGCCGCGCACCCGCAGACCGGATGCCGGTATCTGGTTCAAGGTGTCGAGCTGCGATTCCAGGTAGCGATCGATCGCCGCCACCGCCGCCGGTCCGATCTGCGAGCTGTAGGGCGCGAAGGCGACGGCCACCGATCGCGGCGCGGCTACCGCCAGAGGCGCGGCCGGAACCGCCGGGGCCGCCGCCACAATCTGCACCGGACCGTGGACCAGCCGCAGTTCCACCCGGCTGTTGCGCGACATCTCGGCGCCGCCGAAGCGCGGTTCGCCAACGCCGGCAACGCGCATGCGGATGCGGTGCGCTGGAATGCCGGCGTCGACCAGCAGACGGCGCACGGCCTCGGCGCGCTGCAAGGCCATGCGCGGCGCCTCCAGACCGTCGGTCCTGATGTCGCCGTGCCCGGACAGGGCCAGCTGCAGCAGCGCATCGCCTTCCAGCTGCGGCCGCCAGTCGTCCGCCAAGGTCGCGATCTGGCGCGCTGCGCGTCGGTTCGGCTCGGTGGCGGCGGGATCGAAGGCGATCAGTTCCAGGCGATCGAGGGATGCGACCTCAGGCGTCGCCGGCGCATCGTCGTCCTCCACGTCCGGAGCGGCATCGAGTTCGGCCTGCGGCTCTGCCAGCGGCGGCGCCGGCTCGCGCGCGGCGAGCTCGGCCGGTGGCGGCAATGCGCGCGGCGCCCGCGGTGCCGGATCGGCGACTGCGCTCACCCGCATGCTCGGATTGACCGCAAGGGGCGCCGCCGGTGGGGACGGAAATTCCGGCATCACCGGCCGCTGCGAGCCGCTGGCGCGCGCGCCGGGCGGGGCCACCGGAATCGCTGTCGTGGCCTGCCGGCGACCGGCCGGATGCGGCGGAATCTGCCGTGCCGTCTGGCCGGGCGCGCAGCCCTGTACGTCCACAAATGCGCCGATCGGCGAGCCCGGACAACGATCCAGGCCTTCGGCAATGCCGTCGATGTCGCTGTCCAGCGCGCAGCCCTGACCGTCGACCCAGGCCCCCGGCGGCGACAGCGGACAGGTGTCGACCAGGTCAAGCACGCCGTCGGCATCCTCGTCGCCAAAAACCGGGCAGCCATTGCTGCCGACGCTACCGCCCGGCGGCGTCCCCGGACAGAAGTCGCGGCTGTCGGTGACGCCGTCCAGATCGTGGTCGGCGATCACCGGGGTCTGCGCGGACACCGGCTGGGTCAGCACCAGCGCGGGCAACAGCAACGCGAGGCGGGCCGCGAACGGCGCGGGGTTCGGTGTCGAGCGCATTGGGGAACGCCATCCGCAGAGATCGGGATCAGGCCGGAGTCTGCGCAATGCAGCCACAACAAAAAAGCCCCGTTGTGTGACAACGGGGCCCTTCGCTTACCCGCGCGACATCTATTCGTCGCGGGTACGCACCTCGGCGCGACGGTTGAGCGCACGACCTTCGTCGGTGTCGTTGGTGGCCTTGGGCCGCGCCTCGCCGTAGGACTGCGTGGAAATGCGCGCGCCGTCGACGCCCTTGCGCTGCAGATACTCGCGCACGATGTTGGCGCGCCGCTCACCCAGGGCCTGGTTGTAGCCGTCGGTGCCGACCGCATCGGTATGGCCGTGGATGTCCACCTTGAGTTCCGGGTAGGTCTTGGCCAGGTCGTTGATGACCGTCGCGGCATTGTCCAGCAAGGTCTTGGCGTAGTCGGTCAGGCGCGACTGATCGAAGGCGAAATGCACGTCCTCGAAGCGCTGGTTGGCTTCGCTCTTGTCCGCCGCGGTTTCAACCGGGCAGCCCTTTTCGTCCACCATGGTACCGCTGGGGGTTTCGGGGCAGGCGTCGATTTCGTCGCAGACGCCGTCGGCGTCGCCGTCCGCGCAGGCCGCCGCCGGCACCGGTTCAGCTGCAGCCGCAACGACGGGCTCGGCACGCTTGCCCAGCGGCACCACCAGGCCGATCTTCAGCACCGCTTCGCCGAGGTCGTCCAGTCCGTTCCGATTGAACTGGTCGGAGTCGATAAAGATGTGGCGGTAGCGCAGATCGCCGCGCAGCGCCAGGTCGGTACCCGAGACGTTGAAGTACTTCATGAATCCAAGGCCCACGTCGGCCATCGGATCGGTCGACGATTCGCCGCCCTTGATCTTGGTCCGCACCACGCCGCCCCCCACGCCGAAGTAGGGCGAGAACCCGGGGTTGCGACCGTAGAAGAACAGGCCGTCCAGCTTGGCGCCGAGGTCGCGCATCGACGGGCCGCCCGCCGAACCATGATCGAACTCGTGAGCGAACATCGACACTTCTATCCCCAGCCGTTCGCTCACCGGCGCACCAAAGCCGAGCTGCAGACCATTGCCGTCCTCCAGCGCATCGGACCCTCCCCCGACGATGGCGTCGCGGTCGTCCTGCTCGAACACATGGCTGAACATGCCGGACAGGTAGGGCCGTAATTCCATCGGGCCTTCCTGGGCAAACACCGCCGGGCCGAACGCAAGTGCCGCGATCGCCAGCGCAACTCCCGTTTGCGATTTCATTCAGAACTCTCCCAAAACGTCCGCTTGGACCGACTTATAAGCCTGCATTGTAGACAGCGATGCGGCTCAGGCCATAATCGACCGTTGCGACACCCCGAATCCGGTTTACTTGAGCCGCCCCATCCCGTCGGTGGAGGCGGCACGCGGAGAACTCATCGTTATGGAATTTCTGGCCGACTACGGCCTGTTTCTGGCCAAGTCGCTGACCTGGGTGGTAGCCATCGTCGTGGTGGTGGCAACGGTACTGTCGATGGCCCGGGCCGCCCGCGAGCACGGTGGGCGCAAGCTGCAGGTGCGCGACCTGGGCGAAGAGCTGCGCGACCTGGGCGATGCCATCCGCGAACAGGTGCTGCCGCCGCAAGAGCTCAAGCAACTCGGCAAGCAACGCAAGGCCGAAGCCAAGGCTCTGCACAAAGCCAAGCCCGGAGCGGACGGTACCGGCAAGCCGCGGGTCTACGTGCTGGACTTCGAAGGCGACCTGCAGGCCCACGCCGTGGCCGGCCTGCGCCACGAGATCAGCGCGGTGCTGCAGGTGGCGCGCCAGCAGGACGAAGTCCTGCTGCGCCTGGAAAGCGCCGGCGGGCTGGTGCACGCCTATGGGCTGGCCGCCTCGCAACTGGTGCGCGTGCGCGACGCCGGCCTGCGCCTGACCGTGGCCATCGACAAGGTGGCCGCCAGCGGCGGTTACCTGATGGCCTGCGTGGCCGACCGCATCCTGGCGGCGCCGTTCGCCGTAGTGGGGTCCATCGGCGTGGTCGCGCAGCTGCCCAACTTCAACCGCCTGCTCAAGAAGAACGAGATCGACCTGGAACTGCATACCGCGGGCGAGTACAAGCGCACCCTGACCCTGTTCGGCGAGAACACCGAAGCCGGCCGTGCCAAGTTCCGCGAGGACCTGGAAGACACCCATGCGCTTTTCAAGGATTTCGTGCAGGCGCACCGTCCGGCGCTGGACCTGACGCGGGTGGGCACCGGCGAACACTGGTTCGGCACGCGCGCAAAGGAGCTGCAACTGGTCGACACGCTGCGCACCAGCGACGATTACCTGCTGTCGCGCGCCGCCGAAGCCGAGGTGATCGAGGTCAAGTACCGCGTGCGCAAGAGCCTGCCGGAACGACTGGGCGTCGGTCTTGCAGCACTGGCCACGGCCTTCGGGCGCAAGGCGCTGACGCCGCAGGCGCCGTGAACGTGACCGCAGGCAAAGCTGACGACCCTGGCTGTGGGTTGCTAACCTTCGATCCATAAAGGCGGCGCAGCGGAGCGTTGGGAAAACAACCGCCCGGCTGCGGCGCTACCGATAACGACACGATTGGGATCCAAATTCGATGAAGCTCACCAGCAAATCGTTCGACAACGGCGGCCTGATTCCCGGGCGCTGCGCGTTCGCCGTCAAGGCGCCCAAGGGCCATGTGCGCCTGTCGGACAATCTCAATCCCGAACTGTCCTGGAGCGGCGCCCCGGCCGCCACCCGCAGCTTCGTCCTGTTATGCACCGACCCCGACGTGCCCACCCGGCCGGACGACGTCAACAAGGAAGACCGCGAAGTACCCCTCAAGCTGCCGCGCACCACGTTCGTACACTGGGTGATGGTGGACATTGCGCCCAGCGTGACGCAGATCGAGGAAGGCAGCTGCTCGCGCGGGGTGACCGCGGGCGGCAAGCGCAACCCGCCGGGTCCGGAGGGCTCGCGTCAGGGCATCAACGACTACACCGCCTGGTTTGCCGGCGATGCCGACATGGCGGGCGACTGGTACGGCTACGACGGCCCCTGCCCGCCGTGGAACGACAGCGTCACCCACCATTACTGCTTCGAGGTGCTCGCCACCGATCTCGAGCGCGTTCCGCTGGACGGGCGTTTCACCGCCGCCGAGGTACAGGCAGCGCTGGAAGGGCACATACTGGCCAGTGCCGCGCTGACCGGGCGCTACAGCCTGAATCCGCGTATCCGCCTGCTGTGAACGGCGCCTACATGTCACGAAACCTTCAACGACCGACACGGTCATAGCCGTCGCCGCTATCCGGCGCAATCCTTCCAAAACAGAGGTTTCGATGCTTCGTCCCCTACTCATCAAAGCGGTGGCACCGGCCGTCGTCGCGGCAGGCTTGCTGTCGTTCGTGCTCGTCGGCGGTTCGCCGCCGTCGGTGCAGGCAGACATCAGCATCCCCATGACGCAAGGCACGCCCTCGCTGGCTCCGATGCTGAAAAACATCATGCCGGCGGTGGTGAACATCGCGGTCACCTCCAAGGTCGAGATCCAGAACCCGCTGATGCAGGACCCGTTCTTCCGGCGCTTCTTCGAGGGCCCCGGTGCCCCCGAGCAACCGCAGGAGCGCGAGTCGCAGTCCACCGGTTCGGGCGTGATCGTCGATGCCAAGAAAGGCTACGTCATCACCAACAATCACGTGATCGATCAGGCCGAAAGCATCCGCGTGCGGCTGTCGGACGACCGCGAGTTCGACGCCAAGCTGATCGGCAAAGATCCGCAGACCGACGTCGCCGTGGTGCAGATCGACGCCAAGAACCTGGTCGCAATTCCCATGGCGGATTCGGACAAGGCGCAGGTTGGCGATTTCGTCGTCGCCATCGGTTCGCCCTTCGGTCTGCGCCAGACCGTGACCTCCGGCATCGTCAGCGCGGTCGGTCGCCACACCGGCATCAGCGAAGGCGGCTACGAGGACTTCATCCAGACCGACGCTTCCATCAACCCCGGCAATTCCGGCGGTGCGCTGGTGAATCTCAACGGCGAGCTGATCGGCATTCCGTCCAACATCCTGTCGCGCTCAGGCGGCAATATCGGCATCGGCTTCGCGATTCCGATGAACCAAGCCCGCAACGTGATGGACCAGCTCGTCGAGCACGGCTCGGTGCAGCGTGGCCGTATCGGCGTGGTCGGCCAGGACGTCACCCCAGACCTGGCCAAGGCCTTCGGTCTGCCGTCAGCCCGCGGCGCGGTCGTCGCCCAGGTGGTTCCCGACTCGCCAGCGGACAAGGCGGGGTTGAAGTCGGAAGACATCATTCTCGAAGCCAACGGCAAGGAAGTTCAAAGCTTCGTGCAGCTGCGCAATGCCGTCGGCCTGATGCGCGTCGGCGAAAAGGTCAAGCTCAAGGTGCTGCGCGAAGGCAAACCGCGCGATATCACCGTGGAAGTGGGCAAGGCCGAAGACCAGGTCGCCAGCGGCGAGGGCCTGCACCCGGCGCTGGCCGGCGCCGTGTTCGGCCCGCGTGCAGAAATAGCCGGCAAACCGTCCGGCGAAGGCCTGGACGCCAAGGGCGTGCTGGTGCAGCAGGTTGCGCCCGGTTCGCCCGCTGCGCGCACCGGCCTGCGTCCGGACGACGTCGTCATCGCGGTAAACCGCCAGAGCATCGACAGCATGGCGAAGTTCGAGGAGCTCGCCGGCGTCAAGGAAGGCCAGCTGCTGCTGCACGTGCAGCGAGGCGACGGCGCGCTGTTCCTGATCGTGCGCTGATCGCGGCTGCGGGGCCGGGCTATACTGCCAGCCCGCCCCGCATCCGACGTTGACGTGCTCGACAACGAACTCGAACAACTCGAACAGCGCGTGCAGCGACTCGTCGCTGCCTACCGGCAAGCCCGGCTGGAACTCAAACGCGTACAACAGGAACGTGACCGCCTGACTGCCCTCAACGGCGAATTGCGCCGTCGGATCGAAGGCGTGGTCGACCGCGTGCGCAAGCTGGAATCCGAACAGGGTTCCGAGGAGAGCGCATGAACATTCCGAGAAGAAAATCCGTACGGCGCAGACCCGACCTCGCAAAGGTGACCGCATGAGTCCGCGCGCGGCAGCATCGGCCGACCCCGAAAGTCTCAGCGTCACCGTTCGCATCATGGGACGCGAGTACACCGTGGTGTGTCCGCAGGAAGAGCACGAAGCGCTGGTGGCATCGGCCGACTTCCTCAACGATCGCATGATGGCGATCCGCAAGCGCGGCAAGGCGCTCGGCGCCGAACGTATCGCAGTCATGGCGGCGCTCAATCTGGCGCGCGAAGTGCTGGAAATGCAGGGATCGGAGAAGGTCATGCAGCCCGATCACGCCGCCGCCGAGCGGGTGAAGCAACTGCGCCTCGATATAGACTCGACGCTGTCGCTGGACTAACCGTGCAGCGTGCGCGTTTGCGTGCGATATGCCGGCGGCTGATCAGGTCCGAGGTGATATCCTTGCGACGTGCCTCCTGTAGCGCCCAAGTGTGCTCCAAGCCCCTTGAGCCTATTTTCACCACCAGGGAGCCCCACCCGGTTCTGGCGTGCAGGCCCGCGAAGTCGGCGGGAAGCCCGATGGATCGGAACGGCACCCACTTGAGACCTCGTCTCAAGGAACCGAGCCCGCGTCAAGCGCCGCGGGAGGCACCTTGAATTCTTCCGTGCAGGACAAGGCCGAACTGCGCCGCGCCCTGCGCCGCCGGCGCTCGCTGATACCGCCCGGCCGTCGCCGCCGTCTTGCGACGCTGGTGGTCCGCCATCTGCTGCGATCCCGTCCGCTGCGCCGCGCGCGCTGCGTCGCCGTATACCTGCATCACGGCAGCGAAGTGGCCACCACCGTACTGATCGATGCGCTGCTGGCGCGCGGCGTGCGCGTACTGGTGCCCCGCATCGCTACGGCGCCGGGGCGCATGGACATGGTCGCCTTGCCGCGTCATGCCAGGCCGTGCGTGCACGGGCCGTTCGGCATCGCGCAGCCGCGGGCCGCGCGGCGTTGGCCCCGACGCGCGATCGACGCAATGTTGATCCCCTTGGTCGCCTACGACGCGCGCGGTCATCGACTGGGCAGCGGTGGCGGTTACTACGATCGCTGGTTGGCGCGCAGCCGCGGATCACGGCCTCGGCGTATCGGGCTCGCTTACTCCATACAGCGGGTGTCGGCGCTGCCCGACGAAGGCTGGGACATCCGTCTTCACGCCGTCGCGACCGAGCGCGGCATCCGTTATTTTTCGCAGCCGACAACGCCCCGCCCGATGACGCAATGCACCGGCCCCTGATCCACTCGTATCCCGCTCGACTTGGAGATTCGCCGCGATGGCCTACTGGCTGATGAAATCCGAACCCGACTGTTTCTCCATCGACGATCTGGCTTCGCGGCCGAATCGGACCGAGGCCTGGGACGGCGTGCGCAACTACCAGGTGCGCAACATGATGCGCGACGACATGCAGCCCGGCGATCTGGCTTTTTTCTATCACTCCAGCTGCCCGCAACCCGGCGTTTACGGCGAGATGGAGATCGTCTCGCGAGCCTATCCGGACCCCACGCAGTTCGACCCGGAGCACGAACACTACGATGCGGGTGCCAAGCCCGCCGAGCCGCGCTGGCTGCTGGTGGAGGTCAGATTCAGACGCAAGTTCGAACGGCCGGTGCTGCTGGAGGCCTTGCGCGCGCAGGAGGCGCGCTTCAAGGGCCTGCGCATTCTGGAACGCGGCAGCCGTCTGTCGGTGGTGCCAGTATCGGCGCCGCACTGGAAGGCGATTCTGAAGCTGGCGGGCGCAACCTGAGGGCAGAAGGCTTTTCGGCCGCCGCGGTGCAGCGCCTCCGGCGCCCGGCCGGCCCTTCGCATCTTGCTGCGCCTTGGCGCGCATAGGGTCCGACCGGCACCGCATCTGCGCTCAGGCAGTCACCTCCAGAATCATCTCGGTGTTGGCGGCGCCTGGCGCCACCATCGGCAACACCATCTCGGCGTGCTGGATCGGCGCCCGCACCAGCATTGGACCCGGCTGCACGAACACATCGCGCAGCGTCGCCAGGGGATGGGTGGCCTGCTCCAGATCCAATGCCGGGACGCCGAACGCACGTGCCAGCGCGCAGATCGCGGTTCCGCGCGAATACACCGAGCCGGTATGGTGCTGCTGGTAGAACAGGCTCTGCTGCTGGCGCACCATGCCTAATCCGCCGTTGTCGAACACCACGATCTTCACGTCGGCCTCGGTGTCGGCCAGAGTCGCCAGCTCCTGCACGTTCATCAACAGGCTGCCATCGCCGGTGATGCACAGCGCGCCAGCCGCGGGGCAGGCCAGCGCGGCGCCGATGGCGGCCGGGATGCCGAAACCCATGGTGCCCAGCCCGCCCGATGTCAGCCAATTCTCCGCAGCCGTCAGCGGATAATGCTGCGCCACCCACATCTGGTGCTGGCCCACATCGGTGGTGACGATGCGATGCGGTCCGGCCAGTCGGGAGAGCTGGCGAATCAAGATCGGCGGACAGGAAAGGTCGTCGCCGCTCGCCGCCGGCGCCGGATGCGCACGACGCAATCCAGCGACCTGGGCTTGCCAAGCACTCCGGTCCTGCTTCACCAGCAGCGCACCCAGCGCGCGCAGGGCGGCGCCGGCGTCGGCGTGAACGGCCAGGTCCGGCCGTCGCAGCTTGCCCAGCTCGCGTGGATCGGCATCGATGTGGATGACCTGGGCGTCGCGTGCAAACCCGGTCAGCTTGCCGGTGGCGCGATCATCGAATCGGGCGCCGACCGCGATCAGCAGATCGCAGGCCTCCACCGCGTGGTTGGCATAAGGCGCGCCATGCATGCCCAGCATGCCGAGGTTGAGCGGGTGCGCAGGCGGCAACACCCCCAGCGCCATCAGACTCGTCACCGCCGGCACACCGGTGTCATCCACCAGCCGGCGTGCATCACTGCTGGCGCGCGCCAGGCGCACGCCGCCACCAAAGTAAAACAACGGCCGCTGCGCAGCCCTGATCATGCCGGCCGCCCGATCAAGCGCGTTGGAACACGGCGTCTGCAATGCGGTGGCGCTGCTTGCCAAAGGCAACTCGTGCAAGTGCACGCGCTCGGTCTGCACGTCCTTGGGAAGATCCAGCAACACCGGTCCCGGGCGGCCGCTTTCAGCGATGCGAAACGCCTCCGGCAGCAGGTCGATCAACTCCGCGGCGGCGTTGACCTCGAAGTGCGCCTTGGTGATGCGATCCACGATGAAGCCCGTCGGCACTTCCTGGAACGCGTCGGTGTTTCGTAGCGCGCGCGGCACCTGCCCGGCCAGGCACACCAGCGGCACCGAATCCGCCTTGGCGTCGGCCAGCGCAGTGACGGTGTTAGTGACGCCCGGCCCCGAAGTGGCGATGCACACCCCTGCCCGCCCGGCGACGCGCGCATAGCCCTGCGCGATGAAAGCCGCGCCCTGTTCGTTGCGCGCCAGCACGTGGCGCAGGGATGAATCGGCCAGTGCCCGATACAGCGGCAGCACCGCGCCGCCGGGGATACCGGCAACGAAGGGCGTGCCGCGCTGTTCGAGAAAGCGGGTGATGAGTTGTGCGCCAGTGATGTCCATGGAAGGTCTCGATGTGGACCCCTGGGCGGCATCTCCGGCGTGGACTGCAAAAACAAGAACCCCCCGCCGGCGATGGCGCCGGCGGGGGGTTGAGTGATGCGTGCAGCGTCCCCTACGGCGCGTCGGTAACGACGACCATTACGGCCAGGACGATGGCTTTGTTGAAATTCATGACTACCGCGAAATCCCGGGAAAATGCGATTCGTTGGTAGGCGCGAGAGGACTCGAACCTCCGACCCCCACCATGTCAAGGTGGTGCTCTAACCAGCTGAGCTACGCGCCTGCCGCAACCGCAGGGGCGCGAAGATTACCGGCGCGAACGTAGACAAGCAACTCCGGTCACCGGCCCGATCAATCGCCACGATGGGCGCTCGGCTGAAGGTTCAGGCATGCGGGCTGCGCATGCGCCGGCCAGTCACCAGCGCCGCCAGCAGCGCCAACGCGCAAGCCGCGGCCCAGGCAGCCAGCCAGCCGAAGTGAATCAGGCCGCCGGCGATCAGCGGACTGACGAGCATGGCGACGGACTGCAGCGATTGGGTCAATCCAAACACTGCGCCCTGCCGCGTGGCCGGTACCGCCTGCGAAATCAATCCCAGCAGGCTGGGTCGCAGCAGGCTGTTGCATACGCCGGTAAGACTGAGGCAGGCGGCCAGCAGCGGCAGATTATCGGCCCAGCCCAAACCCAGGTAGCCCAGCGCCGCCAGCAGCAGGCAAGCCCGCACCAGTCTCGCTTCGCCGTAACGGCGTACCAGCGGCCCCAACAGAAACACCTGCGCCAGCAGCCCGAGCGCGCCGATGTGAGCTAGCGCCAAGCCGACCTCGAATGCGCCAAACGGCTCGCCCTGCCACTCGAAGCGTCGTTCGCAGAACAGAGCGAACCCCGCGGTGAACAGGCCGAATGCGGCAAAGAATCCGAACAGCTGCTGCAGGTGGCGGACAATCAAAGGGTCCGAAAGCAGCTCGCCGCGAGCCGTCCGCGCCTGCGCTGCAAACGCCGACGGCGCTGCGCCGCGCGGCAGCAACGCTCCGGTGCACAACATGCTCAGCAGTGCCAGTCCCGCTGCGGCCCACAGCGGCGCCTGCAGCCCCAGTGGCGCCAACAGCGCCGCCAGTGCCGGGCCCACCATGTAGCCAAAGCCGAACGCCGCGCCGATCAGCCCGAACGCGGCGGCGCGATCTGCCGGTGCCGTGACATCCGAGATGTACGCGCGTGCAGCGGGCAGGTTGCCGGCGGTGAGCCCGTCCAGCGCACGCGCCGCGAACAGCCACAGCAGCGACGGCGCCAGCGCCAGCCCGACGAAGCCGAGCAGCGATCCCGCCTGCGACAGCAGCAGCACCGGCTTGCGTCCGCGGCGATCCGACCATTGTCCCAACAGCGGTGCGGCGAACAGACTGAACAGTGCATAGGTCGCAATCAGCGCACCGACCAGCATCGGCGTCGCGCCCAGGTGCTGGGCATAGAACGGCAGCAGCGGAATCACGACGGTGAACCCCAGCACGTCGACGAACACGATCAGCGCGATCGGCCACAGCGCCGGGTTCTTCAGCGCTGCCATGGCGCGGCACTCGTCATTGCTCAGGGATCGATGAGGCCGGCATGCAGCGCCATCAGCGCGATCTCGGCCTGGTTGCCCGCACCCAGCTTCTGCTTGATGTTGTACAGGTGCGTGCCGACCGTGCGCGGCGACAGGTTCAGCACTTCGGCGATAGCGTTCACCGAGCGGCCCTTGGCCAGCGCGATGAACACCTCGAACTCGCGCGCGGACAGCACGTCCACCGGGTTCTGCTGCGCCGACAACTGCTGCAGGGTCATGCGCTGCGCCAGCGCGGCCTCCATATACATTCTACCCGCCGCGATGTGGCCGATGGCCTGGATCAACTCCTCGGCGGCGCTGCGCTTGCTCAGGTATCCGGCGGCACCGGCCTTGAGCGCGCGCTTGGGGTGGATGGTGTCCTCGTGCGCCGACAGCACCAGGATGCGCAGGCCCGGATAGCGCGCGGTGAGCCGGGCGATGGATTCCAGCCCGCCGATGCCGGGCATCGACAGGTCCATCACCACCACATCTGGCAGGGCCTGCGCGCAAAGCTGCTGGGCCTGTTCGCCGTTCTCGGCCTCGGCCACCACCTCGATGTCCGGCGTGTCCGACAGCAGCATGCGAAAGCCCATGCGCACCACGGCGTGGTCGTCCACCAGCATCACGCGAATCCTGGCTCCGGATTTCATCCGAGTGACGGCGCCTGTATCGGTAGTTGCGCGACGATCCGCGTGCCGCCCTGCGGCGACGTCTCGATGCCCAGCGAGCCGCCCAGGCCCTGCGCGCGTTCGCGCATGCCAAGCAGGCCGTTGCGACCCGCTCCGTGCAGACGATCCGCTGCGATGCCGGCGCCGTCGTCGGTCACGCTCAGGCGCACCGCGGCATCCTGCATCTCGATGCGGATCGATACCTTCTGCGCCTGCGCGTGACGCGTTGCGTTGGTCACCGCCTCCTGGGTGATGCGGAACAGCGCGATCTCGATGTCGTCGCCCAGCCGCGGCAACAGCTCCGGCAACGACAACTCGAACGCCAGTTGCGGATACAGGTTGCCCCATTCGCTCACGGCTTCGCCCAGAGTATCGGCCAGGCCCACGCCCTCCAGGGCCAGCGGACGCAGGCGGCGGATGATGCGGTGCATGGCATCGTAGATCTGCGAGGCCGAAGACACGATGGCGCGACTCGATTCCAGCGTCCGCACATCACTGCCTTCCACCCGGTTGGCGGTCGCCTGGGCCAGCGTCTTGATGGCGGTGAGGTACTGGCCGATCTCATCGTGCAGTTCGCGCGCCAGCACGCGACGCTCCTCTTCCAGATGGCGCTGGATCACCTGGGTGAGCTGGCGGTTTTCGGCGAGTTCACGCTCTGCCGCCAGCGTGCGTTCGAGCACCGACAGCATGCGGTTGAAGCCGACGCCGATGGCGTGCAGTTCCGGCAGCGCGTAGTCCGGCAGGCGCACCGACAGATCGCCGCCTTCGGCCCGCGCAAAGCCCTGGACCATGGTGCGTACCGGCTTCACCGCACGGCCGACCACGGCGTACAACAGGCCGTTGACCAGCACGAAAAAGCCGGCGGCCAGCCACGCCAGGCTGAGCATGTCGTCCCAGGCGTCGAGCACGCTGCGCGATGCATCGGGGA
This sequence comes from Panacagrimonas sp., assembly GCF_965216805.1. Taxonomy (NCBI): domain Bacteria; kingdom Pseudomonadati; phylum Pseudomonadota; class Gammaproteobacteria; order Nevskiales; family Nevskiaceae; genus Panacagrimonas; species Panacagrimonas sp. The sequence continues at coordinate 2,516,538 of NZ_CBDCGN010000002.1, forward strand.
CGATCTCCACCGAAAAGCTGTCGGCGTCGAGCCGCACCGGCGGCAGTTCGGGGCCGACCAGGTGGGCAAACCAGTCCGGCGCATGGCGGCCGGCCTTGTAGGTCGAAGGTGGCGACTCGTACACGCGGCGGTCGCTGCCGTCGTACAGATAAATCTCGTTGGCGCGAACCCGACCCAGCCGGGCCAGGAAATCCTGCACCACGCTTTGCCGCAGCGCGCCGCGCGCAAACATGCTGCTGCTGAACAACACCGCGGTCATCAACTGTGCGGTGACGCGATTGGACGCTTCGATCTCCTCGCGGATCTGCCCGCGCATCTCCTGGATCATCAGGTACACGCCAGCGCCCAGAAACAGCAGGGTGACGGCGGTGACCAGCAGGTTGATGCGAAAGCGCAGGCTCATGAAGGCGGCATCGAGCGATCACGCAGGTGGTTGAGCGCACTGACCAAGGCGCTGCTCATGGCCGGCTCGAAGGCGCCATGACCGGTCTGCGGCAGCATCTGCAGGCGTGCATGCGGCAGCTTCTGCGCCAGTTCCCAAGCGCTGATCGGTGGGCACACCGGGTCCAGCGCGCCCTGCACGATGTGCAGGGGGATCTCGCGCAGCACGTCCAGACCTTCAAGCAGTTCGCCATCGCGCAGGAAGAATCGATTGGCCAGGTAATGCATGTAAACGTAGGTGCGCGGATTCAGCGGGTCGCCGGAGGGCCCGGGCGTGGCACCGCTCACCGTCATCGCCATGGCCTCGGATTCCAGTTGCAGCCAGGCCCCGGCAATTGCGCGCGCCGCGTCGGGCGCGCCACGCAGCACCGTGCGCGCGCAGTGGGTGGCCAGATCGAAGTCGCGCGCCGCCTGTTCGTCGGCGATGCCGAAGGGCGCCGCCAGCGCCTGCCAGGCCTGCGGCAGAAAGCTGCGCAGGTTGTAGGCAAAGGACTCCACTTCGCGCACGCGCGCCATGAACACACCGCGCAGCACCAACGCTTGCACGCGCTGCGGATACCGGCGCGCATAGGCCAGCGCCAGGGTCGAACCCCAGGAACCACCGAACACCAGCCAGCGCTGCAGCCCGAGGTGCTCGCGCAGGCTTTCCAGGTCCTCCACCAGATGCGCGGTGGTGTTCGCCTCCAGGCCACCGGCCGGTCGACTGCGCCCGCAGCCACGCTGGTCGAGCAGAATCGCGCGGTAGTGCGCGGGATCGAAGAAACGCCGGTGCGCCGCGATGCAGCCGCTGCCCGGGCCGCCGTGCAGAAACACCACCGGCTGACCCTCAGCGTGCCCGCATTCCTCGAAATAGAGCTGGTGACCCTCCCCGACCGGCAGGTGTCCGCTGCGGTAAGGCTCGACCGCCGGGTACAGACCTGGGTACGGACCGTTGTGCTTGTCGTTCACGCCATGTCGGAGACGTCGAGGCTGGGATGCAACCTTAGCCCGGCCGCACCGGGTCCGCACGGCTCATGATTTTCATGAGGCGCGGTCGCGCATACCGACGCTACCGCGATACTGGCGGCGGGCAAACAATGCAGCTCAGGTCATACCGGTCGGGTGACCCGGTCGCGGCGACGCGATCCCTTCCAACTTCAGCTTGAGGAGAACATTATGGCCTGGACCAAACCCGCCGCCATCGACATGCGGTATGGCTTTGAAATCAACCTGTACGTCGCGGCTCGCTGAGCCGAACGTGCGCGGTTCGCGTTTCGCCGCAGGATTGCACTGGCCGGCGAAATGTCGTTGAAGTCGATTGCGAATCCGGCGGTGAGAAGCTCACCGCCGGATTCGTTTCGGCATCCCGCGAGATTCCGATGAGCGAACTTCAGGCACCACCATGGAGTGCGGAGGAATTCGAGCACCGGCTGCGCGGCAAGAGCAGCAGCTATCACATCCATCATCCCTTCCACGTGATGATGGCGCAGGGCCAACTCACCCGGGAACAACTGCGAGGCTGGGTGGCGAACCGCTTCTATTACCAGATCAGCATCCCGCGCAAGGACGCTGCGATCCTGGCCAATTGCGACGACCGCGAAGTGCGGCGCGAATGGGTGCTGCGCATCCTCGACCACGATGGCTACGGTGAGGATGAGGGCGGCATCAAGGCGTGGATCGGGCTCGGGCAGGCGGTGGGCTTGTCACGCGACGACGTCGTCAGCCTGCGCCACGTGATGCCGGCCGCCCGTTTCGCGGTGGACGCCTATGTGGATTTTGCACGGCGGGCCAGCTGGCAGGAGGCGGTAGCTTCCAGCCTCACCGAGTTGTTTGCGCCGCACATCCATCAGCAACGCCTGGACACCTGGCCCGAACAATACCCCTGGGTGGACGCCGCCGGCCTGCGCTACTTCAAGGCGCGGCTGACCCAGGCGCGTCGCGACGTGCAGCACGGCCTGACTCTGACCCTGGCGTATTTCAGCCGCACGCGCGCCCTGCAGGAACGAGCCCTGGAGATTCTGCAGTTCAAGCTCGACGTCCTGTGGGCACTGGCCGACGCCATCATGCTCAGCCAATGCGAGATGAGAATCATGAGCCCCAAGCTGGCGCCTGATATCGCGCCGGGCAACGCCCGTGAATAACCCTGCCGCGGATCAGGTCTACGCTGTCGCCCGGCTCTATCGCCTGCAATGGGAGCCGGTGCAAAACGCACATGTGCTGCTGTATCCCGAGGGCATGGTCAAGCTCAACCCGAGCGCCGGGGAAATTCTCAAGCGCCTCGATGGCCGGCGCAGCGTCGCCGAAGTCGCCCGCGACTGCGAGTCCGCGTTCGCCACCCGGGGCCTGCTCGACGACGTGCTGGCGTTTCTGGATGCGGCGCTGGAACAGGGCTGGGTGCGGCGTGTCGCCTGATTCTCCGCCGAGCCGTGTCGGCATCGATCCCCCGCTTTGGCTGCTGGCGGAGGTCACCTACCGTTGCCCGCTGCACTGCGTGTTCTGCTACAACCCGGTCGACTACGCCAAGCAGCATCGCGAACTCACCACCGCCGAATGGCTGCGCGTGTTGCGTGAAGCGCGCGCACTGGGCGCCGCGCAACTGGGTCTATCCGGTGGCGAGCCGCTGCTGCGCGAAGACCTCGAAGAGATCGTGCGCGAAGCACGCAGCCTGGGTTACTACACCAACCTGCTGACGTCCGGCGTCGGCATGACCGAATCCCGCATCGCGGCCCTGAAGGACGCCGGGCTGGATCACATCCAGTTGTCGTTCCAGGACTCGACGCGGGAGATGAACGATTTCCTGTCGAGCACACGCACCTTCGATCTGAAGGTGAAAGTCGCCGCGCTGATCAAGCAGTACGACTATCCGATGGTGCTCAACTGCGTGCTGCACCGCTACAACATCGATCACATCGGCACGATCCTGGAAATGGCCGAAACGATGGGCGCGGAGTACGTGGAACTGGCCAACACGCAGTTCTATTCCTGGGCCTATCTCAACCGTCGCCAGTTGCTGCCCACCCGCGGGCAGATCGCGCGTGCCGAACAGGTCACCGAAGCGTTCCGTGCCAAGGTTCGCGGTCGCATGCGCCTGTTCTTCGTCATGCCCGATTACTTCGCCACGCGGCCGAAGAAATGCACCAACGGCTGGGGCACATTTTTTGTCACCGTGCAGGCCGACGGCACCGTGCTGCCCTGTCACGTAGCCGGCATGCTGCCGGGAATGAGCTTCCCCAATGTGCGCGAACATTCCATGGCATGGGCGTGGTACGACTCGCCGGGCTTCAACCGCTTCCGCGGCGATGCCTGGATGAAGTCGCCGTGCAAGACCTGCCCGGAGAAGGACAAGGATCTCGGCGGCTGCCGCTGCCAGGCCTGGATGCTGACCGGCGATGCGGAGAATGCCGATCCGGTATGCGACAAATCCGAGCACCATCACCTGATCGTCGACGCGGTGGACCAGGCGGAGCGCGACCGTGGCACCGAATTTCCGCTGGTATTCCGCACCGATCGCGAGTCGCGCCAGCTGATGCTCGAGCACGAAAGCGTGCAACTGAGTGACGATCGCCGGCGTCTGTTCGAACCCGGCGCACAGGCTTCGGCCGCCAACACGCGCATCGGACGCTGAGCCGACCCTCTCCTATCGATCGCGATCAACCCACGCCATGCGAGCACTGATCCTGGGCGCCGCCGCCGGCGGCGGCTTCCCGCAATGGAATTCCAACGCTCCCGGCTGCCGGCGCGCACGCCGCGGCGATCCGCTGGCGCCAGCCCGCACGCAGGCCTCGGTGGCAGTGAGCGCCGACGGCGAGCACTGGTTCCTGCTCAACGCCTCGCCCGATCTGCGCCAGCAGATCGAAGCCAACGCCTCGCTGCATCCGCGCCACGGCCTGCGTTCGTCGCCGATCGCCGGCGTGGTGCTCAACGGCGGTGACGTCGATGCCATCGCCGGCCTGCTCAATCTGCGCGAGCGCACCGCCTTTGGTCTCTACGCCACCGCCAAGGTGCACGCGGTGCTGGCCGCCAATCCGATCTTCAACGTGCTGGCGCCCGACGTGGTGGCGCGCTGCCGTCTGCCCTTGCACGAGGCGACAGAGCTGTGTTTGCCCGACGGGCGCGGCAGCGGCCTGCACGCGGAACTGTTCGCGGTGCCCGGCAAGGTGCCGCTGTATCTGGAAGGACAGGACGCGCCCAAGCAGGTGACCGGCGAGGAGACGGTCGGCATCCATATCCGCGACGGCCGCTCGGAGCTGTACTTCATCCCCGGCTGCGCCGCCATGACCGACGCTCTGGCGCAACGCCTGCGCGGCGCCGACCTGGTGCTGTTCGACGGCACGCTGTATCGCGACGACGAGATGATCCGCGCCGGCACCGGCAGCAAGACCGGCCTGCGCATGGGCCACATGAGCCTCAGCGGTGAGGACGGCACCCTGGCGGCGTTCTCGTCGCTGGAGGTGCGACGCAAGGTGCTGGTGCACATCAACAACTCCAACCCGGTGCTGCTGGCGGACTCGCCGGAGCGCGCGGAAGTGGAGGCCGCCGGCTGGGAGGTGGGTTACGACGGCATGATGCTGTTGTGAACCTGGAATTCGCGGCAAATGCCGTTTTCCGGCTCAAGCCGGCTCAGAGCCCGTCGCGCTTGGCCTGCACCCACAACTGCTCCATCGCCTCCAGTCGCGCTGCTCCGCGCAGCCCGTCCCAGATCGCACGCCCGGCCAGTACGCGCGCGTAGCGCCGCTGGAACTTCTGGTTGGCCTGGGTCAGCGCCTGTTCCGGGTCCACGCCGAGGTGACGTGCGAGGTTGACCATCACGAACAGCAGGTCGCCGAACTCGTCGCGCGTGCGTGTCTCGCCCTGGGGAATCGCCTCGCGCAACTCGGCCAGTTCCTCTTCGAGTTTGGCCCACACGTCCGCAAGCTGCGACCAGTCGAAACCGTCCTGCGCGGCCTCGTGCTGCAGCGCCAGTGCCTGGTGCAGCGAGCCTTCAGCCTTGCGCATGAAAACGCAGACACAGATCGTGCAGCATCCCGGCGGTGGCGCCCCAGATACGCTGGGGACCCCAGTCCAGTTCGTAGAACGGAATCATCAGTCCCTCGCGGGTGAGGCTGCGCTGCACATAAACTTTGGGGTCGAGCACGATGTGCATCGGCACCTCGAACGCTTCGGCCACTTCGGAGACCTGGATCACCGGGGCCACCGGGCCGTCCACCAGGCCCACCACCGGGGTGACGCGGTAGCGGCTGATGGTGGGGTAATCGTCCAGATAACCCAGAATCTCGACCTTCAGCGGGTCCAGGCCGACTTCCTCGTGCGCTTCGCGCAACGCGTTGGCGGCAGCGGAGGTATCGGTGTCATCGCGCCGACCGCCCGGAAAGCTTACCTGCCCCCGATGCGAGGCCAGAGCATCCGAGCGCCGCGTCAGCAGGATCGAGTATCCGTCGGGGCCGCGCACCACCGGCGCCAACACCGCCGCCGGCCGCAGCGCTTTCATGAAGGCCGGCGTCAGCCAGCGATCACCGCCCAGGGGCAGGTCGAGCTTGGCGATCGGCCGCGGCTCGGTGTCGTGCGTGCCTGCCAGCGCGGCGCGCAGGCGCGCTTCCAGCGCTTCGGGCTTGAAATGCGCCACGCTCAGACGCGACGCAGCACCACGCTGCCGGCGGAGTAGCCGGCCCCAAAGGCGCACAGCACGCCGATGTCTCCTGGAACCAGGTCCTCGTGATACTTGTGGAAAGCGATGACCGAACCGGCCGAGCTGGTGTTGGCGTACTCGTCGAGGATCACCGGGGCTTCGACGGCCGAGGGCTCGCGACCGAGTACGCGCTTTGAGATGAGCTGGTTCATGCCCAGGTTGGCCTGGTGCAGCCAGAAGCGCTTGACCGCATCCGGCGCCACGCCCAGATCGCCGAGATGCGCCAGGATCAGCTCCGACACCATCGGCACCACTTCCTTGAACACCTTGCGCCCTTCCTGGTGGAACAGCACATCGTCCCAGGGCCGAGGCGGCTGCTCGGCCACGTTGAGGAAGCCGAAGTTGTTGCGGATGTTGCTGGAGAACTGCGTCTGCAGGCGCGTGCCGAGCACTTCGAAGCGACGTGACGATGTCGCGCGCTCCATCGGTTCCACCACCATCGCGGTGGCGGCGTCGCCGAAAATGAAGTGGCAGTCGCGATTGCGGAAATTGAGATGGCCAGAGCAGATCTCCGGACTGATCACCAGCGCGCAGCGCGCACTGCCCTGACGCACTGCATCCACCGCAGCCTGCACGCCGAATGCGGCCGAAGCACAGGCGACATTGATGTCGTACCCATAGCCGCCGGCGCCGAGAAAGCTCTGGATCTCCACCGCCATCGCAGGGTATGGCCGCTGCATGTTGGAGCAGGCCACCAGCACGCAATCGACATCGGACGCGCTGCGACCGGCGCGCTCCAGCGCCTGGCGCGCGGCCACGATGCCCATCTCGGCCAGGATCGAGGGCTGATCGTCCGGCCGCGTCTCCAGGCGCGGTCGCATGTGATTGACGTCCAGGATGCCGGACTTGTTCATCACGTGGCGCGAGTGAATGCCCGAAGCCTTGACGATGAACTCCGAGGAAGACGGAGCCAGCGCCACAGCGCTGCCCGATTCGATCGCCGCTGCGTTGTCGACGTTGAACTGCTCGACATAGGCGTTGAAGCAGGCGACCAGTTCGTCGTTGGATACGGACTCCGGCGGCGTGAACAGCCCGGTGCCGCTGATGCAGACGTTCTTCATGGAAGGTTCCGGCAGGAAGGCCGCCATTGTAGGACGAGCCAGGGCGGGGCGACGGCGTACCGGGCGACGGAGCCACCCGCCGTCGACTGGTCTGCTCGAAAGCCATGACGGTCTGGCGCCGCCCGAGCGAAGCGCGCGGTCACGCCAGCAGTTGCGGATCGCGGTCCCAGTTGGCGACGCGCAGCGCTTCTTCCAGGGCCAGGCCGGGCGCGCGCTCGTACCCGATGCTCATATGCGAGCCCTGGTACCAGCGGCATTCGGTCTCCCAGTGCTGCGCCAGCAGCAGCGGCTGCGCCACCGGCACCACGCGGTCCGCGGTGGCCGCCACCACGAACCGACGATCACGTGGCAGCAGGGTCGGCCGGCTCAGCGGCGATACCGGCTTGAGCACTTCGCGATAGCGCGCTTCGGTCAGACCCCGCGCTTCGAAGTAGCGCCGATGCGGCGGCGGAATCACGCCCCACAGGGTGGCGGCGAAATCCATCACCGGAATGTTGGCCACGCCGAAATCGATGCCGCTTTCGTAGCCGGTGAGCAGGCCGGTGTTGTAGCCGCCCAGGCTGACCCCGTACAGGCCGATCTGCGGACGATCTTCATTCTCGCGCAGCCAGGCCAGCCAGCGACGCAGATCCCACAGCGCCTGCGACTGCGCGAACAGCAGGTCCAGCAAGTCGCCATCCAGATAGTGATCGCCGGAACGCCGGCCGATGCGCCGCTGCCCGTGCAGCGGCAGTACCGGCATCAGCACGTTGAGGCCCAGGCGCCGGTGCAGCGCATCGGGCCGGAACAGACGGAAATCCAGCCACGGCATGCCCATGCGATAGCCGTGGATGCAGATCAGCCACGGACGCGACGGACCGGGGTGGCGCAGCATCCACGCCGCCGCGCGCCGGTTGGCATAGTGCGCCCCCCACTCGGTGGCGCCGGGCAGTGCGAGGTCGACCACATGCTCGCTGTCGAACGAGACCTGTTCGAAATCGATGCCTTGCGAACGTGCGGGCTCGGCGCGCACATCCTGCGGTGCGGCGGGCGTGGCATGAAAGGTTTCGGGCCGGTCCAGCCAGCCGCGCTGCTGCATGATCTCCGCCAGTTGCAACGACTGGTCGCACATGCGCGAGGCCATATCGCCGCTGGGAACGCGCGCGGAAATCAGGAAGTAGCCCAGGATCGCCTCGTCGAAGCCGACCTTGGCCTGCATGCGCAGGTCGTCGTCAGGCTCCGGCACCTCGGTCGGAGTCAGGCGCTTGGTCAGGCTGATGCGGCCGGCCACCATGAAGCTGGCCACCAGACCGGCCACGAACAGTACGAACTCGCTGAAGCCGGTCAGCATCCACACCGGCAGCGCGGTCAGTGCGGCCACCGTGGAGGCCAGCGCCATGTAGGCCGTCACCCGCGGATCGCCGGGCAACAGCAGCATCGCCAGACCCGAAGCCACCCACAGCAGGCCGGGCACACCGGCGAATAGGGCGCCGAGGATGCCGTCGACCAGACTCAGCGCGTAGAGGCCGACCAGCGTCGGCAGCAGCCCCCACCATTCCCACTGTCGGGGTAGCAGCAGCGGTCTCGGATTCATGCGTGCTCAGGCCGTGAAAAGATTGTAGAGAAACATCGAACCCAGCCCCATGCCCAGCACCGCCACGCCCTGCGCCCACCAGCGCCAGGCGCGATCGCGCAACAGGGTCCAGAACGCCAGCCCCATCAGCGTCGCCAGCACGCCGAAGGTGACCGTAGCGGTGACCAGGGTCGGCATCTCGGCGCCGACACGGCTGGACAGCTGGGTGTGGAAGCCGTACATCAGGCACACCACCGCCAGCACCATCGCCAGCGTGGTGGTCAGTGCGAACAGCGCAGCTTCCAGGATCAGCAGGTATCTCACGGATTTATCGTCGCCCTCGGCGCGCAAGTTTGAGGAGTGGAACCACCTCGGCCAGCACCTTGGGTTGCATCGCCGCGGCCTTGACCATGAGCTTGAGGAAACCGCGCATCAGTGCATCGCGGCTGGCGAACACGCTTTCCACCATCGGCACACGCCGATGGTCGATGACCGTGACGCGGTCCTCCGGCGCCTCGCCGAAGCGAAAGCTGACCGTGAGATCCACGTCCAGCGGCTCGCCGCGACGTGCCGCCCTGTTTGTGCTTCCCGATCGTCCCGATACCATCGCGATCCCCCTGCTGAGGAGCCTGCTGTGGAAACCACCGCACCGTCCACCGAACGCCTAGTCTGCTTTGCCCACGGCAAGGAAAGCGGGCCGTGGGGCATCAAGATTACGCGTCTGGCGGAGGTCGCTCGTGCCCGCCGGTTCGAGGTGATGAGCCCGGATTATAGTGGGACACAGAATCCGCACGAGCGCGTACAGCAGTTACTCGCGCTGGCACCCCGTGCCGCCTCGCTGGTGCTGGTGGGTTCCAGCATGGGAGGTTACGTTTCTGCCATGGCCTGTGCGGCGCTCAAGCCCGCTGCGCTGTTCCTGATGGCACCCGCCCTGTATTTCCCCGGCTGGGAGGAGGAACCTCAGGGGATGCCGGCGCGTACCGGCGTGGTCCACGGCTGGGACGACGACATCGTGCCGGTGCAACGCGCGCAGCGCTTTGCAGAGCTGCACCGTGCGGAGTTGCACCTGCTGCATTCCGGTCACACACTCAACGATCAGTTGCCGCTGCTGTGCCGGCTGTTCGACCGCATGCTGGAACAGGTGCTGGCCTATCCGAACGACGACACCGCTGGCCGATAAGCGGCAATGAACTCCGCCGGCTGGCGTCGCGGCCGGCCACTGAGCATGTCGACGCAGATCCAGTGCGTGCGGCCGCGCAAGACCGTCTTGCCGTCCTGCGCACGCAGGATCTGATAGGCCCGCCACATGTCGACCTTGCCCGAGTTCTCGGCAATCCAGGTCGCGACATGCAGCAGGTCACCCGCGTGGGTGGCGGCCAGATAGTCCAGTTCGTGGCGACGCGCGACGCAGCCGGCGCCGATGCGCCGGTACTCAGCCATGCCGAAGCCCAGAGACACCGAATGCGCCCAGGCCACATCCTGCAACCAGCTCAGGTAAACCACGTTGTTGGTGTGCCCGAACTCGTCCAGGTGTCCTTCGCTTACCGTGATGGTCTGCACGAAGGGCGCGGGGACATCCCAGATGAGCGGTGGCGAAGAGGTCATCGGCAATCGTAGTCGGAGTGGCCGAAAACTGTGCCACGGCGAAAACTGTGCCACGGATCGACCGCGCGTACATGAGCGCAGCAGCAAGCGGCGGACCGATCGCGAATCGATCGGCCGATGCACCGGTCATCGAGTCGCGCCGTCAGCGATCGCGAGATCCGGGTTGGGGCCTTTGGGCCCGCTCATGAACCTCGCACTGCATTGAACCCCGCCCCGTGCTGGCGTTACAATTTCAATCCGTACCGAATTGGTCTTGATTGTCACCCTCATGTTCAAGCTTGGAAAACTCACCGACTACGGCACCGTCCTGATGACGGCGCTGGCGCTGGACGCCGGTCGCGTGCAGACCTCGCAAGAGCTGGCCGCGTCCACCCGCTTGGCGCCGCCCACCGTGGCCAAGCTGCTCAAGTTGCTCGGCAAGGCCGGACTGGTGGAATCGACCCGTGGCGCGCATGGCGGCTATCGGCTGGCGCGTGAACCCGCGCGCATTACGGTCGCCGACATCGTCGCGGCACTGGAAGGACCGATCGCACTCACCCAGTGTTCGGTACATCAGGGCGGCTGCGGCATCGAGTCGCATTGCGGCGTGCGTGCCAACTGGCGTGTCATCAACGACGCCATTCGCAGCGCGCTGGATGCGGTGACCCTGGCGCAGATGTGTCTGCCCTTGCGCAAGACGCCGGTCGCCGTGCGCGATCGCGACATCCCCATCATTCGTTTCTCGCCGCCGCCTCCGGCGCGCGGTTGAACCACAGGCCACCCTCATGGCAGCCCCGAATCAAATCGCTGGTCAAACTGTTGGCGAAAGCGTTCAAGACTTGGTGACCCGGCGTACGGCGCAGGCCTACTCCGCCGGTTTCATCACCGATATCGAATCCGACACCGACGCCCCCGGACTGTCCGAGGACGTGGTGCGCCTGATCTCCGCGCGCAAAGACGAGCCCGAGTGGCTGCTGGAGTTCCGCCTCAAGGCCTATCGTCGCTGGCTGAAGATGAGCGAGCCGCAGTGGGCGCAGGTGGACTATCCGCGTATCGACTACCAGTCGATCAGCTATTTCTCGACGCCCAAGTCGATGAAGAACCGGCCCAAGTCGCTGGCTGAAGTGGACCCCAAGCTGCTGGAGACTTACACCAAGCTCGGCATCCCCCTGCACGAGCAGGAACTGCTGGCGGGCGTCGAAAAGCCGCAGGTGGCGATCGACGTGGTGTTCGACTCGGTGTCGGTGGGGACCACCTTCCGCAAGAAGCTGGCCGAAGCCGGCGTGATCTTCTGCTCGATTTCGGAAGCGGTGAAGGAGCATCCGGAGCTGGTGCAAAAGTATCTGGGCACCGTGGTGCCGTTCGGCGACAACTTCTACGCTGCGCTCAACTCCGCGGTGTTCACCGACGGCAGCTTCGTGTTCATCCCCAGGGGCGTGCGCTGCCCGATGGAGCTGAGCACTTACTTTCGCATCAACGAACGCAACACCGGGCAGTTCGAGCGTACCCTGATCGTGGCCGAGGAACGTAGCCACGTGAGCTACCTGGAAGGCTGCACCGCCCCGCAGCGCGACGAGAACCAGCTCCACGCCGCGGTGGTGGAACTGGTGGCGCTGGACGATGCCGAGATCAAGTACTCGACGGTGCAGAACTGGTATCCCGGCGACGAGAACGGCAAGGGCGGCATCTACAACTTCGTGACCAAGCGCGGCGACTGCCGTGGCGTGCGCTCCAAAATCTCGTGGACTCAGGTCGAGACCGGTTCGGCCATCACCTGGAAGTATCCGAGCTGCATCCTGCGTGGCGACGACTCGGTCGGCGAGTTCTACAGCGTGGCCCTGACCCACCACCGCCAGCAGGCCGACACCGGCACCAAGATGATTCATGTCGGCAAGAACACTAGGTCCACCATCGTCAGCAAGGGCATCGCCGCCGGTCACGGCCAACAGAGCTATCGCGGACTGGTGCGCATGCTGGCCTCGGCGGAGGGCGCGCGCAATCACACCCAGTGCGATTCGCTGCTGATCGGCGATCGCTGCGGCGCGCACACCTTCCCCTACACCGAAGTGCGCAACCCCAGCGCCATCGTCGAGCACGAAGCCACCACTTCCAAGATCGGCGAGGACCAGCTGTTCTACTGCCGCACCCGCGGCATCGGCGAAGAGGACGCGGTTTCCATGATCGTCAACGGCTTCTGCAAGCAGGTGTTCAAGGAACTGCCGATGGAGTTCGCGGTGGAAGCCCAGAAGCTGCTGGCGGTCTCGCTCGAAGGTGCGGTGGGGTGAGCACCGGTTTCCGCAGGAAAGCAAACGCCCGTGCGTTTCGCACGGGCCGGGATCAGCCGAACGAATCGTCCAACCGTTAATTCTTTAGCCGCTTTGTGGAAGCAACTCATGCTTGAAATCGAAAACCTGCACGCCCGTGTCGAAGGCAAGGACATCCTCAAGGGCATCAGCCTGGCGATCGAGCCTGGCGAGGTGCACGCCATCATGGGCCCCAACGGGTCGGGCAAATCGACACTGTCGTATGTGCTCGCCGGCCGCGAGGGTTACCGGATCACGCAAGGATCCGTGCGCTTCATGGGCCAGGACCTGCTGGAACTGGAGGCCGATGCGCGCGCGGCGCTGGGCCTGTTCCTGGGCTTCCAGTACCCGGTGGAGATTCCCGGCGTCAGCAACCTGTATTTCCTGAAGGCGGCCTACAACGCGCAACGCAAGCTGCGCAATGAAGCCGAGCTCGACGCCGCCGGCTTTCTCGCCTACGTCAAGCAGCGGGTCAAGCAGATGCAGATGGACGTCAAGATGCTGCACCGCGGCGTCAACGAGGGCTTTTCCGGCGGCGAGAAGAAGCGCAACGAGATCCTGCAGATGCTGGTGCTCAACCCGCGTCTGATGATCCTGGACGAGACCGACTCCGGTCTGGACATCGACGCGCTCAAGATCGTCGCGGATGGCATCAACGCCATGCGCTCGGCCGAAACCGCGACCCTGCTGGTCACCCATTACCAGCGCCTGCTCGACCACGTGCAGCCCGACCGGGTCCACGTGCTGGCGGACGGCCGCATCGTGAAATCCGGAGGCCCGGAACTGGCGCGCGAGCTCGAAGAAAAGGGCTACGGCTGGCTGCAGGCAGCCTGATGCAGACCTTGCAAACCTACGCGGACGCTTACCTGCGTCTGCCGGCACCGGCACAGACTGCCGCGCGCCATGCCGCACTGGATCGCCTGCTGAGCCTGGGCCTGCCCACGCGCGCCGAAGAAGACTGGAAGTACACCGACCTGTCGTCGCTGCATCAGCTCGATCCGCTTGCCGGCGCCGCGCCGATGCAGGCCACCACCCTGCCCGCGCGGTCCGACGGCGACGGCGTGGACGCGCTCAACGCGGCGTTCGCCTGCGGCGGACTGGACTTGCGCATCGGTCGCGACCACGAACACGGCAAGATCGTGCATGCCGTCGGCGCCGGCCACCGGCGGCATCGGATCCGGGTCGAGACGGGCGCCAGCGCTCTCATCCGCGTGGAGACCGACCCCGCAGCCGCGTTCCAGACCGTCGTGCTGGAACTGGACCTTGCGCCCGGCGCCAGCGCGCAGCTGTTACGGCTGCAGCAGTGCCGCCCCGAGGATCACCGCATCACGCGCATCCACGCTCGGGTGGCACGCGACGCGCAACTGGACATCGCCACCCTGGACCTGGGCGGCAGGCTCAGCCGCCACGACGTTCGCGTCGACCTCGCCGAAGCCGGCGCACAGGCCACCGTGCGCGGTCTGTTCTGCATCGATGGCCAGGGGCATGTGGACAACTACACCCGCATCGATCACCACGCTGTGCATGGAACCAGTCGCGAGCTCTATCGCGGTCTGGCGTCCGACCGCGGACGGGGCATCTTCCGCGGCGCGGTGGTGGTACATCCGGGCGCGCAGAAGACCGACTCCGAACAGCGCGTCGCCAGCCTGCTGCTGTCGCCCGGCGCTGAGATCGACGCCAAGCCCGAACTGGAGATCTACGCCGACGACGTCAAGTGCGCCCACGGCAACAGTTTCGGCCAGCTCGATCCAGCGGCGCTGTTTTACCTGCAGACCCGCGGCCTGCCGGTGGACCAGGCACGCGCGCTGCTGACCCTGGCGTTTGCGTTGGAACCGCTGCGCCAGATTCCCCATGCCGGCTTTCGCGACGAGGCGGTCCGGCGCGTCGCGAGCTATCTCGGGGCCACGGAAGTCGGCGAACAGGAAACCGCATCTGCCACTGAGGAACACGGATGAACACGGTAACTCTGAACTCCGGGCCGATGTTGTCCGTCATGGTCCATGCTCGTCCGTGACATCCGTGGCCAACCATTGTTCGTCCTGAGCCCATGAGCGAAACCAGCAATGCCGTCCTGAACCTGCCCGCGCTGCGTGCGCAGTTTCCCATCCTGGCCGAGCGCATCCACGGCCAGCGCCTGGCCTACCTGGACAATGCGGCCACCACGCAAAAGCCGGAAGCCGTGCTGCGCGCGCTGGACAACTATTACCGGCACGCCAACAGCAATGTGCATCGCGCGGTGCACGAGCTGGCAGCGCGCGCCACCACGCAGTACGAGGCGGCGCGGGATCGCATCGCCGCCTTTCTAAAGGTGGCCCGCGAAGAGATCGTGTTCACTCGCGGCACCACCGAAAGCATCAACCTGGTCGCGCGCAGTTTCCTGCAGCCGCGACTGCAGCCGGGCGACGAAGTGCTGCTCACCGGCATGGAGCATCACTCCAATATCGTGCCCTGGCAGTTGGCGGGCGCCAGGACGGTGGCTGCGCGCATCACCGACGACGGCGAAGTCGATCTGGAAGACTGGCACCGCAAGCTCGGTCCGCGCACGCGGCTGGTGGCGGTGGTGCAGGTTTCCAATTCGCTGGGCACCATCAACCCGGTGGCGCAGATGATCCGTGCGGCCCGCGAGCGCGGCATTCCGGTCCTGGTGGACGGCGCCCAGGCCGTAGCCCACCTGCCGCTGGATCTTCGCGAGCTGGACGCCGATTTCTATGCCTGCTCGGCACACAAGGCCTATGGCCCCACCGGCTTCGGCGTGTTGTATGCCAAGCGCGAACATCTGGAAGCGATGCCTCCCTGGCACGGCGGCGGCGACATGATCCGTACCGTAGCCTTCGACGGCAGCACCTGGAACGAGGTGCCGTACAAGTTCGAGGCCGGCACGCCGGACATGGCAGGCGCCATCGGCTGCGCCGCGGCGCTGGAATGGATCGAAGCGCAGGGTTGGACGGCGATCCACGCGCACGAGCAGGGTCTGCTGGATTACGCCACCCCGCGTCTGGCGGAGATTCCCGGCCTGCGCCTGATCGGTACCTCCGCACACAAGGTCGGCGTGCTGTCGTTCGTCATGGAAGGCGCCCACGCGCACGACCTCGGCAGCATCCTGGACCAGCACGGCGTGGCGGTGCGCACCGGCCACCATTGCACGATGCCGCTGATGGAGCGCTTCGGCGTGGCCGCGACCGCGCGCGCCTCGCTGGCCGTCTACAACGATCGCCAGGACATCGACCAGCTGGTGCAGGCCCTGCACAAGGCTCGCCGCTTGCTTGCCTGATGCGGTCGACCCGCGACGCGTTACCATCCGCGGGGGTTATGGGGAACAGACCGATTCGATGACTCGAAGCGCGCCAGTGGAGGCCGCCATTGCGGAAGGGCCGCGTCTGCGCGCCACGCAGGGTCTGCAGTTCAAGCTGGCAACCGTATTCGTACTGGTGCTGGTGGTGGTCGCACTGGCCGCCTATCTGGCGGGTCGTGTGCTGGTTCAGAGCCGCTTGGTGGAGGACACCGCCCGCTACCAGCGCGAAAGCGGTCTGCGTCTGGTGGAAGACCTTGAGCACCGCCTGCAACTGTCGCAGGTGCTGGCAGGCAACCTGGCGGTACTGGCGCTGTCCGGTGCGCCTGCGACCTGGGTCGAGCGGGTCCCGGCGCTGGTGGCCAACAGCGGTCTGGACGCTGCGCTGGCGGGTATCGGCTGGTGGCCGGAGCCCCGGAGCAACAATGCCTCGGCACGCGCCAGCCGCTTCTGGCTCGCCGACGGCGTCGGCGCACTGCAGGCGCGCGACGATTACAACGATCCGCGGGTGATCGCCTACTGGCAGGAGCCCTGGTACACCCCGGCGCGCTATGCCCAGGCCGGCGAATGCCACTGGACTCCGGTGCGGGAAGAGTCGCTGTCGCGCCGCCCGGTCGCCGGCTGCACCCTGCCGGTGCGCAGCGCCGAGGGTTACGTCGGGGCCGTCACCGTACTGCTGGACCTGCGCAGCCTGGAGCAGAGCCTGGCTCGCGCCGCGCAGGGACAAAGCGGTTACGCCCTGCTGGTGGATCGCGACAACCGCCTGATGGCGCTGACGGGAGTTGCCGCCAACACACTGCAGGGCGAGCAGCGACCGCAGAACCTGGCCGAACTGGCGCAACGCCTGCCCGCCTTCAACCCACTGGCGTTGGATATGCACCGCCGCGACGAGGCGTTTCTGTCCCGCGCGGTGGCATCGCCGCTGTACGCCGCCACCACCGTGTCCTCCTTGCAGCAGGCGACGCGAGAGGGCTCGCGTCAGGATGCGGAATCCGCACTGGCGCTGATCTGGAACAGCGCTGCCGCCCGCGACACCGAGCCGAGCGCCGTCACCGAACTGGCGCTGCAACCCGATCCCCTGTTGAACCAGAACGGCGCGGCCGCGGTATTCGAACTGGTCCGGCCGCACTGGAAGCTGATCCGCGTCACCCCTGCGCGCGAGGGCATGGCCGGGGCGCAGTATTTCTTCGTGCAGACCCTGCTGGTGGTGCTCGGCCTGCTCAGCGTGGCCCTGCTGCTGATCTTCGCCGGCATTCGCCTGTGGGTGCTGCGGCCGCTGGCGAAAATGGCTGATGCCCTGTCCGACGGCCGCTCGGCCGATCAATCACTGCATGTGGCACTGGATGCCTCGGCACCCAGCGAACTGGGCGTGATCGGACACTGGTACAACGAACGGGTGCGGCAGTTGCGCGAAGCCATGGACCGCGTGATGTCGCAGCAAAGCCAGTTGATCGTCGAGGCCGGCGAACGCGGACGCGCCGATGAGCAAGCCCTGCGCCTGCGCGAGCGCAGTCACGCCCTGATGAGCACGGTGCATGACGCGGTGGTGGTAGTGGACGCCCGCGCACAGGTGGAGGACATGAACGCCGCCGCCGAGCGCCTCACCGGCGTGCTGCTACGCAATGCCCTGGGGCGGCCCTGTAGTGAGATTCTGAAACTGCGGCTGGCCAATCAGGCCGGGGCCGCACCGGATTTTGCAGGCGGCGTAGTGGCGTCCAGCGAACGCATTGAACACAGCGACGGCCTGTTCCTGTATTCCGATCATCGCAGCGAGCGCGAGGTGCACCTGAGCGGCGTGCCGCTGCGCGGTCCGGGTGGACGCGCGCTCGGTGCCGCGCTGATCTTCCGGCCGCGCGAAGCGCCTGCCAGCGCGCCCAAGCTGGTGATCGACCGGCGCAGCGTGGACACGGTCACCGGCCTGCCCACGCGCGCGGCCTGCGACCGCCGTCTGCGTGCCCTGATGGACAGCACCCGACTGCAGCCGCAGCCGCATGCGCTGCTGGTGGTCGACATCGACCGCCTGCGCCACATCAACGAAACCCTGGGACAGCCGGCCGGCGACGAGGCACTGGTCGGTATCGCCGAATCCCTGGTCGCTACCGTGCCCGCGGCCGAGGTATTCCGGCTGGGGGGCGACAGCTTTGCGATGCTGGTCGAACAGACCGGGATGGAGGATGCGCGCCGTATCGGACGACAGGTAGTGGAAGCGGTCGCGGCACGTCGTTTCCGCTGGGCCGAAAAGGCACTGTCGATCACGATCAGTGCGGGCGTGCTGGTGTTCGATTCCGATAACGGGCACCCGATGGACCTGCTGCGACGGGCGCAGGACGCCTGCGCCGCCGCCAAGGCTGCGGGTCGCAATACCAGCAAGCTGTACGACGCCTCCATGGGCTCGCAGGAGTCACTGGCAGACGAGGGCCTGTGGGTCCGCCGCATCCGCGCCGGCATGGATCAGGGGCTGCTGCACCTGACCACGCAGCCAGTGCAGCCGGCCGACATGCACCTGCGCGAAGGCGCGGTGTTTGAAGTCTCCCTGGCGCTGGAGGACGAAGAAGGCTTCTGGGCCGAGCCGGAAACCTTTCTGCCGGTAGCTGAACGCAACGGCATGGCCGCCGAGGTGGAACGCTGGGCCCTGCGCCAGACCATCGAGCACCTGGCGCGCAGCCCCGCGGTGATGGAGCGCATGGCCTTCTGCAGTCTGTCGCTGTCGCCGCAGACTGTGGCCGAAGGCGCCACCCTGGAATTGCTGGCCCAGTTGTTCCAGCAGCATCCGCAGGTACCGCCCCGGCAGCTCTGCCTGAACCTGCGTGAATCCGTGCTCAGTGAAGTTCCCGCGGCGGCACAGGCGTTCGGCGAGGCCATGCGCTCGCTGGGCTGTCGCGTTTCCATGGATCATTTTGCGGTCCGCGGCGCGGCCGAAGTGGACCTGCTGCGACGCCTGCCGGCCGATTATCTGCGCTTTGATGCGCGCCACTTCATCGATGTCGGCGGCGACGCCGTCGACCAGATTCTCGCCGATGCGCTGGTGCGCCTGGCCCGCACCCTGCAGCGGCGGGTGATGGTGGTCGAAATCGGCAGTGAACAAGTGCGCGACGCCTGGAAACGTCTGGGCGCCGATTACCTTCAAGGCCTGGCCCTGGCGCGGCCCTCCCCCGTGGTGTTTTCGGCCAGTACCTAGCCTTCCCGCCGCGATGTGATTCAGCGCGCCGTCGCCATCCGGGCCATGCCCACCAAGGCCGGCTGCGGATGCAGAATCTGGTACACGGGCACCGCGCCGAGGTCGGCAGTGAAAGGGGCCTTGTCCTCGAAACTGCGACGAAATGCCTGCATGTCCAGCACACCGCTAAGTCCGGCGATGACGCCCCCGGTGAGATACACCCCGCCCCAGGCGCCGAAATTCAGCACCAAGTTGCCGATCACCCGCCCGAGCCAGCTTGAGAACACCGCCAGCGTCTTATTGGCCGCGGTTTCGTGGCCGTCCAGCCGTTTCAGCAAGGTCTCGTAGTCCGGGCAGGGCACACCGGAAACCGCTTCATATAGCCTCAGCAGGCCGGGGCCGGATAGCACCTGTTCCACCGCCAGACGGCCCAGCGGCGCCATGCGGTTCAACCATTGACGCTCCTCGGCCGAAACCGCTGCCAGATCCACGTGACCCGCTTCGGTCTCGATGACACCGCCCTCCACTGGCAGCGCCGCCGCGCCGAAGCCGGTTCCCACGCCGACCACTAGACGAAGATCGCTCAGGTGATCACGCTCGGGGCCGAAGGCAACGCGCTCGGCAGGCCCGAGCAAGGGCAGTGCTGCCGCAACCGCGGCCAGATCGTTGGCCAGCCACACGCCGCCTGAGGTCAGCGAGGCCAGCGATTCGCGCTCCACATTGAGTTGCGTGTTGGTGAGCGACACCCAGCTCCGCCCGGGCAGGCGGCGCACACGCCCGGCCGCTGCCACCGCAATCCCGGCCGGACGCTCGCAACCAATGGCGTCCAGATACGTGCGCAAGGCGACCGTAAAATCGCCACGCGGGGTGGAGATCACCTGCAGATGTTCCAACCGCACGCCCGACGGCGTCGCAACCGCTATCGCCAGTCGGCATTGCGTGCCGCCGACATCGGCGACGGCGATACGCGGATCGGGCGCGACGTTGCCTCGCAAGGCTGCTTCGGCGGCCGTAGCGCTAGGTTCTGCGGTCATCGGGGCATCGACAAGTTTCACTCGGCGGGTGTCTCCAGCTGTGTTGAGGCAAGGTTCGAGACCTTGTATTGCCAGGGGTTCCACGGCGGTGCAGCCGCACGCCCGTATACTGCACACATGACTGAAAAGAAGAAAAAAGGCGGCGCAGACGACAAGCCGGAACCCAGACTGATTGCGCAGAACAAGCGCGCGCGCCACGAGTATTTCATTGAAGCCAGCTACGAGGCCGGCATCGCGCTGCTGGGTTGGGAAGTCAAAAGCCTGCGCGCCGGCCGCGCCCAGATCACAGAAGCCTACGTGGTACTCAGAAACCGGGAAGCGTTCCTGATCGGTGCGCATTTTACCGCGCTCAAGCAGGCCTCGACGCACGTTGTCCCAGACCCGATTCGCACCCGCAAACTGCTGATGCACGAGCGCGAGTTGTCGCAGCTCATCGGCAAGGTCGAACGCGCCGGCTACACCCTGGTGCCTTTGGATATGCACTGGACGCGCGGCCTAGCCAAGGTGCAGATCGGTCTGGCCAAGGGCAAGAAACAGCACGACAAGCGTGCGGATATGAAGGATCGGGACTGGGCCCGCGAAAAAGGCCGCATCCTGCGTGGACGAGGCTGAGTGCCTCCTCCTGCCCCTTTCCAATCCCAGTCCCGGCGCCGACTCGCCAAGGCGGCTGCTCCGCGGCCGCTGGGCTCGCGTCGACCACTGGGCCCGCGAAAGGCCGCATCCTCCTCGCACGAGGCTGAGTGCCTCTTCCTGCTCCCTTCCAATCCCAGCGCCGGCTCGCCAAGGCGGCTGCTACGCAGCCGCTGGGCTCCCGCCGACCACTGGGCACGACATGCCTCGAATCAGGCGAGTTCGCCGCTGCGTAACTCATTCACAGGCTTAAACCACGGAACGATCCGGGCGCGTGGTAGTCTTACCGGCCCGGGGCTGAACTGGGCTCGACGGTGATTGGAAACCCGACGTGCATGCCGAGCTGTATGGCCGCTCGTTAAACGCCATGCAACAAAGCTAGTTGCGAACGACGCTAACTACGCCCTCGCCGCTTAATCCCGGCGAGCGGTTGCCCAGGTGGTGTTGATGCCCCTGAAGCAGCCGTCGACTCTCATCAACTAAGCTCGAAGCGCGCCCTTCGCCTAGAGTCGAAAACCCCAAGGGGATAAGCGTCAGCGATCCCTGCCTGTCGGGGAGCTGGCGATGAAAAGCAAAGACCGGCTAAGCATGTAGATCGAAGGACGGAAGGTTGTCGGACGCGGGTTCGATTCCCGCCAGCTCCACCAAATCGAAGTGGTCCTAGGCCAGCGTTGCCCACGCTGGCCTAATCTTTTTGTGCACTACCAAATCCACCTTCCCGACACCTTCGGGCATCGTCCGGTCCGTTTGCACACGGTTGAAGCAGCCGCAGGCCATAGGGTCGTCGGCGCGATAAAGTCCTGGCACGACCACCCGGCCGGAGATGTATCCCTATGAAGACTTCCGTACTCGCGGCGCTGATCATGACCGTTGAGACCGCCACCATCACCGCTGCGCAGGCTCAATCGGTTCGGCTGGACGGCCAGATCGTCAAGACGGGAATGATGATCGAGGGCGTGCTCGCCGCTGCCGGTCACCCGACGTCGACATCGTCGTTGGTCAACGAATTCGGCGGGCCCGAAGGCCAAGTGCTGTTCTACCGGTTCGACGGCTACAACAAGCGCACGGTGGTGATCCAGGCCAATGCCTTTGGCGAGGTGGTGCGGATCGAGGAATGCCTGGGACAGAAAGCCGATGGCTGTCGCTGAGAGGTCGAGTTCGAACAAGGCAGGACGCCGATTCGGCGTTCCGTCACGCCACTGTCGGTTCAACGCGGCCATCGCCAGCCGCCCCTGACAGATCGAGTTCATCAGGAAGCCTGTCCTGATGAGTTGATCAGGGGGCCTGTCCTGATGGACGTACAACGTCAGACCCGGACCAGGGGGTCGTCCGCTGGAAATGAGCACTGAATCCTTTGTTCGCGCTTGGCTGGATACGTACACCCGGGGCGACCTCGATCAGGCCCTGGCCTGTTATACCGACGACGTCGTATTCGAGGATCCGATCTTCGGCGAGCGCATCGCGGGGCGTGCCCACTTGCGCACGGCATTCGCGCAGTTCTTCTTCACCGGCGTGACCCGGCTTGCGTTCCATCTCTGGACCGGCGACGCCCATGGCGGCGCCGTGGAATGGTTCTGGACGGCCACCTGGGGTCCGAACCGCAGCTTTCTTGGCGTCGACTGCTCGAATCGTTGTTTCACCACCCGCGGCGTGAGCGTGCTCGCCTTGCGCGATCAACTCATCTATCGCCAGACCGACTACTGGGATGCCCGCACGCCCCTGCGGGATCTGGGCGCGCTGGCATGAGCTTGTAGCGGACCCGATGAAGTCAGCGCGCAGGCCGGGCGATGCTCCGAAATCTTCTCGAAAGCTGGAGGCCATGTTCGGCAGCGCGCATCCAATGGCTTCGGTTATGCGTAAGTTCGCCGTCTAGTAAAAATAATCTTAACGGTGGAACTCCAAATCATGTTCAAAATGAAATCTGTCATTGCCGCTGCAACCGCGTTCGCGGCCGGCGTTGCCGCCATTGGCGTTCAGGCATCGAGCCATCGCGAGGCGCCCTTCATTGCCGGCTCGCCGAAGGTCGACGGCACGGACTTCTACATGTTCCGTAGCTACGAGGCCGGCCGGGCCGACTTCGTGACCATCATCGCCAATTACCAGCCGCTGCAGGATTCATACGGCGGCCCCAACTACTTCACGATGGATCCCCAGGCGCTGTACGAAATCCATATTGATAATGACGGCGACTCCGAAGAGGATCTGACCTTCCAGTTCCGCTTCACCAATGCCTACGGGCAGGCCGACATCGCCGCGCTGGGCGTAGTCGATGGGCGCGTGCCGGTGACCGGCGGCCCCGACGGCGGCGTGCAGGTACCGCTGGCCAACATCGGCCCCGGTGCGGGCGCAGCCACTGGCGCGCTCAACGTGGTGGAAACCTACACCGTGACGGTGGTGGAAGGTGATCGTCGTTCCAGCACCGGCGCACAGGTGACCAACGCCAGCGGCGGCAGCGCAACGTTCACCAAGCCGGTCGACAACATCGGCAACAAATCCATTCCCGACTACGCCGGTTATGCTGGACAGTTCATCTACAACGTCAATGTCCCGGGCTGCGACGCGCCGGGCAAACTGTTCGTTGGCCAACGCCGCGAAGGCTTTGTGGTCAACCTCGGCCAGATCTTCGACCAGATCAACTTGAACCCGCTGGGTGCTCGCGACTCCGCCAGCAACATCATCGACGACAAGAACGTCACCAGCCTCGCTCTCGAATTGCCCGCGTCCTGCCTGGTCAATGGCGATGATCCGGTGATCGGCGCGTGGACTACTGCGAGCGTGCGTCAGGCGCGTCTGGTCAACCCCTCGCCCACAGGCCCGGTCGCCAGCGCCGATGGTGAAGGCCCCACCCTGCAAGGTGGCGCCTGGACGCAGGTCTCGCGCCTGGGCAGTCCGCTGGTCAACGAGGTCGTGATCGGCATCACCGACAAGGACAAGTTCAACGCCAGCGAGCCGAAGGACGACGTTGCCAATTTCGGAACCTACGTGCTGTTTCCGACCCTGCCGGTTCTGGTCAATGTGCTGTTCCAGGTGCCGCCGCCGCCGACCCCGCGCAACGATCTGCTGGCGGTCTTCGTCACCGGCGTGACCACGGGCCCGGATGACGTGATCCCGAACTTCAATTTCACCGCGCCGGCCAATCAGACCGTGGGCGGCGAGATGCTGCGCCTGAACACGGCGGTCGACCTGGTGGTTCCGGGCGCCGCCGGCTACAGCGATCTGGGCTTCCTGGGTTGCGATCTTGCCGGCTTCCCCAACGGTCGCCGTGTCACAGATGACGTCGTGGATATCGCGTTGACGGCGGTGGAAGGCGCGCTGCTCGGCGTCAATGGCGTGCAGACCTGCGATCTGAGCGGCGATGCCCCGATGGTGGCCAACGCGGGCACCGTGGTCAACGACGGTGCGCTGCCGGTCCTCACCGACTATCTCACCGCGTTCCCGTATCTCAACACGCCGATTCCGGGCAGCCCGTAAAGGAGGATACGACGATGATTGAAATTCGAATCCCTCTGATCGTTGCCAGCCTCGCCGGCACCTTGCTGGTGGCGGGTTGCGGCGGCAGCAGCGGCCGCAACCCGGAAACGCCGCGCACCGTCACCGAGGTGGTGATGGACGAGATCGATCTGAACACCAGCGAGACTGCCGAACCGATCGAGCTCAACGATCTGCCGGTCGAGGATGATCGCAGCGAAACCGGCGAACCCTCACAGGTCTGATCGGGGTTCGCACACGCGATGGCTTTGGTCTCTTCAGCCCCCTGCCAAAGGCAGGGGGCTCTGTTTTTTGGGGTCGCTCTGATCTGCGCGCTGGTCGCAAGCGCACCTGCGGAGGCGCAGCCTCACACGCCGGCGGATGACGAGGTGGTGCTGGAACGCCTGGTCGGCGCACCCCTGCGGCGACCGCCGCAGGCCGGCGCCAATCTCGACGTCGTGGTGCCACTGGCCCAGCGCCACATCGCGCAGGCGCGCCAGACCGGCGATCCGCGCGAGCTCGGCTACGCCCAGGGCCTGCTGCAGCCGTGGTGGAACGAAGTCGACGCACCGGTACCGGTATTGCTGCTGCGCGCTACCTTGCGCCAGGCACGGCATGATTTTGGCGGCGCACTCGAAGACCTGGACCGCGTCGTCGAGCAGCAGCCGCAGAACGCACAGGCCTGGCTGACGCGCGCCACCGTGTTGCGCGTGCAGGGACACTTCCCGGAAGCGCTGAAGGCATGCGGCGCACTCAAGGGTCAGGTCGACCCCTTCATCGACGCTCTATGCACACAAGCGGTTCGCGGTCTCAATGGCGAGCTGGCACCCGCGTTGGCAGAAATGGAGCGTATGCGGCCACGGCTTGCGGCGCAGCCGGTAGATATTGCAGCGTGGTTCGAAGCCGAACACGCGCTCATGGCGGTGCGCTCTGGTCGCGCCGAAGAAGCCCTCGCCCTCTATTCGGCGGCGCTGATCCGCCACCCTGGCGATCTAAATCTGAGAGCCGAGTATGCCGACCTGCTGCTCGACTCCGATCAAGCGACAACGGTCCTGGAACTGATCCCGGAGAGCGCCGGTGCCGATGCACTGCAGTTGCGCCGCGCGCTCGCCCTGCATGCACTGTCGGACCCGGCCTTTTCCGCGCATCACCAGCGCATCCTCGACGGCTTTGCGGCTGCACGCCGCCGTGACGAGGCGCTGCATCTTCGTGAAGAAGCGCGGTACCTTCTGGCGACCGCCGATGATCCGCGCGCAGCGCTGCAACTGGCGCAGCAAAACTGGCGCATCCAGCGCGAACCACCGGATGCGCGTGTGTTGCTGCAAGCCGCCGCTGCGGCGGGCGATTCAGCGGCGGCCGAGCCGGTTCGGCAATGGCTGCGGCAAACCGGGCTGGAAGACGCGCGCCTGACGACGCCATGAAGCAAATCCTTGGGCTGGTCGTCTTGATCGCGCTGCTGCTGCCGCCGTCGGCATCGGCGCATCGACCCAGCGACGCATTCCTGACGCTCGACGTCAACGGCGGCATGGTGAGTGGTCAGTGGGAAATCGCGCTGCGTGATCTGGCGGTCATGACTGACCTGGACGCCGATGGCAATCGAGAGTTGACCTGGGGCGAGCTGCGCCGTGCCGGACCCGCGCTGCAACAGACGCTGCTGCAACATCTGAAATTACAGGGCGACGGCCGCGATTGCGCGCTTCGGTTCGAGTCCCCGCTCGTGCACGAGCGCAGCGACGGGGCTTATGCGTGGTTCACGCTGAGCGCAACCTGCGCCGAAACCCCTCGAACGCTGGGTGTCGACTATCGCCTGCTGTTCGACGTCGATCCCACCCACCGCGGCCTGCTGACCCTGACCGCCGGCTCTGCCACGCACGCGCTGGTGCTGGGGCCGGACTCGGCGCCGAGCAGCATCGATCTCGCCAGCCCCTCGCCCTGGCGCACCTTCGGGGACTATCTGATCGAAGGCGTCTGGCACATCTGGATCGGCTACGACCACGTGTTGTTCCTGCTCGCACTGTTGTTGCCCGCGGTGCTGCGCTATGACCGTCATCGCTGGGTTGCACAGGAACGCCTGGCGCCCGCGCTGTGGAATGTCTTCGGCGTCGTCACCGCGTTCACGCTGGCGCATTCCGTCACCCTGACCCTGGCAGCACTGGGCCTGGTGAACCTGCCAATTCGCTGGGTAGAAGCGGCCATCGCGGCGTCGGTGCTGCTGGCTGCGCTCAACAACATCAAGCCGCTGGTCATCGGCAAGCGCTGGCTGGTGGCTTTCGCATTCGGCCTGATCCACGGATTCGGATTCGCGTCCGTGCTCGGCGAACTGGGCTTGCCGCAAGGCTTGCGCGTGGTGGCGCTGGCAGCGTTCAACCTCGGCGTGGAACTGGGCCAGCTCGCCATCGTGATCGTGGCAGTGCCGATCGCCTTTGCCTTGCGTGATACCTCCTTCTATCGGGTCGGCCTGCGCGTGGCCGGCTCCGCCGCCGTGGCGGTTCTGGCGACGCTATGGCTAGGTCAGCGGGTAGGCTTGCTGTCCGGGTGAAGGGGCTTTCCGTGCCCCGAAACGAACCTTTGAGGACGCGCCAAGAGCTTTCGCATGCCGCAGGGCCCGGCGCTGATCGAGCCTTGAAACTCAGCTTTTCGGCAGTTCGCCTGAGCGCAACCAAGCGCCCGCTCAAAACTCGGCTGCGATGGACAGGCGCAGCGCGCGCGGCTCCACCGGATGGAAGTGAAAGTCGCTCACCCCGCCGGCGTTCGCCTCGCCCGACCCGCAGGCCTCATCGGCCAGGCAGGATTCGTAGAAGTAGGTGATGTCGTTGTCGCCGGAATCGAAGACGTTGAGCACGGTCAGGGTCGCGGTGTAGCGCTGCCACAGGCGGTAGCCGAGCTGCGCGTTGACCACGGTGGTGGCCTCCGAACGCGCGCTGTTGTCTTCGATCAGCGGGCCGCCGCCGAGGTGACGCAGGCGCAGACCAGCGCTCCAGCCACCCGTCTCCGGGACAGTCAGGCCCAAGGAGAACGTGTTCTCGATGGAGTTGGGAATGCGATCTTCGGGACCGGGCACGTCCAGCCGTGCATGGGCGTAGGCGTAATCGGCATCGAGGATCAGCCAGTTCAGCGGCGCCCAGTACGCCGACAGCTCGACGCCGCGGCGCTTGCTGGCAGCGCCCGCTTCGTTGTTGCCGGCGTCGCCGACATAGACCAGTTCGGAATCGAAATCCAGCCACCACAGCGCGGCGCTCAGGTGCAGGTTCGGTACCAAGGCGTTGTGCAGGCCCAGCTCGCCGCCACGCGCACGCACCAGCGGATCGACCGGGTCGGTGGGTGTCACGCCGTCGGCGGGATCGATGCGGGTCAGCACGCCGCGTGCGTCGTTGCTGTGAAAACCCTGTCCGTAGTTGAGGAACAGGCGGGTGTCGGCCCAGGGCCCGAAGATCAGCGCTGCCTTGGGGCTGAAGATGGCGTCATCGTCGTCACCGGAATTGGCGTCGAGGCCGGCGTCGACGTCGAAGCGGTAGACGTCGCCACGCACGCCGACCTCGGATCGCAGCCAATCGGTCCAGCGCTGGGTGCTGCTCAGATACACGCCGACGCTGGATTCGCGCACCGCGTCCTCGCGCACGGTGTCCAGCGGCGCGCGCGCGCGGGTCAGGTACAGGCCGACGCGGTCGATGTCGTCGTGGCGCAGCTGCACGCCCAGGCGCAGGTCGGCCTGCACGGCGGTGGGCAGCGCCCAGTGCCGGTGCGCGTTGAGGCCGTACACCCGGCGGTCGTCGAACTGGCGGAACTGATCGCCGTTGACCGCGTCGGCCAGGAAGTAGGTGAAGTTGGAATACAGGTCCATGCGGTAATCCAGCGCATAGGCCTGCGCCTGCCAGTGCGCGCCGTCGCTGGCGCCGCGCCATTCCAGATTGGCGCTGTAACGGTGGACCTCGCCACCATCGCTGGGATCGACGAAACCCAATCGGCCGATGCTGCCATCCTGCACCGCACGCAGCGGAATCTGGTCGGGGGCGGTGTAGTCG
This sequence comes from Panacagrimonas sp., assembly GCF_965216805.1. NCBI lineage: Bacteria > Pseudomonadati > Pseudomonadota > Gammaproteobacteria > Nevskiales > Nevskiaceae > Panacagrimonas > Panacagrimonas sp. Next base: position 2,544,744 of record NZ_CBDCGN010000002.1, read on the forward strand.
ATGTCGTAGCCCATCAGCGACGCAGTGAATCCGCTGGCGGCATCTCCTTGGTTGTAGCGCAGGATGCCGGCGTACTTCTTCTGGTCGGATTCCAAGTCGTAGGGGCCATCGTAGCGGGTGGCCTGCAGGCCCATCAGCAGGCGTCCGTCGCCGAGCGTGGGCGAACCCGCGATCAGCCCGCTACGATAACCATTCTCGCCACCGGTGGCGCGCACCAGCGTGTGCGGCAGCTCGTCGACATAGCGCAGGTTCGCCGAACCGGCCGCCCCGAAGTCACCGACCTCGGCGTAGTACGGCCCCTTGCGATAATCCAGCGAGCCGATCAGCTCAGGGATGATGAAGTTGATGTCGGCATAGCCCTGGCCGTGACCATGGCTGCGCATGTTCACCGGCATGCCGTCGACCTCGGTGTAGAAGTCGGTGCCGTGATCGAGGTTGAAGCCGCGCAGGAAATACTGGTTGGCCTTGCCCTCGCCGCTGTGCTGGGTGGCGATCAGGCCGGGCACGAACTCCAACAGTTCACCGGAACGTGCGATCGGGCGCTGCGCCAACTGTTCGGCCTGCACCCGGCCTTGGGTGGCCGATGCCCCGCTGTCCTGCCCCACCACACGGATCGTGTCCAGCTCGACAACCGGCAGGCCGCCAGCGCCGGAACTCTCCATCCACACCACCGACAGCACTCCGGCAGCTAGAGCCGTTCCACGTATGTTCATGTGCTTCCCTTGAGCCGGAAGCTGGCCTCTTACGTATCGTTATGGCTTTACGTCCTCGCGCAGAAATTGGACGCAGACCGCGACTACCCTTGGCTTCGCGACACTGTTTCTGGCTCAGCAAGCATCCGCGACGAGATGTCGAAATCGGTTCAGCGCAAGACCGCAACATTCGGTGCGGCGACGAACAGTGCTGCGTACCGTGGTGGCCTGAACACATCCGGGGCTGAACTGGGCTCGACGGTGATTGGAAACCCGACGTGCATGCCGAGCTGTATGACCGCTCGTTAAACGCCATGCAAAAAAGCTAGTTGCGAACGACGCTAACTACGCCCTCGCCGCTTAATCCCGGCGAGCGGTTGCCCAGGTGGTGTTGATGCCCCTGAAGCAGCCGTCGACTCTCATCAACTAAGCTCGAAGCGCGCCCTTCGCCTGGAGTCGAAAACCCCAAGGGGATAAGCGTCAGCGATCCCTGCCTGTCGGGGAGCTGGCGATGAAAACCAAAGACCGGCTAAGCATGTAGATCGAAGGACGGAAGGTTGTCGGACGGGGGTTCGATTCCCCCCAGCCCACCAGTTCGAAGTCGTCCTAGGCCAGCGTTGCCCACGCTGGCCTAATCTTTTTGTGCGCCGTTTCGCCATACGGCCTGGGCAGGTGCTCCGCGCTACCTCGATGCCAGCTGATCCAGGTCCACGTTCTCACCCAGCATCAGGTCTTCGCGTGCGGCGAAGGCAGGCTTGATCCACCACACCAGCAGCGGCAGCACGATCAGCGCCAGCAGCATGTTGATGAGCATGATCGCCACCAGCAGCAGGCCCATGTCCGCCATGAACTTGAGGTCGGATAGGAAGTACCACGGCAGGATACCGACGAGCATGATGGTGGCGGTGAACATGATAGCCTTGCCGGTGGTGGTCAGCGCCGCGTGGATCGCCAGCCCCCAGTCCTGTCCATGAGGATTGAATTCCTCGCAGATGCGCGACAGCAGGTAGATGCCGTAATCGATGCCGACGCCGACGCCGATCACCGCCACGATCACGGCGTTGATGTCCAGGCCAATGCCCAGCAGGTGCATGGTCGCCAGCAGCAGAAAATTCGACAGGTTGACCGGCACCAGCAGGATCACTGCGGCGACCGGCGAGCGATAGGCGTAGGTGGAGATGATCAGCACCGCCAGGTTCACCAGGCCCAGGATGAACCAGTGATAGCGCGACACCACCTCGTTCATAGCCTGCTGCAGCGCGATGAAACCGCTGGCCAGGCGCACGCGGAATAGGTCGTGCTCGACACCCACCGCTTCCACCGCGCGCCGCGCGCTGGCCAGGGCCAGGTCTACCGTTTCCTGCTTGTTGTCGGCGTACCACAGCGAGATGGTGGAGTCCTGCTGTTCAAAGTCGACGATGTGGCCAAAGTTGACCGGGCTGGTGCCGACTATCACCGCATGTCCGGCCGCGGTGATGGATTCGGCATCTGTGTCCAGCGGCATCCACTTGGGACTGCCGCCGGACATCAGGCGATTGCCTTCCTTCATGTAGTCGCTGAATGACAGGGTGGCGCGCGGCCGCAGGTCGGGATCGTTCTCCACCATCTGCTGGATGCGTTGCGAGATCTCGTACACGCCGGGTGTGCGTGCTACCCGCACTTCCAGATCGAACTCGCGTGCCTCCATCACGATTTCCAGCGTATTCACGCCGGGAAAGTGGCCGTTGATCGCCCGTACCGCGGTATTGAAATCCGAATCCGGCCACAGCAGGTTGCTGCCCTCCACCGGGTTGCCGATGCGGATCAGGGACGCGGTGTAAACAGCACCCACCGCGATGACCAGCATCACCACGCTAGTGATCGGCGCCAGACGGCCATGACTGAGCGCGGACACCCGACCAAGTACGCGCTTCTGCAGCGCGTGAAAACCATGCGCCTGTTCGCCCTGGGTCACGATGTGTTCCAGATTGCGTGGCGTGGGCAGCCACGACAGCAGAATCGACGCCAGAAAGATGCCGGTGGGGATGATGCACAGCGCCCAGAAGCCGCAGAAGATGGCGTGGCGCACCATGGTGTCGATGGGCGCCACCGCGATGAACACGATGCCGAACACATCGGTGAGGATGCCCAGCACCGACGGCGCCATCATGATGCCCATGGTGATCTCGGCTGCCTTGCGCTTGTCGCGGACTTTGACCAGCACTTCGTAATAGCGCTCGGTGTACTGCACGCAGTGCGAAAACGAGCGTGCCACCAGCAGCAGCGGCACGATCATCAGCAGCGGCTCCACCGGGTGGCCCAGCCAGCCGACCATGCCGAACCCCCACACCGCCGCCACCAGACTGCAGACGATGGGCGTGACGATGCCGGCCAGGTTGCGCATGTACAGCATCAGCGCCAGGGTCAGCGCGCCCAGGGTGACGAAGAAGATGCCGTAGGTCTGCTGCTGCAGGCGGTACACCCAGCCGGTCAGCATCGGCTGGCCAGCCAGGTAGATGTCGTGATGCTCGTCGTCTGCACGCTCGGCGATGGCGCGCACGAAATCGAACGCCACGCCGTAATCCAGGCGGTGTTCGATGAAGGTTGCGTTGATCAAGGTGGCGCTGTGATCGCCCGAGATCATGAACACGCGAACGTTGGGCGAACGATCCACGCGACGACGAAAATCCCGGATCTCGTCGGCCGTGCGCGGCGGTTCGTTGTCCATCAGCGGGCGCATGTCGACGCCGCGTGGCGTGGCCTCGGCGTAGCGCGCCTTTTCGGTCGTGATCGACAGGATCTGGTCGTGGTCCACGCCCGGCGTCAGGTCGATGTCGCGCGTGAGTTGCCAGACCTTGTTCAGGGTATCGGCGTTGTAGATGTCGCCGTCGACGCGCTTGACCATCACGCTGATGGTGAGCGGGTTGCCGAAATTGGGATGATCGCGAAACGTCTGTACGAACGGGTCGTCCTTGGGCAGCAGGTCGGAAAACACCGTGCGGATGTCCACGCCGGGCAGCCCCGCCGCAAAGCCTGCGGTCATGGCGAAGAACGCCGCGGCCACCGCGTTGCGATGGCGCATCACCCAGGCCGCGATGCGATACCGCAGCGCTTCGATCTTCACCGCCGATTCTGCGCTGATCACCCGTCCCGCCCGCCCTAAGTTGGGTCCGCCGCGGGCCCGGTCTGCCGATGCTAGCGCGGTATCGGCAGCGTCGCCGCGGCATCAGCCGCTAAACTTCGGTGCTGCGCCGACGCCGGCAACAACAAAACCCGCTTCAAGGAAGACCCGATGAAAACCCGCATTACCGAAATGCTTGGCACGAAGTACCCGATCATCCAGGGCGGCATGATGTGGGTCGGCCGTGCCGAACTCGCCGCCGCGGTTTCCAACGCCGACGGCTTCGGCATTCTCACCGCACTCACGCAGCCGACGCCCGAGGATCTGGTCAAGGAGATCGCGCGCTGCCGCACGATGACCGACAAGCCCTTCGGCGTGAACCTCACGATTCTGCCCAGCGCCAAGCCGCCGCCGTACGAGGCCTACCTCGACGCCGCGCTCGACAGCGGCATCAAGGTGCTGGAGACCGCTGGCAACAACCCGAAGGAGTTCATCGCCAAGGCCAAGGCGCGCGGCGTGAAGATCATCCACAAGTGCACCGCGGTGCGCCACGCCTTGAGCGCGGAGCGCAACGGCGTGGATGCGATCTCCATCGACGGCATGGAATGCGCCGGACATCCGGGCGAAGACCAGATCGGCTGCCTGATGCTGTTCGCCATCGCGGCGAAGAAGGTGAAGATTCCGCTCATCGCCTCCGGCGGCATCGCCGATGGCGCGACCATGGCCGCGGCGTTCGCGCTGGGCATCGAGGGGGTGAACATGGGCACGCGCTTCTGCGCCACGGTCGAGGCGCCGATCCACGACAACATCAAGCAGCTGCTCGTGAAGGCGAGCGAGCGCGACACCAACCTGATCTTCCGCACCCTGCACAACACCGGCCGTGTGCTCAAGACGCCGGTCAGCGACGAGGTGGTGGCGATCGAGAACCGCCCGGGTGGCGCGAAGTTCGAGGACATCCAGCACCTCGTATCCGGTGCCAAGGGTCGCGTTGCGCTGGAAACCGGCGACGAAAAGGCAGGCCTGATCTGGGCCGGCCAGAGCGTCGGCCTGATCAATGACATCCCGACTTGCGCCGATCTGATCGAACGCATGGTCGGCGAATGCCGCGAATATCTGGCGCAGGCGGGACGCCGCGTTGGCTGATCGCATGCCCGCCACCGGCTCCAACCTGGAGACGCGCCGCTATGCGGGAACCGAGGGCCTGAGTCTGTGTGCCGACGTTGGCGGCGACCCGACACATCCGCCGGTGATCCTGCTCCACGGCGGCGGCCAGACCCGGCACTCCTGGGGACGCGCACAGCGCGAACTGATCAACAGCGGCTATCACGTCGTCAACCTCGACGCGCGCGGCCATGGCGACAGCGACTGGTCACCGCAAGGGCATTACCGGCTTGAACACCTGGCCGCCGATCTGCGCGCCGTCATCGACACCCTGCCGACACCACCGGCGCTGGTCGGCGCCTCGATGGGCGGCGCCACCGCGCTGTTCGCCATCGGCAACTGTGCCGCGCCCATTGCGCGCGCACTGGTGATGGTGGACATCGTGCCGCGGGTGGAGGCCGAGGGCGGCCAGCGCATCGGCGCCTTCATGCGCGCCAATCCTGAAGGCTTTGCCACGGTGGCGGAGGCCGCCGACGCGGTGGCCACGTATTACCCGCATCGCCCGCGGCCGAAGAACCCCAGCGGGCTGATGAAGAACCTGCGCCGGCGCGACGACGGCCGCCTGCACTGGCACTGGGACCCGCTGATCCTCGAACAGCCGGAAAAGCCCGAACCGCCAAGCTTCACCGACCGCTTGCTCGCGGCCTGTGCCGGGGTTCAGGTCCCCACCCTGCTGGTGCGGGGACTGAACAGCGACATCGTCAGCGACGCAGGCGTCGCCGAGTTCAAGACGCATTTGCTGCAACTGGAAGTGTTCAACGTGGCCGGGGCCGCCCACATGGTCGCGGGCGACCGCAACGATGCCTTCAACCGGGGCGTCATCGGCTTCCTGCGGCGCCAGCACTGAGAACCTGTCCAACAACCTACTGCGCTCGGCATTTCGCGTCCGTACGGTGCTCGAAATGCTCACGTACTTCTATGTACGCTCCGCTTTCTGCGCTCCGCCGAACGCGAACTCACCGACGCTCGCTACCGATTTTGGACAGGTTATGAGCCGCGCGTTGCGGCTTTCAGCCGGGCTTGCGCACGCGCGCGGTCGAGGCCGGGTATTTCTCCAGCAGCGCCTGCGGACGACGCGGCCGCACCAGCAACTCGCCGCCGCAGTTCGGACAGCGCCCGGCATGTGCATCCTCGGCGCAACTGGCGCAGAAGGTGCATTCGAACGAGCAGATGCGTGCACGCTCGCTGCCCGGCGGCAGGTCGGCATCGCAGCGTTCGCAGTTGGGTCTGAGTTCGAGCATCGAAAATTCCGGCGGGGTCCGCGCAAATTGTCGGCGCGGATGTCGATTCCCGTCGCGCCCGTTCGTCGTCTGATCAGGAACCCGCGACATTCCGTATGCGTTCCTTGATTTGACACACAGGATTACGACCATGCCTCGCATGCCCAGCGTGACCGCTACCCGCTTTACCACCGCCCCGCACAAGGCCGGCCGCCGGCCCGACACCCCTGCGCAGTGCAGCCGCGCGGAGTCAGTGGCCGCAGAATTCTGATCTGCCGCTGCCCATCCGCCCCACAACCCGTCCAAGGCCCCGGGATGAACACCGCCACCTCCACCGCCGATCTGCATCGCCGCATCGAAACCGTGTGGCGGATGGAATCGGCGCGCATCGTCGCGGTGCTGTCGCGCATGCTGCGCGACGTCGGACAGGCCGAGGAGATTGCCCAGGACGCGCTAGTCGCCGCCCTCGAGCAATGGCCGGCCGACGGCGTTCCGGACAACCCGGGAGCATGGCTCATGACCACCGCCAAGCATCGCGCCGTGGATCTGTTGCGGCGACTGGCCCTGCACCACCGCAAGTCGCCCGCGCTGACCTTCGAAATAGAAACCCAGCTCGCCGACGCCCAGGCCGAGATCGACGCCGGCCTGGACGACCCTATCGGCGACGACCTGCTGCGCCTGATGTTCACCGCCTGTCATCCGGTGCTGTCCACCGAAGCGCGGCTGGCGCTGACCCTGCGCCTGCTCGGCGGCCTGAGCACCGAGGAAATCGCCCGCGCGTTCCTGGCCGCCGAATCCACCATCGCACAGCGCATCGTGCGCGCCAAGCGCACGCTGGCCGAAGCGCGGGTGCCGTTCGAATTGCCCGATGCCACCGAGCGCAAGGCGCGCCTGGGTTCGGTGCTCGATGTCCTCTACCTGATTTTCAATGAAGGCTACGCCGCCACCGCGGGCGACGACTGGCTGCGTCCCGCGCTGTGCGAAGAGGCCCTGCGCCTGGGCCGCACCCTCGCCGAACTGGCGCCTGGCGAATCCGAAGTCCATGGCCTGGTCGCGCTGATGGAACTGCAGGCCTCGCGCAACCGCGCCCGGGTGGACGCCCAGGGCGAGCCGATCCTGCTGCTGGAGCAGAACCGCGCGCGCTGGGATCGGCTGCTGATCCAGCGCGGCCTGAACGCGCTGGAACGCGCCGAAAAGCTGGGTGGCGCGCTGGGGCCTTACGCCCTGCAAGCGGCCATAGCCGCCTGTCACGCCCGCGCCCGGACCGCAGAGGAAACACCCTGGAAACGCATCACCGCGCTGTACGACGCGCTGGCACAGGTGTCGCCCTCGCCGGTGGTGGAACTCAACGCCGCGGTGGCGGTGGGCATGGCCTTTGGCCCGCAGGCAGGCCTGGAGCTGGTGGATGCATTGATGGACGACCCGCGCCTGCGCAGTTATCACTTGTTGCCCAGCGTGCGCGGCGACCTGCTGTTCAAGCTCGGACGCCTGGGCGAGGCGCGCACCGAATTCCTACGTGCGGCGGAACTGACGCAGAACCGACGCGAGCAGGCACTGCTGCATGCCCGTGCCGGCGCCTGTGAAAGCGCTGCCGATGCGTCGTCGCCATGACCATGACCTGGCAGGTCATCGCGCAAGCGCGGCGCTGGCCTTAACCTTCAATCCTTGCTCTCACCGGAGTCCCCGACATGGCCCATATGCTGCTGATACTGGAAGAAAGCCAGATGCGGAGCAGTCGTCCCGCCGGCCTCGCCCAGGAACGCTACGAACAGATGATGGCCTACGGCGACAGCCTCAAGGCCCGTGGCGTCTACGTGGCCAGCGATTCGCTCGGCAGCGACAGTCTTGGCGTGCGCATCAGCTCACGCGAAGGTCGGCGCAGCGTGGTCGACGGCCCGTTTGCCGAGGCGCGCGAAATCGTCGGCGGCTATTTCCTGCTGAATTGCGCCACCCGCGAAGAAGCCATTGCACTCGCCCACGAATGCCCGGCCTGCAACTGGGCGACGGTGGAAGTGCGCAACGTCAGTCCCTGCTACATGGATGCCGCCGCGGATGACGCGGCTCTGGGCGATGCTGCCACGACGGATGCGCCGGCAGACGTGGCGCGGGCAAACGCGGCCTGAAGGCACAGCACAAGCGTCGCGGTCACTGCCCCGTGGGCCGGATACGGGTGTCGGTCGCTAGAATGACCGGATGGCGCTGAGTCGATACCGCTACTGCACCGATCACCCAAGGCTGCTCGATACCCTCGCATCGCGCGATTTCCTGATCATCCAGGACATCGACGGCGTGTGCATGGGCCTGGTGCGCGATCCGCTGACGCGCCGCCTGCCGGCCCGCTATGTCCAGGCGGCACGCCGGCTGGCGGACCGTTACTACGTGCTCACCAACGGTGAACACGTCGGTCGCCGCGGGCTCAATCTCATCGTTGAAACGGCGATGGGACACGGCGATCCGGACCGCGCCACAGACTCCTACCTGCCCGGCCTGGCCGCCGGTGGCGTGCAACTGCAGAACTGCCATGGCGAGGTGTCGCACCCCGGCGTCAGTGCGGCTGAACTCGACTTTCTGCGTGCAGTGCCGGACAAAGCCGCCGCATTTCTGCATGACGTTCTGGCGGCCGCCCCGTTCCTGTTGTCCGCCAGTGAGATCGCCGCCCTGAGTGCGACGATGGTGCTCGACAACCTGGCGTCGCCCAGCCTCAATCTCAATCCCTTCCACGCACGCTATGGCGACCAGCCGGCGCCGTACCGGCATCTTCAGGCGCAATGCGCGCAGTTCATGCTCACCCTGCAACAGCAGGCCGAGGCGGCGGGACTGGGCGATTCCTTCTTCGTGCATTACGCGCCCAACCTGGGGCGCGACGATAGCGATGACGAGCGCATCAAGCTGGGTGCGGGGCGTGATGCCGGCACCACCGACTTCCAGTTCATGCTCAAGGGCGCGATCAAGGAAACCGGCGTGCTGGTGCTGCTCAATCACCATTACTTCCGCCGTACGGGACGCTGGCCGTTGGGCGAGGAATTCAATGCGCGAGCGGCACCGCGCGACGCCGCCGCGCTGCTGCACCTGGCACGTGAACACTTCGATCCGAAGTACATGCCCTGCCTGGTCGGGGTTGGCGACACCGTGACTTCGATTGCGCACGCGCATGCCGATGGCACGACCGAGATGCTGCGCGGGGGCAGCGACCGCGGCTTTCTGAGCCTGGTTCAGGAACTCGGCAGGGCCTTCGATACCGACAACGCCGTGCTCTATGTCGACAGCAGCCGCGGCGAAGTGCGGCGCCCCGGCCTGGACGCCGCCCACCTGCAGCGTTGTGCCGCGGACCCCGCCCTTGCGCCCTGGCCGGGACTGCAGCACATCAGCGATCCGCTGGACCCGCTGAGCCTGAACTTCGTGTTTCCCGGCGGCCACGAACAGTACGTGGATTTCTTCTGCACGCTGGCACAACGGGCCGCTCCGACCTCGCCCCGACCTCGTAGTAGCGCCGTAGCCCGAGCAAAACCCGGGTTCGGCACCTGATCAAAGCGCCCCGGCCCCGGGTTGCACCCGAGCTACTCGCTGGAGATCGGCGTTCGCCGGCATGACGTTTCCGAATCTGGGAATCGCATTGCTGGGGCGATCACCTAGCAATCTCCCCACGGCGGAATCCCGGTTGGTACGTGCGAACATCGGCTGCGGTCATTTGCGCGCAGAAGGCCGCCCGCCATGACGGGTGCCAGCGCGCCGAACATCAAACTGTGCTGGAGGAACCATGACACAGAACACTGCGCAGCCCGAAGAATTCGAGCTGGTGATCGTCGGCGCAGGATTTGCCGGCCTGCAAATGTTGCATCGCGCACGCAAGCAAGGCCTGAAGGTGCGCCTGTTCGAAGCCGGCAGCGGTGTCGGCGGCACCTGGTACTGGAACCGCTATCCGGGAGCACGGGTGGACCTGGAGAGCCTGGAATATTCCTACTCGTTCTCCGAAGAACTGCAGCAGGAGTGGGAATGGACCGAGCGCTACGCCGCCCAGCCCGAGCTGCAGCGCTATGCCGATCACGTCACCGATCGTTTCGACCTGCGTCGCGACATCCGCTTCGACAGCCGCGTGCTCGAAGCGGTGTTCGACGAACACACGCATCGCTGGACGCTGCGCACCAGTGCCGGCGAACAGGTGCGCGCGCAGTTCTGCGTGATGGCCACCGGCCTGCTGTCGGCGCCCAACAAGCCGAAGATCGACGGCATCGATTCCTTCCGCGGCCCGCAACTGATGACGTCGATGTGGCCCAAGCAGGACATCGACCTGAGCGGCAAGCGGGTCGGCATCATCGGCACCGGTTCGTCCGGCATCCAGTGCATCCCCGAACTGGCGAAGCGGGCGGCGCACCTGACCGTGTTCCAGCGCACGCCGGCTTTCTGCATCCCCGCGCGCAACGGTCCGCTGGACCCCGAATACCAGCGCGCCATCAAGGCCCGTTATCCCGAGGTCCGGGAGCAGGAGATGCAGACGTTCGCAGGGTTCGTGTCGCTGGCGTTCCTGGACGCGCCGCCGTCCACCCAATCGGCGCTGGAGGTACACGAGGCCGAGCGCCTGGCCGAGTACGAGAAGCGCTGGGCCGCGGGCGGCCTGTGTTTCTACACCGCCTATCCCGATCTGCTGATGGACGCGCGCGCCAACGAGAGCCTGGCCGAGTTCGTGCGCAACAAGATTCGCCAGCGGGTCAAGAACCCCGAGGTCGCCGAGAAACTGGTGCCCAAGAGCTATCCCATCCTCACCAAGCGCCTGTGCGCGGACACCCAGTACTACGAGACCTATGATCGCGACAACGTGACCCTGGTGGATGTCAGCGAATCACCGATCGAGCGGATCACCCCCGCGGGCGTGCAGGCGAACGGTCAGGTCCATCCGCTGGACGTGCTGGTGTTCGCCACCGGCTTCGACGCCATGTCGGGCGCGCTGGATCGCATCGACATCCGCGGCCGCGGCGGCAAGACGCTCAAGGCGCACTGGAAGGATGGCCTCAGCACTTTCCTGGGCATGATGAGCAGCGGCTTTCCCAACATGATCTACATGAACGGGCCGGGCAGCCCCAGCGCCTTCTTCAATCCCATCCTGCTCGGCGAATACCAGGCCGACTGGATCATCCGCTGCATCGAGACCCTGCGGACTCGCGGTCAGGACTGCCTGGACGCCACCACTGAGGCCGAAGCCGCATGGGTGGCACACAGCGATGAAGTGGCCGCGTACACGCTGTTCGCCAAGGGCCACAACTGGTACATGGGCGACAACATTCCCGGCAAGCCGCGGCGCATGCTGGTGTACCTGGGCGGCTACGCCAGCTATCGCGAGTGGTGCGAGACGGCGCTTGCCAATGGTCTGCAGCAGTTCGAGGTCAGCGCGGCGAGCGACACCGCGGTGGCCACAACCTAGATCGCTTCGCGAAACCAGCGGCGGACCGCACGGCGGGTTGAACTACGCCGCCTGACGCGCCGCCGGTTCCGGTGCGCTCGCCGCCGCGGGCCAGCCGATGCAGGAGTCGTGCGCGCGAAAGTTGCGCAGCCACCAGGCCCAGTCTTCCGGCACCAGCGAGAACGGGTCCTCGTGTGCCAGTTCGCGCGCGGCCCACACCGGCCAGTGCGGGTTGGCCAGCGCCGGCCGTCCCAGCATCACCAGATCGATCAAGCCTTCGCGGATGACCTTGTCGGCCACCGCCGGCAGACCCAGGTTCCAGCTCGTCGCCACCGGAATGCCCACCTCGCGTTTCAGGCGGGTGGCGCGCTCGACCATGAAGGCAAGGTCGCCGAAAGGCACCGGGTTCATCTCGTCGGTGTTGAAGCCGATGCTCAGATCCGCCAGGTCCAGGCCGTGTTCTTTCATCATTGTCACGGCGGCGATGGACTCGTCGAACTGCACGCCCTGGGGGTGCAGGTCGTCCGAGCCCAGGCGCATGGTCAGCGGCAGGCGCTCGGGCCAGACCTTGCGCACGGCGTCGAGCGTTTCCAGGTGAAAGCGCACCCGGTTCTGCAGGCTGCCGCCGTACTGATCGTTGCGCTGATTGGCCAGCGGTGAAAAGAAACTGGACCCCAGATAGCCGTGCGCGAAGTGCAGTTCCAGCCACTCGAAACCGGCCTCGAGCGCACGCCGCGCGGCGTCGGCAAAGGCGCCCTGGAGGGTCTTGATCTCGTCGATGCTCAGCGGATGCACCGGATAGGTGCGATGCCCGCCATAGGGGATCGCCGAAGGTCCTACCACCGGCCAGCCCTCGGGGTGATCCGGTGGCAACTGCGCGCCGCCTTGCCAGGGCTTGAGCTCGCTGCCCTTGCGCCCGGTGTGGCCGAGCTGGATCGCGGGCACCGCGCCCAGGTCCTTGATCAGTGTGGTGACGCGGCGCAAGCCCTCGATTTGCGCATCGTCGTAGATGCCGCCGCAGCCCACGCTGGTGCGGCCGTCGCGGGTGATCGCTAGCTGTTCGGGAAAGATCAGCCCGAAGCCGCCGGCCGCGCGCGAACCCAGCAGCATGATGTGGTAGTCGTTCATCAGGCCGTCGACCGACCGGTACATGGTCATCGGCGACATCGCGATGCGGTTGCGCAAGGTCACGCCCTTGAGCGTGTAGGGACTGAACAGCTCCGGCATGAGATCGGCTCCATGGAACAAGGTGCGCTGCAATTCGCAGCAACCGCCGTGCCGACGGCATGATTTCCGGCACGGGATCGGGTCTGGCCTCACAATTCGCGCCCCTTGCCGATCTGGCCTGGGGCCATCAAGGACATGCCGTGTCGACCCGACCCTTCACCGATCTTGCGCTGAATCCCGCGCTGCTGCAGGCCCTGGCCTGGCTGAACTACACGCAGATGACGCCGATCCAGGCCTTGAGCCTGCCGCCGATGCTCGAGGGCCGCGACGTCATCGGCCATGCGCGCACCGGCAGCGGCAAGACCGCCGCCTATGGCTTGGCCCTGCTGTCGCGGCTGGACCCCGCGCTGCCCCGGACCCAGGCACTGGTGCTGTGCCCCACGCGCGAGTTGGCCGACCAGATCTCCAAGGAGATCCGTCGCCTCGCGCGCGGGCTGCCCAACATCAAGCTCACCGTGCTCAGCGGCGGCATCGCCCTGCGCCCGCAGCTCGCCTCGCTGGAGCACGACCCGCACATCGTGGTCGGCATGGCCGGTCGCATCCAGGAGCACCTGGAGCAAGGCACGCTCAAGCTGCAGGACTTGAAGGTGCTGGTGCTCGACGAGGCCGATCGCATGCTCGATGGCGACTTCGAAGCCGCCAGCCGCGCCATCGTCGAACAAGCCCCCGCCAGCCGCCAGACCCTGTTCTTCTCGGCAACGTTTCCGGATGCGGTGCGTGTGCTGAGCCGCCGTCTGCAGAAGGACCCGGTGGAAGCCAGCACCGACACCGCGGCGGTGTCACCCGAAGTGCAGCAGACCTTCTACGAGATCGATCCGCTCAAGCGCCTCGACGCGCTGGCCCACCTGCTCAGCTCGCATCGCCCGGAGTCGGCGCTGGTGTTCTGCCACACCCGCAAGGATGCGCAGGAGGTGGAAGCCGATCTGGCCCGGCGCGGCTTTGCGGTGCTGGCGCTGCACGGCGACATCGAACAGCGCGAACGCGACGAAGTGCTGGTGCGCTTCGCCAACGGCAGCTATCGCGTGCTGGTGGCCACCGACGTCGCCGCCCGCGGGCTCGACATCAAGAACCTTGCGGCGGTGATCAGCTACGAACTGCCGCTGGACCCCGATCTGCACGTCCATCGCGTGGGCCGCACCGGCCGCGCCGGACAAAGCGGCATCGCCCTGCATCTGTTCAGCGCGCGCGAGCACAGCCGCGTGGCCGCCATCGAAGCCCGTCTGGGTATCGAGATCGCCGCGCAGAAACTGCCGCTATCGTCACGCACCCAGGACCGGCCGGTCGCGGCGACCGTGGTGACCCTGTGCATCGACGGCGGCCGCAGCGACAAGCTGCGCCCCGGCGATCTGCTCGGCGCGCTCACCGGCGACGCCGGCATCGCCAAGGACGCGGTGGGAAAGATCAATACCTTCGACACGCGCACCTACGTGGCCATCGACAAGTCCGTCGCCGCGCTGGCACTGAAGCGCCTGCGCGAAGGCAAGATCAAGGGCCGCAACTTTCGCGTGCGACCAATCGACTGAGTGCCCGGCGACTCGTGCCGGCCAACCCCAGCTCAAATGTCATTAACCACGTAGAACCGGCGCGCAGTCTTTCCTACGGAACGTAGCTGGCGAGGCTCGCCGCCGGCTCCGGCACGCCGAAAGCCCAGGCCATTGGCGTGCTGAGCACATCGATGCGCTGAATCGGCGCGTCAGCGGGCACGTTGACCACGTAGGTTTTGAAGCTGTCACCGTCGTTGGGATTGCCTGAGTCCGGATTGAAGTCGCCGCGGGTGGGATGGGCGCCGCCCGGATAGTCGAAATTGCGGAAGGCGCCCTGCAGCAACACGTGCCGCACGGTGCCATTGGTGTAGCGCACCCGCAGGGTGTAATCGCAGCCGGAATTGGAACAGAACCAGCGCCCCTCGCCGGACCCGTTGTAGGGGGATCGGTAATGCCGGATCAGGCTTCGCTGCGCGGGGTCTTGCGGGTCGATGGTTCGCAGCAGGTTGCCGGTGAACGCGAGCGGCGGATAGATCTGGGTGGCGCCCGCAGTACCCGGCCGGCTGATGGTCAGCGCGATGGCGTAGACCGGCACGTCGCGCGTGATCGGCAGACCGCCGTTGAATCCATATTGGGCATTGTTGGTGGTGGTGGGCGTCACGTTCACCCAGCGACGGTCGACCCCGTCCCAGCGCTTGTAGCCGCCCGGGAAACCCGCATCCCTGACCACATACCCGCCGTCGTACTCGTGCTCGCCGTCCTCATTGATGGTGGTCAGGCCCTCGAAGTGGCGCTGCATCACCGCCGTGCTGTAGTCGGAGAACGTCGCGAAGCGATAGCCATCGGCCTGATCGCCCGATCCGCTCTGCATGGGGTCCTGCTTCACGCAGCGATTCTGCGCATCGATGGCGCGCGGATTGCCGGCGTACTCGTCGCTCTGACAACCCGGAAATTCCCGCGCAGTAACCGGGATGAACGGCGCCAGGAACTCGCGCCGCGTCGCGTCATAACCCCAGGCGGAGCCATCCAGACTTCCCCACTCGTAGGGGTACTCGCCGTCGTCGAACGCCTCACCCACATGCGGCAGGCCCATGGCGTGCCCCTGCTCGTGGATGAAGATGCCGCGATAGGCGTCGTCACCGGTGCCGAAATCACCGCCCAGCGATCCCAGACCGCCCGCCGGGCTTCGGTACTGCCCCGCCGGGTTCTGCGCGATCAGCGGCGCGTAATACTGGTAGGCCTGCGCTGAGTCGCCGTTGGCTTTCATCATCTCGCCCAACAGGCTGAGCACCGAGCCAAGCTGCGCAAAGCCCTGCGCGGCGGGCGCATCGGTGCTGGTGACGACCGCGGCCGGCGCCGTGCCGCTGGGCCGTATCACCAGCGCCGGCCAGCTCACGCGCTGCGCAGGGTGGGTGTCCACCATCAGGGCCGCGACCGGCCATTTCTCGAACATCTCGTTGACGGTGGCAGCATCCGGCTTGGCGGTCTGTGCGAACGGTCGATCCCCGTCATCCGCGCCGAACAGGTAGAACGGCAGCACGCGCACGGTGACCGGCATGTCTGCGCTCACCGCCACACTGCGAAAGGCGCTCGGCGCGTAGTTGCGCGCCGCAACTCGTAATTGCAGACCAGGCTGCAGCCACGCGCCCGGCAGCATCGCGCTGTAACGATTAGCGGCATAAGCAGGGCCGCCGGCCTCGGTGGGCGGCAGGAAATTCGGCGCATCGAGTGCCAGCTCACCGAGCTTGCTGCCAGCCAGCCAGCCCTCGATCACCGGCTCAAGGACATCCGCCTGCGCAATGCCGGCCATCACCAGCGTCCGCCGCCGGCCGACGAAGCGCAGCGCCTCGTTGACAGGCTCGCCGTCGATGTTGGTCATCGACCAGGACTTTCCGCTCTCGGGCAGCACATGCGTTTGCGCCAACTCCAGCACGCTCAAGCTCAGCGGCGTCAGTACCGTAGCGACCGGCGTCGCACTGACAGAATTCGAAGCCTCGCCGGTGCCCGCTGCGTTCACCGCACGCACGACGAAGGTATAGGTCGAGCCATTGACCAGGCCGGTCATCGTGGCCGCGGTCGCGGTGACGCCGGTGCGCACCGGTGTGGTCGACGGTGCCGCCGGAGGCAGGCCCTGGTAGATGGAATAGCTGGTCGCGCCCGAGACCGCGGTCCAGCTCAGTTGCACCTGCATGTCCCCAGCCGTCGCCGTCAACGAGGTGGGCGCTGCCGGCAGCGAGGCTCCGGTGCCCTCGGGCGCGCCCGGAGAATCACCCCCGCCCCCACCGCCTCCGCAAGCCGAAATAACTGCGCAGCAGATAGCCAGCCAGGCGGTATGGATGATGGATTTCACGAGTGCTCCCGAGCGCAAGGTCATGCGGATGCCGCACTTGAAACCAACTCGGGGATCGAGGACGGGCTACGCCCGGCAAGCGGTCGCCATGGGCGAGCGAGCGGAGCCAATGGAAGTAACGGCGGTAATTGCTACCGCCGGTTCGGGCAGTCCCGCATCCGAGCCGCGCCGGAGGTGCATTCACCCAGAACATTCGCTGGGCTGGGAAACGACCTGCCCATTGCGGACTGATCTCCCCAGGCCGACGGCAAGTAACCTTCTGCAGATTCTCGCCTGATGCCGGTGGTGAATGCTGAACCGCGCGCCAACGAACCCTCATCGGTTCGGCGCTGAGCTGCCCAAAGCGAACTGTACGGCTTACAAGCCAGCGACCCGGTTTCCGTCGTCCGCAACTTGGCCCTTGCCAACGAGAATGTCGGTAGTTTCGTCGCGAGTCCTGATGAAGGTCGGCTTGATCAACCAAACCAGCAAGGGCAGTACGACGAGCGAAAGCACCATGTTGATGAGCATGATGACCACGAGCAGCAGGCCCATGTCGGCCATGAACTTCAGTTCCGACAGAAAATACCAGGGGGCAATACCGACGAGCATGATCGATGCCGTGAACATGATCGCCTTGCCCGTCGTCGTCAGAGCCGCTTCGATGGTCGCCTCCCAGACACCGGAATGGCGATGGAACTCCTCTCGTATTCGGGATAGCAGGTAGATGCCATAGTCGATGCCAATGCCGATCCCCATCACGGCGACGATCGTGACGTTGATGTCCAAACCGATGCCCATCGTCTTCATGACGGCCAGCTGCAAGAAGTTCGACAGGTTCACAGGGATCAGGAGCAGGACCGCGGCCGCAAACGACCGATAGGCGATCGCAGCAATCACGGCAATTCCGAGATTCACCAGCCCGAATACCAGCCAGTGGTATCGATGAACGACGTTGTTCATCGCCTGTTGTAGCGCGATGAGACCCGATGCCATGCGGATACGGAATCCCGGATGATCCACACCCACTTGATCGACGGCTTTACGGGCGCTCGCCAAGGCATGATCGACCGTTTCCTGTTTGTTGTCGGCGTACCAGAGCGAGACGGTGGAGTTTTGCGCGACGAAGTTCACGACATGGCTGAAATTCATCGGGCTGCTGCCGAACATCACCGCCATCCCGGTCGTGTACGCCGCTCTCTTGTTGAGGTCGAGCGGAAGCCACTGGGGATTGCCTCCTGCCCAAAGTCGATTCGCCTCGGACATGAACCGCCCCGGTTTTCCCGGAGGCTCGTTGTTGTGAGTCACGCCGCGAGGGCGAGACTCGGGATTTGTGAATAGTAGGCAGCTTCTGCTTCGGCGGGTGGGATGTTGCCAAGCGGTTCCATCAGTCGGCGATTGTTGTACCAGTCCACCCACTGCAGCGTGGCCCACTCGACGTCTTCGCGGCGTTGCCAGGAAGGCCGCCGGTGAATCACCTCGGCCTTGTACAAGCCGTTGATGGTCTCGGCCAGCGCGTTGTCGTAGGAATCGCCCACACTGCCCACGGAAGGTTCGAGACCCGCGTCGGCAAGACGCTCGGTGTAGCGGATCGACACGTACTGGACACCTCTGTCGCTGTGATGCACCAGCCGATCCGGGCCGACCGGTTTGCGCTCATGCAGCGCCTGCTCCAGCGCGTCGAGCACCAGGTCGGTCCGCGCCGAGGACGAAGCCCGCCAGCCGACGATGCGCCGGGCGAAGACGTCGATGACGAAGGCGACGTAGACGAAGCCCTGCCAGGTCGACACGTAGGTGAAGTCCGAGACCCACAGCTTGTTCGGCCGATCCGCCTTGAAGTGACGACGGACATGATCCAGCGGGCAAGGTGCGTTGGCATCACTCACCGTCGTGCGCACCGACTTGCCGCGGATGACGCCACGCAAGCCCAGGCGCTTCATCAGGCGCGCCACCGTGCAGCGGGCCAGATCAAAGCCTTCGCGCCGCAGTTGCCGCCACACCTTGCGCACGCCGTAGACCTGGAAGTTTTCGTTCCAGACCCGTTCGATCTCCGGCACCAGCGCTCGATCTCGCTGGTCCCTCGTAGAACGGCGCTGTGGGTCTGCCTCGCGAGCCGCGTGGGCGTAGTACGTCGACGGGGCAATCGGCAGCACCTTGCAGATCGGCTCGACCCCGTGGACCGAGCGATGCTCGTCGATGAACGCCTTCATCGTTTGAACGGGCGGTCGAGCTCCGCCTGCGCAAAATACGCTGACGCCTTGCGCAGGATTTCGTTGGCTTGGCGCAGCTCGCGATTCTCGCGCTCCAGCGCCTTGATGCGCTCGCCCTCGGCCGTGGTCAGGCCGGGCCGCACGCCGGCGTCACGCTCGCCCTGGCGCACCCAGCGCCGCAGCGTCTCGGCCGTACAACCAATCTTGGCGGCAATCGATTCGATCGCCGCCCACTGCGAGGTGTGCTGCGCCGCGTGCTCCGCCACCATCCGGACCGCGCGCTCCTGCACTTCCGGGGAATACTTCGATGCTCTGGTCATGGCTCCATTCTCTCAAGTGAGGGAGCCTCCGAGATTCCCGGGGCGGTTCAGACATGTAGTCGGAGTAGGACAAAGTCGCGCGTGGTGGAAGAACAGGATCGGATTCCATCAATGCCTGGAGCTGCAGGCGAACGGCGTACGCCTCAGGTGACCAGGCAGTTCGGTTGCTATTGTCATCAGGGTTCTTCGACTCGATCACGAGTTCCAGTGTGTTCATTCCCGGGAAGAGCGAATTGATTGCTCGGACGGCGCGATTGAAATCCGAGTCATACCAGAGCAGGTTGGAGCCCTCGGTGGGGTTGCCTATCTTGATATGGAAGGTCTCGTAAGCGGCCCACGCGCCGACGACGGTGATCGTCAAGGCGGTCCACTTGGCGGATCGGCCGAAGGTCAGCCGTGCAACCTTCCTGAGAAGACGTTTCTGGAGCAGATGAATCCCGGACTCCCTGCTTTCCCCGCCCGAAATGCGCTCAAAGTTCTTCGGCACCGGCAGAACCGACAGCAGCAGTGCCGCAAGGAATACGCCTGTCGGGATGATCCAGAGCGCCCACGCTCCGCAGAACAGCGCGTGATTATGAAGGGTCACGATCGGGGTAATGGCAATGAACACGATGCCGAACACGTCGGTCAGGATGCCGAGTACGGACGGCGCCAGCATGACGCTCAACGTGGCCTCGGACGCTCTTCGCCGGTCTCCGACGTGAACCAGGATCTCGTAGTAGCGTTCGGTATACTGGATGCAATGCGAAAACGTGCGGGCCACCAGTAGGAGCGGCACGATGGTCAGCAGGGGCTCGATCGGACGCTGTAACCAGCCGATGAAGCCGACTCCCCATATGGCGGCAACAATGGCGCAGACGAGCGGCATCACCACACCCGCCACGTTACGCATGTAGAGGATCAACAGAGCCGTCAGCAGGCAGAACGTGATACCGAAGATCGCGTAGGTCTGCTTCTGAAGGTGATAAACCCAACCGATCAGCGTGGGTTGGCCGGCAACGAAGATTTCGTGCGCAACGTCGGACTCTTTCCTGACAAGGTCTCGGATGACATCGAACTGGACGCCAAAGTCGACGTGGTTGTGGAACGAGGCCTGAATCAGCGTCGCGGTCTCATCCCGCGACACGAAAAAAATACGGGCATTTGGCGAGCGCTCGACTCGATCCCGGAATTCCTTGATCTCTGCCTGGGTCACGGGCACCCGATCAACCATCAAGGGAAGCACGTCCATCCCGCGTGGCGTGGCCTCGACGTACCGGAGCTTCTCGGTCGAGATCGACAGCAGCTGGTCGTGATCAAGTCCCGGCGTGAGATCCACGGCACGCGTCAGCGTCCACACCTTCTGCAGTGTTTCCGGGTTGTAGATCGTGCCGTGCCTGCGCTTGATGACGATGTAGACCGTCAGCGGATTCCCGAAATTGGGATGGTCGTAGTAGACCTGCACGAATGGGTCGTCCTTGGGAAGCAGATCCTTGAAGACCGTTCGAATCTCGGCGCGGGGTATGCCGGCCAGAAAAATCACCGAGATCAGAAGAAACAGTACGGCGACCAATGCGCGGTGGCTCATCACCCATCTGGCGATGTGGTCGCGCAGCGGCTGCGGGCTCACCAACGCTCACCCGTGCCCGCTAGGGGCGGGCCCAGTAGATGAGCCGAGGTCTCAGAGGAGTCATCGCGCCGTGTCATTGGATTCTTGCGGTTCTCACGACGAACGTGGCGCACCAGCCACCCTGAACTGTACGACCCGTTACCGGGCGCGACTACCTCTATTGAGGGGAGCCATGGATCGAAGGAGATCCTCCGACTGGGCCGGGGATTACCTTCCGCCCTGTCGGGCTGAAGAAAAAATCCCGACTGTCCTCTGGCACGTCGGCGACATCAACCGATATCGACCATACGAAGCTCACCGCAATGGGTCACTGATGAGCCGGGATTTATTTAACGCGAGCTTGCGCCAGCCAAAGCCTCTGACTGCACGCCGCGACCACCCCTACTCCCGATGATGCACCTTGCCCATGCCGTACACCGGCGTGGGAATGCCTTCCAGGCGCGCCTTGAGCTGCAGGGCCAGGAACTGCGAGTAGTGCCGCGACTGGTGCAGGTTGCCGCCGTGAAACCACAGGTTGGGCTGGGCGGTGGGCTTCCACAGGTTGCGCAGTTCGCCTTCCCACGGCCCAGGGTCCTTGGTGGTGCCGGAACCCAGGCCCCAGCATTTGCCGACCTTGCGGGCGACTTTCTTCGAGATCAGCTTGGCCGCCCAGTTGCTCATGGAGCCAAAGCCGGTGGCGTAGACGATGAGGTCGGCAGGCAGTTCGCTGCCGTCGCTCAGCACCACGCCGTCGGGCTCGATTTGCTCAATGGTGACGCCGCTGCGCAGCTTGACGCTGCCGTTGGCGATCAGTTCGGAAGCGCCGACGTCGATGTAGTAGCCGGAGCCGCGCCGCAGGTATTTCATGAACAGGCCGGTGTCGTCTTCGCCGAAGTCCAGCATGAAGCCGGCCTGTTGCAGGCGCGCGTAGAAGTCGGCGTCGCGTTCCTTCATCGCCTGGTAGACCGGCACCTGGAATGGGCCGAGCAGACGGTAGGGAATGGAGGCGAAAATCAGGTCGGCCTTGTCGGTGGTGATGCCGTTGGCGAGCGCGGCCTCCGAATACAGCGCGCCCAGCCCCAGCTCCAGCAAGGAGTCGGAGCGCGCGATCATGGTCGAAGAACGCTGGATCATGGTGACGTCGGCGCCGTGCTCCCATAGGTCGGCACAGATGTCATGCGCCGAGTTGTTGGAGCCCAGCACGACGCAGCGCTTGCCGGCCCAGCCTTCGCCACCGGGATGCACGCTGGAATGGTGCTGGGTGCCGGCAAAGGTGTCGGCGCCGGGAATTTCCGGCACGCTGGGAAAACCCGACACGCCGGTGGCCAGGATCAACTGGGTGGGCCGCAGCACCTGCTTCTTGCGGCCGCGCTTGACCGTGACTTCCCAGGTCTGGGTGTCCTCGTCAAAGCGCGCGCGCTGGCATTGCGTGGAGGTCCAGTAATTGAGCTCCATGACCTTGACGTAGGACTCCAGCCAGTCGCCCATCTTGTCCTTGGGCGTGAACACCGGCCAGTGATCCGGAAACGGCAGGTACGGCATGTGGTCGTACCACACCGGGTCGTGCAGGCACAGCGACTTGTAGCGCTTGCGCCAGGAATCGCCGGCGCGGGCGTTCTTCTCGATCACCAGGGTCGGAACGCCCAGGCGCTTGAGCCGCGCCGCCAGGCCGATGCCGCCCTGCCCGCCGCCGATGATCAGCGCATAGGGCTGACGGGTGATGCCGAGTTCGGCCTCCTCGGCCTGACGCTGGTCCAGCCAGGTCTTGCGGCCTTTCTGCACGCCGTGTTCGGCACCGGGTTCGCGCCGATCGCCGACACGCTCCTCGAAGCCGACCAGTTCCTTCATCGTGGTGAGCAGGGTCCAGCAGCGCTCGCCCTTGAGACGGATGTGGCCGTGGCCGCGCGCCACGCCGGTGTCGAAGTCGATCCAGGCCTCGGTGACGCCGTCCGCGCTGCTGGCCTCGCCGACCACGCGCCAGTCGCGGGGTTGGACGTCGGCCAGGCGCGTATCGAGCATCGCCTTGATCGCCTTGCGGCCCTCCAGCGTCTTGATGTTCCAGGTGAAGGCGACCAGGTCACGCCAGCAGGCGTCGTCCTCGAACAGGCGCGCGGCGGCGGCGCTGTCGCCGGCTTCGAGCGCGGCCGAGAATTCGGTCAGCCACTGCGTGATCTGCTGGGTGGCGGTGTTGACGGGAGCGGAAGCGTCGGCGGGCATCTGGGTTCTCCTGTTTCGAAACCGCAAGGATCAGACGCGGATCACGCGGACACTCAGGAACAGCACAAGGTCCGATCCGCGTCCATCTGCGCAATTCGCGTCGAGGTGGTGTTGCTCAGCCGGGTCTGGCCGGATACCAGCGCTCGGGCTCGGGAAACACGAAACCTTCGGGAAAGTCGAAGATCTCCACCGTGGTGCCGATCAGGTCTTCGGTGCTGAAGTAGGCGTAGCGCACGCCCTTCCAGGTACCGGACTGGATCATCTTGCGACCGGCAGCGGCAAACTTCTCGAACTGCGCGTCGTAGCTCAGGCCGTTGCAGCTCTGGCCGACGTGATGCACGCCCTCACCATGGCTTTCGATGAAATCCGTGTAGATGTTGGGGCCGTCCAGCGGCTGGATGACCTCCCACATCATGGTGCCGGAGGTGGCCAGCGCCAGGCGCATCGAATAGCGCGCCGGCTCGCCCATGTAGGTCTGATCCCGCACGGTCTCGGGGCTGAAGGTGTACACACGCCAGGGCCCGATGCCCATCCTGACGAAGCCTTCAAGCGTGCGTTCAAGCTCCTGCGTGACCACGCAGACCTGGATGGTGTCACCGAGAAAACTGTTGGACAGGCTGGCCTCGCCCGTTACCGTGACCGATGCGCTCATGGGGGTCGCTCCTCCAGTCGTTGCGCCCCTGTACCCGGGGTCTGCCTGGAAGGCTAACAGCCGGGGGCCGGACCCGACATCGCGGGACAGCCCTCAGTGCCGATCGGATCAGAAGCGGCGCCCGAGCGAGAAGCCTATCCCGGAGACCTTGTCCGATACGGTTATCTCACCGCCGCCGAATTCAGCCGGGATGGAATTCTCGCCGCGCACCGAGCGCTTGGGCGTGTCGAACGCGAAGGCCGAGACTTCCCACTTGTCGTCGATCTGATACGTGGCGCCCACCGAATAATTGGTGCTGGTGGTGAGGCAGCCCAGCACCGCGAACAGCGTCTCGGAGCGCTGCACGATGACGGTGTTGTAGGTGTAACCCGCACGCAGCGTCAGCTTGGGCGTCGCCTGCCAGCCGACACCGATCTTGTAGACGTTGGCATCGTCCAGGCCGAAGCCGGGACCGTTATCGGAGCCCAGCAGGTTGCCTTCCGCGAGCTTTTCGATCTTGTTACTGAACGCCGGCTCCTTGCTGTACGCCTGGTGCTGAAATTCCAAGGCCAGGGTCCAATTCCTGATCGGCGTCAGCGTCACCCCGCCGCCGTAGATCGCTGGCAGTTCCAGCCGCCCGCCCTCGGCGACCAGACCGCGGTAATCCTCGTGCTTTTCGGTCCAGCTCTTGCTGCGATAGGCCACGCCCGCGGCCAGCCAGGGGGTGAGCTGACCGTGCCAGCCCAGCGAGAATCCCACCGAGAACGCGCCGTCCTTGCCCTGGTTGGTCACCTTGCCGGGCGCGCTGGACACGGCCGGATCATCCAGGAACTGCAGGCCCTTGAGCTCCAGCACCTGGTAGCCCACGTTGAGACTCGCGCCCACCGTGTGCTGCTTGTTGAGCTGGTAGGCCAGCGCCGTGACCACACTGGACGATGCCAGCCCCAGGCTCACCCGCGAGGAACCGCCAAAGCGCTCGTAGGGACTGCCGTCATAGTCCGGACCCAGACCGGCGCTGAGCACGGTGACGCCGAAGCCCAGACGGTCGCTCAGCCGTCGGGAATATCCGCCCTGCGGGATGGCGTAATACGTTCTGCCGTCAGAGGCGAAGCTTTCGTCGGGACCGGCGGCGTTGCCGTCGTAGGTCGCCACGGCTTCGGCAGCGAACAGGTCGACGCCCACATCGAACCGATGGCCGAGCGCGAGCGCGTGGGCCGGATTGGCGCCGAGCGCCGTGGTTTCCTCGGCAAAGCTATAACCCACGCCGCCCATGCCCATGGACTTGATGCCGTTGCCATGTTCGAACACGCCCACCGTGGCCTGCGCTGCAAAAGGGCTGCAGAACGCAATCAATGCCGCGCACGACGCCAGCCGATCAGGTTTCATCGGAAATATCTTGTTGAGTGGAGTCTCAATAGTGTGCAGTCGTGAGCCCACTCTGTCAGCCGGGGGGTTTGTCCTAATGGAAACTGCCCAGGGGGGCTGCCCGGGCAGATGCACAAAGCATGGCAAGCCTCAGATGCCGTCAAAAACGGCAAAGTCTTGCAGTCCCAGGCGCCGCGTCTGCAAGCGGTTGACCGGCGCGTCCGGGTCCGCGTATCCGATCGCCATGCCGCAGAACAGCATCCATTCCTCCGGCGGCTTCAGAAATTTTGCGACGGTCTGCGGATAGACCGACCAGCATTCCTGCGCGCAGGAATCGATGCCGCGCTCCTGCAGCAGCAGCATCAGCGTTTGCAGATACATGCCCAGGTCCGACCATTGCGGGCGACCCATGCGCCGGTCCACGTAGCAGAACAGGGCGGCGGGCGCGCCGAAGAACTCGAAGTTTCGCGCGAACTGGCGCAGACGGCCGGCCTTGTCCTCGCGCGGGGTGCCCAACAGGGCATACATCTCCTCGCCCACCACGTAGCGCTCGGTCCGGTACGGCTCCCACAGGTTGGGCGGATAGATTTCGTAGTCGGTGGGCTCGCTGGTGGGGCCAGTGGTCAGGCGCTGACGCATGAGCTGCTTGAACTCCGCCAGGGGCTCACCGCCGAGTACATACAGACGCCAGGGCTGCAGGTTGCCGCCGGAAGCCGAGCGGGCGGCGAGCTGCAGCGCCTCGCGCAGCACCGCGCCATCCACCGGGCGATCCAGAAAGGCGCGAATGCTCTTGCGGCTGCGTACGGCTTGGCTGACGTTCAATCGGTGCTCCGATGGCTGAGGGATGGGGGCGGGCGACAAAAGAAACCTGAAACTTTCACGCAAAGACGCCAAGTCGAAGACACAAGCACGCAAAGAAAACCAAAATGCTTTTTTCCTCTGCGTGCTTTGCTTCATCTTTACCTTTGCGCCTTTGCGTGAAAGTTTGTGGCTTTCCCAGTGAGGGCGAAACATTGCAGCGAGTCGGGGGCTGAACTGTAACGCGGACCCTGCCCTCGCCAAGGCAGTAAAATCGTCGACCGCCTTTCGCGGCGCGCGGCCTGCGCGCCCTTCGCCCGACCCTACGATGCCTGATTCTCCGGTTACACCGCCCGCCGCACCGCGACCCCTACAGACCGTTCCGGAATCGGCGCTGGCACTGCAGGCGGTGACCTTGGCGCAGGCCAGCAACGCGCCGGTGCTGGCGGTGGCCGGCAACGAGCAGCAGGCCTACCGGCTGGAAGGGGCGCTGCGTTTCTTTGCTTCGGATCTGTTGCCGGTGCTGCACCTGCCGGACACCGAGACGTTGGCCTACGACCCGTTCTCGCCGCACCAGGAGCTGCTGTCTGATCGCATGGCCGCGCTCAACGCGCTGCCCGGCCTGCGTCGCGGCATCGTGCTGGTCACCGCCGACGCGCTGATCCAGCGTCTGCCGCCGCGCAGCTTTCTGGATGCACGCTCGCTGCTGTTGCAGACCGGCCAGAGCCTGGACGTCATCAGTTTTCGCGAACGCCTGGTCGCCGCCGGCTACGCCGCGGTCGGCGAGGTGCAGACCCAAGGTGAGTTTGCGGTGCGCGGCTCCATCGTCGACCTGTTTCCGATGGGATCGGACACCGCCTACCGCGTCGATCTGTTCGACGACGAAATTGAAACCATCCGCAGCTTCGACCCCGAGACGCAACGTTCGGTGGACAAAGTCGAGACCGTGCGCCTGCTGCCGGCGCGCGAGTTCCCCACCGACAAATCAGGCATCGACACCTTCCGCCGTCGCTACCGCGAGTATTTTCCGGGCGACCCCGCGCGCTCGCGCATCTATGCGGAGGTCAGCCGCGGCTTTCCGCCCGGCGGCATCGAAGCCTGGCTGCCACTGTTCTTCAATGACACCGCGCAACTGATCGACTATCTGCCCGCCGGCATGCGGGTGTTGGCACTGGCCGACCTGCAGGCGGCGCTGGCCACCGACTGGGCGCAGATCCAGGACCGTTACGAGCGTCTGTGCGGCGACATCGAACGGCCGTTGATGAAACCGGTCGACCTGTTCTGCGAGCCGGCGCAGGCATTGCAGTCGCTGGAGGCCTTCGCGCGCGCGCAGGCCGGCGGAGCCGGCGGCATCCTGACCGCCTCGGGTGATGGCGTTTACGCCCTGCCCGGCGGCGCCGAGGCGGTGCGCCAGCACTTGGCCGCCAGCACCCGCCGCGTGCTGTTCGTCGCCGAATCCCCGGGGCGTCGCGAGGCCCTGCTGGACTGGCTCAAACCGCTGGGTGTGCTGCCGCGCGTGCACGAGCGCTGGTTCGACTTCATCGCGGGCCGCACAGCGGCAGCGGGGCACAGCCAGACCGTCGGCGGCGCGGCCCGCGGCGACGACTCCCGCACCCGCCGCTCCGCGGACACCGTGTCGTCGTCGCACAAGAACAAGTTCGGCATCACCCTGGGACCGCTGCAGGAAGGTCTGGTGCTGGAGTCGCTGAACGTCTCGGTGATCGCCGAGCCGCAGGTGTTCGGCAGCCGCGCGCCGGCCGAATCACGCAAGCGCAGCAACAAGATTCGCGATCCCGAAACCATCCTGCGCGATCTCTCCGCGTTGGCGATCGGCTCGCCGGTGGTCCACGTACAACATGGCGTGGGCCGTTATCGCGGCCTCACGCGCCTGGACGCCGGCGGCGTCGAGGCCGAATACCTGGTGCTGGAATACGCACCGCGCAGCGGCAGCACACAGCCCGACAAGCTCTACGTGCCGGTAGGCTCACTGCAGCTGATTCACCGCTACACCGGCGCCGAGGAGGCCACCGCACCGCTGCACAGCCTGGGCACCGAACGCTGGGCCAAGGTGCAGGCCAAGGCCCGCGAAAAAGCCCAGGACGTGGCCGCCGAGCTGCTGCAGATCCAGGCGCGTCGCGCGGCCAAGCCGGGCATGAAGCTGGCACTGGACGACAGCGACTACAAACTGTTCTGCGAAGGCTTTCCGTTTACCACCACGACCGATCAGCAGAAGGCCATCGACGCCGTGCTGGCCGATCTGATGGCGCAGAAGACCATGGACCGAGTGGTGTGCGGCGATGTCGGTTTCGGCAAGACCGAGGTGGCGCTGCGCGCGTGCTTTGCGGTGGCGCGCGCCGGTCGCCAGGTGTGCCTGCTGGCGCCCACCACCCTGCTCGCGCAGCAGCACGAGAAGAATTTTCGCGACCGCTTCGCCGACTGGCCGATCCGCGTCGCTGCCCTGTCGCGCCTGCGCACCTCCAAGGAGCAGACAGAGATTCTCAAGCAAGTGGCTGCTGGCAGCGTCGACATCGTCATCGGTACCCATCGCTTGCTGCAGCCGGACGTGAAGTTCAAGGAGCTTGGCCTGGTGGTGGTGGACGAGGAACATCGGTTCGGCGTGCGCCACAAGGAGCGGCTGAAGAACCTGCGCGCCGAGGTCGATCTGCTCACGCTCACCGCCACACCGATTCCGCGCACGCTCAACATGAGCCTGTCCGGCCTGCGCAATCTGTCCATCATCGCCACGCCGCCGGCTTCGCGAATCGCCATCAAGACCTTTGTGGTCGAATGGGACCGCAATCTGGTGATCGAAGCCTGCCAGCGCGAGTTGCGCCGCGGTGGGCAGGTGTACTTCCTGCACAACGAAGTCTCGGACATGGAGAAGTTCAGCCGCGACGTGCAGGAGATGATTCCCGAGGGCCGCGTGCGCTTTGCTCACGGCCAGATGCGCGAGCGTGAGCTGGAACAGGTGATGCTGGACTTCTATCACCAGCGCTTCGACATCCTGGTATGCAGCACCATCATCGAATCGGGCATCGACGTGCCCACTGCCAACACCATCCTGATCGACCGCGCCGACAAGCTCGGTCTGGCGCAGCTGCACCAGCTGCGCGGCCGCGTGGGGCGTTCGCACCACCGCGCCTATGCCTACCTGTTCGTGCCGTCCAAGCGCGCCCTCAGCGGCGACGCGGAGAAGCGCCTGGAGGCCATCGAAACCCTCGGCGATCTCGGCTCGGGCTTTGCGCTGGCCACCCACGACCTGGAGATTCGCGGTGCCGGCGAGCTGCTGGGCGAAGACCAGAGCGGCCAGATCGAGGAAGTGGGTTTCACCATGTACGCCGAGCTGCTGGCGCGTGCAGTGAAAGCGATCCAGCGCGGCAAGCTGGACGACACCCCGTTCGGCCTTGCCGCATGCGAGGTGGACCTGGGTGCCTCTGCCCTCATTCCGGACACCTACGTGCCCGACGTGCACATGCGCCTGGTGCTGTACAAGCGCGCCTCGGAGGCGCACACGCAGGAGGCGCTGGACGAACTGAAGGTCGAGATGATCGATCGCTTCGGTCTGCTACCGCCGCAGGCCGAGCGCCTGATCCAGGCCGCGCAGGTGCGCATTGCCGGCGAGGCGCTGGGCCTGTCCAAGGTGCGCGCCGGCGCCAAGAGCGCGGTGCTGGAATTCGGCCCCGAACCGCGCATCGAAACGCCCAAGCTCATTCGCTTGATGCAGGCGCAGCCGCGCGTATACAAGCTCGAAGGCGCCAAGCGTCTGCACATCAACGCGCCGCTGGACCCGCCGGAGACCCGCGCCGAGCTGCTTCTGAGGCTGCTCGATACACTGCTGCCCAAGGCTGCCCCGACCTGACAACCATGCTGGAACCGACACCTGACGATGAATCTCGCACGCGGCATGGCTGTTCCCTCATCCACCGTATTTGGCTTACCGTGGAACGTCGCTGGCAGTCCACGGAGCGGGACTGAGTCGATGTCAGTCACACTTGAGTCAAATACCTCCGCAATCGGCTCCCCCTCTCCCACGGCGCGGGCGAGGGCGTGTCGGCATCTCGCTCGGCGAGATTCGCGATTACGTTCATGAGCCCGATGCCCCGAACCGTGGTCCGACGCCGCCTTGCAACGCGCCTGCTGCTGCTCCTGACCTGTCTGCTGCCGCTGCCGGCGCTGGCCGACACCTGGCGCGTCGATCTGTTGGTGTTCCGCTACCTGCGCCCGGTCGACGAGCAAGGTCTGACGCCCGCACCGCCCAATCTGCGCAACGCCATCGAACTGGACGACACCGCCGCACTCAGCCGTGCCGGCATCACCCTGTTGCCGGAATCCGAGTTCGCGCTGGCCGATCACTGGACGCAGTTGCGGCGCAGCGCACAGTTCCGCCCCCTGATCCGACTGGCGTGGACGCAGAACGATCCGCCCTCTGCCAACGGCCCGCGCCTGCGCCTCAAGGGCGGCGAAGAACTGGTGGTCGCCGACGAGTCCGGCATGGGCGCGCGTCAGTTCAACGAGATCGACGGCAGCGTGGCCCTGCACCTGGGCCGCTTTCTGCACCTGGACACCGACATGGTCTACACCGCGCCCGGCGCCGACGCCACGTCCTGGACGCTCTCCGAGAGCCGGCGCATGCGCAGCGAGGAACTGCATCATCTGGACAGCCCGCGCCTGGCTGCCATCGTGCGGGTGGTGCGCTGGGGGAGTTCGCCGTGAGACCTGCGGCCTGAGCCGATGCGCACGACTCCGCCCATTCGCGTGCGCAACCTGGTCGCCGCGTTCGGCGACAACGTAGTGCTGCGCGACGTCAGCCTGGACGTGGCCGCCGGCGAGATCCTGGTAATCATGGGCGGCTCGGGCTCGGGTAAGAGCACCCTGCTGCGCCACATGCTGGGCCTGCTCAAGCCCGTCTCCGGCGACATGGAGTTGCTGGGCATCGATACCGCCAGCGCCACCGACAAGCAGTGGATGGCGTTGCGCCGCCGGATGGGCGTGGCGTTTCAGAGCGGCGCGCTGTTCTCGTCCATGAACGTGGGCGACAACATCCGTCTGCCGCTGCGCGAACGCACCGGCCTGGATCCGGAAACCATCGACATCATGATGCGGATCAAGCTGGACGTGGTGAACCTGCCGGGTTGCGAAGACCTGATGCCGGCCGAACTGTCCGGCGGCATGATCAAGCGCGCCGCACTGGCACGCGCGCTGATCATGGACCCGGAGCTGCTGTTCCTAGACGAACCCAGCGCCGGTCTGGACCCGGTGATCGCGGCCTCGCTGGACGAGCTGCTGCTGCAACTGCGCGATGCCACCGGCATGAGCGTGGTGGTGATCACCCACGAACTGGAAAGCGCGTTCAAGATCGCCGACCGCATCTGCGTGCTCGACCGCGGCGAGGTGATCGCCCTGGGCACGGTCGACGAGGTGCGCAACTCCGACTCCGAGCGCGTGCAGGCTCTGCTGACGCGCAAGGTGGAATCGCCCAAGTTCGAGCCGCAGGCCTATCTGCAGCAGTTGATCGGCGCAAGCTCGGCGCGGCGGGTGAACTGAGAATCCCGACGATCAGCGCATTCATTGACCTTCGATCTCACGCATCACGTCCCGCATCTGCCGACCGGTCGGCGTACTGACGTTATCGCCGGTACGGGACGCGCCCAAGCCCTGCATGTTGGAAAAGAACTTGGCGATTGAAACCTGCTCAAGCACCTTGGCATAAGTGTTCGCTGGCGGCGGCAGCTTGGCGGCGAAGTTGGCGACCGCGCCGAACAGCGCATCGAAGGCCTGTGCGGCCTTGTCCTGGTTGTGTTCGGGCTTTTTGACCCAGGTGTTGAGCACGCCCAGCGCATCCGATAGCTGGCACAGTGCCTGCAGATCGGTAGCCGCGCCTGCCGCTGTTGACACCGACGCATGCACTTTCTCGATTGCACTGGCGGCCGTCTGCAGCTTGCTCTTGACGTCGGTTGCGACCTTCACGAACGAGGCAACCTGGCTGGCGTTTTCAGTGATGGTCTTGGCGCGTTCGAGCAGCGCGGCAGCGTCCTTGACGTTGGCCGTGCAAAAGCCGAGCTTTGACTTCAGCGCAAAGTACGCCTCGTCAAGGATGTTCGTGTGTGGCATTGGGGGGTCTCCGGCAAGGCGAGTAGCAGGGTGGTTGGACGGCTAAGCGATGCGATCAATGATCGGGGCCGCCCACGCTCCGCACATCCCCAGAACATGGGATCGGCTCGGCAGGACCGTGCGTCCGGTCACACCTGGCGCTTGCTACCATCGCCACGCAACCCTGTTCCGTCCGGCCGGTTTCCAATCCGGCGCACTCCTTCCCGCGGCATGTCCGAATTCCTCAAACGCTGGCGCAGCGGTCGTAGACGGCACTCGTTCGAGGCGCTGATCGAGCCGCATATCGAGCACCTGTACCGGGTGGCGTACCGGCTGACCCGCAACGAATCCGGCGCCGAGGATCTGGTGCAGGACGTGCTGATCAAGCTGTTCCGCATCCAGGGTCAGGTCGCCAGCCTGCAGCAGCCGCGCCCGTGGATCGCCCGGGTGCTCTACCGCGAGTACGTCGACCGCTGGAGACGCGAGCGTCACGCCCCGGTGAACTTGTCGGAAGTCGAAACTGCCGACGGGGCCGGCACCCTCGCCGACAACGAACCCGACCCGCAGGCCAACCCGGAGCAGGCCGCCATCGAACAGCAGCTCGGCGAGCAGCTGACCGCGGCGCTCGAACGTTTGAGCGACGACCATCGCACCGTGCTGCTGTTCCACGACGTCGAGGGTTACACCATGGACGAGCTGTGCACGGTGCTGTCGCTGCCTCTGGGAACCGTCAAGTCGCGTATACACCGGGCACGCGCACGGCTGCGAGAGACGCTGCGCGATATGGATGAAACCTTTTCCGTGACCGGTACGTGGTACAGCGCAAGATGAAGGACATGGATTGCCGCGCGTTTTCGAACCAGTTGGACGAGTCGCTGGACGGCACGCTGACGGCTGAACGCCAGCGTGCCATGGACGCGCACGAACGCACCTGCGAGGCCTGCAGCAGCGCTGCGCACATGGCGCGGCGGGTAATGGCCGGCCTGCGCGCCCTGCCCGCGCCGCCGTCTGCACGTGCCGGTTTTGCCGCCCGTGCACTGCGTCATGCGCGGCGGGCCTCCCCCGAATGTCCAACCGATCGGTCGGCCTGGCGCGATGGCGCGTTCGCGCTCAGCGGCGCCGCGGCCGCCGGCCTGGGCATGGCGGTGGTGTTGTGGAACCAGACCGGTGATTCCACCGAAGCCACCACCGTCGAACTGCCGGTGCTCGAAACCGTCACCCTGACCGAGGGCGAGGTCGAATCGCTACGCATGCGCATCGACGCACCGCGGCATTTCGATGGCGTGCGTTTCAGCGTGGAACTGCCCGAACAGGTGTGGCTGGCGGAGCAGCCTGGTATTCGCGCCATGACCTGGGAAGGCGAACTGCTGGCCGGCGAAAATCTGCTGGAGCTGCCGCTGATGGCCCTGGCCGGCGCCAACGGCACCGTCACCGCGCGAGTCACCTGGGGCGATCAGGAGCGGCGCCTGCAGGCGCAGATCGTCAGCGTGGCACCGGTGCTGGAGCTTGACCCTGCTGCGGGCGGCAGTGGTCGGGGCACCTGACGTGCGCAGAAGGACCAAGTCTTCGCGCCGGTGGATTGCAGTCTGCTTCTGTCTGGCCTGGCTGTGGCCGCAATCCACTTCTGCTGCGCCGGTGTCGCTGGAGCTGCCGATGCAGGCGATCAGCCGCAACGACACCCCCAGCGTGCCGGTGGTGCCATCCGATGGCGATGAGGTCTCCGCCGAAGATCGGCTGTCGTTCGAGTCGCGTCGTCGCAAGAGCGGGCCGGAATTTCCCGGACCGGCCGGGCCGCCGATGGCCTCCGCGCGCGAAAGCGGCCTGGTCGAGCGGACGCTGATGGATGCCGCCAACGTCATCAATTCGGTCGGCGCAACCGAGCTGCCCTTGCTGGCGCCGGCGCGATGAAAACAGCATCGCCGGCACCGTTTGCCACCCACCTGCTGCTGGCAGCGACGCTGAGCGGTGCGCTGGCGAGTCTGCCGGCCTGGTCCAGCGAGGCACAGCAGTTGGACCTGACCATGGAAGTCATCGGCAAGGACGAGCGTCTGGACGAGCGCGTGGTCAATCGCATCGCCATTCCCGGCGTGCGCTCCGGCCCGGTCAGCGGCGACCGCGCCGAGGCGGCGGCGCAGGCCCGCCAGCAACGCCAGGACGCTTGGCAGCAGCGCCGCGAGGCCGCCCGCCAGCGCGCCGACTCCGCGCGCGAGCGATTCCAGGAACGTCGCGAGGAACGTCGCCAGGAACTTCGAGACTCCCGGCAGTGATGCCCGGCTCGGTACTGCTCGGCGCATGAGGTCGGGGCCGTGGCAGCGAGCGTCGATCGCGCGACGATACCGTCTGACACTTGAGGCGGACATCGGGTGGCGGCGTCTGGCCCGGACGCTGCTGATCGCGATCGCGCTGATATCACCGGCTCATGGTCAGGAGCCGGACCCCTTCGATGTCGGCATCGAACACACGCGCGCCGGCCGTTTCGACCTGGCGTTGCAGCGCTTCGAGCAGGCGCGGGCCCAGGGTGACGACAGCCCGCGGCTGCATTTCAATCTGGGTGTGGTGCATTACCGGCTCGGTCACCATGATCGCGCGCGGCGGGCGTTTACCGCGGCGTCCCAAGACCCCGAACTGGCCGACCTGGCGCACTACAATCTTGGGCTGGTGGAGCTGGCGGCCGGGCACGAGACCGCCGCGCGTGGCTGGTTCCGGCTGACCGTGGAGCGCGCCGCCGACCCGGGCCTGCGCGAGTTGGCGCGCAGCGCGCTGGGCCAGCCGTCGGCGAACCAGGCCAGTGCCGTGCAAACAGGCCTCCAGGTCCTGCGAGGTCACGACAGCAACGTGATCCTGCCGGTTGGCGCGATCGCCGATGCCGCCACCTCCACCCAGGATCATTACTGGGATCTTCGTGCGGGCGCGGCCGGCTCGCTGGCAGGCTGGGTCGACGGCCTGGGCTATCACCTCAACGGCCTGCTGATGGCTTACGACGAGTTCGACGATGCCGATCTGGGCGCCACCGAAGCCGGCCTGGACTGGCGCGGACCGTTCACCATGGAGTTCAACGTCGGCGCACTGACGGTCGGCGATCGCGGCTACCAACGCAGCATGGAACTGCGCGCCCTGGCGCCGCTGATCGAAGGCGAGTCCGGAACCTTGCAGGCCGAGGCCAACGCCACGCGGCTGGACGCTCTCAACGACAACGCCGAGCCGGTCGAAGGCTGGCAGTACGGCCTGGGTCTGGGCTACCAGCACCGCTTCGAGTCGGTCTATCTGCAGGCCAGCTATCGCCATCTGGAGAACCGGCGGCGCTCCAGCGCCCTGTCGCCACCGCAGGACCTGGTGCAACTGCGTGCGCTGGCGCGCTGGGGACGCTGGTCGGCACGGGTATGGACGCGCTACCTGCACAGTCGTTACGAGGCGGATCGGCGCGACCGTGCGTTCGATGTCGGCACCACACTGGGCTGGGCGCCCTGGGCCTGCTGCGAGGCCCTGCTGGAATTCACCCGTCAGGAGAACGACTCCACCGAGTCGGCCTTCTCCTATGTCAGCGAGCGGTTCGGTCTTGGACTGCGCCTGCAATTCTGACTTTGCGTCGAGCTCCGACCTGCGCTGCTCGGGTGCAACACACAGCGGGTTTCGCGCGTCCGGCACCCGCACCTTTGCATGGCCGGGATGCGCCCCGGTTTCGATCGGCGGGGGCGACCGGTCTGCATCAGAAACATGATCGACTGATCAACTCGCGCGCGTGATCGGAGGCGAACCGGATCGAGTCATCGCGGGAACCAAACGCCGCGAAGTTGCGTGAAGAACCCTGAGGAGTTCGCTGGTGGCATCGGCGAAAAGCTCGTACCCATTAACGACCGAAAAGGATCATCACCATCATGCTTCGCAAACTCGCCATCGCTACGCTGCTCTGCACCGCCATGGGCACCGCCAACGCCGCGCCCGCCGGTACCGGCATCGGCCGCATTCCGGTTCTGGGCCCGCTGGTCCAGGGCCTGTTGCCCGGCGGCACCGCCTACATTCCCATCGTCGGCATTCCGATTCCGCTGCTGTCGACCGAGCCATTGCTGGGTCTGATCAATCCGCTGCTCAACGGTCTGCGCGGACCCTTGCTGACCTTTGGCGGCCCGGTGATCGACAACCTCCTGACCCCGCTGGTGGTGCTGGCCAATCCGGGACTGAGGACCAACCCGCGGCTTGCGGTGGCGGCGGCCAGCGCGCGGAGCCAGCCAGGAACCACGCTGCCCGGGTTGCTGCCTGCGACACGCTAGCCTTACGCCGCGCTCGCGGGAGCACCGATCTCCCGCGAGCGCGACACGATTTCCCGATCGCCGCCGGTGGCTCCCCTTCTCCGTAGCAGCCGGCGGCACTTTTTGGGCTCGCCCCCTATTCCCTGAAGCCGGAGTTTTCAAGGCGCCCGTGGCAGAGACCGGGTTGGCGACCACTTTGGAAAAACGACCGCGAGACGCCGACGAGCCGCCGGTCGGCTGGGTCGCGACGCCCCGCCACCAGCACCCACGACTGGCGACGAGCCTGCGGCTAAGATGCCGCGTCTCTGGAGTCCAGTCCCCATGTCCGTCTCGCGTCTGACCTGCTGCCTGATCCTGTTGTCGGTGCCCGCGATCGGCTGGGCGGAAACTATTTCCAACGCGGGCAAGGGCTATTCGTTCACCGTCCCGGCCAACTGGCGGATGGCGCATCCGGACTTCACCCTGACCGGCCCCACCGGCGCCTCCCTGACCGAATCCAGCCTGCATCCGGCCGGCACCCGCAGCCTTGAACACATCAGCAAGACCGCGGGCATGATCGCGTGCATCGGCGCCGACTATCAGGACACCCTGGAACGCTTCGAACTGGGTGGCGAAAATTGGAAGGGCCTGGTCTCGGTATTCAAGGAACCCATGCGCGGCAACCGCCACCCGCGTCACGTGCTGCAACTGGTGGCGCAGCATGGCGAGAATTTCCGCCTGTTCTACCTCGCGGTTCCCAGCCAGGAGTGGCTGGGCGACCGCAATGCGGCCAGAGCACTGCTGGCGGCGCTGCGTTTCGATTAGCCTGCGTTTCTCACAGGTCGCCGGAGAATCCCTCGCCATTGCCAGTCCGCACAAAGTTCTTCGACTTCGGTACCGAAACGGACTGTCGAGAGATCCTCCGGCCATCGCTCGATCCCCCTTCGAGAAATTCAGGCTAGCGCCGGGGCGACGACAGCCCGCTACACTTCCGGCCCTCGCCTTCTTCAACCGGAACATCTCGGGCCGCACCGCGTTCGCCGCGGCGCCCGACCAGGACATCGACCGCGCATGAGTGCCCAGATCATTGACGGCAAGGCCGTCGCCGCGCGTCTGCAACGCGAGCTTGGGCTGGCGGTCAAGACGCGCCTTGAAGCGGGTTTACGCGCTCCGGCGCTGGCCACCGTGCTGGTCGGCCAGGACCCGGCCTCGGAAATCTACGTGCGCAACAAGCGCCGCACCTGCGCGGCACTGGGTATCCGCTCGGTGCCGGTGGAGCTGGCAGCCGACGTCGATCTGCCCGCCCTGCTCGCCGCCGTCGATGCGCTTAACGACGACGATGGCATCGACGGCATCCTGGTGCAGCTACCCCTGCCCAAGGGTATCGACGCGACGCCGGTGATCGAACGCATCCGTCCCGACAAGGATGTCGACGGCTTTCACCCCTACAACCTCGGACGCCTGGCGCAACGCCAGCCGGTGCTGCGGCCCTGCACGCCGTTCGGCGTGATCGAGCTGCTCGGCAGCACCGGCGTGGATCTGCATGGCCTGCGTGCCACGGTGGTCGGCGCCAGCAACATCGTCGGTCGGCCGATGGCACTCGAACTGCTGCTGGCGGGATGCACCACCACGGTTTGTCATCGCTTCACCCGCGCGCTGGACGAGGAAGTGGCGCGCGCCGATGTCGTGATCGCCGCCGTGGGGAAACCGCAGATGGTGCGGGGAGACTGGATAAAGCCCGGTGCGATCGTCATCGACGTCGGCATCAACCGCCTGCCCGACGGCACGCTGTGTGGCGACGTGGAGTTCGCTGCGGCCGCCGAACGCGCGGCCTGGATCACACCGGTACCCGGTGGTGTCGGCCCAATGACGGTGACCATGCTGATGGCCAATACGATCAGCGCAGCGCAGATGCGCGAAGCGTCGCTGCGTGCGATCTGAGAAATATTTTTCGGACGCGGGTGAACGCGGATCAGGCAACACCTAGTCGCGTAGCCCGGGTGAAACCGGGGGATTGTCTCCGCGAGAAGCAGAAGCCCCGGGTTGCACCCGGGCTACGACGCTTTTTGATCCGCGTTCATCCGCGCGATCCGCGTCAGAAGTCATGCTCGCGGGCTACCCCATCAACCGCTGGATACCTGCTGCGTAGTCCCCCTGCAACACGCCGCGCTCGCACACGATGGCGTCGATCAGCCCGGCTGGGGTGACGTCGAACACCGGGTTCCAGGTCTGCATGCCGGGCGGCGCAATGACCTTGCCCTGCACTTCGGTCAGTTCGCGTGCGCTACGTTCCTCGATGGGAATGGCCTGCCCGTCCGCGCACCCCGGATCGAAGGTGCCGCTAGGCGCCACCACCATGAACCGGGCACCGTGATGACGCGCGGCGATGGCCAACGCATAGGTACCGATCTTGTTGGCGGTGTCGCCATTGGCGGCGATGCGGTCCGCACCCACGATCACCCAGTCGATCTTGCGACTGCGCATCAGGTGGGCGGCGGCACCGTCGGCAATGAGCTTGGTGGGGATACCGTCGCGCAGCAGCTCCCAGGCGGTCAGGCGCGCGCCCTGCAGCCACGGTCGGGTTTCGGTGTTGTAGACCTGCGCCAGCTTGTGCTGCTGCCACGCGCTGCGGATCACGCCCAGCGCGGTGCCGTGCCCGCCGGTGGCCAACGCACCGGTATTGCAATGGGTGAGCACCTGCGAGCCCGGCTCGATCAGCGCTGCGCCGAGTTCGCCCATGCGCAGGTTCTGCGCCAGGTCCTCGTGGTGTATGCGCTGTGCTTCCTGCAGCAGCGCGGCAGCGTCGGTGGTGCCCAGGCCGCGCATCCGCTGCAGCGCCCAGCGCAGGTTGACCGCTGTGGGGCGGGATTGCGCAAGCACCCGCTCGGCGTCGTCGTAATCACGCTGCGCGGCCGCATCGAGCGCCAGGCCGTAGGCGGCCGCAATCCCGATCGCCGGTGCACCGCGCACCGCCATGCCATGGATGGCCGCGGCGACGTCGGCGGCGCTGTGGCACGCCACCCAGACCTCGCGCAACGGCAGTTCGCGCTGATCCAGCAGGCGCAGCACACCGGCGTCCCAGACGATGGGCTGGATGCCTTGATTCTGAACGAGGAGGCTCATGCGGGAGTCACTGGGGCTTGCCGGTAGAATGACAAGGATTCTACCGACCGCGCACGAACATCCCGTGGCTGATCCAACGACGACACAAACCATCGACCTGCTGGTGATTCCCGCCGCGATCGTGCCGGCGGAGCCAGCCGGCGTGGTGCTGCAGGACCATGCGCTGGCGGTGGACGCCGGTCGTATCGTCGCGGTCCTGCCGGTCGCCGAGGCGCGGCTGCACTATGCGCCGCGCGAGACCCGCGAACTGCCGCAGCACGCGTTGATGCCCGGCCTGGTCAACGCGCATACCCATCTGGCGATGACGCTGCTGCGCGGCCTGGCCGACGATCTGCCACTGATGGACTGGTTGCAGAACCACGTGTGGCCGGCGGAAGGCCAGCACGTGTCGCGCGCGTTCTGCGTGGACGGTGTGCGCCTGGCGACGGTCGAGTCCATCCGCGGCGGCGTCACCTGCGCCAACGATATGTATTTCTTTGCCGACGCCACCGCCGAGGTCTGCGGCGCCGCCGGGCTGCGCGCCGCGGTGAACCTGATCGTCATCGATTTTCCCACCGCCTGGGCGGCCGGACCGGACGAGTACTTTGCCAAGGGCATCGCGGTGCACGATTCGGTGCGCGGCAACCCGCTGCTGCGCACGATGTTCGCCCCGCACGCACCCTACACCGTCAGCGACGGCCCCTTGCGAAGAGTGCGCGCCTACGCCGACGAACTGGGCATCGGCATCCACATGCACGTGCACGAAACCGCGTTCGAAGTGGCCGAAGCGGTCAAGCAGAGCGGTCAGCGGCCCTGGCAGCGGCTCAAGGAGCTCGGTCTGCTGGGGCCGGATTTCGTCGCCGTGCACATGACCCAGCTCAGCGATGAGGAAATCACGGAGGCAGCCACCTACGGCGTGCATGTCGCCCACTGTCCGGAATCCAACCTCAAGCTGGCCAGCGGCTTCTGCCCGGTGGCGAAGCTGCTGGACGCGGGCGTCAACGTCGCGCTGGGCACCGACGGTGCGGCCTCCAACAACGACCTCGACCTGTTCGGCGAAATGCGCACCGCCGCGCTGCTGGCCAAGGGCGTGTCCGGCAGCGCGCAGGCCTTTCCGGCCGCCCAAGCCCTGCATGCCGCCACGCTTGGCGGCGCGCGTGCGCTGGGCTGGGACGCCGAGATCGGCTCGCTGGTGGCGGGCAAGTCCGCTGACTTCATCGCGGTACAGATGAACGCCGCGCATCTGACGCCCTGTTATAACTTGGTGTCCCATCTGGTCTATGCCGTCGGGCGCGGCGACGTCAGCGATGTCTGGGTCGCCGGCCGCGCACTGATGCGCGAGCGGCGTCTGCTGACCCTGGACGAAACCGAGGTGCTGGCCAAGGCCGTCGAATGGCGCCAACGCATCCGCAACTGAACAGTCGCGACTCATGACCAACGTCGACACTTCCGAGATCGCCCATTTCGATCGCCTGGCTTCCACCTGGTGGGACCCCAAGGGCGAGATGGGGCCGCTGCACGCGCTCAATCCCCCAAGGGTGCGCTTCATCGATCAGGCTTGCGGCGGACTAAAGGAGAAGCGCGCGCTCGACGTCGGCTGCGGCGGCGGAATTCTGAGCGAGGCGCTGGCGGCACGCGGCGCACAGGTCACCGGCATCGACCTCGCTGAAGCCGCGCTGGAAGTGGCGCGTCATCACGCGCACATCGGCGGGCTCAGCATCGACTACCGCCTGAGCGCGGCCGAGGCACTCGCCACCGAGGCACCTGCCAGCTTCGATCTGGTGTGCTGCCTGGAAATGCTGGAACACGTCCCTGATCCGGCCAGCGTGGTGCAGGCCTGCGCGCAACTGGTCAGGCCCGGCGGCGACGTGGTGTTCTCCACCATCAACCGCAATCCCAAGAGCTTTGCGCTGGCCATCGTCGGTGCCGAGTACGTGATGGGCCTGATCCCGCGCGGCACCCACGAGTACGCCAAGTTCATCCGCCCGTCCGAACTCGCCGAATGGTGTCGTCACGCCGGCCTGCAGACGCAGCTGCTGCGAGGACTGCGCTACAACCCGCTGCTCAAGTCCGCCAACCTGGCCGACGACATCGACGTGAATTATCTGATGCACGGTCGGCGCCCCGCATGAGCGGCATCGCGCAAGCCTGGCTGTTCGACCTCGACGGCACCCTGGCCGATACCGCGCCGGATCTCGGCCATGCCGCCAACCAGGTGCGGGCCGAATGCGGCCTGCGACCGCTGCCGCTGGCGGACTATCGCAGCGTCGCCTCGTCCGGCGCGCGCGGACTGCTCGGCGTGGCCCTGGGCATGACGCCCGAGCACCCCGACTACGCGCCGCATCGCGACAGCTTTCTGGCCCATTACCGCAGTCAGCTGGCGCTGCATACGCGACTGTTCCCCGGCATCGCCGAATTCCTGCTGGCGCTGGAACTGAAGCACCTGCGCTGGGGCGTGGTCACCAACAAGGCGGCGTGGCTGACCCATCCCCTGATGGAGGCCCTGGGCCTGGGCACCCGCGCGGCCTGCATCATCAGCGGCGACAGCACCCCCAACCCCAAGCCCGCGCCCGACTCGTTGTTTCTGGCCTGTTCGCAATTGCACCTGAAGCCGGCCGACTGCGTCTATGTCGGCGACGACTTGCGCGACATCGATGCAGCGCGCGCCGCCGGCATGCCCTCGATCGCTGCCGGCTGGGGCTACCTCGGCGATACGCGAATCCAGGACTGGCCGGCGAATCATGTCGTGGCCAGCGTCGCAGATCTGCGCACCCTGCTGGACGCCTGACACCAGCGCCCGACTCGGCGAGGTCCGCCGACACACCACCGGAACTGCCATGGACACCGACTTCAGCTACAGCCCCGCTTCCGATCTGCTGCAGGAGCGGGTGATCCTGATCACCGGGGCCGGCGGCGGTCTTGGCGGCGCGCTGGCACAGGCCTGCGCCGCGCTGGGCGCCACCGTGGTGCTCAGCGGCCACACCGTGCGCAAGCTCGAAGCCACCTACGACTGCATCGTCGAGGCCCGCGGGCCGCAGCCGGCGATCCTGCCGATGAACCTGATGACCGCGACCTGGGCCGAGTACGAAGCCTTCGCCGCCTCGCTCGAACAGAACTTCGGCCGCCTCGACGGCCTGGTCCACGCGGCTGCGCACTTCAAGGGCTTTTCGCGGCTGGAGGACCTGGAACCGCGCGAATGGCTGGACAGCCTGCAGGTGAACCTGACCGCCCCCTATGCCCTGACCCGGCTGTGCCTGCCGTTGCTGCGCAAGTCGGCGGATGCCTCGGTGATCCAGGTCACTGACGAAGGCGGCCGCAAGGTACGCGCCTACAACGGCATCTACGGCATCGCCAAGCGCGCCGCCGAGGCATTGGCCAACGGCTTTGCGCTGGAGCTCAAGCACGAGGCCAACCTGCGGTTCAACACGGTGGATCCCGGACCGATGCGTACCGCGCTGCGCGCCCGCGGTTACGCCGCCGAGGTCCTGCACGACGTGCCGCTGCCGGAGACGCGTCTATCGCGTCTGCTGTGGCTGCTCGGTGGCGACGCCCGCGGCATCAGCGGCCGGGCTTTTTAGGCGGCCTGCGCGCAGCACCCGGCTTGCCCCCGGGCCTGCCTCCGGGCTCGGACGGTGATCGCGGCCCGGACTTGGCCGCAGCTCTGGAATCCGCTCCGCCCTGGCGCTGCGAGGAGCCCATGGAATCGCCCTTCACCGACGGCGCCCGACCTCGTCCCTTTGCATGCCCGCCGCCCGCGCGAGACTCCCGGCGGCCGCCGCCGGGCGTAGACGAGGCTGGCCGGGAAGATTCCGGCGCACGTCGGGCGGCCCGATCGGCACGCTCGAAACGCGGTGGCGGCACCGGCTCTTCCGCCACCGGGCGCGCACGCCGCGACGCCGCGCGGCCAGGCTTGAACGCCGCGCCGCCAGCTTCGCCCACCGAACCTGCAGCCGAAGCGGTGCGGTGCTTGCTGCGACCCGCAGACTGCGGTCGCGCATCTCGCGCCGGAGCGGGCTTGCGGGGCTCGTCCCGGGCCTCGGTGCGCGTGCCTGCCGGCCGCGCTCGCGACGGCTCCGATGCATTTCCGCGCACAGACCCTGCGGTTGCGCGCTTACCAGCGGGCACCTGCCTCACTTCCACGTCGTCGTCGATCTCGCCACGCGACCGCCGCGGTACGCTGCGCTTGGCGCCGCGAGCTGGCGCGGGCAACGGCGACATGCGCACTGCCTGCAGAAGCGCGTTCAACTCCTCGGCCGTCGCCTCGCGATAACTGCCGGCCTTGATGCCGCGACCGAGCACCACCGGGCCGTAGGCGATGCGGATCAGGCGGCTCACCTGCAAGCCTTCGGCTTCGAACAGGCGCCGCACGATACGGTTGCGCCCCTCGCCCATCGTCACCTCGTACCAGCGATTGGCGCCGCCCGGCTCGCCGACTTCGAGGTCCGGCGGATCGACGTCGACCAGCTTCTCGCACCGGGCCGGGCCGTCGTCGAGCTGCACGCCGGACAGCAGCCGCCGGCGGATGTCGTCGGTCAATTCGCCCAGCACGCGCACCGCGTAGACCCGCTTGATCTCGAAACTGGGATGGGTCAGGCGCCGCGCCAGTTCGCCATCGTTGGTCATCAGCAACAGGCCGGAGGTGTTGATGTCCAGCCGGCCTACCGCAATCCAGCGCCCGGTCTCCAGTTCCGGCAGCTTGCGGAACACAGTACGGCGACCTTCCGGATCGTCGCGCGTCACCAGCTCGCCGGTCTTCTTGCGGAACAGCAGCACGCGCGGCGCCGCTGGCTTGCGCGCCAGTGCCACCAACCGGCCATCCACCCGCACATGATCGTCGTGCGCAATCTTCTGCCCGACCTCTGCCGGTCGGCCATTGACGGTGATACGGCCCAGCGCGATCCATTCTTCGACCGCGCGACGGCTGGCGATACCCGCGGTGGCCAGCAGTTTCTGGATGCGTTCGCTCATGGACTGACAAGACGTGGAAAGACTGCAGGATCGACATCTTCGCATGAGGTCGCGCCGCGCCTGGCGGGTTGCATGGCTCGCGCAGGGACGAAAGGACACAAGCTTCAGCGGCTTCGGGCCGCCCATCCGGCGCCGACAGCGCGTACGATAGTGCCATGTTGCGCCGCTTGTTCGCCCTGTTCTTCGTCATCGCCAGCCTGACCCCGCAGGCCGGAACCGCGTTTTCCTGCCTGATGATGGGCGGCCCGCCGCAGCAGCACTGCTGCTGCGATCCGGACGAGGTCGCACCCGCAAACCCAGACGCAGCGCAGCAAGTCGGCTGCTGCCAGCCGGTGGTTGAGATCGCCGCCGGCCCCGGCGACCACAGCGGCGGTCTGCCCGCCGGCGCCAAGCTGCCGGACTACCAGCCCCAGGCGGTGTCGCCGGTCCTGGCGCCGGTGCTACTCGCCTTCGTGCTGCCGTCCCAGGTCAATGACCCGGGCTGGTACGTGCCTCGCGATCACGGTCTCTACGGGACCGATCTGTATCTGCGCACGCAGAGATTGCGGCTGTAACTGCCGCGCTTCGACCGGGGCACCTGCCCCGAATCTGATCCGCGCCGACAACGGCGCTCGATAAGCCTGTCGAAGATGAGGTTCTCCCATGTCTGTTTTTCTCGCCGCGCGAAACCCGCGCGTGCTACTCGCCATTCTTGGCGCGCTGACGGGTCCCGCTGCATTTGCGGATGACAGCGACATCGCGCTGGACCTGGACGCCGCACAAGAACTGGCGGTCACCCG
The DNA here is from genome assembly GCF_965216805.1 of Panacagrimonas sp. Lineage (NCBI taxonomy): Bacteria > Pseudomonadati > Pseudomonadota > Gammaproteobacteria > Nevskiales > Nevskiaceae > Panacagrimonas > Panacagrimonas sp. Next base: position 2,589,646 of record NZ_CBDCGN010000002.1, read on the forward strand.
CCAGCCCCTGCTCGAAGCCCTGAACGCGCAGGCGCGTGCGGAACGCGAGTCGGCCGTCGCTGCCGGACAGTTGCCGGACCCGCAGCTCAGCCTGGGCGTGCAGGGCCTGCCGATCAACAGCGACGACGCCGGTTCCTTCACCCGCGACAGCGACACCCAGCTCACCGTCGGCTTCACGCAGGAATTTCCGCGCGCCGCCAAGCGTCGCCTGCGCGGGGCCTTGAACGAACGCGAGGCGCAGCGGCTCGACGCGCAGGCGCAACTCGCTGAGCGCAGCATCCGCCGCGACACCGCGCTGGCCTGGCTGGAGCTGTGGCGCTTCGAGCAGGCGCTGCTGCTGAACCGCGCCAGCCTGCGCGAGGCCGAGGCGCAGATGCAGGCGGTGGAGATTGCGCTCAAAACCAGCAGCGCCACACAGGCCGAACTGCTGGGCGCCAGAGTTGAGGTCGGGCGCATGCGCGACGCCGTGGCCGGCGCCGAGCAGAGCATCGGTCATGCGCGCAACGTCCTGTCGCGCTGGATCGGCGAGGCCGCGTTCCGACCGGTGTGTCCTGATCTTCCGGCACCGCCACTGCCGACCCTGGCGCAGGTGCTGGAGCGCGTGCGCATGCACCCGCAGCTCGCCAGCCTTGAGGTGCAAATTTCGGCGGCCCAAACCGGCGCAGAACTCGCCAGGGCGGCCTACGCCCCGGACTGGCGTGTGGAACTGGCCTACGCGGATCGCCCTGCATTTTCCGAGATGGTCAGCGTGCAGGTAGGCATCGACCTGCCGGTATTCACACGCAATCGCCAGGACCGCGGACTGGCTGCGGCGCTGGCACGCGGCGATGCGGCGGACGCTGCGGCGCAGGACGCACTGCGCGAACTGCAGGCCGAGGCACGGCTGAACTACCACGACAGCGAGCGCTTGTACGAGCGCCTGGATGCCTACAACAACAGCTTGCTGCCGGACAGCGCGCATCGCGTCGAGGCAGCGCTAGCCGGCTGGGGCGCGGGTCGCAACGCGCTGCGCGAGGTGCTCGAAGCGCGTCGCGCCACGCTTGAACTTCAGATGACCCGTCTTGAACTGCAGCACGACGCGGCCAAGCACGCCGCGCAGCTTGAGTATCTCGGCGCCTACGCAGACACAGCGGAGACTATTCATGAGTAAGAAGGCACTCGCGGTCTCGGCCGCCGTCATCGTCACCGCTGCCGCCGGTGGCTGGTGGTACGCGCAGAGCATGACGCCACACAAGCATCAGCTCACGAAGATGACCGACACGCAGGGCAAGGTCTACTACACCTGCGCCATGCATCCGCAGGTGCGTCAGGACGATCCGGGCAACTGCCCGATCTGCGGCATGAAGCTGAGCAAGCGCATCGACAATGTCGCGATGGCTGGCGGCATGCGCGAACAGCCCGGCACCGTGGTCGAGATCGATCCGCGCATGGCGCAGAACCTGGGCATGCGCACCGCGGCGGTGACCACCGGCACGTTCTGGCAGCGGGTGGACGCGGTCGGGACGGTGATGGTGGACGAGCGCCGCATCGTCGCGGTGGAAGCGCGCGCCGGTGGTTGGGTGGAGCAACTGAACGTGCGCAGCGTCGGTGATGTCGTCACGCGCGGTCAGGTGCTGGCCGGCATCTACTCGCCCGAGCTGCTCGCCGCACAGGAAGAACTGGCGCTGGCAACGCGGCTGGGCGACGCATCGCTCATCGACGCGGCACGTACGCGCCTGCGTCTGCTCGGCGTCAGTGGCGGCAAGCCCGGAGCGCAGCAGCGCGTGGCCATCAGCGCGCCGCAATCCGGCGTCGTCACCGAGCTGATGCTGCGCGAAGGCGCACAGATTTCGCCGGGCATGCCGCTGATGCGCATCGCCGATCTGTCGCAGGTGTGGATCGTGGTGGACGTGCCGGAAGCGCAGGCGAGCTGGGTTGGCATGGACAGACCCGCCGAGGCGCGGCTCAAGGCCCTGCCCGGTCGCGTGTTCGAGGGTCGCGTGGATTACATCTATCCGATCCTCGACAGCAGCACGCGCAGCCTGCGCGTGCGCCTGGCCTTCGATAACGCCGACGGCGCGCTCAAACCCGGCATGTACGCGGACGCAACCTTGTTCGGCGGCGCGCGGCAGGACGTGACCCTGGTGCCGAGTGAAGCGGTGATCCGCACCGGCACGCGCAACGTGGTGCTGATTGCCGAAGCGCAGGGGCGTTATCGCCCGGTGGAGGTGGTGCTGGGGCCGGAGCGCGAAAACCAGATCGTGATACTCGAAGGTCTGCAGGCAGGGCAGCAGGTGGTGGTGTCGGGGCAGTTCCTGATCGATTCGGAGGCGAGTCTGCTGGGTGCCTACAACCGCATGGGCATGGAGAACGCACCGTGATCGCGCGCCTCATCCACTGGTCGGTCCACAACCGCTTCCTGGTGCTGCTCGGCACCGCGCTGATCACCGCCTGGGGGATCTACGCCACGCTGAACACGCCGCTCGACGCGCTGCCCGATCTGTCCGACACGCAGGTGATCGTGCGCACGACGTATCCGGGGCAGGCACCGCAGGTCGTGGAGGATCAGGTCACCTACCCGCTCACGACGACCTTGTTGTCGGTGCCGTACGCCAAGACGGTGCGTGGCTATTCGCTGTTCGGCGAGAGCTTCGTCTACGTGCTGTTCGAGGACGGCGTCGATCTGTACTGGGCGCGCTCGCGCGTGCTCGAGTACCTGTCGCAGGTGCAGGGCCGCCTGCCGCCGACCGCGCGCGCTGCGCTGGGGCCGGATGCGACGGGCGTCGGCTGGATCTACGAGTACGCGCTGGTGGATCGCACCGGGACAAATGACATCAGCCAGTTGCGTGCGCTGCAAGACTGGTTTCTGAAATACGAACTCAAGTCGGTGGCGAACGTCGCCGAAGTCGCCACGCTCGGCGGCTTCAATCGTCAGTACCAGATCGTGCTCGACCCGGACCGGCTGCGCGCGTATCGCATCCCGCTGGAGACGATGATACAGGCGCTTCAGGACGCCAATGGCGAGGCCGGCGGCTCGGTGCTGGAACTGGCCGAGGCCGAGTACATGGTGCGCACGCGCGGCTATCTGAAAACCTTGGACGACTTTCGCGCCACACCCGTCGGTCTGGGTGAGAACGGCACGCCGATTCTGGTGCGCGATGTCGCCAGCGTGCAGCTCGGCCCGGAAACGCGACGCGGCATTGCCGAGCTGGATGGCGAAGGCGAAGTGGTGGGCGGCGTGATCGTGCTGCGCTCGGGCGAGAACGCGCGCGCCACCATTGCGGCGGTGAAGGCCAAGCTCGAAGTGCTGAAAGCGAGCCTGCCGGCGGGCGTGGAGATCATCGAGACTTATGATCGTTCAGCGCTGATCGAGCGCGCCGTGGAAAACCTGTCGCTCAAACTGCTGCAAGAGTTTGCGGTGGTGGCGCTGGTCTGCATGATCTTCCTATGGCACCTGCGCTCGGCGCTGGTCGCCATCATCACCTTGCCGGTAGGCATTCTGGTCGCCTTCAGCGTCATGCACGCCCAGGGCATCAACGCCAACATCATGTCGCTGGGCGGCATTGCGATCGCCATCGGTGCCATGGTCGACGCGGCGGTGGTGATGATCGAGAATGCGCACAAGCGCCTTGAAGCGCTCGGGAGTCGGCACGACGACACAAGCACGTCCATGGAGTCCGAGAATCCTGCTTTCAACGATTCCCGATTCCCGATTCCCGATTCCCGCCGCGTATCCGCGATAGCGGATGCGGCCGCCGAAGTCGGCCCCGCGCTGTTCTTCTCCCTGCTCATCATCACCGTCTCGTTCGTGCCGGTATTCCTGCTCGAAGCGCAGGAGGGGCGTCTGTTCGCGCCGCTGGCCTATACCAAGACCTTCGCGATGGCTGCGGCCGCGGGCCTGAGCGTGACCCTGATCCCGGTGCTGATGGTCGCCTTCATCCGCGGCCGCATCGTCGACGAGACCGCCAATCCGCTGAACCGCGTGCTGATCGTGCTGTATCGGCCTCTGATCGAGCGCGTACTCGCACATCCGCGCATGACGCTCCTGATCGCGTTGCTCATCGCACTCGCAACGCTGTGGCCGGCCGCGCAACTGGGTAGCGAATTCATGCCGCCGCTGGACGAGGGCGATCTGCTGTACATGCCTACCGCGCTGCCCGGCCTGGCGGTGGGCAAGGGCGCGGAAATCCTTCAGCAGACCGACCGCATCCTCAAGACCTTTCCGGAGGTACAGCGCGTGTTCGGCAAGCTCGGCCGCGCCGAAACCGCGACCGATCCGGCGCCACTGGAAATGGTCGAGACCACGGTGATGCTCAAACCGCAATCCGAATGGCGCGCGGGCATGACCAGCGACAAGCTGATCGAGGAGATGGACGCGGCGCTGAAGATTCCCGGCATGGGCAATGTCTGGGTGCAGCCCATCCGCAATCGCATCGACATGCTCGCCACCGGCATCAAGTCGCCGGTCGGCATCAAGATCGCGGGCCCAGACCTCAAGGTGATCGAGCAGATCGGCGCGCAGATCGAAGCGGTGGTCAAGCAGGTGCCGGGCACCGTCTCCGCATTTTCCGAGCGCGTGTCCGGCGGTCGCTACATCGAGGTAAGGCCGGATCGCATCGCCGCCGCTCGCTACGGCATGAGCATTGCCGACGTGCAGCGCATCGTCAGCATCGCCATCGGCGGCGAGAACATCGGCGAGACGGTGGAAGGTCTGCAACGCTTCCCGATCAACCTGCGCTACCCGCGCGAGCTGCGCGACTCGGTGCAGGACTTGCGCGACCTGCCCATCGTCACCCTGCGCGGCGAGACGCTCACGCTCGGCAGCATTGCTACCGTCGCGATCACCGACGGCCCGCCCATGATCAAGTCGGAGAACGCGCGGCCCAATGGCTGGATCTACGTGGATATTCGCGGCCGCGATCTGGGTGGTTATGTCGCGGACGCCAAACAGGCGGTCGCCGAGCAAGCGTCTTTGCCGGCCGGATACTCGGTCGCCTGGTCCGGTCAGTTCGAATACCTGGAGCGCGCCTCCAAACGTCTGAAAATCGTGGTGCCGTTCACCCTCGCCATCATCTTCCTGCTGCTGTACCTGACCTTCCGCAGCGCGGCGTCGGCGACCCTGATCATGGCGACCCTGCCGTTCGCGCTGGTCGGCGGCTTCTGGCTGATCTACGCGCTCGGTCATCACCTGTCGGTAGCCTCCGGCGTCGGCTTCATCGCGCTGGCGGGCGTGGCCGCCGAGTTCGGCGTGATCATGCTGATCTATCTCGATCATGCGATCACGGATCGCCGCGAGCGCGGTGAGCTACACACCGAGCCCGATCTGCGCGCCGCGCTGATCGAGGGCGCGGTGCTGCGCGTGCGGCCCAAGGCCATGACCGTGGCGGTGATCATCGCCGGCCTGGTACCGCTGTTCATCGGCGCCGGTGCCGGCAGCGAGGTGATGCAGCGCATCGCCGCGCCGATGATCGGCGGCATGATCACGGCACCGCTGCTGTCGATGTTCGTGGTGCCGGCGGTGTACCTGCTGATCCACCGGCGCGCGCTGCGGGTGTCCGCGAACGCTTGACTCTGGACCTGGGTCCAGAGCGCAGCATGATCGCGAGTTTGGAGATTCGAGCCATGCCACAGCACACCATCGGGTTTGCCGCCAAGGCCGCCGGCGTCGGCATCGACACCGTGCGCTACTACGAACGGGAAGGACTTCTGTCTCGCGCGCAGCGCACCGCCAGCGGCTACCGCCTGTACGCCGCGTCCGACGTCGAACGCTTGCGCTTCATCCGCCAGGCCAAGGCGCTGGGGTTCACCCTGGAGGACATCGCGGAACTGCTGCGCCTGCAGGACGGCGGCGGCCGGCGCGACCAGGTACGTGCGCGGGCCAGAGCCAGAATCGACGACCTCGACCGCAAGCTCCGCGAGCTGTCCGCCATCCGCGACGCGCTCGTCGCGCTGGAAAAACAGTGCTGCGGCAACGGTCCTCTCGCCGGCTGCCCGATCATCGAGGGCGTGCAGGCGATTTCGCTCAAGACCCTCCTGGAGAAATGACATGTCCGGCACCCACTCGCTTCATCCCAGCCCTTCCTCTGGCGATCACGCCTGCTGCCACGCGCCCAAAAAGGCCGCGCCGACGGAACACGTCTGCGACACGCACACGCCCGCCGCGCCTGCGCCTCACGCCCATCACGGCCACGGCGCGCACGGCGGCTCGATGGCCGGTCTCACCACCTCGGCCACCCTGCACTGCCTGAGCGGCTGCGCGATCGGGGAGTTCGTCGGCCTGGCCATCGGCGTCAGCCTCGGCCTGAACCCTTGGGCGACGATGGCGCTGGCCACCGCGCTCGGCTTCGCGAGCGGCTACACCCTGGGCCTGTGGCCGCTGGTCAAGCAGGGCATGCGCTGGGGCGCCGCGTTCAAGACCCTGTGGCTGGGCGAGACGATCTCGATCACGGTGATGGAATTCGCGATGAACTTCACCGACTACCACGTCGGCGGCGTCACCGCCGGTTCGATCCTCGCGCCGCAGTTCTGGATCGGCTACGCACTCGCCCTGCCCGCCGGCTTCGTCGCCGCCTGGCCGGTGAACTGGTGGCTGCTCAAGCGCAGTATCAAGAAGCCCTGCCACTGAGTTGAAGGTGCGCGGATCGCCGTCTTCGCAGGCGGGATCGCGAGGCGCGCTATCCCACCGCGGCTCGCGCAACCGGCGGTTCGAACGCGCGGCTCCGCGCATCAAGCCCAGCCCACAGCTAGCGCACGCCCCGACCTCAGGCCGGTCCGGCTGCGCGAAAACGCGCCGGAATGCTCAGCTCGTAGGTCACCCCGGTTCCGCGGGATCGTAGCGGCAGGTTCGGACCGCGCTGCGAGCTGAAATACAACCGGCTGCCGTCCGGCGAGAACGCCAGCCCGGTCAGTTCGGAGCGCGCATGGCCGGCCGCCAGCAGGGTGACCGCGCCCTGCCCCGGACGCAGCACGATCAAGCGCGTCGCCGCGCCATCCTCGGACACCACGATGTCACCGGCTGGACTGACCACAAGTCCATCGACGTCGTGGACCGCCAGCGCTTCCAGGGTGTTGTCGAACACGGTCTCGATCAGGCCGTTGTCGATATCCAGCGCGTACACGCGGTTGTCGCCCTTGCAGGCAAAGAACACGAACGCACGGCTGGGTCGCTCACCACCCGGCGGGACGGTTTGCTGTGCTGGCGGCAGCGTGTGCACCCAGATGCCTTCGGCGCTGCGGAATACGGTGCCGGGTACGCTCAGTCGATCTTGAAGTCGCGTGGCGCGCACCTGCGCCTGTGGCGCCTGCGGTTCCGGCACGTCCACCCATCGTGCGGCGTGTAGGGTTCGTGCGTCGAAGTTGTTCTGTGCGTAACCGCCGTCCTCGTAACCGGATACGTTGAGCACCTGCAGTCGTCCGTTCTCCAGGTCCAGACGATCACCCGAGGCGGTGCTCGTCCGCGCCGCGGATTGAAAGCGGTACAGGCGCCCGTCCCAGGCGTCCTCGGTCAGAAACAGCGAGCGGCTGTGCAGGTCCACCGCCACCGCCTCGTGGTTGAAGCAGCCCAGGGCCGGCCATGAGCGCGCGCTGGCTGGCCCGCCAAAGGGATCGCATTCGAACACCAGGCCATCGACGATCTCTTCGCAGGACAACCAGGTCTGCCAGGGCGTGGCGCCCCCGGAGCAGTTGCGCCGCGTGCCGTCCAGCACCCGATAGGCCGCTTCCACATTCCCGTAAACGTCAAAGCGCAGTGCACTCGCGCCACCGACCGACTTGGATTCGCAGTTGGACACATACACCCAACCACCGTCAGGCACAGCAAAGCAGGCGCCGCCGTCGGGGGCCTTGTGCCAGGGATGACCACCGATACCGAAGGGGTCGAAACGACCGCTGACCGGATCGAACAGATGCCGGGCCACCGCGCGCAAGCCGAAGCCCCGCGGCGCCTGTATGCCGTCGATTCCGGTATCCACCAGCGGGCCGATGCCGGACAACGGCCCCGGTGGAATGGAGAACTCGTCGTGCGGGCTCGACGTGTCTTCCGCGAGCGCGGGCGCCAGGCCAACCCAGGCGCCTGCGGCACCCAGGAACAGCATGCGCAGCACCTCGCGCCGGTGGTAGTGGGTCATCTGAGAGCGCGCACGCAAGGCCAGGAACCTAGCTCATTGGGCCAACCGGACGTGACGTGGCCATGACTTCCGGATGTCGTCTGGAGGAAGTTTTGCGGTCGCGGCTACACTAGACGGCATGCAGCACCGCACCCATTTACACGTCTGCCTGATCGCACTGATCTGTGCGGCGATGTTGCTCGTGCAAACGGGCGGCGCGCATCTGCATCTGTGCTTCGACGGCAGCGAACCGCCGGTCAGCCTGCACGTGACCGACAGGAATCATCACGCCGACCACCATGGCGGTCATCACGGCAACCACCACGCCGGCGATCAGGTGCACAGCGATGTCGACGTGCCGCTGGCCGGCGACCTCTTGAACAAGCCGTCGAATCCCGGTCTGGATCTGCCGCTAGTGCTGCTGTCCGCGCTATGGCTTGCGCTGCTGTTCTTCACCCGCGAATTACCACGCGCACGCAATCTGCCGTGGCTGATCCCCTGGTCTCCACATCGACGTCTGCCGCCCTTGCGCGGCCCGCCTCTGCCGGCCTCCTGAACCGCCTGGGTCCGCGCCATGCGGACGCTCGTTCATCCCTGTCCGGGAGGCTTCATGTTTCCGCTACCGATTTCGAGTCGGGCGCGCACGCGCCTGATCTGCGCCGCGATGCTGCTGGCGTACCTGCCCATACTCGATGCGCGCGCAGCCGACGCAGCACCGCTTGATCGCACCACTGCGCCCATTACCCTGGTGCAGGTGCTGCAGCGCGCCGAGGCGCACCATCCCTTGTTCGCATCCTGGCGCGCGCGTGAGCGTGCGGCCCAAGCGCGCCATCTGCAGGCCGGATTGAAGCCGTCGCCCGAACTCGGACTCACGGTGGAAAACGCCTTTGGCACCGGGGCACTGTCCGGCTATACGGGCGCGGAGACCACCCTCAGCTTCAGCCAGTTGATCGAGCGCGGCGGCCTGCTTGACCGGCGCGTGGACAGGGCTGCGGCAGAACGCGACCTGCTGATCGGCGCTGGCGAAATCGCGCGCCTCGATCTGCGTGCAGAGGTCGCGCGACGCTTCGTCCACGTGCTGTCCGATCAGGCGCAGCTCGGCATCACCCACCAGGCCACGGTCCTCGCGCAGGAGACGCTCGACGAGGTCACCCGCCGGGTCGAAGCGGCGCGCGCGCCGCTGGCCGAGCGTTCGCGTTCGCGGGTGAGCCTGGAGCGCGCCAGGCTCGAAGAGGAACACGCGGAGCACGAACTGCTGTCCTCGCGCCGTCATCTGGCCGCCGCCATCGGCAGCATGCAGGCCGACTTCGGCCCGGCCGAGGGCGATCTCATGACCCTGCCGCCGGTGGCCGACTTCGAGGTGCTGCTCGCCCGCTTGCAGGCCGCGCCCGATGTACTGCGCTTTGCCAGTGCGGCGCGGTTGCGCGAATCCGAACTGCGCCTGGCGCAGGCGCGGCGCACCGCTGGGCTGAGGCTGGGCGCCGGCCTGCGTCGACTGGAAAACAGCGACGATCTCGGCCTGGTGTTCTCGGCGTCCCTGCCGCTGTTCGCAAGCTCACGCGAGCGCGGCAATCTGGCCGAGGCCGAAGCGCACATCGAGCAGATCGGCCCCGATCGCGAGCAGGCAATGCTGCTGGCACAGGCGCAGTTGTACGAGCTCTACCAGGAGCTCAATCACGCGCGGCTGGAGGTGAACACACAGCGCGAGCGCGTGCTGCCGGCCGTCGAGGAGGCGCTCGAACAAACCCGGTTCGCCTACGAGCGTGGCCGCTATTCGCTGCTGGAACTGCGCAACGCGCAGATCGAGTGGGCGACGCAGCACCGTCTCCTGATCCAGGCCGCCGCCGGGTTCCACGGCAATCTGATCGAAATCCAGCGCCTCACCGGCGCGCCCGTACCCTCGCCGGGCGTCGCCCGTGCCGAATCGAGTCAGCCATGAATATTTCTTCCGGGATCGCACACCGCACTGCGGGATGGGCCGTGCCCGTCCTCCTGCTCAGCCTGGGCCTGATCGCCTGCGGCCGCGCGCCTGACGAGCACGGGCATGGTCATGACCACGGACAGGGCCACGACGAGGCCGCCGAGCCCATCGAGAAAGGCCCCAACAGCGGCCGCCTGCTCCGGCATGATGACTTCACCGTCGAACTTGCGATCATCGAAGACGGCGTGCCACCCGAGTACCGCGCCTGGGTCACCCGCCAGGGCGAGCCGCTGGCGCCGGAGACCGTGACGCTCACGGTGGAACTCAGCCGCCTGGACGGCGAGAAGAACCTGTTCCGCTTTGCCCCGCAGGGGGACTTTCTGCGCGGCGACGGCGTGGTCACCGAGCCGCATTCGTTCGACGTGGTGGTCAGCGCCGAACATGCGGGCCAAACCCATCGCTGGAACTACGAAAGCTACGAAGGCCGCGTGCGCATTGCCGCTGCGAGCGCCGAGGCTGCCGGTATCGTGGTCGAGAAAGCTGCGCCGCGCATGATCCGCGATGTACTGCCGCTGTTCGGGCGCATCACCGCGAATCCCGACGCCGTGCGTGCGGTGAGTGCGCGCTTTCCCGGCGCGATCAAGAGCGTTACGAAGTCGATCGGCGACCCCGTGAAGGCCGGTGAGGTTCTGGCGCACGTGGAGTCCGACGATTCCCTGCAGCTCTACGCGGTGACCTCGCCGATCACCGGCACGCTCACCGCGCGCAACGCCAACCCGGGCGAGCAGGCCGGTGCATCGGCGCTGTTCACCGTCAGTGACCTGTCCAAGGTCTGGGCTGAACTGTCGGTGTTCCCGCGCGACCTCGGGCGTTTGAAGGTCGGACAGCAACTTCGCCTGAGCGCGGTGGACGGCGAACGCAGCACCACCGGTCGCATCGTGCGCATCGCGCCTACCGGTGGCGATGCCAGCCAGGCACTGAAAGCCTGGGCGCAGTTCGAAGCCGGCGATGCAGGCTGGCCGCCCGGCCTGCACGTGAACGCCGAGGTGCTCACCGGTGGCAGCGAGGTGGCGCTGGCAGTGAAGACTTCCGGGCTGCAAAGCTTCCGCGACTTCACCGTGGTGTTCGCCAGAGTCGGCGAGACCTACGAGGTGCGCATGCTGGACCTCGGGCGCAGCGACGGCGAGTACGTGGAGGTGCTCGGCGGCCTCAAGCCGGATACCGACTACGTCAGCCGGAACAGTTACCTGATCAAGGCCGACATCGAGAAGTCGGGCGCCAGCCATGATCATTGAACCGCTGCTGCGCTTCGCGATCCGCCGCCGCGGGCTGATGCTGGTGCTGGTGTTCGCGCTTGCAAGCGTCGGCATCTGGAGCTTCCAGCACCTGCCGATCGACGCGGTGCCGGACATCACCAACGTGCAGGTGCAGATCAACACTGAAGCGCCCGGCTACACGCCGCTGGAAGCCGAACAGCGGGTGACGTATCCGGTGGAAACCGCGATGGCCGGCATGCCGAAGCTGGCGTACACGCGCTCGGTGTCGCGCTACGGTCTGTCGCAGGTAACGGTGGTATTCGAGGACGGTACCGACCTGTACTTCGCACGTCAGTTGATCTCGGAGCGGCTGCAGGCCTTGCAGTCAAAGCTGCCGTCGGGACTGGAACCGCAACTCGGACCCATCGCCACCGGCCTGGGCGAAATCTTCGTGTACACCGTGGACGCCGCGCCCAACGCGACGAACGAAGACGGCACCGCAATCACGCTGACCGATCTGCGCCAGGCGCAGGACTGGATCTTGCGTCCGCAATTGCTGCGCGTGCCTGGCGTGGTGGAGGTCAACAGCATCGGCGGCTTTGACCGGCAGTTTCACATCCTGCCCGACCCGGGCCGCCTGCTCGCATTTGGTCTGGGCATCAGCGACGTGGTGCGTGCGGTCGGGCAGAACAACGACAACCGCAGTGCGGGTTACATCGAGCGCAACGGCCAGCAGCAACTGATCCGGCTGCCAGGGCAAGCAACGGGTCTGGAGGACCTGTCGCGCATCGTGATTGCCGAACACGCCGGCACGCCGGTGCGCGTGAGCGATGTCGCGAGCCTCGGCATCGGCTCCGAGCTGCGCACTGGCGCTGCCACCCACAATGGCCGGGAGGCGGTACTCGGCACCGTGTTCATGCTGGTCGGCGAGAACAGCCGCACGGTGGCCAGGGCGGTCGCCGAAAAGCTGGAAGAAGCCAAGCGCAGCCTGCCGCCGGGGATCACGATCAACGTGGTGTACGACCGCACCAAGCTGGTCGAAAAGACCCTGGCGACGGTTACGACCAACCTGCTGGAAGGCGCGCTCCTGGTCATCGTGGTGCTGTTCCTGCTGCTCGGCAACATCCGCGCCGCACTGCTGACGGCAATGGTCATTCCAATGGCGATGCTGATGACCTTCACCGGCATGGTGCAGACAAAAGTCTCCGCCAACCTGATGAGTCTTGGCGCGCTGGATTTCGGCCTGATCGTGGATGGCGCCGTCATCATCGTGGAGAACTGTCTGCGCCGGCTCGGTCTGGCCACGGCAGGTGGCAGCAGACTGACTGAGCGCGAGCGCCTCGATGTCGTCTTCCACGCCACCAACGAAGTGATCCGCCCCAGCCTGTTCGGCGTCGGCATCATCACCGCGGTCTACCTGCCGATCTTTGCGCTGACCGGCGTCGAGGCAAAGATGTTTCACCCGATGGCGATCACTGTGGTCACTGCGCTGACCGCTGCGTTGCTGTTGTCGCTGACCTTCGTACCGGCCGCCGTCGCGTTGTTGATCCGCACTCCGGTTGCCGGGCACGACAACGCGCCGATGCGAGCGGCACGACGTGGCTATGCGCCGCTGCTGGCACTGGCGTTGCGCCTGCGTTATCCACTGCTGGTGCTGACGTTGGTGTTGGTGGTGGCCTGCGGCTGGCTTGCCACGCGCATGGGTTCGGAGTTCATGCCGAGCCTGGACGAAGGCGATGTCGCGCTGCACGCGCTGCGCATCCCCGGCACCAGCCTGACTCAAGCCGTGCAGATGCAGACGCAGCTCGAAGCCACGCTCAGCCGCGCGCCGGAAGTGCAACGCATCTTCACCAAGATCGGCACCGCGGAAGTCGCCAACGATCCGATGCCGCCGAACGTGGCCGACACCTTCGTGATGATGAAAGACCGCAGTCAGTGGCCGGATCCAGGCAAATCCAAGGCCGAGGTCGTTGAGGATCTGGAACGCCTCGCCGCCAGCGTGCCCGGCAACAACTACGAGTTCACCCAACCGATCCAGATGCGCTTCAACGAGCTGATCTCGGGGGTACGCTCCGACGTCGCCGTGAAAGTCTACGGCGATGATCTGGACAGGCTCGCGGAAGTCGCAACACGAATCGAGCAGGTGCTCGGCGCGGTGCCGGGCGCTGCCGACGTCAAGACCGAGCAGACCACCGGCCTGCCGATACTCACCGTCACACCGCGTCGCGAGGTGCTGGCGCGCTACGGCCTCAACGTCGCAGATCTGCAGGCGCTGGTGGCGGCTGCCTACGGCGGGGAGGTCGCCGGACTGCTCTACGAGGGCGACCGGCGCAGCGCCATCGTGGTGCGTCTGCCGGAAGCGCTGCGCAGCAACCCGGACGCGATGACGCGGCTGCCGGTGATGCTGCCGCGCGGGGGTTATGTGCCGCTCGGCGAAGTGGCGAAAGTGGAACTGGGTCTGGGCCCCAATGCGATCAACCGCGAACAGGGCAAGCGTCGCGTAGTGGTGACCGCCAATGTGCGTGGCCGCGATCTCGGTTCTTTCATCGCCGAGGTACAGGACAGGATGCAGGCACAGGTCAAGATTCCCCCGGGTTACTGGGTGGATTACGGCGGCACTTTCGAACAATTGCAGTCTGCGTCCAGGCGTCTGGCCATCGTGGTGCCAGCCACGCTCGCGCTGATTCTCGGGCTGCTGTGGCTCGCATTCGGCGCGCTGCGCGAGGCGCTGGTGATTTTCAGCGGCGTGCCGTTGGCGCTGACCGGTGGCGTGCTCGCACTGTGGCTACGCGACATTCCACTGTCGATCTCGGCCGGCGTGGGCTTCATCGCACTGTCCGGCATCGCGGTGCTCAACGGCCTGGTGATGATGAGCTTCATCAAGTCGCTGCTCGATACCGGTCGACCGCTGCACGAGGCGATCACCATCGGTGCGCTCACCCGGTTGCGCCCGGTGCTGATGACCGCGCTGGTCGCCGCACTGGGCTTTGTGCCGATGGCCTTCAACACCGGTATCGGTTCGGAGGTGCAGCGCCCGCTGGCGACGGTGGTGATCGGCGGCATCTTCAGCTCCACCCTGCTGACCTTGCTGGTGTTGCCGGCGCTGTACCGGGTGGTGGGTCGTCGCGCCGCCCCAGCGCCGCAGCCGTCGGCGCTATCGCCGAGCGCAGCGATGTAGAGCGGGGCTAGCCCGCATTTCTCACAGGTCGCCGGAGAATCCCTTGCCAGTTTCCATACTCACAGCGTTCTTCACGCTTGCTTCAGAAACAGACGGTCGGAGGCTTCTCCGGCGCGTTTGGCCTTGGCAGGGAGTGACTCAGTGTCACTCCCTGCTAGCCAAACGCCGGCGCTGGCCCGTCTGCGGCGCGCAGAGCTTGGAGTTCACTCAGCCCATAGAACCACTATGGGGTTCGCTCCACCCCGGCGCCCTGCACGTCCTCGACTCACAGCCATCGCTCGATCCCCCTGTGAGAAATGCGGGCTAGGCGGTGCCACGACTTGGGTTCGCTTGCGTCCCTGCGTAGCGGCTAGCGGCGCAATCAATCCGCGGGCCGTTCCTGTTCGCCGTCCCCGTCAGCATCTGCGCGATCAGGATCGGGGTCGGGGTCACCCTCGCCTACCGCCACCGCGGCCTGCTCCAGCCGCGCCATGGCGGCGTCGAGCCGGTCCAGATCCTTGATCTCGGGCAGCGCCGGCAGTTCGTCGAGCGAGCGCAGGTTGAAGTCGTCCAGAAACTGCGGCGTCGTGCCAAACAGCATGGGACGACCGGGCACTTCCTTGACGCCAAGTTCGCGGATCCAGCCGCGCTCCAGCAGGGTGCGCAGGATGTTGCTGGACACGGCGACGCCGCGGATGTCCTCGATCTCGCCGCGGGTGATCGGCTGGCGGTAGCAGACCAGGGCCAGGGTTTCGAGCAGGGCACGCGAGTAACGCGGCGGCTTTTCCTGCCACAGGCGGCCGACCCATTCGGCGTAGTCGCGCCGGACCTGGATGCGAAAGCCGCTGCCGACTTCCTTGAGTTCGGTGGCGCCGGAATCGATGCGCTGACCGAGCAGGTCGAGCGCGCTGCGCAGGTCCTTGCGGGTGACGCCGAGATCGGCGCCGAGCAGGCGGTGCAACTGGTCGAGCGACAGCGGCTGATCCGAGGACAGCAGCAGCGCTTCGAGGATGTGTTCCAGCCGCGTCAGCGCGGCCGGGTCGACGGCGACCTCGGAGACCGGCAGCTCGGCCTGATCGGGCGTGTCGTCGGCAGTGGATTCAGGCAGGTCGTTCATCGTTCGAAAGCGTCGTTGTCCTGCGTGTCGGCGGTGTCGTCGTCGCTCGCAGGCGGTGGGGCCGCATCGGTGGCGGCATCGACGTCCACGTACTGGCGCGGGCGCGCGGCATCGATCATCAGTTCGGCAAACGGATTTTCCTGCACCAGGTCGATCATCGACAGCTTGACCATCTCCAGGATCGCGAGCAGACATACGACCACCCCGGCCCGCCCCTCGCCGGGATCGCACAGATCGGCGAAATGCCGCGGGCCGTTGCGCACCAGTTCCAGGATGTGGGTCATGCGCTCGCGCACGGACAAGGGCTCGCGAGTCACCTGATGGCGCGTAAACAGCTCGGCACGCATCAGCACTTCGCGGAAAGCCAGCATCAGTTCGCGCAAGCTGGGCTGCGGCAGCGGCGCATCCATCGGAATGACTTCCGGTCGCGCCGAGGCCTGATGCAGTTCGCGGCCCATGCGCGGCAGCGCGTCGAGATGTTCGGCGGCCGTCTTGAAGCGTTCGTACTCCTGCAGCCGTCGCACCAGCTCCATGCGCGGATCGCCGGGATCTTCGTCTTCCACCGGCGCCCGCGGCAGCAGGATGCGCGACTTGATCTCCGCCAGCAGTGCCGCCATCACCAGATATTCGGCGGCCAGTTCCAGGCGCATCTCAGCCATCAGCCCGATGTACTGCATGTACTGCTGAGTGATGCGCAGCACCGGGATGTCGAGAATGTTGAGGTTCTGCCGGCGGATCAGGTACAGCAGCAGATCCAGCGGCCCCTCGAAGGTTTCCAGGAACACCTCCAGCGCATCCGGCGGGATGTAGAGATCCTCCGGCAGGCTGGAAAGCGGCTGTCCCATCACCGTGATGCGATGCGCGGTCTTCGCCGCGGCCGGGTCCGACGTTGCGTCCTCGATGACGTCCAGCTCGGTCATGCCGCGGTGTCCGGACTGAGCCGCCATTGCCACACGGCGCCGTCGTCGGGCTGCGTCACTTCGCCGTCCAGCGCAAAGCCGAGCTTGCGCAGGATGGCACCGGAGGCGCTCTCCCGCGGCAGGGTCTGCGCGAGTACGGTGAGACCGGGGTCGGCCGCGTGTGCACGCTGCACCAGTTGCCGCGTCATCTCCTGGGCGACACCGCGACCCTCGAAACCGGCAAAGGTCTGCAATGCAATTTCCACCACGCCATCCTGCGGCGGCGACTTGAACGCGCAGGTGCCCACCACATCGCCGTCCCAGTCGGCCAGGTAGCCGACCCAGGGCGGTTCGAAGCCGACGGCCTCGTAGAGATTGACGGTGCCTTCGATGGCGTCGCGTGCCGAGGGCGGCGTGTAGCCCGGACAGCGCGCGGGCGCGCCATCGGCGCCGATCTCGATCAGGCGCAGCTTCATTCGGGAATGAATCCGAGCGCGGCGTGCACGCGCTGCAGGGTGGCGTCGGCCACCGTCGAGGCACGTCGCGCGCCGTCGCGCAACACCGCGATCAAGCCGGCCTCGTCGGCACGCAGTTCGGCGTAGTGGGCCTGTACTGGCTTCAGGCATTCCACCACAGCGTCGGCCACCGCGGCCTTGAGCTTGCCGTAGCCCTGGCCGTTGAAGCGCTCCACGATGCTGTCGAAGGATTCACCGGTGGTGGCGGACAGGATCGACATCAGGTTGGAGACGCCGGGCTTTTCCTTGAGGTCGAAGCGCACCTCGGTGCCCAGATCGGTGACTGCGCGCTTGACCTTGCGAGTGATGCTGTCCGGCGGGTCCAGCAGGTAAATGGCGTCGGTCTCGGCGAAGCCGGATTTGCTCATCTTGGCGGTCGGTTCCTGCAATCCCATGATGCGCGCACCCACCGGCGGGATCATCGGCTCCGGCACCACGAACACCGGTGCCTGCTTGCTGCCGTGCGCATTGTTGAATCGGATCGCGACATCGCGCGTCAGTTCCAGGTGCTGCTTCTGGTCGTCGCCCACCGGCACACCAGTGGCGTCGTACAGCAGGATATCCGCGGCCATCAGCACCGGATAATCGAACAGTCCGGCGTTGATGTTGTCGACGTTTTTAGCGCTCTTGTCCTTGAACTGGGTCATGCGGTTGAGCTCGCCCATCTGCGTATAGCAATTGAGAACCCAGGCCAGTCGCGCGTGCGCCGCCACATGGCTTTGCACGAACAGCACGTTGCGCGCCGGATCCAGTCCGCAGGCGATGTACAGCGCAATGAATTCCAGGCAGCGATCACGCAGCACCGCCGGCTCCTGGCGCACGGTGATCGCATGCAGGTCCACCAGCATGTAGTAGCAATCGTGTGTCGCCGACAGCGGCACCCAGTTCTTGATCGCACCCAAGTAGTTGCCCAGCGTCAAACGACCGGACGGCTGAATGCCGGAGAGCACCACGGGACGTGTAGCGGTCATGCGTTATCCCAGCGAATGGATCCCGAAGGATCGATAGAGCAAGGTCTCGACCGTCACGAACGGCCAGAACAGAATTTTCCCGAGCAGCCCGGTGGCCAACAGACCGATCAGGATCAACAGTCCCCAGCGTTCCAGGTGCGACAACGGCACCGCCAGGCTGCGCGGCAGCAGCGCCACGGCGATGCGCCCGCCGTCGAGCGGCGGCAACGGCAGCAGGTTGAGCACCATCAGGATCACGTTGATGGTGACGCCGGCCACACACATATCGCGCATCAGGGTCCAGCCGCCGGTGGGAGACCCTTGCGCCTGGTAGACCCACAGCAACGCCACCCAACCGATGGCCATGATCAGGTTCGAACCGGGCCCGGCACCGGCCACCAGCGCCATGTCGCGCAACGGCGAACGCAGGCGCCCGAAGTTGACCGGCACCGGCTTGGCCCAGCCGAACAGGAAACCGCCCAGCCACAGCAGCAGGCCCGGCACCAGCAGGGTGCCGACCGGATCGATATGCCGGAACGGGTTCAGGCTCAGGCGCCCGGCACGCTCGGCGGTGTCATCGCCCAGGCTGCGCGCAGCGTAGCCATGCGCAGCTTCGTGCACGGTGATGGCAAGCAGAACGGGGACGGCCCAGACGGCGATCTTCTGGGCCAGGAGCTGGAATTCAGGCATCCCGGGATTATACGGGGGGTCGGGACCGGCTCGGGCTGCAACCGCCCCGGCATCGGCCGCGGATTACGCAGCCCACGACACGGTTCAGTTGCCTAAGCCCAGCCGGTCCAGCGCGCCCTTGCCGGCCCGCACCAGTTCCGGCGCGGTGCCGGTGAGATCGACCACCGTGGTGGGTTCCAGGCCGCAGTGGCCGCCGTCGATCACTACGTCCACCGCAGCATCCAGCGCGGCACGCCATTCCTCGGGCTCGGCCACCGGGTCGGTTTCGCCCGGAAAGATCAGCGTACAGCTGATCAGCGGTTCGCCCAGGGTTTCCAGCAGCGCCTGCGCCACCACGTGCTCCGGCACCCGGATACCGATGGTCTTGCGCTTTTCGTGCGCCACCCGCCGCGGCAGTTCCTTGGTCGCGTCGAGCACGAAAGTGTAAGGCCCCGGCGTGTGCTGCTTGAGCAGGCGGAACTGCCAGTTGTCGACCTTGGCGTAGGTGGAGATTTCCGACAGGTCCCGACACACCAGGGTGAACTGGTGATGGCGGTCGAACTGGCGAATCTTGCGCAGGCGCTCGGCGGCTTCTTTGTCGTCGAGCTGGCAGCCGAGCGCGTAGCAGGAATCGGTGGGATAGGCGATCACCGCGCCCTGGCGCAGCCGCACCGCCACCTGCGCCAGGGTGCGCTTCTGCGGGTTGTCGGGGTGTATCTCGAACCAGTCGGCCACGGGGTATCGTTTTCCAGATTCAGCGGCAAGCCATGCGCTGCGCGCAGATTTCGGCGGGTGGGCTGCCAACGTCGAAATCCATCAGCACGCCCGATACGTAAACAACCAAGTCGGCCTCCTATAATGCCCCAATGAACTCCATCATCGACCTGCTGCCCGGCATCGCGTTCCTGATCGCGCTGTTTGTCGGCGATATCTTCATTGCCACCGCGGTGCTCATCGTGGCCATGATCGCGCTGGCCGGCTGGCATTGGTGGCGCACCGGCAAGCCGCACAAGATGCACACCTTCGGTGCCATCGCGGTGCTGGTGCTGGGCGGGACCACCCTGCTGCTCAACGACTCCAGCTTCGTCAAGTACAAGACTTCGGTGGTCAACGGCGTGATCGCGCTGGCGTTCCTGGGTTCGCACTTCATCGGCAGCAAGGTATTGCTGCAGCGCATTCCGCAAACCACCTTGCAGATGCCGGACGCGGTGTGGCGGCGGGTGAGCCTGGCCTGGGTCTGCTTCTTTGCCGGCGTGGCGCTGCTCAATCTCTACGTGATGCATCACTTCAACGATCAAACCTGGGGCGTGTTCAAAACCGTGGGCGTGAGCGTGATGATGTTCGTATTCATGATGGCGCACCTGCCCTTCCTGTGGCGTTACCTGCCGCAGGAAGAAGCGCCTTCGTCATCTTCCAAGCCCGGTTAACCCCATGCTCTACGTCATCTACGGTATCGACGCACCCGGCTCCGGTCCGCGCCGTGCGGACGCCCGGCCCGCGCATCTGGAACGCCTGCAAGCCCTGCATCGCGAGGGGCGTATCGCGATGGTCGGGCCGTTGCCGGTCATCGACGCCCCCTCGCTTGAAGGCGGCATCGCCGGCAGCCTGATCGTGGCCGAGTTCGAAAGCCTGGACGCCGCCAAGGCCTGGGTCGCCGCCGATCCCTACACTGAAGCCGGTGTCTACGCCTCGGTCGATATCCGCCCGTTTCTGCGACTCACGCTGTCATGAATGACGCGCGGATGGCGCGCATCCGCGATGCGCTGCTACAGCAATTCCCCGACGCCGAGCTGGACCTGCAGGACGAATCGCATCTGCATGCCGGGCATGCAGGTGCGGCCAGCGGCCGCGGCCACTACCGTCTG
Source organism: Panacagrimonas sp. (assembly GCF_965216805.1). Lineage (NCBI taxonomy): Bacteria > Pseudomonadati > Pseudomonadota > Gammaproteobacteria > Nevskiales > Nevskiaceae > Panacagrimonas > Panacagrimonas sp. The sequence goes on from NZ_CBDCGN010000002.1 coordinate 2,610,079, forward strand.
CGCATCAGCTCGCAAGCCTTTGACGGCCAGACGCCGGTGGCGCGCCATCGCGCGATCTACGCCGCACTCGGCGAGCTGATGCAGACCGACATCCACGCGCTGGCCATCGACGCGCGCTTGCGCTGAGCGACCAGGTCGACGTACGACGACGCGGTACACGGAATTCGACGAGTCGCGACCGGGCCCTTGGCGTCAGGTTGCGGCTCAGGAACGCGGGCCCTGCATTTGACGTCGGCGCTCATCGGCTGCCGCGTCGGCATCGCGGTCGTGTTGGCATTCCAGGCAGACCGCTGCGCAAGGATCAGTCTGCAAGCGACGTATATCGAGCATCTCGTCGCAATCTTCGCATCGACCGTAAGTGTCATTCTCTAATCGCTGCAGGGCGCCACGCACCCGGCTCAGCCTGCTGATCGCCCGCTGTTCTGCCGCCTTTGCCATGGCTTGTTGCTGTAGCGCATCCATGCGCGACAGCCGCCCGACTGCGGCCTGATCGAGTTCCACCACCGTGGCGGCTGATTTGCGCTGGTCGATGCTGTTCTGCAACTCCCGTTCTGCCACCAGCAGTTGCTCATGCAGCGCACGAATTTGCTCGGCTGAAAGTCCGGTCATCGATCAGTGTCTCCCCTGCCTGCTATTCACTCGCGTCATGCGTCGGCGACGAAATGACTCGACGCTGCCACCCTCATCGTCCACAATGTTGCAATGCACCATCACTTCTCTTGCCTGGGCTCGACGCCACCATAAGGCGTCCCCGCGGCGGGGCCTCCCCTGCCTTGCGTTGCCCTAGTTGCGCTACCGCGTCGCCCGCGCCCCTTTCTCACACCCGATCCGCCCGCGCGGCCTGCATCCGGCCGCGCTGCGATCCGGTGGCTGTTCGGAGTTCTCAGTTCATGCTGTCCCCGCACGTCATCAAAACCAACTTGCTCAGCGGTCTGACCGTGGCCTTGGCCATGGTCCCCGAAGCCATCGCCTTTGCCCTCGTTGCTCAGGTCTCCCCTCTCACCGGGCTTTACGCCGCTTTCATCGTTGCGCTGATCACCTCAGCGTTCGGCGGGCGCCCCGGCATGATTTCGGGTGCAACCGGGGCGCTCGCGGTGGTGATGGTGGCACTGGTGGTCGAGCACGGCGTGGAGTACCTGTTCGCCACCGTGGTGTTGATGGGCCTGCTGCAGTTGGTGTTCGCCGCCGCGCGTCTCGGCAAGTTCATCCGCATGGTGCCGCATCCGGTCATGCTGGGCTTCGTCAACGGCCTGGCCATCGTGATCTTCCTGGCGCAGTTCAGCCATTTCAAGACGACCGATGCCGACGGCATCGCGCAATGGATGCAGGGCCTGCCGCTATACGTGATGGCGGGCCTGATCGCGCTGACCATGCTGGTGATCTACCTGCTGCCCAAATTGACCAAGGCGGTGCCGGCGACATTGGTCGCGATCATCGCGGTGTCGCTGCTGGTGATCGGTCTGGATATCGACACCAGGACCGTGGGCGACCTGGGTTCGATCAAGGGCGGACTGCCGGATTTCCATATCCCGGCGGTGCCGTTCAACTTCGACACGCTGATGATCGTGTTGCCGTACTCGTTGATCCTCGCCGCCATCGGCCTGATCGAGTCCTTGCTGACCTTGAACCTGATCGACGAAATGACCGATACCCGCGGCCGCCCCAACAAGGAGTGCGCGGCACAGGGCGCCGCCAACGTGGTGACGGGCTTCTTCGGCGGCATGGGTGGTTGCGCCATGATCGGCCAGAGCATGATCAACGTGAACAGCGGTGCGCTGCATCGCCTGTCGGGCATCGCCACCGCGCTGTTCCTGCTCTCGTTCATCCTGTTCGGTTCGGCGCTGATCGAACAGATTCCACTGGCGGCGCTGATCGGCGTGATGTTCGTGGTGGCGGAAAAGACCTTCGAGTGGAGCAGCTTTCGCCTGTTCGGCAAGGTCCCGCGCGCCGATGTCGGGGTCGGGCTGCTGGTGGCCGGCGTCACCGTGCTCGCCGATCTTGCGGTGGCGGTGATCGTCGGCGTGATCGTCTCAGCCCTGGTCTTCGCCTGGGAGCACGCCAAGCACGTGCGCATCACATCCTCGGTGCTGTCCGTGCGCCGCAAGGTCTACGAGGTACACGGGACGCTGTTCTTTGCCTCCACCGCCGACTTCCAGCAGCAGTTCGCGCCCAAGGATGATCCGGCGGAAGTGGAGATCGATTTTCGCGCCGCCAAGCTGATGGATCACTCCGCCATCGACGCCGTGAATACCCTTGCTGAGCGCTATCAGCGTGCCGGCAAGCAGCTCAAGCTGCGTCACCTCAGTACGGACTGCCTGGAACTCCTCGACCGTGCGAAGTCGATGATCGAGGTGAACTACCGCGAAGACCCAACCTACCGGGTGGCCGACGACAAGCTGGCGTGATGCAGGGCTTTAGCGCGCGACCGCGAACGGCGCTGCACCTCAGCGCACCTGCAGCGGCAGGCTCACCGAGCCGGTTACCGTCACCGGAACGGGCGCCAGCGACAACAGCGCGTTGTTGAGGAAGTACGGATGAAACCCGAACAGCAGCAGGCCGACTTCGTCGCCGGGTTGCAGCACTTCCCGCACTCCCACCAGGTCCAGCTCCACGTTGCCGGCGGCGCGCACCGGCGTCACCTGGTCGTTGATCGTGACCGCATCGCCGTTGCCGCCGCGGCGTAGACCCAGACCCACGAACAGCGGCGGCTGACCGGCGCCGCCGGAGAACTGCAGGCTGGCCTGCGGGATGCCCGCCAGGGCTTGCGCGGTGCCGATGGTTTGCAGCGGCACGTAGACCGGCGCGGCCGCGAGTTGCTGCAACAGCTCATAGGGCAGCAGGTTGACGATGTCCGGCAGCAGCGCGATGAAATCCTCGGTGTAGCCCAGATCGCTGCCCGGCGGGTTCTGCACGACGCCCAGCACCAGGTTCACCGCCTCGGGGCCCAGACCGGCCAGGGTGCTCAGCAGGGTTTGCAGCGGCAGGCCGCTCAGCAGGTTCACGACTTGCCCGGCGCCGCCGGGAATCACCGCGGTAGGCGGCAGCCCGACGGTCTGACCACCGTAAGGCATTGGCGCGCAGGCAGGCGAGGTTGTCGGCCGCCTCGTTGAAGTTGAACAGCACGTCGTTGCTGCCCTGCACGAAGAACGCGTCCACCGCCGGCGCACCGCGGCCGTCTGCGCGGTTGCCGGCGCAGAATGATGCGAGGCTGCGCCGCTCGAACTGCGCCAGGGTTTCTGCGCTGACGGTGCCCAGGGTCGCCTGCAGGTAGGCCGTATAAACGAACGGCACGAACTGGAACGCGGCCGGTGCAGCGCCCACAAAAAGGATGTCGAGCCAGATGGTCTTGGGCACACCGGCCGGCGCCAGGCTGTAGCGCAGATCGTTCCAGGTGGCGGTGGGAACGATGGCATCGAAGCGCGCATCCACGCTGCTGCCGATGAGCTGAAAGCCGCCGCCGTAGCTCAGACCCACCGCGCCCACCAGCGGATCACCGCCGCTGCGCGCGAGATGCGGCAGGGTGGTCTCGGCCCAGTCGATGATGGCCGAGATGTTGCGCCCGTCCACGTCGGGGTCCATCACCGTCACCGGGCCGCTGGACTGGCCAAACCCGCGCTGATCGAAGCTGATCACGTAGTAGCCGGCGTTCCACGCCGCGGTGGCCGCGTCGCCGGTGACGTCGGCGCTGAGGAAATTACCGAGCGGATTGCCACCTTCGAAATTGCGCGCACGCGCCAGGCCGAAGCCGTGACCGTGAAGGACCAGAGGTGCGGCCTCGTCAGCCGCCAGTGCCGGCTGGTAAACGGTGATGCCGATGACCCGCCCGTCCGGTGCCGGAATGGTGCCGTCGAAGATGATGGCCTTGCTGGTGGCCGCTGCACTGATCGCGTCCGGATTGGCGGGGTCCGACACCGGATCGCTGGAAGGACAGGCGGTCAGCAGTGCAGCCAGCAACACGACCGGCAGACCTCGGCGGTTCAGGGGACTCACGTCAGGGGACTCACGGCGCGCCTTCCTTGGAGTTCGTTGCGTGCGGCAGCCTAGCAGCGACCTTGCGGCCGCGACTTGGCTCGCCGAACCCAGGGTCCTGTCGCCACCGCGCGCGACTGCGCGAGCTTGGATTCTGGCGCTGCGGCCGCTATCGTCCGCGGCCCTTTTTGGCCGCCCCTAGCCGCATGACCCAGCCCGCCGACAGCAGCGCAAGACGCATCCACCAGACACTTGCAGTCGAGATAGGCGCGCAGACGCGCCAGGTGGACGCCGCGGTGAGCCTGCTTGACGAGGGCGCCACCGTTCCCTTCATCGCGCGCTATCGCAAGGAAGTCACGGGTGGACTGGACGACACCCAGTTGCGGCTGCTGGAAGAGCGCCTGGGCTATCTGCGCGAGATGGAAGATCGCCGCGCCGCGGTGATCGAATCCATCCGCAGCCAGGACAAGCTCAGCGAGGAGCTGGAGACCCGTCTGCAGGCGGCTACCACCAAGGTCGAGATCGAAGACCTGTACCTGCCCTACAAGCCCAAGCGGCGCACCCGCGCCGAGATGGCGCGCGAACGCGGGCTGGAGCCGCTGGCCGACCTGCTGCTGCGGGATCGCACGCAGACTCCGGTGCAAGCCGCGCAAGCCTTCGTGCAGGGCGAGGTGGCCGATGCCAAGGCGGCGCTGGAGGGCGCGCGCGACATCCTCACCGAGCGCTTTGCCGAGGACGCTGCGCTGCTCGGCACCCTGCGCCAGTACCTGCGCGACCGCAGCGTGCTGCGCTCGCGCGTGTTCGATGGCAAGACCGAAGCCGGTGCCAAGTTCTCCGACTACTTCGATCACGCCGAACCCTGGGCCGGGGTGGCCGGACATCGCGCACTGGCGATGATGCGCGGTCGCGCCGAGGAGATCCTGACCCTGGAGATCGAAATCGACGCCGACGATCCCTCACCGGTCAAGCCGGTGGAACGCATGATCGCGGCCAGTCAGGCCATCCGTGCCGACGGCGGTGCCGCCGACGCCTGGCTGATGGAGGTGGTGCGCTGGACCTGGCGGGTGAAGCTGTCGATGAATCTGTCGGTGGACCTGATGATGGAACTGCGCCAGCGCGCCGAGGCCGAGGCCATCCAGGTGTTCGCCACCAACCTGAAAGACCTGCTGCTCGCCGCACCCGCTGGCTCCAGACCCACCTTGGGCCTGGACCCCGGCATCCGCACCGGCGTCAAGGTGGCGGCCATCGACGGCACTGGCAAAGTGCTTGAAACGGCCACGGTCTATCCGTTTCAGCCCCGCAACGACATGCGCGGCGCACAGGCCGAGCTGGCGCGCATCATCCGCCAGCACGGCATCGAGCTGATCGCCATCGGCAACGGCACCGCCAGCCGCGAGACCGAAAAGCTGGTGGAAGAACTGCTGCCCGCGCTGGGCGAGCCGCGCCCGCGCAAGGTCGTGGTCAGCGAAGCCGGCGCCTCGGTTTACTCGGCGTCGGAAACGGCGGCCAGGGAATTTCCGAATCTGGATGTGTCATTGCGCGGCGCGGTGTCCATCGCCCGCCGCCTGCAGGACCCGCTCGCAGAACTGGTCAAGATCGATCCGAAGTCCATCGGCGTCGGCCAGTACCAGCACGATGTCGATCAGCATCGCCTGGCCAGAGCGCTGGACACGGTGGTGGAAGACGCGGTGAACGCCGTCGGCGTGGACCTCAACACCGCGTCGGCGCCACTGTTGGCACGGGTGTCCGGACTGGGCGGTTCGTTGGCTGAAGCGATCGTGCTGCACCGCGACCGTGCGGGCGCGTTCCCGACGCGCAAGGCCCTACTGGAGATACCGCGCCTGGGGCCCAAGACCTTCGAACAATGCGCCGGCTTTCTGCGCATCCGCGACGGCAACGAGCCGCTGGACGCGTCTGGCGTGCATCCCGAGGCCTACGAGGTGGCGCGCAGGATCGTGCAGGCCTGCGGCCGCGACCTGCGTGCGGTGATGGGCGACCGCAGTGCGTTCAAGCAACTCGATCCGCGCCAGTTCGCCGACGAACGCTTCGGTCTGCCCACGGTGCGCGACATCCTCGCCGAGCTGGAAAAGCCCGGTCGCGATCCACGCCCGGAATTCCGCACCGCCACGTTTGCGGACGGCATCAACGCGGTGGCCGATCTCAAGCCCGGCATGGTGCTGGAAGGCACGGTCACCAATGTCGCGGCGTTCGGCGCCTTCGTCGATATCGGCGTGCATCAGGACGGTCTGGTTCACGTCTCGCAACTGGCCGACCGCTTCGTCAAGGACCCGCGCGAAGTGGTCAAGGCCGGGCAGATCGTCAAGGTGCGCGTGGTGGACGTGGACCTCAAGCGCCAGCGCATCGCGCTGAGCATGAAGAAGGACGACGGCAGTGCACCCGCCGTCAGCGGTTCGCGTGGAGAAGATCGCCGTGCGCCGGATCGGCGCAGCACGCGGCCGGCCAAAACCCCCGCGGCATCTGTTCCTCAGGGTTCCCTGGGCGCCGCGCTGGCGGATGCCTTGCGCAAACCCTGAACGTCGGGTTGCCGGAAGGAGACCCGCTCAGCCCGCCCCGCCGGTCCAGCAGCCGCGCTCCGTACCGCGCGAGATCACGTAGTCCAGTTCATCCTGCAGTTCGGCCTTACGCTCGGCGCCAACAGACTTGCCCAGTGCGGTTTTCAGTTCGCTGCGCGAGTTCTTGAGCGCCCGGCATGCGTCGGTTTCGGTGACGTGGGTCACCGGCGCGGCATAACGATCCTGCTGCACCGGTTCGGCCATCTTCAAGGTCGGTTCACCGACCTCCTTGCGCGCGCCCAAGCCTGCAGCGCGAGCGGGCCCTGCACCGCCTTCCGCAGCCGGATAGTTCCCTTGCAATACGTCGCCACCATCGAGCACTTCAACGCCGTCGGCGGGCCCCAATCCGATATCGGCGCGGTGCGCGTAGCCGATTCCCAGCACCAGGACCGCCGCAATTCCCACCACGGCCCAAAGGCCGCTCTTGTCTTCGCCGCGCTTGGCGGGCCGGCGACGTGCGGGAACATCGCGGGGCGGTGTCTGCAGAGGGTCCATAAGCGTGGCAGTGCGTCCAGAATGGGGCGGCGCAACATTACCACCGCCGCGTCCCCCGCGGAGACGCGCGGCGAACGCGCGGCGAACTCAGGCGGCGACAGGCTTCCAGTCTCGCAGTTGCGCCAGGGTAGTGGCCTCATTCTCCTGGTATCTGACAAAGGCCTCGTACACGCTCATCTGCGTGTCGACCGACTTGCCGTGGCCAAGGTAGATGAGCTGCAAGCAGTACCAACCGAGGCCACCAAAGGCCTCGATCAGATCCCGGGTGGCCTGGTCCGATACATCAGGCACCACCGCCGGGTCGAGCTTCAGGTTGCGCTCGTGGGCGGGACTCATCTCCACGCTGCCGTCCAGCAGCTTGCGCGGCAGGTCCTGGTCCACGCACAGCGGCCGGCCCAGACCCACTACGTCCAGGCCGCCGCTTTCAAGCGCTGCCGTCATTGCCGCCCGCGAGCGAAACCCGCCGGTGATCATCAGCGGGATGTCGCACACCGGACGGATCTTCTGCGCAAATTCGAGAAAGTAGGCCTCGCGCTTGCGCGTGCTTTCGCGTACCACGCTGCCGTCGGTGCCCTCGCCCTCACCGCTGCCCAGCATCTGCAATTGCTCGTAGTTGCCGCCCGAAATCTCAAGCAGATCGACGCCGGCCTCGTGCAGCCAGCGCACCACGTGCAGACATTCGTCGCTGTCGAACCCGCCTTTCTGGAAATCGGCTGAATTCATCTTGACGCTGATCGGAAAGTCCGGCCCGGTGGCCTTGCGAATGGCGCGATACACCTCGAGCAAGGCGCGCGCACGGTTTTCCAGCGAGCCGCCCCAGGCGTCGGTGCGCTGATTCGACAGCGGGCTGAGGAACTGCGACAGCAGATAGCCGTGAGCGGCATGGATCTGCACGCCGGTGAAACCCGCTTCGCGCGCGGTGCGGGCCACGTGCGCCCAACGTCGGATCACGTCCAGGATCTGCGCTTCGGTCATCGCGCGTGGCGGCGCGAACTTGTCGCCGGCCATCCGCAGCGGGATCGCCGACGGCGCCAGCGGCGCGCCGTTGAGTTCGCCGGGCGTCTGGCGGCCCGGGTGATTGATCTGCATCCACAAGTGATTTCCGGCTTCGGTGCCGGCTCTGGCATAGGCCTTGAGCGCCTCAAGGCCGCCGTTGTTGTCGATGACCAGGTTGCCCGGCCGTTCGAGATGGCTGCGATCAACCTGCACGTTGCCGGTGAGGAGCAGACCGGCCCCGCCCTGCGACCAGCCGCGATACAGGCGCTCGTGACGGTCGGTGGCGCAATGGTATTCGTCGGCCAGACCCTCGGTCATCGCGGCCTTGGCGATGCGGTTGGACAACACCACGCCGCAGGGCAGCTTGAGCGGTTGCGCGAGCAGGTTTTGCATGCTTGGGTACTCCAGATGGTCAAACCCGCAATGCTGGGCGGCCACCGCCGGGTTCACAATTAGGATCGCTCCCCGGGGGTTCGCCCCGGAACCAGCGACCGCAGCGCCGCGACCGATTGACGATGCTGCCGTATCGCTGTGCTCGACCGGCGCTACCATGGGTCAACGTTAACATTGATCACTGTCAACATCCGGAGTCCGGCCATGCCCCCCAGCCCAGTCTTGAGCGCCGTCGATATCGAAGGCTTCCGCCAGGTGCAGCGACTGGCCTACCGCTGCGCGGAAACCATCGCCGAGGAAATCGAACCCGGCATGACCGAGCGCGAAGTTGCCACCTACATGCGCGACTTCCTGCTGTCCGAGGGCGCCGACGACTGCTTTCATCAGCCCTTCGCCTGGTTCGGCGACCGCACCGCGTTTCGCGGATTCATCGGCTTCAAGCATCTGGGCGGATTCAACCCGGCGTTCTACCCGAGCAACAAGAAGCTCGAAGCCGACATGCCCTACATCCTGGACTGCGCGCCCACGCGCGGCGGCTACACCGCCGACATCGGCTATTGCGGCGTGGTCGGGCACAACCCGACCCTGGACAAACTGATGGACGATCTACTGGAGTACCGCGTGCTGATCCTGGATCTGGTGCGTCAGCGCAAGACGCTGGCGCAGGTCAGCCAGGCGGTCGACCGTCTGTGCGAACGGCACGGCTACGAGCCGCGGCACAAGGCCTATCCCTTCGAGGTGCTAGCGCACCGTGTGGAAAAACTCGAAAACGACGGCCGTCCCAAGCACCTGTCGCTGGCCCGCTTTGGCGTGCGCAACATCAGCGAACTGATCAAGGACCGCGTACGCGGCGCACGCGAGGGCTGGTCGCCGCTGTGGAACAGCAGCAAGGGCTCGGATCACCCGCCCACGCCCGGCCTGTGGGCGGTGGAGCCGCACCTCGGTTTTCGCGACGTCGGCGCCAAGTGGGAAGAGCTGCTGGTGATCACCGAGGACGATGCGTTCTGGCTCGATGACGAGGTGCCGCAGGTGCGTCGCTGGCAGGCGCGCGGACTGTGGCCGGCAGCGCAGCGCCAGGCCGCATGAGCCGGGTTCAGAGCCCGTCGCGGGGCCGTCGCGAGACGCCTTCCACGGCCGCCGCGCCGCCTGCTAACGCCGGCAGCGACATGGCACCAACGTCGCTCGACGATACCATCGCGCGATGTCATGATCGGCCCGTTCCGGTCACCCCTCCAAGCCGATCCGGAGTTGCCATGATCCCCTCCCGCAGCGTCCAGTCCGGCGATATCGAACTCGCCGTCTACACTTGGGGCGTTGCGGCTGCCGGCACGCCCACCGTGGTGCTGGTGCACGGCTATCCCGACGCCGCCAGCGTGTGGGAAAAGACCGCCACGCTCCTGGCGCAGCGCTACCACGTGGTGGCCTATGACGTGCGCGGTGCCGGCCGTTCCACCGTGCCGGACCACACCCAGGCGTATGCACTGGAACACCTGGTCGAAGATCTCGCTGCGGTCGTCGACGCCACCAGCCCGGACGCACCGGTGCATCTGCTGTGCCACGACTGGGGATCGATCCAGTCCTGGGAGGCGGTGACCACCGAACGCATGACCGGTCGCATCGCCAGCTACACCAGCATCTCCGGGCCAAGCATCGATCACGCCAGCTACTGGATCATGAATCGCCTGCGCAGCGGCTCGCCGCAGGACATGGCGCAGGTTGCCCGACAGCTTTCGCATTCCTGGTACATCGGCGCCTTCCAGCTGCCGGCGCTGGGCGAGGCGATGTGGAAAGCCGGCCTGGACAAGCTGTGGCCCAGAGTCCTCAAGAAGGTCGAGGGGATCGACGCCGAGGCCACCGACACGCAGACCAAGGACGGCACCAGCGGCATCAATCTGTATCGGGCCAATTTCGTCAAACGCCTGCTGCGACCGCAAGAGCGCCGGACCGATATTCCCGTGCAACTGATCGTGCCCAAGCGCGACCGCTTCATGGTCCAGGAGATCTGGGACGATCTGCCGCGCTGGGTGCCGCGGCTGTGGCGTCGCGATATCGACGCCGGCCACTGGGTGCAGATCAGCCATCCTGAACCGATCGCCGCCATGGCCGGCGAATTCATCGACTTCGTGGTGTCTGGTAACGAGCCGGCTACGCTTCGGCGCGCACGCCTCTATGGCGCGCGCAAACCGATGACCGGAAAACTGGTGGTCGTCACCGGCGCCGGTGGCGGTATTGGTCGGGAAACCCTGCTCGCGTTTGCCGAACAGGGCGCCGCGGTGGTCGCCGCCGACATCAATCTCGAAGCCGCCGAACGCAGCGCAGAACTGGCACGCCTGCTCGAGGCCGAGGCCTTCGTGCGTCAGGTCGACGTGGGCTCCACCGAACAGATGGAGGCGTTTGCAAAGTGGGTGGAGGAGGAACTGGGCGCGCCCGACGTGGTGGTCAACAACGCGGGCATCGGACTGTCCGGAAAGATGCTGGATACCGGTGTCGACGATTGGGAGCGCCTGCTGCGGGTGAATCTGTGGAGCGTCATCCTGGGCTCCAAGCTGTTTGCCCAGCAGATGATCGCGGCCGGCAAAGCCGGACATATCGTCAACGTTGCGTCGGCCGCAGCCTTCACCCCCACACGGGCGCTGCCGGCGTACGCCACCACCAAGGCGGCGGTGCTCATGCTCACCGATTGCCTGCGCGCGGAACTGGCGGACCAGCGTATTCGCGTCACCTCGGTGTGCCCCGGTCTGATCGATACCGGCATCACCGAGGCTTCTCAATTCGTTGGGGTCAGCATCGATGAGCAGGCACGGCAACGCGCACGCGCCAAGAAGCTTTATGCGCGACGCAATCTCAAGCCCGCGGCGGTGGCGGCGGCGATCCTCGACGCCGTGGCGACCGGCAAGTCCGAAGTGCTGGTCGGCAGCGAGGCACATGCGACCCGGTTGCTTTCGCGGTTTTTTCCCGCGCTGTCGCACCGACTGGCGCGGGTGGACGTTTCGAAATAGGTCAGGAGCCAACCCCATGAACATGCCGGCCACCCCCGAGCTTCCCAAGTTCTCGAAAGCTTCGAACACGCCGCAGCCGCTGATTCCACGCAAGGTGCAGTTCGACTGGGCGGACACGCCGCTGGAGTGGATTCCAGGTCAGCCCTTCGCCAGCCACTTCATCAACGAAATAAATCTGCTGTTGCCGGCGGGCGAGTTCTGGTTCTGCAAGCTCTACAACAAGGCCCTGCCCTATATCACCGATCCGAAGCTGCGCGATGACGTGCAGATGTTCATCCGCCAGGAGGCGATGCACGCGCGCGCGCACGGCGCGGCGATCGTCGAGTACCTGCACGCGCACGGCATCGAGACCGAGTCCAACACCGCGCAGGAAGACAAGCTATTCGAGGTACTGCTGGCCGACGAACCTTTCGGCGTGAAACTACCGAAGTTCGCGCAGAAGCAGTGGCTGGTGTTTCGACTCGGCATCGTCGCTGCCATCGAGCACATGACCTGCGTGCTGGGTAACTACGTGCTCAAGCAGGATCAATGGAAGGGCGCCGATCCGGTGTTGCTGGATCTGCTGCGTTGGCACGGCGCGGAGGAAGTCGAGCATCGCTGCGTGGCCTTCGATGTCTACCGGCACCTGGGTGGACGCTATCCGTCGCGCTATTACCTTGCGTCCATCGCCATGCCGGCGATCTACGGTTTATGGGTGCACGGCGCCGCGCATCTGATGAAGCAGGACGAACGCTTCGCGCACAAGAAGCCCAGCGTGTTCAGACCCTGGATCTGGCTCGAGTGGCACCGCCAGTCCAGACACGGACAGCTGCCCTCGCCGTTGTGGCTGGTGAAACAGGAATTGTCCTTCTTCAGCCCCTGGTACAACCCGGTCAAGGAAGGCTCCACCGAAGAAGCCCTGGCTTATCTCAATCGGTCGCCTGCCGCTGCGCGCGCCGCAAGGCCTTCCTGAAGCGCTCAGCGCGGGTTCATCATCTAACTGAAAACAAAGAAAAATAGATTCAGAATCGATTCATTCCTGATCGGCAAGGTAAGTGCCCAGATCGGTTGCCGATATCGGCACCTTTCAAAACTGCAACCACCCTCAGGAGAGAGTCCCCATGAAAGCTTCGCAAGCTGTCTTTGCCGCCGTCGCCATCGGTAGTGGCGCGTTGTTGCCGCACGTCGTGGCAGCGCAATCCGCCGATCCCGGCCTGTATCTCGGTGGCGGTGTCGGCTACAACCGCATCGAGGGCGAGGACTTCACCGGCAACGGCGACGAATTCGAAGACGACCGCGTGAGCTACAAGGGTATCGCCGGCCTCAAACTCGGCCAGCACCTGTCTCTGGAGGGTCAGTACATCGACTTCGGCACCGCCGAAGACGGTCCCAGCCGCGTGGAAGCCGATGGCTGGACCGCCGGCGCAGTGTTCGAACTGCCGCTGACGCAGAACTTCGCCGCCTACGCCAAGGGCGGCGCCCTGTTCTGGGACGCCGAGGGCCGCTTCGCCAATGTGCGCGCCGACGACGACGGCACCGACCCCTTCTACGGCGTTGGCGCGCGATTTGCGCTGAACCGGAATCTGGCTCTGCGGATCGAGTACGAACGCTTCGAACTCAACGACACCGACATCGACATGGCCTCCGCCAACCTGCTGTTTCATTTCTGATCGATCATCGATCCGCAGCGCCGACGGGCGAACACCGCCCGTCGGCGCTGCGATGCGCTCTGCTCTCTGGCGGGGACGACACCCAAGTTCCGACCAAGTTGGTTAGGCTGAGCGCCGAACCAGGCTCGGAGGTCGCCCAAACTTCATGAACCCGTCGGCGCCCCCGCCGCAACCGTGCTTGCCGCCTCCGGTCGGGTTCGCTCCGCTGCTGCTGTGCCTCGGCTTCGCGTCGGGCCTGTGCTGCGCACCTCCAACCCTGGCATCCGACGAGGTCGAGTCCACCCTGCAGTGGCGCGCGCTGGGCGCGCATGAACCCTTGGTGATCGAAGGCACCGAGTTCGACGCCCCGCAGGACGCCGCAAGCACATCGGCCGATCCGTCCAAACCCGTGCCCGCGGTGCCGTCGCCGAAGATCGGCGCTGCCGACATCGGCCTGAAACGGGAACAGCCCTGCAAGGACCCCGACGGCAACAACGAAGAGCTGATCAGCGAGACCGCGCGGATGCTCCACGAGACCCTGTGCGGCGCCTCGCTGTGGTTCGACGGCCTGTTCGGCGAGCGCAATATCGAGGCCGCCCGTCGCGCACACGGGCGACTGGAAACGTCCGCAACCTATTCCGAGTACTACGGGTTCAAGGAACGGGTCCGCCTGGACGTGCGGGTCGATCTGCCCAACCTGGAGAATCGTGCGTCCGCGTTCATCGGCCGCGACGACGACGACGAATTCGTGCGCGACCGCAGCGAAGGTTTCGCGCTGCGGTCGCAGTTCCCGAGCGTCGACGACGACGACAAGTGGATGGCGGGCCTGGGGTACTCGCTGCCCGGCAACCGCAATTTCCGCTCCGATTTCCGGGTCGGTGCGCGCGACCTGCGCGAACCGCGTGTGTTCGTGCAGAACCGCATCCGTTACAACGCCTATGCCGACGAACGCAACCTGCTGCATCTGCGCGCCACCCCGTTCTACAACTCGCGCGATGGGTTCGGCATCACGCCCGGCATCGATTACAGCTACGTCATCACCGCCACCCGACTGCTGCGCTGGAGCAACATCGGCACGCTGTCGGAGAACACCGAAGGCTTCGATTGGCGCAGCGCGGTGATCCTTTACCAGAGCGTAGGCGAGGGTCGCGGCCTGGCCGCAGAAACCTTCGCCCGAGGTGCCACGGCGGACCGCGTTCCTCTGCGCGAGTACGGTGCGCGCCTGGTCTACCGCCATCCGCTGGCGCAGCAGAAACTGTTCCTGGAACTGGTCAGCGGCTACTCGTGGCCGCGAGAAGACGTGCTCGACCAGCGCGAGGGCTCTTTCCTTTTTGCGGCGGGACTGGAACTGCCGTTCGGGAGGGAGCGTTGACGAGGGCGCCGATGTCTCTGGCGCACGCGTTCATTCCTGCCACTCGACCGGCTCCAGTGCTTTCTTGAGAAACGGCATCATGGCGTCGGCCTGCGACCATCCCCATTGGAACGCGCGGTCGAAATCGGCGGCCGGCGGCAGCAGATTGACCGGCGACAGCGTCGGCTCGAAACGCATCAGCCAGTCGAAATAGGGTCGCTGCTGGCGCAACTGCAGCTGCACGATCTGGGTCACCGGATACAGCCACAGATGCTTGGCCTCGAACTGCGGGTGAAAGCATTCCAACGCCAGGTAGAACGCGTTGCGCGTACCGATACGACCGGACTGCACGCCCTCCCATGCGATGCGTGCAGGCACGTTGGCCGCAACCCCGCCGTCGACGAACAGCGCCACCTCGTGCTGCTGGCGCAGCGCAGCCAGGATGGCGTCGCTGCGGGCGTCGCGGGTCGGCGGTTCGTACTGCAGCACCGCGGGAATGGCCGCCGACAGCCCCACCGCGTCGACCACCCGCATGGCGCGTGTGTCCGCATTGCGCCCCAACACCAGCGGCATCACCACGTTGGGATTGACGAAGGTCCCGAGCATCAGCATGCGTTCGGCCAGCAGACGCGAGAACGTCGCGGAACTGCGTTCCACCGAGACGAAATTCTTCACCGTCGCCGGAAGGTGATCGTAGACCCGCTTGCGCACGCCCGCGATCACCGCCTCATACGGAATCTCCAGGTCCGACAGGCGCAGCGGGCTGCCGTCCGGATGTACCAGCACGCGATGCATGGCCTTGAGATGCAGGCGCATCAGGCCCGGCAGGGTGTGGGTGGGACCCAACTGCGGCCGCGCGAAGATGCTGCGCAGGCTCAGGCCCTTGGCCCAGGCCAGCAGGGCTTCGATATCCAGCTTGCGCGAGCGCGCCAGAAAGGCACCGATCAGAGCCCCGATGGAGGCGCCGATCAGATAATCGGATGACATGCCCTCGGCGCGCAGCCGGGCGGCCGCGCCGATGTAGACGTATCCGGCGCCACCGCCGCCACCGGCGATGGTCACCAGGGCTTTGCGGCCGACTTCGGCGTCGAGTTCGCCGGCAGAAAAATCGCTGGCATGCCGGGCCAGCAGACGCGGGCGCACATCGGCCAGCGCAGCGCTCAATGGCGCCAGCACCGCGGCGCTCTGGACGAGGCGCGCGCGCAACGCCTCCTCGCGATGCAAGGGTCGGTACAGCGCGCGCAACACCAGTTCGCGGAACGGCTCGACGATGGTGGCGTCAACCTCGATCTCGTCGCGCTGACCGGCGCGCGAAGCTCAGCAGGTAGCGCAGCCGCTTGAAGTCGCGCTCCGGCAGCGCATCCGGATGTGCCAGCCAGGCACGCACCAGGGCCATTTCCATGCGTTGCAGCTTGAGCAGGCTGCGCTGCGGGGAGGGTACGGCAGTCATCGGGGCTCCTGGCCAGCCGGCCTGCCGCGTTCTGTTGGGAGCGGCTTGATGACGGGACGATGCAGAGGCTGCAGGCGCAGGTCAACCGCACGCAGGTTCGGCGACAATGTGGTCGACCTCCCCACACCCTCGCGGACACTCCGCACCGAGACCGCCACGCCGATGGACGCGCTTCGAACCTTTGGCCTGTTCGGCCTGACCGCGCTGGCAGAGATCCTGGGCTGTTATCTGCCCTGGCTGTGGCTCAAGCAGGGTCGCAGCGCCTGGCTGTTGCTGCCGGCGGCGCTGGCCTTGATCGCATTCGTGTGGTTGCTTAGCCTGCATCCGCAAGCCAGCGGTCGCGTCTACGCCGCCTACGGCGGCGTGTACATCAGCGCGGCGCTGCTGTGGCTATGGGCGGTGGACGGCATTCGACCGGCGAGCGCCGATCTGATCGGCGTGGTGCTGTGCCTGGCCGGCGCCGCTGTCATCGCGCTGGCGCCGCGTCACTGATCTCCGGCACCGGATGCCGGGTCGACAGACCCGGCATCCGGTGGGCAGATCAGGCGGCTTTCTTCTGCTGCGCCGGTTGCGAGGCCAGAAACGCCTGCCATGCACCCTGCACTTCCTTCCAGCCGACCACGGCGACCGGCTGGCCGTCGGGGGTGATGAACACCAGCGGCCCAAGGAAGGTCATGTAGAACTCGCTATCCACCGGGAACGCGGTCTGGTCGTGACGCGCACCGGAGGATTCGTAGCCGTAGCCCGGCGCGACCGCGGTGTCGCCACCGGCATCCTTGCCGCCGCGCACGTCCATGCGACCCTTGGTCAGCAGGTATTCGCCCGGCCCCTGGTGAATGTGGGCGTTGAAGGACGAGCCCTTGGGGCAATCGAAATACGCGGTCCACGAGCCCATCTCGGGCGACACGTGCAGCAGCTTCCAGCGGATACCACCCGCCGACAGCGCTTCCGGGAACGGCGCCCAGGGCTCGGCGTCCACCTGCACGTACTCTTCGGCGATCTGATCTTTCATGTGTGCTCCTCCTATCTTGGCTTGAACAGGTCCGGGCAGGCCGGCCTGCGGTGACGACACCTGGCGACACCGAGTAAACCGAGCGCTGGCCCCGAACACAAGTCAGGATGCTTCCTCCCCGGCCTCGCGCTGGAGCGACGCCGGCCGCGGGCCGCCGGTGGCCCAGTCCAGCAGCTCCACGGTGTGCAGCACCGGAACCCGCGCACCCAATCTCAACTGGGTCAGACAGCCGATGTTGCCGGTGACCACCGCAGCGGGCGTCAGCGCATGCAGGGTCTGCAGCTTGTTTTCGCGCAGCCGCGACGCCAGATCCGGCTGCAGGATGTTGTACACGCCGGCCGACCCGCAGCACAGATGGGCTTGTGCCGGCTCGCGCACCTCGAAACCGGCGGCGCGCAACAGTGCCTTGGGCTGATCGCGGATGCGTTGGCCGTGCTGCAACGAGCAGGCCGCGTGATAGGCCACGGCAAGTCCGGGCCGCTCCATCACCGGCGGCAGCCCGGCGGTCGTCACAAACTCCGAGATGTCCCGCGCCAGAGCCGACACCTTGGCCGCCGGCGCGGCCCATTCGGGATCGTGGCGCAACAAATGGCCGTAATCCTTCAGGCTGGTCCCGCAGCCCGAGGCGGTCACCAGAATGGCATCCAGGCCGCCGTTCTCGATCACGCGCGACCACGCGGCAACGTTCGCCCTGGCGAAGGCCAGGCTGTGCGCTTCGTGCCCCAGGTGATGCACCAGCGCGCCGCAGCAGCCTTGCCCGGGCGTGTCCACCACCGCGTAGCCCATCCGCGCCAGCAGGCGGGTCGCCGCCTGCTGGATGTGCGGCGCCAGCACCGGCTCGGCGCATCCGGTCAGAAAGGCCACCCGCCCCTTGGGTGTCGCACCGCTTGCGGGCGCTGCGGGCGAGCCCGCCACCGCCGTCCGCGGCAGTTGCGCCAGGACCAGCATCGAGCGCAGGGAATCGAAGAATCTGCCCGGCGGCAGCAGTCCGCGCAGCGGCGCGAACGTGCGCCCCAGCCACAGCGCTGCCGCAAAGCGCCGCGGATACGGCAGCAGGCGCGCCAGGGTGGCGCGCAGCAAGCGGTCCCACCACGGCCGTCGGTAACGCTGGTGGATGTAGGCGCGGGCGTGATCCACCAGATGCATGTAGTCGACGCCGGACGGACAGGTGCTGGTGCAGCTCAGGCAGGACAGGCAGCGATCAATGTGGGTGACGGTCGCGGCCGAGGGCACACGCTGGTGTTCCAGCATGTCCTTCATCAGCATGATGCGGCCGCGCGGGCCGTCCAACTCGTCGCCCAGCAGTCCGTAGGTGGGACAGGTGGCGTTACAGAAACCGCAGTGCACGCAGCTGCGGATGGCGCGCTCCGCGCTGGCGGTGCCGGGGTCCTGCAGGGCCTCGGTACTGAAACGGGTCTGCATCAGGGCGCTCCGTTGGCGCGAAATTGCGGCCACAGCGGCGCGCTGGGCAGGGTGGCCTTGGGATCGAAACCCGCCTTGATTCGGGCCGACAGACCTTGCAGTGGCGCCGTCAACGGATGCGCGGTGGCCACTTCCGCGCGCAGGCCGGCCGCTGCGCGAAACAACCAGGCATGGCCGCCGACGCCCTGCGCCACGCGGCGCACCTGCTCGGCGTGGTTGGGCGCGTCATCCACCGCGAGCCAGACCAGGCTGCCGCCCCAGTCGTAGATCGCCTCCACGGCCAGATTGCGGCTGAATTCGGCGACCACCTGCGCGGCTGCCTCCGAGGGTAGCGACAGCCGCCACAGCGTTCGCTCATCGCCGTGGAAATCCCAGACTTCGCCGACCCGCCGCCAGATCGCGCTGGACGCCTCGTCCTCGATCACGCGCGTGTCGCCCGCGCCCGACAGCAGGGCCTGCAACTGGCGCAATCGTTCGGCCACCGACTGCGGAAATCCTTCCAGCCGGATCAGGGCGCGCCGGTCGCGCGGCAGGCAGGCCGCCGCCGAGACTTCCAGCGGCGCGGCCAGCGCCCGACGCAGCACCCCCAGCGCGGCCGCATCGTCCAGCGACTCGACGCTGAGCGTGGCCTCGCAGGCCGGGCGCGGCAGCACCCGCAGACAGATATCGGTCAGCGCCGCCAAGGTGCCCCAGGAGCCGGTCAGCAGCTTGGGCAGGTCATAGCCGGTGACGTTCTTGATCACGCGTCCGCCAGCGCGAAAAAACTCACCGCGCGCGGACACAGCTTCAAAGCCGAGCACGTGGTCGCGAACATTGCCCGCCACCACCCGACGCGGTCCGGCCCAGCCGCTGGCGATCACGCCACCGATCGTGCTCATGCCCGGCGCCGCGCCCAGCACGCCGGCATAGTCCTGCGGCTCGAATGCCAGCATCTGATCGCGGTCCGCCAGCAGCATCTGCACCTCGATCAGCGGTGTGCCGGCCTTGACGGTGAGCACGAGTTCGCCCGGCTCGTACGCGACCACCCCGCGCAGCGCGGACAGGTCCAGCACGCCGTGGACGTCGATGTCGCCCAGCATCGACAGCTTGGAGTCGCCGCCGCGGATGCGCAGGCGCCGGCCCTCGGCGAGCGCGTCGGCAAACGCGGCTTGCAGGTCCTGCGGGTCGCTGATCGTCATGCTGGGTGAAGGATTCATCATGCTTGTCTGCGTCTCTGCTTTCCTTTGCGCCTTTGCGTGATTCTTTTGACGTGGCTTTAAAGCGAGACTCAAGAATCACGCAAAGGCGCAGAGGTGCGCAAAGGCGCGAAGGAAAAGAGAGAAAAGCGAACAACCCCTGCCCGCCGGTGCTCGTCGATGGCGACGCATCGCTCGATCTCGCTAGAACCGCGGCAGTTCGGGATGCGGCAGCTGTCCGCGATGCACGTGCACGCGGCCCAGCTCCGCACAGCGATGCAATTGCGGAAATACCTTGCCGGGATTAAGCAGCAGCTCTGGATCAAAGGCACATTTCAGACGCTGCTGATGCGCCAGGTCGATCTCCGAGAACATTTCGGGCATGAGATCGCGCTTTTCCACACCGACGCCGTGCTCGCCGGTGAGCACGCCGCCCACTTCCACGCACAGGCGCAGGATTTCGGCGCCGAAGGCCTCGGCACGTTCCAACTGTCCCGGCTCGTTGGCGTTGTAGAGCACCAGCGGATGCAGGTTGCCGTCGCCGGCATGAAACACATTGGCCACGCGCAGGCCGTATTTCTCGGTCATGCCCTGCATGGCCTTGAGCACCCGCGCCAGCTCGCGGCGCGGGATGGTGCCGTCCATGCAGTAGAAATCCGGCGAGAAACGCCCGGTGGCCGGAAACGCCGCCTTGCGTCCGGCCCAGAAGCGCAGGCGTTCGTCTTCGCTGTTCGAGATGCGGCAGGTGTTGGCGCCGTTGGTCCGGGCGATCTGCTCGACCCGGCGCAGGATCTCGTCGCACTCGGCGGCGATGCCATCGGCCTCGACGATCAGCACCGCCTCGGCGTCCAGCGGATAACCGATGTGCAGAAAGTCCTCGGCCGCCTGCGTGGCCAGACGATCCATCATCTCCATGCCGGCGGGAATGATGCCGGCGCCGATGATATCGGCCACGCACTGTCCGGCCGACTCCACGCTGGGAAACCCCAGCAGCGCGGCGCGTGCGGTTGCAGGCCGCGGCAGGATGCGCACGGTGACTTCAGTAATGACGCCCAGCATGCCTTCGGAACCGTTGACGATCCCCAGCAGGTCGTAGCCTTGCGCGTCCAGGGTCTTGCCGCCGATGCGCAGGATCTCGCCCTCCATCGTCACCAGTTCCACCCCCAGCACATTGTTGGTGGTGAGGCCGTATTTCAGGCAATGCACGCCGCCGGAGTTCTCCGCCACATTGCCGCCGATGGAGCACGCGATCTGGCTCGACGGATCGGGCGCGTAGTAGAAGCCCTGCTCGCGTACCGCTTCGGTGATCCCCAGGTTGGTGACGCCGGGCTGCGCGGTGACGGTGCGATTGTCGTAATCGATATCGAGAATGCGATTGAAGCGTGCCAGCCCCAGGATCAACCCATCAGCCAGCGGCAGTGCGCCACCGGACAAGGAGGTTCCCGCCCCCCGCGCCACCACCTTGATCCGGCGCTGTTTGCAGAAGCGCAGGATCTGCGCGACCTGCTGTGTGGTGCGTGGCAGCGCCACCGCCAGCGGCAACTGGCGATACGCGGTGAGGCCATCGCTCTCATAAGCCACCAGGGATTCGGCATCGCCGATGACGCCATCGTCGCGCAGGATCGCGCGCAGTCCAGCCAGGATGGCTTCGCGCGAGGCGATCACCCCGGCGTCGGGCGTCGGCATCTGCAGGCTCACGCGCGGCTAGCCGGCCAGACGCGAGGAATTGCGTGCGGACAGCACCTCGATCCAGTACCCGTCCGGGTCCTTGATGAATGCCAGACCCTTCATCTTGCCGTCGTCCGGGCGCTTGACGAACTCCACGCCAAGCGCCTCAAAGCGCTCGCAGGCAGCGTACACGTCCGGCACGGTGATGCCGATGTGGCCGAACCCGCGCGGATCGGCATTGCCGTTGTGATAGCCGGTAAAGCTGTCGTCGGACTCGGTGCCCCAGTTGTGGGTCAGCTCGATGGCCCCCTTCTGGTTGAAGGTGAACTCGGCACGCGCCACCGGGTCCTCAGGCAGAGCGCCATCTTCAGGTCGCAGATAGCCGACGAAGTACAGCGAGAATTTCATCTCGGCAAAGTCGAAACGGTTCAGCAGGGTCATGCCGAGCACGTCGCGGTAGAACGCCAGCGAACGCTGCGGATCGCGCACCCGCAACATGGTCTGGCTCATGATGTAGTCCTGCGTGGCAGTGGCCGTATCGGCGGCAGCGTTCATCGGTTCTCCGAAAGCATGAGGCGGGCCCGCGATGAGACCCGAGGCGGCAGCGCTACGCAAGCGCTGGTAAACCCGCGCCCGGTCCGGCACGGTTGCAGTATCGAACCCGGCATCGTGACGACGGTCATTCGCCGGCTTGGTGAACTCTTGGTATCACATCCGTGAATATCGTCTCCGACTGGTTGCGCAAGCAGATTTCCGACCCCCAGATCGTCAGCCTGGCGCTGCTGCTGGCGCTGATCTGGGTGGCGCTGACCTTCATCCCCACCGTATTCGCGCCGCTGCTGGCCGCGTTGCTGGTCGCCTATCTGCTGGAGGGTCCGGTAATGCGGCTGCAGCGCCGTGGCATGCGGCGCACCTGGGCGGCGATCTGCGTGTGGGTGCTGTTCGTCGGCCTGACGGCGGTGGCCTTGTGGGCACTGGTGCCCCTGCTGATCAAGCAGTCGATCCAGGTGCTGCAGGAACTGCCGACGGTGATCGCGCGGCTGCGCGAGTGGTACGTGGGGATTGCGGCCGACTATCCCAATATCTTCTCTGTGCAGCAGATGGACGAGGTGGCCGGCAGCCTGTCGATCGACCTGGACCTGATGCAGCGGGAGATCATGTCACGCTCGCACCTGCTCGGCGCCGGACTCACCCTGGTCGTGGTGTACCTGATCCTGGTGCCGATCCTGGTGCTGTTCATGCTCAAGGACAAGCAGCAGATGCTGCGCTGGGCGCGACGCTTTCTGCCGCGCGACATCAGCCTGATCGGCCGTGTCTGGCACGACATGGATGGCCAGATCTCCAACTACGTGCGCGGCAAGGTCGTCGAAATCCTCATCGTCTGGACCGTGAGTTTCATCGTCTACAAGCTGCTGGGATTGAACTACGCGGTGCTGCTGGGCGCGGTCACCGGCTTTTCGGTTCTGGTGCCCTGGGTCGGCGCCACCCTGGTCACGATCCCGGTGGCGGCGGTGGCCTACGCGCAGTTCGGGCTGGGCCCGCAACTGGCCTGGACCCTGATTGCCTACGGCGTGCTGCAGGCTCTGGACGGCAATGTGCTGGTGCCTCTGATCTTCTCCGAGACCAACGACCTGCACCCGGCCGCGATCATCGTGGCGGTCATGTTCTTCGGCGGCGTCTGGGGTTTCTGGGGGGTGTTCTTCGCCATTCCGCTGGCCACGCTGGTCAACGCGGTGATCAAGGCGTGGCCCGCTAGTGACAACCCGCGGGAGGCTGCGCAACCGCCGCCGACGGCGCACAATCCGCTCCAGTCCGCGGACCGCACCACGGACCATCCAACCACGGGAGGAGAGAGCCCATCATGAAAGTCCAAGGCGGTTGTTACTGCAAAGCGGTGCGCTACGAGATCGACGCCGACCCCGTGCTGATCGCGCAATGCCACTGCCGCGAGTGCCAGTACATTTCCGGCGGCAGCCCCAATGTCTGCGTGGTGGTGCCCGATACCGGCTTCACCTATCTGCAAGGCGGGCCCAAGCAGTTCCAGCGCTCGGACCTGGAAGCGCCGGTTACCCGGGAGTTCTGCGCCAATTGCGGCACCGC
The DNA here is from genome assembly GCF_965216805.1 of Panacagrimonas sp. Classification (NCBI taxonomy): domain Bacteria; kingdom Pseudomonadati; phylum Pseudomonadota; class Gammaproteobacteria; order Nevskiales; family Nevskiaceae; genus Panacagrimonas; species Panacagrimonas sp. The sequence continues at coordinate 2,633,310 of NZ_CBDCGN010000002.1, forward strand.
GCTGCTCAGTCGCGCCCCGGCCTTGGCGGGCATGTCCATCGTCAAGCTCGGCACCCTGGATCAGCCAGCGGCGTTCGGCAACCCGCAGATGGCGATCTACACCGTCGATCAGCAGCCGTTTCACGTGATTGCCGACGGCATGCCGGCGTTCGAGCGGATGCCGGGCTGAGGTCGGCAAGGCCTTCGACGTCACTCCGGCGAACCCTGGAACACCGGGCTTCCGAAGCGGGGCCCGGCGTCCGCACGAGTGCCGCCAGCTTCAACGCACCATGACTCAGTGCGCCGCCGCCCGCGCCTTGCCGTTGGCCATCGTGGCGTGCATCAGACGGTCGGTCCAGGCGATGCCGATGGCCGACAGGATGAAGGCCATGTGGATGATGGTCTGCCACATCACGCCGGTCTCGGTCACCGTGGTGCAGCGCACGCCGGCCACAGCGGTGGCGCAGGGCGGTAGGGCACCCAATGCGCCGGCCTCGATGAAGGTCTTGAGCAGGTGGATCGAGCTGATGCCGATGATCGCCATGGCCAGTTTGACCTTGAGCACGCTGGCGTTGACGTGGCTGAGCCATTCCGGCTGATCGGGATGGCGCTCCAGGCGCAGGCGCGACACGAAAGTTTCGTAGCCGCCGACGATCACCATCACCAGCAGGTTGGAGATCATCACCACGTCGATCAGCGCCAGCACGATCAGCATCACCTCCTGTTCGCCGAGTTCGAACGCGCCGTGGACCAGGTGCCATAACTCCTTGACGAACAGCACCACGTATACGCATTGCGCCGCGATCAGTCCGAGGTACAGGGGCACCTGCAACCAGCGGGACGCAAAGATGATGCTCGGCAAGGGGCCGAGGGGAGCAGGCACGTTTGGAGTCATGGGTCGGAGTTCGAAAGCGGGGGCGACGGTAGCAGCGACGCGGTGACGCTATCGTGATGGCGCCCTCGCGGAGCGGATCGCTGCCAGCCAGCTCTCCACCGTCAGGGCGAGACCGCTCCGTTTCAAGAGCCGCCGGGGCAAGGATCAATCCGGCTTGGAGATGGCCCGCCACAGCATTTCGAACAGCGCGCCGGCGCGGCGCGTCGGCGGATCCTTCATGCCGCGCACGGCCCAGGCCTGCACGCTGCGCCAGATCACCCCGGAGATGAAATCGAGCAGGGTTTTCTCGTCGACCTCGTCGGTCAGCACACCGCTGGCACGGCCTTCTGCCAGCACCTTGATGAAGGTGCCGAACAGCACTCGATGCTCGTAGTTACCCTGTTTGCGCCAAGTGTTGATGTAGACCGAACTCATCAGGATCTGCAGCACCCGCGGGTTCTTCTCAAAGAAATCCAGCGACACCCAGAAGGTCTTGCGCAGACGTTCCTTGTAGTTCTCGATTCCCTGCAGATGATCCAGCATGCGGTCGGCCAGACGCTGCAACTGCGCGTCCAGGGTAGAGAACAGCAGGGCCTCCTTGCTGCCGTAGTATTTGTAGATGGTCTGCAGAGAAACATTCGCCCCGCGGGCGATCTCGATCAGCCCCACGCGATGAAACTCGCGCTGGGAAAAGATATCGAGCACGGTTTGCTCGATGCGTTCGCGGGTCGCGGGGTCCAGGTGACTCAAGTCGGGCAGACGCAGGTCGCCGGCATCTTCAGGTCGGTTCATGGGATGAAGGCTGCCAATCCGGATTGGTAAGGTAACGATCTTTACTATACGAAAGTTTGGCGTGAGCCGGCGGCTGCAACCACCAAATTGACCCTCCTGAACGCCGCGCCTATGCTTGTTGCACTGCAACCGCGCACGCGGGCTTGGTGGTCCGCAGGACGCCCGTATTCATAGGTTGCCCATCCGCAATCCCGCAATCGCATTGCGTAACTCTTATTACCCAACGTTTCCGGAGCTTCCATGACCGACGCATACATCTTTGACGCGGTGCGAACGCCGCGCGGCAAGGGCAAGAAGGACGGCAGCCTGCACGAGATCACGCCGGTGCATCTGGTCGCCAACCTGCTGTGGGCGCTGCAGGACCGCAATCAGCTGGACACCTCGCAGGTCGACGACGTGGTGCTGGGCTGCGTGACGCCGGTGGGCGAACAGGGCGCGGACGTGGCGCGCACCGCGGTGCTCTACGCCGGCTGGGATCAGTCGGTGGCGGGCGTCACCCAGAGCCGCTTCTGCGCGTCCGGCCTGGAGTCGGTCAACCTGGCGGCGATGAAGGTGATGTCGGGCCAGGAAGACATGATCGTGGCCGGTGGCATCGAGTCGATGAGCCGCTGGCCGATGGGTTCCGACGGCGGTGCCTGGGCGATGGACCCACGCATCAATCATCAGTTGAGCTTCATCCCGCAGGGCGTCAGCGCTGACCTGGTCGCTTCGCTTGAAGGCTTCTCGCGCCAGGACGTCGATGCCTTTGCCGTCGAATCGCAGAAGCGCGCCGCTGCCGCACAGGCGGCGAAAAAATTCGCCAGGAGCATCGTGCCGGTAAAGGACGTCAACGGCATGATCGTGCTGGATCATGACGAGACCGTGCGCGGCGACGCCTCCGTGGAATCGCTCAGCGGCCTCAAGCCCAGCTTCGAGATGATGGGCCAGATGGGCTTCGACGCCACCGCGCTGCGCAAGTACACCACGGTGGAGAAAATCCACCACGTCCATCATGCCGGCAATTCTTCGGGCATCGTCGACGGCGCCGCGCTAATGCTGATCGGCAGTCTGGAGAAGGGCAAGGCGCTGGGCCTCAAACCGCGTGCACGCATCCGCCAGGTCGCGGTCACCGGCAGCGAGCCCACCATCATGCTCACCGGTATCGGGCCGGCCTCGAAGAAGGCACTCAAGAAAGCCGGCATGAGCGCGAAGGACATTGACCTGTTCGAGATCAACGAGGCCTTCGCCGCCGTGGTGATGCGCGCCGCGCGCGATCTGGACATCACCATGGACCAGATCAACGTCAACGGCGGCGCCATCGCCATGGGTCATCCGCTGGGCGCGACCGGCTGCATCATTCTGGGCACCGCGCTGGACGAACTCGAACGCACCGGCAAGTCCACCGCGCTGGCCTCGCTGTGTGTCGGCGCCGGTATGGGTATCGCCACGATCATCGAGCGGGTGTAACGACCCGAGGCACCCGGCGGGGCCCCTCGCGAAAGCGAGGGTCGCCGGCAAGCCGAGCGGTCGTTCTCCCCGTAAGCACAGACCTGCTTGCGGGCAGCATTCAGGACAAGGACTTCAACCATGAGCGTCAACTTCGAAAAAGACTCCGACGGCATCGTCACCCTGACGATGGACATGGCCGGCCGTTCCATGAACGTGCTCAACGCCGACCTCACCGGCCCTTTCCTCGATGCCATCGGCAAGATCGAACAGGACACCGGCATCAAGGGCGTGGTGCTCACCTCCGGCAAGAAGGAATTTCTGGCCGGCGCCGACATCGAGATGGTGTTCGGCATCACCGATCCGAAACTTGCCTTCGATCAGGCCGAGAACTTCAAGAAACTGCTGCGCCGCCTGGAACTCTGCGGCCGACCGGTGGTGGCCGCGCTCAACGGCACGGCGCTGGGCGGCGGCCTGGAGCTGGCCCTGGCCTGCCATCACCGCATCGCCATCGACGATCCCAAGGCCAAATTCGGCCTGCCGGAAGTCAAGCTTGGCCTGCTGCCCGGCGGCGGCGGCACCCAGCGCCTGCCGCGCATGATCGGTATCCAGAATTCGGCACCGCTGATGCTGGAGGGCAAGGAGCTCAGTGCCAGCGCGGCGAAGCAGGCCGGCATCATCCAGGAGCTGGTGGCCGACAAGGCCGAGCTGCTGGCCAAGGCCAAGGCCTGGTGCCTCGCCAATCCCAAACCGGTGCAGCCTTGGGACGACAAGAAGTTCAAGTTCCCCGGCGGCGATTCGCGCCATCCGGCCACGGTGCAGATGCTCGCCATCGCGCCGTCGATGACCAACGCCAAGACCCAGGGCAATTACCCGGCGGCGACCAATATCCTGTCCTGCATCTACGAGGGCGGCATCGTCGACTTCGAGACTGGCTGCCGGGTGGAGTCGCGCTACTTTGCCGAGTTGGTGGTGTCGCAGGTGTCGAAGAACATGATCGGCACGCTGTGGTTCCAGCTCAATGCCATCAACAAGGGCAAGTCGCGACCCGAAGGCTTTGAAAAATCCAAGGTCAACAAGCTCGGCATCCTCGGCGCCGGCATGATGGGCGCCGGCATTGCTTACGTCTCGGCCAAGGTCGGCATCGACGTGGTGCTGCTGGACACCACCCAGGACGCCGCCGACAAGGGCAAGGCCTATTCGGTTGGACTGCTGGACAAGCTGGTCAAGAAGGGCCGCATGCTGCCGGCGGACAAGGAAGCCTTTCTGGCCAGGATCGCGCCGACGACGAAATACGAGGATCTGGCCGGTTGCGATCTGGTGATCGAGGCGGTGTTCGAGGATCGCGGCATCAAGGCCGAGGTCACCAAGAAAACCGAAGCGGTGATCGGTGCCGACAAGGTGTTCGCGTCCAACACCTCCACCCTGCCGATCACCGGCCTGGCCACCGCCCACAGCCGCCCCGACAACTTCATCGGCCTGCATTTCTTCTCGCCGGTCGACAAGATGCCGCTGGTGGAAATCATCAAGGGCGAAAAGACCAGCGCAGAAACCCTGGCCAAGGGCTTCGACTACGTGCAGCAGATCAGGAAGACGCCGATCGTGGTCAACGATTCGCGCGGCTTCTACACCTCGCGCGTGTTCGGCACCTACATCATGGAAGCGCTGGCCATGCTCAGCGAGGGCGTGCATCCGCGTTCGATCGAAGTGGCGGGCGTTCAGGCCGGCATGCCGGTGGGCCCGCTGGCGCTCAACGACGAGGTGTCGATGTCGCTGGCGCTGCATATCCTGGAGCAGACCCGCAAGGACTTTGCGGCCGACGGCAAGGTGCTGGAGCCGCGTCCCGGCGATGCGGTGATCGAAAAGATGGTCAAGGAACTCGGACGTCCCGGCAAGAAGGCCGGCAAGGGCTTCTACGACTATCCGGCCGAGGGCACCAAGGGTGAAAAGACCCTGTGGAAAGGCTTGGCCGAACACTACCCGGTCGCCAGGGACCAGCCCGAACAGAAGGAGCTGATCGAGCGCCTGATGTTCGTGCAGGCGGTGGACGCGGCGCGCTGCTTCGAGGAGGGCGTGGTGGTGACAGTGGCCGACACCAACATCGGCTCCATCTTCGGCTGGGGGTTTGCGCCGCACCAGGGCGGCGCGTTGCAGTACATCAATGCCTACGGACCGTCGAAGTTCGTGGCGCGTGCGCAGCAGCTCGCCTCCAAATATGGCGCTCGCTTTGCGCCGCCCAAGTCGCTGCTCGAAATGGCCAAGGCCGGCAGGCACTACGCAGATAAATAAGCAGCGAAGACACGACTGCTTGTCGCAAAAACCCCGGAAGAAATCCTTCCGGGTTTTTCATTTCAGGCGTAGGGCGGCCCGTGGCCGCCGCGGTGGGACGTCATCCGGCCGCACACGGCGGGCACGGCCCGCCCTACTCCACTATCCCGCCGCAGCAATCGGCTTGTGAAACCTCAAGGTCATGCGATCCGACTCGCCGATGGCGTCGTACTTGGCCCGGTCAAAGTCGGGGTCCCTGGCATCCGCCCCTTCCGAGTACGGCCGGGTGCGCGACGCCGGCGGCAAGGTCCACACGCCGAAAGGATGATCCTTGGTATCGGCCGGGTTGGCGTTGATGTCGGAACTGTCGTCGAGTTCGAAACCGGCCTTGTTGGCGAGGTCGATCACATAGGCCTCGGTGACGTAACCCGACTTGGGCGGCAACTCCTGCTCGCCGGGCGCGGCTCGATGCTGCTCCACCCCCAGGATGCCGCCGGGCTTGATCGCGGCATACAGATCGGCGAACAGCTTGTCGGCCTCGCCGCGGGTGATCCAGCCGTGGATGGAGCGCGCGGTCAGCACGAAGTCGAAGGTTTCTTCGGGCAGCGCTGCCGACTTGGGCCCCCAGTTGACCAGCTTGACCTCGCCGTACAGCTCCGGCTTTTCGGCCCAGCGCGCCGCCCAGCGCTCGCGCGACTGACGTGCCTTGTCGCCGATCTCAGGGTCTTCCAGATCGACCGCGGTGGCGTAGTACTGACCTTCGGTCCGCTGCGCGTACGGCGCCAGGATTTCGGTCCACCAGCCGCCGCCGGGCTGAATCTCCAATATCGTCATGCCGGGGCGCAGGCCCCAGAAGGTGAGCGACTCCGCTGGATGCCGCCAGGTGTCGCGGGCGCGGTCCGACTCGCTGCGCCATTCCCCGACGACGACGGCTTGGAGCACTTCGTCGGGTGCTTGCACGGTCTCGGTGGTCAGAGGCCCGCTGTTGCCGGTCGAAGCCGCCTCAGAGGTGTCCGGCAGCTTGTCGGGATCGGGGATGGGGACCGCGTCCGGATCGCCGGAACAGGCGGCCAAGAGCAGCAATGCGGTCAGTGGCAGTAAACGAGCGTGAGTCATCGAAGTTCCTCTTGGTCTTGATGGGTCATCAGCGATTGACCCGGTTTGGTCTGACGACGTTCCCCCGGTTCAGAACCCGGGATCGTCCGAAAGCCTGCGCCGACGCCGCAGGCGCTGTTCTCTTTGTACCTGTTCCGGCGCGCGCGCAACGTCCACCGCCGAACGTTCCGCCAGCCAGTCCGCCGCCACCTGCCACACTGCTGCCTGCGCGGATGCGCCCGCGAGCACCCCGACGTGTCCGCCCGGTGCCACCAGATAGCGCTTGTCCTGCGACGCCACCAGTTCCAGGCTGCTGCGCGCCGCGGCCGGCGTCACCAGGGTATCGGCCTCACCCGCAAACACCAGCACCGAAGACCCAATCCGGCCGAAGTCCACCGTATGGCCGTCCAGCTCGATGCTACCGCGCGACAGGTCGTTGTCGATGGCGAACTTCACGAACATGTCCTGGATCAGCCGCCCCGGGTAGGCGAGCATGTTGTTGAGGAAGCTCGACGTCGTCGTGTGGCTTTCCACGAACTCGCGGTCCCACAGGCGCAACACCAGATCCCAGTAGGTGGTGATGCTACCAACCGGATTGGTGAGCTTGAACGCCAGCGAGTTGGCCCAGCCCGGCAGCGTGAAGCGCTCCGGCGCAAGCTTGTGGATGCGAAAGCCGGTGAGCTTGCGCACCATTTCGGCCGGCTTCATCAGCGCCGCGGTGAGCTTGCCCATGATGTCGCCCTCGCGCGTGTCGATGGGGCTGGCGACGGTGACGATGTTGCGCAGATTCTGATCGTGCGACACCCCCGCATACATCAGGCAGAACAGCCCACCCAGGCACCAGCCGAACAGACTCAGGTCCTGCACCTGGGCATGCTCGCGGATGCGCTTGAGCGCCTCGGGCATCAGGTCGTTGACGTAATCGCCGAGGCCGTAATGCGCCTGCTCGCGGCCGGGCTCGCCCCAGTCGATCAGGTACACGCGATAGCCCCGCGCAACGAAATACTTGATCAGGCTGCGGTTGGGCATCAGATCGAAGATGCTCGGTCGCGCCGCCAGCGGCGGCACCAGCACCAGCGGCACGCCATGGGTTTCCGGCTGTGCCTGCAGGGTCGAGCCGTCGGCCAGCACAATTTCCGGTTCCTCCAGCGGCGGGTAGTAGCGCACCGAGGTGATGCCGTAGGTGTGCACCACTTCGAAAGGCGTCTGTCCCGACTGCACCATCGTGCCCGGCAGGAAAATGCGGTCGAAGGCGTTGTTGGCGACCTGTGCGATGCGCTCGTTGAGGGCGAGGGCCTGGTCCAGCGCGTGTCTGAGGATACCCATGACTTAGCTCTTCACGCCCACACGATCTTGCGCCGCCGCGACGCCCAACCCTCGACCTGCGGCTCGTAGCGGCGCTCGATCACGTCACGCTTGATCTTCAGCGTCGGCGTCAGAAAACCGCTATCGATGGTCCACTGCTCGCGCACCACCGCGATGAAGTCCAGGCCCTCGTGGGGTTCGAGCTCGCCATTGACCTCGTCCAGCAGTTCGGCGAGTTCGCGCTCCAGCTTCTTGCGCCCGGCAGCATCGCCGGCCGCATGCTGCGCACTCTCGCTCAGCATGACCAGCGCGTAAGGCTGCGGCCGGCCGGGGCCGGACACGCACACGGCTTCCAGCGCCGGGTGGCGCATCAAACGGTTCTCGATGGGCGCCGGCGCCACGTACTTACCCTTCGACGTCTTGAACAATTCCTTCACCCGACCGGTGATGCGCAAGCGACCCTGCTCGTCGATCTCACCGCGATCGCCGGTGTGCAACCAACCCTCGGCATCGATGGCTTGCGCGGTGCGCGCCTCGTCGCGGTAGTAACCCATCATGTTGCAGGGGCTCTTGACCAGCACTTCGCCATTGTCGGCGATGCGGCACTGCGCACCGGGCACGGTCTGGCCAACGTAGCCCACGCGCACCTGGCCCGGCCGGCTGCCGTGCGAGTAGGCAAAGTTCTCCGACATGCCGTAGCCCTCCAGCAGGTCCAGGCCGATCTCGCGATACCAAGCCACGATGGACGGCGGCAATGGCGCGGCGCCGGTGATGGCGAAGCGGGTGTAGTCCAGCCCCAGTTCACGCAGCAGCTTGCGCTTGACGATGCCGCCGATCACCGGCGTCCTGAACAGCAGGCGCTGACGTGCGGCCGGCAGCTTCTGCTGGATACCCAGGTAGAACTTGGTCCACAGCCGCGGTACCGACAGAAAGATCGTGGGTCGCGCGCGGCGCAGATCAGCGACGAAACTGGCCAGCGTGTCGGCGAAGTACACGCGAAACCCATTGCGCAGCGACGCCGCCTGCACCACTGCACGTTCCGCGGCATGCGCCAGCGGCAGATAGGAAATCATGCGATCCGCCGGCGTTGCCGGGATCACCTGGCCCCAGCCATCCGGCGAAGCAAGCATGGCCTTGAAGCTGGTCATCACGCCCTTGGGCTGGCCGGTGCTGCCGGAGGTGTAGATGATCGTCGCCAGCTCTGCAGGCCTGCGCCGCGCTGCGGTCTTGGTCGCGCGCGCTGTGCGCGTCAGCGTATCCCAGCGGTCCCACTCGCCGGCGGGCGCCAGCGGCAGTGCGATGCACGGCAGGTCGGCGGGAATGCCGCCGCGCACCGCGTCCCAGTCGGGGGCATCCAGTTTGCCGATGAACAACAGACGCACCTGGGCGTGATCGAGGATGTAGGACGCGGTGTCCGCGTTGAGCGTAGGGTACAGCGGCACGCTGACGTGTCCGGCCATCCAGATCGCCAGGTCCGCGATGACCCAGTGCGCGCAATTCTTGGACAGGATGCCGATGTGGCTGCGCGCAGGGAATTTCAAGGACTTCAGATGCGCGGCCATGCGCCGCGCCTGATCGCCGACCTCGGCCCAGGTGTAGTCGGTCACCTCGCTGCCCGCCGGCTGGGTCAGATACACCGCGTGCGGCTGCGTCAGCTCCCAATGATGAAACCAGTCCAGCAGGGTGGTCTTGTTGTCGGCGGTGGTCATCGGCGCGTGCTGGTCTCCAATGAGCCGAATTGTTGCAGAGCCTGACGCAGACATCGCTGGCCGTGGATGCCGGCGAATCCGTCGGTGCGGCAAGATGCCGGTCGGCCGCCGGGGACATTCCTGCAGGCGCGGGCTATCCTACACATCAGAAGGTGTAGACATGCGGACCAATATCGTGCTCGACGACGCCCTGGTGCAGGCGGCCATGAAGTCCTCCGGCGCCAGGACCAAGCGGCAGGTGGTGCACCTGGCCTTGCAGCGCCTGGTGGCGGAGCGTTCGGCTGCCGCGCAGCAGGTACTCGAACTGGCCTCCCAAGCCTGCCTGGACCCTGACTACGACGTTCGCGCGGTACGGCGGAGCATGAGTCATGGTTCTGGTTGACAGCACGGTGTGGATAGATCTTCTGCGCCAGAACCTCAGTCCACCCGTACGCCGGCTGCGCCGGCTCCTGCAGCGCAACGAAGCCGCCATCACGCCGGTGATCTTCCAGGAGCTGCTGCAGGGCGCCGCATCGCCCGAGCATCTGCAGCGGCTGCGCGACAGCTTCGCCGCGTTACCGCGGCTGATGCCTTCAACCGATCTGAGCACCTACGCTGCCGCCGCGGAGTTGTACGTGCGCTGCCGCTGGCAGGGCCTGACGCCACGCAGTCCGCACGCCTGCCTGATCGCCCAGACCGCCATCGAGCATGGTGTGCGCCTGCTGCACGATGATCGCGACTTCGTGGCCATCGCCCGCGTCGACACGCGCCTGAAGTTGCTTCCCGTCCGCACCTGACATGCCCGACCTGAATCCCCTGCGCCTGTCCGCGACCGCCATGACGGCCGCGCTGCGCGCGCGCAAGCTCACTTCACGCACGTTGGTGGACGCCCACATCGCGCGCATCGTCGCCGTCAACCGCCGCATCAACGCCATGGTGCAGTTTCGTTTCGACGAGGCGCGCGTCGAGGCCGATGCCGCCGACCAGCGCCTGCAGACCGAAGACCCGACGACATTGCCGCCGCTGCTGGGCGTGCCCTGCACGATCAAGGAGAACTTCGCGTTTCCGGGCTATCCGCAGGTATCCGGGATGGTGGCGCGGCGCAAGGCGGTGGCCACCGAGTCCGCACCCACCGTGCAGCGCCTGCGCGAGGCCGGCGCCATCGTGCTCGGTTTCTCCAACACGCCGGAGCTGTGCATGTGGATGGAGACCCACAACCGCGTCTACGGCCGCACCGGCAACCCCTACGACGAGCGGTGCATCGCCGGCGGCTCCAGTGGGGGCGAAGGCAGCCTGATCGGTGCGGGCGCCTCGCCCTTCGGGCTGGGCGCCGATGTCGGCGGCTCGATCCGCTTTCCCGCCTTCTTCAACGGCGTGTTCGGCCACAAACCCACGCCGGGCATCGTGCCCAACACCGGGCAATACCCGTTGCCGACCGGACAGATGAACTTCAACTGTGTCACCGGACCGATCACACGGCGCGCGCAGGACCTGTGGCCGCTGCTGAAGATTCTGGCCGGACCCGATGGCGTCGACCCGTTATGTCGCAGCGGCGCGCTCGGCGGAAATCCGGCGCGTGTCCAGCTCAAGAAGCTGCGCGTGCTGGCGATCCGTGACGACGGCAAGCGCGCGGTGGCCGCCGACATGATGCAGGCACAGCAGGACGCTACCGAATGGCTGGGCACGCAGACTCAAGGTTTGCGTTGGCTGCAACCGCAGGGGCTGCGACAAGCCTTCGAGATCTGGTCAGCGCTGATGCAGGCGGCCGAGCCCACACCTTTCGCCGAGCAGCTTGGCGAGGGCCGCCGCATCTCGGTACTCAAGGAACTGATCAAGTGGCCGCTGGGCATGACCGATCACACCCTGCCGGCCCTGGCCCTGGCCGCGCTGGAGATGCTGCCGATGCCGACCCAGCGCTTCGTCGAGGCCGGCCGCGCCCTCAAACAGGAACTGCTGGCCGCGCTGGGCGAGGACGGCGTGCTGCTGTATCCGCCCTACCCGCGCGTCGCGCCGCGGCACAACCGCCCGTTGCTGCGGCCGTTCGACTTCGCCTACTGCGGCATCATCAACGTGCTCGGCTTTCCCTCCACCCAGGTGCCGCTGGGTCTCAACGCGCAGGGCCTGCCGCTGGGCGTGCAGGTGATCGGCGCGCCGGGTCAGGACGCGCGGACCATCGCGGTGGCGATCGCGCTGGAAAAGCAGTTCGGCGGCTGGGTGCCGCCACCGGACATGCCCGGCTAACCGGCCCCGAGAAACAACTCGTAGGCCGGGTTGCCGGTCTCTTCGCTGTAGGGGTACCCCAGCGCATCGAGCGAGCGCCGGCATTCGGCGCGATCGCGTCGCGGCACCTGCAGGCCGCATAGCACGCGACCGTAGGCGGCGCCGTGGTTGCGGTAGTGGAACAGCGAGATGTTCCAGCGCCCGCCGACGGCGCCGAGAAAATCCACCAAAGCCCCGGGTCGTTCGGGGAATTCGAAGCGGAACAGGTGCTCATCGGCCAGGCCGGGCGCACGGCCGCCGACCATGAAGCGCACGTGCATCTTGGCCATCTCGTTGCGGGACATGTCGACCACCGCCAGGCCGTGGCTGCGCAGCGCCTCGATCACCTGATCGCGCTCGCCCGGCGCGTCGCCGAGCCGGATGCCGGCAAACACGTGGGCGGCTTCCGGCGCCGAATAGCGATAGTTGAACTCGGTGATCACGCGGCGCCCAAGCAGCTTCAGGAACTGCTTGAAGCTGCCGGGCTGCTCCGGGATGGTCACCGCCAGCAGGGCCTCGGCCTCATCGCCCAGCTCGGCGCGCTCGGCGATGTGGCGCAGGCGGTCGAAATTGACGTTGGCACCGGAGACGATGGCGCACAGGTTCTGGCCGCTGATCCCGTGCTCCGCCACCCAGCGCTTGACCCCGGCCACACCCAGCGCGCCGGCGGGTTCGGGGACGGCGCGGTTCTCGTAGAACATGTCGCGGATCGCCGCGCAGATCTCGTCGATGGACACCCGCATCCATTGGTCCACCAGTTCGCGGCACACGCGAAAGGGTTCGGCGCCGGCCTGTTTCACCGCCACGCCGTCGGCAAACAGACCCACCTGGCCGAGTTTCACTCGTCGCCCCGCGCTCAGCGCCTGGGCCATGCAGTCGGAGTCCTCCGGCTCCACCGAGATCACCTGGGTCCGCGGACTCACATGCTTGACCCAGGCGGCGACGCCGGCGAGCAGACCACCGCCACCGGTACACACGAAGATCGCATCCAGCGATTGAAGGTTCAGGCTGGCCAGTTGCTCGAAAACTTCGCGCGCCACCGTGCCCTGACCGGCGATGACCTCGGGATCGTCATAGGGATGGATCAGCGTCATGCCGCGTTCGGTCGCGAGCTGTTCGGCATGTGCCTGCGCATCGTCGTAGGCGTCACCGTGCAGGATGGCCTTGCCGCCGAGCCGGCGCACCGATTCGACCTTGATCGTCGGCGTAGTCCGCGGCATCACGATCCAGGCCGGAATGCCCAGCGAGCGTCCCGCCAGCGCCACGCCCTGCGCATGATTGCCGGCCGAGGCGCAGATCACCCCGCGCGCACGCGCTTCGCTGTCCAGCCCGGCAATCTTGTTGTAGGCCCCGCGCAGCTTGAACGAATGCACCGGCTGCAGGTCCTCGCGCTTGAGCAGGATGCGATTGCCCAGGCGCTGCGACATCCGTGGCGCCTCCTGCAGAGGCGTGACCTGCGCCACCGCATAGACCCGCGTGGAAGCGGCTTCGATGCGGCGCGCATAGCGGTTAAGCAGATCGGTACGCGCGGCCTTGCGGCGGGCGGCGGTCGGACTGACAGGGGCATTCACGTCGACGTCTAAAGGCTGATGAGGCATGCGACGCGCGTACCGGCCGGTCTCATGCGGGTTGGGGGGCCGTATGATAGCGGCCCTGTCGAATCTCCCAGACTGCAGATGTCCGATGTCATTGCCTTCATCGGCGGCGGCAACATGGCCGCCAGCCTGATCGGCGGCCTCATCGCCGCACAGCACCCGGCCGGGCGCATCCGCGTGGCCGAGCCCGACCTTGCGCGTGCGCAGAGCCTGCGCGAGCACTTTGGCGTGAGCGTGCTGGCCGCCGCCGCGCCGATGCTGGACGGCGTCGACACCCTGGTTCTGGCGGTCAAGCCGCAGCAGATGGCCGTTGCGCTGCAGGGGCTGCAGGTAGCGCCCGGCACCTGCGTGGTGTCGATTGCCGCCGGTATTCGTCTGGAGCTGCTGCAAGGTCTGCTGGGACCGCAAGCGCATTACGTACGCAGCATGCCCAACACACCGGCCCTGTACGGCGCCGGCATCAGCGGCCTGTATGCCTCGCCGCAGACGCCTGACAGCGCCCGTGCGCGCGCCGAAACTGTGCTGCGCGCGGCCGGAGAAATCTGCTGGCTCGCCCGCGAAGAAGACCTGGACGCGGTGACCGCGGTATCCGGCTCGGGCCCGGCGTACTTCTTCCTGGTGGTTGAGGCCATGACCGACGCCGGCATCGCCCTGGGTCTGAGCGCCGAGACCGCCGCGCGTCTGGCCAAGCGCACCTGCATCGGCGCCGCACGCATGCTCGACGCCGGCGGCGCCGATGCGGCCGATGCTGCCGAACTACGCACCCAGGTCACCTCCAAGGGCGGCACCACCGAGGCGGCACTGCGCCAACTGGAAAGCGCCGGTTTGCGCCCCATGTTCCAGGCCGCCCTGGCAGCGGCAGCGCAGCGCTCGGCGCAACTGGGCGACGAACTTGCGCACAACGCTGCGCCCCCTCCTTCGTACTGATCGATCCTCTTATTCATGGGCGCCAACACCAGCAATGCGCTGTACTTCCTGATCTCCACCCTGCTCAATCTTTACCTGAGCGCGGTGCTGCTGCGGATCGTGCTGTCGGCCGTCCGCGCGGATTTCTACAACCCCATCTCGCAACTGGTGTGGAAGATCACCCAACCGGTGCTGGCGCCGTTGCGCAATGCGGTGCCGCGCTGGAAGCGCCTGGACACGGCGGCGGCACTGCTGCTGCTGCTGGTTTCCACCATCTACATTCACGTCACCATGTGGATGTTCGACATGAGCCTGGCCACCCTGGCTGGGGTGTTCTACGCCGTGCTCAAGGTGCTGGTGCTGGCCGGAAACGTTTACACCGTGACCCTGACGTTCCAGGCGATCCTGTCGTGGTTCGGACCCGGCGTGAACAACCCGGCATCCAATATCCTGTGGAGCATGAACGAGCCGGTGCTGCGCCCGATCCGGCGCCTGATCCCGTCGATCTCCGGGCTGGACCTGTCGCCGCTGTTCGCCATCATTGCGATCCAGGTCCTGGTGCGGCTGGTACCGCTGCCCAACCTGTTCCGCGCCGGCATTCTCGGTTGATGAACGCGGACGCCGGTCCGGGGCACTTCCCGGAAGACTCGGTGGGGCTGGTGCAGGCGCGCCGGGTGGCGGTGGAAACGTCGCTGGCGCTGGATTGCGGCCGCAGCCTGCCGCGCTTCGACCTGATGGTGGAAACCTATGGGGAGCTCAACGCTCAGGCCTCCAACGCGGTGCTGGTGTGTCATGCCCTGTCGGGAGATCATCATGCCGCCGGCTATCATCTGCAGAGCGACCGCAAACCGGGCTGGTGGGACAACTGCATCGGTCCGGGCAAGCCGATCGACACGCGCCGCTTCTTCGTGGTCAGTCTCAACAATCTCGGCGGCTGTCGCGGCTCCAGTGGACCCAATAGTTTCAACCCCGAGACCGGGCGACTGTGGGGCCCCGACTTTCCCTTGCTGACGGTGCGCGACTGGGTGCGCTCGCAAGCGATGCTGGCCGACGCACTGGGGATCCGGCAATGGGCGGTGATCATGGGCGGATCGCTGGGCGGCATGCAGGTGATGCAATGGGCCATCGACCTGCCCGAGCGCGTGCGTCATGCCTGCGTCATCGCGGCGGCGCCGAAGCTGTCGGCGCAGAACATCGCGTTCAACGAGATCGCGCGGCAGGCGATCCTGTCCGACCCCGACTTCCACGGCGGCCGCTTCTACGAGCACCAGACCATCCCTTCGCGCGGGCTCAAGCTGGCGCGCATGCTGGGACACATCACCTATCTGTCGGATGCCGCCATGCGCAGCCGGTTCGGCTCCGAGCTGAAGCTGGCGGCACCGTCGTTCAACTTCGATGTTGAATTCGAGGTGGAGAGCTATCTGCGCCACCAGGGGCAGTCGTTCGTGGACCGTTTCGACGCCAATACTTACTTGTTGATGACCAAGGCGCTGGATTACTTCGACCCGGCACGCGACTACGGCGATTCGCTGCCCGACGCCTTCCGCCGCGCCAGCGCGCGCTTCCTGGTGCTGGCGTTTTCCAGCGACTGGCGTTTCTCGCCCGCGCGTTCGCGCGAGATCGTCAGGGCGCTGGTCGACGCCGGCCGCGATGTCAGCTACGCACTGATCGATTCGCAGCTCGGGCATGACGACTTCCTGATGCCCATCCCCGAGTATCACCGCGTGCTGCATTCATTCCTGGATCGGGTCGCCAACGACATCGAAACGACGCGGGGTGCGCAATGAGCCTGCCTGCCGCCACTGCGCAGGGCCTGCGCGCCGACCTCGCGGTGATCAGCGAGTGGATCGAGCCCGGCAGCCGCATCCTCGATCTGGGTTGCGGCGACGGCACGCTGCTCGATCACCTGGCGCGTACGCGCCAGGTGCGCGGCTACGGTCTGGAGATCGATGCCGCCAACGTTTCGGCTTGTGTCGCGCGCGGTGTCAATGTGATCCAGGCCGATCTCGACGACGGCCTGCGCGATTTCGCCACCGATGCCTTCGACTACGTGCTGCTCACCCAGACCCTGCAGGCGCTGGTGCGACCCGACCAGGCGCTGACCGAAATCCTGCGTGTAGGCCGGCGCGCCATCGTCACCTTTCCAAATTTTGGTCACTGGCGCGTGCGCCTGCAGTTGCTGCGCGGGCGCATGCCGCTGACCTCTGCACTGCCCGATCAGTGGTACGAAACCCCGAACATCCATCTGTGCACGGTGCAGGATTTCGAGGCGTTGTGCGCCGAGCGCCACTGGACCTGCGTCCATCGCAGCCTGCTGGATCGCGCCCATCGGCAGGGCACGCGGATCACCGCGCTGCCCAATCTGTTTGCCGAGGTCGCGCTGTATCTGCTGGAGGACGAAAACTGATGCAGCGCGTGATCAGGCACTGGATGCAGGTGCTACTGGTGCCGGCCCTGCTCAGCGCCGCGTTCGCCGCCGCTGCGCAGTCCAGCGTGCAGGGCCGCGACGGCGTGGTGGTGCATTACGGCACGCTCAACACCAACAGCTTGGCCGCACCGGTGGCCAGGCGGCTCGGCGTGCAGCCCCGCAGCAGTCATGCGCTGATCACCCTGAGTCCGCGCAACGCCAGCGGCCAGGCGCTACGCGCAACCGCGAGCGGATCCGTACGCAGACTCACCGGACAGCGTCAGATCCTGAACTTTCGCGTCGTCGAAATGGACGGCGAACCCCAGGACCTGATCGCGGAATTCGAGATTCAAAACGGCGAGCATCTCAACTTCGAGATCGAGGTGGACACCGCCGGCTCGCCCTACCCCGTCGAGATTCGCTTCCGCCAGCAGTTCTATCGCGACTGAGTCTCAAGGACCGGCCGGCACTACGGCCCTGGGGCAATCCCGGGGTCAGGCGCTGGAGGATCCGGCTATCGGGGCCTGGACGATGCAGGGCACCATCCGGCAAACGTCTGATCAGCGCTCAGGTGAAGACTTGAAGTGGCGCCGATTCCACACTGCGCTGCGAGCGAACGGATTCCAGGCTTGGTTGTTCGTACGCCGGTTTTCGCGCCAGAATCCGGCCAGAGTGAGGGGTGCCCGCATATCGCCGGACATCGGAACAGAAGAGGAGACCCGGCATGTCGGACGTCTTTTCCAGCGCAGGGCGTGTTCACGACGACTCCACCTACATCACGCCGCTGCTGAGCGAGATCGCCGCACAGGCGGCGCAGGCCGATGCAACGCGTTCGGTCTCGGCCGATTTGATCGCCCGCATCAAGCAGAACGACATCATGCGCATGTCGGCCAGCCCCGAGATCTCGGGGCTGGACCAGAGCATCGTCAACATCGGCAACGAGCTTCGTGCAATCGCGGCGCATTGCGGCTCGACCGCGTGGTGCCTGTGGAATCACCTGTGCACCTTGCATCACTTCGTTGGCCTGCTCGGGCCGGAGCACACGAAGCGGCTCGGTGAGGCGGTGGCAAAGCGGGAGTGGTTCTGCTTTCCGGCCGGCGCCTCTTCGCAGGTCATGGGCGTCCGGAACGGCACCACCACCACACTCAGCGGGGTGGCCGCCTTCGGCTCGGGAGGACGCTACGCCGAGTGGGCAGGCGTCGTGTTCATGGTCGAAGGCACCGAGGTGCCTTGCTTCGCACTGGCCGATCTGCGCAGCCCGCAGGTCCGCATCCGCGAAACCTGGGACGGCATGAGCGTGCGCGCCTCGGCCACCGATCACATCCACTACGAAGGCCTGGTCGTGCCCAACACGCACATCGCGGCGTGGCCGCTCAGGCACCGCGAGCAGCTTCGCGATCCCGCCTATCCGGTGATTCACGCTCGCTACCGCGAGGACTGGGTCGGGCTGGCGGTGCTGTGGCTCGGCGCCATGGCCACCGGCGTCGCCGAAGTCTCGTTGCGCGAGACCATCGACGGCATCCGTGATCGCATCGCGATCCTCGGTACCCGCATGGCGGATCGGCCAACCATCCACGTCAACCTTGGCCGCGCCCGCGCGCTGATCAACGCTGCGACCGACACCGTCTACGCCGCGATGGTCGAAACCGACGCCCGCATCGCCGCGCGCCAGCCGCCGACCGAAGCGGACTACTTCCGCCAGGCCTCGGCCGGCATGCAGGCGGTGCACCTGTGCGACGAAGCCATGCGACTGGTGCTGCGCGTGCTCGGCGGCAACGGCCTGCGCGAGGGCAGCGCCTTCGAGCGTCGCTATCGCGACTTTCAGGCGATGCCGCTGCACATCCTGGGACACATCGACCGCGTCACCGAACAGATGGGCCGCATCGCCCTGGGGCTCGACTCGCAGAATCCCCTTTAACCGCCGGCCTGCAGCAGACCGCTGCCACGGGCCACGTGGCAACGGTTCTTGCCTGCGCGCTTGGCGATGTACATGGCCTCATCCGCGGCGTGGATCAATCCTTCGATCAAGACCAGGGGTTCGGCGCCTTCGGCGGCCGACTCCGGAAAGCAGGCGATCCCGATACTCGCGCCCAGCTGCGCCATCGGGCCGTCGCCACTGTCCGGGTTCACGCAGAAGGGCTCGCGCAGGGCCCTGCAGATCTGTTCGCCCAGGCGTTGCGCGTCATCGGATTCAGCGCCGTCCATGATCACCGCAAACTCGTCCCCACCGATACGGGCACAGGTATCGGAGTGGCGCACCACGTTCTGCAAGCGCGAGGCGACGACCTGGAGCGCGCGGTCGCCGGCAGGATGACCGTAACGGTCGTTGACCGGCTTGAAGCCGTCCAGATCGATATACAGCAGGGAAAACCCTTTGCGCTGACGTTGTGCGCGGCGGACGGCTTGATCGATGCGATCCATGAACAGCAGTCGATTGGGTAGCCGGGTGAGTGCATCGTGTCCGGCCTGGTGTCGCGCCAGCTCCTCCAGCCGCTTGCGCTCGGCCACTTCGGCTTGCAGCTCGGCGTTGCGCTGTTTGAGTTGCGCCAGCAAGTCCTTCAGCGCGCGCTTGCCGTGGTACAGGTCCAGAAACACCCGCACCTTGGACAGCAGGATGACATCGTTGACCGGCTTGGCAATGTAGTCGACGGCGCCGTGCCGGTAACCCTTGAGGCGGTTGAGATCGTCGCGATAGGCGGCGGTGACGAAAATGATCGGCGTGTCGCGCGTACGCTCGTCGTCGGACAGCAGCGCGGCCACCTCGAAACCGTCGATGTCGGACATCTGCACATCGAGCAGAATCAACGCAAAATCGTGGTCGAGCGTGGCGGCCAAGGCGGCATTGCCGGACGCGACCTCCACCAGCTGCGCTCCGGTGCCGCGCAACAGCAATCGCATGGCGACCAGATTGGCCGGGGTATCGTCCACCACCAGAATCTTCGCCGCTGGCGGTGCCGGTCCCGTCGGCTGTGCTTCGATCGACATCCCTTGCTTTCCCTCCGGCTGACCCTGAATAAAGCGTCAGGCTATGCGATCTGCGACGCCTCCCGCCAACCTCGCGCCGTCCGCAGGGTGACAACGCACGGACACCGATGGGTGCCGTGTGCACCCGGCCGCCCCGGCCTCCTGGAACCTGGCCAAAAAACTGTTGCGCTCCGCCGAACGCGAACTGCCTTCGCTCGCGACGGTTTTTTGGACAGGTTCTCAGATCCAGACTTGCAACTGCGACACCAGCCGATCCAGGTCGATGGGCTTGGGGCAGTAGTCATTGGCACCGGCGTCCAGGCATTTCTCGCGGTCGCCCTTCATCGCCTTGGCGGTGACTGCAATGATCGGTAACCGCGCGCGCTCGGGCAGCGCCCGGATGCGGCGGATCGCCTCATAGCCGTCCATGCCCGGCATCATGATGTCCATCAGCACGAGGTCGATGTCGCTGCGACTCTCCAGCAGCGCCAGCGACTTGTGCCCGTCCTGAGCCACCACCACATTGAGGCCGTAGCCGCGCAGTGCCTTGGACAGCGCGAAAACATTGCGCATATCGTCGTCCACCACCAGTACGGTCTTGCCCGCCAGATCGGCGACGGGCGCATGCGCCTGCGGCCGCGCCAGCGTAGCGTCATTGTTGCGCTTGATCGCGCGGAGGAACAACGCCACCTCGCCGAGCAGGCGCTCCGACGAGCGCGCGTCCTCGATGACGATGCTGCCGGTGAATTCGCGCAGCTGCAGATGTTCTTCCGGGTTGAGCCGGCGATGCGAGTGAATCACCACCGGCGGCAGACGGCCGACGCCGGCAGCGCGCACCAGCAGGTCCAGTCCCCGCTCGTCGCCCAGATCAGGGTCCAGCACCAGACCGTCAAAGGTCTGCGTACGCAGGGCCTGCAGCGCTTCGTCCACGCTGGCGGCTTCCACGACCTGCTGCACTTCGCCCATCAGCAACCGCACCAGCTGCTGACGCGCGCCGGCATCGTCGTCGACCAACAGGACACGGCGCGGCAACTCGGCCTGGCCGGCACCGATGCGTTCCAGCACGTCGATCACCGCCTCGCGCGTCACCGGCTTGTGCAGAAAGCCGGCGGCGCCGAGCGCCATGCCGCGCTCGCTGTCTTCGCGGCCGGAGACGATGTGGACCGGCAGCTCGCGCGTCAGCGGGTCGCGTTTGAGCGCCTCCAGCACGGCCCAGCCGCTGATGTCGGGTAGACCGATATCCAGCAGCACACCGAGCAGCCGACCGCGACGCGCAAGGTCCAGTGCGGCACGTCCGCTGTCGACGCAGATCGCTTCCAGCCCGCGCCGCCGGGCGATACCCGCCAGCACTTCGGCCATCTCGGCATCGTCCTCGACAATCAGCAGCGCCGGCGGCCCGCTCGGCATCGCGATCTGCTCCGCCGTCGCGCCGTCAGCATCGGTGGCCGCCGCCATGGCGGCAGGAAGCTCTGGCGCAGCGGCGGGCGCAACGACCGCGACGGACTGCGCAGGAGCGGTTTCCTGCGACACCGGTAGCGGCAACAGTAAGGAGAACTCGGAGCCCTCGCCCTCGCGGCTTTACACCTTGACCTCGCCGCCGAGCAGACTTGCCATGCCGCTGACGATGGACAGCCCCAGGCCGGTGCCGCCATAGCGTCGGGCAGTGCCGCTGTCGGCCTGTTCGAAGGCTTCGAACACCCGTTCGAGCTTGTCCTGTGCGATGCCGATGCCGGTATCACGCACGCTCAGCCGCAGGTGCTCGCCGTCACGGCTCGCGCTCAGGGTGACGCCGCCGCGATGCGTGAACTTGAGCGCGTTGGACAGCAGGTTGCCGAGAATCTGCGACAGCCTCGCGCCGTCGCTATGGATTTGCGCGGGGACGTCCTCCTGCACCTGCACCACAAACTCCAGATCGCGCTGCGTCGCCAGCGGGCGGTAGCGCGCCGCCAGCACCCGCAGGCAGTCGCGAATGTTCACGTCCTCCAGACTGAGCTGCAACTTGCCCGCCTCGACCTTGGACAGGTCGAGAATGTCGTTGATCAGGCCCAGCAGGCTCTGGCCGCTGTCGTGAACGATCCGCGCGGACTCCACCTCCTCGGCGTTCAGATGGCCTTGCGCGTTGTCGGCCAGCAGCCGCGACAGGATCAGCATGGAGTTGAGCGGCGTGCGCAGCTCGTGCGACATGTTGGCCAGAAACTCGCTCTTGTAGCGACTGGCCCGCTCCAGATCGGCGGCCTTGCGCTCCAGTTCGAAGCGCGCCAGCTCCAGCTCCTTCTGGCGCTGGCTGAGCGCGCGCGTCTGTTCTTCGAGCATCTCGTTGGCGCGACGCAGTTCGCGCGACTGCTCGCGCATCTCGCGCTCCGACAGACTCAGCCGGCGGCCCTGCTCTTCAAGTTCGGTCGAACGCGCCCGCAGCGCCTCGTTGACCGCGCGCAGCTTGTCCTGCTGGGTGCGCAGGGCCTCTTCGGAAGCGTGCAATGCCTCGGTTCGAGCCTGGCTTTCAGCCAGCAGCTCGCGGGTCTTGAGGCTGCGCGACAGCGAGTACCAGGCCAGACCGGTGGTCACCAGCACCTCGTCCACCAGCGCCCGGTCCTGCGGACGCAGGTCACGCAGCAGACCGAGTTCGATCACCGCCACGGCCTGGCCGCGCGCGGTGAGCGGAAACAACGCCAGCGCATGCGGCAGGGAGGCCCCCAACGCCGACACCACGCGCAGATAGCCTTCCGGCACCGGCGTCAGTTCGATGGCCCGACGCTCGACGATGGTTTGCCCCACCAGACCTTCGCCCAGACGGAATCGTCTCTGCGTGGCGGCCATGTCGGGCAGGCCGTAGGCACCGATCCATTCGAGCAGGGCGCTGTCCTCGTTCCAGCGATAGGCCAGCCCGTAGCCCGCGTCGAGTACACCGCACAGGCGTGCCAGCAGGGTTTCGGAAAATTCCGATTCGCTCGAACAGCCCTGCAACGCGGACAGGATGCGCGCCGACTGTTCGGCGACCCACTCGCGGCGGCCCTGCTCGACGCTGGCCGTACGCAGCCGTTCCAGCGCCGCCGACATGACCCCGACCTCGTCGCCGCGATGACCGAACGGGACCGATACCGGATCCTTGCCGGCCAGGCGCGGCGCCAATGCGGCCAGCTCCGACAGCGGCTGCCCCAGCACCCGATGCAGGGTGCGCACCGCTCGCAGACCGGTGAACCAGCCCACCAGCAACAGCCCCAGCGTCAGTGCCAGCGCAAATTTTTCCCGTCGTACCAGCTCGGCCTCGCGCTCGGCCAGGAAGCTGCGTTCCTGCCCGATCACCTCGGCACAGAGTTCCTTGATGGCATCGATCAGGCGCTTGTCCACGTCGATGCCGTCGGCCCCCATGTCCGAGGCGATGGCGGCCGCGCCCTGCAGGCGCGGCGTCGCCACCTGCTCCTGCCACGCACGCATCAGATCCTCGACGCGCCGCAATCGCCCCTGTTGTCGCGCGTTGTCTTCGAGCAGACCGTAGAGCTGCGAGGACAGGGTCTCGAACTGCTGCACACCCTCGGTGTAGGGCTCCAGGTAGGCGCGCCGGCCGCTGAGGACGAAACCGCGTATGCCGGTCTGCTGGGCAATGGCCTCGGCGCGCAGCGCTTCGGCCAGTTCGATCACCAGGTGGGTATGATTGGTCCAGGCCCGTGCCTGCGCCAGCTCGCGCTGCGCCAGCAGAAAACTCAGGCAGCCCAGGGTGAGCACCACCAGCTGCACCGACACGGTCACCACCAGCTTGCCCCTGACCGGCAGGGACTCGAACCAGCGGCTGGCGTTGTCGATCAAGCCTTAGCGCCCTTGACCGACGGCCAGGCGGGTGCGGATGAAATCGGCGTGCGGGACATACAGCAGATCGGCAATCTGCCGCAAAAGGTGTTCCTCGTGGGCGTCGACATGGCCGTCGGCATGCGCCACCCGCCACAGCCAGGCCATGAGCGCGCGTTTGTCGTCGGCCGACAAGTCCTGATTGAGCCGCGACACCGGGCCGTGCAGCGATACGGCCTCTCGCGCGCTGCGCTCGGCGTCGGCAATCAGCTCGTCCAGCTCCCCCGCAGGCAGACCCAGCTCATCGCCGAGCAGGCGGCGGATCTCGGCCAGCTCCACCGGCTGACGTTCGAAATCGGCGCGTGCGCATTCGAGCAACAGCACGGCGATGGCGACTTCCCGGGGCGGGTGCGGCTGCGGGTCGGGTGCTGCCAGCCGCGACAGCCATTGCTTGAGCATGGTGCGCTCCGGTTGAATGGGCTCAGAACGCCAGGCCGAAGCGCAGGTTGAAAGAGTCGCGATCGCCGACGCGCTCGTATTCCGGTGTGATCCCGATCGGCGCCGACACGCGCAGGCCCACGAACACGCGCGACTCTTCCACGTCCTCGTCTTCGAGGCCGAACTGCGGATCGGCTTCCAGCTGACCCCAGACATAGCCGACGCCAGCGTAAGGAGTCAGCGGACCAAAGCCTTTGGATACGGAAATATCCAGGCCGTAGGAGTCGTAGTCCACGTCGTCCAGACCGCTGAGCGAGGTGAAGCTGCCGCGCAGTCCCACTGCGGGCGTGGCGATCCCCCCGTCGATCAGCGCGTAGCGCAGCTCCGCACCGAGCAGCCGGCCATCGCTGCCGGGCACGGTGGCGTAACTGGCGCCGACATCGACGCCGAACGGCAGGCCTTTCTGCGCGATCAGGCCTACCAGGCCGATCTCGTCGATGTCCTCGCCGGTCAGGCGCTGCCAGGCGCCGCTGTCGTCGGTGGGCACGTAGATGGCAAACGCGCCAATGCCGAAGCCGGTAATGCCACCCGGCTCCGCCGGCGTCAGCGCCTTGCCATTGAGCAGCGCGCCGACGTCCTTGGACACCTCGCGGAAATCGTTCTGGTTGGGCGCGTCGACGATATCGAAATCGAAATCCAGCGCATGCGCGGGCAGGCACGTGAACAGCGCCGCGGCGGTCGCGATTCTCCGTAGATGGCAATACATGGCGATAGGCTCCAGGGTCTTTTTGTGGTGCGGCGCAGTGTAATGGCATGGCGTGGGCATCGCTGTTACAGCGCAGACCCCAGCGCGCACCGACTGGTCCCACTGCTCAGCCCGCAAAGCTCCGCCGTAGAAACGGCATCGCGGCTTCCTGTACGTCCTGCAGTCGGCCGTGGAACAGATGGCCGGCGCCGTCCACCACCACCCATTCCGGCGCCGGGTCGTACTCCGCCGCGGCGGCCACGGTGTCTTCGTAGGCCACGATGTCGTCGTCGCGCGAATGCAGAATTCGCCAAGGACAGCCTGGATGCGGAGGATTCTGCGTTTGCTCCAGATAGCGGCCGAACGGCGGCGCCACGCTCAGCAGGGCGACGGCACCCGCCTGCGATGCCGCCTTGAGTGCCACGTAAGCTCCGAACGAAAACCCCGCCAGCAGCAGTGGCACACCGGGGACTTGCGAGCGCATCCACTGCACCACCGTCAGACAGTCCACGGTTTCGCCGCGCGTGTGGTCGTGCGAGCCCTGGCTGCGGCCGACGCCACGAAAATTGAAGCGGGCTACCGCCAGATCCTGCTTCAGCGCGCAGGACGCCAGGGTGTAGACCACCTTGTTGCTCATGGCACCACCGTGCAGCGGATGCGGATGGCACACCACCGCCACGCCGCGCGGCACGTTGCGCGGCATCGCCAGCAGACACTCGATGGCGCCAGCCATGCCGGGAATCAGGCCCGAGGCGGTCTCGCCCGCGCCCGGCAGTGCCAGTTCGTCGCTCACAGGTCCGGTGTCCAGCGGCGGCGACGGCGCCCCTGCGCCAGCACTTGCGAGGCGATCAGACCCATGAGCAGGCCGACCAGGAACAAGGCCGCCCCGGTGAAGAACTCGCTCCAGGTGTAGCCGTCGTCGTCAGCGGTCGGCGCGGGTGTCGCTGCAGCCGGCCGCGGCGCAGCACCGACTCCAACGGTGGACGCGTTCGCCGCCGTTCGCAGGCGCTGGACTTCCAGTTCAAGTTGGCGCACCCGTGCCTGCTGGTCGGCCAGGCTGGCGGAGACCGCGGCCAGTTTCTCGCGCGCGGCGGGCTGGTCGGTGAGGTAGCGTGTCAGTACCCAGCCCTCCCGGCCGGGGCCGACACGCACGCGCGAATAGCCGCTGGCCTCGTCACTTTCGATCAGTTCCACGCGCGCGCCGGATTTGATCAGCGCTACCACTTCGGCCGCCATGCCCTTGTCCTGGCGCAAGGTCACGGCAGTTTCATCGCTGATGTAGCGCGTGGTCGGGGCGGGCTCCTGGCCCAGCGCGGTCCAGGCGATCGACCACAGCAGCAGCATCCATCCAAACCGCACGCAACTCTCCCGGCACTCGTCTCGTCTAGCCTGCAAGTCTAGCCCGCATTTCTCACAGGGTCGCCTTCGATCCCGGTGGTCGTTGCCGGTTTTGTGGAAGTTTTCATTCGGAAGGCGATGAAGAGTGTCGAACGGATCGAAGGCTGATCGGCGCTGGCCTGTCTGCGGTGCCACCGGCTTGGGCTTCACTCAACCGATGGGCAGTTCCGCCACGGTGCCGCGAGCTCAGCGAGCGTGGGTGCGGGCGGGACTGCAGCGCCGGCTCGCACCCCCACGGCTGCGCAGTCACCGTGTCGTCGGCGCACCATCGGTTTCGTTCCAGCCCGGCGCCGCTGACATCCTCGACGTACGGCCATCGCTCGGTCCCCCTGCGAGAAATGCGGGCTGACGAATATGACCCCGCTTGCCGTTTGCCGCGGAAGCAGACAGCCTTGCGCGCCGTGACGCTCCCTCAAATGTCTTCGATGTCCTTTGCCAGTACCGCCCTGCCGGCCCTGGATCTGCGCAGCCTCGCGGTCCTGCGCGCCAGCGTCGGCCTGTTCCTGCTGATCGACGCCTTGTCGCGCCTGGCTGGCGCCGGTCTGCTGTACGCCGATATCGGCCTGCTCCCGCGCCGCCACCTGCTGGACCTGCTGGAACCGGCGCAGTGGTCGCTATACCTGATCAACGGCAGTGTGCCGTTCGCCAGTCTGCTGCTGCTGCTGCAGGCGCTGGCAGCGGCATTTCTGATGTTCGGCCGCCATACCCGAGGCGCCGCGCTGCTGAGCTGGTTGCTGCTGGTGTCGGCGGCCGCCCGCAACCCGCTGGCGGTGACGCCGGCAGAGGCTTACCTGCTGGCGCTGCTGTCCTGGGGCCTGCTGTTGCCCTGGGGGCGCCGCTGGAGTCTGGACGGACCGGCGCCGGTCGATGCCCCGGAAGCGGAACCGGTTCACCGCTCGGTTGCCGCCGCGATACTCGGCCTGCACGTGCTGGCGCTACCGTTGCTTTACGCTCTGCGCGCCTGGCTCCAGCCTGGCGCCGGCGCCACCACGACCGCCTTGGTGCTGGCCATCGCCGTGGCGATCCTGCTGCTGGCGGCCCTGCCCGGTCTGCGCGGCTGGCCACGCCGCGTTGCGCTGGTGCTCTACATGGCCGGCGCCTTGGCCGTCGCGGCCTGGGGCGACTACGGCGCCCTGCCCTGGCTCGCGGCAGCGGCCAGCTTGGTCCTGCTGGAGCCTGGCAGCTGGCAGCTGCTCAACCGGCGTACCGAGCGGCGGCAGTGGCGTCTGTACGTGGAGACGCCTGCTGGGCCTGTGGAGCGCCGGCTCCAGTATCTGCAGGAGATGCTGGCCTTGCGCGCGATCCCCGTGCTCGCAGCCGACAGCAGCGCGCGCGTGCTCAGACTGATCCAGGGTGGGCATCACCTGGTACTGATCGATCACGACGACCGCGCGCACCTGGATGTGCAGGCGTTGCAACTGCTGCTGCAGATGTCGCCACTGACCTGGCCGCTGCGTCCGCTGCGAGCCGGCGCCTGGGCGGCGCGGCGCCTGGACGCCTGGCTGCCGCAAGGCGGCGCGACGGTGACTTCAACGCCGGTGCCGGTGGAGCCGGTGCGATCGCGCTGGCTGGCGGCAATCCTGATCGTGATCGGCGCCGCCAGTCTGGCGGCCCAGGCGAGCACCCTGCGCGACCCTGGCAGCGAACCGGCCGGCGCCCTGGTTGCAGTGCTGGCGCCGCTGGCATTGCAGCATCGCTGGCTGGATGCCGGCCGCACACCGGATGGCGATTCGCGCTGGCTGGCGGTGGTGGGCGAGCAGGCCGACGGGCGTCTGATCGACGCGCCGTCGCTGCGCCGCGACCCCGAAGGCAGCGCCCCCAACTACGGTCCGCATCAGATCGCGCTGGCGCCCGGCTTGCGCGGCCGTCTGTACGCACAGCGTCTGGCCGACAGTCGCCAGACCGGCCCGCGGCTCGCCTTGGCGCAGCGTCTGTGCCGTCGCCACGCCGATCAACTGGTCCGTCTGCGCGTGGTGCAGGTGCTGTCGCCATCGGCCCAACCGCAGTCCGCCGTCGCCGAACAGCGCGTGCTGCTACGCCACGAATGCATCGCGACGAACCGCGACGCGGGCCTGCCGTGATCGACACCGGCTCCCCTGAGCCGGCGTTTCCGTCGACTGCCAGTGGCAGTCGACGCCCGGCGAGCGGGTGGGGCTGGGGCCCCACCCCGGAGGTTGGCGGCATTGATTGATATTGGAGCCAGCGAGCCGGGGGTTTCGACGACTGCCGGTGGCAGTCGACGCCCGGTTAGCGGGCGGGGCTGGGGCCCCGCCCCCGGAGGTTGGCGGCATTGATTGATATTGGAGCCAACCTCGCCCACGAGACCTTCGCGCACGATCTCGACCACGTGCTGACGCAGGCCTGGGACGCCGGCGTGCAGGCCATCGTCGTCACCGGCAGTTGCATGGCCAGTTCGCGTCGCGCCCTGCTGCTGGCGCAGGCGCATCCCGGCCGTCTGTATGCCACTGCCGGCCTGCACCCGCATCACGCCGCCGAGTGGAGCCCGACTTGCGCCGCTAACCTGGGTGAGCTCGGCGCACACGAGCAAGTGGTGTCGCTGGGCGAATGCGGCCTGGATTACTTTCGTGACCTGGCACCGCGCCGGGCACAGCGCACAGCTTTCGTCGCGCAGCTGGAGTTGGCGGTGGCATTGCGCAAGCCAGTGTTCCTGCACCAGCGCGATGCGCATACGGATTTCGTCGCGGTCCTGCGGGAGTTCCGCTCCGCGCTGAGCGCGGTGTGCGTGCACTGCTTCACCGACACCGCCGAGGCCGCACAGGATTATCTGGCGCTGGACTGCCACATCGGCATCACCGGCTGGATCTGCGACGAACGCCGCGGCACGCACTTGCTGGAGGTGGTGCGAGACATTCCTGCAGCGCGCCTGCTGGTGGAAACCGACGCCCCCTACCTGCTGCCGCGCAACCTGCCGCGCGCGCTGCGGCCGGTCGACGGCCGTCGCAACGAGCCGCGCTTCCTGCCCTGGGTCGTGGCCAAGATCGCCGACGCGCGCGGTGAGAGCGCGGACCTCGTGGCCAGCCAGACCGCGAGAAACGCGCGCGCTTTCTTTGCTTTGGCGTAAGGCGGGTCGCGCCTGCCATCAGGCCGATCTGCCGAGCACGCTTGAGCCTCAGCCCTCGCAATCCGACGGCAACGGCGCCGGCGGCTCGGCAAGGGTGCTGCCACCGCGCAAAGTGGACAGCGACACGCGCCCGATCGCGGTCTGATCCAGGCTGCCCAGATAAAGGTGATCGCCGTGTTCGCGCACGCTGGTGATGGGCGCGTAGGCGTCGCCGTCGGCGAACTGGTACTGCTCCGCCACTTCGCCCTGCAGGTCGACGCCGAGCAGCATCGCGTGATGGTCGGGCGCGGGCATCAGGAACGCGGGCAGGCGCGCGACCACCGTGCGCCAGAAAGGGTGCGGCGCCAAGGTATCCAGCAATGCGTTGCGCGGCGCGTAAAGCGCGACCCAGAAGCGATCGCGCCCGTTGAACGTCAGGTTGTCGGGCAGGCCCGGCAGATTGTCGATGAATACCTCGGACGTGCCGGCCTGCTCGCCCTTGAGCCAGTAGCGCGTGACGCGGTACGCGCCGGATTCCGCGACCAGCACGTATTGCGCGTCCGGGCCCAAGGCCACGCCGTTGGCGAACTGCAAGCCGGCGAGCAAGGTCACGGCCTCGCCAAGTTCGGGGTCGTAGCGGAGCAGACGGCCACGCCCGCCGTGTTCCAGAACGTCCCGCAGATGCTCGCCGTAGCCGAATTTCCACGACGCGTCGGAAAAGTAGACGTATCCGCCCGGGTCCGCCGCAAGATCGTCGGCAAAGCCGAGCGCGATGCCGTCGGCGTCTTCGGCGAGGACGTCGACCTGGCCGTCCGCGCTCATGCCGAGCAGACCCTTGCGCGCGTCGGCGATGTGCAGATAGCCGTCCGCACCCGCCACCAGGCCCAGCGGCCGACCCTGGGTGTTGCCGACCACGGCGCAGCGTCCGTCGCGCGGATCGATGCGCAGGATGCTGCCGTCTTCCACGCCGGTGTAGAGGCGACCCGCGGAATCGAAAGCGATCGCCTCCGGACCGGCGACGGCGCCGTCGGCTATCCGCTGCACCGCGCGCAGGCGATCGTTGCGGGCAAATGTCCCTTGCTCCAGCGACGGCGCAATGCCCGGCGTCCACGCCACCGGCGCGATATCGACCGGCCACGCCAGGAGATACAACATCAGCAGCGCGGGTGGCAGGAAAAGGGCGGCGGATTTCAAGCTCGACACTCCACAAGGGGCAGCAAGGCGCACGATTGTGTCGATGCGGCCAGCGTAGGTCCACGCCGGCGTCGCTAAACTCGGCCGCGCCGAGCAAATCAATAACCGATCGAGGCGGCGTGGCCGCCCGACACAGGAGCGTCGCCGTGAGCGAGATGAAAACACCGGTGGAGATGGCCCTTCGATGGTCGCGCGAGCGCGCCGACCAGACCTGGCTGGTACAGCCCAACGACGGCAAGACGCGTACCTGGACCTGGAAACAGGCCGAGCGCGAGGCCAGTGCCATGGCCGGCGCGCTGTTGGCGATGGGCCTCAAGCGCGGCGACCGGGTGGCCATCTCCGGACGCAACACTGCGCACTGGTTTCTGGCCGACCTGGCCTGTGGACTGGCGGGCCTGGTCAGCATCGGGCTGTACCCCAAGCAGGCGCCCGAGGCGGTGACCTTCATCCTGGAACATAGCGAGGCCAAGCTGCTGTTCCTGGGTCCGATGATGGATGCGGACGAATTCATGGGCGCGGTGCCCAAGGGCATCCCCACCGTAGGCTTTCCATACCGCGAAGCTCCGGCCGCGGATCGGCAATGGGATGCACTGATCGCACAGAACGCACCGTTCGCGGGCTACGAGCGTCCGGAGCCGGAAGATCTGGCCACGCTGATCTACACCTCCGGCACCACCGGCAACCCCAAGGGCGTGATGATCACCTGGGGCAATCTGATGTTCTCCGCCAGCCAGTCCCTCAAGGTGATGCCGGCGCAGGGTAACGAGCGCTTCTTTTCCTACCTGCCGCTGGCGCATGCCTTCGAGCGCGGCGCCGTGCTGGGGCTGTCGATGTACCTGGGCGCCGAGGTGCACTTTCTGGAGCATCTGGACAAGCTCGCGCAACAGTTGCCGCAGGTCGCCCCCACCCGCTTCTACGGCGTGCCGCTGGTGTACGGCCGCTTCCAGGCCGGCGTACTCAAGAAGATGCCGCAGGAAAAACTGGCCCGGCTCACGCGCATCCCGATTCTGGGCGGCATCGTGCGCAAGAAGATCCTGCAGGGCCTGGGCCTGCACAACGCGCGCTATATCTTCTCGGGCGCGGCACCGCTGCCGCTGCCGCTGATGGACTGGTTCAAGAAATACCTGCGCATCGACATCCTGCAGGGCTATGGCATGACCGAAAACAGCATCTACGCCACCGCCTGCCTGCCGCACCAGAACCGGCCGGGCTCGGTGGGCAAGGCACTGCCGGACTCCGGCTTCAAGCTGTCGCCCGAAGGCGAGATCCTGTTCAAGCACCCCGGGGTCATGGCGGGCTACTACAAGGAGCCGGAGAAAACCAGGGAAACCTTCACCGATGACGGTTACCTGCGCACCGGCGACAAGGGCCGCGTGGACGACGACGGTTACGTCTACATCACAGGTCGCGTCAAGGACATCTTCAAGACGCTCAAGGGCAAGTACGTGTCGCCCGCACCCATCGAGGGCGCACTCACGCGCAACACCGACATCGATCAGCTCTGTCTGGTCGGCAGCGGCCTGACCCAGCCGCTGATGCTGGTTTCGCTGCTGCCGGGGGTCGTTGAATCGAAGTCGCGCGAGGACCTGGAGAAGGCCTTGCTGGCGGACATGAAGATCGTCAACGAACGCCTGGAAGCGCACGAGCAGATCGCCAAGATCGTGGTGGTGAAGGAGTCCTGGAGCATCGACAACGGCATCATGACGCCGACGATGAAGGTCAAGCGCAACGAGATCGAAAAACGCTACGCCAACCTGATCGAAACCGAGGCGGCGCAGCGCACGCCGTTCGGCTGGGAGGCCTGAATCTCCGGTGGCGAACTACGAGTTCACCGTCGACTGGTTCACCAACAAGGCCGGCGCATGGGCGCGGCTACTCGATCCGAATCCGCCCGGCAATGTGCTGGAGATCGGCTCCTGGGAAGGTCGGTCCTCCTGTTACATCGTGGACCGCTTCGCCGCCAAGCATCCGCTGCAGCTTTTCTGCGTCGATACCTGGGGCGGCGGGATCGAGCACGGCAGATGGACGATGTCGGAGGTCGAATCGCGCTTTGACCGCAATCTGGCCATTGCCGTGGAACAGGCACCTCATCCGGTCAGGTTGCGCAAGATCCGTTGCCATTCGGCCGCTGCTCTGGCGCAGCTCATCGTCGAGTTCGCCGAGCCGCCGTTCGATCTCATCTATGTCGACGGATCGCACCAGGCCCCGGATGTGTTGACCGACGCCGTACTCGCCTTCCGGCTGCTGCGGGTCGGCGGCGTGATGATCTTCGACGACTATCAATGGCGCATGAAACCGCCGCTTGGGGACAACCCGCTCACGCGTCCTCGCCCCGCAATCGATGCGTTTGCGCGCCTGTTCGCCGACAAGCTGCGTCGGCTGGAGTGTCATCCGCAGCAGTACGCCGTACGCAAGACGGAGGCCTGAGGGAGGCACCCACTCCTACAGCGCCCAGAACATCGGAATGGTCAGCGACGCCAGCACCGCCAGCATCAGGCTCAGCGGCAGACCCAGCGGCCAATAATCGCGAAAGCGATAACCACCGGGGCCCAACACCAGGGTGTTCGACTGGTGGCCGATGGGGGTCAGGAAGGCGCAGGATGCACCGACCGCCACCGCCATCAGCAACGGATCGGACTGCACCTCCAGACTCCTGCCCAGGCCCAGCGCGATCGGACACATCAGCACCGCTGCCGCGGCGTTGTTGACCACGTTGGACAGCAACATGGTCACCACGATCAGCGCACCGACCGCCAGCTCCGGCGGCAGGTCGCTCAGCGCCGTCGACATCGCACCGGCGACCGACGCCGCGCCGCCGCTGGTTTCCAGCGCCATGCCCACCGGGATCATCGCCGCCAGCAACACCACGATGGGCCACTCGATGCTCTGGTAGGCCTCGCGCGCGGACACCATGCCGGTCGCGGCCATGGTCAGCGCTGCTGCGCTCAGCGATACCTGCGCCGGCAGCAGGTCGGTCGCCGCCGCCGCCAGCGCCGCAACGAACAAGCCCAGCGCGAGCCCGAGCCGGGAAGGCGAGCCGATCTTGAGTTCGCGATCCGCCAGCGGCAGACAACCCAGGTTCTGCAGGGCCGTCGGCAGGGTTTCGCGGTCGCCTTCCAGCAGCACCACGTCGCCCGGTTCCAGCCGCAGATTGCCCAGCCGCGCATGCAGCCGCTGACCCTGGCGCGACACCGCCAGCAAATTCAGGCCGTGCCAGATCCGCAGGCCCAGCGAACGCGCCGACTGGCCGGCCATGCGCGAACCCGACTGCACCACCGCTTCGGCAAGATTGAGGTCGCCGGATTCCAGCAGGTCGCGGGTCGGATCGCCGCGCCCGGCCAGCTCGAAGCCGTGCTTCTCCACCACATTCTTGAGGTCTTCGGCGTCCGCCTCGACGATCACCATATCGCCGGACTCCAGGCGCTCGTAGCGAGAATGTCCCGGCACCCGCCGCTCGCCGCGCACCAAGCCGGCCACCCGCACGTCCTCGCCCAGCTCGTGTGCCAGTGAGCCGAGCGCCTTGCCGACCCAGCGATTGTCTTCGGGCAGGCGCAGCTCGGTCAGGTAATCCTGAATGGCCAATGCCTTGCCGCCGCCGTCGCCCTGTCCCTGCGGTATCAGCCGCCGCGCCAGCAGCGCCACCAGAACCACGCCTGCCACGGTCAGGATCAGGCCCACCGGAGCAAAGTCGAACATCGAGAACGGTTCGGCCCCTTCGCGCGCACGAAAGGACGACACGATGAGATTGGGCGGCGTGCCGATCAGCGTGATCAGCCCGCCGAGCAGGGATGCGAAGGCCAGGGGCATCAACACGTTCGAAGGCGAAGTTTGGCGTTCGCGCGCCATGCGCATGGCCACCGGCATCAGCAGCGCCAGCGCACCGACGTTGTTCATGAACGCGGACAACAACGCCACCACCGCGCCCAGCGACGCGACCTGAATCCACACCGGCTTGCCGACGCCGGACAGTCGGCTGGCGATCAGATCCACCACGCCGGCATTGGCCAGGCCGCGACTGATCACCAACACCGCGGCCACCGTGACCACTGCAGGATGGGCAAAGCCGTTGAAGGCTTCGCCCGGGGGCACCGCCCCCAGCAGCACCAGCGCCAGCAGTGCGGCCAGCGCGACGGCGTCGTAACGGAAGCGATCCCATACGAACAGGCCCAGCGTCGCCAGCAGCACCGCAAACACGGCGTACTCGAGCATGGCGGGGTATTCCGGCTAGGGTGCGTTCAGCGCCGGCAACAGGCGCTCGAAGGTGTCGAGATCGGTGGCCTGGAGCAGCTGCTCGACCTGCGCGCGCAGATCGTTCACGGTCGACTCGCGCACCGCGCGCTTGACCTCCAGCACGTTGGCCGGATGCATGGAGAACTCGGTCAGGCCCATGCCCAGCAGCAGTCGCGTATAGCGCACGTCGCCGGCCATCTCGCCGCACATGCCCACTTCGATGCCGGCGCGATTGCCGGCATCGATGGTCATGTGGATCAGGCGCAGCACCGCAGGGTGCAGCGGGTCGTACAGATAGTTCACCTCGTCGTCCACACGGTCGATGGCCAGGGTGTACTGGATCAGATCGTTGGTGCCGATGGAGAAGAAGTCCACTTCGCGCGCCAGCAGCGCCGCGGCGATCGCGGCGGCCGGCACTTCGATCATGATGCCCACCGGAATGTGCGGCGCCACAGCAAAGCCTTCGCGCTCCAGCTCCTCGCGACCGGCCGCGATCAGCAGCTTGGCCTGCCGCAGCTCGCTGAGCGACGAAATCATCGGCAGCATGATGCGCACCTGTCCGTGCGCCGAGGCGCGCAGCAATGCACGCACCTGCAGGCGGAACAACTCCGGTTCCTTCAGGCACAGGCGAATCGCTCGCAGACCCAGTGCCGGGTTGTTCGGCGTGGGACCTTGGCGCTGCCCCGAGTCCACCTGCTTGTCCGCGCCCAGATCCAGGGTGCGGATGGTGATGGGCCCTCTGACCGCCGACACCACGCGCGCATAGGCCGCGTATTGCTCGTCCTCGGTGGGCAGGTCCTTGCGATTCATGTAGAGGAACTCGGTGCGATACAGGCCCACTCCGGCGGCGCCGTTGGACTCGGCGTCCTGACCGTCTTCGGGCAGTTCGATATTGGCCTGCAGGCGCACCGACACCCCGTCACGCGATACCGCCGGCTTGTCGCGCAACAACTGCAGCAACTGCCGATCCTGTGCCTGCTGCAACCGACGCTGACGGTAATGCGCCTGTGCCTTGTCGTCCGGATCGGCCAGCACGTGACCGTTCTCGCCGTCGACGATGATCTGCTCGCCTTCGCGCAGCAGCTTGCGGGCGTTGTGCAGGCCCACCACCGCCGGAATCCCCAGGCTGCGGGCCAGGATGGCGGTGTGCGACAAAGGCCCGCCGTACTCGGTGACAAAGGCCTGTACCGCCTGCTGCGACAACAGAATGATATCGGCCGGCGTGATGTCGTCGGCGACGATCACCGCGGGCTCGCTCAGCGGCAGGTCCTGCCCCGGCAGCTTGCGTTCGGCCTTGGTCAGCACTCGCAGCACGCGGCTCACCACGTGCTCGATATCGTTCTGGCGTGTACGCAGGTAAGGATCTTCCATCTGCTCGAACACCGCGATCAGTGCATCGCGCGAGCGCCGCAGCGCCGCCTCGGCGTTGCAGCCCCGACTGCGGATGTTGGCGACGGTGGCATCGGTCAGCGAGCGGTCGTCCATCATCAGCAGATGGGTATCGATGAACGCGGCGATATCGCCCGGAGTGCCGACCGGAATGCGATCCCGGATCTCGCGCAGCTCGATCAGGGCCAGCCTCTGCGCCTGCTCGAAGCGTTCGACCTCTTCGTCGATTGCCTCCGGCGCAACCGCATACTCCACCACTTCCGGATCGCCGCCGTGCAGCTTCTGCACGCGCCCGATGGCGATCCCGCGAGAAACCCCGATGCCGGCGAGCCAGAGGGACATGGCAGGCTTCAGGCGTCGGGCCGCAGACGTTCGCCGACGCCTGAAGCCTGCGCAGCAAATATCCTCACGCCTGACGCCCGCAACCTCACGCTTCCTCCCCGAACCGCTCGGCGACCAGTTCGGCCAGTTCCTCCAGAGCTTGCGCGGCGTCGTCGCCTTCTGCCACCAAGGTGATCTGGCTGCCTTGCGCGGCGGCCAGCATCATCACGCCCATGATGGACTTCCCGCTTACCTCGCGGCCGTCCTTGCGCACGCGCACGTCGGCCTGGAACTTGCCGGCCAGGGTGACCAGCTTGGCCGCGGCGCGGGCGTGCAGGCCCAGACGGTTGACGATGTCGACGGTAAGTTCCATGGGCGGTTCCGACGTTGTGCGTTAGACCTTGGGCCTCGGACATCGGGCGATGCACGTCGCTGACGAGCGACCGGTGCAGACCGCTGGCGTCGGCGACCGACGCCGCCGTGTGCCGATAGCCCAGGCCGGCCTCACCGCGGACACCGGATAATGCCGCGCTGACCGCCTTCTACCGCAAGGGCAGCGATCTCGTCGGAGTTCGCTTGCGGGTAGTTGAACACGCGGATGAGCATCGGCAGATTGACCCCCGACACCACTGGCGTGCCATGCACCACGGCCAGCTTGTTGGCGATGTTGCTCGGCGTGGAGCCGAAGGCATCGGTCAGCAGCAACACGCCGTCGCCGCTGTCCAGCCGTTCGATCATCTTGCTGCCCTGGTTGATCAGCACGTCGTGGTTCTGCACCCGGCGCACCTCCAGGACATCGGCGGCCAGCGGCAGTGGCCCGATCATGTCGCGCATGCAATCGAGCAGGAAATGCCCGAGCTTGCCGTGGGTGACCAGCAGAACGCCGACACTCATGACCGCCGGTTTCCCATTGCCGCACGGGGATCGCCAACCCGGCAGACCGGGCACCGGCAGCACATGCTCAGCGCAAACCGGCAGATGGAAAGCGATAGCGGCCTCATGTCAGTTCTTTGTGTTTGACGATAACCGGGTCGAAGTGCCGGCGAAAATGCTCGGCCAGCCGCTCCACCAGATAGACACTGCGGTGCTGCCCGCCGGTACATCCGACACCGATGGTGACATAGGCCCGATCCTGCGCGCGGAATGCCGGCAGCCAGGGGTCGAGAAACGCCACGATGTCGGCGCGCATGCGTTGCACCGGTTCGCGCGTTTCCAGCCAGCGCATGACCGGTTCGTCGCGGCCCGACAGCTCGCGCAGGCCCGGACTCCAGTGCGGATTGGGCAGGCAGCGCACATCGAACAGGTAGTCGCAGCCACTGGGCACGCCGTTCTTGAAGCCGAACGACAGGAACAACAGGGCAAGCTTGCCGCGCGCCGCCTCCGGCAGGCGCTCCAGGATGGCCTCGCGCAGCTCGTGCAGATTCATCGTGGTGGTATCCAGCGGCTCGTCGGCAAGATCGGCGATCGGCGCCAGCAACGCGCGCTCGAGCTGGATCGCCTCAACCAGCGAGGTGTGATCGTCCACCAGCGGATGCGGCCGCCGGGTGTCGCCATAGCGGCGCAGGATTACCTCGTCCGATGCGGTGAGAAAGATCACCCGCACGTCCACGCCGCGCTTGCGCAGGCGCGCCAGGTGCTGCGGAAAGCGACGGATCTCCTGCGGCAGTTCGCGCGCGTCCACACCGATCGCCAGACGCTCGTAGCGCGCCGCGTCGGTGCGCGCGAGTAGGCGCGCGATCATCGGGCCGGTCAGCGCCAGCGGGATGTTGTCGATGCAGACGTAGCCGAGATCTTCGTATTGTTTGAGCGCAACGGTCTTGCCGGCACCGGACAGACCGCTGACGATGACCAGCTTCATGTTCGGCCCTGGATGGAACGCATCTGGCGCGCGACGAAATCGTCGGCGGCATCGTACCCGTCGCGCTTGAGCGTCTGGTCGCGACAGGCGGCTTCCGCCAGCGTGGCCAGGCTTTGCCCGGGGCGCACCGGCAGCGAAATTTCGGGAATCGGTTTGCCGCACACGAGGGTGTCGCGACGCCGGCCGTGCAGGCGGTCCGGCGGGTCGGCGTAGTCGCCGACGGCGTGCAGACGCAGGATCAGGTCCAGCGTCTTGGAGGCGCGCAGCGCTGGTTCGCCAAACATCCGCCCCACGTGCAGCACGCCCAGACCCCGCACCTCCAGAAAACCGTAGAGCAGCGGCGGGCAGCGACCCACCACTCGACCGTCTCCGGCGAGTTCGAACTCGGCGGCATCGTCGGCGACCAGACGGTGGCCGCGCGCGAGCATTTCCAGCGCCAGCTCGCTCTTGCCGACACCGCTGCGCCCAGCCAGCAGTACGCCCAGGCCGAAGATCTCGATCAGCACTCCGTGCAGGGTCACGCGTTCGGCGGGGATGTCGGTCACCGGTGGCCGCGCGGCCGCGGGCATCCCCCGGAGCGCCTCAGCGGCCCGCCGGCACGTATCCGGACAACAGCGCGTACAGCGCGGCGTTGTCGCCGCCAGCGCGCAGCTTGGCGCAGAAATCGTCGTCGGAGAACATCTCGGCCACCGCCGCCAGATGCTTGAGGTGCTGGTCGTTGGCGCTTTGCGGCACCAGCAGGCCGAAGATCAGGTCCACCGGATTGCCGTCGTGGGAGTCGTATTCCACCGGGTGCTTGAGCCGCATGAACGCGCCCACGCTGCGCTCGATGCCGGCGACCCGGCCGTGGGGAATCGCCACCCCATGCCCCAGACCTGTGCTACCGAGCTTTTCGCGCCCGGTCAGGCTGCTGAACACCTCGTGACTACCGAGATCGGCGGCACCGCTGGCCAGCAGGTTGGACAGTTCTTCGAGCGCCTTCTTCTTGCTGGTGACGGTCGTGCCGCTGACGACTCTTTCGGCACTGAGAATCTCGGTCAACTTCATCGGTGATCGCTCCGGATGATCGGCTGCCGAATTATGGAGTGTTTGCCAACAAAAAACCCCGCCACCAGGGTGACGGGGTTTTCGAGGACCGCTGCGGGTTACTGCAGCGTGCGCTTGACCGGCTGCTTCACATGATGGCTGCGCAGCTTGTCCTTGTGCCGGCGGGTCTGGCGATCGAGCTTGTCGATCAGCGCATCGATGGCCGCGTACATGTCGTCTTCGACCACCGCCTCGGCGTGGAGGTCGGCACCGCTGGCATGCACCGTGGCCTCGGCCTTGTGGCGCAGCTTTTCCACCGACAGGATGACGTCCGCATTGATCAGGTGATCGAAGTGACGCTCGATCCGCTTGATCTTCGACGTCACGTACTCGCGCAGCGGCGGCGTCAGATCGAGGTGATGCCCGGAGATGTTCAGATTCATCGCTTACTACCTCCTGTCATGGGACCTTGGCAGGTCCCGGGAAAAACCGGTACAGCCATTCGCAGAGAGCGCTCAGGCCACCGCCTTGCGTTCGTGTGAGGGGGGGATGTGCAGCGCCTCGCGATACTTGGCCACGGTGCGGCGCGCCACCTGGATGCCTTCTTTCAGCAAGAGTTCTGCCAGGGTCGAGTCCGACAACGGCCGCGCCGGGTCCTCGGCGCCGATCATGCGCTTGATCATGGCCTGGATGGCGGTGGCGGAGGCGACGCCGCCCTGGGTGGTGGCGACGTGGCTGGAGAAGAAGTACTTGAGCTCGTACAGACCCCGCGGGGTCAGCATGTACTTGTTCGCAGTGGCTCGCGACACGGTCGATTCGTGAATCCCCAATGTCTGTGCGACGTCCCTAAGGACCAGTGGCCGCATGGCCTCCTCCCCATATTCCAGAAACGCGCGCTGTTCTTCAACTATGCACTGCGACACACGCAGAATGGTTTCGTTCCGGGACTCCAGGCTATTGATGAAATAGCGCGCCTCCTGCAGATGCTGCTTGAGCTGGAGTTGGTCCTTGGACTGGTCGGCGCGCTTGATGAAGCCCTGGTAGCGGCCGTTGATGCGCAACTTGGGTGCGTGCTCGGGATTGAGTGCCACTTTCCAGCGACCGTTCTTCTTGGTCACGATGACGTCCGGCATCAGGTAGTCGGATTCGTGCGCCTGGAACGGCCGGCCGGGATGCGGCTGCAGGGTGCGGATCAGATCCAGACCCTGGCGGATGTCCTCCGGCGTCAGGCCGGTGATGCGCATGATCGCCGCCTCGTCCTGGCGCGCGACATGAATCAGCCCGCACTCGACGATCTCCAGCGCCGCCCAGCGACCGCAGCGCGAGCGCGGCATCTGGCGGACCTGCAAGGTCAGACATTCGGCCAGATCGCGCGCTGCCACGCCGGGCGGGTCGAATTCCTGCACCCGCGACAGCACCGCTTCCACCTGCGCCCGCGCCACCCCGGGGTCCTGCGCCAGGCGTTCGCAGATACCTTCCCAGTCCTCCAGATAACCGTCGGAATTGATGGCGTCGATCAGGAACGCTGCGACCAGCGCCTCGACCTCGCTGAACGTCGCCACCCGCGCCTGGCTCATCAGGTGGTCGTACAGGCTAGCGGCGGTGTGCAGGTTGGCCTGCAGAAAATCGTGCAGGCTGTCGTCGTCGGAGGACGAGGACGACGTACTGCTGGGCAGGTCGTCAAACACATCCCCCCAGTCGGCATCGACCGGCATGTCCTCGGGGATCGTCTCGTCGACCCGCACCTCTTCGAGCAGGCCGCTGTCGGCGGCGGCGGGTGCCTCCGGCGCCTCCATGGTCTCGGTGGAAGGCTCCAGCGGGTCCTGGTCCTGCTCCAGCATCAGGTTGGACTCCAGCGCCTGCTGGATCTCCATCTGCAGGTCCAGGCTGGACAGCTGCAGCAGGCGAATGGCCTGCTGCAGCGCGGGAGTCATGGTCAGGCCCAGGCCTTGACGCAAAGCCAGCGATTGCTTCATCGGGCGAGGTCAGGGCTTCGAATGAGTTCTCATGGCCCGATTCTATACGCCGGTACGACTCTTGCTTCAATAACCCGCAGTGTGCTGGACCATTCGGCGGGTGAACACCGCCGTCCACACTTCCGGCTGCGTTGCTGTTACAGCCGGAATTGCTCACCCAAGTAAACCTTGCGCACAGTTTCGTCCTGCAGCAAGGCCTGCGGCTGGCCCTCGGCGATCACCCGGCCCTCAGCCAGGATATAGGCGCGCTCGCACAAGGCCAGCGTCTCGCGCACGTTGTGGTCGGTGATGAGCACCCCGATGCCGCGGTCGCGCAGGTGATGAACGATGGTCTGGAT
Organism: Panacagrimonas sp.; assembly: GCF_965216805.1. Taxonomy (NCBI): domain Bacteria; kingdom Pseudomonadati; phylum Pseudomonadota; class Gammaproteobacteria; order Nevskiales; family Nevskiaceae; genus Panacagrimonas; species Panacagrimonas sp. The sequence goes on from NZ_CBDCGN010000002.1 coordinate 2,674,624, forward strand.
ATCGCCCACCGCAATCGGATCCACGCCGGCAAAGGGTTCATCCAGAAGAATAAATCTCGGATTCGCGGCCAGCGAACGGGCGATTTCCACGCGCCGGCGCTCGCCACCGGACAGGGATTCGCCGACGCCGTCGCGAATGTGCTCGATGTGCAGGTCGTGGAGCAGGCGCTCGCGCTCATCCTTGCGCCCCGCCGCGTTCAGGTCCGGCCGCAATTCGAGTATGGCGTCGACGTTCTGAGTCACCGTAAGCTTGCGGAAGATCGACGCTTCCTGCGGCAAGTAACCCAGCCCCAGGCGCGCCCGCGCGTGCATCGGCAGACGGGTGACGTCGCGACCGTCCAGTTCGATCTTGCCGCCATCGGCCGGCACCAGGCCCACGATCATGTAGAACGAGGTGGTCTTGCCAGCGCCATTGGGACCGAGCAGGCCGACGATCTCGCCGGCCCGCAACTGCACGCTGACCTCGCGCACCACGGTGCGCTTCTGGTAGCGCTTGACCAAGCTGCTGGCGGTAAGCAGAGAACCGCTCATGGTGACGACACGGGCGCGTCGGGCGCGTCATCCGGCGCCGGGGTGTCGTCGTTATCCTGGCGTGGTGGCGGCTGGATCACGATGCGGACCTGGCCGCCATGACCGCCGTCGGCCTGGATGCGCCGGTTGGCCACGTCGTAACGGATGCTCTGGCCGCGGATCTCGTCGCTACCGCGGGTCAACAAGGCGTCGCCGGTGATCTGCACGATCTCGATGCGGGTGTCGTAGGTGAGTTCCTGGGCCCGCGCCGACACCGGGCGTCGCGGTTCGCCCGCTTCGGGCGGCAGTCCGGCATGATCGAGCAGCGCCGGCGAGCCCTCCACCCGCGCTTCGAACTGGCCATCCTCGAACTGGCGCAGGTGCAAGCGCGTGCCTTGCAGCTTCAATTCGCCCGAGTCCAGCCGCACGTTGCCGGAGTACACCATGGCGCCGCCCTTCTGCCACTCCGCGCGGTCGGCCTCGATGGTGACCGGACCGGTCGGCCGCAGCGAGGCGACGCTGCCGTCCTGCGCCGCCAGCGGCCCGGCCAGCACGCCCGACGCGGCCAGCAGCCCCAGGCCCAGTCCGCGGGCCAGCCGTTCAGCGCGGGACATACCGAATCTCCACGTCATTGAGCAGATCGACCTGATTGGCACGCCCGGCCACGCGCATGCCGCGGCTGCGCCCCTGACGCAGGGTACCGAGCACTTCCACCTCAGCCTCGGTGGCCAGGGTCTCCTGCTGCGCATCGATCCACAGCTCGGGCGTGCGGAACTGCAGGGGCACCCCGTCGGGCCAGGCGCCCTGTCCTTCGACCCCTCCGCGCAGCTGCAGCCGCGTATCGCCGCCACCCGGGGCATAGCCTTCCGGGGCGGTTGCCCGCCACGGCGTACCTTCGCGGCCGGCGATGCTGACCTCGAACTCGCGCATGCGCGCCGAATCGTCGTCGTAGTAGTCGATGGCCGCCGCGCTACCCCGCAAGCGCAGCTCCCCCTCGCTGTCGAAGCTGCGCCACTGCGCGCCGCGCACTTCGTAGCGCGGCTTCTCGGCCGCGGCCAGGGTCGGCGACTGCTGCGTGGCAGGCTCCCGCAGCAAGGCGGCGACGATCAGGCCCAGGCCCAGCGCAAGCAGGACGTAATAGGCGCGATTCATGCTTGGCCCTGCGCGGCCAGGATCAGGTCCGCTGCCTCGCGGATGGCGCCATCGCCGCCGCCGTAACGGGTCACCAGATGTGCCGCTGCGAGCGCGCGCTCATGGGCGTCGGCGGGGGCCATCGCCAGACCCACCCGACGCAGCAGCGGCAGGTCGGGCACGTCGTCACCCATCATCGCGCACTGCTCGTCGTTGAGGCCGAGCGCATCGCGGATGCGCTCATAAGCCGGCAGCTTGGTCTCGGTGTCCAGCACGATGAAGCGCAGACCCAACCATTCCAGGCGCTTCTGCATCGCCGCCGACGGGCGGCCGGAAATCACTGCCACCTCGATGCCGTGGCGCATCAGCGCCTTCATCCCCCAGCCGTCGCGCACGTTGACTGCCTTGAGCTCCTCGCCGTCGGGGGTCAGGTACAGCTTGCAATCGGTCATGACGCCATCGATATCCAGGAACAGGCAGCGAATCCTGGCTGCCCGGCGCTGAATTTCGGCCGTATCGAGTTGCGCACTCATGACCCTCGCCTCACGCCGCGTTCGCGCAGCCCGCCCCATTCCGACATCAGACCACCCCCGCGCGCAGCAGATCGTTCATGTGCACCACGCCCTGCAGCACGCCCCGGTCGTCGGTCACCAGCAGTGCAAGCACCCGATGCTGTTCCATCATCTGCACCGCCTCGGCGGCGAGACGGTCGGGGCCGATGCGGCGGCCGCCGCGGGTCATGAGCGGATCGATCAAGGCCACCCGCACATCGACACCCTGGTCCAGGCTGCGGCGCAGGTCGCCATCGGTATAGATGCCGAGCACCTGGCCCTGCGCGTCGACCACCGCGGTCATGCCCAGGCCCTTGCGGCTCATCTCCAGCAGCGCCGCCGTCACCGGCGTGCCCGGCGCCACCGTCGGCATCTGCTCGCCGCTGCGCATGACGTCGCGGATTCTGAGCAACAGGCGACGGCCCAGCGCTCCGCCCGGATGCGACAGCGCGAAATCCTCCTGGGTGAAGCCACGCGCCTCCAGCAGAGCCACTGCCAGCGCGTCTCCCATCGCCAGGGTCGCGGTGGTGCTGGCCGTCGGCGCGAGGTTCAGCGGGCAGGCTTCCTTGTCCACCGACACGTCGAGGTGCACGGTCGCTGCCGTGGCCAGGGTGGAAGCCGGCTTGCCGGTCATCGCGATCAGTGGCGCGCCCATGCGCTTGAACAGGGGCAGCAGGGTCAGCACCTCGGGCGTTTCGCCGGAATTGCTGATCGCCAGCACCACGTCCTGGCGGGTGATCATGCCGAGATCGCCGTGACTGGCCTCACCCGGGTGCACGAAGAACGCCGGGGTGCCGGTGGAGGCCAGGGTGGCGGCGATCTTGCCGCCGACATGCCCGGACTTGCCCATGCCGGTGACGACCACGCGGCCGGTGCAGGCGAGCATGATCCGGCAGGCCCGGGAGAATCCGTCGTCGATGCGCGCGATCAGTGCCGACACCGCGTCGCGCTCGATCTCGAGCGTGCGGCGGCCCAGGGCGCGAAAATCGACGTCAGCGTTCATGACCTACAGACAAATCAGGGCGGGCGCGGGAGTATAAGCGCTGACGATGCCGGCCCCAGACCGGCACGTACGACACCTGAACCGGTGGAGGAGAGCCCTTGGAGACGATTCGACTCGATGACCACGCCCGCGTCGTGTTCTTCACCGGCGCGGGCCTGAGTGCGGAATCCGGCGTGCCCACGTATCGCGGTCGCGGCGGTGTCTGGAGCCAGTACCGCTGGGAGGAATATGCCTGCCAGCGCGCGTTCGATGCCGACCCCGCCAAAGTGCTGGACTTTCACGAGCTGCGCCGCGCCAGAGTGCTGAGCTGCTCGCCGCACGAGGGCCACCGCCATCTCGCAGCGTGGCAGATACGCCATCCGAATCTGCACGTCATCACCCAGAACATCGATGGGCTTATGCAAATGGCCGGCATTCAGGTCAGCGCCGAGTTGCACGGGTCACTGTGGCGGGTCCGCTGCCAACGCCATGGCGTCAGCGAAGACCTCGGCGGGGCCCCCTACCTCAACCGGCGTTGCCCGCAGTGCGATTCCTGGCTGCGACCGGACATCACCTGGTTCGAGGATCCGGTGTCCGGGCGCGTATTCGACCACGCGACGGAACTGGCCAGCCGGGCCGATCTGTTCGTGTCGGTAGGCACTTCCGGCGTGGTGTGGCCGGCGGCATCGATTCCCGAACGCGCTCGGCGCAACGGGGCACGGATGGTGGAGATCAACCCCGAATCCAACGAGGCCTCGCGCCTGTACGACACCTGCATTCGCGACAGCGCCGCCCACGCGATCCCGCGGGTGTTTCCGCTGGGGCCAAGCATCGGGGCGAACCCTGCAGCGGTCTGATTGCACGGCTCGTCGCCGTAAGATCGGACCACTCGCGCATCCGCGCCTCGCAGCAGGAGTAACCCCATGAGCGACGACCGCAGGCCGGAGCCTCCGATCCTGAGCGACTTCCACAAAAAGACCCGGCAGCACGTGGTCCCGGACTGGATCGTCGAGCATCTCAAGGAGTACGCCGAGGATCCGGAAAAGGCGCACCTGTGGGACGCCCGCGCCTTCGGCGGCTCCGAGCACACCCCGACACTGCTGCTGACGACCCGCGGCCGCAAGACCGGCCGGCTGCTGACCACGCCGCTGATCTATGGCGCAGACGACGGCCACTACATCGTTGTCGGTTCCAAGGGTGGCGCGCCGCAGAACCCGGGCTGGATGTTCAACCTCGAAGCCGACCCCAATGTCGAGGTGCAGGTCGTCAGGGACCGCTTTGCGGCCGTGGCCCGCGTCGCTTCCGGTGAGGAGCGCGAGCGGCTATGGGAGATGATGGCCGCCATCTATCCGCCCTACCGCGACTATCAGGCGCGCACCCCGCGCGAGATCCCGGTGGTGGTGCTCACCCGCAGGTGATACCGGACGTGATCTGGCGCGCCGACGACCTGCGTCCGTCGGTGCGCAGTTGTTCCAGGCACTGCAGGCAGGCACGCGCCAGCGCGCTGCGGCCGTCATCGTCGCGCATGACGGTGTGGGCGACCGCGAAGCGCGGATCGCCGGCGACCTGCGCCGCGTCGCATTCGTCGACGATCACACAGTCGACGAAATCTGAGTAAAGCTCGGCGATCACGGCGGCGCTCGGCTCGACCCCGAGTTCGCGCATGATCTTGGCGGTCGGGCCCTTGATGGCCTGGCCACCGACGATGGGTGACACCGCGATCACCGGCACGCGCGCCGCGCGCAGCGCAGCTCGCAGACCGCTCACCGCCAGCATCGGCGCCACGCTCAGATAGGGATTGGACGGGCACACGATAATCCCCGACAGCGCGGGATCCGCCAGTGCTTCGAGCACGCCTGGCGACGGCTGCGCCGCGGAGGCGCCCTCGAACTCCAACGACTTCAGCGCCGGCGCGCAGCGACGCCGCACGAAGTAGTCCTGGAAACCGAGTACGCCGTCACCGGCTGTATGCACGCGCGTCCGCAGCGGCGCGTCGGTCACCGGTACCACCCGCGTGGCCACGCCCAGTTGCTGCGCAATCGTCTGCGTGGCCTGGCTCAACGAACACCCCGCCGACAGCAACTGCCGGCGTAACAGGTGCACCGCGATGTCGCGATCACCCAGCAGGAACCAGCTCTCGGCGCCGAGCGCGCGCAATTCCTCCAGCGTGCCCCAGGTCTCGTCGGCACGCCCCCAGCCCTGCTCCCGATTGACCACGCCGGCCAGGGTGTACACGACCGTGTCCAGATCCGGGCAGATCGGCAGCCCCAGGTGCTCGAAGTCATCACCAACGTTCACCGCGACGGTCAACTTATCGGCCGGCAGCACGCTCGCCAGCCCCCAGGCGAGCCTGGCGCCACCGACGCCGCCGGACAGGGCGAGCACGCGGGACGGCGCCGTCATCGGAACAGGTCTTCCGCCAGAGGACGCACCAGGGCTCGCGCGCCCCGCGAGGTCGACAGAAAGCGGCGCGGGACCCCGCGCACCAGTGCCATCGGCCGGCCCTCGGCCGCCTCTCCCAGCATCATCGACGCGGTGGCGCATAACTGGTCGGCAATCGCCAGCTGCGTCACCTTCAGAACACGCCCGTGACGGTCGACGCCCCCGCGCAGATCCACCAGCGATTCGAGTCCGGCGCAGCCAATGCAGACGCCGCAGACACCCTGGCGCCACGGCCGTCCGAAGCTGTCGGCAATCAGCACCGCGATCTCCACACTGAAGCGCGCGCGAACGCCTTCCAGCAGCGCCTGCGCACTGCGGTCGGGGTCCACCGGCAGCAACAGGGCGCGCTGATCGCCGTCCGGAACATTGGACTGGTCGATGGCGGCGTTGGCGACGACGAAACCCAGGCGATGCCGCGCAATCAATACCCCGGGTGCCACCCGTACGATCTCGGTCGACTCGCGCAGCACCAGCTCGACCAGCCGCGGGTCCTTGCCGCAGCGCGCGGCAAGCGCGTTGGCCTCGCCGCTCGGTTCGACCGCCGTCAGGTTCACGAAGCGGTTCTCGGACTTGGAGACGATCTTCTGCGCGACCACCAGCACATCGCCGTCGGCGAGCGCACCTACCCCCTCGTTACCCGCGATCGCTGCTGCCAGCAGGGTTGCCAGATCATCGCCCGGTTGCACTTCCGGAAGCCCGGCCAGCGGCAGGAAGCTCAGCGCGCTCGACCGATCCGGGTTCACGCCGGGAGCGGCCGCCGCGGCAGCGCCGCGTTGCTCAGCTCATGCAGCGGCGCGGCGCGCCAGGCCACACCCGCGCGCGCTGGGTCGACCGCGCCATACAAGGTGTTGCGCTGACGCGACGGACGACCGATCCCGGCGGCCAGCGCCTCCATCTCCGCAGGCGCAAACTCCTGCCCGTGCGCCGCGCCGGCGGCGCGACTGATCGATTCGTTCATCAAGGTGCCGCCCAGGTCGTTGGCGCCGGCCTGCAGGCAGCGCTGCGCCCAGGGCGGCCCGAGCTTGACCCACGAGGCCTGGATGTTGGGAACCAGCGGGTGCAGCACCAGGCGCGCAACCGCGTGCATCAGGATGGCCTCGCGCAAGGTCGGTCCCTTGCGCGCCTGCCCGCGCAGGTACATCGGCGCTTCCATGTGCACGAACGGCAAGGGCACGAACTCGGTGAGGCCGCCAGTCTCCCGCTGCAGGCGGCGCAGGCGCAGCAGGTGCCGGGCCCAGTGCGCGTAACCCTCCACGTGGCCAAACATGATGGTGGAGGTCGTGCGCAGCCCGGCCCGGTGCGCCGCGCCGACCACCTGCAGCCAGCCTTGCGTGTCGAGCTTGTCCGGCGCGATCTGGCGGCGGATCCCGTCGTCCAGAATCTCGGCGGCGGTGCCGGGCAGCGAGCCCAGGCCCGCCTCGCGCAGCGCCTGCAGATAGTCGGGCAGCGACAGGCCCAGGGTGCGCGCACCGTGGCTGACCTCGAGCGGCGAAAACGCATGGACATGGATGTCCGGCACCGCCGCTTTCGCCGCACGGCAGATGTCGAGGTAGGTGCGACCGGTGAACGCGGGATGGATGCCACCCTGCATGCACACCTCGGTCGCGCCGCGATCCCAGGCCTCGCGCACGCGGCGCTGAATTTCGTCCAGGTCCACCAGGTAAGGCCGGCCCCGCAGATTCTCGTGCGCACGGCCCTTGGAGAACGCACAGAAGCTGCACTTGTACAGACACACGTTGGTGTAATTGATGTTGCGCACCACCGCGTAGGTCACGGTGTCGCCGACGCTGGCGGCGCGCAGCGCATCGGCAGCGGCGCATACCCGCGTGAAGTCGCCGCCGCGTGCGTCGAACAACTGCTCGATCTGGGCGGCGTCCGGCACGCGCCCTTCCAGGGTCTGCGTCACGATCCGCGCGATGGGCGATGCGAGACGCGGCACGGGCAGTGCCACATCGCGCAGGTCGTCATGATCGCCGAAGCCCGGAACGCCGGCCGCCCACTGGCCGACTCGGGCCAGCCCGGCACCGTCCGACAGTCGCAGGACCGCTGCGTGCAGCTCCGGTGCGATCCACGTTGTCTTGTCCTGCACGTAGCGCGGATACACCGTGAGCCTCTCGGCCAGCATCGACCCGGCGCGCTCGGTGTCGGCGGCCAGCCGTTCCAGATTCGGCCACGGCGCCTCCGGATTCACGTGGTCCGGCGTCAGCGGCGAAACCCCGCCCCAGTCGTTGATCCCGGCCTGTACCAGGTCCGCCAGGTCACCCGCATACAGATTGGGCGGCGCCTGCAGACTCATGCCGGGGCCGAAGATCAGCCGTGCCGCAGCGATGGTCCAGCACAACTCGTCCGCGCTGGGCTCCGGCGCCGCGTGCATGCGCGTGCCAGGCTTGGCGCGGAAGTTCTGCACGATGACTTCCTGCAGGTGGCCGTAGCGATCCGCCAACGCGCGCAGCGCCAGCAGCGATTCGATGCGCTCGCGGCGCGTCTCGCCGATGCCGATCAGGATGCCGGAGGTCATCGGCACCCTGGCCTCGCCCGCCAGTCGCAAGGTTTCCAGACGCCGCGCGGGCACCTTGTCGGGCGAGCCGAAGTGCGGGCCGCCGCGCTGGCACAGCCGTTCCGAGGCCGACTCCAGCATCAGCCCCATCGACGGCGCCACGCTGCGCAATCGTGCGAGGTCTGCGGCGGACAGCAGGCCGGCATTGAGATGCGGCAGCAGGCCGGTCTCCTTCACCACCCGCGCGGCGACGTATGCGAGGTAATCGAGGGTGCGCGCAAAGCCCAGTTCGGCCAGCGCTGTGCGCGCTCTGGCATAGCGCAGTTCCGGCTGATCACCGAGCGTGAACAACACTTCCTTGCAGCCCATCGCCGCACCAGCGCGTGCGATCTCCAGAACCTCGTCGGGCAACAGATAAGGCTTTTCCAGTCTTCGCGGCGTCTTGGCGAAGGTGCAGTAATGGCAGACGTCGCGGCACAACTGGGTGAGCGGAACAAAGACCTTGCGCGAATAGGTGACCACCGACCCCCAGCCGGCGTCGCGCAGCGTCGAAGCCTCTACTGCCAGTTCCCGCCAGTCGGCGACCTCGGTCAGCGCCAATGCCGCTTCGGACGACAGCGGTGCCGCAGGTGCGCGCGTGGTCGTCAGTGGGGGCACGGGCGCGTTCATGCGTGACCGTCCGCGAACAGCCGCGTAGGTGGGACATGTGAGCGCACGGTCGGTACAGCGCTCCTGCGCTGCAGCAGATGGTCCAGATCCGCCGGCAGGTCGATATCCAGCGCCAGTTCGTCGATCTGCACTACACAGCTCCTGAGCTTGGCCGCCTGCGCAGCAGCGAGATGGCGCTGGCAGCTGTCTGCGCCAAAACAAGGCGCGATCGCATCGGGAGGTGAGCACAGCAGCGCATTGGTGCCGACCCTGCACCGATCCGGCGCGATGACCACCTCATGTCCCTTCCCCGCCTCGATCATCGCCTCGACCGCACGCGGCGCGATCAGGGGCAGATCTCCCGCCACCATCAGCAGGCGGTCAAGGTTTCGGCGCTGCAACTGCGCGATGGCCGCGGCAAAGGCCTGCGCGGTACCGGCGTCGCACGGCTCGCGCAGGATCATCGCATCGAAGCCCTGCGCGAAGCGCGCCACTTCCTCGCTGGCGGTGACCACCGCGACCTGCGAAATACCCGATGTCTCCTGCAACGTCGTCAACACCCGCCGGGCCAGCTCGAAGAACAGCGCGCGTCGCTGCTCCGGCGACAGCGCCTGAGCCAATCGAGACTTGGCGGTATCCGGCGACTTCAGCGGCACGATGGCCCACATGCGCTCAGCCCTTGCTCTCGACGTGACCGCCGAACTTGTAGCGCATCGCTGACAGGACCTTCTCGGCGAAGGTGTGGTCCTGGCGCGAACGAAAGCGCGCGTAGAGCGCCGCTGTGAGCACTTCGGCCGGCACGGCTTCCTCGATCGCCGCCTGCACCGTCCAGCGGCCCTCGCCGGAGTCCTCGACGACGCCATCGAACCTCGACAGGGTCGGATTCTCGGCCAGCGCCTCGGCGGTCAGGTCCAGCAGCCACGACGACACCACGCTGCCACGACGCCACACTTCGGCGATGTCGGCAAGGTTCAGATCGTAGCGGCGGTTCTCGGGAATGCTGGCTTTCGACACGTTGCGCAGGATGTCGAAGCCTTCGGCGATCGCCTGCATCATGCCGTACTCGATGCCGTTGTGAATCATCTTGACGAAGTGGCCGGCACCCGCCGCACCGCAATACAGATAACCCTGCTCGGCGCGCGCATCGAGGCCCTCGCGACTCCCCGTTGCAGGGATGTCGCCGCGACCGGGCGCCAGCGCCTTGAAGATCGGATCCAGCCGCTCGAACGCGGGCCGGTCACCGCCGATCATCATGCAATAGCCGCGCTCCAGGCCATGGACGCCGCCACTGGTACCGACATCGAGATAGCGGATGCCACGCGCGGCGAGTTGTTCGGCGCGGCGCACGTCATCGTGAAAATGGCTGTTGCCGCCGTCGATCAGCGTGTCGCCCGCCTGCAGGCGCTGGGCCATCGCCTGCACGTGGGCCTCGGTGGTCGGTCCATGCGGCAGCATCAGCCACACCGCGCGGGGTGCGACGAGCGCAGCGACAAAGTCATCGAGATCGGTCGCGCCGGTGGCCCCCTCGCTGGCGATCCGGCTCACCGCGGCGGCATCGATGTCGAACACCACCGCGTCGTGACCGGCGCGCATCAGACGCCGCACGATATTGGCGCCCATGCGTCCCAGACCGATCATGCCGAGCTGCATTACCGCTCTCCTCCTGTGCTGGTCGTGGTGAGCATTATGGGTAGGGCTTTCGTCTGACGTGCTGGCATCGTGTTGCAAGCGCGGTTCAGGGCGAGGTCCATATCTCCAACGGTACTCGCGTCTGGCGCAGCAGCGCACGAATCGGCATGTCCTCGACCGCGCCCGCCCGCTGCGCCTCGCGCAGCACTGCCAGCTTGGCGTCTCCTTGCAGCGGCAACAGTATTCGCCGGCTTGCGGTCAGCCCGGCCAGGGTGAGACTCATGCGCGGATGAGGTGCCTGCGGTGGCCGCGGCGCTTGCACCGCCGCACATAAGGGACCGTCGTTGCGCAAGGCCAGATCCAGTTCCGGTGCATGTGGAAACAGCGAGGCCGTGTGGCCGTCCTCGCCCATGCCCAGCAGCACCAGGTCGAAAGGCAGCGCCAGCGCGCGCAGGTGTGCTTCGCAAGCCGCCTGCCCGGACTCCGGCGTGTCGGCCGCGTTCTTCAGGGGCAGGAAATGTGCGGCAGCGGCGGCGTCGCGCAGCAGATGTTCACGGATCAGACGCGCATTGCTGTCGGGGTGATCGACCGGCAGCCAGCGCTCGTCGACCTGGGTCACCGTGACCTGCGACCAGGGCAATTCGACCTCGGCCAGATGCTCGAACAGGCGCTTCGGCGAGCTGCCACCGGATACCGCCATCAGCGCAGTGCCGCGCTCGCTGACCGCGCGGCGCAGCTGGCCGGCGATGTCGTCGACCAGCGCAGCGAGCAGGCCGTCTGCGTCTGCGAAGTGCCGATCAGCGATGGCGTAAGGGCCGTCCACGACGGTCAACTGAACGCCTTGCGCAGCCGCGGACCCAGTTGCTCGCCGAACAGCCTGAGGAAACGCGCCTGATCCGGTCCGGGGGCATGAAAGACCAGGTGATTGAAACCGAGCTCGACATAGGCACGGACCTTGTCGACGACTTGATCGGCGTCGTCGCTGACGATCCAGCGCGAGGCCGCACGCTCGATCGGCAGTGCGTCGGCCAGTTGCTCCATCTCGCAGGGATCCTCGACGTTCATCTTTTCTTCCGGCGACAGCGACAACGGTGCCCAGAAGCGGGTGTCGTCGCGGGCGCGGGTGCGATCAGTGTCGAACGACAGCTTGATCTCGATCATGCGATCGATTCCGTCGTGCGGCTTGCCCGCTTTGGCCAGGCCCGCCTCGACATTCGGCAGCAGGGTGTCGGTGTAGAGCGTCCATGGCTTGCCGCTGGTGCAGATGAAACCTTGCGCGTGCTCGCCCGCGAGCCGGGCCATGTAGGGTCCGGCGCCGGCGATGTAGATCGGCACCGGTGTTTGCGGCCGGTCGTAGATGGTGGCCCTGTGGGTCTTGTAGAACTTGCCGTCATAGCTCAGGCGTTCCTCGCGCCAAAGTCGGCGGATCAGATCGACGGCTTCCTTGAATCTCGCTGTGCGTTCCGACTGCTCCGGCCAGGCCATGCCGCTGGAAGGCACTTCGTTGAGCGACTCGCCGGTACCGATGCCGAGCACCACGCGCTCCGGAAACAGCACGCCGAGCGTGCCGAAGGCCTGCGCCACGATCGAGGGGTGATAGCGGAAGGTCGGCGTCAGCACGCTGGTGCCGATCAGCACCCGCGACGTGGCGGCGCCCAGCGCGCCCAGCCAGGCCAGCGAGAACGGGGCGTGTCCGCCGGCGTGCCGCCAGGGCTGGAAGTGATCGCTGATCCATACCGAGTCGAATCCAGCAGCTTCTGCCTGCACCGCGTAGTCGAGCAGCGCCCGCGGACCGAACTGTTCGGCCGACGCCTTGTAGCCCAGCTTCAGGAATGTCATCGGAAGCGCGTGCGCCCGGAGTCGCGCGCACACCGCGTTGGCGGACTGAAACAGGCTTGAACTGGCTGCACCGGCATCACCCGTTCAGCATCCTGGCGAAGGCTTCTAGTTCGCGCGGAATGTCCGGCCCCGCAGGCTGAAACGCGATTTCCGTCGCGCCCTTTTCCTCCAGCGCCGCCATCCGTTCGCGCCAGGCCTCGCGGCTCATCGACATGTGGTTGCGCGCCAGCAGATCGCCGCTGATGTAGGGCCGGTCGCGATCGTTGACCCCCACCAAGTGGCCGTCGTGCATCGCCAGGTGTCGCCTGGTCTCGGGCACGGCGTCGTAGAGCTTCTTCCACTCCTCTCCACCCGGAATCTGATCGAGCATGCGGTGTTCAAGAAAGTAATGGAGCAACACGCTGCCGCCGTGTCCTGCCGCCGCCATCGCGCGTGCCGAGTCGGGTGATTCGCCGGGTTCCAGCACGGTGCCGAACAGCAGCACCACGCTCCAGTCAAATCCGGGCAAGGGTTCGAACACGCCGAACACGCCCTGCCCCAGTTCCTTGGCCGTAGCGGCGCCCTTGGGTCCGCCGGCAGCAATCACGAATGGCACCTCGATGGGCCGCCGCGCGCCGTAGCCTTCCCACTGCAGCATCCGCGTTATGGCGCCTTCCCACTCGACATCCTCGCCGCGCAACAGGCCGCGCAGCGCGACGATGTACTCCGACACGAAGCGCCAGGTCAGGGGGCGCTGGCCCATGCTCACACGCGCCGTGAAGCCTGACCCGATACCGACCACGACGCGATCCTGGCCCGCGGCCGACACCAGGGTCGCAATCGCCGCCGCCGTCACCATCGGATGACGCAGATGCGGCACCAGCACGCCGGTACCCAGCGAGATTCTTCGCGTGCGATCCGCCGCACGGCAGAGCTGCACCCAGACATCCGGGTACAGCGCCGGTGAATCGTAGAACCAGGCCCGCTCGTAGCCGAGTTCCTCGGCGATGCGCGCATGCTCCGGGCTGTGTTCGGACGTTGCAAATGCACAAGCCAGCTTCAGTGCCATGGCATGTCTCCTCTTTGGTGGCGGACCAGCCGGTCATTTGCCGGCGCGGCTTTCGAGTGTCGCGCCGACTCGGGACAAGGCCTATTCGGGCACACACCCTAGGGCGTTGCGAAGCGCCTGCTGCCCGACGCAAGTCGCGGTTGAGGTTCGATCCCAGCGACTCATGCGGCCGACGCCCGCCGCTGTGCCACAAAACAGCTGCGCTCGCGGGCGGCGGCATCGCAATGTTCGACGTACAGCGGAAAGCCGCCGAGAAACAGGGGCACTTCGCGCGGCTTGCCCGGCACATTGCCACCGACAAAGTAGTTGTTGCCCTGGGTGAACAAGGTCGACTCCGCGATGGAATTGTGCAGCGCAGTCCACTCGGCCACCGCTTCGGCGGTGGCCTCCACCAGATCATCGGCGTTCTCGCGGCCGTCGAGGAAGCGTTCGATCTGGTGGAATTGATACTGCGCGTTGAGCATCGGGTTATAGAACAGGGAGCCAGGTCCCGCGACCCAGAACAGGTTCGGATACCCGTGCGTCATCATGCCGAGAAAGGTGCGAACGCCATGCGCCCATTCGTCGACCAGCCGGCGCCCACCACGGCCGCGGATGTCGATGCGCGAGAACGCGCCGGTGCCGAAGTCGAAGCCGGTCGCGAAGATGATGACGTCCAGCGGAATCTCGCGCTCGCCGACCACGATGCCGCCGGCGGTGAAGCGGCGGATGGGTTCGGCACGCAGGTCGACGAGTTCCACGTTGGGCCGTTCCATCGCCTCGCAGTAGCCGGTGTCGCCCGCCAGGCGCTTGGTCAGTGCCGGTTCCTCCGCACGCGGCGTGAGCAATTCGGCAATCCTCGGATCGGAGACGCGGCTGCGGATCTTTTCCTTGAAGAACGCCTCCAGCGTGCGGTTGGCCGCCGGGTCGGTCAGCAGATCGGTGAAGGTGTAGTAGAAGCACAGCCCGCCGGAAGCCCAGCAATCCTCGTAGATGCGACGGCGCTCCTCATTGCTGACTTCCAGCGCCGAGCGCGTCACCGGCGGCGCCGGACGCGAGTGCAGGTGGGTGAATCCAATCGCCGAGACGCGTTCGGCTTCCCGTGTCGGCGCGTAGTCGGCTTTGATCTCGCGCGTTCGTTGCGCATCGGCCGGATGGTTGCGCAGCGGCACGGTGTAGACCGCGGTGCGCTGTAACACGCTCAGGTGCGCGGCCTGCTTCGCCACGATCGGCGTGATCTGCACCCCGGAGGCGCCCGTGCCGATCAGGCCGACGCGCTTGCCGGTGAAGTCGACCGGCTCCTTGGGCCAGCTCGAGCTGCGCAGTTGCAGTCCCTTGAAGTCATCCAGGCCTTCGAACTGCGGCCGGTAGGGTTGCGAGTAGGTCCCGGTGGCCATGATCAGCGTCCCGGCCCGAACCGTTTCGCCGCGGTCGGTGCTCAGCGTCCAGCAATGGCCGACATCGTCGAAGTGCGCCGATTCCACGCGCGTGCCGAACGTGAAGTGCGACCGCAGCCCGAAGCGGTCGCAGACGTGGTTGAGGTAACGCTCGACCTCGGGCTGCGAAGGATAGCGCTCGCTCCAGGTCCACTCCTGCTGCAGCTCCTCGGAAAACGAGTACGAGTACTCGAAGCCCTCGATATCGACCCGGCAGCCGGGGTACCGATTCCAGTACCACGCACCACCGACACTCGATCCGGCCTCGAACGCACGCACGCGCCAGCCGCGTTGCAGCGCGCGATGCACGGCATGGATGCCGGACACCCCCGCGCCCACCACCACCAGGTCAAGAAGCTTCTGCCCCCGTGATTCCGGTTGTGCGTCTGTCGTCATGATTTTTCTCCTCGGCCGAGTCTTGCGGTCAGAGCAAACCGTGATCCGGCCGTCGACTCACTTCGTCTGGAAGCTGGGCATCACTTCCCTGGCAAACAGTTCCAGCGCGCGTGTAGTCTTGGCCGGATCGGCGCCCGGCATCTGCGTGCCCATGACGAAGTGCGTGCAGTCGTACTCGCCGCGGAACTTCTCCAGCTTGCGTGCGACCTGGTCCGGCGTCCCGATCATCATGCCTTCGGCATAGGGTGAATGGCGGATCTGGTCGGGCGGCGGAATCTGGCTCATCGCCGCATCGCCTTCGGCATCATTGGCCTCGGAGAGCCACACGCCGTAGAGCCTGAGCATGTGGTGCATATGGGGCGCGACTTCCGCCCAGGCCTGATCTTCGGTCGGCGCGGTATAGACCATGCGCAGTTGCGCGACGTTGAAGTCCTTCGGATCGCGACCTGCTTCCTTCAGTGCCTTGCGGTAGAACGGTGCCGGGTCCGGTCCGAGGGTCGCCATCAGGTGAAAGCCCATGCGCGCGGCGCGGGCGGTAGCCTTCTCGGCGCGGC
Organism: Panacagrimonas sp.; assembly: GCF_965216805.1. Taxonomy (NCBI): domain Bacteria; kingdom Pseudomonadati; phylum Pseudomonadota; class Gammaproteobacteria; order Nevskiales; family Nevskiaceae; genus Panacagrimonas; species Panacagrimonas sp. Next base: position 2,690,266 of record NZ_CBDCGN010000002.1, read on the forward strand.
AGCCGACCCAGATCGGCGGGCAGGGCTGCTGCACCGGCCGCGGATGGATCGTCATGTCCTGAACCTGGGTGAAGCGGCCGTCGAAGCTGACGCGCTCCTGCGTCATCAGCTTGTGGACCAGGTCGATGCCCTCCGCCATCCGCGGCGCGCGTTCCTTGCGCGGAATCTTCAATTGCTCGAATTCACCGGCGCGATAACCCTGCCCCACACCCAGGTCGAAGCGGCCGTTCGACAGGATATCGATGCTGGTGACGTCTTCGGCCAGCCGCACCGGGTTGTGGAACGGCATCAGCAACACGAAGGTGCCGATGCGGATGCGTTGGGTGCGGGCCGCAATGGCGGCGGCCACGGGCAATGTCGCCGGGTTGTAGCCATCCTCGACGAAGTGATGTTCGGTGAGCCAGCAGTTGTCGAAACCCAGCTGTTCCATCCGCACGATCATGTCGAGCTGCGACTGGTAGAACTGCGGATACGGCTTGCGCCACGGCTCCGGGTTGCGGAAGTCGAACATCACACCCATCTTCATCGCGACTCTCCTGGTCGTTGCGCTGCCCTGTTTCACATGGCGCAGCTCGTCCCTGCCGAACTCGAAGCTGGAACGATTCGGGAGCTCGATCCTACTTCAGGCACCGCGCGGCCAGAGCACGATAGGTGGATGCCCTCGGTGTATCGCGTGCCGATTATGTTTGCGCTCCGCCAACGGCCAGCACTGCGTCATTGCGGGTGCAGGGCCCGCTTGATCGCCATCACCGGCCGGTGCGCGTCGCACACGGTGCCGGCATCGGCACCGCCGACATTCAGATAGATGACTTCGTCGATCACCCCTTCGTACGCGCGCAGGCGCTGCGCGCATTGCGTGGGCGGACCGGCGAAGGCCAGGCGGTCAGCGACGGCATCATCGATTTGATCGATCGCCGCTTGCGTGTTGCCGCCGGGAACGAACTTGAGGCAGGCGTCAGCGGCTTTCGAGAACCCTTGCTCGCGGAGCAAAAAATCGTAGTAGGGATGCGGAATCGGATCGAAGAAACTGCAGATCGCTGCCTTGATCGTGGCACGGGCGCGGTCCAAATCTTCATCGACCGCGACCAGACCGCCCATCGGGAAGTAAAGCTCGGCGGGGTCGCGGTCGGCGGCTGACGCTGCGGCAGCCGCAACCGGCTTGATGACCTCGCGAACGTACTCCGGCGACAGCAGCACCCCCATGGCGACGCCGTCCGCCACCGAGGCGGCGACCTTGACCATCTTCGGGCCAATGGCGGCGAGCCACACCGGGATGCCGGCTCGCACAGGACTTACCCGAGGCTCCCACTGCATGCGATGAATCCTGCCCTCGTAACCCACCTTGCCGCCGAGAGGCGCATGCACGATCTTGCGCAGCAGCTCGGTGTACTCGCGCATCTTGGTGAGGGGGCGATCGGTCTCCAGCCCCTGGAACAGCTGATTGATGTGGCGGTTTCCCGGCCCGACGCCAAGGATCAAGCGCCCACCGGACAACTCGTCCAGATCGATTGCACTCAGGCCAGTCACGAATGGGGTGTGCCCGTATGCATTCAGGATGTAGGGGTCCAGCGTGATCATTTTCGTGGCGGCCGCGATTGCCGCCAGTGGGACGAAGGCGCTTCGATAGGCTTCGACGCAATACACCGAGTCCATGCCTTCGGCTTCCGCCACGCAGGCCGTCTCGACGATCTGGGCGAGCGGCACCCCGCCTCCCACGAACAGCAATCCCTGGCGCATGTTGCTCTCCAGCTCCGCAAGCGTGGTCGCCGTGTACCGCTCTGGTCCCTCCTTGTCAAAACGCCGCTGCGCTGGCGCGGCGGCGTTAGAAACCGTCCGACGATGACTGGCGGTGTCGCGGTCAGGCTGTGCAGCGCTTGTGCGCACTACTGTTTCGATTCCAGGGGGCGTACCCTCCGGCTGACTGATCGAACCGAGAATCGAAATGGACGACGAAAAATTTTCGATGGGCGACAATCCGGCCCTCAACGACGTGCACGAAAAGCTCAGTCAGCATCAACTGCCTGACTGGATTACCGAGCATCTGCAGCGCTACCGCAACGACCCCGTCGAGGGTCATTGGTGGGACGCCCGCGCTTTCGGTGGCGACGAGAGAACGCCCACCCTGCTACTCACCACCCGCGGCCGCAAGACCGGCCGCATGCTGGTGATGCCGCTGATCTACGGCGTCGACGGCGACCGGTACATCCTGATCGGCTCGAAGGGCGGCGCACCCGAACATCCGGCCTGGTACTTGAACATGGTTGCCGATCCGGTGGTCGACCTGCAGGTCTCAAACGACTGCTTCAAGGCGCGCGCCCGCACCGCAAAAGGCGCCGAGCGCCAGCGCCTGTTCGACATGATGACGAAGATCTATCCGCCCTTCCCTGCCTATCAGGAACGCACCGAGCGCGAGTTGCCGGTGGTCGTGCTGGAACGCATCTGACCGCCCGATTCTGCTGCGACTTCAAGTCGCCTTGATTCGCTCGTACGCCGCCAGCGCGCGTGCGCGCGACTCGGCGAGATCCACGATCGGCTGTGGATAGGTCTGTCCCAGCGCCACACCGGCGGCACGCAGAACCGCCGGCTTGGCCTGCCAGGGCGCGTGCAGCGCATCCCCCGACAGCTTGGCCAGCTCCGGCACCCAGCGCCGGATGTAATCACCGTCGGCATCGAACTTGGCGCTCTGCAGCACCGGATTGAAGATCCGAAAATAGGGCGCGGCATCGGCACCGCATCCCGCGCTCCACTGCCAGCCCAGGGTGTTGTTGGCCAGATTCGCATCCACCAGGGTGTCCCAGAACCATCGCGCGCCCTCCAGCCAGGGGATCAGCAGGTTCTTGGTCAGGAAGCTCGCCACGATCATGCGCACGCGGTTGTGCATCCAGCCGCTGCGCCACAGCTGGCGCATGCCGGCGTCGATGATGGGCACGCCGGTGCGGCCGCGTTGCCAGGCGCTGAGATCCGCCGCGTACTCGTGCCGGGCCCGCCACGGAAAGGCCCCGAACTTGTCGTACATCGGCACTTCCGGCGTGCGCGGAAAATGAAACAACAGGTGGTGGGCAAATTCGCGCCAACCCAGCTCGCGCACGAACCACTCGGCATTGGCGTGGATGCCGGCCACCGGTTTCGACGCCGACAGTCGCTGCATGCGCACCACCAGTTGCAGCGGCGAGACCTCACCGAAATGCAGTGCCGGCGACAGGCCGGAGGTGGCATCCACCGCCGGCAGATCGCGCTGCTCGCGGTAACGTGCCGCCGGACCCCCGGCGAAGCGCTGCAGACGCTCGTGCGCCTGCGCCTCACCGGGCTGCCAAGTCTGGTGAAACCCGGCGTCCCAGGCGATTCGCGGCAGCAGGTGCAAGCTCTCCAGGCTGGCCGAGTCCGGTAGCTTGCCCGGAGACGACAGCGCCGTCGGCGCCGGCAGGGGCACCTGACCGTTGGCCAGACGTTCCTGCAGTCGTGGTTGGGCATTGCGCCAGAACGGCGAGAACACGCGATAGGGATCGCCGGTCCCGGTCTTGAGCTGCCAGGGCTCGAACAGCAGGGCGCCGTTGAAGCTCTCCGCGATCAGCCCGGACTCGCGCAGGACTTCCTTGACGTGCTTATCGCGGCCAACGAAGGCCGGCTCGTACAAGCGGTTCCAGTACACCGCCTCGGCGCCCGTCAGGGTGACGAGCTGGCTCAACTGCTCCAGCGACCCGCCCCGGCGCAGGATCAGGCGCGACCCGAGCGCGCGCAGGTGGTGTTCCAAGCTGGCCAACGAGTGATGCAACCACCAGCGGCTGGCGCCGCCCGGCGCCCACGGCGATTCGGCGTCGGCGTCGTCGATGTAGACCGGCAGCACCTGCTCGTGCCGTTCCAGCGCCGCGGACAGCGCCGGGTTGTCCGCCAGACGCAGATCGCGACGAAACCAGACCAGGGCCGTACTCATGTGCGCATGCTAATCCGCCCGCAGGCGCCGCGGAGCAGCGGTCGCGGGACCGTATAATCCGCGCCCCATGATCCCTACCACTCCCGACGCGCTGCGGATCGACGCCGTGGCCAAGTCCTACGGCAGCCTGCAGGCGCTCAAGAACGTCAGCTTTTCGATCCGCGCCGGCGAATTCTTCGGCCTGCTCGGCCCCAACGGCGCCGGAAAATCCACTCTGATCAACGTGATCGCCGGCCTGACCCGGATGGATCGCGGCACGGTTTCGGTGATGGGCCATGACACCGTGAGCGATTTCCGCACCGCCCGGCGCAAGCTGGGTGTGGTGCCGCAGGAACTGGTGTTCGATCCTTTCTTCAAGGTGGTCGACATGCTGCGCATCCAGGCCGGCTACTACGGCTGTGGTCGCGAGGTGTGGCCCTGGATCGACGAAATGCTGGAACGTCTGGAACTTGACGACAAGCGCACCACGTCCATGCGCGCGCTGTCCGGCGGCATGAAGCGCCGGGTGCTGATCGCCCAGGCGCTGGTGCACAAGCCGCCAGTGGTGATCCTGGATGAACCCACCGCTGGCGTCGACGTGGAGCTGCGGCGCACCCTGTGGGAATTCATGCGCGACCTGCACGCCAAGGGCACCACGGTGGTGCTGACCACGCACTATCTGGAGGAGGCGCAGGAAATGTGCGAGCGCATCGCCATCCTCGACCACGGCGAGGTCCAGGCGCTGGAGACGACCCGACAGCTACTCGCGCGGCATCCGTTCCGCTTCCTGCGCCTGAAGCTGGCGGAGAACGGCGCATTGCCGGCCGATCTGTCGGCCCTCGTCACCGGCGAAAAGGACGGCTACACCGAACTGCGGCTGGAGTCCGGCAAGCATCCCATCGGCAGCGTGTTCGAGAGTCTCAAGCGCGCCGGGCTGGCGGTCGAAGACGTGCAGACGCGCGAGCCGGACCTGGAAGATATTTTCGTGGAACTGACCCGATGAACGGCCCGCAAAGTGAAGCGCGGTTGAGCAACACCCGGGCGAGCACATGAGTCCGGACACCCGTGGCTTCGTCACCCTGCTCAAGAAAGAGGTGATGCGTTTCACCTCGGTGCTGGCGCAGACCGTGACCGCGCCGGTGATCACCGCGGTGCTGTATCTGCTGGTTTTCGCGCAGGCACTGCAGGGGCGCACCTCGGCCTACGAGGGCATCAGCTATACGCAGTTCCTGCTGCCGGGACTGGTGATGATGACAGTGATCCAGAACGCCTTCGCCAACACCAGTTCGTCGATGATCCAGTCCAAGGTCATGGGCAACCTGGTGTTCCTGCTGATGGCGCCGCTGAGTCCGCTGCAATGGTTCGGCGCCTACGTGCTCGCGGCGCTGGTGCGCACGGTGCTGGTCGCCGTGACCATGCTGGCGGTGACGCTGCCCTTCGTGCCGCTGCCGATCGAGGCGCCGCTGGTGTTGATTGCGCATTTCCTGCTGGCGGGCGGCAGTCTGGCGGTGCTCGGGCTGATTGCGGGTATCGTGGCCTTGAAATTCGATCAGGTCGCCACCTTCACCAATTTCTTCATCACGCCGGCATCCTTCCTGTCCGGCGTGTTCTACTCGGTGCATGCGCTGCCGCCGTTCTGGTATCAGGTGTCGCACTGGAATCCGTTCTTCTACATGATCGACGGCTTTCGCTACGGTTTCTTCGGTCATGCCGACGTATCGCCCGCAGTAAGCCTCGGCTGGTCCGGCTGCTTCTTCCTGATCGCATCGGCCACCTGCCTGTTCATCCTGCAGCGCGGATACCGTTTGCGGCCTTGAACTTCATTCTCACTGCTCTCTGGAGGCCTTGATGACCAAGGACGAAATTCGCCAACTGATCCAGGCCGGCCTGCCGCAGGCACAGGTCACCGTGCACGGCGACGATGGCCAGCATTTTGAAGCCGACGTGGTGTGTGCCGACTTTGCGGGCAAGCCGATGCTCGCGCAGCACCGGATGGTCTACGCCACCCTCGGCGAACGCATGGGACGCGACATTCACGCACTGCAGCTCAAGACCCGCGCGGTTTGAACTGCACAAAACTTGCACGCAAGCGGCGCGCAGCGCGCACAGGCTGCTGTCATCCTCGGCACAGCCTCAACTGACCAGCCCCATGGACAAATTCATCATCGAAGGCAATGGCCCGCTGCGCGGCGAAATCACCGCCAGCGGTGCCAAGAACGCCGCCCTGCCCATCCTCTGCGCCTCGTTGCTGTCGGATCAGCCCTTGCATCTCACCAATGTGCCCAAGCTGTGGGACATCGGCACCACGCACAAGCTGCTCAGCCAGATGGGCGTGACCGTGGAGGCGCCTGTCGACCATGAGATGGTGATCGACGCCAGTTCCATCACCACCCACGTCGCGCCCTACGAGCTGGTGCGGACGATGCGCGCCTCCATCCTGGTACTCGGCCCCCTGGTGGCCAAGCGTGGCGAGGCGCATGTGTCCCTGCCCGGCGGCTGTGCCATCGGCGCGCGGCCGGTGAATCTGCACCTCATGGGGCTCGAAGCCATGGGCGCGGAGATCAAGCTCGAAGGCGGCTTCATCCACGCCAAGGCGTCCCGGCTCAGGGGCGCGCACATCGTCCTGGACACCGTCACCGTCACGGGCACCGAGAACCTGATGATGGCCGCGGTGCTGGCCGAAGGTCACACCGTGCTGGAAAACGCGGCACGCGAACCCGAGGTGGTGGACCTGGCGCGTTGCCTGCGCGCCATGGGCGCGAGGATCCAGGGTGAAGGCACCACCACCATCCGCATCGAGGGCGTGGACAAGCTGCATGCCGCCCGGCATGCGGTGATTGCTGATCGCATCGAAACCGGCACCTACCTGGTGGCTGCCGCGATCACCCGCGGCAAGGTGCGCGTGAACAAGACCGATCCTTCGATGCTGGACGCGGTGCTGGTCAAGCTGCAGCAGGCCGGCGCCAAGGTGTCCACCGGCACCGACTTCGTCGAGGTGGACATGCAGGATCGCCGGCCGCTGGCGGTCAACCTGCACACCATGCCGCATCCTGGATTTCCGACCGACATGCAGGCGCAGTTCATGGCGCTGAACTGTCTGGCCGAAGGCGTCGGCACCATCCGCGAAACCATCTTCGAGAACCGCTTCATGCACGCGCAGGAACTACTGCGCCTGGGTGCCGATATCCGCGTCGAAGGCAACACCGCCATCATCACCGGCCGCGAGCGCCTGGCCGCCGCCCCGATCATGGCCACCGACCTGCGCGCCTCCGCGTCGTTGGTGCTGGCCGCGCTGGCCGCCGATGGCGAGACCTTCATCGACCGCATCTACCACATGGATCGCGGCTACGAGGACATTGAGGGCAAGCTTGCCTCGCTGGGCGCGCGCATAAAGCGCGTCGGCAAGATGATCACCTGATCGACCCGCATTGATACGCCATGTCGGACTCCGGCCCCGTTACCGTCAGCATCGCCCGCCACGTTCGTGCCGGCAAAGAAGCCGAGTACGACGACTGGGTCAAGCGCATCATCGCGACCGCCTCGCGTTTTCCCGGACACCTGGGCGTCGACGTTCTCAAGCCCGCGCCGGGTTCCGGCGGCGAGTACGTGCTGCTCACCCGCTTCGACAGCGACGAGCACCAGAGAATCTGGGAGGCGTCCGCCGAGCGCGCGGCGTTTCTTGCACAGCTCAGCCTGCTGACCGAAGGCGAAGACAAGGTCACGAGGGTCTCCGGACTGGAATTCTGGTTCTCGCTGCCCGAGGTTCCAGCCCGGTCTGCACCGAGCCAGCACAAGATGGCCCTGGTGCTGTGCGTGGTCGTCTTCGCGCTGGTGCTGCTGATGAACCTGCTGTTCGGGAAGTACCTTGCGCAGCTGCCGCTGGTGCTGAGAGTGGCGGTGCTGTCGGTGGTCCAGGTGCTGTTGCTGACCTACGTTGTCATGCCGCGCGTGACCGGGCTGTTGAAGAACTGGCTGTACCGCCGGACACCGTAAGCCTCGCGCGCCGGCCGTCGCTGTCATCCGCCGGTCATGGCCCAAGCTTCAACCTACCGGTGACAGCGCTGGCCCGAGCAGGCAGCATTCACGCTCTTCTTCCTCCATCGGAGCAGACCCATGGCGTACGTGAGTATCAACGGCGAACAATACGAAAAGGAATTGCTGGACTTGGCCAAGCAACACACCACCGGCCAGGGCGAGGGCAAGCTGTCCAAGGACGAGGTGAAAGCGCTGTTCGCCTCGGCGCAGGATGGCCGCGGCGTGACTGACACCGAGAAGAAAACGCTCGCTTACATCCGCCAGAACTTTGCATTTACCGACGCGGCAGCCAGCGATTTCGACAAGGCCTACGCGGCACTGTGATCCCTGCGCGGCGCGCCGGCCAGGGTTTCGGCGCGCCGACGCGGTCGTTATCGGGGGATTGAATCCGGGCTGCCCAGTCCGCCCGGGCTGACGTGCGGCATCGCCCCCTCCAGCCCGGGCCAGCGCGTGGGCTCGAGGTAGGTGCGGTCCAGCACGATCTTTCCGTCCCGGATTCTGAGGATGGCGCAGAAGGGCGAATAGAATTCCGCCCGGGCGTCGTCGAGGATCACCGCCTCCACGATGGCGGTGTCCGCGCCGCTGAACAGGATGCGATCCACACGCATCCTGCGTGTAGGACAGGCGGCCAGCAGGCCCTTCACGACACTGGCGAGCTGGGCGTGACCGCGCACCTCCGCCATGTTGAAGCAGAGGTGGGCATCGGGCGCGTAGCAGTCCTGGACCAGCCGCTCCACGTCGGTGTTGTAGGTGTGCTCCCAGTGCCGCACCAGTCGCTGCAGCGCATCGTGGTGTGCCGTCGAAGTCCGGGTGTTGGCGGTCTGCTGGTTCATGGCGTCTCCCTGCACGTTGTATGCGCGCTCGACCGGGCGCGAGTTCGCAAGAGGGTGTGCAGCCTGAGGCCATCCGGCAATCCAGCAGTGGGGTGATCGTCGCAGCCCCGATCGGGCCCACGGCAGATATCGACACGCTTATCCGTTTGCCAGCACGAGGTCGGCGGCGATAACAGCGCTGGCCGGTGCCAAGGTGATGCCCAGGCGGTGATGACCCAGGTTCAGCAGCACGCCCGGTCGTGTATCCAACCATTCAATCCGGGGAATGCCTTGCGGCAGGCAGGGGCGCAGACCGGTCCAGTGGGCCAGCACCGGGCGCCCGGCCAGTGCCGGCATCAGCATTTCTGCGCTGGTGAGTATGGAGGTCTTCGCGACTTCGCTCGGCGCCGAGTCGAAGCCCACCTCTTCCACCGTGCTGCCCGCCAGGATCGGGCCGTCACGCCGCGGTATCAGGTAGCGACCGGCGCCCAGCACAATGCGATCCAGCTCGCCGGGCCGCGCGTCGATCAACAGCATCTGACCCTTGACGGGCTTGAGCGATGCCATCGGCGTCAGGGCAGCAGACCATGCGCCCGCACAGACGACGACGACGACGCAGGAATATCGATCACCCAGCGCCGTGCTCAGGGTGTGGCCGTAGGCATCGCCCCGGATATCGGTTACGGACTGCCCCTCAAGGATCTGCGCCCCTCCCGCCCGCAAGGCGCTGGCCAGGGACTTCAGCAATCGCGGACTACGCACCTGGGCCACGTCCGGGCATTCCAGCGCGCCAGCCATTTCATGCGAGGGCGCACTCCTGAATCCGCACTCGCGGCCCAGTTGTGCCCAGTGCTCGACCACCAGGGGTGGCCGCACTTGCATGCCACACACCTGGTACTCGGGATCAATGCCGCCGGCCGCGTGTATCGCGGCGCACCAGTCCGGGTAACACGCCAGGCTGTCGCGGATCAATGCGCGCACCTGCGGATGCGTGTCCGCAGGGTCCAGCGGCGCCAGGATGCCGCCGCCGGCCCAGGACGCACCGCCCCGACCCACCTTGCCGCGCTCCAGCACCGTGACGCCCAGACCGCGCCGCTGCAGCTCGAATGCGGTGGCCAAGCCGATGACGCCAGCACCGATCACGATGACGTCGGATGACTTGCGGGTGCCGGGACTAGCCAACGAAGAGAGTGCCAACAAAACAAAGGGACGCCATTATCGGCGTTCGGCTGCTTGAGGCCATTGAACCTGCCGGCACCCCCGCTGATCCGACCGCGAGCCGCCCTGTAGTGCGGGTGCCTGATATAAACCGGACATGACACGCGCCGCGGGATTTACCTTGCTCGAACTGATGGTGACCATCGCAATCGGCGCGATCCTGCTGGGCTTGGCGTTGCCCCAACTGAGTCGCTTCGGCCTGGCAGCGGCGCGCGCCAAGGGCGCGACCGAGCTGTACGCCGGACTCAATCAGGCCCGCTCCGAAGCCATCGTGCGCAATGCGCCGGTCACGGTGTGCCAGCGTGACTGGTATGCCGATGCCGCCTTCCCGCAGTGCGCAACCGGCGGCGGCACCTGGGCGCAGGGCTGGATCGTGTATCGGGATGCCGACGGCGCGTTTTCCGGCGACGAGCCAGACGATGCGTCGGCCATCATCGCGGTGTTCGATCCCGTCGGCCGCATCAGCCCAAGCGTGGACGACGACGCTTTTGCCGTCGCCACCACCCTGGACAGCAATTCGTACCTGATCTTTGGTCCCAATGGTCGCGCCGATCAGCGCGCACAGTTCACCCTGTGCGAACGTTCCGGCCGACTGCGTGACGCGCGGCTGGTGGACGTCGCGCTCAGCGGGCGCGTCAGTCTGGTGCCACTGGACCCGGACTCGGTCCCTGCAGGTTGCGGCGCATGAACGCGCTACGTCCAGGTCGTGATTGCGCGCAGCGCGGCTTCACCCTGATCGAGGTGCTGATCACCGTATTCGTGGCGGGGGTCGGGCTGCTCGCGGTGGCCGGCCTGCAGGCTATGTCGAAGAAATTCAATTACGACGCCATCCAGCGCACCGCTGCCGGCACCCTGGCACAGGCCATGGTCGAACGCATGCGCGGCAATCCGGGCGAACTGGAGGCCTATCTGACCCTGGACGCAGCGGCCTCGACGGCAGGCACCAGTTGCACTGGCGCCGATGCCGCGTGCACACCGCCGCAACTGGCGGCACATGACCTGTACACCTGGGGGCGCCTGCTGGCCGGCGACGAGGTGCAGGTCGATGGCCAATCGGTGGGCGGCCTGGTCGAACCCACGGGCTGCATCAGCGCCGATACCACGCCCGGACTGTACGTAGTGGCGATCGCCTGGCGCGGACTGACCGGCATCGAGGCGCCCGACGGCGACGACCTGACCGACCCCGCCCTGCACCCCTGCGGCCTCGGCAGCGGGCGCTATGACGACCCCAAGCAAAACGGCGACGACGACCGCATGCGCCGGGTGCTGCTGCTGCACGCCTTTGTGGCCGACCCCAATGCGCCCTGAATCCCGACTGCCACCGCGCCGCCGCATGCGCGGCTTCACCCTGATCGAATTGATGGTGGCGAGCACCCTCGGCTTGCTGCTGCTGGCCGCGCTCGGTGCGGTGTTTCTGGCCACCAGCCGCAGCTATCGCGAAAACGATCTGATCGCTGGCATGCAGGACCAGGCGCGCTTTGCCATGTTCACGCTGTCGCGCGATCTGGCCATGACTGGCTACTGGGGCGGCATGCTGGGCACCGACAATCTGATCCCCAACCTGGACGATCTGGACCCCGGCAACGATGTCACTTCCGCCACGCAGGCTTTGGCGCCCGCCATGGATTGCGGCCCGACCGGCGAAGCCTGGAGCTTTTCCTGGCGCACCGCGCTGGAGTTTCGCAATCACGACAGCGGCGATGCCATCAGCAGCCTGTGGAACTGCATCGGCGAACATCGCGCCGGCACCGATGCCTTCGCCATCCGCCACGTCAGCGGCCAGGAAACCGGACGCATGGAATTGGGTGACAGCGAGGTGCGCCTGCGTCCCTATCACTTCTACCTGCAGACCAACGCCACCGTCGGCACCCTGATGCGCTGGGGTCTGGCCGCGCTGGATGCGCCGGACGCGCTCAACCAGCCCAATACCGCACCCATGCGCTTTCATCGCTATTTTCCGCGCATCTATTACGTACGAGATCACGCGCTCACACCGGGCGACGGCGTCCCCGCCCTGTGCCGCAAGGAGCTGTGCCCCAGCGGCTTCGACCCCGGCGATGGCAGTGAGTCGGCGAGCTGTGGCGAGGCCGGCAGCGCTGCGGGCGAACTGGGTTATTTCTCCGAATGCATCGCCGAAGGCATCGAGGATCTGCAGATCGTGTGGGGCCTGGACAGCCCTGACGACAGCGACAACATCGTCGACCGCTACGTTGCCGATCCCAGCGCCGAGGAGTTGGCCACCCAGGCCCGCTCGGCGCAAATTCACCTGCTGGTGCGTTCGCGACGTTCGGACGGTCAGCACCTGGACGAAAAAACCTACCAGCTCGCAGACAAGCCGCCCTACACGCCCATCAGTATCGTCGACGATGCCGGCACCCCGGCCGACCGACAGACGCGCCACTTCTATCGGCGCGTCTACAGCACCACGGTGCAACTGCGAAACCTGGGCATCCAGGGCGAGGGCCCCAGCCCATGAGGCGGCCTGAGGACATCGCCAGGATTCAATCGAATCAGCGCGGTGCCGCCCTGGCCACCGCCATGTTCTTCCTGGTGGTCATCACCCTGCTCGGACTTGCTGCCATGCGCGCCGGGCGCATGGACATGCGCCTGGCACTTAACGAGGAAAGTCGCGTCAGCGCCTTGCAGAGCGCGCAGTCGCTGCTCGAAGCACTGTTGGCCGACAGCGGCAATCTGATCGTGGGCACCGGCTCCGGCTATGTACAGAATTGCTTTCTGGCGCCGGCGCTGGACAGCGCCAGCCTGAGCGCTCGCCAGGACTTTGTCTGCCCCAGCGATACCGCGGAGGTGTCCGTGCTGCCGGATGGCCCGCTCAAGCAGCACGCCTACACCCTGGTGCGACGTGAGAGTGTGGGCGGATCGGACTTCATGCCGGTATCCGCCCTGCGTCGGGGTGACAGCGGCGAGCGCTTTCGCCTGGCCAGCTTCACCGTAACGGCTGGATACGACCGTACAGCGGCCAGCCGCGCCACCGACGCCGATGAAGAGGGCAACTTCGCTGCAGCGGAAGTCAGCCAGGGCACTTTCGTGAAAGTCGACACTGTCGACGGCCTGTTCATGGAGTAGCCGATGCAATCCGTGCTGCGACACCTGCTTATCACTCTGCTGCTGGCCGGCAGCGTGATGGTGTCGGCAGCGCATGCCGACGACATCGAGATCTACACCCAGGCGCCGGACAATTCCCTGCGCCCGCCGATGACCATTATCGCGCTGGATTTGAATCTGCTCGGCATCTGCAACAGCGTGCTCACGCCCAGCAGCAATCCGGGCAACCCCGAGGCGCCGCAGCTTTGCCTGAACCTGAGCAATAACGCACTGCTGGGGGACGTGCTCGGCGGTGTCAGCAACAATCCGGCGCAGCTTCTGACTAACCTGCTGCTGGGCACCGGCGGTAACGACCGCACACGCGCGCAGGGGCTGTGCAATCTCTACGGCATTCTCGGCGTGCAATCGCCGGTGGTACAGATCCCGGCGGTGGGATTTCTGCTGCAACCGCTGCTCGGTGGGGTCAGCACGCTGAGCTGCGGCACCCTGAATTTCCTGCTCGGCATTCCCCTGCTCGGCAGCGTGGTGAACGGCCTGCTCGGCGGCTTCGTCGGCCAGCTCGTCGCCGGGCTGGTCAATCCGTTGCTGACCACCGCGGTGGGTCAGTTGCCCGCGACCGTCACCGGCCTGCTCAACACCACGCTCTCGGGTGTGCTCAACCTGGGTCAGGTCGGCCTAGTGTCGCTGCTCGAATCCATCCTCAACCAGCTGGTCAATTCGCGCGTGGCGATCGTGGTGTCGCACGCAGACCGCGCGTCCGCCGGTGGCGCACCCGGGAGCGCCTGCGCGTTCGGAGAACAGGCCTCGATTCCTACCACCCGACGTGAAACCCCCGGCTGCAGTAACGGCGCGTATTTTCTGGTCGGCTTCACGCCGCTGGTGGACCAGGGTTCGGTCACACAATTGCTCACACGGGTCACCGATCTGCTGCTGGACGCGCTGCAACCCGCCAACCTGCTCAACTCCACCACCGCCTTGCTGTCCACTGCGCTGACCACTCCCACACAATTGCTGCCGCCCTACCAGGGCAAGGAGATTTACGCCGAGATCGCCCATTACCTGGCCGGCGATGCGGTCTACAACGCGCCATTGAATCGCTGGGATGGTCTCACCGGCCTGCTCACGCGCGATCCATCGATCGAAAGCGGCGGCCAGTACCTTCAGCCGGACGCGCAGTGCGATACGGTCAATGTGCTCAACGTGCAGCTCACCAACGCGGATCGTCAGGACGAGTCCGACGACACCCTGCGCCATTACTTCCCCGGCGCCGAGGAAAACGGCGAGTTCGCGTTCGAGCGCGTGGTGCAGGAAGCGCAGGACGAGGGCTTTGTCGACGGCAACGGCAACCGCATTGCGCTGCGTTCGCACTTCGTGGTGCAGGAGAATCTGTCGAGCTTGAACGCGCTGACCCAGCTCGGCATCAATGCGACCACCTACGCCAACAACCTCGGCCTGCTCAACCTGGGTCAGACCCTGGCCGAATTCCTGCAACCGGTGCTGCAGGTGGACGCCAGCCTGCTCACCCCCAGCAACACCGCCGATCTGCTGCAGCCGGGCCGCGTGCGGGCCGAGGCATTCTTCAGCGGCTTCCGGCCCGAGCTGGAGCAGAAACCGCGCTGGCCCGGCAACCTCAAGAAGTTGGAAGTGCGCGCCGACGACAACGGTGTGTTCGGGTACTTCGACGCCAACGGCAATCCGGCCATCGCCGGCGACGGCCGCATCGACACCGACGCGCTGACCTACTGGACACGACCCGCGCAACTGGGCCCGAACGTCGCCGACGGTCGCGACACCACGCTCGGGGGTGCTGGCCAGAACATTCCGGGCCACCAGCTCGCGGGCGGCGGCAATCCCGGGCGATCCAACGGCGGTGGCGCGCGGACGCTGTTCTACGAACGTCATGACAACAACGGCGTAGCGGCGCTGGCCGCAATGAACGCCGACGACAGCGCCGTGCGCGACGAACTGCGTGATGCGCTGGGCGCGGCCAACGATAGCGAGGCGCACGCCCTGCTGCTGTACGCGCGAGGTTTCGAAGTCGGTCCGACCAGCGCGCCGCTGGGCACCGGCTCCGATCTGGAGGGCCGCGACTGGATGCACGGCGCCGTGTTGCATTCGCGCCCGGTGGCGATCAACTACGGTGCCCGCGCGGGCTACAGCGACACCAATCCCGACATCCGCGTGATCTACGGCGCCACCGATGGCTGGCTCAGGATGGTCGCCAACACCGCGGCCGGCGGCGCCCAGGCTGGCAGTGAAAGCTGGGCGTTCATGCCCCGCGCGGTGATGGATCAGCAGAAGCGGCTGCGCGACAACCAGCCGACCGCACGCTTCCCCTACGGCGTCGACGGCGCACCGACCGTGGTGCTGCGCGATCGCAGCCCTGATGGCGGCCCGGCCGACGGCCGCATCGACGCGAACAATTCGCACGACGGTGCTGCCGTGTACTTTGGCCTGCGTCGCGGCGGCTCGCACCTCTACGCCCTGGACGTGAAGAATCCGGACACCCCCCGTCTGCTGTGGCGCATCGGTCCTGACGGCCTGCACAACAGCAGTGGCCTCGTGCCTGGCTCGGAGGTGCAGTTCGCGGAGATTGCGCTTACGTTCTCCAACCCTCAGGCCGGGCGCATCCAGTACCGCGACAACGGCAACACGCTGACCCGCAGCGTCATCGTCTTTGCCGGCGGCTATCACGGCGGGCGCGATGGCGCGGGCGCACGCATCGGCAAGGATCTGGCGCGCGGCAGCGACGAGGAGCTCGGCGGCGACGACAGTCGCGGCAACGCGGTGTACATGGTTGACGCCGCCACCGGGGAACTGATCTGGAAGGCGCGACGCGGCGAGCTGGGCCTGGTCTCGCCCTACGACAGCGCCACCCGGACCTTCCAGCACCCGCTGCTGGCCGACAGCATCGCCGCCGATACCACCGTGGTGGACACCAACGGCGACGGCCTGCTCGACCGCCTGTACGCAGTGGATACCGGCGGGCGTCTGTGGCGCGCCGATTTTGCCGGCGTCGAGCGCAGCGCCTGGACCCTGACTGCGCTGGCCAGCGTCGGCCGCCACGACAGCGCCAGCCTGACCGCGGACCGGCGTTTCTTCCACGCCCCCGATTACGTGCCGTTCCGCGACGCCAACGGCGCCTACGACGCGGTGGTATTCGGCAGCGGCGACCGTGCCGATCCGTTCAACACCACGGCGCAGAATTTTCTCTACGTGTACCGCGACCGCGATGTCGGCAGCGGCAAGACCCTGGCGCAGATACTGGCGTCCGAATCCGAACTGGAAAAGCACGCCGATTTCGTCGACCTCACTGCCGCTTGCGCCAGCGGCGCCCAGGATTGCGGCGCGGTGGCGGAGGACGCCATCGGCTGGAAGTTGCGCCTCGGAGATCGCGGCGAGAAAACCATGTCGCAGCCGCTGACGACCGGCGGCACCGTGTATTTCACGACGTACCTGACGCCCGATCCCGACTCGCGCAACTGCGCGCCGCAGGAAGGCCGCAATCGCGTCTACGGGGTGTCGCTGGCCGACAGCCGGCCGCTGGTGGATCGGTTCATCAACGATGCCGACAACGACGGCCGCAGCTCGGATGGTGGCGCGCCGGGTCTGGCCGGCGAAATCAATACGCTGGCGACCAACACCATCTCCGCCAATACTCAGACCCTGGAAGCCCGCAGCCCGCGCTACTACCCGGTGTACTGGCGCGAGCGGCGCGGCGATGACGAAACCCCGCCGTAGATGAAGGTCAGGGCAGCTCAATCAGCCAATGCTGTCGCGGCCGGCCCGCAGGTCGGCATTCAGGCCGACACCCGGTCCTCGATCGAATGCGCGTTGTCGGCCTGAAGGTCGACCTGCGAAAAACCTGAGAATCTGCGCCGAGAATCCTTGGACCGTCACCCCAGATGAGACTCAACCTGTCGCGCGGCTTTTCGCTGATCGAAGTCATCGTGGCGATGGCCATCGTCGCCATCCTGGCCGCCATCGCGTTGCCCAGCTACCGCGTCTACGTCGAACGCAGCAACCGTGCAGTCGCCAAGAGCGCCCTGAGCGAGGTGGTCTCGCGCCAGGAGAGCTGGTACCTCGACCGCAAGCGTTACGCGACCAGCCTGGATCGCCTCGGTTGGGGTGGCGACCCGCTGTTCCTGGATCGCGAGGGCAGCCTCGCTGCAACCAGCGCCGCTCAGTCCATTTACCGCGTTTCGCTGGAGGGCAACCCCGCCTCGCTGGCCTGTCCGCCCGGCGGCGCGGTAAGCGCCAGTGGCTTCAGCGTCGTCGCTGAACCCATCGGCGCGCAAACCAGCGACACGCGCTGCGCCACCCTGTGCTTGAGTTCCACCGGCATCAAGTCGGCCAGTGGCAGCGAATCGGAATCCTGCTGGTCGCGCTGAGGCCCGGCTGGAGTGCATTCCGCATCGCACTCGGGCTGGGTTTGCTGAGGTCTGGCGTAGCCTAGGGAAACCCTGGGTGCACCCAGGCTTACGTTCTTAACAGCTCGCCGATCGCGTCCACGGCACGCTCCGCAGCATTGCAACGCAGGGTTTCGCGCACGGCGGCGAACTGTTGGAGTTGCTGCCGACGCCTGGCGGCATCGCCGAGCAGGCCCTCGACCTCTGCGGCCAGCGCCTGCGGGTTGGCCTGGTTCTGCAGCAACTCCGGCACGCAAGGCCGCTCAGACAACAGATTCGGCAGGCTCACGTAGCGCGTCTTGAGCAGCCCGAGATCCAGCATCAGCCACGCTGTGATCGGCGACGCGCGGTAAGCCACCACCATCGGCCGCCCCAGCAGCAGGCACTCGAGCGTGGCGGTGCCGGAGGCGATCAGCACCGCGTCCGCCGCGCGCATCACTTGGCGCGAGCAGCCCTGGATCACCGTCCAGTCGCATGCCGCAGCGTGTTGCGCCATCACCGCGCGCAGACCGGGTTCCAGCGAAGGCTTGGCGAGCGGCGTGACGAATCGAATGCCGGGGATACGCGCGTGCAGCAACGCTGCCGCGCGTGCGAACGGCTCTCCCAGATATCGCAGCTCGCTGCCGCGCGAGCCCGGCAGCACCGCGATCACCGGCCCGGACTCAGGCAAACCCAGTCCGCGACGCGCCTGCGCCGGTTCCACCGCATCGTCGAGTTCATCGGCCAGCGGGTGACCGATGTAGCGCGCGGCAATCGGGTGACCCTCGTAGCAGGCGGGCTCGAAAGGCAGCAGGCACAGCATCAGCTCGGCGGACTTGACGATGCCGTGGACGCGTCCGGCGCGCCAGGCCCAGATGCTGGGGCTGACCACGTGCGCCGTTCGGAGCCCGCGCTGGCGCAGGCGCTTCTCGAGTCCCAGGTTGAAGTCGGGTGCATCCAGTCCGATCACCAGATCCGGCCGGTCGGCACTCAGCCGCGCCACCAGCCGCCGCCGCAATGCCAGCAATCGCGGAATGGCGGGCAATACCTCGGCCAGGCCCATGACTGAGAGCTGATCGATGGACTCGATGGCCTCGCAACCGGCCTCGCTCATCTGCGGCCCGGCCACGCCGTAGATACGTGCCTGCGGGTAACGCGCGCGCAGCGCGCGCGTGAGCGCAGCGCCGAGCAGATCGCCGGACAGCTCGCCTGCAATCAGCGCAAAACTCCTGGGGTGCGGAACCGGGACCATGTTCGGCGCACATGATCGTCGAT
Source organism: Panacagrimonas sp. (assembly GCF_965216805.1). Taxonomy (NCBI): domain Bacteria; kingdom Pseudomonadati; phylum Pseudomonadota; class Gammaproteobacteria; order Nevskiales; family Nevskiaceae; genus Panacagrimonas; species Panacagrimonas sp. The sequence continues at coordinate 2,708,967 of NZ_CBDCGN010000002.1, forward strand.
TTCCGGCGACGGCCGCGTCCGCTTTGGCCACGACGCGCAAAGGCCAGTCGGCGGTCGACCCGGCTGCCGGATTTCAAACTAAGCTTGCGTGCATGATCAGAACCTTGCGCCGCCGTCGCGGTCGTACCCCTGCATTCGCTCCCGACCCTCCTGTGATCCTCCTGCCGCCGTTGGCCCGTGCCCGCCCGTCTCTGCCTTCCTGGGCGATCCTGCTCGCCTGCGCCGCGCTGGTCGGCTGCGATGCGCCCGACGCCAAGGCCAGCCGCGGGTCGCCGGTCGCGCCGGCAGCGGCCGCCGGCACCCTGGTCGAGCTGGGTGAGGTGCGCGTCGGCACCATGCAACGCATCTGGTCGGCTGTCGGCTCGCTGCGCGCCGACGAGAGTGTGATCGTGCGGCCCGAGATCACCGGGCGCATCGTCGAGCTCGGTTTCGAGGAAGGGCAGCGCGTCGCCCGGGGCGATCTGCTATTCGCGCTGGATGCATCGGTGTTCGACGCCGAACTCGCGCAGGCAAAAGCCAATCTGGCTCTGGCCACGCGCAACGCCAGTCGCGCCGAGGAACTGTTCGGCCGCGAACTGATTCCTTCTGCCGAGCGCGACGCAACCACCGCCGCGCTGAACGTGGCCAAGGCGGCGGTCGCCCTGGCCGAAGCGCAGGCCGCCAAGGCGGTGATCCGTGCGCCATTCGACGGCCGCATGGGCTTGCGCAGCGCAGCGGTCGGCGACTACGTAACCCCGGGACAGGATCTGGTCTCGATCGAAAATCTCGATCGCATGAAGCTGGAGTTCCGGCTTCCGGAATTGGCCTTGTCGGACGTCGCCGAGGGCCAGCCCCTGGAAGTGACACTGGACGCCTACCCGGGTCAGACCTTCTCCGGTGCGGTGTACGCCATCGATTCGCGCGTCGCCGACGACACCCGTTCCATTGCCGCGCGGGCGCGCCTGGACAACGCCGACGGCCGTCTGCGACCCGGCCTGTTCGCACGAATCAACCTGGTGGTGGAAACCCGCAACGACGCGCTGCTGGTGCCGGAGCAGGCCATCATCATGCGCGGCGAGCGCGCCTTCGTGTTTGCGGTCCAGGACGGCAAGGCGATGGAACGCGAGGTGATGCTGGGCCAGCGACGCAAGGGCGAGGCCGAGGTGATGTCGGGCCTCGAAGCCGGCCAGGAGATCGTGGTCAGCGGCATACAGCAGGTGAGCAACGGATCGTCGGTGCGCACCGCTGCGCCGGCCGATCGAAACGGGCAGCCTGCGGCGAACGACAAGCTGTCCTGAAACCGCGCGGCGCGACAGCTTCATCGTTCGGGCCGTAGTCTGGCGCCGTGCAGGAATGTGCAAACGGGGTGTCGACCGGTCACGGTGTCTTCGCACAGTCGGCGGGTCCAAGCGCCGGCTTTCTACATGAGGAGCGATCAACGCGCCCAGGAGGAACCCGCATGCGCATTCGACATCGGCTCATCGGCCTGTCGCTGCTGTTCCTGAGTGCCGTAGCCGGTGCACGGGTAGACCCGGAACGCGCAGCCGAACTCGGCAGATCGCTGACGCCCATGGGCAGCGAAGCCGGCGCCAACGCCGACGGCAGCATCCCCGCCTGGCAGCCCATGATCGACCACGACTTCCAGCGTGGCGACAACCCTTACGCCGACGACGAGCCGCTCTACACCATCCGCGCCTCCAATCTGGCGAATTACGAGAACCTGCTCACCCAGGGACATCGCGCGCTGTTCCGAACGTTTCCTGAAACCTTCCACATGCCGGTGTATCCGAGCCGGCGCGGCGCCGCTTATCCGCAGTGGTTTCTTGATTCGACGCGCGACAACGCCACCACCGTCGAGCTGACCAACAGCGGTCACGGTTTCTGCTGTGCCGCCCAGGGGTTTCCATTTCCCGTCCCCACCAACGGACTGGAAGTGATGTGGAATCACATCATGCGTTACAACACGCGCGGCTTTCGCGGCTACGTCGCCGCAGCTGCTACCACGCCGGCCGGCGATCACGTGGTGGAGCGCGCCTACCTGGAACTGGCCTACGCCTACAACACGCCGGGCATGAGCGCCGAACAACTCGGCAACCAGAACCTGTACGTGATGAGCAAGACCGTGGCGCCCGCCAGCAAGGCCGGCTCGGCCTACCTGCTGCATGTGCCCATTGATCGGGTGACGCAGACCACCGGCGTATGGGTGTTCAGCGTCGGCGAGAACCGCACGCGCCGCATCGGCGAGGTGGGCTACGACAATCCGCTGTTCGACGGCCTGATGACCCAGGATCAGGTCGACATGTTCAACGGTCCGCTGGACCGCTACACCCTCAAGCTGGTTGGCAAGCGCGAACTGATCGTGCCCTACAACAGCTACGCCCTGTATGACCCCGAGGTGGCGTACGAGGACATCATCACGCCCGGCCATATCCAGCAGCAGCTCACCCGTTACGAGAAGCACCGCGTGTGGGTGATCGAGGCGCAGGTACGCGAGGGCATCTCGCATCGCTACAAGAAGCGCGTGTTTTACGTGGACGAAGATTCCTGGATCGTGCTGGCGCAAGACATCTACGACGAGCGCGATCAATTCTGGCGTTTCGCCGAATCCCACTCCGTCAACTTCCCGCAGGTACCGGTGATGATCAACGGCGTGCAGGTGCATTACGACCTGCAGTCACGGCGCTACGCCATCCTCAACCTCACCAACGAGGAGAAGGAGCTGATCGAATACGACTGGACCCAGACGCCGGGTTACTTCACCCCGAGCAATCTCAAGCGCTTCGCGGCGACGCGGCAGTGACGCGGCAGTGACGCGGCGGCGTAAAAGCCCCCGGGCTGCGCCCGGGCTACGGGTCCTGTCGTAGCCCGGGGAGGAAATGCCGCGACTCGTGATGCAGTGGAGTAGCAGCCCGGGGGTAACAGGGCACAAAAAAGCCGGCCCCGAAGGACCGGCTTGAATTGCAGCACTTCGGCGTAGCCGGCACCGCTGCGCGGTACCGGCTACGGCCTGCCTTTAGCGCAGGATCGGACCGCTGATCGCAGTCACCATCGGATCACCCATTTCTCCGATCGGACCCACCATCGTCGCCGCACCGGTCTGCAGGTTGATGGTGTACAGCACCGACTGCGTCCCGCCTGAGGGCACCAGCGCCGCCAGCTTGAGGGTGTCGCCGCTTGCGCCGCTGATGTCGAAGCTGCCGGCAGCGTCGGCGTCCGGCGTGACGCCGAGCGGCCCGACCGTGTCGATAGCACCGTCGTTGGGCACCACCACCCGTCCCAGCGAGTTGTCGCGTGCGTCGATGATGTACTGGAAGTCCAGCGGCACCACACCCGGCAGCGCTGCCCCACGGTAGGCCGTGGAGATCGCTTCCGGCAGCGGATCGCCCAGCCGCTTAGTGCCATCGACAAAGGCGAAGCCCGCTGCACGCGCTGACCCCGCAATCTCGCGATGCAGATTGACCCGCAGGTTCTGGCCGGTATCGCTGACGATGCGCAGCAGATCCGCGCGCGGGTTGAAGTCCACGCCGAAGTTGGTGCCAGCCAGGGCCTGCGGCGCGGGAGCGGGCGGGAAGCTCAGCATGGCGAATGGCGTGGCAACGGCGGTGCCCGGATCGATCCGGTAGACCTGTCCGGAACGCCCGACCGCTTAGAGGCCGTTGTCCGTCGTTACCGTCATCGCCGTGGTGCGGTTGTCCATACCGATCAGCCGATCACCCATATCGAGCCCGGTGATGGGGCATCGGCACCGACCGTCAGCACCCCTGTCATGAGCGTGGCGCTGACCAGCACGTCGCCAGCCGCATCCTCGCGCAGCAGGGTGAGATCCCGTGCGCCCAAAGCAACGCCCAGTTCCACGGTCAAGCCCTTGTAGAGACCGGCCGCCAGCGTCATACCGACCGGGGTTGCCGCTCCGTCGACCGGGTTGATCGTGTATAGGTTGGTGTTGCCTGGAGCCACGGTCAACAGCGCGTAATGCTCGTTGACCGTGCCGTCCCGCACGACGTCATGGCCATTGACGCTGCTGACATCACCGACGCCGAGCAGACCCCTTCCGACCAGAATCCCCTCGTTGGGCGGGTTCTGCAGGAACAAGCGGTCGTTCTGGGTATCGATCACAAACAGCTCGGTGCCGGTCGCGCCGGGATCGGGGTTGGTGTATCCCGCTGCGGTGACGCCCTGTCGATAGCCCAGGGTGCCGTCGACAATGGCCGGCAGCGCCAGGTTGGTCGGCACGCGCAGGTTCTGCGCTAGGTCGCTGACGATGCGCAGCGCGTCGGCTGCGGGGTTGAAGTCCACGCCAAAGCGAGCACCGGCGAGCAACGGTGGCGTCGCCGCTGACGCCACGTTGGCGTTGATCTCGGTCGCGGAGGCATCGACGGGACTGACCGGCAGCAGGCGCCCGCTGTTGGTCAGCGCAAACAGCTCATCAGTTGCGGGACGGAAGTCCAGGCCCACCACGGACTCGCCGCCGTTGAGCGGGATCATGCCGACGGGCAGGACGCTGTCACCCGGACTGTTGATCGTGAAGGTCACCAGCTGGTTGCCCCCGCGCACCGCAAAGACGTCCGGCCCGTTGCCGTTAGGGATCGCCAGGCCGATGGCCCATTGCGCGCCCGGCAGGTCCAGGTCGGTCAGGCAGCTCGCCGCGCCGCTGCGCAGGTTGATGCTGTACAGCCGCGAGTTGGTGGCGTTGTCCACGTTGAGGGTGGCCAGCGCGACGCCGGCGTTGCCCTCGATGTCAAAGCCGCCACGGTCGTTGAAGCTCACGCCGAGCGCGCCGACATCGGTCAGACGACCGCTGTTGGGGCTGATGGGCGCGCTGTCCACCGAGCCCTGGGTCTGCAGCACGTTGCGTTGCGCGTCCAGTACGTAAAGGCTGGTGTTAAGGAAGTCGCCGCCCGAACGGCCGAAGCTGTTGGTGTAGGCGGCGAAGCCAACGTTGCGGGCGGGGGTCAGGGTGGTGTCGGACATCCCAAGCGTGGGGCCCGCACCTATCGTGTAGTTGGTGGCATCAGTGAACGCGATGCGCAGATTGTCTTCGTTGTCGCCCACGAAGCGCCTGCAAGTATCCGCGACGAGGGTTGGCAACGTCACACTCAGGGTACTCGTGCAGTACCCCGACGAAACGTCAGCCGAGCGCTTCGCGGACCAGCGCGATGCGCCGATAACGAAGGTCGCTGTGAACGATCGGAAGCTCGTAGGCATCGAGGTCCAAGGTCGGCCAAGCGTAAGCCGGCGGCGCTTCGAGAATGTCGTCGGCATCCAAGAACAGCAGATAGTCCGCCGCGCCCCGTGCAAGCAGGATGGCCTCGCTGTGGTTATGCCCGAAGTTGCGCCAGGGGCGCTCGTGCAAGTGGCCGGGCACATCGCCCGGCAGGGAACGGATGAGCGCCTGGGTCCCGTCGGTGGAACCGGTGTCGACGACGATGACCCAGGTGTCGATCAGCGGCTTCACCGCTTGCAGGCAGCGGCCGATCACGTGTGCCTCGTCCCTGACGATCATGCTCAGGCACACCCGCGCGCTCATCGATGGCGCCCTGGTGCGATGACGCGGACCGGGACATCGCGCAGAGCGCAGTTCCGCGGGAAGGACGCAAAGGAATGCATGGCGCCCGAAGGGTACCCGGGTGCCTCGCCCGCCACGCACAGCGCTTTCGAATAGCGGCGGGGCGATGGCTTCTTCAGTATCAATTCATCTGTCGAGCCTAGCCTTCACCCTCGCAGACCGCCCGTCGGGCGGAATCGGACCACGGAGTCATCGATGAAAACGCTGATGCTTCCCTTCATGGCGGTCGCAACCCTGGTGGCGACGCAGTCCGTCGCCGGGCCGAAGCACGACTCCGCCAATCACGGCCGCTACGGAGGCGGGCCCGATTATGCGGACGTGGTTTCCGCCGAGCCGATCTACCGCACCGTTCGTATCGAAGAACCCCGACGCGAATGCTGGGACGAGCGAGTCGTGTATGAAGAGCGGCCCGACAACGGCTACTGGTTCGACAATGGCGTCGCGGGCAGCGTGGTCGGCGCCATCGCGGGTGGTGTCGCCGGACACCAGTTCGGCAAGGGCCGCGGCAAGGATGCCGCCACCGTACTGGGTGCCGTGATCGGCGCCGGTGTAGGCCAGCGGGTTGCCGTCAACAACTCGCGGCGCAACCCAGGTCCGGAAAGCTACGAGCGCGTCGCTTACGAGGAACGCTGCCAGACCATCACCGACTTCCGCACCGAGCAGCGGATCGAAGCCTATGACATCGCCTACCGCTACGGCGGGCGCATTTATCGCACCACCCTGCCCTACGACCCCGGCTCGCGGATACCTGTGGATGTCAGCGTTCGCCCGGCTGAAGCTGCTCCCTATCCCGTGAGTTATTGACCGATCCGGAGATGCTTCTCCGGATCCGCCATAGGATCCGATACGACGAGATGTTGAGGCGAACGCTCTGCATGCTGCTGTGCGCGGTGGGCTTGTTGTCCAGCCTCTCGGGGAGCGCGCGCATGAAGGATTTTTTGGGTGGCCTGCCCGGCACTGACATACGCCCCCCCGATTCGCTGATCGATCAGCGGTCGCGGGGAATGACACCGGCTCAGGCTGCACGAGAAGCACAGAAACGTTATGGCGGCGGCAAGGTGCTGAGCGTCGATCCGTCAGGCGACGGTTACCGCGTCAAACTGCTGCGCGACGGCGACGTCCGCGTGGTGTTCATTTCCGGCCGCTAGCCACTAAAAGCACAACACAAGGAGTTTTCCATGCGAGCCCTGGTTATCGAGGACGACCCGCACCTGCGCGGTCAAGTCACCCAGATGTTTGCCGATGAAGGTTTTGCGGTGGATCAGGCCGCGGACGGCGAGAACGGCATGTACATGGCCACCGAGTATCCGGTCGATATCGCCATCATCGACCTGGGACTGCCTGGCGCCAGCGGTATCGATATCATCCGCAAGGCGCGCAAGGCCGGCCGCGGATTTCCGATCTTGATTCTCACCGCGCGCGACGGCTGGCAGACCAAGGTCGAGGGCCTTGAAGCAGGCGCCGACGATTACCTGGTCAAGCCATTCCATCGCGAGGAGTTGCTGGCAAGGGCGCGGGCGCTGCTGCGTCGTTCCGGCGGCTGGGCACAGCCTCAGCTCAGTTGCGGTCCGGTGACGGTCGACACCACCGCCAAGTCGGTCACCGTCAACGACAAGACGGTGGAACTGACCGCCTACGAGTTCAAGGTGCTGGAATACCTGATCCTGCACGCTGGCGAGGTCGTTTCCAAGTCGACGCTGACCGAGCATCTCTATGCTGAAGAAGACGAGCGCGACAGCAACGTGATCGAAGTCTTCATCCGGCGCTTGCGCAGCAAGCTGGATCCCGACGGCAGCATGGCGCCCATCACGACCCTGCGTGGAAGCGGATATCGCTGGGACTTACCGCGCAGCTGAAGACCGTCGCGGTACGAACCCGAGGGTGCGACGCAACCGCCTGCGGGCGCCGCTTTGCGCGGCAGGCGGCGCCTAGAATGGCAGCATGAGTTCTCTGCGCGCGCGCTTGCTGGTGGCAGCCTCCGTCGTTCTGACGGCGTTCTTCCTGCTGACTGCGGCCGTGCTGGACAGCGCGTTCCGCGACAGCACGCTGCAAGCCCAAAGAGACAAGTTGGAGGGTCTGGTCTACTCCCTGCTGGCCGCAGCCAGAACCAATGCCGACGGCGACCTCACCGTGGCATCGGACGATATTTCAGATCGGCGCCTGATGCAGCCAGCCAGTGGACTGCAGGCCGCATTGTTCGATGAGCAGGGACTGCTGGCCTGGACCTCCACCGACTTCCTGGAAATGCCCGCACCGCCGGTGCCCGAGGTCGGACAGTGGCTGTTCGAACAAAGGGATCAGCCGTCCACGTTCGCGCTGAGTTACGGCTTGCGATGGATCGATCTGGAAGACGACCCCAAGCGTTACACCTTCGTCGTGATCGAGGACGCCACCAGTTTCAATCGCCAGCTGCAGACCTACCGCCGCGAGCTGTGGTTCTGGCTGGCGGCCGCCGCTGCCGGTTTGCTGCTGGTGCAGTACCTGGTGTTGCGTTGGGGACTCGCGCCCTTACGCAAATTGATTGCGGAGCTGCAGGCGATCGAAAAAGGCCAGCGCGGCGAAATTCAGACCGAATACCCGGACGAGCTGCAACCGCTGGCGCAGGGACTCAACGCCATGATCCGCAGCGAGCGCAACCAGCAAAACCGGTACCGCCATGCCTTGGGCGACCTTGCGCACAGCCTCAAGACGCCGATGGCAGTATTGCGGGGCATTGGCGAAGAATCGCGGATTCCGGAAGATCTACGCCCTGCGCTGCGCGACCAGCTCATGCTCATGCAACAGATCACCGACTACCAGTTGCGCAAGGCCGCAACGGCTGGACGACGGACCCTGGCCGAGCCGGTAGCTCCACGTCCCATCGCGGAGAAGATCGCCGACGCATTGCTCAAGGTTTACGCCGATCAGCCGATCCGCTTTGCCTTCGAGGCTCCGCCGTCGTTTCGCCTGCGCGCCGACAGCGGCGACCTGTTCGAGATGCTCGGGAACCTGCTGGACAACGCCTGCAAATACGGCGCCTCGCGCATCTCGGTCCGTTTCGGACAACAAGGAGCGTCGAACTTCATTCGCATAGACGACGACGGGCCGGGTTTTCCCGAAGAGGCCTACGAGCTGTTGCGGCGAGGTGTACGTGCCGATACGCAGAAGCCCGGCCAAGGCATCGGCCTGGCCGCGGTATACGAAATCATCAAGGCCTACGAAGGCCGGATCGAATTGGGCCGATCCGAAGCGGGCGGCGCGCGAGTCGCCATCTGGCTACCGGTGTAGCCCGCAGATCGACGACTGGATTGGTGGGTCGTGATGGGTTCGAACCATCGACCAACTGGTTAAAAGCCAGCTGCTCTACCGGCTGAGCTAACGACCCGTGGATGTCTTGATGTCCATGCTTGCGATCCTTCAGCCCAGGCAGCGCAAACGGGCCGCAATGATACCGGATCAAGGGGCGGACGAAACCCTTCCGTCCCGATAGCGGGTCGGATCTGCCACACCGGCCTCGCGGAAACCTTGCGCACGCAGTCGACATGAATCGCAGCGACCGCAGGCGCGCCCCTGATCGTCGGCACGGTAGCAAGAGACCGTCTCGGCGTAATCGACGCGCAAACGCACGCCTTCTGCGACGATCTGGGCCTTGCTCAGATGGATCAGCGGCGCGTGGACACGGAAACGACCGCCCTCAGTCCCCGTGCGGGTGGCCAGTTGCGCCAGGTTCTGGAAACTCTCGATGAACTCAGGGCGACAATCCGGGTATCCCGAGTAGTCGACGGCATTGACGCCGATAAACAGATCCTGCGCGCCCAACACCTCGGCGCAGCCCAGTGCCAGGGACAGAAAGAGCGTATTGCGGGCCGGAACATAAGTCGCCGGGATACCACTGGTAGGGTGGTTCGGCACTTCGATATGCGGGTCGGTCAGTGCCGAACCACCGAGCTGCGCCAGATCGACTTGCATGAGCCGATGCGTCGCGGCCTGCAAGCGCTGCGCAACGCGCTCGGCAGCCCGGACTTCCGCCAGATGGCGCTGGCCGTACGCGACCGCCAGCGTATGGGTTTCGTACCCTTGCTCGCGCGCCATGGCGAGTACCGTGGCCGAATCCAGGCCACCCGACAGCAGCACGATAGCGCGACGAATTTGCGGGCTTGGTTCCATGAGCGCCTGTGGCCTGCCTCAACGGCCCGGAGCAGCGCCCCAGAGAGCCTTGTGCAACTGGCTCTGGAATCTGACCGGGAGTTGATCGGCGAGAATCCAGTCGGCCAACTCGGCGCCCTCGACCTGCCCGTGACTGGGGGAGAACAACACCGTGCAGGCCCGGGCCAGGCCGCGTGAGCTCACTTGTTCCCGCGCCCATTCGTAGTCCGCGCGGTTGCAGATCACGAATTTGACCTCGTCGCTGGCGCGCAGGCGATCGAATTGGGCCCACAGATTGCGCTGCGCCTCGCCGGAGCCGGGCGTCTTTATGTCGATCACACGCAGTACGCGCGCATCCACTTGTCCGGCATCCAAAGCACCGCTGGTCTCCAGCGAGACGAGGCAACCCGCATCGCAGAGACGGGTCAGCAGCGCAAAGCAGGCCTTCTGTGCCAGTGGCTCGCCGCCGGTGACGCACACGTAGGGCGTGCGGAACCGACCGACTAGGCCCAGGATTTCATCGAAGCTGCTCCACTGTCCGCCGTGAAACGCGTACGACGTGTCGCAGTAGCGACAGCGCAAGGGGCAGCCGGTCAGGCGGATGAACGTAGTGGGCAACCCCACCCGGCTGCTCTCACCTTGCAGCGAGAAGAAGATTTCGCTGATTCGGACCCGGGCGGCGTCCTGTGCGGTCGACGACGCGCTATAGACCGGCGGGTGCTGTACTTCAGCCGCCAAGTTGTTGCAGCTTCTGCCGGGCGAGGTTGGCGGCATTCGAACTGGGAAACTCTTGCACGACACGTTGCAAGGACGCACGTGCCTCTGCATTCTGCTTGAGCTCGACCTGGGCCAGGCCCAGCTTGTACAGCCCGTCGGCCATCTTAGGGCTGGAACTGAAGCCGCCGATCAGCGAACGGAAGCTGCTGGCGGCTCCGGCGTAGTCGCGCTTGACCATCTGCGCTTCGCCCTTCCAATACCAGCCGTTGTCGGCATACCGACCCTGAGGCCACTGCTCCAGCATGTCGGCAAAGCCTCTGATGGCCTCGTCGTACTTGCCGTTCTTCAGCAGATCGAATGTACCCAGATACGCGCGCTCTTCCTCGGGGGTCGCCACTGCGGCCTTGGGCGTGTTGGCAGCAGCAATCGTACCCGGGATTGTGGTCGGTACCGTCGACCCGATCACCGCGCCGGTCGCCCCTTGCTCTAGCTGCTGCAGGCGGCGGTCGTAGCTGACCAGCAGATCTTTATTGCTGCGCTCGCGACTCTGCATGTCGAACTGCAGCTTCTCGATCTCTCCGCGCAGCACACGCAAATCCTCTCGGATACGCATCATCTCTTGATCGGTCTGCCCGGGATTCACAGAGTCCATTCGACGGATCAACTGAGCCGTCTTGGTCTCCACCTCCTGGAGGCGCCGTTCCTGCGGCGACAGCACATTGCTGGACGAATCGCTGATGGGACCGCCGAAATCCGCGCATCCCGCCAGCCATGTGGCGGCCAGGCAAACTGCGATCAATCGAGAATTCCGACGGTCCGACACCATGTCTAGCAGACTCCGAGGATCATGTGGAGGAGCAGCGAATCGCAATCGGATCAGAGCGGCATGATCTCGACGCGGCGATTCTTTGCCCACGCTGCCTCATCGTGGCCCGGGTCTGCAGGACGCTCTTCGCCATAGCTGACGAGCGCCAGCTGGGCTGCCGTAGCACCCGCCGACAGGAGCGCCGACTGCACCGCATTGGCACGGCGTTCGCCCAGACCTACGTTGTATTCACGGGTACCGCGTTCGTCGGCATGGCCTTCCAGGCGCACACGTGCAGTGGGATTGGCGGCCAGGTAGCGGCCGACCCGGGCAACGGTGGTCTGGCCGGCACTATCGAGATCGACGCTATCGAATTCGAAGTAAACGGATCGCTCGACCAGCGACATCGCCTTGATATCGTCCTGCGCCAAGCCGGTGCCCGCGCCGGCACCACCGGTATCGCCCGGGCTTGTGGACAGACCACTACCGGAACCGGCGTCGCCGGCTCCAGCCCCTGCGCCCGCTCCCGCAGACTTGTTGGACTTGCTGGCACACCCCGACATGACGAGACCGAGCGCAACCACGGACCCGAGAATTAGCTGCTTGACCATCTTGAAACTCCTGGAAAGTTTTTACGACTGATGATTGTTCGGAACTTAACGCTGCAATGGAGACCAAGCCGGTTCCCTGACGTCCCCAGACTGGCGCAGTCGTTGCCGAATGCGCCCGTCAGTGCTCACCGTCGCAAGCTCCGCTCCCTTCCCTCCCTGCGTGGCGTAAATGATCGCCGCACCGTTTGGGGCAAAGCTCGGACCTTCGTCGAACGGACCATCGCTGAGCATGCGCAGCGAACCGGAAGCCAATTCAAGCAGCGCAATACGATAGCGAGAATTGTTGAGGTTGACCAGCGCCAGAGTTTTGCCATCGGGGGAATAGCTGGCTCTCAGGTTCTGACGACCCTCAAAAGTCAATCTTTTTGCTTCGCCCCCATTGACCGACATCTGGTAGATCTGCGGCGGCCCGCCACGCTCGGAGGTAAACACCAGGGACTGCCCATCGGGCGACCAAGCGGCCTCGGTATCGATTCCGTCGGTGGTGGTCATGCGGCGTTTCACCCCGGTGCCGACATCGATGATGTAGATATCGGGATTGTTTTCGTACGACAGAGTTACCGCCACCTGAGTGCCGTCCGGAGACCACGCCGGCGAGCCGTTAATTCCCTTCTCCGACACCAGTTTACGCACCTTTCCGGTGGCGATCTCATGGATATAGATCGATGAACGGCCGCGCTCGTATCCAACGTATGCCAGGCGGCGGCGGTCGGGCGCCCACTGCGGCGACATCAGCGGCTCGCGCGAAGTGGCAATGGTGCGGGGATTCTCGCCATCCCAATCGGCCACCATCAGCGCGTAGGTTCGATCCAGTCCGAAACCCTTGGACGCAACGTAGGTGATCTTGGTGTTGAAAACACCTGGGATACCCGTCAGGTTTTCAAAAATTAGGTCGGCGATCTGGTGGGCGGTATAGCGCAACTGCGTGGGCTCGGCTGGCGGCATTTCAAACCCCAGGCGCTGCTCTCCGCGCAAAACGTCGTACAGGTAGAACCGCACCGAGACGCGGTCGGAGCCGGGATCTCGACGCACGCTGCCGATCACCACGTTGTCCATGTTGACCGCGCGCCAGTTGCGGTAGTCGATCTGTTTGGGATCGGAAGGACGCTCCAGCATGTCGGTCCGTGGCAGCGCGAAAAACAGGCCGCTGCGGACGAGGTCGCCCTCTACCACCTCGGCGATGTCCATCAGCCCTTCGTTGGCGGCGAACGGCACGATGGCAATCGGCTGGGCGCCGGTGGCGCCGCCGGTGACTTCAAACTGAAGCTGTGCCAGCGCGGTCTGGGCCCACCCCAGGCTCAGCAGGAGGAACAGCACTCTGATCGTGTATCGCATAGGAACGGTATCAGTCGGATTCAGGTTGGAAAATCGCAGACGCATTCTAAACCGACGGTCGCAGAAGTCGCCCGAATATGAACGAACATCCGCGGCACCATCAGTATCCGAGGCTCTCGGGCGTGAAGGTCGGCTCCAGCACGCGCTCGAATGCCTTCGGATCCGAGGGCAGCGGCAACGGGCTCGACTTGTAGACCGCGTTCTCGACCGAGACATCGAACGCCGCGTTTCCGGAACTGCGGATGATCGTCACCGCCACCACCTCACCGTTGGGCAGAATCTCGATGCGCACCTGGCAGCGCAAACCGGTCGGCAGCCCTGGTGGGCGCAGCCAGCGCGAACGGATGTGCTCGTTGAGTTCCTGCGCCCAGGTCTTCTGCACTTCGCCGATGCGGGCCGCCTCGGCCCTGGCCTCGGCCTCGCGAGCAAGCGAATCTTCCATCATCTGCTGCAGACGGCGTTGCTCTTCTTCCTTGCGCTTGCGTTCCTCGTCGGCCTTGCGCTTTTCCTCTTCCTTGCGTTTGCGCTCTTCCTCCTCTTTGCGCTTGCGCTCTTCCTCGGCCTTGCGTTTGGCTTCCTCGGCTTCCTTCTTCTTCTTTTCCTCTTCGGCCTTCTTGCGCTGGATTTCGGCCTGACGCTTGATCTCGAGCTCGCGCTTGACGCGCTCTTCCTCGATCTTGCGCTTTTCGATCTCCGGGTCCGGCTTCGGCGGTTCAGGTTCCGGCTCTGGCTCTGGCTCGGGTTCCGGCTCCGGCGGCGGCGGCTCGGGCTCGGGTTCGGGCGCAGGCGGCTCGGGTTCCGGTTCGGGCAAGGGCTCTTCCACCGGCGGCGGCGGCGGCTCGGTCTTGAGCTTGCCTTCCTTGTTCTGTCCGGTGATCACCAGCGCCTCGATCACCGGCGGCGGCGACATCTTGGGCGTGCACCGCACGCCGATCACCAGAAACACGAACAGCAGCAGGTGCAGACCCGTTGCCGAGAGGACGTGTCGAGAATGAAAAGGCATTTGGAGCTAGGGCGTACCTTCGCCAGCGATGTCGACCGGGTCGGTCACGAAGCCGATTTTCTTGACGCCAGCGGTCTGCAGCAACGTCATGGCCTTGGCCACGAACTGGTAGTCGGCCTGGCTGTCGCCTTCGACCAGCACCATCTGGTCGTTGCCGGGTTCGGCATTTCGCGCGATGGCTCCGGCGATCCTGACCACTTCGGCGTCTTCGAGGGGCTCCCCCGCTTTCTCGCCGCGATTGAGAAACATCTGTCCGTCGCGATTCACCGACAAAGTCAGCGGCTCGTCGTCGATGGTCAGCGGCGCCGCCTCGGTCTGCGGCAGCTGAACGTCAACGCCTTGCGTCAGCAAGGGGGCGGTGACCATGAAGATGATCAGCAGCACCAGCATCACGTCGATATACGGCACGACGTTGATATCGGCATTCATTCGGCGCTTGCCGCCTACGCGGCCGCCGGAGACCGATGCGCCCATTTCAGTTCTTCCCGCCGCGCAGACCGCGCTCGATGATGCCGATCATTTCTTCGGCAAAGGTCGAGTACTGGTTCTCCAGACTCTCCACGCTGCGTGTAAAGAAGTTGTAGGCGATGACGGCGGGAATCGCGGCAAACAAGCCCATGGCGGTCGCGATCAGGGCCTCGGCAATGCCGGGTGCCACCACCGCAAGCGTGGCCTGCTTCATGCTGCCGATGCCGATGAACGCATTCATGATGCCCCACACGGTGCCGAACAGGCCGATGTAGGGGCTGGTGGATCCGATGGTGGCGAGCAGTGCGAGGCCGCCTTCGAGGCGCTCGACTTCGCGCACGTGGGTGACCCGCATCTGACGATGCACCGCGGCGATGGAATCGTCGGGATCCGAATGTCCACCCTGCTGCTGGCGTCGATATTCCTCGAAGCCGGCGGAAAAGATCGGGACCAGTCCGTCGGTTTCCTTGTTGCGGGTCACCGATTCGTACAGATCGGCCAGATTGCCCCCGGACCAGAACCGCTCCTCGAATTTCTCGGAAGCCTGGCGCGTGCGAGCCAGCAGGGATCGCTTGGACAGGATCACCGCCCAGGAGACCACCGAGGCCAACACCAGGATGGCCATGACGGCCTGCACCAGCAGGCTGGCCTGCAGGATCAGATGGGTAATGGAGAGATCGGCATTCATGTGTTCTTTGAACGAGGGTCGATGACGACAGGGGTTGAGCGACCGGCATCCCACGCAAAGCCGGAGCCGTAACCGCGGATTCTATGCGAAGTGCTATCCAGACTCTGAAAACTTGCGGTCCGCTTCCCGGCCGATACCGAGTTCGGGCAATGATCGGGGCCGGAACGTGGCGGCATCCACGCAGCCCACCCGGACCCTGGCCTCGGACAGCAATTCACCATCGGCGACCCGATGCAAGCGCTGCAAGAATTCCAGGCTCGCGCGTCTGGCCTGCTCGATCTGCACCTGTACCTCGAGCGCATCGTCCAGTCGCGCCGGTCGTAAGTACCGGATTTCCAATGAAGCCACCGTGAACGCGATGCCCAGTTGAATGCGCATGGACTCTTGATCGTGCCCAAGCGAGCGCAGCCATTCGGTGCGCCCGCGCTCGAACCAGCGCAGGTAGTTGGCGTGATAGACCACGCCGGAGGCATCGGTATCCTCCCAGTAGGCACGGACGGGCCAGACGAATCCGCTCAGGCGACCGCCCTGTCCGTCCCCATTCCGGTGCCTCATGCGAACAGGTCCCCCGCTCCGGGGCGCTCCGGCGCCTTCAGCCCATAATGCTGGTAGGCCAGCCGACCGGCGACCCGGCCCCGCGGCGTGCGCATCAGATAGCCTTGCTGGATCAAGTAGGGTTCGATCACGTCTTCGATGGTATCCCGCGCCTCACCGATGGCTGCGGCCAGATTGTCGACCCCCGCCGGTCCGCCGTCGAAACGTTCGATCAGTGCCATCAGCAGTTTGCGATCCATCAGATCGAAGCCGTTACTGTCCACGTCCAGCATCCGCAGCGCATCCCCGGCGGCCGCTTGCGTCACCAGCCCGTCGCCACGAACCTCGGCATAGTCCCGTACACGGCGCAGCAGGCGATTGGCGATCCGCGGTGTACCGCGCGCGCGACGCGCGATCTCCAGCGCCCCCGGCGCCTCGATCGGCGTTTTAAGAATGCCGGCCGAACGCAGGACGATGTGCGCAAGATCCTCGACAGAGTAGAACTCCAGCCGCTGCACGATACCGAAACGGTCGCGTAACGGGCTGGTGAGCGCGCCGGCACGCGTGGTCGCGCCCACCAGGGTGAACGGCGGCAGATCCAGACGGATCGAACGCGCCGCCGGACCCTCGCCGATCATGATGTCGAGCTGGTAGTCCTCCATCGCCGGATACAGCACTTCTTCGACCACTGGCGACAGGCGATGGATCTCGTCGACGAACAACAGATCGCGCGGCTCCAGGTTAGTCAGCAGCGCCGCCAGATCGCCGGCTTTCTCCAGCACCGGCCCAGAGGTTTGACGCAGATTGACGCCCATTTCCGCCGCCAGGATGTGCGCCAACGTGGTCTTGCCCAGCCCTGGCGGGCCGAAGATCAGCACGTGGTCCAGCGCCTCGTTACGCCGACGCGCCGCTTCGATGGCGATGTCCATCTGCTCGCGCACTGCCGGCTGTCCCACGTATTCCGCCAGGCGATGCGGCCGGATGGCGCGCTCGATGCGCTCTTCGTCGCCAGTTTCCCGGGCGGATACCAGACGGCTTTCGCTGCTCATGGGTTCAGCGTACCGCACGCTTCAGGGCTTCGCGGATGATCTGCTCGGCGCTGAGGCCTTCTCCAGTAACGGCGTCGGCCAGGCGCTGCGCCTCGGCCGGCCGGTAACCCAGCGCCTCCAGCGCCGCACGCGCCTCCTGCAAGGGACTGCTGGGGCCGGCTATGCCAGCGACGGAAACGATGCTGCCGTCGCCGATCACCCCAGCCCGATCGCGCAACTCCACCACCAGGCGCTCGGCGGTCTTGCGGCCGACACCCGGCACTTTGGTCAGGCGGGTGATCTGCGCCTCACGCACGATCGCCCAAAAATCCGCCACCGAAAGCCCCGACAGGATCGCGAGAGCGATCTTGGGTCCAACGCCGGAAATCTTGATCAGGTCGCGGAACAGCTGACGCTCCGGCGCACTGCCGAACGCGTACAGCAAATGCGCATCCTCCCGCACCGTGAGATGCGTCAGCAGGCTGATCGTCATGCCCAGTTCCGGGAGCTTGTAGAACGTCGACATCGGCGCCTCGCATTCGTAGCCGACGCCGCCGACATCGATCAGCAATTGCGGGGGGGCCTTGGCAGCGAGTTTTCCGGTGAGGCGGCCGATCATTCTGCTTACCCCCAGGCCCGCTTGAGCGCATCGCCGGTCCGTCGCACGGTCGAGCCCACGTGCGCATGGGTCAGCGCAACGGCCAGGGCATCGGCCGCATCGGCCGCCAGTGCTTCGCGCGTGTTGAGCAACACCCTGACCATGTGCGCGACCTGATCCTTGTCGGCGCGACCGTTGCCGACGATGGCGAGCTTGACCTGCGCCGCCGCGTACTCGGCCACTGGCAGCCCCGCCTGCGCGCAGGCGCAGACTGCGGCGCCGCGCGCCTGCCCGAGTACCAACGCACTGGCGGCGTTGACACGATTGACGAAGGTTTCCTCCACCGCCGCCTGGTCAGGCCGGAACTCGCGGATCAAGTCGGCCAGACCCTCGAACACCGCCAGCAACCGCTGCGACATTTCACCGGCGCGCACGTCGAGGCGTCCGGCAACGATCAGACGACTACGTCCCTGCACGCATTCGATGACGCCATAGCCGGTATAGCGCGAGCCGGGGTCGACACCCAGGATACGCACGGCATTCAAGGCAGCTCGGCGTTGTGGAACACGTCCTGCACGTCGTCCAGCTCTTCCAGCCGGTCGATCAGTTTCTGCACCTCCACAGCGGTCTCGCCCGCCACCGCCACCGGGTTGCCGGGGCGCATGGTGACGCGTGCCTGCTGCGCCACGAAGCCGCCCTCGGCGAGATTTTTCTTGACCTGTTCCAGGGCGGCGGGCTGCGTCAGCACCTCGCACCAGCCGTCGACACATTGCACATCGTCGGCACCGGCCTCCAGGGCAGCCTCAAGCAGCCGATCCTCTAGCGCGGCGTCCGCACCGGTTTCGAACCAGAGCTGGCCTACCTGCGCGAACTGAAAGGCCACCGAGCCGCTGGTGCCCAGATTGCCGCCGACTTTGGAAAACGCATGGCGCACGTCGGCAACCGTGCGGGTGGGATTATCGGTCACGCAATCCACCAGCACCGCCACGCCACCCGGGGCATAACCCTCGTAACGAATTTCGGTGGAGGCGTCGGCGCCGGCACCACTGGCGCGCTTGATCGCGGCCTCAACCTTGTCGCGGGTCATGTTGGCGTCCAGCGCGCGGTCGACGGCCAGCCGCAGGCGCGAATTGCCCGCTGGATCGCCACCGCCCTGCTTCACCGCCAGCGCGATCTCGCGCACCAACTTGGTGAAGACCTTGGCCTTCTGCGCGTCGACCGCGTTCTTGCGGCCCTCGATACTCGGTCCACGTCCCATTAACACGTTCCTCGCGCAACGAGACTTCTGTCCCTCGCCCGCGCAGCGGGAGAGGGGGTTGAAAGCTCCGAAGGAGCTGAGGCCGACAGAGTCGGCAGTGGGGTGAGGGCCAGCACGGCCAGATCCATCACTACAGACATGACCATAGGTTTCAGAAGTTCAGCCGGATGCCGCCGTGTACGCCGTCTTCTTCGAGGTCGCGTGGACGATCGACATCGACCGACAGCTTGCGGTAACCGACGTACAGAGAAGCGTCGCGCAGTAACTGATAGTCCAGCGCGGCGGCGTACTCGAAGACGTCCTCGACGTCACCGAAGCTGGCGGGTTCCGGCCCGTACCAAGCATAGGCCGAAAAGCCGATCCGCTCATAGCCCGGCACGCGCACTTCCACCCTGCCACCCAGCTCCAGCGCACCACCATCGTCGCGATCACCGTTGATGTATTGGAGCCGCGCGCCCAAGCCCGCGGTCACGTTGGCTTGGCGTGCCCCGGCATCGCCGGTGAGCAGCGCACCGGCATGCACGGCGACGATGTTGTCGTCGCGGTCATCGTCGCCAAACAGGCCGCCGACGTCGTACTCGCCGTTGGCGCTGTTGATGACGCGCGACAGCGGACCGCTGATCGCCAGGCGCGCAGTGTCGCCGGAGAGATTGATGTCCAGCACTTCGGCGTGGGCGGTTCCGGTTGCGGCGATGAGAAGGGCGGCCAGCAGGCCGCAGCGCGTCCGATCCGCCATCATGCCGCCGCCTTTTTCTTGTTGATGGCGTGCACGGCGCGACCGTCCACCGCCAGATAGGCCTCGTGCAGCGCTTCGGCCAGGGTCGGGTGACCGTGCATGGTCAGCTGCAGGTCCGCCGTGGTGGCGCCGAACTCCAGCGCTACCACCACCGACTGCAGAATTTCCGACACGTAAGGCCCGACCATGTGCACCCCGAGGATGCGATCGCTCTTGGCGTCCGAGATCACCTTGACCGTCCCGGTCGCAGCTTCCAGGGCCTTGGCGCGGCCGTTGGCGGCGAAGGGGCTGGTGCCGGTCTTGACGTCAAAGCCGGCCGCCTTGGCCTGCTCTTCGGACAATCCCACCCAGGCCACCTCGGGCGCGGTGTAGATCACGCTGGGCACCGCGTTGTAATTGACCTCGGTCTTCTCGCCGTGCAGCTGCTCGACCAGCGCGACACCTTCTTCGATGGCCTTGTGCGCCAGCATCAGGCCGCCGATGACGTCACCGGTTGCGTAGACGCCCGCCAGATTGGTCTTGTAATTTTTGTCGACTTTCACGAAACCGCGCGGGTCCAGCTCCAGGCCCACGCCTTCGGCGTTGAGCCCCTCGGTGTATGGCCGGCGTCCCACAGCCACGATCAGCTTGTCGAACGACTCCGACTGCTTCTTGCCCTCGGATTCGTATTCGACCGCCACTTCCTTGCCCTTGGTCTTGGCGCCCAGCACCTTGGCGCCCAGACGGATATCCAGCCCCTGCCTGGCGAACTGCCGCTGCGCGTCCTTGGCGATGGTCTGGTCCACCATCGGCAGGAAGCTCGGCATGGCCTCCAGGATCGTGACCTTGGACCCCAGGCGCGCCCATACGCTGCCCAGCTCCACGCCGATAACGCCAGCACCGATGATGCCGAGCCGCTTCGGCACCGCCGTGAAATCCAATGCGTCCCAGGAGTCGCAGATGCGCTCGTGATCGAACGGTGCGATCTTCAGCTCCACCGGTTCCGAACCGGTTGCGACGATGATGTGCTTGGCGTTGAGCACCTTCTTCTCGCCACCGTGCGAGGTGTATTCGACTTTGCCGTCGCCCAGAAGGCGGGCAACGCCTTCCAGGCCGGTGACGCCGTTGGCCTTGAACAGCGCACCGATTCCGCCAGTGAGTGCGGCCGAAATCTTGTTCTTGCGCGCCTGCATGGCGGCCAGGTCGAGCTCCGGCGGGCTCACCTTGACCCCGTGCGTTGCCAGTTCGTGGCCGGCGCGATGGAACATCTCCGACGATTCCAGCAGTGCCTTGGACGGAATACATCCGGCGTTGAGGCAGGTGCCGCCGTAGGCCGGCTTGTTGTCGCGGTTGAGCCAGGCGTTGATACAGACGGCTTTCATACCGAGTTGGCCGGCGCGGATGGCGGCGGGATAACCGCCGGTGCCGCCGCCGATCACGATGAGATCGTAGGTGTCGCTCATGAGCGGGTGCAGATCCTCTGGTCTTGCAGACTGGGACCACATTGTAGCGGCCGGCACCCGATACCGCCCGGCCGGGATTGGTCCTATCCACGCGGCGCGTGGCGGCTCGGCGAACAATTCGGAAGCAGCCGGACCGCGGCGCTGCCGGCAGATGCGCCGGTGTCGTCGCCGTGCTTCGGCTGCCCGCTTGCTCAGCGGGCGCGAGGCCGGCGCCTCATCCGGATCTGCGCCCGGCGGCCGGGCGTCAACCGTCTCGGCAGCACGCCTGTTCTAGGCCGGCAACAGCGCGTTGGACGCAGCGATCGCGTCGCCGCCAGTGCTGTCGAAAACTTCGCGCCAGCGCGCGTAGGCTTGCGTATCCCCCGCTTTCCACGGATGAAAGCCGGGCCGGTAATAGGCCAGATAATGCGGCAGCAGGCGCGTCATCAGCCCGCGCCGCCCGTACAGCCACCACAAGCCCTTGGCCCAGGTCCGCGCACGGTTCGGCACGTCGTCCACCTCGAACATGTGACGCATGATCAGAAACGTGTGCAGCGGAAACATGACCGAGACGTACAGCATCGCCAGAGTCCGCGGCCCGTAACCGACATCGGCCACTTTCTGCATGACGTCGAAGGCCACGCCCTTGTGCTCGATCTCCTCCACCCCGTGCCAGACGTACAGGGCACGCATGCGCTCATCGGCGGCGGCGAACACCTCGGGATTGTTCATGAAGCCGTGCGCCATGATGGCGGTGGCGTGTTCCACCGCCGCCGTGTGGGCGATGGTGTATTCCTTCGGCAGATTGCGCCGAAACCAGCTCAGAATGCGCTTCTCCTGAGCCACGATCTTGTCGACCGCCACACCCTGGCGCGCGATGCGTTCGTTGTAGGCGTTATGCACCATGCCGTGCTGACCTTCCTGGTAGGTGAAGTCCTTCACCTGGGCCTGCAGCTCGGGGTCGCCGATACGGTCGCGAAAGTCGCGGACGCACTGGATGAAGAACTTCTCGCCTTCCGGAAACAGCAGTGACATGGCGTCGAAGAAACGGGTCTTGAACGCATCGCCACCGAACCAGTAGCGCGGGATGTCGCCGTCCAGGCCGAAATTCGGCCCCTGGCGCGGCACGATGCGGGATTCGAAGGGGCTGGAACCGTCCATTTGCATGCTCCTGAGGTCGTCCTGATGGGTCCGACTGTAGTGACACCTCAGGGAACCGAGAATGACAGACGACGACGCCAGGGAACATTTCGCGTCACGGCGCTCGGGCGTACTGGAACCGACCGAATCTCGGTCCCGACGGGATGTCCCGGAGACACAAGCCGAGGAACTGCGAAAGCCCGTCCGGGATTCGCCGGTTACGCCCTCAAATCCCGTTATCCAGTCGGTTGCTCAAAAGCCGCGCTACGCCCGCCGAAATCCGCTCGGGGTCTGCCCCGTCCACCGCTGGAACGCGCGCGTGAAGCTGCGTCGGTCGGAGAAGCCCAGCCGCTCGGAGATGGTTTCAATGTCCACCCCAGGGTCGGCCAGCCAGACCTTGGCCAGCTTCAGCCGCAACGCGCTCTGCAGGTCCGCGAAGCTCTGCTGCTCCATCGACAGGCGTCGTTGCAGGGTTCGCGCGTGCAGGCCCAGGTGGCGCGCCGTGTGCTCGATGCCCTGGCCCATCAATTCGGGGTGCGCCTCCATCAACTGCTCGACCCGACCCGCCATCGCCTGCGGCGCGACCCGCGTCGACAGCCGCTGCGCCACCCGTTGCTCGGCCTGCTGGTGCAAGCTGTCGAACGCCCCTTGCAGCGGCTGATCCAGCAATCGGCGGGGCATCTGCAGCTCGTTGTGCGGTCGCGAAAACGCCAGCGGCAGACGCAGAACCCGCTGCACCTCATCCGCGTAATCGGGACGGACGTGCAGAAAAGTGGCGCGCGCGAAATCGCCGCGCTCGCCCAGCAAGGCTCTTCCGAACTTGAGCACGGACACGAACGTTGCTTCCACGAACCACTGGAAACTGCGATTGGGGCGACCCTCGATCGGGTCCAGCCGCAGGCAGGCGACGTCGCCGGTCTCGTGCAGCTGCATGCGCAGATGTGGATTGAGCAGCACTCGCAGCCAGTCGAAGACCCGGGCGGACTCGCGCAGGCTGCGGCTGGTGGCCAGAAAGGTTTCCAGTTCCGGCAGATACTGGAAGGCAAAGGTCTCGCCTAGCACCAGCGGAAAATGGCGCTGACGCGAACGGGCCACGCAGGCCGTCATCAACCGCTCCATGTCGCTGCTGGAGGCCGTGGCGGTCTCCACATGCAACAGATCGGCTGCGATGCCCAGTTCATCGAGCACCGGTCCCAGGCCAAAGCCGCAAACTCCCGCCGCCTTGACCCAGTTGGGCAGGGTGATCAGCGGAATGGGCAGATCCTGGTCAGGCACGTTCACACCGACAGTGATGAAGGGGGCCGCTTGAATGCGGGTCGCATGCTGCAGACAATAAACCTGTCGTTCAATTTCCTTCCACCATGAGCGCATTGCAAACCTACTACTCGAAATTGCCGCGCATTGCGCCCTCCGCCCTGCAGCACATCCCCGGCACGGACGGCTGGCCGCTGGTCGGCAATTCGCTGGAGTTTCTGGCCAACCCCCTGCAGTACGCGCGCAACGTGCTGGAACGCTACGGACCGGTGTCGCGCGCGAACTTTCTGTTCGAGCGTCGGGTGAACCTGATCTCGGCCGAAGCCAACGAACTGGTCCTGCTGGATCGCGCGGGAAATTTTTCCGCCTATCTGGGCTGGGAGCCGGTGCTGGGCATGCTGTTCCCGCGCGGCCTCATGTTGCGCGACGCCGACGATCATCGCTATCACCGGCGTCTGATGCAGCCCGCCTTTCGCAAGGAAGCGCTGGCCGCCTACCTGGCGCGCATGACGCCGCGCATCGCCCAACGCATCGCGCAGTGGTCGGAGTCCTCGCATCTCAAGTTCTATCCCGAGGTGAAACGCCTGACTCTGGAAGTGGCGGCAGACGTCTTTCTGGACGTGCAACTGCAGTCCGAAATCGATCAGGTCAGCCGAGATTTCGTCGATCTGGTCGAGGCGTCCAACGCGCTGCTGCGGGTACCGGTGATCGGCCGCAAGTTCGAGCGCGGGCTGGCCGGACGCCGCCGGCTGGCGCAGCTGATCGCGTCGCGCATTGCGGCGCGGCGCGGCGGCCAGGGCACCGACCTGCTCAGTCAGTTGAGTCGTGCGGAGGACGAAAATGGTCAGCGCTACTCCGACACCGAGATCGTCGACCACCTGATTTTCCTGATGATGGCTGCGCACGACACCACCACCAGTGCGCTCACCACCATCGTCTATGCGCTGGCCACGCAGCCCGAATGGCAGGCGCGACTGCGCGACACCATCGTGGCCATGGGCAAACCGGCTCCGGAGTACGAGGATCTGGCCGCACTCGAAGAAATCGAATGGGTGCTGCGCGAATCTCTGCGCCTGTACCCGCCGCTGACCGTGATTCTGCGGCGCACCCTGCGCGACATCGAGTTCCAGGGCCATAGGATCCCGGCCGGCACTTCGATCAACATCTTCCCGGTCGCCACCCATCGCCTGGCGCAGTGGTGGAGCGATCCGGACCGCTTCGATCCTGAGAGATTCTCGCCGGCGCGCGCCGAACATCGGCGTCATCCGTTCGCGTGGGCGCCGTTCGGCGGCGGTGCGCACATGTGCCTGGGTCTGCATTTCGCCGAGATGCAGGTCAAAGCGGTGCTATACCCGCTACTCGCCGCCATGCGCATCTCGGTGGCGGAAAATTACGGCCCGCCGTTCAAGCTGGCCCCTATCGTGCACCCGCGCGACGGGCTGCCGGTGCGGCTGGAACGAAACTGAAGCGCGTTCCCGACCTGTGCCGGCGCGAGGCCTGACGGTCTTTTAGCCGCGGATCGACACCGATCAATACGGAAACGCGCCCGGCAGCGCCCGGGCGGGCGTCGCATGCCTGGATTCGTACCGATCCGTGAAATCCGCGGCGACAAGCTTGTCCGGCCAAGCTCGGACGAGCCCCTCGGGCCCCGTGTTGCCGAGTGCACCCGTCCGCTAGAGCATTTTCGATTTATGTACAAAGAAAACCGCTCTAGCTGTCGTCCTGAGCGAAGCCAAGGATCTATTCCCAGAGCATAAGCGCAGTTGGAAAGAAGATCCTTCGCTTCGCTCTGGATGGCAGTAGAAATATCAGCACTTAAACAAAAAACGCTCTAAATCGCGAGCAGCAGGCGCGCTGGGTCTTCCAGGCTTTCCTTGATCGTGCGCAGAAACACCACGGCTTCGCGACCGTCGATCAGGCGGTGGTCGTAGGTCAGCGCCAGATACATCATCGGTCTGATCTTCACTTCGCCGTTGACCGCGATGGGACGCTCGAAAATCCCGTGCATGCCCAGAATTGCGGCTTGGGGCGGATTGAGGATGGGGGTGGACATCATCGATCCGAACACGCCGCCGTTGGTGATCGAGAACGTGCCACCCGTCAGATCATCCATCGTCAGCTTGTTGTTGCGCGCCTTGACACCAAGATCGCCGATGGATTTTTCGATATCGCCAAAGGACAGCGTATCGGCGTCGCGCAGGATCGGCACCACCAGACCGCGCTCGGTGGAGACCGCCACACCGATGTCGTAGTAGCCGTGGTAGACGACGTCGCCACCGTCGATCGAGGCGTTGACTGCAGGAAACTTCTTCAGCCCTTCGATTGCCGCTTTCACGAAGAAGCTCATGTAACCGAGCTTGACCCCATGCGTCTTCTCGAAGCCGTCCTTGTACTTGGCGCGCAGGTCGCCGACAGCCTTGAGGTCCACTTCATTGAAGGTCGTGAGCATGGCCGCAGTGGCCTGGGCTTCCACCAGGCGCTCGGCGATGCGCGCGCGGATGCGCGTCATCGGCACCCGCTGTTCTTCGCGCGAACCGGCCATGCGGCGCGGCGCCGGCGTGGCGCTCGGCGCGGGTGCAGATGATGGCGCAGCACTGGGCGCCGCATCCTTCTGCTGGGTGGCGTGAGCCTTGACGTCTTCCACGGTCAGGCGCCCGCCCTTGCCGCTGCCGGGGATCGCGCTCGCCGTCAGATTCAACTCCGCCAGCAACTTCCGCACGGCCGGACTTTGCGCGTCATCCGCTGTCGCGGTGGCGGGCTTGCCCGCGGCCGCAGCCGCAGCCGCGGGCTCGGCCTTGGCAGCGGCGCCCTCTTCGAGGATGCCGATGATATCGCCGGCGTTGACGGTAGCCCCGGCGGCGATGCGCACTTCCTTGAGCACGCCGTCGGCGGTGGACGGCACTTCCAGCATCACCTTGTCGGTTTCCAGGTCGACCAGGTTCTGCTCGCGCTTGACGGCGTCACCGGCCTTGGCATGCCAGGTGGCGACGGTGGCGGAGGATACGGATTCGGGCAGCTGCGGGACGCGGATTTCGATGGTCATTGTTGTGAGATTCCGGTATGGATTTTTGTCAGCCGCCCTGCACAGGCTTGCCGCCGGTCAATGCTTCCCGGATCAGCTCCTCCTGTTCCTTGTGATGCACCTTAAGGTACCCCCCCGCGGTAGTGGCCATGCCCGGCCGCGTGGCGTACAGCATGCGGTGCTGCGGCTGCAGATAGATCTGCAAGCGGTGCTTGATCTGGTACCAGGCGCCTTGGTTTTCGGGCTCTTCCTGGGCCCAGACGACGTCCTTGGCCTTGGGGAACATGGCCAGCGCCGCCTCGTAATCGGCCTGCGGGAAAGGATAGAGCTGCTCGATACGCACGACGGCGACGGTGGAGAGCTTTTCCTTCGCGCGCGCCTGCACCAGGTCGAAATAGACCTTGCCGGAGCAGAACACCACGCGCTTGACCTTGTTGCGATCGAGTTTCTCGGTTTCGTGAATCAGCGGCTGGAAGCGGCCCTTGGTGAGATCGTCCAGCGACGAGGTCGACATGGGGTGACGCAGCAGCGACTTCGGCGTCATCACGATCAGCGGCATGCGCAGCGACCGCTTCATCTGCCGGCGCAACATGTGAAACATCTGCGCCGGGGTCGAAGGCACCACCACTTGCTGGTTGTTGCCCGCACACAACTGCAGCCAGCGCTCGAGGCGGCCGGAAGAATGCTCGGGGCCCTGACCTTCGTAGCCATGCGGCAGGAACACGGTCAGTCCGCACAGCCGTCCCCACTTGGCGTAACCGCTGGCGATGAACTGATCGAACACCACCTGGGCGCCGTTGGCAAAGTCGCCGAACTGCGCCTCCCAGATCACCAGGGTGTCCGGATCGGTGGTGGCGTAACCGTACTCGAAGCCAAGTACGCCTTCTTCCGACAGCAGCGTGTCGTTGACGACGAAACGGTACTTGTCGGAATCCAGATGCCGCAGCGGCGTACGTCGCTCGCCGGTGCGAAAATCGTGCACCGTGGCGTGGCGATGGAAAAAGGTACCACGCCGCGCGTCCTGGCCGGACAGGCGCACCGAGAACCCTTCGTTGACCAGCGCTGCATAGGCCATGGTCTCGGCGAAACCCCAGTCCATCGGCTGCTCGCCGGCCGCCATCTTGTTGCGGTCCTCGTAAAGCTTGACCACGCGCGGATGCAGGGTGAAGCCATCCGGCAACTTGCTCAGGCGCTCGTGCAGGGAGCGCATCAATTCGAGCTTGACCGAGGTATCGGAGGGGGTATCCCACTCGCCCTTGTTGTAGTTGGCCCAGTTCACGGTGTGCTTGTTGCCCACCAGGCCCAGCGTGGTGCGGGCAATGTTCTCGCCCTGGTCCAGTCCTGCACGGTACTGGGCGACAAGGTCCTCTGCTTCGCCCTTGGCGATGGCGCCCTCTTCTTCCAGGCGCTTGGCATACAGGGTCAGGGTCGTCGGATGCTGCTTGATCTTTTGATACATCACCGGGCTGGTCACAGCCGGTTCGTCGGCCTCGTTGTGGCCCAGACGGCGATAGCAGCAGATGTCGACGATCACGTCCTTGTGAAACTCGTTACGGAAGTCGATCGCCAGACGGGTGACGAACACCGTGGCTTCCGGATCGTCGCCATTGACGTGGAACACCGGGGCCTCGAGCATCTTGGCCAGATCGGTGCAGTAGCGCGAGGTGCGTGCCTCGCGCCCCGACGCCGCCTCGATCGGATTGGGCGTGGTGAAACCGATCTGGTTGTTGACGATGATGTGCAGAGTGCCGCCAGTCCCGTAGCCCTTGGATTCGGACAGCTGCATGGTCTCCATCACCACGCCCTGTCCGGCGAAGGCGGCATCGCCGTGGATCAGCACCGGCACCACCCGGGCGCCAGCTTCGTCGTTGCGGCGCGTCTGGCGCGCCTTGACGCTGCCCTCCACCACCGGGTTGACGATCTCCAGATGGGAGGGATTGAAGGCCAGCACCATGTGCAGGCGTTTGCCGCCGACTTCGATGTCCGCGGAAAAACCCATGTGATATTTCACGTCGCCCGAGCGCGACATCGATTCGGCGGAATACTTGCCCTCGAATTCCGCAAACAAATCCTTGGGCGATTTGCCCAGCGTGTTGATCAGCACGTTGAGACGGCCGCGATGGGCCATCCCGATCAGAATCTCCTCGACGTCGCGCTCGGCGCAGGCGCGCAACATTTCATCCAGCGCTGGGATCAGCGCATCGCCACCCTCCAGCGAGAAGCGCTTCTGACCGACGTACTTGTTGTGCAGGTAGCGTTCCAGGCCTTCGGCGGCAACCAACTGCAGCAGGGTGCTTTTCTTGCGCTCCGACGTGAGCTTGGGCTTGAAGGCGACGGTTTCCAGCCGCTTCTGGATCCAGCGCTTTTCGGTGGTTTCGGTGATGTACATGTACTCCGCACCGATGGTGTCGGTGTACACCGCCTTGAGCAGCTTGAGAATGTCGCGCAGCGGCAGACGATCGGCCGCCGCCAGCGTCCCTGTGTTGAACACCGTGTCCATGTCGGCCGCGGTGAGGCCGTGAAACGCCGGGTCGAGATCGGGAATCAGATCGGTGGGCGCAAGGCCCAGCGGATCGAGCCGCGCGACCTGATGGCCGCGCACCCGGTAGTAGTTGATCAGGCGCAGCACCGCAGCCTGCTTTTCGGCCGCGCGCGCGTCGAAGCCACCGTCGCTGATCACCACCGTACCCGGACGCTTGTCGCGGGCGATCGCCTCGAACTTGGCGACGACATCGCTGTGCGCCACTTCGCGCGGCGCGCTCTGGTCCTGGATATTGCGGAAATAGGCGCGCCAGGACGGCTCTACCGATTCCGGGTCTTCCAGGAACTGCTCGTAATAGGACTCGACGAACGCGGCGTTGTTGCCGGCGATGGAGGACGACGCGATGTAGCTCTGATACTTGCTGGCGGTCATATATCGGTTGCTGTTTGCCAGTTGGCTGTTGCCAGAACGGCGGGAAGCATGCTGCAGGTCTGGAAACCGACCACTGGAAACCGT
This sequence comes from Panacagrimonas sp., assembly GCF_965216805.1. Lineage (NCBI taxonomy): Bacteria > Pseudomonadati > Pseudomonadota > Gammaproteobacteria > Nevskiales > Nevskiaceae > Panacagrimonas > Panacagrimonas sp. The sequence continues at coordinate 2,738,253 of NZ_CBDCGN010000002.1, forward strand.
CCTCTAGGTTCCGGTCTTGGGGAATGATTCCTGCTGCCAGGCGGACGTCAGCGTACCCAGATACTCCCGAAATTCTTCGGCCAGTTCCGGATGCTTGAGGCCGTACTCGACGTTGGCCTTGAGATAACCGAGCTTGGAGCCGCAATCGTAGCGGGTGCCCTCGAACTCGTAGGCCAGCACGGTCTGTTCCTGGATCATCGCCTGGATGGCGTCGGTGAGCTGGATCTCGCCACCCTTGCCGCGCGGCGTGCGCTCCAGCAGCTTGAAGATGCGTGGCGTCAGGATGTAGCGACCGACCACGGCGATGTTGCTGGGGGCGTCCTCCGGCTTGGGTTTCTCCACGATGGCGCGAATCTCGCCCAGACCCGGGCCCACCGGCTGCACCTCCACCACGCCGTAGCTGCTGACCTCTTCCTTGGGTACGCGCTCGCAGGCGATCACGCTGGTGCCGTATTCCTGATACACCCGCTGCATCTGCGCCAGACAAGGGCGTAGGCGGCCATCGATGAGGTCGTCGGCCAGAATCACCGAGAAGTCCTCGTCGCCCACCGCGGGCCAGGCGCAGAGCACGGCGTGGCCCAGGCCCAGCGCCTCAGCCTGGCGGATGAAGATGCAGGTGATGCCCGGCGGCAGGATCTCCTGCACGGTCTGCAGCAGTTTCTCCTTGCCCTTCTGGGCGAGCTCGGCTTCGAGTTCGTAGGCCTTGTCGAAGTGATCCATGATCGAATTCTTCGAACGGCCGGTGATGAAAATCAGCTCTTCGGCACCGGCGCTGATCGCCTCCTGCACGGCGTACTGGATCAGCGGCTTGTCGACGACAGGCAGCATTTCCTTGGCACTGGCCTTGGTCGCGGGAAGAAACCGCGTCCCCATGCCGGCCACAGGGAACACTGCTTTACGAATACGCATAGAGGGTCGTCCTGAGTTAGGGGCTTGCTTGAAGGAACGGCAAAGGACGGGACCGCCACCTGGACCTCGGCAACGCTCCTGCATTGACACCGCATAGTTTAGGCGCAGCGCAGCCGGAATGCAGCGGCGTGCAGCCCTGATGGGTGCGCCCTGCGGGCTATTTCAGAGCGCCGGTGAAATGAACTTTGTCGGCGGTGCGCGACAGCAGGGCAAAATCCGTCTGTTGCGCCGCGGCCCGATATCGCAGGGCGACCTTGCCCGGCAGCAGCAGCGGCTGGCGGAACTGCACCGCCAGATCGCGTGCCGGCCGATGGCGTACCCGCTCGATCGCCGCGGCCGCGCGCGCCACTGCCCACATGCCGTGCGCGATGGCGCGCGGAAACCCGAAGGCCTTGGCGCTCAGCGCATGCAGGTGGATCGGGTTGAAATCGCCGGCAATCGGCGCGTAGCGGCGACCGATGTCGGCCGGAGCGTCGAAGCTGAGGTAGTCGGCCAGGGTCGCCGGAGCGGCCGCCGGCTTTGGCGGCTTGGGAAGACCCTCGACCCGCATGCGGTAAAGCGGCGTCATCAGCGCGCGGTAGACGATCTCGCCCTGTACGTCGCGATACTCGGTGAGCAGATCGAACTCGTAACCCTGGTGGGTACGTCGACCCTCGACGATGCTCGCATCGACATCGAAGGTCCGATCGGCGGGCATCGGGCGCAGGCACTCGAAACGGTTGCGCAAATGCACGATGCCCATCAATGGCATCGGAAACTCCGGCTGCAGCATCAGCCACAGGTGCAGCGCCGACGCCTGTACCTGGGGAAAGGTGATCGGCAGCAGGCCGTCGTCTTCGAACCCGCAGATGGCGCGATAGGCTGCCAACCGCTGCGCATCGGCCTGCACCGCCGCGATGCGAACTGCCAGCGGCGGAATGCGGATGTTCTTGCCGGGCTTGCGCCCAAGAGTGGCGAGCGCCTTGGCATACAAGCCCAGTGCGCCGGGCATCTGCAGAAGAGTCTGGGTCATGTTGGGAGCGTGCGGTCGCGACAGCCGACGGGAATGCTCAAGGTACGACCTGGTCGATCTGCACGGCCAGCGCCGCTTCGCCCAGGGCCTCGCGCGCTACGGTCAGACTGCCTTGCAGATCGCCGCTGGCGGCCTGGGCACCGCCGGAGCGGCTGATGCGCGCCACCACCTCCCAGCGATCGAAAGCCGACAGTTCCAGGCCGGGTTGCATGGCCATGCCGTCGTGAAGTTCGATCTGCCCGGGCAGTTCCGACGCACGACCGCGATAGACCGCCAGCGGCATCGGCGGGCCGCCAGCGGCGCGTGCGAACACGAACAGCACCGCGTCTGCTGCCACCTGCGGCCGCAGCGCCGGCATCACACTCACCGCCAGGCGCAGGCGCAACGGATCACCGGCCGGCGCCGGAGCAGCCGTTGTCGCGGCCTCTGCCGCAGTCGCCGGCGGCGTATCGAGCTGGCCCAGACGCTCGTCCAGCACCCCGCGCATGTCCTCGGGCAATTCCTGTTGCGACAGGGCCACCCAATGGCGCCGGGCCACGGCGGTCTGCCCGGCCTGCTGCGCCGCCAGCCCTGCGTACCACAAGGCCTTGCCGTGGGCCGGATCGAGCGCGAGCGCGGCATCGAAGAGTTGCGCCGGCCGACCCTGCAGATTGCGGTCGCGCGCCAGCGCCAGCGCCTCGCCCTGGTTCACCAGCAGATCCGGCTCCTGCGCATCGACGATGCGGCTGCCCTCAGCGTAGGCGGCGGCGGCATCCGCATAGCGACCCATGACAAAGTAAGAGCGGCCCAACAGCACCCAGCCATCGACATCGTTGGGGTTGTCCTGCAGCCGCTGCGCCAGCGCGCCCACCATGGCGTCCACCGACTCCGCGCTCGGGACATCGGCTTGCGGTCCCTGCGCCACCTGCTGCTGGATGCGCCAGGACCCGCCCGCGAAATAACCCACGAAACCGCCGATGACGACCAGCAAGGCCAGCACCGCGCTGGCCCAGCGTGCGCGCGCACCGGAATGCGAAGCGGGATCGGCAGTGTCGGCATCGCGCAGCAAACGCACGTCCAGTTCCGACTTCAGCGCGCCTGCGGTATCGCCGTCGAGCAGCCCGGCGGCGAGGTCGGCCTCCAGCTCGGCCTGCCGCTGACGATAGGCGAGCACGTTCGCGGTGCGGCGACGCAGGCCGGCGTCGACCGCCGCGCGCCACAGCGGGCGGGTGGTCCAGGCGGCGGCGGCGGCGGCCAGCACGATCATCAAGGCCAGCAGCATCAGCGATCCTCGTTTCGCAGCAGACGCTGCAACTGCTCGGGGTCGGCGGCGGCCGGCGCAGGCATCCGGCTGCGACGGCGCGCGAACCGCACCGCAACGCCCAGCGCCAGCGCCAGCAGCACGAAAGGCCCGGCCCATAGCAGTACGGTACGGCCGCTCATCGGCGGTTTGTACAGCACAAAATCGCCGTAGCGATCGGTGACGTAACGACGGATTTCGTCATCCGACTCGCCACCGACGATGCGCTGGTGGACCTGATTGCGCAGATCGGTGGCCAGTTCGGCGTTGGAATCGGCGATGGTCTGGTTCTGGCACACCAGACAGCGGAACTCGTGAATCAGGCTGCGGTAACGGGCTTCCTGTGCGGCCGTCAGCGGCGCCTCCTGCGGCGTCAGCGCCCAGGCGGCGGAACCGACCGCCAGGCTCAGCAGCACGCCCATCCACAGGCGCCTCACGGCGCGCTCCTCACCTGCAATAGTGGCGCGATCGAGTCCTGCCAGGCCTGCACGGTCATGGGGCCTATCTGTTTGTAGAGGATGGTGCCGTCGGCGCCCAGCACATAGGTTTCCGGCACACCGTAGACACCCCAGTCCAGTCCGACCTGGCCGTCGCGATCCTTGGCGACGCTGCGATAAGGGTTGCCATGACGACGCAACCACTGCTGCGTCGCCTGCGGCTCATCCTTGTAGGCCAGTCCGACCAGTTCCACCCCCTGCTCGCGCGCCAGCTTCATCAACAGCGGGTGCTCGACCTGGCAGCCGGCGCACCAGCTGGCGAAGAAATTCACCAGCACCGTGCGACCGGCCAGCGTCTGCGGGGTCAGGGTAACGGTGTCGTCGTCGAGCAGCGGCAGCGCGAACTCGGGCACCGGCTTGCCGATCAACGGACTCGGAACCATGCTGGGGTCCTGGCGCAGGCCGATGCCGAGCAATACCAGCAGGCCCAGCAACAGCGCCACCGGTAGGGCGTAGCGCATCAGGCCACCGCCGCAGCCGGTGGCAGGTCAGCGGCGGTGCGCCGCTGCTCCAACCGGTAGCGCCGGTCGCTCGCCGCCAGAATGCCGCCGAAGAACATGAGCACCCCACCCAGCCATACCAGGCGCATCATCGGCTTGTAGTACAGGCGCAGCGCCCAGTCGCCGTTGACGTCGTTCTTGTCGATGGGCTCGCCCATGGCCACGTACAGATCGCGCAGCAGGTTGGCGTCCACCGCCGCTTCGGTCATCACACTACCCTGCGAGGGGTAGAGCCGCTTCTCGGGACTCAGCCGGGCGATCTCTCGACCGCTGCGCAACACCGCCACGGCGGCGGTATCCGACTGGTAATTGGCGCCGTCGACATGGGTGACGCCATCGAAACGGAACTCGTAGCGCCCGATCGACGCGCTCTGTCCGGGTCCCAGGCGCACGTCGGTTTCGACGCTGAAGGTCGACGTGAAAGCCACGCCCAGCGTCCACAGCCCCAAGCCGAAGTGCGCCATGGTCATGCCCCAGGCCCCGCGCGGCACCGAGCGCAAGCCCTGCATCAGCGAGTTGCGGGCTCGCGCGCGGCGCCAGACTTCCTGTACCGACGTGGTCAGCACCCAGATCGCCAGCACGCCGCCGGCCGCAGCGCCCCAGGACCATTCGCGCTGAGTGATCCAGGGCAGCGCCAGCCCCAGCGCCAGCGCCGCGATCGCCCAGGGGCGCAGCGGACGCAGGGCCGGTCCCAGCCGCGCACGCTTCCAAGACACCACGCCGGCCATGCCGACGAGCACCGCCAGTGGCGCCATCAGCGGCAGGAACACCGCATTGAAATACGGCGGGCCCACCGACATCTTGTAGCCGAAGACCTGCGCCGCCAGCGGGTACAAGGTGCCCACCAGCACCGCCGCCGCAGCCACCACCAGAAACACGTTATTGAGCAGCAGCAGGCCTTCGCGCGAGGCCAGCTCCATCTGGCCCTGCTGTACCAGCCGCGGCGCGCGAATGGCGTACAGGACCAGACTGCCGCCCACCACCACCGCCAGGAACATCAGGATGTAGACACCGCGCGCCGGATCGGTGGCAAACGCGTGTACCGATACCAGCACACCGGAGCGCACCAGGAATGTGCCCAGCAGCGACAGCGAGAACACCAGGATCGACAGCAGCAGCGTCCACGACTGCAGCAACCCGCGCTTCTCGGTCACCGCCAGGGAATGGATCAATGCCGTGCCCACCAGCCACGGCATGAAGGAAGCGTTCTCCACCGGGTCCCAGAACCACCAACCGCCCCAGCCCAACTCGTTGTAGGCCCACCACGACCCCAGGGTGATCCCCATGGTCAGGAACAGCCAGGCGGTGGTGGTCCAGGGCCGCGCCCAGCGCGCCCAGGCGGCGTCCAGGCGCCCGGTCACCAGCGCCGCAATGGCAAAGGCAAAGGCCACCGAGAATCCGACGTAACCCATATAGAGCATGGGTGGATGGATGATCAGGCCGGGATCCTGCAGTAGCGGGTTGAGGTCGCGCCCTTCCGCCGGCACCGGAAACACGCGGTCGAACGGATTGGACGTGAGCAGCATGAACAGCAGGAATCCCACTCCCACCGCACCCAGGGTGGCCAGCACCAGGCTGGAAACCTCGGACGGCAGCCGCCGGTTGAACACCGACACCGCGGCGCCCCAGCCGGCCAGCATCAGCATCCACAACAGCAGCGAACCTTCGTGCGCCCCCCACACCGCCGACAGCCGATACATCAGCGGCAGTTCGCTGTGCGAGTTCGACGCCACGTAGGCCACCGAAAAATCGTTGACCCAGAACGCCTGGCTCAGACACAGATAGGACACCACCACCAGCCCGAACTGCGCCTGCGCTGCACTCGCACCCAAGCCCATCCAACGGGCATCGCCGCGCGCATACCCGACCACCGGAACGAAGGTCTGCGCCAGTGCCACCGCCAGCGCCAGCCACAGCGCGTAGTGCCCGTACTCGGCGATCATGACTGCGCCGCAGCCTGCGGTTGGGACGCGGGCCTAACCGCTCCCCTCACCCCACCGTCCGCTCTGCGGACCTCGGCGCCTTCGGAGCCTTCAACCCCCTCTCCCTGCTGCGCAGGGCGAGGGGCGTCCGCCGCAGCCTGCGGCTGCGATGCGGATTTGAACGGCGCGCAGGAATGACCATCGGCGGTCTGCAGGCTGGCCGCCAGCTCGGGCGGCATGTAGTTCTCGTCGTGCTTGGCCAATACCTCGTCGGCGATGAAGCGGCCGTTCTCGACCCGGCCGGTGGCGACGATCCCCTGCCCCTCGCGGAACAGGTCGGGCAGGATGCCCTCGTAATCGACCGGCACATTGCGGCTGCAATCGGCCAGCGAAAAACTCACCTTCAAGCCTTCGCCGCGGGCCACGCTCCCCGCCTCCACCAGCCCGCCCAGGCGCAGCTTGGCGTTGGGCGGCACCTTGCCTTCGGCAATGTCGGTGGGGGTCTGGAAGTACATCAGGTTCTTGCTGAAGGCGGTGAAACCCAGCGCCGCGGCCGCGGCCACGCCCAGCACCAGCCCGGTAACGGCGAGCATACGTCCCTGTCGGCGTGTCATGCCGCGTCCTCCGTGTGGTCTTCTTCACTGTCCGGCTCTTCCCGCAGCAGCTCGCGACGCTGTGCGGCCGGAGCCCACAGATTCCACGCCAATACCGCCAGCGTGCAGCCTATGCTGCCCCAGACGTAAAGCTCGTAGCCGCCCATATCGAACCAATCGTTCATCGTTTCTCAGAGTACCGTCGCCAGACCGGCCCGCCCCGCCTCCCGGCCGGATCGAACGCCATTCTGAACGCGGCGAAGTATCTTCGTTCCGGCGGCGTGCGGGCGCGCCGGGCAGATCGCTCGCCGCGGCTCAGGCCCGCCCCGCACCTGCCGAGGGGCTGACCGCTCTGCCCGCCATCAGTTCGCGTACCCAGGTGCTGCGACGCTCGCGTCGCAGCAATTCGTTCTGCAGGCGGCGGATCGCCACATAACCGGCGAACAGATATGCACCCAGCAGCGACGCATACAGCGGCCAGCCCATCTCGGGGGTGATGTTGGGCTTGCCGAACTGCAGGATGGTCGAGCCCTGGTGCAGGCTGTTCCACCAGTCCACCGAATACTTGACGATGGGCACATTGACGGCGCCAACAATCGCCAGCAGCGCGCAGGCACGGGCCGCGGCACGCCGATCGGCGAAGGCGCTGTCCAGCCCGATCACGCCCAAGTACAGAAACAGGAGCACCAGCTCCGAGGTCAGGCGCGCATCCCACACCCAGTAGGTGCCCCACATCGGCTTGCCCCACAGCATGCCGGTGACCAGCGCCAGCGCAGTGAAGCTCGCGCCCACCGGCGCCAGGGCGACGATGGCGCACTCCGCCAGCTTGATCCGCCAGATCAGCGCAACCACCCCGGCGACCGCCATGCCCGTGTACAGCGACAGCGACAGCGCCGCCGCCGGCACGTGGACATAGATGATGCGGAACGCATCGCCCTGCTGATAGTCCGGCGGCGCCAGCCACAGGCCCGCGAACAGCCCGTAGCCCAGCAACACCGCCGCCAGCGCGCCCAGCCAGGGCGCCAGACGCTGACCCAGCGCATAAAAGCTGGGCGGCGAGGCCAGTCGGTGAAACCAGGTCCACATCATCGTCAGTCGAAGGCGTTTCTCAGGGCTGCCGCGGTCGCCCAGGGCAGCAAAGTCGTGGTCAGCACCAGCAGCGCAGCGACAAAGTATATCGGTCCCCAGGGGTCCAGCCCCGCCTGCGCCGCCCTGGCCGCGCCGCTGCCGAAGATCACTACCGGCGCCATCAGGGGCAGCACCAGCACCGGCAACAACAACCCCGCCCGTGGCAGCGCCACCGTCAGCGCCGCAGCAAAACCGCCGATCAGGCTCAACACCGGCGTACCGAGCAGCAGGCTCAAGGACAGCACGCCCAAGGGTATACCGACAGGGAAGCCGAGCTGCAACGACAGCGGTACCGCCAGCAGCACCAGCGGCAGTCCCGTCAGCAGCCAATGGGCGAGCAGCTTGCCGCAGACCATCCACACCGGCGACGACGGCGCCACGAAATTCTGCTCCAGCCAGCCGTCTTCGAGGTCGATCCGGAACAACCGATCCAGTGTGAGCAGTGCAGCCAGAAGACCGCCCACCCACATCACCGAAGGTGCCAGTTCCGCCAGGCGCGGATCGCCGGGGCGCCCCCCCAGGGCAAACAGCGTCACCACGATGCTGAAGAACAGTGGCGGCAGTACGAAAGATGCCTTGTGGCGCCAGGCAATGCGCAGCTCGCGCTTCAGGGTGGCGAACAGGCGATTCATGGTGCGACCCGCATCTTCGCCGTGGCGCACCCAGGCGGCCGGCTCCGGGCGCGGGGCCTGGCACCGAGCTCGCTCATCGCAGCTCCATCACCCGCAAGCGCGGCAAGCGACCCGGCAGCTTCTGATGACTGGTGATCATCACCGCACCGTCCGCGGCCACGTGTTCGTCGAGCACCTCGCCGAACCATCTCACGCCTTCGGCATCGAGCCCGCTGAGCGGCTCGTCCAGCAACCACAGCGGACGCGCATCGATCAGCAGGCGCGCCAGTGCCGCACGCCGCCTCTGACCGGCCGACAGCGTCCGCACCGGGCGATGCTGCAGCCGGTTGAGCCCCAGGCGCTCCAGCGCCGGTTGGAGGTGGGTGCTGGACAGACGCTGCAGTCCGCACCAATCCAGCAGATTTTCCCGCACGCTGAGGTCGGCGTTGAGGCCGTTACGGTGTCCGATCCAGTGCAGCGACGACGGCGGCGGCGCCTGCACTTCGCCGGCCAGCGGCGGGCGCAGACCCACCAGCACTTCGATCAGCGAGGATTTGCCGGCGCCATTGCGGCCGCGCACGTGCAACACGTCGCCCGGCTCGATGACGAAATAGAGCCCGCCGAGCAACTGGCGGTCCCCGCGTCCCACCGCCAGGCCCGATGCCGTCAGCAGTGCCATCGACCCGTGGTGCCCGAAGCCGGACTCGAACCGGCACGACTGTGAAGTCGGGGGATTTTAAGCCAGAGCATGTGTTCTGTACCGGATAATGCTGGGCTTGGATGGAGCTTGCTATGGCGGGTTTTCCTTCTGCGCCAAGCCTCAGATCATATCCCGGTGCGCGACACAAACCGCCCCGGTTCTCCTTCGCTTGGCTCTTGGCCGGCTCCTGGAAATCGGAGCTTTTCAGGAGCACATCATGGCGAAGATCAAACTTACCAAGACCGCGGTTGACGCTGCACAACCAAAGACCTGCGACGTGGAACTCCGGGATACGATCGTTCCCGGCTTCATGTGCAAGGTTACACCAGCCGGCCGCAAGGTATTCATGCTTCAGTACCGCACGAATTCCGGCGTGCGTCGCAAGCCGGCGCTCGGCCAGTTCGGCGAGCTGACCGTCGAACAGGCGCGATCCCTGGCACAGGACTGGCTGGCCGAAGTCCGGCGCGGCGGCGACCCCGGACACGATAAAGCCGAGGCCCGCAAGGCGCCGACGGTCAAGGAGTTGTGCGGCCGGTTCATGGAAGACCACTCCAAGCCGCACAACAAGCCGAGCACGCAGGACAGCTACCAGTACCAGATCGACAGCTTCATCATCCCGGCCTTCGGCAGCAAGAAGGTTCATGAGGTCACGCGCCACGACATCACCGCGCTGATGAAGCGCATGGAGAAGTCACCCACGCAGGCCAATCGTGTGCTGGCGCTTGTCCGCAAGATGTTCAACCTGGCCGAGCTGTGGGGGTATCGGCCTGACGGCTCGAATCCCTGCCGTCACGTCCCCAAGTACCCGGAGAAAGGCTCGACCCGCCTCATTACTGACGAGCAAATGGTCAAGCTGTTCGCCTACCTGGACAAGGCCGAGACCGAGGCACTGGAGCATCCGATCCACCTGCTTGCGGTTCGGCTGCAATTCGAGTTTGCGGCGCGTATGTCGGAGGTCCTGCTGTTGCAGTGGGATTGGCTCGACCTGCCCAACAGCCGGGTCGTCTGGCCGGACAGCAAGACCGGCGATATGTCGAAGCCGTTGAGCGAGGAAGCCCGTCGGTTGCTGACGAACTCGCCGCGCTACGGGAAGTCGCCCTATGTCTGCCCGGCCATCTTCGACCATGACAAGCCGCTCAGCCCCGGCTCGTACTACCACGCATGGCGGCGCATCCTCGATCGCGCCGGGGTGCCGAAGGTCGGCACCCACGGCATCCGCCACCGCTCGGCAACCGATATTGCCAATTCGGGCATCCCGGTCAAGGTCGGCATGGCGCTAACCGCGCACAAGACAGTGGCGATGTTCATGCGCTACGTCCACATCGAGGACGATCCGGTGCGCAAGGCCGCCGAACTGGTGGCGAACCGCCGCAGGTCTGTTGTCGGTGCGCGCCGGGAACCGGAGCAGGTGGCCGCGTGACCGCCGGCCAGTATCCTGCCCTGTCTGCCACGATTGTCGTGCCGATGGCACGACAATCGAGCTGGCCGCCCTTTCCACCTGAGCGCCGGCCCGGGGACTGGAAAAGTGTACCCGTATCGGGTATATTTCGGAGATCAAGATGACACGCACTCTCAAGCGCAAGGATTTTGCGCGGTGGCAGACGGGGGAGAAATTGCCCGATGCCGCCTTGTGCAAGGCGGTCCAGGAGATGGAAAGCGGTCTGATCGATGCGGACTTGGGCGGCTCCCTCTATAAGAAGCGGGTAGCGCGCCCAGGCGGCGGTAAAAGCGGCGGCTACCGCACTCTGCTATCGGCACGGCTCGGCAGCCGCTATGTATTCCTGCTTGGGTTCCCGAAAAGCGACAAGGCGAACATCACGCAGGACGAGAAGAAGGCGCTGCAATTTGCCGGCAAGGTGTTTCTGGAGCTATCCCCTGAAAACTTGCTGAAAGCATTGCAGGCCGGCGTATTACTGGAGGTGTGTTGTGACGAGCAAGATCATTGAATCCCTGCGCGGCGATCTGTCCGCACTGCACCGCGCTGGCGCGATCGGCAAGGTGACGATGCGCGAGTTCGACGCGATCTGTCCGCCGCCGGTGCGGGAGTTCAACGCCGATGACATCAAGCGTCTGCGCGAGGCATTGCACTTCAGCCAGCCGGTCTTCGCGCATCACCTGCATACCTCGGCCTCGACCGTGCGCAAGTGGGAACAGGGTGAGACCCGCCCGGCCGGGCCGGCCCTCAAACTGCTCAACATCATCGCCGACAAGGGTTTGGTGGCGATCATCTGATCGGAGGCATCGGCAGTGGCAGCAAGGATTGCCTCTTTCAGTTCGCAGCACCTTGAGGCCGCCTGCCGTGTTCTTGCCGACACCGTGCAAGGCCTGAGCGGCACGCAAATCGAGCGACTGCTGCAGGAGATCAAGGTCGATGACCCATCACCTGGCATGACGAAATGGAAGCGGCTGTTCAACGCGCTGGCAGGCGCACAGAACCAGCATCAGGTCGGCAACCATCTCATCATGTTCATCAACCGCGCGATGGACCCAGTAAATTACGCCCGAGATCCTGGAACTTTCGCCTGGCGGCGCGACGAACTCAATGTCGTGCTGGCGTTCTCGGGCTTCTATGTGCGCGAGGATGGCAAGGTCGGACATGCCGACAAGGCAACAACGCTCGACGCAGCCCGCGCGCGTGCCGGGCGGCTAAAGGCAGCGTTGGAGAGCCGCGCCGTGCATGCAGAAGTCCTGAACTACTGCCGCGAAGAACTGCTGGATGAAAACTATTTCCATGCTGTTTTCGAGGCAACAAAAGGCGTTGCTGAGCGGATTCGCCTGCTGTCGGGCCTGAGCGGCGACGGCGCAGACTTGGTGAACAAGGCATTTGCAGGCCAGCAGCCCGTTCTGGTCTTGGGGCCGCTCATCACCGAATCCGAAAAGAGCGAGCAAAAAGGTTTTGCCAACCTGCTGCTTGGCCTATTCGGGGCCGTGCGCAATCCGCTAGCCCATGCGCCCAAGACGAATTGGCCCATGTCCGAGCAGGATGCACTAGATATCCTGACGCTGATATCGCTGATTCACCGCAAGCTGGATGGCACCACGAAAGTAGCTACCGCATTGCCATAAGGGAGCAGCAAGAATGGATGAGGCGATCGTTGTCTTCTCCCGGAAAGGGATTTTCCAGACCACGATCTCCGCGCGCAACGTCCGTAGCCGGGAGCATGCACGCAAGCTGTGGCCCTTGGTATCTCCGAGCGCGTCACGGCAGATGGTGACATGGGTTAGCCCCTCCTTTGAAAAGGGGAAGCTGCGTCGGCGATCCCATTTCCGGGTACTTCCTGCCCGGCACACTTATAGCCCCAAAGCGCACTTCGACGATGAAGAAGCCAATCGGTGGCGCGCCGTGCAGGAAAGCGCCGAACACCGGTACGCGAAGGAACTTGTCGCGGCTGAACTATCCCGACGCTTGAATGCTGGGCTTGCGATGCCGTGGGCGTTCAAGGATGTGGACGCATCGGACTATCCGCTGGAAGGCAACCTGCTACTTGGTGCCGACAGGGTGGTGATCGAGCACCCGCTGGAGACACCTTTCGGCAGCAAATTCCGACTCGACGTTGCCGTGCTCGGGCCGCCTGTCCAGACCGAGCCGATGGTGCTGGGTGGCGTTGAAATCGAACTTGGGCACGTCTTCGATGGGCGTAAGGCGCTAATCGGAAAATCGCTCGGATTCCCCCTCATCTCCATTGACATCACCGAGATGACGCTGGCAGAACTCACGCCGGAATGGGCACAAAAGGTGCTGACCGCGACCACGCGGAGTCATGAGCAAGGACGCCGGCAGACGTACATCTATCTGCACGATCTCCTGTATCCCCTCTATGCCCAGCTACCGGCATTTCTCGACAACGAACAGCGCCACCAATTCCTTGTGTTTGCGGACGACAATACCCTGAGCAAGCTGGTGCGTTGGATGAACGCACTGGCCGAAAAGCTGGAGTACCCGAAGGGCACAGTCGCCGTTGCCCTGGTCAACGGCAAGAACGAGCAGTCGCGCAAGATGCTGGAGCGTGCGGGACAGGTCGTTGGCCCCGACTGGACCGAATTCAACAACCAGCGATGCCTACGTCTGACCCTTCCGCGGCCCCAAGGTCCCGCAGATCTGCAGGCTCATCGCCTCCACATGACCATGGCGCGCGTACTGCTGTCGCATGCTGATGCGCTCGTTGGCTACAAATATTGCAACGGCGTGGACAACAACAACCCCGAAGAAGACGTATGGGTTGCGCATCGCTGGATCGCTGACCTTAAAACTCATACCCAGCACCGCGTATTGCCGAAGCGACTGGCCGAACCGATCAACAGGTTGATCGCGGTGGTTTCGGACCTGCATCGCAATCACGCCGCAACCAGCCAAGAGGCGTGACCATCCCCATGCCGGAAATCATCCTGCGGGCAAACACTCCAGCGGAGCTAAGGGCCAGGCTAGCCGAGCTGGATATCGACGTCCCTCCGCGTTCAGACGGGCGCCGCAAGCATCATGCAGAGCGCTATTGCATCGCGCATCTGCTTGCGACTCTGCCGGCAGAACAGTTCTTGTTCCCACTGACCCTAACCCATTCCGATAAGCCGGATTTCCTCTTGGCAATGCATGGCGCTAACGTGGGGATCGAGCACACCGAAGCTGTACCGGAGAACATCGCCCACGCGGATTTCCTTCGTGAAAAGGAAGGTTTGGGGCCGGATGTCTACTTCACTCCTCACGTCAAGCCTGGGGAGCCGAAGAAAACGTCCGACGAACTCCGTCGTGAGATCGAGGCCGATGAATCCGGTTCTGGCTGGTGCGGCGATTCACCAGAGCGTGAATGGGCCGCAGCGATGGCGCACTATGTCAAGGAAAAGATGCCGAAGGCGACAGCAGAAGGCTTCGTTCGATATCCAGCCAACTGGCTGATCGTCTATGACAACTGGCCGCTGCCGGCCATTAACTATTCCAAGGCGGCAACGTACCTGACGCCGCTTTTGACGGAAATGGCCGCCTTTTCGGTATTCGATGCGATCTTTGTCCATGACGACTCGCATATGTCCGAGTTTCGTAATGTTCCAGTCACCCAGATGTTGCGGCCACTACAGGCACCGAAGTAGCAGCCGGTCCAGCCTTACGCTTCTTGGCCGTCTCCACGCTGCGTTTGTCGATCTGTGCGCGCCATGTCTCCAACGCTGTAATGTCGGCAAGCAGTTCATCAGGATCGGGGACTGCAACGCCACCCAGAAGCGCCTTGTCGTGCGCGTAGTTTGAGCACTTCGTCATGCCGGCATTGACCTGGGCGTAGTCCTCGTCATCGACCACCACTCCGGCGAGCCGCTGCGTTTCCACTCCCTTACGGAAACGGAGGATGACCTCGCGCAGTAGGACTTCTTCAACCGCGCGTTCCCATGCCATGCGTAACCGGAAATAGGCATCGACAGTTTGCCTGCGATGTTCCTGTTCCTCGCCGTCCTTGTGCAACTTGGCGATGGATTGCTGTTTCGCCTTTAGCGCACCGATCCGCTTGCTCGCATTCTTTCCTTCAAATGGCAGTTCTGGGTCGGCGATTCCGAATCCCTCGGCGCGGCGAATCAAGCTTTGGGTTGAAATCGTCACGCCGGCCAATTTCGCTTCTTCCACCAGGAGGCACAGAAAGTAGATGTCATGGGTGAACACGACGACCTGGCGGTGCGCGGCTTCGGTTGCTAGGCGCTTTGCCACACGCTCTCGCCTGCGATGATCGAGCGAAGACACGGGATCATCGAACACGATGCCACCCTTGCCGCCGCTCAATCCGACTTCGGCCAAAAAGGACCCGATCGCCACGGCGCGCTGTTCACCTTCGCTCAGGATGTCGCCAGGGCTGCGGCTTTGTGGCAGCTCTAATTTCAATTTGTGTAAAGCCTTTCCCTTGTCGGTGCGACTCTGGAGCGAAACGCTCAGCGTGCCGACACCCAACGCCTTGAATTCGCGGTTCAGTGCTTCTGCCAGTTCCTTGGACACGACCTTCTCGGCCATGTCCGATGCCTTTAGTGAGATGGCATTGGTCTTGACGGCCGAGAGGCACTGCGTGAGTTTCGCCTGATGACTGAGCTTGCCAACAGCCGTGACCACGGCATCCCTGACTTGGCTCAGTCGGACCCGCGCATCGAGTTCCGCAAACCGCCTCTGGAGGGCGGCGCGGGCCATTTCGTCCGATGCCTTCTCCAAGGTTTCGGCCTCAGCGTTCAATTTGTCGGCCAGTGCTTGAAGTTGCGCGGCCGGATTTACCAAAGCTTGATCGACACTGCCCCATTGGTGCGAGAGCACCGCCGCCTTGATGGCTTCCTGGCGAGTCGTCAGCAGCGTCTCGAACGCCTTGGCCTCGGCGGCCAGTTGCGGATCTAGGGTTTCAATCTCACCGTGGGTCACATCGTCGAGATTCAACGTCAGACTCTGTGTGATGAAAGGCTTGTATTCTGCGTAGAGTGCGGTGCGACGTGCCTGTGAGGTTTTCTCGGCTTCTTGCTGTATGAATGCCTCGAAACGCAGCAAGCGAGCGGCGCCTTCGGCCAGAGGTTGCTGGCATAGTGGACAAGGCGTATCCGAGCCCAAATCGGGAAACGCCTTATCCGGGTGCGATTCGACGGCGAACTTGCGGGCGGCATCGAACAACTCACGCCAGACTTCGCCGCCGGTGCCCGGCAGCAGGTTCTCGCCTTCCTTGAATTCCTTGGCTGCAAGCGCGGCTGCCGCCTGCGCAGTGCGATAGCTATCCGCCAAACCGTGGAGTTTGGCGACGACGGATCGATCCACCAGAGCACCTTTGCTGGTGGCATTCGTTGCGATGGCTGCGACACGGCGGGCGCGCAAGCGCAATTGAGCCGCCTTCTCCTTCGGGTTGTTCTCCTTCAGGCTCTTGTCCAGCGCTACGTGCTGAACCAATTCTTCCGGCGTCAGGGTGGCCAGTGCGTCGATCTGAGCTTGCGTTGTCTTGGCGGACAGTGACGCGATCAGCTTGCCGACTGCTGTGTCGCCTTGCAGCGGCACGAACGCGGCGAGGTCGGCGGCGGACTGCGCATGTTCTGCATCAATCGCGGTCTTCAACTGTTTACAGACTTTCGCCAGTGCCTCGAAGACATCAAGACCGTAAGGTACGTAGGAAAAATCGTCTTCGCTGTCGAGGTAGGCACGTGCGCATCGTGAGTCGAAGATCGCGAATGATGACAACTCAGGGGGCGCGGCTTTGCCGTGTGTCCACTGCACGTCCTTTGCAACACCGTCCACGGTAATTTCAAAGGCTGCTTCAGGAGCCCCTGCCTTGCCAGCGGGAAGATGGACATTCGGATGAATCGCTTCGGTCTGATCGCGAGCACGACAGGCTCGCTTGAGTACCCGCGAGTATCCCGATTTACCGGAACCGTTATCGCCGTAGATGACGGTCATTCCGGCGGCGCTGAATGCCAAATGTTGGTTCTCTGCAATCGCGTTGACGTGACGCATGTTCTTCATCGCGAGCAATTCGATGTGCGTCGTCACCTTGACCGGTGCCGGTATCTGGTCGGCAGTGAGCGGTTTGGGCGTGCGGCCTTTCGGATCGGGGATGCCGTGTGCCAACTTGAGCAACGCGAATAGATCGTCCTGGTCATCCGCTGTCAGTGTCTGTTTGGCCAGCAGGCGCGCGACTGCGTCGCTTTGCCATGTGGACAGCCCCTGAGTCCAAACCAGTATTTCTTGCAATATCGACATAGTCCCCTCCAGCCCTTGTTGTAGTTTTTACTCCAAGTAGACGCATTGTGCGTCCCGGCGTACCGCCGTCGGGCTCGCGGGCTGCGCCCCGCGCCTCTGCGAGTCGCGGCCATTCGGCTTTGATCCCTGACGCCTACGGCCCTTGAGGGCATGCGCGCTCCGCTTGCCTGTTTGCGTCTGCGTGGGCAGTGGTGGGCGGTCTTGCTGTTTCCCTTCACCGTATCACGGCGTTCTCGCCGTCAAGGGCTGCGCGTGCTTTGCACGCTTGCGGCCGTGGCCGTCGTGACCCTGTGACGGCTTGCGCTGCGCCGTGCCGTGCCGGTTCCGGGCAATTCCGCCCGAGCTACCGGAGCATGGTCATGTCGCAGTTCTCTTTCGTCTTCGATGCCTCTTTACTGGTACGTGATGGCCAAGGCCGTTATCTACCGGCGACTGCCGATCAGATTCTGGAGATCGCGCGCCAAGTGATCGACCAGAAGATCCAGCGCGGCGCGCTGCTTACGTCGCCAGTGCTGGTGAAGGACTACCTGCGCACCAAGCTCGCCGGTTTCGAGCACGAGGTGTTCGCGGCGCTGTTCCTCGATAGCCAGCATCGGCTGATCGAGTACGTCGAGATGTTCCGCGGCACCATCGACGCGGCGGCGGTATACCCGCGCGAAGTGGTCAAGACGGCGCTGCGTCTCAATGCGGCGGCAGTGGTCTTCGCTCACAACCATCCGAGCGGGAATCCTGAGCCGAGCCAGGCCGACAAGCTGCTGACCCAGCGGCTCAAGGATGTGCTGGCGCTCGTGGAGGTACGCACTCTGGATCACATCGTCGTCGGTGGCGAATCCACGGTGTCCTTCGCCGAACGGGGCTGGCTGTGATCGCGGGGGCTTCGGCCCCCTTTTTGCTGCGCCCGGCGCCGACGGTCTCCGGCCCTGCGGGCCTGCGCGCTGCGCTTGCACTCCAGGGGAACGGTTTACACCGATCCCCGCCGCACTTCGCTTGGCGCCCCTGAAAAGCTGCCGAACAGGCTGCGCCTGATCGGCCTTCGCGCCTGCGGCGCTGCGCGCTTCGCTTGCGTGGGATCGGCGCCCTCTGCGGCCGTTGCCTGTCGATCCGACTTTCCTGACTCCATCACCTTTTCGCGACTGTAGCCCGCGGCCGAGTGCCGTCAAGGCGCGCCGTGCCGTGTCCTCGCTGCGCTGCGGGCCGCACCAACCCGGCGCTTGTTTCCTTGACGGCACTCGGCCGCGCGCTCCTGACCGTCGCGGGCGATGAACTCAGGAAAGACGGTGGCAACGAGGCCGGCCCAGGTCTTAAGCGCCGACCCCACCGGAGAAGCTGAAAAGCGGGCTCCGAATCTAGGAATCCGGTGGGGGTTTCGACAGCAACCTCAATGGAGATAGCACCATGCAACTCGCATCCCGTTTCGCTTCACGTTCCCCGATGCTGCGCACCGACCATCCCTTGTCGGATGAGCAGATTCGCCGCGTGGCCCCATCCATTTTTGCCGAGGACAAGCACGCCAGCCGTTCCGAACGGTACAGCTACATTCCCACCGCCGCCGTGCTGACCGAGCTACGCAAGGAAGGTTTTCAGCCCTTCATGGTCTGCCAGACGCGCGTGCGCGATGAAGGCAAGCGCGAGCACACCAAGCACATGATCCGGCTGCGGCACGCCAGCCAGATCAACGGCCGCGAGGCGAACGAAATCATCCTGCTGAACTCGCACGATGGCACCAGCAGCTATCAGATGCTCGCCGGCATGTTCCGCTTCGTGTGCCAAAACGGCCTCGTCTGCGGCGACACCGTGGCGGACGTGCGCGTGCCTCACAAGGGCGACGTGGCGGGCCACGTCATCGAGGGCGCCTATGAAGTGCTGCACGGCTTCGTCGGCGCGCAGGCATCCCGCGATGCCATGCAGGCCGTCACGCTCGACAACGGCGAGGCCGAAGTGTTCGCGCGCGCCGCGCTGGCGCTCAAGTACGACGACCCCGACAAGCCTGCGCCCATCACCGAAACGCAGGTACTGGCCCCGCGCCGGTTCGACGACAACCGGGCCGACCTGTGGAGCACCTTCAACCGCGTGCAAGAAAACCTGACGCAAGGCGGGCTGGTGGCGCGCAGCGCCAACGGTCGCCGTCAGCACACCCGGCCCGTGCAGGGCATCGACCAGTCCGTGCGCTTGAACCGTGCCCTGTGGCTGCTCGCCGATGGCCTGCGCCGCTTGAAAGCCTGAACACCACGGAGGGGCGCGATGCCCCTCCGTTTCTCCCGTTTCGTTTTCTCTTTCGATAGGAGCTTCACCATGAACCCCATTGCCAACACCACCCGCACCGCCCGCACCGCCGCCACGCTGGAAGCGGCAGACCCGACCAAGAATCTGATTCTGATTCCGCTGTCGCAGCTTCGTCCTTCCAAGCGCAACGTGCGCAAGACTCACCGCAGCGTTTCCATCCCGGAACTGGCCGCGAGCATCCAGCGCGTCGGCCTGCTGCAAAACCTGATCGTCAGCCAGTCCGAGGATGGCGAGCACTACGACGTCGAAGCCGGCGGACGTCGCCTTGCCGCGTTGAAGCTGCTGGCGAAGAAGAAGCGCATTGCCAGCACCCACGAAGTGCCGTGCCTGCTGGTGGCAGATAGCAGCGCCCGCACTGTCAGCCTCACCGAGAATGTGCAGCGTGAAGCCATGCACCCCGCCGACCAGTTCGAGGCATTCGCTGCGCTGGTCGCGGAAGGTCGCCCGGTGGAAGACATTGCCGCCGACTTCGGCGTTTCCCCGCTGGTCGTGCAGCGCCGTCTGAAACTCGCCAACGTCTCGCCGCGCCTGATGGCGGAATACCGCGCCGATGTCGTGACGCTCGATCAGTTGATGGCGCTGGCGATCACCGATGACCACGCCGCGCAGGAAGCCGCGTTCTACGAGGCCCCGGAATGGCAGCGCAGTCCGTCTGCCTTGCGCAATCGCCTGACCGAACGCGAGATCGACGCGCAGCATTCGCTGGTGCGCTTCGTCGGGCTGGACGCCTACACGGCGGCAGGCGGCGGCACCCGCCGCGATTTGTTCGCCGAGGACGACAGCGGCGTCTATCTGAACGATGCGGCGCTGCTGGAACGGCTGGTGCGCGAGAAGCTGGACGCGCTGGCCGAGGATGTGCGCGCCGAGGGTTGGGCGTGGATAGAGGCCGTGCCACACCTGAGCCATGCCGATCGCCAAGCATTCCAGAACGCCCCACGCCAGCGGCGCGAACCGAACGCCCGCGAAGCCCGGCGCATCGCCTCGCTGCAAGACCGCCTCGACAAGACCAATACCGCGCTGGAAGACGCCTACGAGGCCGAGGACGAAGACAAGGCGGAGGCCTTGCACGAGCAGCGCGAGCGGCTGACGCATGAACTGGAAGCCTTGCAGGCTGATTTGCAGCATTACGCCCCGGACGTGCGCGCCGTGGCCGGTGCCATCGTCACCATCGACCGCGACGGTGAGGCCGCGATTCATCGCGGGCTGCTGCGCGAGGCCGAGGCCAAGGCGCTGCGCACACTGGAAAAGCTGCGCCACGGCTTCACCGGAACGGAAGGTGTGAGCGACGACGAAGGCGAGGACGCCGAGCCGCCCAAGGCCGCGAACCTATCCGACCGGCTGGCACAGCGCCTGAGCGCGCATCGCACGGCGGCGCTGCAAATCGAAGTGGCGCGGCATCCGCAAGTCGCACTGGCCGCGCTGGTACATGGCATGGTGCAGACCGTCTTGCAAGAAAGCCACTACGGCCGCGACCTGCCGCTCGGCGTGCGCCTGACCGTGCAGGATCGTCTGGAAGGCATGGCCCAGGACTGGCCGGAATCGCCGGCTGCCGTCGCGTTGCGCGAACTGCAACAGACGTGGCGCGGGCAGTTGTCGCAGGATAGCGCCGAACTGTTCGCTGCGTTGCTGGCAATGGAGCAAGGCGAACTGGTGCAACTGCTGGCCATATGCGTCGCCGCCAGCGTGGACGTGGTGACGCCGCGTACCGCGCAGGTCGCGCCCGGCGCGGAACTGGCGCAGGCCGTGGGACTGGACATGCGGGCATGGTGGACGCCGACCGCCGAAGGCTATTTCAAGCACGTCTCCAAGGCCGTGATCTTGGAAGCCGTGCAGCAGTTCGCGCCGTCGCACGTCACCCGGCTGGCGAAGCTCAAGAAGGCCGACATTGCCAGCGAAGCCGAGCGGCTGGCGCAAGGCAGCGGTTGGATGCCCGCCGTGTTCGCGGCCGAAAGCGGGACGGTGCAGGAAGGTGCCGATGACGTGCCGCAAGACGAGGCCACCGCCGAAGCGGAGGAAGTGGCCCAGGCGCTGGCGGCATGACGTAGCCGCGTGAGCATGGCCCCGGCACAGATCGCGCCGGGGCTTTTTGCTGTGCTGTTGAAAACGGGCGCGGCAGGTCTGCCGCGCCCGTTTTCAACAGCACAGCAAAACGGCAATCGGCGCCCACCAGCGGGCCAGGTTTCCACAGCGCCCCGCCACGGTGGGCGGGACGCGGGGCTACGCCCGACGTTGCTGCGCTGAGTTGTGCGAAAGCCTGCCGTCCTCGACGCTGGCAGCGGGCTTTTCAGGTCATCACGCCGGCCCGTTCATCGACATGCCGCGCGGCCTTGCCATGACGATTCCAGACCACGCCTCAAGCCGTCCACCGCCGAGTGCCGGGAGCATTCCCGCATGTCGCTGCGGAACCAACCTTGCCGGCATCAGGGTGCATGCCGGTGATGCCTTCCTGCGGGGAGCCGAGCCGGCCATCGCTCCGTTCGGGACGGTTTGGCCCTCTGCGTCCTTGCTTCGTTGTGAATCCTGGCGGGGGCGCGGCTGCGCCTCGGGCTTCATGGCTGCAACCGTCCGCCCCAAACAATTTCCCCGCTGCTGCGCAGCTTCCTCGCGGAACAAATTCTTCGTGCCTCCCGGTCCTCCACTGCGTTGCGGTCGCAAGCGATGTAGCCAGCCCGTCCCCCGCCGACCGGATCACAACAAGGACGCGATGGGCGCGACCTTGGTTAACCCGAAAGGAGCAACATCATGGCCAACATCGGCACCTTCACCGCACAGAACGACGGCTTCACCGGCACGGTTCGTACCCTGACGCTCAACGTCAAGGTCAAGCTCGTCCCCAACGACAAAGGCAGCGAGAATGCCCCCAACTTCCGCATCCAGGCGGCGGGCGGCTACGACATCGGCGCGGCCTGGAAGAAAGTCAGCCAAGCCGAGCGGCCCTACCTGTCGGTGACGCTGGACGACCCGTCGTTCCCCGCGACGATCTACGCCCGCCTGATCGAAGGCGAGGACGGCGCGCACAACCTGATCTGGTCGCGCAGCAAGGGCGATTGACCATCGCTCCCACAGCGCCCCGCCCACGCGGTGGGGCGCTGTTCTTTCGTTCGGCGCCGCGGGGTCGATTCAAGACGTCCCGATGGCTACGAATGGCTTGACCAGCCCCGGATGTGTCCGATACGTTGGAGCGGCTAGACGACAAGCATGCCGCCCACAGTGGCGAAGCCTTACGGGCAGTCGAGCTTTGCAAGTTTCTGGTTGTGTCCGATACCCGTCTGCTGGTGTCTGAGGAAGTGGGCTATTCGTTCCCATATTGCGGGAACTGCACCGGCATCATGTCGGAGATTGGAACATGCCATCCCCGCAGTATTTGAAGAAGCAGTCGAAGAATCTCGTCAAGATTTTTCCCTCCCTGGAGCAGCGGCGCGCGCCGCTTCAACTCTCCGAGGCCCAGGAAATTGTTGCCCGCCTCAACGGCTATCCGAGCTGGCACGCGGCGACATCCGCGGCGCGGGCCGAGTCGTCGACGCCCGATGCGGAAATCCGCTCCAGCGACGAGATGAAGCAGATCAACGACGCGCTCGCGGAGAAGATCGCTAGCGGTGAATGCAGCCTCGGCACGGCCCTATGGTCGCTGAGCATCAGTGCCCAGCAGTTCGACCAGTCCGTCGAAGTGCTCTATGGCGAGCCCAGGAAAATCGGAGGGCGCGAGTTCGTCGATACGATGCGTCAGCTCGCAGTCGTCGCCTATCGCTATCGGCTTTATGGAATGGTGGCCAGGCTTCAAACGGCGCTTCCGTTGGCCGATCCCGACCTCGCGGAAACCGCCATCCTGCTTTTCAATCATGCCAATACGCTGACCTTTCCCCTGGACGCGCCTGTACGAGATGTCTTCGTGGGGCGGCTGTGGGGGCCGATGGAGCGCTCCGGGATTCAGCGTGTCTCCGATCTTGTCGAGATCATCCGGACCCGCGGCGAGCATTGGCGCGATGCTTTCAGCGCTCGCAATCTGCCGGATCAGACTGACGCCAAGTGGATGTTCGGAACGCTAAAACGCCGTTGCGATATCACCTTTCCCGATGAGGCGCAGTTGGTGAAGCGGCGCAAGCGTTCCATTCCGGCGCCGAAGGCCACGCCGATGACGGCCTGAGCCGCAAACGGATTTCCGTTCGATTTGATCGCGCGAAATTCGTTCAGCCTAGTGAGTCGAGATAGGCATCGCCATCGTCGATGCCGAACTCGACCCACATCGGCAGGTGATCGCTCATGCGATAGGTACGCCAGTCCTTGAAGCTGCGGCCGGGCTTGGTCTCGCGTTCCTTCGCATACTCGGCTTCGTCATCGAGGCGGTAGGCGTGCTCGTAAAAGTCGAACACGCCGGCCTTGCCGGTTGGTTTCAGACGCGTCAGACGCTTGAGATAGGCGATCTGGTCGTAGTGCTTGTTCTTGCCGACGTTGGAGCCGGGCACGTTCTGCAATTCCGCCGGGACCACGAAACCGGCGCCAGTGATCGCCTGCATCGTCACGTCCTTGCGATTGAAGATGTTGAAGTCGCCGAGCAGGATCAGATTGTCCGGCACCGGCGGTTTGCCGGGCTCGTATTGAGGTGCGCTCGACAGCTTGCCGGCGTTCTTCGCCACGATCTTGCTGAAGGCGGTGATCTCCTCCAGGCGCCGCGGGTCCACGGCAACGCTCTTGCCGTAGTAGATATGTACCGTCGCCAGCGTGAGGTAGGCCCAGCCGGCGCGAAAGCCCGCGATGTACGGCGAGCGCGCCATCTGCACCGGCTCGGTCTTGGCGCCGCTTTCCTTGGGCAGAACCAGTTCGGCCGCCAAGCCGGTGAAGTTCACCTTGCGGCGATCGAACAGATACGCCATCCGCTCGGAGTTGCCGGACGTGCCAAGCGTGACGTCGGTGACGATGAAGTCCCACCAACTGCCGAGCATTCGCTGCAGGCGCTGCAGCGGATACAGCCCGTCGCGGACTTCCTGGATGGCGATCAGGTCGAAGCGGCTGAGGATCTCGGCGATGTAGTAGTAGCACTCGTCGGAGCGGTAGCCGTACTTGCCGGAATCGAACTCGCGGATGTTCCAGGTCGCCAGTAGCAGCGTGTCGGTGGCGGTTCTCGCTGGCAGCGAGGCGGATAGTGCCGGCCGCAGTCGCCGGAGTCCGTCGATCGTCCGCTGGCGCTGCTTGGCGTCCTTGATCTGCTTGAGCCCGGCGTAGTACGGCATGACACACCCCCGCTTTCCCGTCCCGACTCGGATGCTAGGCCGATTGACGCGTCAGGGCGATGACGCAGTTCGCAGAATCTCGTTCATCAGCTGCCGATCGACTGTTTCTGCCAGCGCTCCGGCAATCTGGCCTCAGTGTCCTGCATCAGCTCGGCCAAGCTGTACCCTAGCGCTCGCGCGATCTTGATGATGAGCACCAGCGTCGGCATGTGCTCGCCGCGCTCGATCTTGCCCATGTGCGAGCGTTCGATCCCGGCCAGGTTGGCCAGCGTTTCCTGGGCCACGCCGCGTTCCGTGCGCAGCGCACGCACCGCCGCTCCGAAAGCCCGTGCCGGTTCGGCCTCGAAGGTGGTGGCGCCGGCCGGGCGGCCGCGCTGGATTGGACGCTTCTGCATGCATAGAAGCGTCGATTCACGGCACAATTAAAACCACGTTAAAGATAACTCTTTCATCATTTCTGCCCTACCATGCAGGCAGCTTCCGATGGCCTGTTTCGGCGGTTTTGGGTGAATACGCAAAGGCGGATCGGCGCCTTTGTTCCTTCGTGGAATCTGTGGCTTCCGCAGGTACGCTTTCGTTAGCTTCCGTAAATGCGTAGTGCCGTCTCCCAGACTTTGCGTACAGCCGGCAAGCCGGCTTTGCGGATTGGCGCGCAAGCGCATTCGCGCATCGTCGGCTTTGCACGAATCGGTGCTATTACCTCGGTTCCCCGGCCGGGCGAACCTCTCAGGAGGCAGCGACCATGAAGACCCTCATCACCGGCGAACAACGCGCGCAACTGCTCGCCAATGGCCGCGCTCGCGCCGAAGCGCAGGCCATCGATCCGCAGCCGGTCGTTCGGCTGTTCACCCCGGATGCGCACGCCACCTGGCTGCTCGCCGCACTCGATCCCGAAGACGGCGACACGGCCTACGGCCTGTGCGATGTCGGCATCGGCATGCCGGAGCTAGGCACCGTGCGGCTGTCCGAGCTGGCGTCGATCGCCGGGCCGCGAAATCAGCCCATCGAGCGCGACCTGTATTTCGTCGCGCAGCGCACGCTGTCGGAATACGCGCGGCTCGCACGCATCAACGGATCGATCATTGACTGATCGATCGACTGCGGCAGGCCAGCGCAGCGCCGCCAAGCGCGGCGCATTGTGTCTATTTCGGTCCGGGTTCGGACCATCGGCGCATCAATCCGCACTCATGTGCCGGCAAAGCGCGGCAAGACGAAAACAGTCCGAATGCCCGGCACGGCCTGCGGCAACGTAGACGATGCTGCGCGACATCCATCCGCCCGCGCAGCCTTCGCATCGGACGATCCGTGCAATAGCCTGGAGCTGATTGGTCTTTGACATCGGCAGTCCATCCGACCCCGCGATGACCAGCCTGTAATGCCGTAGCTCCCGACGCCCGTGGCGATGAGTCCTGCCGTGCCGACAGGAGGTCGCGTCATGGAAAGCTCGGATTACTGGCATCCCGGTGCTGCCTACCTCTACGTCCTGCATCTCGACGGCCCCGCGCTGGCCTGGGAATACCTGCGCCGCCATCCCGACTACCGGCGCGACTGGCTGCACCGCCGGCGCCGTCCCGAGGCGGCGCAGCGCTGGGGCTTGCGCCTGCTGGAAGACTCGGCCCTGGACGCGCGCGACGCGCATCCGGCCTGGTTTCCCGACCACGACGGCGTGATCCAGCTCTATCCCGACGCCGACCCACCGCAGGATGCGGTGGCCTTCGACTTATGGAGCCTGCCGGGCGCCAAGTCCCTCCTGCACGACGGCCGGCGACTGATGCTGCTTACGCGCTGGCCAGGCTACAGCGTGCGCCTGATGCTCGCGCCCGGCCTGACGCACGGCATGGCCTACACCTATGCCGTGCGGGCATCCGCGCAGCCGTACTCGCGCTGCCGCGCATCGGCCGAGGAACTGGACAAGCTGGCGGGCGCGGCCGCTCCGGTGGCGGCCCGGCCACGTCCGGCGACCACTGCGCTGCTGGAGCTGCACACCCTGCAGGCACTCGACGGCACGCTGTCGGGAGCATCCTTGCGGACGATCGCCGACGTGCTGTTCGGTGCCAATGCCGTCGCCGCGGACTGGCACGCCGACGGCGCGCTGCGCGCTCGCGTGCGCCGTCTCGTGCGGCGCGGCCAAACGCTGATGCGCGGCGGCTACCGCCGCCTTGCTCAGCTTCCTGCACTTGAACAGGGACGTTCCGTCACTCGCGCAAAACGTCCCTGAGCAGGACGCCATCCTCTCCTGAGACTGCCTCCATCCGGCCGCGCTGTCGTGGCCGGCGATCCTGACCGATGGAGGTTCACCGCATGAGACCCGCACCGCTGCGACCGCAATCCGCACCCGCCACCTCGCAGCAGCCCGCTGCGCCTTCGCGCTATCTGACCAACGATGAAGCCGCCGCCCATCTGCGCCTGTCGCCACGCACGCTGGAGAAGCAGCGCGTCATCGGCGGCGGGCCGCGCTTCCGCAAGTTCGGCCGCCGAGTCATGTACGCCGTGGCCGACCTCGATGCCTGGGCCGACGCGCGCAGCTTCGAGGCCACGTCCGACCCCGAATACGCCGAGCGCCACGCCGGCGACAGCCGCTATGGCCGCTGACGATCGGCACGCGGGTGGTCTTCGGCGTGTCCGGCCTGGAACAGAAGCAGCGCGAACAGCTCGACCTGTTCCGCGCACTGCCGGGCGACATGGCGCCGCGCGATGCGCAGGACTTGATGGCCTATCCGTTCTTCTCGCTGGCGAAGTCTCGGCGCACGGCGCCGATCGATTTCCGCTCGGGCGGCGTCACCGTGCGCGTGGAGGGCACGCAGGAGCACGGCATCGCCACCATCTGGGATGCCGACATCCTCATCTGGGCCGCCAGCCAGATCGTCGAAGCACGCGACGCGGGCATCCGCCCGTCGCGCTGGATGCACGCCACGCCCTACGAGATCCTGCGCTTCATCGGCCGCGGCACGTCGCTGCGCGACTACCAGCGCCTCAAGGCCGCGCTGGATCGCCTGCAATCCACCACGGTTGCCACGTCCATCCGCGAGACGACCGGGCGGCGCCTGCATCGCTTCTCGTGGATCAACGAGTGGAAGGAGCGCGCGGACGCCAAGGGCGTGCCGCTCGGCCTCGAGCTGATCCTGCCGGACTGGTTCTATGCCGGCGTGCTGGACGAGGCGCTGGTGCTCACCATCGACCCCGCCTACTTCAAGCTCACCGGCGGCATCGAGCGCTGGTTGTACCGCCTCGTGCGCAAGCACGGCGGCCGCCAGCGCGATGGCTGGCAATTCGACTTTCCCTACCTGCACCGCAAGTCCGGCAGTCTCGCCAAGCCCTACGACTTCGCCTGCGATCTGCGCGCGCTGGTCGCGCGGCAGTCGCTGCCGGGCTATACGCTCGCCATCGAGCGCTTACCCGGACAGCCGGAAATCCTGATCTTCCGCTCCGTGCCGCCGACGGCACGTTGATAACGGCGGGACAAGCTGTGAATGGCCTCGTGCTATCGGGCGCGCCGAGGCTCGTGCTATCAGGCGTGTCCCTATCGTGCTATCAGGCGTGCGAAACGGTCGCCAACCCAATCACCACGCGGATTTCGGCGTCCCCTAAGGATTCTCTGATTTACCTGGTGACTGGCGCCCCAAGCCGATAAGAAATCCGAATTATGGGTGCTTGGATCGCCTCGGATGCCTCGTTTCTTGGCCTTTCGGCCTCAATCGCTGTGCAGCAGGCGGATTACGCCTGCTGCAGCTTCATCAATTGAGCGCGCGCCAGGTACAGGTTGGCCAGCGCGCAGGTCACCTGCAGCCGGTGCAGGTTCTTCGCCAGACCGCGGTAGCGGACCTTGGTAAAACCGAAGCGCAGCTTGATCACCGCAAAGACGTGCTCGACCTTGGCGCGCACCTTGGACTTGGTCCGGTTCTTCGCCCGCTCTGATTCGTCGATGACGCCCTTGAGACGGTAGCGCCGGTTGGTGAAATCCAGCGCCTGCGGGGCCTTCTCACGAATGACGCTGCCCTGACCGCGATACGCCTGATCACCCCACACCCGCGTCTCCTGGCCGTGCAGCAGTTCCGGCAATACCCGGCAGTCGGCCACGTTCGCCGCCGTGGCTTGTACCGAATGAATCAGCCGGGTCCGGCTGTCGACACCCACGTGCGCCTTCATGCCGAAGTACCACTGGTTGCCTTTCTTGGTCTGGTGCATCTCGGGATCGCGCTGCTGTTGCTGATTCTTGGTCGAACTCGGCGCGCCAATGATCGTGGCATCCACGATCGTCCCTTTGCTGATCTTGAAGCCCTGCTCCTGAAGGTAGCGCTGGACCTGGTCAAACAGCGGCTTGCCCAGGGTGTTGCGCTCCAGCAGGTGGCGGAACTTGCAGATCGTGGTTTCGTCCGGCGGCGCCTCCAGGCCCAGGTCAATCCCCGCAAAACGGCGCATCGACGCCGAGTCGTACAAGGCCTCCTCGGCCGCCGGGTCCGACAGATCGAACCACTGCTGCAGAAAGTAGATCCGCAGCATCCGCTCCAGTGCTATCGGTGGCCGTCCGCCGCTGCCGGTATCCTTGAAGTAATACGGCTCGATCACCTCGCACAGCGAGGACCACGGCATCACCGAGTCCATCTGCTCCAGGAAGCGCGCCCGCTTGGTCGTGCGCGCGTACTTCTCAAATCCACTGCCCAGGCTCTGTTGCTTCATCAAAGTCATCCGTCTGTCCGTTCCAGATTGAAACGCAAACAGCGTGCAACTTCGAGAGGTAAATCAGAGAATCCCTAACGTATCTAACTTCAAGTCTCTAACTTGTAGTAGCGCCGCGCAGCTGCAGTGGACAAGCTCCGGAGCAAGGCCATGATCGTCGCCTTGCTCAACCAGAAAGGCGGCGTCGGCAAGACCACGCTCGCCACGCACATTGCCGGCGAACTCGCACTGCGCGGTCAGCAGGTCATCCTGCTGGATGCAGACCCGCAAGGCTCGTCGCTCGACTGGACACAGCGACGCAGCCAGCAAGGACTGCCAAGGCTGTTCAGCGCCGTGGGTCTCGCCCGCGAAACACTGCACCAGGAAGCGCCGGAACTCGCACGGCGCGCCGATCACGTCGTCATCGACGGACCGCCGCGCATCGCCGCACTCGCGCGCTCCGCGCTGCTGGCAGCAGACCGCGTGCTGATCCCGGTGCAGCCGAGTCCCTACGATTTGTGGGCCAGCGCCGAGATGGTGGCGCTGGTGCGCGAGGCGCAGATATTCCGGCCTCAGCTCGCCGCGGCCTTCGTCATCAACCGCCGCGTCAGCACCACTGTCATCGGACGCGAAGCGCGCGGCGCGCTCGCCGAACAGCCGCTGCCGCCACTGCACGCGGAAATCCGTCAACGCATCGTCTTCGCCGACAGCGTGGCTGCCGGTCGGCTCGCGCGCGAAACCGCGCCTGACAGTGCCGCCGCACGCGAGATCACCGCGCTAACCGACGAACTGCTGCGGTGGCTGCCATGAGCAACGCGCGCGGCAAGCGCATCGCCATCGGCGCACGTCCGCCGACGAATCCGCACGCAGAAGCCTGGATTCGCCAAGGCGATAGCGCCGACCTCACCAAGGGCGATCTGTACACGGCGCGCCTCACGCTCGACGTGACGCCCGCCATGCGCGCACGCATCAAGGTCTCGGCCTTCACGCAGGGCGTGACCGTGGCCGAGCTGCTGCGCGCGCTGCTGGAACGCGAGTTCCCGGAGCGCACACCATGAGCAATACCGCGCAGGCGGCCACGGCTGCGCCGTCGCCTTCATCGCAGCCGCTCGCTGGCCTCACCGGTAGCGCGCTGCTGACGCACGTATCGCTCGCCTACGTCGAGCAGCGCATCAACCTCTATCTGCGCTTCGGTCATCCGGCACGCACCGTCCAGCTCGATCGCTGGCGGCGCTGTGCAGTGTTCCTGCCAACAGCGATCTTTTGCCGCATCCGCTGGGAAGCCAACGACTACGGCACGACGCGCTGGCAGCTCATGGTGATGCAAGCCTGCACGCCGCTGGATGCGGCGCAGCGCATTCCCGGCGTGTGTCCCGGCGCGCGCATCCTGCTGCACACCGAAGGCGAACGGCAGGTGCGTGCCGTGCTGGAGAAGATCGACGTCATCGAGGTGCTGGGCTTCGATCCGGCCGACGTGTCGCCCGCATACTGGCGCACGCTGGGCAACCGTCTGGCCGCGCGCCTGCCGTTGCCGGACTACAGCGCCGAACGTCATGCCGCTTGGCTGGCTGGAAGGACGCTGCAATGACAGCGCATACTCGCGTTCGCTTCGTGCTGTTCGCACTCGTCGCCTGTGGCCTCGCTGCGCTGGCCTGGGCGTCCTTCGTGCAACCCTCCGCGCGCATCGTCTACAACCCGTCCGACAGCGTGCCGGTCGGCTGGTATCGCATCGAACCAGCACACGCGCTGCCCGATGCCTTGCACGTCGGCAGCATCGTGCTCACCACATTGCCGACAGACGCGGCCACGCTCGCTGCGCAGCGCGGCTATCTGCCGTCGCACGTTCCGCTACTCAAGCGTGTCGGGGCTGTTGCCCCTCAACACGTCTGCATCACCGATGACATCGTGCGCATCGACGGCGTGCCGGTGGCCGCCGTGCTGCGTGCCGATCGATCTGGTCGGCCGCTGACATCGTGGTCGCAGTGCCGTCCGCTTGTCGCCGACGAATTGTTTCTGCTCAGTGCGACCCATCCGGCGTCGTTCGACAGCCGCTACTTCGGGCCGATTAACGCCGCCGCGGTGATCGGCGTAGCGCAACCGATTCGTCTGGAAACGCAGCCATGACGAAGCGCATCGTCGTGTCGCTCGACATGCAGCATTCGCGTTCATGCCGGTACGGCGCTTGTGCATTCGCACTGCGCAGTCCACGGCGTTCCCTCGTGCAGACTGCTTGCCCCGAGCGCGCCATGCTGCTGGCATGGCTGACGCTCGCCGGCGGCCGGGCTGCGCGTTGCGCAGCGCCGCCAGGGCATCGCATCCCCGTGCCTTCAGGCCGGGGACAGATGCAGGGCAAGATAAAAGGTCGCGGCACTTCGTTGCGCGAAAGGTCTGTCTGCACGTGGGGTTGGCGCGGCACGCGCCGGAGAGCGGCGCCGTGCCGCGCGTGGCCGCAGTGCCGCGTCCACGTTGAAGAAGTCGCGTGCTTCTCGCGCGGGGGCTTGCTGATCTTCGCCGGAGTCATCCCGTGAGCCGCCGCGGCGGCGACGACGCTGACCGCTTCCGCATCCGTCCCGGTGCGCCGAAGGACCGCACACAGCCCTTTATCAACCGCGTGCTCAAGCAGGCCAGCAAGGCCGGCAGCGGTGCGCGCAAGAGCGGCGGGCGTCCCGGTTCGCGCTTGGGACGTGGACACGTCGCCGCACGCTTCGCCGGGCAGTCGCTGGCATCCAACGCTCGGCGCGTGACGATCAAGACGCGGCTGGTGAATCTCGCCAAAGCGGGACCGCGTTCAACCACCACGCACCTGCGTTACATCGAGCGCGAAGGCGTCGGCCGCAGCGGTGAGCCGGGGCAGGCATACGGTCCAACGGCGGATGACGCCGACCTGGCCGCCTTCGAGGAGCGCGGCAGGGAAGACCGCCACCAGTTCCGCTTCATCGTCTCGCCGGAAGATGCCGCCGAGCTGGAAGACCTGCGGCGCTATACCCGCGACCTGATGACCCGCATGGAAGCCGACCTGGGCACGAAGCTCGATTGGGTCGCTGTCGATCACTGGAACACCAACAACTCGCACACCCATGTCGTGCTGCGCGGCAAGGACGACGGCGGACGCGATCTCATCATCTCGCGCGACTACATCGCCGAAGGCATGCGCTACCGCGCCAGCGAGCTGGCTACGGAATGGCTCGGTCCACGCACCGAGTTGGAGATCCAGCGCAGCCAGCAGCGCGAAGTCGATCAGGAGCGGTGGACGGGCCTGGATCGCACGTTGCAGCGCGAGGCGGTGGACGGCGTGGTTCGGCTGGATCGCCTACAACACCAGCGCCTGCTATTGGTCGGCCGCCTGCAACGGCTGCAACGCATGGGAATGGCGAGCGAGTCCCAGCCCGGCGTGTGGGTCGTCCGGGCCGAGGCCGAATCCACCTTGCGCGCGATGGGCGAGCGCGGCGACATCATCCGCACGATGCAGCGGGCGATGAGCGGAACGCAGCGCGAGCTGGCCGTCTTCAAGCCGGGCGAGAAGGCCCGCCCGGTCATCGGCCGCGTTGCCGCCAAGGGCCTGGACGACGAACTACACGACAAGGGTTATCTGGTACTCGACGGCATCGACGGCAAGGCGCACTACGTCGCCTTGCCGGCCAGGACCGAGCTGGAGCAGTACCCGATCGGCGCCATCGTAGAAGCCCGAGGGTCCAATGAAATTCGCGCCGCCGATCGCAACATCGCCGCGCTGGCAGCGGACGGCCTCTACCGCACCGATCATCACCTGTCTGTCGCCAATGCACAGGCCGCACTCGGCCGTGATCCCGACGAAGTGGTCGCGGCCCATGTCCGCCGGCTGGAGGCGCTGCGCCGCGCCGGCATCGCGGAGCGTCTGGCCGAAGGCGTCTGGCGCGTGCCCTCCGATTTGCCTGAGCGGGGCCGGCAATACGACGCGCAACGCTCCGGCGGCGTGACGGTGGAGCTGCGCTCGCACTTGCCCATCGAGCGGCAGGCCCGCGCGATCGGCGCTACTTGGCTGGACCAGCAGTTGATCGGCGGCGGACAGGGGCTGGGCGAGTTGGGCTTCGGCGGCGACGTGCGACAGGCACTCCAGCAGCGCGCCGACTTCCTCGCCGAGCAGGGCCTGGCCGAACGGCGGGGCCAGCGCGTGATCCTTGCCCGCAACCTGTTGACGACGCTGCGCGGACGGGAGACCGCGACGGCGGCACGAAACATCGCCGCTGAAACCGCTCTGACGCACCGTCCCGTGGGCGACGGCCAGCGCGTCAGCGGCATCTATCGCCGCAGCGTGATCCTCGCCAGCGGACGCTTCGCCATGCTCGACGACGGTAAGAGCTTCAGCCTGGTGCCCTGGCAGCCGGTGATTGAACAGCGGTTGGGGCAGAGCATGACGGCGGCCTTGCGGGGCGGCGGCGTCACCTGGACCTTCGGGCGGCAGCGGGGCATGGGCGTTGAATGATGCTGCGACACAGGACGGGGTCCAAGCAGAGCTACGTACTAGGACTGATTCGTCCGATTTGAACCGCCAGTGATGCCGTCGCTTGGAAGAACCAGAAGTCGGAGTAAGAGCAATTTGCTTGATATTGAAATGTAATGTTATAACAGTTCATCATCGATTCTAGATCCTGGCTAGTCCCGCGCTCGCCGCCTCTCGGTTGCCGCGCTGATCGCTGTCGGCGGCTTCGGCGCGCCGGTGAAGTTGCTCAAGACCCTCTCATCCACGTCCGGATTGCGTGCCGAGCGTGCTGATCCTCCAACACAGACGACCATGTCCTATACCGACCCCGCAGAGTTAAATCGGAAACTTCCCGTCACCGTCCTGTCCGGCTACCTCGGTGCCGGCAAGACCACGCTGCTCAACCATGTCCTGTCGAACCGGGAGGGGCTGCGCGTAGCCGTAATCGTCAACGACATGAGCGAGGTCAATATCGATGCCGCGCTGGTCGATGGACAGGCGCGCCTCTCGCGCACGGAAGAAAAGCTGGTCGAGTTCTCCAGCGGCTGCATCTGCTGCACGCTGCGCGACGACCTGCTCAAGGAAGTGACGGTGCTGGCCGGCGAAGGACGATTCGATCATCTGCTGATCGAATCGACCGGCATCTCCGAACCGATGCCCGTTGCCGCCACCTTTGCGGTGCGTGACGAGGCGGGCTTCTCGCTATCGGACATCACGCGACTCGATTCGATGGTAACGGTCGTGGACGCCGTGAACCTGCTGCGGGATTTCTGCAGCACGGATTTCCTGCATGACCGTCAGCAATCCTTGGGCGAAGACGACGAGCGCAACGTCGTCGATCTGCTGGTCGACCAGATCGAGTTCGCCGACACCATCGTCATCAACAAGATTTCGGACGTGGACGACGAGCAGCGCCGCGATGTGCTGGCCGTGGTCAAGGGCCTCAACCCCGGCGCACATCTCGTGCTGGCCAATCACGGGCGTGTGGCGATGAGCGAGGTGCTCGGCACCGCGCGCTTCGATCCGGAGCGGGCCGAGCGCAATCCGCGCTGGGCCCGGGAACTGGCCGGCGAGCACACGCCGGAGACGGAGGAATACGGGATCAGCAGCTTCGTCTATCGCGAGCGCCGGCCCTTCCACCCGCAGCGCCTGCATGCGCTGTTCAACTCCAGCTGGGAAAACGTCATCCGCTCCAAGGGCTGGTTCTGGATCGCCAGCCGGCCTGATTTCGTCGCCAACCTGTCGCAGGCCGGCGGAACCCTGCAACACGGAGCGACCGGCCTGTGGTGGGCCAGCCCGCTGGCGGACAAGGCGCCTCGGGCGACGATGGAGCGGCTGCGCCGGGTCTGGGACCCCACCTATGGCGATCGCCGCCAGGAACTGGTGTTCATCGGCATCGGTATGGACGAGGTCGCAATGCGCCAGCGGCTCGACGCCTGCCTGCTCGACGAGCATGAACTGGCTCTCGGGCACGAGCGCTGGGGCGAGCTGCCCGATCCCTTCCCAGAATGGCGGATGGCAAGCACTGACGAAACTTCCCAGTCGGTAGGCTGATCATGCTGCGCGCAGGGAAACTCGGCAAGGCCGATGGTGCCGCCGCGGCGCTCCGCGATCCGGATTGGCGCGTCGGTGCGGTGGACATTGAATCGTGAGCGCGATTTCACAACCAGCAGCAGCGCTCGGCGATCGCGGCGCCATCCTGCTCTCCGGGCTCTGCCTGGTGCATTGTTTGTTCCTGCCGATCATGGCCGCCCTGCTGCCGTGGCTGGCTTGGCTGGGCGGAAACGAAACCTGGGTTCACCGCGGGCTGCTGCTGACAATCGTGCCCATCAGCCTGCTTGCGCTGGCGAGCGGTTGGCGCCGACACCACGACCGGCGTGTGCTGCTGCTGGGCCTGGCGGCGCTCGGACTACTCAGCTGCGCGGCTCTGGCAGGGACCGCATTGCCGCGGCCCTGGCTCGAAACCGCATTGACCGTCATGGGTAGCGTGGCGCTGACGATCAGCCATCTGCTGAACCTGCGCGCGCTCGATCGGTGCCATCCGGCAGCTTGAAAACGGGCCTTCAAACAAACTTTAGTGCGACCATGCCACGCGGTAGCCACCGCATGAAATGTGACCAAGAGATCTCCATGCCCATCGATGAATCTCTGGCGTTCGTTCCAGTCAACGTCGCCATTCTCACCGTATCTGACACGCGCAGTCTCGCCGACGACTGTTCCGGACAGACTCTGGCCGACCGCATCGTCGCGGCCGGCCATCGGCTGGCGGAACGGCGTGTCGTCGCCGACGATGCTGATCTCATCGAATCCGTGCTCAGGGAATGGATCGCTGACACCGAAATCGACGTAGTCATCTCGACCGGCGGTACCGGCCTGACCGGGCGCGATGTTACGCCAGAGGCATTCGTCCGCGTGATCGATAAGGAGATCATCGGATTTGGCGAGCTGTTTCGTCTGCTGAGCTATCAGAAGATCGGCACCAGCACCATCCAGTCACGCGCCGTTGGCGGCGTCGCCGGGGGCACCTACCTGTTTGCGCTGCCGGGCTCTACCGGCGCGGTCAAGGATGGCTGGGACGACATCCTGCGCTTCCAGCTCGACGCTCGGCACCTGCCCTGCAATCTGGTCGAGCTGATGCCGCGTCTTCAGGAACAGCGGCGCTGACATCCACAATCCTCATTCAAGAGATCTCATGAACGCCCCCCATCCGAAAACCGTAGGCCGCCCCAACCGTGAGCAGGCCGAAGAGGCCGCGCGCACGCTGATCCGTTGGGCGGGTGACGACCCCGCGCGCGAGGGGCTCATCGACACACCCGCGCGCATGGTGCGTGCATACGAGGAGTTCTTCGAGGGCTATGCACAGGACCCGGATGCGCTGCTGTCGCCGACGTTCGAGGACGCCGGGGGTTACGACGAGATCGTGTGCCTGCGCAATATCCGTGTGGAGTCCCACTGCGAACACCACATCGTGCCGATACTGGGACGCGCGCATGTGGCCTACCTTCCGGACCGGCGAGTGGTCGGCATCAGCAAGATCGCGCGCTTGGTTGAAGTCTATGCGCGGCGCTTGCAGATACAGGAAAAGCTGACGGCAGAGATCGCCGACACCTTGCAGCGCGTGATGCAACCACGCGGTGTCGCTGTGGTGATTGAGGCCGCTCACCAGTGCATGACCACACGCGGCATCCGCGATGCGGGCGTCAGCATGGTGACCAGCCGCCTGCTCGGCGTCTTCCGTGACGACGCTGCCAGCCGACGCGAAGTGTTCGGGATGATGGGGCTTTCGGGTTGATGAGGTCCCCTGCTTCTACAGCATCCGCGGAATCTGCGAGGAGTGATGGTGCAGGATCGGAGCGGCCGCGGCGAGATTGATGAGATAGCTGAAGCGTGCTTCGAAGGCCAGTAGCTCCCCTTCAACCGCGAAGTGCCAGCAGTAGAGCCCATGGATCGAGCACAAGGCCTCACCGTGCATCTGCACCCTGACAGTTCTTTCGTGCAGGGTCACGTGCAGCCGCTCACGGCTGCAGAGTTGTTCGAAATAGGCGCGAATGTCCGTGGGCCGACTCAGCACGCGGTTGGAGAAAGTCGGGATCAGGGTAGCGTTTGGGTCGTACAGCCCGCTGAGCGCATCAGCATTGGCGCGGTTGGCGGTCTCGATCCAGCGGTTCAGCGCATCGGTCGGTGTCGTTGATTTCATTTGATGGTCAGGCAGCCTTTTTGAGGATGGAAAGCTTTCCGCTATCCGGTGCTTTGCAGCGACGATTGCTGTCGTCGGGCGCCCATGCGTAACCGCCGCCAGCCAATAACGACACCGGTCATCGATAGCGCGAAGCCGCCAAACGAAAAGCTGATGACCGCGATGTCCCATAGGGGCCGCCGCTCCCGAAGCCAGCGGATGTCCCAGGAATGCAAGCCGTTGTAGAGCCAGCGATAGAGGCGGTTGATGCGGGTGCTGCGATCGAGGATGCGGCCACGGGCCGGATCCAGGTGGAACCAAGTGGCGGCGGCATCGGCGAAGCGCACACGCAGCACCGGTAGCGGGTGCGAGCCGCGCTCCGGATGGCGCGTGTAGTAATAGTCGTCGTAGCGCGACAGCATCTGTACGTCCTGCAGGGACGCGTCCGGCAGCAGCAAGGCGGCGCGGGCTTGCATCGCCGCGGCATCGGGCAAGGTCGGCGGAACATCGCCGCCGCCGCGCAGTTCGACGCGGCCGTCGCGATGTGTGAGCTGCCACAGCGGCTGGCCGAAATAGTGCAGCGGCTCGGCCTCGACGACGTCGCCATCGAAGCGCGGCAAGGAGAAGTCGCCCGGCGTCAGAGGCTTGCCGCTGAAAACCTGTTGCTGCTCCGGTGAGGGTGAACGCGGCGGATTGAGCTTGCCCGGGTTCATCGACAACAGGCCGCTGATCACCCAGGTGAGCGTCACCATTCCGAACGCCAGCCCGCCAATGTGGTGCCAGCGCATCAGTCCCTTGTATGGAATCGACGACTTGCCCGGCCTGGGCCGCCGCTTCCAGCGCAGCAGGCCGATCCAGAGGCCGGACAGGGCCAGCACGCCGCCGGCGGCGGAGAGGATATCGACCATCCACGCCCAGGCATCCGGGTAGCGGCGGATCGCCGTCGGGTATAGCCAATGCGTGACGGCGGCCGGGTAATTGAGCCAGCGCTCGACGCGCACGCTGTCGCGCACCACTTCGCCGGTGCTCGAAGATACGTACAGCTCGGTGCCGGCCGCGTCATCGAGCGCGAACAGGTGCAGTGGCCGGTGCGCATTGAGGCTGGACGACACCGCCCACTGATCGGTCTGCAAGGTCTGCAGATAGCGTGGCTGCGGTGCACCGCCATAAGCGCGTGCTGCGAAGTCAGCGGCGATTGCGCCGGCTTCGTCGACGCCTACGCGTGGCAGTACCGCACCGCTACGGGCATCGACGACCCGCGGTTGCGCCTGGCCGTGCGCCTGCACCCGATACAGCGGCCGGCCGAGCCGCATCAGCGGCGTGACAGCGCCAACCTCGACGGCCGCGTCGCCGTTCTCGACAGCCAGCGTCTGGTTACGGGACGGGCTGCCGACCGTGTCGAAGTCGGCGGCGCGCAGCCGCGCCACGGCTGCTCCCGGATGCAGCGTCGCCGCGTGGAAATCCAGTGCCGGCAGGCCCGCCAGCCGCTCCTGCCGCGTCAGCTGCGGAAACTCCACGTACATCATGAATACGCCGCTGAAGAACCACAGCGCGAAGAACGCGCACAGCACGATTCCAGCCCAGCGATGTAACAGGTACAGCGGGCGCTTCCATTTCAGCTGCATCGCCGGGTTCCGGGACGTTTAGAACTCGATCCGCATGCCGAGCTCGGCCGAGCGCGGATCGGCGAGGCGGACCATCAGGCCGCCGCCGGACGCCCATTCGGCGTACTGCTCGTCGGTGAGGTTGCGGCCGCGCAGCGTGACGCTCAGGCGGTTCCAGCGGCGCGTGACGGCGGCGTCGACGGCGGTATACGCGTCGAGTTGGATGCCGTTGTTGTTGTTGGCCTCGCGCTCGCCGACATAGCGCAGGCCGGCCTGCGCGCTCCAGTCCTGCCAGGTCCGCAGCAGGTACAGGCCGGCGACCAGCTTCGGCACGTTCGGCGGCGTGTTGCCATCGCGCGCGATCACGCCGGTGCCAAGGTTTTCGTTGAAGTCCCTGAACTCCGCCGTCCAGGTCGGCGCGACGTTGGCGTCGATCTGCCAGCCCGGCAGCGGCTGGACGCTCAGCGCCAGCTCGGCGCCCTGCGAGACCTGCGCGCCGATCTGCGAGTTGATGCGCGTGCCGTCGACGATCGCCGAGGTCAGCAGATCGTTCTTCTCGATGTCGTACAGCGCGAGGGTCAGGTTGGCGCGGCCGTCCCACAGCGTCGCCTTGGCGCCGGCCTCGTACTGCCGGCCCTTCTGCAGGCTGAAATCGTCCTGTGCCGCCGTCAGACTGACCAGCTGCGAGACCGGCTGCGCCGCCCTGCTGTAGCTGACATACAGATTGAGCTGCGGCGTCACCGACCACACCGAGCCGATGCGGCCGGTCAGCGGTTCGTAGCGCTTGTCGTAGGGTTCGGCGCCGAGATACGAGCGGCGTTCGACCT
Organism: Panacagrimonas sp.; assembly: GCF_965216805.1. Lineage (NCBI taxonomy): Bacteria > Pseudomonadati > Pseudomonadota > Gammaproteobacteria > Nevskiales > Nevskiaceae > Panacagrimonas > Panacagrimonas sp. Next base: position 2,777,830 of record NZ_CBDCGN010000002.1, read on the forward strand.
CGATATGGTCGTAGCGCAGACCGCCGACCAGTGTCAGCGTGTCGGCCAGCGAAAGCACGTCCTCGACGTAGACCGCGTTGCTCTTGGTGACGATGTTGACGGTCTTGATCGCGCGCACCGAGGGGCCGAAGCCCTGATCGAAACCGGTCAGCGGAACGCTCGCCGGCGTCGGCGACGCCGGCACGTCCGGCTGGCCGCTGTTGCGATCCTGATCGTTGTGATCATGGAGGCCGCCGATCAGGAATTTGTTGGGCCGGCCGAAAAGCGTGCCGCTCCAGGTCAGGTCGAGTCGATTGCCGAGCTGCAGATCGTCGCGGTAGATCAGGAAGAAGCTGGCGCGGTCAACCATCTGCGTGGTCGGGTTCCACACCGTGCTTTCGGTGTTGCGCCAATCCAGCCGCTGCGTGGCTGCATAGGTCTCATTGCGCAGCGTCCACTGCGACGACAGCCGCGTCTCGCCGATGATCCGCCAGAAGCTGTTGCTGCCGTCGGCGAAGTTGTCCCAGTTGTTGTAGTTGAGGCGCCGTGTGCCGGGGGCAATGCGCGCGTTGACCAGGCGGTCGGTCGCGGTGCTGGCCTTGCGTACAGCTTCGACGCCGTCCTGGCCGATCACCGCGTCGTAGACCAGCGGCGTGCCGTAGTAACTCCTGGTGCTGTCATCGAGCACGGTGCCCGTGACGCGCACGCGGGTGTCTTCGTTGTACTGCCAGCGCAGCTCGCCGGCGATCGCGTCGTAGCGCGAGTCGCTGTTCTCGACGTAGCCGCCGCGCCGCGAGGTCGAGGCGTCGGCGCGGAAGTACAGTTTCTGCACGCCGGTCTGGCCGCCCGCACCGACCGCTGCGCGGTAGCTGTCCCAGGAACCCGCGCTGATCTGCGCTTCGCCTTGATGTTCGTCGGGTGCCTGCTTGGATACATAGTTGACTGCGCCGCCAACTGCACCTTCGCCGTACAGCAGGGAAGCCGGTCCTTTGAGCACTTCGATGCGGTCAAACAGAAACGCGTCGAGCGGACGCGCCGATTGCGAGGCTGTGTTCTGGCGAATGCCGTCGCGCATCACGGTAATGTCGTTGCCGGTGAAGCCGCGCGTGGCGTAATTCGGAATCGAGCCTACCGACGTTCCGCCGCTCATGCCGACCGCCGATTCGATCGCTTCGAGCGCGGTGCGCGCACCGCGAATTTCAATCGTCTCGTGCGTCACGACCGAGACACTGGCCGGCAATTCACGCGCTGACAGTCCCAGCCGCGAGCCGGTGTAGAGGTTTTCGTCGAGAGACAGGCTATCGGACTCGGTGAGCCGTCCTTCTACGACGATGGTCTCCAGCTGTGTGGGCTGGTTGGCTCCATCTTCACTCTGTGTTTGCCCCATCGCCATCGGGGCTGCGACGCAAGTCAGAAAGGCGGCTGCGGACGCGAGCCTCATGATCAAATGCATGGACGTACAAATCTCTATACTCATATGTAGTAAATGTTATAACATAACAATCTCTCCTCAGGCCACACTGCGTGGAATTGATCGATCACGTCGAGAAATCACTCATGCCAATGACTTGGGTGTTATTGCGCGGCCTCATGCGTGACCAGCGGCACTGGGGTGAATTTCCGCAGCTCTTGGAGCAGCAACTGGTTAATAGCCGCGTCGTCACGCTCGATTTTCCGGGCAACGGTGCTTTGCATACCGAGCGCAGCCTGGAGACCATAGAGGAAATGGCGCACTGGTGTGGGACGCAATTGCGGGAGCGCAACGTGCCGCCGCCGTACTGCGTGTTGGCGAATTCACTTGGTGCAATGGTGGCCGTGGCTTGGGCTGTCGCACAGCCTGCGGACTTGGCCGCAGCGGTGCTCATCAACACCAGCATGCGTCCCTACGGCGCTGCTCATCAAAGAATGCGGCCGGCTGCCTGGCCGACACTGCTGCGCGTGGCGTTCGGGTCACCCGATGCGCGCACGACTGAAAGCGCCATTCTGCGCTTGACCAGCTTTCGCCAAGCGGAGAACGCACAATTGCTGGAACAGTGGGTCGCCTGGCGCGAGGCGGCACCCGTCAGCCGCGCCAATGCACTACGCCAGTTGATCGCGGCAGCCCGCTTCCATGGGCCACCTGTTGCACCCAGGTCACCAGTGCTGTTGCTTGCTGGCGTGAGGGACCGGCTGGTCGATCCACGCTGCAGCCAGCGCATGGCGCAGGCATGGAACACAACTCTTGTCCTGCACGCGGACGCTGGACACGATCTGCCGCTCGATGATCCGCATTGGGTGATTCAGCAAGTTCAGGCTTGGCTGGCGCGTCAACCCCTGCTCCTGCAAGCAGCCGCAAAGGCTCACCGGTAGTTGCTGCCGCGGGGTTGGGTTCCGCAATGACGGTCTCGCAGATACCTTGCCGGCTCGGACGGTGCCGCTATCGGCCAGAACGTTTCGGTGCGCGTTTCTCGGAGTTTTTCGCTGCTTGCGAATGACGCCGAATAATGTAACTGTATAACGTATCTACATTACCAACGCCAAGCGCAATGGACTCACTGTCACTTTCGGGCATATCTCTGATGCTGCTGCTCGGCCTTCGCCATGGCCTGGATCCGGATCACATCGCGCTGATTGATGGACTCACCTTGCGGGCGCACCAGCAACGCCCTTCCATGGCTCCCTGGGTCGGCACCTGGTTTGCGCTGGGGCATGGCCTCGTGGTGACGCTGATCGCAGTGGCGGTCAGTCTGGGTGCCGGGCGCATCGATCTGCCTGCCGCGGTCACCGGTATCGCCGAGTGGGTTCCGGTGGCCCTGCTGTTCGCGGTGGGCACCGGCAATCTGCGGTCGCTGCTGCGCGACGCCGACTATCAGCCCGCCGGCTGGCGCACGCGCCTGATTCCACCGCCCCTGCGCGGTAGCACCAGCCCGCTCGGTATCTTCCTGATCGGAGCGCTCTTCGCCGCGATATTCGACACCATCACCCAAGCCGCCGCCTGGGGCTACGTGGCCACGCAGCAGGGCGGCGTGATGGCCGCGCTGGCCATTGGCCTGACCTTCACGCTCGGCATGCTGGTGACGGACACCTTGGACGCGCGCCTCCTATGCCGTCTGCTGCGCGACCCACGGCCGGAGGTGGCGCGCCGCCGACGCCGTGCGCTGGGCTGGGTAATCGTGCTGATGGCCTACGCGGTGGTGCTGTACGCCCTGCTCAGCCGGCTCACGCCGGCGCTGCAACTCTCCGACGCTGTCTACACGGCGTTGGGGGTGGCGATGGTGGCCCTGCTCGCCGGTCTGATCGTGATCGCCACGCTACGTGAAACCCGCTCGCAACCCACTCCGGAATCCGCACCATGACCCGTCCCGAACCGATCCCCGTCACCGTCCTCACCGGCTTTCTCGGCAGTGGTAAGACCACGCTGCTCAACCTCATCCTCACCGAGCAGCACGGCCAGCGCATTGCCGTCATCGAGAACGAGTTCGGCGAGATCGGTATCGATCACGAACTGGTCATCAACGCCGACGAAGAAATCTTCGAGATGAACAACGGTTGCATCTGCTGCACCGTGCGCGGCGATCTGATCCGCATTCTCGGCAATCTGGTCAAACGCCGCGACAAGTTCGACCGCATCATCGTCGAGACCACCGGCATGGCCGACCCCGGCCCGGTGGCGCAGACCTTCTTCGTCGACGAAGACCTGAAGCGCCAGTTCACGCTCGATGGCGTGGTGACACTGGTGGACGCCAGGCATGCGGCACTGCATCTGGACGACTCCGAAGAATGCCGTCAGCAGATCGCCTTCGGCGACGTCATCCTGATCAACAAGACGGACCTATCCACCCCGAAAGAACTCGATGCGCTGGAAGCGCGCGTACGCGGCATGAATGCCCTGGCCAAAGTCCTGCGCACGGAGAATGCAGCGGTGCCCCTGGATGTGATTCTCGATGTCGGCGGCTTCGACCTGGAGCAGGCGCTCAAGCAGAAGCCGACGTTCCTCGAACCCGAATACCCCTTCGAGTGGGGCGGCATCTTTGACTTGCGCAGCGGTGAAGTCCTCGTGCTGAACGACGGGCCGGATGCGGCAATGAAGATGGCCTTGGTCCCGGTCGCCGAAGCAGGAACGGAGGCGCTTGCGCAGGCCGCCGAGCAGGCGCTGCGCCTGTATTCGCACAAGCTCGCGCCTGGCGACGAGAGCGTGGAACTGGACGGCCTGGGCCAAGTACAGAATCTGCTGCTGGCGCTGCCGGGTCGCAAGCGCGTGCCGCTGCGTCCCACGCAACTGGGCCTGCATGCGCTGTTCACCCAGCATCTGCCAGAGGAGTTCGATGCGCAGTTTGAAGACGCCGCCGGGAAGACGCTGCCGGCGCTACTGGAGCACACCTACGCCGCCGGTCACAGCCACGACGACAGCATCGGCTCGGTAGGTATCCGCGCCGAGGGCGTGGTCAATCCCTCTATTTTCAGCACCTGGCTTCGCGCCCTGCTCGGGACTTACGGCAACGATATCTTTCGTAGCAAGGGCATCCTCAACTACGCCGGTGCCTCGCGCCGCTATGTGTTCCAGGGTGTACACATGCTGGTGGATGGCGGACTCGAACGCGAATGGCCGCCGGGGCCGCGCGAGAACCAGCTGGTGTTCATCGGCCGCAAGCTGGACCGCGCGCTGCTGGAAAGCGGCTTTCGCCAATGTCTGCTTTGACTTCCACCGCAGCCGGCCTGTCCCCGATCTGGGAGGTGCAGCTTGCCGAGCACCCGGTCGCGTTGTGCGTGGCGCGCGACGGCACGCGCGTGGTGGCAGGCGGTCTGGGCGGCGAGTTGCTGAGCCTGGACGCTGCGAGCGGACAGCTGCGAGCCCGCTGGAACGCGCACCCGTCTGGATTGTGCTGCGCGGCATTCGGTGCCGGGGTTCTGGCGAGCGGTGGTCAGGACGGTTGCTTGCGCTTGTGGAACGCGGACGGTGTATCGGCTGCCGAAACGCGTATCGATGGGCGCTGGCTTGAGCAGCTGGGCTGGTCCGTGGACGGCGCGCACCTGGCGGCGGCGGCCGGCCGCACCGTCGTGCTCTGTAACGCGAGCGGCGTCGAGCGGCATCGCTATATCCACGCCTCCCCAGTGCGGGCACTGGCGTTTTCGGCCAATGGCGGCTTTCTGGCCGTGGGTGGCGGTGGCGGTGTGAGCCTGCTGCGCACTCGGGACGGACAGCTCGATCGTCGTTACGACAACCGCTCGCCGCTGCTGTCGCTGGCCTTCTCGCCGGACGGCCGCATCCTCGCCAGCGGCACCGGCGACAACGAGGTCCGCTTCTGGCGGCTGGGCTCCGGCGAGTCCTCGCAGATGTCCGGCTTCAAGGGGCCGCCGTTCAGGCCGATGGCGCTGGCCTGGAACGGCCACACGCTGGCCAGCGGCGGAGATCAGTCCATCGCGCTGTGGAAATTCAGCGGCAAGGGCCCCGAAGGACGGCAGCCCGAGATGCTGCATGGCCATTGGGGTCTGGTCACCCACCTCCAGTACAGCGCGGACGGCGCCTGGCTCGCCAGCAGCGGGCGCGACGGCACCCTGATGCTGACCGAAGTCGCCAGGCCGGCCGCGCCGCGCCTCGGCGCCGAGCTAGAGGACGAGGCCTGCGCGCTCGCCTGGCATCCCCGCAAACCGCTGGTCTACGTTGCGGATGCCAGCGGTCGCGTCGCCGCGTATGCCGCGCATCGCTGAAAACACGGTTATGAACGTCGACATCGACACCGCCTCAACCCGGCTCCCCGTCGTGCTGCTCACCGGCTTTCTGGGTGCCGGCAAGAGCACGCTGCTGAACTTCGTCCTGCGTCATCCGCAAATGACGGGAACTGCCGTCGTCATCAACGAGTACGGCAGCGTCGGAATCGATCATCACCTGGTGGAATCCGCATCGGACGATATGGAACTGATCGCCGACGGTTGCCTGTGCTGTACTGCGCGCGGCCAGTTGGCGGACGCGCTGATGAGCCTGTTCAAGCGCGCGCAGCAACGTCAGTTCACGCTCAAGCGCGTGATCGTGGAGACCACCGGCCTGGCTGAGCCCGGATCGATCCTGCAGCAGTTTCTGAAACACCCGCAGCTCGCCGAACGCTTCGTGGTGGACACCGTCGTCACCCTGGTCGATGCGCTCAATGCGCCGGCGACGCTGGATACCCATGACATTGCCGTGCAGCAGATCACCGGGGCCGATGTCTTGCTGGTGACCAAGACCGATCTCGTCGCGAGCGACGACGCGCAGGCGCTCGAACAACGCCTCGCCACGATGAATCCGGATGCCGTGATCGAGCGCGTAAGGTCCGGCGCGGCACAGCCCAGTCAACTGTTCGCCGGCCTGCATCGGCGCGCGTCTTCGGGTGCAGGTCTCGGCGCACTGTTCGCCGATGCCGACCGGATTCGCTTCACGCCGATGAAAACGCCACTGGGCCGACTGATCGCCCCGGCGGCGGCGACGCGCACGCCGGCGGATCAGGAGATTCAGACGTTCAGCCTGATCTTCGACGAGCCGCTGCCGGCGGGCAGCTTCTACAGTTGGCTGGATTTCGTCCGCACACTCTGCGGCCCGACGCTGCTGCGCATGAAGGGGCTGGTGAACCTGAAAGGACAGGACGTGCCAACGGTAATCCACGGCGTGCAGAAAACCTTTCATCCCGTCCAGCAATTGCCGTCCTGGCCCAGCGACGATCAGCGCACACGGATCGTCTTCATCACCCGCGGCTGGGGCCAGGACGTCGTGGCCTCGACCATGGACTGGCTGCGTGCACGATTGCCGCAGGCCCAAGCAGCCGGCAATGACGCCTAGAACCTCCGTCGCGCTGCTGGTTGTCATCGGCATCGCCGCGGGCGCGCAGGCCACAGCGGCGGAGCAGCCGGCGACACGGGCCACTCCGGCGCCGGATACGGACCCGGTACCGGCACCACAGCCCCGGCGCTTCGACAGCTTCGACGGAAGCCTGCCGGACGGTGACGGACCGCTGATGTACCGGGGCCCCTGGGCCGGGCGCATGGGTCGTGGTGGCTGCTGTCACGAAACGCGGGACGGCCAAATCTACTGTCACGGAGTCCGATCGTGAGCGCGCCGGTGCTCGACATCCCGTCGCTCGAATTTGCCTACGGCGAGCACGTCGTCTTGCGGATGGGCGATCTGGCGCTGCAGGCAGGGGACGCCTGCGCCGTGCTGGGGCCGTCGGGTTGCGGCAAGACCACCCTGCTGCACCTCGTCGCCGGGCTGCTGCGTCCCACGCAGGGTTCGGTCACGGTCTGCGGCCAGCGCCTAGCGGATCTCGATCACGCCGCTTGTGACCGCTTTCGCGGACGTCATCTCGGCATCATTTTTCAGCGTCTCCACCTGCTGCCAGCACTGAGCGTGCTCGACAACCTCCTGCTCGCCCAGCACCTCGCGCGAGTGCCGCGCGATGCCAACGCCGCAAGGGTACTGCTGACGGAGTTGGGTATCGAAGCGCTGGCGCGCGCAAAACCATCGATGCTCAGTCAGGGACAGGCGCAGCGTGTGGCCATCGCCCGCGCGCTGGTGCATCGTCCGCGCCTGCTGCTGGCGGACGAACCCACGTCCAGCCTCGATGAGGCCAACGCGCAACGGGCGATCGAACTGCTGCGTGCGCAAGCGGCATCGGCCGGTGCGGCGCTGCTCGTCGTCACGCACGATCAGCGCATCCGCGGTCAGCTCGGCCGCGAACTGACCTTGGCCCCACCATGAACCTGCCGAAGCTGGCATTCGCCAACCTGCGCGCCTCGCCGCTGACCTCGCTAGTCAACGTGCTGCTGCTCGGCCTGGGTACGGCGAGCATCGTGCTGCTGATGCTGATCGGCGATCAGTTCGCCTCCACGCTGGCGCGCGATGCGCGCGGCATCGATCTGGTGCTGGGCGCCAAGGGCAGTCCGGTGCAGCTCGTCCTGTCCAGCGTGTATCACGCCGACATCCCCACCGGGAATATTCCGCAGGCCGAGGCGGATCGCTGGGCCGCCGACCCGAGAGTGGAGAAGGCCATTCCGCTGTCGCTGGGCGACAGCTTCAGGGGCTTTCGAATTGTCGGTACCACGCCCGATTACGCGGCGCTCTATCAAGCGCAGCTCGGCGATGGCCGCTACTGGAACGCGCCGATGGAAGCGGTCGCCGGCGCCGCCGTCGCGCGCGAGGCCAAGCTGGCGCCCGGTTCGATCCTCGCCGGCGCCCATGGCCTGGTCGGCGGCGGGCATGAGCATGCGGGTCATCCGTACCATGTCGTCGGCGTGCTCGCCCCTACCGGCACGGTGCTGGACCGGCTGATCCTGACCTCGCTGGACAGCGTGTGGAAGCTGCATGAGGAGGAGCACCACGAGCATGAACATGAGGGCGAGGATCACGACGCGGGTCACCATGAAGATCACGACGAGGACCGCGAGCACGAAGAAGCCAGCTCCGGCGACCGCGAGATCACGGCCATGCTGCTGAGCTACACCTCGCCGCTGGCCGCCACCTCGCTGCCGCGCCAGATCAACATGGAATCCAGGCTGCAAGCCGCGGCGCCGGCCTTCGAGCTCAGCCGGCTGCTGCAACTCGTCGGTCTGGGCCTGGACGGCCTGCGTGCGTTTGCCGCGGTGCTGATCCTCACGGCGGGCCTGTCGGTGTTCGCCGCGCTGTATGGCGCGCTCAAGGCGCGTCGCTTCGACCTGGCAATGCTGCGCTGCCTGGGTGCGACGCGCTTCGAACTGTTGCTGAGCCTGTTGCTGGAAGGCCTGATGCTGGCCGCGCTCGGCGCCTTGCTGGGCTTCGCGCTGGGCCACGGCGCCATGGAACTGCTGGGCCGCTGGCTGCATTCGGCGCGCGGCGTTTCCGCCAGCGGCTGGGTCTGGCTGAGTTCCGAAACCCTGCTGCTGATCGGCCTGCTGATCGTGGGCTTGCTGGCATCCGCACTGCCCGCGTGGCAGGCCTATCGCGCCGACGTCGCGCGCACGCTGGCGCAGGGATGAGGCGTATGTCGCGAATCGCAACGCTGCTGTTGTGGTGCCCGCTGGTATTGGCCGGCTGTGATCGCAACAAGGAGGCGCCTGCACTGGTAGCGGCCCAGGCCGAACCGACACCCCGCACCGCGACGCTGGACAATCCCGGGACGCTCACGGACGCCGAACTCGCCGTGCAAGCGCCGATCGATTTGTCGGGCACCCCCTATGCGGACAGCGAGCCGGCAGAACCGCCACCCCAGCCCATCGCCGCCGACAAGGCCACCGCCGTGCGTCTGGAATTCATGTCGGAGACCGGCTATCTCGACGAGCAGAGGCGCTACGTGGTGGACCTGCTGGAACGCGATCTGGCCTACATGACCGTGCAGGTGCAGACGCCGGACGGTCGGCCGGTGATCGGTGCCAAGCCCAAGCTCGAAATCGTCGGGAGCTCCAAACTCACGGCGGTCGATGCCGGCGAGACCACCGACGACAGCGGCATGATGTCTTTCGGCATCGTCGGCGGAAAAATGGGCTCGGACCGCGTCACGGTGAGCTACCGCGATCAGCGTCTGGAGATGTTGGTCAACGTCATCAGCCTCAAGGCGGCGGGCTATCCCGGCCTGGACGAGGTCAGCGGCGCGCTGCGCTGGGAAAATCTGATGCAGGCACGGTTGCGCTTCACCGATGACCGGGTGCAGGCGGATTTTCCGCAGGACATTGCGGCCCAGAACGGCAAGACGGTGAAGCTCGTCGGGTTCATGATGCCGCTGGAGCCCGAGCAAAAACAGAAGCACTTCCTGCTCACCTCCAATCCGCCGAGCTGTTTCTTTCACATTCCCGGCGGCCCGGCCGGTGCCGTCGAAGTATTTGCACCCAAAGGCGTCACCGCGTCCTGGGACCCCATCACTCTCGAAGGTCGCTTCGAGACCGTCATTCGCAACGAGGAGATCGGTGTGATCTATCGACTACGCGACGCACGGCAAGTCAAACCATGACGCGCCGAAATCCGCTGGCAACGGTATCCTTTGGCCATGCCTATCCAGACTGCCGACAAGAAAAGTCGACATGCCGACTTGCCCGCTCAGGCCCGCCGGCTGGCCGAGAAACTGAGCGCCGATGCCGGCGAGCGGCTGACGCCCGCGCGTCTGAACGCCTACGCGGAACTGGTCGCCCAGGGGCGGCCCGTCTCCGCTTACGAACTGATGGCGCTGCTGGAAAAGCGGGAGAAGCGCAGGCTCGCGCCGCTGACCGTGTACCGCCAGCTTGAATTTCTGACCCGCATCGGCCTGGTCCACAAGCTGGCCTCGGCACAGGCCTTCCTCGCCTGCGATCACCCCGACCATCCCCACGATGGGCTCTACCTCGTGTGTTCCACCTGCGGCCATGCCGACGAGCTTGAGTCCACGGCGCTGACGCAGTTGCTCGGCAAGGCCGCCAGCAGCCGCGGGTTCAAATCGAACCGTCGCATCGTCGAACTTGAAGGCACTTGCAAGAACTGCGCTGACGATCCGCCGAAGTCCTGATCCTTGCGCTATGTCCAACTCGACCAGGGCGTACAGAGATTGGGCGTGGCGTGCGGGATGTTCGGAGATCGAGAACAGGAGTTGCCAGCCCAGATTGGGCAGGTCCGGGCCGCGTGCGGCTGGTGGTTGGAGTCAGCGCCCCATGGGCGGCGCTCCAAATGGCTTTGTCGTTGACTTCTTCGATGAAGATGTAATGTTATAACATTTATATATTAAAGACACGATCATCAATCATTGCGTGCTGACCGCTGGCGCCAACTTTCGAGGGAGATCGCTCATGCAGTACGACGTGATTGTTGTGAGTGGCAACGACGCTGGTCTCGCAGCCGCGACACGGGGCGCTGCCCACCACACATTGATCTTTGGCCGCCCCTAGTCCTATTACAGGGTGCGCGACATGGAAATGCGTCATCTACGTTACTTCATCGCCGTGGCGGAGGAACTGCACTTCGCCCGTGCAGCCGAGCGTCTGCACATAGAGCAATCGCCGCTATCTCGCGCCATCAAAGAACTGGAAGAAGATCTCGGCGTTCGTCTGTTCGACAGGACGACCCGCAGCACGCGATTGACGCGCGCTGGAAGACTTCTACTTGAGCATGTGCCACGCGTCTTCGCGGCTCTGGAGCAGGCACGCGCCAGCGTGAGGGCTGCGGCTGCCGGGTATCAGAATCAATTGCGCGTCGCCTTGTCCGACGGCATCACGCCGCCGCGTTTCACCACTTTATTGGCGCAATGCCGGCAGGACGAACCGGAAGTCGATATCCGGTTGTATGAGGTGTCGTTGTCGCAGCAGATCAGAGGACTGCATGATGACCTCTATGACGTGGGCTTCGCACAGTCCGCCGAGGTCGGTAACGGTATCCTCGCCGAACCGGCCTGGAACGATCCGCTGGTAGTTGCCGTACCCGCACGGCATCCATTGCTGACGTACAAGTGCATTCCGTTGGACGAAGTGCTGCACTATCCCTTGGTGATGTGCGATCCGAAACTATGCGAGGGCTATGCCCGGCAGATCGCGCGGGTTCTTCGTGCCGTGGATGCGGAACCGCTTGTCGCGGAGGAAGTGGCGTCGCTGGACCTGATGCTGGCACTGGTGGCGGCGGGATACGCTCTGGCGCTGGTGGGATCGTCGCAAATCGCTGCCTGCCGGAACGCTGATGTTATCGGCCGACCTCTGGCGGGACGTTCGCCGATGCTGACCACCTACCTGCTGCGGCGCGATGTCGAGCCATCCGAGACCTTGAGCCGCTTCATTGATCGGGTCAGTCCGATCAGCGCGGAAGTCCCTTCGACATGGGCCTCCTCGCATATCCCTGACATCACGAACGAGATCAATTCATGAGAATACTCGCCACGCTATTGCTCACGCTGATGATGACTGCTTGTGGTGAATCGGCGCCAAAGGATACCGTCGAGTCGCTAGTCGCCAATCCCGAACGCCTGAAGGAATTGCGCGAACAGTGCCGCGCCGACCGCACCAAGCTCGGCGACGATGTCTGCAAGGCGGTGGCAGAGGCTACGCGCCGTCGCTTCATGGGAGACGGCCACGTACCCTATACGCCGCCGAAGGAAGCGCCAAAGTTCTGAATCGGCACTTCGCGTAAGAGAATTCCATCCGATTGCTCCGCACGCCGCAACGCGCTTTCGCTTGCAGAAATTCTCCCGCTTTCGCCTCTGCGGGAAGTCTTGTTTTTTCCTTCTGAATTGTGCCGATAACAGTCTTTGACCGGCACTGATCTCGCACCGACTCTGACTTGCGCGGCACTCGTTTCGCCGCGTGATGTACAGGAGCGATTCGGAGGCCAGGATGCAGGCGACGGGCGTGCTGTTGGGTCAGGTGCTGACGGTATTCGGCATCGTGGTCGCCGGCGTGTGGGGTGCCACACAATGGACCGCCGCCGCTCTGGGCTATCAGCCACGCCTAGGCTCGCCGTGGTTCGATCTGTTCGGTACGCCGGTGTATCACCCGTGGCGGCTGTTCGAGTGGTGGTTCTTCTTCGACGCGTACGCGCCTGACATCTTCACCACGGGCGGCGCCATCGCCGGTTCCAGCGGCATGGTCGCCGTGGTGGTCGCCATTGCCATGTCAGTGTGGCGCTCGCGGCAGTCGCGCCTGGTCACGACCTACGGCTCAGCACGCTGGGCCGGTGCTTCTGAAATCCGCAAGGCCGGGCTCACCGATCCGGCCGGTGTCTTCCTCGGCCGGATCGAGCGCCAGTACCTGCGGCATGAAGGACCGGAACACGTATTGACGTTCGCGCCGACACGCTCAGGCAAGGGCGTCGGTCTCGTGGTGCCCACACTGCTGTCATGGCCGGCGTCCGCCGTGATCCACGACATCAAGGGTGAGAACTGGAATATCACGGCCGGCTGGCGCTCGCGCTTCTCTCACTGCTTGCTGTTCAACCCCACCGACGCGAAGTCGGCCGCGTACAACCCGCTGCTCGAAGTACGTCGCGGTACGCATGAAGTGCGCGACGTGCAGAACATCGCCGACATCCTGGTCGATCCCGAAGGGGCTCTGGAGCGACGCAATCATTGGGAGAAGACTTCGCACGCGCTGCTGGTCGGCGCGATCCTGCACGTGCTCTACGCGGGCGGCGACAAGACGCTGCGCGGCGTCGCCAACTTCCTGTCCGATCCGGCGTGTCCCTTCGAGGTTACGCTGCATCGGATGATGAGCACGCGGCATCTGGGTGATGCGCCGCATCACGTCGTTGCATCCGCCGCACGCGAAGTCTTGAACAAGAGCGACAACGAGCGCTCGGGCGTGTTGTCCACAGCGATGAGCTTTCTCGGTCTGTACCGAGACCCCACGGTGGCCGAAGTGACCTCGCGCTGCGACTGGCGCATCGCCGATCTGATTTCCGCCGCGCATCCGGTGTCGCTGTATCTCGTTGTGCCGCCTTCAGACATCAGCAGAACGAAACCGCTGATCCGGCTGATCCTCAACCAGATCGGACGGCGCCTCACCGAATCGCTCGACGGCAGCGACGGCGTGGAGCGCAAGCACAGGCTGCTGCTGATGCTCGACGAGTTTCCTGCGCTCGGGCGCCTCGACTTCTTCGAGAGCGCCCTGGCGTTCATGGCGGGCTACGGCCTGCGTGCCTTCCTCATTTCGCAGTCGCTCAACCAGATCGACAAAGCCTACGGGCAGAACCATTCGATTCTGGACAACTGTCATGTGCGCGTGACCTTCGCGACCAATGACGAGCGCACCGCCAAGCGAATTTCCGAAACGCTGGGCACGGCGACCGAGCTGCGAGCGCAGCGCAACTACGCGGGCCATCGGCTCGCGCCTTGGCTCGGACATCTGATGGTGTCGCGGCAGGAGACTGCGCGGCCGTTGCTCACGCCCGGCGAGGTGATGCAGCTTCCGCCGGACGAGGCCGTGGTGATGATCTCCGGCCATCCGCCGATCAAGGCGAAGAAGCTACGCTACTACGCCGACGCCAACTTCAAGCACCGCGTCCTGCCGCCACCCGCTCTGTCGCTGGACCGCTACGCCGATGCGCCGGCCTCGCGTACGGACGACTGGAGCGCATTGGCGATTCCCGCCATTCCTGCCACCGCTGCGTGCCTCGGCGATGCCGACGACGGCGGTCCGCGGCGGCAGCCCGAGCTGTCCGAGTCCGTCGCCTACATGTCCGAGCCGGAGCACGCGCCCAGCGACTTGGCGCTGCTCGATGACGACGACATGCCGTTGCCTCTGCCGTCCCAGCTCGATCCGCGCTTGCAGCGCGCGGCGCGGCTGGCCGCCCTCGATCCCGACGATGGAATCCCGCTGTGAGTCTCCGTTCACGCTACCGCTTGAACCTGTTCATCGAGCACGACCACGCCCGGCGTCTGGACGAGCTGGCGGCAAAGAAAGGCGTCTCGAAGTCCTCCATCGTCGCCGCGGCACTCGCGTCCTGGCTGTCGCCGGACGCGGGTGACCAGCGCGAGGCGGCAATGGCCAAGCGCCTGGATCGCTTGTCGCGCCAATTCGAGAGACTGGAACGCGACCAGAACATCCTGATCGAGACCGTGGCGCTGTACGTGCGCTACTACCTCACCGTCAGCACGCCGCTGCCCGAGGCGCATCAGGAAGCCGCGAAAGCGCAGGGCAAGGCTCGCTTCGAGAAATTCATCGAACAGCTTGGCCGCCATCTGCTGCTCGGGCGCAGCCTGGTGCGCGATGTGATCGAGGAGATCCAGCCCGACACGCGGCGCTTGGATGATGCGGTACTGGCCGAGGCGCAGGAACAGGAGCGTCCCTCGTGAGCGCCGCTCCGCAATCATCGGCGTCCACCTCGCTGGATCGCCGCATCCGTATGTTGCGCACGGCGATGGGACCGCAGATCGCCGCGGCGCTGGAAGATCCGGACGTGGTGGAGATCATGCTCAACCCGGACGGCGCCTTGTGGATCGATCGCCTATCGACCGGGCGCGCCGTCACCGGCGAGTCGCTGTCTGCCGCTGATGGCGAACGCATCATCCGGTTGGTTGCGGCGCACGTCGGCACCGAGGTGCATCGTCAGCGGCCGCTGCTGACTGCCGAGCTGCCCGAAACCGGCGAACGCTTCGAGGGCATCCTGCCGCCGGCCGCGCCGGGCCCGGCCTTCGCCCTGCGCAAGCGCGCCGTCGGCGTGATCGGCCTGACCGACTACGTTAGCGACGGCATCCTGAGCACGGAACAAGCCGAGTTCCTGCGCCGCGCGGTGCGCGAGCGCCAGAACATCCTGATTGCCGGCGGCACCAGCACCGGCAAGACGACGCTCGCCAACGCGCTGCTGACCGAGATCGCCGCGACCAACGATCGCGTGCTGGTGCTGGAAGACACGGTGGAATTGCAGTGCGCGGCGCGCGACCACGTACCGCTGCGCACCCGCGCCGGTGTCGTGTCGATGACCGAGCTGGTGCGCGCCACGATGCGCCTGCGACCCGACCGCGTGATCGTCGGCGAGGTGCGCGGCGGCGAGGCGCTGGACCTCATCAAGGTCTGGGGCACCGGACATCCCGGCGGCATCGCCACGCTGCACGCGAGTTCCGCACATGGCGCGCTGCTGCGCCTGGAGCAACTGATTCTCGAAGTGGCCCTGATGCCGCCGCGAGCGCTGATCGCCGAGGCGGTGAACGTCATCGTCTTCATCGCCGGCCGTGGGCGTGCCCGCCATGTCCAGACCGTCGCCCGCGTCATCGGCTTCGATGGCAATGGCTACCGGCTCGACGACGCGGTCGCTTCGATTCCGTCCCCGACCACCCGCAACTCTGGAGAACCGCCATGACACATCCCGGCATTACGACCTTCCGCATGTCCGTAAATCCGCATCTGCGCCATGCGCTGCGAGTGTTCATGCCCGCCGCGCTGATGCTCTGCATCGTTTCGACGGCTCAGGCGGCCGGCTCCAGCATGCCCTGGGAAGAGCCGCTGCAAGCCATTCTCGATTCGATCCAGGGGCCGGTGGCGCGCATCATTGCAGTGATTGTCATCATAGCGACCGGCCTGGCGCTAGCCTTCGGCGATACCTCAGGCGGCTTCCGCAAGCTGATCCAGATTGTGTTCGGCCTGTCGATCGCGTTCGCGGCGTCCTCGTTCTTCCTGTCGTTCTTCAGCTTCTCCGGCGGGGCCGTCGTATGAGCGCACCGGATGACTTCGCCGCCGGGTTCGAGGTGCCGCTGCATCGTTCGCTGACCGAACCCATCCTGCTGGGCGGCGCGCCGCGCACCGTGGCGATTGCCAACGGCACGCTCGCCGCCGCCGTGGGTCTGGGCCTGCAACTGTGGATTCCTGGCTTGGTGCTGTGGATCGTTGGCCACTCGCTCGCGGTATGGGGTGCGCGGCTGGACCCGCAGTTCATGCAGGTGTTCGCGCGCCACATCAAGCACCGGCCGCTGCTGGACGTGTGAGGGCGATGCGATGTTGAACCTCACCGAATACCGCCAGCGTCCCGCACTGCTCGCCGACTGGCTGCCCTGGGCCGGGCTGGTCGCGCCCGGCGTAGTGCTCAACAAGGACGGTTCGTTCCAGCGCACCGCGCGCTTTCGTGGACCGGACCTGGACAGCGCGACGCAGGGCGAGCTGATCGCCACGTCAGCACGCTTGAACAACGCGCTGCGCCGCCTGGGATCGGGCTGGGCCTTGTTCGTAGAGGCCGAGCGGCGGGCCGCCGCCGGCTATCCGCAGTCCGAGTTTCCGGAAGCCTTGTCCTGGCTGGTGGACGAGGAGCGGCGCGCGGCCTTCGAGGAAGACCAGAGCCATTTCGAGAGCGGCTATCACCTGACGCTGGTGTACCTGCCGCCGGCAGAGTCGCGCGCGCGTGCCGCCAAGCTGATCTACGAGAACACGTCGCGGCGTGGAGTGGACTGGCGCGAGCGTCTGAATGCCTGCGTTGCGGAGACCGACCGGGTGTTCGACCTGCTCGACGGCGTGATGCCGGAGATTGCCTGGCTCGACGATGGCGAGACGCTGACCTATCTGCACGGCTGCATTTCCACGCGCCACTACCGCGTCAGCGTGCCCGAGGTGCCGTTCCATCTCGATGCGCTGCTGCCCGATGCGCCACTGGTCGGCGGCCTGGCGCCGATGCTGGGCAACCAGCACTTACGCGTGGCGACGGTACGCGGCTTCCCGACGCCGACGTGGCCGGGACTGCTCGATGACCTCAACCGCCTGGGCTTCGCTTACCGCTGGTCCACGCGCTTCATCTGCATGGACAAGGCGGAAGCCGAGAAAGAACTCGGGCGGCTGCGCCGGCAGTGGTTCGCCAAGCGCAAGAACGTGGTGGCGCTCTTGCGCGAAACCATCTTCCAGCAGGAATCGCCGCTGGTGGATACCGACGCCAGCAACAAGGCGAGCGACGCCGATGCGGCCCTGCAGGAGCTCGGCAGCGATCAGGTCGCCTACGGCTACGTGACCACGACCGTCACGGTGATGGACACCGATGCCAGCGCGGCCAACGAGAAGCTGCGCGGGGTGGAGCGCGTGATCCAGGGCCGTGGCTTCGTCACGATTCCGGAAACGCTCAATGCCGTGGAGGCGTGGCTGTCCTCCGTTCCGGGCAACGCCTACGCCAACGTGCGCCAGCCGAGCATTTCGACGCTGAACCTCGCGCACCTGATGCCGGTGTCGGCGGTGTGGGCCGGCCAGGAGCGCAACGCGCATCTCGACGGCCCGCCGCTGATCGTTACGCGCACCGATGGCGCGACGCCGTTCCGGCTGGTCACGCACATCGGCGACGTGGGCAACACGCTGGTGGTCGGCCCCATCGGCATGGGCAAGTCGGTGCTGCTGGCAACGATGGCCTTGCAGTTCCGCCGCTACGCCGGTTCGCGCATCTTCGCCTTCGACATGGGCCGCTCGATCCGCGCCGCCATCCTTGGGCTGGGTGGCGAGCACTACGATCTGGGCAGCGACGACGACATCGCCTTTCAGCCGCTCGCGCGCATCGACCATGAGGGCTACCGCACCTGGGCCGCCGAATGGATCGAAGGTCGCCTGATCCACGAGGGCGTCGCCGTCGGCCCGGCCGAGAAAGAGGTGGTCTGGTCGGCACTGGCGAGCCTCGCCAGTGCGCCGGTCGAACAGCGCACGATGACCGGGCTGTCGGTGCTGTTGCAATCGAACACGCTGCGCCAGGCGCTGGCGCCTTACGTGCTCGGCGGCACGCACGGCAGGCTGCTGGATGCCGACTACGATCGTTTGGGTGCGGCCGACGTGCAGGGCTTCGAGATGGAGGAGCTGATGCACAGCAAGGCTGCGGTGCTGGCCGTGCTGCGCTACCTGTTCGCGCGCTTCGAAGAGCGGCTGGATGGTGCGCCGACGCTGTTGATCCTCGACGAAGCCTGGCTGTTCCTCGACGACCCGGTGTTCGCGGCGCGCATTCGCCAGTGGCTGAAGACGCTGCGCAAGAAGAACGTCAGCGTCATCTTCGCCACGCAGTCGCTCGCCGACGTGAAGGATTCCGCCATCGCGCCGGCGATCATCGAGAGTTGCGTGAGCCGCATCTTCCTGCCCAACCCGCAGGCCACCGAGCCGCAGATTCGCACGATCTACGAAGGCTTCGGCTTGAACAGCCGGCAGATCGAGATCGTCGCGCAGGCCATTCCGAAGCGCGACTACTACTACCAGTCGCGGCTGGGCAATCGCCTGTTCGATCTCGACCTGGGGCCGGTCGCGTTGGCTTTCGCCGGCGCTTCGACGCCGCAGGACCAGCGCGACATCGATCGCGTGCTGCGGGATGCCGGCCGCTCCGATTTTGCAGCCGCCTGGCTGCGCCATCGCGGTCTCGACTGGGCCGCGCAGTTGATCGACCGCCACTCACTCGCAGGAGAAATGCCATGAAGCGCAAGTCTCGTCTCAAACCCAGGATCAGGGCGCTCGCCGCCGCGACTGCGATGGCCTTCGGCATCGCGCAGCCCGCGCATGCGCTGTTCGGTGTCGGCGATGTCGTGCTCGATCCAACCAACCTCGTGCAGAACACGCTGACCGCCGCGCGCACGCTGGAGCAGATCAACAACCAGGTGCGGCAACTCCAGAACGAGGCGCAGATGCTCATCAACCAGGCGCGCAACCTGACGAGCCTTCCGTTCAACGTGGTCAGCCGCCTGCGCTCGACGCTGGCGACCACCGAGCGCCTGATCGCCGAGGCGCAGGGGCTGGCCTACGACGTGGCGAGCATGGACCAGGAATTCGCACGGCTGTATCCGCACGAGTACGCCGCAACCATCGGTGGTGATCGCATGGCGCAGGATGCGCGCGAGCGCTGGAAGCACACGCTCGACGGCCTGCACACTGCGATGCGGATGCAGGCGCAGGTGTCGCAGAACCTCGGCGATGATGAAGGCGTGCTGGCCGATCTGATCGGCCAGAGCCAGTCGGCCACCGGCGCACTGCAAGCCATGCAGGCGACGAATCAGTTGCTCGCCTTGCAGGCCAAACAGGCGATACAGGCGCAGCAACTCCAGTTGACTCAGGATCGCGCGGCGTCGCTGGAGCTGGCGCGTCAGGCAGCGGCGACCGAGCGTGCCCGCGAGGTGCGGCGGCGCTTCCTTGGCGAAGGCACGCCATACACGCCGCAGGCCGTACAGTTCTACGGCCACTGAGGCGCACGCCATGAATGACGTGGCGGTGATCGACCGCTTCCTCAATGTCTTCTCTGCCTATATCGACTCAGGCTTCGGCCTGCTCGGTGGCGAGGTTGCGTTCCTCACCGCCACGTTGGTGGTGATCGACATGACCATCGCTGGCCTGTACTGGGCGATGGGCCATGCCGCGGGCCAGGGCGATGACGTGATCGCCAAGCTGCTGCGCAAGGTGCTGTACGTCGGTGCCTTCGCCTACATCATCGGCAACTTCAACTGGCTGGCCAGCATCGTATTCCGCTCCTTCGCAGGACTGGGGCTGATGGCGTCGGGTTCGGCGATCACACCGGCCGAGTTCCTGCAACCGGGCCGGCTCGCCAAGGTCGGCATCGACGCGGGCGCACCGATCCTCGAACAGATCGGCGACATGGCGGGCTTCCCCGAAGTGTTCGTGAACATCGACGCCATCGTGGT
This sequence comes from Panacagrimonas sp., assembly GCF_965216805.1. Taxonomy (NCBI): domain Bacteria; kingdom Pseudomonadati; phylum Pseudomonadota; class Gammaproteobacteria; order Nevskiales; family Nevskiaceae; genus Panacagrimonas; species Panacagrimonas sp. The sequence continues at coordinate 2,797,800 of NZ_CBDCGN010000002.1, forward strand.
GCTGTTCATCGCCTGGCTCGTGGTGATCGTCAGTTTCTTCGTGCTGGCGGTGCAGCTTTTCGTGACGCTGATTGAGTTCAAGCTGACCACGCTCGCCGGCTTCGTGCTGGTGCCGTTCGCGCTGTGGAACAAGACCGCGTTCCTCGCCGAGAAGGTGCTGGGCAACGTGGTGTCGTCCGGCATCAAGGTACTGGTGCTGGCGGTGATCGTCGGCATTGGCACGGGCCTGTTCGCCGAATTTCAGGTCGCGCCCGCAGAGCCTTCGATCGACTTCGCGCTGGTCATCATGCTGGCGTCCCTGGCTTTGCTGGCGCTCGGGATCTTCGGGCCAGGCATTGCGACGGGGCTGGTGTCCGGCTCGCCGCAGCTCGGCGCGGGCGCCGCGGCGGGAACGGTTCTCGGTGTCGCCGGTGCAGCGGTCGCCACGGGCGCGGTGGTGGCTGGCGCAGGCAGCGCCGTCGCGGCCGGTGCGCGCATGGCACCGGGTGCAGCGCGCATGGCGGTCGGCGGCGCGCGCTCGATGGCGTCCACCGCCAGCAGCGCGAAGTCGGCGTTCGATGCGGGTTCCGCTGCCGCTGGCGGCGGTCTCGAAGGCGCCGCCGCAGGTCTGGGCAACGTCGCCAGGACCGGCGCGCAGTCGGTCGGGCAGAAGGTCGCCGCCGGTGCTCGCTCGCTGAAGGCGCGCGCGGCCGCTGCTGTTGATCCTGATGCGGCCGCACCCGCGAGCGGCGCTGCCGGCCAGGGTGGCGCGGGCGCCGCGTCCGCCAGCGCGGCGCAACCCGCCTGGGCCAAGCGTCTGCATCGTCGTCAGCAACTCACCCATGCCGCCACCACCGTCGCCCACACGCTGCGCGGTGGCGACGGCGGTGGCTCCGGCAGCGGCCCGAGCCTGGGCGATTCCTCGAATCCATAAGGAGAACCCGCCATGCGATTCAAGCGACCACAGGTGCGCTATTCCGACACGCCCCAGCCAGCCACGCCGTACCAGGCGGCCGCGCAAGCCTGGGACGAACGCATCGGCTCGGCCCGCGTGCAGGCGAAGAACTGGCGGCTGATGGCCTTCGGCTGTCTGTCGCTGGCCTTGCTGATGGCTGCGGGCCTCGTCTGGCGTTCCGGGCAGTCTCTGGTGACGCCCTACGTGGTGGAGGTGGATGTTGCGGGCGAAGTGCGTGCCGTGGGCGAAGCTGCAACGCCCTACCGGCCGACCGATGCGCAGATCGCCTATCACCTGGCGCGCTTCATCACGCTGGTGCGCTCGCTGTCGATCGACCCCATCGTCGTGCGCCAGAACTGGCTCGACGCCTACGACTACAGCACCGACCGCGGCGCGGCGACGCTCAACGAGTACGCACGCGCGAACGATCCGTTCGCGCGCATCGGCCAGAACTCCATCGCCGTGGAAGTGACGAGCGTGGTGCGTGCCAGCGACAGCAGCTTCCAACTGCGCTGGATCGAGCGCCACTACGTGAACGGTTCGCTGTCAGCGACGGAGCGCTGGACCGCCGTGCTGTCCGTCGTGCTGCAAGCACCCCGCAACGAGGAGCGCTTGCGGCGCAACCCGCTGGGCATCTACGTCAACGGTCTCTCATGGAGCCGTGAACTCGACGCGACTCAAGGAGCAAAACCATGAAAGCAGTTTTCCGCATTTACGGATTAGCGGTGATCCTGATCGGCGTTTGCGGATGCGCGTCGCACGGTACGCCGCCGCCCGCGATCACGCTGAACGAGCCGGGGCCTGCCGAACCGATCCCGGAAGTGCCAAAGCCCATCAAAGTGATCGAAATCCCCAAGCCCTTGCCGCTGCCGTGCCAGCTCAAGTCTCTGGCGCCGGTACCGCGTCAAATGCCGGAACCCGCCGATCCTGGGCATAGGGTCGCGTCCGCGAACGAAGCCGCGCGCATGGAGCCGACGCGCGATGGGTACGTCAACGCCATCCAGGTGTGGCCGTACTCGGACGGCGCCCTCTATCAGGTCTACACCAGCCCTGGTCACGTCACCGTGATTGCCTTGCAGGCGGGCGAAGAGTTGCTGACGGTCTCAGCCGGCGACACCCTGCGATGGATCGTCGGTGATACCAGCAGCGGTAGCGGTGCGGATCGAAGGGCCAGCGTTCTGGTGAAGCCGGCCCGGACCGATCTGAATACCAATCTGGTCATCACGACGAACAAACGCACCTACCTGCTCGAACTGCGTTCGACGGAACAGACGTGGATGGCTTCGGTGTCCTGGACCTATCCGCAGGACCAACTGCTTTCACTGCGGAAAACGGCATCCGTGACACAGGCGCTCGCCCCAGCACCGTCGGAATCCGGACTGGTGCTGGAAGACTTGCGCTTCCGCTACGCGATCCGCGGCGACGATCCACCGTGGAAGCCGCTGCGCGCCTTCGACGACGGCCAGCGCGTCTACATCCAGTTTCCGCGGCAAATCGCCCAGGGCGAACTGCCGCCGCTATTCGTGATCGGCCAGCAAGGCGATGCCCAGCTCGTGAACTATCGCTATCGCGCGCCGTACTACGTCGTCGATCGCCTGTTCGGTGCAGCGGAACTGCGGCTTGGCGGCAAGGGGGCTTCGGTGGTGCGCATCGAGCGTGTCGATAGCCCTTCGCGGTGGCAGGGATCATGAACGCGGCCGCCGCCCCCAAGGCGAACCCGGAGACGCTGACGCTCCGCGCTTCGCCTCGCCCGGTGACGCGTCTCAATCGGCGCATGCTCGCCGTGATCGCCGGCGCACTGGCGACGGCTGTTCTGGGCGCGACGCTGTGGTCGCTGCAAGCCCCGAAGCGCTCGCGTGCAACGTCGGCGAGCGAGCTTTACAACGTCGATCGCGTGACGCGATCGGAAAACCTTACGCGATTGCCGGCGGACTATTCGCAGTTGCCCGTGCCGCCGGAACGTGAAGAAGTGGAGGATTGGCCGCCGATTCTCGGAGAACCGCTGCCCGGCGATCTTGGCGGGCCGATCGTCCGCGCACAGCGCTCAGGCGGAATGGATTCCTATGGCTACGCCGATCCGGCGGAGACCGAGCGTTTGAACGCGGAGCGTGATGCAGAGGCGGCCGCGAAGTCATCGGTGTTCTTCCGCAGCGGACAGCAGGCTGTCGCGAGAGCGGATGCCGCGCCGGCGGAAGCGATGCCGGCATCGCAGGGTTTCGGTAATGCTGCCTTCGAGCCGGCAGGGCCGGCGCTGGTCGCCGCGCAGCCCGCCGACCCGATAGCAATACAGAACCGCCAGGATCAGAAGCAGGGTTTCATGGAGCGCGCAGGTGACACGACGACGCGCAACCCTGCCAGCGTTCAGCTCCCGACTTCTCCGTACCAGGTCATGGCGGGCACCATCATTCCGGCGGCGCTCGTGACCGGCATCAATTCCGACCTTCCGGGCCAGATCATCGCCAACGTCACCGAGGCCGTGTACGACACGGCGACCGGGCAGCACCTGCTGATCCCGCAGGGCTCGCGCTTGATCGGCCGGTACGACAGCCAGATCGCGTTCGGCCAGCGTCGCGTGCTGCTGGTGTGGACCCGGCTGATCCTGCCGGACACGTCCTCGATTTCGCTGGACCGCCTTCCCGGCGTCGATCCAGCCGGATACGCCGGCCTGGAGGATGGCGTCGATTGGCACTGGGATCGCATCCTCGCCGGCGCGGCACTGTCCACGCTGCTCGGTGTCGGCGCGGAACTCGCAGCGCCCGAACGCGACGGCAGCGACGGCCGCGTCATCGTCGCCACGCGAGAAAGTGCGCAGGAGACGATCAACGAGATCGGCCAGGAGATCACGCGACGCAATCTGAGCGTGCAGCCGACGCTGACCGTCCGCCCCGGTTTCCCGATGCGCGTGATGGTCAACAAAGATCTTGTTCTGCGGCCGTACCAGCCGCTGTTCTTTCAGAGGGGATCGTCGCCATGATCACGAACAAGCTGCGGCTCGGGCCGCTGCCCAAGACCGAGAGCGTCAAGCTGACGTTCGCGTGCCCGGTCAGCCTGAAGGCCGACCTCGACCGCTATGCCGCGCTGCACGCGCAGACCTATGGCGAGGCGGTCGATACGGCGACGCTGATCCCGCACATGCTGGAGGCGTTCATGGCGCGGGATCGGGGGTTCAGGCGAGTCGTCAGGGCGCCGCGTGCTCCCACATTGGGGCAGTAACAGCTTCGGCATCCGTCACCGCGAGCCATGAAACAGCGGGTGGTGGCGAGACGCCGGCATGACGGTCAATCTCGAAACCATGCAGGGCATTGAAGCCCAGCTTTGTGGCCGAGGCGACGATGAGTTCGATCCATCCACGTGTCCAATTGTGTCCGGCAATGGTTTGCTGGACGTCGTGCGGCACCCCCTTGAACTGCTTGGCGTAGCGGTCGAGATGCAGCGAGAACCTTGGATCATCGGAGGCGAATCGCAATACCTCGCCTGTCCGCCAGGCAGACACCCACGCTTGAGGGGTGCGTGCATAGATGCACATCCTGGCGATCTCGTTTTCGATCACCACTCGGCGGAGTTGCTCGGTATCCGTTGACGGCTGGGTGGCATCGAGGATTCGGGTCTTATCCGTAAGCCGGACTGAGCAGACGTAGGGGCCGACTTTCCGGGCCGCGTCGAGATCTTTCGTGAAAAAGATTCCGGTGTGAGGAACACGCAGTTCCTCGCCTGGTACGGGCGGTGGAGGAACCTGCCATGTTGAGAACCTGGGGCCGGTCGTTCCGTGAAACCATCTTTCAGTCTGAATCAAGGCTGCTCCCATCAAAAAAGCCGCTTCTGTCTGAACAGAAGCGGCCTTGGTATTGGTGCCCGAGGCCGGAATCGAACCGGCACAGCCGTGAGGCCGAGGGATTTTCTTACCACTTCGGCTTTCGCCGCCAGCGCTGGCGCTGTTCGTGGTCTGGAGCACGCCTTCACCATGGCTTTACAGCCTTAGGTGCCCGCCGTCTGCTCTCTACACCTTCCCAGCCGTGTGGCCTGGGCTTGGCTCGGCGTTGGCTCAGATGTCGCGACATCCAGGGCTTTCGCCGAATTTGACGGGCGTCACCTCAAGGGTTTCCCCAGGAGGGCCCAAATTGTTTAAGTCCCTTGTGTCTACCGATTTCACCACTCGGGCGTGGTGCTGCGCCTTGGAGTCTATTCCTTCTTAAAATCTGCTGACTCCTAGCTGGCCCCTGCTCACCAAAGCGAAATTCAGAAGCAAGTCTAAATAACTTGCAACTGATTGTCTCACTTGGATTTCCACTTCAGGGAAAAGAGGGAGCGGGACTTGACAAAACAGATTTTAAGTCCCCGGCGTCTACCGATTTCGCCATTCGGGCCATGCGTCGGCGCAGCAATCAGAAAGGGCATTGTTGCAGATCGGGGTGAGATCGGAATCGCCGCGAAGTGAGCGCCTTCACCGTGCGATCCGCAGCGGAATCCGCAACGCGCTGCCGGGGGCAGGCCCATGATTCGGAACGGCGTCATCGCGTCTGCAAGCGGCGACGGATTGTAGCCCAATCCTCCCGCGGTTCCCGCGCTCCGGCCCGGGATCACCCAGCACAGGCGTGTCTTTCCCCGATCGGGCGGGCGCCGGGTTGCCGATCGATCAGATTTCGGCGGCAGCCGAAATCATCTGCAATTCCGCGATCTCGAAGCCGGCACGCGCACGCGCCTCCAGATTGAACGGTGGGTGCAGTCGCATGCGGTGCTCGCGCAGCAGGCGGGTAAACGTGGACGCGGGTGGCAAGCCGCGTTGCGCGCATAAATGACGAAACCAGCGCGTGCCGATGCGCACGTGTCCCACCTCCTCGGCCAGGATGACCTTGAGTACCTCAGCGCTGTCCGCGTCGCCGGCCTCGCGCAGGCGCTGCATCATCGGTGGCGTCACATCCAGACCACGTGCCTCCAGCACCCGCGGCACCAGGGCCATTCGCACGAGCGCGTCGTGGGCGGTCTTTTCGGCCGCCTCCCACAGGCCGTTGTGGGCGCAGAAATCGCCGTAGGCATGGCCCAGGTCGGCCAGACGCCGGGTCAGCATGGCGAAGTGCCGCGCCTCGTCCTGCGCCACGCTCAGCCAGTCGGCGTAGTAATCGTCCGGCAGGCGGCGAAATCGCCACGCGGCGTCCAGCGCCAGGTTGATGGCGTTGAACTCGATATGCGCCACCGCGTGCATCAGTGCCGCGCGCCCGGCCACCGAGCCGAGGGCGCGGCGTGGCACCTTGGCCGGATGCACCAGCTCCGGCCGCGCCGGTCGGCCGGGAATCCGTTCCGGGTCGGTCGGCGTTGCAGGCGCTGCCGACCGCACCTCGCCCGGCGTCAGCGCCGCGACCCGCGCACACTTGTCGGCCGGGTCGGTGGCGCACAGGGCGGCGAGCAGCGCCCGGCTCACGGTTGCGGCAGACCTCGCAGCAGGTCGGCCTGGAGATCTTCCAGGTCCTCCAGGCCGACCGCGACACGCACCAGTCCGTCCCTGATCCCCGCGGCCGCGCGCGCCTCGGCCGAGATGCGCCCGTGGGTGGTGGTGGCCGGATGGGTGATGGTGGTGCGGGTGTCGCCCAGGTTGGCGGTGATGGAGATCAGCCGCGTCGAGTCGATCAGCCTCCACGCCGCCTCGCGCCCACCCTCGACCTCGAACGACACAATCGCGCCGTAACCGCTGCTCTGCGCCCGCGCCAGTTCGTGCTGCGGGTGACTGGCCAGGCCCGGATAGAACACACGGTCGATGCCGACCTGCTCATTGAGCCAGGACGCCAGCCGCCGCGCGTTGTCCTCGTGCGCCTTCATGCGCACCGCCAGGGTCTCCATGCCCTTGAGAAACACCCAGGCATTGAACGGACTCAGGCAGGGGCCGGCGGTGCGCATGAAACCGAACACGTCCTTGCCCACCTTGTCGGCGTCACCCACCACCGCACCGCCCAGGCAGCGTCCCTGGCCGTCGAGGAACTTGGTGGCCGAATGGATCACGTAGTCGGCGCCCAGCGCCAACGGCTTCTGGAACACCGGGGTGAGAAAACAGTTGTCCACCGCCAGGGTGGCGCCGTGCGCGTGGGCGATGTCCGCCAGCGCGCGCACGTCGGCGATCTCGGTCAGCGGGTTGGACGGCGTCTCCACGAACAGCATCTTCGTGTTCGGGCGCAGCGCCTGCTTCCAGGCACCGACATCGGCCAGCGGCGCGTAGGAGACCTCGATGCCGAACTTGACGAAGTAGTTGTTGAACAGATTGATGGTGGCGCCGAACAGCCCGGCCGACGCCAGCAAGTGATCGCCGGCCTTCATTGTCGCCAGCACCAGCGACAGGATCGCCGCCATGCCGCTGGCGGTGGCCACGCAGGCGTCGCCGCCTTCCATGCGCGCCAGGCGCTGCTCGAAGGCGCGCACGGTGGGATTGGTGAAGCGGCCGTAGACGTTGCCGGCCTGCTCGCCGGCAAACACGGCGGCGGCCTCGGCGGCGTTGCGGAACACGAAGCTGGAGGTCGGATAGATCGACGGCGAGTGCTCCATCTCCGGTCCGCGCAGTTCGGCGGCGCGGATACCGAGCGTGGCAGGGCCCCACAGGGCGGTCGGATCTTCTTCTGGTGTGTCTGGCGTGTCGGTCATGTCAGTCTCCCGTCACGCGGGCATGAAAAAGCCCGCGTCGAATGGCGGGCCGATTGCTCATCGGTTCCGCTTAGCTGGTTGAAGCCCGCAAGCGGAGGAAATCGGCGCGACGTGGAGTTTAAGGACCCTGCCAAGGATGGGTCAACGAATCGGGCGACAGACGACTGCCGGCGCTCAGTCGGTTTCGCCGACGCAACTGCGCCGAAACCGCAGCGGCGTCATCCTGATGATGTGACCAAACGCATCGGCTGGAGCTTTTGGGCAAGTGGCGCACCCAGTGATCAGTGCGCAGCTCTCTGAGGCACCAGGGGAGGGCCGGCACGTGCCAAGAGCCCTCGCCAACTGAGGCTTTGCGAAAACCCATCGGCCACACGTTGGCGCCCGGCCAACGGCTTTGTGTCAGAGGCGGACTTCCCACCTGGCATCGAACAGACCAGCGGGATAGGGCGCTGCTCCCCACACGCTCTGGCCACCCGCTGTCACGCACGCACCGGCTTGCGATCAAAGATGCCGATTGCCGGCGTGCCATGCGCGCGCAAGACCGGTTCGATCTGGCGGTACAGCGCGTGGTAACGATAGAACGGCACGCGGGGAAACGCGTGGTGGATCGAGTGCAGGTTCTGACCGAGCCAGAACCACTCCAGAGGTTTCATCCAGACCGGCATGATCAGGCTGTTGGTATTGCGATAGCGCGCCGAATCTTCGTACGGCAGATGCGGGCGGTAGGCGAACCAGTAGACGGTGAAGAAGGCGCCGGCCAGATAGCCCGCGAGCAGCAGGATGAGGGTCGACGTGGTCGGGATCAGCGCGAAGAAAGCCACTCGCCAACCGATCGCCAGCGTCACTTCGGCGAAGTAGATCGCACGCTCGCGCCGCGGCGCCGTCGCCCAGTAGTCGCGGAACAGGAAGGTGTTCTGCATCCAGAGGAACTTGACCCCGCAGACGATGAAGGCCAGGAAGCCGTGACGGCTGCCGACGATGAGGTAGTCAGGGTCCTTGTCCGGCTGGTTGGTATAGCGATGGTGGGTGAAGTGCTCCACCGTGTGCGTGGAGTAGGGAATCATGATCAGTGGCGCGACCAAATAGCCGCAGAGATCGTTGAGCCATTTCAGCCGTTCGCGCCCGCCGTGGATGTTGCCGTGGGCGGCCTCGTGCAGCGGCGTGTACGACATGTAGGTCAGCACGGCGTAGATCGCAGTCGCCGCCCACAGCGGCACAAGACCGGCCGCGAACAGCCAGAAGTTCGCGACAAAGGCACCGATCACGACCGCCACCAGGAGGACCGTCGGCCACGCTACTGCGCCCGTATACTCTTTCGAGACGGCGATGGCCTGCTTGTTCAGCGCGATCAGATCCTGCTCCATGGGTCACTCCGGGTTCGGCTTGTCGAGTCTCGAATCTACGCACAAGCAGCGACACGCGACAGCGCATTCCAGGCCTGTTGCAGGGCATATCTGGCCAGGCAGGGAGCGGAGAACCACTGATAGAAGCCATGTCAGCTCAGACCAGCGTTCTGCATCCTGTCGCCATTGCTCAGGTGATGGTCAACTTCGCCGCGCGTCAGGGCGTCGATGCCGAGACTTGCCTGCTGGGTACTGACATGACTGCGGCACAACTGCGCGACGCAGAGGCACTGATCACGCGCGAGCAGGAGATGCGTCTGATCGAGAACCTGATCCTGGCGCTGCCGCAGGTGCCGGCGCTGGGCTTCGAGCTGGGCCTGCAATACAACGTGGCCACGTTCGGCATCTGGGGATTTGCGCTGCGCACCAGTCGCACGCTGCGCGAGGCGCTCGAGCGATGCCTGCGCTACCTGCCGCTGAGCACCGCCTACTGTCGCTTCTGGTCGGAAACCGACGAACGCGAGTTCGCCCTTTGCGCCGACCCCGGTGCCATTCCGCAGCACCTGCGCCAGTTCCTGCTGGAGCGCGATACCGGCACAGCGGTCAATCTCGTCAAGGAACTCAGCCTGTCCGGTATCAGTTTGCGAGGCCTGGAGTACGCAGGGCCTGCGCCGGCGCACGCTGCGCGCATCGAGGCCTTGTGCGGCATTGCGCCGCGCTACGGCGGCGCTCGCAACGCCATCGTGCTGCGGCGGGAGGATGCCGAGATCCCGTTGCCGATGTACGACGCCAACCTGGCCCGCCTGTTGGAGGATCAGTGCCGCGCCCAGCTCAAGCGGCGCCAGGTCAGCGGCGTCACCGGCCAGGTCCGCCAACTCGTCCTGGGGCCGCTGGGTCTGGTCGCGTCCATCGAAAATGTTGCGCAGCACCTCGCCGTGGCGCCGCGCAGCCTGCGGCGCAAGCTTGAAGCCGAAGGCACCAGCTTCCGCGACATCGTTGAAGACGAGCGCCAGCAACTGGCCGCGCAACTGCTGCAGGGCACCCAGATGAAGCTCGACGAGATTGCGCTACAGCTCGGCTACGGCGACACCGCCAGTTTCACGCGTGCGTTCCGGCGGTGGTTTGGGCAGGCACCGGGGGAGTACCGCAAGTTGTCTGGAAAGTGAGCGTTGCACCGGGCCGATCGAAATCAATCTCGATGTGCGGTTGAACACTGACATTGGCCAGAGGCGGAGGTGGCGACCCGCGACACCGATCTGGGCGGCCGCCACATCAAGGCCGGCCACCGCGTGGTGCTGTGGGTGGGCTCGGCCAATCGCGACGAGGACGTGTTCGAGCAACCCGAGGTGTTCGATGTCACCCGCCACCCCAACCGCCACCTGTCGTTCGGCGCCGGGCCGCATTTCTGCCTGGGCGGGCCGCTGGGCAAGATCGAGCTCCACTGCGCGGTCGAGGAACTGCTGCGCCGCTACGACGGCATCGAGATCATCGGCAAGGTCGAACGCGTGCATTCGAGCTTCGTCACCGGCCTGAAACACATGCCGGTGCGGCTGCGCAAGCGCGGCAGCACGGCCGCGCCGCGGGCGGCGGCGGTCGCCTGATTTCCCTGCCCGAGAACGGGCGATTGACAGGGGTTGCTGCGATCAACACGGACATCGCGTGCTGAACCGTGCCAGCACTTCCGGCGACTCGCTGTTGTGAGCCACGCCGCGTGGGCAAACCCGGTTAAATGCGAATAGTTGGCGGCTTCCGCTTCGGCAGCCGGGATGTTGCCGATGGGTTCCAGCAGTCGGCAGGCCAAGCTTGGTGGAGGATCGGTTCTGCCTGGGTGGGTTCAGGCCGTGGGCGCGCCTAGCAACCTCAGAGTGCCGGTGATCAGGGACCCAGCCTCGTCAAGCGGGCCGTCGGTGACCACGGTGCGGTCAGGGCGCAGCACCGCGCACCAACCGTAGGGAGCAGCGCCGGGCACCAGCGCGCCACTGAGGTCTTCGAAGGCGCGCTCGCCGCGATACAGGGCTTCGCCGCGCTGGCAGAACTGCACGATGCGACCGCCGCGCCGTACCCAGTCCGCGCGCATCTGCGCCGACAGATGCGTAGCCGGATCCAGGCCGAAGCCGACCAGCGTGAGTGCGGCACCGAGCGCATCGTCGCTGAGCAGGTGACGACCCTGGCCGTCACGCACGAGCGCCTGAGGCAGAGTGCCGCCCCGGACCAGCCGCGACCGTCCTTTCGCGAACAGCCCGGCCGAGTACTCGTTCTTCGGCTTGACACCCAGTTCGTCGAAGTACGTGCGCAGCCCCGGAACGCGGCGCAGCAACATCATCGTGCCGTGAACGAGGATCGCCATAAGCCGGCTGCTCGGCATGACCAGGCTTCCCATGAACCGGGCCAGCGCGATCATCTTGGTCGCGTGCGGGCGACGCTCCTGGTCGTAGCTGTCGAGAATCGCGGGCGCGGCGCGATCCTTCACCACCCACGCGATTTTCCACGCGAGATTGGCCGCGTCGCGCAGCCCCGCGACCAGGCCCTGTCCCACGAAGGGCGGAGTGATATGCGCCGCATCTCCAACGAGAAACACATGGCCCCGGCTGTAGCGCTCGCAGGAGCGCGCGTGAAAGCGGTACACCGCCTTGCGCTCGATCTTCAGCTCACCGGCCTTGGCCCAGGGCGCGAGCAGGCGCGCGATGGTTTCGTCCTGTTCCATCTCCTCGCGCGTCTCGCCGGGCTGCAGCATGAATTCCCAACGGATGCGTCCGCCCGGCGCGACCATGTGCGGCGTCGGACGCTTCGGATCGCAGATGAACTCCACGTGGTCGAAGTTGCCGGGCACGTCCTGCGCATCGACGATCAGCCAGTCTTCCGCGTAGGTCTTGCCCTCGAAGTCCTGGCCGATGGCCTTGCGCACCTTGGAGCCCGCGCCGTCCGCACCGACCAGGTAGCGCGTGCGCACCGTCACCTCGCGTGCGTCCGCCAGCCTGAGCCTTACGTGGATGCCATCGCTGTCCTCGACGAAATCCAGCATCTCGGTGCTGCTCAGCGTTGAGATACCCGCATGGCTTTCGGCCTGCTTGCGCAGCGCACGTTCCAGGTCCGGCTGGTAGAACGTGACCAGCTTGGGATGGCCGTCGACGCTGCCGCTGGTGTTGACTCGCGCGAACTCGCCGACGTGGGGGCAGTGCATGCGCACGTGCGGGATCGCGACCTTCTCGAAGGCGTCCTCCGCGAGCCCGACCATCTGCAGGATACGCAAGGCCTCGTTGTCGAGCGCGATGGCGCGCGGCGCCAGCAGGATGTCCGGCGCCTTGTCGATCACCAGGGTCCGCACGCCGTAGCGGCCGAGCAGCGCCGTCACCGCGGCGCCGACCGGGCCGTAGCCGACGACGAGCACATCGACCGATTCGGGAATGGAGGGGTTCATCGGATCAATCCGCCGAGTTCAGACCGAAGCGCCGCATCAGCAGGCGGTCCTTCACCGAAATCGGCAGGCGCGCGAGCAACGGCAGGCCGGTGCTACCCGCGCCGAGCCGGATCACGGGCTCCGGCTTGTCAGCCAGCACGGCGCGCACGAAATCCTTCGCGAACACGGTCGTCGGCGTCGCGTGTTCCTGCGAGGCGCCGGCGCGCTTGGCAATGCCGTCGGCGAAGCGTGCGTATAGCTGCCACTGGTGTTGCCCGGTCTGTGCCTTGGCACCGGCACCGAAGTTGGACTGCACCCCGCCCGGCTGCACCATCAGCACCTCGATGCCGAAGGGCTTGAGTTCCATGCGCAGTGCATCGCTCAGGCTGTGCAGCGCGGCTTTGCTGGCGCAGTAGGGCCCGGCGAAGGGCGTGGTGAGCAGGCCGGAGACGCTGCCCAGGTTCACGATGCGGCCGCTGCCGCGCTTGACCATGGCGGGCACCACGGCCTGCACCATCGCAATGGGCGCGGTGAGATTGGTTTCCCACTGCAGACGAAGCTCGTCCAGCGACAGCTCGGCGGTTGGGCCCATCACCGGAATGCCGGCGTTGTTGACCAGCACGTCCACCGCGCCGTGCTGAGCCTCGACGGCCGCGACGCCGTTGCGGATGGATTCGGCGGAGGTGACGTCGAGTGCCAGCGTGTGGACGCCCTGCGCGGACAGGGCCGCGAGCGACTGCGGCTTGCGCGCGGTCGCCACCGCGATGCAGCCGCGAGCATGAAAGGCCTCTGCCAGCGCGTAGCCAATGCCGCTGGAGCAGCCAGTGATGAGAACAACGGGAGACTTCTTCATCAGGCCTCCGCGACGATGCGGTTGCGCTGCACGCCGAGGTCCACGCTGCCATCCGCGCTGCTAATGCTGGCCTCGACCACGTCACCGTTTCGGAGGTACTGCGTGCGCTTGGCCTGCACCTTGAAGAAGATCTCCCACTTCTTTTTCTCCGGCAGCAGCGCGCCGAGCTTCTGCTTGGCCGGCGACGGGACGGACAGCGCGCAGCCTGCGGGCGTGCCGGTGGCGAGCAGATCACCGGCCTCGAAGTCCTGCACGCTCGAGAGCTCGGTCAAGGTCTCGGCCGGTCCATAGACGAGGTTCGCGGTCGTGTCGTTCTGGCGCACGTCGCCGTTGACGGTGAGCTTCAGTTGCAGCGCCTTGAGCGCGGCGATGCTCGACGCGTCCAGCAAGGTCAGCCAGGGCCCGACCGGCCCGAAGGTGCGAAAGGACTTGCCCTTGTAGAACTGCATCTGCGGAATCTGCACGTCGCGCGCGGAGTAGTCGTTCACGATCACCGCGCCGGCAACGTACTCGTGCAGATTGGCGTCGGTGATCGTGGTCGCGCCGTGGATGGACTTGCGCAGCACAAGGCCCAGTTCGATCTCGTAGTCGAGGAACTTCACGACGTGCGGCTTGATCACGTCGGTGTCGGCGGGCGCGATGCAGCTCTGCGCCTTGGTGAAGATCATGTTGTAGCTCTTCACATCCGGGTCCATGCCGGACTCGATCATGTGCTGGCGGTAGTTCGCGCCTTGGCAGACGAACTGCTGGTTCTGCGTCACCGGCGAGAGCAGCTTGACGGCGGCCAGTTCCAGCGTCGCGCCACTAAGCTTGCTCAGCTCGGGCAGCGAAGAGCCGCGGATGAAGTCGCCGGTGGTGGCTAAATCACCCGGAACCGGGGTGATCTGGCTACCGCGGATCACGCCCCACTGGGCGCGGCCTTGGTGTTCGTAGCGGACGATGTTGAGGGACATGGCGGGAACTCGTTCGGTGGGAATGGGGGTCGGTACGGGATTCGGGACTTCTTCGTACGGCGGCGTTGCATCGCAGGCGGTGATCGCAAATCCGCTGCCTGCGACCACCGCCGTTGCGGCACCGGCCTGGATCAGGCGACGTCGCGTGAAATCGGTGTGCGAGGCGCTCATCAGCCGAAGAGCTTGGCGAGCGTGATCAGCTTGCTCACGCTGAGATCCGGACTACGCCGCAGGTTGCGGATCAGCGCGACGATCGCCGACGGCGTGAGCTTGGGCTTGGTGAAGCTGGCCGGCATGGGCTGACCCCACTGCGCCATCGCGTCGCGACTGACCGGGTGCACACCGGTCGGGCGATCCGCGGTGAACAGATCGCCATCGCAGTAGTGCTCGTGCTTGGCGCCCCAGGGATCGTTCCAGTAATCGAAGATCTGGCTGCCGAAAATGTGGCGGCCGATGCCCCAGGCGTGCTTCCAGCCTTTCTCGCGCAGCACGCGCTGGCCCATGCCGACGGCATCGGCGTCCACCACCTCGAAGGCACTGTGGCTGTACGTCGGCATGAAGCCCTGCGCCATCGCGAGCGTGTGATGGTCGGCCGGTGTGTCGCCGAGATCTAGGCGGAAGAACGTCACCGCAGGCGAGCCGTCCGGCAGCACCTGCACATCGCTTGGGATCAATCCGAGATGCTGCGTGTACCAGGCGCTGGTGGCCTGGTAGTCCGCCACTTCGATCACGCAGTGGCCGAGACGGATCACTTCCGGCGGTTCCGGTGCCGGCCGCTGCGTGCCGTTGATGCGTACCGAAGCGCCGACCGAATTGAAGCGCAGCGGGCCGCGATGCGGCAGTTCGTCGACCGAGGTCTGGCCGTGGATGACTTCCACTGTGAATCCGGAAGGATCGGTGAGAACAACGCGCTCGCCGCCGCCGGGATGCGTGACGCGCTCGATGGCGCCTGCGCCTGGAAGTGCGGCGAGCTGTTCAAGGTCGGCGCGGCTGGCGACGGTGAACCCCATGCCGACGAAGCGCGCCTTCGCGGCGCGATGCACGCGATGGCAGTACGGCGCGCAGCCGGCGCCGCGCAAGTACAGCGTCTCATCCCTGCGCTGCGCGACGGCCAGGCCGAAGTCGGCGAGGAAGTGCTCGGCGCGGTTCAGGTCCGGGCGCTCGAACACGAGGTAGGCGAGCGAGGTCGCCTTCACCGTCGGGTTCGGGTGACGCGCCGGCTGGGCGGTGAGGAGTTCGGTCATGGTCGTGGCATCAGCAGGTGATCAGGAGCGGGCGACGATGGTTTCGGCCAGGGACGGGAACAGCCGCAGCAGCAGCGGCAGGAAACGCGTCTGGCCGGGATAGACGTAGGGCTTGCCGGCGCGCGCGGCGCTCAGCGTCTGGCGCACCACGGACGCGGGTGCCAGCTTGTTTTTCACCGCGCGGTGCGCGACGGCCGGTGTGTTCACCACGGGCGGCGCAACCTCGGTCACGCTCATGCCGAGCGGCGCGAGTTGCCGACGCAGCGCCTTGCTGAAGCTGCGCAGTCCCGCCTTGGACGCCGAGTAGATCGGCGCGCGCTGCGCTGGCGCCAGCGCGTAACCGGAGGTGACGAACACGATGCTGCTGTTCCGCGCCTCGCGCAGCGCCGGCAGGAATGCGGCCGTCAGGTGGATTGCGCCTTCGAGATTGATGCGCAGCTCGGACGTGAGGTCCGCGGTCTCCAGGTTGGCCGATGCAAAGTCCAGCTCGCGCAGCCCGCCGGCGTTGCTGACCAGCAACTGCACGGCGCCGTACTGCTGCGTGATCTTGCGCGCCAGCGCGAACACCGCGGCGCGGTCCGACACATCGCAGGATTCGGTGTGCACGCCCTGCAACTCGTCCGCGAGGCCTTGCAGCTTGCCGGCATCACGTCCGAGCGCGACGACGCGATAGCCCTCGCCCACCAGCTGTTCCACAAAGGCGCGGCCGATGCCCGAGGACCCGCCGCTGACCACGGCGACCGGCGGATTCGCGGCGCTCACGGCTGCCCCCAGGTCTGCTGCAGCTTGAGCGGCTGACTGGACGCGCGCAGTTTCAGTCGCGTCGCGGCAACGAGGTTGTTCCAGCCGGAGGCCAGCAACTGGATCTTGCTCGGCGCTTCCGGTGCGCGGCGCGCCTCGCGCTCGGCCGGAACCGGCTCCGGCAGGATGCGCGGGAAGGCCGCGCCGCTGAGCGCGCCGCCGACCTTCGAGTCGTGCGGAAAATGCACCGGCATGCGCTTGGACGAGGGCGCCCACACCACGTCGTCACCGGTCCAGCGCAGCGCCAGCGCGCGGCGGCGGCGCGTGCGGTGCGTGTTGCCGTAGCTGCCGTGCAGGGTCAGCGGGTGGAACATCAGGAGGTCGCCCGGTTCCATGTCCCAGTTCAGCAGCTCGTACTGCTCCGGATTGGCGTTGATGTCCGGGATGTCGTCCATCTGCTCGTCGATGATCGCGGCCACGTAGTCCGGCGAGATCGCCTTGAAGCGTTGCGGCCATTGGTGCGAACCGCGCACGTACATCAGGCCGCTGCTCTCGCGCGTCACTACGTCCATCGGGATCCAGAACGAGGTGATCTGCTCGCCGCGAATCGGCCAGAACGACAGGTCCTGGTGCCAGGGCGTGGGCGCGTTGGTGCCCGGCTCCTTGACGAACATCTGGTCGTAGAAAAAGCGCACTTCCTTCGAACCCATGAGCTGCTGTGCCCAGTGCGCGAAGGGGCCGTAGTAGATCGCGTCGCGCAGCTCGTCCACGCGCTTCCAGAGAAACGTGTCCATTTGATAACCGGCGGTCTTGCGCGACATGAAGCGGCCCTGGACGGACAGATCGCCGCGCGCCTTCTCGATACCGGCCTCGATCAGGCGCAGCCAGTTGGAGTCGATCGCCTGCTTGATCATCACGACGCCGTCGTCGTGGTAGCGCTGGATCTCCTCGGCAGTGAGGGCGCGGCTGGGAACGCTGGCAAAGCTCATTGGAACCTCCTCATCGGCGCCGCTCGCTTGCGGCACAGGAGATACTCTGGTCGTTTCTGATGATTTTGTCAATATTGATTTATATGTCTATACTGCCCGCGCTTTCCATCGATTAATCCACACCCCCGCACCCATGCCCTCTGCACCCAAAACCCCGCTCAAGCCGGCCAAGACCGTCTCCAGGCCCTCCCGCGTAAACAAGGCGGCCGATGCCGGGGAGGACCGCGAGCCGCGCCAGGCACGCCGCAAGCGCGAGACGCGGGACCGACTGGTGGACGCGGCGTTCCGCCTGATGGCCGAGCGCGGCATGGCGGGTGTGGCGATCAACGAGATCACCGAGGCGGCCGATGTCGGCTTCGGCTCGTTCTACAACCACTTCGAATCGAAGGAGGCGATCTACGACGCGCTGATCGATCGGGTGTTCAACGACTTTGGCGATGCGCTGGATCGTCTGGTCAAGGACGTCGCCGACCCGGCGGAAATGATCGCCTACTGCATCCGCCACGCGCTGCTGCGCGCGCGCCGCGAGCCCCTATGGGGACAGTTTCTGCTGCGCGAGAGTTATTCCTCGCTCGCGATGACCAAGGGTCTGGGCCAGAGGCTGCTGCGCGATATCGGGCGCGGTGTCGCGGCCAAGCGCTTTCATGCGCCGGATGTGTTCATGTCCTTCATCGCCGCCGGCGGCATCGTGCTCGCGGCCGTTGCGGCGGAGCAGATGGCAGGGTCCGAGACCAGTCCGCAGGCCGCCTTGATCAAGGGCATGGGCATGACCGTCGGCAACATCCCCGAGCGCACCGCGGCCCTCGTGCTGACTACGCTCGGCGTGTCGGCCAAGGAAGCCGCCGCCATCGCGCGCAAGCCACTACCGGTCACCGAACCGCCGCAGGCCGGCGCGTAACGCACCCCCTTGCTGGAGAATCCGATGTCCGCCGTTGCCGATGTCACCGCGTTCGCGCCGCCCTCCCCCAACCAGATGCGCCGCTTCTTCCGCGCCGCGCGCTGGTACTTCAATCCGGAATTCCTTGGCCTGTGGGAGCTCGATCTGAAGCGCCCGGCGCTGTTCGTCGGCATCGAGATCATCGGCAAGGTCGAACGCGTGCATTCGAGCTTCGTCACCGGCCTGAAACACATGCCGGTACGGCTGCGCAAGCGCGGCAGCACAGCCGCGCAGCGGGCGGCGGCGGTGGCCTGATTTCCTGTCCCACGCGCCCCGGAGCGTCCGATGAAAAAACTGCACCGCATCGTGGTGGCCGTACGCGACATCGACGAAGCTGCCAGCCGCTACGAGGCCCTGTTCGGCGTTCCCTTCAGCCGCAGCGGTCCGGTAATCGCCACCATGGGCCTGCGCGTGGCGGCCGCCTGGGAACTCGGCATCGAACTGCTGCAACCCATCGCCGGCAGCGACGGCGAGCTGGCCCGCGACGTACAGAAGTTCCTCGGCGAGCGCGGTGAGGGCATCTGCGGCGCCGCGTGTTGGGTGCGCGACATGAAACAGGACGTTGGCACGCACAAGCCAACGACCTGACCGCCTACGGCCCCACCTTCGGCTTCCCGCCGGAGGTACTGGAGAGCGAATTCGACGGTCAGTTCAGCCGCTTCGAGGAGACCGTCTACGACTTCACCGGCCTGGGTTATCTGCTCGCTCTGGTCGACGCCGACGGGCGTCGCTGATCGGGCGATCTGGGACTACAGGTCATAGCGGCCGTTCGAAGTCGACTGCCTCGCACATGCAGGCGTCGTCCCTGTGTGATGCGGTGGGCCTCGCCCGCAGGCTGGAGCAGGCGTTTCTGCGGGTCGCGGGTGGAGCAGTCGGTTCGATCAGACCAAGTGGCCCCAACGTCGAGGTCAAGCCGCCGATGCGCCTGAGCGAGGCGAAGGCTTGGCGGTCGGCTTGGGCCGTTTTTCAGTTCGGGAATTCCGAACGAACTTGACTTGAAGGTCGCAGCCTACCGCCTCCGCGTAACGTTTCAGGGTGTCTATGGACGGAGAATGCTTGCCGCTACCGAGCGCCGACTCCAGCCGGGTAATGGCGGGCGCGTGAGTGCCCATGCGCGTTGCCACATCCGCCTGGCTCAGACCTGCCTTGGTACGCGCGCCGAGCATCTGCCGAAGCAACTCGAACTCCGGGCCGAGGGCTTCGTATTCCGCTCTGACGCCGGCCCTGCGCAGTGCCTGATTCTTGAGATCAGCGTGCTTCATGACTTCTTTACCTCCGCGAGCCGTTCTCTGGCCAGCTTCAATTCTTTGGGTGGTGTCTTCTCAGATTTCTTGACGAAACCGTGCAGCATGACAATCCGCTGGCCAACGAGCGTGCAGTAAAAGACCCGAGCGATCCCTTCTCTGTTCTTGATCCGAAGCTCAAAAAGGCCGTCGCTCATGGCGCGCGTATGAGGCATACCGAGATTGGCGCCGAACTCCAGCATCATGTCGGCGAGGCGCAAGTACCGACCCAAAAGCCCATCGGGAAGCCCCAAGACGAAGGATTCGACTGCTTCAGTGTGGTACGTGATGCTCCATGGCATGTTCGGACGATAACATATTTGTTATCTTTCGCGCATGTCTGCGTTTGAACCTTGAAACCAAGGACGGAAGGCCAGCACTCCACCGATTGCACGCGGCTTTCACCTGCAAGCTGCAGCAAGCGCTGCTCCGCGTCGCAGGCTGGACTCGCCTACAACCCGCCGCCGTCACCCAGGTTGATGGTGCGACGAATCTCCTCGGTCTTGAAGCCGAGCGCCGCCGGCATCCGGCAGTCGGGGATCACGGCGACGTCGTAGAGTTCCTCCACCACGCCTTCGGCAGTCAGGCTGTGCACGATGTCGCCGCTGCGCAGGTCCACCACCGCCAGGCCGCAGCGGGCCGATACGCCCTGGGTGTCCAGGCGCTCCTGAAGTTGCAGGCCGTCGAAGGTCTTGACGCCGCGCGGCTTGGACAGACCCACGATGGCGAAGGGGCCGACAAAGGCCAGCCCGCGCGCGTAGCCGGGCAGGAAGCACAGCGGCACGAAGCGACGCTGTTCGAGGTCCACGTGGCCGAAGTCGCCGGTGCCGGAATTGAGCACCCACAGCCGGTCCTGGTGCCAGCGCGGAGAGTGCGGCATCGACAGCCCTTCGCACACCACTTCGTTGCTGCGCACGTCGATCACCACGCCGCCGTTACGGCGGTGTTCACGCCAGCCTTCGTAGAGGTCGGTGCGCGACACCGCGCTCACATAGGCCGGCGATCCATCCCGCATCGCCAGGCCGTTGAGGTGGCAGCGGTCCTCGGCGGCGAGCTTGCTGATGTGGGCCGGCTGCCACAGCGGCACGAAGCTGGACTGGCCATCGACCGTGGCCAGGCAGGAAAACAGGGTATTGACGAACACCAGCCGGCCGTTGGCGTCCACCGCCACGTCGTGGATGTCTACATCGCCGGTGACCCAACTCATCTGCGGCACGTAGAGCCGATCGCAGCCGTCGGGCGTGTGCCCGCCCGGCGGCAGCACATTGTTGAAGCGCCAGAGCTGGTAGAGGTTGGCCAGGTACAGGGCGTTGTCGGCCACCGCCAGCCCCATGCAGCGCTCGAAGCTGCGCTCGTGCACCCACAGCTTGTCGTTGTCGGTCCGCGCGCCGATGAAGAACAGCTTGCCGGCCTGGTAGGTAGTGAAGGCCAGCGACATGCGCTGCTCACGCAGCCAGGAGATGAACTGGCGCGAGGTGTCGATCTCCAGGCGGGGCTTTCCAGCGACGGATTCAGCTGTGGGTGCGGCCATTTCAGCTCCTCAGGTATCAGGCCCGTCAATCAGGGCCGTTGATGATGGTCAGGCCCTGCACCCGACCGAAGTCCCAGGCATGCTTCGAAAGCGTATCGGCACCCGGCGTCAGCGCCGTGGAAAATTGCAAGGCGTCGGGCAGCTTGAGTCCGTATCGGGCGCGAAGGCCCGGCCAGCGCTTTCACGATGCACGCAACTCCTGCCGCAGGACCTCACGCAGCTTGCGCACGGTGAGCGGGGCATCTTCCCTGCCCGCCAGGCCAATGTGCGCCTTCAACGCCTCGTTGATGAGCGTCTGGTAGTTGCCGCCGCCCTTGACCTGATCACGGAACCACGCCAGCACGTCCGCATCGAGCCGGATCGTGATGCGCTCCTTGCTCTCGTTTTCCTTCTGGATGCGGGCAAGCGCTGGAAGCTCCCTGGCACGCTTGGCGTTGCTGAAATCGTAGTGGTCTCTCATGACTCATTCTCCGTGGTAGCGGCGGGCTTCGCCTGGGCTGGCTTTGCGGGCCGAGATGATTCGCACGCAATCCGCAGAGCGCTCTGTCCACACCACGAGCAGGACACGCAGCGTCACGTTCATGCCCAGAGTGACAAAGCGCGCCTCGCTCTCGGCGTCCGGGTCTTCGGCCGTGAGGTTCGCGGGGTCTTCCAGCGCGCCCACCGCATCGGCGAAATCCACGCCGTGCTTGCGTAGGTTCTCCTGGCGCTTGGCTTCGTCCCACTCGTAGTTCATCGGCGAATCGTATGCACATCGTGCATACGATTCAAGACACCTGCCTCGGATTCAGCGCGGGTCGGCAACACGTCGTCACGCACAGCGCTCATGCCGCGCTGCGCGCGGCCCCTCACCCCCGCCCTCTCCCAGAGGGAGAGGGGGTCGCTTTGTCATGGATTCATGGAATTCTCGATGGCGACAGCGGATGGGCACCCACTACAGATCCACCGTCATCGCCGGATCCACCAGCACCACGGCGTTGACCCCCATGACGGTGTAGGCGGAGTAGTCGGTCGCGCCGATGTTCTGGTCCGCGTCCATGTCACGAGCAAAGCCCTCGCCCAGATTCAGCACGTCATCGGCGGTGCCATCGACGATCAGCCGGTGCTCGCGCTCGGTGATGTCGAGCAGGTCCAGCAGATCCAGCGTCACCGTGTTGCTGGCGCTGGCGCCTTCGGTGCTGTTGGTGAGGTCGAGTCGTTCGATGCTGCCGAACAGGCCCTCGCGCAATGCAGTGAAGTCGATGTTGTCGCTGCCGGTCGCGCGCAGGGTATCGAAGCCATTGCCGCCGTCCACGCGCAGGGTGTCGTTAGCGTCGTACACCAGCACATCGTCGCCTTCACCGCCGATGAGGACGTCGTTGCCGCCAGCGCCGTCGAGGGTGTCGGCGCCCTGGCCGCCGACCAGCGATTCATCGGCCGCGGTGCCGGTGAGCGAGTCGTCACCGTCGGTGCCCAGCAAGGCCGCGTCGATCTGGTCCAGGAAATCCCCGCCGTACACCAGATAACTCTGGCCGGAAGATTCGCCGTTCGGGTCGGCGTAATGAGCCCCGATCAGCAGATCATCAAAACCGTCGCCGTTCACATCGCCCGCACTGGAAACCGAACGGCCGCTGTAGTCACCCCCCGCAATGCCGTTCAGCGCGAAGCCACCCGGGTTGCCCGGCGTGCCCAGCATGCCCAGCTCCACCGTTGACCCCGACAGACCCGACCCGCCAAACACCACGTAGCTCTGGCCGGCGGACAAATCGCCGTTCGGGCCGGCGCCCTCGGCCCCGATCAGCAGATCATCAAACCCGTCGCCGTTCACATCGCCCGCACTGGAGACCGAACGGCCGCTGAGGTCAGCTTGCGCAATGCCGTTCAGGGTGAAGCCACCCGGGTTACCCGGCGTGCCCAGCGCGCCCAGGTCCACCTCTCCCGACAGACCCGACCCGCCAAACACCACGTAGCTCTGGCCGGAACTAGCGCCGTTCGGGTCGGCGCGATCGGCCCCGATCAGCAGATCATCAAAACCGTCGCCGTTCACATCGCCCGCACTGGAGACCGAACGGCCGCTGAAGTCATTTTGCGCAATGCCGTTCAGCGCGAAGCCACCCGGGTTGTTCGCGGTGTTCAGGTCCGCCAGGTTCACCGGCCCCGATAGACTCGACCCGCCAAACACCACGTAGCTCTGGCCGGAATTCAAGCCGTTCGGGTCGGCGCCAAAGGCCCCGATCAGCAGATCACCAAACCCGTCGCCGTTCACATCGCCGGCACCGGAGACCGAAAAACCGCTCAAGTCACCACCCGCAATGCCGTTCAGCGTGAAACCACCCGGGTTGTTCGGCATCCCCAGCATGCCCAAGTCCACCTCTCCCGACAGGCCCGACCCGCCAAACACCACGTAGCTCTGGCCAGAATTAGGGCCGTTCGGGTCGGCGCCAGAAGCCCCGATCAGCAGATCATCAAACCCGTCGCCGTTCACATCGCCCGCACTGGAGACCGAACGGCCGCTGTAGTCACCAACCGCAATGCCGTTCAGCACGAACCCGGTGCTGCCGTCGCCCTGCTCCAGAGTCCCGAGATCGAAGACGGTGGGATCGACAACGTTGATGGAGATTTCGGTGGTGGTGGTCCGCTGACCACCGGCTCCGGTGTTTCCAAGGTCAATGACGGTCATCGACAGCGTTTCAATGCCGTCGAAATCCGTGGCCGGGTTGTAGCTGAGGCTGGCCAGGGCGGCGTTGACGTCGGCTACCGTGCCGGTGAAGTTGACCAGATTCGAATTGTTGACACTGACCGACAGGCCGTCGGTCTGGCTGATGCTCAGGGTGCCTTGCTGGTCCACGCGGACCAGAACCTGAAGCAGCCCGGTCGTCGGTGCGTCCGGATCTTCATCCACATCCACATCCGCCACGCTGAGGTTGGGAATGGCCAGCGCGGTGTTTTCCAGGGTGCTCAGCACCGGGTTGTCGCGACTGACCTGCAGGGTGTAGGTGCCGGTGTCGTTACCGCCCTTGTCGAACACCGGGTTGCCGTTGGCGTCAGGGCTGTTCGCTACAGGGTCGTTCTCAAAATCCGCCAAGCTCAGCACGTAGGTGCCGGCGGTGGGCGCGGTGAATTCCAGGTAGGGGTCACGGACCGACTCCGAGCCGGCGCCGCCGAGCGTTATGGAGTCGTCATCATTCACGTCCAATTGAACGCCACCGGCATCAAACACGCGGATCTCGGTGTCGATGGAATCGCCTTCAGAGGTGCCAAAGATGTGGCCAAAATCCACATCGAAGGTGATGTTCTCGCCCGCGGCCAGCTCGAAGGCGTAGTAGTCCACATCGTTGTTGCCGTTGGGGCCGCCGATCTCGCCTTCGATGCTGATGCGTGGCAGGCTCTGGGCGGTCACCAGATCGGTGGGGCTGACCTGGAATTGCGCGCGGCCGATGGGGTTGTCCAGCGCATTCCGGAAGCCGCCATTGGCCGGCTCGTTCTCCGGCGTCACCGCAAAGGCGGTTGCCGTAGCCCCGAACGTATTGATCACCGGCGCATCGTTGATGGCGGTGACTTCAATGCCGAGGGTGGTGGTGGTGATCAGCGGGCCCGGCGTGCCGGTGGCGCCCTGGTCGTTGACCGTCAGGGTCAGGGTGTCGGAACCGTTGAAGTCGGGGTTGCCCTGGTAGACCAGACCGTTCAGCGCGGCGTTGACCTGTGTGGCGTCCCCCTCGAGGGTGACGGTTGCGCTGCCGTCATCGGTGATCGTCGCGCCGCTGCCAGCGGCGACAGTCAGGGTGCCGTTGTCCACGCTGACGGTGGTCAGCAGGGTGGCATCCGGGGTGTCGGCCAGATCCGCATCCGCCACGCTGAGACTGGTGAGGGTGAGCGGGCTGTCTTCAGCGATGGTGAGCGGGGCCGTCTGCAGGCTCAGTTGCAGGGTGTAGGGGCCGCTGGCATTCGCAACGAAATCGTTGACGCGGACGTAGTAGGTGCCCGCAGTCGGCGCCGTGAACTGCAGGAAGGAATCCAGGGTTGAACCAGGCAATCCAATGGTTGCCGTCGAACCTTGCCCGCCGTCAGACACAGCGGAATCGTCATTGGACGCAAGCTCCGCGCCGCTGCTGTCCAGAACGCTAAGAAGCGAGTCCACACTGGTAAAGTTGTTTCCATCAGATGCATAGTCGACGTCCACGGTCAGGGTTTCGTCGGCGCGCAGGTCAATCGCGTAGAAATCGAAGTCGTTGTCTGGATTGATGGCAGCCTGAATCTGCACCCGCGGCAGGCTGTCATCACCGACGTCCACACTGTCCTGCACCTGGAAGGCGGTGCGGTCGATCAGAGTGGCGTTGGCAATAGTGTCATTGGGCTCGGTTTCGCCGATCGGCACCACCGGTGCGGCAATGCCGCCGGTGACGTTGATCACCGGGGCGATATTCTCGCCAATGACGTTGATGCGGATTTCGGTGGTGGTGGTCCGCTGACCACCGGCTCCGGTGTTTCCAAGGTCAATGACGGTCATCGACAGCGTTTCAATGCCGTCGAAATCCGTGGCCGGGGTGTAGCTGAGGCTGGCCAGGGCGGCGTTGACGTTGGCCACCGTGCCAGAGATGTTGACCAGATTCGAATTGTTACTGCTGACCGACAGGCCGTCGGTCTGGCTGATGCTCAGGGTGCCTTGCTGGTCCACGAGGACCAGGACCTGAAGCCGCCCGGTCGTCGGTGCGTCCGGATCTTCATCCACATCCACATCCGCCACGCTGAGGTTGGGAATGGCCAGCGACGTGTTCTCGCTTGTGCTCAGCACCGGGTTGTCGCGGCTGACCTGCAGGGTGTAGGTGCCGGTGTCGTTGCCGCCGTTGTCGAACACCGGGTTGCCGTTGGCGTCAGGGCTGTTCGATACAGGGTCATTACCCAAATTCGTCACGCTCAGCACGTAGGTGCCGGCGCTTGGTGCGGTGAATTCCAGGTAGGGGTCGAGGCCCGATCCCGAGCCGGCGCCGCCGGTCCCTGAAACGACGTCATCATTCGTCGCCAATTGAACGCCACCGGCATCAAACACCCGGATCACGGTGTCGATGGAGTCGCCTTCAAAGGTGCCAAAGATGTGGCCAAAATCCACATCGAAGGTGATGTTCTCGCCCGCGGCCAGCTCGAAGGCGTAGTAGTCCACATCGTTGTTGCCGTTCGGGCCGCCGATCTCGCCTTCGATGCTGATGCGTGGCCGGCTCTGGTCGGTCACCCCAACCAAATCAGTGGGGCTGACCTGGAATTGCGCGCGGCCGATGGGGTTGGCCAATGCGTTCTGGAAGTCGTCGTTGACCGGCTCGTTTTCCGGCGTGAGTGTGAAGGGCATGGCCACAACCGGCGGCATGGCGGCCGGGTCGCTGGCGGTGTTGATCACCGGGGCGTCGTTGACGGCGGTGACCTCGATGCCGAGGGTGGTGGTGGTGATCAGCGGGCCCGGCGTGCCGGTGGCGCCCTGGTCGTTGACCGTCAGGGTCAGCGTGTCGGAACCATTGAAGTCGGGGTTGCCCTGGTAGACCAGACCGTTCAGCGCGGCGTTGACCTGCGCGGCGTCCCCCTCGAGGGTGACGATTGCGCTGCCGTCATCGGTGATCGTCGCGCCGCTGCCAGCGGCGACGGTCAGGGTGCCGTTGTTGACGCTGACGGTGGTCAGCAGGGTGGCGCCGGGGGTGTCGGCCAGATCCGCATCCGCCACGCTGAGACTGGTGAGGGTGAGCGGGGTGTCTTCAGCGATGGTCAGCGGGGCCGGCTGCAGGCTCAGTTGCAGGGTGTAGGGGCCGGTTTGGTCCGCTATTAGTTCGCTGTTGTCGACTTCGATGAAGAAGTTGCCGTCGCTGGGGGCGGTGAAGACCAGGAACGAATCCAAGGTGCTGGCGGAGCCATTGTCTGGAGCATTCGGGCTGTCGTCGTTTTCTGCTCCGACGATCAAATCCCCATTGCCATCACGCACGCGCACGAGGCTGTCAATACCGCTGACCTGCTCAATTCGCGCACCATCGATATCAATGGTCAGCACGTCGCCTTCCCGCAGTTCGACGCCGTAGAGGTCCTGATCGTTGTCCGGGTCGATCGCGCCCACGATCTGCACCCGCGGCTCGCGGCCGGTGCCCACATCGGGTGAGGGGTCCACATTGAAGCTGTCGCGCGCGATGAACTGGACGCCCGCATCGTTGAAGAGGTTGTTGGCGTCGGTGGTTTCCGGAATGGCCTGCACTGGCTGTGCGGTGCCGCCGGTGACGTTGATCACCGGGCCATCGTTGCCGCCAATGACGCTGATGGGAATGGACCGGTTGTCGTTGGCGCTGCCGTTGGGGAAGTTGCCCAGGTCGCCGAGGTTCAGGTTCAGGCTGTCGTTGCCTTCGAAGCCCGGGGCCGGGGCGTATTCCAGCGTGGCCAGTGCCGCGTTGAGATCGTCCACACTGCCCTGAACCGCGAAGCCCGTGCCGCCGTTGGCGCCGCCAACGAAGCTGAGGCCGGTGACGTCACTCAGAGTGAGGGTGGCCGTGCCGCTGGTGGTGGTGATGCCCAGGCGCAGTTGCGCGCTGCCGCCGTCTTCGAGGTCGGCATCCGCCACGGTGATGCCGCTGATGCTGAGCGGGCTGTCCTCGTTGGTGACCTGGGGATCGGTGGGTACGGTCAGCCCCGGGGCGTCGTTGACCGGGACGATGTTGATGAAGACATCCTCCATGGCATTGGTCTGCGGCGCGGGGTTGTTGCCCTGGTCGTTGACGAACAGGGTCAGCGTGTCTACACCGCTGGGGTTGGAGCCGCTGCTTTGGCTGGTGCTGTTGACGTTCGGGTTCGGCCGGTAGATCAGACCATCCAGCGCGTTGTTGATGGCGGCCTGGGTGCCGGTGAATTCCAAGGTGTTTTCGGTGCCGTTGTTGCTGGTGCCCACACCCAGAGTCAGGCCCTCGGTGCTGGCCAGGGTCAGGGTGCCGAAGAACACGCGCAGGCTGACACTGGCCTCGCCGCTGCCTTCGCCGCGCGCCAGGTCCGCATCGCTGATCGACAGCGCCTGCGGGCCATCGGCGGCAAACACCAGCATGCCGTCTTCTTCGACGCTCAGCCTGGGATTGAGGCTGAGGCGCAGGGTGTAGTCACCGGTGTCGGTGCCGTTGCCGCTGTAATCGGGTTCACCGCCAGTGACCGTTCCGAGGGGCCGGTTCTGGTCGTTGCTGATGGCGAATGCATACTCGCCGGTGGTCGGTGCGACGAAATGGGTGAAGGGGTCGCGGTGGAATATGCTGCCGTCCCCGCCCGCCAGAACCGAGCCTGCATCCTCGTCCAGCAGCAGATTCCCATTGCTGTCGAATACCGAAACGCGAGTGAGAACGTCGTTCGCGCTGCCGCCGGAACCGCCGTCCACGTCCAGGGTCAGCGCCTCGCCCTGGTTGAGCTGCACGCGGAAGAAGTCGATGTCGTTGTTGCTGTTGATGTTGCCGGTGATGGTGTGCAGCGGCAGGCTGTCGTCACCGACGTTGGCGTTCGGCTCAACGCCGATCAGGAAATTGCCGCGAGAGAGCTCGAACGCCCCGGCGAGGGTGTTGGAGACCTGGTCCATCGCGCCTTCAGACGTATCCGCAGACCCCAGGCCAAAGCTGTCATCCGGCACCGGCACCGTGACCATGATCGGGTCGTTGACCGCATTGACGGTGATGTCCACCGTGGCCATGTCGGTTGCACCCGGTGCCGGGCTGTCGCCCTGATCGTCGGAGGTGATGAGGAGCTGGTCCGTGCCGTTGAAGTTGGCGTCCGGGGTGTAGAGCAGGCCCGCCAGATAGGTGTTGATGTCGTCCTGCGCGCCGCTCAGGGTGAGCATGCGCACTTCGCCATCGGGGCCGAGGTCCATGCCCGGGTCCACGGTCAGGTCCATCGGGGCCGTTGCGCTGGAGCCGAGACCGCCGTTGCTGACTTGCAGGGTGACGCTGATGTCGGCGGCGCCGGCATCCGGGTCGTCGATGCTGATCAGGCTCTGGCCGGAAAAAGCGAACGCGTTGTCTTCGTCCGTGGTGGCGGTATCCGGCGCCTCGATGGCCGGCGGCTCGCTGAGGGCTACGACGTTGAGGGTCAGGCGGGTGGTGGCGCTTTGCTGCCCACCGGTGCCGGTGTTGCCCTGGTCGTTGACGGTCATCGAAAACGTGACCGGGCCGCTGAACCCGTCCGCGGGCGTGAAGCTCAGATTGGCCAGGCCGGCGTTGATCTGCTCCAGCGTGCCAATGAGGACCCGACCCTCCGTACCGTCGCCAAAGTCCATCATGAAGACCTGCAGGCCGGGGTGCACTGGTGTTCAACTCGCCCGTGCCGCTGTCCACCGCCACGTTGACGGACAACATGTTGTCGCCGCCGGGCTCATTCGCATCCACGTCGGCCACGCTGAGACCGGGAATGGCCAGCGCGGTGTTTTGGGCGGTGGTCAGCACCGGGTTGTCGCGACTGACCTGCAGGGTGTAGCTGCCAACTGCGAATTCCGGCCCTTCAAGAGAGTCACCATTCACGCCAAAAACGTAGGTGCCGTCCTCGGGCGCCGTGAACTGCAGGAACGCGTCCAGGCGACGACCCCGGACCGCTAAAGACGACGGCTTCCGGGTCCACGGGGCGAACCGGTTCCGCCCTGGGAGGCCTGCGCATCCAAACTAGTTTGCGCAATGCCCCCCTGCGCCAGAAGGCGAAACAGTGCCGCGTCGAGTCCGTCCACGGTGTCGTCAATATCGAGCGTGATCGTTTCGCCGGCCAGCAGCTCGAAAGCAAAAAAATCGAGTTCGCCGGACAGCCCGATTTCACCCTGTATCTGTATCCGCGGAAGCTCGTCATTGCC